>NZ_FWFD01000008.1 GCF_900163795.1 Vagococcus fluvialis bH819 | reverse complement strand
TAAGTTTCTTAGCGCCGATGGTAGTGAAGGGTTTCCCTTTGTGAGAGTAGGACGTCGCCATGCTGTATGTGTTTTTTTTTATTTATAAAGCGTTCTATTAGTTAATATAAAAATATCAAATTGCATTAAAGAAAGCAGTACAAGTCACTAAGATTTGTACTGCTTTCTTTTCTATTTTTGTTTTCCTTTTAAAATTATCTGGGTAACATTAAAATTATGATCAAGAGTAATTAGATCAGCGTCGTAACCTTCTTTTATTTGTCCTATATTTTGATATGACAGAAGTGTTGAAGGTGTCTTAGTTGCCATAGTAATACTATCTCCTAGAGGTATTTTCATGTCAGAACTAATTTTTAAAGCTTGGTTCATTGTTACTGTGCTAGAAGCAAGTGTTCCGTCTTTGAGTCTGGCTACTCCATTATTGACAGTTACTTCATGTCCTCCAAAATAGTATTGTCCGTCACCTACACCCATTGCTTGAAGTGCATCAGTAATCAATACCATATTTTGAGCCTGCTTAGATTTATGCATAAGTCGAACCATTCCAGGATGTAAATGAATGTTATCTATAATTGCCTGAATGCTTACTCGATCGTCTTCTAAAGCGGCTACTGTTATGCCAGGCTCTCTATGATGTATGACTGGCATTGCGTTACAGCAATGAGTTATATGATTGACACCAAGGTCAAATGCCTGTTGTCCCTCTTCGTAAGTTGCATTAGTATGTCCAGCGGCCACGGTAATCTTTTGCTCAACTAAATATTGAATTACCTCATCTGCACCAGGTAATTCTGGAGCAATAGTTACCATTTTAATCAGTCCGTCAGCTAAATCTACTATTTTTTTAATTTCTACTAAATCAGGTAAGCGTAGATGTTTAGGATCCTGCATGCCTTTTTTTTCTGGATTAAGGTATGGTCCCTCTAAATGTATTCCTAAAATTTTTGCCCCTTCTTCTTTCCCGATAACAGCCTTAGTTGCTTCTATCATTTTTATAAGTTGCTCTAATGAAGAAGTTACTGAGGTTACTAAAAAGCCTGTACAACCTGTTTCTAAGCATTTTTTGGACACTTCTTGAATACTTTTAGTGGTGCCATCCATCATATCGTAATGATTAGCACCGTGAATATGAACATCAATCATACCTGGAATTAAAAGTTGATTCTTTATGTCTATAACTTGATTAAAATCGGCA
Source organism: Vagococcus fluvialis bH819 (assembly GCF_900163795.1). Lineage (GTDB taxonomy): Bacteria > Bacillota > Bacilli > Lactobacillales > Vagococcaceae > Vagococcus > Vagococcus fluvialis_A. The sequence goes on along the minus strand of NZ_FWFD01000008.1, from coordinate 461,194 downwards.
GGATTCAATTTATTTATTGTTTTTTCTATTTTAGAAATCAAGTTATCAGTAATTGCTATATCGACATATTCTTCTTTATTTTCTGTTATTATTTTTGCGTTTTTTAGTAAGGTTTTCATATATGTTTAGCATCCCCTATTTAGTTAGTATTTTGATATTATGTGTTATTAATTTATTTTCTATTTCTTTTGGTAAATCTTTGTTGGTAATGAGTGTATCGATATTTTCCCAGTTTATTTTGAAAGAGGTTGTTTGATTTATTTTACTGTCATCGACTAGTAAGATAATTTTTTTTGCTTGCTGTCTTAGTTGTTGGTGTAATTCTATGTCGTCTAATTCATCAAAGAATATTCCCTCCTCAGAAATTCCAGATGCGCCGATAAAAGCTATATCAAAGTAAAAATGAGTTAATTGAGACATAATCATCGGCCCATTGAGTAAATGGGATTTAGGTTGATAATAGCCACTAAGCAGGTAAACGTTATTTTTATTTTCAGAGAAACTGATGGCATTGTCGACTGAATTAGTGACAAAAAGGTTTGTTTTATAAGTGTTATCTTGTCCTAGTAGTTCGATTGTAGTTGAGACATCTAACCAAATAGTCTGATTTTCTAGGATGAGTTGTTGTGCTTTTTTTATTATATTTTTTTTTGCTTGGCTGTTTTTTACTAATCGATTTTGATATTCTGTGATCTGTTTTTTTATTATGGGAAGTTGTATCCCTCCTTTCGTTCGTTCGACAAGATCTTTTTCTAATAATTTTAAAATATCTCTTCTAGCTGTATCTTTGGAAATATTAAAATATGTCATGAGTTCTTCTTGTTGAATGTGTTCCTTTTTTTCGAGTAAGGTAATGATTTCAAGGAGTCGTTCATTTTGGTTCATTTTCTTACCACCTTATAATTTTTTGTGATCTCTAGAGATTAATACATAAGTATTTATAAGTTTTATTAAGTTTAATATACGATATTTTATGTTTTTTTACAAATGATAAGGTAATTATCTTGACTTTAATAAAGAACACAGATAATATTATTATCAAATTCTAATATTTCTAATCTTATTCTAATGAAAAAAGGGGAGACAATTTATGAAAATGAAGCGAATAGTTCAGGGGATGATGGTAGCATCTTTAACATTATTAGTTGCGTGTGGTAATAATGAGTCAAAAGATAAGAAGGATACCAAAAAAGAGAGTAAAACTGAATCAAAAACATTAAAAGTAGTCGAATCTGCTGAATTACCAACAATGGATTTATCTAAGGCGACAGATGTGGTGAGTTTTTCTGCTATTAGCCAGGTAATGGAAGGACTATACGAGTTTGCTGATGATAGTACGAGTCAGCCAGCTTTGGCTAAGTCGGTAGTTGAACCAACAGATGAGGGTAAAAAGTACACGATCGAATTAAAAGAAGACGGTAAGTGGAGTAATGGAGATCCTGTAACAGCTCATGATTTTGTCTACTCATGGCAACGTTCAGCGGACCCGAAGACTGCTTCTGAGTATGCTCATTTATTTGAAGGTTTTAAAAATTACGAGGCAATCAAAAAAGGAGAGAAAGCACCAACTGAATTAGGTGTTACGGCAAAAGATGATTATACTTTAGAAATTGCGTTAGATCATCCGATTCCATACTTAAGTTCTCTTTTAGCTAAGCCGACTTTCTATCCTCAACATCAAAAGACGGTTGAAGAAAAAGGAGATAAGTATGCGACAAGTAGTGAGAATTTAGTTTACAATGGTGCGTTTAAACTAGCTGATTGGGATGGAACGAATATCTCATGGAAGTATGTAAAAAATGATCAGTACCGTAAAGCAAAAGAAGTTAAATTAGATGAGATTGATGTCCAGGTGGTTAAAGAAAATGGAACGAGTTTAAATATGTTCCAAGCTGATGAAGTGGATATCATTCAAGTGAAGGGTGAGTTTGCACAACAACAAGCAGATAATAAGGATCTAGTAATCCGAGAGTATCCGTCAACTTATTATTTACAATATAATCTTAAAAATAAATTAGTTGCTAACAAAAATGTCCGTGAAGCAATTACGTATGCGATTGATTCGGAACAGTTAGTTAATAGTATTTTAGGGGATGGCTCTAAAGTTATTGAAGGCTTTGTTCCAACGGGAATTACTAATCCTGAAACAGGAAAAGACTTTGCTAAGGAATCTGGCAAGTTGATAAAATCAGGAAGTAAAGAAGCTAAAGCGGCATGGGCCAAAGCTAAAAAAGAGTTAGGTAGTGAAAAGCTAGAATTTAGCTTACTAGCGTCTGATACAGACTTAGCTAAGAAGACAGCAGAGTACTTACAGGGAACGCTTGAAGGTGAGTTAGAGGGTCTAAAAGTAAATGTTAGCACGGTTCCATTTGCCAACCGTTTAGATAAAATGTCTAAGGGTGATTTTGATGTCGTATTAGCAGGTTGGGCAGCGACATTTGGTGATCCTTATGATTTCTTACAGCTGGCTAATACTGGAACGGTTCAAAATTATGGTAAGTGGGAAGATGAAACCTATGCTAAACTTTTAGAAGAGTCTTCGACAACTTATTCTAATGACAATGCCAAACGTTGGGATACGCTGATTGAGGCTCATAAACGCATGATGGAAGAATTACCTTATACACCTCTTTATCAAAGTAGTGAGAGTTTCTTAGTTAAACCTGAGGTCAAAAATTTGGTTTACCGAGCGTTAGGTAGTCCGTATTATAAAAATGTTTCAAAAGAGTAAAGTGAAGATCCTTACTCTAATAATAAAAAAAGCCGATTCTTATTTTAAGAATTGGCTTTTTTTTCTTCTTTTCTTTTAGAAATTATGGAACCGGCACTAGCGATAATTAATAGAATACCAATCATGAAAAAATAGAAGCCGTCCATCTTGAATAGGACGAGCTCTGTTCCAGAAACTAAACCGATGATTAATATGATAAGTCCTGCAACAAGTCCTACTACTTCAAATTTATATTGTTTAATAAAATCCATTTTGTCACCTCAATGTGGGGGAATTTTTATTATAATTACTGTTAGCTTATAATAAAGTATGAGCCTTATGTTCATTTTAGTACTTTATGAATTGAAAGTAAAGATAGTGTCAAAATAGGAAGGGTTGTTGGCAGAAAAATAGAAATTATTCCAAAACGTTTAATGATTCGTTCTTATAGAGAAAGTGAGTGGGGAAAGTAAAGAGAAGTTGATTTTTAAGTCAGCTTTCCTAGAAAAAAAGTTTAGTTTGTGGTATTTTAAACAAAGTGATTCATTAAAAAAATGTATAAGGAGATTGGGATAAATGAAGAAAAGTACAGTATTGTTAGGTCTTTTGGCTGCAGTTTCAGTGGTGTTAGTAAGTTGTGGAACTGAAAAGCCAGCTAAAGAATCTACAAAAGATAAAAAAGAGGAAAAAAACTTATCTCTTAGCGTAGGAACCATGCCAGCAGTAGATAGTTTGCCTGTTTATATTGCAGATAAAAAAGGTTTCTTTAAAGAAGAAGGCTTGGATTTAGATTTACAAAGTTTCAAATCACCCAAAGATCGTGATGCGGCTTTATCAAGTGGGAACTTAGATGGCGCTAATACGGATTTAATCGCTTTAAGCACGTATCTACAAGGTGGTATGGACGTGAAAGTGGTTAGTCAATCCATTGGCAATTTTTCGATTTTAACTGGAAATGATGAGATTAAAAATTTAGCTGATTTAGAAGGTAAAAAAGTGGGGCATTTGAAAAACCAAGCACCTTACTACTTTTTAAATGAGGCTTTGAAAAAAGAAAACATTGACCCTAGTAAAGTTGGATATGAAGAAGTTCCTCAAATTCCAGTTCGAATTGAGTTAGTTAAAAATCAAAAATTAGATGCAACGGTTGTTCCTGAACCTTTTAGAACGATTGGTCTTTCTAGTGGGTTGAAAGAATTAGGTAATAGTAGTGAGATGGGGATTCATGCTACTGTATTTGGCTTTACAGCTGAGAGTTTGAAAGATAACAAAGAGGCAGTTGAAGCGTTTTACCGTGGTTATAACAAAGGTGTGGACTACATTAATGAGCATAAATTAGATGATTACTATGATGTGTTAAAAGAAAAAATTGGTTTTACAGATGAAATTAAAGACCAAGTGAAATTACCTGAGTATACACATGCTAAACAAATTGAAGAAGAGCAGTTAACGAATGCTTTTAACTGGTCTGAAGAGCAAGGGATTTATAAAAAAGAATTTAAGGCTTCAGATATTTTAAGTCCATTATTAAAGGATTAATCCATGTTAGAAATTAAAAATATAACCACTGCTTACTATGAGCAAGTGGTCTTAAAAAATATTGATTTAGAAGTCAAAAAAACTGAGATTTTGGCATTGATTGGCCCTAGTGGTACGGGGAAATCAACGTTGATTAATAGTATTACCAATTTGCATCCAATTGTTTCAGGAGATATTTTACTGAATGGTCAAAAAATTGACACGAAAAAACAAACGATTGGTTGGATTCCTCAAAATTATGGGTTACTACCATGGAAAACCGTGGCGGATAACATTAATATGGGATTGAAAATTAGAGGGAAAGTAGCAAGTGAGAAAGCAACGTTTGAAAAATTAGTTTCTGAGCTTGGATTAGGAGAATTACTAAAAAAATACCCACACCAACTTAGTGGTGGGCAACAACAACGGGTGTCAATTGCTAGAGCGATGGTCATGAATTCCGATTTATATTTACTAGATGAACCATTTTCAGCCCTTGATGCTATCACACGGGAAAAGATGCAGGCTCTTTTTTTAGATGAATGGCAGAAACGACAAGCCCCAACGATTGTGATTACTCATGATGTGGAAGAGGCAGTTTTCTTAGGGAGTAAAATTGCCTTATTGTCTGGAAAACCTGGGGAGATAATTAGGATTTGGGACAACCCAAGTTTTTCATTAGCTCTTGAAGAGAAACGCTTGAGTGACTCCTTTTATCAAACTATTCAAGAGATAAGAGAGGTGCTGACCGGGTATGACAAAGAAAAATAGAGGAATACATGCTCTACTTGCCTTTTTAATCTTAAATACTCTGTGGGCTTTAGCTAGTTGGCGTTTGAAGCAAGAGATGCTACCAAGTCCTGTGACTGTATATCAGCACCTTTTTCAAATGGATATGGCAAACTTAGGGTTACATGTTTATAATAGTTTGGTTCGCTTATTTTGGGGTATGTTAATCGCAGTAGTCCTTGGTTTTGGTATTGGTCTTTTAATGGGGCGTGTGGAAATCATGAATCGTTTACTTGATCCGATTGTTTATCTAACCTATCCCATCCCTAAAATTGCGTTATTACCAATTATTATGCTGTTATTTGGTTTAGGAAATTTATCTAAAATTATTTTGATTACGCTGATTGTGGTGTTTCAAGTGATTTTATCTGTGCGAGATGGGATTAAGGCGATTCCTGAAAGTTACTATAAAAATCTGCAAGTGCTAGGAGCAAGTTCGCTACAGCAATTTGTAGAAATTACCTTACCAGCAGGTGTTGCTTCAATTTTAAGTGCGATTCGAATTGCCTTAGGAACAGCGATTGCGATTCTTTTCTTTACCGAAGTTTACGGTACGCAATTTGGACTGGGGTATTTTGTAATGGATGCTTGGGGGCGACTTGATTATTTAGATATGTATAGTGGTATTTTGGTGTTAAGTGCTGTTGCCTTTCTGCTGTTTTTAGGAATTGATTTACTAGAGAGACGACTGTTGAGATGGCGTGAGAGTATATAGAATAAGAATCTACTTTTAGGGTAACCTCTGGAAGTGGATTTTTTCTTTTCTCTTACTTGGAGTTAAACGCCTTTTTCATCACTCTTGATAGTCTGGATTCAAAAGGCAACTCCTACGACAACTTCAAAACTTAAAAAAAGTCCCAAGAGCACGGACTATTTTTAAGTTCCTCCAGTTGCTTGGAGTTAGACGCCTTTTTCATCACTCTTGATAGTCTGGATTCAAAAGGCAACTCCTACGACAACTTCAAAACTTAAAAAAAGTCCCAAGAGCACGGACTATTTTTAAGTTCCTCCAGTTGCTTGGAGTTAGACGCCTTTTTCATCACTCTTGATAGTCTGGATTCAAAAGGCAACTCCTACGACAACTTCAAAACTTAAAAAAAGTCCCAAGAGCACGGACTGTTTTTAAGTTCCTCCAGTTGCTTGGAGTTAGACGCCTTTTTCATCACTCTTATATTAAATATTAATGAGTGTTTTGTTTTAGATCTTTGGGTAAAAATAACAAAAAAATAGATTTAACTATTTTTTTCGTTTGATTGTAAAAAAGATAGCGGATAAAATGATCGAAACTTTCTTTTTTGCCTAATACTCTTAATTTAACATTTAAAAGAAAATGGACTATTAATATATTTTTGTCTTTTATTCTATTTTGAAATATGATTTAATAGTAAAAATGGAAAAAAAGGGGAAGATGGATTGTGTCGAAATATCAACGTAAAGTATTAGTCTCAACAGCAGCAGGAATTGGTTTGGAAAATATGGATATCATGTTTTTAGCTTTTTCTTTATCATCAATTATTACCTCATTAAATGTTACTAGCGTTCAAGCTGGATTTATATCAACTATAACCAACCTAGGGATGCTTGTGGGTGGTATTTTTTTTGGACTTTTAGCGGATAAGTTTGGACGGGTGAAAATTTTTTCTTATACCGTTATTACTTTTTCAGTGGCGTCACTCTTAATGATGTTTGCTAGTAATATTTATTGGATTTACTTATTCCGCTTTATCGCAGGAATTGGTGCTGGTGGTGAATACGGGGCGTGTATGTCTCTTGTCTCTGAAACATTCAACAAGAAACACTTAGCTCGTGCAACCTCTGTTGTAGCAATTGGAGGACAGGTTGGAGCAATCATGGCAGCGATTTTGGCCTCATTGATCATCCCAGTGTTTGGCTGGAAGATGCTTTATGTGATTGGTGTGTTACCCGTTTTACTAGTGTTAGTGATTAGAAAAGATTTAAAAGAACCAGAAGATTTTTCAGAATTAAAAGAAGATGGTAACAAGGCTAAATTTGGTTTATTGTTTAAAGATGCTAAAACGACTTGGCAAACAGTTGGGCTTTCTTTAATGGTAACAGTTCAAATCGCAGGCTACTTCGGTTTGATGAACTGGTTACCGTCGATTATGCAAAAACAATTAGGCTTATCAGTATCAGGTTCATCATTATGGATGATTAGTACAATTTTCGGAATGTCACTAGGGATGCTGACATTCGGAACAATTATGGATAAATTAGGTCCTCGTTTATCATTTGGATTATTCTTAATTGCCTCAGCTCTATCAGTCTACTTACTAACTTTCGCTAAAGGGCAATGGTCATTACTTCTAGCAGCGGTTGTGGTAGGTTACTTTATTAACGGAATGTACGGTGGATACGGTGCAATCATTAGTTTCTTATACCCAACAGAAATTAGAGCCACAGCCAATAACTTTATTATGAATGTGGGACGTGCCATTGGTGGTTTCTCATCAGTAGTGATTGGCTTCTTAATGGATAATTACTCACTAACAGTGGTTGTGATGTTCCTTTCAGTTATCTATATTATTAGTTTATGTATCATGTTGAATATTCCTGGCTTAAAGAAATATCAAGCAAATTAAAAAACTTACAAAAAGTGAGCATATTATTTTACTAACTAAAAGTTAGCTGTTATTATTGCTTTATTAACAAAACAATAAAACTTAAAAACGAAAAGGAAAGTGAAAATATATGTCTAACTTTATTACAGCATTAAAAAAACGTCGTTCAATCTACCACTTAGGAGAAAATATCTCTTTATCTGAAACAGAAGTAGAAAGTTTAATTAAAGAAGTTGTGAGAGAATCACCATCATCATTTAACTCTCAAACTCAACGTGTAGTTATTCTTTTTGGAGAATCAAATCAAAAATTATGGAGTATCACTGAAACTGCTTTAAAAGTGGTAACACCAGCAGAAGCATTTGAAGGCACTCAAGCTAAATTAAAAAGCTTTGCAGCAGGTAAAGGAACAATTCTGTTCTTTGAAGACACTGATGTCGTGAAATCATTACAAGAACAATTTGCTTTATATGCTGATAACTTCCCAATCTGGTCAGAACAAGCAAGTGGCTTAACTCAAGCAAACGTTTGGACTGCTTTATCAGAAGAAAATATTGGCGCAAGCATTCAACATTACAACCCATTAATCGACGATGCGGTTGCTAAAGAATGGGAAATCCCTGCTTCTTGGAATTTAAGAGCTCAAATGCCATTTGGTTCAATCGAAACACCAGCTGGCGAAAAAGAGTACATGAACGACGCAGACCGTTTTAAAACTTTTAAATAATTATTAGGAAACCTTGAGCAATCAGGGTTTCTTTTTTTATACTAAATGTAACGTTTTGTTTACATTTAGTTAATAAGACGTTACAATATACTTAGATAATCAATGTGGGTGGGGAATAAAATGATACAGAATAATATCAAGGTTTATCGTGCTAAAAATAATTGGACACAAGAAGATTTAGCTAAAAAAGTCGGCGTTTCACGGCAAGCAATTATTTCAATTGAAAAGTATAAGTATCTACCATCGCTAGAACTTGCGTTTAAGATTGCTAAAGTTTTTCAAGAGGATATAAGTCAAATTTTTATATATGAGGAGGAGTTATCATGAGTCAGTTAATTATGCTAATCTTTATTGTATCTCTAGGAGTTGCTTATTTTTACAATTTGTTTTACCGATCAAAAAAACAAATGGAGTATGGAAATGATGAACGATGGTCGCTAATTAAAGAAAAAGCAAGTCAAATCAGTTTGAAGTATTATCAATTTTTGATTGTTGTGATAGCTATCTTGATGACATTAATTTTATTTATTCCTCAAATGGATATTTCTTTTTCTTTAAATAGAGGACTGATGATTGCGTTTGATTTAATTATTATTGGTCAATTAGTAGAAATGTTTGCTTTAAAGAATTTTGATAAAAAAATGTAAAAACGCCAACCCGTGTTCGAGTTGGCGTTTTTTTGCAAATAGTGCTTATCTTTTCTGTAACTTAGAGTGTCTTAATCCATAGCTTAAGTAGAAGACTAAACCGACAATCATCCAAATCGTTACAGCTACTTTCGTGAAGCTTGGTAACATGATGATGAAGTAAATACTAAAGAGACTGGCAACGATTGGTAAGACTGGATACAGTGGCATTTTGAAACCATCATTTGGAATGTCTTTTCTTTTTCTTAAAGGAATAATTCCAAATGAGATGAAGACAAAGGCAAGAAGTGTCCCTGCATTAATTAATGATGCTAAGTCTGTTAAAGGAACCATCCCAGCAAAGAAGGCTTGAACCACTGTTGCTAAGATAATCGCTTTTTTAGGAACACTGTATTTTTTATCAACAGTTCCTAATGATTTAGGAAGTAGACCGTCACGACCTAGAGCATAAACAAGTCTTGAACCACCCATAAACATCGTGATCATAGCCGTGAAAATCCCAACTAAGGCACCGATTGAAATTAGTTTATTCCATGCTGATAAGTTAACAGCTTTTAATGCGTAGGCAGCGGGATCATCTACATTTAACTCTGTATAGTGAACCACACCAGTTAAAACAAGTGAGAAACTAACGTAAAGAATAACAGAAACAATCACAGTTCCTAAAATCCCACGAATCATATTTTTCTTAGGATTAATCGTCTCAGCTGAGTTAGAAGCTAAGGCATCAAAACCAATAAAGGCAAAGAAAACTGTAGCAGCAGCAGTTGAGATTCCACCAAATCCAAGTGGGGCACTGTGAAACTCTTCTGGATAAAATGGCACATAGTTATCCGTGTTGATATAGAAGAAACCAACGACAATAAACAATATAATAATCGCAATTTTAATAATTACAGCGACATTTTCAATATTTTTAGAAAGTGTTGCCCCTTTACTTACGATGAATGCAACCACAAAGACGATTAACACGGCTGTGATATTGACCATGCCACCTTCTAAGGGGCCTGATTGCAGTGCTTTTGGTAAGGTAATATTGAAGGCAGATAGAACATTGTTGTTAAAATAAGCAGCAAATCCTGTTGCTTCTGCTGAAACGGCTAAAAAATATTCTAAAATTAAGCCCCAACCGAGTAGCCAACCAACAATTTCTCCGAAAACCACGGAACCAAATGAATAGGCAGAACCGGCAACGGGCATGGCAGATGAAAATTCAGCATAAGCCATACCTACAAGTCCTGATAATAAAGCAGCAACTAAAAAGGCAATGGCAACGGCAGGTCCAGCATGTTGCGCGGCTTCATGTCCTGGTAAAATAAAAATTCCCGTTCCGATGACGGCACCAATCCCTAAAGCAAGTAAATCTCTCGCTCGTAAGCTTCTGGTTAAGTTAGCGTCAGCATTTAAAAATGTTTGTACAGATTCTTTTTTAAAAATACGAATAGTAATCTCTCCTTTTTAATAAGGGTTATTTGTTTAATTATCTAAATTGTCAGAAAATTATAAATAAAAGATTAAAGGGAAATGAGATAAATGTCAATAAAAAATCTGTTTTTCTGTTAAAATATTTTTAAAGGAGTGACAAAAAAATGATCAAGTCAGTTAAATTAGCCTCTTAATATCACAAAGATTTAATATTAGGAGGAAAAAATGAATTATCAAATAATTAATCAAGAAACATGGCATAGAAAAGAACACTTTGAAGCTTTCATGGCACAAGGAACTCGTTTTAGTTTGACGACTAAGCTTGATGTGACTAACTTTTATGAAGCGATTAAGAAACGAGAAGCAAAGTTTTATCCAGCGTTCATCCGTCAAGTGACACAAGTGGTGAATGAGTTTGATTGTTTTAAAGTGGCAATTACTGAAGAAGGTCAGCTTATTTTATGGGATAATTTAGAGCCGAACTATACAATTTCTAGTAAAGTTAGCGATAACTTCATTAGTGTTTGGACAAAGTGGGATGTTGATGTTGAAATTTTCCAAAAAGCATATTTAGAAACAGTAAAAGCATATGAAAATTCTAAAAAAATGGCTCCACAATTAGATTTTCCAGCAAATATCGTGCCAATTTCAATGATTCCGTGGACATCTTTTGATGGTTTTAATTTATCCATTAAACATAATGATAATTTTTTAGGACCGATTATTACAGGTGGAAAGATGATAGAAGAAAAGGAACAGAGGTTACTACCTGTAGCAGTACAGGTTCATCATGCAACGTGTGACGGTTTTCATGTCAGCCGGTTTTTAACTAGACTGCAAGAAGTGTTAGATCAATTTTAGTTATTTAGATGGACATAGATAAAAATTATTTTATCTAGAATAGAGTTAATATCTATAAAGGTGTAAGGCTTGCGAATGATTCCAAAATGGAATCACTAGCGAGTCTTTATTTTTGTGTTCATTGATTTTTTTTCAAATAAAAAAGCCTCTAGCTAAAAACTAGAGGCAAAAAAGGAGTTGTTTATTTACTTTGGAGGAGTAAATAAAATGAAAAAATTTATTATTAGGGTTGTTTTGTTGGTATGCTTATATATTAGTCTGAAAATGTGAAGATTGTTTGAAACGAAGTATTTGTTTTTGTGAAATTGCTATTGATTAAGCAAATACTCAATGTCCTCAATCATATTTTTAGGGCTGTCTTTAGGTGCATATCGTTTAAAGACTTCTCCATTTCTATTAATTAAAAATTTAGTGAAGTTCCACTTGATATTATTTCCAAGAATGCCTTTGCTATTTTTTTCTAAGTATTTAAAAAGAGGTAATGCTGAATCTCCATTAACCATACAAATATCATGCATCGGGAAGGTTACACCATACTTTAGTTGGCAAGCTTGGGCAGCGGCACTGGCACTTATTACCTCTTGTTTAAATTGATTTGAAGGAAAGCCAAGTACGACTAAATCTTTATCCTTATAAGTAGCATAGATTTCTTCCAGTTCTTTAAATTGAGGAGCGAAGCCACATTTTGTTGCGGTATTAACAATAATAACTATTTTATTTTTATATTTTTCTAGGGAATATATTTCTCCGTTTTCTAATGTAGCTGAATAATCATAGATAGTCATCATAAAATTCCTTTCTAAAACCATTATTTTGTTGAGATAATTATATCACAGGAGATTTTAAAAGGATGGCTTAGGTGTTTGTATAAAAAAAGCCCCTAGCTAATTGCTAGAGGCAAAAAAGGAGTTGTTTATTTACTTTGGAGGAGTAAATAAAATGAAAAAGTTTGTTAGGGTTGTTTTGTTGGTATATTTATATATTAGCTTGAAAATGTGAAGATTATTTGAATCGGATAATTCCTTTTTGTGAAAGAATTTAATTTTTGAGTTTATCTTTATTGATTAACTCCCAACTGTTACACTTAGAATATTTTCTATTGTCATCATTAATATCTAAAATTTTATATCTTTATTTTAATAATAACTAAATTATACGATAATTTGCCAGAAATAAAAATTAACATTTAAGATATACGTTCTACCAAAACTTCCATTAATCAAGATTATAGCAATATGATGACTTTTTCTATATCCTTCTTATTTCCTTAACTTTCATTAAATTTAATCCTATCACGGAAATTCCAATAATTTTTTTGCTATACTAAAGCTTAACATTTAAACATGTGGAGGAAAAAGAGATGAAAATAGTCGTATTAGCAGGTGGATTAAGTGATGAAAGAGATGTGTCATTGTCTTCTGGCTCACAAATCGCAAACGCTTTAATGAGTAAAAAACACCAAGTATTGTTAGTGGATCTAATTGAAGGAACGCCTGAATTTACCACTTTTGATGAGGCATATAAGGAACTAAAAAAAGAAGAATACAGCTATGTGATTCCAGAAACAGCCCCTGATTTAGATAAAATAAAAGCAGACTATAAGCTGACGAGCGAGATTGGAGAAAATATTATTCCTTTGTGCCAATCAGCAGATATGGTTTTTCTAGCGCTTCACGGAGGAATTGGAGAGAACGGAAAACTCCAAGCTTTGTTTGATATTTACAATATAAATTATACAGGTTCTTCCCATAAAGGAAGTGCCCTTGCGATGGATAAATTACTAGCCAAAGAATTAATGGCATTTCATGGAATCAACACACCAAAATGGCAAATCTACGAAGAAGGTATCATTCCTAACTTACCTTGTGTAGTGAAACCTAATAATAATGGCTCAAGTATCGGCATTGCAATTGTTGATACGATAACAGAATTTAACGTTGCTATTGAGGCTGCTAAAAGATTTAAAACAGACATCTTATTAGAAGAAAAAGTATCTGGGCGTGAATTTGCGGTAGGTGTTTTAGGTAGTGAGACTTTACCGATTATTGAGATTATTCCTAAAATTGGTTTTTATGATTATAAAAATAAATATCAAGCGGGAAGTGCGGAAGAAGTCACACCTGCTGATATTAGTTTGAACTTAACAGAAGAGATGCAAAGTATGGCGTTAAAAACGCACCATATTTTGGGGCTATCTGGTTATTCTCGAATCGATTTTATGATGAATCAAAAGAATGAGATTTTTTGCATTGAAGCCAACACATTACCAGGGATGACGCCAACTAGTTTATTACCTCAAGAAGCCAAAGCGTCTGGCTTAGACTATGATGATCTATGTGAAAAATTAATAGAAGTCTCTAAAAAAAAATAAATTTCAAAATTGTTAGATCCTTGTCATTAATAATCTGATTTTTTTGGTATAATCAATCTAGTATAAACAGGCAAGGATGTGTAATGGTATGGCAAAGAAAAAACGTCAGCTTTTAATTAAACAAATTATTTCTCAACACCAAATTGAGAGTCAGCAGCAATTATTAGATAAATTGAATGAATCTGGGATTGAAGCGACACAAGCGACGATTTCAAGAGATATCAGAGAATTAAAAATTGTAAAAACACACGACACAAATGGTAAAATAAAATATGGCGTGTTACCTGAGAAAAAAATTGAACCGATTGATCACTTAAAAGAGGTTTTTAAAGAGTATGTAACCCAAGTAACTCATGTTCAAGTAATGAATGTCATCAATACGTCACTTGGGGCAGCTAATATTGTGGCAGCTGATTTAGATGAACTATCGATTCCTGAAATTGTTGGGTCGTTAGCTGGGACAGACACCATCGTTTTAATTTCCAGATCAGAAGAGGACGCCAAAAGGTTGAACGGAAAATTTTTATCCTATCTTGAATAATTTTATGGAGGAAATCAAATGACAGAATTGTTAGCGCTACAAAACGGATCAGATATTAGAGGGATTGCGATTTCTCACGAAGAATTTACGGCAAATTTAACTAAGAAAGAAGCACAAGTGATTGCTAGTGGGATTATTGAGTGGTTAAAATCTGAGAAAAAAGTAACGAGAACACCTATGAGAATTGCGATTGGTCACGATAGCCGCTTATCTGCGTCAGATATTAAAGGCGGATTAGTTGAAGGCTTTATAAAAGAAGAAGTCGAAATACTAGATGCTGAATTAGCCACAACACCTGCAATGTTTATGGCAACTCAATTTGAAGAATTTGATGCAGATTGTGGAATTATGATTACAGCAAGTCACTTACCTTTTTACTATAATGGAATTAAGCTTTTTTCTAAAGATGGCGGAGCTGAGCATGAAGATATTGATTATATCTTAGCCCATACCACACCGTTTGTTTCTGATTTGGAAGATAAAGGGAGTGTGACTAAAAAAGAAATTATTTCTTTATATTCAGCCGATTTAGTAAGAAAAATTCAACAAGAAACAGGTGAAGAAAAACCTTTATCTGGTTTTAAAATTGTCTTAGATGCTGGAAATGGTGCGGGTGGTTTCTTTGCTGAGAAAGTATTACAAGTATTAGGGGCAGATACTTCTGGGAGTCAGTTTTTAGATCCAGATGGTCATTTTCCTAATCACATGCCGAATCCAGATAATAAAGAAGCCATGGAAAGTATCCAACAAGCGGTTCTCAAAAACAAGGCTGATTTAGGAGTTATCTTTGATACGGATGTGGATCGTGCGGCAGTGGTTGATAAAACTGGTGAAGTAATTAACCGTAATAGTTTGATTGCTGTTTTAGCTCAAATTGTTTTGGAAAATGAAACGGGTCAAACCATTGTAACTAATTCACCAACATCAAGTCATTTAAAATCTTTCATCGAGGAACTAGGCGGTAAACAAGTGCGTTATTTATGTGGCTATCGTAATGTGATAAATAAAGCTATTGAGTTGAATAATCAAGGGATTGAAACACCTCTTGCGATTGAAACAAGTGGTCATGCGGCGTTCAAAGAAAATTATTTCTTAGATGACGGGGCTTATGTGATTGCTAAGATTTTAATGTTACTACCTAAGTTAAAAAAAGAAAATAAAACGATAGGTGATTTGATTGCTACCTTAAAACAACCTGTTGAAGCTCAAGAGGTTCGTTTTAAAATTTCAGGCGAAGCCTACCGAGTGTATGGAAATGAAGTCATTGAGAAACTAAGAGATTTTGTTAGTCAAGAAGCTGGTTTCACGATTGATTCTGAAAATGAAGAAGGGATTCGTGTGAACGTTTCAGAAACTTACGGATCTGGTTGGTTCTTATTACGAATGAGTTTACATGAACCTTTACTAGTTTTGCAAGTTGAAAATGATGAGTTAAATAAAAATAAAGTAGTTTTCACAAAATTAGCAACGTATTTTAATCAACAAGAGAGGTTAAATACGGAAAAATTAGCGGCAATTTTAGAAGATTAAGAAAGGAATAGGCAAGCATGGTTAGAGCAATAAATGAAGGACCTAAAATCTCTTTTGAGAAAAAAACGGTTAAAGCGATGATTGAGATTTACTATAAAAGGTATCAGGATGAGACACATCAGATTGAAAAGGATGATGTAGAGTCCTATGCTATGGCTCGTCTTAATTATTGCCGTTTTGGTGAAGAAAAACCAACCTGTAAAGTTTGTCCTGTTCACTGTTATAAAAAAAGTTATAAAGATAAAATGCAACAAATTATGCGTTATTCTGGACCAAGAATGCTGATTTACCACCCAGTAATGTCGGTGGAACATTTTATGAAAGAATGGCGATATAAAAATAAAAAAGACTGACAGTGTTAGTCTTTTTTGAATAACTTTAAAAAGCCTATTTTTAAGACCAATAGAAGTTAAACGACTTTTATTGTGTTTTTTAATAGAGCTTTTTTTGTAATAAATAAAACATTACATAACATATGTTCGTAAATAGGATGAAAAAAATTTTTATGGTGGTATGATTAAATTATACAAGTAAAAAAGGAAGAAGGAAAAAAAATGAGCATGTCAAAGAAAAACGTTGTTCGTTTGCTAGGTTTTTTATTACTTTTTTGTTTAGGAACTGTGAGTCATGTAAATTATGAGGCCGCTTCGAAAGATGTTAAAGATGCAGGGAATTTTTATGATGATGTACCTGAAGCAAGGAACAACGAATTAGGTGCTGCTAAGTATTTTCATATTTTTGCAAATAAGGCCAATCTAAGAAATCATACAAATGGAAATGTTGCAACAAGAGAACTTTCGGGAGATGCTAACTTTGGTACTTCTCATATAAAAGGTACCGAATATAATTATGCTCAAAGGGTGACAAATATTAATGCTGCTTCTGGAATACAGAATCACACTAAAATGGTTTTTGGTAAAAATGTTAGTATAGATTTATCAGAATATAATCGACCAAAAGTCAATGGTAGGCAAATGGATAGAGTATCAGGAGATGATATTTATCAAGATAAAAATGAAAATGAATATATTAATTTTGATCAAGAGTTTAAAAAACTAAACCAAGCAAGTCAAACATTTATAAATCAACCAGTTGAAAAAAGTTATAGTAATAAAGATTTTGAAGGGAAGCCTGAACGTATAATTGACGTAAGCCTTTTTAATTCAAAAGATATTTATATAAATCTCAAGCCTGAAGTGTTGTCTTCTGATAAATCAATAATCATATCGGGATTAGAAAAAAATCAGGGGAATGGAGACTTTAAAAATGTCTATATTAATGTAGATACAGGTAATAGCAACAGTTACACAGTAAATAGTCAAATTATTTTTGAATATACAGATGGCTCACGAAGAGGTAATAAAGAAACAACTGATTTTAGCGATAGCACTGTTTTATGGACTTTCAGTAGTGACAATAAACCATTTGTAGGAGACATTAATCTTGATAAAACATGGTTAGGTAGTATTTTAGCACCATCTGCTTCATTAGGTGGTGGGCAAAACATTGATGGTAATATTATTGTGGATAATTTTAGAGGTGCTGGGGAAACACATGGTTGGGATTGGCAAGTAAACAAAGGTCGAATCATTTTAACTAAAGTGTCTGAAACAATGCCGAATAAATTGTTAGAGGGGGCTGAATTCTCCTTATTTAAGGATGATGGTAAAAATATTCCTTTAAAAACGCATTTGAAAACAGATTCTAATGGACGTTTAGAAGTACTAGATTTATCTTTTGGTTCCTATTATTTTATAGAAACGAAAGCGCCAAAAGGATATGAACTTTCAGAAGAAAAATACAGCTTTACAATTAATCTAATGAATAACAATCAAACAATAGAAATAACCGCAACAAATAAAGAACAGGAAGAACCCAAATTAGGTTCAGTAATATTAACAAAAGTATCTGAAAGTGACAATCAAACCAAGTTACCTGGAGCAGAATTTTCATTATATAAATCAGATGGCACGTTATTAAACGAGAATTTAGTAACAGACGCAAATGGAGTGTTAGAGGTAAAAGAGTTGCCGTTAGGTTCTTATTACTTTTTAGAAACGAAAGCACCGAAAGGGTATCAATTATCAAAAGAAAAATACACATTTGATATTAAGGCAGATAGCGTCAGTCAAGTGAGTAAATTAAGTGTAACTAATAAAGAACAAGAAAAACCAAAATTAGGTTCAGTAATATTAACAAAAGTATCTGAAAGTGACAATCAAACCAAATTACCTGGAGCAGAATTTTCATTATATAAATCAGATGGCACGTTATTAAACGAGAATTTAGTAACATACGCAAATGGAGTGTTAGAGGTAAAAGAGTTGCCATTAGGTTCTTATTACTTTTTAGAAACGAAAGCACCGAAAGGGTATCAATTATCAAAAGAAAAATACACATTTGATATTAAGGCAGATACTGTCAGTCAAGTGAGTAAATTAAGTGTAACCAATAAAGAACAAGAAAAACCAAAGGGTGCAGTGATAATCACAAAATCTTCTAGTAAAAATTCTGATATTGTTTTATCAGGTGCCGAATTTTCTCTTTATAAAGGTAATGGAGAGTTGGTTGCTAAAGAATTAATCACTAATGAGTTAGGAGAAGTAAGATATGATAATCTTGAAGTAGGTGATTATTATGTGGTGGAAACCAAAGCACCTACTGGTTATGAAATGTCTAAGGTTAACTATCCTTTTGAGATTAAGGCAGAAAAAACAAGTGAAATAGTAAGATTGAAGATAACAAATTTTGAAAAACCATCTCGACAAGCAGGTTCTGTTGAATTAAAAAAAGTTGACGAAAATAATAAAAACATCGCACTGAATGGTGCTGAATTTTCATTATACACTTCAGCAGGAGAATTATTATATGATAAATTAACGACAAATAAAGAAGGAATATTGGAAATTAATAAGTTACCACTAGGTTCTTATTACTTTGAAGAAACCAAAGCACCAAAAGGGTATCAGTTATCGAATAAAAAATACACATTTGATATTAAGGCAAGTACTGTTAGTCAAGTAGTTCGATTAACTGCAACAAATAAAGAAAAACCAACGCCAAAATTAGGGTCAGTAATACTAACGAAAGTATCTGAAAGTGATAATCAAACCAAATTACCTGGAGCAGAATTCTCGTTATATAAATCAGATGGTACGTTATTAAACGAAAATTTAGTAACAGATGAAAGTGGAACATTGTCTATGAAAGAGTTACCACTAGGTTCTTATTACTTTGAAGAAACCAAAGCACCAGAAGGGTATCAGTTATCGAATAAAAAATACACATTTGATATTAAGGCAGATACTGTTAGTCAAGTAGTTCGATTAACTGCGACAAATAAAGAAAAACCAACGCCAAAATTAGGGTCAGTAATACTAACGAAAGTATCTGAAAGTGACAATCAAACTAAGTTACCTGGAGCAGAATTTTCATTATATAAATCAGATGGCACGTTATTAAACGAGAATTTAGTAACAGACGCAAATGGAGTGTTAGAGGTAAAAGAGTTACCACTAGGTTCTTATTACTTTGAAGAAACGAAAGCACCAGAAGGGTATCAGTTATCGAATAAAAAATACACATTTGATATTAACGAAAAAAATGTGACTGAAATTATTCGAATGAAAGCAACGAATCAGGAAAAAATTTCTCTAGGATCTGTCCTTCTTGAAAAATCTGATACGGAAGATTCAGGAATAAAGTTATCAAATGCTGAATTTTCACTTTATACAGAGGATGGGAAATTAGTTCAAGCTAATGTAGTAACGGATGAGAGCGGTCGTCTACAAGTAGATAATCTTAAAGAAGGGGGTTATTACTTTGTAGAAACTAAAGCACCCGAGGGATATGCGTTATCATCTGAAAAAATTGAGTTTGAGATAAAAGCAGAACAATTAGAAACTTTAACACCTATCCAAGTGACGAATGAAAAATTAGCTCATTTAGGAGCTGTTATTTTGACTAAGACAGATAGCGTAGATAATAGTGTTGCTTTATCTGGTGCTGAGTTTTCATTATATAAAGTATCTGGAGAATTAATAAAACAAAATGTCGTAACCGATCAAAATGGTCAATTGAAAGTATCTAATTTAATGGTAGGTGACTATTATTTTATAGAAACCAAAGCACCAAAAGGATATGAATTATCGCAAGAAAAATATTCTTTTACCATTAAAGATAGTGAAATAAGCGAAGTTGAGCAGGTTAAAGTAACAAATAATTTAGTGCCTCAAGAACCTTATGTAGGCGATGTATTATTGACTAAAGTAGATAGTAATCATGATAATCAAGTTTTATCTGGCGCTGAATTCTCACTGTATCAAGCAACAGGGAAATTAATTCACACTGATTTAACTACTGATGGAGAAGGACAATTAAAAGTAGAAAACTTACCAAAAGGTGACTACTATTTTAAAGAAACGAAAGCACCAAAAGGTTATGAATTATCGGAAGAAAACTATTCATTTACTATAAAAGAAAATGAAACCAATGAAATGACTCAAGTAACAGTAACTAATAAAGAAATACCAGAAGTCCCAGAAGTTCCTTATGTCGGCTCAGTGATGTTAACAAAAGTAGATGAATCAGACAATGAAAAACTTTTACCTGGAGCAGAGTTTTCATTGTATACTTCTGAAGGTAAGCCAATTAAAAATAAATTGACCACAGATTCTAATGGTCAATTAAAAGTAGAAAACTTACCAAAAGGTGACTACTATTTTAAAGAAACGAAAGCACCAAAAGGTTATGAATTATCGGAAGAAAACTATTCATTTACTATAAAGGAAAATGAAACCAATGAAATGGCACAAGTAACAGTAACTAATAGAGAGATACCAGAAGTTATCTATGTGGGTGGTGTTAGTTTAACGAAAGTTGATAAAAACAATCATCAGAAAGTATTGTCAGGCGCTGAATTTTCCCTATATACGGCTGACGGAAAGCTGATTAAAGAAAAATTAATCACAGATGAAGCAGGTGTTTTGCTAGTTGATAATTTAAATGAAGGTAGTTATTATTTTGTGGAAACGAAAGCGCCATTAGGTTATAAATTATCGAAAGAAAAAAATGTCTTTGAAATTAAAAAAGAGCAGAAAGCAGAAATGATTACTTTAACTGTTACGAATGAACCTATCGACATAGTTCCTTTAAAACCGATTGAGCCAACGAAACCTGTTCAACCGGTGAAACCAATTATGCCCAAAACGTACCTAATACCGAATATACCAAGTGGTGGACAAGCCTCAAAAACATTGCCTAAAACAGGTGAGAAGGTCGATTATTTTGGAATAGTCGGATGGACAATGTTATTTAGTGGAAGTTATATCTGGTGGGTTCAAAAGAGAAAGCAAATTGTCATAGATGACTAAATAAGGATTGTAAAAGTAAAAGACGAGGATGACTGAAAAAGTTGTCCTCGTCTTTATTAATTATAATCATTAAAAATCAAATGAAGCTCGTTTAAATAGGCATCTTTCAAAGTATTAGGAGATAGTATTTTGACGTGTTTACCTAGTGAAATTAGATACTGAACCATATATTCTAAATGCTCGTTGTTGTATTTACCTACAAGATAGTAGTTGTCCTCTTCTACTAATAGTTCCATATTTTGATAGTGTCTTTTTAAGAATAGTTCTTTACCGTAGGGTGTGAGTTGGCATTTGAACTCAATGTCAGGGAAATTGGTTTCGTAAATGCTCAAAAATTCAGTCATTTTCTCTTTAGAATAGGGTGAATAAGAAGTGTTAGCTAAGTTAATATCTAACATATAGTCACAACGAAAGACACCCCATTTTTTTTCATTCATATCAAAAGCATTACAGAACCAAAGTCCGCTTCTGTAAAATAAATCGAACAGTTGAAGGGTCATATTTTGAGGCTCATATTGTGTGTAAGTAATAGAAATAATCGTGTTATTTAGAATAGCATCAAGTAACGTTGCCAAATTATCTACTTTATTTACAGGGGAGACGTGATGGTAGCTAACAACATCGAGTATTTTTTTGACGTTATATTTTTGAATATTAGGCAATGTTTCAAATAGTTTACTTCTTATTTGTGAGTATGATTTTTCAAAAGGAGATGATGAGACGAGATCCAATGCTTTAATAGCGAAAAAAATTGCTTGGATTTCTGTTTCATTAAAATAGATAGGTGTTAACAAATTTTGTTGAATTAATTGATATTTACCGCCCCTACCAGGTTCAACGTAGAAAGCTAATCCTAAATTTTCCAGTGCTTGCACATCTCTAATAGCTGTTCTCTTGGAAATGTTAAATTCAGTCATGAAATCTTTTAATTGGAAGGATGTTTTATCTTTTAGAAATATTAATTCTCGATTGAGTCTTTCTGACTTGTTCATATTGTTTTAAGCCTTTCTATTTTAAGGTGACTATAATTGTCACCTTTTTATTATACAATTAATATATCAAAGGAAAGAGGTAAATGCATATGAAAACATTAATAATAAACGCGCATCCTGATTATAGGAATGAAGAACATTACTCAATTATGTTTCAAAAAGAATTTATGAAAAAATTTAATGAAGGCTTTTCAAGTGAGGATTTAACTGTTCTGAATCTGTATGAAATTGAAATACCTCGGATTGAGGAGGGGCAGTTATTGAGTATTTGGAACAAAGAGGCTGCCAATGAGTTGTTAAGCAATGAAGAAGAGCAATTAAAAAAAGTTTCAGAAATGTTGTTGAGTCAATTCAAAGAACATCAAAGAATTGTATTGATTACACCTCTTCATAATTTTAATGTGACATCAAGAATGAAAGATTATATCGATAATATTTTAATTGCTAGAGAAACGTTCAAGTACACAGAAACAGGTTCAGTTGGGTTAATGACTGAAGATTATAGGTTACTTGTGATACAAGCTAGCGGTTCGATTTATACAAAAGAAGATAGATACAAAGATTTAGACATTAGTACACTGTATCTTAAAGGAATATTTCAAGAAATAATGGGCTTTAAAAGTGTTGAAATATTGAGGATAGAAGGAACAGCAGTATTAGCAAAAGACGTAATAGTAAGTGATAATTTAAAGAAATTAGATCTAATGATGAATTCTTTCTATGCTTAAGATAGTAAAGAGGGTGACCAAAATGTCAGTCTTATTTTTATTTATATGAATAATTTTTAATAGTCAGGGGATAAAAAGTCTGCTCTCACGACAACTTCACCAAAAACGATCAATCAAAAAGACCGATTGTTCGTTTTTGCCTCCAGTTGCTCAGAGCAAAACAACTTTTAACCCACTCTCTTTTATTTGCCCTCAGAAAGAAAGGGATATGCGTGTGCTTTTATATCTTGTTTAGTAAACGGATGTGTCAGTTGTAATTCCTTAGCATGAAGTTGCAGTCTCGGTCTGGAATTAGGTACTGGATGATACAAAGGATCTCCTAAAATAGGCTTTCCTATTGAAGTAAGATGAACTCTGATTTGGTGGGTACGGCCTGTTTCAAGCCAACAAGACACCCAAGATGTTTTTTCTTCCTTTGTTTGAAGACTTATATGAGTAATTGCTGTCTGCCCATTTTTTTCATCAATCACGCGTTTACGACGATCATGTCGATCTCGTCCAATTTTTTTATTAATGCACAAGTTCTCTTTAGGTAAAGAACCTTCGATTTGAGCTTCATATATTCTATGAATTTCTTTTTTTTCAAGCATTCGGCCTAAGATAGGTAAGATGATTGGATTTTTAGCAAAAATAATTGCACCACTTGTTTCTTTGTCTAAACGATGAACAACATAAGGAACTTGGTTTTTAGGCTTTAAATAGGCAGCTAAATCATTTAACAAGGTATCTGTTTCATTTGGTTGATTCGGATGTGTTTTTTGCCCGTGCTTCTTATTAATAATAATTATGTGCTCATCTTCCCAAATAGGTTGGATATTTTGAGCATTACCTAAAAGTATTGTAGGTAATGGATAGTCACTTTCTTCAAAAGTTAAAGTGATACTATCTCCAGGATGAACTTCTTGATGGAACATTCCTACTATGTTGTTAATTTCTACATTTTTTCTTACTCTTAAAAAATGTCTAACTTTTCTTGGAATTAACCATTCTGATTCTAATAAGTCAGTTAATGGCATTGGCTTAAGCTCTTTTGGTAGAACGAATGTGAACTTCATGTAAAACTCCCGTATACTATATTTATAAAACTTTATATATTTTTTAAAATTGTAACATATTTCGGTAACAACTTCATGTTAAGATAGGCTAGCGCGAATAAGTTAAGGCTTTAGCCGCATCTTCTAACTTGTTGTATATGTTAGAATGAGTATAATAAAATGAACAATGAGGAGTTAACATGGATAATATAAAAAAAATATGGGAGAGCATAAAAAAATATGCCATGCAGTTTTGGACGTGGTTTAAACCACATTTTCAAAAATTTAGAGCAGCTAGAAAGCGTATTTGGAAAAAGTATCATATTAATAAAATTTTGATATTAGTGACAATGACTGTTGTTTTAGTCACAAGTATTTATTTGTTCTATTTAGCCAAAAGCACCAATGTCTCAAGTCTTAAAACAGGTTTAGAACAAGTAACGACCATTTATGATAAGGACGGAGACGAAGCAGGAACGTTAGCTAAATATGGATCTAAAGGAAGCTTTGTAGAATTTGGAAATATCTCACCTTATATTAAAGATGCGTTGATTTCTACAGAGGACCGTGATTTTTATAAACATAAAGGCTATAGTATTAAAGGGATTTCACGGGCCGTGGTAAGAAAAGTTGTTAGGCGAAATAATAGTGGTGGTGGTGGTAGTACCATCACGCAACAATTGGCTAAAAATGCTTTTTTAACACAGGATCAAACCATGACGAGAAAGGCCAGAGAATTATTTTTAGCGATTGAAATTGAGAAAGAATATACTAAAGATGAGATTTTAGAAATGTACTTAAACAAAGCCTATTTTGGTAATGGGGTCTTTGGGATTCAAGATGCTTCACTTAAATACTTCGGTAAAAATGCGAGTGATGTGACCATTGATGAGGCTGCCGTGTTAGTCGGTATGCTTAAAGGTCCTAATCTTTATAATCCAATTGATGACATGGAAAGCGCGATTAATCGTCGAGATACAGTTCTTTCTGTGATGGTGGATAATGGTAAATTAGACAAAGCAACCGCAGATAATTTAATGAAACAACCCTTAGAAATACATGACGCCTACCAACCAGAACATGACTCGTATAAATATCCGTATTATTTTGATGCGGTGATTGCTGAGGCGGTGGATAAATCAGGACTTAAAGATACGGAACTTTCAACAGGTGGATACAAAATATTTACGACGTTGGATCAACAGTATCAAATAGGCATGGATCAAAGCTTTGCTAATGATAGTTTATTTCCGCAAGCAGCTAGTGATGGTGCCATTGTTCAAGGGGCATCGGTTGCTTTGAATCCTAAAACAGGTGGAGTGATGGGAATTGTCGGCGGACGGGGTGATTATACCTATCGAGGTTGGAACCGAGCGACTCAATCTGAACTTTCACCTGGATCAACTTTAAAACCAATTTCAGTTTATACACCCGCTCTTGAAGCAGGATATAAACCGGATGATATTTTAAAAGACGAAGCGCAAAGTTACTATGATGTTCAGAATTATTCGAGAACGTATTCAGGTGAAGCAACAATGACCCAATCAATCATTCAAAGTTTAAATGCACCTGCTGTGTGGTTATTAAATGAAATTGGCATCGATCGTGGCTTTAAGAAAACAGAACAGTTCGGTATTAAGTTAGATGAAAAAGACAAATATCCTGGTTTAGCACTAGGTGGGTTAACTAAAGGAACGACACCTCTTAATATGGCTAGCGCTTATGGTGTCTTTGCTAATCAGGGTCAAAAAATGGAATCTCATTTTATTACTAAAATAGAGGATGCTAACGGGGTTATAATCTATGAAAACGAGAAATCTAAATCCAAACGAGTTACAACTCCAGAAGTAGCAGATGAAATGACAAGCATGCTGCAAGGTGTTTTCAGCTCAGGAACTGGGATTGAAGCCAAGCCAGCAGGTTATACAATTGCTGGGAAAACAGGAACCACAGAAAATATTAATGCAGATGGTATGTCTAAAGATCAATGGATTATTGGTTATACGCCAGATGTTGTTGTGTCAACTTGGATTGGTTTTGATAAAAGTGGTCCAGATCATTTCTTAACCGGAAGTAGTGGTAGTAATTTATCGAGTATCTTTAAAGATGAAACGCAACGTATTTTAGCCGCTTCACCTAATACCGCTTTTACTGTGGGAGATGTGACTCAAGAGAATGCGGAAGAAAAAGAAACAAAACCAGGAGCTGGTCTGGGTGAGTCGATGAATGATATCGGAGATAAGGTTAAAGAAGGTGCTAATACAATTGGTGATGGCATTAAAAAAGGTGTGGATACTGCAGGGGAGCTGTGGAACGGATTTTGGAATAAAGTCACTCAATAATGGGTAGGTTTTTACCTATAACAATGTTACAATAATAAAGAAGAATTAAAATTAAAGGAGCTTATTTCATGACTGCTAATATTTATGATAGTGCCAACCAAATCGAACGCGAAATCCGTCAAATGGACGAATTTATTGCTTTAAAAGAAGCTTTTGATGCAATGAAAAAAGAAGAAGAATCATTTAACTTATTCCAAAGTTTCCAAGAGTTACAAATGGAATTACAACAAAAACAAATGCAAGGTTTAGAATTATCTGAAGAAGATGTTTTAAAAGCGCAAGAAATGGCAGCTAAAGTTCAAGAAGCTGAAGTCATTCAAGATTTAATGCAAAAAGAACAAACTTTTAGCATGATCGTGAACGATTTAAACCGTATCATCATGAAACCTGTTCAAGAATTATATCAAATGGGTGAATAAGACTTATAGGAGGCTGACTCAAAAGTCAGCCTCTTTCTTATTTATCTGAATATATTTTAATAGTTCGGAATAAAAAATCAGCTCCCGCGATAACTGGAGCTAAACGCCATTTCACCACGCTGCTTTATTTTTTTATAGAAAAATAAGCTTAAAATAGGTATGATGTATAGAAGGAGTGATAAAGATGAGATTTATTCATACGGCTGATTTACATATTGACCAACCCTTTTCAGGAATTGAATCAGATAAAGCTGAAATTCAAAATTTATTGAAAACGTCAAATCAAGATGTTTTATCAGAAATAGTGGACCGTTGTCTTGAACTAAAAGTTGATTTCTTGCTAATCGTAGGAGATACATTTCATCAAGCACAGTCATCTATCCACACACAAAAAGCAATCATGACCCAATTTGAAAGATTACAACAAGAAGATATCAAAGTAGTTCTGTCTTTTGGTAATCATGATTATTATACAGAAAATCGTTACTGGTTTGAATGGCCAGATAATGTCATTCTTTTTAAAAAAGAAGAAGTGCAAACAAAAACGATTCAGCTAAAAAATGGTGAGTCAGTCTCAATTAGTGGTTTTTCTTATGAAAATCAGTGGATTAATCAGTCAATGGTGCCTTTTTATCCGAGAAGAGCAACTGATACAACTTATCATATTGGCTTTTATCATGGTGATAATTCTAAAAATTATGCACCGTTTACACCAGGTGAGTTGCCAGGAAGTTATGATTACTGGGCGTTAGGTCATATTCATAAAAGTGAGGTCATTTCAACGAATCCTGTAGTAGTTTACGCTGGAACGCCACAAGGTCATACTAAAAAAGAAAACCAAACAAAAGGTGTGTTACTTGTTGATGTTAAATCAGCTGGGACAACTTATGAGTGGTTAGAAGTTTCTAATATCAAGTGGCATAAAAAAGAAGTTAGTATTTCAGAAGCGTTAGATAAAAAAGAATTATTATCTAGCCTAGAGGAAGCACTATTCATACCCAAAAATAAATATTCTTTAAATATAATAGAGGCTGACCTAGTGACAACTGCTGAAACGACTCGCTTAATTTTAAAAGAAAAAGAAGAGATAGTTATCTATTTGCAAGAGCAATTACTAAAACAGTCAGGTAATCGTTTATGGTTAAAAGATTTAGTGTTAACTCAAAGTACCTCGGATAAATTGATTATGGGATTTGAAACAACCTTAATTGATGACTTAGGTAGAAAGTATAAAACGGAAGATTTCTTTAAAAAAACTGTCAGCGACTTAACGGAACAAACGGCAATCGCTAAATATTTATCGTGGGAAAAAGAAGATATTGCTGAGCGTGTTAATGAGAGCAGTCAATTAATTAAAGATAAAATGATTTTTAAAAATGAGGCAGATCAATGAAACTATTACAATTAAAAATTGATGGGTTTGGAAAATTTAATAATCAAGTGTTTGATATCTATTCAGATAATCAATTGTTTTTTGGGGAAAATGAAGCTGGTAAGTCAACAATCTATCAGTTTATTCGCACCATTCTTTTTGGATTTCCTAAAAAAAGAGAAATTATTCGTGATTTTACACCTGTTAATGGTGCTATTTATGGTGGAAAGGTCATTTTTGAAGATAAAGTTTATGGTAAAGTGACGGTTGAGCGTTTTAAAGAGAAGAATAAAGGGCAAGCTTTAGTAACTTTAGAAAATGGTCAATCAGGTAATGATTTATTTCTTGAGAAAGTATTAGCACCACTAACAAAAGAAAGTTTCGACCAAGTTTTTAGTTTTCAACAAGAACAACTAGCTGACTTAACCCAATTGAATGAAGTTAGACTACAACACTTACTTTTAACAGTTGGTTTAACGGGTAGCGAACGCTTAACTAAAATGAATGATACGTTTATGAAAGAACGTCAAAAATTATTCAAACCAAGCGGTCGAGTGCCTGAGATTAATCAAAAATTGCGTCAATTAAAAAAAGTAGAGCAACAAATTGAATTAGTTGAATCGCAAGAAGCAACTTATCAAGAAAAAAATACTCGAATGAGTAAGTTAACTAACTTAGTTGAAACTGCTGAGAAAGAGAAAGATTATCAATCAGAATTAGAAAAAACTGTGTTAGAACAACAAAAAAGATTTCCAATGTACATCGAATGGGAATCCTTGTCTAGAGAATTTTCTGAATCAGATAATTCTGCTATTTCGAAGATAGAAGAAATTAAACAAGAGGTTAGAAATTATCGCTTCTTATTAGATAAAGAAAAAGAGTTGCTAGAGAGTCAAGGTGAACAATTAGAAACGCAATCACCTGCGTATCACTTCTATATTGAAAATCAACAAATTTTTGATGACTTACTAGACGATCAATTAGCAGTGGAATCAATGACTGAAAGACGTCAATTATTAGAAGAACAATTATTAGATTATCAAGAAAGTAAAGAAACACTTTATAAAAAATATCGATTATCAAAAGAAATAGTGACAATTGATTTATCCGATGATGTGGAAGATGAGATGATGATTCTTGCTAAAGAAGAAGAAGAGTTAATTCGTGAAAAAGTGGTCTTATCTAATGAAAAAAGCCGTTTAGTTATTCGTCAAAAAGATATGAATTATGCCTTAACAACTGTTGAAAATCAACTATCAACAAAAGTTGTTGATTCAGCTAAATCAGATAATAAAAAAGAAATAGATCCTTTAACACAAAGAATGTTCTCGGGATTATCTATAGCAGTTTCCCTTCTATTTTTAATAATGGCAGTTGTTTTAGGTAAAAATTGGATATATCTTCCAGTAGTGATTTTATTTGGTGTAGGGGTGTTTGGCTTTTTAACGGCAGGCAAGAAAAAAAATAGCATCACAACGTCTGAAGAAGTCAGAGATGATTACTTACTTCAATTATCAGAGTCCGATGAAGTAGAGCATTCGCTTCATGAACTAGAAAATAAACTTGTGGGAATTGAAACACGATTAGCTAGTTTACAAACAAAGAAACAGAATTGGGCTGAAATTTATGGCTTTTCAATGAAGGAAACAATGACTTTATGGTTGTCTCGTATTCCGATTTATATACAACTTCAAACGATTCAAGAAAAAGAACTAGAGATGACCAAAAATTTGGCCGAAATAGATCGAGTATTAGGTTCGTATAGTGATTTATTAGCTTTTTCAAAACAATGGATTCCTCTTGAAAATCGAACAACAAAAGAGAGTTTTCAAGCAATGAAACAATTTGTTGACGAGCAAAAAACTTATTTAAATGAAAAAGCTTTATCAAGTAATACACAACAAAATTTTCAATCTCAATTAAATAGTTTAAGGAAAAAATTAACGGAAAGTAAGCACATAATTCTTTCGTTAATTGATTTACCACAAATAACAAGTATTGATGAAGCGATGTTTTGGATTAAAAAACAAGAGATGTCCAAAGTAAGTCAATCCCGAAAAGAAGATTTAGGCTTATCGATTGAAAGCTATTTTGATTTATCGAAAAAGTATAAATTAGTTGAAATTAATCAACATTTAATTAGAATTAAAAATAAAGAAGATGAGTTAAGTGAGACGATTAGTCGTTATCAAGATGAGTTTCAAACGTTAAAATATGAACTGTCACAAATGGAAAAAAACGGTTCATTAGATGTTTTATATCAACAACGTGAAAATCAATTGTCTGTCATTCGTGATTTATCAGACCAATGGATATCATATAAAATTGCAGAAGAATTAACTCAAGATGTTTTTCAATATTTATCAGATCAACAATTACCAGCGTTGTTAGCAACAGTAACCTCATATTTCAAAATATTAACAGATGGTGCTTATATAAAAGTTTTGGTCACTAATGGTCAGCTTTATGTAAGAGATAAAGAGCAAAAAAGATGGTCAATTATTCAGTTATCTACTGGAACAAAAGATCAATTATATATGGCATTTAGACTTGCTTTTGTCCACTTACATACAGAGGATTATAATACACCTGTGATGATTGATGATGGTTGGCTTCATTTTGATACGAAACGAAAACTGACTCTATTTAGATTATTGAGTGGCTTTAGTAAACATACACAAGTAATTTGTTTGTCTTCAGATCAAGCAGTAAAGGCTTATTTTGAAGCACATGATTTATCAATTGTAACAATTGGAAGGGATGGTTCAGTGTGAAAAAGTTGAGAGAATTAGCTGTAGATGAAACATTTGAATTATTTGCATTATTAAAAGCAGCTGATGTTAGAGTAGCAAGAAATGGTAAAAAATTTATTGCTTTTACTTTTCAAGATACATCAGGCACAATTGATGGCAAGTACTGGGGAGCCTCAGATGATGAAATAGAAAATTTTGTCGCTGGAAAAATTGTTCTATTAGGTGGCAAACGAGAAGTTTATCAAAATATGCCACAAATAAAGATCTTAAGTTTACGTTTAACACAAGATGGTGAACCAAACGATGTAGCACTTTATATGGAAAAACCACCCGTTCAAATAGATGAACTTAAAGAAACGTTTAATGAGTTTTTATTCGAGATTACACAAGCAAAATGGCATCGAATTGTAAGACATATTGTGGGTAAATATCAAAAAGAATTCTTTGACTTTCCGGCTGCTAAAAGAAATCACCATGCTTTTGTAGGTGGATTAGCTTATCATACAGTAACGATGTTAGAACTTGCTAAAAGCGTATGTAACCAATATGTAGAATTAAATCCATCATTGTTATATGCAGGAGTGATTTTACATGATATTGGTAAAGTTAAGGAATTATCTGGTCCCATCGGTACGGAATATACTTTAGCGGGAAATTTATTGGGGCATATTGTGATGGTTGATGAGGAAATAACAAAAGCCTGTGTAGAGCTTAATATTGCTGAGGATGACGAAGAAATACTTGTATTGAAGCATGTTGTTTTAGCGCACCACGGTTTACTAGAATATGGTTCACCTGTCAGACCTAAAATTATGGAGGCTGAAATTTTACATCACTTAGATAACTTAGATGCTTCTATGCAAATGATGTTAGGCGCTTTAAAACAAGTTGATCCAGGGGAATACACGGAAAGAATATTTGGCTTAGATAACCGTAATTTTTATTTACCTAAAATATAAAAAAAGCTGAGGCTGACTTAATTGTCTGCTTCAGCTTTTGTTGATTTCCTCCAGTTACTCAGAGCTTAACGCCTTTCTCACCACTCTGATTAATAATAATTTGTTTGATCCATTTCGAAGGCTGCTTGCATATTTTTAGGAGCGTCTTTTCCTTTAACTTTTCTAACAAGCTCACCTTGAACAATTAAACGATTTTCCCCACTAACGTCACACGTGACAAGGGTAACGAGTTGTTTATCTTTAACGTCGTCGATAACTTCAACGCTCGTAGGTTCAACATACTCCTTTGAAATTGTTTTATATTCGTAGATATAATCAAGATCTGTTAGTAGGATAGAATCACCTAGCTCTACGTTAACAAGAGGGGCAAATAGAAGTGCTGGATCATACATATAATGACTAGCGAGTGCATAATTACCATGTCCCATTACTTGTTCTTCCTTCATAGTACCAGCTCCAACAGCTAAAACGTAGTTAGAAACGCCTTTAAAAATAGGTAGGTTCATTTTAACTTTAGCACTAGGAATTGCAATACCTCCAATTGTATCAAGGCCGGTGTCACGTCCCTTTGTGGCTTGGGCGACCAAGTTAAAGTCGAGAGATTCTACCTGATTAAAATCAAAAGTTGCGTCTTTTTTTTCGTTTTTCTTGACATCTTCACGGGTTACATTACTAATAGTGTGTTTTTGTGTCGTATCTTTAACCAAATAATTCTTAATTTGATTGTTAAAAATCAGAGCAAAACCAACGAGTAAGAGGAGAACCATAATTAAATTAATAAAAGTATTTTTAACCTTGGTACCAAAAGATTTCTTCTGTTTTTTACTATGTTTGTTTGATCGATTAGTTGAATTATTTACATTTTTTTTCTTGCTGATAAATAAAACCTCCTTTAAAGGATTTAAGATAATAATACCATAAATGGATAAAAAATGGGGGAAAAGGAAAGGAACTATTAAATATTACATAAGTATTTCTAGTAACCGTTTTCTGTAGAGGGGATGTAATATAAACTTAATTTAACAAATGTTCAATAGGGATTTAAAAAAGGCCAATAAATGGTATAGTTATGATAACAGAATAAAGTGGGAATGAGGTGAAAGGTGTTGCAGGATTATTTGTATATTCATCTGGATGCGATTAGTAATTCAATTCTAGCTAAAGGAATGACCCATGAAGACTTTAATCGGTATACAATTAATCGACCCGAAAATCTTCTATTGCTTAACCCTTATGAAAATGAAGGGGAGTACGAAGGGCATACAGGATTTCGTGTAGTCAAGGGATCAAAAGAAGTAGACCGATATTTCTCTATAATGGAAGCCAGAGAACAAAGAGAATTAAAGTGGATTGATTTTAAAGAATATGATACATTGAAGCGTTTAACCCCAAATGAAATTTCAGAATTACTCTATTTTGGTCATATGAAAAATCAACTTCGCTCACCTTTCTTTTATCAGCTTCAAAATAGTTTTGCTTTTTTTGAATTGAATCAAAAAACAATTAAAGTTTATTATCGAAATATTGATGAGTTTTATCAGACGTTAGCAAGGAAAATTAGTTTTTTAACTTATCAACAAATTGATGGGAATCGTTCTTTTTTTAAAAAGAAAACAGAAGCTATTTCAGAATTATCGGATGATATCGTATTAGAATTAAAAAGCGTTATGCAAGAAGGTATTGTTTTTAATTTTTCTCAAGTAGGTTTAGTAAATGGTGAGTACATAATACCTATTCATGTGGTTGAAGATAATTTAAGAAAAGTAGACAATTATTATTTTAAACAAGAGTTTAAAATAGGCACACTTGTCTACTCGCAACATACCAAAAGTTGGAAAATTATTAATGAGAAATTTGAATCGCTCTTTATGAATCAATAAATTAAACCACTATTTTTTTGCACAGCAAAAAAGTTAGTGGTTTTACTATTAATAAAGTCAGTAAAAATGCAGATTGGTTTTTTTCAAAAAAATAAAGTATAATAAGTTCTATGAAAAATAGGGGGACTAACATGAAAATCACGTTAATCTATGGAGGGAAAAGTGCAGAGCATGATGTTTCTATCTTATCGGCTTTTTCAATCTTAAAAGCGATTTATTATAACTACTATGAGGTACAAATTGTTTATATTACAAAAGAAGGCGACTGGTTAAAAGGACCTCTTTTTAATGAAGCACCAGAAACTGATGCAGAATTACATTTAACCTTAAAAAATGCTCAACCAATTTTACCAAGTGATATTAAAGAATCTAATAGTGTTGTTTTTCCAGTATTACATGGTCCAAATGGAGAAGATGGCACGGTTCAGGGACTGTTTGAAGTTTTAAATATGCCTTATGTAGGTGCCGGTGTTCTAGCTAGTTCATGTGCCATGGATAAAATTGTCGCTAAACAGCTGTTTCAACAAGCTGGTATTCCACAGTTGCCTTATGTAGCAGTTATCAAGCGTCAGTATGCTAATGACCCAGAAACAGTTCTAGCAGAATGTGAAGGCTCGTTGATTTATCCAGTCTTTGTAAAACCTGCAAATATGGGATCTAGTGTTGGGATCAGTAAAGCTGATTCTAGAGAGGAGTTAGCAACAGCCATTGAATTTGCGTTTAAATATGACCGTCGTGTTTTAGTTGAGCAAGGAATTGAAGCTAGAGAACTAGAAGTTGCGATCTTAGGAAACGAAGAGGTTAGAACAACAGCAGCTGGTGAAATTGTTAAAGATGTTGCTTTTTATGATTATGAATCGAAATATATTGATAACAAAGTAACACTTCAAGTTCCGGCTAGTGTCTCAGAAGAATTACATCAAAAAATGCGCAACTATGCTAAAGATGCGTATATTGCTTTAGATGGTAGTGGACTTAGTCGTTGTGACTTCTTTGTAACGGCTAATCAAGAAATTTTCTTAAATGAGGTTAATACTTTACCTGGTTTTACACCGTTTAGTATGTATCCACTACTATGGGAACATATGGGGATTAACTATAGTGATTTATTAGAAGAGCTTATTCAATTAGCAAAATTGCGCTTTGATAAAAAACAGAATATCGAGCTAGGTAATTAAAAATTTTAAATAGATTAAAAAGAGGGTGAGACTTATAGTCTACCTCTTTTTGGTTCGTTTTGAAAAGAGGGAAAACAAGTGAAGTTAATGGTCAGTGAAATCGTCAAAGCAGTCGATGGTCAAAATATAAATAAAATATCGAATACGATGGAATTAACTAGTGTTGAATTTGATACAAGAAAAGTTCAGGATAAGACATTGTTTGTTCCGTTAAAAGGTAATCGGGATGGTCATGATTTTATACCACAAGCAATTGAAAGTGGAGCAAGTTTAGTTTTATCAGATCATGTGTTGGATGAAAAAACACCTTATATATTAGTTGAAGACACATTAAAAGCTTTACAAGATTTAGCCAGTTTCTATCTGAAGAAAGTTAATCCTAAAGTCTGTGGTATTACGGGAAGTAATGGGAAAACAACTACTAAAGATATGACTGCAGCTGTTTTAAGTACAACATTTAAAACGTATAAAACGCAAGGTAATTATAATAATGAGATAGGTTTACCGTATACGATATTAAGTATGGATCAAGAAACGGAGATGCTAGTATTAGAGATGGGGATGGATAGAAAAGGTGATATCGAACTACTGTCAACTATTGCTCAACCTGATATTGCAGCTATTACGATGATTGGTGAATCCCACATCGAATTCTTAGGATCAAGAGCAGGAATTGCAGAAGGAAAAATGGAGATTACAGCTGGACTCAAAAAAGAAGGTGTTTTACTTGTTCCGGAAAATGAAAGTTTATTAAAACCTTTATTGAAAGAAGTAAGTCAAAGTATTCAGACGTTTGGTTTGAGTAAACAAGCTGATTTAACAGCAGTAATTGAAGAAGAAACACGTGAGCAAACAATTTTTACGACACGGTTAGTTGAAAAAATAGAAACATTTACTATTCCAGTCCTGGGTCAATATAATGTAACGAATGCTTTGATTGCTTTATTAATAGGTGCTCATTTTAATGTCTCTACGGAAAATATAAAAAAAGGCTTAGCGCACTTTGATTTAACTAAAAATAGAACTGAATGGTTAAAGACAAAAGAAGGCATTGATATTTTAAGTGATGTTTATAATGCCAATCCAACAGCAATGAATTTAGTATTAGATTCATTTTCTAAGATTGAGAGTCAGGGGAAAAAAGTAGTTGTATTAGGAGATATGTTGGAGTTGGGGAAAGATTCAAAAGAAATGCACGAAAGTGTGAGTGAGCATCTCAATCCTGAAAAAATCGATGAGGTTTTTTTATATGGTTCTGAGATGGTTGCTTTGTATGAAATGATTCAATTGAAATTTGAAACAGACAAATGTCGTCTATTTAAAAAAGAAGAAAAAGAAGATTTAAAAAAAGAATTAGGTTATAAATTAAAGACTCAAGACACTGTTTTTCTGAAAGCTAGTAATGGTATGGGGTTAAAAGAAATAGTAGATTATTTATTAAATAATCATTAACAGGATGGTGTTTTGTTGTTAAATTTTATAGAATGTGATAGTATTACACGAATGCCTATTTTCATTTATTTTCATAAAGGAAAATAGACGCTTGGACGAGTGAAAGAATTTAGGAGGATATCATTTGAAATTTAGTGAATTAAATTTAGACAAAAGATTATTAAAAGCAGTAGAAAGTATTGGGTTCGAGGAAGCTACACCAATCCAAAGTGAGACAATTCCATTAGCATTAGAAGGTAAAGACGTTATTGGTCAAGCACAAACAGGAACTGGTAAAACAGCAGCCTTTGGTTTACCAATGTTAGATAAAATTGATACTGAAAAATCAGCTATTCAAGGTTTAGTTATTGCACCAACAAGAGAACTAGCTATCCAGACACAGGAAGAAATTTATCGTTTAGGTAAAGAAAAACGAATTAAAGTTCAAGCTGTATATGGTGGGGCTGACATTGGTCGTCAAATTAAATCATTGAAAAACAACCCACATATTGTTGTTGGAACGCCAGGTAGAATGTTAGATCATATCAACCGTCGTACTTTAAAATTAGATAAAGTAGAAACATTAGTATTAGATGAAGCGGATGAAATGTTAAACATGGGATTCTTAGAAGATATCGAATCTATTATTTCTAAAGTTCCTGAAACAAGACAAACATTATTATTCTCAGCAACAATGCCAGATAGCATTAAACGCATTGGTGTTAAGTTTATGAAAGAACCTGAGCACGTTAAAATCAAAGCTAAAGAAATGACAGCTAACTTGATTGATCAATATTTTGTGCAATGTAAAGAATTTGAAAAATTTGATGTTATGACTCGTTTATTCGATGTTCAAAACCCGGATTTAACAATTGTCTTTGGTCGTACAAAACGTCGTGTTGACGAATTAGCACGTGGTTTAGAAATGCGCGGCTATAAAGCTGAAGGTATTCATGGTGATTTACCTCAACATAAACGTATGAGTATTTTAAAAGCTTTCAAAAATGATGAGATTGATATCTTAGTTGCAACAGACGTTGCTGCTCGTGGATTAGATATTTCAGGTGTTTCACATGTTTATAACTATGATATTCCTCAAGACCCAGAAAGCTATGTTCACCGTATTGGTCGTACAGGACGCGCTGGTAAAGAAGGTATGTCTGTAACGTTTGTAACACCTAATGAAATGAGTTATTTACACGTTATTGAAAACTTAACGAAGAAAAAAATGACTACATTACGTCCTCCTTCTAAAAAAGAAGCGATTGAAGGACAAATTGGTTCAGCTGTTGAATCAATTCAAGAATTAATGGTAGAGAATGGTTTAGAAAGTTACCAAGGAGCTGCAAGTGATTTACTTGAAAAATATTCTGCTGAAGATTTAGCAGCATTATTAATCAAACAAATTGCTAAAGATGATGCTTCTGCAGTGCCAGTAAACATTACACCAGAACGTCCATTACCAAGTCGTCGTGGTGGCGGTGGTAAGAATAATAACCGTGGTGGAAACCGTGGCGGTAATCGTGGTGGCAATCGTGGTGGTAATAACCGTGGTGGTAATCGTGATCGCGATCGTGATGGCAGTCGTGGTGGAAACCGTGACCGTGATAATAATCGCAAAAAAGAGCAATACAACAAGAAAAAACGTCCAGATGACTCTAAACCAGGTGAAAACCGTAAACGTGGAAATGAAGGTAACAAAGATAAATCACGTGGGTTTGTTATCCGTAATAACTCAAAATAATTTTTTAAGCTAATACTTTGGTATTAGCTTTTTTTATTGAAGCGTCTTATAATGAGTAGTAGAGAAAAGGTGATAATAATGATTATAGGTATAGGCATTGACATTGTTGAATTAGATAGAATGAAGGAAATAATTCAAAAAAATGATAAATTCATAGACCGTGTGTTGACTGATAATGAACGGGAAATATTTGATAAACTCGGGGAAAAACGTAAAGTAGAGTTTTTAGGTGGCCGTTTTTCTTGTAAGGAAGCTTTTTCTAAAGCTTATGGAACGGGCATCGGCAAAGTTAAATTGACGGATATAGAAATATTGAGAGAAGAAAATGGGCGACCTATTGTCGTTAAATCTCCTTTTGAAGGTAAGGTCCATGTATCTATATCACATACTAATCAAACTGCCATAGCACAAATTATTTTAGAAAAATAGAATGATGGGGTAGAAAATTAAACAAAAAAAGTCATTACTCACGAAAATAAAAAATAATTTTGTGAATAATGACTTATTTAGATTAACTTTTAATTTTTTTGTTTAATGATAGATATTTTTTTTATGTTATTAGCAGAAATCATTCGGACCTGATTGTTTTTTTGAAGTTTTACAACAAGTGCTTCAGGATTTGTTTCATGCTGATATATACGACCAACTAGCGTTTCAAATCGTTTAGATGACTTAGCTTGCAAATCATCTCTATATTGAATAACAACAACATTCTTTTGCGTGATAGCTTGAGAAATTTGCTGAAAGATTTGTTTTGAAAGTTTCTCTTTCTCGATTTCTTCATCAATGAACGAAGAGAAAAAGCGTTGAGACGAACGAGAAATAAAGCGTGTAAATTTTTTAACGCCATTATCCGAATCAGATTTCACAGATCTATTGCTACTAACCATCTTTTTGGCCCCCTTATGTTCCCCTGTTATCTATTATACGAAGGTAAATTGTCTTAGTCAAATAAATAATAGTAATATTTATTTTAAATTTTAATTAAGGGAACGTCTTATTATCAATGTTTATCTGTATGACTAAAAAATGAGGTGTGAAATAATGAAAGAGCTATACCCTACGGATTTTAAATTATTAGATTTTGAAAAATGTAAAGAATGGTTACCTTTTTATGAATCAAATAAGCAAGCTGTTCTTAATATGAGTGAAAAAATTGTGAAATTAGATGAAAATGACAATTTTTATGGTTGGTATAAGAAAAATAAGCTTCTTTTTATAATCTCAACTCACTTTTTAGATGATAGTATGCTTGTAGATAACATAATTATGATGTCTGAAGATGGAAGTGTCACTGACTATGAATTAGGAATCCTGACAATTGCCAAAAGAAAATTTGTCAAAAAGATTATATTTAAACTTCCTCAACAACATGAAAGTTTGGATTTAAAATTACAATCAAAAAATTTTGTTTATGAATCAGGAGTGGGCTATGTTTGCTATCTGTCTTATCGAACGGGGCTAGTTTTAGGTGGTGGCGGAGCTAAAGGCTCATATCAAATAGGTGTCTGGAATGCACTTAAAGCATGCGATATTCAATTTGAATTGATTAGTGGAACATCTGTTGGTGCGTTGAATGGTGGTCTGATTTTACAAGATAATTTAGAACTAGCTGAAAAAATGTGGCAAGGAATTACAACACAACAAATATTATTAGTGCCAGAAGAAGAGAATAGTAGGCAAATGAGCTATTCAATCAATCAATTAATAGTCAATTTTCAAAAATTAACTAAAACAGCTATTCAAGCAAAAGGTGTCAGTACAGAACCTTTAAATCAATTGATTCAGGATTTAATGTCACCACAAGATATTTTTAATAGTGAAAAAGATTTTTTTATTGTGACAACTTCTACGCCTAATATGGAAGAAAAAATTGTTTCTTTAAAAGAGATGACAGAGAAAACTTTTTCTAGATGGTTACTGGCTTCTTCTTCTTTTTTTCCAGCAATGGCAGCTTGTTTAATAGACGATGTTTATTATGTAGATGGTGGTTATAGAAATAATGTGCCTAAGGATGTCTTGATCAATCAAGGGGCAACAGAATTGATTGTAGTTGATGTAAAAGGTCCAGGAATAACTAAAGCCACGAAGGTTCCTAGTGAGATCGTAGAGGTAGAGATTTCAAGTCAATGGGGATTAGGTAATGTTTTGCTGTTTGATGGTAATCGCTCATCTTGGAATATGCGTCTAGGTTACTTGGAAGCCATGAAAACTTTAGGTAAATATCAAGGGATTGAGTATACTTATATCAAGGATGATTTTAAGAAAAAGAGTTTAAAAATGAGTCGGAAATTTCTTATTTTTTTAAGAGAAAGTGAATTTTTTGAACTATGGTTTCACAAAAAAACAAAAATCCGTGAATGGGAATGGCTTCAAAATAATAAAATACAACCAGAATTTTTAAGTATAACTTTAATGGAATCCTTGGCAAAAAAACTAGAAATAGATCCTGCTAAGCTGTATAGTTTAGAAGAGCTGTCTTATTTAATACTAAAGAATTTGAATAAGCGAGAAAAAGGATATAATAGGGACAATAATGATGAGATGATGTATTCAGTAAGAGAATGGTTGAGTAAGCTGGTTAAGCAAAATTCCCCCGTATCAGATGTTCAAAGAGTTTATTATTATTATAACTTTTTCAAAAATAACAACGTAAAGAAAGATCGAGAGGCATATTATTTATTAATGGATGTTTCTTGGATGAGTGGTTTAGAAGGATTATTTTTAATATTTTTAGAAAGTGAGTTGGCGTAAATGGCACAAGAATTTTCATATGATATTGTTGAAGAAATTATCGTTTTATCGGAAAATCCTAAGGGGTGGCGTAAAGAACTAAATTTAGTGAGTTGGAACGGGCGTCCTCCTAAGTTTGATTTAAGAGACTGGGCACCAGATCATGAAAAAATGGGTAAAGGAGTAACTTTATCTAATGAGGAATTTGAACTGTTAAGAAAAAAATTGAAAGAGATGTAGGTGAAGTAATGAAAAGTATGACTGGATTTGGTAAAAGTAATTGTACAAAAGAAAATTATCAGATAGTAATCGAAATAAAGTCAGTGAACCATCGTTATTTAGATACCCAAATTAGAATGCCAAGAGAATTTAACTCTTTAGAAATGAAAATGAAAAAAATTGTTAAAGAACATTTAGTAAGAGGGCGAGTTGATTGCTTTGTAACAGTTAAAAAAGAAGCAGATGCTTACCAAACAATGGCGATTAAATGGGGCTTGTTAGATCAAGTGATGAATGATTTAAATGAAGCTAAAAAAGAGCGTTATAAAGATCAGAAATTTTCGACAACTAAAATCATGACGGGTGCTATTATGCATCCTGCGTTGTTTGAAGTTGTAGATAAAGAAGAAAGTGATGAAGCGTTAGAAGCTGATGTACTAGCGACTTTTGAAGAAGCAGTTAAGAAATTAAATATTAGCAGAACAGAAGAAGGTTCAGGGATTCAGACTTACTTTGAAACGTATCAAAAAGATATTACGAAGACTATTGATAAAATCAAAGAGCAATCAGAGTTGATTGAAAAAGAACATCAAGAAAAATTAACGAAGAAATTGAAAGAGTTAATTGGTGAATCAGTTGATGAAACTAGAATTTTAACTGAGGTTGCGTTGTTAATTGAGCGTGGTGATATTAATGAAGAATTAGATCGTTTAGCAGTTCACGTGAGCAAGTTAGCTAAATTGTTAGAACAAGAAAGTGAGATAGGTAAAGAAATGGATTTTCTAATCCAAGAAATGAATCGTGAAGTCAATACAATCGGTTCTAAATCAACAACAGTTACAATTAAAGAGCATGTTGTTTTCTTGAAGACTGTGATTGAAAAAGTGAGAGAACAAGTTCAAAATATCGAATAAATTCATATTTATCTTATTTTTAATTAAATCAAACTTGCAAATTTTCTTTTCAGAGTGCATTATAGTAAATAAAACTAAAAAGTATGTGAAAGGAAGACATCATGTCAGAACGAGGATTATTAATAGTATTATCTGGTCCATCCGGTGTAGGTAAAGGCACAGTAAGAAAAGCGATATTTGACAGTGAAGGCAATGAATTTGAATACTCTATCTCAATGACGACACGTCAAATGAGAACTGGAGAAAAAGAAGGCCTAGATTACTTCTTTAGATCGAGAGAAGAATTTGAAAAATTGATTAAAACTGGTAAAATGTTAGAGTACGCAGAGTACGTAGGGAATTATTACGGTACACCGCTCGATTACGTGAACCAAACATTAGATGAAGGTAAAGATGTCTTTTTAGAAATTGAAGTTCAAGGTGCCATGAAAGTGAAAGAACAAGTACCGGATGGTGTCTTTATCTTTTTAACACCACCTGATTTTGATGAATTAAAATCAAGAATCGTTAATCGTGGAACAGATGATATGGCTGTGATTGATGAAAGAATGAAAGTAGCTCGCGCAGAAGTTGAAATGATGCGTCATTACGATTATGCAGTAGTCAATGATAAAGTAGACATGGCTGTTGATCGGATAAAAAAAATAATCGAAAGCGAACATTTTCGTGTTGAACATGTAATTGGACGCTATGAAAAAATGTTAAGGGAGTTTTAAATTATGTTAAATCCATCAATTGATAAATTATTAGAACAAGTAGATTCAAAATATTCATTAGTTATCCTTTCGAGTAAACGTGCTCATGAGCTTGATGAAGGCGCACAACCAATGATCGAAGAAAGCAAATTTGTTTCTTACAAAAATGTAGGTCGTGGTCTAGAAGAAATTGCTAGCGGAGATGTTGTCATTGATCCTAATCCAGAGTTAAAAAGAGAATTAATTAAGCGTCAAGAAGAAGAAAAAAAAGCGATGAAACGTCGTGAACATCAAGAATTAGAAGCGCGTGTTCAAATGGATCGTAAGATGTAGAAATCAAAAGAGGTTGACTTTAGGGTCAATCTTTTTTGTTTTTACTGGCTATTATTTAGGCTCAGATATTCAGTCGTTTGTAATAAAGTAATGTTTGAATGAGCTTAGTTTCGAAAATATTAGGAGGTCTTGAGATGTTTGAAAAATTAAAAATAGAAGCTTCAAAAGTTATAAATCCTAGAGAATATTCTAAATTTGCTGAAGGTGGTCAAGTTGCTGCTGCTTTGGAAACTATTTCTGGGAATATTTATACAGGTATTTGTATCGATACGGCTTGTTCTATGGGATTTTGTGCTGAACACGCTGCGGCTGCAGATATGTTAAAACATGGAGAAACACAAGTTGTCAGGATGGTAGCTATAGATAGGGAAGGAAAGTACTTGTCCCCTTGTGGCCGTTGTCGAGAGTTTTTATCTCAGTTAGATGATAAAAATACTGATATGGAAATTTTATTAGCTGACGGTGAAGTTTATACCTTGAAAGAATTACTGCCTTTTGATTGGAAAAACTAATGAAATAATGTTACAAAGGTTTAAAAAATGTATTTCTTTTATTGGTTTAGGGTAAAAATATGAGATTATTTCTTTATAGAATAGAAACAGACAAAAGCTTGGATTTTTAGTACAATAAAGCAGATAGGAAAGGGTGAGAGAAAAATGAAATGGATAGCAGATATTATTGTAGATGTCCCCGCTATGCAGACAGATCAACCTTTCAGTTATGAAATTCCAACTCATTTAATAGAAGTTGTAGAGATAGGGATGCGTGTTGAAGTACCTTTTGGTAATGGTAACA
Source organism: Vagococcus fluvialis bH819 (assembly GCF_900163795.1). Classification (GTDB taxonomy): domain Bacteria; phylum Bacillota; class Bacilli; order Lactobacillales; family Vagococcaceae; genus Vagococcus; species Vagococcus fluvialis_A. The sequence continues at coordinate 417,603 of NZ_FWFD01000008.1, read as the reverse complement.
GACATATTCAAGGGTTTATTGTTTCTCTAAGAGAGAGTGATGAAATAACAGAGTTAAAGCCAATTCTTAGTGTTCTAGATTTACATCCAGTTCTTACTCATGAACTACTCGCTTTAGCAGATGAAATGAAGGAAACAACGTATTCGTTTAAAATAACCTGTCTTCAAACGATGCTACCAAGTGTGATGAAGTCTTCTTATACAAAATATGTTACCCAAACAGGTCATGTTTTACCTAAAGCAATAGAGGAAGAACTTTTTTTAGGTTTAGGTGAAGTTGAATGGGAAGTTGCTAAAGACTCACCTCATTTTTCTGATTTACTTCGACTTAAAAAAATGGGTCACGTTGATATTCGTTATGAAGTGACAACTAAAAATAAAGTTAAAACAAAACGTGTTCTTAAAAAAGCGCTAACGAATGAATTATTAGAAAAAGAGCGGGAAAATTTAAGGAAAAATGCTATCCAAAAATGGCGCCTATTGACTTTCTTACTTGAAATAGATGAAGAAGAGCATGGAATTAAAGAAGTCATGGAAGTTCATGATATTTCTAACAGTGCGATTAACGATGGGAAGAATCTAGGATGGTTAACAATAGAGGAACGAGAAGTTTACCGTGATCCTTATGCCTTACACCAATTTAAAAAAGATACACCTTTAATACTAAATGATGAACAACAAGTGGCATTAGATACAATGAAAGAATCGATGGATGCTTCGAAACCAGATGTCTTTTTATTAGAAGGTGTCACAGGTAGTGGGAAGACAGAAGTTTATTTACAAGCGATTGCTTTATGTTTGGATAAAGGACAAACAGCAATTATGTTAGTACCAGAAATTTCTTTAACACCACAAACGGTCACTAGATTTAAACAACGTTTTGGCGATGATGTGGCGGTTCTTCATAGCGGATTATCTCAAGGTGAAAAATACGATGAATGGCGTAAAATTGAACGAGGAGAAGCGAGTGTTGTAGTAGGTGCTCGCTCTGCTATTTTTGCTCCTTTAGAAAATATAGGTTTAATTGTTATTGATGAAGAGCATGAGGGAAGCTATAAACAAGATGAAACACCAAGATATCACGCAAAAGACCTAGCAATCTGGCGTGGTAAGTACCATAGTTGTCCAGTGTTGTTGGGTAGCGCTACCCCTTCTTTAGAAGCCAGAGCACGCGCTCAGAAATCAGTGTATAAGTTATTAATTTTAAAAGAGCGAGCCGTTTCTAAAGCCACATTACCAGTTATTAACATTGTGGATATGAAGTTAGAAATGAAAAATGCATTATCCACAAGTTTTTCTGGTTCGCTGCTAGAAAAATTAAAAGAGCGTTTGGAACGAAAAGAGCAATCAGTTTTAATGTTAAATAGGCGTGGTTACTCATCATTTGTGATGTGCCGAGATTGTGGTTATGTATTACCTTGTCCAAACTGTGATATTTCTTTAACGCTACATATGGATACCAAACAAATGAAATGTCATTATTGTGGGCATGAAGAGCGGATTCCCTATCGTTGTCCAATTTGTGATGGGGATAAAATAAGGTATTACGGGACGGGGACCCAAAAAATAGAAGAAGAATTAAAAGAATTGTTACCGGAATCTCGAGTGATTCGTATGGATGTGGATACTACTCGGAAAAAAGGGTCTCACGAAAAACTATTAAAGCAATTTGGAGCTGGAGAAGCAGATATTTTGCTTGGGACTCAAATGATAGCTAAAGGGTTAGATTTCCCTAACGTTACTTTAGTGGGTGTTCTAAATGCAGACACAGCCCTTAATTTACCAGATTTTAGAGCCAGTGAAAAAACTTTCCAGTTATTAACACAAGTTAGTGGTCGTGCTGGTCGTGGGGATAAATCTGGCGAAGTTATTATTCAAACCTTTAATCCGGATCATTATGCAATCCAATTAGCTAAAAATCAACACTATGAACCTTTCTATCAACACGAGTTAAAATTACGTCATCGTGGTAATTATCCTCCTTTTTACTTTACGACACAATTAGTTGTTAGTCATGAGGAAGAACATTTAGCAGCCAAAAAAATGTATGAAGTGGTTAATTTTCTAAAGAATTTTTTATCACCTAACGCGATTCTTTTAGGTCCAACGCCTAAATCAGTTGCTAGAATGAATAAACGTTATTACTATCAAACAGTAATTAAATATAAAGATGAGCCAGAATTATCCAAAGGCTTAAAAGTTATTTTAGAGGAATCTCAAAAAGAAATGAGAAATGGCTTGCGAATAACAATTGATATGGAACCACAACATTTTATTTAAGAGAGGATTTAAAATATGCGAAAAATAGTACTACATCCGAATAAGATATTAACAACACCAACTAAAAAAGTACCTTATATTGATGATGAGGTGATAGAACTTCTAGATGATATGTACCAAGTCATTAAAGCCAAAGATGCTATCGGATTAGCTGCTAATCAAATTGGTGTTTCAAAAAGTGTGATTGTGATTGAATTAGATGAAGAATCAGGTTTGTTTGAAATGATTAATCCAGAAATTGTAGCTAAAAAAGGAACTTCAATTGATGTGGAAGGTTGCTTAAGTTTTCCAGATATCTACGGAACGGTGGAGAGATCTGAAGAAGTGACGATGCGTTATGTAGATCGTGAGGGTTATGAGATGGAAGTGGACGCGACAGGTTATTTGGCACGTGCTTTCCAACATGAGATGGAGCATTTAAGAGGAGAGTTATTTACGGATAACATCATTGACTTCATCAAACCAGAGAATTTAGATAAATATATGGAGGAGCATGGCTATGACTAAAATAATATTTATGGGAACACCAGGTTTTTCAGTGCCAATTTTAGAAGGTCTTGTGGCAGAAGGTTATGATGTCATCCGTGTGGTTACACAACCAGATCGTCCAGTAGGTCGAAAAAAGTTATTAACACCACCGCCAGTAAAGGAAGCAGCAGTTAAATTAAATATACCTGTTTTGCAACCTGAAAAAATTAGTGGCTCAGATGAAATGGCAGAAATTATTGCTTTGGCTCCTGATTTAATCGTGACAGCTGCTTTTGGTCAATTTTTACCAGAAAAATTATTAAAAGCACCTAAACATGGGGCGATTAATGTACATGCCTCTCTTTTACCTAAATATCGTGGGGGAGCGCCAGTTCACTATTCGATTATTAATGGTGATTCTGAAACAGGTGTGACGATTATGAATATGGTTAAAAAAATGGATGCCGGTGACAAACTATTCCAAAAAGCGATTCCCATTGAAAGAACCGATGATGTGGGCAGTATGTTTGATAAATTAAGTTTATTAGGAAAAGAGATGTTACTAGAAATGTTGCCAGAATTTTTAACTGGGAATATCGAAGCGACACCTCAAGATGAGTCACAAGTGACTTATTCACCTAACATTACGCGTGAAGAAGAACAAATTGATTGGAATAAGACGAGTCAATTGATTGATTGCCAAGTTCGAGGGATGCGTCCATGGCCAGTGGCTTACGGTATGTATGAAGGCTCACGTATGAAATTATGGGATGTGACACCACTTGAAGAAGTGACAGATGAAAAGCCAGGGACAATCATTCAATTAAACAAAAAGAACTTTTGGGTGGCTTGTGGTGGGAATACAGTATTACAAGTTAATGAATTACAGCCAGCTGGTAAAGGTAAACTAAAAGCCGTGGAATATTTAAATGGTGTAGGAAGATCAATGGAAGTAGGAATGAAATTTGAATAAAAATAGAAAATTACCAAGAAAAGTGTATGAATCACCAAGACTAGCAGCCCTTGAGTTGCTTGTTCAAGTATCAGAAGAAGATGCGTATTCAAATCTTTTAGTAAAAGAATACATAACAAAACACCGTTTATCTGAAAAAGATGGTCGCTTGATGACAGAGATTGTTTACGGAACAATTAGTCGAAAATTAACTTTAGAGTATGGTTTAACTAATTTTGTGGAAGATACGTCTAAAATAGATAATTGGGTTAAACAACTTTTATTAATGTCTTTATATCAAATGGAATATTTAGATAAAGTACCAGAATATAGTGTGATTAGTGAAGCGGTAGAAATTGCTAAAGCTAAAAGCAACCCCGGTATTGGACGTTACGTTAATGGCGTTTTAAGAAGTGCGCAGCGTGAAGGGTTAAGACCGACTGAAGAAATAAAAAATAAAGTTAAACGTCTATCAACAGAAATTAGCATTCCTAAGTGGTTAACCAAACGTTTAGTTGATACGATTGGTTTTGAAGAGACAGAAAAATTAGGTCATTCACTCTTAAACCCAAGTAAAGCGAGTGCTAGAGTGGCTACACATTTAATTAGCCGTGAAGAAGCGATTGCTCGTCTAGAAGAGGAAGGGATTAACGCAGAGGAAAGTATGGTTTCTCCTGTTGGGATCATTGCTAAAAAAGGTTTCTTGGCGGGAAGCTCTTTATTTAAAGAAGGCTTAATCACTGTCCAAGATGAAAGTTCGATGTTAGTAGCTCCGAGCATGAAAATTCAAGAAGACTCAAAAATATTAGACGCTTGCGCAGCTCCTGGTGGTAAAACAGTCCACATGGCAACGTATTTAGATGAAGCTAAGGGTGGCAAAATTACGGCTTTAGATATCTATGAGCATAAAATTAAATTAATCGAAGAAAATGCAGAGCGTCTAGGTGTTTCAGAAGTAATTGAAACGAAGGTTTTGGATGCTAGAGAAGTAGCGTCGGTATTTCCAGATAACAGTTTTGACCGGATTCTAATTGATGCTCCCTGTTCAGGTCTAGGTTTATTACGTCGAAAACCAGACATTAAATACAGTAAAAAAATAGAAGATATTCTTGAATTACAAGAGGTTCAATTAGCTATTTTAGAAAGTGTTGTCACAAAGGTGGCACAATACGGTATAATAACTTATAGTACTTGTACAATTGCCCCAGAAGAAAATCAAGAGGTAATTAACAAGTTTTTAGCAAATCATCCTAATTTTGAAAAAATTGATATTGAGGGTGCGGAAAATATACCGATGAGTTATCATGATCAAATGGTACAAGTTTACCCTCACCATTATCAAACTGATGGATTTTTTATTTGTTGCTTAAAAAGAAAGCAATAGTTGACCGATTGAAGGAGTGAAATCATGCATATTGAATTCCAGACGAATGTAGGACGCAAAAGAAAAAGTAATCAGGATACAGTGGGAGTTTATGAAAATAAATCAGGGATTGTTTTAGGTATAGTGGCAGATGGTATGGGCGGACATCAAGCAGGAGACACGGCAAGTTATTTAGCGGTAACAGGTATTGGTGAGTTATGGCAAGAAACTAATTTGTACAAACAAAATGACGTGGCTAGATGGATTGTTTCAGCGATTCAAAAAGAAAATGAAATTATTTATGCAGAAGGAAATAATAACCCAGACAAATACGGTATGGGGACTACTGTTGTGGTTGTCGCTGTATTAGGTGAGAATATCTTATTAGGTCATGTTGGTGATAGCCGTGCGTATATTGTTAGAAATAATGGGATTAAGCAGCTAACAGATGATCACTCATTAGTGAATGAACTTGTTAAAACGGGAGAAATCACACCAGATATGGCTGCCAAACATCCTAAAAAGAATGTTTTAGTAAGATCTGTGGGAGTTCCAGGAGATGTGGAAGTAGATTTATCAGTAGTCGCTATTTCTGAAGATGATCATATTTTGCTATGTTCAGATGGTTTGAGTAATATGTTATCTGATACGTATATTAAAAATATTGTCTCGCAGCCTAACTCTTTAAAAAATCGTGTAGAGCAATTAATCAACGAAGCAAATGAGGCTGGCGGTACAGATAATATTACAGCACTATTAATTGATTTCAAAACTCCAAGTAAGGAGGTCCACGATAAATGATAGCAATGGGTACGAAGATAGGGGAACGCTATGAGACTGTTAGCAATATTGGTAGCGGAGGAATGGCAAATGTTTATTTAGCAAAAGATTTGATTTTGAATCGTGAAGTAGCGGTTAAAGTATTGCGTTTTGATTTCCAAAATGATCAAGATTCTCTGAGAAGGTTTCAAAGAGAGGCACTTGCTGCAACTGAGATGGTTCATCCAAACATTGTAAGTGTTTATGATGTTGGTGAAGAAAGTGGTATGCAGTATATTGTTATGGAATATGTTAAGGGAACTGATTTAAAGCAATATATAAAAAATCATCCGAATATACCATTAGAGACAGTCGTGGATATTATGGGGCAAGTGCTATCGGCTATTTCTTTAGCGCACCAGCATCGAATTATTCACCGAGATTTAAAACCACAAAATATTTTAGTGGATGAAGACGGTACAGTAAAAATTACCGATTTCGGAATTGCGATTGCTTTATCTGAAACATCAATCACGCAGACTAACACATTACTTGGTTCAGTGCATTATTTATCACCTGAGCAAGCACGTGGTGGAATGGCGACGCGACAATCAGATATCTATGCTTTAGGAATAATCTTGTATGAGTTACTAACCGGTGGTGTGCCTTTTGAAGGCGAGTCTGCCGTATCGATTGCTTTGAAGCATTTCCAAAAAGAGATGCCTTCAGTCAGAGAAAGTAATCTTAGTATTCCACAACCGTTAGAGAATGTGGTTCTTAAAGCAACTGCTAAAGAGATGACTGATCGTTATAAAACGGTAGATGAGATGTATGCAGATATTAGAACATCCTTAAGTCCTGATAGAGCAGGGGAATCAGTTTTTGAACCTTCTGCTATGACGGACGAAACTATTATGCTAGAGCCTATAGACGATAGTTATGTACCAAGTGCTGCAGCTAAACCAATGCCTAAATTAAATCCTAATTTAGATGACGATGATGACGATGAATTAGATGAAGTTAAGAAAAAATCTAAACGTGGTTTGAAAATCTTTTTAGCCATTTTAGCAGTAGCTATTTTATTAGGCGGTGGACTATTTGTTTTAGGTCGTAAAGGTGGAGATGTGACTGTTCCAGATGTTACCGGTAAGACAGAAGCAGAAGCTATAGCGATACTTGAAAAAGAACAAATAGCCATTAAAAAAACTGAAAAAATTAATGATGATAAAATTGAAAAAGGATATATTGTGAAAACAGACCCACCGATTGGAACCTCTGTTAAGAAGAAATCAGGCTCCATTACCTTGTATGTTAGCTCTGGTCAATCAGATATTTCTATGAAAGATTATACCCATGAGGATGTAACAGATGCGAAAGATGATCTTTTAAGCAAAGGATTCAAAGAAGAGAATATCACAGTTAAGAAAGAAAAATCTGCCTCGGTTAAGACGGATGCAGTGATTAAACAAACGCCTAAATCAGGGCGTAAAGTAGATCCAGAAGAAACAAAAGTAACGTTGATCGTTAGTGAAGGTGCCGAGACATTTGCCTTAGAAGAAATGTATAACTATAGTAAAAGTCGTGCTTTGAGTTATTTAGAGAGTTCAGGTTTAGTTTATTCTGACGGTGGATCTCAATACGATGACAATGTTCCGCAAGGGAATGTCATTTATGCGTATCCAAGAGTTGGTGATCGTAGTCAAGTGAAAAAAGGTGATGAAATCGTTGTTGTTTTCTCCGCAGGTAAAGAGCCGACGCAGCCGTCAACAACGCAACCATCTACGACTTCTTCTAGTTCTTCTTCCTCTCATTCAAGTTCAAAAGAAGAACCAACAACAGAAACAACAGATGTGAGTGAAGACTCTCCAGATAAGAATGATAGTCCTGATAACGAACAAAAAGAGAAATAAAGTAAGGAGGTTGACATTTTGAGTCAGCCTCTTTTTTTGCAGTTATTTATGTTACAATGATTTATAGAAATAAACCGTTATTTTGACAAGGAGGAAAGTATGCCGAAAGGACAAATAAGAAAAGCGTTAAGTGGGTTTTATTATATATTTCATGAAGGAAAAACGTATCAAACACGAGGCCGTGGGAATTTTCGTAATCGAAATATCACGCCTTTAGTAGGCGATTGGGTGGAGTTTGAAAGTAGCAATTTAACAGATGGCTATGTTTTAGATGTTTTTGAACGTGAAAATGAATTGGTTAGACCGGCAGTTGCTAATGTGGATCTAGGGGTAGTTGTCACAAGTTGTGTCAAACCTAATTTTTCTTTTAATTTATTAGATCGATTTTTAGTGACCTTAGAATCTAAAAATATTCAACCCATTATTTATATTACTAAGTTAGATTTAGCAACGGAAGAAATTAAAGCGGAAATGGCTAACGTGAAAAAATACTATGAATCAGTAGGTTATCCTGTTCTTTATTCAGAGTCAGGAAATATGGATAATTTAACCACTTTTTTCAAAGATAAGTTAACCGTTTTTATGGGTCAATCAGGAGCTGGAAAGTCAACGTTGTTAAATAAGATAGCCCCAAGTCTTGATTTAGAAGTTGGTGACATATCAGAAGCTTTGGGACGTGGTCGTCATACAACTAGACATGTTGAGTTGATTGAACTTAATGGTGGTTTGGTGGCAGATACACCTGGGTTTAGTTCGATTGAATTTTTAGAAATGGAATTAGAAGATTTACCTAAATATTTCCCTGAATTTTTAGAGGCTTCTGAATTTTGTAAGTTTAGAGAATGCATGCATCATAAAGAACCGAAATGTGAAGTGAAGCATCGCTTGGAAGAGGGTGTCATTTTACAATCAAGATACGATAATTATCTACAGTTTTATGAGGAAATTAAAACTAGAAAACCAAAATATAATAAAAAAGAAAAGTGAGGCAATAATAATGGTTAAAATAGCACCTTCAATTTTAAGCGCAGATTTTGCAAATTTAGAAAGAGATATTCGTTTAGTGGATGAAAAGGGCGTAGATTATATTCACGTAGATGTGATGGATGGTCAATTTGTACCTAATATAACTTTAGGAGCGAATATTGTTTCTGCGATTCGGCCTGTTACTAAGTTACCATTAGATGTACATTTAATGGTAGTAGAACCTGAACGTTTTATCGAAGACTTTGCTAATGCAGGAGCAGATATTATTACGGTTCATGCTGAAAGCACTGTTCATATTCATCGTGCGATGCAGATGATTAAAGCAACAGGGAAAAAAGCAGGTGTTGTGATTAATCCAGGAACGCCAGTCTCAGTGATTGAGCCTGTTTTAGCTTTAGCGGATTTAGTTTTAATTATGACTGTTAATCCTGGTTTTGGTGGGCAAGCATTTATTCCAGAATGTTTAGAAAAAGTGAAACAATTAGATGTAATTAGAAAAGAAAAAGACTATGCATTTGAAATTGAAATTGATGGTGGCGTAGATGATAAAACGGCTAAATCATGTGTAGATGCAGGTGCTGATGTATTAGTGGCTGGATCTTACGTCTATAATTCTCCTGATGTAGGTGAAAGAATTGCTAAGTTACGAGAAGTAACGAAGTAATGATTAAAGATGTTGTGATCATTGGCGGTGGAGATCCTAGTAGTTGGCCTGATTTGAGTTTCTATCATAAGGATACGACAAAGTGGATTGGCGTGGATAGAGGGACGTTATATGGTCTGGAAGTGGGATTCGCAATTGAAGCTGCTGTGGGTGATTTTGATTCTTTGTCAGAAGATGAGTGGTTATGGTTGAATAATCAGTTATCAGATATTGAGAGATGTCCTGCTGAAAAAGATGATACCGATATGCAGTTAGGCGTACTTAAGGCTATAGAAAGTTACCCAGAGGCTAGTTATACGTTAATAGGTGCAACAGGTGGGAGATTGGATCATTATCTATCTAATCTCTGGCTCCCTCTACAAGAACGGTTTATGCCATATTTTGAGCGGATTCAAATTTTAGATAATCAAAATCAAGTAACCTATTTTAAAGCGGGTTCACATGAAATTATAAAAGAAGCCGATAAGAAATATTTGGCGTATGTATGCCTAGTACCTGTGACAAAATTATCATTATATGATGCAAAATATACATTAGAGCAAGTTGATTTTGATTACCCTGTCTCTTTATCTAGTAATGAATTTGTAGGAGAAACGAGTCATTTCTCTTTTGAGAGTGGTCTAATGTGTGTGATTCAATCAAAGGATAAATAAAAAATGAGTTTAAGATGCTCCTTCTAAAGGATTCATCTTAAACTCATTTTTATCTGTAAACAAACAAAAAGACGCCCAATCATCTAAATGATATAAGTGTCTTTAAATAATTTTTTTATTAAACGCGTTCAACTTTACCAGATTTCAAAGCACGAGCAGAAACCCAAACTTTCTTTGGCTTACCGTCTACTAAGATACGAACTTTTTGTAAGTTTGCACCCCAAGTACGTTTAGATGCGTTCATTGCGTGAGAGCGGTTGTTTCCTGATCTTGCTTTACGCCCAGTTATATAACATTCTTTTGCCATGATATCCCTCCTTTGCTTTGTATATATCATTTGTACATTAATCACACTAGAATAATTTATCATATATTTGAAAGTTATGCAATATAAATTTTTCCTTATTTAGTGTCTTTTTTTTATATCCACTAGTCTGTGACTTTTTCTTTAACATTATTGCAGATTGTGATAAACTAAGGGGTGATAATGGGAAAATACTGACTATAGGGAGGTAGCAAAATGGCTGTAAAAATTAAAACACAGGCTGGAACCATTGAAATCTCAAATGATGTCATCGCTACTGTTGTCGGCGGCGCTGCAACAGATATCTATGGGATTATCGGCATGGCAAGTAAAAATCAAATTAAAGATAATTTAAATGATATTTTAGGTAAAGAAAATTACTCAAGAGGCGTGGTTGTTCGTCAAGAAGAAAATGGCGTTGCAGTTGATGTTTATATCATGGTAAGCTATGGTACAAAAATTTCTGAAGTAAGTCGTAATGTGCAAGAAAGTGTGAAATACAACCTTGAAACAATGCTAGGTGTTGTCGCAAATTCTGTGAACATTTTTATCCAAGGTGTTAGAGTGCAACCTGAATAAAATAATCGCACAATAGATGAATTATGTTTTTGAATGAAATGAGGAGGAACATTTTAGTGGAAGTGAAAGCAATCAACGGAGGGCAATTTCAAGCAATGGTTCAAGCAGGTGCGAATCGTTTGAATCAAAACGCAGAGTTTGTAAACTCTTTAAATGTTTTCCCTGTACCAGATGGTGATACAGGAACGAATATGGATTTATCGATGACAAGTGGCGCAAAAGCAGTCAGAGATTCGACAAGTGAACATGTTGGCGAATTAGCAGCGATTTTATCAAAAGGTTTATTAATGGGAGCTAGAGGGAATTCTGGGGTTATTTTATCACAAATTTTTCGTGGGTTTTCAAAACAAATTATTGATGAAGAAACGCTAAGTGCTCAAAATTTAGCAGATGCATTAAAAAATGGGGTTGAAACTGCCTATAAAGCGGTGATGAAACCTGTTGAGGGAACGATTTTAACAGTTTCTCGTGGGGCAGCAATTGCTGCTGAGAAAAAAGCAAAGAGTTCTGATGATTGTATCGAAGTGATGGAAGCTGCACTAAAAGGTGCTAAAAAAATGTTAGCTAAAACACCAGATATGTTACCTGTTTTAAAAGAGGTTGGTGTAGTGGATAGCGGTGGACAGGGACTTGTTTTTGTCTACGAAGGCTTTTTAGAGTCGTTGTCAGGTAAGATTGTTGAGAGTGACTTACATCAACCAACACCTGGTCAAATGGATGCCATGGTTAATGCTGAACATCACAGAAGTGTTTCTGGATCAGTTGCAACTGAAGACATCAAATTTGGTTATTGTACTGAAATTATGGTGCGAATCGGTGAAGGCCCAACAGTTGATAGTGAATTTGATTACGATACATTTAGAAACTACTTAAATGAACTAGGTGATAGTTTATTGGTAGTAGCTGATGATGAAATTATCAAAGTTCATGTTCATACAGAACAACCAGGTGAAGTCATGAACTACGGTCAAAAATTTGGTTCATTGATTAAAATCAAAGTAGATAATATGCGTGTTCAACATGAAACCATTTTAGAAACTGAAAGTACTGCAAAAGTTGAAAAACCTAAAGAACGTGTTCCTTACGGTATTATTTCTGTTGCTGCTGGAAAAGGTGTTCAAGAGCTATTCACGAGCATGGGGGCTAACTACATTATTAGTGGTGGGCAAACAATGAACCCGAGTACAGAAGATATCTTAAAAGCGATAGAGGCTGTTCATGCGGATAAAGTTATTATTTTACCAAATAATAAAAATATCTTTATGGCAGCAGATCAAGCGGCTGAAGTTAGTGAAGTTCCAGCAGTTGTGATTCCATCAAAAACAGTTTCTCAAGGGATGACAGCTTTATTAGGTTTCAACGAGCAAATGTCATTAGAAGATAACACATCTGCTATGAGAGATATGCTTGAAGAAGTCATTAGTGGTCAAGTGACAACAGCTGTTAGAGACACTTCAATTGATGGTGTTGAAATTACTAAAGATGATTATATTGGCATGATTGAAGGTAAGATTGTTGTTTCTAATCCAGATCGTTTAGATGCATCCATTGAAACGTTAAAAGGAATGCTTCAAGAAGATACAGAAATAGTAACGATTATTATTGGTGAAGATGGCGTGAAGGCAGAAGCTGAGCGCATTGAAGCAACACTAATTTCAATGAATGAAGATTTAGAAGTTGAAATTCATCAAGGAGATCAACCAGTCTATCCTTATCTTTTTGCTGCAGAGTAAAATAAATAAGACAAAAAAATAAAAGAGGTTGAGTTTAATTGAGCTCACCTCTTTTTTATTATGAAGGAGGGAAGATTATGAGTCATCTAAAAAATTCAATAGAGACGCTGAAAGGTGTAGGTCCCAAACGGGCTGAAGTTTTACAGAGTTTAGGTATCCAAACGATCTACGATTTACTAACATATTATCCATTTCGCTATGATGACATTCAAGAAAAAATGTTAGATGAAATTCAAGATCAAGAGAAAGTGGTACTTAAAGGAACCGTATTAGCTGATCCTGTGGTAAGTTATTTTGGCTTCAAAAAAAGTCGTTTGGTATTTAGAATGATGCATGAACAAGCTGTTATTGGGGTTACTTTTTTTAATCAACCCTTCTTAAAGTCAAAAATAAATGCTTCGGAAGAAATTGCCATATACGGAAAATGGGATGGTAAAAGAAAATCTTTATCAGGTATGAAAATTTTAGCAACACAAGATGATGAAGAAGATTTTTCTCCTATTTACCATGTAAATAAAAAAATCAAACAAAAGACTTTGGTTGATCTGATCAGAAGTACATGGGAGATGCATGGTCATGAGATGGCTGAAAATCTACCACAATGGTTACTCGAAAAATATCGTTTAATGCCTAAAAAACAAGCAGCCTATGCGATGCATTTTCCGACTAATATTGAAGAAAATCGTTTAGCTAAAAGACGATTAGCTTTTGAAGAGTTTTTTTTATTTCAATTACAAATGATTCAACTTAAAAATCAAGAGACGTCCAAAGAGCAAGGTAACGCTATTTTATATGATGTAGATAAGTTAAAAGCATTTATCAAAACATTACCATTTGAATTAACCAAAGCTCAAAAAAGAGTAGTCAATGAAATATGTTCTGATTTAAGAAATGAAAAACATATGCACCGTTTGCTTCAAGGAGATGTTGGTAGTGGGAAAACAATTGTTGCGGCAATTTGTTTGTATGCGGTAGTAAGTGTAGGTTATCAAGGAGCACTAATGGTACCAACTGAAATTTTAGCAGAGCAACATATGGAGAGTTTGCTTGGGTTATTTGAGCCACTAGAAGTTAAAGTCGCATTATTAACAAGTTCGACTAAAATAGCAGAAAGACGTCGAATTTTAGCTGAACTAGCTACGGGTGAAATTAATATTATAGTGGGTACGCACTCCTTGATTCAAGAAGAAGTGAAATTCAGTCGACTGGGATTGGTTATTACAGATGAGCAGCATCGCTTTGGTGTGAATCAAAGAAAGCAACTTCGAGAAAAAGGGGATCGCCCAGATGTCTTGTTTATGACAGCAACTCCGATTCCAAGAACGTTAGCGATTACTGCTTATGGAGAAATGGATGTTTCGGTGATTGACGAGCTGCCGGCAGGGAGAATCCCGATTGAAACAAGGTGGATTTTGCCTAAGCAGATTGATTCTGTGTTAAGTTGGATGACAAAACAACTTAAAGCAGGACAGCAAGCTTATGTTATCTGTCCTTTAATAGAAGAATCAGAAATGTTAGATGTAAAAAATGCAACGGAAATTTATGAACACCTGAGTGAATTCTTTAGTCCAACGTACAAAGTTGGCTTACTCCATGGAAAAATGAAGTCTAAAGACAAAGAAGCTATTATGGAAGATTTTAAAGAAAATCAACTTCAAGTATTAGTTTCTACGACTGTTATTGAAGTAGGGGTGAACGTTCCAAATTCTACAATGATGATGATCATGGATGCGGATCGCTTTGGTTTGGCTCAACTTCATCAGTTAAGAGGTCGTGTTGGACGTGGAAGCATTGCATCGTATTGTATTTTAGTGGCTAATCCTAAGAGTGATCAAGGGAAAGAGCGGATGAAAATAATGACCGAAACGACAGATGGATTTGTTTTAAGTGAAAAAGATTTAGAAATGCGTGGGCCTGGGGATTTTTTCGGAGCTAAACAATCTGGATTACCTGAATTTAAAGTTGGAGATATTGTGGCGGATGTGATGATTTTAGAAACGGCTAGAGTTGAAGCAACAGAACTTTTATCCGATTCAAGTTGGATGAAGCGGACAGAAAATCACATGTTAATCAATAGCCTAAAAGAACGAGAAGAACAATCAGAGTTCTTAGATTAGTGAGATTATGGTAAAATATAAAAGATAAAGTAAGAGAAAAGAGGGAATCATGTGAGAATAGCAGTTGATGCTATGGGTGGTGACAATGCCCCACAGGCAATAGTAGAAGGGATTAATCTAGCTAAAAAGGATTTTCCAGAACTTGAATTTTTATTATATGGAAAAGAAGCGGAAATAAAAAAATATTTATCTGATGAAAAAAATGTCACAATTATCCATACAGATGAAAAAATAAATAGTGATGACGAACCAGTTAAATCAATTCGTAAAAAGAAACAGGCATCAATGGTTTTAGCGGCACAAGCAGTAAAAAATAAGGAAGCAGATGCGTTATTTTCAGCAGGGAACACAGGCGCGCTTCTTGCGTCAGGACTTTTGATTGTTGGTCGGATAAAAAATGTTGACCGTCCAGGTTTAATGACAACGATGCCAGTCTTTACTGGTGAGACGGGTGCGGGTTTTGACTTTATCGATATGGGAGCTAATGCGGATAATAAACCAGAGCATCTTTTAACATATGGTATTTTAGGTTCTTTTTATGCTAAAAAAGTTCGTAATATTAACAAACCAAAAGTTGGCTTATTAAATAATGGAACAGAGGCTACAAAAGGTAGCGAATTAACAAAAGCGGCTTACGAGCTACTAGAAAAAGAAGAAAGTATCGATTTTATTGGCAATGTTGAAGCGCGTGATTTATTTAGTGGAGTAGCCGATGTTGTTGTTACAGATGGATTTACTGGAAATGCTGTTTTGAAATCTGTTGAAGGAACAGCACTATCCTTAATGACTATTTTAAAATCATCAATAATGGATAGTGGACTCAAAGGGAAAATGGGTGCTCTAATGTTAAAAGATAGTCTAAAAGGAATGAAAAGCACTTTAGATTACTCTAGTCATGGTGGAGCAGTGCTATTTGGTGTGAAGGCGCCCGTCGTTAAAACACATGGTTCAACAGGTCCAGAGGCAGTTAGAAATACTATGGGACAGATAAAAACAATGCTTGAAACTAATTTAGTAGAAGAATTACAAGAATTCTTTAATAATAAAGAGGCATAAACGAGTGTTTATTACCAAAGATATAGACAAACCTATTCTTTACAAGTAAAATTAGGTTTAAGATCATAGTGAACGCAAGAAAGAGCGAACGGGGGTGTTGATCAATTGGAACGTCAAGAAGTCTTTGTAAAAATAAAAGAAATCGTGATAGAGCATTTTGAAATCGATGAAGATAAAGTAACTGAAGCGATTAGTATTAAAGATGATTTAGAAGCTGATTCAATTAGTATTATGGAATTTGTTTTAGAACTTGAAGATGTCTTTGAAGCTGAAATATCAGATGAAGATGCAGAAAAAATCGAAACGATTGGTGCAGCAGTAGATTATATTATGAGTAAGCAATAGGAAATGAGTGATAGGTGTATATACCTGTCACTTTTTTTTAATTTTTTGATATTTGTAGAAAATATGTTTTTTTAAAGGTAGTAAAAAAAATAAAAGGAGATAAAATGAGATATTAAAGTATAATTTATTAAAATATTCTCATCTTAGTTGCCATTTTAAAAAGAAAAACATGTTATTATTTCAAAGTTATTTAAAGAACTAATCATAACTTTTTAGAGCTTGAAGTAGACTTAAATTTATAATAAACAGTATTTTTATCTATAAAAAATAAAAAAACAAATCAAAGATGAATAGTTTGGTAAAGTGTATTATGAGGGTAAACACCATATTTTCTAATCTTAGTCTCATTTTAAACTGCTCCAAGCTATTGATTAATATGTGATATTCTAATATAATTATAAGATATCTTAAGGTTTTTTTATGAAAAATCTATGGACAAAATAAATGAAGTGTTAAAATTTAAATAAGAAATGAAATCAGTACGGGAATAGAACGGAAAGGAGAATTCTATTGTTTGTTGACAACAAGTTATTAGAAGTTAGAAATTTGCACACTGGTTTTCGAATGAAAGATGATTACTATGATGCAGTGGATGATGTGTCTATCACATTAGACAAAAATGAAATTTTAGCGATTGTTGGGGAGTCAGGTTGTGGGAAAAGTACTTTAGCCATGACGATTATGGGGTTACAAGACCCGAACAAAACTAGAATTACAGGAGATATCATCTATAATGATTTGAATCTCGTTGGGTTAAATGAAACGCTATATAATAAAGTAAGAGGAAATGACATTGGAATGATTTTCCAAGATCCTTTATCAGCACTAAATCCATTAATGAGAATCGGTGATCAAATTGCTGAATCACTATTTTATCATACTGAATTAACGGAAGACCAAAGAAATGAACGTGCGGTTGATTTGCTTGATCAAGTAGGGATTGTTAATCCTAAACGTGTAGCGAAACAATATCCTCATGAGTTATCTGGAGGAATGAGACAACGTGTAATTATTGCGATTGCTATTGCGTGTAAACCGCCAATCATTATCGCAGATGAGCCGACAACAGCGTTAGACGTAACGATTCAGGCTCAGATTTTAGACTTATTAAATGACCTGCAAAAAGAAACAGAGTCAGGGATTATTTTAATTACCCATGATTTGGGTGTTGTTGCAGAAACAGCAGATCGTGTTGCTGTTATGTACGGAGGACAAATAGTAGAAGAAGCACCTGTTGATTTATTATTTAAAAACCCACAGCATCCATATACAAGATCATTACTTAACTCAATTCCACAAGAAGATGCTCATGATAGTGATCTTCATGTGATCGAAGGTGTTGTACCAACTCTTAAAAATATGGAACGTGAAGGCTGTCGATTTGCTGAACGTATTCCATGGATTAAAGAAGAAGAACATGAAAAATCGCCAACCTTACATGAAGTTGAACCAGGACATTTCGTTCGTTGTACATGTTATAAGCATTTTCATTTTAAAGAGGAGAGTGAAGCGTAGTGGGATTAATTCAAATCAAAGATTTAAAAGTACACTATCCTATTCGTGGCGGTTTCTTCAATAAAGTTGTCGATTACGTCTATGCAGTTGACGGTGTTAATTTTGAAATTGAAGCAGGAACTACTTATGGTTTAGTAGGTGAATCTGGTTCAGGTAAATCAACGATTGGTAAAACAATTGTTGGTCTTGAAAAAGCAACTTCTGGTGAGATTATCTTTGAAGATCATGATGTAACTAAACGTAGCGTTCGTAAACAAATTGGTTATAATAAAGACGTACAAATGATTTTTCAAGATTCTATGTCTAGTTTAAATCCAAAAAAACGCGTGATTGATATCATTGCTGAACCGATTCGTAACTTTGAAAAATTATCTGATCAAGAAGAAAAGAAAAAAGTTCAAGGCTTATTAGATATCGTTGGGATGCCGACAGATGCTCTTTATAAATACCCACATGAGTTTTCAGGTGGACAAAGACAACGTTTAGGTGTCGCTCGTGCCGTAGCAACCAATCCTAAATTGATTATCGCTGATGAGCCTGTTTCAGCTCTAGATTTATCTGTGCAAGCTCAAGTGCTGAACTTCATGAAGAGAATTCAAGAAGAATACAATTTAAGTTATCTTTTTATCTCTCATGATTTAGGAGTTGTTAAACACATGTGTGATAATATCGCCATCATGAACAAAGGTCGTTTCGTAGAAATCGGCTCAAGAGAAGATATCTATAATGACCCACAACATATCTATACGAAGCGCTTATTATCAGCGATTCCCAAAATTGATGTGGACAATCGTGCAATACATAAAGAAAATCGTCGTAAAGTCGAAAGAGAGTACGACGAACTTTATAATCATTACTATGATGAAAATGGTCGCGTGTATGACCTACAAACTATCAGCCCAACTCATCGTGCTGCCGTTAAATTGAGCGAAGGAGGAGGAAAATAGTATGTGGAAAACAATATTACGTCGTGTCTTAGCCATGATTCCTCAAATCATTATTTTGAGCTTATTCATTTTTATTTTAGCTAAAGCAATGCCTGGTGATCCGTTTACGGGACGTGTTAATCCGAATACAGATCCAGCAACGATTGAAAGAATGAAAGAATTAGCAGGGTTGAATAATCCTTGGTATGAGCAATATTTTAATTGGGTATCTAATGCTTTAAAAGGTGATTTTGGACAAAGTTTCCTTTATAAATTGCCAGTTACTGAAATTATTGGTTCTCGCGTTGTCAATACCTTATGGCTATCACTATTAACTGTTATTTTAACTTACTTAATAGCATTGCCATTAGGTTTATTATCAGGACGCTACCAAGATTCTATTTTAGACAAAACTGTTGTTGTTTATAACTTCTTTAGTTTTGCGGTACCAATTTTCATTTTTGCATTAATCATGTTATTTGTGTTTGGGTATCGTCTAGAATGGTTCCCAACAACTGGCTCTGTTTCGGCTGGGATTACAGAAGGAACAATGGCATATCAGTGGAGTCGTTTTTATCATATGTTATTACCAGCAATTTCTCAGGCATTATTAACAACAGCCGTTACGATTCAATATTTACGTAACGAGGTAATTGATGCCAAACAAATGGATTTTGTTCGGACAGCACGTGCTAAAGGAGTGCCAACAAACAAAGTCTTTACAAGACACATTTTTAGAAATGCTTCTTTACCAATTGCAGCCCAATTAAGTTATGAGATTGCAGCTTTAATTAGTGGTTCTGTTGTTATTGAGCAAACCTTTGCTTATCCTGGTATTGGTAAATTATTTATTGATGCAATTAAAGGTCTAGATTATACTGTTATAACATCTCTAGTGTTAATTTTAGGGATTGTAACTATTATTGGAAATTTAATTTCTGATATTGTTATGAGTATTGTAGATCCTCGAATTCGTATTCAATAATCATACAAGGATAAAGAAAGGAGAATGATTGTGAGTAAAGAAAAAAAACAAGAAGTAATTAGTGTACCTCCTACAGGTATTAAAATGATTGCAAGAGAATTTAGAAAAGATAAATTAGCTCTATTTTCACTAAGCTTATTAGTGATTCTGTTAGTAGCCATTTTCATTGGTGCTATAGTGGTTGATAAAGATGCGGTTATGAAAGTTGATATTTTAAACAAATACACACCACCTGGTGATGGTTATATTTTAGGTGCCGATGAGGGTGGTCGTGATGTTTTAGGGCAATTGATTATTGGTGCTAGAAATTCAATTGTTATTGGATTTTCAATCACAATTATTACTTCAATTGTTGGGGTAGGATTAGGAATTATGGCAGGTTATTATGGTGGCGTTATTGACACTGTAATTATGCGTATTGTTGATTTTGTTATGATTCTACCAGTTACTATGGTTATTATCGTTTTTGTAACGATTGTACCAAATTATACGGTGTATAATTTTATTATGATTATGAGTTTGTTCTATTGGGTAGCAAAAGCAAGACTTTTTAGAGGGAAAGCTTTGTCAGAAGTCAGACGTGACTATATTAGTGCTTCTAAAACATTAGGAACGAGTGATTTCAAAATTATGTTTGGTGAATTAATGCCAAACTTAAGTTCACTGATTATTACCAACTTAACAATCAATTTTGCCGCAAATATCGGTATTGAAACAACATTATCTTATCTTGGATTTGGGTTGCCTCAATCAACACCAAGTTTAGGAACGTTAATTGGATACGCTGCTAATGGCGATGTTTTATCCGAAAAAACATGGGTTTGGGTTCCAGCGTCAGTTCTAATCCTAGTTCTGATGTTAAGTATAAACTACGTTGGTCAAGCATTTAAGCGTTCAGCTGATGCACGTCAACGTCTAGGATAAAAAAACAAGGGGGAATGAAGGATGAAGTACAAAAAACTAATTAGTGCTGTAGCACTTGGTGCTGTGGTAACAGTAGGTCTAGCTGCTTGTGGCGGCGGAAGTAAAGACGGGAAAAAAGGTAAGAGTGGGGACAAAACAGAAGATATTGCAAAATTCCCAATGAAAACAAGCAATGATGCTAAAGCAATAAAGGGTGGTACTCTTGAAGGCGCAGTAGTAATGGATACACAATTTCAAGGATTATTTGATGCAGCATTTAACTCAGATAATTATGATGCTCAATTCATGAAACCATCTCATGAACCGATATTTGGTTATGATGAAAGATTCCAAATGGATGATTCAGGAATGGCAAGTTTTGAGTTAGATAAAGATGCAAAAAAAGGAACTATTAAAATTATCAAAGATGCTAAATGGTCAGATGGAAAACCTTTAGTAGCTGAAGATATTATCCAACCATACTTAATTATTGGACATCCTGATTATGAAGGAACTGGCGGTATCCGTTATGGAGAAAATATGCAACGTATCGTTGGTATGAAGGACTATAAAGCAGGTAAAGCTGATTCAGTTTCAGGAATTAAAAAAGTTGATGATAAAACAGTCGAAATTACTTATGAAAATGTAGAACCTGGATTATTAACAGCTGACGGTGACGGTGGTCCATGGCAAAATGCAATGCCAGCACACATTTTTAAAGACATGCCTGTTAAAGGAATGGAATAAAGCGAACCAATTCGTAAAAAACCTGTAACATTAGGTGCATACAAAATGACTAATATCAAGCGTGGTGAGTTTGTTGAGTTTGAACCAAATGAATTTTATTATGGAGAAAAACCAAAATTAGATAAAATTATTATTCGTCAAGCTCCATCAAACTCAATTGTTGAAGCCTTAAAAGCAAAAAAATATGATTTTGTTATGTCGATTCCAACAGATAACTATCCATCATATAAAGATGTTGAAGGATATGAAATCTTAGGTCGTGAACAGTTTAGTTATACATACATTGGCTTTAAATTAGGTAAATGGGATAATGATAAAGGACAAGTAGTTTATAATCCAGAGTCTAAAATGGCTAATAAATCATTACGCCAAGCAATGGCTTATGCGGTAGATAATCAAGCAGTAGCAGATAAATTCTACTATGGTTTACGTTCATCTGCCAATTCACTAATTCCACCAGTTTTAGGTGAAATGCACGATGGTGATCTTAAAGGATACACACAAGACATTGATAAAGCTAACAAATTATTAGACGAAGCTGGTTACAAGAAAAAAGATGGTGAAGAATTCCGTCGCGATCCTAAAGGTGAAAAATTAGAAATTAAATTTGCATCAATGGCTGGTGGAGAAACTGCACAACCATTAGCAGAATATTATATGAACCAATGGAAAGAAATTGGTTTAGATGTTAAATTAACAACTGGTCGTTTGATTGACTTTAATGCTTTCTATGATAAGTTGAAAAATGATGATCCAGAAGTAGATGTGTATCAAGGTGCATGGGCTACAAGTTTTAACCCATCGCAAACGTCACTTTACGGTGAAAAAGCAGCCTTTAACTATACTCGTTTTGCTAGTGAAGAAAACAGTAAATTATTGGATGAAATGGATTCAGATAAAGCCTTTGATAATGATTATCGTGTAAAAGTCTTTAAAGATTGGCAAAAATATGCTAGTGAAGAAGCCTTTGCAATTCCTACATTATTCAGAAATGAAGTAATGCCAATGAGTACACGTGTTAAAGGTTTTGATTGGGATATTAAAAAAGATAACACTGCTTGGGCAAGTGTCGAAGTAACTGCTGAATCAAGAAAATAACATTTATTTTAACTATCAATACAAGAAAAATTTCTTGTATTGATAGTTTTTGTTTTAAAAGTAATGAAAAAAACGTATAATGTTTATATGACATTTGGATTGAGAGGAAGAAAAGCAAAAATGATTCAAGAATTAATATATTTAATTAAAGACAAGTATGAGATTACATTTAAGGACATCAGTCTTTTGGAACAAGCTTTTACCCATTCATCCTATGTGAATGAGCATCGACATTTGGAAATGACGGATAATGAACGTTTAGAATTTTTAGGTGATGCCGTGTTAGAATTAATTATTTCGGATTACTTATATCACCATTATCAAGATCTACCTGAAGGGAAATTGACTAAATTACGTGCAACGATTGTTCGTGAAGACAGCTTAGCTATGTTTGCTAAGGATTGTCAGTTTGATAAATTTATTCGTCTTGGTAAAGGGGAAGAAAATTCAAACGGGCGAACTCGCTCATCACTTTTATGTGATTTATTTGAATCCTTTTTAGGTGCATTATTTATCGATCAAGGTCAAGCAGCAGCAGAAGACTTTATTGGTCAAGTGATCATTCCAAGAATCGAAGCGGGTGCTTTTTCACATGAGATGGATCATAAGACAGCACTACAAGAAGTGTTGCAAAAAAATGGAGACATCCTAATCGAGTATCAATTAGTGAAAGAAGAAGGTCCAGCTCATAGCCGTATTTTCCATGTAGAAATAAATGCAGGTGGAAAACTTTTAGGTGTTGGATCTGGTAAAAGTAAAAAAGCAGCAGAGCAAAAAGCAGCAGAAGTAGCACTAGCAGATATTGCGAGCAAAAAGCAACTATAGGAAGGAGACTAAACTTTAGTGTATTTAAAACGAATTGAAATAGCTGGGTTTAAGTCATTTGCCGACCGAACGATTATTGAATTTAACCAAGGCTTAACGGCAGTTGTGGGACCAAATGGTAGTGGTAAAAGTAATATAACCGAAGCAATAAGATGGGTACTTGGGGAGCAGTCAGCAAAAAATTTGCGTGGGGGAACGATGCCAGACGTTATTTTTGCTGGCTCTTCTTCTCGTGCGGCTTTAAATAGAGCAGAAGTAACACTTGTTCTAGATAACGAAGAGCGCTTTTTACCAATTGATTTTAGTGAAGTTAGTGTGACTAGACGTTTAACTCGTAGTGGTGACAGTGATTTCTTTATTAATAAACAAAGTTGTCGCATGAAAGATATCGTTAATTTATTTATGGATTCAGGTCTGGGAAAAGAATCTTTCTCGATTATCTCTCAAGGGAAAGTTGAAGCTATTTTTAATAGTAAACCAGAAGATCGTCGTGGCATTTTTGAAGAAGCAGCAGGCGTTTTAAAATATAAAACCCGTAAAAAAGAAGCAGAACGAAGATTAAGTGAAACAGATGATAATCTTAGTCGTGTGGAAGATATTATTTATGAGTTAGAAGTCCAATTAAATCCTTTAAGAGAACAAAGTGATACAGCGAAAAAATACATTCATTTTAAAGAACAATTAACAGAAGTGGATGTGAATATCTCTGTTCAAGAAATTGAAAAAAACAAATTGAATTGGGATGAAAAGGAAGCTTCTTTGACTATCTTAATCAAGGATATTGATGAAAAACGCTATAGCCTAAAACAAGCTGAAATTGAATTAGCAAGGTTAAAAGAAAAGCGTGAACAGTTAGAAACTACAGTGGATCAAAAGCAAAGCCATTTATTAGAAGTGACAACTGGCTACGAGCAATTAGAAGGCCAGAAAAAAGTATTAGAAGAACGCCAACGTTTTTCAACGCAGAATAAATCTTCTTACCAAGAAAATTTAATTATGATTGAAACAAAAGAACGTCTTTTAAAAGAAGAAGTTGATTTATTGCTCCTTGAAAAAGAAAAATTAACTCAAAATGAACAGGTATTATTAGCATCAGTAAAAACGCTAAGTGAGCAAATGATGCGTTTTAGTAAATCTGCTAAGGAACAATTAGAAGATTTAAGAAGTGATTACGTTGATGTTATGCAACAACAAACAAATATAAACAATGATTTAAAACATTTAGAAAAGCAATATCAACAAGAAATGGTTCGCAGTGAAAAGGATGTCGCTACTTTTGATCGATTACTTTTAGAAGAAAAAGAAACCAAAAGCTTAAAAGAAAAACAAGCCAAACAATTAAGTAATAAAACAGAGCAAGTCACTCAATTATTAGAAAGTTTCCAAAACAAACAACAAGAAGTTGTATCACTTCGTCAACAAGTAACAGCTAATGAACGACAAATGTATGAAGCTTTAAAAATCTTGCAACAAGGACAAGCTAAAGAAAAAAGTCTGAAAGATTTACAAGCTAACTACTCTGGATTTTATCAAGGTGTTCGTTCAGTTTTAAAAGACCGGGAACAATTAGGTGGCATTGTGGGTGCAGTTGCTGAGTTAATTGAAGTACCTAAAGACATTAGTCTAGCGATTGAAACAGCACTAGGAGCTTCAGCGCAACACGTTATTACGGAAAATGAGCAAAGTGCAAGGCAAGCGATTGCTTATTTAAAACAAAAACGAGTAGGACGAGCAACCTTCTTACCTTTAACAACGATTAAGGCTCGGCAGTTAAACGAAACCATTAAAAGCAGAGTGGCGCAACATTTGGGTTATGTGGGAATTGCTAGTGATTTAATTACTTATGATGACTCGATAAAAAGTGTCATTCAAAATATTTTAGGCCTAACAATCATTGCTAAGGATTTAAAGTCAGCTAACGAGCTAGCCAAGCAAATCAATTTCCAATTTAGAGTCGTTTCTTTAGAGGGAGATGTTATGAATCCTGGTGGTTCGATGACCGGTGGTGCTAGTAAAAATGGACAGAACAACCAACTGTTCTCACAAGGGCACGAATTAAAAGAGTTAGAAAAACAAATAGCTCAAATGACGAAGCTGTATGAAACAAAAGAAGCAGAAGTCAAAGAATTTAAAAATGCCAGTCAAAAAGCTGAGTTTGATTTAGAATCGCTTAGAAAATCAGGGGAAGAAGCGCGTCTTTCTGAACAAAATCTGACTAATGAAGTGAATCAACTTGAAAATAGAAGTATTCAACAAGAAAAAGAACGTCGAGCGTTTGAGTATGAAAAACGGGAATTACAACGTTTCTTAGAAGATTATCAAGAAGAAAAAGAGCAATTAGTTGAAGCCAAAGAAAAGTTAGATGAAAAACAAACAGAATTAGATCAGTTAATGGCGCAAACAAGCCAATTAGAAGAAGAGAACACACTGAAAAAAGAAGTCACACAACAAGAATTAAATAAACAGCAATCAGAATTAGCCGTTTTAACAGAAAAGATTAATCAATTAGTTACTAGAGAATCTGAGAAACAAGCAGAGCAATCAGACTTAACTAATCAAAAAGCAGGGATTGTATCTCAGCTAGATAATCAGTCTCATGAACATATTACTCAAGGTCAAACGAGTCAAAAAATTTATCTAGAGATGGGTAATTTGAAAGAAAATCGAGAATTGATTACTCGTTCACTAGAAGAGTTAAAAGGGCAACGAGAAGAATTATACAAAGAAATTGAATCACTAGAGCAAGAAGTTGTCCTTAAAAATCAAAACATACAAAAAGTGATGGATGAAAAAACTAGCTTAGAAGTAGCAAAAAATAGTTCAGGTATTGCTTTAGATGCCTGCCTAACATATCTTCAAGAAGAATATGGTATGACTTATGAAGGTGGTAAGGCACTTTATCCAAATAGTGTTGATTTTGAAGAAGGCAAAGAAAAGATTCTGATTTTGAAGGCGAACATTCAACAATTAGGTGTGGTCAATGTCGCCTCGATTGAGCAATATGAAGAGGTTAATGAGCGATATCAATTCCTCGTTAGTCAGCAAGAAGATTTAGTGCTTGCAAAAAATGAATTGTTTGAGACAATGAATGAAATGGACGAACTTGTTATTAAAAAATTCCATGATGTATTCTGTGATATTAGGGAAGAGTTTAGAGTAGTATTTCCTAACATGTTTGGCGGAGGGCATGCAGATTTAGTATTAACGGATCCAACTGATTTACTTCACACAGGGATTGATATTATCGCACAACCACCTGGAAAAAAATTACAAAACTTAAGTTTATTATCAGGAGGAGAACGTGCATTAACGGCAATTGCATTATTATTTGCGATTATCCAAGCTCGTCCAGTCCCTTTCTGTATTTTAGATGAGGTAGAGGCAGCTTTAGATGATGCAAATGTGGCAAGATATGGCAATTATTTGCGTCATTTTGGTGAAACAACCCAGTTTATCGTCATTACTCACCGGAAAGGAACGATGGAAGCTGCTAGTGTGCTATATGGCGTAACAATGCAAGAGTCAGGTGTTTCTAAAATCGTTTCGGTTCATTTAGAAGAATTAGAGAATCAAGAATTATTAGATAACCTTTAAAATAGGAGGATATAGATGATTAAATTAGTCGCCATTGATTTAGATGGTACATTGTTAACAGATGAAAAAAAGATTACAGATCGTAATAAAGAAGTACTAACAAAAGCGAAACAACAAGGAACAAAAATCGTCTTATGTACTGGACGTCCCTTGATTGCGATTGAAACATATTTAAATCGTTTAGAATTAAGAGATGCTGGTGATTACAGTATTACATTTAATGGTGGTGCCATTCAAAAAAATGATACGGGAGAAGAGTTACTTTCTTATTCATTAAGCCTTGCTGAAGTTACACAAATGGCAGAGGTGATGACTGAATTAGACTTACCGTTAGATATTATATCAGTAGATACATGTATTAATCTAACGACATCAGAAAGCAAAGAATCCATTTATCACACATTAAATCCGATTTTAACGTATAAAACAATGAGACCAGAAGAGCTGACAGAAGATATCATCTTCAATAAAATGGTGGTTGGGGTTGAGCCAGAGTATTTAGATGAGAAATTAAAAGGTTTAGCACCTGAATGGAAAGAAAAATTTAATATCATGAAGTCACGTCCGTGCTTGCTTGAAATCATTCATAAAGACGTAAGTAAATCAAACGGAATTGCGTTACTTGCTAAAGAATTAGGGATTGAGCAATCAGAAGTAATGGCAATTGGTGATGAGGAAAATGATATTTCCATGATTGAATATGCTGGAATGGGTGTTGTAATGGAAAACGGAAATGATACGGTTAAAAAATTAGCTCAGTTCATTACAAAATCAAATGAAGAAGACGGTGTTGCTTATGCCGTTGAAAAATTTGTATTAAGAGATTAAAGGAGGTTTATGATGGGATTTTTTGATAAGATAAAAAAAGCTGTCTTGGGTGAGAAACCTGCTGAAATTGAAAAACAAGAGCAGATAGTGGAAGAGGAAATTGTAGCTGAATCGCTAGAGACTCCTCAACTAGAGGAAACGACAGAACCAGTAATCGAAGAAATTACTGAAACAACTATTTCTGAGTCAATTAAAATTGAAGAAGAATCTAATCAATCAATTGAAGTAGAAGAACCAAAGCAGATTGCAGAAGAAATTAAAGTTGAAGTTCTAGAACCAGTTGCTGAACCAGAACCAGTTAAAGTGGAAATCGAACAACCAAAAGAAGAGCATGTGGTAGCAGAAACAACGGTTGAAAAATATGATAAAGGTTTAGAAAAATCACGTAAAACATTCGGTCAATTTATGAATAATTTATTCTCTAATTTCCGTATGGTAGATGACGAGTTTTTCGAAGACTTAGAAGAATCTTTAATTAGTGCAGATGTTGGTTTTGAAACAGCGATGCGTATCTCAGATGAACTTCAAGAAGAAGTGAAACTGAAGAATGTAAAAAAACAAGCTGACGTTCAAAATACCATTATTGAAAAATTAGTTGAGATTTATGAAGCTGAAGGTACAGAAGAAAATAACAATCTAAATATTCAAAAAGAAGGTCCAACAATTATTTTATTTGTTGGGGTGAATGGTGTAGGTAAAACAACGAGTATTGGAAAATTGGCTCATCGATACAAACTGGAAGGTAAGAAAGTTTTACTAGCAGCAGCCGATACCTTTAGAGCAGGGGCGATTGATCAATTAGTTGTTTGGGGAGATCGTGCGGGTGTAGATGTTGTTAAACATGGTGCTGGGAGTGATCCCGCTGCTGTGGTTTTTGATGCTGTAGAAAAAACTAAAAAAGAAGATTATGATATTCTATTAGTTGATACAGCTGGACGTTTACAAAATAAAGTTCATTTGATGAAAGAATTAGAAAAAATGAAACGTGTCATCGAGCGAGAATATCCCTCAGCACCTCATGAAGTTTTATTGGTGGTAGATGCAACGACTGGTCAAAATGCTATGGTTCAAGCTAAAGAATTCAAAGATACCACGGATGTCACTGGAATTGTTCTTTCTAAATTAGATGGAACAGCTAAAGGTGGGATGGTTCTAGCTATTCGCAACGAATTACATCTACCCGTTAAATTAGTCGGATTAGGCGAAAAAATTACAGACTTAGAAGACTTCGATCCAAATCAATTTGTCTACGGATTATTTAAAGACCTAATGGAAATGCATGAAGACTAGAGTGCATTTTTGAGCGTTCTGCTCTGAGTAACTGGAAGTATCAATAATCAATCGGTTTGTGATTGACTATTGATAGTGAAGTTACCGAAAGAGCAGCTCAAAAAATGCCGGACTACTAAGAGTTTCTTTATGAGCGTTCTGCTCTGAGTCACTGGAATAAGTTTTATAAAACCAAAAGATAACTGTCAGAAATTGACGGTTATTTTTTTATTTATGAATGTTTTTGATTGAAAAAGAATGTATTTGATAGTATTATAAAAGTATGGAGTGATCATTATGTTAACGGAAGAAAGACAACAAGCGATTTTATCTTTGTTAAATGAAAAAAATATCATCAAAACAAGAGAATTAATGTCATCATTAGACGTTTCAGAATCAACAATCCGTCGTGATTTACAAGAGATGGAAGCAGAAGGTATTTTAAGACGTGTTCATGGTGGTGCTAAACGAACGATTAAACTAGAAGCGGAATTAGATATGACAGAAAAATCCGCCAAAAACCTTCACGAAAAGAATTTAATCGGTGCCTATGCTGCCTCACTTGTTACAGAAGGAGAGTTTATCTACCTAGATGCGGGGACAACAACTTATGAAATGTTACCGTTTTTGAAGGATAAAAAAATCCATGTTGTGACTAATTCTGTTCAACATGCCAGTGTAGGGATTGATTTAGGACTTCAAATAACGATGATTGGTGGAACGATTAGAAATACCACAAAAGCAGCAGTCAGTCATCAAGCCATTGAACAAATAAAAATGTGTTATTTTGATAAGGCTTTTATGGGAGCTAATGGTGTTCATGATGAATACGGTTATACAACAGTAGATGCTGAAGAAGCCGCAATTAAAAAAGTTGCTATGCATCAAGCGCAACATGTTTTTGTTTTAGCAGATGGAACAAAGATCGATAAAGTAAACTTTTCTAAAATTGGTAATATTGAAGAAGCGTTACTTATCACAGATTCTTTACAAGAAGATCAAAAAGAACGTCTCCAAAATAAAACAACAATCAAGGAGGTTTTAAAATGATTTATACAGTGACCTTAAATCCAGCCATTGATTATGTGATTCGAGTGCCTGAATTTCAAGTCGATCAACTGAATAAGACAACGGAAGAATATAAATTTCCAGGTGGTAAAGGGATTAATGTGTCTAGAATTTTAAAAAATTTAGGGATAGAATCAACTAACTTAGGTTTTGTTGGTGGATTTACAGGTTCTTTTATTAGGAATAAATTAAGTGAAGAACGACTAATTACAGATTTTATTGAAGTCCCTGGGGATACACGAATTAATATCAAGTTGAAAAGTGATGTTGAAACAGAGATTAATGGTCAAGGACCAACAATTGAAAGGATTCATTTACAAGCCTTAAAAGCTCAACTGTCAGATTGTACAACAACTGATTTAATTGTTTTTTCTGGAAGTATTCCTAAAGGTTTATCTGAAGATGTCTATCTAGATTTGGTTCAATTAGTAAGCGAGTTAGAGGTTCCATTTGTCGTAGATATTAGCAGTGAGAAAATGCTCGATATATTAAAATTTGGACCAGTTCTGATTAAACCAAATCATCATGAATTAGCAGACATATTTAAAGTATCTTTTAATAATTTTGAAGAAATGATTCCATATGGCCAAAAGCTAGTGGGAATGGGAGCAAAAAATGTTTTACTGTCAATGGGGAAAGATGGGGCAGCCTTATTCAATGAAACAGGAGTTTATCGAGCACCTGGGTTAATTGGAAATCTAAAAAATTCAGTTGGAGCAGGGGATTCAATGGTTGCAGGCTTTGTTAGTCAAGTATCTCAAGGAGATGATACGTTAGAAGCCTTCAAATACGGTGTGGCATCAGGAAGTGCGACAGCTTTTAATGATGATTTAGCACCGGGAAAAGATATTTTAGCATTAGTCGAAAAAGTTAAAATAAATAAATTAACGTGATAAAAAAATAGGGGGATTAACGATGAAAGTAACGGATTTATTAGTAGCGGATTGCATGATCATGGATTTAAAAGCGACCGATAAAAAGTCTGCGATTAAAGAAATGGTGAGTAAGTTACACAAAGCAGGTCGCATTAGTGATCAAGAGGTCTTTGAAGCAGGTATTATCAAACGTGAGGAGCAAACGTCAACTGGTTTAGGGGACGGAATAGCGATGCCTCATTCTAAAAATAGTGCAGTGGTTAAGCCAACTGTGTTATTTGCTAAAAGTTCAAGAGGTGTTGATTACGAAGCACTAGATGGTCAACCAACGTTTCTATTTTTTATGATTGCAGCACCAGAAGGAGCAAATGACACACATCTACAAGCTTTAGCTGGATTATCTCGTTTACTTTTAAATCCAGAGTTAATTACCTCATTAAAAAAAGCCATAAATTCAGAAGAAGTTATTTCAATTTTTGATATGGCACAAAAAGAATACGATAAAGCGCAAGCGGCAGAAGAGGCGGAAATTCCAACAGAAACAGATCGTCCTTTTGTTATTGCTGTAACAGCCTGTCCGACAGGGATTGCCCATACTTATATGGCAGAAGATGCGTTAAAAAATAAAGCCAAAGAGATGAATGTAGAGATTAAAGTTGAAACAAATGGTTCTGAAGGTGTTAAACATCGCTTAACAACTGAGGATATCAAGCGAGCAACAGGAGTTATTGTTGCTGCAGATAAAAATGTCGAGATGGCTAGATTTGAAGGCAAGCACTTAGTCAATCGGCCAGTTAGTGATGGTATCAAAAAAACAGAAGAGTTAATTAATTTAGCCCTTGGACAAGAAGCACCAATCTATCATCATAGTGGAAATGCTCAAGGGGAAGAGCAAACGAATTCCGGTTCTGGTAGTGTTGGTTCTCAAATTTATAAACACCTGATGAACGGAATTAGTCATATGTTACCATTTGTTATTGGTGGGGGAATTATTATTGCCTTATCATTCATGGTGGATCAATTTATGGGTGTTCCTCAAGAAGAATTGTCAAAATTAGGTAGCTATCATGAATTAGCCGCTCAATTAAATACTATCGGTGGAGCTGCTTTTGGCTTTATGTTACCTGTTTTAGCGGGATTCATTGCATCAAGTATTGCAGATCGACCTGGTTTAGTAGTTGGTTTTGCAGCAGGTGCGTTAGCTAATACAGGTGGAGCAGGTTTCTTAGGCGCTTTATTAGGAGGTTTTATCGCAGGTTACGTGGTAGAATTCTTAAGAAAAATTCTTAAGGGTTTACCAAAATCATTAGATGGTATCAAAACTATTTTATTCTATCCTCTTTTTGGAGTATTAATCACAGGCGTAATCATGCTAGTTGTGAATGTTCCAATGGCAGCAATCAATAATGGTTTGAATAACTTCTTAAATGGTTTATCAGGTGGGAATGCCGCCTTACTTGGTGCTTTATTAGGCGGTATGATGGCGATTGACTTAGGTGGTCCAGTCAATAAAGCGGCTTATGTATTTGGTACTGGAACCCTTGCAGCAACGGTTGCTACAGGTGGTAGTCCAATGATGGCAGCAGTTATGGCTGGTGGGATGGTTCCACCACTTGCGATTGCGATTGCAACCATTTTATTCAAAGATAAATTCACGAAAAAAGATAAAGATGCTGGCTTGACAAACTTAGTCATGGGATTTTCATTTATTACAGAAGGTGCGATTCCGTTTGCAGCGTCTGATCCATTAAAAATGATTCCGAGTTTTGTTGTTGGTTCAGCTTTAACAGGTGCTTTAGTTGGAGGTGCTGGTATTAAATTAATGGCGCCACATGGTGGGATTTTTGTTATCATGCTAGTTAATAAACCACTCCTTTACTTAGCCTTTATCTTAATCGGTTCATTTGTTAGTGCGATTGTTTTAGGGTTATTGAAAAAGAAAGTATAAATTTTAAAAATAAAAAAGAGAGTGTGACTTATGTTTATGGTCATGCTCTCTTTTTGCGAATAAACGGTGTGACAGAAGTAGCTTCGGCGGAAATAAGCCGAAAATCACAAAAATTTGAAAATCAATTTTCATGATTTCCTTCTTATTTCTTGAAGATGAACACTTTTGTCACGACCTCTTATTTTTTATTAGTTTTGAAACATAATTTTAGAGAAAGATTTTATGAAGTGGTATAATAGTTTACAAATGTAAAAGAAAAAAAGGCATAAGGTGAAGACAAATGAAAGCAATCAAAAATAGATTAGCATCTGAGACGATTAAACCCTTGTTTAAAGAGTTTCGACTTGGTTTAGAAAAAGAAAGCCAGCGTGTGACCCCGTTAGGTGAGTTAGCAAAGACAGATCATCCAAAAAAAGTCGGTTCACGAGATTTCCATCCTTACATCCAAACAGATTTTAGTGAAACACAAATTGAATTAATTACCCCAGTTTTTGAATCAAATGAAGAAACCTTGCGTTTTTTAGGTGCTCTTCATGATGTCACGTTGCGTTCTTTAGATGATAAAGAAAGACTGTGGCCGCTGAGTATGCCACCGGTACTACCGAAATGTAATCGTGGTATTGTGATTGCAAAACTTAGTGATCAAGGGGACGTGAATTATCGTCGTTATTTGGCTAAGGTTTACGGAAAAAGAAAACAAATGGTGAGTGGCATTCATTATAATTTTGAATTTTCAGCAGAGATGATTCAGAAATTATATGAAGAAGCACAAACAGCTCAAACCTTTGAATCATTTAGAACAGAACTTTATTTGAAAACATCTCGTCATTACTTAAGATATCGTTGGTTGATTACTTATTTATTTGGAGCAAGTCCTTTCGCTGAAGAGGGCTACTTCTTGGATGAGCGTCCGGATGAGCCTGTTAGAAGTATTAGAAACAGTCACTTTGGTTATACCAATCGTCCAGAAATCAAAGCATCTTACGAATCAATTGAAAAATACGTAGCTGATATCGAGCATTTAATCGATAATGGTGATTTGATTGAAGCTAAAGAGTTTTATTCTTCTGTGCGTTTAAGGGGAACGGATGATTTAGAAGAGTTATTAGAAAAAGGTGTTTCCTACATTGAACTTAGAAATATCGATTTAGACCCATTTTCTGAATATGGTATTTCAGAAGAAACCTTAACATTCTTACATTTATTTGTAATGACCATGTTGTGGTTAGATGAAAAAGATGAATCTTCAGAAGAAATACTAGCTAAAGGAACATTAATTAATGAAGAAGTTTCATTAGAACATCCGTTAGATCAGACAACTTATTTAAAAGAAGGTCTATGGTTGTTAAAAGAGATGACAGAAATGGCCCAATATATCGGTCTAACAAAAGAACAACAAGCAGTTGTTGAAGTAGCTAAATCAAAATTAGAAAATCCAGAGGAAACATTGGCTGCAAAAATTGTTTTAAAAGAGCAAAAATCAGATATGAGTAATAAAGAATTAGGCACCCAATTAGCTGCAGATTATTACTTAAGAGCTTGGGAAAAACCATACCAGTTATCTGGTTATCGTCAAATGGAATTGTCTACACAAATCTTAATGTTTGATGCGATTCAAAAGGGCGTAAAAATTGAAGTTTTAGATGAAAACGATCAATTTTTAAAACTAATCTTCAACAAAAAAGTAGAGTATGTTAAAAATGGTAACATGACAAGTAAAGATTCTTATGTTGTACCATTGCTCATGGAAAATAAAACAGTGACGAAAAAAGTTTTAGCTAAGGCTGGTTTTAGAGTTCCTTTAGGAAAAGAATTTTCGACAATTGAAAAAGCTGAATTGAGTTATGAGTTATTTGCCAATAAAGGTTTTGTAGTCAAACCTAAATCAACTAACTATGGGTTAGGTATTTCAATTTTTAAAGAGGGTGCTTCATTAGAAGATTATCAAAAAGCTCTAGAGATTGCTTTTAAAGAAGATGCAGACATATTGGTGGAAGAGTTTTTACCAGGAACAGAATATCGATTCTTCGTTTTAGATGGAAAAACAAGAGCCGTCATGCTACGTGTCCCAGCTAATGTAGTGGGAGATGGTGTTCGAAGGATTGAATCGTTAGTTTCTGAGAAAAATCAAGATAGTTTAAGAGGGACGAATCATCGTGCGCCACTAGAGTTAATTCAATTAGGTGATTTGGAACAATTGATGTTAAAAGAACAAGGATTGACAACTGCCAGTGTACCAGAAGAAGGTCAAGTCGTTTATTTACGTGAGAATTCTAATGTAAGTACAGGTGGCGATTCGATTGATATCACAGATGAGATGAACGAAAGTTATAAAAAGATTGCCGAAGCGGCCACAGAAAGTTTAGGTGCGGTGATTTGTGGGATTGATTTGATTATTCCAGATCGAGAGATAGAAGGAACAAAAGAAAGTGACACTTACGGTATTATTGAAGGGAACTTTAACCCTGCGATGCACATGCATATTTACCCATTTTCTGGTAAAAATCGGAGACTGACAATGGATGTATTGCGATTACTGTACCCAGAATTAGGAAAATAAAAGGTCTTTGTTACAAATAAAAAGATGAGATTGACTGCTATACATAGTCAATCTCATCTTTTTTCACCCTACAGTGTCATTGTTTGTTTCGTTGGTTCATCTACTTTTAGTCCAGTTTTTTCTTCCCACCATTTGTTTAAGATATCTACATGGCTATCTGGAAAGTGTGATAAATCAACAGATGTTAAATGTGGATAAGAAAGTGTTAAATTATTTTTTAATTCAGCTAATAAGTTATAATACTGAAATGCTGCAAAATAAATATCTTCTTCATTCTCAGAAACCAAAGCCTCTGGGATTCTTTCTAGCATAAAACCAAAGCTTTTAAAGATAAAACGTAAACCTTCATCTGATCTAGCATCAATTGTATCGATGTCTTTTAGTAACATAATGTGAGCATGTAAAGCTTGGGCTAACTCTTTTTTAATCATTGTATCTTTGTTCATCTAATCACTCCTCTAAAGTATTAATCAAAATTTTAATAATTCTTGATAAAGATTATCCATTAATGATGTCGTATCATTTGATGTGGATTGATTAACAAGGAAAACGACGACATTTTGATTGGTGATATCACCATAAACATAACTACTATAACCACCAGCAGTATCTAATGAAGAAATATTTCCCATTCTAGACATCAAATCATTGTGTTGAATACCAAATAATTCAAGATATTCTTCATCTTTTAGTAAAACACCATTGTTTAGAGACGTCTCAAAACGAGCCACATCTTCTGCAGTAGCGTAAATATTTCCAGCACCTAAAAGAGTACTCATCAATTCTTCCGAATAAACAAGAGTATCTGTTTGATAATTTTTATTTTCTTGATAAAAGTATTCTTTGGGTAATTGAGCATCACTAGGTAAATTATTCCAAAGATAGGTTTGTTTCATATTAAGTGGGTTAAGAATTCTTGTTTGTAAACTTTCTTCGTATGGTCGATCGTCTAATTCCATGATTATTCCCGCTAAAAGAGAATAATTTCCATTAGAATATTGATATGAACGATCATCTGTATATTCACTTGTTTTTAAGGCATTATCTAACTGTTCTTGCTCAGTAACCAGAACAGAATCACTTGCTATTTCGGGCATTACATACCCACTAGTGTGTTCAATTAAGTCACGAATAGTAATCTCATCTGCATGGTCTAAGTCTTCGTAAAATGCATCAATCGTTGTGTTGTAAGAAAGATTATCTTCACTAATCAACTGTGCAATCATAACAGCGGTCATACTTTTTTGTAAGGAAGCGATGGGATAGATGATATCTTTATTATTTTTTATCTTTTGTTTTTCATCAGCCATTCCATAACTCTGTGTATAAACAGATTCACCATTTTTCATCATAACAAGAGTGCCGAACATATTAGATTCATCAATAAGTGTATCAATATCATCCATGACTATTTCTTGCTTAGTTGACTTGATTTTAGATTCTGCATGAAAGGAGTTTTTTTTAGAAATAGCACCAAATAATATAAGAGAAACTAAGGAAACAGAAGCGACAAGGACCAAAACTTTTTTTTCTTTTAATTTATTGAACGTCATATCTTACCTCGCTTAATTTGTTATTATATTATTAAATTTAATAGAAAAATTTGAAGTTTATTTGAATAAATTGCTGAAAAAACCTGTTTTTTTTGTTTCCGTTTTAGGTTCTTTATTTGTTTTTTTATTATAAGATGTGTTGTTTTTTGCTGAAATATCTTCTCTGTTAATTGGAGTATCTAAGGCATAGACGATAGCTATTTCATCATCAACAAGAGTCGTTTCATCTCTATCAACAAACTTAAAATCAATGTTTTTTCGTTTGGCTAAATTCATTAAACGATTTTGACTAGTAATATCACAGTTGGCATCGATGAGCAACGTACCATTCGGAAAATCCGTAAACTGTTGTAAAGAAAAACTATCAAAAATTGACTTTCTTGCTTCCTCAGTGGTAAGCACAAAAACAACTCTTTCTCTAAACGTTCCTAGGTATTTTTTTTGCTCATCGGGTTTAATTTGAGGTGTTCCATAAAGGGCGTTATCTAAATAATCTTGGACATCTTTACCTGCCATTACATAACTCCTTTCCTTAAGTTTTATATACTAAGTATAACATATGTTGGTGTAGGAAAGATTTTAGAAAATTGTTGCATTTTTGTTTCAATTTGGTTAAGCTTAACTGGAAATGAAAATCATTATCAATTAGAAAGTTGAATTATTTTGATGAAAAAAACACTTCCGATTAGTTTACTAATCTTTTTTTCTTGTTTGTCATTGTTTGTTGGTGTACAAAGTATCTCAGTTACCCACTTTTTTAACTTTAACGAACTGGAACAATTAGTTTTATGGAATACGAGAATTCCACGTACAGCAAGTTTGATTATTGCTGGGGCAACGAGTAGCGTCTGTGGATTAATCATGCAACATTTAACACAAAATAAATTTGTATCACCCACAACAGCTGGTACGATGGACAGTGCTCGCTTAGGAATGCTAGTAGCAATGCTCTTTTTCCCTTCAGGTTCCATTTTAACACGTTCATTTGTAGCCTTTTTATTTGCCTTTGGAGGGACGTTTTTATTTCTAAAATTGATTAAGTGGATACCATCTAAAAATCAAATTATGATCCCATTGATTGGCGTGATGTTTGGAAATGTTATTGGATCTGTGGTGACTTTTTTTGCGTATCAATTTCAGTTAATCCAAAATATGACGTCATGGCTTCAAGGAAATTTTGCTACAGTCACTAAAGGTGATTACGAATTGATTTATATTTCAGTTCCGATTTTAATTGTCTGCTACTTCTTTGCTTACCGTTTTACGATTGTCGGAATGGGAGAAGATATCGCAACTAATGTTGGTCTGAACTATGAAAAAACGCAAATGTTAGGGTTACTTTTGATTGCGATTGCTAGTAGTGTGACCTTGGTTACGATAGGTGGGTTGCCATTTATTGGTGTGATCATCCCTAATATTGTGTCGCAATTCTACGGGGATCAGATGAAGCAGACTTTATTCATTACAGCTGTTTCAGGTAGTTTATTCTTAGTCATGTGTGATATTTTATCAAGAGTTCTTAGACAACCATATGAAGTACCGGTAAGTTTAATCGTAGGTATCGTTGGTAGTGTGGTCTTTATCTTCCTTTTATTAAGGGGGTCAAAGAAGGCATGAGAAAAGTTATGAATCATCAAGCAACTAAACTAATGTTTCTAATTCTTTTAACTTTAGGAATGGTTTTATTATTTTTAACCTATCACACTTACGGTAATTGGGAATTTGCTTTAGAACTTCGAGGAAAAAAAATACTGGCTTTTGTCATCGTTGGGTTATTAACTAGTTTTTCAACGATTACTTTTCAAACAATCTCTCAGAATCACTTCTTAACACCTAGTATTTTAGGATTCGATTCGCTATATGTCCTCATTCAGACCCTTTTATTTTTCTTTTTGGGAAGCTCTCATCAACGAGATCCAAGATTGTTTATGCTGAATGTTTTGTTAATGGTTTTTATCAGTGTTCTCTTGTTTTCAACGTTACTCAAAAAAGAGAAACAAGATTTATTCCTATTATTAATGATTGGTATGATTTTAGGAACACTTTTCAAAAGTATGAGTACTTTCTTACAAGTGATGATGGACCCGAATGAATACGACAAATTACAAGGAAAATTATTCGCTAGTTTCAGTAATATAGAAGTTTACTTGCTTATTTTAGTTATTCCAATCGTCATTATCTTAGTCATCCTATTTATGTTAGCGGCTAAAAAACTAGATGTCCTTCATTTAGGAATGGCACAGGCGACTAACTTAGGAATTAATGTGAACCGGTTTAGAAAATATTTATTGTTTTTAATTAGCTTATCAGTCGCTCTTGCGACAGCATTAATTGGGCCGATTATTTTTTTAGGTTTTATTGTGGCCAATGTTACATATCAGTGGATAGGAACATACAAACATACCTATCTATTTATATCTGGTGGGATTCTCAGTATTTTATTTCTTGTTTCAGGTCAGTTTTTAGTAGAACAAGTTTTTCATATGAACACGACGTTGAGTGTGGTCATTGAATTTAGTGGTGGTCTTTACTTTATTTGGAAACTATTAAAAACGAGAGGAGGAAGCGTATGATGGAAGTCAGTCAAGTGACTAAAAAATACGGCAACAAAGAAGTTGTTAGTAGTATTGATTACGAAGTTAGAAGTGGTCAATTAACAGCCTTCATTGGTCCCAACGGTGCAGGGAAGAGTACCTTACTGTCAATGATGAGTAGACTACTAGACAAAGATCAGGGCGGTATTTATTTAGAGAAGAATGAAATCAAAGCTTGGAATCAACAAGAGTTGGCTAAAAAATTAGCGATACTAAAACAAGCTAATGGCGTTCAATTAACTTTAACAGTTAGAGAACTCGTAGCATTTGGTCGGTTTCCACATAGTAAAGGCAAGCTAACAAAAGTTGATCAAGAAAAAATTGCCGAAAGCTTGAGTTATCTGAACTTACTTGATTTGGCAGATGAAAACATCAATACGCTATCAGGTGGTCAATTACAGCGAGCTTATATTGCGATGGTTCTGGCACAAGATACTGAGTATATCTTTTTAGATGAACCACTCAATAATTTAGATATGAATCATGCGGTTCAATTGATGAAAACGATTCGTCGTTTAGTCGATGAAAAGAAAAAAACAGTTATTATCGTTTTGCATGATATTAATTTTGCCGCAAGTTATGCAGATGACATTGTGGCAATGAAATACGGGAAAATTTTTAAAACAGGAACAACAGACGAAGTAATCACTAAAGAAGTTCTAGATGAGCTGTATGATATGAGCATTCGAGTGTGTGAACTAGAAGGAAAACGTTTCTGTTTATATTTTAATTAGAAAAGGAAGAAAAGATAGATGAAGAAGAAATTAATTGGTTTTATTAGTGTATTAGCCTTAACAACAATGGTTTTAGGAGCTTGTGGTGGTAATGATGCTAAAAAAGAAATAAAAACAAGTGAAGTAGCTAAAGAAAAAATAGTCAAAGTGACAGATGGTGAAGGTAAAGAAGTAGAAGTACCTAAAAATCCTAAAAAAGTTGTTGTTTTTGATATGGGATCATTAGATACGATAAATCAACTAGGTGCTGGTGATACGGTGATAGGAGCTCCATTAAAAACATTGCCTAAATACTTAGATACGTTTAAATCAGTTGAGTCAGCTGGTGGGATTAAAGAACCAGATATGGAAAAAATCAATGCCATGCAACCAGA
Organism: Vagococcus fluvialis bH819; assembly: GCF_900163795.1. Lineage (GTDB taxonomy): Bacteria > Bacillota > Bacilli > Lactobacillales > Vagococcaceae > Vagococcus > Vagococcus fluvialis_A. The sequence continues at coordinate 377,038 of NZ_FWFD01000008.1, read as the reverse complement.
ATTAATCATTATCTCAGGTCGTCAACAAGATGCACAAAAAGATTTAGAAAAAATTGCGCCAACTTTATACTTAGGTGTTGATAGCACTAAAACGTGGGAATCAACAAAACAAAACATTGAAACGTTAGGAACAATTTTTGATAAGGAAGACGCTGCTAAAGAAAAAATTGCTAAGTTAGAAACAGATATCAAAGAATTAAAAGAAAAAGCAGAAGCAAGCAAAAAAACAGGTTTAGTCACTTTGGTTAATGAAGGTTCTTTATCAGCATATGGAAAAGGTTCTCGTTTCGGTATTGTTCATGATACATTCGGTGTGGCTATGGCAGATGATAAAATTGAAGCCTCAACTCATGGTCAAGAAGTATCATATGAGTATGTTTTAGAAAAAAATCCAGATGTGTTATTCGTCATTGATCGTACCAAAGCAATTGGTGGAGATGACAGTAAAAACAATGTAGCAGAGAACGCATTAGTGAAACAAACCAATGCTGGAAAAAATGGTAAAGTGATTACGTTAACACCAGATGTTTGGTATTTATCAGGTGGTGGGATTGAGTCAACTGAATTGATGATTAAGGATGTAGCTAAGGGATTTGAATAGAAAGAAAAAGAACTAGTGATTAACTTGTGGAGTTAATTGCTAGTCCTTTTTTTATTTCAGTTGCTTGGAGCTAAACGCCTTTTTTACCACGCTATTTCAAAGTCTCAATTATTTGTTTTGAGACATTTAATTTATTCATTGTTTCCTCATAGTTTTTAGAGGCGTAGGTAGAGAATAAGATATCAGCTGCAAATAGTTGGACCATCATGGAGTTTGTTGCGGAACTTCTAATGGGTGCTTCACTACCGCTTGAGGTAATCAACAGACAATCTGCAATGACTGCTAAGCTAGAGTCAGGAGAGCTTGTGATGACAATGACTGGAATGTTTTGATTTTTAGCAATCCGAGCCAAATGAATGACTTCTTGTTTTTCTCCAGAATTAGAAATAGCGATAAACGTTCCTGAAAGAGAATTACTAACAAGAGAAGTTGACATTAAATGATGATCTTTACTGAAGATGACATTGCGACCGATTCGCGTGAATTTTTGATAGATATCTTCAGAAACAATACCAGACGCACCTAAACCAAATGTGAAAATAGTAGTATTTTCTTCAATATAATCAATTGCTTGGGAAATAACCTCATCGTTTAGTAAGTTAAAAGTTTCTTCAAAACTATTATTTAAATTAAACTTCAATTTTTTCTTAATGTTATCAATGGTTTCATCTTTAATAATATCTGTGTGAAGATTTTCTTCGATTTGAGGTAAATTTTTAGATAATTGTATTTTTAAATCGGTAAAGCCACTTAGTCCAAGAGAATAGCACAAACGAACAATTGTAGCAGGGCTTGAGTTGGCTTGTTTAGCTAGGTTAGTCACGCTCATATTAATGACTTCTTGAGGATTTTCCATAATCCAGAGAGCCAGTTGTTTTTCTGCTTTTGATAAACTATTTAATTTTTCTTTCATGATATAAATAATATTATATTTCATTGGATACAGCCCTCTCATAAAAAATAAAAGACATACAACTCCATTATAAAGGTTGTATGTCTTAAAATCTATCTTGTTAGCCAGATAGGAATTTCTTGAAGAGATATCATGATCTCTGTCGCCTGACTTTGATTTATGACAAAGTCTTTTGGTTTTAAAGCCAAACAGTCCATTCCTGCTGAGATGGCTGCTTGAATACCGTAAGTTGAATCTTCAATGGCAACGCACTCAGAAGGCTTCATACCTAATTTTTCAGCAGCAGCCAGATAAACATCAGGGGCAGGTTTTGACTTAGCCATGTCTGCACCACTAACAACCACATCGAAAAATCCGGTTAATCCAGTAACTTCCAATACATTGACTAAAGAGAGATACTCACCAGCAGAAGCTAACCCAATTTTATAGTCATTCAATTTTAACCAAGTTAAGACTTCCTGAATGTGATCTGTTAACATCTCTGAGTAATTGACTTTGAAATCTTTTCTAAAGTTAGCAAAAGCAATTAGCATCTCTTGTTGCTTTGCTAGATCGTTAGGAAAAAGAGCTTCAAACATTGCTTTTGGATTAGACCCAATCGTGTTTTGTTGGAAGTCATCTGAGATGATAATTCCTTGTTCATTAAAAAATAGTTCTCGGCGTTTAAGGTAGAATATTTCTGATTGAATAATGACGCCATCCATATCAAAAATAACAGCTTTTTTCATCTTATTGTTCAACTCGCATTTCTGGATTAGTTCCAAAGAAGTATGTTGCTAAGAAGCCACCAGCATAAGCCGCTAGTAGACCGATAACATATTGTAACATGTGACCATTGTTAATTAAAGGAATTAAAGCAACCCCACTAGGTCCAATTGATGTTGCACCAACGTTACCAAATAAGCCAATCACTGCACCACCAATACCACCACCGATACAAGCGGTAATAAATGGACGACCAAGAGGTAATGTTACCCCATAAATTAAAGGTTCACCAATTCCTAAAATCCCAACAGGTAAAGCACCTTTGATCATTTCAGTTAATTGCTTGTTTTTGCGACAACGAACCCAAAGAGCAATAGAAGCTCCAACTTGACCAGCACCAGCCATAGCTAGGATAGGTAATAATAATGTGTAACCATTGTTTGTAATCATTTCTAAATGAATCGGTGTTAAGATTTGATGAAGACCAAACATAACCATTGGTAAGAATAAAGCCCCCAACATAAAGCCAGCAAAAGCACCACCAACACCTAAAATCCAGTTAATGAAACCAACTAAACCAGCTGAAATAGCACCAGCAATTGGCATGATTAGGAAAATAGTAATCATAACCATAGTTAGAAGTGTCACAGTAGGAGTGACAATAATATCGATTGACTCAGGTACTACTTTGTGTAATTTTTTCTCAATCATTGACATTAAGAAGACTGCTAAAATAACACCGATAATTCCACCTTGGTTAGGACTTAAATCCCCACCGGTAAAGATATTAGGTAATGGATTTTCAGGAGTCACACCTGTTAACATGATAATCCCACCGATAACCCCACCTAAACTTGGAGAAGCCCCGAATTCTGTCGCAGCGTTAATCCCAACGTAAATATTAAGATAAGCAAAGACACCACTTTGAACGATTTTTAAGACAGTAATAATATGTGCCCAGTTATCGCCACTAATTTGTCCAGCTAACATTAAGTTTCCTAAAACTGAAGCAATCCCACCGATAATTCCGGCACCAACAAAGGCAGGGATTAAAGGAACAAAAATATTAGCGATTGATTTTAATGCTTTAGACCAAGGTTTTTGGTTTTTCTTTTTAACATCTGCTTTAACTTGAGCTGCTTTAGCTTCAACAGCATCTTTCCCAGAAGTTGTGTGAGTGATTGGTTCACCTAATTTAACGCCAGCCATATCAACCATTGCTTGAGCTACTTTATTCACTGTTCCAGGTCCAATGACAACTTGTAAAGTATCATCTTCAACCACCCCCATAACACCTTCAACTTGTTTTAATTTATCTAAATCGACTTGAGTATAATCATCGATCTCCATTCTTACACGTGTCATACAGTGAACGATTTTATTCACATTTTTCATGCCACCTACATTATCGTAAATGCCATTAGCAATATTTTGTATACGATCTGTCATTTTAATTTCCCCCAATTAAATACTATTTTTAATAAAACCTTTTCCCTTAGTTAATTTTTCTGCAGCTTCTTCTTTTGTCACATCAGTTAAGATCATAATAATAGCAAGTTTTACATTTTGGTTTGATGTTTCAAAAGTGTTTTCTGCTGTAGGGTAATCACACCCAGTTGCTTCCATAATAATACGTTTTGAGCGTTCCACTAATTTTTCATTGGTTGCTTTCACATCAACCATTAGATTATTATAAACTTTTCCAATCCCAATCATAGAAACAGTTGATAACATGTTTAAAATTAATTTTTGCGTTGTACCAGCTTTTAACCTTGTTGAGCCAGTTAAAACTTCAGCACCAGCATCTACTTCAATTGGAAACTCAGCGTAGTTACTGATTTCAGCATTTTTGTTACAAGCTATAGTAGCCGTTGTAGCGTTAACACTCTTAGCGTATTCTAGACCACCAATCACATAAGGTGTACGACCACTTGCAGCAATTCCAATCACTGTATCATTTTCGTTGAGTTTGATATTTTTCAAATCTTCTATAGCCAATTCTTTAGAATCCTCAGCGCCTTCAACCGCAACGGTCATGGCAGAGTTTCCACCGGCAATAATACCTTGAACCATTTCAGGATCTGTACCAAATGTTGGGACACATTCTGCAGCATCTAAAATGCCTAGACGTCCACTTGTACCAGCTCCAATATAAATTAAGCGACCTCCTTTATTAAATGATTTAATAATTTCTTCAACAACGGTATTAATAGTAGGGAGTTCTTCTTTAATTGCTAAAGGTACCTTAGCATCTTCTTCGTTCATGATGGTTAAAATCTCAAGAGATGATAACTCATCTAAGTGCATCGTACGGTCGTTTCTTCTTTCGGTTGTTAATTTAGTTAAATCCATCGGCTAATCCTTTCTAATAAACTGGTATTTTTGTCCAGCTGTTATCCATTTAATTAAATCTAAATCCTTATCAATCACTTTTCCCATGACATTGACGCGAGGATCAGCAGCAAGCTCGTTTTTTACGATTTGTAGTTCCCCAGCGTAACGACCATAAAGATGGTTATCTAGGGTAATAGCCCCTTTGAAACGTTCAATGGTATTAATTTGATTGATGAAAGGTAATTTTTTAAATCTGGCTTCCTGACTTCTCACTACGTCACGAGCTGTATCCATTCGATTTGTATGAACATCTGTCAGAAGTTCTTGATAGTCTTCGGTATAAAACTGACTATTAAGCTGGATGATCTGATGTTCTTGATAGTGTTTAAACTGATTCATTGTTTCAATAGAAAGTTGTTCATCCCCAATATAAACTTCATCCACAAGACATTCTGTTAGCATATCAATTCCTGCTGCTAGAGGATGTCTGAAACGATGTTCCTCTAAGGTTGGTAATCCACAGAAAAGAGGTCCCCTTAATACCTTATCTCCAGGAGTGAATGAAATAATCTTTCCACCTAACTCTTTCAACCAGACATTTTTCTTGATGAAGTCGTCTCGCTCTAATCCTGTTTCAACACGAGGATAGTAATTATGCCAAAATTCCATATTAGAAAATTGAGCACCATGCTTTTTCAACTCAGCTATATCATTTAATGAAAGTGTACTAGCATTTAATCCTACTGTTAATTGGTGAGAAACATGAGCAATCGTTTCCATTGGAATGCCGTAATCCATTCGAAGACCTGTAATGCCAAACTCTTTAATCTTGTTTAGATCTCCATTAATATCCATACCTAACGTAGCTAATCCTTTAGTTGAAATATCAACCATTAGATTAAGTCCGTGTTCTTTGGCTAGATTTCCTAGATGAGTGATTCGACTAACATATTGAGACTGATCATCTTCTGGAATATGCATGGAGGTGAAAATACCAACGAAGCCGTTTTGAGTCATCTCAATAAGATAGTCTTCCGTTTCTTGAGACATGTCAGAGCCTAGAAATACTGAAAAACCAAACATGTAAAGCGCCTCCTTTATTTATTTGATTACAGTATAACTTGTTTGGAATTATATTTCAATAAAACGATATCATTTTATTTTAAAAAGGAATAAAATTTCTTTAATGGGATTTTATTACTCTGCTTTATTTCTAAAATACTGTTATAATAAAATACTATAAAATTATTTTAGGGGATTGTTAATGAGATATTCGAGGAGACTTATGCAGGCCATTACAGACACAATGGCTATTATTTATAGTATGTGGTTTTTTATTATTTTAGTATTTTTATTAGTTTTTGTTATTTATATATTTACGGGATATATATTGAATCCATTATTACCTATTGGATTATTTTTTATTTATGCTTTGTTTTGTCATTCAGAAAACTATCAAGGAATCGGATGGATAGTGGCTATTTTATTTACATTAATAATGTTAACTGCAGGTAGAATTGTTCCGCAAGAAGAAAAAGAAGCGAAGGAAAAAGCTGAGGAAAGTTTGGAAAAAGATAAAAAGTTAGTTTATGAATCTCAGTTATTATCAATTAAAGATGAACAGGGCAATGAAATAGAAATTGTTGAAGAACCAGATAAAGAGTTGAAAAATAGGCATGAGGTTAAAGATGATCATAAAGTATACTTGTCTTTTATAATTAATAGCAGAGGAAATCCTAATGAACATCCAGGATTAAAGGAAAAAGATCTAGAACCTTTTAGAATAGAGACTGATAATGTTTATGCTTATCTCAGCCAACGATATGATGATGAGTGGAAGTATGATGAAAAAACTGGAATATTAGAAGGAACTGCTACGTATAGTTTAAATGATTACGCTATGGGTAATGATAGTTTTAAGATATCATTGACTTCTTTAAGTGAAAATATGATTTCAAGATATGCTGGATATATTAATATAGAATTAATAGAAAAGGAAAAAGAAAAATCAGAAATAAATACTATTGAAAGTACTGAAGAAAATAGTAAACCCTTTAGCTATTCAAAAGAAAAAAAAGGTGACCATAAGAGGGAAGAAACGATTACAGAAAATAATATAGAAGATTGGGAACATATTTTGGATGATTATGAATTGGAAGAAATAAGGGAAGTTGAAGGGTATTATGATTAAATAAAAAGGAGAAAATTATGGGTGGTAGCATAATTTATGTAGGATCTAGAGAAATTAGTCGAGAAGATTATTATCAAAAAAAAGATAACTGGGGAATGTATCGAAATATTAGAGCAAAAGATATTAACTTAGAGGAAGAATTTTATAATGAATTAATATCCTTTGGAAAACGGTTTGCAGGTGTAAAAAAGCATAAAGAGTACTGTGATCAATTAGAAAGAAAATATGGATTAAGATATCTAAATCGAAAAAATAAACTTCTCATATTAAAAATTTATAAAGAAAGTTACGTGAGAAATCCAGATAAATTAATTCGAGAGGAAATGATTTATTTAAACTTAATTAAAAATTTAAACGAGTATAAACTAGATATGAAAATTCAAGAAAGTTTATTCAGTTATGCCCCATTATTTAATTCAATAAAAGCAAATATTAAAAAATAAGTTCCAAGTAAATTTAAAAGTAAATAAAAATTATGTAGTATTTCTAAACGATTAATTCCTATGTCTAAGCGGTCGGATTAAGCTAGGAAATTATTAGCGATGTATGACAATCAAATTTTCACGCAAAAGGAAGTTTTATCAGTAATGAATGCTTATTATTTGTGTTGTTATGATTATGCAAATAAAGAAGATAAGAACAGTTTAGAAAAGTACTTAATCGTTACGAAAGTTAATAGTCATATTAAAAAATTTATTCTTGAAATTGAAGATATTTAAATAAAAAAGAAAATATCTTCAATTTCTAGTAATCATTACAAGCTCCTCTGATATTTCTTAAAAAGTAGTTAGAAAGCCTATCTCTCTAAACTTTCTTTAAACCACTCCAAAGCTCTATCTCTCGCCATTTTATGATCCACTACAGGAGATGGGTAGGTGACACCTACTTTAAAAGCCAAATTATGTTGAAGCGTTTCAGATAGTAGCCAGGGTTCATGACAATATTTTACAGGTAAATTAGTAAGTTCGGGTACAAATTTTTTAATAAATTCAGCTTCTTTATCGAACTTTATCCCCTGTGTAATGGGATTAAAAATTCGGAAATAAGGAACGGCATCTGTTCCAGTTGAAGCGGCCCATTGCCAACCACCAATGTTACTTGCTGAGTCATAATCAATCAGTTGTTCAGAAAAATATCTTTCTCCTAAGCGCCAATCAATGAGTAAATCCTTTGTTAAAAAAGAAGCGACTAGCATTCTAAGCCGATTATGCATCCAACCAGTTTCGTTTAATTGTCTCATAGCTGCATCAATTATGGGATAGCCAGTTTGACCTATCTTCCATTTTTCAAAAATGAGACTTTCTTGTTGCCAAGGTAACTGTTGGTATTTCCCTTTTAATTCTTCTTGATATTGATTCGGGTAATAAAAATAGATCATATGATAAAAATCTCGCCAAGCCAGTTCTTTTATAAAGATCTCTTTTCCATCACTATCAGGCAAGGATTGACAGGCTTGATAAACTTTTCTAATAGAGATAGCGCCAGTTGAAAGGTAAGGAGACAGACGGCTTGTGCTATCTAAAAAAGGGTAGTCTCTATTTATGTCGTAATGTTCTAAGTGGGTCATAATGAATGTATTTAATTGCGTGTTGGCCTGTGTCTCACCGACCTTACTTGAAAAGTCAGTTTGACGATTATTTAGTAAGTTGTTTAAAGTTTGTGTTCCCATTTCAAAGTATTGTGGCTGATGAATAACTTTGTCTAAGTAAGGAGTAAGATTATTTTTTTGATAATGTCCCTTAGATAATTGCCGCCATTTTTTGTAGTATGGAGTAAACATTTTATAATGTGTTCCATCTGGCTTTTGAATTTCTGTCGCTTGATGGAGATGATTTTCTTCGTATGAATTAACCTGAATATTTTTTGATTCTAGAAAAGCAGTCACGGCTAGGTCTCTTTTTCTGCCAAAGCCTCGATTATCTATGTTGAAAAAAATGTGTGTTGTATCTGAGTAAATTGTTAATAATGCATCGAAGGCGTCGATAATATTTCCAGTTAATAGATGAATGGTTAAATGCTGCTCACTTGAATCTGAAATAAAGTGATCTAAAGTGGAAAAAAAATAATCGTGGCTGTTAGTTCCAATTCGTAATTGTTGGTCATTAATATGAAAGATACATAGAAGTTTATCTTCTGGAGTTAATGATGTGAGAGCTTCGCTAAACGCTGTATTATCTTCTAGTCTTAAATCTCTTCGAAACCACATAATATGAATAGCCATAAGAATCCTCCTTTTCTTTATATTGTAACAAAAATAAAGGGAGCAACACAATCGCCAAGAACACTCTTTATTGGTAAACTAATAAAAAAGATAGGAGTGTGGGTATGAACCAAGAAGAATTCAAACAACTAGAACAAATCAAGTCGTACGCTGAAAAAGTTCTATTAAATGATAAAACAGGGCACAATATGGATCATATTTACCGTGTAGTAAGAGCAGCTGAAAAAATTCAAAAGGTTGAAGGCGGCAATTTATTTATTGTTCTTTCAGGGGCATATTTACATGATGTAATGGATGATAAATTAGTGTCAGATGTGCCTTTTTCTAGAAAATTATTGGCTGATTTCCTTTCAACTATAGAAATCACTGAAAAAGATAGTCAGCATATTTTTGAAGTTATTGACCATGTTTCTTTTAGTCATCAATTAGAACATGAGGATGACAGGTTATCTTTAGAGGCTCAAATTGTACAAGATGCAGATCGACTTGACGCAATTGGTGCAATTGGTATTGGTCGTACTTTTTATTATGGAGGAAAAAAAGGGCACGCCATGTACGATTCAAAGATTCCCCCTCGTAAAAATATGACTAAGGAGGATTATCGAATTAATCAAACAGTGATTAATCATTTTTATGAAAAATTATTTTTATTAAAAGATATGATGCACACGACAACAGCAAAAAAAATAGCTGAGAAGCGACAACAGTTAATGGAGTTGTTTGTAGAAGATTTTATCTCTGATTGGGAAAAATAGTTTAAATAGAATAAGAAAAATTGCTTTGATCCAGTTATTTGGAGCAAAGCAATTTTTGATTCACTCTTACTTAGTCTGGATTCAAAAGGCAGCTCCTGCGGCAATTTCAAAAATTAAAATTAATTCGAAGCCCGTGAATTATTTTTAATTTCTTCCAATTGCTTGGAGCTAAGCGCCTTTTTTATCACTCTTACTTAACGGGAATCCATATTTCTGTTACGTGGTTGTCTGACATTGGATCAAGGTCGAGCGGGTACGATTCAAAGTCTGGTAAATTTCTTTGAGTGTATGATGTGCTTGGGAAGAAAGATTCATAAATTTCTTGATACGTCTTTCTGATGGCTTCTGGCACTTTTCCGACAGCTTTAAAAACGACCCAATCCGTTTCTGGAATAGTAATTGTTTCTAAACTAGGAAGAGTTGTTTCTTCACGACTTCTAACACCAATTAAATAGTTATAAGCTTCACCTTCACCAGGTAAGCAGATACCTAGAACAGTGTTAGGTGTTGTGGGATCTTTCTCATTAATAACTTGATCAAAGAGTTTAGTCTCATTAAAGGTATCCCAAAATTGTGGGATTTTTTCCTGTCCTTCTGATACTGTTTGGTAATTTTCTTTAATTCCTGTTACTAAAAAAGCGGGTTTTCTTGTCATGTAATAATTCATTTCAGTTCCTCCTTTGATTTGTACGCGAATCGATAATTTAGGGAATATTTTTAAATCATTCCAATTCTTTCGAGCGCTAGAAGGAGAAGTTTGGAAATATTGCTGAAAAGCTCGACTGTAACTCTCAGAGGATTGATAACCATATTTAAAGGCAATATCAATAATCTTCATATCTGTTTCCTTCAAGTCATAAAGAGAACAAGATAGTTTTCTTTTTCTAATGTATTCCCCTAAAGGAATTCCTGCTAGAATCGAAAAAACTTTTTGAAAATTGTACTCTGACATTTGTGCTAACTGCTCAATGTCTTTCATGACGATCTCTGTTGTTAAATGATTCTCGATATACTCAAGGACAGCTGCGATTTCATTCATTGCTATATTTCTACCTTTCTTTCTTCTGAATTAATCTTAACTAAATCTAAGTGAGAATACTGGATAAACTTTGGCAAAAAAAGTCAATTTTCATAAAAAAACATCATTCAAGAAAAGAGTGTGTTACTTTTTCTTGAATGATGACTTTTTTAAATTATTTACCTTCAAAAACTTTTTTCTCAGGTAATTGATAATCAGCAGCATCTAACCCATCAGAGGCTAAAGCTTCTTTAAAGTCATCAATACTTAGATCAAGTTTTCTTGAAAGATCAAAAACGCTATGTAAGACATCATGGAAGTACATAGAATTGCCTTGTTCAAAATAAGCTTTGTATTCTTGAGACGTGTTACTGTGCCCAGTTTCAGCTTGGTATTTTTTAGCTTCTTCTAGATAATAATTAAAATGTTCTTTAGTAAAATCAGCAAAGTGGTTAAAGATATTAATCGCTAAAGTCAAATCAGCAGACCATGTAGAAAAATTCTTTTTGGCCAATCCACCTTGAACCTCAATAAGAGCGAATTTAGCGTCACGTAAATATTGAGTAATCAACATTTCGATGTTTAAACTAATACCAGTGTAAGAAATATTTTCAAATTTAAATTGTTTTAAATCTTCTAATTCGGCTAACAAACTTTCAGGGGTAAAGTTACGATTTTCCATACTTTTGTAAACTTTTTGTTGTTGAAACATTTTGTAGACCTCCAATAATAGTATTTTTATACCTTTATTATAAACGATGTCAGACAAAGTACCAACATAAATCGGTATATTTTAAACAAAAATAGAAATAATAAGGTATATATTAAGGATTGTTAAGGTTACAGTGATAACCCAAGCGGAGACAGTCACCCACAAATGATTAGTAAAATCGCCCATTAATTTTTTTTGACTGGTAAAAATGGTTAAAGGAATAATTGAAATTGGTAAAGCAGCACTTAGGAAAACTTGAGAATAAATTAGCAGTTTTTCCACAACTTCCTCAGAATCACCAAAGATAATAATCGCAATGACAACGGGAATAACAGCTAACAAACGAGTGATTAATCTTCTAGCCCAAGTGGGTATTCTTAATTTGATAAAACCTTCCATAATAATTTGTCCAGATAAAGTCCCAGTAATGGTCGAATTTTGTCCAGAAGCTAAGAGAGCTACGGCAAAAAGAACGCTGAGTACAGGTGAGGCAATGGCTCCGACAACTTTTGAATCAGATAAAGCGTGAAATAAAGAACCAAGTGTTGTTAGTGAATCCCCATGGCCAAAAAAGAGTGTCGCTCCTAAAGTTAAAAGGAGACAGTTCACAATAAAGGCAAAAAATAACTGGATATTAGAATCCCATTTGGCAAAACGAAGTGCTTCTTTTAAGGCAGATTTATCTTTTCGATCATATTGTCTGGACTGAACAATAGAAGAATGTAGATAAAGATTATGAGGCATAACTGTCGCGCCAACAATCCCTAAAGCAAGAAGTAGTGCACCATTGTTGGTAAGGACTTCTTTTCTAGGGATGAATCCTAAGAATAGATCACTCATGTTAGGCTGACCTAGAATAACTTCATACATAAAAATAACAAAAATAGTCGCAATTAAAGTCATCACAATGGCTTCTATTTTTCTAAAACCAAGTTTGGCTAGCATAAGCAGTAAAAAAACATCTAAGACGGTAATAAAAACCCCTAATAAAAGTGGAAAACCAAATAAAAGATTCAATGCTACAGCACTCCCAATAACTTCTGCGATATCTGTGGCCATGATGGCTAATTCATTCATAATCCAAAGAAAAATCCCCATTTTTTTATTAGTGTGAACACGGGTTGCTTGTGCTAAGTCCATCCCAGTAACAATCCCTAGTTTGGCGGACATATACTGGAGCATCATAGCAATCAAGTTAGAGATTAAAATAACTGATAGTAATAGATAGCCAAACTGGGCACCACCAGCAATAGATGTTACCCAGTTTCCAGGGTCCATGTAACCTACAGCAACTAAAGCGCCTGGGCCAGAGTATGCTAATAGCTTTCTTAAAAAACTTGCATTTTTTGGAACGGAAACAGTATTATTTATTTCAGGTAAACTTAGACCATTAAGTTTATCAGTTAGTAGGTTTTGATGTTTGTTCATATAAAGACACTTCCTTTTTAGGTGTACCTAAATTATATTTTTAAATACATAAAAAAGCAAGGGAATTGTTTTGTTTGATGGAATTGTATATAGTAAAATAAAAAGAAAGTTAAAGGAGTGGTAATCATGTTTCAAGAAGAAAAAAATCGCTTTTATTTAACCGAAGAAGGAAAAATGATAGCAGAAATTACCTGGGAAATATTGGGAGATGGTTCGATAGATGTCAATCATACTTTTGTAGATTCAAGTCAAAGAGGAAAAGGGTTGGCAGAAAAATTAGTTTTAGAAGTTATAAAAAAAGCACAAATAGAAAATATCACAATAATTCCAACTTGTTCTTATGTAGCAAAATATTTTGAAACTCATGAAACTTATCAATATTTACTAAAAAAATAACAAAAGAAGCTATCCGAAGACAGCTCCTTAGCCTAAAATATGATGAATGAACACCATAGTTTATGATTATAATAGATTCATATAAATAAAACAATAGTGATTTTTTTGAAAATAAAAATAGGAAACTATTTTTTAGACAAAAAAATGTAATTATAAGTAGCGTTGATTGCTATAATCCTTAAAAGAAGTGAGTTGCTCGCTTCTTTTTTGATTTTTTTAAAAATTGTCTTAAATTGTGTTATAATACTAAGGACTATATGTAAAAATGGGTGATATTTGCCCAGATTAATCGAGGAGGTTTACAAATGGAGGAGAAAAAAACATTTTATATTACAACCCCCATTTATTATCCAAGTGGCAAACTACACATTGGTAGTTCGTACACAACAATAGCTTGTGATGCAATGGCTCGCTACAAACGTTTGAAAGGATTTGATGTGTTTTATCTAACGGGATTAGATGAGCATGGTCAAAAAATTGAACAAAAAGCAGAACAATTAGGGATTGAACCAAAAGAATACGTTGACGATATGGCAACAGACGTTAAAAAATTATGGAATTTATTAGATATTGATTATACAAAATTTATTCGTACCACAGATGAAAGTCACATGAAAACAGTTAAAAAAATCTTCCAACAATTACTAGATCAAGGGGATATTTATTTAGGTGAGTATGAAGGATGGTATTCTGTCTCTGATGAAGAGTACTTCACTGAAAATCAATTAGCTGAAGTTTACCGTGATACAGAGGGTAAAGTTATTGGTGGAAAAGCACCAAGTGGACACGAAGTAGAGCTTGTTAAAGAGCAAAGTTACTTCTTCCGTATGAGTAAATACGCTGATCGTTTATTAGAGTATTATGACGCACACCCTGATTTTATAGAACCAGTATCTCGTAAAAATGAGATGGTCAACAATTTTATTAAACCAGGTTTAGGAGACTTAGCTGTTAGTAGAACATCATTCTCTTGGGGAATTCCAGTAGATGCTGATCCGAAACATGTGGTTTATGTTTGGATTGATGCGTTATCTAACTATATTTCAGCTCTTGGTTATGGCACGGAAGATGATAGTAACTTTAAAAAATATTGGCCAGCTGATGTTCACATGGTTGGAAAAGAAATCGTACGTTTCCATACAATTTATTGGCCAATTATGTTGATGGCTTTAGATTTACCATTACCAAAACAAATTTTTGCTCATGGCTGGTTAGTCATGAATGATGGCAAGATGTCTAAATCTAAAGGAAACGTTGTCTACCCAGAAATGCTAGTTAAACGTTACGGCTTAGATGCTCTACGTTATTATTTGATGCGCGCGATTCCGTTTGGTTCAGATGGTGTCTTTACACCAGAAGATTTTGTGGCTCGAGTGAACTATGATCTAGCCAATGATTTAGGTAATTTACTAAACCGTACGATTGCGATGATTAATAAATACTGTGAAGGTCATATACCAGCGTACGCTTCACAAGTCACGGAGTTTGATAGTGAATTATCAACAACGGCAGCTGATATTATTGGAAAATATAATAAAGCTATGGAAAAAATGGAGTTTAATGTAGCATTGGGTGAAATTTGGAAATTAATTTCTCGTGCCAATAAATATATTGATGAAACTGAGCCTTGGGTATTAGCAAGAGATCCAGAAAGAAAAGCTGAATTAGAAAGTGTTATGGTTCATTTAGCGGAAAGTTTACGTATCTCAGCTATATTACTACAGCCAGTTTTAACAGAAGCACCAAAAGAAATTTTACGTCAATTAGGTTTAGGTGAAGAAACATTATCTATGTTGGATATTCGTTTTGGTGATTTCCCTAAAGATACGAAAGTAATTAGTAAAGGAACGCCAATTTTCCCTAGGTTAGATATGGAAGTTGAAGTAGCTTATATTAAAGAACAAATGGCTCAAACAACGAATGCCACAGAAGAGGAAGTATTTAATCCAGAAGAAACAGAATTAGTTTCATCTAAAGAAAAAGAAATTAAATACGAAGACTTTGATAAAGTCGAATTAAAAGTAGCAGAGGTCATTGATTGCCGTAAAGTTAAGGGGGCTGATAAGTTACTTCAGTTCCGTTTAGATGCAGGTGATAAAGGACATCGTCAAATTCTTTCAGGAATTGCAGAGTTTTATCCAGAACCAACAGAGCTTGTGGGTAAAAAAGTAGTCATTGTAGCTAATCTGAAACCTCGTAAAATGCGTGGTGAAATTAGTCAAGGGATGATTTTATCTGCTGAGAATGAAGATGGTAAGTTATACGTAGTAGAAGCACCTAAATGTGCTGAAAATGGCGCGATTATTGCTTAGTAAAAAACGATTGAAAGAAAGCGTTAGTTCTTTCAGTCGTTTTATTTTGTGTTAAAATAAGAAGGATTGGAGTGAGATAAATGATATTTGATACACATACTCATCTAAATGTAGAGGCCTTTGAAAAAGAAATTCCGGAAGTGATTGAGCGTGCGCGTGAGTTAGACGTGACTGAGATGGCAGTTGTTGGTTTTGATACACCAACTATTACAAAATCATTGGCATTAAGCGAAACACATAAAGATATTTATAGTATTATTGGTTGGCATCCTACAGAGGCTGGCAGTTATACAAAGGAAATTGAGACGACTTTACAAAGCCAATTAGAAACACCGAAAGTCGTAGCTCTTGGCGAAATCGGCTTAGATTATCACTGGATGGAGGACCCTAAAGAGGTTCAAGATAAAATTTTCAGAAGACAAATTGCGATAGCCAAAGAAATGAATTTACCGATTAGTATCCACACCAGAGAGGCCATTGAGGATACCTACAAAATATTAAAAGAAGAAAAAATCCATAATATCGGTGGCATTATGCACAGTTTTAGTGGGGATGGCGAATGGGCAAAGCGCTTTTTGGATTTAGGCATGCATATTTCTTTTAGTGGCGTGGTGACGTTTAAAAAGGCTTTTGAAGTTCATGAGGCTGCGACGGTTGTTCCACTGGATAAGTTATTAGTAGAAACAGATGCTCCTTATTTAGCGCCTATGCCATATCGTGGTAAGAGAAACGAACCAGGATATACACGTTATGTAGCTGAAAAAGTTGCTGAATTAAGAAATCTTCCTTTTGAAGAGGTAGCAAACGTGACCAGAGAAAATGCCCATCGTTTATTTAGGATTGGTGAATAATGACAAAAAAAATAAGAATAGAAGAAATTATTGTTGTGGAAGGGAAATCTGATACAAAGCGAGTGCAACAAGTCGTAGAGGCAGATACGATAGAAACGAATGGCTCGGCTTTAAGTGAAGAAACGTTGCTCAAAATTGAACACGCTGAAAAAGTTAGAGGGGTCATTGTTTTTACAGATCCTGATTTTTCAGGCGAAAAAATACGTAAGCAAATAACTGAAGTGGTTCCAACAGCTAAACATGCCTTTATTTCGAGGAAAAAAGGGGAACCACAAAAAAAAGGAAATAGTCTAGGAGTAGAACACGCTAGTGATGAGACCATCATAGAAGCGTTAAGAAATGTTTCAACACCAACGACAGATTCTTTTGATTCAGAAATCGAAAATGAGGATTTAATTCGATTTGGTTTAATCGCTGGACCTCATGCAAAAGGAAGAAGAGAGTCGTTAGGCGAAAAATTAAATATTGGTTATACAAATGGCAAACAACTAAAGAAACGCTTGAAAATGTTTCATATTGAAAAAGAAATATTTACAAAAGCAATGAAAGAAATTTTAGAGGGTGAAAAGAATGAGTGAATATAAAGATATTGCAACACCAAGTCGAACGAAAGAAATTCTGAAAAAATATGGTTTTTCATTTAAGAAAAGTTTAGGTCAAAACTTCTTAACAGAACCTAATATTTTGAGAAATATAGCTGCTGCTGCTGAATTAACTGATCAAGATCGGATTATTGAAGTAGGTCCAGGAATTGGCGCTTTAACAGAACATTTAGCACGATCTAAAGGTGAAGTTTTAGCTTTTGAAATTGATCAACGCTTAATTGAAGTTTTAGATGATACGATGGAAATTTATGATAATGTGACGGTTATTAATGAAGATGTCTTGAAAGCGGACATAGAGACTGTTGCTAGAGAAACGTTTTCGACAGATGGTGGAATTAAAGTGGTGGCTAATTTGCCTTATTACATTACGACTCCCATTATGATGCATTTATTAATGTCTAATTTAGATATTGAGACAATGGTTGTGATGATGCAAAAAGAAGTAGCTGATAGAATTGCTGCTGTACCAAGTACGAAAGCGTACGGTTCATTATCAATCGCTGTTCAATATTACATGGAAGCAGAATTAGCGTTTATCGTTCCTAAGACAGCGTTTATTCCCCAACCTAATATTGACTCAGCTATCATTAAATTAACGAAGCGGACAACACCGATTGTTGAAGTGACAGATGAAAAATTCTTCTTTAAATTAACTAAATCAGCTTTTATGCAACGTAGAAAAACATTATGGAATAATTTAACTAGCTATTTTGGCAAAGATGAAGTTACTAAGGCGTGGTTAGAAAAATCATTAGCAGAATGTGAGATAGATCCAAAGCGTCGTGGAGAAACATTAAGTATTCAAGAATTTGGAGATTTATCCAATCGTCTAATAGCGAATAAAGAAGCCTAGTTATTAAGTAATGTTCGTTGACAAAACTCTGTTCACTCGTTATCATAGTTAAAAAAGATGTTGGAGATGGATAAAAATGAAAAAAAATTCAGTTCAATCATTAACGTATGCGGCGCTTTTAATCGCATTAGGAATTATGATACCCATGGTTATGCCTATAAAAATTGTGTTAGGGCCAGCTTCATATACACTGGCAAGTCATGTACCAGTATTTTTAGCCATGTTCGTGTCTCCTACAGTGGCAGTGTTAGTTGCTTTAGGAACGGCATTTGGCTTTTTTTTAACAACCCCTTTTATTATTGCAATTAGAGCATTGTCACATGTTATTTTTGCGTTTATTGGTGGTTGGTATTTATCAAAAAAACCTAATATAATTAGTTCACCTAAAAAAATGGTGGCTTTTAATGTAATAATTGGTTTAATCCATGCCATTTGTGAGACTTTGGTTGTCACAGTATTCTTTATGAATGGTAAGTTATCTACAGAAACTTATACGTCTGGCTTCTTTATGAGTGTAATTGTGTTTGTAGGGGTAGGTGGCTTTATTCATAGCATAGTTGATTTTACAATTGCTTTTTCAATTGCAGAAAAAATTGGCACAAAATTTAAATTACCGGTGTATTTGGCGGCAAAACAAATTAAGGTTAAATAATACGTGTACGAATAAAGGATTAGTTAGATAAATAAAAGAGGAGTTGACATTTAAGTCAACTCCTTTTAATTTTCACTTAGTTGGTTAATAAAAAGTGAAAAGAGGGAATAAATTTAATTAACGAATAACTTCTTCTGTTTCAGCATCAAAGAAATGACTCTTATTTAAGTTGAAAGCAAGTTCAATTTGTTCACCTGGAATATAGGCTGAACGAGCGTCTACTTTAGAGATAAATTCTGTTTGACCTGTACGAGTGTAAAGCATTGTTTCAGCACCTAATAATTCAGAAACAACGACTTCAGAATTCACAACACTATGTGGTGATGCATCTTTCACGATTGGTTCACTATGGATATCCTCTGGGCGAATACCAAAGACCACTTTTTTACCAGCGTAACCTTTTTCTTTAAGAACTTTAAATTTACCTTCTGGAACTTCAAGACGTAAATCATCACCATCTGTAATATAGCCATCTTCGCCTAGAGTAACGTTGAATAAATTCATTGCAGGTGAACCGATAAATCCAGCAACGAAAACGTTGTTTGGTGTGTCATACACTTCTTTTGGTGTACCGATTTGTTGGATGAAGCCGTCTTTCATAATAACGATACGATCAGCCATTGTCATCGCTTCTGTTTGGTCATGGGTAACATAGATAGTTGTTGTTTCTAAACGACGGTGTAATTTAGCAATTTCAGCACGCATAGCCACACGTAATTTAGCATCTAAGTTTGATAAAGGCTCATCCATTAAGAACACTTTAGCATCACGAACAATAGCACGACCTAAAGCCACACGTTGTCTTTGTCCACCTGATAAAGCGGCTGGTTTACGTTGTAAGTATTCAGTTAAACCTAAAATATCAGCAGCATTATCCACACGTTTTTGGATTTCAGCTTTGTCATATTTACGAAGTTTTAAACCAAATGCCATGTTATCAAAAACAGTCATATGTGGATATAATGCGTAGTTTTGGAATACCATAGCGATATCACGGTCTTTAGGAGCTACGTCATTTACCATGCGGTCTCCAATCCATAATTCGCCTTCTGAAATATCTTCAAGTCCAGCAACCATACGTAATGTTGTTGATTTACCACAGCCTGAAGGACCAACAAAAACGATAAATTCTTGATCTTGAATTTCTAAGTTAAAGTCTGTTACTGAATAATTTGGGTTACCATCATATTTTTTATGTATATGTTTTAATGCGATTTCTACCATGTCAAATTTCCTTCTTTCACTTCATTTGTTACATAGAGTATAATAGAAAATGTAATACGCTTACAATGTTAAAAGTGACCAATCATTTATGTCAAAATGACTAAAAAATAAATAAGGAGTGTTTTTTATGAAAATAGCATTAATAGCACATGACAAAAAGAAGAAAGATCTGATTGAGATAGCAAAAAAATATGAAAAAGTTTTTGAGAAACATGAATTATTTGCCACAGGGACGACAGGAACAAAAATCATGGAACAAACCAAGCTAAAAATTCATTGTTTTAAGTCAGGTCCACTGGGCGGAGATCAACAAATAGGAGCAAAAGTTTCGGAAGGTGAAATGGATATGATTATGTTTTTAAGGGATCCGTTAACACCACAACCTCATGAACCAGATGTTAACGCTTTAATTCGTCTGAGTGACGTCTATGAAATTCCGCTGGCGACTAACAAAAGTACGGCCATTTTATTGCTTAAAGAACTTCAAAATTTGTCGGAAAATTGACTGTTATCCCCTTTATTGTAATTATTAAATAATATGATATAGTTTTTAGTGTAAAAGAAAACAGAGTAGAAAATAAAGCGTCAAGTGCCGGTGTGATGGGATGTAGCTCACTGGACGAAAAGTGCTAGAGGAGCACTTGCGACATTATTTTCGCATTCGCTGCATATTGGATGTAGCAACTCTATCTAAAAAGGAGATGCTAGAATGGAAAAACAAGTTTTTACAACTAAGACAATCGCTTTAATGGGGGTCTTAATGGCTTTACGAATTATTTTGTCACAATTTTTATCAATTACAACGGGATTTGTTAAAATCAGCTTTTTCTTTATTCCAGTTGTGATTATGGCTATTTTATTTGGTCCAATTATTGCAGGATCGGCAAATGCATTATGTGATTTTATAGGTGCTATGCTATTTCCAGCGGGAGGAGCCTATTTCCCTGGATTTACATTAACAGCACTTTTAGCAGGTATTATTTATAGTAGTTTTTATCACAAAAAAGACTTAACATTAACACGTATTATTTTAGTAAATATTATCGTAACATTTGCTTTAAGTCTTCCTCTCAATACTTTGTGGCTATACATGATGCAAGGAAATGCAGTATTTGCATTCTTACCAGCACGTATCATTAGTTCAAGTATTATGTGTGTTATTCAAGTATTTATTACCTATTCTATGGTTAATATAAGAGTATTTCAAAAACAAATTATTAAATTTGGTTCATAGTAATTAAAAAGAGTATTTAAAAGTATTTAAATTCAAAAAAACGAGACTGACATTAGATCAGCCTCGTTTTTTTATGCTTGTTGTTTTGTAGCAGCGATTGAAATTTCTCGGATGGTTACTTCTTGAGGCATTTCATAAATAAAGAAAATTGATTCAGCTACTTTTTGAGGATCTAAAGTTAATCCTCCCATACTCTCTTTCCAAGAAACATAATCATTAAAAGATTGTTCGTTAGTCACATGAGTTAAAAGTTCAGTCTCAGCAGCTCCAGGAGAGATTAAAGAGACACGAACATGACTGTCTGCTACTTCTTGCCTAATAGTTTCAGTTAAACCGTGGACACCAAATTTACTAGCAGCATAAGCAGCATGGTCAAGAAAAGCCTTGAATCCAGCGATAGAGGAAACGTTAATAATTGTTCCATGATTTCTTTCGATCATATGACCTAGGACAGCTTTCATTCCGTTCAGAACACCAATAACGTTGGTTTGTAACATTTTTTGCCATTCTTCTTCATCTTGATCAAGAATATTACCTAAAAGCATAATTCCCGCATTATTTACTAATAAATCGGTTGGACCATGAATAGCTTCAGCTTTAGTAATGGCTTTTTGAAGCTCTTCTTTATTTGTCACATCGACATTTTCAATTAGAACATTATCAAAATTCAAAGGAAGTTCTTTAATTTTTTCTGTACGACGAGCTAATAATAATAGTGGAAATCCTTTAGAGTTAAATAATTGAGCAGTTTTAGCGCCAAATCCTGAGCTTGCACCTGTGATAACGATAAGTGGTTTAGTTGACATTTTTCTAACACATCCTTATATTTAATTGAATCTAATAAGAGAATAAACCTTGGAGTTAACTCCAAGTCAAGAGAAAAGAGTGAAAAAATGTATACAATAGGTGAGGTATCAAAAATAACCCATATTTCAACAGATACATTAAGATATTATGATAAAATTGGCTTACTACCATTTGTTAAAAGAAATGAATCTGGTCACCGTTCGTTTAGTGAAACAGATTTGAAATATTTAGAAGTTATTCAGTGTTTGAAACTCTCGGATGTTCCTGTTAAAGAAATTGGTCAATTTGTAGAATGGACTATGATGGGAGATTCAACTTTAATAGAAAGAAAAGACTTCTTTACAGAAAAAGAACAAGCTTTAGAAGCAAAAATAGAGTCGTTAGAAGCAATGTTATCATTTTTGAAATGGAAAAAATGGTACTACGAAACAGCTTGTGAAGCAAAAACAGAAACGATCCATTTTAAAAAAGGAACAAAATCTTTGGACCCAGAAGTCTTAAAACAGTATAATCAGAAACAAAGTGATGATAGAAGGAAAATAAGTGACACACCTCGTCATTATAAATAATAATATATAGGAGGATCTGTATGAAAAAGTATGAATATTTAATATTTGACTTAGATAATACGTTATTAAATTTTAGCATGTCTGAATACTATGCTCTAAAGGCGCTATTTACTAAATATGGTGTTATTTTTAATGAAGAAACGTTAGCGGAGTATAAAGAAATTAATCACGAACTTTGGACAAAATTAGAAGAAGGTCGCATAAAAAAAGAAATAGTTCTAGAAACAAGATTTACTAAGTTTTTTGGAAGGAAAGGCATTGTAGTAGATGGAAAAACAGCAGATAATGATTATCGAAAATTATTAGAGAGTCGAAATGACATTATGAAAGATGCCGTTGAGTTGTTAACAGAATTAAAAAATTCAGGTTATATTATTTATGCTGGAACAAACGGAGTAGGAAGGACTCAAAGACAACGTTTAAAAAATGCTAAAATGAGTTCTTTTTTCACAGAGTTATATATATCAGAAGAGGTAGGATTTGAGAAACCAGATGTACGATTTTTTGATACTATTTTTAATCAAGAGGGAATAACAGACCTTTCTAAAGTATTAATGATTGGTGATAGTCTAAGCTCTGATATTAGAGGAGCTAACAGAGTTGGGATTGATTCGGTGTGGTTAAACAACTTTTCGGACACATACGGAGAAGATAGTCCAATATATGAGTGCAATAGCTTAAGACAAATAAAAATATTATTAAAAAAGTAACAAGAGCTCTGTATTGTTAAGTATCTAACATGTTATAATGGATGTGTAGAAATTGAACAAAAAGGAGTGATTTAATGAAACGACTAATTATGAAGCAAGGTGAAACAAGTATCCATGAATTGGTTACCATTGTCAATCAAAAAGGAAAAGACGAGTACAATCTATCTATGTCCTCTGTGAAAAAAACTCCTAGAATAACAATTACACATGTAAGTAAAACTTCAGAAGCGACGGTTAATGAAATAAGATTAGAAACCGTAGAAAGATTTGTTATTGAAGTCGACAGAAAAGTTATTTTTATAATTGAAAAAGAAAAAAATTCAAAAGATTATATTGTTAAAAGTGACAAAATGTTTATAGAAGGTGACTTAAATAAGATGTCATTTGATATCATGTTAGGCTATCGAAAAGTCGCAAAAGTCCGTGAACGGTGGATTTCAATAGGTGAATCTTATGAATTAACGGTCTTTGAACATGAGAATGAAGTTGCGCTAGTTGCTTTACTAGCAACACTTGATTTTGTGAAATACAACACTAATGAACATTCATAAAAAAACCGAGATCAAACTTTAATAGTTTAATCTCGGTTTTTTTTATGAATGTTTAAATTGAGCATGATATAAAGTATAATAAAAACCATTTTTAATCTCTAGGAGTTTGTCATGGGTTCCAATCTCTACAACATGACCTTGATCCATCACCATGATTTTGTCAGCCTCTCTGATAGTAGATAAACGATGGGCGATAATAAAACTTGTTTTGTTCCTCATCATTTTTAAGAAAGCCGTTTGAATTTGTTGCTCAGTTAAAGTATCAACAGAACTAGTAGCTTCATCTAAAATCAACATCTTGGGTTGACTAATCATTGTGCGAGCAATTGTTAAAAGTTGTTTTTGACCATCAGAAATAATCAAATCACTTTGGCCTAGCAATGTATTAAATTTGTTAGGTAAGGTATCAATAAAATGATAAATAGAAGCTTCTTTACAAGCTAAGATAACTTGCTCTTTAGTTGCATTAGGATTACCAAAAGTTAAGTTATCCCAAATTGTGCCATCAAAAAGCCATGTCTCTTGAAGGACCATCCCAAATGATTGTCTCAGTTTGTCACGAGGAATATCTTGAATAGGGATGTCATCAATTGAAATTTGACCTTTAGTAACATCATAAAAACGCATTAAAAGATTAACTAATGTAGATTTACCAGCGCCAGTTTTCCCAACAATTGCTACTGTTTCACCTGGTTGAACGACTAAATTAAAATCTTCAATCAATGTTTGATTATCTTGATAGGAGAAATCAACATTTTTAAAAATAATTTTTCCAGAAATAACATCAAAATTTGAAGTAAGTAGACTATCAGGAAGTTCTTCTTTTTGATCCATTAAATGAAAGACACGATCTAATCCTGCAATTGCCGTTTGAATTTGAGTAGTAATTCCGGATAATTCAATAAATGGTTTTGAAAACTGGCTAGAATAGATGATGAAACTTGTAATAATCCCAATAGTCATCGTCTCTGGTGAATTAATGACAAGTAATCCTCCAATTACACCAATCAAAAGATAGCCTAAATGGTCAATAAATCGTGATAAAGGATTTGTTAAAGAAGAGATAAATTGAGCTTTTTGTCCCACTTCTTGTAATCTAGTATTCAGTATTTCAAAATTATTTTGAGATGTTTCTTCAAACTGAAAAGCTTTAATTACTTTTTGCTGATAAATAGTTTCTGATAAAAATCCCGAAATATCACCTACTGTTTTCTGCTGTAGAGTGAATTTTTTTTGACTTTTTGTAGCTACTACCCAGTTAACTAAAAAGATTAAAGCGGTTGAAATAAGTACGATGATAGTGAGAGTTGTACTCAGGCTAAACATACTTATCAAGGAAATAATAACAATCGTCATTCCAGAAAAGACATTATTAAAAATTAAAGCGCACGCTTCAGAAACGTAATCTAGATCATTAGTAAAACGACTCATGATATCTCCGTGAGCAGTTTGATCATAGTATTTTAAAGGTAGTTGGTTAAGATGATAGAAGGCATCTTTCCGAAGTTTAGCAACTGAAAAGTAAGCCACTCTATTACCTAAAATTTGAATAATCCACTGAGAAAAAGTAGTGACAACAGTAATGCCAAGTAGCAACGAAATAATGTGAAATAGTTTATTAAAATTAACTTGTTGCAGTCCAATCATGGTATCAATTGATTGGCCAATAAAATAGGTCATGGCAACAACTGAAACACCATTTATCAAACCAAAAAAAGTAGCGAGAAATATTTCTTTTTTAAAAGCAGTTAAATATGTCAAAAAACGTTGAGGACTTTTTGCAGAAAAACTTTTTCTACGCATGTTTAATCTCCTCCTTTTCTGATTGCGATTGAACAATTTGTTGATAGATAACTGATTGTTTTGATAAGGAATCATGTGTACCAAATCCCACCTGTTTACCCTCATCTAGTACAAGTAGGGCATCAGCTTCTTTAACAGAAGAAACACGTTGAGAAATGATAATGATGGTGGATTCGTTAAAATGTTTTTTTAAAGCTTGCCTGATAAGAAAATCAGTCTGATAATCAAGGGCACTCAAGCAATCATCCATAATTAAAAGATCTGGTTTTCGTATAAGGGCACGTGCAATACTGAGGCGTTGTTTCTGACCCCCAGAAAAATTTTGACCTTGAGCGAAGACTTGAGCATCTAATTTTTCAGGAAGAGATTCTACAAAATCAAGACATTGGGCCCATTTCAACGCTTCAAAACACTCTGCGTCTGTTGCGTCTGGTTTCCCAATAAGTAAATTACTGCGAATCGTTCCACTAAATAGAGCACTTTTTTGTGGAACGATGGCGATATGCTCTCTCAAGTCTCCAGTTTTATAAGTGGTAACCTCTTTTTCATTAACAGAAATACAACCTTTAGTTGGTGGATAAAAATAAGGAATTAATTGAATCAGGGTACTTTTTCCACTTCCGGTTGGGCCGATGATGCCTAGTGTTTGATTTTTATCTAGTGAAAAAGTTAGATTTTTTAAAACATAACCACTATTTTCCGTATACTTAAATGAAACATCATCAAAAACTAAAAGCTTTTTTTTATTCCAAGAAGTTGTAATTATATCTTCATTAGATGTTTCAATTTGAGGCGATATTTCTAAAATTTCATTCACTCGTTCAGCAGAAGCAAAGGCACGAGTAAAGATGACGACTAAATTTGAAACAACTACAAGAGCAAGTAACATCTGAGTCATGTAATTGATTAGTGCTAGGACTTGTCCAGCTTGTAGATGACCTAAATTAACATTGATTCCACCAAAATAAAGAATGGCAATAATAGCTAAATTCATAATGAAAATGGTACTAGGCGAAAGGAGAGCCGAAAGATTGGTAACATTTTTATAAGCAATTGCTAAATCATCACTAACTTCTCCAAAATGTTTAATCTCTTTTTCTTTTTTAGAAAAAGCACGAATCACTCGGACACCGCTTAAATTACCACTAATTGTAGCGTTTAAACGATCAATTTTTTGTTGTACTTTTTTATACAATGGGACTGTTTTTTTCATAATAAAAAATAAAATAATTGAAAAAATAGGAATAGTTAATAAAAAGATAACGCCCATTTGTACATCAATATAAAAGGCCATAATAATTGAACCGATACTAAGAAAAGGTGCTCTGATAACCAAACGAATTAACATGGCAAGAGCTAATTGAAGTTGGTTGATATCACTAGTAGCTCTAGTGATTAATGTGGATGAACCGAAATGATCGATTTCTTGATGAGAAAATTGGTTGATTTTTTTCATAACGGCGTTGCGAAGTTCAGTTCCAAATCCTTGTGAAGCAATTGAAGAATAATACTGACAAATCATGACGCAAATTAGGCCAATAATTGACATGATAAGCATATAAACGCCCATTTTTATTGCATATTCTGAATTTTGTTGTCTAATTCCTTGATCAATTAATTTTGCCATATAAAGAGGAAGGAACAGTTCAAGAACGGCTTCAAGTAATTTAAAAAAAGGGCCTAAAATAAGTTGTTTTTTATATTTATTTGCATAACGCATGAGTGATAACATAGAAGCATCCTTTCTAATATTTATTTAACTAGTCACATTGTACGTCAAAGAGTTTTAATTTTAAAGGAAAGGACTCAGATTAAATTGATTGTTAAAAGAAAAATTCACGAACAATCAATTTTTTGATTGTCCGTGAATTTTTGTGTGTTCTATATGACTGAATAAGATAAATAGCTTTAATTTAAGTATGTTTTTATTGTTTCAATCCACTCTTGCTCGTTATTAATAATTTTTCCGTTTAATTTGATTAAACCAGCTGTATAGAGATTAACGTAAGGAAATTGAGATTCAGCCACGTCGTTTAGAGCCTCTATTTTTTGTTGATTAGAAGCTCCCTGTTGTCTAGAATCAGTGAATAAAGCCAGAATAGGAATACCTGCTTGATAAGCAACGCCAATCTCAGAAGCAACACCAACGTCAATGCTTGCGCCATCTAAAATAGCAACGACTAATTTACTATTCAATAAGGCTTCGGTATCATATTTTGCAATCATCATCGCATTTGCATAACTTTCTTTATTGTTAATATCACCTTGCTCTTGTGGAACATAAAAAGATTCATCAGGATATTTCTTGCGAATCTTATTAACGAGATGGTCGTTATATTGACGCTCCATGTCTGAAAATAGTGGGCTTGCAAAGTAAATTTGTTTTGTCATAAAAAAAACTCCTAACTATTACGTGATATGTATAGCTTAGCTTAAACTGTAATAATTTGTAAAGAGATTGTTACAAAGGGAGAGTTATCTTCTTGTATAATTAGGACAGAATTAAATTGGACGGTATAAATGAAAGGTGTTGTCGTTGTTGAAAGTAAAAGGGTTATCCGTAATGCTTTTATCTGTTGTTGCTTTGTCGGTATCACCAGTGATGTCTTTAGCTGCATCGAATGAAGAAGCAGTAAAAAAAGAAAGCACTGTGATTAGCAGTAAGATAGATAAAGCATTGGAGTCAGTTAACGTAAAATATCAAGAAGTTGAAACTTTAAAAACAGAAGTTTCAGAAGCAGAAGTTACAATTAAAGAAACAGAAAAAAATATAGAAAAAACTGAAGCAAGTATTACTAAAAGAACTGAGGTTATGGCTGGACGCATGCAAAATATCCAATCAAATGGTTCTTCGTTTAATTTAGTAGACGCTTTGTTGTCATCCGGAAATATATCAGATTTCTTTAATCGTGCCTATGCAATGACTGTTTTACAAGGTGCAGAGAAATCTAAAGTCGATTCACTTGCAGAAGATAAAGAAAAACTAGATGAATTGAAAACAAGCTTAGAAGAAAACAAAACAACATTGACTGAAAAACAAAGCTCAATGGAACAAGAAGCTAGTACATTAGAGAAAGATGTCTCTTCTTTAAAAAATGAATTAAGCAATAATCAAGCAGCGTTAGAAAAATTATCTAATGAACGCGTCGTTAAGGAAGCGCAAGCTAAAAAAGCGGCAGTTGAAGTAGCTAATCGTAAAGAAGTGGAAGCAAAATCACAAGTACACGTAGCAAAAGAAAAAACAAGTGTATCTTCTAGCGAAGTTAAAGAAACGACAACTTCAGAATCAACAGAAGAATCAGTAGACGTAACACCACCAACAGCACCAGAACAACCTGCTCAACCGAGTACTGGTGGTCAATCTATGCAAATGGAAGCAACAGGATATTCATATACACAACCTGGATTGAGTTACTTTACAGCAACAGGTATTGACTTACGCAAGAATTCACGTGTTATCGCTGTAGATCCCAATACAATTCCATTAGGATCAGTAGTTGAAGTATCAGGTTATGGTATTGCTGTAGCAGGAGACACTGGTGGGGATATTAAAGGTAACCGTATTGATTTACATTACAACACAATCGAAGAATGTAGACAGTTTGGTCGTCGTACAGTAAGTGTTACAGTTAAATAATAAAATTTAAAACTTGAGAATTCATTCTCAAGTTTTTTTTATTCCACTAGTCTGCTTTACATAGTAGTTGGAGATTGATATAATCTATCTACTATGTAAAACAAACTAGTTAGGAGGGGTGATGTGAAACAAACTCAGTTACTCAAAGGTGTTCTTGAAGGTTGTGTATTAGCAATTATTCAAAAAGAAAAAATTTATGGTTATGAGCTAGTCCAAGAACTTAGAAAGTCAGGTTTTGATGATATTGTTGGTGGTACGGTTTATCCATTACTTCAGAAACTGGAAAAACAAGCAGCTATTATAGGGGATATGCAGTCTTCACCAGATGGGCCAGATAGAAAATATTATATTTTAACTGAAATAGGGAATGAGAGGTTATTAGAATTTAAAGAGCAGTGGTTGCTTTTAACAAACAATGTTGATCACATTTTAGAAGGAGACGAAATAAAATAAAATGACTAAAGAAGAAAAATTGATTGAAGAAAATAATGTTTTACGGGAAAAATTAACATCAGAGAATAAAGAATACTATGAAAAAATATTAATTTATATCAGAACTAAGTCTTTATTTCGTGCTGAACTAGACATAGAACTTATTTTAATAGAATTACTAAATGATATCTTAGAAGCACAAAGTAATGGTGAAAGCGCAGAAAAATATTTTGGAGAAAATCCTCAACCAATGCTAGATAAACTATTGGATCAACTACCAAAGATAGCAACTAATAAAAAAGTGACATTGGTTTTAATGATTTTTGGGATTAGTTCACTCTTTTCATTGTTTTCTAGCTTAACAAGAATTAATCCGAGTATAAATGTTCTCACCTTAATACTTAACGGGCTGATCAGTTTAGCTTTTGTTAAGCTTATATTTTGGATGATAAATCAATTTACGTTTAAGCCGAATACAAAAAAGAAAAAAGAATATAGTATAGTTTTTTTGATTAGTTTTCTTTTTATTGGTTTAACTTTTGTATCGAACTATTTAGGTAGCCTGTGGTTAAGTATATCAGTTCCTTCAATGACAGGCTTAGTTATTACTTGGAGTGGTTTAGTCATCTATTCATTATGGGTTTTACTAAAAAAGAAAAGAGAATATTATTATTCAATTGTGAGTTTAGCCCTTCTTAACCTAATCCCTACTATTCAATATATTCCAAGTGCCAAAGTATTATTAGCGACTAATACAAACAAAACCATTTTCATTGTCTTAATTTTAGTTTTGATTTACGGCTCAATGTATTTAAATTTCAAAAAAACAAAATAAATGAAATATGGATCAATTCACTTGAACAAAATAAAACACCCAATGAGGGGGATCATTGGGTGTTTCTTGTTGTTAAAAATTATTTATAGGAGTTGTATCTACGTGATGATTTAGAAAAATATTGCGTTAGGCAATATATAATAACTAAAACCATCGCTAATTTGATCATGACTGCGACTAAACCGACAATAAAGGGTAATAATTTTAGGCCTATAAGTATGATTAGCGCAATGACTATCACGCGAAGCCAGCTATTTTTTTCATTCATCTGATTTCTCTCCTGTCTTGTTGATGTCTTAATAATAGCATCAGCTTGAAGAAGAGACGTCATGCTTAGGTCCTATTTTTATGGTAGACCTTTAGCAGAATTGAGGCTACAGCGCTTGTCGCAATACCTGCGATAAGGGCTTCAGGAACACCGTTAATTAAGATAACGGAAAGAACAGCTTTGTATAGACCAGCTCCGATTACCATTTGTTTAGCAGTAGCATAAGCATCTTGAAAAACAAAATAAATTAGGTTCATCACGAGGATAGTATTTATTAAAGAACCAGAAACACCAGCGATGAAAAGAGCAGTGTTTGACTTAAGTTCTTTTTTTTGTAGCCATTTAAAGACATAAAAGGGAATGACTCCTGTTAAAATTCTTGGAACTAAGGCAATAACTAATGCCCAAAGACTAGTTTCATTCGTTCCAAGAACGGGAATAAAAGGTGAGAAAGCAAAAGACAATGCAGAAGGAGCAGTAGTATTGATAACAATACTTAAAATTCCAAAAGTTAAACCTAAAAAAGCACCAATTCGTGGTCCTAGAATGATTGCTCCTATAATAACTGGGACATGAACCAATGTGGCTTTAATAAATCCTAAATTAATAAAACCTAGTGGCGTGAAAGAAAATAAAAGAATAATAGACAAAAAAATGGCTGTTAAAGTTAATTGTTTTGTTTTCAAGATTAGTTTACTCCTTAGATTGATTTAAAATACGACAAACGGTAGCAACAATGATGTCAACATCTTCCAATGCCCCTTTGCCGTAATCCCCACAAGCTAATAAACTTGTTTTAGGCTCGATAAGCTGATAACCATAACGCTCTAATTTCCTTAAATTATCTTGTATTGCTAAATTTTCATACATATAAGTGTTCATAGCTGGAGCAATTAATTTAGGAATATCATGAACAGCTAAAGCTGTTGTCGATAACATATCATCAGCGATTCCATTGGCTATTTTTCCTATGATATTTGCTGATGCTGGTGCGACTAAAAACAAATCAGCTCGCTTAACTAAATCAATATGGTTAATTTCCATAGGATTATCTTCTAGCATGACATCTGTGTGCACACTATTTTTGGATAAAACTTGCAATGTTAGTGCCGGAATGATTTTAGTGCTATTATTTGTCATAATAACTTCGACATCAATGTTCTTTTTCTTTAATTGGCTCGTAATATCAGCTGCTTTATAAGCAGATATACTAGCGGAAATACCAAGTAAGACAGTTGGCATAATAAGACTCCTTTTTATTTTGATACTATTATTTTTTTGATTCCCTGAGCAATTTCTTTTTTTGTGGTGTAACGTTGTTCGATTCCGTCTTTTGAGATAAGTAAAGCTAGATGTTGCGAGTCTTTGATGTGGATTAAATCGTTAGCTAGAATCAAGTCAGCATGATTCTTAACAATGCTTTCTTGTGCAACAGAAACTAAGTTCTCTTCAGGAACATCAACTAGTAATTTGAAACCAATTAAGTAAGTGTTAGGTTGCCACTGTTTGATGTGACCAATAATTTTAGGTGCTTTCTTCATCATCAAAATAAGTTTGTCGTTTTTAGAGCTGATTTTTTTTTGCTTATTTTGAGGAATATTATCAGAATGAAGCAGACTATTTTTTATGATAGTTGTTAAGTCCTCTGGTGTTTCAAATGAATTCTTCAGCACATCTTCAGCAATTTTTTTTGCTAAGAGTTCTTCATCAGTTGCAACATCTAATTCATAATCACTGACTGCCATACTATGGATGACGTAATCAAAAGAAATAGTTGTTAGTAGTGTCTCCATGATATTATAAAGTTCTTTGACAGAGGCAATTGGATAAAACTGACAATTTTGATTATCAGGTAAAACAGCTTGCGGACCATGGACGTAGTGAATCGCTAGCGACTCTTCTTTTAAAGCTAGCGCAATTTCTTTGCCTAAACGCCCTGTGGCATGATTGGTCAGATGGCGGACATCATCTATTTTTTCAGAAGTACCACCAGAAGTAATTAGTATGTTCATGTTTATAACTCCTATTTAACGAATGTCTTCGATTATTTTGTGACTGGAATTGAAAGACTCATTGACGATAGTTACTGCTAATTTCTTTAAAGGGACAGGAAATGCTTTTGTGGCCGTCTTTTTAATAAACGGAAGATGTGCTGCCACTTTAATGACAACTCCCTGTGTGTAAACAAAAGGTCTTTTTTTTGTCGTTACCAAACCACTTCTAATAATAATGGTTGGGTTATTTTTTTGGAATAATTCAGCTTCGGCTTTTCTTTTAGCTTCAATATAGCCAAAAGGTCCTACTTTCGCTGATAAGAAAAGATAAGGTGCGTGTTTGAACTGAGCTTCTTCACTGATTAAGTGATTGGCTTGAACAATTAATTTTTCATAAGTCAGACCCTTTTTTTTATTTTCAAAAAAAATACCGATTAAGTTAATACAAGATGTTTCGGATGAAATATAGTTTTTCCAAGAATCGTCTTTAAAAATATCTATGCTAAGCCAAGTGATGAGAGGCGAAGACATCCAAAGTTCTGCCTCTGTAGGTTTTCCATGTTTTGAAATACTAATTACTGGTATTTCACGGTTTATAGCTTCTTGACAGACGCCTTGACCAATGAAACCACTACCACCAAAAATAATAAGAGGTGCTCTCATAAAAATTAGCTCCTTTCTCATGATTTATATGGTACTCATTTTAACATACTCTTGAAAACTAAGGGTTAAAAGGATGATGTTTACTTTTATTTAAGCCGAAAAATTGATAGAATGAACAAAGTAGCTAATAAGAAAAGAGGACAAAATTCATGCGAATTTTATTTTGCGGAGACGTAGTAGGTTCATTAGGAAGAGATACAATCACCACTTATTTACCAAAATTAAAAAAGAAGTACCGCCCACAAGTCACTATCATTAATGGTGAGAATGCAGCAGCAGGTCGCGGTATTACTGAAAAAATATATAAAAAATTCCTCCAAGATGGAGCAGATGTGGTAACATTGGGCAACCATACATGGGATAATCACCAGATTTTTGAATTTATAGATGAGGCTAAGAAGATGGTTCGCCCTGCCAATTTTCCAAAAGCCACAACACCAGGCGTTGGCATGGTGTTTGTTAAAGTCAATCAGGTGGAATTAGCCGTTATTAATTTACAAGCTCGTGCTTTTATGACGGCAATTGATGATCCCTTCACAGTGATTGATGAATTAATAGCCGAAGCCAGTGAACGTACACCAAATATTTTTGTAGATTTCCACGGAGAAACGACGAGTGAAAAGCAAGCAATGGCTTGGTATATAGATGGTCGTGTTTCAGCAATTGTGGGGACACATACCCATGTACAGACTAATGATGCTAGAATTTTACCACAAGGAACTGGTTATATCACAGATGTGGGGATGACGGGACCTTATGATGGTATTTTAGGAATGGATAGAACAGCTGTTATCGAAAAATTTAGAACAGCGTTACCTCATCGCTTTGAAGTGGTGACAGAGGGACGTGAGTTATTATCTTACTGTGTGATTGACATTGATGATACAACAGGGAAAACGAAAAAAATCGAAGCAGGATTAATTAATCCTGATCGTCCATTTAAAGAGTAAGGAGCTAATAAGTATGTTAGATCGTGAATTTCAATACGAAGAAAAAATCGCAAAAACGTTAGAAAACTTATTAGATAAGCTTGGTGAGAATGAAATTATTAGTTCATATAAAGAAATCGCTCAAAAAGTAGATCAACACGAAGGTTTGAAAGAATTAGTAGAGAATATTAAAGCACATCAAAAAGATGCGGTTCAATACGCACACTATGACAAACCAGAAGCAGAAAAGATAGCCATTCGATTAGCAAATGAAAAACAAAAAGAATTTGACGAACATCCGTTGGTGATTGTTTACCGAGAAAAATTAATTGAAGCCAATGATTTATTACAACATATGACCCATTTATTAGAAAAAAGTGTGAATGATGGTTTAGAAGAAAAATTAGAACATAAGAAATAGAAAGGGTGTTGTCTGGTGCCGCAAAAAACAAAACATACCCCAATGATGGAACAATACTTTAATATCAAAGAAGGGTATCCAGATGCTTTTTTGTTCTATCGATTAGGTGATTTTTATGAAATGTTTTATGAAGATGCAGAACAAGTGTCACAATTATTAGAATTAACATTAACAAGTCGTAATAAAAATGCGGATGATCCAATTCCAATGTGTGGAATACCTCATCATGCAGCTCAAGGATACATAGATCGTTTAATTGAAAAAGGGTATAAAGTGGCAGTTTGTGAGCAAGTCGAAGACCCTAAAACAACCAAAGGCATGGTTAAACGAGAAGTTGTCCAGCTTGTGACGCCAGGTACACGTTTAACTAATAATGATGTGGGGGCTAAAGAAAATAACTATTTGACGGCTGTGACTTTCCTTGAACAAGAAAGTAAGTTTAGTTTTTCGTATGCTGATTTAAGTACAGGAGAAATTAAAGTTACTATACTGGATTCGGTGGATGGCATTATTAATGAATGTGAAAGTTTGCAGACAAAAGAAATTGTGATTGGTTCAAATGTAGGTGAAGATTTAGAGGAGAAATTAGAACATCATGGTATTTTAATTTCTAGACATCAAGCAGTGGATACTGTCACTTCTGAAATGAGTGCCTTAGTAGCTAGATTAGAAAGTGGAAATTTAATAATCGGTGCCAAAACGTTGATTTCTTATTTACAAATCACGCAAAAAAGAAGTCTGGATCACTTACAACAGGCAGTTAGTTATCAAACAGATCATCATCTAAAAATGGACTACTATTCTAAATATAATTTAGAACTAGCTCAATCGATTCGAACGGGCGATAAAAAAGGAACATTATTATGGTTGTTAGATGAAACCAATACAGCTATGGGTGCCAGACTGTTAAAACAATGGTTAGATCGCCCTTTAGTTGAAGAAAAGGCGATAATGACACGTCAAAATATGGTAGAAAGCTTACTTAATGCTTATTTTGAGCGCATGGACTTAAAAGAAAAGCTACGTAAAGTCTATGATTTGGAACGTTTAGCAGGTCGTGTCGCTTTTGGAACGGTTAATGGTCGTGATTTAATTCAATTAATGACATCCCTCAATCAAGTACCAAGCATCAGGGAAGTCCTTGAAGGGATAAATCAAGGCGAGTGGGATGAGTTACTAGTGGATTTAGTTCCGGCTCATGAGTTAGTGAAGTTGATAGAAGGCTCTATTAATGAAGAGGTACCTCTTGCAATTACAGAGGGCAACATCATTCGTGATGGTTACAATGAGCAATTAGATACTTACCGAGATGCTATGCGAAATGGTAAGCAATGGATTGCGGAGCTCGAGGCTAAGGAACGTAATGCGACTGGGATTAGAACATTAAAAATTAAGTTTAACCGTGTCTTTGGTTACTTTATTGAAGTAACGAAAAGCAATATAGATCAATTGCCAGAAGGGCGTTATGAAAGAAAGCAAACTCTAGCTAATGCAGAACGCTATATCACGCCAGAGTTGAAAGAAATCGAAACGTTAATTTTAGAGTCAGAAGAAAAATCTCAAGAACTAGAATACAAGTTATTCATAGAAGTCAGAGAAGAAGTTAAAAAAGAAATTGATTTCTTACAAAAATTAGCTAAATCATTAGCAAGTCTGGATGTCATTAAAAGTTTTGCTGATATTAGTGAGCAATATCATTACGTTCGCCCCGAATTAGTTAGTCATAAACATCATTTGGAACTAATTGAGGGGCGTCATCCAGTTGTAGAGAAGGTTTTAGGACATCAAGAATATGTACCGAATTCAGTTATGATGGATGAAGCAACGTCGATGCTTTTAATTACTGGACCCAACATGTCCGGTAAGAGTACTTATATGAGACAATTAGCGCTAACGGTTATTATGGCCCAAATAGGTTGTTTTGTACCTTGTGAGAAAGCTAAACTACCGATTTTTGATCAAATTTTCACTCGAATTGGTGCCTCAGATGATTTGATATCTGGGCAAAGTACTTTTATGGTGGAAATGATGGAGGCTAATCAAGCCTTAACTTATGCAACGCCAAGAAGTCTGATTTTATTTGATGAGATTGGACGAGGAACTGCTACTTATGATGGAATGGCGTTGGCTCAAGCGATTATTGAATACATTCATAAAAATGTGAAAGCTAAAACGTTGTTCTCAACTCATTATCATGAAATTACCGTTCTGGAAGAAGAATTATCTGGTTTGAAGAATATTCATGTTGGTGCTGTTGAAAAAGGTGGAGAAGTCGTCTTTTTACATAAAATGATGGAAGGACCTGCAGATAAAAGTTACGGAGTTCATGTAGCAAAACTGGCAGGTTTACCAGATAATTTATTAGACCGAGCCACTGAAATTTTAGTTCACTTAGAAAATAAAACGCCAGAGATGGTGATGGAAAATCAAGCGACAATCAAAAGAGTAGAGCCAATCGTTGTTGAAGAAACTGAGCAACTTTCTTTATTCAGTGGTAATTCTGAAAAAGAAACAGCTGTGCTAAATGAGTTGAAAGAGTTAAGTCTATTGGAAATGACACCGATGGATGCTTTGAATTATTTATTTAATTTAAAAAAACAACTTTGATACAATATTAGGAGGGAAGTGTCATGACGAAAATTGAAGAATTATCTCAAACGCTTGCCAATCAGATTGCTGCAGGTGAGGTAGTTGAACGCCCTGCTTCAGTCGTGAAAGAGTTAGTTGAAAATGCGATTGATGCTGGTAGCACACAGATTGATATTTTTTTAGAAGAGTCAGGTTTGAAAAAAATAAAAATCGTCGATAATGGTGAGGGAATTGAGTCGGATGATGTTTTAAATGCCTTTAAACGTCATGCTACAAGTAAAATTCATAGCCGAGATGATTTATTTAGAATTAGATCTTTAGGTTTTAGGGGAGAGGCACTACCAAGTATTGCCTCAGTTTCAGAAGTGACTCTAGAAACATCTACAGGTATCGGTGACGGTAGTTATCTGTTTTTATCTGGTGGTAAAGTACAAGAGCACAAACCTCATTCTTTAAGAAAAGGAACGAGTATCACGGTTGAAAATTTATTCTTTAACACACCAGCTCGTCTTAAATATGTGAAGACCTTACAGACGGAGTTAGCCAATATAGGTGATATTGTTAATCGATTGGCGATGAGTCATCCTAATGTAGCTTTTCGTTTAGTTCATGATGACA
Source organism: Vagococcus fluvialis bH819 (assembly GCF_900163795.1). Taxonomy (GTDB): domain Bacteria; phylum Bacillota; class Bacilli; order Lactobacillales; family Vagococcaceae; genus Vagococcus; species Vagococcus fluvialis_A. Next base: position 339,207 of record NZ_FWFD01000008.1, on the reverse strand, counting down.
ATCAAATGCTAACGACAACAGGAAGTGGCGATTTAAAGCAAACTATTGCAGGTATTTATGGAGTAGCTACAGCTAAAAAGATGCTAGAAATTAGCCAAGAAGATTTAGATTTTCATTTGTCAGGTTATATTTCTCTACCAGAAGTCACTCGAGCAAGTCGTAATTATTTATCATTGATTATTAATGGCCGCTATATAAAAAACTATGTGCTGAATAAAGCTATTGTTGAAGGTTACGGATCAAAATTAATGGTAGGAAGATTTCCGTTGGTTGTCCTTCAAATCGAAATGGATCCGCTACTAGTAGATGTGAATGTCCATCCAACTAAACAGGAAGTTCGACTCAGTAAAGAAAAAGAACTCGTTGTTTTGATTAGGAGTGCCATTAGAGAAGTGTTAAGTGAGCAACTATTGATTCCGAATGCAAGTGATAGTGTCCCTTACAGGAAACGTCTCGAGCAAGAAGAAAAGGTAGAGCAGCTAGGCTTGAACTTTTCTGAAAGAAAACCAATTCTGACACCAGAAAAAGAAAATAGTCCAATTGATTTAGCTTTTGATCAAGTAACGGGAGACTTCTATGTTAAAAACGAGCCACCAAAGTCAGTTGAAGGAACTCAATGGATACCTTATGAAAAAAAACAAGAACCACAATTTTCAACAAAAGAAACTTCTTTTCATGTTGAAGAAGACAACGTGTCAGAAGAAATAAATAGAACAATAAGTGAGACGAACCCTAATGAAAAGAAAGATGTCTTTCCTGATTTAGATTACTTTGGTCAGATGCATGGAACTTATCTTTTTGCTCAAAATCAGGAAGGTTTATTTATCATTGATCAACACGCAGCTCAAGAGCGTGTTAAATATGAATATTTCAGAAAAAAAATTGGCGATGTTTCGAATGACCTTCAAGAATTGTTAGTTCCTATTGTTCTAGAATATTCAGCTGATGATTTGATTCGAATTAAAGAAAATCTATCTGTTCTTGAAGAAGTCGGTATTATTTTAGAGGATTTTGGAAATAATAGTTTTATTGTTAGGGCTCACCCAACTTGGTACATCAGAGGACAGGAAGAAAGTATTATTAGAGAAATGATTGATATCTTTTTAGAAACAGGAAGAGTAAGTGTCGCAAAATTTAGAGAAGCGACTGCGATTATGATGAGTTGTAAACGATCAATCAAAGCCAACCATTATTTAGATGAAAAACAAGCCAGAGCTTTATTAGAAGATTTAAAATACTGTGAGAATCCTTTTAATTGTCCTCATGGTCGTCCTGTTTTAATTCGTTTTACAAATAATGATATGGAAAAAATGTTTAAGAGAATTCAAGACCCACATTAAGGAGATGTCTATATGACTGTTATACTTGCTTCAAGTTCACCAAGGAGAAAAGAATTACTTCAAAAATCAGTAGAAAAATTTCTAATTAAGCCGGCTGATATTGATGAAACGGTTGCTTTTGAAGAAACACCTTTAGACTATGTGGAACGAATGGCTAAAGAAAAAGCAACTGTCATTGTTGCGGACTATCCAAATGACATAGTGATTGGCTGTGATACCACAGTTGTTTTAGAGGAACTAATTATGGGTAAACCTGAATCAGATGATGACGCTAGAGATGTGTTGCGTCAGTTAAGTGGCGCATGTCATCAAGTATTGACAAGTGTTTATATAGCAACACCGACAGAAATTTTTCAAAAAACAGAATGTGTAGATGTCTATTTTTATGATTTAGAATCAGAGGATATTGAAAATTATCTGGCAACAGGAGAGCATCGTGATAAGGCAGGTTCTTATGGGATACAAGGACAAGGTGCTTTGTTTGTTAAGGAAATTAAGGGTGATTATTATTCAATCGTTGGGTTCCCCATTGGTTATGTTCATCAAGTTTTGAAAAAAATTCTTTAAGGAGGATTATTATGAATAAAAATCAAGAAGAGTTAAGAAAAAAATTAACACCACTACAATATCAAGTGACACAAGAAAATGGGACAGAACACCCCTTTACTAGTGAGTTTGATCAGTTTTCTGACGAGGGGATTTATGTGGATATTGTTAAAGGAGAAGCGTTATTTTCTTCAAAAGATAAATACGATGCTGGTTGCGGGTGGCCTTCATTTACGAAACCAATCGCAACACTTCAAGAATTGAAAGATACGAGTTTGGTTCGGACACGAACAGAAGTTAGAAGTCAAAAAGCTGATTCACATTTGGGACATGTTTTTCCAGATGGACCAGTGGAAAGTGGCGGATTAAGATACTGTATTAACGGAGCAGCATTAAGATTTATACCTGTTTCTGAAATGGAAAAAGAAGGATATGGGGAATATCTGGTGTTGTTTGAATAAAAAACGTGGAACAAAATAGCTTTTTATCTTAGGTTTACAATTGATAATTGAACTCAACGAAAAGCCCTCAGAATCGATTCTGAGGGCTTTTGTTAAATAACTAAATGAAACATTTAAATAGCTCTAGGTTTACATAAAAGCCAATTATCCTTAGTTGATATTTAAAAAAAAAGCATAAATTAGTAATGAAATAGCTATTTAAATTGTAATAATCCAAAACCAAATTGTCTTTTTTTATCACTTAATAATAATGTATTTTCTTCTACAAGTTTTAAAATAATATCAATATTTTTAAAACTGTTATTGGTTTTCTCTCGATCAATATATAAACCTAAAATACCTGTAGCTACAGCAGTTGCCATTGACGTTCCGGTCATTGAGATAAACTCTTGATTGGTCTTAATTGAATTACTAATAATATTTTCACCAGGGGTTACATAATTAAGATTTATATTTGAATTTGAAAAATTACTTGGTGAAAAATTTTCAGATACTGATCCAATTTGTATGGTTTCACAAAAAATACCAGGATAATTTATTTCCTCAGTTTCATCATCAGCATCACCATAATTTCCCGATGATGCAACAACTAAAGTTCCCATATTTCTCAATTCTCTAATGAGTGCATAGAGTTTTTCATTATATTACGATCATGCTTTAGAACAAGTTAAAAAGCAAAAAAACCAAAAATCCCCCTTATTAATAGTTAATAAGGGGGATTTTTGGTTTTTTAATAAACAATATATAGCTTTGATGATCGTAAAGTGTTTATAATGTTTTTAAAATATTGTATTATATACTTAAAAGGGGATGAATATTATGGAATTTATAAAACTCATAATTCTTAACAGATGGTATTTACCTATTCTCTCATTAGTTTACTGTATTTTAATTTACAAGATTTGTAAAGACAATAGATATTTAAATATATTAAAATATTATTCAATAATAGTACAAATTCTTTTTTTAATATTTTATTTTTTTATGGCATTCCAATTGGCAAGTATGAAGTATTCAAATTATGATCTATTTGCATACGGATTAACTTTATATTATATATTAGGTTGTATCCCCTTTATTTTAATAATTAATCAAAAGCTTAAAAAAAATACTATTAGTCTTCTAATAAGAATAGGGATTAATATTTTTATTATTTGTATTGGGATTATTTTATATTATCCGTTTATCATTTTGACATATGGATTCGGCCCCTAAAGTTATTTAACTCCTTGCTTTACATAATTAGATATTAGACCGAGCTGTAGACTTACCAACGGTTGTAGCCTGCGAGATTGTGAATTCTAATTGGTATACCTAATATTCAAAATAAGAATTCTTTTAAATAGGAATTTCTATCTTTTTGATTTAGTGAAATGGTAAAAGAACAACTTAGATTAGAGCGTTATTTATAAATACTGTGTAAACGATAAAAAAATTAGCTAATCTAAATAATAGAGGTTGGAAATTAGTTGAAATAAGAGTTTCCTCTATACAGAATGCGACTTTCTTAATATAATTAACGGAAATATCTTTATTTTGAACGGTTCATAGATTATTCATATCCCATACCACTAAAAATTATGTTACAATCTAAGGGAACATGCGTACGTGGAAGGTGGAGAAAAAGTGTACGAATACATTAAAGGAACGGTCACTTATGTGAGTCCGTATTATATAGTAATTGAGACAAATAACATAGGGTATCAAATAGCTGTGGCGAATCCATTTCGTTACTCAGCTCAATTAGAAAAAGAAGTGGTCGTTTATTTACACCAAGTTATTAGAGATGATGCCCACGTGTTATATGGTTTCTCAGGGTTAGAAGAGAAGCAGTTGTTCTTAAAATTAATCAGCGTCTCTGGAATCGGTCCAAAGAGTGGCTTGGCAATTATGGCTCTAGATGATCATGCCGGTTTAGTGAGTGCCATTGAAAACGAAGATGCTAAATACTTAACTAAATTTCCTGGTGTGGGTAAAAAAACAGCCCAACAAATGGTCTTAGACCTAAAAGGGAAACTAGATGAATTAGAGATTACAGGTGAAGCGAAGCAAGTTTATAGTAAACAAGATGATTTATTTAGCACGATTGATGATAGTTCCCTATATGAAGCAATCGAAGCACTAAAAGCTTTAGGATACTCCGAAAGAGAAATCAAACGTATTAAAGGTGAGCTTGAAACGATGACAGGTAAAGCAACAGATGAAATTTTAAGATTTGGTTTGAAATTACTTATGAAAAAATAAGGGGGAATCAGTTTGAACGAAGAAGAAAATCGTTTGTTATCTGCTGATATAAATGAAACAGAAGATTCTTTTGAAAAATCTCTTCGCCCTCAATATTTATCTCAGTATATCGGACAAGAAAAAGTGAAAAGAGAGTTAGAAATTTATATCAAAGCAGCCAAGCAAAGAGAAGAATCTTTAGATCATGTTCTTTTGTATGGTCCACCAGGGTTAGGGAAAACGACGATGGCAATGGTAATCGCTAATGAAATGGAAGTTAGTATCAAAACGACAAGTGGACCTGCGATTGAAAAACCAGGTGATTTAGTGGCTATTTTAAATGAACTAGAGCCAGGAGATGTATTGTTTATTGACGAAATTCACCGTTTACCTCGAGTGGCAGAAGAACTACTGTATTCAGCGATGGAAGATTTTTTTGTGGATATCATCGTTGGCCAAGGTCCAACTGCCCATCCTGTTCATTTCCCATTACCCCCTTTTACATTAGTAGGAGCAACAACTCGAGCAGGAATGTTATCAGCTCCATTAAGAGATCGTTTTGGGATTATTTGTCACATGGAATATTATGAAGATCAGGATCTAAAAGAAATTGTCTTACGTTCAGCAGATATTTTTGCGACAGAGATTATAGAGACAGGGGCATTTGAGATTGCGAGGCGTTCAAGAGGAACGCCTCGAATTGCGAATAGGTTATTAAAACGTGTCCGTGATTTTGCGCAAGTTGAAAGTGACGGAAAAATTGATGAATATGTAGCAGACGAGGCTTTGAAAATGCTTCAAGTAGATCATAAAGGCTTGGATTACGTGGATCAAAAAATACTGAAAACGATGATTGAGCTTTATAATGGTGGACCAGTAGGGTTGACTACTATTGCTGTGAACATTAGTGAAGAAACTGAAACGGTAGAAGATATGTACGAACCGTATTTAATTCAAAAAGGCTTTATCAAAAGAACTCAGCGAGGTCGTGTAGTGACCGAGTTTGGTTATGATCATTTAGGATTTAGTTATCCAGATAAATAAAAAAGAGATTTAAGTGGGAAAACTGCTGAATCTCTTTTTCTTAGCTATTTTATATAAAATAAGAACGCTTTTTCTTTTCAACTAAAGATGTTAAAATACAACAGGAAGATATAGAAAGGAACAGGTGACTATGACATTACAAACGTCAGATTTTGATTTTCATCTACCGGAAGAATTAATCGCTCAAACGCCGTTAAAGGATAGAACGGCGTCTAAATTATTGATTTTAGATAAAAAAACAGGTGATATCCAAGATAAACATTTCCATGATATTTTAGATGAATTACATCCAGGAGATGCACTTGTGATGAATAATACCCGCGTTTTACCGGCAAGACTTTACGGAGAAAAACCAGAAACAGGTGGACATCTAGAAGTTTTATTATTAAATAATATTGAAAACGATACATGGGAAACGCTCATTAAACCAGCTAAAAGGGCTAAAGTTGGCACTGAAATTTCATTTGGAGATGGCCGACTGAAAGCCGTTGTAAAAGAGGAATTAGAGCATGGTGGTCGAATTATTGACTTCGCTTACGAAGGAGTCTTTTTAGAAAATTTGGAAGCTTTGGGCGAAATGCCTCTACCACCTTATATTAAAGAAACTCTAGAAGATCAGGAGCGCTATCAAACGGTGTATGCTAAAGAAAATGGTTCAGCAGCAGCGCCAACAGCAGGTCTTCATTTTACCCAAGAATTAATGGAGAAAATTGAAGCAAAAGGAATAAAAATCGTTTATTTAACCCTTCATGTTGGCTTAGGAACATTTAGACCAGTCAATGTGGAAGATTTAGACAATCATCATATGCACAGTGAGTTTTATGCATTGTCAGAAGAATCAGCGGAAAGCTTGCGACAAATAAAAGCCACAGGTGGTCGAATTGTAGCTGTAGGCACAACGTCTATTAGAACGTTAGAAACAATAGGCACTAAATTTAATGGGGATATCCAAGCTGACAGTGGTTGGACAGAAATCTTTATTAAACCAGGTTATGAATTTAAATTGGTTGATGCGTTTACAACTAACTTCCATTTACCGATGTCAACATTAATCATGTTAGTGAGTGCTTTTTCAACAAGAGAAAATGTACTTAACGCTTATGAACATGCTGTTGCAGAAGAATATCGTTTCTTTAGTTTTGGCGACGCAATGTTTGTAAAATAATAGAAAAGAGGATCACAATGAGCGAACCAGCAATTAAATACAGATTAATCAAAAAAGAAAAACACACTGGCGCAAGACTAGGTGAAATTATTACACCCCATGGGACGTTCCCAACACCAATGTTTATGCCAGTCGGAACTCTTGGAACAGTTAAAACAATGGCACCAGAAGAATTAAAAGATATGGGTGCAGGAATTATTTTAAGTAATACCTATCATTTATGGTTACGTCCTGGAGAAGATTTAGTTGAAGAAGCAGGCGGACTACATAAATTTATGAATTGGGATCAAGGTATTTTAACGGATTCAGGCGGTTTCCAAGTCTGGTCATTAAGCGATATGCGTCGTATTGAAGAAGAAGGCGTTCATTTTAGAAACCATTTAAATGGCTCAAAAATGTTTTTATCTCCTGAAAAAGCAATTCAAATTCAAAATAAATTAGGACCAGATATTATGATGAGTTTTGATGAGTGTCCACCTTTTGAGCAAAGTCATGACTATGTGAAGAAATCAATCGAGAGAACTTCTCGTTGGGCAGAACGTGGTTTGAATGCTCATGCCAATGCAGATCGTCAAGGCTTATTCGGAATTATCCAAGGAGCTGGGTTCCAAGACTTACGGGAGCAAAGTGCTCGTGATTTAGTTAGTCTTGATTTCCCCGGTTATTCAATTGGTGGGTTATCCGTAGGTGAATCGAAACAAGAGATGAATAAAGTCTTAGAGTATACAACACCGCTTATTCCAGAGAATAAACCGAGATATTTAATGGGTGTGGGAACTGCAGATTCATTGATTGATGGTGTTATTCGTGGAGTTGATATGTTTGACTGTGTATTACCGACTCGGATTGCTAGAAATGGAACGTGTATGACAAGCAAAGGCCGTTTAGTTGTGAAAAATGCTAAATTTGCTCGTGACTTTAGACCATTAGATGAAAAATGTGATTGCTATACCTGTCGTAATTATTCTCGTGCTTATATTCGTCATTTAATTAAATGTGATGAAACATTTGGTATTCGTTTAACGTCTTATCATAATTTATATTTCTTATTAAATGTGATGAAACAAGTCCGTCAAGCAATTATGGATGACAATTTACTAGAATTTAGACAAGCATTCTTTGAAGAATACGGATTTAATGAAGAAAATCCGAAGAATTTCTAAAAATTCATAAATTAAACTAGTGTAATCTAATAAAATTTGATAAAGTTAGTAGTGACTTATAAAAAGAAAACGAGGTAGATTAAATGCAAGGTGGATTAGGATTTTTATTTCCGTTAATTATTATCGGTGGGATGATGTTTTTCATGACACGTTCACAAAAGAAACAACAAAATCAACGCCAAGAAGTTTTAAACAGCATGAAACTTGGTGATGATGTTATAACTATTGGTGGGTTATACGGTGTGGTTCATGAATTAAACACAGACAAAGGAACTGTAACAATTGACTGTGAAGGTATTTATTTAGAATTTGAACGTGCTGCAATTAAAACGGTGACACCTTCAACAGGAACTGCTCCTGTAGCACCAGTTGAGGTAGAAGAAGTAATTGAAGCAGAAGTTATCGAAACTAAAGAAGAAACAGAAAAAGAGAATCAATAAGATTTTCTTTCAAATTAAAAACAAACGAATTGCTTATAAAAGTAGTCCGTTTGTTTTTTTATTGAGATATTTTTATGGAATCTTTAGTTCAAATTCATATGAGAATTCTGGTTCGTTGTCATATGAAAAGAAAAAGACTAGTTTGTAATTTTCTGCACTATTATTAGTTATGTAGTCTTGTAAAGGAAAGATAGAGGTAGCACCGCTATCAATATATTCTTTAATGATTACTTTGGGTAAAATTGTTTCTACAGGTAGCCATTTATTTTTCGATTGTGTCATTACTTCTGTTTTAGAGGTTTCCCAAATTAAACGACGACTTGAAGAATTAGTAATGACTATATCAGTAGAATTTTCTGTGGATTGAGTAATTAAAAGTTCTTTGTTTTGATTATTGAAACTATCAACAGGTGTTTCTACTAAAATCTTGTACATCAATAAGCAAAAGATAAACATAAATAGTGGGAACAAAATAATTTTTTTATTCATTTGTTAGTTCCTTCCTTTTTTTGAAAAATACGACCTTTATTTATAAAAGAAGTATAAATTTGAAGAGAGGATGAGTCAATCATATTTAATAGTGGGGTAATCAGAAGCAATCTTTTTTATGAAAATGTGCTTATTGATAAATGTGAAAATGGTATCAATGTTTTAGGTTGAAATAAAAAAATAATGGTGTGGTTCATGATGGAAAGTGTATTTTAACAATATTGAGAGTTAATTTAAAAATAAAGTGAAAAAAATCACAAAAAGTATTTACAATTATGAAAAAATGATGTATGTTACATTTGTGAAGTAAATAACAAATTATTTCAGGAGGCTATTATGGTAAAGACAAAAGATAAAAAAGTTGAGAAACAAGAAAGTAACGTGGCACAAGTAATTGATGAATTAGTGGTAAAAGGTAATCAGGCATTAAAAGAAATGAAAGCTTTTGATCAAGAAAAAGTAGACCACATTGTTCATCAAATGGCGATGGCAGCTTTAGATCAACACATGCCTTTAGCAAAAATGGCAGTTGAAGAAACTGGCCGTGGGATTTATGAAGATAAAGCAATTAAAAATATGTTCGCATCTGAAAGTATTTGGAATAGTATCAAATATGATAAAACAGTTGGCGTAATTAATGAAGATAAACAAAAACAAATTATTGAAATTGCAGATCCAGTCGGTGTGGTTTGTGGAGTAACACCAACAACTAACCCAACATCTACAACTATCTTTAAAGCAATGATTTCAATCAAAACACGTAATCCAATTATTTTCGCTTTCCATCCAAGCGCACAAAAATGTTCAGCAGCAGCAGCTCGTATCGTTCGTGATGCAGCAGTAGCAGCTGGCGCACCTGAAAACTGTGTTCAATGGGTTGAACAACCTTCAATCGAAGGAACAAACACATTAATGAATCATGAAGGTGTGGCAATTGTATTAGCAACTGGTGGTTCTGCAATGGTCAAAGCAGCATACTCTACTGGTAAACCAGCACTTGGCGTTGGACCTGGTAATACACCAGCTTATGTTGAAAAAACAGCAAGAATCAAACGTGCTGTAAATGATTTAATTATTTCGAAATCATTTGATAATGGTATGATTTGTGCTTCTGAACAAGGTGTAATTGTTGATGCTGAAGTTTATGATGCAGTGAAAGCTGAATTTGAAGCTCATCAAGTATACATTGTTAAAGCAAATGAATTAGCTAAATTAGAAAAAGCAGTTATGAACGAAGCTAAAACAGCTGTTAACCCAGCAATTGTTGGTCATTCTGCAGTATCAATTGCAAAAGATGCTGGTATTAACGTTCCAGAAGGAACTAAAATTTTAATCGCTGAATTAGAAGATGCGGGTGCTGATTACCCATTATCTCGTGAAAAATTATCTCCAGTTTTAGCAATGTTTAAAGCTAACAGCCGCGAACATGGTTTAGAATTATGTGAGAAAATGTTAAAACTTGGCGGAGAAGGACATACTGCTGTTTTACATTCGGAAGATGAAGATTTACATATTCAATTTGGTCTAAGAATGAATGCTTGTCGTATCTTAATCAACTCACCAGCAGCACAAGGTGGGATTGGTGATATCTACAACGAAATGATTCCTTCATTAACATTAGGTTGTGGATCTTACGGTAAAAACTCAGTATCTAAAAACGTAACAGCAATTAACTTAATTAACACAAAAACTGTAACAAAACGGAGAAATAATATGCAATGGTTTAAACTTCCAGAAAAAATTTATTTTGAATTAAATTCAATCCAATATTTAGAAAAAATGGAAAACATCGAACGTGCATTCATCGTTTGTGACCCAGGTATGGTTCAATTTGGTTATACTCAAAAAGTGATTGATGAGTTAAACAAACGTAACAATAAAGTGACTTACGAAATCTTCTCAGATGTTGAACCTAACCCTTCAACAAACACTGTTTATGCAGGAACTGAAATGATTAACAAATTCAAACCAGATACAATTATTGCTATCGGTGGTGGTTCTGCAATTGATGCTGCCAAAGGTATGTGGTTATTCTATGAACATCCAGAAACAGAGTTTTTTGGAGCTAAACAAAAATTCTTAGATATTAGAAAACGTGCTTATAAAATTCAATCAGCTAAAAAATCTCAAATGGTTTGTATTCCAACAACATCTGGTACAGGTGCTGAAGTAACACCATTTGCAGTAATTACAGATAGCGAAACACACGTGAAATACCCATTAGCAGACTATGCGTTAACACCAAATGTAGCAATCATTGACCCTCAATTTGTAATGAGTGTTCCTGCAAGTGTTACAGCTGATACAGGTATGGATGTTTTAACTCATGCTTTAGAGTCTTATGTATCTGTTATGGCTTCTGATTATACACGTGGATTGAGTTTACAAGCTATTAGATTAGTATTTGATTATTTAGAAGAATCAGTAAAAAATCCTAACTTAGAAAACAGAGAAAAAATGCACAATGCTTCAACAATGGCTGGTATGGCGTTTGCTAATGCATTCTTAGGAATAAGTCACTCAATCGCACATAAAATTGGTGGAGAATACAATATTCCTCATGGACGTACTAATGCAATTTTATTACCACATGTTATTCGTTATAATGCAAAAGACCCATCAAAACATGCATTATTCCCTAAATATGATTTCTTTAGAGCAGATACTGATTATGCAGATATCGCTAAATTCTTAGGGCTTAAAGGAAATACAACGGCTGAATTAGTAGAAGCCTTAGCAACAGAAGTGGATGAATTAGGTAAACGTGTTGGTATTGAAATGAACCTTAAAGCACAAGGTTTGAGTCAAGAAACTTTAGACAGTACAGTTGATCGTATGGCAGAACTTGCGTATGAAGACCAATGTACAACAGCTAATCCTAAAGAACCATTAATTAGTGAGTTGAAACAAATCATTATTGATTCATATAACGCTTAATTATGATAAGAAGATACCTCTAATCGTTTCCGTTAGTTTGGATACGAATAGAGGTGTTTTTGCTTATAAATCCTCTATTATAGTACGTTGTTTTGGAAAATAAGGTTGTTTTGAAATAGCTGAGTTACCAACTTGTGATGATAGAGGAGGTTGGACAATTTAGTTGTAATCATATATAATTTAAGGATTGTTAATAGGAAAAGAGATTTTAATTAAAGATTAAAGTACTTTAATAGATAAAAACTTCTAAGAAAGAAGGAAATAACATGTGTGGAATAGTTGGATTTATTGATAATAATTCGGTAGAATCGAAAGAAAAAATAATAAATAATATGATGGAAGCTATTGCCCATAGAGGTCCAAATAGTGCAGGTAGTCATGTAGATGCTCAGGGAGCGCTGGGGTTTAGGCGTTTAAGTATTGTTGATTTAGAAGGTGGCTCTCAACCTATCTATAATGAAGACAAAACGCTTGTCATCACATTTAATGGTGAGATATATAATCATCTGGAATTAAGAAAAGATTTAATAGAAAAAGGTCATATTTTTACAACACATGCAGATACAGAAGTGTTACTTCATGGATACGAAGAATATGGTGCTGAAATATTACAAAAAATAAGAGGAATGTTTGCATTTGTTATCTGGAATACGCAAACAAATGAATTGTTTGGTGCTAGAGATCATTTTGGGATAAAACCTTTTTATTATACAGAAATGAACGGCAGTTTTATATATGGTTCAGAAATCAAAAGTTTCTTACAACACCCAGAATTTAAAAAAGAATTAAATAAAGAAGCGTTACGTCCATTTATGACGTTTCAATATTCAGCTTTAGATGAAACCTTTTTTAAAAATGTCTATAGAATTAAAGAGGGACATTTTTTTACTTATAAAAATGGTTTATTAGAAATTAAACAGTATTGGGATGTTAAAGATAACGAAAAAAATATGAGTTTAGCTGAAACTGTGGATTTAATTGATAAAACAGTTAAAGAATCAATTGATATTCATAAAAATGCAGATGTTGAAGTGGGATCGTTCTTATCATCTGGCGTAGATTCTAGCTATGTTGCGACTGTTTTGCGTCCTAACAAAACATATTCTATTGGTTTTGGTGATAAAACATTTAATGAATCAGTCGAAGCAAAAGCCTTAACTGATATGATTGGATTGCAGAATGAGTCACGTGTAATTGAAGGAGAAGAATCATTTATGAATTTCCCTTTAATTCAATATCACTTAGATGAACCAGATTCAAATCCTTCTTGTGTGCCTTTATTCTTTTTATCTGAATTAGCTAGTCGTGATGTTAGAGTAGTAATGAGTGGTGAAGGTGCAGACGAATTATTTGGTGGCTACCAGACATATGGTTTTTACACTAAATCAAAATTTATTAGAAAAACAACTGAATTGTTGAAAAAATTACCAGAAAAAGCAAAATACGGTTTAGCAGGCTTTATTAAGGATAAACAATTTCCGGGTAGTTTACATATGTATTCTAACTTAGCACCAGCAGAAGAATGTTTCATAGGAAACGCTAAAGTATTTGAAGAAAAAGAAGCACTAGAATATTTAACAAGTGACTATTCGAAATCACCTAGTGTTGCTGATATTGTTAATAAACAGTACAAAAAAGTTAGTCGCGTATCTAATCTTAAAAAGAAAAAATATTTAGATTTTCATCAATGGATGCCTAAGGATATTTTGTTAAAAGCAGATAAATTATCAATGGCTCATTCTCTAGAGTTGCGTGTTCCTTTACTGGATATTGAATTAATGAAGGTCTCAGAGCAAGTGCCTGAAAAGTACATGATCAATTCGGAAAATACTAAGTATGCTTTTCGTCAAGCCGCTGGAAGACATCTCCCAGAAGAATGGTCGAACAGAGAAAAATTAGGTTTTCCAGTTCCTATTAAAGATTGGTTACGAGAAGAACGTTATTATCAACACGTTAGAGAATTATTTTCTAATGAATGGGTTAATGAATTTTTTAATCAAGAAAAAATTATTCAATTATTAGATGATAACTTTGAAGAAAAAGTTGATGAACGTCGTAAAATCTGGACAATTTTTACTTTCTTAACTTGGTATAATGTTTACTTTATTAATGACGGACAAAAACCAGAGTTAGTTGATTTAACAGCTTAATAATTATTTGAAGGGAGTAGAATCCATGAAGTTTTTACCGATTATTTTAGGAACAGATGTTAATGCTTACGGTATTGCGCGTTCAATACATATGGAATATGGCATCAAAAGCTTATGTGTTGGACAAGGGAAATTGCCAATGACCAATCATTCTAAAATCATTGATATAGAGGTAGTTAATAATTTAACTGAACCCGCTATTTTTTCAGAAGCAATGGTTCCTTTATTAAAAAAGAAACTAGAAACGTATGATACGTTGATTTTGTTTGCTGCAAGTGATGGTTATGCTGAACTAGTTATTGATCATCAAGAAGAGCTATCTAAGTATTGCCAATTACCGTTTGTAAAAAAAGAATTAAAAGATCAATTAATTTTGAAAGAAGATTTTTATGATTTGTGTGAGGAATTAAAATTACCTTATCCAAAGACAATTAAAGTAACAGCAAATAACTACAAAGAGATTGATGTCCCGTTTGACTATCCGGTTGTTGTAAAACCAAGCAACAGTGTGACATATACTGTTGCTGATTTTAAGGACAAGAAAAAAGCATATATTTTACATAATAAAGAAGAAGTTAATGAGGCACTAACTAATATCTTTAGTTCAGGTTATTCAGATACTATGTTGATGCAAGATTTTATTCCAGGACCAGATAGCAATATGCGTGTCTTAAATGCTTATGTTGGAAAAAATAATAAAGTTCATTCAATGTGTTTAGGACATCCTTTCTTAGAAGATGTTACGCCAACATTAGTTGGTAATTATGTAGCAATTAAAAGTACATTTGATGCCGATATTTATGAGACGTATACTCGCTTTTTAGAGGGAATAGGCTACACAGGATTTGCTAACTTCGATATGAAATTCGACGAACGTGATCAAACCTTTAAAATTTTTGAAATAAATTTAAGGCCAGGTCGAAGCAGTTTTTATTCAACACTAGCCGGCTGCAATTTAATGGCGTATTCAATTAAAGATTTAGTTGAAGAAAAAGAAAACAAGACGGTTTTTTTAAATAAAAATGAGAAATTATGGTTAGGTGTTCCTAAAGAAGTCGTGCTAACTTATACTGAGGACGATACGTGTAAGCAAGTTGCTAAAGAGATGATTGATAAAAATGAGTATGGTTATACATTGTTTTATGAAAAAGACAAATCTTTTATTAGAGATTTAAGTATGAAAAAATACTATCAATCTTACACGGAACGTTACGAAAAATGGTTTGAAAAGAAGGGAAGATAAAAAATGGCATTAGTTAATTTAGCTAATCCGGAAGAAGTAAAAAAATATGAAACATTTATTTTAAATAGTCCTTATACAGCAACAACACAAGATATGGCTTGGGCTAAGGTAAAAAATAATTGGACACCTTTTTATGTTTACTTAGAGGAAGAAAATGAAATAATAGCAGCAATGTCTATTTTGACTGTATCATCTGTTGGAGATAAAAAAATTGCTTATGCGACTAGAGGTCCAGTGTGTGATATTAGAAATATTGAGTTAGTAAAAGCACTATACGATGAGGCTGAAAAACATTTAGTAGATGAAAATATTTTCTTAATGCGAACAGATCCGGAAGTCTTCTATGATCAAGCACTATCTGACGCCTATAAAGCAGCTGGTTTTGTTGTTCGTAATAAAGAGATTAATCCACACTCGACTATTCAACCACGCTTAAATATGAGACTAGATATGGAAGGCAAGACTGAGGAAGAGTTACTTGGAGAGTTCCATTCTAAAACACGTTATAACATTAGATTAGCAGATAGAAAAGGCATCCAGGTACATTCCTCTAGAAATCTAGAAGACTTAAAAGCATTTTACGAAACGCATGTTATTATGAGTGAACGACAAGGAATTAGTTACCGTCCATACGAATATTTTGAGCGTGTCTTAAATGCTTATGGAGATAATGCAAAAGTATTCATCGCAAGCTTTGAAGAGGAAGTATTAGCAGGTGCGTTATGTTTAAGTTATGGTAACGTGACATGGTATATGTATGGTGGCTCTAATAACCTTCATAGAAATAAGATGCCTAATTATTTAATGCAGTGGGAAATGATTAAGTGGGGATTAGAAAGAAAAACAAGATTTTATGATTTTGGTGGCATATTTGAGATGAATGAAGAAGATGGCTTGTATCGATTTAAACGAGGTTTTGTTGGTAGTGATCAAGCAACAGAATTTATCGGTGAAATTGATAGAGTTTATGACAAAGAAGCTTATCAAGCGTTTTTAAATGAATAATCGAAAAAAGTGGAGAATATCATATCTCTACTTTTTTAATAGAAATTCTTAAGGAATCACTACCTAAATTTAATATCTCCGTTCTAGCACTTTAAATAAAAGGGTGTTAAAATAAAGTTTATGTGTATCTAAAATTCAAGACTTTTGTCGAGGTGGAAATGTGAAAAAATTTAATTCAAGTAGAAATATAATTATTGCGATAACGATTGTTATTGTTGTTGTCCTGTTGATTAGCTTCAGTTCCATGCAAAGAGATAATAAAAAACAAAGTTTACCAGGTCAATCTGAAACAAATGGTGTGATTGCAACAATTGATAAGGTAGTGAAAGCGCCGTTTATTGGAATTGAGAATGGTGTTAAGTCAATAAACAATTTGTTTAATACGTATACTGAAAATGATAATTTAAAGAAAAAAATTGATCATACGGCTTCTCTTGAAGCTGAAGTAGCTAATTTAAAAACAGAAAATGAAAAATTAAAAGGTCAATTAGATTTAAATGCCACGCTTTCAAATTATGAAACAGTGAATGCCACTGTTATTAATCGTTCTCCAGATAGCTGGCAAGATGTATTGATCATCGATAAGGGTAAAAAAGATGGTATTGAAGTGAATATGGCAGTTATGGGAGATAAAGGTTTAATTGGTCGTGTGATTATAGCTGAAAATAATAGCTCTAAAGTAGAACTGTTAACAACGATTAACCAAAATACAAATCATTTTCCAGTGATGTTACAAGGAGAAGATAGTAAAATGGTTTATGGTCTAATGGAAGGTTATAACAATAAAACTCATACTTTGATTGTTTCACAGTTAACTTCAACTGAAGGCTTAAAAGAAGGAACACCAGTGACAACTTCCGGGTTAGGGAATAATTCACCTAAAGGATTGCTAGTTGGAGAAATTAAAGAGATTAAGAAAAATAAAACAGGTTTAGATGCTGAAGTACTAGTTACACCCGTAGCAGATATGTATGATGTGAATTCAGTTACTGTAATTAAGAGGTTAGCAGGTACAAATGAATGATGCAAAAACGAAAGTATCTATCTTATACTTTGCCGCTAATTTTCTTTTTAATGATGTTGATTGATGGTCATATTAGCAGTTCACTTTTATCAGCAATTTCAGTTCCTATGGATTTTACCAGTAACTTACTGTTGATGTTTCTAATGTTTGCAACTTTTCAAATGGAAAAAACTTACCTAGTTGTATGGTCAAGTGTGATTGGGTTATTATATGATTCTTACTTTTATAATGTTATTGGGATTAATCTGATTCTATTTCCAATATTAGTTATTCTAATTTATAGTTTGTTTGAACATGTCTATCCTAATACATTTACCATTATTTTAAGTTTTATTGTCTTTGTTACGGCACTTTCTGTTGGAAGAGTATTTTTATTAGTCTTATTTAAATTAACAAGCACAACTATTTTAGATTTTTTTGCAAGAACATTGGCACCGACATTATGCTTGAATATTATACTAATAGCTTTGTTAGTAGTACCGTTAAAAAAGATGTTTAATGTAAAAAAATAGATGTTATGTTGAATGAAATATGTTTGTAACATTTCTATTATATGACTGACATGTCTCTATGCTACAATTCATTTGTTGTTAAAAATAAATTAAACATTAAATTAAACATAAAATATAAAATTTGGAAATTACACGGGGGACTACTAAATTGAAAAAGAAAATTTTATCTACGTTACTTACAAGTACTATGATCCTATCAGCAACAGCTCTTCCATTGATGGCAAGTGCTGACTCAGTTGATCAAAAGATTGCTTCTCAAGACAAAAAAATTACTGATTTACAAGGGAAAGAAGCATCAGCTTCATCTCAATTAGCTTCAATCCAAAGCAATATTACATCAATTAAAGACCAAGCAGACGCTTTACAATCAAAACAAGTAGAATTAAATAATGAAATTGGTTCTTTAAATACTGAAGTTAAAGATTTAGAAAAACGTATTGAAAAACGTGATGCTTCTATTAAAGAGCAAGCTCGTTCAGTACAAGTTGATTCAGGTAGCTCAAACGTTGTAGACTTAGTTTTAAATTCTGATTCAGTATCAGATGCTGTGACTAAAGTTATGGCAGCTTCTAAATTAGTTGGAGCTAACAATGATATGATGCAACAACAAAAAGAAGACAAACAATCTGTTGAAGATAAAAAATCAGAAACAGAAGCAAAAGCATCTGAAGTACAAGCGAATGCAGTTACTTTAGAACAAAAAAAAGGCGAGTTAGTTAGCCAAGAATTAACACAACAAGTTGCAATTAGTGAAATTGCTGCTGAAAAAGAAACTGAACAAAGTAAAAAAGATCAATTCTTAAATGAAAAAGCAGAAGCAGAAGCTAAACTTGCAGCTGAACAAGCAGCAGTCGAAGCAGCAGCTAAAGTAGCAGCAGAAGCTGAAAAACAAGCGGCTAAAGAAACAGTAGCTCCTGTAACACCAACAACTGAAGTTAAAACACCAGAAGTACCAACAAATGAAAACAAAGCACCAGAAGTACCAGTTAATAATGGTGGAGAAACAGCTCCAGTTGATAACAACAACAACAATAACAACAATAACAACAATAATAATAACCAAGGTGGAGAAACAGTAACACCACCGAAACAACCAACTGAAACACCAGCACCACCTGCATCATCAAACGGTAGTGCAGTGGTAGCAGAAGCTTACAAACATATTGGTAAACCTTATGTTTGGGGAGCTAAAGGACCAGATTCATTTGACTGTTCTGGATTTACATCTTATGTTTATCGTGTTGCAGCTGGAAGAGAAATTGGTGGATGGACAGTACCACAAGAAAGTGCTGGAGCTAAAATTTCACTTAGCCAATTACAACCAGGAGACTTAGTATTCTGGGGAGCGCAAGGATCAACACATCACGTTGGTATTTATATCGGTGGCGGACAATACATCCACGCACCACAACCAGGTGAAAACGTAACAGTACAAAGTATAGCTTATTGGTCACCAGATTTTGGAGTACGTATGTAATTCGAATTTAAACTTTGCGAGGTAATCCAGTAACTTGGGTTACCTCTTTTTATAAGGAATGATGAAATGAGTCGTAAATTAAGATTGATTAAAAATGTTTCAGTGATTTTTTGCTTCTAAATTAAAAAATAGAATTTAGGAGCGGAAAATATGAGTAAAGAAAAATATAAAAATTGGTCAGAAACAAAATATTTAAAAGATATTATTACGAATCCTTTAATAACGGTAGGAAATAAATCTTATTATTCAGGTTATTATGAAAATAATAATTTTGAAAATGGATGTGTTAGATATCTTTGGGGTGATCAAACAACAAGAGATTTATTTAATCCAGAAAAAGATTTAGGCTGGCAGTTGGATAAATTAATTATTGGAAACTATGTATGTATTGCGGCTGGTGTTGTAATATTACTTGGTGGAAATCATAATCATCATCCTGATTGGATAACAGTCTATCCGTTTGCTAATCATATCAAGGAATCTTTTGAGCCAAAAGGTGATACTATAATTAAAAGTGATGCATGGATAGGGATGGGCGCTACTATTATGCCTGGTGTGACAATTGGAGAAGGGGCTATTATAGCTGCAGGATCAATGGTTGTTAAAGACGTGTTACCATACACTGTTGTTGTTGGAAATCCAGCAAAACTAATTAAGCAACGTTTTAGTGATAAGGAAATTAACTTGTTACTGGAGATGCGTTGGTTTGATTGGGAAGATAGTATGATAGAAAAAGCAAAACCGGTTTTAATGAGCCGTGATATTGTGAAATTGTATGATTTCTATAGAGAAAATATTAAATAAAGGAAGAGAGACTAGCCAGGATTAGGGCTAGTCTCTCTTTTTTTACTTAAATATATTTTTTAGTAATAGTCATAAACTCTTCGATATCTTTTTTAATAATATTAATGCCATCTTGCCAAAAATCTGGTTTAGTTAAATCAACATCTAGATGTTTTTTAGCTAATTCTTCAGTTGTCATAGAGGCAGTATCACGTAATAAAGCGATGTATTCATCTTCAAATGAAGTGCCTTGTTTTTGTGCATGAGCGTAAATCCCTAAACTGAATAAGTAACCAAATGTATACGGGAAGTTATAAAACGGTACATCATCAATAAAGAAATGTAATTTACTTGCCCAGAAATGAGGATGGTAAGAACCTAACGAGTTACAGTAAGATTCCTTTTGAGCGTCTAACATTAGTTGAGTGATTTCTTCATCAGTTAAAACATTATCCTTACGAGCTTCATGTAAATTATTTTCAAAAATAAAACGGGTATGGATATTCATGAACATTGCAATCGCATTTTGCATTTTAACATCAATTAAATTAATTTTTTCTTCATCTGATTTAGCTTGTTTTAATGTTGCGTCAGCAACAATCAACTCAGCAAATGTACTAGCTGTTTCAGCCACGTTCATAGCATAATCTTGACTCATAACAGGAAGGTCCCACATCACATGAGAATGATAAGCATGCCCTAATTCATGAGCTAAAGTAGATACTTCGTTAATAGATTCACCGTAAGTCATGAAAATACGAGATTCTTTGTTTTCCGGAAGACTGGTACAATAACCACCAGGACGTTTTCCGGGACGGTCTTCTGCCTCAATCCAGCTCTTATCAAAGGCAATTTGAGCAAAATCAGCCATTTTAGGACTAAATTTATTAAAGTTTTCCACAATAAATTCAGCAGCTTCGTCAAATGTGTAACGTTTTTCTTCAAATTCACCTAAAATAATTGGTGCATCTTGATCTTGCCATTCCATTTTTTCTTTACCTAGTAGTTGGGCTTTACGAGTTAAGAAATCAACAAAAGGTTGTTTGTTATCCGAAATAGCACCCCACATTGCATTAAGTGTTTCTTCTTGCATGCGATTATATTCTAATGGAACTTGTAAATGGCTTGTAATACCATGTAATTGATCAGCTTTTAAGCGAAATCCGTCTAAGTGATTTAAAGTATCAGCAAATAATGGTGCTTTTTCTGACCAAGCATTTTCCCATTTTTTAAATAACTCAGCACGAACGGCACTATCAGCGTCTCCCATCATTTTATTGAAGGCTTGACCAGCTGAAAGAATGACTTCTGTACCATCTTTTTCAGTAAATGGAATCGAGATTTGAGTTACTAATGTATCGTAATGAGTGCTCCAAGCGTTGAAACCATCTGTTGAAAGTTGGTTAATAATATTTTCTTCGTTTTCGCTAAGTAATCTTTTACCGTGTTCGCGAGTTTCGTTTAAAATAAATGCGACACCTTGTTTTTTGAAGATATTAGATGCTTGTAAATTAGCCCATAGAGTGTCTGGAAGAGCTGTTAATTTTTTAGTCAAGATAACATTAGCATTTTCAAAGTCAGTCGATTTATTAAAAAGGCTTGCTAACATTGTGCCAGCTTTTTTGTTATTAACATCAGCAGATTGAATCGCGTTTACAAAACTAATTGTTTGTCCGAATCCATTAGTAACAGCTTCTTGCAGAATAATAATATCTGAAAAACCTGAGAATGCTGGCGCATCTGTTTCTGGTAGCCATTGATTGATTAAAGCAGTATAGTCTAAAATTTGTTGGTCTAATAAAGTTAACCTTTTTGTTAGTTCAGGTGAATCTACGCCACCTTTAAATAGTGAATCTAAATCCCATGTGATTGAATATTTCATACAATAAAACGCTCCCTTCGTGTATTATTACCATTATACACGAAACTTATTTTATTCATAAATAATTTGATAATTTGTATTAAACAAGGTACGATAAATAAGATTAAGGAGTGACTTTATGCAAAAACAATTGAAAAATGGTAACGTATATTTAATTATCGCTTTTGTGATGATGGGGATTCTCTTTTATAGTTCGTCACAAACGTATGAACAACAAAGTAGTATCCCCGTATTACAAAAAATATTAAAAAATGAGCCTTTTAAAGTGGCTTTATCCAGTGTGTCGTTTACATATGGAGGATCACCAGTGAGTATTGA
This sequence comes from Vagococcus fluvialis bH819, assembly GCF_900163795.1. Taxonomy (GTDB): domain Bacteria; phylum Bacillota; class Bacilli; order Lactobacillales; family Vagococcaceae; genus Vagococcus; species Vagococcus fluvialis_A. Next base: position 317,005 of record NZ_FWFD01000008.1, on the reverse strand, counting down.
GGCAAGTGGTTACTTCAAGTTTGTGGAATTTTTTATTAGAAAAGCGGCTCATTTTGGTACCTATTTTATTTTAGGAGGTAGTCTCTTCTTAGCGATTATTCCTAGATTGAAACATTTAGGGATTGCTTTTTTATACTCGTGGTTAGCAGCCGCAGGTTATGCAGCGCTAGATGAGTTTCATCAGATGTTGACTGGTGGGAGAAGTCCAATGTTTGAGGATGTCGTTTTAGATAGTTCGGGGGCATTCTTTGCGTGTTTAATTTGTCTTTTTTTCTTTTGGTGGAGGAATCGTAAAAGTTCTAAGAAAAGAAAGTAAACGCTTTTTCTATCTGATTAATATGTTAGAATGCAAGTAGACTATTATTTAGAAAGTAGGGATTTTTAAATGGCAGGACATTCAAAATGGAATAATATAAAGGGAAGAAAAGGCGCACAGGATGCGAAGCGTGGTAAAGTATTTCAAAAATTATCACGAGAAATTTATATGGCAACTAAAAGTGGTGGTTCTGATCCGTCTTCTAATCCGGCATTAAGACTTGCATTGGATAAGGCTAAGACAGCTAATATGCCCAATGATAATATTGATCGAGCAATCAAAAAAGCAACTTCGGCTGGTGAAGGTGAAAACTACGATGAAATTGTATACGAAGGATATGGACCAGCAGGTGTCGCCATTTTAGTTCATACTTTAACTGATAATAAAAATCGAACTTCAACTAATGTTAGAGTAGCTTTTAATAAGAATGGTGGTTCTCTTGGTGAAACGGGTTCAGTTGCGTATATGTTTGATCGTAAAGGTTATCTTGTAATCCTTCGTGAAGGGTTAGATGTAGATGAGGATACCATGCTGATGAGTGTTTTAGAAGCAGGTGGGGAAGAGCTAGAGGTTAGTGAAGAGGTTTTTGAAATCTATACAGAAGCCAGTGAGTTTTCTAGTGTCCGTGATAGCTTAGAAAAAGAAGGCTATTCATTTGTCCAGGCAGAGTTAACGATGATACCACAAGTTATAACAGAACTATCGGAAAAAAATCAAGAAATATTACAAACAATTGTTGATGTGTTAGAAGAAGACGATGATGTTTCAGAAGTTTATACATCAGCCAATATATAAAATTAAAAAGTTGTTAAGTACATGTTTTGTATTTAGCAGCTTATTTTTTCGTTCAAGCAGTTATTTTTAACGAATATTTAAGATGAAAGGGGTGAGGGATGTCTGTAAAGCAGAGAGCACGTTATTTGTTAAAGAAAGGTTTTAAACTAAATGCAAGTGATTTATATATTTTTCCGTCTCAAGAGCAGTATGAACTATCTTTTCGTTACCATCATGAGATGACACATTTCCAAGAAATTAGTCTTGAGGAAGGTGAGAAATTAATTTTATATTTAAAATACTTAGCTGGAATGGATGTTTCTGAGAAACGCAAAACACAAGTCGGAAGCGCTAGTATTAGTATCAAAGAAAAATCTCATCGAATTAGACTTTCAAGCGTAGCAGACTTTAAAAATAGAGAAACATTAGTCATTCGATTTTTACAGAATAAACAAGAATTATCTCAACTAAACTTTGTTTTTCCAGAACAACTAAAGTTACTTGAAAGTTTAATATGTCTACCAGGATTATATTTGTTTTCAGGGCCAACGGGAGCGGGAAAATCAACGAGCATGTATTATTTAGCTAACTATTTAAATAAGCAAAAAGAAAAGCAAATTATTACGATTGAGGATCCGGTAGAAATTGAAAACAATGATTTTTTACAATTTCAAGTGAATGAAAAAATTGATTTAACCTATCAAGAATTAATCAAAGTTTGTTTAAGACATCGACCTGACATTCTTATAATCGGAGAGATAAGGGACCATGAGACGGCAAAAATGGTCATTCGAGCCGCACTAACAGGACACATGGTCTTCTCAACGATTCATTCGCAAGATAAGGAAGGCGTGTTAATTAGATTGAAAGATTTAGGGATTCCAGAAGTAGAGGTGCAGCAAAGTTTACGAGGAGTTGTTTACCAGGAACTCATACCGGTTTTAAGAAAAAGTAAGTATGAGGTGATGTATGATCTATCGATTAATGGGGTGGTAACTAATTGGAAAGAAGATCTCCATCAAGCATATCAGGAAAGTGTTATTTCAGAAGAGACATATAGGCTCTCGAAAAGGGAGTTTTAGTCGTAAAGAAAAACATATTTTTTTAAATTTATTAGCTGAATTATTAGACAATGGTTTTACCTTAGAAAAAAGTTTAAGTTTTATGGCAACTGTGCAACCAAAAAAACAAAAAGAAATTCAAAAAATGACATCTTCACTACTTAAAGGTAAAAGCTTGAACAGAAGTATAAAAACACTGAAATTAACGCCATCTCAAAATGCTCAATTAAGTTTTGCGGAAGTTCATGGTGATCTAGTGGGTACACTGACACGCCTCTCCAAGCATTTATCAGATCAAGAAAGACAGCAGCAGCATTTGAAAAAAGTTGTCAGTTATCCTGTATTGTTATTATTTTTCTTATTTGGAATGGTATTAGGCATGAAGTGGTATATTTTACCACAGCTGAGTGATTTATATGAAGGAAATGACGATAAAAATATCGGCTTATGTCTGATTAACCAGAGTCCTAAAATTATTTTAATCTTATTATTGATAGTAAGTATCGGGTATTTAGTTATAAAGCGTTATTTGGGTAACAAAACAGAAGTCGAAAAAGCAAATTGGTTATGTAAAATCCCTATCTTAAAATCATTTTTAATTCATTATTATACTTCTTTGTTTGCAACAGAGTGGGGGAAATTGTTGACACAAGGAATGGAATTCAGAGAGGTTATTTTAGTCATGAATAAAAAGGGTTATACCGTTTTGATGCGAGAAATGGCTGTTGCCATAGAAAAGCAGATAGAAAAAGGAAACCCTATTAATTTAACAATCAAGGAATGGCACTTTTTAAAACCAGAACTAAATTTAATTATTTTACAGGGAGAAGTTAAGGGGGATTTAGGGAAAGAACTACTAATTTATGGTAATCGTGAATGGGAAGCTTTAATCGAATTATCGGAAAAGAGAATGGCTTTTTTGCAGCCGATTATGTTTTTGTTAATTGCCATTTTAATTGTTTCTATCTACGGGGCGCTACTTTTACCGATTTATAGTGGAATGGGGGATTTTAGTTGAACAAGAAACAGAAAAATAAAAAATATGAAGGTTTTACATTGTTAGAGATGTTAATCGTTATGTTTGTAATTGCTATTTTAATCGTGCTGTTTGTTCCAAATTTAATGAAACAGACGGATGGTATTAATAAAAAGGGAGATATCGCATTGGAGAAAGTGATAGAGACTCAAAGTGAGATGTATTACTTGGATAAAGAGTCAAGACCAACATCTACGAAAGAGTTGTTTGATGGGGGATACATATCAAAAGAACAGAAGAAAAAAGCTGATGAACTAGAGATTAAGGTTAAGTGATGAAGGTATCATCAGATGATGGCTTCACATTAATCGAATGCCTACTTGTTTTAATGATAATAGGAATTTTCATTACTATTCCAATTATTGGAATTAAAAAATGGCAGGAAAAAAATCAAGTTGAAATATTTCTCAGCCAAGTAGAGCGTAAAATCCAAGAGACGCATCAAAGTGCGATTATTTGGGGGATTGATACTAAGATAAGTCAAGAACCAGATAAACAATTATTGAAATTTGATTATTATTACTACGGAAGAAATAGCAAGGAAGATTTACATGTTGAAAAGCCACTCACTCTAAGAAGCTCAGAAAAAATTGAATTCAAAGGTGTTAGTGGAAACATAAAAAAAATTCAGGGGATTCGATTTGTAGATGAATCAAGAAACCGTGAAATTAAGTATAATTTTCAATTAGGTAGCGGTAAGGTGATTAGAAATGAAAAAAATCTATGAAAATCAAGGTTATTTACTTTTTGAATGTATGATTGCGATGTTTATTATTGTTTCTTCCCTTTTGTTTTTAATGTCGACCATGATTTTTTTTTTTAAAGAAACGAATTTAAAGCAAACAGAACTAGAAATGGCAACACAATTATATGAGATGGCAGCTTTTAAACAAAATAAATTAAAAGATGAAACATTAATTAGGAAAAAGGCAACGGATCATGATTTTTTTATAAAAGAGTGGAATACAGATAGAGTCAGAATTGAGTGTGAAGATATATCATTAGAAATCCAAAGGAAATAGATTACCAAGGGTTTACTTTAATAGAATGCTTGATATCCTTAGTTGTTTTAATGGGATTACTATTATTTTTACAGCCTTTTTTAGTGACGTTAACACGGATTGAAAATCATTTGAAAAAAAATGATTATCTTGAACTTCAAATTGGCAAGATCCAAATGGAAAAAGAGATGATGTCGACCAGTTTTATAAAGGTAGACGAAAATAAAATTTACTATAATGGAAAAGATAGAGAGACAATAATTTTTGAACAATACAATCAAATGATTAGAAAAACGAGTAGTATTCATGGTCATCAGCCTATAATAACAGGCATTAAGGAAGTTTTATTTACAGATGAGGATGGTTGGATCAGGATGGAGGTAACCACTCTTGAAGAAGAAAATTATTGTTATTTTTTCTTTTATTAAAAGTAAAAACGGAGGGGTTTTATTACCAGTACTAGCAATTTTAGTTATGTTTACAACAATGACTTTATATGTACTTCAAGATTATTCAGTAAGGAGAAAAATGTTAGTGAGTACAAAAGACTTCTACCTAGCAAAAACGATGGAAGAAATGGCAATCTCAGAATTTAGAAATGAGATGAAACAGGATGAAAAACTGTTTCAGTATAATTTAGGAACGGTTGAAATTAAAAAAGATGCTAAAAGTGATATTTGTGAAATAAAAACTAACATGGATAATCAATATAAACGAACAACAAAAAGAACAATCAAAGAGTAAAGGCAAGAAATCATCGTATTCTTGCCTTTTTTATCTGGAATTTACCTTGAATTATTCACATTTATTAGTTAAAATGAAGCAGTGAAACATAAATAGTTAACACTAACGAAAGAGGTGGATGTGTTGTCTCAGACTGATGTTGAAAAAGGCTTTCAATATTTGCTTGAATCAGTAGAACTGTTACAGGGTGCACTAGATACTTCTTTTTTTGATGCTTACATTGAAAATAATGAGAATCGAATGGATGGGCAAAAAGTTCGCGTTATAGAAGATGTACCAAAAAAAGAAGTAGTAGAAAAAATTGAAACCCTCTATAATTCTTTAGAACAGCTAGAATTGACGCAAGAAGATCGTCGTAAAATAACACAACTGGTCTTATTAAAAGGTTCTATGAAGGATGGTATTCAGGCGAATCACCAATTAACACCTGATGGAATCGGCTTTTTGTTTGTTTACATTTTAGAGCAACTAGCAGATAAGACAAAAGAAATCTCTCTTTTAGATGTTTCAGTTGGCATGGGGAATTTACTTTATACGGTTATGTCTAATCTTGATGTTGCTGGTCTGAAGACAGTTGGTTATGGTGTAGATGTGGATGATACATTACTTAATGTGGCTGCAGTTAACCAAGAGTGGTTGAGTATCGATGCTCAGTTATTCCATCAAGATAGTATAGATTCGCTGTTAGTAGATCCGGTTGATTTTGCGATTGCTGATTTACCAATTGGGTATTATCCAGTAGATGAAAAAGCAAAAGAGTTTACAGTAGCAGCAGATGATGGGCATACTTACGCACATCATTTATTGATGGAAAAAGCGATGAATCATGTGAAGCCAGCTGGTTTTGGCGTATTTTTAGTGCCAAGTAATTTACTAGAAACAGAACAAGCGCCTCTTTTAACTAAATGGATAAAAAGTAAGGTATACTTACAGTCAGTCCTTAAATTACCATATACTTTATTTAGTCAAAAAGGAATCAGTAAATCGATTTTGATTGTTCAAAATAAAGGGAATTCAGCAGAACAAGCTAAAGAAGTTTTATTAGCAGAATTACCTTCACTTAAAGATAATCAAGCAGTGTTAACGTTTATCAATGCATTTCGTGCTTGGCGCGAAACAAATATAAAATAAAAAGGAGTAACAAACATGTCAAAAACAATTGCAATCAATGCAGGTAGTTCAAGTTTAAAATGGCAATTATATACTATGCCAGAAGAAACGGTTGTAGCACAAGGAATCGTGGAAAGAATTGGTTTAAATGATTCAATTTTTACAATCAAATATGGCGAAGGTCAAAAATATGAAGTGATTAAAGATATCGAAAACCACGAAATTGCTGTTAACATGTTATTAGAACAATTAACAGAATTAAATATTATTGATTCATTCGAAGAAATTACAGGAGCTGGTCATCGTATCGTGGCCGGTGGTGAACATTTCAAAGAATCAGCAATTATTGATGATGAAGCCTTAAAATTAATCGACGATTTAGCTGAATTTGCACCATTACATAATCCAGCTGAAGCACAAGTTATCCGTGTCTTCCAAAAAGTATTGCCGCATACATTAAATGTTGGTGTATTTGATACATCATTCCATACAACAATGCCAGCTGTTAACTACTTATACAGTATTCCAAAAGAGTACTATGCTAAATTCTCAGCTCGTAAATATGGTGCTCACGGAACAAGTCATCGTTATGTTTCTGAAAGAGCTGCTGATATGTTAGGTAAACCACTTGCTGAAACAAAAATTATCACATGCCACTTAGGTAATGGTGCTTCTATTACTGCTGTTGATGGTGGTAAATCAGTAGATACATCTATGGGATTCACTCCATTAGCTGGCTTAACAATGGGAACTCGTTCAGGGGACATTGATGCTTCAATCTTGCCATATTTAATGGAAAAATTAAATATTACTGATATTAAAGAAATGGTAAATATTTTAAATAAAGAATCAGGACTTTTGGGTCTATCAGGTATTTCAAGTGATATGCGTGATTTATTATCTTCAGATAAAGAAGATGCTAAATTAGCAATTGAAATCTTTGCTGACCGCGTTCGTAAATATATCGGAAGTTACGTAAGTGTCATGAACGGTGTAGATGCGATTGTCTTTACAGCCGGTATTGGTGAAAACTCAATTGAAATTCGTGAAAAAATCATGGAAGGTTTAACTTGGTTTGGTTGTGAAATCGATACAGAGAAAAACAATGTCCGTGGAGAAGAACGCGTGATTTCAACAGACGATTCAAGCGTTAAAATTCTTTTAATCCCAACAGATGAAGAATTAATGATTTGCCGTGACGTAGAAGCATTGAAAAAATAGAGTGGTGAAAATGGCGTTAAGCTCCAAGCAACTGGAGGAAATATCAAATAATCCATGCTTTTCGGATTGATTGATATTTGTGAAGTTGTCGTAGGAGCTGCCATTTGAACCCAGACTAAAATAGAGTGGCGAAAAAAGCGTTTTGCTCTGAGTAACTGGAGGAAATATCAAACAATCCGTTCTTTGGATTGAGTGATATTAGTGAAGTTACCGAAGGAGCAGATTTTTGAACCCAGACTACATTAGAGGGAGGCGTATGTCTCGCTCTTTTTTGTCGTCTAATAAATAAAAAAATTCGTTTTTATACATAAATGTTTTATGTGATATAATAAATTTATTAGAAAGAGGTGAGGAATATATCGGAAAAACAAATAAAATCAGAAAAAATCCGATAAAAAAACGACGAACTACGTAAAAAAGGAAAAGACCCATTAAAAGGAAACACACCTTTAGTAGATAGTGGTTATGGAGTAGACAGCATGGGCGCTGGGATTGAAGATCAAAAAAATAGTCGAAGGAAGTAAATGAATGTTAAATATTAAATATAAAAAGAACTGATGACCCTTTATTTTGAAGGCGTGTCATCAGTTCTTTTGATCTATTTATCTTTTTTAAGTAATTTATTTTGGATGTCTGTTCTAACAATTAAAACATCACAATGGGCGTGACGTGAAACATAACTTGAAACGGAACCAATTAAAATTCGTTCCATCGCATTTAGTCCAGTTGCACCCAGCATTATTAAATCAATGTGATACTCCTTTTGTAGACGTTGTGTGATGATTGTTTTAGGGGCACCATATTCGATTAAGCAATGGATATCTTCAACGCCATGTTCTTTGGCATAATCAGAATATTTGTCTAATGTTTCTTTCGCTACCTTAGCTGCATCCTCAGCAAGAGATTCATCAAAACTAGAAACAGATTCAAAGGCTCTAATATCAATGATATGGGCAATATATAAAATTGAATTGTTTCGTTTAGCTACTTGTACAGCTTTTTTGAAAGCTTGATCAGACCCATCAGACCCATCAACGGCAACTAAGATATTTTTGTATTCTTTTAACATAGGAAACACCCTTTCTTATTGGAACTTACCTCATTTTTTTAGATAGTTGAACCGAAAAAATACCAGAGACAGTCAAGACAATCGCCACATAAAAGAGTGCGACTGATTGAGTGGCTAGGAATAGACCAATAATAATTCCTATAATACCAAGGATTAAGAAACTGGTTGAAAAATAGGTCAGATTTTTCTTGTTTTCTTTCGAGAATAACATTTCTAATTTGCTAATATTTTGCTTTATGTACCATCCGATAATTAAGAGGACAGTAGCAAAAAGTAATGTAACTATCTTAATCAATTATATCACAATCCAATCTTAAATTTAGTAATAAGTTAAAATCGCCTAAAAATTATCTACCAATAGACAATTCATATAAAAAAGCTGCTCCATAAAACGGAGCAGCTTTGAATCATAAAATAAAAAATATCCGTCGATGCCGTTTTATGCTCGTTATGGTTGAACCCGCGGTATATGCAGGTGGGAATTATTTGTATTATCGCAAACTACCAAAGGATAAGGCTTGTTTTTGATAATATCTTGTTTAACTCCCAAGGTATTATTAATTGTTAGCTCAACACTAAAGTGAACACGACGCACATCACAGATATCTATAAACCTATCTTACCACAAGATTTTTAATTCATCAATTAATTGTCTTGTGCTTTAAATTATTTTTTTAATTGTTTGATTTGTTGGTTTCGTTGAGCTAGACCTTTTTCATATTTTCCAGTTTCTTTTGCTTCATAGTAGATTTTGTGTTTAATTTTATCAGGTAGATACTGTTGTTTAACCCAACCACCAGGAAAGTTATGTGGATACTGATAATCTACGCCACGATTCAGTTCTTTGGCTCCGCTGTAATGGGAGTCTTTAAGATGATCTGGAATTTCACCAATGTTTCCTTGCCTAATATCAGATAAGGCAGCATCAATTGCCGTAATACTAGAATTAGATTTAGGAGATAGACATAAATCTATAACTGTTTGAGCGAGTGGAATACGAGCTTCTGGAAGCCCTAATTTTTCAGCTGCTTGAACGGCTGAAACTGTTCTAGAGCAGGCTCCAGGATTGGCTAGACCAATATCCTCGTAGGCAATGACAAGAAGTCTTCGACACGCGATTAACAACTCACCAGCTTCCATTAAGCGTCCTAAGTAATGAAGAGCCCCATCCACGTCACTTCCTCGAATTGATTTTTGAAAAGCAGAAATCACGTCATAATGAGCGTCGCCATCTTTGTCATGAGAGAAGGCTTTTTTCTGAATGCATTCTTCTAAAATTGGTAAAGTTAAATGAATCGTTCCATCTTCGGAAACGGGAGTTGACTGACTAGCAAGTTCTAAGCCATTTAAAGCACTTCTCAAGTCGCCGTTAGTTGCACGAGTTAGGTGTGTTAAAGCTTGATCATCTAGTTGAATAGTTAGTTCTCCGAGGCCATCGACGGTATCTTTTAAGGCTCGATTTACGGCAGACTTAATATCATTTTCATCTAAAGGCTTGACTTCAAAAATTTGAGAACGACTTCTAATCGCAGGATTTATGGCAATATAAGGATTTTCTGTTGTTGCACCGATCATAATAATTCGACCATTTTCAAGATGGGGCAATAAAAAATCTTGCTTTGGTTTATCTAAACGATGGACTTCATCTAAAAGTAGGATAACAGTGCCACTCATTTTTGCTTCTTCAACAACTACTTGAAGGTCTTTTTTAGTATCTGTTGCGGCATTTAACATCCGAAAAGCATAGTGAGTTGAGCCGGCAATGGCGCTAGCAATACTTGTTTTTCCTGTTCCAGGAGGTCCGTACAAAATCATAGATGATAGCATCTTAGCTTCAACCATTCGGCGAATAATCTTTCCTTGTCCAACTAAATGTTGTTGTCCAACAATATCCTCAATAGTATTTGGTCTCATACGATAAGCCAGTGGTTTTTGCATTTGATCCCTCCTTCGTTAATCTTCCTATATTATAGCATATCTTTCCATTGGCAAATGAATGATTCTTATGTATGATAAGGGAAGAAAAACATAGAAGAAGAGGGAAAAAATGAAAAAAGAACATTTATTAGAGGTCTTAGAAAAAGAATTAGAAAAACAGTTAACTGAATTTGATTTTGCCATTGATTGGAGTCCTAAAAAACATCAATTTGAAGTAATCGTGGTTTTATTTGCCGAAAATAAAGATCAAGAATCAATTGAAGATGAAGAAGGAATAGTCAGTGAAGAAGAGGTTATTGAGTTTGAAGATACTGTTCTTTTTTATGCTAATCCACAAGATGAAATTGACAAAGAAGAGTATTTAACAACGATTTTATTTGATCGTAAAAAAGGCTTATCAAAAGAATGGATTCATCAATTTGCGAAATACTTAAATGAGTGTTTAATCGAGGGTCAAAGTGATTTACTAGATTTTCTTTCTGACGAATCTCAAGCTGTTTTTGAATTAAAATGGAATGAAGAAGAATTTACTGAACGAACTAATGCAATCAAAAATAATACACTAGTACCTTATCCAAAATACTAAGAAAGTAGGCAACTAAATGAAGTGGAATCAAGTATCAGTTTTAACAACAAGTGAAGCAGTGGAAGCTGTGTCAAATATTTTAATGGAATCAGGCGCTAATGGTGTGGCGATTGAAGATGCGATGGACGTGATTAATTTTGAAAGCGATGCTTTTGGAGAAATTTTAGATGCTACGACGTTTGATCACATAAAAGAAGGGGCAAAAGTAATTGCTTATTATCCTGAAACCATTTTTTTACCGGAAATTTTACCAACTGTTAAGTCACGAGTAGAAGAATTAACAACATTTGGTTTAGATATTGGTAAAAATGACATTGAAACTTCAGAAGTGGCAGAAAATGACTGGGCAACAGCTTGGAAAAAGTATTATCACCCAGTCAACATCAGCCGTTATTTAACGATTGTTCCTGAATGGCAAGAATACATACCTCATTCAACGGATGAGCATGTGATGAAATTAGATCCAGGGATGGCCTTTGGTACAGGAACACATCCAACAACTCGTTTAACATTACAAGCTTTAGAAGTTGTATTACGTGGTGGGGAAACGGTTCTTGATGTAGGTACTGGTTCTGGCGTGTTAAGTATTGCCAGTAAATGCTTAGGTGCAGGTGAGGTCTTTGCCTATGATTTAGATGAGGTTGCCGTTAATTCTGCTAAAGAAAATATGAACTTAAACCCAGTGGCAAAAGATGTGCATGTTTCAGCAAATAATTTACTTGTTGGTGTGGATCAAAAAGCAGATGTGATTGTGGCTAATATTTTGGCTGATATTATTATTGCCTTAATTCCTGATGCGTACCGTTGTTTAAATGAGGGTGGCACCTTTATTATTTCAGGTATCATTGAAGACAAAGAGGATAGCGTATTAGAAGTTCTTTATGCTAATGGCTTTGAAGTGGATCAACGTTTCCAACAAAAAGATTGGTTAGCCTTTATTATTAAGAAAAGTATCGAGGACTAAGAGTATGCAACGATACTTTATTGAAGAGGATTATCTAGAGCAAGTTGCGTTTGAATTAGTTGGTGATGACTTTCATCATGCTGCTCATGTGATGCGGATGAAATTAACCAATCAATGCTTTTTAACTTTTAATAATGAAGTGGCAATTGTTGCTGAAATTACTGAAATATCAGAAGATCAAATTCTATTAAAAGAAGTTAGAAAAGAAAGCCAAGAAAAAGAAATGCCAGTTGCTGTCACTGTTGCTTGCGGTTTTACTAAAGGTGATAAACTAGAGTGGGTGGCTCAAAAAGCAACAGAGCTTGGTATGTCTGAATTGATTGCTTTTCCAAGCAAAACTTCTGTGGCAAAATGGGATGAAAAAAAACTAGCAAAAAAAGAGCAGCGCTTTGAAAAAATTGTTAAAGAAGCAGCAGAACAATCTCATCGTCAAAAAGTACCAAATATTCAATTTTTTTCTAACTTCAAACCATTTTTAGAAAGTCTGAAAGATTATGATTATGTGTTAGTAGCCTATGAAGAATCTGCTAAAGAAGGAGAAGTAAAGAGTTTTGTAAAAGTCTTGCAGCAGGTAAAAAAAGGCGAGAAACTCTTAATTATCTTCGGACCAGAAGGCGGTATTACACCAGAAGAAATTGCTCTTTTTGAAGAACGTCAAGGTGTTTTATGTGGGCTAGGACCACGAATACTACGAGCAGAAACAGCCCCACTTTACGCGTTATCAGCTATGAGTTATCAGTGGGAGTTATTACAATAAATTTGAAGAACATCAGCAATGAAGTTACCTAAAGGGGTAATTTTGTTGCTGGTGTTTTTTTAATAAAAAAATTTTAGATAAAATTCAAATATGCCTCGTATTTTAAAAGAGTAGTTAAATAAAAAAAAGGAGTGTGGTAATATGAAACGTTTTGTTAAATGGATTCAAATTTTTGTTATTGCTTTATTGTTAGGACAGTATTTTTCGGTACCAGTTATTGCTGTGGAGGCTTTAGTTCAAGAAAAGCAGTCACTTAAAAAAGAGTTATATTCTTACTATTCAGAAGTAACTGATAAAATGGATCCGAGAAAGCTGAGTCAGTTAATGGAGGATTATGAGCATCCAAATTATCAAATTCAAAAGCCAATGAAATTACTGAACATAGATGAAGAAGTCATCTTAGAAAATGCTTATTATCCTATTTTAGTTGAAAACGAATTGTCTGATTTGGTTAAATTTAATAGCCAAACAAAAGAATATAGTCTGGAAAATGAAGCTGTAGTCGAATCATTTAAAAAGTTCAATCATAGTAAGGATACTAAAGAAAACATTCTTTTTATCGAGTATAAAACCCAAATAATAGGAAAAGCAGAGAAAACAAATTTTAATTTCTCTAGTGATTCGGAAATTAGTGACGAAGTAGATAAGAAAATAGAAAAGCTATCAGTAAAAAACGATAGTAAATCTAGCTATAATATTTTTGATTCTAAAGAGAATTTAACTAATTACTTAAATAATGAAACTGAAGTAGACTCATCGGAAAGATTGGAAATAAAAGATACAGGCAATCAAGAGAGTATTTATTTGGAAGAAAATCAAACGAAGAGTCAAGGCGACAAAGAGGAGATAACAACAAATAGTACAAAAGAGAGTAATGCAACAGACAGTAGCGTCATTGATAATCCGATAATTTCTGCAGATAGTGATAATTCAGAAGCAAAAAATGAAAGTGACGAATTAAATAGAGAAGTAGAAGTAAGAAGTAATGATAATGAGTGGGGAAACGGACAATATGTAACATCAGATATGAAAGCAAACTTAGTCTCTCGTTCAAATCAGCATTTCTTTCAAAATAATTATTACTTTTTAGTTAGATCCCCAAATGGCAAGTACTCTTATACTCGTTCACTAATAATGAATAATTATTTTAGAAATCAGCCATTAGATCATCAAGTTTTTAAAAAACTTGGCGGTGATACGGGAAATATAAAACAATCTTCATTTGACTCTAATTACTCTAAATATGGATTTAGATCAGGATTTTATCAGTATTATAATGTATCTAAAGATAAAAACCCTTGTGAAGGAAAAAGTCTAAATTATTATCTGAATTGGCTATTTTATTGGTCAGATGCCAACATAAAAATAGTTAAACAAGACTCACAGCTAGATATGGATAATTATGTTAGAAAATTAAATACTGGTATCGAGTACAGACCAGCCAATAAAAAATATGTGACAGATGATATCAAAGCTAATTTAACAACTAGTAACAATTCCTTTTATTTAAAAAATGATTATTATTTTTTAGTTAAATCACCGAATGGTAAATATTCATATACTAATTCTCTGAAAATGAATAATTCTTTTTATAAACAAGATTTGGATCATCATGGATTTTTTAAAATTGGAGGAGATACGGGTAATATAAAACAATCAACATATAGTCCAAAATGTAGTCAATATAAGTTTAAAGATGAATTTTATAAATTTTATGACGTCAAAAGAGATAGTAATCCATGTACAGAAAAAGATTTAGATGGCTATCTAAATTGGTTATTCTTCTGGTCAGATGCCAACATAAAAATAGTTAAACAAGACTCGCAGTTAGATATGGATAACTATGTTAGAAAATTAAATACTGGTATCGAGTACCGACCAGCTAATAAAAAATATGTGACAGATGATATCAAAGCAAATTTAACTACAAGTAATCGAGATTTCACTTTAAAAAACAATTATTATTTTTTGGTTCAGGCTCCAAATGGTAAATACTCCTATACTCGCTCATTACAAATGAATAATTTTTTTACCAAACAGACTTTAGATCATCATACTTTTTCAAGACTGGGGGGAGATACAGGAAATATAAGAAAATCAACATTTGGTAATATTTATTATCAGTATAATTTTAGGTCTGATTTCTTTAAATTTTACGATGTTACCAAAGATATAAATCCTTGTACTGGAAAAGACTTAGACTATTATCTAAATTGGCTATTCTTTTGGTCAGATGCGAATATAAAAATAGTCAAACAAGATTCTCAAACTGATATGGATAACTATGTCAGAAAATTAAACACCGGTATTGAATATCGACCAGCGAATAAAAAATATGTGACAGATGATATCAAAGCCAATCTTTCAGCTAGTGGTAAAGATTTCACATTAAGGAATAAATATTATTTTTTGATCCAGTCTCCAAATGGTAAATATTCTTATGCTCGCTCATTACAAATGAATAATTTTTTTACCAAACAAACTTTAGATCTTCATAGTTTTTCAAGACTTGGAGGAGATACGGGAAATATAAGGAAAACAGCATTTGGTACTGGATATTATCAGTATAATTTTAGGTCTGATTTCTTTAAATTTTATGATGTTACAAAAGATAGTAATCCATGTGTGGGAAAAGACTTAGATTATTATCTAAATTGGTTATTCTTTTGGTCAGATGCGAATATTCAAATTGTAGCAGAAGAAACACAAACAGATATGGATAATTATGTCAGAAAACTAAATACTGGCATTGAATATAAACCAGCCAATAAAAAATATGTGACAGATGAAATAAAAGCAAATCTAACTACAACGTTTAATGATTTTACTCTGAAAAATAATTATTACTTTTTAATTCAGTCACCAAATGGTAAATATTCATATACTAGCTCTATAAAAATGAATAATTATTTTCAAAAACAGACATTAGATCATCATGGTTTCTATAAGCTGGGTGGAGATACAGGGAATATAAGGGAATCGACCTATGGTGCTAAGTGCTATCAATATAACTTTAGATCTGATTTCTTTAAATTTTACGATGTCACAAAAGATAACAATCCTTGTGTTGGAAAAGGGTTAGACTATTATTTGAATTGGCTATTCTTTTGGTCAGATGCTAATATTCAGATTGTTAAACAAAATTCTCAGTTAGATATGGATAATCATGTTAGAACGTTAAATACAGGAATAGAGTATAACCCAGCTAACAAAAAATATGTAACAGATGATATAAAAGCTAATCTAAATACAACCGGTAATGATTTTACTTTGAGAAACAATTTTTATTTTTTAATTAAAGCTCCTAATGGCAAAATTGCCTATACCAAAACATTGAAAATGAATAATTATTTTCCGAAGCAAGGATTAGATCATCATGGGTTTTCAAAACTAGGTGGTGATCCAGGTAACTTAAGAAAATCAGACTACGATAGTGCATACTACCAATATGGATTTTATTCTGAATTTTATACTTTTTATGATGTAGAGAAAGATAAAAATCCGTGTATTGGACAGGGATTAGACTATTATTTAAATTGGCTTGATTTTTGGACCAATAGTGAAATATCTATTGTGGAAGAAAAAGAAGTAGACTTATATGTAGCTAAAATAAATAATGCGATAAGAGATTGGCGATTCTTTAGCGAAGGACATACTACTTCCAAAGACCAACATTATTCACTTTCTCTAAGAGAGACAACGCGGTTGAATATTGATATTGACAATAGTGCCCGATTACGTGTATATAATAAGCAAGATCAAAAACTGTTTGATATTAACTATCTAAAAAAAGATACAAGTGATAAATTAGACTTACCAGCTGGCGATTATTATATTTCAGTGACAGGAATTAATTCAGAAACTACCTTCCAAATGGTAAGGGGAACTTTTGATAATTCTCGTCTACACGTTAATTCGAATGCAGAACGAACCGATATTTTTATGGATGGACGGTATAGTCAGCAATTAACAGATTTATATCAACCATACCATAGAAAAAATGGAGACAACACTTCAGTTGTAGTAAATAATACTTTAGTTGGTATTTGGAACAATAGTCCTACCAATTTTAATGAATTAGATGACTTATACGGTAGAAATCATCTGTTTAAGCAACCAGTTTTAAGTCATCCCGGTGTAACTAATCTGGGACCAATTTCTCTTGTAAATAATGCCCGCACCAATACAATGCAATATATCGGACAAGAACATTTTCATTCCAATAAAAAAATCTTCTCATTAGAAGATGGTCCACAGCAAAGAGTGGTAGGAATTGATGATGCATTAATTTGGATGGGGATTATCTATGTAGTCACAGCTACAGCAGCAGTTTATTCAGCCAATGTTCCAGATACGAGTAACTTAACGTTGACCATGCCAAAAGTTAGAGGTTATGAGTATGGAAGTTGGGTTGAAGATGATTTAAATGAAAAAATGAAAGATCCAAGATATCAAGATCCAACTCTAAATTTAGACTGCTCTGAAATTGCTGAAGAGTTAGCTGAAATAGATCCTAGGGGAAGTTATTATTGGATAGAAGCAGAAGATAAAGGAGTTTTTTATTTGAGAGAATATGGTGAAATAACAGGGAATTTTGTTTATCATGTTGTTTATACTCATAATGGTATGATTTATGATCCAAGATATTCGATAACACCTATAAATAAAAGTGTATATTTTAAAGATTTACAATCAATTAATAGTAAAAAGATAAATGTATATGAACGTCCAATATAAATTAGGAGGAAAAAAGAATGGATGACACAAATAAAATTATTGGTGAATTATTTTTTAAAACTTTCAATATACGAATTAGACGAATTGTAATGTTTGAGTCTGAAAATCAACAAAAACTTATTCCAGCATTATATTTTGGATTAAATGAAGATGAAAATACAGAAAAACATAATCAAATAATTAAGGAGGCGGTGGAATCCTTTGAAGGAACTTTGCAATGGCGTTTTGGTCGATCGTATCCTTCTCGTATTAACTATGAGATTGTTCCCAAGATAGTAAGAGAAAAAATGGATCAATATTATGAAAAAACAAATGAGTATGTAGGATATGGAAATCTTCTAACAGAGGAAGAATATAAAGTAACGATAGAACAAGCTATAGCAGATATACCTAGTCTCTATACTCATTTAGAGAAATATTTTAAAGAGCATATACTGTAAATAAAGAGACATCAGTAATGAAGTTACCTCAAGAGGTAGCTTTGTTGCTGATGTTTTTTTGTTAAAAATAGCTAAATCTAAAATGAACCACGTATATTCTTATTGAGGATAACTAATCTAAAAAATTGGAGGTAAGAATAATGAAACAGACACAGAAAAAAATAACTGAAATACTGATTGACTATTTTAGCGTTCAAACTAACTGTGGTTTGATTTATACTCCAGGTTGTAAAAACAAGCAAATTCCGTCTTTATACTTTAGTTTAAATGAAGATGAAAATACAGAAACGCACCATCAAATCATAAAAGAAGGAGTAGAATCCTTTGAAGGAAACTTACAATGGCGTTTTGGCAAGAGTTACCCATTCCGTATAAATTATGAAATTATTCCTAAAGTAGCTAGAGATAGAATGGATCAACATTACGAAAAAAACAATAAATATACTGGCTACATGAAACTAGCTTCAGAAGAAGAATTTAGAATGATTACTGAACTCACAATTGAGGATATTTCTAATTTAGCTCATTATTTAGATCGATTTTTCCAAGAGAGAATGTTGTAGATAAACTAGTCCTTATAATAATCTAAATGTTAATGAATTATTACTTCCTCCAGCTGCTTGGAGCAAAGCACCTTTTTCACCACTCTGATTTTAGTCCGGGTTCAAATAGCAGCTCCCGCGACAGCTTCAAAAATAAAAATTAATCGAAAAGTGCATCGATTGTTTTTTATTTCCTCCAGCTGCTTGGAGCTAAACGCTATTTTCACCACTCTGATTAATCGAGAAAAATTCATATAAACAAGGTATGATAAAGACATAAGATTAGAAGAGGTGTAAAGTATGGAATATTCGACAAGTGATTTAAAAAAATTAGTGAATGATTCAGATCCTAAATCTCATTCCTATGTAGGTGCTTTAGAAACTTACCGAAAGTTAACCATTTACTACCAATCAGCGATTGATGAAGTGGAAACAAAGTTAAAAATTATTGACCGTGAATTAAGTAGTTCATCCAATGTAGGGCGGAACAATACGATTCATCAAATTCAAAGTCGGGTAAAAACATTAAAGAGTATTGTCTTAAAACTAGATCGTAAAGGAGTACCATTTTCTGATGAGATTGTTTCAAAAGAGTTAGCGGATGTGGCTGGGATTCGAGTGATTTGTGCTTACGCAGACGATATTTATATGGTGTTAGAGTCATTATCAGAACAAACAGACATTAATGTGCTAGAAGTGAAAGACTACATAAAAAAGCCTAAGCCAAGTGGTTATCGGAGTTTACATGTAATTTTAGAAATTCCAGTATTCTTCTTTAAAGAAACCAAGCATATTAAAGTAGAAATTCAATTTAGAACCATCGCTATGGATTATTGGGCAAGTTTGGAACATGGTTTAAGATACAAGGAAGGTGTGAGTGATGAAAATCTTTCGCATAGATTAGAAAGAACGGCTCAATCCTTATCTATTTTAGAAGAAGAGATGCTAGCGATTCGAAACGAACTTGAAAAATAAGAATCTAAAAAAGAACCAACGACATTATTTGTCATCGGTTCTTTTTTCTTTGTCTTCACTTGTATCATTTTGTCTAAGTTGAATCACTTCTCGAGCAATAATGCCTGCAGACAAGCTAACTAGACCAAGACCTAAAATACTATAAACAACAGTGAACAACTTTCCAAGAACTGTCACAGGATATAAGTCACCATAACCAATCGTAGCTAAAGTCACAAAACTAAAATAAAAAGAATCAATATAAGCCATTTTTTCTACATTATGGTAAAAAATAGTCCCAAGTAAAAGGACAGAGCCAGTTGTAATCAGTAAAGCTTTGACTTCGTCTTTTTTAAAACAACGTGCTAAACACTGACCAAGACGTTTAAATCCAAGTAGTAAACCAAACATCAGTTAATTCCTTTCGTTGTTTTCATTTTAGTGATAGCTTGTTTAGCAAATTTTAAAATAATGGCTGTTGCTAAAATGATGGGTAAGACATGGAGTGGGAAAAATAAAGCGGTGAAGATAGCAATGCCTATAGGAGCTTCTAAGATGGTTACTGCCATAGCAGTTGCAATAGTTGCGACAATAAAGATAGCATCAAATGTTGGCATTAATTGAGAAATAGCAAAACCAAACAAAATAGAAGAGAAAACAATTGGGAAAATATCTCCACCAATCCAACCAGTATTAAGACAAATTTGTAAAAATACTAATTTAATTATAACAGCCAAAATTAAGAGTAAGATTGAAAATTTAGCATGCTGAGTTGGAACATCTCCTAGTGTTACTTGACCTGAAAATAATAAATTAGGTGTAAAGGTTCCAATTAAGAAAATAGCAATAGACCCAATTAGTGCTTTATGAACAGGTTTATCGGGCCAGAAAGAAAACCAAACCTTCATTTTTTTTTGGAAGATACGGTATGTTTTTCCAGAAAATAGACCTAAAATAATTAAAGGAATTAATAAAATAATTTCTTTTAATTGCCAGTTAGACTCACCCATGTTACTAATAAAAGAAGGTTGCTTGGTAAGTTTCATTAATATTATAAAACTAATTAGTCCATTAATGATAAAAAAACGATTGATATTTTTCTTAGTTGTTAGCAAGTGTTCGTCTTTAAAAGCTGTTTCTGAATTAAAAGTAACTAGGTATTTTGTTGGGTGGAGCATTCGTTTCATTCTTTCAGTAGGAGGAAGTTGTAAAAGAAATTCCTGATTAAAGAATAAATAGCGCATCTTATCTGCTTCCCAGATAGACAACATAACAATGGCGCTTAAAAGTGCCGCCTCAGGTCCAACACCTGCCCCAAAAATTAAAATTAAAAGAGCAACAGATAAACTTTTAAAAACAGGCCGATAATTGACTGTTCGATGTTTTTTTAAATCTTCAATAGTATGATGGGCAGTTTCTGGATAATCTCCCCACGCCTCTCTCAATTTTCCGACTAAAAAGCCTCCTATTAAACAAAAAATGAAAGTAAAAGTAGTTTTAAAAGGTAAATTTGGTAGGAATTCACCCCAAACATAATGAGAAATATTGCTTTCTAAAAAAATAAAAATAAAAGAAATAATACCGATAATACTACTTAAAATAAGACCATAAAATATAATTCTTATGACTAAACTATTTTTTTTCATTCTACTCATCGCCTTTCTGAAAAATTATTTTGGAAGATCACTAAAATCTAAACCAATTTTTATAAAATGAAGAACACGTTTATTTTGGATAAAATAAAAAATTTGTTTTCCTTCACGTCTACTTTCAATAATTCCATTTTTTTTGAGAATTTGTAAATGATGTGACGTAGTAGAAATTGAAGTTTCTGTATATTTAGCTAAATCACTGACACACATTTCACCTTCATAAGCTAGAATAAACGTTAATTTAAAACGGATTTCTTCGGACATTATTTTGAAAAAAGTACTCATTCTTTTGGGGTCAAAATTCTCCATATTTTTTAAGGCAGTGTTCTTATGAGGAACTGACATAGTGTGCTCACCTTTCTAAAAAGCATTATTATTTTAGTGTATATTAACATAAAATCAAAAACATTCATAGATATCTATGAATGTTTTTGAGAAAGTATCATAAAACTCTTGCTTTAAATGATTGAAATAACAAAATAAAGTGAGTATAATTAGTATAATTTAAAACAGTAAAAGTACTGCAATAGTACTTTTTTTTAATATTAAAAAGGAGGGGTCATATGCCAAAAGATAAAGTATTAACGGATCAAGACGTGATGAAAATTGTTGCCAGTTATATGAGCCAAGAACATGTAGATTTTGTTCAAAAAGCATGTAATTATGCAACGGATGCCCATTCTAGTCAATTTAGACAATCAGGAGAACCATACATTAATCATCCAATCCAAGTAGCAGGTATTTTGGCTGAGTTAAAGATGGACCCGCACACAGTTGCTACCGGTTTTTTACATGACGTTGTTGAAGACACAGAAGTAACACTAAGAGACTTAGAAGAAGCGTTTGGTCCAGATGTTGCCATGCTAGTTGATGGTGTGACAAAATTAGGTAAAATTAAGTATAAATCTCATGAAGAACAACTAGCAGAAAATCATCGCAAAATGTTACTTGCCATGTCTCAAGATTTACGCGTTATCATGGTTAAATTGGCAGATAGAGTTCATAATATGCGAACACTTAACCATTTAAGAGAAGATAAGCAACGTAGGATTGCTAAAGAAACCTTGGAAATATATGCGCCACTTGCTCATCGTTTAGGAATTAGCTTAATTAAGTGGGAATTAGAAGATCGTTCTCTTCGTTATTTAAATCCAAGACAGTATTACCGTATTGTTCATTTGATGAATTCAAAACGTGGCGAGCGTGAAATGTATGTTAATCAAACCGTAGAAGAAATTGAAGAAGCAACTAAAGAGATGAGTATGGAGGCTGAAATTTATGGTCGTCCAAAACATATTTATTCTATTTACCGTAAAATGAAGGATAAGAAAAAAGAATTTGCTGAAATATATGATTTGTTGGCTATTCGTGTGTTAGTCGATTCGATTAAAGACTGTTACGCTGTTTTGGGAGCCATCCATACCAAGTGGAAACCATTGCCAGGCAGATTTAAAGATTATATCGCAGTTCCTAAGAGTAATATGTATCAATCTCTTCATACAACAGTGATTGGTCCTAAGGGAAATCCCATTGAGATTCAAATAAGAACGCATGAAATGCATCAAATTGCTGAATTTGGGGTAGCTGCTCATTGGGCATATAAAGAAGGTAAAACAGAAAAACAAGAAGATAATAATGCCAATCAAATTAGTTTATTACGTGAAATTATTGAACTTCAAGATGAAGGCTATAACGCCTCAGATTTTATGGAAAATGTTAAAGGTGAGATATTCAGTGATAAGGTCTATGTTTTTACACCAAAAGGAGATGTGACCGAATTACCGAAAGGTTCTGGACCACTTGATTTTGCCTATAATATCCATACAGAAGTTGGGAATAAAACAACTGGTGTTAAGGTAAACGGAAAAATGGTGCCACTTGATTATAAATTAAAAAATGGAGACATAATTGAAATATTAACATCAGCTAATTCTTTTGGTCCAAGTCGTGATTGGGTCAATTTAGTGGCAACAAGTCGAGCAAAAAACAAAATTAAGCGATTCTTTAAAGATAAGGATCGTGACGAAAACGTTCATAAAGGCCGTACCTCACTAGAGAAGCAATTATTAGAGAATGATTTTGCACCTAAAGATTTCTTAACAAAAGAAAAAATGGCAGATGCAATTGAGCGATTTAACTATCAAACGGTGGACGATTTATACGCATCTATTGGTTTTGGCGAAGTAACGACTCAAGTTGTTTATAATCGTTTAACAGAAAAAGAGCGAAAAGAACGTGGCGTAAAAAAACAACAAGAAGAAGCCGAAGAGTTAATGACACAACCTGTTCAGAAGAAAGACACAACAAAAATGAAAATCCGTCATGAAGGTGGCGTTGTTATTCAAGGTGCCGATAATTTATTGGTTCGAATTAGTCGTTGTTGTAATCCGGTTCCTGGGGATGACATTGTGGGCTACATTACTAAAGGGCGTGGAATTTCAATCCATCGTAAAGATTGTGCCAATATGAATAGTTCGCCAGATGTCCAAAATCGTCAGATTGATGTTGATTGGGAAGACACTGATGCCAATAGTAAGCAAGAGTATAATGCTGATTTAGAAATATATGGCTATAATCGCAGTGGCTTGTTAAATGATGTTTTGTTGGTGGTTAATGCTCATACAAAACGTTTAATAGGTGTTGAAGCAAAACCAACTAAAAATAAAATGGCAGTTATTCACTTAACTGTATCTATTCAAAATTTAAATCACCTAGAACAGATTGTAGAAAAAATAAAAGCTGTTCCAGAAGTCTATAGTGTTCGTCGGACGAATGGTTAAAGGAGGATACAATGAGAGTTGTTCTACAGAAAGTTAATCATGGCAATGTCGTTGTTGAAAATAAGGAATTAGGTAAAATCGAGCAAGGGTATGTCTTACTAGTAGGAATTAAAGAAGGTGACACTGAAAAAGAAGCTGATTATTTAGCTAAAAAAATTAGTCAGCTGCGTATTTTTGAGGATGAAGCTGAAAAAATGAATTTAGATATCCATCAAGTAGGAGGTAAAATTCTTTCGATTTCTCAATTCACGTTGCTAGCTGATACCAAAAAAGGTAACCGACCAAGTTTTTCTAAGTCAGCTCATCCAGATCAAGCATTGGAACTATACCAATACTTTAATAATGAGCTAAGAAAAAACAATTTAGAAGTAGTAGAAGGTGAGTTTGGTGCACATATGTCTATAACTCTTGAGAATGATGGACCTGTTACAATATTTTTTGATACTGAACATAAATAAAGAAATTGAAAAAGCTAATCTAGTTAGTTTTTTCAATTTCTTTTTATTTTTTTTTGGTATAAGACTACTCAAATTGTGAAAAAATGGTATGATATAATTATCAAAAGAAAGCGTTATCTTTTAGAGGAGGAAGAAATATGACAGAACAACAATACATTATGGCAATCGACCAAGGTACAACAAGTTCAAGAGCAATCATTTTTGATAAGGCAGGAAATAAGGTAGGTAGTTCACAAAAAGAATTCACACAGATCTTTCCAGAGTCCGGTTGGGTAGAGCATAATGCTAATGAAATTTGGAATTCTGTTCAATCTGTTATTGCAGGTGCTTTGATTGAGTCGGGTGTAGGACCAGATAAGATTAAAGGGATCGGAATAACCAATCAGCGTGAAACAACAGTCATTTGGGATCGTGAGACAGGTAAACCAATCTATAATGCGATTGTTTGGCAATCTCGTCAATCAGCACCTATTGCAGATCAGCTAAAAGAAGCTGGACATGCTGACATGATTCATCGTAAAACAGGACTAGTTGTCGATGCTTATTTCTCAGCAACTAAAGTACGTTGGATTTTAGATCATGTTGAAGGAGCGCAAGAAAGAGCTGAAAAAGGAGAACTGGCTTTTGGAACGATCGATACATGGTTATTGTGGAAATTAACTGATGGGAATGTCCATGTAACAGATTACTCGAATGCTGCTAGAACAATGATGTACAATATCATGGATTTAAAATGGGATCAAGAAATTTTAGATTTATTAAATATTCCAAGTGCTTTACTTCCAGAAGTTAAAAGTAACTCAGAAATTTATGGTTATACTCAAAGTTACCATTTCTATGGAAATGAAGTACCAATTGCTGGTATGGCAGGAGATCAACAAGCAGCATTATTTGGACAGTTAGCCTTTGAGCCAGGTATGATTAAAAATACTTATGGTACAGGCGCATTTATTGTTATGAATACAGGTGAGAAGCCTCAAATCTCTAAAAATAATTTATTAACAACTATTGGATATGGAATTAATGGCAAAGTTTACTATGCCTTAGAAGGTAGTGTTTTTGTGGCTGGGTCTGCTATTCAGTGGTTACGTGATGGATTAAGAATGTTTGATTCAGCACCAGAATCGGAAAATCTAGCTAAGGCATCAACAGGAGATAATAGTGTTTATGTGGTACCAGCCTTTACTGGATTGGGAGCCCCTTACTGGGATTCAGATGCTCGAGGATCAGTTTTTGGTTTGACTCGTGGGACAACAAAAGAAGATTTTGTTAAAGCAACACTTCAATCCATTGCCTACCAATCAAAAGATGTCATTGATGCAATGAAGGAAGATTCTGGTATTGAGATTCCTGTTCTTAAAGTCGATGGAGGAGCAGCTAAAAATGATACATTGATGCAGTTCCAAGCAGATATTTTAGATACCAATGTAACACGTGCGCCTAACTTAGAAACAACAGCTTTAGGAGCAGCTTATCTAGCAGGACTTGCAGTTGGTTTCTGGAAAGATTTAGAAGATCTACAACAATTCCAAGGTGAAGGATCTACGTTTAAACCTAACATGGTATCTGAAGAACGTGATGATCTATATTCAGGTTGGAAAGATGCGGTTGCTGCGACACAAATGTTTAAGAGGATAAAAAAATAAGAAGCATCACTTAATTTGAAGGAGAGATGGATATGAGCGGGGATACTTTACAGATTTTTAGTGAGTTTTTAGGAACATTAATTTTGGTCTTATTAGGTAATGGTGTAGTAGCAGCGGTTTGCTTGAAGAAAAGTAAGGCAGAAGGTGCTGGATGGGTTGTTATTACCCTTGGTTGGGGAGCAGCAGTAACAATGGCTGTCTACGTTTCAAGTTTTATGGGACCAGCTCATTTAAACCCAGCAGTAACATTCGGGATGGCTGTTGCAGGTAATTTTTCTTGGAATTTAGTTATTCCATTTATTATTGCTCAAATTGTAGGGGGGATTGTAGGAGCTATTTTAGTTTATATTACGTACTTACCTCATTATGATGAAACAGAAGATCAAGCGGCTATTTTAGGAACATTTGCAACTGGACCAGCTATTAGACGTCCAATTTCAAATATGATTACTGAGTTAATTGGTACGTTTGTCTTAGTCTTTACCTTATTATCATTTTCAAAATATACTTTTGCAGATGGTTTAAATCCACTAGTTGTAGGTGTTTTAATTTTATCTCTTGGTTTATCATTAGGAGGACCAACAGGATATGCCATCAACCCAGCTAGGGATTTAGGACCACGTATTGCTCACCAATTATTGCCGATTAAAAATAAAGGGGAATCTGATTGGGGTTATTCATGGGTACCGATTGTAGGACCTATGTTAGGTGGTTTATTAGCAGCTCTTTTATGGGGTGTTATTGCTTAAAAAAGTGAATAAAAAATCAAAAAGGTCAATCGCCAATTATGACGGTCGACCTTTTTGTTTAATTTTTTTTATTTAATTCTAAAAAATAATTAGTAGCACCATGATAAACGGCTTCGCCTACTTTTTTATGGTATTTATTACTTTGAGCATAGGCAGCATCGGAATCATTATTAATATAGCCAAGCTCTAATAATACAGCTGGTTTTTTATTTTCTCTAAGCACTTGATAATCTTGTACACCAAAGCCTCTATTTTCAAGAGGTAAAGTATTGGCGATTTGATCATTAATAGACTGCGCTAAAGCTTGACCATTTTTATTACGATAAAAAGTAGTGGTGCCAGACCCTTCATTTGGATTTCCGGTTGAGTCGTAATGGAAACTAATAAAGATATCTGCATTGCTTTCATTACTAAGATCTGCGATTTTAGATAGAGGAACAAAAGTATCAGTTGAACGCGTCATTAAAACGCTATACCCAGAATTTTCTAATTCTTCTTTTACTACTTTGGCAGTTTTTAGAGTCAGTTCTTTTTCGTAGACTTTTTCATCATTTGTATTCGCACCTGGATCGTTACCACCATGACCTGGATCAAGAATCACGACATATTCAGACATTGGCTCATCAGGTCGCTTGTCTTTTTCGCTTAGTTTATTATCAGTCACTTCCCAGCTTCTTAAATAACCAGTCTTGCCATTTTCAGTTCTGACTTGATACCAGTTATCTTCTACAGCTTTTAAAGTCACTTTTTCAGCATAGTGTAAAGTTGCTAAAGGAGTACTTTTTTCTGAATTCTTTGAATAAAGTGGTGCATTATCAAATGTAACTTGAAGTGTTTCGTCCAATTCGAATTTAGGTTGTTGATTTTTTCTGATTCGAATAGCTTCAGTAGGAACCCAGCCATACGTTTCGTCAGCGTATATTCGGCTCCAACCATTTAATTCTAAAGTAACCATTATTTTTTGTTTCTTCTTTAAAGTGGTGATTGTTTTACTATCTTCAGTGTTACTTTTTTTTAATTCAGTATTTCGTTGTGTGATGATCCCTGGAAGATAAGTATAAGGTCCTGATTTACCATCGAAAATTAGCCACTCAGCAACCCAGCCTTCAGTCTTTTCAGATGTTTGAATCCTATACCAGCCATTCTTTTTCTCTTTAATGGTCACACGGTCTTCCTGATGGATTTGCGTGATAACATGAGATGTAACAGAAGGATTATCACGAACGTTGAGAGCAACAGTTTGCACTTCGACTATTTGATTGGTTCCACGCATGAAGTAAAAACCAGCAAAGACCATTCCGACAATTAGAAGATTAAAGAGTAAAAGCTTTAATGTATTTTTACTTGTATTTGTATTCCTCACATTAACTACCCCAATAATTTATTTTTATGTAAAGTCAATTATAGCAAAAAACAGAAAATAAAAGTAGTCTTGAAAAATTGTTATAAAACCCCTTGACTTTTAGGTGTTTTTCTAGTAATTTTTAGTTATAATATCCGTGAAAGAGAAAGAACTTTTTTACTCAAAGAGAAGATTAAATTTGCTGAAATTAATCTAAAAAAAGTGTAGACACTCTGGAGATGAATGATTAAAAGTCATTCCGTTACGAGCGTTAATCGTATGAAGAGGAGAAGTGTGCGTACTTCTCGAATTTTAGGTGGTACCACGTGTGAGAAGTCATTCGTCCTTGTTTTTTGACAAGGACTTTTTTTGTACGTAAAAAATGATAAAGGAGTTTTATAAAATGGAAAAAAGAACAACCTATTGTGGATTAGTTTCATCTGAGCATTTAGAACAAGAAGTAACAGTTAAAGGGTGGGTTCAAAAAAGACGTGACTTAGGTGGCTTAATCTTTATTGACTTACGCGACCGTGAAGGCATCGTTCAAATCGTCTTTAATCCTGAAACATCTAAAGAAGCGTTAGCAATTGCTGACAAATGTCGTAGTGAGTTTGTTATTGGTGTAACAGGTAAAGTGGTGAAACGTGAAAGTGCGATTAACCCTAATATGAAAACAGGTGAATTTGAAATTATTGCGACTGATATCGTGATTTATAACGAAGCCAAAACACCACCATTTGTGATTGATGATAATCAAACAGTGAATGAAGATACACGTATGAAATACCGTTTCATGGATATTCGTCGCCCTGAAATGTTTAATAATTTAAAATTACGTCATCAAACAAGTCAAGTGATGCGTAATTTCTTAAATGACAATGCCTTTATGGAAGTTGAAACACCTTTTCTAAATAAATCAACACCAGAAGGGGCTCGTGATTACTTGGTGCCATCTCGTGTCCATGATGGTCATTTTTATGCTTTACCACAATCACCACAAACAACCAAACAATTGTTAATGGGTGCTGGAATTGATAAGTATTACCAAATCGTTCGTTGTTTTAGAGATGAAGATTTACGTGGTGACCGTCAGCCAGAATTTACACAAGTCGATATCGAAACGAGTTTCTTATCAGCAGAAGAAATCCAAACGTACACAGAAAATATGTTAGCTAAAGTCATGAAAGAAGTCATGGGACAAGAGGTTGTCTTACCATTCCCACGTATGAGTTATGATAATGCGATGGCACGTTTTGGTGTCGATAAACCAGATACTCGTTTTGAAATGGAATTAATTGAGATGAAGGAAGCTGTTTCTGACATCGAATTTAAAGTGTTCCAATCAGCTTTAGAAAATGGTGGTGCAGTTAAAGCGTTAAATGCTAAAGGTGCTGCTGGTAACTATTCAAGAAAAGACATGGATCAATTAGGTCAATGGTTAGCACAATTTGGTGCTAAAGGTCTTGCATGGGTGAAAGTTGAAGAAGATGGCTTGAAAGGTCCAATTGCTAAATTCTTAGTGGATCATTCAGAAAAAATTATTGAAGCAACAAATGCTGAAGTGGGCGATTTATTAATGTTTGTTGCCGACAAAAAAGAAGTCGTCGCAGCGTCACTAGGTGCTTTAAGAAATCGTTTGGCTCAAGAGTTAGGTTTAATTGATAATGATACCTTTAATTTCCTATGGGTCGTTGATTGGCCATTGCTTGAATATGATGAAGAAGCAGGTCGTTACACGGCAGCTCACCATCCATTCACTATGCCAAAAGTAAGTGATGTTGAATTACTTAAAACAAATCCTGAAAAAGTCTACGCAGAAGCATATGACATTGTCTTAAATGGTTACGAATTAGGTGGCGGTTCTTTAAGGATTTACCAACGTGAGGTTCAAGAAGACATGTTTAAAGCACTAGGATTCACGAAAGAATCAGCCCAAGAACAGTTTGGTTTCTTGATGGATGCTTTAGAATATGGCTTCCCACCACATGGGGGAATTGCTTTAGGGTTAGATCGCTTAATTATGTTATTAGCCAAAAAAGATAACATTCGTGAAGTGATTGCGTTCCCTAAAAATAATCGCGGAGTTGACTTGATGACAAATGCGCCTGGAACAGTATCAGAAGATCAATTAGCAGAGCTGCACTTGAATATTACAACGGACGAAAAATAATTAATTTTTAAGAAGTGACTAATGTTCTTTTACCTAAAGGAGTTCATAAGGAAATGTTAAAAATAAAGGAAATTAAAGACCTATTTATTGAAAATGAGTACACAGAAAAAATATCAATGGCGGTTATTAATGGTATGTTACAAGCTGTTGCCTTAAATATGTTCTGGCAACCAGGACATATTTATGCAAGTGGTGTGACAGGTTTAGGACAAATTATTGTTACTTTATCAGAAGATTTGGGACAAGTTCAGTTGCCGATGTCAGTTGTTTTATATGCTTTAAATATCCCATTATTTATATTATCGTGGTTTAAAATTAGTAAGAAATTTACTGTTTTTACAATGATTTCTGTTTTTATGACGTCATTTTTTATTCAGATTATCCCAGTCACAGGTCTGTCTGATGACCCAATTATTTGTGCTATTTTTGGTGGGGCAATTTGCGGGTTAGGTGTGGGACTTGCTTTAAGAGGTGGTTTATCTTCAGGCGGTCTGGATATCGTAAGTGTGACCATTCGAAAAATGACTGGAAGAAATGTTGGTTCTTTAAATATTATTTTTAATGCTTGTATTATCATGACTTCTGGATTTCTTTTTGGCTGGCCATATGCTTTCTACAGTGCTTTTTCGATTTTTGTTAATGGAAAAGTGGTAGATATGGTTTTTACAAGGCAGAAAAAAATGCAGATTATGATTGTTACAACAAAACCTGATGAAGTGGTGAATGAAGTTCAAAAGAAAATTCGCCGTGGTATTACGATTTTGAATAATGCAGAAGGGGCGTTCAATCATAATGAGCAAACGATTTTGATTACGATTGTGACCCGGGATCAGTTACCTTTACTTCAAGTAGCTATGAGAGATTCTGATCCAAAAGCTTTTGTTAGTATTTCTGAGAATGTTACGATTATGGGGAATTTTTACGAACCCTTAGATTGATTATAAGAGGCCGACTTCACTGTCAGCCTCATTTTTATTTATATGAATTATTTTAAATAGTCAGGAGATAAAAAGCATACTCCATGATAAGTTCACCAAAAGTGATGGTTTACTTCTGCCTTCAGTTGCTAGGAGGAAAAACGACTTTTGACCACTCTATTTTTTATATGTTAAGATAAAGTAAACAGAGTGAGGAGAATTTAGATGTTTATTGAGTATGGAAAATTAAGTACTAAGATGTATGAGATTACAAAACCAGTTGGACGTTCGATTGACGGAGATATTGAGTATTATTATGAACAATTAAAAGGCGTTAAGGGATTAATTTTGGAAGCTGGTGTAGGCACAGGACGTATGCTGATTCCCTTTATTCAAGATGGTTTACAGGTTGAAGGAGTCGATTTATCAGCAGAGATGTTAAAACAATGCCGAGTGAATATGGAGAAGGCAAATATTGTTGGCAATATTTATAAAGGTGACTTAACAAAGTTAAATTTAGAAAAAAAATATGAATCGATTATTATGCCAACAGGAAGCTTTTGCTTGTTGCCTAGAGGTATAATAAAAGATGTCTTGAAATCACTCAAAAATCATTTGACTTCTAATGGTAAGTTAATTTTAGATATTGAATTACCAAGTTGGTTTACGCCTGGTGAAGTATTAATTTCTAACTTTCCTTTATCAAATAATGAAGGGATTTTATTTACAAGCACAGCGAAAGAAATGGATTGGCATGAACAAAAAGTATCTTATATTCATCGTTATGAATTAATAGAAGATGGCATAGTTAAAGATACTGAAATTTCTGATTTTTGTCTGTATTGGTATGGTATAAGAGAATTTGAAGCACTACTAACTACTGTGGGCTTTACCAATATTTCTTACACTATAGGGTATGGGAAAAATGAAAGTGCTTCATTAGTGACTTTTTTTGCTGAGAAATAAAAAAATGTTATGAGAAAAGTTAAGCCTTTTTTCATAACATTTTTTGTAAATAGGTTTCTTTTTGTTTTCTAGTTAATTGTTTAAAGGCGTACTCTGCCTTCATCGCCTCACTCTTAGAATCAAAACTTTCATGATGAATCATTTGTGCTGGTCGACGTTTAGCTAATCGAGTATATTTAGCACCTTTACCGCTATTATGTTCTTCTAATCGACGAGTTAAATCAGTGGTGTAACCTGCGTAATAAGTATGGTCTTGACATTCTAAGACATAAAAGTAGTGTTGTTTAGTTACTTCCATGAAGCATCTCCTTAATAACTGGTAAGTATTGATTGTCCTCACCATAAACATAAAGTGGCGGTAAAATCTTTAAGCCGTCCGTTTTTCCATCTTTAATGCCTTCAATCAGTATGGTATTAGCTTCTTTATGTTCTTTAGGATAGATAAACTGAATTCGTTTTGGTGCAATGCGATGTCGTCTCATACTATCTAAGATGTCCATTAAGCGATCAGGTCTGTGCACCATAGCGATTTTTCCATTCATTTTCAAAATTTTTGACGCTGAATTAAAAACATCGTCTAGTTGTAAATGAATTTCATGGCGAGCAATAGCATAATAAGGATTTGGATTTTTTTTACTATTTGGTTGTTCTTTAAAATAGGGTGGATTGCACGTAATAAAATCCACAGAGTCACTGTTTATTTCAGTCGTAATTTCTTTAATATCTAGTTGTTTCATCTCTAATTGATTTTCTAATTGATTAAGAATAATGCTTCTTTTACCCATATCCGCCAGGCGATCTTGGAGTTCAATGCCAACAATAGTTGCTTGAGTTCGTGGAGACATAAAAAGAGCAACAGCTCCATTTCCAGAACAAAAGTCAATAATTGTTCCTCGTTTAGGAATCGAAGCAAAGTGAGCTAATAAAACAGCGTCTAATGAAAAAGAAAAAACATCAGGACTTTGAATAATCTGAACACCTTGAGCGACAAGCTGGTCAATTCTTTCTCCTTCTTGTAATAAATGATCCATTGAAAACTTCCTTTCAAATCAGTGAATTTATTATAGCATGTTAGAATAAGTTTGGATAAGAAAAGCTTGCATGTTTTCCGATTTTTGGGCATACTAATAAAGAATTTAAAAGGAAAGGACATGACATTCATGTATCGATTTTTATTAGGCGTTGTACGCTTTTTAACATTTTTTATTAACACGAATGCCCGTTATATTGGCCGTAATAATCTACCAAAAGAAGAAAATTATGTATTAGTAGGACCACATAGAACATGGTTTGAACCTCTTTATTTTGCAATGGGGGCTTGGCCAAGAAAATTTTCATTTATGGCTAAAAAAGAATTATTTGATAATAAATTTTTAGGTTTTATTCTTAAAAAATGCCATGTATTCCCAGTTGATCGAGATAATCCGGGACCCAGCGCGATTAAAACACCAGTTAGGGCACTGAAAAATACAGATTTAAGTGTCATGGTATTTCCAAGTGGAAGCCGCTATTCTGACGATTTAAAAGGTGGCGCAGCTGTTATTGCGAAGATGGCAAAAGTGAAAATTGTACCAGCTGTTTATCAAGGTCCATTAACGTTTGGTGCTTTATTCACTAAAAAACGTGTGACAATGGCATTTGGTGAGCCGATTGATATTTCTGATATAAAAAAATTAGACAAAGAAGGCATTGCTGAAGTTGAACGACGCATGCAAAAAGCCTTTAAAGAACTAGACATGCAAATTAACCCAGATTTTGTTTATCAGAAACCAGTTAAAAAAGAGCAGAAATAATTACATGAAAAAGATCAAATTAATGTTTGGTCTTTTTTATTTTTACCAAAAAAACATTAGTATTTCAACTTTATTAAAAAATATGATAAAATTGGTATATGTAAGAGAGGGTTTTGGTGATGAACATAACATTTTGGTCTAAACTTAGTATCATTTGTTTTTTTCTAGGTATTTTATGCTGGATACCAAATTTGTTTTTCTACAATCCAGATAGTCCACCGTTATTTATTCTGCTAACGCCTATAATAGGTGTTATAGGCGTTGGATTAGCACTAAAGGAAAAGAAAGAAGTTGTTAAAGGTATCCTGATGTTTATGAATTTATCTGTTACGATTAGTATTGGATTGGTCTTTTTTCTAGGAACATTGCTTTTTGGACCTTAAAAGGAGTGGATGAAGATGAATAAAGTGAAAGATCTCTATAAGAATTTAAGCGTGTCTTTGCTTATTTTAGAAGTAGTAATTGTTTGGTCTTATTTTCTTGATTATCGTCCTGAAATTGGTGGTAGATTTCTACTCATAAACTCAGTCCTAGGAATGATAGGGGTAGTATTCTCGATAGGTATAAAATCTAGACTATATAAATATTTATTTGTTGCTTGTCATATGATTATGATTTTCTTTTATCCAGTTTTGTTTTTGATATCAGCCTACTTCGGCTTTTAATATAACAAAAAAGTGATCCATCTCAAATTTATTGAGTAGTGGATCACTTTTATTTTAACCAAATTCTGTCATTAATTTTAGGATAATGTCATCTGTTAATTCAAAAGGAGTGTTACCAGAAAAACGTTCAGTCTGAACTTCTTTTGATAAAGAAATGATGTCCTCACGTGAAATATTTAATACTTCAAAAGGAGTTAAGCCTAAAATCGTGTCTCTAAATTCTCTGTATTGATTAGCTGTAATTTCACCAATCTGTAAATCAGTCACATTTTCTGGGAAGGAAGCATTTAAAATATAACCAATTTCTTTAATTTTTTTAGGTTTAACAGTAGCTGTGGCTTTGAGTGTTCCTGGTAAAGCGTAAGCGCAGGCTTGTCCATGAGGAACACCAAGTTTTGCTCCGACAATATGAGCTTGTGAGTGGCCGACATGCGTACCACCATTATTTAATACCCAACCACCGAGTGCCGCAGCAACCATCATTCTTTCTCGTGCTTCTTTGTTTTGTCCATCTTGAACGGCTAATGGAAGATACTTATAGATTAAAAACATGATTTTTTCACAAATTGCGTCCACAACAGGTGTGGATAAGGTTGAAGTATAAGCCTCTGCAGCGTGAGAAAATGCATCTAGTCCAGTTGAAATAGTTAACTGTTTTGGTAATGAAAGAAGTAAGTCGGGATTTAAAATAGCGACTTCACTAACAGCTTCATTTGCTAAAATCGCCATTTTTTCACTTTTGTCAGTATCTGTCACAATCAGTGCGTTAGACAATTCACTACCAGTACCAGAAGTTGTAGGAACTGCAATTAGGCCGTGACAAAAAGTAGTGATTTCTTTGTCATAGGCATAATCAGTAATACTACCGCCAAGATGACGCACGATGTTAATTCCTCGAGCAGCATCAATAACACTACCACCACCAATTGCAATAATCGAATCACATTTATTTTCAGTAAAAATAGTTGCACCGTCATTGATTAATTTTACAGGTGGATTGGGTACAACTTGATCATAAATAGTATAAGATTTATAATTTTTTTTAATCGCTTCTAGTAGATTGTTAATATTTTTAGAACGTAATAAAAATTGATCAATAACAATCATCGGATGGTTGTAATCACGATCGTCTAAAACCTCTAAAGTCGTTTCAACTAAGTTATCTGTCACTAATACTTTGACAGGCTGTTCTAATTTATAGTTCAATGTATGATCTCCTTTAAGTTTATTTTAAGCCAACTTCAGCAGCTGCTTGATCAGCACGTTCACAGAATTTTTTAACTTCGGGAATGTTTTTTTCAGTGACACCATCTTCAAATTTATAAGATGTTTTTGTTAGTGAGTCTACACCAAATGGGCGGATTTGTTTAATACATTCAGCGACATTTTCAGCACCTAATCCACCAGCGATAATCACAGGAATACCAACCGTTTCGACAATTTTTCGGTCAATACTCCAGTCGTGAGTTAGGCCGCTAGCGCCAATGCCGGTGTCTTTAGCTAAACCAGAATCAGTTAAAATGTAATCACAAAATTTGGCATATTCTTTGGCTCGATCAATCGCTGTTTCATCTGCTACTAGAACAGCTTGCATGAGTTCGACTCCAGGACATTCTTTACGTA
The DNA here is from genome assembly GCF_900163795.1 of Vagococcus fluvialis bH819. Lineage (GTDB taxonomy): Bacteria > Bacillota > Bacilli > Lactobacillales > Vagococcaceae > Vagococcus > Vagococcus fluvialis_A. The sequence goes on along the minus strand of NZ_FWFD01000008.1, from coordinate 280,994 downwards.
ATCGATCTGCAAATGATTGATCTGCTGTATAATCCATTCCCGCAATATGAACGATATCTGGATTAACACGTTTGATAATGAAAAACATTTCTTCTATATCTTTATTTAACATAATAGCGATTGATTTAACTCCACGTTTTTTACATTCAGCAAAAATTTTATCAACGACATCAAAAGGAACACGATGAGCAGGAATACCTCCTGTTTGCATAGGGACTAAGCCGATATGATCAGCCCCCGCATCCATAGTTTGAACAGCTTCATTAAAATTTACGATTGAATAGATTTGTTTTTTTACCATAATTATCTTCTCCTTTAAATGGTTTCCATATATTTAGTTGTTCGGTGAATAATGTTTTTGATATTAAGAGCTTCTGATACAGCTAATGGTGATTCCATCGTAATACTGGCAGCAGCTTGAGATATTTGACCGATTTCTTTTAAGGCCAAAACATCTCCATAGTAAAACCGAGCCCATGCAATAGTTGCCATGGTACAATCGCCCGCACCATTAGTACTGATGATTTTTTTAGCTATAGGTGGAATCAGTGTGGGTTCTTCATCGTGTCTAGAACAAAGAATCCCTTGAGATCCTAGAGAAATAAAGACGTTTTTAACACCTCGCTTGTTAAGCGTTAAGGCTGCTTCTTTTCCCGTTTCTATATCAGTTACTTTGATCCCGGTTAAGAGTTCTGCTTCTAAATCATTCGGTTTAAGTGTATCAATTCTATTGAGGACATTTTCAAAACGTTCAACTTTAGCAAGTGAAACAGGATCAACAAAAATTGGTGGTACTACATTTTTTGCTAAAAATTCAATGGATTCTTGAGAAATATTACCATCAATGACAACAATTTCAGCTTGATTGATAAAGGGTAGTCTTTCTTCTAAAAAATTAGGCGTCATTTGATTAACAATAGTCATGTCATTAATAGCAGTTACCATATCACCTTGGTTATTGGCGACATATAAATAGGTTGAACTGTGGGCATTTTTGATTTTTTGGGCATAGTCTAAGTTAATTTGATTATTAAGGCAGTCGTTTTCTAAAATAGTCCCAAAACTATCATCTCCATAAACTGTGATTAAATAAGTAGGAGCTTCTAATCGAGTTAGGTTTTGCGCAATATTTTGTCCAACACCTCCAATACTTAACGTTATTTCACCTATATTTGAATCTTTTTCATGGTAATTACTTCCAGACAATCCAGCAATATCCATATTTAAACCACCAATGACAACGATGTACTTATCTTCCACTAAAACCACCCTCATAAGTTTATTTATAGCTTTATTATAGTATCCGCTTTCATAATAAATCAAACTAATGTATAGTATATAAACAAATGTTTATATTGTAGGAGTTGATTGGAATGACAGAAAGAGAAAAAGAAATTTTGATAATTATAAGAAATAATCCTACTATATCCCAGGAAGAATTAGCTTTTGAGCTAGGCATATCTCGCTCAGGAGTGGCAGCACATATTCATAATTTAATGAAAAAAGGGTATATTCAAGGAAAGGGCTACATTGTAAAAACGCCTGAATTTGTCAGTGTCATAGGCGGCATTAATATTGATATTGTCGGAACACCGAGGAATGAATTACTAATCAACAATTCCAATCCAGGTAAAATAAATTATTATTTTGGTGGTGCAGGTCGCAATATGGCGTTAGCATTATCAAAATTAAAAATTAATACTAATTTTATGTCTGTTTATGGATCAGATATAAACGGTGATCGATTTGTGACCGATTCTCGAAAAATAGGGTTTAATATTGAGTGTTGTGAGCGGATTAGTGGTTATAATACCTCTTCGTTTATGTATTTGGAAGATCGTCATGAGCATTTTCAAATTGGTGTCGATGATATGCAGATTTTAGAAAATATCACACCTGAATTTATTAATCGTTATTTACAAAGAATTAATCAATCTAGATACTGTATTATTGATGATAATTTGTCACTGGAGACAGTAGAATATATAGAAAATAATGTGAAGGTTCCTATTGTAGCAAAGTCTGTGTCAGTTAATAAAGTGAGCCGGCTGACCTGTCTCTTGAAGAAAATCGAATTACTTGTTTTATCGGAAGTTGAATTAAATGAGCTAACTAAAAATAGTGAAATCCTAATGCCTATCGAAATTAGAATGTTGTTTTTAGTTGATAGTGGTGTAAAACAAGTCGTTGTAGTTAAGAAAAACGGCGATTTATACTATCAATCAAAACAAGAGAGTTATCACATTGAACGACATCTAACACCTGATTATAATCGTAATGGCTCAACAGCAGTTTTAACAAGTACTATGATTTGGGGAATGTTACAAAATAGATATACTAGTAAAGAAGTTTTTGAGTTAGGTTATTGTGGAAGTATTAGTAGCTATTTAACTAATAATTCTGTGTTTGATGGTTTATCTGAAAATTTAGTTTTAGATAATTATGAGAAATACTTTGATAATTAGACAAATGTTTAGATGAAAAATCACGTTATTAAATTTATAATCAATATTACGTATTATGGTATAATTAAGCTGTAGAAATGATTTACTATAATGATAATAGAAAGAAGGGACGACATGAAAAAGACTAATTTTATCGTTGTTTTTTGGTTGTTGTTAGCATTGATTTCATTTATTGTATTTGTAATGAATTTTTCTAGTTTTTGGCGAGATATATCATTTTGGGTTATTTCTAATGATCAAATGAGTTTTGATGGTATGACAAAAGAAGATGCCTTAAGAGATTTGATTCAGGTAGTTCCGATGATTATCCTGAGTGTTGCTACTTTTATTGTTGGAATTAAACAAGGGATGAAAAATTATAATAAAATTTAAATTAAAGCTATCTTATTTTCTCATGTGAGGAATTAAGATAGTTTTTTCGTTGACTTGATAGTTAATGGAGAATAAAATTTAATTAAAGGAAGTAGGTGTTCTAGAATGACATCAATCATTGAAATTAAAGGATTAACTAAAACATATAAAAATTTTAAAGCGGTTAGTAATATTTGTTTGGATATCAAAGAAGGCGAAATTTATGGATTTATTGGTCCAAACGGTGCGGGAAAATCAACAACAATAAAAATGTTATTGAATTTTATTTTCCCAACAAGTGGAGAGGCCAAAATATTAGGAATGGACTGTGTGAAACAAAGTATTGAAATAAAGAAACGAGTTGGTTACGTTTCGAGTGATGTGCGCTACTACCATGAAATGACATCTCTTGATATTTTTAAGTATACAGCTGATTTTCATGGGATTAAAAATAGTCAAGAAGCCATCGATTACTACGTATCATACTTTGAAATTGAACCTAATAAAAAAATAGCAGACTTATCTTTAGGTAATAAGAAGAAAGTTGCTATAGTTTCGGCATTACTTCAAAACCCAAAATTACTTATACTGGATGAGCCAACAAATGGACTTGATCCAATGATCCAGCATCGTTTGTTTGAAGTGTTAGAAGAAAAAAGTAAAGAAGGCATGACAATTTTTCTTTCTAGTCATGATTTACATGAAATTCAAACACATTGTGATCGAGCCGCATTTATTAAAAACGGGGAAATTATTTCTATTGAAACAATTAATAAAGGAAAAGATATTGAACAGAAAGTTTCTTTAACTTCAAGAACCTTAAATGAGCTACTCTTAACTGAAATAGGTGCAGTTCAAATAAAAAACGAGGGTGATTCATGGCAGTTTATTTTTAATCAAGACATGAATCTGTTGATCCAACTATTGGCTAAACACAATGTGAAGGACTTAGAGATCAGAGCACTGGATTTAGAAGATAAATTTTTATCAATGTATGAGTAAGGAGGGAAGAAAGATGACACTATTTAAAATAGAATGGCAAAATAATAAAAAAAATATTTTAATTTGGACAGTTGCCTTAGCTCTGATTATGACAGTTTTTATGAGCCTCTTTCCCTCAATGGAGAATTCAGGTATGAAGGAGATGATGACAACACAATTAGAGACACTGCCACAAAACATGTTGAAAGCTTTTCATCTAAATAGTGGTCCTAGTTTAGTTCAGACAACAGGATTTTTTGCTTATATTTTTCAATATATATTTATAGCAGCCAGTATTTTCTCTATTATGTTAGGCAATAAAATGTTAGTAAAAGAAGAAACAGAAGGAACGATTGAATTTCTGTATGCACAGCCTATTAGTCGAAAAAGAATAATCATTGAAAAATTTGTAGCAACGATTAGTATGTTAGTTGTCTTTTGGGGAAGTACCTATTTGGTAAGCTTAGCAGCTTCTGTCTTTTTTAATCAAGATGTGATGAAGTTAAGTGAAATTATAACGGCTATTTCTAAAATCTTTGTAACGGAATTTTTTGTTTTACTTTTTTTCTTAAGTCTCGGCTTTCTTTTATCAAGCTTTTTAAAACAAGTTAATCAAGGTATTAGTATGGGCTTGGTATTTATTTTCTATCTTTTAGGAATTGTAGGTGACTTAGAAGATAAATTATCAATATTAAAAAAAATCTCACCTATGTCATTAGCAAATCCAGCAACTATCTTAGAAAAAGATATTATGTTTAATTTAATGGGAATCCTGTTAGCCATTAGCTTAGTATTATTTATTTTAGCTACGTTAATCTATCAGAGAAAAGATTTAGAAATTTAATAGCTTAATCTGTCATGATTATAAATCATAGAAATGATTAGAACGGTAATTAAAGTTTTTTTTAAAATAACAGCTGACTTTCTACAATTAATTGTGGAAAGTTTTTTTATTTAGTCTTTTATTCCGTTAATTTACCTATAAATTTGATATAATAGTAAGAAGACCTTTTTTAGGAGGAGCAAAATGAAATTTTTACATACAGCAGATTGGCATATTGGTAGAAAATTAAATGGCTTTTCGTTATTAGAAGAACAAGAAGCGGTATTTTTAGAAGTTATGGCGATTGCTAAAAAAGAGCAAGTAGATGCTATTGTGATTGCAGGAGATTTATACGATCGTTCGATTCCTTCAGTAGAGGCGGTTTCTTTGTTTAATACAATGATGGTTGAGATGAATTTAAAATCTGGTTATCCAGTTTTAGCAATCTCTGGTAACCATGATAGTGCCACTCGTTTAGAAACGGGAAGTTTATGGCTAAAGACACAAGATTTTTATCTACAAACGCAACTAAGTCAAGCTTTTGAACCAATCGAAATGTTAGATACACAATTTTATTTGTTACCTTATTTTGAGCCTTTCCATGGGAGACAATATTTTCAAGATGATAGCCTTCGAGATATTCAAGGGAGTATGAAGTTAGTTATTGAAAAAATGAAGGAAAGCTTTAATCCTAAAAAAAACCAAGTATTAGTCAGCCATTTTTTTGCAGCAGGTTCGACAAAAAGTGAATCAGAGACCACTCTTGAAGTTGGTGGACTAGATAGTATACCGATTGAAATGCTATTAGATTTTGATTACGTTGCTTTAGGTCATTTACACTATAAAAATGCTATTACCAAAAATGAAAAAGTCCAATACAGTGGTGCACTTTTAAAGTATTCGTTATCTGAAGAAAAACAAGAGAAAGGTGTTCGAATTATTGAGTTATCCGAAAAAAAATTAACGAATACTTTTATTCCGATTAAACCATTACGAGATGTAAAAAAAATAAGTGGTTCATTCAAGGAGTTAACAGAGCCTGACTTTTATGACTCAATTAATCGAGAAGATTATCTAGCAATCACCTTAACTGATAGTGCAGTCATTATTAATGCGATTCATGAGTTAAGACAAATTTATCCTCATTTAATTAGTTTAGAACGGGTTCAAAGTGAGCAAAGACGAAGAGAAAGTACCAAAAAAGAAACTAACTTTATTCAATTAAAACCAGATATCTTACTTAAAACATATTATAAAGAAGTCACAGATAAAGAGCTGACAAAAAGGCAAAGTGAGTGGTTAGAAGAAGCGATTATAGAAAATAGAACTGAAAAATAGGAGGAAATCATGCAACCAATCAGCTTGAAATTAGAAAATTTTGGACCTTATGAAGATAGTTTGATTGATTTCTCTAACTTCTATGCTCAGTCTCTTTTTCTAATTACCGGAAAAACTGGAGCAGGTAAGACAACGATTTTTGATGGGATGTGTTATGCCCTTTATGGCAGTACTTCTGGTGGTTTAAGACAAGGTAAAGAAATGCGTTCTAATTTTGCAGAAATCGGAAAAAAAACAAAGGTTGTCTTTACTTTTAAACAAGATAAACAGACGTATGAAATAGTAAGAGAGCCTGAACAATTAGTAAAAAAACAAAGAGGTGAAGGCTTTAGAGAGCAAGCTTCAATAGTTAACCTGACAGTCTTTGATGAAAATAAAAAAGAAATTAATCAACTCACAAAGCAAAAAGATGTGGGCCCTTTTTTAAGTGAGTTAATTCAATTAAATGATCAACAGTTTGCTCAAATAGTTATGTTACCACAAGGTGAATTTAGGCGTTTTTTAAATGCAGATAGTGATAATAAAGAAAAGGTTTTAAGAAAACTATTCAATACTTATTTCTATCAAAATATCGCAGAAACTTTAAGGCAACATAAGAAAAAGCAAGAGACCTCTTTAAAAGAGGTTAAACAAGAACTTGTTTTACTGACTTCTCAATTAGAATGGCAATCAGCCTTTGATGAGAAAAAAACAAAGGATATGTACTATCAAGATATTTTAGTACTATATAAAGAACAAGAGATTATCTATGCTAATGAAGTGCAAGAGTTGGCAGATGAATTAGTTACACTCAGAGAAAACTTGAAAAAAAATCAAGAACTGATTCAATCAGAAACTAAAATAGTTGATTTGTTCAAAGAAAAAAATGAGTTGGCAGATAAATTAATTGCTTTAAAAGGAAATTCAGAAGAAATCAAAGAAAGTCAGACCTACGCTGATTTGTTAAGTAAAGCAGCGAAGATTGAAACGACATTCAGTGGGTTAAGAGAATTAAAAGAGCAGTATAAAATAACTCTAAATAATGAGCAAAAAGTCATCCAAGATAAAGAAAAAAACGAACGAGAGCTAGCTGCTAATCGTAAAGTGCTATCTAACTTAATAGCAGAAGAAGAATTAATTCAGAAATTTGAACAGAAATTAAAAGAAATTGAAGCTAGTATCCCTTTATTTGAGAAAAAAAATGAACTTGAAATAAAACAGGAAAAGTTAGAACAAACCCTTTTAAGGTTAGTAGCCGAACAAGAACAATTAAAAAAAAGAACAATCAACTTGGAAAGTGAAATAAGTAAATCTCAAAAAATAATTGAAATGAAAGTTTCAATTATTGAAGAAAAATATCAATTAATCAAAGATGAAGAAGATAGTCTTAAAAAAATAGAGGAAACAAAGTTACATCTAAAAGAATGCCAGAAAATATTTGTTTTAAAAGAGCAACAAATGAGGTTGAAAAAACAAAAAGAAACGCTAGAAAATGAATGGCAGGAGAAACTAAGGATACAAAAACAATTAAAAAGTGATGTTGCTAAGGCACAAATTGCTAAATTAAGCTTAGATTTAATTGAAGGGGAAGCTTGTGTCGTATGTGGTTCGTTAGATCATCCCAATCCATCTCACGGAATAGAAATATCTAAAGAAGAGATGAATGAATTGGAAAGCTCTCTTGAATTAGCAGAAGAGTCACAGCTAGCCTGTAAGGAACAGATAATTGTTCTAGAAAATGAACTGATATTTAAAAAGAATGAGTTAGTTTCTTTGGAAAAAGAAGTGAAAGAAGCTAGAGAAATAATACAAACTTATGTTGAGGTAGCAACAAAAGAATCAGAATGGTTAACAGTATTAAACCAAAAACATCAATTATTAACAGAACGAGTAAAAGAAAAAGTAGCGAGCTTATTACAAATAGAAGAAACGGAACAAGCTTTAGAAGGCCTAAAAAAAGAAACCTTAGAAATAACGGATAAAGCTAGTTCACAAGAGCAGATCATAAGAAATAATGAGAATGAAGCACTGCAATTAAAAGTTTCTTATGAAGAACTTGTTACTCGACTGCCTAAAGAGTGGGAAAATGCACTTGAGATGAAAGAAGAAGCTGTTAAGATAAAAGAACGGGTTAAAGTATGGCACATGACAGTTGAATCGTTAAACGAAAAAATAGCAAACCAAAACAATCAATTACTGATTGAGACAACAACGATAGAAAATATAGCTATGCAAAAAAGTGAACGGGAAGAAAAAATTCAACTAGAAGAAAAAAAAGTAGCAGCGTTTTTAGAAGCAAGTTCTCTGGATGAAACAACCTTAACAGAGTTAATCTTAAATCTAGATAAGTTACCAGTGATTGAACAGAAAGTAAAAAAATATGAACAAGAGTTACATACCTTTGAAACGAACCTCGAAAAAATAATACATAGTCTAGAAGGTAAAGAAGAACCAGATTTGACGCAGGTAGTGGCTACACAAGAAAAATGGGTAGAGCAAGAAAAATTACAACAAGAAGTTTTAACAACCCTTCAATACCGAATAAAACAAAATGAAAAAATACTAAACACAATCACAGCAAAAGAAATGACAATGAAGGTTGATCTTGACGCATTAGAAGAGCTGACAGAACTCACCAATGTAATGACGGGTGATGGTGGTAATAAACTGAGTATGGAGCGATTTGTTCTTCAAACCTATTTAAAACGTATTTTAGAAAGAGCTAATGAGAAATTAATTTTATTAACTCATGGACGGTATCAATTTGAACTAAAAGAAGAACAAGGGTCATTTAAGAAAAAAACAGGATTAGAAATCAATATTTTTGACGATAATGTCGGTTCGTTAAGAGGCGTAAATACTTTGTCTGGTGGAGAAAGCTTTATTGCGGCATTATCTCTAGCACTTTCACTTGCAGAAGTTATCCAGGAAGAAGCAGGTGGGATAAAAATAGATGCCATGTTTATTGATGAAGGCTTTGGCTCTTTAGATGAGGATGCTTTAGAAATGGCAATTAGATCATTAGAAAGCATTGAAGGGGATGGCCGGTTGATTGGTATTATTTCCCATGTTAGAGAATTAAAAGAAAGAATTCCCCAACAATTACAAATTAAATCAACACTTGATGGAAAAAGTTATGTAGAAGAACGATTAGAATTTGAATAGGAAGTGATACGTATGAAGTGGTCCATCCCTGAAAAAGTAGTGGAAGAAGGTCGAGAGTACGCCAAAGATGGGCGTGTCGTATCGATTAGTAAAAATGAAGAACAACAAGTATGGTATGCAGATGTTGTTGGCTCAGAAGTTTTTCATATAGAATTAGATGGTACAGCGAGGGAAGAGGATGTTTGTCAATGTCCTTACTGGCAACAACATGGTTTTTGTAAACACACAGTAGCAACAGAGCTGGCTCTAAGAGAAAAAGGCTTAAATAGATACATAAAAAAACAAGTGAACACACAAAAAATTTATACACCACCGTCACATGCAGATATTTTTTCAAAAAGTTTTGAGCGATTACAAGAAGCTGAAACAGAGAAAACACTTTTAACAAGTGACCCTTTGAAAATGGAATTCATTATGGATGTGGTAGAAACATTATCTTTTCATCCAGAACAATCAGTAATTGCTGTTTCTTTAAAATTAGGCAGTCGATTCCCTGGAAGTAAGACTTATGTGGTTAAAAATATCCAAGAATTTTTGGACTGTTATGAAAAAAGAAGTACATACAAATTAAATGAAAAATCATTTGTGATTGGTGAAAACTCATTTTCGCAAAGAGATATCATTTTGTTAGATAAGCTTCTCGAGATTCGTGAAGCGCAGGAATTATTAGATCAAACAAATGTCCAACAAAAAGGTAAAATTAACCGTCGTTATCTCATATTAGGTAGTGAAACAGTTCAATTTTTTGTTAAAGAATTAACGAAAACAGAGCGACTGATCTTTAATACCCCAGAAGATAAAAAACAAACGATTTATTTTAAAGAAGGAAAACTGCCGATAGATGTACGGATTTCTCCTGTTGGAACAACTGATTATAAAATGGTGATTGAAGACCCAATTGAAATGTATTTAGAAAAATATCAATGGGCAATTGGTAATCATTCAATTTATCAGTTAACCAACGAACAGTCTGAACGTTATGAATTATTACTACAACTACTCAAACGATTAGAAGAACCGGAGATAGTCTTTACTAAAGATAATGTGGGGGAATTATTTTCTTACATCTTACCCAATTTAGATTCGGTCGCTACTATCTATGTATCAGATGATTTACAAAGTGAAATGATCCGTGTACCATTACGTTCTAAAATATGGATAGAAGAAGTTCAAGGTCAGTTAGAAGCACGTGTGGATTATGTGTATGGAGAATTCGTTTTTTCTAGTCATAAAGATCATTCCACATCACTTGGAAAAGAATCTCAAGTTATTAGAAACCAAGTCCAAGAAAAAAGAATTGAGAAATTATTGCAGCATTTTGGTTATGCAAAAAGAAAAAATGCTTATTTAAAACAATTACCCAAAGAGCAAGAATTATATGCTTTCATTCGTGAAGAAGTTCCTACTATTAGAAAATATGCTGAAGTAGGAATTGCACCTAATGTAGCCCAACTTTTCTTAAATTCTACTGAACACCAACCAAAAGTTAAGGTACTTGAAGACGGCTCATGGTTAGACATCCAGTTTGATATTTCTAATATTGATGAGACAGAGATTAATGACGTTTTAGTGAGTTTAATGAAACAACAAGATTATCATCAACTTAAAAGTGGACAATTACTTTTCTTGGATGAACAAGGTTTCAAAGAGACAAGTTCTGTATTGCAACAATTAAGAGGTGATATCAAAGTTCGTAAGGGAAAATTAGAAGTCCCACGTTATCGAGGATTAATGGTTAATCAAGCCTTATCAGAAATGAAAGACGTAGAAACAACAGATCTATTTACTGATATGGTGCAAAATCTAACACATCCTAAGAATTACGATGTGGCCTTACCTAAAGGCTTGAATGCCTCATTAAGAGACTATCAAGTGACAGGGTTCAAATGGTTAAAAATGTTAAGTCATTATCAATTTGGTGGGATTTTAGCAGATGATATGGGACTTGGTAAAACAGTTCAGACAATTACTTATTTACTATCTGAAAAAGAAGAAGGTAAGTTGACAGAACCTGTGTTAATCGTAGCTCCAGCCAGTCTTTTATATAATTGGCATATTGAAATTGAAAAGTTTGCTCCAGATTTAAAAGTAAATGTGGTTATTGGTAGTAAACAAGAAAGAACAGAAATTATTGAAAATTATGCAGATACAGATATTTTAGTAACCTCATACACTACTTTAAGACAAGATTATGATGTTTACGAAAAAATGACGTTTCATAGTTTAATTTTAGATGAAGCGCAAATGATTAAAAATGCAGCAACTAAAACATTCCAAACGATTGAAACGCTGAAAGCTGAACATTATTTTGCGTTAAGTGGTACACCAATCGAAAACAAACTAGAAGAGTTATGGGCATTGTTTAGAATACTCATGCCGGGCTTCTTCCCACCATTAAGACGATTTAAACAATTAACAACAGAAACAATTGCGACGATGATTAAACCGTTTGTCTTAAGACGTGAGAAAAAAGAAGTACTTGATGATTTACCAGATAAAGTTGAAACAGATCTTTACAGCCATTTAACAGAAGAACAAAAAACAGTTTATGTTGCTCATTTACGCCAAATGCAAAAAAGTGTCGCTGGGATGACCAAACAAGAATTGAATCAAAATCGGATTTCAATATTATCTGGCTTAACGAGATTAAGACAAATCTGCTGTCATCCTAAATTATTCATTGAGGATTATGAGGGTGATTCTGGTAAAATGAATCAAGCGTTAGATATGATTCAAACTGCTAAAGCAAATGGACGTAGAATTTTGTTGTTTTCTCAATTTACTGGAATGTTGAGTATCTTAGAAGAAGAATTAGCGAAATTAGATATTGAGACGTTTTATCTAAGAGGAAGTACACCTCTGGCTAAACGTCAAGAGATGGTTGATAGCTTTAATCGTGGGTCTAAAGATGTTTTCTTGATTTCTTTAAAAGCCGGAGGGACAGGGCTGAATTTAACAGGAGCAGATACGGTTATTCTCTATGATTTATGGTGGAATCCAGCTGTAGAAGATCAAGCAACTGGTCGAGCTCATCGGATGGGTCAAAAGAAAAAAGTCGAAGTTTGGCGCTTGATTTCAGAAGGAACTGTTGAAGAGAAAATGAATCGATTACAAGCAGAGAAAAAAGAATTGTTCCGACAAGTTCTTAATTCTGAAAGTGCTAAAGATTTAGGCAAGATGACGATGGAAGATATTAAAGATATATTGGATGTCGGGATAGAATAGAAAACCTGACTATTAAATAATATTCGTATAAATAAAAAAGAGACTGATAATTTTTACGTCAGCCTCTTTTTTATTCTCTATTCGTTAATTGGAAAAGGTGAAAATATTTTTTTATTCCAATGAGCCAATCCTGATACAAGGCTCATAGCGATTAATAAAACTTCTAGTTCATAACCATTAACAAAGCCTGCGCCTGCTTTTAACATGAAAGTAGCACTCACTAAAATAGCGATAAAACCTAATGAAACAAGGGGTACTAATAAACCGATAATCATAAAAATACCACCAAATAGTTCAATGGCAGCAATGATAAGTGGCATAAAGCTAGGTAAACCAAGACTAACAAAAAAATCTGTAGTATCAGAAAGATTTAAAAATTTTTGTAATCCGTGAATCGCCATTGTACTTCCTAGAAAAACTCGTAACATGATAAAACTTATATTTATGCGTTGTGTTTGTGTCATAAATAAAACTCCCTTCGATAAGATTTTTTAATTAAACCATATGAAACAAAAACTTACAATAAATAAGTAATTTATTTTGTTACTTGTGTTAATAAACGACCTATAAAAATAGTGAAGTTATTTATTAGGTTTTTTTTAGAATTCTCTGATAGAATAGTAAGTTATTGGGCATTATTTTAAAGGGGGAGTTGTCATGTTAAAAAGATTTATGTCATATTACAAACCGTATAAAGCGTTATTCATACTAGATTTTAGTTGTGCAATTATTGCGGCTGTTCTAGAGTTAAGTTTTCCGGTGATAGTTAATCAGGTGATTGATAAAATAATGCCGACAGGAAATTTAAGATTGATTTTTCTTGTCAGTGGCATGCTTTTATTTTTTTATATAATTAATACTGCTTTTCAGTATATTGTCGTTTATTTTGGACATAAGTTAGGAACGAATATTGAAACAGACATGCGTAATGAGTTGTTTGCTCACTTTCAAAAGCAACCATTTTCATTTTATGATAATCAAAAAACAGGGAAATTAATGAGTCGTTTAACAACGGATTTATTTGAAATATCTGAGGTGGCTCATCATGGTCCTGAAGATATATTCATAACGATTATGACCTTAATAGGTTCATTTTCATTGATGTATAACATTCATAGCAAATTGGCACTTGCAACTGCTATTATTGTTCCTTTTATTACGATTGCACTAGCTTTTTTTAACAAGAAAATGACGCAAGTTAACACTCAAATATATGAAAATTTAGGCGAGTTCAATGCGGGAATTGAAGCGAGTGTTAGTGGAATTAGAGTGACTAAAGCTTTTGCTAATGAATCATATGAACAAGAACGTTTTTCGAGACTGAATCAATTATATCGTCAGTCTAAGTTAGCTTTTTATAAAATGATGGCAGTCAGTTCATCATACAACTACTTTTTGATTCGTTTAATTAGTTTATTCGCCTTGTTATTTGGTTCGTATTATGCCATTCAAGGTGAGATTACAAATGGTAATTTTGTTGGTTTTATTCTGTTATCTAATGTTTTTGCTCGTCCTATTGAAAAAATAAATACTATGTTGGAAAGTTACCCAAAAGGTTTTGCTGGTTTTAAAAGATTTACAGAAGAATTAGATAAAGTGCCAACGATTCAAGATAAAATAAATGCAGAAGAAGTTTCGTATTTAGAAGGTGATATTTGTTATGATAATGTTTCCTTTACGTATGAAGATGGGACAGAAGTTTTTAACCAGTTATCGATTAAAATTAATAAAGGTGAAACAGTAGCCTTTGTTGGTCCAAGTGGCGCTGGAAAAACAACACTCTGTCATTTATTACCTCGTTTTTATGATATTTCCAATGGTCAAATAACAGTGGATGGCTGGGATATCCAAGACATAACGATGGCTTCTTTACGAAAACAGATTGGTATTGTCCAGCAAGACGTCTTCTTATTTCCAGGAACAATTAGAGAAAATATTGCCTATGGAAAACTAGATGCGACAGAAAAAGAAATAGAAGAAGCGATTGAGTTGGCTCATTTAGGGAAAGTTATCATAAATCTACCCAATGGTTTAGACACTATTATCGGTGAAAGAGGCGTTAAATTATCAGGTGGACAGAAGCAACGAGTGGCTATTGCAAGAATGTTTCTGAAAAATCCACCAATCTTAATTTTAGATGAAGCAACATCAGCACTAGATACGGAAACAGAAAATGTGATTCAAGAATCTTTAATGTCATTATCGAAAGGTAGAACGACTTTAATGATCGCTCATAGATTAGCAACCATTAAACAAGCAACACGAATCGTTGTTGTAAATGAAAATGGAATTGCTGAAGATGGGACACATGAAGAATTGATGGCAAATAAAGGTCCGTATAAATCGCTATACAATGCACAATTTAGAGACTGATTTTTAGAGATAGAGAAGAGGCTGACTTCATATGAAATCAGCCTTTTTTTACTGTTAAAACTCATTTTAATCTAATAAAGTGAAAATGAAAGCGAACAATATTTTCTTTTGATTCCTCGGTTTTGGTGAAGGTATCTTTGTAGCAAAACAATTTTTTTACCACCTTATTCCCATTCATATTCTAAAGTATGGTTTTAAAATACAAAACAAACTATTCATTAAAGAAATTTTCTGGATTTTATGCTAAAATAGAGGATAAGTAAAATCGGGAAAAATGTATAAAAATGAAGGAGGCTTTTTTGTGGGTGAGTATAATGTGGCGATTGTTGGAGCAACAGGTGCAGTTGGAACTAAAATGAAAGAAATGCTTGAATCAAGTAGCTTACCAATCGCAAGTATAAAATTTTTAGCATCAAAGCGTTCGGCTGGAAAAGAAATAATCTTTAACGAACAAGTTTATATGATAGAGGAATTAGTCAATGATTCTTTTGAAGGAATGGATATTGCTTTGTTTAGCGCGGGTGGGTCTATTTCTAAAAAATTTGCTAAGGAAGCGGTCAGACGTGGCTGTGTCGTTATTGATAATACAAGTGCTTTTAGAATGGATAAAGATATTCCGTTGATCGTTCCAGAGGTGAACCCAGAAGCTTTGAAAAAACATCAAGGGATTATTGCTAATCCAAATTGCTCGACTATTCAAATGATGGTTGCATTAGAGCCAATTAGAAAAAAATATGGATTAGACCGTGTCATTGTTTCAACGTATCAAGCAGTGAGTGGTGCAGGGATGTCTGCTATTAATGAATTAAAGACTCAAACAAGTCAAATGCTAGCGGGCGAAATAAACATTGAAGCCAACGTATTGCCTTGTTTGGGAGATAAAAAACATTATCCATTAGCCTTTAATGCGTTGCCTCAAATTGATGTTTTTGCTGAAGATGATTACACTAACGAAGAATGGAAAATGATCAATGAAACAAAAAAAATCATGGCAGATGATTCTTTGAAAGTATCAGCAACATGTGTTCGAATTCCTGTTATGACAGGGCATTCAGAATCTATCTATCTTGAAATTAAGACAGATAATATTACGACAAGTAATCTGAAAGAAGTCTTGAGTCAATCTGAGGGGCTCATTTTAGAAGATGATCCTAGCGAACAAATTTATCCACAAGCATTAAATGCTGAGGGAGAAAAAGAAGTTTTTGTAGGTCGTATTCGTCGTGATCTGGACATTACAAGAGGATTTCATATGTGGGTTGTATCGGATAATTTATTAAAAGGGGCTGCATGGAACTCTGTTCAAATCGCAGAAAAATTGCATGAAATGTCTTTAGTTAAAGTAACAAACTAACAAAAAATAGAGATGTACTCGTAGTAGTATCTCTTAATAATATAATAAAGAAAGAGCGTTTGATTAAATAAAATTAATCAAAACTTGATGAGGTGAAAAAAGAGTGAGTCAAATTAAAATAATCCCTCTTGGTGGCGTAAGAGAAAACGGAAAAAGTATTTATGTTGTAGAAGTAGAAAATGAGATTTTTGTCTTAGATTGTGGACTTAAGTACCCTGAAAATGAACAATTAGGCATTGATATGGTTATACCAGATTTTTCATATTTACTAGAAAATAAAGAAAAAATTGCGGGAGTGTTCTTAAGCCATGGACACGCAGATGCTATTGGAGCGCTACCGTACTTATTAGAAAATATTCCAGTTCCTGTTTTTGGAACAGAGTTAACAACAGAATTAGCTAAAATAAACGTGAAAAATTATCCAAATACAAAAGATTTTCAAGATTTTCATGTGGTAGATGAGTTTACGGAGATTGACTTTGGTCATGCCGTGATTAGTTTCTTTAGTACAACACACACTATCCCTGATTCAATCGGAATCACGATTAAAACAAAAGAAGGCAATATTGTTTATACAGGTGATTTTAAGTTCGATCAGAGCGCAACAGACGATTACAAAACTGATTTTTCAAGATTGGCAGAAATTGGTAAAGAAGGTGTTTTTGCATTATTAAGTGATTCATCTAATGCTGAAAGCGCCCAATTAATTGCTTCTGAAAATCAAACTGAAGAAGAAGTCTATGACACGATTCGTTATTGGGAAGGAAGAATTATTGTTGCTAGCGTAGCAAGTAATATTAAACGTGTACAACAAGTTCTGAATGCTGCCTATCAATCAAATCGTCAAGTTATTTTAACAGGCAAAGATGCTGAACAAATTGTTAAAACTGCGATTCGTTTAGGTAAGATCCAATTACCTAAAGAAGATTTGATCATCACTGAAAAAGAGATGAAAAATAAAAATCCAGAAGAAATTTTGATTTTAGAAACCGGTAGAATGGGTGAGCCACTTCATTCCCTACAAAAGATGGCAAGTAAACGTCATCGTAGTATTAAAATCGAAGAAGGTGATTTAGTTTATATAACAACAACGCCAGCCATTTCTGTGGAAACAACAGTCGCTAAAACAGAAGATATGATCTACCGTGCAGGTGGGGTTGTTAAATCTATTTCAGATAATTTATATGTTTCAGGTCATGGTAATCAAAATGATCTTAAATTAATGATTAATTTAATGAAGCCTAAATACTTTATGCCTGTTCAGGGTGAATATCGTTTATTAGCAGCTCATGCTGGACTTGCTCATGAATTAGGGATGTCTTATCAAGATATCTTTATTACGGGTCGAGGAGATGTTCTTGAGTTTGAAAAAGGACGATTACGAATGACTGGATCAACAGATGCAGATAATGTTTTGATTGATGGGTTAGGTGTAGGTGATGTTGGAAATATCGTATTAAGAGATCGAAAAATACTTTCAGAGGATGGTATTTTTATTGCAGTTGTTACGATAAACCGCCGGGCAAAAAAAATTATTTCCAAACCTAGAATTACGTCACGTGGTTTCGTTTATATTAAAGCAAGTACTGATTTGATGAAAGAAAGCGAAAGTATTGTTGAGGCTGTTGTCTTGGAGAATTTAGAGAAACAAGACTTTGACTGGGGCGTTTTAAAACAGGAAATAAGAGATCAATTGAGTCGACATTTATATGAACAAACTAAAAGAAGACCAGTTATCTTACCAGTAATTATGGAATCAAGCCAAAAAAGAAAATAAATTTATGACAGAGAGGGTGGTCAAAAGTTATCGTGAGAGCAGACTTTTTATCCCCTAACTATTAAAAATTATTCATATAAATAAAAATGAGGCTGACATTTGGGTCAGCCTCTTAAATTTGTAAGGGGAGAATGTTTTATGAATCAAGAAAAAACACTGAAATATCGGTGGTTTAGTTTAGCTGCTATTGGATTATTTACGTTTATGTCAACTTTAGATGGAAGCATTGTTAATATTGCTTTGCCAACTATTTCTGAAGATATCGGTGTTCCGATGAATCAATCAGAATGGGTAGTCTCTGTCTATCTAATGGCAATTTGTGTGTTCTTATTATTCTTTGGAAAAATCGGAGATAGTATTGGTAAGATAAAAATTTTTAAAATAGGAACAATTGTTTTTGTTGTCGGTTCATTTTTATGTGGTATTCCAGGAAATTTAAATTTACTTTTAATTTCTAGGGTGGTTCAAGCAATTGGAGCTAGTATGACGATGGCTACAGGAACTGGTATTATTACTGAGATATTCCCAGCAAGTGAAAGAGGCCGAGCATTAGGTTTAATTGGCTCTTTTGTGTCACTAGGAGCGATTGCAGGTCCTGGTGTTGGTGGGGTAATTTTATCTCATTTTGATTGGTCATATATTTTTTGGATTAATGTTCCAGTTGGTATTATTACATTAATGTTTGGTTGGTATTTTTTACCAAAACAAGAGCAGAAAAGTAATGAAAGTATTGATTTTGTTGGCTTTATTTTATTCGCTTTTTTTATTTTGCTGTTTTTTGGAGGCATTTTTCTAGGTCAAGAAAAAGGATTTACTCAGCCGTTAATTTTAGGCATGATTGGGGTTTCCTTAGTTACATTGTGGCTATTTTACCGTTACGAATTAAAGCAAGAAAAACCATTAGTTCAATTAAAATTGTTTAGTAATAAAATGTTTTCAGTCAGCTTATTTACTGCCTTATTAATCTTTGTGACCAACTTTTTTGCTAATGTGATCAATCCTTTCTATTTACAAAATGTGCTAGGTTTAGAGGCAAAAACAGCAGGTTTTTTAATGATGGTATTTCCTTTAGTTATGATTGTTGGGGCGCCACTTAGTGGTTACCTAACAGATAAAAAGGGCCCCCATATGATTACTTTAATTGGCTTAGTTCTTCTAACATTAGGCCAAATTGGTTACTTAGTTTTAGGTGAAAATTCTCCTGTCTTTTTATTTGTTATCATAATGGCGCTTGTTGGAGCAGGAAACGCTATGTTCCAAGCACCTAATAATACAATCATAATGTCTAGTGTAGAAAAGTCAGAGTATGGTATTGCTGGAAGTTTAAATTCTTTAGCTAGAAATTTGGGAATGGTTATTGGTATTTCTTTATCCACAACCATTCTTTATCAATCGATGAGTTCAGAGGTTGGTGAAAAAGTAGTTGGTTATGTCGAAGGTAGACCAGATGTTTTTGTTTATGGTATGCATATCACCTATATCTTATCTTTTGGTATCTGTTTGTTTGCAACAGTTATAACTGGCTGGAGATTTTACCAAGCTAGAAAGTAATAATTCAATAAAAAACTGTTGCAGTGATTAAAATTCATTTTTGTGAATAATCGTGATAAAATGGGTGAGAGTAATAGATAAAATAATTGATACAGATGATTCTGATTAACTATAACAACGCAAATATGAAAGAATTAGGTGAACAACATGAGTGTAACAAAACATGATCAAATTCTTGAATACATAGAGACTTTACCAGTGGGAGAAAAGATTTCTGTACGTGGAATAGCTAAAGATTTATCTGTTAGCGAAGGAACGGCTTATCGAGCGATTAAGGAAGCAGAAACAGTCGGTTTAGTCTCAACCATTCAAAGAGTTGGCACAATAAGAATTGAAAGAAAAATAAAAGAAAATATCGAGAAATTATCTTTTGGAGAAGTATCAAAAATAATCGAAGGAGATATTTTAGCTGGTCATAGAGGGTTAGATAAAATATTGAAGAAGTTTATTATTGGTGCCATGACAGAAAAGAACATGTTACGTTACATAACGTCAGGTTCATTGATGATTGTTGGTGACAGAGAAAATGTTCAGCGTTTGGCGTTAGAAAATAGATCAGCAGTTCTTTTAACAGGTGGTTTTGATGTATCAGCAGATATTTTATCTTTAGCAGATGAGATGGAAATGCCAATCATTAGAACAACATACGATACATTTACAGTAGCAACAATGATTAATCGAGCGATTAGCGATCAGATGATTAAAAAAGATATTATGACAGTCGAAGATATTCAAACCCCATTTGAGAGAACGAACTATTTGAATGTTAAAGATACCATTCAAGATTATCATGAACTTTCTGAGAGTAGTGGTTTTACACGTTTTCCAGTTGTAAATAAATCCAATCGATTAGTGGGGATTATAACATCAAAAGATGTGGTGAATAAGCAGCCGACACAACCGATTGAAAAAATTATGACAAAAGATCCTCGTCGGGCTAAAAATCATATGAGTGTGGCTAGTATTGGTCACCAAATGATTTGGGATGGATTAGAAATAATCCCTGTTGTTGCCGATGATTTAACCCTTATCGGTATTGTCTCCAGACGAGATGTGATGAAGGCGATGCAACTAGCCCAGCGCCAGCCACAAGTTTCAAATACGTTATCAGATCAAATAACAGATGAAGTGATTGAAAAAACTAATAGAGATGGTACAGATACACCAGAGTTTTCATTTGTAGTAACGCCACAAATGGTAAATAATATGGGAACTTTATCTTTTGGCGTTTTAAATCAGATTATTTCAACTGCGGCTCAAAGAACGATGATGATTAAGTATCATCACAATTCAGTGATTGAGCAGATAAGTCTTTATTATTTTAAATTAATTCAAATTGATAGTGAAATTGAAGTCAAACCTCGAATGATTGAAGTCGGCAGACGCTCTGCTAAAATGGATGTAGAGGTGTATATTGATAATGTGATTGTTGCTAAAGCGATGATTGTCTGTCAGTTAATGGAGCAAACATAAAGGGAGATTTACATGGAGATAACAAAAAAAATTATAGACAAAATTAAAGCGTACGAAAAGATAATGATTCATCGCCATCAAAGTCCAGATCCAGATGCACTTGGTTCTCAAGGTGGTTTAGCTGAAATTTTAAGAGCCTCTTTTCCTGAAAAAGAAATTTATGTGGTAGGTGGTCCGGTAAATGATTTGAGCTATTTAATTACGATGGATGATGTAAGTGATGAGATGTATCAAGGTGCATTAGTTATTTCAACAGATACAGCTAATGCCCCAAGAATTAGTGGTGAACAGTATAAATTAGGTGATTATCTGATTAAAATTGATCACCATCCCAATGATGAGCCTTATGGTGATTTATCTTGGATTAGTACCGAGGCAAGTAGCACGAGTGAGATGATTTATGATTTCTTTTCTTATCATCAAGATGAGCTTAAAATGACGGATGAAGCAGCAAGACTTCTTTATGCGGGGATTGTAGGAGACACGGGTAGATTTATGTATCCAGCGACAACAAGTCATACTCTTTTAGTAGCCAGTAAGTTAAGAGAATATCCTTTTGACGCCTCAAAATTAAATCGACAAATCGATGAAATATCAGTTAAGATTGCTCGTTTATCAGGTTATGTGACAGAGAATATTCAAGTGGACGAAAATGGAGCCGCAATGGTTTTATTAACGCAAGAAATCCTTGATAAATTTGATGTAGTGGACTCTGAAACGCCAGCTATTATTTCTGTTCCAGGAAGAATTAAAGATATTCAAGCTTGGGGAATTTTTGTCGCACAACCTGAAGGAACATACCGTGTCAGACTACGTTCTAAAGGACCTATTATTAATACGATAGCCAAACGTCATGACGGTGGTGGACATCCTTTAGCGAGTGGGGCTAACGCTCAAAATTTGGATGAAGTAAAAGTAATCTATGAAGAAATACAAGCAGCAGTAAAAAGTGAGAATGGATTTTAGAAATTAAAAAGTAGGAAAGTAGGATGGTCAAAAGTCGTTTTGTTCTGAGCAACTGGAGACAAAAGTGAATAACCCCTCTTTTTGATTGATCGCTTTATGTAAAGTTGTCGTGGGAGAAAACGTTTATCCCCTAGCAATTAAGGAATAGTGTATAAACACCAAAGAGGCTGACATTTGAGTCAGCCTCTTTCTTGCTTTTTCGAATAAACTAGAATTCACTTATTTCAACGTTTTCGATGATAATTTTTACTTTTTGATTTTTGTTTATTTATTTTTTCTAATTCTTCTTGTTGAATGATGAGTTGATGGATTAACAGTTGTTGATCATTTTGGATGCTGTTCACTTCTTTTGTCGTTTCTTGTTTATCACTTCTTTTTTTTAACCTGAATTTAAAGGATTTTTTCCAAATATGACGAGCCTCAATTATCTGAGCAGAAATTACTGCTAATGAGCCAAGGCAAATAACGATAAAGTAATGAAGTTTTAATAGGTTCAAATGTGTTAACCATTGATTAATTACTTCAGGTAGTTGCTGGATTTCTTTGATGCTAGCAATAATAACTTTAACTTGCTCAATAACAACTGAAATATCACGGGGTAAATAACCTAATGAAAATTCATAATGATAAATAAAATTTTTCCATTTATCTGTTAGTTGTCCTATTTGTTTAGGTCCGAGATGATTTAAGGCATCTTGAACTGTTGAAAAGGTTTCAAGGGAAGTATTAACGACTACAAAAGCGTAATAAAAACTACCTAAGAGTAATATAATTAAACCAGTAACAAGAACATAATCATATTTTTTCCAATATTTTGTTGAATGAACTTTCCATAATTTGAATAAGAAATAAGTAATAGCACTAATGAAAACAAGGGCTTCGATGACAAAAAAGACCCCCACAACAATCGCACCGTTAGTTCCCCGAGTTGTTAATTCTTCGACAGCATTGGAGCTTGTTAATATAGCAATTGTATCTGGAACAGAAAAAGATAGTTGAGTTTGAAAGAGCCCAGAGAGTAATCTTTTTTGAAAGTATATTAATAAAAAATAAATAATAGTAAAAAAGAAACTGTATTGATAAATAGATTGGCGCATTTTTTTTCTAGAGTGTTTCATGGCAAAACCTCCTACTAATAAAGTATTTACATTTTACCATGAAATTGTCGGGATTTTGCAGTTATATTTTAAAGGATGTTATAATAAGGGTATAAAAAAATGAGTGAAAAAGAGGTCTTTTATTATGGAATTTTATTCCTATCAATATTTTATGAACCAATCATCACAAAGTCATATAGTGAAGTATGTCGTATTCATTAGTTTATTGGGATTACTACTCTGGGTTATTTTGAAAGAATTTCGCAGTAAAGATAAAATGAAGTACAGAGATTTAATTATCTTAGTTTCTTTAGCTATTACTTTTACAGCCGGTATTCAAATAAATGAATATGAAGTAGGAAAAACGAACCAAAGCAATTCTGCTCAGATGTTGAATTTTATTGAAAATATTAGTGAAAATCAAAATAAAAAAGCGAGTGAAATCTCTGTTAATTCAAAATATGTCAAAGATGAGATGTTGATAAAATTAAATGATACGTATTACCAAATTAATATGAATGCGGATTTATCTTCATTTAAATTAGAAGAAACTTATTTAATGAATGCTAACCAAGTTAAGCTGATAGAGGAGTAGTGGGAATGAAAGAATATTTAGAAATAGGTATAAAATTGGCGATTGGCTTAATCTCGCTGATATTTCAAATGAACTTACTAGGGAAAAGCAATCTAGCACCTACTTCTTCGCTGGACCAACTTCAAAATTTTGTGCTAGGGGGAATTATAGGGGGGATGATTTACAACAGTCAAGTCTCTATTCTACAATTTTTCTTGGTGTTAATTATGTGGACTTTTTTGGTGACACTTTTTAAATATCTAAAAGAAAATGTTAGTCTCGTTAAACGGTTAATTGATGGTCAACCAGTGACTTTAATCAAGAATGGGGAAGTGATTGTTGAAAGTTGTGCTAAAAAAGGAATATCAGCCAGTGATTTAATGTTTAAATTACGAGCATCAAATGTTTATGATACACGACAAGTTAAAAGGGCTATTCAGGAACAAAATGGACAGCTAACGATTATTTTATATGGTGAAGAACTAGTAAGATTTCCTATTATAACCAATGGATTTGTTGATGATGATATGTTGGAAACTTTTGATAAAGACAGAGAATGGCTTAGTAAAGAGTTAGAAAAACAAAAAACTGAGCTTTCTAATGTTTATCTAGGTGAATACAACAATGGTAACCTGTATCTAAGTTTATATGATAAAAAATAAAATAGAACGAAGTTGGCATTAAAAAATGTCAGCTTCATTCTATTTTTTTATTTATGGGCTCTTTTATATACTCACTAGGTGACATGCTAGTATATTTTTTAAAGAGTTTACTAAAGTGATAAGCATCTTGGTAGCCGACTAAATCAGCAATCTCTTTAATACTAAATTGATTTTGAACAAGTAACTCCTTTGCTTTTTCCATCCGAACTTTAATTAAATAATTAATAGGACTTTCACCAGTTTCTTGTTTAAATAACTTAGACATATAAGTTGGGCTAATATACATAGAACTAGACAAACTTTCTAAACTGATATCTTCGGAATGGTGAGTCTCTAAATAGTATTTAATGGAATTTGCCAGAATAGTCTTATCCTTTTCTTTTTGATTCATTGGATGAATGGGTAATTGTTGTTTTTCAATTTCTCTTAAGATAAGAATAAGTAAATCTGTTGTTAACAGTTGAATGGCCATTTCTTGATATAAATGGGCCACTTTTTTTTCATCTAATAAGCGTTTTATAAGTTGTTTAAAGTAATTTGAATGCTGAGAACGAATGATAGGTGATTCAACAGGTATCACATTTTTTTCGTAACCTAAAAATTGGAAATTATCAATGCCTAAATGTAAATGATGACTAGTGCCATCTGTTTCTTCCTCGTAGTGTAAGGTATAAGGATTTAAAATAATGATATCTCCAGTTTCCACAAGGTAATGCTGATGATTGATAAAGTAGTGACTAGGCCCGTTTAGAACAATACTAATTTCAATTGTATCATGGTAATGCAGAGGCGCTCTTTCTCCTTTTTTGAAATAGCCATCAGCAATATAGAGAATATCAGGGGTGAAGGTAGATTTGACAGGTTCTAACATGAACAGACTCCTTATTTTAATGAAGTTTCTAAGATTACAGTGCAGTAGCAAAGGCAATCAAGCCAAAAATAATACCTGGTAAATTAGCAATGGCAATTGGTAAATCTCTTGGTTTTTTACCAATTCCATAAAGAACCCACAAAGAACAATTAATTGCTGCGACAAGTGGTTGGATAGGATTTCCTTTTGAACCATTTAAATTATCTATAATTTGAGGAATATAAGAGACATACATCATGATCGACATTGCAGTAGCAACCCAACTCAAGTATTTAATAAACTTCTCTTGTTTTATGATAATCTCCTTCTTTCTATAGAGTAAAAAGTAAAGTTACTATAATAATATAGTACATCAAATGGGTAAGATATGCCATGTTTTAGGTGGGCGTTTACAGGTATTATAAGACAAGTATTTCATTAAGGGAGTTGAGGAAATGAGTCATTTAAAATGGATATATGGTTATGTGAAGCCATATCTAAAAACAGAAATTATAGCCAGTATCATTTTGATATTTTGTGCAGGACTGCAAGTGATTAATCCGGTTGTGATTGGATTGATTGTAGATAATATTGTAACAGGTAAAGGGGATCAAAATTTAGTTTTATACTTAAGTATTTTAATTGGTGTAACCGTTTTAAAAATTATCACACGTTATATCTATCAAAACATGTTTGAACAAGTGGGGCAGGATGTTTTATTTGATTTAAGAAATGACATGTACCGTAAAATTCATGTGTTAGATTTTGATTATTTCAATCATACTCGTGTCGGAGATATTCTCGCTCATATGACTGGAGATATCGATGCAGTTCGTCATTTTGTTTCGTGGTTAGCGTCAACGATTGTGGAAAACGTTCTATGGTTTATTTTAGCTATAATCGTCATGTTTAAAATTGACCCAGTGTTAGCTTTATGTATGATTGTCATTACACCGTTTATCTATATTCTTCAAAGTAAATTGTCTAAAGGAATTTATCCGAAATTTTATGCTATTAGGGAATCTTTTTCGAGATTGAATTCAATGGTAGAAGAAAATATTGGTGGGAATCGAGTTGTTAAGGCTTTTGCTAGAGAAGAATATGAAATCGAAAAATTCGATAAGGTAAATGACGATTACATGGAAAAAAATATGGAGTCAGCCCAAGTCTTGAGTACTTATCTCCCTTGGTTGGAGTTCTTTTCAGGTGTTTTGTCTGTATTGACTTTAGTAGTAGGTGGATTCTTAGCGATAAATGGTTCTCTATCAATCGGAGCGTTAGTAACGTTTACTAATTATCTATGGATGTTAAATAATCCTCTTAGAAATAGTGGCTGGATTATCAGTGACACACAACGTTTTTTTGCTAGTTCAGTTAAAATTAGAGCGTTACTAGACGAACCAGTTCAAATAAAATCTAAGGAAGAAATAGAACAAAATGATTTTACAGGTGAAGTAATATTTGAAGATGTGAACTTCTCCTTTCCAGATGATACGACAACAGCTGTTTTAAAAGATATCAACTTTAGGATTGAACCTGGACAAGTTGTAGGGATTTTAGGTAAGACAGGATCAGGTAAAACAACATTAGTTCATCTGATTGGCCGTTTTTATGAAGCGACTTCTGGCTCCATTCAAATAGGTGGAAAAGATATTAATGAATGGTCTTTGAAACAACTCAGAGAAAATATATCACTTGTAATGCAAGATGCCTTCTTATTCTCAGATTCAATAGAAGAAAATTTATCGTTTGGTGTAGACCAAGTGGATATGGGCTATATGGAAAGAATATCGAATATTGCAGATGCCCATCAGTTTATCGAAAGACTGCCTGAAGGCTATCAAACGATTGTTGGTGAGCGAGGCGTTGGCTTGTCAGGTGGACAAAAACAAAGAATATCCTTGGCGAGATCTCTTATGACAAAACCAGCAATTTTGATTTTAGATGATACGACATCGGCAGTAGATATGACCACAGAAACAAAAATACAAGAAGGATTAAAAGAAGCGATTGATGGTACGACAACTTTTATTATTGCTCATCGAATTAGTTCGGTAAAAGAGGCTGATATTATTTTGGTATTAGAAGAGGGTCGAATTGCTGAAAGAGGTAATCATGAAACCTTAATGGCAGATAGAGAGAGTATCTATCGTACGTTATATGAAAAACAATTAGGATTGAAGTAGGTGAGGGAAAATGGCAAAAAGAAATACGTATCAAACAGATGAAGAACTGACAAAATCATTTAGTTGGCATGACTATAAAAGATTGGGAACTTACATCAAACCGTATAAAAAATCAGTATTAGTTATTCTATTTATTATCGTTATTTCTAATTTAGTCGGAATGCTAGGACCTTATTTTATGAAATTAACAATAGATGAATTTATTCCTAATAAAGAAAAAGTAAAATTGTTACAAATGGGAAGCGTCTATCTTATCTCATTATTAATTATTGCTTGGTGTATGAGATATCGGATTTTAAAAATCACCGAATTAGGTCAAAAAATATTAAAAGATATGCGTTCGGATATTTTTATTCATATTCAAAAATTACCATTTTCTTATTATGATTCTAAACCACATGGAAAAATATTGATTCGTGTGGTGAATTATATTAATACATTGAGTGATCTTCTAAGTAATGGATTAATAAATTTTTTATCAGATATCATTAATATGCTGATAACACTAGTTGTGATGTTTATGATTGATGTTAAGTTAGCCTTTTATAGTTTACTTTTTTTACCTGTACTAATTGTTGCTACTTTTGTAATTCAAAGATACCAAAGAGTAGCTTATCAGACATTAAGCAACAAGCAATCGAATTTAACAGCGTATATTCATGAAAGTATTTCAGGTGTTCGAATTACGCAATCTTTTACGAAGGAAAATAAAAAACAAGATATTTTTGAGGATTTATCAAACCAATACCGAAGTGCATGGATGAAAGCTGTTCAAATTATGCGTCTATTATGGCCAGCAGTCGAGATGACTTCTGTTTTAACAATTTGTTTTCTTTATTATATTGGAGCTAAACAAATTGGAATTGAAGTAACAACAGGTACATTGATTGCATTTATGGCTTATATGACTAATTTTTGGAATCCTATCATTAATATTGGTAATTTCTATAATCAATTAGTAACCGCTACTGCGTACCTAGAACGGATTTTTGAAACATTAGATGAAGAACCTTTGATTAAAGATCAAGAAAATGCCATAGTTTTACCTCCAATTAAAGGAGAGGTAACGTTTAACCATGTTGTGTTCCAATATGAAACAGAAGGTGCCAAAATATTGAATGATTTAGATTTTAACGTTGAAGCTGGTAAGAGCATTGCCTTAGTTGGACCAACAGGAGCAGGGAAAACAACTGTTATTAATTTGATTAATCGTTTCTATGATGTGACAGAAGGTTCAGTGACAATTGATGGTATCAATATACGTGATGTTCAGCTATTATCTTTAAGAAAACAAATTGGAGTCATGTTACAAGATACATTTATCTTTTCTGGAACGATATTAGAAAATATTAGGTATGGAAAATTAGATGCAACAAAAGAGGAAATCATCGAAGCCAGTCGATTAGTTCGTGCCCATGATTTTATCGAAAAAATGCCTAATGGCTATGACACAATAGTGGAAGAAAGAGGAAGTACCTTATCAAGTGGGCAACAGCAATTAATTTCATTTGCAAGAGTCTTACTAGCTGATCCTAAAATTTTAATATTAGATGAAGCCACAGCAAATATTGATACAGCCACAGAAGAGCTGCTACAACAAGGATTAAATGAGTTATTAAAAAACAGAACATCTTTCATTATTGCTCATAGATTATCAACGATTAAAAATTGTGATGAAATTTTAGTTATTGACGAAGGTAAGGTAAAAGAAAAAGGAACGCATGAGGAGTTACTACAAATTAAGGGGCATTATGCAGGATTATATTATTCCCAATTTGAAGACTAATAGAATATTTTTTAAATAAATAGCAGGTATATTAAAAAGATACTTTTTATAAAAAAAGAGTATTTAAAAAAAGAGATAAATCACAAAAAAATGATGTATATATTGATAGTATTAGGTTCTTAAAGTGACTTCAAACATACTTTTTATAATCAATTATTTTTTTGATAGTGCTTTTTTATAGATGTTATTGACAAAAAAAGCTTTTGTGGTTTAATTAGAATGTAGTATGTAATATTTATGTATATTTGGGAACAAAATAATTTAAAAAATAGGATATTAGTAAGAGGAGAGAGAAATTCATGAAAAAAGTAAAATTAGCAACAGCAACATTAGCATTATTAGCAGGAACTGTAGTAGCGCCTGTTTATTCAACAACAGCACAAGCAGTGGAAGCAACAAAAACTTCTGAGTCAGTAAAAGATGAAAAAGAAGTTAAGAAAGACGAAGTACAAGCACCTACTGAAACATCGAAAGAAACAGTAGAAACACCAGAAGTACCAAAAGCGGACGCGTCAAAAGAAGTAAACGCACCGAAAGAAGCAACACAAAAAGCAGAAAAAACAGAAGCAGAAAAAGCTTTAGAAGCTGCTAAGGCAGATGCTTTAGAAGAAATCGCAGCTCGCGTAGCCTCTGGTATGCTTGATGGTTGGGAATCTGTAGGACTTGAAAATGATGTGAATGCAGCAACAACTGTTGATGCAGTTTATGCAGTTTTAGGTAAAAAAGCTCCAGAGAAACCAAAACCAGCAGAAAAAACTGAATTAGAAAAAGCAAAAGATGAAGCATTAGAAGAAATCGCAGCACGTGTTGCATATGGAGTAATTGATGAAAATGAAGCTTGGGGAATGGAAGTAGCAGTTAAAGATGCAAAAACTATCGAACAAGTAAATGCAGCATTAGGCAAAAAAACACCAGAAAAACCAAAACCAGTAGAAAAAACTGAATTAGAAAAAGCAAAAGAAAAAGCATTAGCAGATGTTAAAACACAATTAGAAATGGATTACTTAACACAAGAACAAGCTAATAGTTTAGACTTAGCTATTACAGCAGCAACATCAGTTGAAGAAATCAACAAATTAATGAATTATCAACCAACTGAACCAACAACACCAGAAGTAAACAAAGAATTAGAAAAATTAAAAGACCAAGCTTTCGCAGAATTAAAAAAATGGTTTGAAGAAGATTTAGTAACTTATGAAGAAACTTGGGAATTAACAGCTAAAATCAATGATGCAAAATCACTTGATGAATTAAAAGCACTAGGATTCTTAACTGGAGAAACAACAACACCAGAAGTAGACAAAGCTTTAGAAAATGCAAAAGATTTAGCATTTGCAGAACTAAAAGAATGGTTTGAAAATGACCTAGTATCTCATGAAGAAGCTTGGGAATTAACAGCAAAAATTAATGATGCTAAATCATTTGAAGAATTAAGAGCCTTAGGTTTCTTAGGTAATTTAGAAACAAATGAAAAAGAAAGTACAGTAACAGTTAATTATGTTGACGAAGCTGGAAAAGAAATTAAAGCATCAGAAAGCAAACAAGCTAAAGTTGGAGAAAAACAAACATTTAAAGCAGCAGAAATCAAAGGTTACGAAGTAGTAGGAAACGGATTATTCGAAGCTACATTTACAGATAGTCCACAAACAATTACATTTACTTACAAAGCTGTAGAAGAAAAAGATGTGTATTTAGAAACAGGAAAAGACATTGCTTTTGCAGAATTAAAAGAATGGTTTGAAAATGGTTTAGTAACATATGAAGAAGCTTGGGAATTAACAGCTAAAATCAATGATGCAAAATCAATTGATGAATTAAGAGCATTAGGATTTAAAGTTGAATTTGAAGCAGCAGCAAAAGAAAGTACAGTAACAGTTAAGTATGTTGATAAAGCTGGAAAAGAAATTAAAGAATCAGAAAGCTTAACAAAAGACATTGGCGAAACACATACGTTTGATGCAGCAAATATTGCCGGCTATGTAGTAGATGGTCCAGCAAGTATTAACGTAGAATTCAAAGATAGCCCACAAACAATTACATTTACTTACAATGAAGAAGCAAAAGAAACACAAAGTACAGTAACAGTGAAACATGTTGATAAAGCTGGAAAAGAAATTAAAGAATCAGAGAGCTTAACAAAAGACATTGGCGAAACACATACGTTTAATGCAGCGAATATTGTTGGCTATGTAGTAGATGGCCCAGCAAGTATTGATGTAGAATTCAAAGATAGCCCACAAACAATTACATTTACTTACGATGAAGAAGCAAAAGAAACACAAAGTACAGTAACAGTGAAACATGTTGATAAAGCTGGAAAAGAAATTAAAGAATCAGAAAGCTTAACAAAAGACATTGGCGAAACACATACGTTTAATGCAGCGAATATTGCTGGCTATGTAGTAGATGGTCCTGCAAGTATTGATGTAGAATTCAAAGATGGCGGACAAACAATTACATTTGCTTATGATAAAGTAGAAGAAGCAAAAGTAACAGAAAGTACAGTAACAGTTAAATATGTCGATAAAGATGGTAAAGAACTTATTAAATCAAACAGTTTAACTGCTAAAATTGGAGATGTTTATGAATTCTTCGCAGCAGAAATTGAAGGATACAAATTAGTAAGTCCTGCTTCAATCGTATTAACATTTACAGATAGCCCTCAAACTGTTTCATTTACTTATGAAAAAGTAGAAGGTAAAAAAGTAATTGACGACAAAAAAGGAAACAAAAAAGATCCTAAGAAAATTGAAAATAAAGCAACAAAAGCAACTAAAACTGATAAAAAAGCAACTTTACCACAAACAGGCGAAGCAGCTAGCGCAGGTTTACTTGCAGGTGGTTTCATGTCAATGTTAACTGCAGCATTTGTATTTTTCAGAAAAAATAAATAAGGTTGATGAATTAAGTGATACCAGAAGAACAAGTTGAAAATAAAGAAATCAATGATGATGTTGAAAACAAACTAGATGCTACTGAGCAACAAAGTGATGTTGGAAATGTTAGTCGAGTTGACAATGCCAGTCAACAAAAGAGTAATAAAAATAAAATAATCTCAATTGTTGTTATTATTCTGGCGCTTTTAATTGGTGTGATCGGGTATCAACAAATGAATAATAAATCAAGTACTAAAAAAGTTGAAACACAAGTTGTAGATAAAAAAAGTGAAGAAGCTAAAACAGGAAAAGACACCAGAGAAGCAATGACTGGAGTTGCTGATTTGTATTCAGATATGCCAAAAAAAGAAGTTAGAACAGATATTAAGAAAACTGAATTTAAAAAAGCTGAAGAAAATGTAAGCAAACTTGAAGACGGTAAACTTAAAGAAGGACTAACCAATCAATTAAAAGAAGTAGAAACAGCAATGAAAGATACAAGTAAAAAATAAAAAAGAATGCTATAAGTGCCACGACACTTATAGCGTTTTAAAAAGGATCAATCACCTTTGGTTTAAGGTGATTGATCCTTTTTTATTTAAATTTCTTTTTTATTATTCACAAAACCGAAGTCAGACCACATATCATTTTTAGATAACTCATTATCTATATTCATTTCTTGAATACCAGTTTCTTGAGCTGTTTTTTCAAGAGACATATAAAGAATACTAGGTAGATCATTACTTAAATAATCTTTTTCTAGAATAAACTGATGAATAAAAGCAGTTTGTCTTTCAGGATAATCTTCAATTAAATCAATAACACCAATTAATTTAGTTTCATCAAAAATACCATAAAGATACTTATTATCAGAAGAAGTTCCTTCTGGGATAAAGTTAGTTATAGATTCTGAATTTTTTAATAAAGCATGCAATTGTTTTAGGTGATCATCAGTTTTTAATAATTTAATGTGGATAGTTGGAAATTTTGGGTGTGTAAAATCTTTCATGAGTGAGAAGCTCCTTTTTACTATGTTTAATAATACTTTCAAAGTATATTAGTTACTTATAGAATACCCTATATTTAAGTAAAAAAATAGTCTGAATTCCAGACTATTTTTTCGATCTACTAGAACGTGTCAAACCTTCTAGACTATCTTCTTCACCTTTAACTCTTAATTGTACTGTATAAGGCTCTTTATACGTGATACCGTCAATTTGATAGGTTCCTCCTAGTATAAAGACACCTAGAGGAATAAGGGTACCTGCGTCCTCTGAGAGCTTTATTTTCGCAACCTCTTTCATATCACGATAGCTACTACCAATCCATAATGCATGATTTCTTATTTTATAAAAAGGAATCAATTCGTATTTCCCTATTAAATAAGCATTTTTTTCTAAATCTTGTTTTTTAATTTGACCCTGTTGAATTAATTCATCAATAATTTGTTCAATGATAAACGGACTTTCCTCATTAAAAACAAGTGGTACTTTTTTCCCTTGTAACCCAGAAGTTTGAGAGGTAGTAATATTATTAGGGTTATCAAAAGTTAAATCCTCTGGAACAATATCTTCGATAAAATTAGTCACATCCCATTTAACCTTTCGATTTTTAAAATAATAAACGAAATTAATAATAATAAAGTAAGTTAGAATAATGAAAATAATTAGGTAGATTGATCCTTTAATATAGTTGTTATTTGAAAAATATCCACGAACGATACGTAAAATATAGAGTGTAGGAAAAATACTAACGACAGTCATAATTTTATTTTGTAGTCTTGGGTTAATATTTAAGTAATTTAAAAATTTACCAATATTAGCTAAAAGTACAGCAATGAGAGCTTCCATTATTTGTTTCCTCCTTCATCTGGTTTAGTTGGTGATTGAGGAGGTAGATTGTTGTTATTATTGTTTACATCATTTGAGTCTTTCGTTGGTTCTTCACTAGATATAGGGGTTGTTTGCTCAGTTTTTTGTTCCTCTTTCTTTTGTTCAGAGTTGATCTCTCTTTTAGTATTTTCTTCATTAGTTTGCTTTGTTTCAACATCAGTCGAAGAAGTAATCTCTTCTTTAAAACTATTTTTTGTTTTTTTAGAATTGTCCTCCACCGTTGTTTCTTCAGTGATTTTTTTCTTTTTTTCTTCTTTAGATGAAGGGGTTGTTTGTTCTGTTTTTGCAGGCTTTGGACTTTTATAATTATTACTATCCAAAACAACAGTTGTTGCCCCTATCCCAGTAGAGATACTAAGGATAGCAATTGGTTTTAAAAAAGGCGCAACAATTTTCTTTTTTGACATAAATAACGCTCCTTTGGAAATTAAACTATTGTTATAATATCATGAAAAAGTGCATAATGTTTGAATTCTAAAGGAATATTAAGAAGTTTGTTGAAAAAGAGCAGGCATAAATTTTTTTTAAGCACATTTTGTGAGCCGCTTTTCTTAAAGGGAACGTATTTTTTTCACAATATCCTCCTCTTCACCCGTCTTTAATATCTGATAACTTATTTCAATTTATTTTATAGTTAACTTTTATTTATCAACATATTATAAACACGTGGTATAATAATGTTATTAAAGTGGAGGAGTGATGATAATGGCAAATTTAGTTGGTAGTTTATTTGGAACACTTTTAATCTTTCTAGGTTTGTCAATTCAAACTAAATTCACAAGACTAAGTTCTAATCGAACAATTCGCCCTGCTATTTGGGCATATATAAGTATTCTTCTTGTTATTCTAGGAATTGTTCTTTTTTTTTATTTTTTTGAAATTTATGTAGCGTTAAAGAAAGGATAGTTATTTAGGAGTTGTGAGAATGATAAGGCAATCGATTTATAAAGACGTGTTAATCTTTAATGTCTATGAAATTTGGAATGCAGTAGTTGATAGAGAAAAAACAGATTGGCGGAGTGATTTAATCAAAACTGAAATTTTGACAGAAAAAAATTTTAAAGAATACAGTATAGAGGGAACAGAAACCACGTTTAAGATTACTGAAATAAAAGAGAAAGAGTATTATGCTTTTAACATGAAAAATTCCTTTTTCAAAGGTTATTGGAGAGGTGAATTTATCCCCTTAAATGATCAGGTAACTGAAAATATATTCTATGAAAAAAAATATTTTAAGAATCCATTATTTTATGTAGCATCATTATTTAAATTAAATTTAAAAAAAATTCAAAAGAATTATGTGGAAGATTAAAAAAAATATTTAAATAGTAGGGAGTGATTCCGATGCTATGGATTGTCAGTACATTTGTCGGACCTTTAATGTTAGTCATTGGCTTTTTTATTGTTGTAAAGCAGAAAAATATTAAAGGAATTAAAGACCAAAAAGAAAAGAATAAAGAAAAAATAGCAATGTTTCTTATTAGTTTTGGGATATTATTGGTAATTATCTCGATAAAATTCTTCTTGGATTCACGAGGAGTAGAAATAGTGAATACACCGTTAAATTAATAAAAAGAAATGTCCTGTCATTCATATCCTATATTGTATGTTAAATTTTTTAGAATAAAGAAGTAAAAAAATAGTAGCTAGACTCTTGAAGAAAGGCTGAATCCTTATGAGGCATTGTCACTAATACCTGTTTTTCAACCTTAATATCAATAAGAAAAGACGATAAGAATCAAAAAAATAACCATCTTCTAACTTTAGCGAGTTAAGATGGTTATTTGTTATATTTAAAGACACTGTTTTTTAACGATTGTATTTAACGAAAGTAGGGAATATTAGCGTATGCCTCTTTTTAATATGAGCTACCAATCAAAAAGTAATCCATATGCTAAGGCAATAATTTCTCTTGTATAACTTTTAAAAATAGCCGAATTATTTGAAATAGCAGGCAGCCCGCTAACCTCCGTGATGTCTAATCTTTTAGCTAATAATTTAGCACGATAAATATGAAAATCACTTGTCACAATAACGGTATTATTGAGTGGTTGTTTCTTTTGAGCATTTAAGATGTTTTCTTTTGTTCGAGTAGAAGTGTCTTCGGTAATAATCTTTTCTTTAGGAATACCTTGTTTAATTAGATAATTTTTCATAACATTAGCTTCGCTGTCTGGTTCATCAGTTCCCTGTCCACCACAGACGATGACTGTCGCTTCGGAATGATCTTTTATATAAGTTGTAGCAGTATCTAAACGCTCCTTTAAGACGACGCTAGGATAGGCATCTTCTTTTGTCGTTCCTTTAACTTGAGCGCCTAGAACTAAGATAGTATCTGGATATTTGGTAGGCTTGTCTCTAGTTCCACTAAAAATCAAAAAAATAACGATACAAGTATAAATAATACCTAAAGTTAACAGTGTGATGAAAGTTAATTTTAGTGGCTTTGGGAGTAGTTTATTTTTAAAGATAATGATCATCTCCTTGGAAGTAGTGTTCGTCCTAAACGTACGTTTTTTACAGTATAACTTATTTATTTTGGAAATGAAATGAGAAAATCAGAAATTAAACAGTACACTTGTAGGTATTTTTACTATTATAAATAAGGTTTAGTTTAATGATAGTCAAAGTAGGCTTAAATTATTAATTTAACTTATAAAAAAATGATTTTAAGTTATATATTGAAAAATAATCGGACTATAATAATAACAATTTTTATATATGTCCGAAAAGCGTTGCTATATACAAAAATAAAATGATATATTAACTATGTGTTTATTTTTATTTTTTAAGGAGATAGTATGAATATAAATAATAATTTTAACGTTCAAGGGAAATTTTATACTAAGGAACGAGTTCGTGCAAAAAAATCAAGCATTATAATAATGCCTAAAAATAGTAAACAAGAGGGAAGTTCTCAAATTAAGTTATCTCTATACACTAATGATATATCTAAAGAATCCCTTTTAGTTTATATACTCTCATTACTTAGTAGATGGAAAGAAATATCAACGGAGAGTATTTTATATAGAGCTTTTTATGATGAGCTGGAAGGAACAGGCATTAGAATCTTTATTAGCTTTAGTTCAATTTATAGGCTATCTCAAGAAGAAGGAGAAGTAATTTTAAATAAAGCTGTGTTACTTTTTAATGATATTTTAAAAACTAACGCCTATACAACACCATCCAATGAAGTGGATTTTGACGATTTATTATGTCTACAAGAGGAGCAACAATTCCAAAAATTATCAAATATTAACGAGGAACAAGAAAGTAATGATCAGGACTATTCTTTTATTTCCAATAATCAGTCTACAACAATTGAAAAACCAGATGATTTTAATAAAAATACAAAAGATCATGAGTTACCACAAGTTAATGATTATAAAGAAATTACTGGTTTAGAAGAAAAGATTAAAGAAGTAGATAGTCAATTACTCTTAAATGAAGTCGTGAATGATGATAATCAAAAAGAAATCAATAATTTACAAGTAATTTTAGAAGAGAAGGCAGAACAACTGCTGTCTAATGAAAAAGGACAAAAAGAAAGCAAAAAAGAAATAGTTAAATTAGAAATACAGATAGAAGAGATGAACTATCAATTATTATCTAGTGAGAGAATAAAGAATGACAATCAAAAAGAATTAGTAAAATTAGAAAAACGGCTAAAAGAAGCGAGCACTCAGTTGTTAACTGATGAAACGTTACAAGAAAAAATTCAAAAAGAGTTAATAGGATTAGAAGAGCAGTTAGATGAAGCAACTAGTCAATTGTTAGCCGACGAAAAATTACAAAATGAAAATCAAAAAGAATTAAAGGAATTAAGGAAACAGTTGGATGAAGCAACTAGTCAATTATTAATGGACGAAAAACTTCAAAACGAAAGCCAAGAAGAGTTACATGAATTAGAAAAACAGCTAAAGGAAGTAAATACCCAATTATTATCAAATGAAAAATTGCAAAATGAAAATGAAATAAAATTGGTAGAATTAGAAACACAGTTAGAAGAAGCAGATACTCAATTATTATCGGATAAAAAATTACAGAATATGAGTCAAAAAGAGTTAGATGAGTTAGAAAAACTGCTAGACGAAGTGAATGGTCAATTATTATCGGATAAAAAATTACAAAATGAAAATCAAAAGGCGTTAATAAAATTAGAAGTACAATTAGAAGAGGCAAATGCTCAATTATTAGTTGATGAAAAGTTAAAAAATAAAAACCAAAAAGAGTTAATAAAACTAGAAACAGAGCTAGATAAAACGAATAGTCAATTGTTAGCCGACGAAAAAATACAAAGTGAGAATCAAAAAGAAATAATAAAATTAGAAGTACAATTAGAAAAGGCCAATAATCAGGTACTAGAAAATAGGCGATTAGAGGATGATAGTCAAAAAGAAGTAGTTAGATTAGAATCTGAATTAGAAAAGGTAACAGGTGAATTATTATCTGACGAAAATCAGGAAGAGTTAATTAATTTAGAAACAAAGTTGATGGAAGAAGAGCAAGAACCACTACATGATGATAATTTACTGATTGAAAATCAAGAAAAATTAATTACTTTAGAAGTAAATCAGCATGAACCAACTAAAGAACTTCCACATAATTTGCTATCGATGAAAGAAATTGATCAATGGAATATTGAAAAAATGATGAGTGAGCAAGCTGAATTTAGCACTAATACTTGGGAGCAGTTTTATGAAAGTTCACAGAATAATTACGATAATATAAAAAATACTGTGAATGTAAAAAAAATAAAAACACAACCAGTAAGTGTCAGCAAGACTGCACCAGAGAACAATGTGATTAAGCCTCTAACAAAAGAAGAAAAAACGATAGAAGATTTATTTTTGAACTTTGATTCAAGTGAAACGAATAAAACAGTTTCGATAGATAAACAAAAATATAATCACTATATTAACAATATAAAATATTTGGATTTACGCTGGCAAAATTATGTTGGAAATCAGCTAGAAAGTAATCAAACGAAATTTCAAAAAACATTTTCAACTTATATTGAGGATGTAGATGTTATTTTGAATGAAGTATTAAGTAACACTCAAAATAAGAAATTAAATAAGAAAAAAGTTATTCTTAATATAGATGATTTAAAGATAATAGAGGCATATGATGCTTTATCAAATTATTTAGCTTAAGTTGGGATTAAGAAACTTAAAAAAATATCTGAACTCTTTAATCAAGTATTTTCGATATTAGTGTTGAAGCTTTCCGACGATAAGAATAAAAACACATCAAAAAACTACATGAGAACAAAATCCTCATGTGGTTTCTTTTATATCAACGTAAGTCTTTTAAAGAATTTACATCATACCGCCCATTATTTTAGAGTCTATGAATAAGGTTTACCATACTCTTTAAAGAAAAGAGATTCATCTAAAAATAAGAAAGTTAATTATTTTAGTCATTATGAAACTGAAATTATTATTAGTGAGGCTTTTAAGGTTAATTTTACTTGGGGCGTATTCGTTTTTTAGCCCTTAACACAGGTATGAGAAGGGGCGAATTGATTGCTTTAGACATAAACAATAGCTTTGATTTTACTAGAAATGTAATTGTGATTGACAAAAGTATCGATTCTTCTAAGGAGAAAAGACTCGTAGTAGGGAGACCTAAAAATGGAAGGTCTAGAGAAGTCTATATTTCAGAGGAACTAAAAGAACTTATTCAGAATCAAATTGAGATTAGAAATGAGTTTACAGAAAAGAATAAGGATACTATTACATGGAATGCTACTTACCCATTATTTATCCCTGAAACGAAAAATAAATTGGGTAAACCTTATGCACCTCATAGTATAAGTCAAAAATGGCAGTTATTTATGGAAGATGTAGTTAGTAGGTATCTTGATATAAGGTACTTCAATTTGCATATTTTACGACACACTTTTGGGACAAGATTACTAAATAATCATATGCCATTGGAGTTAGTGTCGGAAGCATTGGGGCATAGTAGTATTGCTATGACGGAGAGATATTATGTTAATCCAAGTTCTGAAAGGATTAAATGTATGGTGGATTACTTGGATTTTGAGAAACCAAAAGGGGTATAAGGTTATGATAAAGCCAAAATCTTTAAAAGGGTGGAGTAAAGTTAGTACCATTAATAAAGAAATAGTTACTTTATAAGAAAATTTTAAACACTAACATAAAAACTACTTGAATTAGAAACTCAAGTAGTTTAAATTTCAAATGTTAATTTTTATGTATGAAATAGTTCAAACTTATAAGGGTTATAGAAAAAAATAAACGTACAAAAACATGTGAGATAGTAATACCATTTAGTATAAAATAACCGTTTAGGATTGCTGAAATAAATAATACTAAAATACCAAGATACAAAAAGCGATAATCAATGATGTACAATACTATAAATGTCACTCCCAATAAGTTGCATAAAAAAATTAATGGATATTCGGAAAATGAAATTATTTTAATGGATGCAATTGCCATTAAAATAGCATATAAAAAAGACAAAATAATTAATAGGATTTTCAATTTTAAAACACTCCTTTTTTTGTTATTAATTTATTAAACTATGTGTGGTGCACAACACGTCAAGCTTTTAGGAGAGAAAAATGCAAATAGGACAATTTATTACTGAAATGGAAACAACTAAAGAAACTGTTAGATACTATATAGATGAGCAGTTGCTTACACCAGAGAAGGTACAAGGGAAGTATAAATTTACAAAAGTTGAACAAAGTGATTTCAAAAGCATAAGAGAATTGAGAAACATGGGATTACCTATTAAGATTATTAAACAAATAAAAGAAAATAAAGAATACTGTGGAACTAAAAAACAATGGAAGTCTAATTTAGATATGATTGATACTGAGTTATCAAGGGTTGATTTAGAATTAAAGAAGTTAAACGAAGAAAGGTCAGCTTTACTAACTGTTAGGAAAGAGTTAATAAAGAAACTTTGATAGGACAATGGAGGATATATGAAATTAAAAACATATGATTTGGGAAAAATAAGTGATGAGCAACTAATTATCGCAATGATTGTAGCTAAGTACAAAGGAAGAAATGTTTATGTACGGCATAAAGATAGAACCACTTTTGAAATACCTGGTGGTCATAGAGAACCTAATGAAACAATAGAAGAATGTGCTAAAAGGGAATTAATGGAGGAAACAGGGGCTATTAAGTTTACCATTAAACCTTTGTTTATATTAGGTGTGGAAAAAGAAGGATTAGAGGATTACGGACAAGTATTTATGGCAGAAATAGAAGAGTTTTCAGACAAATTAGAATATGAAATGGAAGAAGTTGTATTTTTAGATGGAGAACCTATGAAATATACCTATCCTGATATTCAAGCTGAAATAATAAAAAGACTTAAACAAGATACAGAGGTATTTGGTGTTAATCAGCCATTACAAAAGCAAATCAAGGTATTACAATATATTTTAGAAAAAAATCATTCACTCTATCAAATAATAAAAGAAGTTAGTAAATATAATTTACCTAACTATTATGTGGGTGGAGGAGCAATAACACAAACAGTTTGGAATTATTTACTCAATAAACCTCTTAATCACGGCATAAGTGATGTGGATATTGTGTACTATGATA
Organism: Vagococcus fluvialis bH819; assembly: GCF_900163795.1. Classification (GTDB taxonomy): domain Bacteria; phylum Bacillota; class Bacilli; order Lactobacillales; family Vagococcaceae; genus Vagococcus; species Vagococcus fluvialis_A. The sequence goes on along the minus strand of NZ_FWFD01000008.1, from coordinate 239,652 downwards.
CTGATTTATCAGAAGAAAAGGAAAGTAATATTATTAATACAGTAAAAAATAATTTTACTTTGAATGAATACGATATAGACGTTGCCAATGAGTCAAGAGTTCATTTGTGGTATGAGGAAGCATTCGGCAAAAAAATTAATGCTTACAAGTCAGTAGAAGAGGCAATCAGTACATGGCCTACAACAGCTACTTCAATTGGTGTTAGACTAGAAGGAGAGGAACTAATTGTATTCGCTCCGTATGGCATGAATGATTTGTTTAAAGGAATAGTTTGTCCTAATAGGTTGATGATAGATGAAGCTGTTTATAATAATAAAGTTGCTAAATGGAAGAAAAGATGGGAAGAATTGGATTATAAAAAGTGGTAATAAATATGTATAAGGAGAAATAAATGATTAGAGAGAAAAAATTAAACAGTTTAGCAATGTATGTAATTTTATTTTTTGTTATATGGACTATTTATGAATTACTAGTAAAGCCATATATAAGTTTAAAATTGTCACCAATCACAGGAACATTAATTCAAACGGTAATAAAATTAAGTGTATGGTCTTTACCGAGTTACTTGTTAATTAAGAAAAATAAGAACTTACCAATCCCTTTTCCTGAAATTTATAATACTAAAATTGATTGGAAAAAATGGACTACTTTAGCTTTGGGAATGATTTTATACTTATTGATAGGTTCATATTTTCAATATGGCAATTTAGAAATAAGAAATTCTTTTAAGCTAATTACTGTTATTAATAGTGTATTGTTTGTCGGAATTACTGAGGAATTAGTGTTTAGAGGTTTAATCTTAAACACTCTTTTAATCAAATTTAATAAATGGTTGGTAATTGTTGTTTCTTCTGTTTTGTTTTTAATGATACATTTCCCAGTATGGATACAAACTAATACATTTTCAGCTAATTTGTCGTCAGGTGGCTTTGTACAAGTTTTCATTTTAGGTATTATTTTTAGTTTATCTTTTATTAAAAGTAGAAATATCTTTGTCCCAATAATGCTTCACATGGTTTGGAATTTATTTACTATATTGTTTTATTAATTTTACATCACATTCCACATCAAAAAACCACATGAGAACAAAATTTCTCATGTGGTTCCTTTTATATCAATGTACCTCTTTTAAAGAGTTTACATCATACCGCCCATCATTAACGGAAACGTAGGTTTTTAAGTTATTTTTTTGAAGTTTATATGAATAAAAGTGAATTAATTGGCGCAAAAAGGAACATTGAAGTGTTATTAATCGATAATAGTACGCGTTATTTCATTTGATTTAGTGTTTCACATCACATTCCACATCAAAAAATAAAATAATTAGAAAAAATCATCTAAATATTCCAATCAATATTACATCTTCCTTAATCTCATCTAAAAATTAAAATATAAAAATCACATCAGAATCCACATCTAGCAGTATCTTTAGTAGTTAATAATAGGTGTTGAATACTATTGTATATGCTGTTTAAATAGGTTTTATTAAGTGGATATTAATCTTTTTTAGTTGTTTGATTTTAATTTGGATTGCACTTTACATATATGATTCTTTGATTTTTTCTATATCATATTTAACAGTTCTTACTGAACAATTTAGAGTTTTAGCTATCTCCTCTAAAGTTAAACCTTTATGATACATCGATTCTACTTTAGAGTATCTTTTAACCCTATATAATGTTTCTAATCTTTTATCCGTTCTAAAATCAATTGTACGACAAGAATTAATCATTTCTAATAAGTCTTGTTTTTTATTTTTCTCCTGACAATAGTAGGTGAAGAATGAAACCATCTTATTTTTTGTTAGATTACTTTTGTTTAGCTCAAGTTCTTTATATATATGTGCCGTGTCTAATTCTTTAGCAAGAACGCTGAATGGTCGTTCCTTCAAGTGTTGTCTTATGATTAAAGCTTCTTGTATCCCTTTTAATGATATTTCATTTATATTTTTTATTTTGCTTAACTTTTCTATTTCCTCTTTTGTAGCAGAACCTCTTTTTATCATTAATTCTTTTATTAATTCATCTATGGAATCAAAAGAGTTTAAATCATCTAATTTTGGTACAGGTAAAGGTTCTTCGTCAAGAATAATATCAAGACCATCTTTACCACCGCTAATTTTTTCATAATAAATTAATGGTTCTTCTAGTTTATTTAAGTTGAATTTTTCATCTAATCCAAGTTCTTCGTTCATAAAATGAAAATACCCAACACCTTCGTATGAATTTCGAGCTATTGTATCTTTTAATAGTGGTATTTTTTTCCATGAATAGTCGTTTAATTCAAGGTAAGAGGAATACCCTTTTCGTTGTAAGTCTAGCCTAGTGGCTTGAATTAAAGTAGTAATTGTATAATACTTTTGTCCTACCATATAGTTGCCATCTTTTACTTTTAAACGGATATCATTTTCAATTTTGATTAAATCAAATAATAAGTAATCAAGGTATACAAGGTATTTTTGTATTCTTCTTACTGATTTTACATTATTCACATCACTTATATAGGTAGCTGATTTACTAAAATCATAGATTTTATTTGTTAAATTTGGTGTTAAGCTACTGTTTTGTAGGTGGTACTGAAAGAATCTAGTTGCTAACTTAATGCTATCTCTGTCAAAACCCTCGTATAAATGCCATTCTAAATCATAGTCGCTTGAACTGATTGTATAAGCGTCTTTTATGACTGAAAAGGGTAAATATTTATGTAATGAGTTATCTAATAGTATGTTAATAAATAAAAGAAATCCATATTCTTCTGCTGTTAGAAGGGTATGGTCAATCTCGGCTTTCAAGTAATAGTCAAAAGAATCTTTATAATAAACTTTTGTTGTTTTATATTTTGTTATATTTAGTAGTTCATCGTTGAATAAATCGAAGGTATCTTCCCTATATAATGACCCATCAGGGTTAGGTCTTAAGTTATCCCAATCAGAACGATATATTTCTTTTAATAGAGGAAGAACAGCATTTCTGTAATATTTTGGGAAAATAGCTTCAGATTCTATTGTTTGTATATTAGTGAAGATTGAGTTTTTTGCCTCAAATAGTTCCTTTTTAATAGACAATTTTATCACCTTTTTCTATTTATTAACTAATATGATAACATATAAATATCTATTAAAATCGCAGAAATAGGAGAAAAAATATGGGGAATAAAAATTTAGATATTAATCAAATTTATAACATGAAAGATGTTGAATTATTAAGTAAAATTGAGAAAAACTCAATAGATGCAGTGATTACTGACCCACCTTATTTTATTGATATTCGTGGAATGATTAATACTAATAAAAATATTTGGGATTCTGTGGATAGTATCGATGTTTTGGTTAAAGAAAGTTTATTAAAACATTCTCCATTAAAAGCAAAGTTTATGGAAAAATACAATCAACCTGATGAAAATAACATTCAAAAAGTAAATTTGTCAAAGAATGACAGGGTGTATGTTTATTTTTATACGTATATTTATAACCTTGTAGAATCGGGTGTGCTTAAGAATAAAGCGAAGGTTATTATATTTAATACATTGGAAAATTGTAGAATGATGCAGCTAATATTAAAGGATTTAGAAAGGGATTATGGTTTTGATATATTGGGTGGTGATTTTTTAGAATATACGAAGTATAATGCCCACTCTAAAGCATCTATTGAAAAAACTTCCGAATATATTATTTCGTTTTTAGTTGAAAGAAAAAGTGAACGATTAAAATATCTAGAGGCTCATGGAACGTATGAAGAATTAAAAAAAGAACTGTTTAAAGGTGCTGACTCATCTAATCCAATTAACATTTCAAAAACACTATCAACTTACTATAATAGTTTAAGAAGTAAGGAAATCTTTGATGCTATTAACATAACGAAAGGGTATTTTGTCCCTAAAGTTGAACAAAAAAATAAAGGTAAAAGAATTCATGATACTCAAAAACCTCCTAGATTATTACAATATTTAATTTCTAATTATACAAAAGAAGGGGATACAATATTGGATACTTTTAGTGGAAGTGGGTCAATTTCCATGGCTTGTTACGAATTAAATAGGAATTTTGTGGCGTGTGAAATGTTAAAAGAAAACTATGATATGAGTATAGAAAGATTTGAATACTTTAAAAATAGCATACCTCTAAAACTTTATAATAATGACTTGGTGGATAGTCATTTTAGTATTTCTAATGTGAAGTATAAATCTGATAAAGGGTATGATTTTGATTGTTAATAGTTTATGTACACCGTAATATATAACCATATTGTAAGATTAACTTGAATATATTCTAAAAAATATTTATTGTATAAAATAAACAACTACCAAATTAGTTTTCTAAAAACTGATTTGATAGTTGCTTTTATTTCAAGAATACTTGATTATTTTTACTTTTTTTTATATAGAAAGTTAAATATTTCATTCAATTTGTTGTGGTAAAGTAATATCTCTTCCTTATTTTTAGATTCTTTGATTTTATGTACATAATTTTCTACCTGTACTTTAGTTTCATCACTAGGTATAATGATGGGAAGTTTTTTTACATAATTAGCGGAGCTATTAGCTGTTGGGTTAATTATTTTTAATAATTCAACAGCTATATCCGAGTTAAGAAATGCTAAAATGTATTCAATTAAAGCTGAATCCTTTGGGAAAATCCCTACTAAACTTTGGTCAAAAACTCTTTTGTTTATGTAAGTAGCGTTAATCTTACTTGATTTTATCATTGGGATTACGATACCTTCTTTAAAATAAAAATCTGAGTTTTGAAACCTTGCTTTTTTACCACTCTTATAATAATTTACAGATTCAGTACTCCAGTTGATAAACCAGTCATCTTCATTTCTAAAATACTTTGTAGAGCTACTCCCCTTCACCAAAGGAATGTAAAACTGTTTTGCTGAAATTCCAGTTGTGTTTTGTTCAGTTAAGTTAATTAAATTATTTGGAACTATAGCGTAATCTTTTGCTCTTTTTACAGTATCATTTGCTTTACAAATATATTTTTTATTATCACCAGTATATATACCAGTAACAACATTCGCAATATCGCCTAATGTAACCTCTGCGTCGTTAAAGTGATTTGTTATTTCAGTGTTTGCTAAGTAAAATGCCGAAGCTTTATTTCTTAAAATATCTTCTTGTTTTAGTTCAATGAATTGTTTAGTTGTAGTCCTATTTGTAACATCAACTATATCTTTATTATATTTTAAATCAGAATATATTTTTATTACATTATTTCGATTTTCAGAAAGATTATTATTTTTAACTAAAGTTATTATTGAAAGTTTACTATAACCAAAAGAAACACCAGGGAACAATTTACTAGGAAATAATAAAATTTCTTTGATTTTTGTATCAGTTAAAAGCATTTTTCGTATTGATTCATGGTTGTGTAAGTACAAAAAGGTGTCAGGAATGATAAAAGATAATTTCCCACCATTTTTTAGCAGAGACATACATCTTTTGATAAATAGAGTGTATGTTTCTTTTACATAAGTGTCTGTACCATACTTATCTTTTAAAAGAGCTCTTTTTGACATATCTTGCCATGCACCATAGGGAGGGTTTCCAATAATTTTGTCAAAATACTTATTATTTTTTGCTAAGGTATCCAACTCCGTATCAAATAATGTATCCCCATCCGAAATTTTAATGTTTTCAAAGTCTTTATATATTTTTTTTAATTTATGTACTTCATTACTATTTATGTCCATAGCACTTATTAAGATATTTGATTCTTTTTTAAGTATAGCATCTATAAAAACACCATCTCCAACACAAGGTTCAAAAATATGTTCTCCCGAGTGTATATCTAACATATTAATCATATAGTCAGTAATTACACTGTTTTTAGTATAATAAGATTGTAACTGCTTATTCATTACTATATCCCTTCTGATTTACCATGTAAGGTATTTAATCATATCTCCATTAATTAAAAAGTTTTTAAAATCATTAGATATATCATTTTCCCAATCCATGTTAATATCCATCCATTTTTTTAAATCAAATCCTGTGAATTCTGAAATCTTAGTGTATGCTTCATCTGCACAATAAACTTTCCAGTATCCTGAATTTTCAATTGTCTGTAAATAATGATTGTTATCCTCTCTTTTTTGGCGTACAAATAACATATTTTCATTATTTTTAAAATTTTTATGGTATATACTCCCAACCATTAACAATCTATTTGTATTACCCTTTTCATTACTACTGAATCCACTCTTATAATCAACGTTATAAGAATAATCACTTTGTTTAAAATGTAAATCTAAACTTAGGTTTACAACACCACTATTAACATACTCTAGAATATTATCATAATTATCTTTTAGTATTTGTTTTTTTATTTCAGATATTTCTAATGTATCTATAAAATTATGATTTGTTTCAACTAAATTACCAATTACAGAATCAAATTTTACAGGTTTAATGAGCGATAACTCATTTTTGGGATGGGAGAATGGTAACTTACAAAATGGTTCCCACAATTCACCTATTCTACGTGAAAAGGTCATATACTCGTATTCCCACAATTTATTCCTAAATTCAAGCATCATTACATAAAAAGAATAGGTTGCTAACAAAACCTCTTCTAATTCATTTTCTTTATTAGCTTCTTTAGAGTATTGTTCCTCTAGTTCTTTAATTATTCCGTTATGAAACATGCTGATTTTTTGGTTAAAAACTTTAGTTTTTTCCTTTTTATCTTTAGGAAGTAAAACTAATTGATTATAAATGTTTTCTGAATTAGTTCTATACAACTCTAAATATTCTTTTTTTATCATTTGAAAGCCCTCCGATTTATTGATGTATATATTCTATCAATAAATCGGTTGGACATCTACAGTGACTTTCAAGTTAAGAACTTATTTATTGTTTGTAAATTTATGATTAACTAGAAAATTTTGAAGTCCTTTAAAGTATTTCTTATCTCTTCATCTGTTATCCCTATATACCTTAGCGTGATAGAAGGGGACGAGTGGTTGAATATAGTCATTAATGTAGCAACGTCCTTATATTCTCGGTAGTACCAATAGCCAAATGTCTTTCGCATACTATGCGTACCTATATAATCTAATTCTAGAGAATTAGCGGCTTTTTGTAATATTTTATAAAATTGATTACTGCTAATATGTTTGCTATTATCCCATGTATTACTGAATAACCATATCTGGACATCATCTAAGGTGTTTAGATACTCCGTTAATTCTGTCAGCACGTTATGCAGGTATACTTTACGTTTTTTTGTAGTTTTTTGTTCAACCAATTCAAATTCAGTTTTGCCCTTAACATCAGAAACCTTTATTTTAATAATATCACTAATCCTTAATCCAGTTGAAAGTCCAATCTTAAAAATCAATACGTTTCTTCTACCGTTTTTCCCAGTATTTAACTCATTAATAAATTCATTTAATACTTTTTTATCCCTAATCGGCTCAACTTTAATTTTGTGTTCTTTTTTCATTTTCCTCCTCCTCAATAGGTCATACTTTTATATTATTTTACTAGGTAAGTATGCCTAATTATTTTCTTACTACCATAAAGCCTTATTTATCAGGAAAACCATAGTCATACTTCTAAGTAAAAGCATGACCGTTTTCTATTTTAACTCCCGTCATTTTTATCTCAAAATTACGTTTACCTATTTTTTGTTACTTTTTTTTTGTTGAATTGTTGGTAAGCATCTTCCAAACTCTTTAAAGAGTTTTTTACCGCCACAAAAATTATGTCTGTCTCTAATATTGCTTGTTTGTGGAAGTAAAAATATTCCGCTATCATATGACCCATTTCGAATTTCTCGATAAGATTTAAGCGTTGCGTATCTGTTAATTTGCTGTCTCTGCTTAAAAGTTTTGCATAGAGTTCAGTGTATTTGAAAAACACCCGTTCAATTTCTTTTCTTCCGTTGGTACTGTGTGCCATGTTATCTCCCCCTGTATTTTTTATGACAAACCATCTTAGGTTTATCAGCTTGTTTAAATTCTCATATTGCTTTTAAAATAGTGTGATTGTGCTAGGAATAGACACTCTGATTTCTAACACTGTTTCTAACATTAAGGTATTTATTACTTTGTTTATTAGTTTCTTTTTATGGTTAGTTATTTTTTACATGGAATTATGTTTCGTTTGAATTCGTATTTTTCTTTAATAAGCTCATACAATTCTGTATCTTGGTAGCGTTGTTTTTTATCTGTTATTTTTTGCAAGCTTTGCTTGTTGAACTGTATTTTTGTATCTTGTGAATGGATGCTCAGATACATCACTTTAAATGACTTGTTAAGCGTTACGAAAATGAAATCTTCTTTTAAGTTAGCGGTTAACATGTCTAAAGCGGATTTGGTATTAAAGGTATCCGTAATAAAAATTTTTAATAGATTAGTATCAGTCTTTAAAGTTTGTATATGGTTAGTTAGAATATCTTTTTGCTCCAAGTATATGCATTCTGTTGCTATAGAATATTCTTCGTTTAAAAAAATTGTGAAATAAAGATTATTGTTAAAAATTGTGAAATTATCAAGGTAGAGTTTATTGTTTGTATCTTCACTAATAGAATTAAGATAGTTAAGAGAATAGGGGATGTAGCTCAACATATCATTAGTTAGTGCTTGATTTATGTTTAGGTTATTGTTGTAGAATACTTTGCTTGGTCGATGTTCTATACCACTGGTTAAAGATTTATCAATCTTTAGACTGGATAGCATCTTTGTTGAATAAGAACCTATTAATCTTATTAAGCTACTTTGTGTAATAGTGGCGTCTTTAATAATGTTAGTTAGTTCATTTTGGTTAGTCCTCCTGTAAGTTTTCTTCCACATGTTGCTTGGTATTTCTGTTTGCTCGGGGTCTGTGAACGTATTTTTAAGTGAACCTGAAGCCTCGGTTAGTAAGGGTGTTTCGTCAACTTTAAAGTTGAATGTTCCATCTTCATTTATTGCCATTTTATCTTCCTCCTTTTTGTACAAGCTACCGTTATAATTTTGTGGAAAAATTGTAGGTGCTAACATCTGTATTAACCATTTTCAGCTGACTTTCATTTCAAGTCGTTGCAGTTTTTCAATATATAATAATAAAGTTTTTAGGATGTATAGTTTTCATACTATTGCAGTTATTTTGGTAAAAAAATAAAGTGAAGATTTATTTTATTAGAACATTTTTTGTTAGGGTTTTGCAGTTTGATTGCACTTTTTTACTTAAAAAAAGGGGTCACGCTGGGTGAGAATACTAAGTAAGGGGTTAGGGGATACCCTTTGAATCTTCAATGTTTAACTGTGTTAAGTTTAGTTGCTGAGTGATTAATACCTTATCCTGTTGGAGGCACGCTATCCTTTCTGCTAAGATGTTTAGTTCCTCCTGTATGTCCTCATACCTTACTTGCAGTAGGAGCTCTGTTTCCTTTAATAGTTTTATTTTTTGATTTAATTCCATTTTATCTTCCTCCTGTTTTATCACGCTCTTTCTGCTGTTTGCTTATTATTGTTTAGGTAGTTTATTTGATGAGGTGGGGGAGCTCATCGTTAAGTTAATGATACCTCTTCTGCACTAGTTAATCAGTTCCTCTTTATCATCCGCTGAATTTATAAAAAAATAAACTATCAATCGTAGTAGACCAATAGTTTATCTAGGGTTTTATTTTACTTGTGGGAAATTAGGATTCTTTTTCTAAGGGATTATTCTTACTTCTCTTCCTTATTCCTTCTACTTATCCTATCTATGTATCTTATTCTAATATCTAATATCTAATATCTTGGAGTAGGAGTAATAGGATGGGACGGGGGACAAGTCTACAGAGAGGCTCCCAAATTTATAGTTTTTTAATGACTCTTAAATATAGTATAACATCTTATTTCAAAGAAGCATCACGTCTTGTATCATCTGTTTTCTTGCGATGTTTAAAGGAATATTTTCCCATTTTTTGTAAATTGTTGGCAAACAAGAACCTCCTTCTATAAAAAAATATTTGGCGTGGGATTAGGATTCCTTTAAACAATGGAATATTTACTTCCTCCTCCAAATAAAATTATTTTTCGTGAAGGAGAAGGGTGGGGAAAATAAGGGATAATTACTTCCTCGAAAATAAACTCCTTATTTCACAAAGATATTTAACGTTCGTTTTCTAAAGTGCCTGTCTCGCGTTCTGTCGCCTTTTGGACTCAGATGATACAAATATACTAAAGAGTGATTCAAACGCGTCAGGAAGCCTCTTAGACCCCTTAAAAACGATTCTGAAATAAAGTTTCTGTTATCTTTTTACGGAGAAGAAGATGAGTTAAATCCTTCTGTAATCATATTCTTGAATAATTATTTTATAGTAAGGTTGTTATTTTTACTGGAGGTTCACATCTAACTGTAGAATTTTCAAGTCTGTATGACCTTGTTTCTTTGGTCAGGGTCACCCTTGGTTTTGGTAGAATCGGTGGAAAGGGGTAAAGAAAAAACTACCCCTCGTGTGAAGGGTAGTTCAGGTTTCTTACATGAAATCTACTGTATATTTTCCATTTTCCATTTGGCGAACTCCATAAGCTCCTGCCATTCCTTCAGGATGGTTATCCATTGCCCAATTATGTGCCTCCATACGTGTGTCAAATTGTTTGCCACTGTTTCCAATGTCATGTGGTAAGACTGGTGCTTGGTCTTTTTTCACTACAATGGTTGTAATGTGGTTAATCAATGTGTCGCCATTTGCTTGTGGAATTGTTTTATCTTCCGTTGAACGACTTACTTCTGAATAACCATTAGGGATTACTCCTCCTAAGAATGTTCCGTTTTGGTCTACTACTAACGTTTCGTAGGTGTGGATTATTTCTGGAACGTGAACGTCTTTTAATTCCCATGTGATTGTTGTCGTGTAAGTCGTGATAGTGTTCCCGTTTGCTAAGGTTTCTTTCACACCGTTATCTACTTGTGAACCAACTTCTGTGTATTTGTTTACATCGAAATCATCGGGTAAAATATTGCCTTTTGTGTCTTTGTTTACGGTTACGAAACGGTCTTCGTTGGTTGGTTCAACTGGTTTAGCAAAATCTACCGTCCATCGAATTTCGTTTGTTCCTGCCATACGTACTTGCCAAGTTGAGTATTTTTGATTCCCCGTAGGATTGTTGAAGAAAGCCCACTCGTCTGCTTCTGCTTTAGTTCCAAATGTTTGACCTGAATTTCCTAATGCTCCGTAATGAACGCCATTCCATTCACCCTCAATGACTCCACCTGTTGTAGGCTGGTCTTTCTTAACAATGATGGTTGTTAAATGAATTGTGTGTGTATCGCCGTTCGCAGCTGTTGTTTTATTATCTTCTGTTTTGCGTGTGATTTCTTTGTAGCCATCAGGAATTTTGTCGCCTAAGAAGTTGCCACTTTCGTCTAAAACTTTTGTTTGGTTTTCTTCAGTGTGTTTTGGCGCATAAACGTCTTTTAATTCCCAAACGATTGTTGTCGTATGGGTTGTTATAGTTTTGCCGTTCTCTAGTTTTTCTACCGATTTATCAACTTTACGTGAAACCTCTACGTATTTGATTGTATCAACTGTTTGTCCTAGGACTTTACCTTGAGTATCCACGTTGACAGTTTTGAACACATCTTCGTTTGTTGATGTTTCAATTTTACGGTAATTGAATTTAATTTCAGCACCTTCAGGAGCTTTTACAGATTTAGAGATTTCGTCATTTAATACATAACCCTCATTTGTGAAGTCTTTCGCATCCGCTTTAACTGTACTTCCTTTTTCTGCTTTACGTGTTTCTGTTGAAAGAACTTTCCCATCGTCGCCAATATGTTTGATGCTTACGCTAACCTTCTCAACTTCGGGTTTAGTAGTATCCACTTTCTTGTATTTAAAAGTGATTGTAGCATCTTCTTTAACATTGATTGTTTGAACAGGTTCCCCAATAAGTTCATAATTACGGTCAGTGAAGTCCAAAGCTTTAGTTTCAACTGTCGTATTTTCTTTGGCTTTTCTAGTTTCTTTGCTTAACACTGTTCCATCCTCTGCCACATGGTTTACTGTGATTGTGAACTCTTTTTCCACAGGTTTAATTGGGTCAACTGGCTTGATTGGGTCAACGGGTTTAACTGGCGTTGTTGGGTTAGTAGGTTTAGTTGTATTAGTTCCACCATTACCATTTTCAGTTGGTTTAACAGGTTTAACCGTATTGATTACGCCACTATTGTTATTGCCTTTAGTAGTATTTGTATTTGTAGCTGTTCCATTAGTTTTAGTAGAAGAGCTATTTGCATTACTAGAGTTAGTATTGTTGTTTGTAGCCTTGTTTTGAGCTTCCTTAATACCTGACTTATCAGCATCCGTTAAAGGTGTTTCTGCAATAACATTGCCTTGATTGTCTTTAACGACTGCTGTTGAACCGTTGCCAAACGTCAAAATGTTACCCTCGAAAATAAGGTCTTGGTTTAAGATGTTATTTAAAGTTGCCAATGTGTCCATTGTAATGCCTGAATCTCGGCTAATAAGGCTTAGAGTGTCGCCCCAAACAATTTTGTATTCCGTATCGCCTTGCTTAATGGTGGTGCTTGTGTTAGCAGTCCATTCACGTTCGGCTGCTTGAGTTGTTGTTGAATTAGTTAACGCCACACCTAATCCCAATGCCCCCAAAATTGTCATTTTTGCGTAAGTTTTGTTGCGTTTCTTGATGTTCATTAATTTACGATAATCTCTTCTTGATTCCAAATTAAAAACTCCTTTTCTTTAATAAATTTAAGGATAATTTCAGATGAAATAGGGAGTAGTTCAGGACACAACAAAAAAAGCAGCTATTAACATTTTAGAAACTCAATGTTAACGACCACTTTACAGTTTGTTATTTATTTTGATTACATAGTGAACTGAACTACTCATATATTTCTTATATATTTATCTGATACCCCAACTTCTATTATATTATACCTTCTATGTTTTAGTGGTTCAAGTCTTTCTTTTTATTAATCTGCTTTTCTTGAAACGTGATGCCTTTTCGCAATATTATATACCGTTCTTGTTGTTATATTATTACTTTTAGCTATGAACTCAATAGTGTTGCTACGATTTTTGTACATGGAAATGACCTTGTTTTCTCGCTCCATATTCCTTTGTTTGCCTATTAATTTTCCATCCTTTTTAGCTTTAGCCATACCCATTTTAATCCTTTCCCTCGTTTGACTGACTTCGTATTCGGCAAAAGAACTTAGAATATTAAACATTAATTTACCCTCGATTGTTGACGTATCAAAGCTTTCTGTTAGGGATTTAAAAGCAATATTATCTTCGTTTAGCTCATTTACCGTGTTTACTAAGGTGGAAAATTTTCGGCTAAGCCTATCAGATTTTACCACCACTAAAATCACTTTATTTGTTTTAGCTAATGATTTACACCGCTTAATGCATTTTTTAAATTCCTTTCTATCGTCGTTACGCCCTGAACTTTTTTCAAAAAATATTTTTTCACATCCATATTTTTTTAATAAATCCCTCTGATTTTCTAGACTTGCATCTTGCTTATCGGTTGTAAAAACTCTCCCATAACCTATTTTTATCGTTTGTTTTTGTTCCATGATTATCATCCTCCTATGTAGGTATAATAACCATTTTCAGATAAAAATATTTTTCAACGATGGGGAAGTAGATTTTTTATTTTATAGCAATCAAATTTTGGTTTAAATTATTTAATTTTTTTATTAAAGATTGATGTTCTTTTAGCAGTTTTTCCGTTTCTTTAGTAAGCTTTGTTTCCTCATCTAAAGTTATCGTAGTAATAGATGAAAGGTAGTTCTCTGTTAGTTTTGTTATTTTTTGGATGGTGTTGTCGTAATAGATGTAGTAATTTTTACCATCAGATTTTTTTATTAGGGAAATATTTTCTTCCTTATTATCTTTTATACGATTTGTCAAACCTTGGAGCAGACCGTATCTAGGTTTCTTATCACAATTTATCATTAATTTACCTAACTCTTTATCTTTTAGCAGTTCATTCCATAATTCATCAAACGTAGCACCATCCTTAAATTTTTCTTTTAAGATAGGTGGGATAGCTTGTCTCATCATTGCTGTTGCACTTAGTTTTTTTTCTTGTTTAGTCATAGTTAAAACCTCTTTCTGTAAGTGTTGGTCAGATGATAGCTTCGTTCAGAACTTAAGTCAAATCCTAAATTTCTTCTCGTAATATTTGGGATATTTGGTATCATTAAATTAATAGTAGTAAAGGATAGGAGGTAGTCTATGGAACAAAAAACGATAGATGTTTTGGCTAATACACCTAAAATTGTTCAAAGGAAATCGGGTTCTTATTACATGCAACCTGTTTTCTTGTTGACTAATGGACAAAAAACTAAGGCTAAGACGTTCTCATCTAAGGAACTTACTGAAAACAAAGCTAGGATTGATATTGAAAGGCAAATTGATGAATTTGTGGCGAATGGGGAACATCTACTATTAGGTGGATTATCTAATACAGACAATCCTCTGTTTAGGAACTTTTATAAAGTTTGGGAAAAAGAACGGTTTAATGATGAGTATATTTCTAACAGGGGAAGAGAAGAAGCTGTAATTAAAATTAAATATATCCTCCAAGAAATTGGAACTATACCTGTTAAAGATATTGACCATGATTTGCTCGATGGTTTTTATAAGAAATTAAGGTTCAATGATGTTAGAAATGGTAAAAAGCGTAACCAAGAATTAAGTCAAGAAACGGTTAGAAAATATTCAGCTATTCTTATAAAGATATTTGATTATGCTGTATCAAAGAAAGTAATAATTTCTAATCCTGTTAGACAATATGAATTAAGTTTACCTACAGCTCTTAAGAAAAGAGATAATTCAAAAAATAAAAAAGTTGATTATTTTAGTAAATATGAAACAGAAGTCATTATAGAAGAGGCTTTTAAAGTTAATTTGTCGTGGGGATTATTCGTATTTTTAGCCCTTAATACAGGTATGAGAAGGGGAGAGTTAATAGCTCTTGATATTAATAGTAGCTTTGATTTTAGTAGGAATGTGATTACAATTGATAAAAGTATTAATTCATCAAAAGAAAAGAGACTGGTTATAGATACACCTAAGAACGGGAAGTCTCGGGAAGTTTATATTTCGGATGAGTTAAAAGAACTTATCCAAGAACAAATTGAAATTCGTAATAAATTTACTGAAAAGAATAGGGATACGATTACATGGAATGCTACGTATCCATTATTTATACCTGAAACTAAGAACAAATTAGGTCAACCGTATGCTCCACATTCCATTAGTCAAAAGTGGCAGTTGTTTATGAAGGATGTAGTTAGTAGGTATCCTGACGTAAGGTACTTCAATCTTCATATACTAAGGCACACGTTTGGAACAAGATTGTTGAATAACCATATGCCTTTAGAACTTGTAAGTGAGGCGTTGGGGCATTCTAGTATTTCTATGACGGAAAGATACTATGTAAATCCTTCCTCAGAACGTATAAAATGTATGGTGGATTATTTGGATTTTAAATTTCCGAAGACAATGTTAAAATGGTAATAGCTGAGAGAGAACATTGGTATTGTAAAAGATAATTTACAATATACTCACATCACTTATTAAGACAATATCATTTTATTGATATTGTTATTGGACTTAGTACTTATAGTTAAAATTAAAAGCCCTCTCTCAGCTGTTTTTTAAAAGGAGTGTTATTTAAATTGGAAGAAAGTAATAATATTTTAAAAGAAGAACTTAAAAAGTGGTCAGACGATAATGTTTGGGTAACCAAAAAGGTAAGAATGGATGCAGAATTAGATAGAAAAAATAAAAATAAAAGATTAAATTATTATTTGATTTATTATTCAGGTGCTCTTGCCGTGATGACTTTTTTAAACTTGTCTTATCCTGATGGTTTCAAAATCTCAATATGGGCGTCAATGATTTCTGCAGTACTCCCGAGTGTAAATATATTTCAATATAAGGCTGGCTATAATGAAGAGGCACAGGATTTTAGAAAATGTTATTTGGAGCTATCAAAATTAGAAATTAAAGTGAAATCGAAAATACTTGGAGATAATTACTTTGGTATGTCTGATTTTGAAGATATTAAAGAAGAATATGAAAATATTCTAGAGAATCATGAAAATCACACAGATTTAGATTTCAAAAAATTTGTTCAATCAGAATTAAGTAAAGAGAAACCAAATAAAAAACTCAAAGGAAAAATATCTAAAAAGGATAAAAGGAAATTAAAGTGGTGTTCTATTAAAAATGTAACCGTTCAAATAGTGTTATTTTTAATACCTTTAATTATTTTAGCATTTAAATTATTTGATATAGAAATGTATCAAAGTTCTACAGGGGTATAAGAATGACTAGATTAAAAAATGATTTAGAGAAACCATACTTAGATTATGTGATAGACGAAACTATTAAATGGGATACTGCTGTAGGAAATGATGGAATGACGTATACTCATTTTTCAAACAATAGGCAAGGAATAGTAAATAGCTTACAAAGTGATTTATTAAAAGAAGTGTATGAATTTAAAAGTTATCGTGAGGTTCTATTTATAAAAAATAGAAACGAAGTGCCTAGATGTATTTCTATTCCTACGTTGAGGGATAAAATATGTTTGAAGATATTACACTTGTTTTTATATAGTAATTTTTATCGTGAAATATCAAAACAAGAAATACCTCAAACTCACATAAAAAAAATAAAACAGAATATAAATAGATATACTCATTTTTTAAAAATAGATATTAAGGGGTTTTATAATAGCTTAAATCATGATGAGTTAGAGAAAAAATTATCTTCAAAATTAGAGGAATATGAAGTAAAAATTATAATGAAAGCAGTAAAAAACGAAACGGGAGTGACTTCGTTAGATAAGGGAATTCCTCAAGGTATTTCCATATCAAATATTTTAGCAGATATTTATATGAAAGATTTTGACACTCATTATAATAAGAGGACAGATTTGTTTTATACAAGATATGTTGATGACATATTGATTTTTTGTAACGAAATATCCTTGGAAGAAATTATAGAAGAAGTGAAACTGAAAATAGATGATGAGCTTAAATTAGAGATAAATACAAATAAAGAGAAGCATGGTAGTATAAAAGAAAGTTTTGATTTTTTAGGGTATAAAACTTATGTGGATAAAGATAATGTTGTAAAAATGACTATTAAGGACGCAGGTGTTCAAAAAATAGAAAAAAGATTAATAAAGCTAATTCAGGTTTATAAATACAGTAATAAAGGTGATGTGGCTACTGCAAAATTTATTCATAGTATTAATTTAATCATTACAGGAGCAGTCACAAGTAAACTAGATAGCATGTCTTCTTCTAGTGAAAAAAGATATGGGTGGCTTTTTTTCTATAGTCAATTAGATGGCGTAAGCGTTTTGTATCATTTGGATAGCTTGATAGAAAAGAAATTGTTAAGAATATTAAATAAATTGCCTGATTTTAAGAAAGATGCAGTTCTTAGAGAAGTAAAAAAATTTACAATAGCATTTAAAGAGCTTAAATTTAATTATAAAGATACAAACTATATTTTTAGACCAGATAATTTTAGCTTAGATGAAAAAATAGAATTTTTAAAAAAAGTTGAGAATTATTCAAATAGAGATTTATACTTTCAAGAGGATGATTCTGAATCTCCAGAGGAGTACAAAGAAAGAATTGAGAAGAATTTTAAAAGGCATGTATATAATGTGATTAGGAAACAAGAAAAAGATATTATAAATGTAATATCTTAAATTTTCACATCACATTCCACATCAAAAAAACCACATGAGACAAAAATCCTCATGTGGTTCCTTTTATATCAACGGTTCTCTTTTAAAGAGTTTACATCATACCGCCCATCATTGATGGGTCCATTCCTCCACCTGGCATCATAGGCATGTCTTTAGATGGTTTGTCGGCAATAATGCCTTCAGTTGTTAATAATAAAGCAGAAACGCTTGCTGCATTTTGTAAAGCAGAGCGAGTAACTTTAGTAGGATCAACGATTCCAGCTTCAATCATGTTAACCCATTCGTCAGTTTTAGCATTGTAACCAACACCTTGTTCAGCTTGTTTTAATTTATCAACAATTACAGAACCTTCTAAACCAGCATTTTCAGCAATTTGACGTACTGGTTCTTCTAAAGCACGTAAAACGATGTTGACACCAGTTGCTTCGTCGCCAGTTACATCAAGTTCTGTTAGTTTAGGTAAAACATTAACAAAGGCAGTACCACCACCAGAAACGATTCCCTCTTCAACAGCTGCACGAGTAGCGTTTAAAGCATCTTCAATACGTAATTTTAATTCTTTTAACTCAGTTTCTGTAGCAGCTCCAACTTTAACCACGGCAACTCCGCCAGCTAATTTAGCTAAACGTTCCTGTAGTTTTTCACGATCAAAGTCAGAAGTTGTTTCAGCAATTTGAGAACGAATTAAAGCCACTCGGTTACTAATCACTTCTTTATTTCCGCCACCTTCAACGATGACAGTATTGTCTTTATCAATTACAACCTTACTTGCTGTACCTAAAGCTTCAATGGTTGTTTCTTTTAAGTCTAAGCCTAGTTCATCTGTAATAACAGTTGCACCAGTTAATGTCGCAATGTCTTCTAACATTTCTTTACGACGATCGCCAAAGCCAGGAGCTTTAACAGCAGCAACGTTAAATGTTCCACGAATTTTATTCAAGACTAGTGTCGGTAAAGCTTCCCCATCAACATCATCCGCAATAATTAATAACGGTTTATTTTGTTGTAAAATTTGTTCTAGTAAAGGTAAGATATCTTGAATGCTTGAGATTTTTTTATCTGTAATTAAAAGATATGGATTCTCTAAAACAGCTTCCATCTTGTCGTTATCAGTTACCATGTATTGTGATAAATACCCACGATCAAATTGCATACCTTCTACAACGTCTAATTCTGTTTCGATACCTTTTGATTCTTCAATAGTAATAACACCGTCATTACCAACTTTTTCCATAGCTTCAGAGATTAATTCTCCAATAGTATCGCTTCCTGAAGAAACAGCAGCAACTTGTGCGATAGCTTCTTTTGAATCAACTTGTTTAGAAATAGCGTGTAATTCTTCAACAGCTTTTTTAGTTGCAAGCTCAATCCCACGACGAATACCGATTGGGTTAGCACCAGCTGTTACATTCTTAAGTCCCTCACGAACGATCGCTTGAGTTAAGACAGTAGCAGTTGTTGTGCCATCACCAGCGATATCGTTTGTTTTAGAAGCCACTTCAGCCACTAATTGAGCGCCCATGTTTTCAAAACGATCTTCTAGTTCAACTTCCTTAGCAATCGTTACACCATCGTTAGTAATTAATGGTGAACCAAATGATTTATCTAAAACAACGTTACGTCCTTTGGGCCCTAATGTTACTTTTACAATATCAGCTAATGTATCAACACCACGCATCATAGAACTACGTGCGTCTTCTGAAAATTTAATATCTTTTGTCATAATTAATGTCACCTCATAATTTATTTTTATTCAACGATTGCTACAATATCTTTTTCATGAATGATTAGATATTCTTTACCATCATATTTAACTTCTTGACCAGTATATTTTTCAAAGATAACAGTTTGGTTAACTTCAACTGAAATAGGTAACGTTGTACCATTATCAAGTGTCCGTCCTGGACCTACAGCAACAATAACGCCGGACTGTGATTTTTCTTTAGCAGCAGACGTTAAGACGATGCCACCTACAGATTTTTGTTCTTCTTCTTTAACTTCGATCATAACGCGATCTCCTAATGGTTTTAACAATTGATATCCCTCCATAAATAAAAGATGATGTTACTTTTTAGCACTCGATATTAATGAGTGCTAAACTACTCTTACATCATACCTATAAAAAAATATATTTGCAAGAATTTTGATGAGGAGATACTTTTTTATGTGGTATGATGAAGAAAAATATCTGGAGATGGTGTTA
The DNA here is from genome assembly GCF_900163795.1 of Vagococcus fluvialis bH819. Taxonomy (GTDB): domain Bacteria; phylum Bacillota; class Bacilli; order Lactobacillales; family Vagococcaceae; genus Vagococcus; species Vagococcus fluvialis_A. The sequence continues at coordinate 219,762 of NZ_FWFD01000008.1, read as the reverse complement.
TGAATATTAACAAAAATACGCTATTTAGTGTGTTTATTTTTTTAGGGGTTTTAAATAGCCCACTATTATTTACCCTTTTATTAGTACCAAAAGGAATGGAGACTAATTTAACAGCTGTGATGTATTTATTAGGGGCGGTTGCATTAAGCTTTATAAATCTAAAAACTACAAAAGAAAGAACCTTATCAAAAAAAGGCGTCCCGCTTTCAAAAATTATTATGATTGGCTTACTTGGTATTATCATAAGTTGGTTTTTACAAACGGTCATAGGGATGTTTGAAATAATCGTATTAAAACAGGCAATTGGCTCCCAAAATACTCAAAATATTGCCAATATGGTTCGATCTTCTCCATTTTTTATTCTGGCAGTCACAATAGCAGGTCCTATTATGGAAGAATTTATTTTTCGTTTTAGTTTGATTAATTTTTTAAATCAAAAATTAAATATTTGGTTTAGTGCTATTATTAGTTCAGCAATATTTTCTGTGATGCACGGGGATGGTCATTTTTTACTTTATGGTAGTTTAGGTCTTTTCTTTTTTCTACTATATAAAAAAACAGGTTCGGTGCTAACTTCGATTATTGCTCATGCGGGAATGAATACCTTAGTTATTTTATTACAATTAATGATGAACTAAAAAAGGAGTGGAAAGATGAAAGCGAGCTTTTGGGATCGTTTAGTTCCTAAACTAACAGAAGATGTAGGTGTTAATGAACTGTTCTTCGAGGCTGTTAAAAAGCATATTAAGCCAGATGACCAATTGCTTGAAATAGGCTCTGGTACGGGAAATATGTCACGATCTTTATCAAAAGAGGTGAGTTTTGTTGAGGGAAGTGATTTTTCTAACGAAATGATCGCTCAAGCTAAGAAAAAAGATCAAATAGAAAATGTTCATTTTTCGGTGCAAGATGCTGCGAATCTAACTTTTGAAACGAGTTCTTTTGACACCGTTTTAGCAATCAATACATTGCATGTTGTTTCAGATATCGATACTGTTTTACAGGAAGTTAATCGCGTCCTATGTGATAAGGGACAATTTATTGTGATTGTTCCTTTATTTAAACGAAATAAACTAAGTTTTATGCTTGTTCGAGGGTTAATGAAAATGATGAAGTTTCGATTGTGGTCTGTAGATAAGTATAAGCAGCGATTTGAAGTACAAGGTTTTGAAATAGTTTATCAAGAAGAACTTAATGGAAAAAGCCATTCAGCTATTTTAGTTGGAAAGAAGAAGTAAAAAGAGTACTAACTTACCCTGAAACTAGGATAAATTAATACTCTTTTTTATTTAGTCTTCTTTGTAGTGTGATAAGAAGTAAATTAATGTTTGCATCTCATTTGTTAAATCAACATTTTGAACTTGAACATTATCTGGTACATTAATTCGAACAGGTGTAAAATTCATGATACCTTTAACACCGGCTTCAACAAGGCGATCAGTATTTTCTTGTGCTGATTGTGTCGGAACAGTTAAGATAGCAACTTCAATATGTTGTTCCTTAATTTGTTGAATAAGTTCCTTAGAAGAATAGACTGGCACGCCATCTAGTATACGTCCAACAATATCTTCATCAATATCAAAGGCTGCACTAATACGAATACTGTCACTTTGATGGAAACGATAATTGATAAGGGCGTGTCCTAAGTTTCCGACACCCACTAGGGCAACATTGGTCAATTTGTCTTCATTAAGCGTTTTTGCAAAAAAATTCATTAAACTTTCAACATCATAACCGTAACCACGTTTGCCTAATTCACCAAAGTATGAAAAGTCACGACGGATAGTAGCGCTGTCTACTTTTACAGCCTCACTTAATTCAGTTGATGATACTTTAGTCTTTCCTGAATCAAATAAAAATTTTAAATATCGATAATACAAAGGCAAACGTTTTGCTGTAGCCTTTGGAATGATAGCTTCTTTCATATTTTTTCCCTCACTTATTATAATAAACGTTAAGCATTGTTATTAACTTCACGTTAATAGAATACCGTCTGAATTAATTAAAAGCAATTTTAACGCTTGGAAAAGATGAGAATAATCACAAATGAGTTATCTTTTACTTTAAATAATATGATAAACTAAGCAAAGAATACTAAAGGTGGAGAGCGAAATGATTTTATTACAAGCAAATCAGGTGGCACGTCTTTTTGGTGATGAGGTGCTATTTCAAAATATACAATTAGAAGTTCAAGATAGAAGTCGTATTGCTTTAGTAGGGCGAAATGGTACGGGAAAATCAACATTATTAAAAATTTTAGCGGGCATAGAAGAAGCAGATCAAGGTGCAATATCAAAAACAAAAGATTTGACGATGGGGTATTTAGATCAACATACTGGATTGGAATCAACTAAAACAATCTGGGAAGAGATGTTAACAGTTTTTGAACCCATTCAAAAAATGGAACGTCGTTTAAGAGAATTGGAAAATCAAATTTCAGATGTGGCTGTTCAAGAAAATGTGAAACAGTATGAGCAAGTGTTGAATGAATATGATCGCTTGCAACATAAATTTAATGATTTAAATGGTTACGGTTATGAATCTGAAATTAAGTCAGTATTGCATGGCTTTAGATTTGATGAGAGCTACTTGAATCATTTGATTAGTAATTTATCTGGTGGTCAAAAAACACGACTAGCATTGGCCAAGTTACTACTAGAAAAACCAGACTTACTTATTTTGGATGAACCAACCAATCATTTAGATATTGAAACATTAGGATGGTTAGAAAATTATTTACAAAATTATCGTGGGGCATTACTAATCGTCTCTCATGATCGATATTTTTTAGATAAAATTGTTCAAGAAGTTTATGAAATTAGTCGTATGAAAATCAGTCATTATAAAGGGAATTATAGTCGTTATCTAGATCAAAAGGCAGAACGATTAGAACGAGAATGGAAAGAATTTGAAAAACAACAAGTAGAAATTTCTAAGCTAGAAGATTTTGTAGCCAAAAACTTAGTTCGTGCTTCAACAACTAAACGTGCCCAAAGTCGTAGAAAACAATTAGAGAAAATGGACCGAATGGATCGACCGCAAGGAGATGAAAAATCGGCACATTTCTTATTTGGAATAGAGCGACAATCAGGTAGGGAAGTTTTAGAAATAGAGCAAGCTGCAATAGGTTATGACAATACTATTTTGTGTGAGCCAATTGATTTTCAAGTCAGGAAACAGGAATCTATAGCTTTAGTAGGACCAAACGGAGTAGGAAAATCAACGTTGTTAAAGACAATTATTGACGAGCTACCTTTGATTAAAGGCGAGAAAAAATTGGGTCATCATGTGACGGTAGGCTATTATGATCAAGAACAAGCAAATTTAACTTCTCATCAATCAATCTTAGAAGAATTATGGTCAGATCATCGAACAACACCAGAAAAAGATATCCGAACTATTTTGGGTAGTTTTCTTTTTTCTGGTGAGGATGTAAAAAAAACAATTCCTTTACTAAGTGGTGGAGAAAAGGCACGTGTGGCGTTAGCGAAACTATCTATGAATCGAGATAATTTTCTAATCTTAGATGAGCCGACTAACCATTTGGATATTGATAGTAAGGAAGTACTAGAGAACGCGTTAATTGATTATGAAGGAACACTGCTTTTTGTTTCTCATGATAGGTATTTTATTAACCGAATTGCGACGAGTATTTTAGAATTGTCAGAAGAAGGAAGTAAACTATACCATGGGAACTATGATTATTATTTAGAAAAAAAATTAGAAGAAGAGCAATTAAGAGTATTACTAAACGAGGATATTTCTGACGTTTCTGAGGTTGTAACGGATACTAAAAAGAACTTTGTCTTAGATAAACAAAAGCAAAAAGAAAAACGTCAACTTGAAAGGCAAGTGGAACAATTAGAAATTGAATTACATGAAATTGAAGAAGTGGTTGATACTATTCAAAAGGAAATGGAAATACCGAGTAATTTAGAAGATCATGAAGTTTTGAAAAAATTAAATGATAAATTAAATGAATCATTTGAAAAACAAGAAAAGTTACTAGAAGATTGGGAAAACATGTCTTTAGAGTTAGAAGAATTTGAATAAAATAGATTAATTAAAAGTTGTTGACATAAGTCGCAACTTTTTTTTGACATTTTAAAAAAAATGAGTTAAATTAAAAACATACCGATTGAATGTTTTTTAGGAGGGACGATTTTGGGGAAAAAATATACAGCGGAACAGACTAAGAATATGATCTTAGATACATCAGCAGTTTTATTTATTAAAAAAGGTTATGAGCAAACGTCAATTAGTGATATTGTTTCTGGTTTAGATGGTTTAACAAGAGGGGCTGTTTATCATCATTTTGATTCTAAGCATGACATTATAGTGGGAATAGCAGACCGTTTCGTTCTTAAAAAAGAAATATTGAGAAGAATTAAAGAAAAATCAGAGTTGAATGGATTAGAAAAAATTCAAGAAATATTATTAGAAAGCATGTTTAATAAAGAAATCATGTCATCTACTAAAAATTCGTTAGCGTTATTAACAGATCCAACATTTTCCTCTCTTTATAATTGCCAAATAGTGAATAACTTGAGTCCGGAAATCGAGTCTTGTATTAAGGAAGGGATGGCTGATGGTTCTATTGAAACTGAATCACCAAAACAAATGTCAGAGGTAGTATTACTTTTGATAAGCACGTGGTTTATTCAGTCATTGTTCCCTAATACGTTGGAGACATTTGTGGATAAATTGAAAACAGCTCAGTTTGTTTTAAAGGCTAGTGGCATTGACGTATTGAGTGAAAAAATTGTTGATAAAATATTAGAAGAGGTAACTCTTGACTAAAAAATGAGGAGAAAAACTATATGAAAAAAGGTCTGAAAATAATAGGTTTCATCTTTTTAGGGATTCTAGCAATCATTGTTATATTTTTTGCAGGTTTGTTTATAAATAATAAAATAAAATTACACAATGAAAAAGATAAAATTGAAACTTATGGTGAGTCCGTTGAAGTAAATGGAGAAAATATGCAAGTTAGTATTTCCGGAAAAGGAAATAAAACAATTGTTCTTTTACCAGGTTTTATGACAGCTTCTCCTGTGATTGATTTTAAACAATTAACAGACGAGCTAGAAAAAACATACGAGGTCGTTGTTATTGAGCCATTAGGTTATGGATTAAGTGATGACACCAAAAAAGAACGTTCGGTTAATACGTTAACAGAAGAAATCCATACAGTACTGGAAAAAAAAGGAATTAAAAAATATACTTTAATGGCGCATTCAATTTCAGGCGTCTATTCTTTAGATTATATAAAAAAATATCCTGATGAAGTAGAAGCCTTTGTGGGAATTGACAGTAGTTTACCAGCGCAAGGGAAAGGCGATGATAATCAAGAAGGAATGATAAGCTTTTTAAGTCATTCTGGAGTATTCAGATTACTTGCTAATACAGATGAAACGATGTTGAATCTCCCCAATGTTACACCTGAATTGAAAGAACAATATAAATATTTATCATTTAAAAATATTGGTTCTAAAGGTACTATGAATGAAGCTAAGGCAATGCCAGAAAATTTTAAAAAGACGCTAGATATTAAATATCCAGAAGAATTGCCAATTATGTATTTTTTAGCAACAGAAAGTACGGAACCGGATGATAATTGGTTAAAAATACATCAAGATATGGTAAAGAATAGTGAACAGTCAGATATAAAGATATTAGAAGGTAGTCACTATTTACATCATACAAAAGCGAAAGAAATATCAGACATGACGGATGATTTCTTAAATGAAAAACTAAAATAAAATGATAAAAACGGTATTGATTTCTGTAGTTAGAAATCAGTACCGTTTTTTTATATTAATTAAATTCAATTTCTCTTTTTCTTTTTGGTTTGAGCGTTTTTTTTGAAAAACCATTAAAAGATTTTTCGATTTCACCAACAAATAAATCAATTTTTTCATCTGATGTTTTTTGAGCGTATTTACCACTATGATTCAAATATAAATATTTTTCTGTCTCCATTAGAAAAATAATCTCCTTACAATCTTGAATCTGTTCTTTAAAGTTAATCGTACTAAAGAGCAGTTGGCTAATAAGAATGATAACACCACATAAACTGATGATAATATTTTTAAACAACGTATCTGATAACAACGTGATTAAGGGAAGTGAAGCAGCAGCAGCGACTTGAATAAAGAAAATGATGGTATAGAAAAACTTTAACCAATTCTCTTTTTTCTTATAATGTTGAAGTTGCTTGTCCACTCGATCATCTAAATAATTAAAATTTTCATACATAAACATTTGATTCTCCTTTTTTATTATACATATACACAGTTTAGTATAAAAAAAGAATGATTTCAATCTTATTTTAGGTTAAAAACGTTTTTAGTGTTTTTTTGTCATCTGAATGGCATGAAAAAAGAACGTAGAGATGCTAATTACTATTATAAAAAAACCCGTCATGAATACCATCAAAAAAACTTTTGAAAAAGTCGATAGCGTTGTTGAAAAAAACTAAGACAATTAAGCCGATAAAAAGTAAAAATAGTCCAATTTTTTGCCATTTGGACAAGTAAGAAAAGTAGTCAGTAAATCTAAAACTAAGTAAACAAAAACCGATAGTTGCAATAATAATACCTAAATCTTCCATTTATCAAACTCCTAACATATTATTATCATTATACGCTTGTAATAAGTAACATTAAATAATTTTATTGATTATCTAATAATTTTATTGCGTTAATAAACTCTTTTTTTGATTCTTCGTCATCTTCTTTATCCAAAAATTCAATCAGAAAATGTTTAATCTCTTCATTACCAGTTCCTAAAATACCTAGTGCCCAAGCAGCTGTTCCACGAATAACTGGTCTGGGATCTTCTTCAATACACCTCAATAAATTAGGAACAGCCGTTTTATCTCTTGAATTTGCTAAAGCGATAATAGCATTTCGTTGAATGGGCTTTTTTCCTCGCCAAGAGCCAGCAAGAATACCAAATTTAGTCTTAAATTCTTTATTTGAAATAGTTAATAAAGGTTTAAGTAAAGGTTGAACGATTTCTGGATCTGGCTCCATTTCTTTATGATAATGACTGTCTTTTCCTTTGTTAAAAGGACATACTTCTTGGCAAATATCACATCCGTAAATAATAGTTCTTATTTTGGGGCGAAACTCTTCAGGCATCATGCCTTTGGTTTGTGTTTGATAGGAAAGGCAACGAGTGGCATTCATTCGTCCGTCACCAAGTAAAGCAGAAGTGGGACAATAGTCGATACATTTAGTACAACTACCACATTGATTCTCTTTAGGATTATCAGGTTCGAAAGGGATATTTGTGATGATTTCACCTAAATAAACGTACGAACCAAATTCTTCAGTTATAAGTAAGCCATTCTTACCAATAAAGCCAAGCCCTGCTCGTTGTGCAACCGCAACATCAATTAATTCTCCAGTATCAACCATTGGCTTAAAAGTAATTTCGGGATGATCAATGCTGATGTCCTGAATGTAATTAATTAATTTAGCCATTCGATCTTTTAGCACGTCATGATAATCTGTTCCCCAAGAAGCTCTTGCAAATTTGCCTCTTTTTTCTCCGCGAATTTTCTCAGGACGAGAAGTCATACGTGATGGATAAGCTAAAGCAATTGAAATAATTGATTTTGGTTGATCAAATATTAATTCTGGATAAACCCGCTCGTCTATATTAGGGTGTTCGAATCCGGTTGTATGATTATTTTCTTTTTGTTCGACTAAACTAGGCTTTAAGTGATCGAAAGGATCTGCAGAAGTAAACCCAATTTTATCAATGCCGATTTTTTTGCTTCCTGCAATTATTTGTTCTTTTAAATTTTCATACATTGTAAAGTTAGATCCTTTCCCTTTTTTTATAAGTATCTGATATCTTTTCTAAAATTTCAACTTAAAATCATTTAGAATTCGAATTTTTAAAGTGAAGAGGAGGAGGGACAGATGTTAATTGCAGAAAGTGAAAAGGGTAAACAAATAAATTTAAGTTGCCTAAGTAGACATGAAATCAACCAATTAAGAAAAACGGAGTGTTATTGCCCAGGATGTAAAGAGGAACTTATCATTAAAAATGGCTCAATTATGATGCCTCATTTTGCTCACAAAAAAAATAGTCTATGTCTATCATTTTCAGAAAATGAATCAGAAGAACATCTAAAAGGAAAAAAAATAATGGCAGATAATTGTCGGAAATATAAAATTGAGTATGAAGTAGAAGCTTATTTACCAGAATTAAATCAACGTCCAGACTTGTTGATTAATCATAGAATAGTAATTGAATTTCAGTGTAGTCCACTTAGTATAGAGCGTTTTAAAGAAAGAACGCTAAATTATCAATCTTTGGGGTATCAAGTGATTTGGATCTTAGGTAATAAACTACAATTCAAAGATAAGATCAGTCAGTTGCAGCGACAGTTTATTTATTTATCTAAAGAAATCGGTTTCTATGTATGGGAGATGGATGTTGAAGCAAAAACTATTCAAAATAAATATTTTTTAGTTTCTAGCGTTTGGCAAAATTTTTTTCAAACAAGACTATTTCAATTAGAAAAAGAAAATTTTCTTAGTATAGTCAGATTTCCTTTAGAAAAGCATCCAAAAATTAGTTACGAAATCAGATCAAGGATTGCCTGTGAAAAAAGAATAGACAGTTGGAATAGGCAGTTAAATCAAAAAAATAAATGTACTTTGTCTGTACAAGAATATTTTTATAAAAAGGGTTTGAATATCAGAAACTTACCGGAAATAATCATCTTACCAAGTTTTCAAAGTGTTGTTTTAAAGGAACAAGAATATATTTGGCGGTATCAAATATATGAATTTATTAGAAGTAATCAAAAAGTAACGTATCAAGAAATTTATGAAGAAATAAAAGGCCAAAATGTAGAATCATATTGTTTAATCTCTTTCTCTCAGTTTGTAAAATATCATCTTTCTCTTTATTTATGTTTTTTGATACAGAATCGGTTAGTTATTAGAAGAGACGATGGCTATTATTACACTGGACATAAGTTAGATTTAAAAAAATCTAGTCAGGAATTTTTAGGAATTCCATTAAAATATGGTATGATTAATAAGTAAATTATGAGAGGGGAGTTATTAAATAATGAGTGAAGCAAAACAATTACCAAATCGAACAGATTTATCAGTCAAGGAAACGTGGGATTTAACGCCGATTTTTAAAGATGATCAAGCATTTAATACGGCATACGAAGCATTAAGTGAAAAATTAAAAGAAGCAGGTAACTTCCAAGGAACATTAAGCCAAGGGTCATCAGAATTTTTAAAAGCAATCGATTATTTATTAGCCGTTCATCGTGAAGTTGAAAAAATCTATGTGTATTCACATTTGAAAAATGATCAAGATACGGGAAATACAACGTATCAAGCTTTATATGCTCGTGCAAGTACATTGGCAGCACAATCAGGTGCCGCATTGTCTTGGTTCCAACCTGAACTATTAAGTTTGACTGACGAAGAAATTAACGCCTATTTTGAAGAAAATAAAGAGTTAGAAATCTATCGTTATTTCATTAAAGAAATGACAGATGAAAGAGCTCACGTTTTGTCGGCTAAGGAAGAAGAGTTATTAGCAAATGCGAGTGAAATTTTATCAGCTGCTGGGGATACTTTTTCAGTCTTAAACAATGCTGATTTAAAATTCCCAATCGTTAAAGATGATGAAGGGCATAATGTAGAATTATCTAGTGGTTTATTTGGACAATTAATGGAAAGTACTAATCGTGAAGTGCGTCAAGAAGCTTTTGAGGCTTTATATAGTGTTTATGAGCAATTTAGAAATACATTTGCAAGTACTTTAGGAACAAACGTTAAAAAGCATAATTTTAGTGCGAAAGTTAGAAATTATTCTTCAGCTAGGGAAGCAGCTTTAAGTGCTAATCACATTCCAGAAGCAGTTTATGATACATTACTAGAAGTTATTGGTGAGAATTTACATTTACTACACCGCTATGTTGGTTTACGCAAAAAATTACTTAATGTAGAAAAATTACATATGTATGATATGTACACACCAGTTTTAGGTGATGCACCAATTAAGTATTCTTATGATGAAGCCAAAGATATTTCATTAAAAGGATTAATGCCTTTAGGTGAAGAGTATCAAGAAATTGTCAAAGAGGCCTATTCTGATCGATGGATTGATGTCGTGGAGAATAAAGGAAAGCGTAGTGGTGCTTATTCTTCTGGTGCTTACGACACAAAACCATACATCTTACTAAATTGGCATGACAGTATCAATCATTTATACACATTGGTTCATGAGATGGGACACAGTGTCCATAGCTACTATACACGTAAAACACAACCATACGTTTACGGAGACTATTCAATTTTCTTAGCTGAAATTGCGTCAACGACTAATGAAAATCTTTTAACAGAATACTTGTTAAAAACAGAAACAGATCCGAAAGTTCGAGCGTTTGTTTTAAACCATTACTTAGATGGATTTAAAGGAACAATCTTTAGACAAACACAGTTTGCTGAATTTGAACACTTTATTCATACAGAGGATGCTAAAGGAATCCCATTAACAAGTGAATATCTAAGTGATTATTATGCTGAATTGAATGCTAAATATTATGGAGCTGAAGTTGAAAAAGATCGTGAAATCTCATTTGAATGGAGCCGTATTCCTCATTTCTATTACAACTATTATGTTTTCCAATACGCAACAGGCTTCTCAGCAGCTTCTGCATTATCAGATAAGATTATTAAAGGTGAAGAGAACGCATTAGACAACTATTTAGGATTCTTAAAAGCTGGAAGTAGTGACTATCCAATCGAAGTCATGAAAAAAGCAGGTGTGGATATGACTAAAGCTGATTATATTCGTGATGCAATGAAAGTCTTTGAAGTAAGATTAAACGAATTTGAAGCATTGATTGAAACATTATAAGATAAAAAAGTAAACGAGGTAGGTATTTTTTAGCCAATCTCGTTTTTTTTACTGTATACTATTTTTAAAAGAAAGTTATTAATTATTTGGAGGATAATAATGTATAAAAAAAGCAGTTTACCTAAAGTACTATCCTTAGTATTTTTATTTTTGTTAGGTTTGTCATGGTGGTATATAGTATGGGATAAGTACCAAGAAAAAAACAGTCATAATATTGGGGTGGAACATGTTTACTCCCATCGAGGAGCTTCAGGAGAAGAAATTGAACATACATTTGAAGCATATGACTTAGCCATTAGTTATGGTAGTCAATATATCGAACAAGATTTAGTCACATCAAAAGATAAAACCTTGTACGTTTCTCATGATTTAAATGCCAAAAGATTAACGGGAGAAGATAAAAAATATGGTGAAATGACAGATGATGAAATTGATAAATTAAAAACTAAAAATGCTGAAAAAATCCATAGATTAAGGGATGTTTTTGTACGATATCAAGATACTGTCACTTATGTTATTGAATTAAAAGGTGAGGATGAGCAGATTGAATTGTTTAAAGAAGAAGTACAGCAGGCTAAGTTAAAAGATAAAATAATCGTTCAGTCTTTTAAGGTAAAAACACTAGAAAAACTAAATGAAACATTTCCTAAGATGAAAAAATTACTTTTAGTCAAAGATCAAAAGACTCTGGATCAAACTATCAAACATTCGGTTGTAGACATATTTGGAGTTAGTAAAAAACTAATGACAGAAGAAAATATAGAAAATATTCACAAAAATAAAAAAACAGTCAGTGTATGGACTTTGAATCGTTCAGATGACATAAAAAAAGCAATAAATCTTAATGTAGATACATACTTTACTAATTTTACGGGAAAAGCCTTGGTGCTAGAAAAAGAGAACAGAAAAACAAACAGAGAATGACCGTGAAACTTGGTCATCCTCTGTTTGTTTTAATATAAATGTAATCGGTCATTTTCATCTGAATCATAGTATTTCTCAAAACTACAGTCAGATTCTAATAATTGCTTAATAACAGAATGGGGCATGTCATCAGTAACTAAAACACCGAAATCACGGTCACAACGGTAGTTAAATATGACAGCATCAGTAAATGATGTGACATTCATTTCTTGGGCGATTTGCTGATCAATTTTAAAAAAATCAACAACTAAATTAGAAGCTCGATCCGCTTCGTAAAGCTCCAAGTCCACACCAATAGACATTAAAATATCATTAACTAGGCATTTTGAATAAACCTGTTTCTGACTGCCCACTCTTTTTTGAAGTTCATATAAAAAAGTGCGGCCAATTTGTTTACCTTGTAGTTGAACAGCTTTTAAATCTAAACAAGCTGAGTAGATAGTACTGAATAGCTCATTACGATGTTTTAAACTATGAGTTGTCCAATTATTTGTGATTAAATAGTTTTGAATAACTCTAGGATTCAGAACTGGAATCAATCTGAAATGGATTTTTTCTGTTTCTTTTGCAATAATGTCTAAATATTTTTTTTCTGCTACTAAACTTTGATCATCTAAAGGATTGATAAAAAGGTAGATTTCAATCATTAGCAAGAGCCTCCTAACCAAAAACCTAATTGCCTTTAATTACCTATAATCTATCAAAAAAGGTATAGAAACTAAAGGAAAAGGCTTGTGAAATTTGTTATGCTATAAAGTTTTTTTATGCGTCATCATTCGAGCTATTTTTTTTTCTGCACTTCGGATTGGAATATTATGTTCTTTTAAAAAATTTAAGAAAAACAACTCTCCATCTTTTGCATCAATAACTTCCATTTCTAATTCATAATCCGTTTTACCGTAGTAATTACTTTTATCTAAAACTAGTAAAACGTTTGACTTTATATTAATTTCCCCCCGAGTTGTAGTTAACTCACCAATTACCATCAAATCTGATAATTTAATCCCTTGTTGACTCAAAAAAATAGCAACTTCACTTATTTCAGGTAAGATTTGTTCATCTAAAGTCTTGCCCTCTAAATAAGTATCAAGTTGATCGGTTACTTCTAGTAAAGTATGTTGATCAGAAGTAGGTATTTTTAATGTTAATTCAGTATAATTATTGGTTTTTCTAATTCTAAGGCCTATTTTTTTGTGTTTAAGTTGATAGTCTTCTGTATCAAAGTAAATGTTAGTTTGTGTATGAAGTTCAGTTAAATGATACTCGGCTAGAAGTATATCATATTCGATTTCACTTAATAGGTTTTTAAATTCTATTTCTAACTCTTTTGTCATAAGAACACCTCAATTTAATATTTTACCTCTTTATTGAAATAAAAACAATTTATAACATCTTTTATGTTTTTAAAGCCCTAACGTTTTGCGTCTAATTATGATAAAATATACGATGTATGTTTAAGAATAAGGGCGGGGATTGGAAAATGATGGATAGTGAATGGAAGTTGTTTTTAGCACCGTATGAACAAGCTGTCTCAGAGCTTAAAGTTAAATTGAGAAGTATTAGAACACAATATCAGGAAAATAATTTACATACACCGATTGAATTTGTAACAGGTCGGGTAAAATCTTTAGATAGTATTTTAACCAAATCTAAAATTAGAAATATCGATTTAGATAGAGTGGATAATGATGTCCAAGATATTGCTGGATTAAGAATTATGTGTCAATTTGTTGAAGATATTTATGAAGTGGTTGGTTTATTAAGACAACGTAATGATTTTAGAATTATCCAAGAAAGAGATTATATTGCTAACAAAAAAGCAAGTGGTTACCGATCATATCATTTAGTGATAGAATACCCAGTTCAATTGATTTCTGGTGAGAAGAAAATTTTAGTGGAGATTCAAATTAGAACGTTAGCAATGAATTTTTGGGCAACAATCGAACACTCGCTTAATTACAAATATCAAGGTGAGTTTCCAGAAGAAATTAATACACGGTTAGAATTAACGGCTGAAGCTGCTTATTTATTAGATGAAGAAATGTCGAAAATAAGAGATGAAATCCAAGAGGCTCAGCATTTATTTTCTTATCGAAGACCTCGTAAAAAAAGAATCAGAAAAGAGAATGAAGATTAAATAAAGAAAGGACAAGACAGAGATGAACATTGCAGTTGTTGCGAATACAGCAAAAAAATCAGTGGATGTGGCAAAAGAATTAAAAGAAAAGTTAGTTGCTGCTGGATTTATTTTAGAAACTGAAAAACCTGACGTTGTAATAACGATTGGCGGTGATGGAACATTACTGAATGCCTTCCATACTTATGTTGATCGAATTGACCTTGTTCGTTTTATTGGCGTCCATACAGGACATTTAGGTTTTTACACTGATTGGCGAGATTACGAGTTAGATTTATTAGTGAAAAGTTTAAAAGAAGAGGTTAGTAAAGGGGTCTATTATCCCTTGTTAGATGTGAAACTGACTTATTCTGACACAGAAGAAACAAAACATTTTCTTGCTCTGAATGAAGCTACAGTCAAAAACTTAGATAAAACAATGGTAGCCGAAGTTTATATAAAGGATGAATTATTTGAAACATTTAGAGGGGATGGTTTATCTGTATCAACTCCAACAGGATCGACTGCTTATAGTAAAAGTATTGGGGGAGCAGTCATCCATCCTCGAGTTAATGCCATTCAATTAAATGAAGTTGCATCAATCAATAACCGTGTGTACCGCTCATTAGGTTCACCAATGATTATTGCTAAAGATGAATGGATTCGTTTAGAGTTAAAAAAAGGTGATAATTATCAGCTACATGTGGATCATTTTGTTATCCCCCAAGAAAATTTGTCTTCGATGACATTAAAAATATCAGATAAAAGAATACAGTTTGCGTCGTATCGTCATACACATTTTTGGCGTCGAGTAAATGATGCCTTTATTGGAGAGAGTTGAGAAAATATTTATGGAATTCAAATGGTGTGTCGATACGGAGTCAATGAAATTAAAAGTTTTTTTAAAAGAGCAGGGTGTTTCTAAAAAATTACTTGCAAAAGTTAAATTTCAAGGTGGCTTGCTCTATGTAAACAATGAAATCAGGAATACTCTTTTTGAAGTATCCCAGGGTGATTTGGTTACAATGATTATTCCGGATGAAGGGGAGCATGAAACTTTACTACCTGATGATAGTTTTTTAGACGTAGTCTATGAAGATGAGCATCTGCTAGTCGTGAATAAACCAAATGGTGTTGCCTCAATTCCTGCTCAGTATCATCCAAAAGGAACAATGGCTAATCGGGTAAAGCATCATTATAATAAACATCAATATGTTGATCGTGTCGTTCATGTAGTAACGAGATTAGATAGAGATACAACGGGCTTAATGTTATTTGCCAAGCATGGATTTGCTCATGCCATGTTAGATAAACAATTAAGAAGTGGTGAATTGAAAAAATATTATACCGCCTTAGTTAGTGGAAAAATTGAACAATTAGAAGAGTTTGCACGAATTGATTTGCCAATTGGTCGTGATATGACTTCAATTATTAAAAGGCAAGTAACAGAAGATGGACAACAAGCTGTAACTGATTATTGGTTAGAGAAGAAAACAAATAAAGTTGCATTTGTTAGGATTCAATTACATACAGGACGAACTCACCAGATTAGGGTTCATTTTTCAGCAATTGGCTGTCCGCTTTTAGGTGATAGTATGTATGATGGTAATATGCATTTAGGAATTGAAAGACAAGCACTGCACTGTACGAGATTAGAATTAAAACATCCTTTTACGGGTGAAAAAATTGTGTTAGAACAAGAATTACCTGAGGACATGAGAGCACTACTAAATGATTAAATAGGAGGCAAACCTTATGAATGAAAACGAAGAAATGGAAAGACAATTTGAATTTTTAAGGCAATTGCTCCAAGCTGATAAAATAACGGAATTTCGAGAAACATTTCTAGATTGGCATTTATATGAACAAGGGCAATTTTATTCTTCTTTAGATGAAAAAGAGCGTCAGCGTTTATATACTTATCTTTCGCCAAAAGAAATAGCAGACATGTTTGATACAATCGAGGAAGACCATGAAGATATGAAAGATTATTTATCTGAAATGTCGCCTCGTTATGTTGCAGATATGCTAAATGAAATGTACACAGATAATGCGGTAGATTTGCTTAACCAACTAGATAAATCAGAAGTCTCTAAGTATTTAAGTCTGATGGCATCAGAAGATGTTCGTAAAATAAAACAATTGTTAGGATATGAAGATAAAACTGCAGGGTCGATCATGGCAACAGAATATGTGTCTATAGTTGCTAATCAAACAGTTCGATCTGCGTTAACACTTTTGAGAAAAAAAGCGCAAGAAGCTGAAATTATCTACTATGTTTATGTGGTAAGTGAAGCGAACTGTTTAGTTGGTGTTATATCTTTAAGAGATTTAATTGTTAATGATGATGATACGTTGATTTCAGAGATGAAGGAAGACCGAATTATTTCAGTCAACGTCGCAGATGATCAAGAAGACGTTGCAAAAACAATTAGAGATTATGATTTTTTAGCAGTACCAGTCGTAGATGATCATGATCGATTATTGGGAATTATCACAGTAGATGATATTATTGATGTTATTGATGATGAGGCAGCTAGTGACTACTCAGGACTTGCAGGTGTTAACGTAGAGGCGGTAGCAGAAACGCCAATGAAAGCTTCATTAAAAAGATTACCTTGGTTAATAACGTTATTATTTTTAGGGATGTCTACAGCAACATTAATTAGTCACTATGAATCGCTAATTACAGAAGCGAGCATTCTGGCTGTCTTTATTTCTTTAATTACAGGAACGGCAGGGAATGCCGGAACACAGTCCTTAGCTGTTGCCGTGAGGCGATTAGCAATCTCAGATGATAAAGATGAAAGTTTTTTTAAACTAATTTTAAATGAAATTTTAACGGGAGTTATTACGGGGTGTGTAACAGGAATCGTTATTTTCTTAGTCGTTGGTTTTTGGAAACATAATTTTATTTTAGGTTTTGTTATTGGAATTGCGATGCTATGTGCTATAACTGTGGCGAATTTAGCAGGAAGTTTTATTCCCATGTTGATGGAAAGATTAGGTTTTGATCCAGCAGTAGCTAGTGGACCGTTTATTACAACGCTAAGTGATTTAACAAGTGTTTTAATTTATTTTAATATTGCGCAGCTATTTATGGACTTTTTTATAGGAACATAATAATAATTAGTAGAAGGAATCGTTTTTTTATAAATTACCTTCTATTTTTTTGTGCTAAAATATAGGAAAAGACATTAGAGGTGAAACGTAATGCTGCTAGAACATAAAATAAATAGTGCGTTAAAGTGGGTAGAGACTCACCAAATAACAGAACATGAAAAAAATGTTATTCTGACAGATTATGATATTCCGTTAGAAATATTAGATTATGTGACAGATATTTATGAACAAAGTAATTATATTCACGACCCAGTAGAAGGCTTAGATTTAGTGATACTACATGTTCCAACGAAATTAGATAAGCAAAACCGCTATATTTCAAGACCCGTTAGTTTTTTAATTGGCCATAATACTATTTTTACTTTTAATGAAGGAGAAATATGCCTTGAACATAAAGGCCTCTATGAAATGATAGGCGATGATCGAGATTGCACAGCGACGACCTTTATGTTAGAAGGTATAAATGATTTGGTTGATAGCTATATTCCAGTACTCAGAGAAATGACAAAAGAAAGACATAAATTGGATGATTTATTAACAAAAAGATTAACCAATCGTGATTTAATTAAACTTTCATACTTACAACAAACATTGACTTTTTTTGTGAGTGCGACAGAAAGTAATGTGGATGTTTTAAATCTATTAGAAAAATCTCGCTTTGGTCAAACATTCTCACCAGAAGAAAAAGAACGATTAGAGGATGCTCTAATAGAAGCAGAACAAATCGATCATATGACTAATCTGGAAGCAAAAATAGTCAATAAAATATCACAAATTTTTGATAGTATTATGAATAATAATTTGAATGACACAATGAAATTTTTAACAGTTTGGTCTTTGGCTCTGGCAATACCAACACTGATAACTGGTTTTTTTGGTATGAATATTCACCTACCCGAATTAGATAGTAAGTATGGGTGGATTTATTTGATCATCCTGTCAGTTATTTTGATTGGCTGGTTATTATTAGGTCTGAAGAGAAATCGGAAAATGTAGTTATTTTGGAGGATAGGCAGATGAAAGAGTTAATAAAAAAACAATTTTCAGTTGATTTTAATTGTCCAGTAGAAGCCCTCGATAAAAACACTTTTGTAACGTATAAAAGTGATAATCGCTCAAGATATAGGGCTAGGTCTAAAGGAAGTATCGTTTGTTACGATGGAAAAGTATATGTTCGAACGGAAGAAGATAGATTAACTCAAAAGTTAAAATCTAAATATAATCAAAAAAAATCTGATTGGTTTTTAGAAATTAAAAACTTACAAGAATTAAAGGCTGAATTAGCAGAGTTTGATTTAAAAATAGAATCAATTAATCCTTTTTTCATCCCCATAAAAGAAAAAATAATAACGGATAATTGGAATGAAAGATTTGTATTCATTAAAAAAGAAGATATTCCCAATTTTAAGGAAAATAAAAGAATAACTGAAGCTTTTTGCTATTCAGAAAATGATCCGGATCAAATAGGTCTAGCTTATTATGAGGGAAATGAATTAAAAGCTATCTGTGGAGCTAATTGGAATGGAAAGTATACATGGGAAATTGGTATAGAGGTGTTAGATCATCAGTTTGAAAAACAAGGTATTGCAACTGAGTTGGTCCGTGGCTTAACTTCAAAAATATTATTTGATCAACCGAATGTATTGATTGTTTATAGTACCTCTTTTTCTCATATAAACTCAATGAATGTTGCGATAAATTCTGGATTTAAAATAGGCTGGACAGAAATCACATTTAATTAAATAGAAGAAAATTTAGAAGAAAATTGACGTTGATTATTGACAGTAGTTTTCCCCAAAAAAAAGGCCCATTCACAAAAATATATTGTTTTTGTGAATGGGCTTATTTTTATGTCACCAATAACTATTTTAATTTAAAATTGGAAAGCAACAATTTTGGTACCGTGAATTTCTTTAACTTGTAAGAAATTCACGACAGAGTCAACATTTTCATGGTTAATACCGCCACCAGGTAGAATAGTAATTCTGTTGTTAGCATAAGAAATGAGATCATTAATATACTCTAAATTTTGCTCAATTGGTGTGCCACTCATGCCGCCATGAGTTAGAATACGATCTACATTACGTTCAGATAACCAATCAATTGCTAAAAATTGATTGTCACGATTCATAGCATCAAAAGCCATGTGAAACGTGATTTGCAAACCATCTGCGGCATCAAGTAAAATATTTAGCGCTTCTTCATCAATCCAATTTGATTCATTTAAACAACCAATAACAATGCCATCGACACCTAAATTTTTTGCTTCGTAAATATCATTTTCCATAATTTTAATTTCAGTATCTGTATAGATAAAGTTACCGCCACGTGGGCGAATTATTGCCATAACAGGAACAGATTTATCACTACAGTAAGCAATAGTTTCAGTCATAACACCTTTACTAACAGTTGTGCCACCTACACTTAAGTTATCGCAAAGTTCAATACGACTAGCACCTGATGCAATCGCACTTGGGATATCGGTAAAGTTTTCAGCACAAAATTCTTTTATAATCACGAGTTAATCCTCCAATATATCTAAAGTTAATTTAAGAACAGTATAGCATAAAGCTAGTACTGATTACTTATTTTTTATGATAGAATAAGAATAATAATATGGAACAAGGGAGTAAAAAAGTGATGCTAAAGAAAAAAATTGATTACGGACGGGAATTTGTGGAGGAGCATTTAGCTATTTTTCAATGCACAAAATGCCAAGGGACATTTGTAGAAATTTCTGGAAATACAATGATTTGTCAAAATAATCATCGATTCGATTTATCTAAAAAAGGAACAATTCATTTTCCGGACCATCATATGACAAGTGATTATGACAAAGAGATGTTAGTAAGTAGACGCAAAATGATTCAAAAAGATTTATACTTACCAATCATGGAGGAAATAAGTTTACTTTTAGAACAGGAAACAAAAAAGGATTATATTGTCGATATGGGTTGTGGAGAAGGAAGCTTTATTGATCGTTTAGTAACTGATTTTAACGATCAAGCTAACTATTTAGGCTTTGATCTATCTAAGGAAGGTGTTCAATTAGGAAGTGATTTTTCGGAAGATGCTTTTTTCTTTACTGGTGATGTCACTGATATGCCTTTTAAGAATGAAAGTATCTCAACTTTATTAAATATTTTTTCACCTAGTCATTATGAAGAAATGCTTCGTGTCTTAAAACCTGGTGGTCAAGTAATCAAAGTGATTCCGGATGCTTTTTATTTAACAGAAATGCGAGAGGTTTTTTATCATGATAATCCAGAAAAACAAAGTTATTCTAATGAAAATGTTTATGAAAAATTCAAAAAAGATGTGAATTTAGTGAAAGAAAAACACCTTACTTATAAATATCCAGTGGTACCAGAAGATTATGAAGATATTTTGAAAATGTCTCCCATTAACTGGGGCGCTTCAGAAAAAGCTAAAGCTTATGCCAAAGCACATCCTTTTAAAGAGTTAACCATAGATGTGAAAATTCTGGTTGGAAAAAAGTAGTAATTTTCACATTCTAAGTTGTTTTAATCTGTAATAGGTGCTATACTGTGGTCAAGTCATTTTCAAAGTTTTTTATCAGATTCCTGTTCTGATAAAAGGTGTTGAGGGATGGCTCCCATCAACGTAACGACTCGCAGTGAATTGACACCGAGGCGATACGTTTTTTTTTACGTAAAAATGACCTTTAAAATAAATAAACTTACTATAGAAAGAAGATAAATATATGAATCATATCGTTTTATTTGAACCTCAAATTCCTGCTAATACGGGAAACATTGCACGCACATGTGCAGCAACTAATACACCTCTTCATTTAATTGAACCACTGGGCTTTTCCACAGATGATAAACAATTAAAAAGAGCGGGATTAGATTATTGGCATGATGTTAACATTAAATATTACCCGAATCTGGAAGCTTTCTTAACAAGCATTGAAGGAGAAAATCTTCATTTAGTTAGTAAGTTTGCTCGTCAAACATACAGTGAGGTTAATTACGATGATGGATTGGATCATTATTTTATTTTTGGTAAGGAAACAACGGGATTACCAGAAGATTTTATGAGAGAATATGAAAAAAATTGTATCCGTATACCAATGAATGATGAACACGTTCGTTCGTTAAATCTATCTAATACGGCTGCTTTAGTTATCTATGAAGCTTTAAAACAACAAGATTTCCCGAACTTAGAGAGAACCCATATCTACGATAACGATAAACTTAGCTAAAAGAGGTGTGAGCAAATGAAATTATATTTTACAAGGCATGGTAAAACAGAATGGAATAAAGAGATGCGATTTCAAGGTAGAGAGGGGGATTCACCGTTACTACCGGAGAGTTACAAAGAAATTGAAAAGCTAGGAACCCACTTAAAGAATATTTCTTTCGAAGCTATTTATTCAAGCCCTATGGTACGAGCAAGTAAAACAGCAGAAGGTATTTGTGAACAACTAACTAATTGTCCTGAAATTATATATTCAGATGCTTTAAAAGAACTAGGTTTAGGGGAACTTGAAGGGACTAAAATTATTGATAGTCGTGAAAAATATGCTAAAGAAATGTGGGCCTTAAGAAATGACCCTAGCCAATATTCTTCTGAAAAATTTCAGGGAGAAGTTTATCAAGACATGTTAGAAAGAAGTACTAATATTGTGAAGCAAGCTATTGAAGAGGCTGAGCAAGGTCCGATTCTGTTTGTTAGTCATGGTGTAACATTAGGTGCTTGTATTCAGACTTTAATAGGAACACCCCTGGTAGATCTTAGAAGACAAGGCGGTTTAACGAATAATAGTTTAAGCATTGTTGATTACACAAATGGAAAATTTACTTTAGAATTATGGAATGATGGTTCATACTTAAATAAATAAAAAAGAAAGGAGGTTGGCGCTTATTTTTAATGAAGAAGAAATTGAAAAAAATTATATAGTGGGGCAAGTTGTAACCACTTTTTTTGAAAATGCAACCAATTTTTACAAAGTACTTTTAGTTAACGTGAAAGAAACAAATTCTTCCTATACAGCACAAGAAATTGTGGTAACAGGAACATTTGGTCAGATTCAAGAAGATGAATTATACCGTTTTTATGGTGACATAGTAAATCACCCAAGATACGGAGAACAATTAAAAGTTGATAGCTACCAACAAGATAAACCAACCTCTCTTTCAGGATTAATTAATTATCTATCCAGTGATAAATTTCCTGGGATTGGGAAAAAAACGGCTGAGAGCATTATTGATTTATTAGGTGAAGATGCGATTGATAAAATTATTGAAGATCCAGAATATCTCCTTGAAATCAAAGGATTGAATGATAAAAAAAGAAAAATGATCGTTGAAACATTAAAAGCAAATTATGGAATGGAACAAATTATTGTTGGTTTAAATCAATATGGATTTGGAAATCAGCTAGCATTTTCAATCTACCAGTTTTATAAAGAAGAAACGTTAAAAATGATTAATGAAAATCCTTATCAATTAGTTGAAGATATTGAAGGCGTTGGTTTTAAAAAAGCAGATGCTTTAGCAGAACGAATCGGAATTAAAGCAGATTCCCCTCAAAGAATTAGGGCAGCTATTGTTCATGAATTGTTTCAAAGTTGCTTAAATACTGGTAATACTTATATGGAAGCTAAGCAATTGCTAGAAGTTGCTTTAATGACTCTGGAAAGTAGTCGTCCTTTTGAAATTAATCCTGCCAGTATTGCAGATGAAATTATTCATTTATCAGAAGAAGGCATTATCATTCAAGAGGGAACCAAACTATATGAGAAATCACTGTATTTTTCAGAAGTCGGAATCACGACTTCAATTAAACGATTATTAAAACGAAAGAAAGAAATTTCTTATCCACAAAAAGAAATCAATAACCAAATAAAAGTTATTGAAAAATTATTTGATATTAGTTATGGAGAATCGCAAACTCAAGCTATAAAAGAAGCAATCACTTCGCCTTTTTTTATTTTGACAGGTGGACCAGGGACAGGGAAAACAACTGTCGTTAATGGGATTGTGACGTTGTTTGCTGAATTAAATGGTTTATCTCTCGATCCTAATGACTATACACAAGAAGTATTTCCGATTCTCCTAGCAGCACCAACAGGCCGAGCTGCTAAACGTATGAATGAAATGACAGGATTATCTGCTAGTACCATCCATCGTTTGCTTGGTTTAACAGGCCGAGAAAAGGAAGTTCTAGATGAAGCAAAGGATTTAGAAGGTGGGTTATTAATTGTTGATGAAATGTCGATGGTAGATACTTGGCTGGCTAATACGCTGCTAAAATCGATTCCTAATAATATGCAAGTAATTTTTGTAGGAGATAAGGATCAGTTACCTTCTGTCGGACCGGGTCAAGTTTTAACGGATTTACTTGCTGTTAAGGAAATACCTAAACGAGAATTGACAGATATTTATCGCCAAGAAGATGGTTCAACAATTATTTCTCTTGCTCATAGTATTAAGACAGGAAAAATGCCCCAAGATTTGATAAAAAATCAAAAGGATCGCTCGTTTATTCCATGTTCTGTTAATCAGATGGAATCTGTAGTGAAACAAGTTGTTTTGAGAGCGAAGGATAAGGGGTTTACCTCCCAAGAAATGCAAGTTCTAGCACCCATGTATCGAGGGAAGGCAGGAATTGATCGTCTTAATCAATTAATGCAAGAAATATTAAATGATAATGAAGATGGGACTAGAAAAGAAGTGAAGTGGTTGGACAAGGTGTACCGAATCGGTGACAAAGTTCTTCATTTAGTCAATAGTCCTGAATTTAATGTCTTTAATGGTGATATGGGAGAAATTACGGGAATAACGTATGGTAAAGATACAGATGATAAGATAGATGAGATGGTTTTACTTTTTGATGAAACAGAAGTTACTTATAAACGTCAAGAGTGGAATAAATTTACCTTAGCTTATGCATGTTCGATTCATAAATCCCAAGGTAGTGAGTTTAAGATGGTTGTTTTACCTCTCGTTAAGCAATACGGACGAATGCTTCAAAGAAAATTAATTTACACGGCTGTTACTAGAAGTAAAGATTTTTTAATTCTTTTAGGTGAAGTGGAAGCTTTTCAATTAGCGATAGAAAGTGAAATGATTCCAAGGCAAACAACGTTAAAAGAGCGTCTAGTTGAGGGTAAAGAACAGCTTGAAGAACAAGAAAATCAGCTGAAAATTTATGAAGAAGAAAAAACAGAAGAAGTAAAAAAAGAATTAGCAAATGAAGAGAAAAATACGGTAAAAGAAGAGACTTTGACTTTATTTGAAGAAGTTAAAGAAGATGAAAAAATAATTGATTTTAAATTAACTTTTGAGTTGGTAAATAGTAATCAAGTAGATCCGATGATAGGTATGAAAGATGTTACACCTTATGATTATATGTAGAGAGGCTGACTTAATTTTGTCAGTCTCTTTTTTTTCGTTAATATAAATGATCAAGTAAGTATTCTACAACGAATTGAAGAGAAATAATAAGGAAGTACGCTATTATTTTTAGAAAAAGGGAGTATGAAACGACAGGATTTGTCATTTTTTTCATTAAAAAAACTGTAAACTATGGTTATTGAAATAAAAAAAGCAAATCATTGCTAAATCTTAGAGGAGAGTTATTTTTGAAAAAAATAAAAAAATACGTTGTATTAACTTTATTGGTCGGTCAGTTAGGTATAATGGGTACTAAAACTTTAGCAAGTGAATTAGACGATAATCAAAATCAAGAAAATAGGTGGGAGAATCATGAGGCGAATCATTTGATTGATACAATCGGTGAAAGAGCTCGTCTATTAGGTCAAGAAAATGATTTGTATGCCTCAGTGATGATTGCCCAAGCAATTTTAGAATCTGGTAATGGTCAAAGTGTTTTAGCACAATCTCCGAACTATAATTTATTTGGATTGAAAGGTTCGTATGGACAAGAGTCTGTCTTTTATTACGTTTCTGATGATTCAGAAAATCCTGATAAAATAGAGTTTAGAAAATATTCAAATTATCAAGAATCCATGGCTGATTATGTTTCTTTATTAAACAATGGAACAGAAGAAAATGGGGATTTGTTTTCTGGTGCCCATAAAAAAGAAGCTGAAACTTTTGAGATGGCAACAGCCTCATTAAAAACAAGCTATTCAACTGATAAATTATATGATCAAAAATTAAATGAAATTATTGAATCAAATAATTTAACACGATTTGATCAATGGGAAATACAACCACTTGATGTTCAGGAAGAAGTAGTCTTTGATAGTACTAGTACTTTTATTTTGCCAGTAGAAGGTTATAGTATTAGTAGCCCTTTTGGTAATCGTGGTGAAGAACATCATGATGGTATTGATTTAGCTATGGCTGAAAATTCACCAGTTAAAGCAGCTAAAAATGGAACAGTCGTTGACACTGGTTTTAATTCATCGACTGGGAATTATGTGATTATTCAACATGAAGATAATTTGTTTACGAGTTACTTTCATTTGAACAGTATTAATACAACATCAGGAGAGATAGTTACAGCTGGACAATTAATCGGCTTAGTTGGAAGTACAGGGAATTCAACAGGCAGTCATCTACATTTTGGAGTTAGCACAGAAATGTGGCAAGGGTATCTTGATCCGGCAAGTTATTTGAATTTTTAAGTAATCGGATTGCGGCGTACATAAAAATACAAAGAAAGGGATGATTTCTGTTTCATTCCTTTCTTTGTATTTTTTTAGTGAGTTTTAAGAGGTACGACAGTTGTTTGTTAAAACTATTTTTATAACCAAAAAAGATGGTCTGCTAAGTGACAATTGACATGGTAAGCTTCATTCCCGATAATTTCACCATCTGTTTGACCGAATTGATTGGTATTAGAAGTTATTTCTAATTGGCTAGACTTAAAATGATGAACATATTTTGATGCTAAGTGTTTCTTATTAAGTATTTTAATAGCTAGGTATAAAATTTCAAAAATATTGACTTTCTCTATTAAAACAATGCTGATTTCATTTTCATAAGGACTAGCGGTGGGATCAATTGCGACGCCACCACCAAAATAAGGATGATTCGTAATTGAGCATAAATAAGCTTTTTCAAAACTAAGATAATGTGTGTCTGTTTTAAAAGTAATTGGAAAAGCTTCTTGTTTATGTAAAACTTTAAAAACAGCTGACAAGTAAGTTAAAGAACCTAAATGCAATTTATTAAGTAGTTTTTTGGTTTTAGAATGATTAGCGGTTGTGACGATGTTAGCATCTAAACCAATCCCGATATTGTTTAAAATAATACGTTTGGTATCCGTATTTTTAAATTTCGCATGGATTACTTTTACAGGAGAAGGGTGATTCAAAGAAGTTAATCTATCTAGAGCTTCTTTAGTATTTATTGATAGTGAAACCCCTCTTGCGAAATCATTGCCAGAACCACCAGGAATATAGCCGATAGGTATCTTAGGATGGTCATGTAAAACATTGATAACCTCATGAAGTGTTCCATCACCACCTAAAACAACCAAAAGTGGGAAATTATCAATATCAGGTTGCCACTCTATCAAGATTTTTTTCAATAAATAGCGTGTGATTTTTTTTTCGTGCCCAGCGTATTCAGTAAAATAGGGGATGAATTCTATATTTTTTTTATTTAAAAATTCTTTAGAAATGGTATAAACTTTTTTTGCGTTACCTGCACCTGCCTGAACATTTACGATGAGGTGTAAAGTAAGTTTTTTCATGTAGTAGATCTCCTTTTTAACCAATAATAGTAATATACCAAAAAACAATGGTTAGAGGCAAAAAAAATATATTTTTTATCATTACTTTTTTTAAAGTATCAATTGGGAATAAAAAGAATAAGATCTATACTTCGATAGGTATGATAGAACGATAGTAATACGCTTTATAAATCCTGTTGTAGCCGGATCATGTCTTTTAAAATTAAACCATTTTCAATGATTTCTTCTGGATAGTGACGTAAAAAGAAATCACGATCAACACCTGTGATTCTAAAATTCATTTTTTGATAAAGATAAAGTTGCGCTAAACTAGTTGAACCAGTACCAATTTCAAGAGTATGGTATTGTTTATCTTTTGCTGTTTGGATAGAAAATTTAATGATTTCTTGTCCAATTCCTTGGTTTTGGAAGTTGGGATGGACGGCTATATTAACAATTTCTATCGTTTCTGGGCGGGTAGGTAGTAGCACAACAATTCCTACGAGTTGTTGTGCTTGTAATACTTCAAAAACAACCCCTCTTGTAGTATAATCTTCAACAATTTGTTGTGAAGGGTCAGCTTCTAAAAGTAATTCAAAGTGGTACGTGGTTAATTTTTGGATTTCATTAAAAATAAATGTCATATTTTTCACTCCTTTAATTTCTAGTATAAAGGAAAGATTGTAAGATATAAATTACTTTGACAAAAGTTAAGGAAGAGAGTAGGATGGTATCGTTCGTATTTTTTTAGGAACCGCAGTTCGTTGATACCATCCTGCGATAAAAAAACTAGGAAGGAGAAAGAAAGAATGGAAAAACAAGGGGTACAAACAAACACCCAAATAATTATTTTGAATGGACTTATTGCGGGCTTATATATTGCATTAACATTAGTTATAGCACCCATTGCTCAAGGTCCAATTCAATTTAGAATTTCGGAAAGTTTAAATCACATTGTTGTTTTTAATAAAAAATTAATGTGGGGTGTCTTTCTAGGTGTTGTTGTTTTTAATTTATTTTTTTCACATGGTGGTTTGATGGATGTTGTCTTTGGTGGCTCACAGACATTAATAGCACTACTTCTGACAGCTTATTCAGAAAAATGGATTAAAGATACAAAAAAAAGAATGATTTTCAATACGTTTATTTTCTCAATCAGTATGATTCTGATTGCGATAATGATTTCAATCTTAAGTAATCAAGCAATAGGATCATCTTTCTTTTGGATAACTTATGGCACATTATTCTTAAGTGAACTTATTGTTATGAGTATTTCTGCACCAGTTATTTATTATATTAATAAATTTGTACATTTTGATCGATATTAACCAGGGTGGTGAAAAAAGCGCTTAGCTCCAAGCAACTGGAAGAACCGATAAATAATCCATGCTTTTGGGATTGATTATTGGTTGTGAAGTTGTTGAAGGAGCTGCTTTTTAAGCCCTAAATAAACAAAAAAAGAAGTTGCTCACGACTGTGAGCAACTTCTTTTAGTTTATTCCGGTACTTAAATCTTCTACTTGAGCTACAAAGAAATCTTTCTTCTCCAAAGCTTTAATAATGATATCACATGTTTCTTTATCCGTATTTGCAGGAAGAGTGATGATAGTTCTTCTAATATACTCATCTTTACCCACATCTAATGTGATACAACTAGCGATATCTGAGTGTTTAGAAATGATTTTAGTCATACTTGCTAAATCACCTTTTTTACCTGTTGAAGCCACAGTTAGTGCGAAGCGTCCTTCATTGACATTCCATGACTGTGATAAAATTCCTAATAAGCCACTATGTGTTAGAATACCATAGAACATATTATCGCTGTCTAAAACTGCAATATATGGGAGCTCTTTAATCGTAAAGAAAATTTTAAAGAATGACGAATTTAAAGGAATAGATTTTGTTGCATTTTTAATTAAGTGAGTGACTGGCAATGACATATCTCCACCGTTTGCTTTGTGGCGATAAATATGCATTTTGTAGATATTCCCTCTAAAAATATGATCTGCTTCATCTAGAACAGGTACACATCGGAAACCTGATTTTTCAAGTATTTCAAGTGCTTCTTCTAGAGAACAAGATTCGCTAACAGTAGTTAACTGTCTTTTAGGTATACAAACTGATTCAATTAACATAATAAAAGTCTCCCTTCATTTTTTCATTACATAGTAATAATAACATAACTATTTTAAGAAACAAACCACGTTTTGACGGGAATAGATAAGCTTTTTCTAGAATTTAAATTTGACATAATGATAAAATGATGATAAATTGACTTAACGATTAAAATGGTAGGAGGATACCACGTTGGGACAAAGAAAATCAGCTTTAGCTTGTACAGTCTGTGGTTCAAGAAATTATTCAAGAGCCGTGAGTGACACGAATAGAACAGAACGTTTAGAAGTAAAAAAATTCTGTAAATACTGTGAAAAGCACACGTTACATAGCGAAACTAAATAGGTAAACATAGCTATCGTTTTTTTGACGATGGTTTTTTTGTTGATAAATAGAAAGAGACAATTTTTCTCTTGAAAGCTTTAGTTATTAACGTTATAATAAAAGATGTCTATTGGGATTTTAAATGAAATAAAGGTGACTATGATTAGTCAATTAAGTATCCAAAAAAGTATTAAGGAGATTATAAAAATGAAATTTATGAAGAGTGTTATTGATGAAATGAAAATTGTTACATGGCCTACTAAAACTAAGTTAACAAAAGATGTTATTACAGTTATTCAGTCAACATTACTTTTTGCAGCATTCTTTTGGGTAGCGGATCTAGCGATTAATGCCATTATGCAAATGTTCGTATAATTAACAAAATTCTAGTAATCATAGAGCGTGAGTGGTATAATATACAAAAGGGAAAAACTTCGCACAAAGGCTGAGGTTTTTTTATTTTATCAAGAAAAGGCGGGAAATCCTAATGGAATCATTTGAAAAACACTGGTATGTTTTACATACATATTCTGGTTATGAAAATAAAGTTAAAACAAACATTGAATCACGTGCACAAAGTATGGGAATGGAAGAATTTATTCATAGAGTTGTTGTACCAGAAGAAGAAGAAAGAGAAATAAAAAATGGAAAAGAAAAAATTTCAGCAAAAAAAACTTTTCCAGGTTATGTTTTAGTTGAAATGGTTATGACTGATGATTCTTGGTATATCGTACGTAATACACCGGGAGTTACTGGGTTTGTAGGTTCACACGGTGCCGGAAGTAAACCAGCTCCTTTATTAGATGAAGAAATTGAGCACATCTTAAGAAAACTTGGTATTAGTAAACGTCACGTTGATTTAGATGTTGAATTGGGTGAAACAGTAACGATTATCGAGGGAGCATTCTCAGGTCTTACTGGTGAAATCACAGAAATTGATAACGAAAAACAAAAATTAAAAGTTAATATTGATATGTTTGGTCGTGAAACGAGTACTGAGTTAGACTTTGAACAAATCGACAAACTATAATAGTTATTTTAGTTAAAAAATGCCTGGCATTTAGCCACGATAGTACTTAGAAAAAATGTTAAAATAAGTCACTCACCATCAAAATTTGAAGTATAATTTTGGTGATGAGTGACTTATTTATTACTAAAGAAAGGATGGATGAAAATGAAGCGAAAAACTTATTTAGCTATTTTTATGAGTTTGTTTTTATTATTAGTTGGATGCAAAAAAGAATCGACAGTTAAACAAGCGAGTAATCAATCAACCCCAGCAAGTGAAGAAATTAAAAAAAGTAATATTCCCACAGTTTTCATCCATGGATATAGTGGATCAAATAAAACTCTAAAAGGAATGACGCATCGTTTCGAAAAATTAGGATTTTCTACTGATACGATGGAGATGGTTGTTTCAAAAAAAGGTGAAATTTCCACATCAAAGAATAGTAATCAATCGTTTCAAAAAAACAATCCTGTAATCAGGCTGGCTTTTGAGGATAATAAAACCCATCAATGGGATCAGGCTGAGTGGATTAAAGTGGCATTAAGTTATTTAAAAACAAATTATGGTGTGAATGAAGTTAATTTAGTTGGTTTTTCGATGGGTGGAATTAGCAGTTTTCTATACCTAGAAACTTATCCCAATGATGACAAGTTACCTAAAGTTAATAAATTAGTTGCTATAGGTGCACCATTTAATGAATTTATTGAAATTAAAGACCAACAAGGTGAAGATATTTTACGTAATGGGCCAATGCAAGTTAGTCCTCAGTTAGAAAACTACAGGGACTTATCAAAAAATTTAAAGAAAGAAACTTCTTTTTTATTGATTGCTGGGCAAATTTCTGAAATCGATAAAAGTGACGGAACTGTACCTTTGAATAGCTCTCTAGGAATTTATTCTTTACTAGAAGAAAAAGGAATTGAAGTTAAAAGTGAAACTATTTATGGTGTAAACGCTGGTCATAGTGATCTTAGAAAAAATGAA
This sequence comes from Vagococcus fluvialis bH819, assembly GCF_900163795.1. GTDB lineage: Bacteria > Bacillota > Bacilli > Lactobacillales > Vagococcaceae > Vagococcus > Vagococcus fluvialis_A. Next base: position 188,584 of record NZ_FWFD01000008.1, on the reverse strand, counting down.
GAAGTTGACGAATACATTGCCGAATTTTTATGGCGATAAAAGAAGCTTGACTTTTTTTTAGATTCCGTTTAGGATATGAAACAAGATTTACTTTTTTAACCAAGTAGATAATAAGAGTTGAGCCTAAGAAAATCGATGGTTGCTGAAAATCGATCCAACTTATTATTGAATTACACTAAAAAAGACATATAAATAAACAAATCAGAGATAAAAATAAGTTATTATTTTTAAATTAAGGTGGTACCGCGATATCAAAGTCGCCCTTATAGCATAAGCTATTTGGGTGACTTTTTTTATATTTAGGAGGAAAAATGATGAAACAGAGTTGTGGAGGAATTGTTCGTTATTGTCGATCTGGTTTTTGAAAAAAATAAAAAACTAGAGGAGAAAAAATAATGAATAAAAAAATTGGGTTATTAGAAGCAAGTATTGTTTTAGGTTTAATTATATTAAGTATTTCAGTAGGGGTGATTGGATTAAAATTATCACCTAATATTACGATTTTATTTGCCATTAGTGTCAGTATTTTTTACGTATTATTAAAAAGAATGCCTATGGAAATTATTAATAACGGAATTGTCTCTGGGTTAAAACCAGGAATTATCCCCATTTTTATCTTTTTGTTGGTAGGAGCTTTAATAGCTGTTTGGATTCAAGCAGGAATTATTCCAACATTAATGGTTGTTGGATTTAAAATTATTAGTGTGAAATGGTTTGTCCCTTCTGTATTTTTAGTTTGTGCGATTGTTGGAAGTGCTGTGGGAAGTGCCTTTACAGTTATGTCAACGATTGGAATTGCCTTTTTCGGAATCGGTGCAACTATTGGATTAAATCCAGCGTTAGTTGTTGGAGCGATTGTTTCAGGTTCAGTATTTGGAGATAAGATGTCACCTTTATCTGAATCAACGAACTTAGCCTCAGCAATTGTTGGAGCGGATCTCTTTAAACATATCAAACATTTAATGTGGTCAACCATTCCTGCATTTGTTATCTCATTGATATTGTTTGCAGTATTAGGTATAAGTAACACAAATGCTGATCTAAGTGAAATTGATACTGTTGTTAATGTATTAGAATCAAACTTTTCAATTTCATTTTGGTCAGTGATCCCGATTATTTTGATGTTAGTATGTGCGTGGAAAAAAATCCCAGCAATTATTACAATCTTACTTAATGTCATTGTTGGGATTGTGATGATTTTTATCCAAAAGCCGTCAACAGCTATTTCAAGCATTGCGACTGTTGTGGAAAAAGGATTTGTCTCTGAAACGGGGAATCAACAAATTGATTTACTTCTTTCAAGAGGTGGTATTGACAGTATGATGCCAACAGTGGCATTGATTATTTTAACTCTTTCATTAGGTGGAATTTTAATGGAAATTGGGTTAGTTACGACTGTCATAGAATCTTTAGTTAAAAAGCTAAATTCAACATGGCAATTAATTGTTGTGACATTGCTTTCTAGTATTGGTGTGAACATCTTTATTGGGGAACAATTCTTGTCAGTTATCTTACCAGGGAATGCCTTTAAAGAAGCTTACGATGAACGAAATATCGATCCAGTTGTTTTAAGTAGAACGCTAGAAGATGGCGGAACGGTAATCAATTACTTAATACCTTGGGGAATTGCAGGTAGTTTTGTGGCTAGTACCTTTGGTGTTCCAACCTTAACTTACTTACCATTTGTTTTTTTCAGTTTATTGTCACCAGTCTTTTCAGTTTTAAGTGCTGTAACAGGTATTGGTGTATTGTACAAAGAAGAAGCTAAATAAATATTAACAAAAGCCGGATTGGATTCTTAATTTTAATTAAGGACCCAATCCGGCTTTTTTAGGATGACGTATGAAAACATAGTTAGTTTTGTTCACTTAGTATGCCATCATTCATAGTAAGAATACGATCACAATTATCTAAAATTCTTAAATCATGCGTGACAACGATAATAGTTGTTTTCGTTTTTTCTGTGATTTCTTTAAAAATAGCCATTATTTCAAATGCTTTCTTTGTATCTAAACTTGCAGTTGGCTCATCTGCAAGGATGATTTTAGGCTCTTTAATGAGGGCTAAACCGACTGCAGCACGTTGGCGTTCTCCACCTGATATTTCTTCAGAATATTTATGTTTTAATTGTTTAATGCCCAAATTATCAAGTGTTTCATCTATTTTTTTAAAATTTATCTTTTCTTTATTAAATCGATATTGCAACTCAAACTGTTCTTGAATAGTTAAGTAGGGAACGAGGTTTGAAGCTTGTAATATAAAACCAATCTCATCAAATCTTAACTGAGTGAGCTCTTTGTTAGTCAATTGAGAAATATTTTTTCCATTAATCATTAAGTCACCATTAGTGGGTTTTTGTAGTGCCCCAATAATAGTAAGTAGAGTAGATTTTCCAGAACCACTCGGTCCAATGAGAGCGATAAATTCACCTTCATTAATCGTTAGAGTGGTCGGTTTTAATATATTTACTAGTTGTTCCCCTATTTTAAAGTCTTTTGAAATATTTTTCAGTTCGATCGTTTTCATGTCGATACCTCCTATAACGCATCTAGTGGGTCGATTTTTAGTGCATTTATGGCAGAGAAAAAACTACCAAGAAGAGAACAAATAATAAAAATAAAACTAATGATTACTGTTAAGAAGAGACTGAATTTAATTGGAATACTGTTAGGCAAGAAATTAATTGTGATGAAGAATAAAGTTAGTCCAATAATGATACCGATTAAACTAATGATAAGCGTTTGATAAATAACTGAACTACTAATGAAGCGGTTACTGATACCTTGGATTTTTAGAATAGCAAAAACTGATTTTTTTTGTAGTGTTAGAATGTACATGAAAATACCAATAATAACAGCTGAAATGATAATCAATGAAATAATCATTAAACCAAACGTTAAAATTTGAGCTTGATAACCAGGAATTTTATTAATAAATTCAGCCATAGAAAGTTGAATTAAATTATTTTGTTTTAAAAAGGATGATGATAGTTTATTTTTACTAATTAATGCGGATACTCTATTAGGCATATTGGGTGTAGGAGAAGTAATAGCATCTGTAGTATTTTTAGTCTTGTAAGTCATCATCACTTGGGAAGCTTGATTTAAAGAAACGTAGCCTACAGGTTGAGTGTTGTACTCTGCTTCTTTAGAAAAACCAACGACTTTAAAAGTACGATTGACATTAGAAAGACGGATAGTATCGTTTAACTTGATATTAGCTGACTTTTTAAATGATTCTGACAAAATAATTTGATTATCTTTTTTTATTTTTTCTCCAGCAACAATTTCTGGGAGGATAGTAGTATCGTTATCTTTTATTCCCATGAAAATTAAATTAAATTGCTTACTATCATTGTTTATTGTTACAACCGTATTAGAAATATTGAGTGGTGCAATCCCTTTTGTATCTAGTGTTTTAAGAAGTGATTGGTCAATACTAGAAGCGTAGATATTACTATTTGAAGATTTAGAAAGAATAACATAGTCTCCTTTCCAGTAATCAACTGAGGTTTTATTAGCACTTGATAAACCGAATGCAAGTCCAGTTAAAAAATAGACAAGATAGGTTATTAAAACAGTAACCATGATAATCATTATAAATTTTAGTTTTTCTTTTTTTATTTCTCTAATTGCTAAAAACATAAACGTCTCTTAATAATTAAAAATTATTAAGAACCTCCTTTCTACTTATCATTTGATAAGTAAATAATATCACGTGACACAATAACTTATCAACTGATAAGTTTCAGGCTGTTGAGTATTTTTCCAAATCATATTATGATGAAACTATATTAATTGAGGTGTTTATATGAAAAGTAAAAAAGAAGAGATAATAAATTACGCAACAGAGCTATTTATGACTCAAGGTTATGTGTCAACATCTACTCGTCAAATAGCGATGGGCTTAAATATTACACAACCAGCCATTTACCATCATTTTAAAAATAAGGAAGATATCTATGTTAATGTGTTAACCAATTTTACAGAGGAAATTGGGAGTGAGTTAGCACACATTCTAAAAAAAGAGGTAACACCAGAAAAAAAGTTGTTCGAAATGTCAGACTATTTAATAAAGAATCATTCCATTAATTTTTCTTTGATGATGAAAGATATGAAAGAAGAGTTATCTGAAAAAAGTCAGCAGCAAATATTTATGTTATGGAATGATAATTATTTTAAACCATTTAAGTATTTTTTTGAAAATTTAGATAAAAAAATAAAAAAAGATTACTCAGCAGAACAGGTTTCATTACATTATCTGAGAGTATTATCAGCGTACATGAATGACAATACTTATTCTAATAATCAACTTCCTATTGAAGAACTTATAACAATATTTTTTTATGGTATTTTTTAACATTCGAAAAAATACCAAGGGAGGATAATCTTAAAGTCATCCTCTCTTGATATTTATTATTATATAAACTTATAAAGAATCATCTGTCAATCTTTAGGGTATAACTTATTAGAAATGGCAAGGCCAGTTTTAGTTGTCGCTAAACCACCTTCAGCAGTTTCTTTAAAAATACTAGGCATTTGCATTCCAACACGGTGCATGGCTTCAACTACCTCATCTGGAGGAATGACACTTGTAATACCAGCTAGAGCCATATCTGCAGAAACATAGGCTTGTGAGGCACCTAAAGCATTTCTTTTCACACAAGGAACTTCAACAAGTCCTGCGACAGGATCACAAATAAGTCCCATCATATTTTTAATTGTAATTGCCACTGCTTGAGCTGATTGTTCCGGGGTACCACCACAAACTTCAACAAGAGCAGCACTTGCCATGGCACTAGCAGAACCAATCTCGGCTTGGCAACCCCCAGCAGCACCACTAATTGAAGCATTATTGGCAATCACTAAACCAAAAGCACCGGCTGTAAAGAGGAAATTAATTTGTTGTTCACGAGTTAACCCACGCTCTTCTGTTAAGGCGGATAGAACACCAGCAGCTACACCGGCACTACCAGCAGTAGGTGTCGCACAAATAACACCCATTTCGGCATTGACTTCATTGACAGCAACGGCATTTTGAACGGCTGTTAAAATAGTCTTACCGCTTAAAAAATCACCTTTGTTAAGATAATCATTCATTTTGGTAGCATCTCCACCTGTTAGTCCAGTAACAGAGGTGACTCCTTTAACCCCCTTTTCAATAGAAGCTGTCATCACATCTAAATTTTTTCCCATATGTTCAAGAATTTTTTTTCTTGAATGTTGAGAGGTTTCGATTTCAGTTTGGATCATAGCTTCATGAATCGAACCGCATTGATTCGCCATAATAACTAACTCTTCAATTGATTGAAACATTCATTTTCCTCCTTAACCAAAGAAACTTACTTCATCTATATAATCAATGGTCTTTAATTTATCCGTTAAACCTTCGATCCGTTCATCCACTTCAATGATCATAATCGCTTTATCACCTTTAGCTTCTCTTGTTACGGTCATCGTACTAATGTTAATATCATGCTCAGATAAAACTGCGGTTACTTTAGCGATGATCCCAGGTTTATCTTGGTGAACAGTTAGATAAGTTGGTGTAGATAAATCTAAATTAATCTTAAAGCCATTAAGTTCAGATATTTGAATAGCACCACCACCAATTGAAATACCCATACAGGTTAACGTACGTTTTCCAGATTTCACAACAATTTTTACTGAATTGGGATGATCTGCTTTTTCTTGTTTAGGGATGAAAGCGACTTCCATTCCCATTTCATGAGCAATTTTTAATGAACCAGACAAACGAGCATCATCGGGCTCCATATCTAATAAACCACCGACAAGAGCAATGTCGGTCCCATGTCCGCGATACGTTTTAGCAAAGGACTCGTAGAGATACAAATCCACAGTTTCAGGTTGTTCGCCAAAAATTTGGCGGACGACTTTTCCAATGCGAGCTGCTCCGGCGGTATGTGAACTACTTGGTCCGATCATGATAGGTCCGATGATATCAAAGACACTTTTATATTGAGCCATAAGAACTCTCCTTATAATTAATGGTATTTTACTTACCACTCATTCTACCATGAAGTGTGCCATTTTCCATATGATAGTAAACGATTATTAATAATATTTAATTGAACTTAAAGAAATTTATTAGTGTTTTGTTGTGATAAAATAAAATAGTGGAAAATATCGTATATTGATTGTGAGGGTGAAAGATGAAAGCAGAGATTATCGCAGTAGGAACAGAAATTTTATTAGGTCAAATTGTTAATACAAATGCAACTTACTTATCCCAAATTTTAACTGAGTTAGGATTTGATTTATATCATCAACAAGTAGTAGGTGATAATGAAGCACGATTATTTCATAGTATAGAAGAAGCAAGTAAAAGATCTACTTTAGTCGTTCTATGTGGTGGTTTGGGTCCAACAGAAGACGATTTAACGAAACAAACAGTGGCGAAGTTTGTTGATGAAGAACTGATGTATGATGAAAAAGCATTGAAACATGTTACGGATTATTTTGTTTACTCAGACCGGCCGATGACAGAAAATAATAAACAACAAGCTTTAACAATTAAAGGAGCTACTACGATTCAAAATCCAGCAGGTCTAGCTTGTGGTTTATTAATTGAAAAAAATAAAATAAATTATTTACTGTTACCAGGTCCACCAAGAGAAATGAAAAAAATGATAGAAGTAGGTGTGTTGCCACTTCTAAGTAAGATGTTACCTAATAAAATGAAACTAGTATCTAGGTACTTACGTTTTATGGGAATTGGTGAATCTCGATTAGTTACTGAATTGAGCGAGATGATTAAAATGCAGACTAATCCAACTATAGCCCCTTATGCCAAATCAAATGAAGTCATGCTAAGAATTACTGCGAAGTGTGAAGATGATCAAGAAGGTGAGTCACTTCTTGATCAAGTAGAAATAGAAATTATGAAAAAAGTTGGTGAGTACTTTTATGGATATGGTGAGAACTTAACGATAGAAGAAGTCATTGCTACTTTACTCAAGGAAAACAAACAAACACTATCTATTTTAGAAACAACAACAGGTGGTCTTTGTCAAAGTCGTATTAGTAAGGTTGAAGCAAGTTGTGACATAATGTGTGGAGGAAGAGTTCTTTATTCTGATAAAAGTTTATCAGCCTATTTAGCTGTTGAGAGTGAATTATATACCCTTAAAAACTGTGAAATATTGGCCACTAAAATTAAAGAAGAGATGCAAACTGATTTCGGATTAAGTATGATGGTTGTAGATAAAAAACATCAGAATAGCGAACATCCAGTGGGAACAATTTTTATAGCTATTGCAACTGAAACAGAAGTAGAGAGTAAAAAAATAATGATCAACCGTGATTTTGAATATATAAAGGATGGTGCGGTCAAACATAGCTTAAATTATTTAAGAAAAGTTATGAAAAAATAAAAGCGAATATCTGTTCGCTTTTATCTTGCTTTTTTATAAAAAAGACAGTATTATGTTCATAGAAGAGATAAATTTGAGGAGGCACATTGATGTCAGATAATCGTAAAACTGCATTAGATGCAGCATTAAAAAAAATAGAAAAAGATTTTGGTAAAGGTTCAGTCATGAAGCTAGGAGAAAAAGTAGATACACAAATATCTACTGTCTCAAGTGGATCATTAGCCTTAGACTCTGCTTTAGGTGTTGGTGGGTATCCTCGTGGTCGTATTATTGAAGTTTATGGACCAGAAAGCTCGGGTAAAACAACAGTTGCATTACATGCGATTGCTTCTGTTCAAAAAGAGGGTGGTACTGCTGCTTTTATCGATGCTGAACATGCCTTAGATCCTAAATATGCACAAGCATTAGGTGTAAATATTGATGAATTACTTCTTTCTCAACCTGATACCGGAGAGCAAGGATTAAGTATTGCAGAAGCACTTGTTTCAAGTGGAGCAATTGATATTGTAGTAATCGATTCAGTGGCTGCTTTAGTTCCGCGTGCTGAAATTGATGGAGAAATGGGAGATAGTCATGTGGGTCTACAAGCACGTTTGATGTCTCAAGCTTTAAGGAAATTATCTGGAACAATTAATAAGACTAAAACAATTGCGATTTTTATCAATCAAATTCGTGAAAAAGTTGGCGTAATGTTTGGTAATCCAGAAATAACTCCTGGTGGACGTGCCTTAAAATTTTACGCAACTGTGAGATTAGAAGTGAGACGTGCAGAGCAGTTGAAACAAGGAACAGATATAGTTGGTAACCGTACAAAAATTAAAGTAGTAAAAAATAAAGTAGCACCACCATTTAAAATAGCTGAAGTAGATATCATGTACGGAGAGGGTATTTCACAAGAAGGAGAACTTCTTGATATGGCTGCTGAAAAAGATATTGTGAATAAAAGCGGTGCATGGTATTCATATAAAGAAGAGCGTATTGGTCAAGGTCGTGAAAATGCGAAAAAATATTTTGCAGAACATCCAGAAATGATGGAAGAAATTTATCAACAAGTTAGAGTAGCATACAACATTGACGCAGCACCAGAAGAACCAGAGATACCTGAAAAGGATACCCCGTCAGAGGATATTGCTTTAGAGTTAGAAGAATAAAACTAAAATATCGACTGTTAAATGAACGAACACTTCATTTAACAGTTTTTTATGTTCTTAATAAGCTATTATTTAAGTTGACACTCCATTTAACAAAGCTTAAAATGAAGGATGTATAGTTTTATTTTATACACTCATGCCTGTAGAGCATGATTTAGTAATATTTTACTTTTAATCTACACATAAAAAAATAATGACAGATAGTATGGAGGTGTTTTTATGAATTTGATACTCCTCACTATCATCGGATTAATTGTAGGTTTGACACTAGGCTACTTTTTTGCGAAGTCTCAACATAGTAAGGAAATTGCAGGGGCTAATAATACAGCTGCTGGTATTTTGGGACAGGCTAAAAAAGATGCTGAGACTCTTAAAAAGGAGTATTTGTTGGAGGCTAAGGAACAGAATCAGGATTACCGATTTGAAATCGAAAGTGAGCTGAAAGAGGAAAGAGTAGAAATAAAAAATCAAGAGAATAGACTATTACAAAAAGAAAATAATCTTGATCGCAAAGATGACTCTTTAGAAAAGCGCGAACGTACACTTGAGGAAAAAGAGGAAAAGATTGATTCTAAGAGACAATTGATTGATGAGCGAGAACAAGAGGTATCAGAATTAATCGACAAGCAAAAAGATGAGCTTGAAAAAATTGCATCTTTAACAAAAGATGAAGCAAAAGATCTTATCATGGATGAAACAGAACAAGAATTAACCCATGAAAGAGCGATGTTTGTTAAAGATAGTAATCAAAAAGCCAAAGAAGAAGCGGATAGAAAAGCGAAGAATTTACTTTCTCTAGCGATTCAACGTTGTGCTGCTGATCAAGTATCAGAATTAACTGTAACAGTTGTTAATTTACCAAATGACGACATGAAAGGCCGTATTATTGGCCGTGAAGGTCGTAATATTCGTACACTTGAAACACTAACGGGAATAGATTTGATCATTGACGATACACCAGAAGCAGTTGTGCTTTCAGGATTTGATCCAATCAGACGTGAAGTGGCAAGAATGACCTTAGAAAAATTAATTCAAGATGGTCGAATTCATCCAGCTCGTATTGAAGAGATGGTTGAGAAATCTCGTAAAGAGATGGACGAAAGAATTCGAGAGTATGGTGAAAATGCGGCATTTGATGTTGGCGTTCACTCATTACATCCAGACTTAATTAAGATTTTGGGTCGTATGAGATTCAGAACAAGTTATGGTCAAAACGTGTTGAATCATTCGATAGAAGTAGCTAAGTTAGCTGGTGTTCTAGCTGAAGAGTTGGGAGAAGATCCAGTCTTAGCAAGACGTGCGGGACTATTACATGATATTGGTAAAGCACTAGATCATGAAGTGGATGGTTCACATGTTGAAATTGGAACAGAATTAGTAAGTAAGTATAAAGAAAATTCAGTTGTTATTAACGCTGTAGCCTCACATCATGGCGATGTAGAAGCCACTTCTGTTATTTCAGTCTTAGTTGCAGCAGCAGATGCATTATCTGCCGCAAGACCAGGCGCTAGAAGTGAATCTTTAGAAAACTACATTAAACGCTTAGAGCGCTTAGAAAACATTGCTAATGATTTCCCAGGTGTGGATACAAGTTTTGCTATCCAGGCTGGTCGTGAGATCCGCGTTATGGTTAAACCAGACGAAGTAACAGATGATGAAGCGATATTATTAGTGAGAGATGTTAGAAAACGCATTGAAAGCGAATTAGAATATCCAGGTCACATTAAAGTAACTGTTGTCCGTGAATTACGAGCAGTAGATTACGCTAAGTAAGAATGGATGAGAAGGTAAAGTGAAAACTTTATCTTCTTTTTTTACTTTTATTTGCTATATAATACGTCAGGTTATATAATAAAGCCACATAAAATCACGTTACGGTTGGTAGTCCGTAAGCACGCTAAAACGTGTTAGTATCCTTCCCTCCAGGTCGTCCATTGTAATTTTTTATAAAGGAGGGCTATCATGAAATTAACAATTTATTTTGATGGTAGTTTTTGGTACGGTTTGATTGAATATCAGGAAAGGAATAAGTTGCTTGTTTATAAGCATATGTTTGGTAGAGCACCAAAAGATGCGGAAGTTCTTGATTTTATTGATTATGAATTGACGTCCATTTTGGTAAATAGTCGGTTTAGTGATATCACTGAATCGGTGGAAGAAACTAAAAAAATCAACCCAAAACGGATGCAACGATTAATCAATCGTCAAAAAAAACAAACAGTTATTTCGACTAAGTCCCAAGACGCAATGAGAGAGATTCAAGACAGTTTAAAGATTGAGAGGAAACAAATTTCGAAGGCGGAAAAAGAACGTTTGAAGCAAGAAAAATTTGATAAAGCTCAATTAAAAAAACTGAAAAAGCGTAAAGGGCATTAAAGATAAAGAAATCGTATCAAGAGAGAGGCTGACCAAAATGTCAGCCTCTGTTTTATTTATACGAATTCTTTTTAATACGTTGTATTATGTTAATTTTTTTAGGGAAGGAGTGTATTAGAAATGTACCGCTATATATCAATTAAGACTAAAATTTCTGGTGAAATGAAAGAAGATTATGCTGATATTTTAAATGAATATTTAAGAGAGGGTTATGAATTAGTTTCTATGGTACCAATGTACAGACGTCGTTATATTCCTCATCATTATGATTTGATTTTTAAGAAAATGTAACTTCATAAAGGAAGAAATTTTTTCTTTTTTTATCAAGTTTGCTATACTAATTTCATGAGAAAGCCACAGGAAGGGGACTTATCGTGAGCTTATATTTAGAAATTCCAGAGTGGCCGTTATCATTTCCATTTAGGACGTTTGAAAATGAGGGCGAAATCATTGTTCCGCCACACTGGCATAAAGAAATAGAAATTATTTATGTGACAAAAGGATCAGTAAATATTGGTTATAATGATCAAATTATTCAAGTGCATGAAGGTGATATTTTTGTTTTTGGGAGTGGTGAAAGTCACTATTTTGTTGCATCACCTGGTAGTATTAGAAGGGTATTTCAATTTGATTTAAGTTTATTTAGAGACACTTTATTTAAAGAAAAAAGTCATAAAGAATTAGCTAAATTATTTGAAGAGGCCGAGAACCATAGTGTTCATTGGCCGAATGAAGTAAAAGAAAAAGTTCTAGCTTGTTTACATGATTTGATTCAAGAGATGAGTGAGCTAAAAATTGGTTATGAGCATGCGATGATCAGTGATTTGTTAAGATTAATGACAATATATTATCGTGAAATTCCAGCCAAACCAGATATTTATAAAAAAGCTAATTTTGTGGATGCTACTAATAATCACGAAACATTGGAAAGGCTAAACGAAATCTTCATTTATATTGAGAATCATTACGAGGAATTAATCACTTTAGATGACATTGCCGAAGTTGTTGGTTTTAGCCCTTATTATTTCTCAAGGTTTTTTAAAAAAAATACTGGTCAAACGTTTATGCAGTTTCTGACTGATTATCGAATCAATCAAGCAAAATACATTCTCTCTCATGAAAAAATACCGATGATTGAAGTGGCAGAAAAATCAGGCTTTAATAGTGTAAAGACTTTTCATCATGTTTTTAAGGAACAAGTAGGAATGTCGCCTCTTAAATTTCACAAGGCAATATTCGGGAATAATTAAGCATGAAACAAGGAAGAAACCCCTATCAAAGTTTTGTAGAATGAACGTACAAACAAAACATTGATGGGGGTTTTATTATGACATTAAAAATTGGGATTATCGGATGTGGCGGAATTGCTAACGGGAAACATATGCCAGCATTAAAACAAGTAAAAGAAGTAGAAATGGTTGCTTTCTGTGATATAGATGAAGCAAAAGCGATTAAAGCGAAAGCGGATTTTGGCAGTGAATCAACAAAAGTGTATACAGATTATAAGGAATTATTAAAAGATGAATTAATTGATGTGATTCATGTTTGTACACCAAATAACTCGCATGCAGAAATTTCAATTGCTGGTCTTCATGCAGATAAACACGTTATGTGTGAAAAACCAATGGCGAAAACAAGTGAAGAAGCAAGAGCGATGTTAGCGGCTGCTAAAGAAACAGGGAAAAAATTAACAATTGGTTATCAAAACCGTTTTAGAACAGATTCACAGTACTTACATGCTGCTTGTTCAGATGGTGATTTAGGCGAAATTTACGTAGGTAAAGCACACGCTATTCGTCGTCGTGCTGTACCAACTTGGGGTGTGTTCTTAGATGAAGAAGCTCAAGGTGGCGGTCCATTAATCGATATCGGTACACACGCTTTAGATTTAACCTTATGGATGATGGATAATTATAAACCTAAATATGTTGTTGGAAATGCGTATCATAAATTATCTTCAACTAAAAATGCAGCTAATGCATGGGGACCATGGGATCCAGAAAAATTCACAGTCGAAGATTCTGCATTTGGTTTTATTACAATGGAAAACGGTGCTTCAATTACTTTAGAAGCAAGCTGGGCAATCAATAGCTTAGATGTAGATGAAGCTAAAACCAGCCTTTCAGGAACTAAAGCTGGAGCAGACATGAAAAACGGTTTAACAATTAATGGTGAAGATCGTGGTCTGTTGTATCAGAAAAAAGTAGAACTTGAAACAGGTGGCGTTGATTTTTACGATGGAGCCGGAACAGATCCAGCTGTTGTAGAAGCTCAATCTTGGGTTAATGCGATTATTAATGACACAGAACCAGTTGTAAAACCCGAACAAGCACTTGTCGTTACTGAAATTTTAGAAGCTATTTATAAATCTTCAGAACTTGGTGAACCAGTATTTTTAAATAAATAGGAGTGTGGAAAATGATTAATGTCACTGTGTGGAATGAATACCGTCATGAAAAGACTGATGAGAAAGTTCGTGAAGTTTATCCAGAGGGGATTCATGAACAATTAAAAAATTTCTTACAAGAAGATTTTCAGGTGAGAACAGCAACTCTTGATGAAGAGGAGCATGGTTTAACAGAGGAAGTTTTAAATGATACAGACGTTTTAATCTGGTGGGGACATATTGCTCATGATGAAGTTTCAGAGGAAATCGTCAACCGTGTGCACGAACGTGTCTTGCAAGGAATGGGTTTGATTGTTCTACATTCAGGACATATGTCTAAAATATTTGTAAAATTAATGGGAACAACTTGTGATTTGAAGTGGCGTGAGGCAGATGAAAAATGTCGTATTTGGAATGTTAATCCAAGTCACCCAATTGTTGAAGGCATTGGTGAGTACATTGATCTTGAAAAAGAAGAAATGTATGGAGAGCATTTTGATATTCCAACTCCAGAAGAATTGATTTTTATTAATTGGTATCAAGGTGGAGAAGTGTTCCGTGGAGGCTGTACGTATCGCCGTGGTAATGGTAAGATTTTCTATTTCCAACCAGGACATGAGACGTACCCTTCTTACTACCATCCAAAAGTTCAACGAGTGATTAAAAATGCTGTGAGATGGGCAACGCCAACGGATAATACGTATCCAACTTATGGTAATCATCAACCATTAGAGAAATTGTAGAAATAGGAGTTCATAATAATGAAACCATTAATTAGTTTACAACTGTGGAGTGTTCAAGACGCCTGTGCTGAAAATTTTGAAGAAGTTTTAGAAAAAGTAAAAAAATTTGGCTATGATGGAGTGGAGTTTGCAGGTTATTATAATTTAAAAGCCTCAGATTTACAGCAAAAATTACAAGATATTTCTTTAAAAGTATCAGGTTCGCATGTTGGTTTTGACTCTTTGCTAGAAAATTTTGAAGAAGTTGTCGCTTTTGAAAAAGCAATCAATAATCATTCCGTGATTGTTCCTCATATAGGTGCAGATTCAATAGAAGAATGGGAAGTCAAAATTGAGCAATTAAAAGAATTATCTGAAAAACTTAAACAAAAAAAATTAGTTCTAGGTTATCACAATCATGCGCATGAAATAATGGATATTCCCAATGTGAATGTTTTAGAAAAAATGATTGAGATGATTCCTGATATTCAGCTAGAAGTGGATACTTATTGGTTATCTTATGCTGGAATTGACGTGATTCCTTGGTTAGAAAAACATAAGAAAAATATCAGTTGGCTGCATATTAAAGATATGCTGACAATTAACGATGAAAAAGAAAGTACTGAAATCGGAAAAGGAATTCTTCCAATCGATTCTTATATGAATTGGGCGAAGGCAGCTAAGTTAGAATGGGTGGTCATTGAACAGGAAGCCTTCCAATCACTAACACCAATGGAAAGTGCTAAAGTAAATATAGAAGCATTAAGTAAATTAAACTAGAGAGGATTGGATGAGATGAAATTAGGCGTTTTTACTCCATTATTTAATAATTTAAGTTTTGATGAAATGATTGAAGAAGTTGCTAAAAGAGGATTGCAAACAGTGGAAATTGGTACGGGAGGCTCTCCAGGTACAGCTCACTGTGATATTGACAAATTACTAGCAAGTGGGGATGCTAGAAAAGAATATTTAGCAAAACTACAAGATAAAGGGTTAGAAATCAGTGCTTTTAGTGCCCATCATAATCCAATCTCTCCCAATAAAGCTGAAGCAACTGAAGCAGATGAATTATTACGTAAGACAATCAAATTAGCTTCAATGATGAATGTGCCGATTGTTAATGGCTTTTCAGGTGTTGCTGGAGGTAACGAAACAGACACAAGCGTTAACTGGCCTGTGTTACCTTGGCCTACAGACTACACTGATATTTATAACTATCAATGGGAGAAAAAATTAATTCCTTATTGGAAAGAAATTAATCAAGAGTGTGATGCAGCCGGTGTTAAAATTGGGATTGAGTTACATGGTGGCTTCTTAGCACATACACCATATACTATGCTTAAATTAAGAGATGCAGCGGGGAAAAATATTGGCTGTAATTTAGATCCATCTCATTTATGGTGGCAAGGAATTGACCCAGTTGGTGCAATTAAAATATTAGGTAAGGAAAATGCAATTAACCATTTCCACGCCAAAGATACTTATTTAGATCAAGATAACATTAACATGCATGGTTTAACAGATATGCAACCATATAGTGACGTTCAAACACGTGCGTGGACCTTTAGATCTGTTGGTTGTGGTCATAGTATTCAAGAGTGGTCTGATATTATTAGTGCCCTTCGTTTATACGGTTACGACTATGTTTTAAGTATTGAGCATGAAGATCCGATTATGTCGATTGATGAAGGATTTGACCGTGCAGTAACTAATTTGAAATCAATTATGATCAAAGACCAACCTGGTGGTATGTGGTGGGCTTAAGATAAGGAGGAGAACAATGGATTTAATAAACTTCGTCGTTATTGGCTATGGTGGAATGGGTAGTTACCATGCTAAAGATTTAATTCAAGAATCAAATGGTGTAAAAGTGGTCGGTGTTTATGACATTGATCCAACTCGTCTTGATTTAGCCAAAGAAAATAAATTTAAAACATATGAAACGTTAGAAAGTGTCTTAGCAGATGAAACGGTGGAAGCTGTTTTAATTGCGACACCTAATGACAGTCATAAAGAACTAGCTATTAAAGCAATGAAAGCTGGTAAGCACGTTGTCTGTGAAAAACCAGTGATGATGAACACAACGGAATTAGAAGAAGTAATAGCTATCTCAAAAGTTGAAAATAAAACCTTTATGGTACATCAAAATAGACGATGGGACAATGACTTTTTAATTATCCGTGATTTATATAAAACTCATCAAATAGGTGATTTATTCCAAATCGAGTCTCGTGTTCAAGGCGCTAATGGTATTCCTGGTGACTGGCGCCATTTAAAACAACATGGTGGTGGAATGGTCCTTGATTGGGGCGTTCACTTATTAGATCAAATGTTATTTATGATCAATAGTAAATTAAAAACAGTCTCTTGTGATTTAAGTTATGTCTTGGGAGATGAAGTGGATGATGGTTTTATTAGTTATCTAACTTTTGAAAATGGCGTCAAAGCAATTGTTGAAGTAGGTACAACTAATTTTGTTAAATTACCAAGATGGTATGTTCGTGGTTTTGAAGGAGCAGCAGTAATTAATGATTGGGATTTATCTGGAAAAATTGTTAAACAAACAGGTACCATTGATCATCATAACTTAGTGCCAATTCAAGCGGGACAAGGTTTAACCAAAACAATGGCACCACCATCAGAAGAAGCGACAACAACATTTGAGATCACTGAAGTTCCATCCGATTTTGATAATTTCTATCATAACTTTTATGATGTTATCAGAAATAATGCGGAACCAATTGTGAAAAATGAAGAGGTATATCGCGTATTACGATTAATTGAAGTAATGTTTGAAGCAGCAGAGAAAAAGCAAACCTTAACATTTGAATAATTAAAGGCACTTAAGATTAAAATGAATCTTAAGTGCTTTTTACTAACCTGATATATATGATCTGTATTATAATTAATCATCTTAAAGAAAAGGAATGATGTTAAATGGCTACAATGGTTTTTGTTAATTTTCCAGTCAAAGATGTGAAAGCTTCTACTATATTTTATGAAAAATTAGGTTTTAAATTAAATCCAGTATTTTCAACAGAAGATACAAGTTGCATGGTCTGGGATGATAACTTTTTTGTGATGTTACTTGAACATGCTAGATATGAATTCTTTACACCAAACAGAACGGTAGCGGATAATACAAAAACAAGTAGTGCCTTGATTGCTTTTTCTATGAATGATGCGCAAGAAGTGAAAGATTTTGGTGAAGCAGCCAGAAACAATGGTGGTAATGTTTACCAAATCGAAACAGGAATGCCAGAAGAAATGATGTATGGTTTAGAAGTTCAAGATTTAGATGGCAATACCCTAGAGCCAATGTGGATGGCACAACCGTAAATACGCGATCCTTTTAATACCTAACTTAAACAATATGGATAAAATTAAAAAGAAGCTGATCAGAATAATCAGCTTCTTTTTGATATTTTTATTCTTGTAAAGGTTTCAACAATCTTAATCCATTGAATAAAACAATTAATGTACTACCCTCATGTGCAATAATACCAAGAGGTAAATTCATCTTGCCCATTATATTAAGGATGACAAGTAAAACTACAATGAACATAGAAAAAGTGATGTTTTGCATAACGACTTTATCTAAACGTTTAGAAATACGATGAGCATAACTTAATTTAGTTAAATCGTTTTTCATAAGAACAACATCAGCAACGTCGATAGCGATATCCGTTCCTTCACCCATAGCAATTCCCACATCCGCTTTAACAAGAGCTGGAGCATCATTGACACCATCGCCAACCATTGCAGTAGAACCATATTTTGCTTCTAAGTCTTCAATAATAGCAGATTTATTTTCAGGTAAAACATTGCCAACAACTTCGTCCATACCAAGTTGATTAGCAACGGCACGGCCAGTTTTTTCAGCGTCACCAGTAATCATTGTTGTGTGAATTCCTTGAGATTTAAGATAAGAAATAACTTGTTTAGAATTTTCATTTGGTAAATCCATCATGGCGATTAAGCCAATAACTTTTTCGTTTTCAGAGAAGTAAACAACTGTTTTTCCTTGTTCTGAATAAGTATGGTTAAGTTGTTCGATTTTGCTATCAACTTTTGTAAATTGGGCAGGCTTACCAATACGATAGGTAATTCCTTTATATGTTGAAACTAGGCCTTTACCAATTTGGTTTTCAATATCAAGAGAAAGAACTTCAGTGACATTAATGTGAGATAAAATAGCATTAGCTAATGGGTGGTTAGCCTGTTTTTCCATCGCTGCAATAATATTTAAGTAATTAGCTGAATTATTTTCATTTTCAACTGTGAAGAAAACGTCAGTTACTTTTGGTTTACCCTCAGTTAAAGTCCCTGTTTTATCAAAGGCAATGGCACGAATACCTTCTAAGTTGGAAAGGAATGAACCGCCTTTAAACAAGACACCACGTTTAGCTAAGTTAGAAATTCCTGATAATGTAGCAGGAACGTCACTGGCAGCTAGGGCACAAGGTGAGGCAACAGTAAGAAAGACCATCCCTTTATAGAAACTATCATACCAAGTAGCACCAAAGATAAGTGGCATAGCAAGAATGTAAAGTGTCACGATAATCATAACAGCAGTCACATATTTTGGTTCTAATTTTTTAATCTTAGTCGCCTTTTTTGAAAGGTTCGATTGTGATTGATTAACGAGTTGTAAGATTTTAGCAAAAACAGTATCCGAGCTCTCTTTAGTGACTTCAATGGTAATCATTCCATTACCATTAATGGTACTTCCGTAGACATCATCCCCAACTGTTTTTTCAGCCGGCACACTTTCACCGTTAATAGAAGCTTCATCAATAGAAGTGTATCCAGAGATAATACGACCATCTGTTGGGATTTGGTCACCGTTTAAAATCTTTAATTGATCACCAATTTTTAAAGTAGACACATCTACTATTTCAGTGGAACCATCTGCTTTAATTAGGCGAGCTTCTGTTGGATTCATTTTCATTAAATTAGTAATTTCACGTTTACTTTTACCCTCAGCGTAGTCTTCTAAGAAGTGAGCGCCAGCGAAGATAACGATAAGTAAAGCTCCTTCTTTAAAGTCACCAATAATGGCGGCTCCAAATGCTGCAAGCGTCATTAGGATATGGACATTAGGCGTGAATTTACGATTAGCTTTTGTTTGAGTAATTGTATCTTCAAATCCCTCAATAATAATATGATACCCAGACATAAAAATTGTCACAGTAGCTAGAATATTTTGTAGCATACCATCTGGTGTGAATAGACTAGCGATATAAGTGGCTAAACCTATGAAAAATAAGATGACAGGTAATTTTCCATGATCGTGATCGTGCCCACCGTGATCGTGCTCATGGTCATGTTCGTGATTGTGTTCAGTGTGTTTTTTATTGTTAGTAAGTGATTGTTCCATAAAAAAACTCCTCCTTTTAAAATATGTTTGATTTGTCATATGAATGTTTATTCATTTGTTTAGTATAGAGCAAAAAATCTATAAATGCAAGTGAATTGATAAAAAAAAGAGTAACAAAAGAATAAATTTATTCTTTCGTTACTCTGGCGTATTATATTTAATCAACAAGTTTTTGTAAGTGATCGTAATCATGATTAGAAATTTCAATTTGACCAACTTTTTCAAACCCGTTGTTTAGATAAATTCTTCTAGCACTCTCGTTAATTGTGTCAACATTCAATCCTAATTTATTGCGGTTATGTTTTTTTGCAAGATAGGGTAGTGAATCCAGTAATTCTCTAGCAACGCCTTTTCCTCTGAAATCAGGAGAAGTAACTAAGGTGTCTAAGTACCATTCATCTTTAAATGTTTCTTCATCATGAAATAGTTTATATTCTTCAGATAAATTATGATTTAATAGTAGATTGATGAAAGCATCATCGATATTTTTTTCCAAATGGTCTGGATATCCGAAAGCAACACCGGCAACGTGACCATCAATTTCTTTAACAATCGCGTTGTTGAATCCGTATCTATAATTAGGTTCTTTAATAAAAGCTTTGATAAGTAATTTTTTAACATCATCTTCGGCTAGCTTATTAAAAACGTCTAATTCCATGTCTCTTAAAACAATCATTACTAAATCCATAGCTTCATTAGCATCTTTAGGCTCTGCTGAACGTATCATAAGTAAAAATCCTCCTTAATAATCTTTAAACTACTCTATCATGGAGAAATATAGGAAGCAAGTTATACTATTGATAAGTTATCTATTAAGTTAGTAGAGAGAGGAGAGGAAATGAGTTGGTTAATCATACTGTAAAACAATCAAAAATAAAATTCATAATAAAACTATTGAAATTAATAATAGAATCAAGTATAATATCGGAGTACGTGTTTCATACACGTGCTTCTTTTTTTATGGAAGCGTGGGAGGAGAAATTTACATCTCCATTAAACCACATCACGGACTTAAGGAGGTATGTCTCGTGGCAAAGAAGGTAGAAAAATTAGTTAAATTACAAATCCCAGCAGGGAAAGCAACTCCAGCACCACCAGTTGGACCAGCATTAGGACAAGCCGGTGTTAACATCATGGGATTCACTAAAGAGTTTAACGCTCGTACAGCTGATCAAGCAGGCTTAATTATTCCTGTAGTAATTTCTGTATATGAAGATCGTTCATTTACATTTATTACAAAAACACCACCAGCTGCAGTATTGCTTAAAAAAGCTGCAAAAATAGAAAAAGGTTCTGGTGAACCAAATTCTAAAAAAGTTGCAACTGTAACTAAAGACCAAGTAAAAGAAATTGCTGAAACTAAAATGCAAGACCTAAACGCAGCTGATGTTGAAGCAGCAATGCGCATGGTAGAAGGTACTGCACGAAGCATGGGTATCGTTGTAGAATAATTTTAAATTATTTTATTGATACTTAGAAGTAGCTTCTCAGTCGGTTTATATTGAAAAATATGAATTCCGTGGGAGGTTCAACCGTTATAACCACAATCAAGGAGGAAACAAAATGGCTAATAAGAGTAAAAAAATGCAAGATGCATTAAAAAAAGTAGACGTAACAAAAAATTATTCTGTAGCAGAAGCTGTTGCTTTAGCTAAAGATACAAATATTGCAAAATTTGACGCAACTGTAGAAGTTGCTTATAACTTAAATGTTGATCCTAAAAAAGCGGATCAACAAATTCGTGGTGCTGTAGTATTACCAAACGGTACTGGTAAAACACAAACTGTTTTAGTATTCGCTAAAGGCGAAAAAGCTAAAGAAGCAGAAGCTGCTGGAGCAGACTTTGTTGGCGATGCTGACATGGTTGCTAAAATTAAAGGCGGTTGGTTTGGGTTTGACGTAGTTGTTGCAACTCCAGACATGATGGCACAAGTTGGTCAATTAGGACGTGTATTAGGACCTAAAGGATTAATGCCTAACCCTAAAACAGGAACTGTTACTATGGATGTAACTAAAGCTGTTGAAGAAGTTAAAGCTGGTAAAGTAACTTACCGTGTTGACAAACAAGGTAACATCCACGTTCCAATTGGTAAAGTATCATTTGATGATGCTAAATTAATTGAAAACTTTAAAACAATCAACGATGTAATCCTTAAAGCAAAACCTGCTGCAACAAAAGGTTCTTACATTAAAAACCTAACAGTTACAACTACATTTGGCCCTGGTGTTAAAGTAGATCATTTTTCTTTCTAGAAAATAACTTGTCCTAGACAACTATCTGTGTTATAGTTGTCTAGGTTAAATATTAACTGTACCGAAGACAGTAGGTGACGTAAGTCTTAATTTCCTACCGAGGACCATATTGAAAGTAATCAATAGTCCCTCTATGTCAACGGTGGCATGGGGTTTTTTTATATAGAAAATTCCACCATCTAAATTTACGGAGGTGAAATAAAATGAGTGAAGCATCAATCGCTAAAAAAGCTCAAGAAGTTGAAGTTGTTACTGCAAAACTTAAAGAAGCTGCATCAGTAGTCGTAGTTGACTACCGTGGTTTAACAGTAGAACAAGTAACTGATTTACGTAAACAATTACGTGATGCAAACGTTGAAATGAAAGTTATCAAAAATGGTATCTTACGTCGTGCTGCTGAACAAGCTGGTTTAGAAGGTTTAGGCGATGTATTCGTAGGACCTACAGCCGTAGCATTCAGTAATGAAGACGTAGTAGCTCCAGCTAAAATCATGAATGATTTTGCTAAAGGTGCAGATAAACTAGAAATCAAAGGTGGTATTATCGAAGGAAACGTATCTTCTGTTGAAGAAATCGTTGCTCTTGCTAAATTACCAAGCCGCGAAGGTTTACTTTCTATGTTACTTTCTGTATTACAAGCTCCTGTCAGAAACGTTGCTTATGCAGTTAAAGCTGTATCAGAATCAAAAGAAGAAGAAGTTGCTTAATTAGTAACTCAATCTAAAACTAAAAAAAATATAAATTAATCGTAAAGATTATAATGGAGGAACCCATAATGGCATTAAACATTGAAGGAATTATTGCTGATTTAAAAGTATCAACTATTTTAGAATTAAATGACTTAGTAAAAGCTATCGAAGAAGAATTTGGCGTATCTGCTGCTGCTCCTGTAGCTGCTGCTGGTGCTGGTGAAGCATCTGCTGCTGCAGAACAAACTGAATTCACTGTTGAATTAGTTGGCGCTGGAGATTCAAAAGTTAAAGTTATCAAAGCAGTTCGTGAAGCAACTGGTTTAGGTCTTAAAGAAGCTAAAGCTTTAGTAGATGGCGCTCCATCTGCACTTAAAGAAGGAATTTCTAAAGACGAAGCTGAAGCTTTAAAAGCTTCTTTAGAAGAAGTTGGCGCTTCAGTAACTGTAAAATAATTTTTATAGTTAAAATAAATAAAAGAAAGGTCTTAGGACCTTTCTTTTTTGCGTTATTTAGATAGTGAAAAATAATTGTGGATAAGCTAGAGGGAAAATAGAAATTTAGTGATAAATAATTATATAACATGTGGAAAAGTTTACGCCAATAAAAATTATTTTATGAATCATAATCATTTTTTGCATATAATTTAGTATATTGGCTACTGAAAAGATAAAAAGGTTGAGAAACTTCGAAGTAACACGTAAAATATATGTATGAAAATATGTATACTAAAGAATTGGAGACAATAAAATGTATAAAGATGATAGCTTGGCACTTCATACGGATTTGTATCAATTGAACATGATGAAAACCTATTGGGAGTTAGATCGAGCAGATTTACATTCAGTATTCGAGTGTTATTTTAGACAGATGCCTTTTAAACATGGTTATGCTATTTTTGCAGGGTTAGAAAGGCTTGTTGGTTATTTAGATAATTTATCATTTTCAGATAGTGATATCGATTATTTAAGAGAAGTGACAGATTATCCAGAAGAATTTTTAACTTATTTAAAAAATTTTAAATTTACATGTACGGTAAGATCTGCTGTTGAGGGAGAAATGGTTTTTAACGATGAGCCAATCTTTCAAGTAGAAGGTCCGTTAGCGCAGTGTCAGTTAATTGAAACTGCGATTCTTAATATTATTAATTATCAAACACTGATTGCGACAAAAGCTTCAAGAATCCGTGCTGTTTGTGAGGACGACTTAGTGATGGAGTTTGGAACAAGACGTGCCCAAGAAATGGACGCAGCTATCTGGGGGACTAGAGCGGCTTATATTGGTGGTTTTGACTCAACAAGTAATGTGAGAGCTGGGAAAATTTTTGGGATACCGGTGTCTGGAACGCATGCTCATAGTTTGATCCAATCTTATTTAGATGATTATGAAGGGTTCAAGGCGTATGCTCAAACACACAAAGATTGCGTGTTTCTAGTAGATACGTTTGATACGTTAAAATCAGGAGTTCCTAATGCAATTCGAGTAGCTAAAGAAATGGGTGATAAAATTAATTTCTTAGGTGTTAGGATTGATAGTGGAGATATGGCGTATATTTCTAAAAAAGTTAGAAAGCAATTAGATGAAGCTGGTTTTTATGATGCTAAAGTCTATGCTTCTAATGATTTAGATGAATCAACTATTTTGAATTTAAAAATGCAAAAGGCTAAGATTGATGTATGGGGAATAGGAACAAAGTTGATTACTGCATATGATCAACCAGCATTAGGAGCAGTCTATAAGTTAGTTTCAATTGAAAATAGTCATGGGAAAATGATTGATACATTAAAATTATCTGGTAATGCAGAGAAAGTCTCAACGCCTGGTAAGAAGCAAGTTTGGCGAATTACTGGTAAGAATGGTAAGTCTGAGGGAGATTACATTACTTTGTGGAATGAAGATCCAAGGGAAATGGAAGAGATTTACATGTTTCATCCAGTGCATACTTTTATTAATAAAACGGTAACTGATTTTGAAGCACGAGCGATATTGAAGGATGTCTATATTGAGGGCAAGAGAGTGTATAATTTACCAACTTTAGAGGAGATTAAGGCATTTTCAGAAGATAATCTAAACTCTTTATGGGAAGAATATAAACGTAATCTGAATCCGCAAAAATACCCAGTTGATTTATCTAAAGAATGTTGGCAACATAAAATGAATACGATTGAAAAAATTAGAAATTCGGTTAAATCAATTAAGTAATATGAATAGAGTTAAATAAATAAGCTTGGATCTGACTTTAAATTTTGTCAGCCCCAAGCTTATTTTAATGTTTATTATATTCTAGTAAGTCATAGAGTTCTTGTATTTCTTCTGAGAGTATCTTGCCAATAGTTGTATTAGAGACGCATTTTCTTTCTAAGGGTCTGTCAACGACACGTTTAATAGATAAGATATCATCGTGATTTCGAATCACACAGTCGACAGATGAGAAGGGTTTGTGAGCAACTAGCTGCATACCGTATGAATTGTACAGCAGTGTATAACCTGCTAACCCAGTGGTTTTTTGGTATGGTTTTGAAAATCCACCATCAATGACAATCATTTTACCGTTAGCTTTAATGGGATCTTCTCCTTTAACTTCTTTAACAGGTGTATGTCCATTAATTAAGTGACTATCCTCACAGTTCAAATTAAATTCATGAAGAATTTTTTTGATTGTTTCTTCTTCTTCTCTTAAATGATAGTAGGCATTTTTTTCTTCAGTGTGAGTTTCTTTTTCCTTGATGAAATATCTTTCGAAAGTAGTCATTTCTTTTTTTCCAAAAAGTGAAGAATACTTACCAGACCAAAGATACCAAATGATGTCTGTTTCATAGTCATCTTGTATGTGTGGTTTTTTATATGACTTCCTCAAGCAATTCTCAAAGTAATCGAGTAGTTTCTTACCTTCGTAATTTTGACCTTCAAAACAAACAGATTGAAAACTTCCGTCTTTATTCAAAGGAACACAACCATGGATTAACAAGTTTTCGTTATAGACAAGATACATATTTCCTTTTTTGAAGAGAAAATCAGTGTGCCTTTTTAATTTTTCTGAGTGGATAAAATTATGTAATAGGCGATTGATGACTTCTTCTTCTTCTGCTGTTAGTTTAGAAGGATCTTCTGCTGAAACGGTTTTAAAACAAGTGTCATGTAATTGATATGTTTTCTCTTTGAGAATAATATCAGACTCAGCTAAGTTAACTTTGCTGAGTAACAAACGATGCTCCATATTAAAATCTGGTCTTCTACGAACTAATTGTTCTTCTAATTTAAATTGTAAAATAGCAGCTGCTTGATGAATTTTGGTTGTTTCTAATAACTCATCTTTATCTTTTGACGTTTCTGTGTCTGTTTTTGGTTTAAAAGCGGGATTATTAGTATAATACTTTTCCGCGTAGGTTAATAAGGGTCTTAAGTTAATGCCGTAAGTGTCTTCAATGATGGAAAGATTATTATATCTAGCAGAAATTCTAATGGTGTTCATCATGCAAATAGGAGAACCTGACGCAGCTCCCATCCAAATGATATCGTGATTTCCCCACTGGATATCCATCGAGTGATGATTTATTAAGCGTTCTATGATTTTATCAGGTGCTGGACCTCGATCGTAAATATCACCGACAATGTGTAAATGGTCAACAACTAGCCTTTGAATAATATAGCAAAGATCAGTGATTAACTCATCAGCTTGTTCTAAATTGATAACTGTTTCAATAATTTGATTGTAATAATTTTTTTTATCTGTTTGATTATTTGTTTGAAACAAAAGTTCTTCAATAATATATGAATACCTTTTAGGAAATGATTTTCTTAATTTAGAACGAGTGTACTTAGAAGAAGAAAAACGAACCAATTGAATTAATTGATCTATTTTTTGTCTATACCATTTCTCGTTTTTAAAACCGTTAGTAATTTTTAATCTTTTTTCAGGGTAGTAAATAAGAGTTGCTAGTTCTTGCTGTTCTTGTGTCGTCAAAATACGATGGAAAAGTTCTTTTATTTTTTCTTTAACATTTCCAGAGCCATTTCTTAAAATATGTTGAAAAGCATCGTACTCTCCGTGAAGATCACTGACGAAATGTTCTGTCCCTTTTGGTAAATTGAGAATTGCTTTCAAATTTATGATTTCGCTTACAATTTCTTCGGAAGAGTTAAATTTAGTGTTAAGCAAATCATAATATTTATTTCTAGTTGTCATTTACAAATATACCTCTTGTCTTTTTAAAGTCATAATATGATAAAAACATGAAGTAGTCAATCTATACCGATTATAGATGTTAAAATAATTAATTTGTTTTTAAATAAAAAAATTTGTATAATCAACAAGGAGTGAGAAAGAAGGATGTCGAAATGAGAAATGAAATGATGCATCGTCCTGTATTACAGGATGAAATTTTAGATTTACTTAGAAAGAGACAAAAACAAATGAGTGGTTCTTTAGGAGAACTTCAAGAACAATCATATGCTGATAATGTGCCTATTATACCCAATGAAACTGCTACATTTCTAAAGTTTTTTTTAAAACAAATTAAAGCGAAAGAAGTTTTGGAAATTGGAACAGCGGTTGGTTTTTCTGCAAGTTTAATGGCTGAAACTATTGGAAAAGAAGGTCATGTAACAACGATTGATCGTTTTGATGTCATGATTAGAAAAGCGAAGTTAAATTTTGAAAAATTTGGATTATCTGAACAAGTGACGCTTTTAGAAGGGGATGCAAAAGAAGTATTACCGACATTAAAAGGTCCATATGACTTTATTTTCATGGATAGTGCTAAATCAAAATATATTGAATTTTTGCCAGAATGTTTGAGAATACTAAGAGTGGACGGTGTTTTGATGATTGACGATGTTTTTCAAGCTGGAACAATTATGCAAGATATCAAAGATATACCACGCAGTCAGCGGACAATTTATAGAAAATTGAATAAATTATTTGATACTGTCTTAGAACATCCAGACCTTACAGTAACGATATTACCTTTAGGTGATGGTGTTTTGATGATAAGTAAAAATGTAGATAATATAATTATTAACGAAAAATAAAAAAGACAAAAGGTATTAGCCTTTTGTCTTTTTGTTATTAAACGTCGCAGGAGGGATTCGAACCCCCGACCGTTCGCTTAGAAGGCGAATGCTCTATCCAGCTGAGCTACTGCGACAAGTCAGCTTCAAGCAACATGAATATCATAATAAAATTTGAGAGAATAGTCAAGCTTTATTTTAATTTTTTTATTTAGAATGTTCTTTTTATAATTATTATTTACAAAGATTCGTAGTAAACAAAATAAGGAGAATAAATAGATAATAAATAAACACTAAGTAATAATACTAGACAAAAGAGGCTAGATGCTATATAATCGTGAATGTGTTGTAGGAAGTGATTGGGAAACTTCGTATAATGCGTTTTAAGTTTTAAGTAAGTAAGGGGAAGAATAATATGGGGAAAATTGATCCACGAGTTGTTAAAACTCGTAAAAAATTAAGACAAGCGTTTTTAGATTTACTAAAGACTCGTAAGTTAAGCGAAATGAACATTAAAGACTTAACGAATCAAGCAGGTGTTACAAGAGGAACGTTCTATCTGCATTATCGTGACAAAGATACATTTGTTGAAACGATAATGGAAGAAATAATTGAGGATTTTTATGATCATGTAGTGAAGTATGTTGCTTATGATGGTAATGAAGATAAATTGATCCCTCAAATTATTTTAGATAGAGTATTTGAATACATTGGTGATTCACCAGAGTTTTTTGTGACATTATTAAAAGAAAATGATGCAGAAATGTACAGAACTTTATTTAGTGATAAACTGTATGATTATATTTTAGAACATGTAAACTATGGAAATTCTATTCCAGTTAGAAAAATGCCTAAAGAATTATTGAATAACTTTTTAGTATTTGCTTTACTTGGTATAGCAGACGCTTGGGTTGTTGAAGGGAAAATTTATGCTAATCACTACATGGCAACAAATGTAGCTAAATTATTTAGATCAGAATTATTTGTTGAGATTGGTTTGAAAGAACTATTTATTTCCGAAGCAGAATAAAAAAGAAAGATAAGTTAACTTTTTGTTGACCTATCTTTCTTTTTTTGATATCATATTAATGTTGTATTTGTGTGCACCACAACTACAACCGCACATATTAAGTATTAAGTTCATATTAATTTATGACCCTTAAGTTGGCGAGTCTAAGTAAAGAAAAGGAGGTGCGGAACAAACATGTACGCTATTGTAAAAACTGGTGGTAAACAATTAAAAGTAGAAGTAGGTCAAGCGATTTACGTTGAGAAATTAAACGTAGCAGCTGGCGAAAAAGTTGTGTTTGATGAAGTTATTTTAGTAGGTGGAGAAACAACAAAGATTGGTGCTCCAACTGTTAAAGGTGCAACTGTTGAAGGAACTGTTGAAAAACAAGGAAAACAAAAGAAAGTTGTAACTTACAAATACAAACCTAAAAAAGATTCACATCGTAAACAAGGTCATCGTCAACCTTACACTAAAGTAATGATCGATGCAATTAACGCATAATTAAAATTTAGAGAGTTGGTATCTTGATGATCAAAGCTGAGTTTTTCAGAAAAGAAGCTGACAGGATTGTTTCTTTTGAAATGTCTGGTCATGCTGATTTTGCTGAATCGGGTTCTGATATAGTTTGTGCAGCTGCATCTGTTTTAGCAATGAATGTAGTGAACAGTATTGAAGAATTAGCCGGTTATCAACCAATTGTAGATATTGACGATGGTTACCTGTTTGTTGAAATCCTGTCAGATTTGTCTGATAAACAGATTGAAATAACAGATATCCTAATGAACAGTCTTTATATTGGGTTAAGAGATATCGAAAAAGAATATAATATATATATTCGTGTAAAATAATTTCAAGGAGGTGCTTTTTTCATGTTGAAAATTAACTTACAATTATTCGCCCACAAAAAAGGGGGCGGTTCTACAACCAACGGCCGTGATTCACAATCAAAACGTTTAGGTGCTAAACGTGCTGATGGACAAACTGTTTCAGGTGGTTCAATTTTATACCGTCAACGCGGTACTAAAATTTATCCAGGTGTAAACGTTGGTCGTGGTGGAGATGATACTTTGTATGCTAAAGTTGAAGGTGTTGTACGTTTCGAACGTAAAGGACGCGAAAAAACTCAAGTGTCTGTCTATCCAGTAGCTAAATAATTAGTTTTATTATAAGTCTAAACCCTTATCTATCAAGGGCTTAGGCTTTTTTATTTTGTCTTGAATTGAAATTGAATGCCATTTTGAATGCCATTGACTACAAATTAGCAAATTTCATTAACTTCTCAACGGTTTTTTCAGTGACTTCTTTTGTAACGTGGGTATAGATATTCATCGTCATTTCGATGCTGCTATGACCTAATCTAACTTGTGCTTCTTTCATGCTGGCACCACTCTCCAATAAAAGTGATGCGTGGGTATGTCTGAAACCATGAACGCCAATGACATGAAGATCAGCAGCTTTTGATAACCTGGAAGCACGTTGGTATAAATCTTGTCTAGTGAATCGTTCACCAAACAAGTTAGTAAAGACAACGTTATTATCTCTTAAACCATTAGCAAAGAGCATTTCTTTTTGTCTTAGTTGCCATTTTTTAAGCAGTCTAAGCGTCTTATCATCTAAAGTGATCGTTCTATATGAGCTCTTAGTTTTAGGTGTGGAGACAACGAAACCGTTCTTTGTAAGAGACATATTTTTATTGACTGTCACAGTTTTATCAATGAAATTAATATCTTGCCATTCTAAGGCGCTTGCTTCAGCTCCACGTAATCCCGAATAGGTTAGGAACCTAAAAAGAATTAGATCCAATTCAGAAAAGTATTTTTGCATTAGCTGGCCATTAGCATTTTGTTTAATTCTGTTCTCCAGGAACTCAAACAGCTGTTTTAATTCGTCTAACGTATAGAACTTTATCTTGTCTTGTTCTATGACTTTCTTTGGCGTTGGTCTTATCACACTGCTAAATGGATTGCGGTCCGCTAACTCTAAACTGATCGCATATTCCATTACTTTAGAAGCATACTGCAAGATTATTTTATACATTTTCGTTTTGTCAGCCCACTTATTAACTTCTACCTGGCATGTTTTTAAGTTAAGTTTATCCACTCTAATATCTCCGAATGAAGGCAAGACATACTTGGTCATATAACGCTCTGTCGTGATGTAGGTTGTCTCTTTAACTGTTTTCTTATAAGTTATCAACCAAAGCTCACAAATCTCTTTAAAGGCTGTTATAGTTTCTTTTTGTAATCCGTTTTGTTCAAAGTCCACTAGTAAACGATTAAGTTCTAGTTGGGCTTCTTTTTTTGTCTTAAAACCTCGTCTAGTTGTCTTTACCGCCTTGTTTGTTATCGGGTTAACTCCTAAGTAAGCTTGGAATTGCCATGCCTTAGAACCGTCTTTTTTATCGTATTGCTTGAATGTTGCCATTTGTTTTCTCTCCCTTATCTTGCTACGGGCGTTTACGAGATGGTAAGGGGATTTAGTTATTTTTTATTGAGTTTGTTTAATGCGTTGAAGTAATCAGTATCAACCTGTTTGACTTCTTTATTTAATGCTTTATATTTCTTTAGCTCATCATCTACTTTTTTATTAGCTGCATCTCTACTTATTTTTCCTTTATCTTGTAAAATATCAACTCTTTGGAAATCTAAGTAGCGATCTAGTTCACTTTTCCAGTCATTCATGGTCATTTTTATTTTTTGGTTGGCTTGTCTTTCTGCCGTATCAAGATAAGCGGAAACAATAAGGTTTAAATCAGTTAGTTCTTTTTCATCCAGGTAATTTTTTGATACCTTTAATTCTGTTTTAGTTGGATAATCACCTTTTTGAACTGTCAAACCTAAGTTTTCTTTATCTGCATCGATACGATTAAAGATTAGCTCTGGTGCAGTATGTCCTGTAACAGCATAAATCATTTTATTCTGAACAGTGGCAAAGAATTCCATTGCAGCTTTACTACTACCATCATAATCAATACTAGTAGCAAAAATATCTAACACTTGCTTATAGAATATTCTTTCGTTTGTTCTAATATCTCTAATACGCTTTTGTAATTTTTTAAAGTAATCTAATTCTTGCGTTACTTTATCATCGTTAATGGCAAAGCCACTTATTAGATATTCTTTTAAGATAGTTGAGGCATATCGTCTAAATTGGGCACCTCTAACAGAACGAACACGGTAGCCAATAGCTAGAATCATATCTAAATTGTAGAGTGTGATAGTCCGTTGAACGTCTCTGTTACCTTCTTTTTGAACTGTTAAGTAATCCTTAACAGTTGAATTTTTATCCAATTCTTGATCTTCAAATATGTTTTTAACATGTAGACTAATATTGTTTTTGGAGGTATCGAACAACTCTGCTAGTTCCAATTGTGACAGCCATACGGTGCTATCTTGTAAGTGTAACTCAACTTTTGTTTGTCCGTCCTCTGTGCTGTATAGAATAATGTCATTGCTCATAGTTTGCTCCTTTCTAAGTGATGGTAAGGGGGGAGTTTAGTTATTATTATTTGGTATTTTTGGATCTAATATTTCAGTATTAGCATTTTTATCTATTTCTTTTTGTAGTTTTTTTTCATATTTTTCAATACTGCTGAAATGAGAATCAACATCCATTCCATCAATATCATAATAAGCTTGCTGGAGCACTTCTGTAATTAAGTCTTTTGTATGTGTTAATTCTGCATATTCTTTTTTAGATAAATCATCTTTTCTATTTTCGGTTAACTCTTTTATTTTGTTCATTGAATGAAATAAATCTAAAGTGGCCGTTTGTATTAAACCTTCACTGTCCATAGCGAAAGGATACAAAAGTATATCATCCAATCTGTCTTTATTCTCAGAATATAGTGATTCCTCATCACTATCATAAGATTCATGGTATAACCCTTCAAAAATATAATCTATCATTTCTTGATCATCGCTAATATCTATATTGTATTGATTTGCTGCTATCTCAATGATGATAGGGTTGAGATAATTTCTTATATCTCCATATAGCAATTCTTCAACAGAAATCTCAGCTATCTCAGCTATTTTTTTAATTCGGTTATTATTAGGAAGATATTTTCCGTTTTCCCATTTAGATATTGTTCCTTTAGTTACCGGTGGATCAAAAAGAGACCCAAAATCATCCATAGATAAACCTTTACTAATTCTGATATTTTTAATTCTCTCTCCAACTTTATTTTGAGAAGAGCTCATAATTAATTCCTCCTTGAGTTGGGATATGTTTCTTGACACCAGTATAATGTCATGCTAGAATGATGTCAAGGTTGGGAAATGTTTCCTTGGGTAGTAGGAGGTGATAAATTTGAATAGAGTAGCTGGTTATAGAGTAGCGTTAAAATTAAAACAATCCGACATGGCTAACAAATTGAATATTTCTAGACAGGCATATTCAGAAAAAGAAAGAGGTAATGTGCCATTTAAAGATTCTGAAAAGATTTTTTTAAAAGAATTATTTAAACAGGTAGATTCTAACGTGACTATTGACCTTCTTTTTTTTGGGTGAAAGTTGGGAAATGTTTCTTTGTGAAAAGGAGGTGATTGATTTGAATTTTTTTAGTATTGAGTACGAACAAGAATTACTAAAGCAGCACCAAGAAACTTATCAACGAATGATTGAACTAGTAGAGCAACAAGTGCAGAAGCCACCTTTTATACAACAGAAGGATGTGTCCAATTATTACAAAGGAATTTCCGTAGGTACCTTAATTCGATATGAGAGACAAGGGTTAAAGAGGTCAGAACCTGTTGAAGGTGGTTCAGTGTGGTATGCAACATCAGAATTAGATCGATTTATGTTAGAACACCAAAAATAAAGCAAGCGGGCGGGCTTTGCGAGATGGAGGAGAAACATGAATATTTACGGTGTTAGACGTTATGGAGTTTTATTAGTTGTATTTGTACTAGGAATGATATTAGGAAGCCTAGACGGTAAGTTAATAGCTATTTTAGGCATTCCGATGTTTATGATGTTTTTATTTAATTTAGATATCGCATCATTTCAATTAAAAAAGAAAAGAGGAAATTAAAATGAATGAAGAAAAAAGTGTAAGAGAGTTGTTAAGAGATTTATCTGGTATTTTAGAAGAAATTTCTACTATTGATGAAAACAAGGTATATAAAGCTAAACTCATTGATGGTGATGGTTCAAGAAGTATTGATGAAACGCCATTAGAAAGAGCTAAAAATTTAGCTGGTTCAGCTATTGCCTGTTATGTGTCACAGATTCAAGAGATTTTAGGATATGAAGATAAATAAAAATAGCACACTTAGGACTGCAATCCTTTAAGCGTGCTGAGGTAAATAGATTTTAATCCCTATTTACCTCATGTTATCACAAATTATGATGAAATGGGGAAGTAAAATGAAAGAAAAAACATTAAATATTGATGATATTACAATCGATGCAAATAACTTAGAGAATGCAATTCACGGTTTAGATTCATTTGTTTACAATAATTTTTTGTTTAATGATATAAAAACCGAAGATATAAACGCATTAAGCGGCTTTCTGGCATCAGTCAAGTTATTAGCGACTAAGCATGCTACAGAGCTATCTGAGTTTGGGATAGGAATATAAAAATATAAATAAAATTGGTAAGTAGGTGGAATATTAAGTTGGCTGAATTCAAAAATGATACAAAGGCAAAAAGATATTATTGGTTGCAATTAAAAACGGATTTCTTTGATCAGAAAGAAATTAAATTGTTAAGAAAAATAGCTGGTGGTGATACGTATACAGTTATTTACTTAAAAATGTTATTAGCAAGTCTTAAAGATGAGGGGAAACTTTATTTTGAATCTATAGGTGACGATTTTGCTGAAGAAATATCTTTGTTAATTGATGAAGAACCAGAAAATGTAGCCATGACGCTCAATTTTTTAGAGACTAAGCAACTTATTGAAGTAGTGGAAAATGACGAATATTATCTTAATAGAATACCTGAAATGCTTGGCTCTGAAAGTTATAGCGCAGAAAGAGTTAGACGTCATAGAGAAAAGAAAAAGTTACAAGGTAACGCTAGTGAGTTACAAAGTAACATCGATGTGACTAAGAGATAGAGTTAGAGAAGAGTAATATAGATCAATCATCTTCCAAAGAAGTTGATAAAGTCGATTTAAAAAATAGGTTTGATTTAATTTGGAAAGAATATCCTAAAAAGCAAGGTAAAGAGAATGCCTTTAAGTCCTATCAAAAAGCTATCAGAGACGGCACAACAGACGAAACTATTTTAAATGGTATTAATGCTTATAAGAAACAAATCGAGCTACAGCGAACTGAAATACAGTTTATAAAGCAAGGTAGCACTTTCTTTAACCAACGTTCTTATATGGACGAATTCGTGACTACTAACAACAGAAAACAATACCAGGTAAACCAAACGGAAGAAATACCACCAGAGTGGGCTGCTAATATTGCTGAAGCAAGAAAAGTCCCAAGTTATGATGATTCAGAACTACCAGAATTACCTTATTAGGAGGTTTGCGTTATGAGTAAAACAATGGAAATGGGAAGCGTCAAAGTACCAGATAGCCACATTGAACGTACTGGATATATTGAGCTTCAAGAACCGTGTAATGTTCCAGGACATGAAAAATACAATTTATGGCACTTTAACGATGAAATAATTTGTCCAAGATGTGAGAGTGAGCGACGGAGTAAAAAATTTTCAACTCAAGCAACTAAAAAACAATTTGAAAGTACCAAAGAAGGAAGAAAGTTATTTTTGAAAAATAATAGTATTCTACATGATAGATCATTACTGAATAAAGGCATTAAAGATTATATCAATAAAAATGATACTGAGAGTGATATCAAAAAACATACTCATACAGTGGTTAAAGAAGTTTTAAAAAATAATAGAAATGTCTTTATGGTTGGTCCTCCAGGAGTTGGAAAAACTCATTTAATGATGGGAATGTTAAAGAACATTAACGAACTAGGTGATTCAAAGAAATGTTTGTTTGTATCGATGCCGAAGTTATTATCTGAAATGAAAGAATCGTTTAATAAAAAGTACACTGATCAAAAGACTTCAGCTGACTATCTAAATTTATTAGTAGAAGCGGACGTTCTAGGTCTAGATGATATCGGTAGTGAGCTATCAATGAACTCTAACAAGCAGGCATCTAACTTTACTGTAGATACCCTTTATAATATTCTCAACGCAAGAGAGAACAAGACAACGATATTTACAAGTAATCTAAGTTTGGATGAATTATCTCTAATCTTAGATGCGAGAACTGTATCAAGGATAAAAAGTAATTTATTGTTAATGGATTTTAACGGTATTACTGATAAACGAGAGTACGAATATACTCTAAAAAAATAAGAAAGTAGGGAAATGAATGGATAAAATTTACATTGATTCAAAAGGAAAAAACACAACAGTGGAGCTGCCAAAATATGGAGAGGTTCGCTTGATTATCCAAGATGGTCAGGTAATCAGAAAAGAAACGATCATATCAGAAAAAATTTAATAGTCTGACACGAAAGCGTGAGGACATAGGTTGTTAGTCATTTTTGGCTAGTAGCTTGTGTTCTCTTTTTAATAACACGGGAGGTTTCAAGATGTATGACTGGCTGACAAAGTACCAAACGTTACAACGTGCAATTGATTACCTAGAATTTGAAATAGATGATTACGAGTCAGAATTAAAGCGTTGGGTAAGTGGTGATCTATCTAAAGTGAAAATCACTAAAGAAAGTAAAGGTGCGAAAATTGAAGGCATTATTAAAGAAAAAAAGCTTGAATTAGATAGTTTAATGCAGCGAAAACAAAAGCTGCTTGACTTTATATCTAAATTTGATGATCTCGATAGTCAAATACTTATTAAATAAGCTTAAAACTTATATTAGTCCTGACAAGTCAGCCGTTTTAGGTAGATACCCTGGTGGATTAAGCATGGTTAAAACACTCACGTTTAATGATTTAGCTAGTAAAGTAAATGGATAGCATTTGAAAGCTCACTTTAATTAGTGGGTTTTTTTGGTATACTAGAAATAAATCAAATGTGTGTTGGAAAGTGATATATTTTAATTAATAAATGTTATACAGGGAGAGGTAAATATGGAAAATGATAATGATATAGACTTAGAGTTAAAATATATTTTGAAAACTGAGTTAAATGATCGCATTATTTTATACGAAAAAGAGTTTAAAGAAAACAATCTATTTTATATTTTGGGTAATATTTTTGTACCATTTTATTTAGCTGAAAGTTGGCCAAGAGAAATTAGTGAACGAGAAAAAAGTGATTTTTCTATTTTAGATAAGAAATATTCTGATCTTATATTAGTAAAGAAATATATTTGGGATGAATTAAAGAACGATGTTTTTGGCGCTAATGAAGAAAATTCTAGATATGAACTGTTAAAAAAAATTAATATTTATTATAGTTTCTTTTACGAGAAAAAAACAATTAAAAAATATATGGATAAAATTAAAGGTTTTCAAAATGAAACTTTAAAAAAGCTATGGCGCATGAATCTGCTTGCTAGAAGTCTTTATTTATTAGGGAATCAATTAGAACTTAATATAGAGACTGAAGAATATACTATTAGGTATAAAAAAAGTAAAACATTTATGATGGTAATTTCTGAGGATAAAAACATCCAACAAGCCAAAAACAAGAATTTCCCATATGATGAGTATCATTATGAAAAAATAGTAAAGAAAATGATAATCGAGTTGGACAAGAGTTTTAATAATAATCAAATTGAATTACAAGAACAAATGTCGCTTTTAGAAATAACGGGAAATAATTTGTCATTACCTCAAAGGATAGTAGCTGAATTATCTAGAATTAGAACAAATAATGATTCAAATAAATTAAAATATAATTTAGAATCAAAATGTATTGCGGCTATGAGGATTGAAAATGATGATAAAACATACTTATCAATTAGTGGGGCTAAACGTAATTTGGAAATAGACGCAGAAAAAATATTTAAAAAAATCACTGATAATTGTATAAATAAGTATGAATATGTAAAGTTAAATACGTCGACTCGTTATTATATGTGTAGTTTAGAAAATGATTACATTAATTTAGCTGATTATGAAAATGCAAATAGTGCAGCAATCTTATTAAATGATGATAAACGTAATAAAGGGAAATTATTTGCATGTTGTGAAAAAAAATTACTATCAATGAAGTTAGAAAATATTAGTATAAAAGATGATGATTCTCATATATTTGTTAAATTTCAACCTTGTAAAAGATGTATAACTATGAAAGAGAATCTACATTTTATTTGTAACATAGATTCCTTATTAGAATGCAGTGGAACTGGACAAGAAGTTGATACTAGCCCTCTAGATAAAACAGCATTAAAAATAGTTATATATAGAGATAGATACTGACCGCTTATGAGTGGTATAATTTATTATGAAAAAAGAGATGATCTCTCATCTCTTTTTCTATATAAACTCACCATCTCGCCCGTAGCGTTTTGAATGCCATATTGAATGCCATCTGAATGTGACATATTATGACTGGTTGAATACTTTATGATTAAAACCTACTATTATATAGCGTTTCTTGTGGTAGGTTGAAACGTGTTAAAAGTAGAACTTTCTCTATCCAGTAGCTAAATAATACTAATAAACAACTCAATTTATTGGGTTGTTTTTTTGTTGTTAAGAAAATAGAGATTGGTTTAATTTATCTAGTCCTTTTGTTATAATAGTATTAGAAATAAAGGGGAAGGTGTCTTGATAGATGATTAGTAGAGTTGATAATTTAAGAAAAGAAATGATCAAAGAAGATATTGGGTCATTTTTAATAACTAGTTCATACAATTTACGTTATTTAACAGGGTTTACAGGGACAACGGGTATTGCTCTAATTACCTTAGAAGAAGCATTTTTTATTACGGATTTTAGATATACTGAGCAAGCTACAACTCAGTGTAAAGGTTATAAAGTTGTTCAGAATTTTGGACCGATTTTTGATGTAGTGGCAGATTTAGTGGAAGAAAAGAAACTAGAAACTCTTGCTTTTGAAGAAGCGTTGGTTTCCTTTAAAGAATATGTTCAATTAGAAATGATTATGGAAGCAGATTTAATCCCTGTTTCAGGAATGATTGAAGAATTAAGGGAGATCAAAGATGAATCGGAAGTTAAAATAATTGAAAAAGCGTGTGAGATTGCTGATAAAGCTTTTAGTCATATTTTAACTTATATCAAACCAGGAATGACAGAAATTCAAGTAGCCAATGAACTTGATTTTTATATGAGAAACTTAGGTGCTTCTGGTGTTTCTTTTGAAACAATAGTGGCGAGTGGATTGAGATCGGCAATGCCTCACGGAGTGGCTAGTGAAAAAGTAATTGAGCAAGGTGATTTTATTACCATTGATTTTGGTTGTTACTATCAAGGATACGTATCAGATATGACAAGAACTATCTCTCTTGGCGAACCGAATCAAAAATTAAAAGAAATTTATCAAATTGTGAAAGAAGCACAACAAAAAGTTTTAGATGTTGCGAAACCAGGAATGACTGGGGCTGAGTTAGATGCAGTAGCTCGTGATTATATTGAATCAAAAGGTTATGGTGAGGCGTTTGGCCATTCTACAGGTCATGGCATTGGATTAGAGATTCATGAGGGGCCAAATGTTTCAAAAATGGCAGAAAAAGCTTTTGTCTCAGGCAATGTGATTACAAATGAGCCAGGAATTTATTTACCTGGAATTGGTGGCGTTCGGATTGAGGATGACATGTTAGTGACAGATAATGGGATAAAGAGATTGACACATTCTGAAAAAG
Source organism: Vagococcus fluvialis bH819 (assembly GCF_900163795.1). Lineage (GTDB taxonomy): Bacteria > Bacillota > Bacilli > Lactobacillales > Vagococcaceae > Vagococcus > Vagococcus fluvialis_A. Next base: position 149,433 of record NZ_FWFD01000008.1, on the reverse strand, counting down.
AGCTTATTATTTTATAGAATAGACAAATGATTAAAAATATTATATTCTTAATGTTTTGAGGAGATAGTTTTATTAATCAAATTGTAGGTTTCTCAAGTTAAAACGAACTGAAGGAGGAAGACAGATGGCAGAAAATAAAGATTTAGTCCTAAGCAGCAATAATCAAGAAATTGGTGGAGAAATTGTTGTTGCTCCTGAGGTATTAGAAGTTATCGTTGGGATTGCAGCGTCGAAAGTGGAAGGCGTTTATGCAATGCGTGGTAATTTAGCGTCAAATGTTACAGAATTATTTGGAAAATCAGTCCATGATAAGGGTGTATCATTGAAGAATGAGGAAGGTAACATTCGTATTGATTTATTTTGTTATCTGAATTACGGTGTTTCAGTACCAAAAGTGGCAATAGACATGCAAGAAAAAGTTAAACAACAAGTCTTGTATATGACAGATTTGGAATTATCAGAAGTTAACGTCCATGTGGTGGGTGTTGTTCCTGAAAAGATTTCATTACCAGACTTAGACGAGTTGTTTGATTCAGAAGATGAGGAAGAATAGAGTGGAGTTAACAAGACATCAGTTAAGAGAAATAGCGTTCCAAGTCAATTTTTCTATCTTATATAGCGAGGGTGTAGAGGTTGATCAAGTGATTGAAAATGTCCTTGACCTATATGAAGAACAGACCTGTGAAGAAATACCTCAATATATCAAAGTAGTTGTTGGTGGTGTAAAGGAACATCAGTTAGAATTAGATCAGCATATTGAAAAGCACTTAAAGCGTTGGACAGTAAATCGTATTGCGAAAACTGATTTAACTATTTTAAGATTAGCTTTATTTGAGATGTTTTATGTGTCGGATATCCCGTACAAAGTATCTTTAAATGAAGCGTTGGAATTAGCGAAGACATTTAGTGATGATGAATCCCGTCGTTTTATTAACGGCGTGTTATCATCAGTTATGAAAGAATTGGACTCAAACAATTAATTTTGTTTGAGTTTTTTTGTTACTTGAAGCAGAACCACTTTTTCACCACTCTATTTTCGAGAAAGTCTTTTTATGCTAGAATGTAGGCATGTGTAATTAAATTTTGGAGGTGTTTTTAATGGCAATATTATTAGATGGTCGTGCGCTTAGCGATAAGATACAAGCAAATCTTAAGCAAGAAGTTGCTGGATGGAAACAAAAAGGAAAAAGACTTCCAAAATTAGTGGTTATTTTAATCGGTGAAGATGTAGGGAGTCAAGTATACGTTAAAAATAAAGAAAATTCGGCAAAAAATATTGGGTTTCATTCTCAAGTTGATCGCTTATCTGAAAGTACGACTGAGGAAGAGTTGTTAAGACGGATCAATGAGTACAATGAAGACCAACAGGTAGACGGTATCTTGGTACAACTTCCCCTACCAAAACATATTGATGAAGAGAAAATTATTTTAGCGATTGATTCTAAAAAAGATGTGGACGGGTTCCATCCTTTGAACATGGGAAAATTATTCATTGGGAAACCTGATAAATTACCTTGTACGCCTTATGGAATTATAAGGTTACTAGAAGAACATGAAATAGAGATAGCAGGAAAAAATGCTGTTGTAATTGGGCGAAGTAATATTGTTGGAAAACCGATGGCTCAACTTTTATTAATGCATAATGCTACGGTTACGATTACGCACTCTCATACAAAAGATTTGAAAAAAATTACAAGTGAAGCGGATATTGTGGTTGTTGCTATTGGGGAATCTGAATTTTTAACTGCGGATCATATTAAAGAAGGTGCGGTTGTTGTTGATGTCGGGATGAACCGTCATGCTGATGGGCATTTAGTAGGAGACGTTAAATTTGATGAAGTGAGTCAAAAAGCTTCTTTTATTACACCAGTTCCTGGTGGTGTTGGCCCAATGACGATTGGTATGTTAATGGAGCAGACAGTCGCAAATGCGAGAGGTTAGTAAAGGATTGTGAAAATATGACTGAAAAGTATTTAACGGTAACAGCATTAACTAAATATCTCAAACGAAAATTTGAAGCAGACCCATATTTAGAACGTATCTTTTTAACAGGGGAGATTTCAAATTTTAGAATGAGGCCAAACGCTCATCAGTATTTTAGTTTAAAAGATGATCAGGCAAAAATTTCGGCAATTATGTTTAAAGGAGCTTTTGGAAAACTAAAGTTTCAGCCAGAAGAAGGAATGAAAGTTTTAGTGATTGGACGTATTTCTCTTTATGAACCCGGCGGTAGCTATCAAATTTATGTGGAACACATGGAACCAGACGGTGTGGGAGCTTTATATCAAGCTTTAGAGGAACGTAAAAAAGCTTTTCACAAAGAGGGTTTGTTTAATCCTAACTTTAAACAACCATTAGTGAAGTACCCTAAAAAAATTGCTGTTGTGACAAGTCCAAGTGGAGCTGTTGTGCGGGATATCATGACAACGGTTAAAAGAAGGTATCCAATTGCTCAGCTTGTGGTCTTTCCAACGCTTGTGCAAGGAGATAAAGCTGCAGCAGATATTACTAGACGGATTAAAGAAGTGGATCAAAGTGGTGAATATGATACGATGATTGTGGCTCGTGGTGGTGGGTCGATTGAAGATTTATGGCCTTTTAACGAAGAGAATGTTGCTAGAGCTATTTTTGAAGCGAGAACACCAATAGTGTCATCTGTGGGGCATGAAACAGATACAACGATTGCAGATTTAGTAGCAGATGTTAGAGCAGCGACACCAACAGCGGCAGCTGAGATTGCGACACCTGTACTAAGAGAAGAGTTATTGAGAATTAAAGAAAAAGAGAATCGTTTATTCCAAGCAATGTCTGCGCAATTAAAACATAAAAAACAAAAGCATGAACATGCTGTAAACTCTTTTGTTTTTAAGCAACCTAAACGGTTATATGAAGCTTTTTCGGTTCAGTTGGATACACTAAATCGTAAGTTAGAACAAAGTTTGTCTCAAGAGATAAATCAAAAAGAAAAAAAATTCGAACAAATGAAGCAACGCTTATACTTTAGGAATCCTCAAGAAAAAGTTAAGATTTCAAGGCAACAGATAGAATTCTTAAATGATAAATTAGAAAAAAATATGGAACGATTAGTTGAAAGTAAGAAGATAGCTGTAAGTCAACAGATAGCTAATTTGGATTTGTTGAGTCCGTTAAAAACGATGCTGCGAGGGTACAGTTATGTGACGATAGATGAGAAAATAATTAAGTCAGTTAATGAAATAGATAAAGAACAAATACTAAGTGTTCACTTGTCAGATGGTGTTGTAGATACAACGGTAACTGATGTAGTTAGAAAGGACTAAAAAAATGGTAAAAGAAAAAAAACAAACTTTTGAAGCTTCTCTAGCAGAACTTGAAGAAATCGTAAAACAATTAGAAACAGGGGAAGTTCCTTTAGAAGACGCGTTAGATCAATTTCAAAAAGGAATAGAGTTGAGCAAATTATGTCAAGATACTTTGACTAATGCAGAAGAAACTTTAACAAAAATTATGTCAGAAGATGGTCAAGAAGTTCCTTTTGAAGAGCAAGGAGAGTAGTTATGATGCTAACATATAAGGAGTTTTCAGCAAATAACATTCCTTTTATTAATCAGACAATGGTAACTTTTTTAAAAAAGAGCAACCAATCTGAGCTACTGCTAGAGTCAATGGCTTATTCTTTAATGGCAGGAGGTAAAAGATTCAGACCGTTGTTATTATTGGCGACAGTCGATTTTTTTGAAGTTTCTTTTGAAAGTCAGCATTACGACGTAGCTGCGGCTTTAGAAATGGTTCATACTTATTCGTTAATACATGATGATTTACCAGCGATGGATGATGATGATTTAAGGCGGGGAAAACCCACCAACCATAAAATTTATGGTGAAGCTGTGGCGATTTTATCAGGAGATGCTTTATTGACTGAAGCTTTTCATTTAGTGTCAACAGCAGAAATTGAAAGTGCTTTGAAAGTAGAGTTGATTCGCTTATTTGCTAATGCGTCTGGTTCGTCAGGTATGATAGCAGGACAAATGGAAGATATGTTAGGAGAAAATAAAAAAATAACGTTAAAAGAATTACAAGATATGCACAGTAAAAAAACAGGTGAATTAATAAAATATGCAGTAGAAGCTGGTGCCAGTTTAAGTACCGATAATCTAGAAGTTAAAAAATATCTTATTGAATATGCGGAATATCTAGGGATTGCTTTTCAAGTGAGGGATGATTTATTAGATGTTATTGGTGATGAGACTATCATCGGTAAGAAAATAGGTGCAGATGCAGCACATGATAAAAATACTTATGTTTCTTTGTTAGGTATAAAGGGTGCTCAAACCGCATTTGAATCATATTGTGACAATGCTCAAGAAGCGTTAAATCAGGCCAAAGAAATACTGAACTATGACAAAAAAGAAACCTTATTAGATGTTATTTTAGAAGAATTGAAGGTAATGTAATGAGTGAAAAAGTAAAGAAAGAACGTGTGGATGTACTAGTGGTCCAACAAGGGTTGAGTGAGACTCGTGAGAAAGCTAAACGAAATGTCATGGCTGGCTTGGTTGTAGATTCAAACGGCGTTCGTTATGATAAACCAGGCGAAAAAATCTCAGTAGATTCTGTTCTTAGGTTAAAAGGACAAGCTTTAAAATATGTTTCTCGTGGTGGTTTGAAATTAGAAAAAGCAATGGCATCTTTTTTGGTGGATTTTGAAGGTAAAATTTTATTAGATATCGGTTCTTCAACAGGTGGATTTACAGATGTAGCGCTACAAAATGGAGCTAAAATGAGCTATGCTTTAGATGTTGGTTCTAATCAGTTAGCGTGGAAATTAAGACAAGACGACCGTGTTGAAGTGATGGAAAAAACAAACTTTAGATACTCTAAATTAGAGGATTTTACCAAAGGTCAGCCTGATGTCGCTTCAATCGATGTTTCCTTTATATCGCTAAAATTAATTTTACCTGTTTTAAGAACGATTATAACACCTGATGGAGAGGTGATAGCTTTGATAAAACCTCAATTTGAAGCAGGAAAAGCGCAAGTGGGTAAAAAAGGAATTATTCGTGATAGAAAAGTTCACTTATCTGTTTTAAAAGATGTTTTATCTTTCGTTCAAGAATTTGGATTTAATGTAGAAGGTCTGGATTTTTCACCTATTACAGGTGGGGATGGTAATATTGAATTCTTAGCACATTTAAAACCTGTTGAAGGAATAGGGGCATTTTTAAGTGAAGTATCAGCAGAAGAGATTGTGGAGTTATCTCATAGTAGGCTAACGTAATTTGTTAACTGGAGGAAGCGAAGATGAGGAAGCAAGAAAGACATAAATGGATTGAAAAAATTATTACTGAACAAAAAGTATCTAAACAAGAAGACTTAGTACGTTTATTATTAGAAAATGATATTTTAGTAACTCAAGCGACGGTTTCAAGAGATATTAAAGAAATGAAGTTAATAAAAAAAATGGGCATAGATAAAAGTTTTACATATAGTATGCCCGAAAAGGATAAATCAAGTTATGCTAAATTGGAACGAATGTTGAGGAGTTCTTTTATAGATGTTTTTCAAATGGATAAAATGATTTCCATTCTTACAAAACCGGGGAGTGGATTTGCTTTAGGAGGCGCTTTAGAATCATACTATAAAGCGGATATTTTTACAGTGATGGTCAATGATGACCGAGTGTTGATCTTTGCAAAAACAGAAAAATTAGCTATCGAATTAGAAACAAAGATACTAGAAATCATATAAGAAGGTGACGATGTATGATACAAGAATTATCTGTTCAAGATTTTGCGATTATTTCTAATTTAAATATTGAATTTAAAGAAGGGATGACTGTGTTAACAGGAGAAACTGGTGCTGGAAAATCTATTATTATTGATGCGATGGGATTAATTGTTGGCGGACGTGGATCAAGTGATTTTATTAGAGATGGTGCAGAAAAATGTCGTATTGAAGGCTCGTTTTATATTGAAAATAAAAAAGAAATAGCTGTTTATTTAGAAAATCATGGAATTGAGATGGTGGATGACCTTTTAATTGTGCAACGAGAAATTTATCGAACAGGTAGAAATAATTGTCGAATTAACGGTCAACTAGTTAATACAAAAACGTTGAGAGAAATTGGTCAATTTTTAGTCGATATCCATGGACAAAATGAGCACCAAGAATTAATGGATGCAAGTCATCATTTGAGTTTGTTAGATCATTTTGATCCAGAGCGATTAACACCGTTGTTGGAAGAATATCAGCAGCATTTTCATAAATTTAAAGAAATTGAATTAGCGGTTAAAAAATTCTATGCTAATGAAAAAGAATACGTTCAAAGAATGGATATGTTGCAGTTCCAATTTGAAGAAATTGATAGAGCAGAGCTTATTCCTGATGAAGAAGATCAACTTCTTGAAGAGCGAAAAAAATTGGTTAGCTTTCAACAAATAACAGATGCTTTGAAAAACACTTATCATGTGATTAACGGAGAAGATAGTCAAACATTAGATTTAGTAGCACAGGCGATGAATGAAATGAGTAGTATTGAACATTTGGATGCTTCGTACAAAGAAACAAGTGAATTAATACAAACAAGCTACTACTCATTACAAGAAGCATCGAATAATGTTTCTGCTTTGGTAGATGACTTAGAGCTAGATGAATCTCGTTTGTTAGAAGTTGAAGGACGGTTAGATGTCATCCGTCAGTTGAAAAGAAAATATGGCGAGACAGTTGAAAAAGTATTAGAGTATTTCGAGTTTATTAAAGAAGAATTATCGCTCTCAGAAATTGGTGATTTTGATATTGAAGTGCTAGAACAAGAAATGGAAACAGAAAAAAATCTAGTGGATTCTTTAGGAGAACAATTAAGTGGATGTAGGATGGAGACCGCCAAAGGATTAGAAGAGAATATTTTGGTGGAACTTAAGAGTTTGTTTATGGAAAATACACGATTTGAAGTGAAATTTACGCCACTAGATAAACCAAATGAATATGGTGTTGATAAAATAGAATTCTTTATCTCTACCAATCTAGGAGAAGAGTTGAAGCCTCTAGTAAAAGTTGCTTCAGGTGGAGAATTATCCCGAGTGATGTTAGCAATAAAGACTATCTTCTCGAAAAATCATGGAATGACGAGTATTGTTTTTGATGAAGTTGATACCGGTGTGAGTGGCAGAGTTGCACAAGCGATTGCTGAGAAAATCCATCAAATAGGGATGAATTCTCAAGTGTTATGCATCACTCATTTACCGCAAGTAGCTGCTATTGCAGATACGCAATATTTTATTAAAAAAGAAATAAAAAATAAGCGAACTGAGACGAGTGTCAGTGAATTGGCATCTGATGAGAGAATTGATGAAGTTGCTAGGATGTTATCAGGTAGTGAAATAACACCTTTAACATTAGAACATGCTAAAGAATTATTAGCAATTGCTCAAAAAAAATAAAGAAGCGGGTCAAATTGATCCGTTTCTTTATTTTTTAGATCATGCCTAGACTAGCTAGTGCAGTTATAACTGCCCCACCAACCATAGCGATTAACATTACCCAAATGACAACAGTTGTAATTTTTGAAAAAGTACTTTTTGGTTTTTTACTCATAATATTATATTCCGCCTTTTAGTCTTATGTTCAATGATAATAGTTTACACCGAATAGTAAGAGGAATCAAGGTAAGTATTAATTAAAAATCGTGAAATAAAAATTAATTTTAAAAAAATTGAACTGTTTCACTAGATGAACTATAATTGTTTAAAGGATTAAATTTAGAAAAAGCCTTATTCTGTAATGGTTGTTACAAAGACGACTTTATAAGTCCCATCATTGTTATTAGTTTGACATCTAAATGGCTTATAATGAATTTGTCTTAGTAGTGAAGCTTACAAAAGGATTGTGAAGGGAATTAGTCACATGCAAAAATTTACGATAGTTACTTTTTTTTGGTATATCTTTCCATTGATATTATTATTTGGAAGTTCTTTTTTAGTAAAAAAAACTTCTCTTGAGAAAAAATATGGAGTTAAATCACCTGATATTGCAACTCCTTTTTTACTAATTGGTATTCACTATTTATCAAAAAAGACCTTTGATGAAAGTTTTCTACCATATACGTTATTGATTGTTTTACTGGTTTCTATGTTGATAGCAGTTTTTCAAGCGTATCAGTATAAGGAAATTAAGTATAAAAGATATTTAAAAATGGTGTGGCGAATAATATTTTTAATTACTTTACTAATCTATTTTTTATTGATTTTAGTAAGTATTATTCTATTTTTAAAATAAAAAAACTAAGACAAGGACGAGTATATTTACTGGTATTGTCTTTTTTGTTTTCACTTTTATTACAATCTATACCAAATCTTAATTTTTTTGCTAAGAATGTGGTAGAAAGTGGGGGAATGTGGTAGACTAGTTCTATTGAGTGGCGAGTCGAGGTGACCTTTTATGTTTATGGGTGAATATCAACATAATATTGACTTAAAAGGACGTTTAATTGTTCCATCAAAATTACGAGAAGGCTTAGGTGAAAAGTTTATCGTAACAAGAGGGATGGATGGATGTTTATTTGGTTATCCGATGGACGAATGGGCAGTTTTAGAAGATAAAATGAAAGAAATGCCACTATCTAAAAAAGAAGCAAGAACTTTTGTTCGATTCTTTTACTCAGCTGCTACTGAATGTGAAATTGATAAACAAGGAAGAATTAATCTTCCGTTAAACTTAAGAAAATATGCGAAATTAGAAAAACCATGTGTTGTAATTGGTGTTTCAAATCGAATTGAGATTTGGAGCGAGGAACGTTGGGAAGATTTCTCTCTAGATGCTGAAGAGAATTTTGATGACATTGCTGAAACAATGATTGATTTTGGTTTTTAAACTAAAGCTTGGAGAAAGATATTTATGTCAGAAAATTTTGAACATGTCACGGTTTTATTAAAAGAAACAGTAGATGGACTTAATGTTAAGCCTAATGGAATCTATGTAGATTGTACTTTAGGTGGAGCCGGTCATAGCCAGTACCTTCTCTCACAACTATCTGAAAAGGGTCATCTATATGCGTTTGATCAAGATGAAACAGCTATCCAACATGCGAGTAACAAACTAAAAAATGAGTTAGAACAAAATAAGGTAACGTTTATTCAAGCGAATTTTAGATATTTAAAAGCAGAGTTAGCTAAACATGGTGTTGATGAAATTGATGGTATTTTATATGATTTAGGCGTTTCTTCTCCTCAGCTAGATGAAGGAGAAAGAGGTTTTAGCTATCATCAAGATGCTCCTTTAGATATGAGAATGGATCAAACGGCACCGATAAGTGCTTTTGATGTTGTAAATGAATATAGTTATGAACAATTAGTAAAGATATTTTTTAGATACGGGGAAGAAAAATTTTCTAAACAAATTGCAAGATTGATTGAGAAGAAAAGAATTGAAAAACCAATCGAAACAACTGGAGAGCTAGTAGAATTGATTAAAGAGGCGATACCAGCACCAGCTAGAAGAAAAGGTGGACATCCTGCTAAACGTATTTTTCAAGCAATTCGTATTGAAGTTAATAGTGAATTAGAAGTTATTGGTGAATCGTTGGAGCAAGCCATAGAATTGTTGAATCACGAAGGTCGTATTAGTGTGATTACATTTCATTCCTTGGAAGATAAAATTGTAAAGAATATTTATAAAGAATATAGTAGACCAAAAGATTTACCACCTGGTTTACCGATGGTACCTGTAGAATACCAACCAACATTGAAATTTATTAATCGAAAACCAATTGTTGCCTCTGATGAAGAGTTGGAAGCTAACAATCGTTCAAGAAGCGCTAAACTTAGAGTGGCTGAAAAAATAACTCCTGAAAGGATGGGTTAGGTGTGTCTCTTCCAGAAAAACAAGAACCAATGATATATGATTATGCACAAACCTTACCTCCAGAAAAGGAGAAAAGGTTACAAGAAAACATTCCATATCTAGTACCTAAAAGCAAGCTGAGAAAAGTAAGTAAGCTTGAAAAAATTGTCTTTTCTACAGTTGTTGTTACTTTTTTATTTTTATCTATTGCTACAATAAAGATGACGACAGCTATTAATAGAGAAGAAGAAGCAATAACTAGCGTACAACAAACGATGAATGAATCAAAAAGTGCAATTGATAAATTAGAGCAAGAAAAAAATGAATTACTTAGAGCTGATCGCGTTAAAGGTATCGCGGATAAGGCGGAAATTAAAGTAAGAGATGAAAACATAAGGACAATAAAATAATGAAAGAATTTAGGCGGAAGTTCAAAAAAAAAATAGCGGCAAAAAATTTAACACCATCGGGTAATAGAAAAAAAGTAGGTATTATTCTTTTTGGAACCACTATTGCCATTTTCCTTCTTTTTGCAGTGCGATTTGTTTATATTATCGGAGTAGGTAAAGTAGGATCTGAAAGTTTAGATAAGAAGAGACAGGATCTGTATCAAGGAAGTAGCATCATCAAGGCAAAGCGTGGGACCATTTATGATAGAAATGGACAACCAATTGCTGAAGATGCTACTTCCTATTCGTTATATGCTGAGTTAGGTAAAGATTACATTGGTTTAAATAGTGTAGAACTTTTTGTGCATGATAAGGATAAAAGCAAAATTGCTGATATATTTAATCAATACGCCGGCATTGATAAAAGCTTAACGATGGAACAATTGAGTAAAAAAGTGAAAAAAAATGCTGACGGAAAATATTATGGAAGTACAGAATTTGGTTCTAAGGGTAAAAATTTATCTTTAGAAGTGAAAAAAAATATTGAGAAGGCATTAGAAAAAGAAAAAATAACAGGTGTCTATTTTACGGAACATCCAGATAGAATGTATCCGAATGGTAAATATGCTTCTTATATAATTGGGTATGCCCAACCTGAAAATGCTGATGAAGAAGATTCTAAATTAACTGGTAAAAATGGCATGGGTATTGAAAAAGCTTATGACGATATTCTTAAAGGAAAAGATGGTTTTAAGTATTATCAAAAGGATAGTAAGGGCAACGAATTGCCTGGTTCTGTTATTGTTGATAAAGAATCAGTTGATGGAAAAGATATTTACACAACCTTAGATAGTAATCTTCAGCTTCGTTTAGAAGAAGTGATGGATGACGTATTAGAAAAAGCAACTCCAGAGGATATAACAGCGATGTTGATGGATGCTAAAACAGGACAGATATTGGCAGCTTCACAACGCCCAACATTTGATCCGCAAACAAAGGAAGGTTTATATGAAGAAAAAGATAAACCTAAACCAGTTTGGCAAAATTTATTAGTCCAGACTCCTTTTGAACCTGGATCGACAATGAAAGTATTTACAATGGCGGCGGCTATTGATTCTGGTAATTACAATGAAAACGAAACATTCCAATCGGGAAAAATTCAAGTTTATGATACAACGATTAATGATTGGAAACCAGAAGGAAAAGGAACGCTGACTTACAGACAAGCCTTATCATGGTCAAGTAATGTAGGGATGGTTCTACTTGAACAAAAAATGGGAACAACATGGCAAGATTATTTACAAAAATTTGGCTTTGCTAAATCAACAAAATCTGGCTTACCTTTTGAAGAACCAGGAAATATTAGAGATAAAAACCCAGTAGATACAGCAATGTCTTCTTTTGGACAAGCAATTGGTGTGACTAATTTTCAAATGATGCAAGGATTTACAGCGATTTCTAATAAAGGGACTATGATGAAACCTCAATACATTCAAAAAATCACTTCAGAGGACGGTAAAGATGAAAAAGTTTACGGTCCAGAAAAAATCGGGCAGCCGATTAAACCTGAAACGGCTGATAAAGTCTTAGATTTCATGAAAGATACTGTTAATGACCCAATTTATGGAACAGGGTATGATATTTATGGGATTGATGGAGTGGATGTGTCTGCTAAAACAGGAACAGCACAAATATTTGAAAATGGAAAACTTTTAACAGGAGAATATGATTATCTTTACTCTGTTGTCCAAATAGCACCAACGGAAAATCCACAGTATATCATGTACGTCACGATGAAGCGGCCGACGATTACTGGTGAACATGGAAGTCCGCAAAAATTAGTTTCAGACATTTCTAATAGTATGTTAAAACATGCTTTTAAAGTCGATACGGTTAATACAGATAATTAAAATTTAGGAGAGAATTATGATGCTTACAGAATTATTAATCCCATTATCTTTAGGGTTTGCATTTGTTTTAATGACAATACCTCAATTTATTGCCTTTTTTAAAATGAAAAAAATGGGTCAGGCAGTTAGAGAAGAAGGTCCTCAGGCACATTTAGCTAAAACAGGAACACCAACAATGGGTGGGTTAATTTTCTTGATTAGTATTGTACTTACTTCAATAATTACTGGTTTTTGGCAACAAGAACTAACAACTTCTTTTTGGAGTGTATTGTTTATTTTAGTATTATATGGTTTGCTAGGTTTTTTAGATGATTTTATTAAAGTATTTAAAAAACGTAATTTAGGCTTGAATTCAAAACAAAAATTACTTGGACAAATCATTGGTGGTATTATCTTGTACCTAATGATGAAATCAGAAGGAATTAGTACGTTATTAAATATTCCTCTAATAGGAAATGTTGATATGGGGGTTATATTCGGTGCATTTGTTGTTTTTTGGCTAGTTGGTTTTTCGAATGCAGTGAATTTAACAGATGGTATCGATGGGTTGGTTTCAGGGCTTGCTTCTATCTCATTTGGAACATACGCCTTTATCGCTTGGCAACAGGAACAGTATGATATTTTAATAATTTGTATTGCCTCCATTGGAGCTTTATTAGGATTCTTTGTCTATAATAAGAAACCAGCCAAAATTTTTATGGGAGATGTGGGCTCACTTGCATTGGGAGGGATGTTAGCTGCGATTTCGATCTTGCTGCATCAAGAATGGACATTATTATTAATTGGTTTAATTTATGTAGTTGAAACATTAAGTGTTATCTTGCAAGTAGGGTCATTTAAGTTGACAGGTAAAAGAATATTCAAAATGTCACCAATTCATCATCATTTTGAATTAAGTGGCTGGAGTGAATGGAAAATTGACATTGTTTTTTGGATAGTAGGATTAGTTATGTCGGGTATTACGCTAGCAATTTTATATTTATAATATAAGGAGAATCGATTGGCATGAAAAAAGCAGTAGAATACGCAAATGAAAAAATTTTAGTATTAGGATTAGCCAAAAGTGGTGTTGCAGCTGCTAAGTTATTACATCAATTAGGCGCATTTGTCACAGTGAATGATGCAAAAAAAATAGATGAAAATCCAGAAGCTCAAGAATTGCTTGCGTTAGGGATGACTGTTATAACAGGTAGCCATCCAATCGATTTACTTGATGAGGGTTTTTCATTAATTGTAAAAAATCCAGGGATTCCTTATACGAATCCTATTCTCGAAAAAGCAATAGAAAAAAAGATTCCGATAATAACAGAAGTTGAGGTAGCTTATGCTGTTTCTGAAGCTGAATTTATTGGAATCACTGGGACAAACGGAAAAACAACAACAACAACGATGATTTATCAGCTATTAAATAGTGATCGTCAGCAAGGTGTTGCTAAGTTAGCTGGAAATATTGGATACCCAACAAGTGACGTTGTTGTAAAATCTAAAAAAGAAGATGTGCTAGTTACGGAGCTATCTAGCTTTCAATTGATGGGAATTGAAAAATTCAAACCATCAATTGCAATAGTGACTAATTTATTTGAAGCTCATATTGATTATCATGGTAACAGACAGAATTATGTTCAGGCAAAATGGGAAATTCAAAAAAATATGACATCAGCCGAATATTTAATTTTAAATGGCAATCAGAAAGAGTTAAGAGAATTAGCTGAGAAAACAAAAGCAACTGTCATGTATTTTTCAACAAGCACTATTGAAGAAGAGGGTGCCTATGTTTTAGATGATAGTCTATTTTATAAGGATGAAAAAATAATGTTAGCATCAGAAGTTGGCGTGCCAGGAGATCATAATATTGAAAATGCATTGGCTGCAATTATAGTGGCTAAGCTATCTGGTGTTTCTAACGAAAAAATTAAACAGACGTTGATGAATTTTTCTGGTGTTCCTCATAGAACAGAATTCATTGGTGAATATAAAGGTGTAAAAATTTACAATGATTCTAAAGCAACTAACATTTTAGCAACAGAAAAAGCTTTGAGTGGCTTTGATAATGAAAAATTAATTTTAATTGTTGGTGGTTTAGACAGAGGAAATGAATTTGATGAGTTAGAAGGGGCCTTAAGAGGAGTGAAAGCCTTAATTGCTACAGGCGAGACAGCTGATAAGTTGATAAATATTGGGAAAAAAGTAGGGATTACTAACTGTTTAAAAGTATCCGATATGGTTGAAGCTGTAAAAAATGCGTGGAATTTCAGTGAAGCTGGCGATGCAATTTTATTATCCCCTGCTTGTGCAAGCTGGGATCAATACCAAAACTTTGAAATTCGTGGCAATGCGTTTGTCAAAGAAATAAAACAAATAGTAAGTAGGGAATAATATGAAAGTACTAGTATCTGGCGGAGGTACGGGTGGTCACATATATCCAGCCGTTTCTCTTGTTAAATATATAAAAAAGAAACATCCTGACGCTGAATTTTTATTTGTGGGAACTAAAAAAGGTCTAGAAAGTAAAATAGTTCCAGATCAAGGAATTCCGTTTGAGACAATTGAAATTCAAGGATTTAAACGTTCCTTATCTTTAAGTAATTTTAAAACAGTCTATTTATTTTTAAGCAGTATTAAGAAAGCTAAACAAATTATAAAAAAATTCCAACCAGATATTGTGATTGGAACAGGAGGGTATGTGTGCGGTTCAGTTGTATATGCAGCACACAAATTAAACATTCCAACAATTATTCATGAACAAAATAGTGTGGCAGGTGTCACTAATAAATTTTTAGCAAGATATGTTGATAAGATTGGTATTTGTTTTTCAGATGTAACAAAAGATTTCCCAACTGATAAAGTTGTGATGGTTGGTAATCCACGTGCTCAAGAAGTTGCCAATATTAAACAATCTGATGTGTTGACTCAGTATGGGTTACAAACAAATGTTTCAACAGTTTTAATTTTTGGTGGTAGCCGTGGTGCACTAGCAATTAACAAGGCGTTATTAGATAGTTTATCTTTATTAACAGAGAAACCCTATCAAATATTGTATGCTTCAGGAGAAATATATTTTAGTGATGTTGAACAAAAATGGAAGACAATCACAGGGAATAAAGACAACATTAAAGTAGTTCCTTACATAAAAAATATGGAAAATGTTTTAGCAAATGTAGATGTTGTTGTGGGTCGTGCAGGTGCAACCTCTTTAGCTGAAATTACTTCTTTAGGCTTGCCTTCTATTTTAATTCCAAGTCCTAATGTTACAAACGACCATCAAACAAAAAATGCTCAAAGCTTAGTAGATAAGCATGCTGCGTTGATGATTAGAAATGATGAATTAACTAAAGAGACACTGGTCTCTAAAATTGATGAATTGATGCTTAATCAGAACAAAAGAAGCGAAATGGCAGAAGCGTCTAAAAAAGAAGGCATTCAAGATGCGACTGATCGTTTGTACCGTTTAATTATTGAGTTAATCTCATAAGAGGAGGCAGAAAATGACTGACAATGAAAATAAAGAAATAAATGAAAAAAAACAGTTAATGCTACCGCCTCAAGAGAATACCGATGATTTTTCGGAAGAAGTCAAAAGTGATAAAAATTATAGTAGTGATGAAATTGAGACAGAAGAAAGTAAAAAAGAGTTTGGCTTGAATTTTAGTAAATTGAGATACAGTCAAACACCAAAAGAAAAAGAGTTACTTAAGCGTCTATCTTTAATATTAAGTGTGCTTGTGATTTCGATTTTTATTACATTGTATTTTATTTCTCCATTAAGTAAGGTAGGTAAAATTATTGTTTCTGGTATTGAAAATAGCGACGCTAACAAAGTGGTTACTTCATCAGAAATTAGAGTAGGCAAAAGCCTGTGGGAACAGTATTTTAATAAAAATGAAATGGCTCAAAAAATTAAAAAAAATGACCAAAGAATTGAAACGGCTAAAATTAGTCTAGTGAATTTAAATCAAATTAAAGTAACCATCAAGGAATATCCTACTATTGGTTATGTTAAAATAAGCGGAAAAGATTATGAGGTTTTAGCCAGTGGTCTTATTTTAAAAGAACCAGTTAAAGAAATTAATAAAAATTTACCTTTATTACAAAATTTTGAAGAAGGTGAGAATTTAACTGAATTCCTAGATGCGTATAATAAATTTGATGCAGGCCTTAAAGCAAATATTGAGAGTATCGAGTCATTGGCAACGAAAACTAATCCATTTAGAATTAAGTTTAAAATGAAAGATGGTAATGAAGTGATTGGTCTTTCAACGACCATTGCCGATAAAATGGCTTTTTATGACAAGATAACTGCAGAGATGAAAGAAAAAGGCGTAATTGATATGGAAGCAGGACTATCAGGTGTTTTTTCATATCCGCACCAAACATCTGAATCAACTGAGGAAAGTAGTTCAATTGAAGTTGTAGAGTGATTCAATATTTTTAAGAAAAAAATAATAACAATTATAGTATTCTTCTTTATTTAATACCCTATTTTATGATAGAATGGTGTGAGGTATTATGCAATAATAGAGGAAGACTCTGTTAGAAAATAGGAGGGAACACCTTTCATGGCAAAAACAGGAATACATGTGAGTCTTGATATTGGAACAACATCAGTGAAAGTCGTAGTAGCTGAGTACATAGAAAATCAAATTAACATTATTGGCGTTGGAAATGCAAAATCAAAAGGATTGGATCGAGGCATTGTTATCGATATTGATAAAGCCGTTCAATCTATTCAAAGAGCAGTTAAACAAGCAGAAGAAAAATCAGGTGTCCAAATTAGAAGTGTTAGCGTGGGGATTCCTGCTAACTTACTTCAAGTTGAAAAATGTGAGGGCATGATTGCTGTTAACACAGAATCAAAAGAAATCACTTCAGCAGATGTTAAAAATGTTGCATCAGCAGCTGTGGTAAGATCTACTCCACCAGAACGTCAAGTCATTACTTTAATTCCACAAGAATTTAAAGTCGATGGATTTGAAGGTATTAAAGATCCAAGAGGAATGATTGGTGTCCGCTTAGACATGAAGGGTTTATTATTTACAGGCCCTAAAACAATTGTTCACAACATTCGTAAATGTGTTGAAAAAGCAGGTTTAGGTGTTGAAGAAATGGTGATTACACCATTAGCATTAGCTGAGTCGATCCTTTCAGATGGCGAAAAAGATTTTGGAACAACAATTATTGACATGGGTGGCGGACAAACCACAACTTCTGTTATGTACGAAAGAGAATTGAAGTTCTCTCACGTAGAACAAGAGGGTGGCGAGTTTGTTACTAAAGATATCTCTGTTGTTTTAAATACATCGTTAACAAACGCAGAGACTTTAAAAATTAATTATGGTTATGCTTATCCTGAAAGAACATCATCTAATGAAGAATTTCCAGTTGATGTTATTGGAAAAAATGAACCCGTAAGAATCGATGAAAGATATTTATCTGAAATCATTGAAGCTCGGGCAGAACAAATCTTTACAAAATCTAAAGCAGTTTTAGATAGTATTGATGCGTTAAATTTACCAGGTGGTGTTATTTTAACTGGTGGAGCAGCGAGTTTACCAGGTGTGGTAGAACTTGCAGCTGACATTTTTGAAACAAACGTAAAATTATATGTTCCAAACCATATGGGATTACGTAACCCAGTGTTCGCTAATGGTATCGCAATTGTTGAATATGTTGCTCAACTGGATGAAGTTTATCACGTTACAAAATTAGCAATTTATGACAACAAGAAAAAAGTAGTAACACATAATAGAGAAGTTCCAATGGAGCAACCTAAAAAAGTTGAGACACAGCCAGTACAACCAAAAGAAACAGTAACAGAAGTTGAAGTAGAACCAACTGAAAAAGAAGGAATCGGTAACAAGTTTAAAGGTTTCTTGTCTAACATATTCGATTAATATCCTAGGAGGAAACAAACAATGGAATTTTCTTTAGATAGCACAGTAAACACTGGCGCAGTTATCAAAGTTATCGGTGTCGGTGGCGCTGGTGGTAATGCCGTAAATCGCATGATTGATGAGGGTGTTAAGGGAGTAGAATTTATCGTAGCTAATACGGACGTTCAAGCTTTACAACATTCAAAAGCTGAAACAGTGATTCAATTAGGACCAAAATTTACAAAAGGATTAGGTGCAGGCTCTTTACCAGACGTTGGTGAAAAAGCAGCTAGTGAAAGCGAAGAGCAAATTGCCGCTTCACTTCAAGGTGCAGACTTAGTATTTATCACTTCTGGAATGGGTGGTGGTACTGGTACTGGTGCCGCTCCTGTTGTTGCAGGAATTGCTAAAGCGCAAGGTGCCTTAACAGTTGGAGTAGTAACAAGACCATTTAGTTTTGAAGGACCAAAACGCAGCAGATTTGCAGCAGAAGGTATTTCAGAATTAAAAGAAAATGTTGATACATTAGTTATTATTTCTAATAATCGTTTATTAGAAATCGTTGATAAGAAAACACCAATGTTGGAAGCTTTCAGAGAAGCTGATAACGTATTACGCCAAGGTGTTCAAGGTATCTCAGATTTAATTACATCTCCAGGTTATGTCAACTTAGACTTTGCTGATGTGAAGACAGTCATGGAAGACCAAGGAACTGCCCTTATGGGTATTGGTGTGGCTAACGGTGAAGACCGTGTTATCGAAGCAACTAGAAAAGCAATCGCATCTCCATTATTAGAAACTTCTATTGAAGGTGCTGAGCAAGTCTTATTAAATATCACTGGTGGATTAGACATGACATTATTTGAAGCACAAGATGCTTCTGAAATTGTGGCAAGCGCTACTGGTGGCGATGTAAATATTATTTTAGGTACATCAGTTAATGATCAACTAGGTGATGAAATCATTGTAACAGTTATTGCAACTGGAATTGATCCAGGAAAAAGAGAACGTCCAATGGCTCCAAGAGGCAATGTGACAACTCAAGGAATGGTTCAACGTCAAGTAAGACCAGCGCAAGAAGCTAAACAAGTTGAAGCTGAAGCAACTAATACAAATAATGGAGCATTTGGTGATTGGGACATCCGTCGTGAAACACCAACACGCAATGTGCCTGATGAAACACAATTCGAATCAATCGAAAAGAGAGATTTTGATACATTTAGTAATACTGAATCAGATCATTCTTCAGATGATGATGATGATGAGTTGAGTACACCACCATTCTTTAGAAGAAAAAAATAAGAGGTGAGTAGGTAGTGCTTGAACAAACAATAAAAACAAATATTCAAAGTATTGAAACAAACATTCAAAAAAACTGCGAGTTAAGTCACAGAAATCCACATTCTGTGAACTTAATTTGTGTCAGTAAATCTGTAGATAATGAAACAACGAAACAAGTTGCTGATACAGGTATTGTTCACTTTGCAGAAAATAGAATGGAAAAACTAATAGAAAAGAAAGCTTTTCTTTCTGACCAAAAGCAAATTAAATGGCATTTTATAGGTAATTTACAGCGCCGAAAGGTAAAAAATATTATTAATGATATTGATTATTTTCATGCGTTAGATAATTTTAAACTTGCTGAGGAAATAAATAAGCGAGCTCTAAATCCTATCAAGTGTTTTGTTCAAGTAAATGTTTCAGAGGAAACTTCGAAACAAGGGCTGACAATATCTGAAGTGGAAGAGTTTATACAATCACTTTCGGAATTTAAAAATGTTGTCGTTATAGGTTTAATGACAATGGCACCTTTTGAAGCAAAAAGAGAAGAATTACAGTCTATTTTTTCTACTTTGAATAAGTTAAAGGTGACGATTGAAGAGAAGGACTTAAGTTACGCTCCTTGTACTGAATTAAGTATGGGGATGAGTCGTGATTATGAAGTAGCTATTCAAGAAGGTGCCACGTTTGTTCGAGTGGGCTCAAAATTTTTTAATGAAGAAGGAAACGAGGTGGCAGAAAGATGAATTTATTTAAATCAAAAAATTGGTCCAATTTTTTTGGACTGGATGATTCACAGGAAGAAGATATTAATTTAGACGCTCCCATGGTAGATGAAGAAAGTTTTGAAAAAGAAGAGACACAATATTCTAATGAACCATCTTACGCTTATCAAGCGTCTGAAGAAAAAAATGCAACTTCTTTAGGTCAAACTTCTTCAACCAATCTTACCAATAAAAAAGTTGTTGATATGAACGCTTACCAAAATGTAAACGATAAAAATCAGCGACGTCAAACTGAAAACAAACGTGTACATCGTAAAATTACTGTATTCGAGCCTAGAGCTTATTCAGATTGTAAATCAATTGCTCAAGCATTGTTTAGAAAAGAAATTGTTATTATAACTTTTTCAGCAATGGAAGAATTTCAAGCACGAAGAGTGGTTGATTTTGTAACTGGTGCTATTTATGCTGTTGATGGAGACATCCAAAGAATAGGCGAAGAAATATTTATTTGTTCACCGGCAAATGTAGATGTTGATTCTTCAGTAGCACAAAGTTTAATTTCAACACACTTATCTAATTATTAAGGGTGTACAGTTATGTTAATTATAAATCTTTTAATGATATTTCTTAAAGCAGTAGAAATTTATTCATTTGTACTTATAGCATATGCATTATTGTCTTGGTTTCCAGGAGCATATGAATCAAAAATAGGACAATTTATTATAAAAATTAGTAGACCATATTTAAGTTTGTTTGACCGATTGCCTTTATCGTTTGGTCCGATAGATTTTACAATTATTGTAGCAGTAATTGCTTTACAACTTGTAAGTAATGGGCTAGCTAAACTTGTAACCCAATTGGTTTTTGGGTACTAAATTTTAAAAGAGAAAGGATGTGAGTTTTTTGCTAGCTAATGTGTACCAGCATTTTCGCAAGGACGAACATCCTTTTATTGATAATGTGATTAGTTGGTTTGAACAAGTAGAAAATCAATACGCACCTTACGTAACAGATTTTTTAAATCCTAGAGAGGCTTTCATTTTAAGTAGCCTTATTGGCAAAAAAAATGATATCAAATTTTCTCTATTTGGGGGATTTGAAAATTCTGAGCGTCAATGTGCTGTGATTTATCCCAGTTACTACGAACCGCAGCAAGAAGATTATGATATTGCTATTTATGAAATTAAGTACCCTACGAAGTTTGGTTCCTTAAGTCATGGAAAAATATTAGGCACTTTGATGAGTACTGGTATAAAGCGTGAGTTTATTGGTGATATTATTACAGATCGCTCAAGATGGCAAGTATTTATTAAAGATACAATGGCAAACTATATTGTTAATCAAGTAGATAAGATAGGTTCCTTTGGTGTTCGTTTTGAAAAAATTACTTATACGGACCTTATTGTTCCGACAAATGAGTGGATTGAAGAAGGATTAACGGTCAGTTCCTTAAGAATTGATAATATTATTTCCACAGTATATAATATATCTAGGCAAAGAGCTAAACAGATAGTAGAATCAAAGAGAGTCAAAGTTAATTGGGTAGAAACAGAACGAGTTGATTATGTTGTTGATTATCTAGATATTATATCAGTTAGAAAATTAGGCCGTATCCAAATACTCGAAGAGCAAGGAAAAACAAAAAAAGATAAAGTTCGCTTGGGCATTCGTGTCTTGAGAAAGTAACTTATTTATGAGGTGAAGAAATGTCAATAAAACCAATCGATATTACAAGTAAAAGTTTTGGATCAAAATTTAAAGGATATGACAAAGATCAAGTAGATGATTTCTTAGATCAAATCGCACTAGATGTGGAAAAATTAGTTTCTGAAAATAGAGAAGTTGAAAAGCAAGCCAAACAAGCTGAAGAAAAATTGAGTTACTTCAATGAATTAAAAGACTCATTGAATCAATCAATCATCGTCGCACAAGATACAGCTGATAAATTAAAAGAAAATGCAACAAAAGAAAGTGACTTAGCCATTCAACAGGCTCAAGCACAATCAGAAGATATTTTAGCTCATGCCAATAAAATGAGTGAAGAATTAATCACTGGTTCAACTAACAAAGCGAATCAAATTTTACTTGAAGCAAGTGAACGTGCTCGCCAATTAGCTGTAGAAACAGATGATTTAAAGAAAAAAACACGTGTTTTCCACAGAAATTTATCTGTGTTATTAGAATCTCAACTACAAATTGTGAAAAGTGAAGAGTGGGATGAATTGTTAAAACCATTCGGTGCGTATGTTGATAGTAGCCATACAGCATTTAAAGAAGTACTTGATGCGGTTGAATCTGCTAACAGTAGTGATCCAACATCAGTAGCTATTGAAGTCAAGCCAGAATTTAAAGAAACTGAGATTGTTTTACCAGAAGAAAAACCAGAAAAGAAATCTGAAAAAATAAAAGAAGAGACTAAAAAAGGTGGCCGTCCAGAACGTGCAAGCCGTAGTCGTGTAAAATAATAAATGAAACAGAAAAGTCTGTATTATTCTTTTAAGTGAGTCAGGAGTAGTGAAAACCTGATAAGACTCTGATACAGAAAAGATCCTTCATTTAATGTATTGTTGAAATTTAATTAAGCAATACCGGTTAAAGACCGTTATCATGAGAGAGTAATATTTGATTTATTTCAAATATAAACATGGGTGGTAACACGAAGACTTCGTCCCTTTATAGGGAGGGGTCTTTTTTTATATATTTTTTAAAAGGAAAGGAATTTGTATATGAAAACAAAAGAAACGCTACATTTAGGTAAAACAGGTTTCCCAATGAGAGGAAATTTACCAAACAGAGAAGTTGAATGGCAAAAAAATTGGGAAGAACAAAAAATTTATGAACGTCGTCAAGAATTGAATCAAGGGAAACCGACTTTTATTTTACATGATGGCCCTCCTTATGCTAATGGTAATATCCATTTAGGCCATTCTTTAAATAAAATTAGTAAAGATATTATTGTTCGCTCGAAATCAATGTCTGGTTTTAGATCTCCTTATGTTCCAGGATTTGATACACATGGTTTACCAATTGAACAAGTTTTAACTAATAAAGGGATTAAACGTAAAGAAATGACTCGCGCAGAATACCTTAAAAAATGTGAAGAGTACGCCTTAACTCAAGTAGACAAACAACGTGATGACTTTAAACGTCTGGGAGTTGCTGGTGAGTGGGATAATCCTTATATTACTTTAACAAAAGATTACGAAGCTGCACAAATTAGAGTTTTTGGTAAAATGGCTGAAAAAGGTTACATTTATAAAGGATTAAAGCCTATCTACTGGTCACCATCAAGTGAATCATCACTTGCTGAAGCGGAGATTGAGTACAAAGATGTTAAATCTGCTTCTATCTATGTAGCGTTTAAAGTAAAAGATGGTCAAGGCAAACTAACAGATGATGTGAATTTTGTTATTTGGACAACAACACCTTGGACATTACCGGCTAACTTAGCTATTACTGTAAACAAAGATTTTGCTTACGTAATTGTTTCTGTTGAAGGAAAAAAATATATGGTTGCTAAAGAATTGCTAGAAACAGTTTCTAATGCTATTGGTTGGAATAATCCTGAAATTATTGAAGAATTAAAGGGTGAAGCGCTAGAAGGAATGACAGCTCAACATCCATTCTATGATCGTGAATCATTATTAATTTTAGGTGATCATGTTACCCTTGAGGCTGGTACTGGTTTAGTTCATACAGCACCAGGGCATGGGGATGATGACTACATTGTTGGCCGTAAATATGGTTTAGATGTTTTATCACCTGTGGATAACAGAGGATGTTTCACGTCTGAAGCTCCTGGTTTTGAAGGAATTTTCTATGATAAAGCGAACCCAATGATTACTGAATTGTTAGAAGAAAAAGAAGCTCTACTTAAATTAGACTTCTTTACACATAGTTATCCACATGACTGGAGAACTAAGAAACCAGTTATCTTTAGAGCAACGGCACAATGGTTTGCATCAATTGATAAATTTAGAGATAACATTTTATCAGAAGTTGAAAAAGTAGATTGGATTATTCCATGGGGTAAAACGCGTCTTTATAACATGGTTCGTGACCGTGGCGATTGGGTTATTTCTCGTCAACGTGCATGGGGTGTACCATTACCAATTTTCTATGCTGAAAATGAAGAGCCAATTATTACACCAGAAATTATTGAACATGTAGCTAATTTATTCGCTGAACATGGTTCAAGAGTTTGGTATGAACGTGAAGCTAAAGAGTTATTACCAGAAGGATTTACTCATCCGGGAAGTCCAAATGGAGAATTTACAAAAGAAACAGATATCATGGATGTTTGGTTTGATTCTGGTTCATCACATGAGGCTGTTTTACGTGGTCGTGATAATTTATCATTCCCAGCTGATCTTTATTTAGAAGGCTCTGACCAATACCGTGGTTGGTTTAACTCTAGTATTACAACTAGTGTGGCTATTAATGGTGTTTCACCCTATAAAGCCGTTATCTCACAAGGTTTTACTTTAGATCCTCAAGGTCGTAAGCAAAGTAAATCATTAGGTAATACGATTGAACCAAGTAAAGTTACGAATCAATTAGGTGCAGATATTTTACGTCTATGGGTTTCTAGTGTGGATTATGAGTCAGATGTAAAAGCGGACATGAATACATTGAATTCAATTGCGGAAGTGTATCGTAAAATCCGTAACACAATGCGTTTTTTACTTGCTAATACATCAGATTTTGATGCAAAAGTAAATGCTGTGGCATATGACGATTTACGTTCTGTGGATAAATACATGATGATTCGCTTGAATCAAGAAATTCAAACAATCAGAGAAAAAGGTTATGACAGTTATTCATTCTCAACGGTGTACAAGAGATTAGTTAATTTCTGTAACAATGAATTATCAGCCTTCTACTTAGATTTTGCCAAAGATGTTGTTTATATTGAAGCTGAAAATAATCACGAACGTCGTGCTATGCAAACTGTTTTCTATGAAGTGTTAGTGGCATTAACAAAATTAATGACGCCAATTTTACCTCATACAGCTGAAGAAATCTGGGAGTATTTACAAGAGGAAGAAGAGTTTGTTCAATTAGCTGAACTTCCTGGATTTACAGTTTATCCAGATCAAGAAGAAATTTTAGATTTATGGAATAATTTTATGGATGTTCGAAATAATGTTTTAAAAGCTCTAGAAGAAGCACGTACTGAAAAATTAATTGGTAAATCATTTGAAGCGAAAGTAACCATCTATCCAAGTGAACCAATTAAAGTGTTATTAGAAGCTTTAAATACAAACTTAGAACAAGTATTAATCGTTTCAGGTTTTGAAGTGGCTTCTGTTAATGCTGAAGTACCTGAAAATGCGATTAAATTTGATAATATGTCAGTTTTAGTTGAACATGCAACAGGAGAAACTTGTCAACGTTGTCGTGCTATTAAAGAAGATGTAGGTAGTCATGAAAAATTAGAAAACCTTTGTCATCGTTGTGCGACAATTGTTGAAGAAAATTTCCCGGAAGCATTAGTTGAAGGATTAGAATAAGAAAATAGAGAAACCTAAGGACATGAGCGTAGTCCTTAGGTTTTTTTGAATTGTGGTGGAAGGGGTATCATTTGCATTCAGTATTTTTTTCGTGCATCATTGATAGTGTACTTACTTAATTTTAATAGAAAAGGGGATGTTAAAATGATTGAATTTCAAAATGTTACTAAGGTATATAAAGGTAATAAAAAAGCAGTATCAGATGTTTCACTATCCTTTGAAGATAGCGAATTCATCTGTTTTATAGGAACAAGTGGAAGTGGAAAAACAACTGCAATGCGGATGATTAATCGCATGATTGAACCAACATCTGGGAAAATTTTAATTGATGGGAAAAGCATACAACAAATTAACCCTGTAGAGTTAAGACGTAGTGTAGGGTATGTTATTCAAAATATCGGTTTACTACCACATATGACAATTAGAGATAATATCACTCTTGTTCCCAAACTACTTAAATGGTCAGAGCAAGAAAGAGCGAAGATTGCTGAGGAAATGATTCGTTTGGTAGAGTTACCTGTTGAGATGTTAGATCGTTATCCTCATGAACTTTCAGGAGGTCAACAACAAAGAATTGGTGTTGTTCGAGCATTGGCAGCAGATCAAAATATTATTTTAATGGATGAACCTTTTGGGGCACTGGATCCAATTACGCGTGATGCGCTACAAGATTTTGTAAAAGAGTTACAAGAAAAAATGGGTAAAACAATTGTTTTTGTTACTCATGATATGGATGAGGCACTGAAATTAGCCACTAAAATAGTCATTATGAGTCATGGAGAAGTGGTTCAATGTGATACGCCAGAAAATATTTTGAGAAACCCAGCGAATGACTTTGTGCGTGAATTAATTGGAGAAGAACGATTGATTCATACTCAACAAGATTACATTACTGTTGGAGAAGTGGTGACGCAGAAAGCTGTTTCTATTACACCAGAAAAATCTTTATCTGAAGCTATCAGATTAATGCGTGAAAAACGTGTTGATACGCTACTTGTTGTTGATAATCGTCATGTTTTAAAAGGCTTTATTGATGTAGAAACAATTAATGATCAACGTGGGAAATCAACTATTGTTGGAGATGTTATTAATCCAGATGTATTTTTCATTCGAAAAAAAGCATTATTACGAGATGCCATTCAAAAAATTCTAAAACGTGGTTTAAAATATGTACCTGTTGTTGATGAAAATAAACATCTAGTAGGAATTATTACGCGTTCTTCTTTAGTTGATATGGTTTATGAAACAATATGGGGAGAAGATGATGGTGTTTCTGGATTAGAGCAAGCAACTTCGCCTGATAGTGAACAGGAGGGGTTATAATGGAACACTTTTTACAAGTATATGGTAATGATTTAGTGGTAAAAACAGGAGAGCATCTGTATATCTCTTTTGTTGCTTTGTTTTTTGGTATTATTGTTGCCGTTCCTTTAGGCATAGCCTTGACAAGAACTAAAAAAATAGCATATTTTGTTATTGGTTTAGCTAGTTTACTTCAAACAATCCCTTCTTTAGCATTATTAACAATGTTCATTCCTTTATTCGGTGTTGGAAAAAAGACGGCAATAGTCGCACTTTTCATTTATTCCTTACTTCCTATTTTAAGAAATACTTACTTGGGTGTTAAAAATGTAGACGCCAATTTGGTAGATGCTGCAAGAGGCATGGGAATGACAAATTTTGAGTTAATCCGTCATGTTGAGTTTCCTTTAGCTTTACCAACAATTATGAGTGGTATTCGTTTAGGTACAGTTTATGTGATAGCTTGGGCCACGCTAGCTTCTTATATTGGCGGTGGTGGTTTAGGTGATATGATTTTTGGGGGATTAAATTTATATAAACCAGAACTAATTATAGGTGGAACAATCCCGGTCATCATTTTAGCGTTATTAAGTGATTTTTTATTAGGTCTATTAGAAAAGAAACTATCTCCCGTTAAGAAAGGAGAGAGTATTTAATGAAAAAAAAATCTATTTTTGGATTAATAATTATTTCAAGTGCTATATTTTGGTTGGGTGGCTGTAGTTTTCCTGGTTTAGGCGGGGCCAATCGAAGTGAAGAAACGATTGCAATAGGTTCAATGGCGACAAGTGAAAATCAAATATTAGCTAATCTAACGAAACAAATGATTGAACATTATACGGATGAGAAAGTAGTAATGATTAATAATTTAGGTACGAGTACTGTTGCTCATAATGCAATGGTTAATGAAGATATTAATATTTCTGCGGGACGTTATACTGGAACAGATCTTAGTGGAACACTAAATTTAGAACCAGAAAAAGATCCTAAAAAAGCTTTCGAAATTGTCTCAAAAGAATTTAAATCACGTTATCAACAAGAGTGGTTACCTTCTTATGGCTTTGCCAATACATATGCATTTATGGTCTCTAAAAAAACAGCTGAAAAATATAAATTAGAGAAAATTAGTGATTTAAAAAATGTGGCTGGAGAGTTAACTGCTGGCGTCGATACGTCATGGATCAATCGAGATGGCGATGGGTATAAAGCATTTTCTGACACCTATGATGTTAGTTTTAAAAAAGTTTATCCGATGCAAATAGGTCTTGTTTATGATGCAGTTGCGGCTGAAAAAATGGATGTTGTGCTAGGTTATTCAACTGATGGACGAATATCAAGCTATGATTTAGTTATTTTAGAAGATGATCTAAAATTTTTTCCGCCATACGATGCTAGTATTGTTATGAGTGAAACATTAATAAAAAATAAACCAGAATTAAAACCCATATTAGAAAAATTATCTGGAAAAATTGATACAGAAACAATGCAGCAGCTGAATTATGAAGCAGATAACAATCTGTTAGAACCTGAAAACGTTGCACGTCAATTTTTAAGGGATAACAACTTCTTTGAAGGAGATGATAACTAATGGAAAATATGAATGTTCTTGAGCAATTTATTTACTATCTGCAACAAAATGGCGGCTATGTTTTAACTCAGTTTATTCGGCATTTCTTAATCTCAATTTATGGTGTTATTTTCTCAGCAATTGTAGGAATTCCAGTAGGTATCTTAATCTCTAGACGTAAAAAAATGGCTGGATGGGTAATTGGAATGGCAAATGTGATTCAAACAATTCCCTCCCTTGCTATGGTATCTATCTTAATGTTAGGGCTAGGATTAGGAGTTAATACAGTAATAGTCACTGTATTTCTATATTCGTTGCTCCCGATTATTTCAAATACTTATACAGGGATGAGACAAGTTGATGAAAATATTTTAGATGCTGGAAAAGGGATGGGAATGACTAAATTTCAAAGGTTATATATGATTGAATTACCATTATCAATTTCAGTTATTATGGCCGGAATCAGAAATGCTTTAGTTGTTGCAATAGGAATTACAGCAATTGGATCTTTCGTTGGTGCCGGTGGATTAGGAGATATTATCATTAGAGGAACTAATGCAACTGATGGAACAGCGATTATTTTAGTAGGAGCGTTACCAACAGCTTTAATGGCGATTGTCGCGGATTGGTTGCTTGGTCTAGTAGAGAGACGACTAGATCCTAGTTTAAAAGTAGGAAATAAAACTTAAATAAAGAGACTGTGGCATAAAGAGTATTTTAAACTTTATGCCACAGTCTTTATTTTTTTATGAAAAGGAAGATGATATTAATCCTTTAGTTGCCCTTTATTTTTATACCAAGTATCAGGCTCCCAAACCCATTTATGGCCCTCTTTTTCTAACAAATCAAAGGCACATTTTGGTCCCATAGAACCAGCTGGATAGTTAGGAATTTGCTCAGTTTCCTTATCCCATGTATGGCGAATGATATCAACTATCTTCCAAGAGGTTGCTACTTCATCCCAATGGGTAAAGTTTGTTGCGTCTCCCTTAAGACAATCTAGTATCAGTTTTTCATATGCTTCTGGACTATTGTCTAAGTTTTCTTGTGAATGGCGATAATCTAATTTTACTGGATCTATATTAAAGCCGTCACCAATTTCCTTACCATTCAATGTTAAGGAAAAACCTTCTGTTGGTTGAATATAAATCGTAAGGATATTTTCTGGTAAATTAGTATTAGTATCGTTTTCTTCTCTAAAGACATTAATGGGTGTCGATTTAAAGACAATATTAATACGAGTTCCTTTTTCTGTTAGTCGCTTTCCAGTTCGAACGTAAAAAGGAACGCCAGCCCATCTAAAGTTATCAATCATGAATTTTGCAGCAACAAAGGTTTCAGTTTGAGAATTTTCTTCCACGCCAGGTTCATCTCTGTAACTGGAAAATGAGTGATCACCTAATGAGCCTTGTCCATATTGACCACGAACGACAGACTCTTTGACAGCTTGCTCATCGTAGATTCTTACAGATTTTAATGCGTTAATTTTTTCTGTTCGAATTGCTTCTTCTGAAAAAATAGTAGGTGGTTCCATAGCAAGTAGGGAAACAACTTGTAAGATGTGATTTTGAACCATATCTTTTAAAGCGCCACTTTGATCATAATAACCGCCACGTTCTTCTACGCCAAGACTTTCAGCTAAGGTAATTTGGACACTTTCAATATACTTGTGATTCCAAAGTGATTCGAAAATATTATTTCCAAAACGAACAGCAGAAATATTTTGAACCATTTCTTTACCTAAATAATGATCAATCCGGAAAATTTGTTCTTCTTTAAAGGCAGCTCCGATTTCATGATTAAGTTGTTCAGCTGTTTGGTAATCTGTTCCAAAAGGTTTTTCAATAATTAAACGACTAAAACCTGTTTCAGTCATGATCTGTTCTGATTTAATATGCTTAGAAATGGTACCAAAGAATCTAGGTGCCATAGCAAGATAGAATAAACGATTACCATCTAATTGATACTCTTCATCTAAACGGTTGGCTAATGTACCCAACACTTGATATTCTTCTGTGTCATTCACATTATGTGATTGATAGTAGAAGTGAGAAGTGAAATCATTTATTTCTTGTTTCGTTGGATGTAATGTTTCGATGGACTCTGCTACGATTTCTCTAAAATAATCATCTGACCACTCGCGACGAGCTGTTCCGATGACTGCAAAATGTTTATTAATATTTCCTTTACGGAACAATCTAAATAAAGAGGGATAGAGTTTTCTTTTAGCTAAATCCCCAGTGCCGCCAAATATAATAAATAACGCTTTGTTATCTTGTGACATAGCATAGCCTACTTTCTAATCATAATATTCATTCTATATTTTACTTGTATTGCGTAGACAAAGCAATCATAACGGTTAGAAGAAGTGAAGTTTGTGCAAAGTAAATTGATAGCATGAAGGAGAATAATTTTGGTATGATAGTATCATAAATAAAATATTGAAAAAAGAGGTAACCATTGTGGCAAAAAAATACACTGAGAAATATACAATACCATCTTACGAATGCGATCGGAGTGACTATCTTAAAATCCCAACGTTAGTCAAAATTTTAATCAAAATATCGGGTAGTCAAAGCGAAGAGTTGGGCGTAAGTGATGCTTATGTTCATTCATTTGGTTTAGGTTGGATTATTCTACAGCATGATATAAAGATAATTAGACTGCCTAAATCAGGAGAAACAGTTGCTTTGACAACAGAAGCTACTAGTTATAATAAGTTTTTTTGCTATCGAAAATTTTGGATTCATGATGAAGAGGGCAATGAATGTGTCTTGATGGAAACAACATTTGCTATGATGGACTTAAAGGCTCGTAAAATGGGAAGTGTTCTTGATGAAATAGTCGCCCCTTTTGAGTCTGAAAAAATCAAACGAATTAAACGTGGTGAAAAAATACTACCTGTTGAAGAAGTGAAAGCTAAGAAAGACTATCTTGTTAGATACTATGATATCGATGATAATCAACATGTTAACAATGCTGTTTATTTAGATTGGATGCTAGATGTCGTAGATATCGATTGGATGAGTGATTATATTCCGGTGGCTATTTCGATTAAATTCAATAAAGAAATTAGATATGGTGAAATAGTAGATAGTAGCTATCAACAAGGTGAAACAGAACTTAGTCTCCATCAAGTGTTAGTAAATGAAGCTGTTTGTGCAGAAGCTAATATCCGATGGCAACCTAAAGATTAATAAATTTTAGTAATATTATTAAAAAAAAGTTGCAATATGATGAGAGTAAGGGTATTTTATAAAAAGAAGTAGGGCTCACTTGGGGAGGATAAGGGATGAAATATTATAATAAATCGTCAAAATTGGATCATGTTAGCTATGATGTTCGTGGACCTGTATTAGAAGAAGCTGACAGAATGGTAAAACGTGGTATTGATATAATTAAATTAAATACAGGCAATCCAGCAGCGTTTGATTTTAAAGCACCTAATGAAGTGATTGATGATTTGATTACTAATGCAAGGCTGTCAGAAGGATATTCTGATTCTAAGGGTATTTTCTCAGCTAGAAAAGCGATTCAACAATATTGCCAACTAAAGGGATTTCCCAATGTTTCCATAGATGATATTTATACTGGAAACGGTGTAAGTGAATTAATTACGATGTCTATGCAGGGATTGATTGATAACGGAGATGAAGTACTGGTACCAATGCCGGATTATCCATTGTGGACAGCAGCAGTTACTTTATCAGGTGGACATGCTGTTCATTACATGTGCGATGAGCAGGCAGAGTGGTACCCGGATATTGCCGACATTAAAAGTAAGATTACTACTCGGACGAAAGCCATCGTATTAATTAACCCTAATAATCCTACTGGCGCTCTTTATCCGAAGGAGTTATTAATAGAAATTGTCAAAGTAGCCAGAGAACACCAATTAATAATTTATTCAGATGAGATTTATGATCGTCTTGTCATGGATGGGTTAGAACATGTTTCTATAGCAACATTGGCTCCTGATTTATGTGTCGTGACATTTAACGGTTTATCAAAATCACATCGTGTGGCGGGTTTTAGATGTGGCTGGATGGTTATCAGTGGGGAGAAAAAATATGTTCAAGGGTATATTGAAGGCTTAAATATGTTAGCGTCAATGCGACTATGTTCTAACGTTTTATCTCAGCAAATTATTCAAACGGCTCTTGGTGGCTTTCAAAGTGTGGATGATTTACTTTTGCCAGGAGGTCGGATTTATGAGCAAAGGGAATTTATAACAAAAGCTTTAAACGATATACCGGGAATAACAGCAGTGAAACCTAAAGCAGCATTTTATATTTTTCCTAAGATAGATACAAAAAAATTTAATATCTTAGATGATGAAAAATTTGTCTTGGATTTTTTACATGAAAAACATGTTTTATTAGTTCATGGTAAAGGCTTTAATATGCCAACACCAGATCATTTTAGAATTGTTTATTTGCCAAAAGTAGATGAGTTGAAAATGACCACAGATGCATTAGGTAATTTTTTACATAACTACAAACAAAAATAAAACAGCAAGCTGTTCTCAGCTTGCTGTTTTATTTATTAAACTAATATCTGGCAAATCTTTTTACTGACAACTAAACGGCTTAAATATTTTTCTTTTAATTCTGTTGTCGGGTTAACAACAGCAATTAGAACTGAGTTTTCGTATTCTTTTTCAATAATTCCTTCAAATTGGCTACCTTGCCAATCGAAGTTTACTTTACTATTAATTTCCAAAGGACAGCGCTCCCATCTTTAATGATGTATTTAAATAATAATGAATGCAACGAATGAATGGCATTATTATACCATATTAATTGTATAATAAAAGTGATTTAAACAAAAAAAAACCAAAAATATCGTATAATGTTCGATATCCAGTTATGAAATTATATTCACAAATCGTTGTATAGACCAATCCTTGACGAAAAAAGGATTTAGTGATAATTTTAAGGTAATAAATATAGAAAGAAGTTTTGTCGATGAAAAAAGTAATTTACGCAGATAAATTTTTCTTAACAAGTGGAATAGAAGGCCCAGGTTATTTAGATATTACAGAGGGACATTTTGGAAAAATTACAAAAGAGAAACCGGAAAATACAACTGAATTAATCGATTATACAGGAAAATGGATTGCACCTGGTTTGGTGGATACTCATATACATGGTTTTAAAAATAATGATGTGATGGACGCTAATGCTGAGGGTATCAAACAAATGTCCGAAGACTTATTATCTTGTGGTGTCACTTCATTTCTACCAACGACCCTAACTTCAAGTCGTGAGCAATTAACACTAGTTGCTAAAACAATTGGAGACGTACATAAGGATGTGAAAGGTGCGAAAATTCAAGGAATTTACTTTGAAGGTCCATTCTTTACGGAAGAATACAAAGGGGCACAAAATCCAGGTTATTTTTCTGATCCAGATATTAATATATTCAATAAATGGCAAGAAGTTTCTGGTGGAATTATCAAAAAAATAGCTTTGGCACCAGAACGTGAGGGTGTGTCTGAATTTGTTAAAGAAGTGACAGATAGTGGTGTGGTTGTCGCTCTTGGGCATAGTAATGGAACTCTGGCAGAGGCTTCAGAAGCAGTAGAATGCGGAGCAAGTGTTTTTGTACATGCCTTTAATGGAATGCGTGGTTTAAATCACCGTGAGCCTGGTATGGTAGGTGCTGCACTGAACTTAAAACATGTCTTCTCTGAATTGATTTGTGATGGGCATCATGTTCATCCAGATGCAGCTAATATCTTGATGGAGAAAGCAGGCCATGATCATGTCGCTTTAATTACTGATTGTATGATGGCTGGTGGGATGCCAGATGGGGATTATATGTTAGGAGAATTTCCTGTAACGGTTAAACAGGGAACAGCTCGCATGAAAGAAGGTAACTTAGCTGGAAGCATCTTGCGATTAAAAGAAGCGATTAAAAATGTGGTTGAATGGGGTATCGCCACACCAGAAGAAGCGATCATGATGGCGACGTTTGTTCCTGCTGTTAGCTGTAAAATGGAAGATGTCTGTGGTAGTATTACTCGCGGACGTGCTGCTGATTTTATTGTTTTATCAAATTCTTTAGATTTAGAAGCGACATACCTAGACGGTGTGTGCCGCTATCAAGTACAATAAGGGTATAGAAAAGAGACACTAAGAATTTTTCTTGGTGTCTCTTTTAATAAAAGGAGGTCAAAAAATGTTTGAAGAAAGATTAGAAAACGTACTAAAAGAGATGAAAATTAGACAAATGCCCCAATTAGTTATCTCAGATCCTATGACTATTTTTTACTTAACAGGAACGATGATTGAAGCAGGTGAAAGATTAGCTGCTTTAATATTGAAGGAAGATAAGAAACATGTCGCTATTATTAATCAATTATTCCCGATTCAAGAAGCAGAAATTGGTATGCCAATCATCAAAGTAGATGATACGGATGAAGGCAAAGGAATGGCTATCTTAGCAGAGCAGTTAAATCAAGAACAGTTAATTGCTGTAGATAAACAATGGTCAGCTGAGTTTTTATTATCATTAATGAAGAAAGTGAATAAAGAAGTGAGTCAATTTGTATTAAGTTCTGATATTACAGACGATGTCAGAGCCATCAAATCAGAAGACGAAAAACAAAAAATGCGTGATGTTTCGATAGATAATGATACAGCTGTAGGAAGACTAGCTGATTTAGTACCTGAAAAATTAACAGAATTAGCAATGACCGAAAAATTAATTGATATTTATAAAGAGTTAGGTAACTCTGGCGTTTCATTTGATCCGATAGTTGCTTATGGAGCTAATGGTGCAGACCCTCATCATATGAATGATGATAGTCTAGTAAAAGTAGGAGATAGTATTATTATTGACATCGGTGGTGTAAAAAATGGGTACTGTTCAGATATGACACGTACTTTCTTCTATAAAGAAGTCTCTGAAAAAAACAGAGATGTCTATGAAACGGTTTTAGAAGCAAATAAACGTGCCATAGCCAAGGTAAAACCAGGTGTGACGTTTGCAGAAATTGATGCAGCCGCTCGTGATTATATTACAGAAAAAGGATATGGTGAATACTTTACTCATCGTACAGGTCATTTTATCGGGATGGAGTGTCATGAGGCGGGTGACGTTTCAGGTGCTAATCACAAAGAGGTTAAAGTTGGTAATATCTTCTCAATTGAACCAGGTATTTATATCCCAGGTGAAGTTGGGGTCAGAATCGAAGATCTAGTGATCGCAACGGAAGATGGTTGTGAGAATTTGAATCATTATCCTAAGGAATTGAGGGTGTTGGGGTAAAAAATCTATATTAATAATAAAAAAGTAGCGAAATCATAAAAGATTCGCTATTTTTTGTTGTATCTTTATATGTTTAAAAAATTAACAAATAATATAAAATTTTGATTTGTTGAAATCATAATTATTTTATAGTTTTTTGTGATATTTAAATTTTAACTAGAATAAAAGTTGATTACTTAAAAATGAATGTTTTTTTTAATAAAGTAAATTAATTTAATTACTGTAAGGCGAGTACTTATTAAGTGATAGTAATATAGAAAAATAAAAGAAACGTTATTTATAAAAAATCTATCAAAAAAATGGGGATTTATAATCATAAAAGAACATATAAAAAATATAAGTAAATAATTCTTTTCTGATAATTTATATGGTAATATAGTGATGTGTAGTTTGTTTTTTTGAAATTGTACGAAAGGAGGAGTTTAAAAACAATAATAGATGATTTCTGTTTACTAATAGGAATTAACATACTATTATTAACGATTTTTATTTATTTAAAGGAGAGGTGAATATTAATGAAATTAACTAAATTATCATTGATTTGTTCAGTTACTGCGCTAACAATACTTAGTGTAGGGACAACGTCTGTTCATGCTGCAACAACTAAAAGTAAGGTTAACTTTACTGAAGGAACAGGACCAGAAGGAGATGCATTAACTTTAATTAAACCAGGTACTAAAGATAAGTTTATTACAATGGATAGTGAATCTGGAAGTAAAAGTAACGGAGGAATAAGATTTTCTTTTATCCCATCTTTAGATTTTGGAACAGCTAAGATTTCTGTTACTGATCAGAATTATTTTGCAAAACCTGTTAGCTATACTACTAAAGATGATGCGACAAAGAAATATATTGCTCCTTTTGTTCAGGTTATTAATGAGAGTGGTACTAATAAGAAATATAAAGTAACAGTTTCTGCATCGTTGTTCAAAAGCGCAACGAGTAATCATGAGTTACTTAACAGTAAAATTAAATTATCAAATATGAGCGCTAGAAACAATTCATTAGATAGTGATGATGGTAATGTGGACGCTGTAGAACAAGGTTTAATCTCTATTCCCGAAGGAGCAGCTTTGGAGATACCAACTTCAGGTGGACCAGTCGAAGTGTTTTCAAGTGCCGATGGCGATAAAACATTAGGAAATGCATCATCTGTAGTATTTGAAAAAGATTATGCTCCAAATAAGGCGATTGCCTCTACTTCAGAAATGAAGTCAGTTGTATTAACTGTACCAGCTTCGGATACGCCTAAGAAAGAAGCTTATAGTTCAACAATTACATGGAATCTAGAGAACACTAACTAGTAAAAGGAGAGAGACTAAATTGAAAAAAAATCATGCGATTTTAGCTTTAGGCTTATGTTTGATTTCTGCTACATTGGTAGGAACAAAAACATTTGCTGCAAGTGGTGAAACAAATGGGAAAGTTGAATTTGAAAAACCTAAAGATCCAAATATTAATGGCCCGTTTAACATTATAAAACCAGGCACATATAATCAATGGATAACAATACCTAAAAGTGAAGGATCAATAACTGTAGATGGGGAATTTGGCTTTTCATTTGTACCGAATTTAAACTTTGGAAAAGTTCGTATATCTACAAAAGACGAGCGACATAATTTAAATCAACCTATAAAATATCAAGACTATACAGAGGGTAAAGATTTTGATGCAGAGGATGGACGTAAAATAAAATATCTGCCACCATTCTTACAAGTAATCAATTTAAGAGGCACAAAAGAAGCGTATCAAGTTTCAGTAACTGCTTCAAAATTTGCTTCAGCTGAAGCTGGTGTGGGTGAGTTAACTAATACAAGGATAGAATTAAAAGATTTTTCATTAAGAAATAATCTTTTAGATAAAACAACAGAATCTGATGCCAATTCTATATTTAATACTCCGGTAGGTGAAGTGGACAATCAAGGATATGTTTCGCTAATACCTGATCAAAAAGTTTCATTAATGAATACTAAAGAAGGAAAAGGTAGTGATTCAGACGGATCGTCATCTTCTTTAGTTTTTGCAGAAAATTATAAAAATGATAAGGCTTATGATCAATTCTTTAATACAGATAGTGAAGCGAGTGCATATGAATCGATTAGATTATTTGTACCTAGTTCAGATATGCCACAACCTAAAAAAGAATACAGCGCTACACTTAAATGGGAATTAGGGAACGTACAGTAATAAAAAAATTACTAAAATATTAAAATGAAATACAAAAAGTTTATTATGTATAAAGAGATATTGGTAGGTCAATATCTTTTTATGCTTTAAATTAGAAATTAAAAAAACTTAAGGTGAAAAATAAAAAATGAAAAAAATAAATAAGACAGCTAAATTTATGCTGGTTCTTCTGTTTCTTTTAACTTTTAATATAAGGCAAGTTAATGCTGAAGAAACCTTAGCGATTTCGGCTAATGCCATATTGCCGGATAACCAACATAATAAAAATGTCACTTATTTCGATTTGCGCATGAAACCAAATCAGACACAAGAGTTAGAATATGAATTAAGCAATACAACTGATAAAGATCAAAAAGTTAAAATCGAACTAAATAACGCTACAACAAATGATGTAGGTGTTATTAACTACTCCGTACCGACAAATGACTATAAGCAAGATGATAGTCTGAAAATAGGATTAACAGATATAGCAGAAGCGCCTAAGGAAGTTACAGTTAAAGCAAAGACAAAAGAGATAGTAAAAATAAAATTAAGTATGCCTTCAACAAAATTTGACGGAATAATATCAGGAGCTGTTAAAATCTCATCAATAGAACCTGAAAAAGAAAAAAAAGAGAAATCATCAGGAATGAGTATAAAAAATGAAATAATTTATACTACTAGCATTGTTCTGAGTGAAACAGATAAGGACATGTATGCTGAATTGCAGTTGAAAAAAGTTTTCGCAAGTCAAACCGGTGGACGTAATGTTGTTAAAGCTAATATTCAAAATAAACAACCTCAAATATTAAATGACATAACATATAGCGCAGAAGTATTTAAAAAAGATGGAAAAGAACCATTACATCGAGGCCATGCTGAAAAATATCGAATGGCTCCTAATTCAAATTTTAACTTTAATATTAGTTGGGAAAGCCAACCTTTTAAATCTGGCGATTATAGAATACATATGACAGCAGAATCTAAAGAAACAGGTCAAAAATGGGAATGGGATAAAGAATTTGAGATTACGACAGTGGAAGCGAAGAAATTAAACGAGAAAGCAATTGATTTAGATAAAAATAATACAATATTTATTATTATAATTGGTTCTGTAATTATTATTGTAATCGTACTTGCTTATATCATTTTAAGAAAAATAAAGAAAAATAAAGAAGAAAAAAGACGAAGAGAATTGAAGAAAAAGAAAAAAAATAGAAAAAAACAAAATGGAAGTAAAAAAGTGAAACACAATAAGAAACATAAAAAAGATATAAAACAGGAGAAAATGTAATGGATGAATGCGAAAATCTATTATCTGAAGAGGAAGAACTTGAACTAGCGGAACTACAAAAAAAGCATAATGGAAAAAAATATATTGAATTTGGTCTTGTCTTTATTATACTACTCAGCGTTGTTATTCTTTCTTGGGGAATCATAAACTATGCTCCTTTTAATTATAAAATCGAGGGAGTTTGGACAGAAGCCGAATCAAGCACTTACAAAATTGAAAATAATAATGAAAAAACACGATTCGAGATAAGAAAAATACAAAATAACCCTAATTTAACGTTGGTATTTGAAGGCGTTTTGCGTCCTGTTGGGGTTAATCGTTACAAAACAAAAAATGTACAGCCTAGTTTGGAAGTTAATAAAAAAGGTGTTTCTAATGAAATGATTGAAGAGTTAAAAAAAATTAAATTTTATCAATTGAAAAGTGACGATTCTGAAAAGATGGTCCTTAATTATACAGAAGAAGCAAAAAAAGAAGCTTTTCCAAATAATCAATTAGAAAAAATGTTTTACTATGAATTAGTACCTAGTAATAAAAAAAATGGGGAAAGTCAATTAAAACTTAGAAATAAAACGTTCGCTAAAGAAACGATATTGTTTAATAAATAAATAATTAAGTGTTTTTTAGACTTCAATAAGTTTTTGTGTTGGAAATGAAAGACCTAACATTGAATAAAAAGATAAAAAGTAATATAATGGAAAAGAAAAAATAAAAAAAGGTGTGTTTGATTGAAATCATGAAAAATGACAAGATTAAGTTTACGAAAAAATATATTATAATTTCTTTAACTCTTTTAGTACTGTGGTGTGCATATATGTTTTATTTTTATAATTATTACTCAGATGCAATGGATATGATCACGGTAGGAGCAAAAAAAGATATTCAGTTACTAGAATTATTCTATTATCGAGGGACTCAGACAGTAATTACATTAGTAAGTTACTTTTTCTTAGTTTCTATACATATGCTGGCAGTACAATATTTAAGAATACAGGTGTTTTTTGAAGAGCATCTATCTAATTTTTTAAAAATTAGTATAATATTTTTGGCAGTAATGTTAATATTAAGTTTAGTAAATAGCTTTTGGATGCTGTTTATTGTTCTAATATTAATTTCCTTTACATTAAATTTTATAATATATACAATCAGTAAAACAAGATATAGCTATATCAATGGGGATGTAGTGTTTGAGAAAAAAGGTATAAAAGATAAAGAAACCGCAGAAGTATTATTGAACAAATACGAAAATACAAAAGCTGCCTATTTTGCTAAAAAAGAATTGGTACTTGTCGGTAATATTCTTTTAGAATCTGATAAAACGTATAGAATAGAATTAGTTGTTGAGGAAAAAGCTTAATTAAAATGTATGGATTAAGGAGATTATTGTTGATATGAAAATGAAAAAAATAGGAATGAGCTTTGTCTTATTAGTAATAAGTTTATCATGCGCTATGACCGTTAGTGCAGCAGACCCTAAGAAAGATACTGAAATGGGATTAGGATTTTCAGTAGAACCGGTACTAAATAGTAAGCAGATTGATCCTAAAATCAGCATGTTCTATTTAAAAACAGAACCAGGGCAAGAACAGACTATCGAAACAGTTGTCAGATCAACTGGAGATGAGGAAGTGAGTATAAGTGTTAAATATCAAAACGCGTATACATCAGCTAATACATCAATAAATTATGCTTATCCAGAAAAGGTACCAAAGGAAGAAACATTAAAAAATCCTCTAAGCGAATTAATATCAACTGAAACGCCATCAATTAAATTGGCTAAAGGCGAAGAAAAAAAGGTTGTTTTTAAAATAAAGGCACCAGAAAAACCATATGAAGGTGTTAAGTTAGGGGCAATAGAATTTCTTCTTGACGGAGCAAAGAAAGATGGTCCAATGGCGAGTCGCGCAGGATATAACGTGGGTGTGATTCTAGCTAATAATGGAGACCCGTTTAATACAGGAGAGAAAATAAAGTTGACGAAAGTCAAACCAACAATAATTAATGGGCAAAGAACGATAGTAGCAAATTTACAAAATCCAGATCCATATACGATTGAAAATATGAAAATAAATGCTGTTATCACAGAGAAAAAAACAGGGAAAAAAATAAAAGAAAAAGAGATTCAAGGTGGTTCAATGGCCCCAAATAGTAATTTTGATTTTGGGATGGATTTTGGGTTAGCCCAGATTCCATCTGGTGAATTTAATTATAAAATGACTATTAAAAATGATCAGCACGAATGGAAATTCGATGAAAACTTCACAATTTCAGGGAAAATGGCTGATGATATTAATGAAAAAAGTGATTATAAAATTGTAACACCAATGTGGATAAAAATAACAGCAGTAATACAAGCTGTAGTTTTATTGGTAATCACTGTTTACTTAATTACTAGACGAAAAAAAATGGAGAAAATGCTCAAAAATAAGAAAAAATCAAGGAAAAATAAAAAAAGCAAATCAAAAAGGGGAGCTTAAACGTGGCTAGTTATTTATGGATTTTTATTTTATCGACGATAGCAATAATTTCATTGCTTATCTTTTTGATAAGTTTTTCAAAAGATCATTTTTTAATTAAAAAGTTAAAATTAAAAAAATTAAATTATATTTTTAATTTTTTACTTTTAATTATCTCGTTGTCAGATATAGGGTTAATTATCTATTTGTTCTCATTACTAAAACAACAAATAGAAGTTTTTACATAAGAAGTTTTATATAAAAAGGAGGATGTTTTATGAGGAAAAGAGTTATAACTGTTGTCTTATTGATGTTTGGTTTGTTGTGTACTAATACGTTTTCTTATGCTCAAGACCAACAAAATAATCCTAAAAAAGAAGGTGATACAGAGGTAAACGTTCATTTCTCGAAAGATGATATAAAAAAAGATAAAATTAAGCCTTCTGTGTATAAGCCAGAAGTCAAACCAACTGTGAGTGAACTATTACCTAGAACAAATGAAATGTTACAGACGTTGTTATTTTTATTGATAGGTATCGCTTTAATAGTTCTTATTTTTGGACTATTAATGTTTAAAAAGATTTATAATAAGAAAGTATATGCGTTTTTTTAAACGAAACTATTGTTTTGTTTCCGTTATACTGATATAATTAACCATAAGTTGATCAGTATATTGAATAATGGTTAACTAAAAAAAAGAGAAAAGAATGGAGAGATTTTATAATGAAAAAATCTATGTTTGGTTTAGCATTGGTAGCAGCAACTGTTTTAGTAGCAACAGTTTCTACTACTCAAGTAGATGCAGCAAAAGAAGCAAATACAACAGTAGGAATTGGTTTTAATGAATACGGTACTGGTACTGGCCCTTGGACAAATAGCTTAAACATTGCTTATTATCCAAAAGCATTCAATTTTGGTGAAGCAAATGATTTAGGTTCTCAATTTAAAACTGATCCAGCTAAGAAAAATGTTATGGCTGTATTTGATGATCGTTTAGAAGACAAAGTAGGCGGTTGGGTTCTTACTGCTGATTTAAGTGAAATGACTGATGGAGCTGCAGCAGATGCTAAAAGCCTAAATGGTTCTTTAGATTTATCTGTTGGTAAACTTCAAGAAATGAAACCAGCAGACAAATTAACTGGTAAAGATTGGGTTATGCCTTCACCAGATGACGCAGCTGCAATTATTGACTTTGGAGCAGAAAAAGCTGACAAATATATCAGTTTTGCAACAGATGATACATTAAAATTACCAATCGGTGGTGGCGCTCAAAAAGTTATGGCAGTTAAAAATGTAGCTGCTGGTGAAACTGCAGTACGTGGTGGAGCAATTCAAAGAGTTAACTATGCTACATTAAATATCACTAATGCAGAAGAAAATACACAATATAATGGTAACATTAAATGGGTATTAGCTGATACTTACACTGGTCAATAATTTTTTATAATAAGTAAATAAAAAAAGAGAGTACTTTAAAGTACTCTTTTTTTATTAAAAAAAGAGTCAATTTGAATAGAGAGGTAACATGGAATGGTATTTTTGTTCAAATTAAATAATATTAGTTTAAATTATATATAAGAATGAAAACAATAGTTCTTATCATCTATAGAAAACTTCTTTATTTACTTAATATGCAAATGTTTTGACAAAATTGTTTATAATATTGAAACTTAAATATCAAAATGCTATAATTAGTACTATATAGTATAAAATTTTTAGTTTTATGACTTATAAATGTCTGTTAAATATTTGATTTTTAATGAAAATTGAGAAAAATGATTTGGAGGAAGTCTGAGATGAATCTATTGAGATTACAAAAAAAGAATGTCACTTTTATCGCTTCTACATTACTCATTATAATAGGAATGAGTACATTAATACCCAGTATATCTGAAGCTAATGATGGGCCGTACTATCCTGAAAGAATAGATACGCTAAAAGCATCTGGATATGAACCAGCAAAAGAGAATTCTGTGGCAACTTTGGAAAAAACAGTTACTAAGGGAGTAACCGCAGATTATAAGCAAATAGTCTCTTTTGGACCTTTTAATTCAGGTAATATGAAACCTTTTGTTGCTTCTGGTGTTTTAGGTGATGGTAGTAATGCCAATACCGGTAGCTTTGCTATAAATGTTTTTAGTGAATATAAAGCTGGAAAATATGAGTCTTACAATGATGGAGGATATTTATGGAATTCTAAAACATCAGGATTTAGTCTTTATAAGAAAGGAAACACTTCAACTTCTGATGAATTATATTTAAGACCCGAAAAAACAACTTTTTTTACTAAAAAAAATGAAACAACGACAGAACTAAAATTATTAAGTGTCACCACAAGTAATGCTAAAAATCAGACTGAAATGTATGTCATTGAGTCAACGATTATAAGTCAAAATGATAGTCCTGAACTTGAAGTATTGAATGAAGTAACTAATGTTTCAGGGGCTCCGCAAGATATGATGATCATGTATACTACTCAACTT
This sequence comes from Vagococcus fluvialis bH819, assembly GCF_900163795.1. Lineage (GTDB taxonomy): Bacteria > Bacillota > Bacilli > Lactobacillales > Vagococcaceae > Vagococcus > Vagococcus fluvialis_A. Next base: position 105,386 of record NZ_FWFD01000008.1, on the reverse strand, counting down.
AATTTTGGAGATGTGATTAATCCGGCTAATACTGGTGCTGGACAAGTTGATAGTTTAATCCAGAGTGTTGGTGATAATAAAGGGTTGTCGTATAAAAACGGTGATAGAAGCTTAACAAAAGATATTAGAACAACATTTAACTTTCCAGAAACAGATGGTCCGGAAAGTTGGACAATAACGAATAATAAAAATGTTAACAGCTATACAGGTTTTGACCGAACTAATGCTAACCGATTTAACGGTTCAGGCTTAGAGAAAGGTTATACTAAAGCAGAAATTGCTAGCCAACCGCCACTTACTTCTAATGTAGAAGGATCTCCTTACGTACCAGGACATATATTAGGAGATAAAAGTAAAAATGTTGTTAAATTTAAATCTAAACTTAATAATGCAGTTCCTATGAATGGTAAAATTAATTTTAACTGGAAGATGGTTGTAGGAGAACAAGAAATAGTAGATGATGACTATCTACCGGAGCGTTATGAAAAGATTAATGAGCAATCAAAAATATCTTTAGATGATTATGAAAAAATTAATAAAATGGCTCCTGTAGAAATTAAAACAAATAGAATTAATGATTATACTGATGTAAGAAATTTCTTTGTAGTGGGTGGTCATGATACTACCAAGGATACATTGAATAAAATAATAGACAATACTTATACTGGTGGACAATACACATCTATTAATGCAGACTACAAATTTAAAAAAGTGTCTTTTGCTAATCCAAGAGTAATTACATATGATAAAGAAAAACCAACTGGGGCTTTGACTAGTTATTCCCACTCATATGATACAGTGGAAAGTGATGGAGATTCACAAGCTTTCGGTGGTTCAGGATTTGGTTTTGTTACTGTTGATGATGCAAATAAAATAATAAACCCTTCACCACTTAATGAGTGGAATATGTATGATAAAGAAAAGCTATCTAGTCGTCCGCTTTCTAAAATTGAAGAAGTCTATTTAAGTAATGATAAAAATACCATGATAATTTATGGTGACTATACAGTAAGAGAAGGTAGGAGTGGTTTAGGAATTAAGGTTCCAGTGGCGATAACATTGAAATCGACTGATGGGATTGGCTCTGGAACAATGAGTTATAAAATATTGAATTCATTTCCTGAACAGAAAACCTTTAGAAGTTACTATGCTTCTCATATTGATATTAATGGTTTGCATAAAGATTCTAAAATGAGAACGTTAGGAAATTCAGAGGGTATATATTTCTTTGAAAAAAATCTTAAAATTTTGAACAAAGACTACTATCTAGCTTTTTATCGTGCAGAAAATGAAACTGGTACAGGTCCAAATGCCATGTATGTTAAAGAATTTAAAAACGTAGATAATATAGCACCTGATTGGGATGTTCCTGGTAATTCAGCTAATGCTCCTATTTTTGACCCTTCGCAACCTAAAGGTGAGGAAATTTATTTAAGGGACTCTAACGGAAAAGTAATTCCAAATAGAACAAATAAGCATCCAGGATGGGGCTTCTTATTTCCTGGCGGAAAAGTAGGACCTGGTGAAGTAGTAACATCTGAATTAGAAGTAAAAGCAACTGACTTCATTCTACCGGATTACTCATCCGTTGAAATTAAACCAGAAGCAAATCAAAAAATCAGTAAAAAAGAAGATTTAGTCTATAAACCCAAATTTGTTCAAGAATTAGATGCCAATATGCCAAGTGAAGCTCATCGGGTAAAGACTTTGGATGTAGTATTTGATTATAAACCTTTGTTGGAAAATGTTAGTAGTGATGATTTCAAAGTTCTTCAAGATGATGTAGTACTTGATAATACGGGCAACAAAATTTATGATGTATTAATTAATGAGGCTAACAAGACTATTACAGTTAGATTTAAAGACCCTTTCTTGTTTAATAATAAATATAATCCAGCTGGAAATAAAGCTAAATCTCACATTACATTAGTACAAAATTCAAAAATAAGAACGGATTCTGAGGAAATTGTACAATATTACAATAAAACAGCAGGACAATTTGAATTTAAGATAGAGGCATTTAATAAATTTAAGTTAGATATTTTAGATTCAGATATTGTTCAAAAAAATAAATCAAAAGAGACTCAAATTATAAAATACATACCTAGAATTACGGCAGTACCTAAAACTGATATTACTGTAAATGCTGGAGATCCTGCTGGAGACCCTGCTAGATATCTTGATATCACTTATGATAAAGATTTTGATTTTGATGATTATGAAGTAACATATAAAGACGACGTTGTTCCTGTTTTTAAAGGTAATGGAACACAAGATATTTTCATAACAGTTAAAAGTAAGAAATTTGGTGAACAAGATAAGTTAACTAATATAAAGGTTACTGTAAAAGTAACAGAGGATGTAGAAATGAGTTTCATTCATTATGTTACAAGCCCGACTGGGAAAAATGAAAAAATTAGAAATTTAAAAGATCCAAGTTATCCAGAATATAAAAAAGACCCAGTTAAAATAAATGTATCTGCTAATTTCAAAACCGAATTAAAAAAATATCAAGATGAAAAACATTTAGGGTATGATTATATTAAAACTATTGTAAAAGTTGACGGGGCAGAAATTACTCCGACAGATAAAGTACCTACTAAAAACTTTATAGTGGAATTATACTATAAAGGCCAAGTAATACTTGAGCAACCTGATAGTTTTGATTTCGGCAGTCAAAAACTGAGTGCAGTAGAGCAGAAAGAAGTTAGTCCGAAAATTAAAAAGGATGATTCTGAAGCTGATGATAGAGAAAAAATGAAAATAATCAATACCCAAGGAGCAGAAAGTGGTTGGAAATTATTTGCAAAACAATCAATTGAAATGACAAATGCTGGAAATCCTCTAAAAGGTAGATTGTACTATATTTCAGAAGATGGACAGTCTCAAGTAACAATTGATAAAAATGAAAAACCAATTAAGATGATTACATCTAATAATAAAGCTCCGTTCATTAGTAATGTTCCTTTACTTCCAGGAAGTAAAGAACAAAAAATGGGAATTTACCTAGATATTTATCCAGGAAATACACGCGGAGAATATTCGAATGGTGAAATAACTTGGGAATTAAGAAATGCTTTATAGTAATTATTTAAGAAATTGAATATGAGTGAAAACTCATATTCAATTTCTTTTTTATTCTTTATTATGAAAACTTTAGAAATCTAAAAAATAGTTAATAAGGTGAGATATCAAATGAAATACATAGGAAAAACAATTCAAATAGTAATACTTTCTGTCTTATTTTGTGTGATTACTTCGGAAAATACGCAAGCAAATGATGATTTTCCTCTATCTATAAGTGCAATTCTACCGGAAAACCAAATCAATAAGAATGTCGGTTATTATGATTTAAAAATGGAGCCGAATCAAGAGCAAATTTTAGATTTAGAAATTAGCAATTTGACCAAAGAAACTAAAAAAATAAAAGCTGAAATCAACAATGCAACTACAAATGATGTAGGTGTTATTGATTATTCTAATAAAGAGGATGATTTTAAGAAAGATGATTCACTGAAGCTTTCCCTAGAAGATATAGCAGCAGTTAATAAATCAATGACGATAAAACCTTTTTCTAAAGAGACAATAAAAATTAAATTAAAAATGCCAGAAAATAATTTCAAAGGAATTATAGTTGGTGCTGTCCGTATTTTTGAAGAGGAAGATACTGGGGATAAAAAAGCAGACTCTGATTTACAAATGAGAAATAGAACTGTCTATACGACAGGAATTAATTTACGCGAATCAGAAACGAAAATCGATGCAGAATTAAATTTAATAAAAGCATTTGCAGATCAAGAAAATGGAAATAATTATGTTAAAATTAATATTCAAAATAATCAGCCGGTTGTACTTGAAAATATAACGTATAGTGCGGAGGTTTTTGAAAAAGGCAATTCTAAACCTTTACATCAACAAAATGAAAGTAACTATCGATTTGCGCCACAATCTAATTTTAATTTTAAAGTTGATTGGGAAAATGAACCCTTTAAAGCAGGGAAATATGTGGTCCATATGGTCGCACAATCAAAGGATACACAACAAAAATGGGAGTGGAATCAAGATTTTGAAATAACAAAAGAAGAAGCTGATAAATTTAACAAGACTAATCAAAATATAAAAGAGAAAAAAAATTATACATATATATATGTTGGGGTTTTTATAGCTATTCTATTAATAGCTACTATTTGGTTTTTATATGTTAAATTTAGAAAACAAAAATAATAAAAAAGATTGTTACAAGAATGATAATTCTTATAACAATCTTTTTTTACAGTCAAATCAAACAAAAAAAATTTTACGGCTCCAACGGGCTAACATCAGAATAAATCATCACGTCATCATCTCTCAAAATAACTAGCTCTAATCTATCTTGATAAATGTCTTGTATCTTCAAAGCCGCTTCACCAAGATAGTCCGTTTCTGCATGGGGAACTGGGTAAGTATTGATAACATGTAATCCATCGGTCCTTTTCAAATTAGGGGCTTTTTCAGGTTCATCCATGCATTGAATGTAATTAATATCTGGACTCATAATGACAGAGCCAGCAGACTCTCCAATGTATAATTTACCTTTATTAATATGATTGATAATCAGCTGATCTGCGTTACTTTTTCTAAGTTCTTGTAGTAAATAAAAAGTATTACCACCAGCAACAAAAATAATATCTGCGGAAACAATCACTTCTTCTAAAGTAGTTGATTCTATATTGACTACGAAAGGAATCATGCCTAATTCTTTTAAAAGGTTAAAAGATTGGTCTACGTACTCTGAATATTCTTCAACTTGACTAGCAGTATTAAAAAAAGCGACTTGACTACCAGTAAGTTTATTTGTAGAAAAATTTTCTAGTTTTTGATAAGAGTCTTGGAATGATGAGCATAAAAACAATTGTTTCATGGTTTTGTTCTCCTTAATTTAGGTTAAATTTTTTAATTATTTTGTTGGTTACTTGTTGTGGTGAAAGACAGGTATTATCGATAGTCATAGAAGTTACTTTTGGAAATAATGTCTGAAGTTCTTCTAGGGAAGTCTCTAGTCGATATTTTTCCATACTAGTGATTAATTCATTTTGAGAAAAGGTAATATTTTGTTTGGATGGTTTAGCTTGTAGTCTATTTTCATGAATATTTCTTTTAATTCGAGTCTCGACAGCTGCGTTTAAAGCAACGAAATAAACAACTTGTTGCTCTTTTAAAAAAATAGAGGCAATTTTTTCTAAAAAATCGATATCAGATGAACTATCAAAATCAGCTAATACTGTAAAAATGATTGTTTTAGTTAAGTTGGTCTTAATGTTCTTAACAAAAGATTCAAAAAGATTGATTCTTGTTTCATCGGACAAACGAAAAGCGTCTTCGGTGTAGCCTAAAAAATTAGCGTATAAATCAATGGTTTGGTGGTTAAATAGAAGTTTTCCTTCTATTTGTTTTTCAAGTTCTTTCCCAACCGTCATTTTTCCAACAGCGTGAGGGCCTATTAATACAATTAGACTCATCCATCGTCACATCCTTTATTTAATGTTCATTAATTATACCATGTCTAGTTAAAATGTCGGCTATAATAAATGAGTGAGAACAGATTATATAAAATTAATTAGCTCACTAACTTTGTTGATGCTAAATGTTAGTGAGCTTTTTTGTATAAGTAGTTATAGAGATAGTATTGTTGTCTTTAATGTGTGGTTTTCTAATGCTATTAAGAATTCATTAATGCTTAAATCAAAGGTTTCACTGTCTTTCTTATTTAGACTATAAGGAATAACTAGTACAGAAGTCGTTGTCGCCAAGATATAATCATTGTCAATGGTTTGAGCAAAGACAGTATAGTTTTGAAGTTCTTCCTTGCCCCAAATATCATCGTCTTTTAAAAAATCTAAATTTTGATAAAAGATGTTATCTAAGTTAGCTAGATTAAATAAAAGGTAGCCTTGATAATCAGAAATATTTTGTGCGTTTAAGAGTGCTAAATAGTGCTGTGGTTCGGTTGATGTTAGTTTATGTTGTAATTCTTTAAACATTAAGTCCAGCTCCTATTTTTTATTTTCAATCGTGACATTGAAGTTGATTTTGGAATGCTTAGCTAGTCCTTTACCTTCCATTTTTACTGCAACAGGCATACCAACATCCCCTTCGTAAACTGGTATGACACGGTAACGGATTGTTTCCCCATTATCAGCGGCTTTTCGGACCATATTTTCATATTTTGTCATGAAGGGGGTATTAACCGGATTTTGATAAAGGGTGACTAAATTTTTGGGCTCTTCACCACTCCCGCCAAGTTGTCGTCCGATTAGATGCCCACGTGAATGATTGTTTGGATCAGTACCAGAAATGAAGCCAGGTGGTCTAATTTCTTGTTTGGCACTACTACCAGTTCCAATCATTTTAGGTGTGATCAAAGCATCGGCTGTGGTTGGTCGATGATAGGAGTCATACTCACCATAATGAACCCAACCTTTTTTATTATCTTTTAATTCTTCAGCAGTAAAAGTAGCCTCGCCATGTTCAATTGGTCCAGGATTATCACCGGAATTACTTGTTGGTCCCTGTGTTGTTTTTTGAGTGGCTGGTAACCAGTCATTAAAAAAATCAGGAATCTGAATCCCTGCAAAAGCTAAGCCTAAAATAATGATGAAACCAATCAATATCGTGGCTGGATGTTTTTTATTTTGTTGTTTTTTCTTTGCCATTGTTTTCCCCCTAAATGTAATACATATATTATAAAGGATAAACACAATAAGAACAACAGTTCGTTTTACGTTTTTGATAATAGAAAACGGATTTTATTTATAAAATGATGGTTACTTTGATATAATTAATAAATAAGAAAAGTGAGGTGTCATAATGAGCTACGTAGAAGTTAAAAATATCTTTAAACGTTATCATATGGGTGACAATGTGATTGTCGCAAATAACGGAGTATCATTTTCTATTGAAGAAGGGGAGTTTGTTGTGATTCTTGGTCCTAGTGGGGCGGGGAAATCAACAGTTTTAAATATTCTAGGTGGTATGGACAGCTGTGATGAGGGACAAATTATCGTTGATGGTGTGGATATTGCTAAATATAATACTAAAGAATTAACGACTTATAGGCGACTAGATGTGGGATTTGTGTTTCAGTTTTATAATTTAGTACCAAATTTAACAGCTAGAGAAAACGTTGATCTAGCGTCTCAAGTATCAAATAAAGCGCTAAACGTTGATCAGGTTTTAGCTTTAGTTAATCTGGATCATAGAAAACAAAACTTTCCCTCTCAATTATCAGGTGGAGAACAACAGCGTGTCGCCATTGCTCGTGCCTTAGCCAAGAATCCTAAGTTACTTTTATGTGATGAACCGACAGGCGCTTTGGATTTTGAAACGGGGAAACAAGTATTGAAAATTTTAGAAGATACTTGCCGTAAACAAAAAACAACGGTCATTGTTATTACACATAATTCTGAGATTGCCAAAATGGCTGATCGAGTGATTAGAGTGAATGATGCCAAAGTAAGAAGCATTGAGGTTAATGACAAGCCATTGCCTGTTACAGAAATTGAATGGTAGGAGGTAGAGGAATGAGCAAAAAAGCACTCCGAAAATCAAACATAAGAGAAATTTTTCAATCCAAAGCTCGATTTTTTTCCATTTTATTAATTATTTTATTAGGTGTTTGTTTTTATGCAGGGATTAAAGCAACAGGACCTGACATGATTCATACAGCAGATACTTATTATAAAAAACAGAAATTAATGGATGCTAAAATTATATCTCCTATTGGTCTTGAAAAAGAAGATTTGGATTTGGTTAAGAGTAATAAAAATGTGAATCAGGTAGAAGGTAGTTACACTTTAGATGTGACGGAAAAAAATGAAAATAGTATCATTCGTTTGATGTCATATGATTTGAACAATCAGTCACCTTTAAATCAGCCACGATTGATTGAGGGGAAATTACCTGAAAAAACTGGTGAAGTTGCTTTAGATAATCGAGCCAAAGAATTAAAAAAATACAAAATTGGTGACAAGATTATTGTTCAATCAGAAAAAGACCAATTGAAAAAAGAAAGCTATCAAGTTGTTGGCTTGATTAATAGTCCGTTGTACATCGACCAAGTTTCGCGAGGAAACACAACGGTTGGTAAGGGATCAGTGGATATCTTTGGTATCGTTCCTAAAACTGATTTTAAGTCAGATGTTTTTACAGAAATGTCTATTAGTTATCATAATACAGAAAAATTAACGAGTTACAGTAAGGATTATGATAAGCGTATCAAGGCTAATGAAAAAGAAATTAAACAGTTATTAGCAGCAAGAGAACAGGAACGTGTTGAAAAGATTCAACAAGATGGAAAGAAACAAATCGAAGAAGGCAGAAAAAAAATAAGGGAAGGTCAGAAACAGTTAGATGAAGCGCAAAATCAGCTTAGTTCTCAGAAAGAGCAATTAAAAGTAGCTGATACAATGGGACAACCTATTCCTGGTGAAGTGAAAGAAAGTTTAGATACGGCTGAAAAAGAATTAGCAGCTCAAGAGGAGCTGTTAACAAAAGAAGCTAACAATCTGAAAAATAAAGAAACTGAATTACAAGAGATGACTGATTTAAAGTATGTGTATCAAGATCGAAATGATAATCCAGCTTATACAGAATATAAAGATAATGCGGACCGGATTTCTTCGATTGCGACAGTCTTTCCAGTTTTCTTTTTTATGATTGCAGCGTTGATTTGTTTGACAACGATGACACGTATGGTGGATGAAAAGCGTGGTGAGATAGGAACACTTAAAGCGTTGGGTTATAGTAATTTTGAAATTGCTCAAAAATTTATTGTATATGCGGTATTGGCGAGTGTCATTGGTAGTTTATTAGGATTAGTGATTGGGTTTAATGTCTTTCCGTCAGTGATTTATAATGCGTATGGGAGTCTTTATAACTTGCCACCAGTCATTATTACCTACTACCTAAGTTACTCATTGCAATCAGTCGTTGTGGCGCTTTTATGTACTGTGCTATCATCAATGATTGTTCTTAGAGTTGATTTACTAAGCACACCGTCCGTTTTAATGAGACCCAAAGCTCCCAAACCTGGTAAGCGAATCTGGTTAGAGAAATTGACGTGGGTTTGGTCACGACTTAATTTTAATCAAAAAGTGACAGCTCGAAATTTATTTAGATATAAGCAGCGAATGCTAATGACTGTTTTAGGAATTGCCGGTTGTATGGCGATGATTATTACAGGCTTTGGATTAAAAGATTCGATTGGTGACATTGTGGATATCCAATTTTCTAAAATCTGGCATTACGATGCGACAGTTGTCTATAATCCAGAGGCGACAGAATCAGAAACTAAAATCTATGAAAAAGAAAGAGATGGGCTAGATGTCTACGCTTCCCATTTAACCTTGTCTCAAAAAACGGTAGAAGTTGTTAATGATGGTTATAAAAAACAGGAAGTGGTAGTTGATACACCAAAAGATAAGAAAGGGCTACATGATTTTATCACTTTTAAAAATCGGGAATCAGGAAAATTATATTCATTAGATGATTCTGGTGTAATTATTAATGAGAAGTTAGGGAAGCTATATGAATTAAAAGAAGGTGACATGCTCCAAATAAAGGCAAGTGGTGATGAAACGAGAGAAGTAAAAATCAGCCACATTGTAGAAAATTATGCGATGCATTTTATTTATATGACGCCTACTTATTATGAAAAAACGTTTGGAGAAAAGCCTGATTATAATGTTGATTTATTAACATTTAAAGATAAGTTAACTAAAAAATCAGAAGAAAAATTAGCTGAATCATTAATGGATACTAAAAAAGTAATCAATGTCAGTTTTACGAGTCAAATTGGTAAAGCGATGGATGACACTATGGGAAGTTTAAATATCGTTGTTTGGGTGTTAATTGTCTCAGCCGCAATGCTTGCTTTTATCGTTTTGTATAATTTAACGAATATTAATATATCAGAGCGAATTAGAGAATTATCCACAATCAAAGTCCTAGGTTTTTATAATAAAGAGGTCACGATGTATGTTTACCGAGAAAATAATATTTTAACTTTCTTAGGGATTCTACTAGGATGTATTTTAGGAAAATTACTCCACGGTTTTGTGTTACAAACAGCAGAAGTCGACATGATGATGTTTCCACCTGATATTCATTGGATAAGCTATCTCTATTCAGCACTGTTAACTATTTTATTTTCACTTGTAGTTATGTTTTTCATGCACCGAAGATTGACGAAAGTCGATATGATCGAAGCCCTAAAATCGAATGAATAATCAGAGTGGATAAAAAATCGCTTTGCTCCGAGTAACTGGAGGAAACAGCAAACAATCCATGGTTTTAGGATTGATTGCTGTTTGTGAAGTTACCGAAGGCGCAGATTTTTTATCCCGGACTAAAACAGGGTGGTGAAAAAGCGATTAGCTCCAAGCAACTGGAAGAAACGTTAATGATTATTCAAAAAAGAGAACTGTGATTTGTTTATATCACAGTTCTCTTTATATTCCTTATTTTTTTAAGATAGTAATTTATTTAATTCTTTGACTTGTTTATTTGTTTCTGATTTGGCATAGAAATAATAAGTAATTAGGTGACCAATAAATGTTAAAATAATGAAAACTAATAGATAAGGCTTGATGGATAAAAACATTTCTGGTGAAAAAAGATAAACCACTAAAAAACTGGACACAGAATTAATGAAGGTACTAATTATAATATTAAAACTCGCCTTTAATGTGGAATATTTCCAAAGATAAGGATATAAAATACCAAAAACGATACCGAATAAGCTACCGATAGCTAGAATATGCCAAAAAAAGTTAAAAGGAACATTTTGATTATGAAAAAGTAATGTAGCTAAAAATGTTACCCAAATGATAGAACCTAATGTTGTTTGAATGAATGAATTTTTTAACTGTTGAAACATAGCAATCTCTCCTTTATTTGTTTAACATAGTGACGACTGACAATGTAGTGTTGTTGGCTTTTTGTAATAATTTCTAAACGAGCATGTTTTTCAACTTGGAAAGTATAGACATGATTTAAATTAATAATGGTTGATTGGTTAATTTGATATAAATTATTTTGAGTTAAAAAAGTTAGTTCTTTGATTCTTTTAGGATAAAAATAACTTTCTTGATTAGTAAGAATTATTTTAGATACATGACCTAAAGTAGTTATTGCCTCAATATCAGAAATCGTAATAATTTTTTGTCGATTATTGTTCGGTTGTGTGACTATTAGAGTTTGTGGTATTTGGATAGTTTTAGTTAATTTATCTAATAGTAACTGATTACTAGGATGGCTAATAATATCAAGTTCATCTTTATTCTTTTCCTCTAAATATTTAACGTTTATTTTCATATATTGTCCTCCTAACACCTATAGAATAGCAAGATTAGTTTATCATTAAAATTCTTTTTTTATAAGTTGCAAAAATAATGTGTTTTGTTGCAATGGCTTATATTAATGATAAAAAATAGTTTCCAATGTACGTTTTCTTTTTATTGTTAACGCCAACATATAATTATAACGAATATACTATTATTTTATCTGTAATATTGGTAGAATAATGTTAAGCTAGTTAGAAAGGAGTGAGAAGAAAGTGATAGCTGGTTATCCATTAGATACGATCTATTTATATATTTTAATTGGCTGTACTGTTATATCCATCCTATTATTTATTTTCGGTGATATTTTTGATTTTGATGGCCCACTTGACCCAATGTTAATGGTGCCATGGATAGCGTTCACCTCACTATTCGGAATTATAGGTGAGAATTTTTTTAATTTAAAAAGTCTTGTTGTCTTTCTTATTAGCGGTGGAATAGCGACTATTATAGTCTTTTTGATGAATTTCTACATATTGGTACCACTTAAAAATTCAGAATCGAGTATTGCGATTACAGAAAAGGATTTAGAAGGTCAAAAAGCTACGGTGATTACGCCTATCCCACTTAAAGGTATGGGGGAAATTAAAATATCAAGTGTGACAGGAACTATTACTCGACCAGCAAGTTATTATAAACCTCAAGTTGAAGAGGTCAAAGCAGGATCAGATGTCTTAGTGATTGAGATTAAGGACCGTGTCTGTTATGTCGTTCCATATAAAGAAAACTTTATTTAAAAGGAGATTGTTAAATTATGGGGATTTTATTTTTACCAATTATATTAGTTGGAATTATTGTATTAATGCTTTTAGTAGTTTTTGTTTCAAAATATCAAACAGCAAAACCAGATGAGGCGTTAATTATCAGTGGTAGCTATTTAGGTGCTAAAAATGTTCATCAAGATCAAGGTGGCAATAAACTAAAAATTGTTCGTGGAGGAGGAGCTTTTGTACTCCCTGTCTTCCAACGTTCCAATCGTTTAAGCTTACTCTCAAGTAAATTAGATGTCTCAACACCAGAAGTGTATACAGAGCAAGGTGTACCGGTTATGGCTGATGGAACATCAATTATTAAAATCGGCTCTTCAGTTGAAGAAATAGCAACTGCTGCTGAGCAATTCTTAGGTAAGACACGTGAAGAGTTAGAAAATGAAGCACGTGAAGTTTTAGAAGGTCATTTACGCTCGATTTTAGGATCAATGACAGTTGAAGAAATTTATCAAAATCGTGATAAATTTAGTCAAAGCGTTCAAGAAGTTGCCAGTGTGGATTTGGCTAAAATGGGACTGATTATTGTTTCATTCACGATTAAAGATGTTCGTGATAAGAATGGGTACTTAGATTCATTAGGGAAACCACGTATTGCTCAAGTAAAACGTGATGCTGAAATCGCTGAGGCAGAAGCTTTAAAAGAAACACGCATTAAAAAGGCTCAAGCTGAAAAAGAATCTCAACAAGCCGAACTTGGTCGTCAAACAGAAATCGCTGAAGCGGCAAAAGACAAAGAATTAAAATTAGCAGCTTATAAGCAAGAACAAGATATTGCGAAAGCCAAAGCGGATCAAGCGTATAACTTAGAAAGTGCGGTTGCACAACAACAAGTTGTGGCTCAAGAGATGGAAGTTAAAGTTATTGAGCGTCAAAAACAAATTGAATTAGAAGAAAAAGAAATTATTCGTCGTGAGAAACAATACGACTCAGAAGTGAAGAAAAAAGCAGATGCGGATCGTTATGCGAGAGAACAAGAAGCACTTGCTTCAAAAGCACGTGAAGTAGCCGAAGCCGAAGCAGAAAAATTCAGAGTGGAAGCAATGGCTGAAGCAAACGCTTCTCAAGTTCGTATGGATGGACAAGCACGGGCAGATGCTATTTTAGCTCAAGGTCAAGCTGAAGCCGAAGCAAAAGAAAAAATTGCAGAGGCCTTCAAACAATATGGTGAAGCAGCTGTCCTAAGTATGGTACTTGAAATGTTACCAGAACTTGTGAAAGAAGCTTCTCAACCTCTTGGTAATATTGAGAAAATTACGGTTGTTGATACTGGAGAAGGTGGAAAAGATAGTGGTGCCAATCGGATCACTAATTATGCGACTAACCTTTTAGCCTCTTCTCAAGAAACGTTGAAAGAAACAACAGGACTTGATGTGAAAGATTTACTAGAAAATTTCGCCTCAAAAGGGTCTAAAAATATTGTTAATGTTCAAGAAAAAGCAGAATAATAAAAAATCAGCCACATTTTTTGCAATTTAGATGCAAAAAATTGTGGCTGTTTTTTTTAACTAATGTTTATTCACTGAGGCCTGTTTAAGAAAATTTTTAATCAAGCTTGATGTGTACTCCATATTACTGATGGATTCCTCAGCAACCATAGTTACAGAACCATAAGTTCGATCAATAATGGAAGCTTGTTCAGTTAGATTATCAACAGGAAGGTTTTCGTATAGAAGCTCTTCTTGTTCAAAACCAGTTTGCATATAAAGTATTAAGGAATCATAATTATTTTCGATAATTTTTAAACTACTACTAATGAGCCGAAGTTTATCATTATCAACATCAATGGCTTCCTTACTACTTATGCGTTTAAGATCTTTACGGTATTTTTTGACTTCTTTTTGTCCAGCAACTAATTCATCTAATAATTCTTTTCGTTTATTGAAATTTTTATAAAGATCTCCTTCTTGTTCTTGGAAGAGACCGGTTTTAGGTTTAGCATCCATATCTTTTTCGAAAGAAGGTTCAATTTTTTCAACAGTTTTCAATAAGTCTTTAATAATTGATTCCTGTTGTCCAATAACAACGTTTAGTTCTTTAGAAACTGCTAAAGATTCATCAAGTTCTTGTGTGATGCCACAAGAAGTGATAAAAAATAAAGTACTCAATAAAAATGAAATGGCTACCCATTTACGTTTCATTTTAAATTCCCCCTGTAAGTTATATAATATACGAAAGAACTAGATTCTGCTAGTATTTGACGTAAAAGTATTTATGATTTTTAATAGAAGGTATGTGAGGAGTGTAAAAATGAAAATAGGTTTACGAACGATAAAAACAGTCATAACAGCAACTTTAGCAATTATTATCGCTAATTATTTAGGTTTAAAGTACCCATCAACGGCTGGTATTATTGCTATTTTAAGTGTTACAAATACCAAAACATCTTCTTTTAAAGTTGGAATTGGACGTATCTTGGCGTTGTTTGTCGCTATTTTAATATCTTTTGGAAGTTATTATTTATTAGGATATACTCCGATTGCATTTGGTGTATATTTATTATTGTATATTCCAATCGCAGCAAAATTCAAGATGTCAGAAGCAATTCCAGTTAATTCAGTATTAGTCACCCATTTTTTAAATGAAAAAAGTATGTCTGGAGATTTAGTAAAAAATGCCATTTTATTACTCTTAGTAGGTGTCGGTTTAGCTTTAATTTCTAATTTGTACATGCCGAATGTAGAAAAAGAAATAGAAACTAACAAAAAAAGAGTGGATGATGCGATTAAATTCTTATTAAAAAAAATGTCAGAAACATTAGATGATAAACGAGCCATTTTAGATTGTGACTTGATTGTTGAAGGAGTTGCTAAAAGTATTAAACAAGGAGAACAGTATGCTAAAAATCATTTAGATAACCAGCTACTAAGTAAAGATATCTATGAAATTAGTTATTTTCAAATGAGATGGATGCAGTTAAAAGTATTGGAAGATATGATTGATTTGATAAAAAACATTGATGTGGCTACAGATGTTTCTGAAAAAATAAAAGAATTGTTGGATTACATTTATATAAATTATGCAGAAAATAATGATGGGGTGCTTTTAAAAGAAAAAGTCTCCGATACAATGATTTATTATGAAACTAAGGAGCTACCAACAAGCAGAAAAGAATTTGAGAACAGGGCGAGATTGTATCAGTTTTTAACGGAAACTCAAACTTTTATTGATATAAAGGTTAATTTCAATCAAGAAAAATAGTTATTAAAATTTCTTATAAATTTGCATAAAAGATGCTTTTTTTTTAAGTAAAGGGTAAAATAGTAGAGAGTGATTTAACTAAAAAGTTACAGAAAATATGAAAGGTGTGTGAAAACGATGCATCAAGCAATTGTTAATATTTTACTAGATCGAATAAAAGATCAGTTTGTTAGCGAAAAATTATTTTGTGAACATTTTTTAGCAATACCTTATGAAGAATGGATAAAATGGAAAAAAGGTCAGCAATCCTTATCAAATGAAAAAATGCAAAAATTAAAAAGTCTGTTTTCTGATTATGAATGGATGTTAATTCAAAAAATAGCCAGACAGACCATTCTATTTCCAGAAAAAAGAAATTATGTTGTTTCAGAATATAAGCGACTAAAATCTATTATAGCTAAAGAATGGATTAAGACAGGTATGACAAAAGTAGAGATGATTACTCAACAAAGTGTATCAGATAAAAAAGAAACTGCTTATCCTAAAAAAAATATGGTGAATCTTCGTATTTTTATGAGTTACGGTGAATGGGGTTATGATGATATATTAGAATTCTGTATGCCAGGAACCATTCAACAGCAAATAGCTGAGTCTCAGGTTGATTTAATTGAATGGGTAGACGAGAACTTAATAGAAACATATAATCAAAACGTAGAAGAAGCAGAAAAATAAGGGGATTTGTAGAGGTTTATGGCAAAAAAAATATTTATCATAATTACTTGTTTATTTGTTGGACTAGCAATTATTTTTCATACTCAAAAATCTAATAAAGATAAAAAAGAGACCACAACCATATCAACAGAGCAAGTAGTCAAGAAAGAAGAAAGCCATTTACCTGGGAAATTAGATGACTGGAACTTAATACTCGTTAATAATGAACATCAGATAAAAGAAGAACCAACTAATTTGAAAGAATTACCAGATGGTCATAAAGTGGATAGTCGTATTCATGATGAATACCTAGCTTTATCTGAAGCGGCTGCAAAGGCAGGTTTTGAGTTGACCATTATTTCATCTTATCGTTCTGTAGCTGAACAAGAAGAAATTGTGGCAAGAGATATTCAAAATTATCTTTACCAAGATTATTCTGAATCTGAGGCCAAAGAGTTGGCAATGAAGTATTTAACAGTTCCAGGCTTGAGTGAGCATCATACTGGACTTGCCTTAGATGTTTTAGATGTAAAATGGTACGAAGAGGGAAATATGCTAGAAGAAGAATTTGGTGAAACTGATGCTGGAAAATGGTTAGATGAAAATGTTAATCACTATGGTTTTGTCATTCGATATAAAAAAGGTAAGGAAAAACTAACCGGTATCAATTACGAACCATGGCACATTCGTTATGTTGGAAAAGAAAACGCTGAGTATATGACTAAAAATCAGCTTGTTTTAGAAGAATATATCGAACAACTAAAAAAAGTAGGTAAATAATGGCGAAAAGAAAAAATTATGCCCCAGTTGGCTTAAATAAAATCCCTATTTTTTTAAGTATAGTTATTATAGGAATAGGAATATTTGTTTTTATGTTGAGTTTAAGAGGGCTAACTACCCCTAGTGATGATGTGAGCGTCCCAGTTGAAGATATGGCTTTAGAAAAAGAAGAATTTATTAACCAACTCGTTCCAGTAGCTAAAGAGTTAAATCAAGCTCATGGGATTTTACCAAGCATTATTCTAGGTCAAGCAATCTTAGAATCTGATTGGGGAAGAAGTGAATTGAGTGCTAAATATAATAATCTCTTTGGGATAAAGTCATTTAGTCCTCATGACGATTCTGTTAAACTAAAGACAAAAGAATTTAAAGATGGTAAATGGATTGAAATTAATGCTAATTTTAAAGTATATGCTAGCTGGAGTGATTGCATGAAGGATCATACGTTATTGTTTGTTAATGGGGTAGATTGGGATCCTTATCTATATCAAGGTGTGTTGTTAGCATCAGATTATACAACAGCAGCCAAAGCACTCCAAGCCTCTGGTTATGCAACAGACCCTGATTACGCATCAAAAGTGATTAGTGTGATTGAAAAATATGAGTTATATCAGTATGATAAATAAAAGATAATAGGCTAGAAAAGTTATTTTTTTATTTTGTATCTTTGAGAGATGTTAAAAAATTTAAAGAGGTTGGCATTCGAGTCAGCCTCTTTTTTTATAGGAGAGCGCCTTATGAAAAATGAAAAACGGTTAATTCCAGAAATAGTAACACCATTAAGAAAAGATATTATAAATGTCCCTAATATTATTAGAAATTGTACAGGAATCAAAATATTTGGCAAACGAATTAAATCAATTTGTTATTCAACCGATATTGCTATTGTAAGAAATATTGACGCTGACGCGGTTATCGCAGTCTATCCTTTTACACCACATCCTACTATCACTAAATGTATCATTGAAGCAGCAGATGTTCCCGTATTTTCTGGTGTAGGTGGAGGACTAACACAAGGAAATCGATCAGTTAATATGAGTATGTTCGCAGAAGCAAATGGTTCGATAGGTGTCGTAGTTAATGCACCTACCTCTAAAGAAACTATTTATGATATATCACAGATGATTGATATCCCGATTATCGGTACCATTACTTCTGAATTTACTGATGTTAAAGAAAAAATTGAAGCGGGTGTAAAAATTTTAAATGTTAGTGGAGGAAAAGATACAGCACATATCGTGAGACTGATTAGAAAAGATTTCCCGGATTTCCCAATAATGGCAACTGGTGGACCAACGGATGAATCAATCATAGAAACGATAGAAGCAGGTGCTAACGCTATTACCTACACTCCTCCAACCAATGGCACCTTGTTTAGTAAAAAAATGAATGTTTACAGAGAAAAAGAACGACTAGATAATGAATAAGTTCTAAAGAAAGGAGTTTAATTTTGACAAAAAAAGGAAAAAAAGAAAATTATTTACCAGAAATGGATATGAATACTAATCCAGTTTGGGATGTTTTATCTAACCGAAATTTTCCTAAAAAGAAAAATGATGGCAAAAAAAAGAAAAAGAAAAAACAACAACATGTTACTTCAATAGATAGTGATCTACAAAGAATGTTTAATGAAATTGAAGAAAAGCAAGCTTTAAAGAAGGCGTTAGGAAATAAGCAAAAAGCCAAAAAAAAATGGAGTATTAAGTATTCTACTTTTAATTTAGTTGTGGGACTGTTATTAGTTATTATTTTAAGTGTATCAGGAATTATTATATTTAAGTATGACCGCTATACTACTTCGAGCAAAAGCATGACAGAGCAAGTAGCCTCTGGAGAAACATTGCTGTATCAAAAAAGTTCTTCCTTCAGTCGTTTTGATGTTGTGATAATTAATAGAGATGGAAAAAAAGATGTCCTTCGCGTAATCGGTATGCCAGGTGATACTATTCAAATGAAAGATGATGTTTTATCAGTTAATCATTCTACGTATGAAGAAGATTACTTGAAAGCTAATTTTATTAATTTTAAATACGAAAAGAAAAATTCAAAAAAAGTTTACACATCTAATTTTGATACAGAGCACATTGTTGGTCTAAAAAAAGGAACCAAAAATATCCCAGAGAGAAAGTACTTTCTTCTAGGCGATAATCGACAAAATGTAACAGATAGTAGGCAAAATGGCTTGTATAATGAGGATGAAATTAAGGGAATTGTCAAAATGAGTATTTTTCCAATAAAAAATGCTAGACCCATTCACTAAGAAATAGTAATGATAGATGGCTTAAATAGATATATTTTTTGGATGCTATTAAGGAATTTTTTTCTTTGATAGTATCTTTTTTTTGTAAAAATAGTTAATAAAAGAGATAAAAGTATGTTTAAATAACAAAAATAATTTTAAAAAACTAATAATAGACAAAACACATAGCTTATTATATATATAATAAATGTTTAGTATGTAAATATTCACTAGATGAAACGGGTTAAAGTTGTTATATATCAAGGCATGTATTCAAAACAAAGCATAATTAATAATAAAGGTACTTATTTTAATAATGAATATAAAATATAACATAATGATCATACTAAAAGGAGTTTGTAATTTTAGATTTCTTTTAAGACGGTTTTATTGTAAAATAGAAGTGGAGAAACAAAAACTATAAAATATAAAAGAAGAAGTTGAAAGAGGTAACTTTTATGGAATTAATTAGACAGCAAGAATTTGTTCAAGGATTTCACTATGATGCTTTACCAGAAGATCATACAGAAGAAACAGCTATTAATGTCAGCTTGAATCCTTTTGAAATTAAAGAAGAAATGAATATTGATGCACAAAAAAATTCGGTTTTAGGCTTACGAATTGAGTTTAAAATTGTTTTAGATAAAGTTATTTTATCTGGCGATGTTGCCCAATTTGTACAAGTAGTAGATCAAAAGATAGAAAAAATTGAGGATCTATCATCAGAAGAAGTTAATGAGCTTGTGAGACCTTTGTTTGTCTTGATTGAACGTATGGCATTTGAGTTAACTGAAATAGCATTAGATGCGCCTGGTGTTCAATTAAACTTCTCACAAGAGTAATTTTCTGAACGATCTACTTAAAAAAATAGTTGATTTTTTCTGACTCGAACTCAGAAGTAAGTTTATATGACATGAAGAGGTTGATGCTTTTAAGTCAGCCTTTTTTTATTTAGGAGGGATATAAATGAGAAAATATTTATTTGTTATAAGTGATATACACGGAGAATATGAATTGTTTAAATCACTACTAAATCATGTGGACGAAAATTTACATCAATTAGTTTTAATAGGTGATTTATTAGATCGTGGGAAAAAATCTAAAGAATGTTTGTTTTTAGGTAGTGAATTAGTGAAAAATAAAAGGGCTGTTTACTTAAGGGGTAATCACGAACAACTGTTTTTGGATTTTTTAAAAGATCCTGAAAAAAGATATCCAAACTATCTTTTAAATGGCGGCGGGGAAACTATTGAAAGCTTATTACACGAAGGAGCACTTGAAGAATACTCACCTACAGAGATCTCAATGATGATTCAAACGAGATATAAAAAACTGCTTATCTTTTTAGAATCACTTCCTTATTATTTTGAATGGAGAGATTATGTGTGTGTTCATGCGGGAGTTAACTTGTTATTAAAGGATTGGCAAGACACATCTGAAAGAGACTGTTTATGGATTAGAGAACCATTTCACCGTTTACCAAATAAAACAAATAAGAAGATTGTTTTTGGACATACACCAACGAGTTATTTGTATAAAGATAATAGTCAAACAAGTCTATGGTTATTTGATGATAAAATTGGCATAGATGGCGGTGGTGTATACGGAGGTTCTATCCATGGTGTGATTTTTAGTGATAAAAAAATAATTCAAGACATTGAATATTTTAATAGTCAAAAATGGGAACCCAAATTTTAGAAGAACTGTTATAAAAGAGAGGGATATAAAATGGAAATGAATCAGTTTAATATAAATTATCGTATCTTTAAAAAAGAGAGAGTAAAAAATAATGATCGAAGCCTGTTAATAATACCTAAAAATCAAGAAAAAGGAACATTTAATCAATTAGAGCTTAGTTGGAAAAATGAATTTTTAGAAGAAACATATGTGTCAATTGTTGGGCGTGTCACTGTAAAAGAGTGGGAGAGAGTCTTAGAGGCTTATCCTATTAATCGAGCTTTTATTCAAATTAAAGAAGACAATACAACGAAATTTTTTATAACGTTTAAAGTAATCGAGGACTTATCTAGCACTGAAATTAGAAATCTTATTTTTACAGCAATCAATATTTTAAATGAATGTTTGGAAAAGGTAACAAAAAAGATAGTTGGTGAACAAGTCTTAGGATCGTATTTAAATGAAATTGAAGAAACAGAAACGTTACCGTCGTTATCTACGAATTATGAGGAGCGACTAAAAGAACAAGATGATCTTATCAAACAAATGACTCTAGAGGTTGAACAACAAGAGAACTTTTTACAAAGTCTTGATAATATGGAAAAAAGTATCGATGCTAAAATGCTTTCCACTGAAAAAACACTTTTAACGGATATTAATAACCTCCAAAAAAAAATATCAGCTTATGAGCAACAAGTTGAAGCGTTTAGAGTGAAAGAACAAAGATTAATGGAAGAGAATAATCAGTTAAGAGAAGTTAGTAGTCACCATACATTGACATACGAGATGAAGCTAAAAGAAGTAACCACTTTGATAAACCAAAAAGAAGGTCAAATTGATAAGTTAAACAATGAAATTAAAGACTATGCCAGAAAAATTCAAGCACTAACCACTAAAGACAATATCAATGCTGAAATGAATGTGCAATTAGATAAAGCGAATCTAAAACTTAATGAGATGTTAAAACAAAATAAGTTAGATACAAATCGTTTGGCTCAAATGTCTCAGGTGGAAACAAAGCTAAAAGAAATATTTAAAGAAAAAATGGCATTGAAAACAGAACTTTCGGACACACAAAGAGTGGTTCAGCAATATGAAAATACTAATAAACGATTGAATGAATCACTAGAAAAGTTACAAGCAAATCAAGAAAATTTAATTGGTAAAGCAAGAGAAGACCATGGCTATTTAGAAGATAATCTAAAAGAATCTGAAAAACAGATAAAACTGGAAAAAAATGAACATCAAAAAGTTATGATTGAACTAAAAGAAGTGAATCAAAAATTAGCTCAAGAAAGATTAAACCGTGAAGAAAAAGATAAAAAAATCATTCAGTATGATAAAAAAATCAAAAATTATGAACTGACTAAACAGGAAAATCAAGAGAAATATAAAGAATTAGAAGAAGAGCTTCTTCAAAAAAATATCCAAGTCAAAAATATTCAAGTCACTAACGATTTACTAAAAGAAAAAATAGAAAATCTTGAAATAAAACAAGCAAAATTTGCCAATATCGAAGACTGGGAAGATAAATATGAAACGCTAGAAATGAAATTTACAGAACTTAATAATGAAGCATACTCTTACCGTCAAGAAATTCACTTACTAAACACACAAATTACTAAGCTAGAAGAACGAGTGGTAACTGACATAGGAAAAACTGGTCGAGATGATAGAACCGTGAAAGAAGCACCGAAAAAGGATACTCAAAAAGTGCAAGCAGTCATCGAAGAAGAAGACTATGATTACGAATATGACTATGATTATGATTATGAATATTTTACCTACGAAGCAGATCCATATGTGGAAGATGTAGTGACAGAAGAATTAATTAACATTAGAAAAAAAGATCAAGTAAAAGATGAAGTTAAAATTCAAGAGTATCTAAGTTCTTTTGATACAGATGATTATACAGATGTAAGGATTAAATCTTCGGAATATAAAAAATACATTATGGCATTTAAATTTTTAACATTCAGATGGGATCAAGTTTTTATAATGGATGATATTGATAAAAATACGGCCTTTTTAGAGTGGTGTGCACCTTTTATTGAAGATGTGGATGATTTCCAAGAAGATCTTGAATATGAAGTAAAAAAATCAATTTTCAATAAAAAATATGTTACCATGGATAAGTCGACGTTAAACCTTTTAAAAGGGTATAGTGAATTATCGACATATTTAGATACTTATTACTTAAGGGTATCTTATTACATTGATAAATATTTTTTTAATGAGGGGAAGCAGTAAAATATGCAAGAACAACAAGCTTTTAAATTACTAGAACAAGAATTAAATAGTTATAAAAATACACAACTTAAAACAGTTTTAAAGCTTTTAGAAGAAGGAAATACCGTTCCCTTTATTGCGAGATATCGTAAAGAAATGACAGGAAGCTTAGATGAAGTTGCTATTAGAGAAATTGAAGAGCGTTTCGCCTATATCCAAGGATTAGTAAAAAGAAAAGAAGAAGTTTTAAGAATTATTGAAGAACAAGGCAAGTTAACACCTGAATTAGAAAAGAAAATTAATGCATCTGAAAAAATGCAACAAGTAGAGGATCTATATCGTCCTTATAAACAAAAAAGAAGAACAAAAGCAACAATTGCTAAAGAAAATGGTTTAGAACCTTTTGCTGTATGGTTATTAGAATTTCCAGAAAATGAAGATGTGGAGGCTAAAGCTGCAACTTTCATTAATCCAGAAAATGAGCTATCAGAAGTAAAGGATGTTTTAGCTGGTGCACATGAAATTATTGCTGAAATGATTAGTGATGAACCAATTTATAGAGCGTGGTTACGTGATTTTGTATGGCAAAATGGTATTTTTGAAACAACAGAAAAGGATGTCTCTTTAGATGAAACGGCTGTCTACGAAATGTATTATAATTTCTCTGAGCCTGTGAAAAAAATAGCTTCACATCGCGTGCTAGCAGCTAATCGTGGTGAAAAAGAGGGTGTCATTAAGGTTAGTCTTTCTATAAAAGAAGCTCGAGTATTTAATTATTTAGATAAAAAAATTATAAAAAGTGAGACAAGTTCAGCAACAAAATATATTCGTTTAGCTTATGAAGATAGCTATAAACGATTTATAGGACCGTCGATTGAGCGTGAAATTCGTGGGGAATTAACAGAAAAAGCAGATGAGCAAGCTATCTCTATTTTTGGGGAAAATTTAAGAAATCTTCTATTGCAATCACCATTAAAAGGAAAAGTTGTTTTAGGATTTGACCCTGCTTATCGTACAGGTTGCAAGTTAGCTGTTGTAGATGCTACTGGAAAATTATTAGCAGTTAAAGTAATTTATCCTCATAAACCTGCTTCACAAGCCAAAAGAAGTGAAGCGCCTAAAGAATTAATTTCTTTTATTGAAGAATATAAAGTTGAGATGATTGCTATTGGAAATGGGACAGCTAGTCGTGAGTCTGAAGTTTTTGTTTCTGAGAATTTAAAACAACTCAAACGTGAAGTTTTCTATGTGATTGTCAATGAAGCTGGCGCCTCAGTTTATTCGGCAAGTGCGATTGCTCGTGAAGAATTTCCTGATCTACAAGTTGAAGAACGGAGTGCAGCTAGTATTGCTAGACGTTTACAAGATCCTTTGGCAGAGTTAGTCAAGATTGATCCTAAAGCAGTTGGTGTCGGTCAATATCAACATGATGTGGCTCAAAAACGCTTAACTGAACAGCTGGATTTTGTGGTTGAAACGGCAGTCAACCAAGTTGGAGTGAATGTTAATACAGCTAGTGCACAGCTATTACAACATGTTTCTGGCTTAAATAAAACAACTGCCAAAAATGTGGTTTTATTCAGAGAAGAAAATGGTATTTTTAATAGTCGCACAGAACTTAAAAAGGTTCCAAGATTAGGACCTAAAGCATATGAACAAGCCGTTGGGTTCTTAAGAATCCCAAATGGGAAAAACATTTTAGATAATACTGGTATCCACCCTGAAAGTTATAAAACTGTTAAAGAATTGCTAAAAGAAGCGGGTGTTTCTTTAGAAGCTCTAGGAACAGCTGAGTCTAAGCAAATTTTAGAAAAAATATCCATTTCAACATTAAGCCAATCACTTGAAGTTGGTAAAGAAACATTAGAAGATGTTTTAAAAGCATTACTGCAACCAGGACGGGATATGAGAGATGAGATGCCTGCACCACTTTTAAGACAAGATGTTTTAAGTATGGAAGATTTAAAAGCTGGCATGGAACTTCAAGGAACCGTTCGTAATGTAGTGGATTTTGGTGCCTTTGTTGATATTGGTGTGAAACAGGATGGTATGGTTCATATTTCTAAGTTAAGTAATAAATTTATCAAACATCCGACTGATGCTGTGGCAGTTGGTGATGTGGTGACGGTGTGGGTAGATTCTATTGATCTTAAGAAGAAAAGAATCGCACTTTCAATGATCCCAATTGCTCAAAATAAGATTGAAGGTTAAGGATGACAAATGATGAATTGCAAGAATTAGTGGAGATAATTTCGCTTCAATTTTTTAATAAACCATTCATTCATCAAGCAACATTTAATAAACGATTAAAAACAACTGGTGGCAGATATCATTTATCTAGCCACCAGTTAGATTTTAATCCTCTTGTGTTAGAAAAACATGGACAAGAAGAGTTGGTGGGTGTTATTAAGCATGAATTATGCCATTATCATTTACATCTTGAAAATAAGGGCTATCAACATAAAGACCGAGAGTTTAAAGAATTGTTGAAAAAAACAGGCGGAAGTCGATTTGTTAAAAGTGTGGTTGAGAATAAAGAGATTAGCTATCAATATTATGAGTGTCAAAAATGCCGAGGATTGATAAAACGCAGACGCAGAATAGATATTAAAAAATATAGTTGTCAATGTGGTGGTTCTTTAAAGCATTTGACAAATGAGTGATAAATCGTTATAGTTTGTCTAGATTTGTTTTTATAAAAGAACGAATGAGCGAGAATGGCGGAATTGGCAGACGCGCAAGACTAAGGATCTTGTAGAGAATATTCTCTGTGAGGGTTCGAGTCCCTTTTCTCGCATAAAATGAATAAAAGAAGACCATCTTTTTCTGATTATTAGAAAGGACGGTCTTTTTTTATAATTGATAATAAAGAAAGAAATATGTATACGATATATTGTGAGAACGAAATAAGAACAACCACTATATGTTGTGGATAAACCTGTTAATATGTGTATAACTTTATTCTTAAAGTAGTTTTTAAAAAAAATATTCTCATTTAAAATATCTAGTGATATTTAGTTATAAGTACTATTAAATAAAAGGTTTATACGATAATTGATAATTAATCTTATTTATAATTATTCTTTTGACAAACTTATTTTAATTTGTTAGGATAACTAGTGTAGTAATTAACAAACAAATAGGAGGCTTTTTTCATGTCTAATATGATTAATAAAGAATTATTTGATTTTCAAGCAGATGCTTATCGTCAAGGTGAGTTTATTACGGTAAATAAAGAAGATGTTTTAGGTAAATGGAGTATTTTCTTCTTCTACCCAGCGGACTTTTCATTCGTCTGTCCGACAGAATTAGGTGATTTACAAGATCACTATGCAAAAATTAAAGAACTAGACTGTGAAGTTTACTCTGTATCTACAGATAGTCATTTTGTCCACAAAGCATGGGCTGATGCAACAGATACAATCGGTAAAATTGAATATACGATGTTAGCTGACTCAAATGGAAAGATTTCCCGTTTCTTTGAAGTCATGGAAGAGGAAGCAGGTCAAGCTTACCGAGGCTCATTTGTTTTAAATCCACGTGGTGAAATTAAAGCATACGAAATCCATGATATGGGAATCGGACGTAATGCTGAAGAATTAGTTCGTAAATTAGAAGCAGCTATCTTTGTTGAAGAACATGGAGATAAAGTTTGTCCAGCAAACTGGAAACCAGGCGAAGATACAATCGCTCCGAGTTTAGACTTAGTAGGTAAAATATAAAAGAGTGTATTTAAAGGCGTTTTGCTTCAAGCAACTGGAGATGAATCCAACCAATTGTGTATTTTCAATTGATTGAATTCATTGAAGTTGACGAAGGAGCAGCTTTGAAATACCAGATTAAAATATAAGAGACTGGGATAATCGTTTCCAGTCTTTTTTTAAGGACGGTAAAAAAATGACTGAAAAAATATATGATTTAGCTATTATTGGTGCCGGAGCAGCCGCTTTATCTGCTGGTATTTATGCAGGACGTTCAATGCTTAATACTGTAATTATTGAAAAAAATAAAATTGGTGGACAAACGGTGACAACATCAATGATTGCCAATTACCCAGGAGTGAAGGATGCGACCGGTCCAACACTGATCGAAGAAATGCACGAACAGGCAGAATCTTTTGGCTGCGAGTTTTTGACAGGTGAAATTGTAAAAACAACTCTTGATGGTGATGTAAAAATATTAACAGATGCAGAAGGAACTGAAATTAAAGCGTATGCGGTGATGTTAGCGACAGGCACATCACGAAATAAAATTGGTTTTCCAGGTGAAGTAGAGTTTACAGGGCGTGGAATTGCCTATTGTTCAACATGTGATGGAGAACTATTTACTGGTATGGATGTTTTTGTTTTGGGTGGTGGTTTTGCTGCGGCAGAAGAGTCAGTCTTCTTAACAAGATATGCTAAAAAAGTCCACATGATAATTCGTGAACCTGACTTTACTTGTGCCCCTGCTACTGCTAATTTAGCTAAAGAGCATCCAAATATCGAAATTACTTATAATACTGAAGTGAAAGAAATATCTGGAGATGGTGTTCTTCAAAAAGCCGTTTTTGTTAACAATGAAACGGGGGAAGAATCAATCTTTGAAGCAAGTGCTGAAGATGGTTCATTTGGGATGTTTGTTTTTGCGGGAAGTAGTCCAAATACTGCATTAATTAAAGAGCAAGTTACTTTAGATTCTCGTGGTTTTGTACCAACTAATGACAACATGGAAACTAACATTCCAGGGGTTTATGCTGCAGGTGACTTGAGAGTTAAAGAATTACGCCAAATCGTTACAGCAACATCCGATGGTGCAATTGCTGCAACAAAAGCCCAACAATATGTAGAAAAATTAAAAGAAAAATTAGGTATTGCAGTACAAGTAATTGCTAAACCTAAAGAAACTAAAAAAATAGAGACTAAACCAGTTAAGAAAGAAGCAACCCAAGCTAAACCTGGTACATGGTTTCCTGAAGCAATGAAAGAACAATTATCAGGAATTTTTGCCAAGCTAACAAAAGAAGTAACCTTAGTTCATGTTTTAGATGCCTCTAATCCAAAATCAGTGGAATTAGCAAGTTTTACCAAAGAATTTTCTGATTTGAGTGACAAATTAATTTATCACTCAGTGGATAAAGGTGTGGATAAAGCTCTAGAAGAAAAAATTAATTTAACTCGTATGCCTTCTTTAGCCATTTTAAATAATGCTAATGAATTTACAGGCATTAAATTTAGTGGTGTACCAAGTGGTCATGAATTAAATTCACTTGTACTTGCTGTTTATAACGTAGGTAGTTCTGGTCAAGAAATGAAAGCAGAAACGAAAACTCGAATTGAAAATTTAAAAAAAGCTAAGATTGAGATTTGTGTTTCGTTAAGTTGTCATTTATGTCCAGATGTTGTCGCAGCTTGTCAAAGAATTGCTTCAGTTAACCATAATGTAACGGCTGAGATGATTGATACAAGTCTGTT
Source organism: Vagococcus fluvialis bH819 (assembly GCF_900163795.1). GTDB lineage: Bacteria > Bacillota > Bacilli > Lactobacillales > Vagococcaceae > Vagococcus > Vagococcus fluvialis_A. The sequence goes on along the minus strand of NZ_FWFD01000008.1, from coordinate 77,011 downwards.
TCCAGAACTAAAAAAAGAAAAGAAAATCATGAGTGTTCCGGCTGTAATAATTAATGGAGAGCAAGTTATTTTTGGCTCAAAAACATTAGAGGAAATTTTAACAGAATTAGAAAAATAGGTTAAAAACTGAGTTGGAAAGAAAATCTTTCTGACTCAGTTTTTTGTCCTATTGTGCGACAAAAATAATAAACGTATCTCTCCTATTTCAACGTATACTTATTATAAGTTAAACGAGAAAAGGAGATCCTATGATGAGAAGAAAAGTAAGTGTTGTTATGGTAAGTTTATTGATATTTGTAGCTATTTTTTATCCAAGAACGGCTATCTCAGAATCACAGAGAAATTTGAGTTTTGAATTAAGTAAAGAAGTAACAGAAGTTCAAGTAATCAATGATGAAAATATAAATAGTTCTATTATAAAAGAGTCAAACGACTTTTAACCTTCCATATGTTAAAATATAATGAGAGAAGTATACTTTACTTTTACAAAATATTTTAATTGGAGGCAAAGAGATGAAATATATAAGTACAAGAGGATTAAAAGAAGAAGTACCAGCATCTGAAGCAATCCTGAATGGTCTAGCACCTGATGGAGGATTATATATTCCAACCCAAATACCTTATTATGATATTAAAAATAAACGTTTTTTAAATAATACCTATCAAGAATTGGCGTTTGATATTATGGCGCCATTTTTAGCTGATTTTACGGAAATAGAATTAAAAAGTTGCATTGCTCAAGCATACGATGAAAAATTTACGAATGAATTGATTGCACCTGTAAAAAAAGTAGGTAACGACTATTATTTGGAATTATTTCATGGTCCAACTTTGGCTTTTAAAGATATGGCATTATCAATTTTACCTTATCTAATGACTACCTCACTTAAGAAGCAAAAAGTAAAAGAAGATATTGTTATTTTAACTGCTACATCTGGAGATACTGGTAAGGCAGCTATGGCAGGTTTTGCTAATGTGCCTAGAACTAAAATCATTGTTTTTTATCCTAAAGAGGGTGTTAGCAAAATTCAAGAACGTCAAATGTTAACTCAAGAAGGAGCTAATACGTTTGTTGTTGGCATTAATGGCAACTTTGACCAAGCCCAAACTACTGTGAAACAAATGTTTAATGATAGCGAATTAAAAGACCAACTTAAAAAAAATAAACAACAATTTTCTTCGGCTAACTCAATTAATATTGGTCGTTTGATCCCACAAATTGTTTATTATTTTTATGCGTATCAACAATTAGTTCTATCCAAAGAAATAGAGTTGGGAGAAGTAATTAATGTCTCCGTTCCAACAGGTAATTTCGGTAATATTCTAGCAGGATATTATGCTAAAGAAATGGGACTACCTATTAGTCAATTAATTTGTGCATCAAATAAAAATAATGTTTTAACAGAATTTTTTAAGACAGGTCATTATGATAAAAATAGAGAATTTTATGTGACTAACTCTCCTTCGATGGATATCTTAATTTCAAGTAATCTAGAACGGTTACTATCATTGATTACTGAAAGAGATCCGAGTCGCTTAAATGAAATGATGCTCGACTTAGCTCATAAAGGTGAGTATTCACTAGCAGCAGAAGAAAAACAACAACTAAAAGATTTTTATTCGGGATTTGCAACAGAAGAAGAAATTGCTCTAATTGTAAAGCAAGTTTTTGATAAAGAAAATTATGTGATTGATCCACATACAGCTGTCGCAAAAAAGGTGGCGGATGATTATTTAAAGACCAACGTTTCAGATTTAAAGACAATCATCGTCTCAACAGCGAGTCCCTATAAATTTCCAGCTGTTTTTCTTGGAGAAGCAGGTCTAGCTAACGAAGTTGAAAAATTATCTGAATTAACAGGATTAGCAATCCCAAATTCTGTAATGGAGTTAGCGACATTGCCACTTCGTCATGACCGTGTTGTGGATGTTTCTGTAATGAAGAATACAGTACTGTCATTACTTAACTCATAAAGTAGCTCGCTAGATTAGAACCAATCTAGCGGTCTTTTTTATTTAAGTTTGTTATAATAAAAGAGTGAGGTGATGAGATGATAAAAATAGGTATGACAACTTTTCATGAACATGGAAGTTTACTAAATAAAACTAAACTTACTTTGGAAGAGTACGCTTCTTATTTTCCTATAGTAGAATTGGATACGTGTTTTTATGGTATTAAGTCACCGGAAACGAGTCAAAGTTGGGTAGATAGAACGCCTAGTGAGTTTAAATTCATTTTAAAAGTCTATAAAGGAATGACGAAGCATGGTTCTTGGGATGAATACTATGAGAGTGAAGAACAGATGTTTCTAGCTTATCAAGCATTCATAGAACCACTTAAAAAAGCAAACAAATTAGCTTTTATTTTATTTCAATTTCCAGCCAGCTTTAATTGTACGAAAGAAAATGTTGCTTATTTAAGAAAAATTAGGAATTATTATAAAGAAGAAAATATCGCCGTTGAATTTAGAAATAGTAGTTGGTACGATGAAAAGATGAAAGAATCGATGATTTCATTTATGAAGAAGATGAGCTTTTCATTAGTTATCGTTGATCAACCACAAGTAGCGCTCCATTCAGTTCCTTTTGACGTCACGTTAACAAATTTAGAATTTGTATTTGTTAGACTTCATGGTAGAAATAAAGGGAATTGGTTGGATAATAGTGATGATTGGCGAAAAAAAAGAAACTTATATTGTTATTCAAGAGAAGAATTAACAGCGTTAGCGAATTCTTTAAAGCAGTTATCAGCTAAAGATATCTATGTGATTTTTAATAACAATTCAGCTCAAGATGCCGCACCCAATGGTACATTATTAAAAAATATATTAGGCGTTGAGTACCAGGGATTAAACCCCAAACAAACGTCTTTATTTTAAAGGAGAAGACCAATGATAAAAGCCGCTTTTTTTGATATAGATGGAACGCTTTTAAGTAGTAATGCAGAGTGTTTACCTTCAACTATTTCAAGTATTGAAAAACTTCATCAGCAAGGTATTATTTGTTGTATTGCATCAGGCCGAGGTCCTAATCGAATAAAAAGTTTAATCGGAAATCTTCCCATGGATGCTTATGTTTTATATAATGGGCAATTAGTATTTTCACATACAAAAGGAATCTATGAACATGTTTTTACTAATGACACCTTAGAAAAATTAGCTGAATTTGCAGATGCAGAAAAACGTCAAATGATTTTTGGTACTAGAAAAGAATTTTACGGTAGCCAGTCGATGAAAATGGGACAAAGACGTTGGCTGAAACAACTCTATCATTTGCTTCCAGATAAAATTTCATTTAAAGAATTAGAAAATGTTATAAAAAAATATAATATTTTACCTCAGAGTGAAACAAAATTTATGACACTGCCCATTTTTTCTCAACCAGTCTATCAATGTGTGCTGTTAAGTCCAGAAAGTGAGCAAAAGAGATTGGAAGAGTTATTCCCAGATTGTCACTTTACACGTTCAAATCCATATTCAGTCGATGTGATACCTAAAGGTGGGTCAAAAATTGTTGGGATTAACCAAGTTTTAGCTCATTATGGTATTGATAAAAGCGAAGCAATTGCTTTTGGTGATAGCTGGAATGACACAGAGATGTTACGTGAAATAGGTACAGGTGTTGCGATGGGAAATGCTGCAGAGGATATTAAAGAACTAGCAGATTATGTGACAGACACTAATGACCAAGATGGGATTATGAAAGCATTAAAAACGTTAAAAATTATTAGATAAGAAAGAGGTATATTTGTGGAGACACCATTCAACCAAGTAAAGGAATTTCATCAACATTTTGATCCCGTTAACCATAAAGGAGCAAAAGCTTTAAGTAAGGAAGTTGCTGAATTTCGTAGTGGGTTTAAATTAGAAGAAATCATCGAATTTTTATATGCAGCTAATGATGGAGATCAAGTAAAATTTTTAGAGAGCATGAACTATCTGAAAGAAACAATAGACGTAGAAGCAAAAAAAGTTTTAGAAAAAAAGAAAGAAATAGAACCACTTGTAGATGAAGTGGACGCTTTGATTGACCTGTTATATTTTACTTATGGTTCGTTTGTTATGATGGATATTGATCCGACACCGATTTTTAATATTGTTCACCAAGCAAATATGGGTAAATTATTTTCAGATGGTAAACCGCGGTACCACGAAGTAACAGGAAAAGTGTTAAAACCTGATAATTGGGAAGCTAATTTTGCACCTGAATCAAAGATTAAAGAAGAGATAAAAAGACAAGTAAACGAAAATTAATAAAAAGCCACTGGTAAAAGTTTCTCTAAGGAATAACTTTTAGGTGGCTTTTTTTACGTAATTTTAAAACTAAAATTTTTAAAATATTTCTTCAATAGAAGTATTTTTTATTTTTTTGTCACAATATTTTATTTAAATCTTTCATTGTTACAATGTTGTTATCCGGTAAATCCAAATAAGTAAAGATTTTTGGAACAAAAGGTTGCTCAAGTCCAGCTTCTTTAAGTAATGGCTTGTCATAGAAAATAGAGTGAACCTGACTATCTTTAATTATATTGGCTCCTTTTAAGACAATGGCTCTTGTAAAATTTTCTGAGATAAAATTCATATCATGAGAAATCATTAAAACAGTTATTTTTTTATTTTTCAGATAATTTAAAATATTTTTCAAAATGTCTTTTCCTTTCTTTTCTTGACCGGCAGTTGGTTCATCAAAAATAATGTACTGAGGTTTTTGAAGAATAATACTGGCAATACTTACAAATTTACGTGTTGACCAAGGTAAATTATAGGGATGCGTATCTAAATCTTCTTCCAGTTGGCAAAGAGTTATAACCTCTTTAAAAAAGAGAGTATCTTCATAATTTTTATGTGGGTAAATAATTTCTTTTCTGACAGTTGATAAAAATATTTGGTCATCTGGATTTTGAAAGATATAGCCAATCATGTTTGCTTTATTTGTGTTTTTCATCTCATGAATATTATTGCCATTTATAGAAACATTTCCATGTTCAGGTTTGAGCAAACCACAACACAACTTTGCAAAGGTACTTTTACCTGCTCCATTTTCACCAATAATAGCAACTTGTTCACCTGATTCAATAAGAATATTGATATCCTTTAAGGCCCAATCATTATCTGTATTATATCGATAAGATACTTGTTTGAAACAAATGTAATCTCTCATTTTGGAACCTACTTTCTATCCTTATAAAATAAAACAACTTCTTTGATTTCTTCTTTATTAATAGGGCATGCCGCTAAATTATATCGTTTCTGCAATAACTTACCAAGCTCTAATATTTTTGGCAGTTCAACGCCAAGATCTTCCAGCCTATTATCTAAAAAAGCAGTCTCAGGTTTATCATCAATAATAATTTTCCCATCGTGCATAACTAGAATGCGGGAAGCATACTCATAAATAAGATCTATTTTATGTTCAACTAAAAAAATAGTTTTTCCATTGTTATTAATTTTTTTTAAAAGAGAAAAAATATCATTAGTTGATACAGGATCGAGTTGAGATGTTGGTTCATCTGCAATTAGTATCTCAGGATCCATGGCTAGTATAGAACCTAAAGCTACTTTTTGCTGTTGCCCGCCAGATAAATACAAAGGGTGGCAGTCTTGAATTGATTCAAGATCTAGTTCACGTAATATTTTAGAGACGTTTTCAATGATTTTTTCTTTAGGAAGCCCTAGATTTTCTAAGCCAAAGGCAAGTTCTTGAAAAACAGTATCCTCAATGCCGCTCATCTGTGTAAAAGGATTTTGAAAAATATACCCAATTAAATCAGCAACATCAGAAAGTCGTTTTATTTGATTAATTTTTTTACCAGCAACTGTAATTTCTCCAGAAAAATCACCTTTATAAAAATGTGGAACAAAGCCTCTTAAAGCATTACATAAAGTTGTTTTGCCAGAGCTATTTTCTCCGACAATAGCAATGAATTCTCCTTTATTTGCTGAAAAAGATAGATTGCTTAAAATAGGAGATTCTGATAAAGGGTAGCTGTATGAAAAATTGTCACAGGTTATATAAGCCATTTAAGCACCACCTTGAAAATTAATAAAAATCCACTAGCGAAAAGAGATAAAAAAATGATCCAATTATCAAACGTATTTTTTTTTTTGGAATGCAAGTAAACTCTTTTATTTTCTGAGAAAAAACCTCTTGCTTCGAGAGTCAAAGCTTGTTCTTCAGTTGCCATTAAAGAACTTAGTATTAAAGGAGTAATGATCGGAATAAAAGCCTTTACTCGAGTTAAAAGATGACCATTCATTTCAATACCGCGTATTTTTTGTGCTTGCATAATAACTTTTGAACGCTGAATGATTTGAGGGACTAACATCATGGTTGCTAAAAGAATATAAGTTACTGATTTAGATAAGCCAATTTCTTCAAGAGAGATAGTGAAATCTTTCACTTTAGTAATGTGAAAAAAAAGCAGAATGAAACTTGAAATTATGCAAAGTCTAATGAAAAGACTAACTGCAAAGGCAATCGATTCAGTTGAAATTCTAATAATGAACCATGAAAAAATAATGTCCTTTCCAGGTTTGAAAAGTAACTGCATTAAGAACATTGGTAAAAATAAAAAAAGATTAGTTAATGTTATTTTTTTTATTAAGGCTATTTTATTAGATGTAAATAAAAATAAAAAAATAAAAAAAAGGGATAAGCTAATGATAGTCTCTTTTGTTGGAAATAAATTAATCAAAAACAATAAAAAAGTTAAAACAGAAGCTTTAGTTAATGGATGAATCGTTTCCAAAGTCTTTTTTGTATCCATAATATTATTTTTTTCTACTTTTAATATAGATTTGACCGCATGGATACTTAATTAAAAGTCGATCAGGCATACTTCTGATAACTAAGAGACTTAAAATGATTGAAAGAGATTTGTCTGCTAAATTAGATACAAAAACGACACCGAATATTGATTTAACCATTTCTTGACCGTTTGCTAATAGTGTCGCAATAATTAAAGAAGAACCATCTCCAGTAATACCGCCATAAAAAGTAATACGAACAAAACTGCCTATAATTGCAACAAGTAAACCAGTTATTAGCATAGCTAAAAGTGCTTTAGGAATAGATGTAAAATAACCTTTTTTTGAAAAAATACCAACTGCTGTAGCTAAGCCTAAACTAACTAAAATGAACGCAAAATATCCTGGACTAGTAATCATACTAACAAGTTTACCTGCTAAAGCTGTTGAAATACCAACCCATGGGCCAGCTAAAATACTACTTAAAATAGTACCAATTGTATCAAGATGCAGTGGTAATTTTAATGCACCATTAATTTGTCCTCCAATAAAATTAATAGCAACACCAATAGGGATTAATAAAATAGTCATTGAATTAAAATCTTGTTTAATTTTACTAAACATGATAAAACCAACCTTTCAAAATAAATTTTTTTATTTATATAAAGTTGTTCTTTAAAACATGATTCCCATATTATTTTTTTGTTTTGTTGTTAAAAAAAACCTCCTCTGATATGATTTAATAAGCAATCTAATTTTAAAGAAAACGTTACATACAATGTTAGAAAAGGAGATCATGATGAAAAAGATACTATATGTTGCCCATTGTTTATTAAATCCATCTGCAAAATTACAATCAACTGAAATATCATTAGCAGCAGAAGATACTCTTAGAAAAAAATTCCTGTTGAAAGCAATTGAGAAAGATATACACATTGCACAGTTACCATGTCCTGAGTTTACTCTTTACGGTCCAAGAAGATGGGGGCATGTAAAAGATCAATTTGATAATCCTTTTTATAGAAAACACTGCGTCTCTATATTAACACCTATCTTAGACGAAATGGAAGCGTATTATACAGAAAAAGACCTTTTTGATCTTATTGGTATTGTTGGAGTAGATGGAAGTCCTAGTTGCGGAGTAGATTGTACTTATCGCTCTCAGTGTTGGATGGGTGAGTTCTCGGACAGAGAAAATAACTTAGAAAAAGACTTAGAAACAATTCAGAAATATGATGAAAAAGGTGTTTTTATGGAAGTTTTAGAAATGGAATTAAAAAAGAGAGAGTTAAATATTCCCATAATAGGTTTATATGCTCCAGATCAAGACAAAGTGTTATCGTTACTTAGCTAAAAAATAAGCGAACTCATACAGGAAAAATATTGATTTTTCGTTTGAGTTTGCTTATTTATATAGATAATAATACCTAAAGCTTATTTAAATATTAGAAAAACTCTTCATACAATGCTTTAATAGCTGCATTTTCTTGATCATTGTTGATAGCAAAGAGGATACTAACCTCAGAAGAACCTTGGTTAATCATTTCTAAGTTGATTTTCTTTTTAGAAAGAGCCGCAGTGGCACGAGAAGCAACCCCAATATTATTTTTCATCCCTTCACCAACAAGAGCAATCATTGAGATATTGTGCATAACTTTTAGCTCATCTAAAGAAAGTTCAGTGGTTAAACGGGAAATCAATTGTTCTTCTATCTCTTGTGTTAATTGATTTTGTCTCATGATAATGGTAATATCATCAATTCCAGAAGGCATATGGTCGAATTGAAGATTAAGTTCCTTAAAAATTTTGAGAACATTATATCCAAAGCCTAGCTGTCGATTCATTAAATATTTACTCAGATAAATACTGGTAAAACCTGAGTCACCAGCAATACCGGCTACGGGCTCATGATGAGTCGTTCTTTGGGAAGAAATACGAGTGCCTGGAGCTTCTGGGTTATTTGTATTTTTAATAATAACAGGGATGTTAGCTTGACGTGCAGGCATTAAGGATTCATCGTGTAGCACTCTAAAACCCGTGTAACTTAATTCACGCATCTCTCTAAAAGTTAGTTCCTTAATAGGCTGACAATTAGCAATTAAACCAGGATTAGCAGCGTAGATAGCATCTACATCAGTAAAATTCTCATAACAATCAGCTTGAACACCAGCAGCAATGATTGAACCTGTCACATCTGACCCTCCGCGAGAAAAAGTACAAATCTCTCCCTCTTTAGTATAGCCAAAAAAACCAGGGATAACAGCGACAGTCTCAAGTTTTTTTAACTCTTTAATTTTTAAATAGGCTTCTGGTTTAATGATGGCTTCACCAGGTAAATCGTCTACTAAAATTCCCGCATCTTTTGGATTTATATAAGTTGAAGGGATACCATTATGAGTCAGAAACTCAGCAATTAACATAGCATGGCAGTTCTCACCACTAGATTTGAATAAATCCATGACTCTTTCTTTTGAACGGTGAGGAGTCTTTTTTAGAGTTTCGATATATTTCTTAATTATAGGTAATGCTTTATTTAGCTGAAGTTCTTGACTAATTAACTGGTAACGATAAATAATTGCTTCTTCAATTAAAGCTGTGTTTTGGTTATTCAAAAAATTCTCAGCGTATTGAATTAATAAATCTGTGACCTTTGTATCTGTTTCATAACGTTTTCCCGGAGCAGAAACAATAATGAACCGTCGTTCAGAATCTGCTTTTATGATATTTAATATTTTATTGATCTGAGTAGCATCTGCTAAAGAGCTACCGCCAAATTTTGCTACCTTCATTTTTTTAACCTCCTACATATTGATTAAGTAATAGAATACAGAAAATTAACATTAAAATCAATAAGTTCTATTTATCAGAAGATAAAAACCATGAAAAATTTCAGAAGGTTTTATTAAAGTTAAAAAAAATCCCTCATTTTAATAAATTATTAGTGATACGTGGAAGTGAGTATGTTATAATATATGGTAGATGTAAATTTTCTAATATAGAGATTGATTGCAATGAAAGACAAGCATTAGAACGTCCTAATAGGAAAAGTTTTGATAGCTGTTTTTTTCTGGTGAGATGAAGGGGTAGTGGTGACTAACATTATATGGAGGGAATTTCATGAATACTAAATTTTGGTTATGGCTAATATTGATTGTAATAATCTTAGCTGCAGTGACTTATTTAGCAGCATTTTTTATGAGACGAAAAAATCAAGACCGACTGGAGGAATTAGAAAAACGTAAGATTGCGTTGTTTGATCTACCAGTTTTAGAAGAGGTTGATGACGTTAAAAAAATGCACTTAGTAGGTCAAAGTCAAAACACCTTTAGAGAGTGGAACCAAAAATGGATAGACATTTCTACTATATCATTTGCTGAACTGGAAAGCCTTATTTTTGAAATTGAAAACTTGAATGAAACATTCCGTTTTATGAAAGTTAAAGATTCGATTGAAGAAGCTGAATTAACACTGAAAACTATGGAAGAAGAAGTAGAAGAAATTCGTCAAGGATTAAGTGATTTACGCGAGAGTGAAGTAAGAAACTCTGAAGCTGTACAACAAGCTTTAGATGCTTACGAAACAATCAGTGAATCTGTGACTTCTGATCCAGATAAATATGGTGTTTCTTACAAAGAATTAGAAAAACAAATTCAAAATGTAGAGCGTGACTTTACACAATTTGTAGCTTTAAATACAGCCGGGGATCCTATGGAAGCTCGTACTGTATTAGAAAAAGCTGAAATAAGAACATATGAAATTCAAGCAATAATTGATCAAGTACCACCTTTATTTGAGACTTTAGATAAAGTATTTCCAAAGCAATTAAAGGAAATTAAAGATGGTTATGCAGCATTGAATAAAGACCACTATGTTTTTGAAAATGACGTGGTTCAAGTCAATGTTGATAAGTTAGACGGAAAAGTCCGTTCAACTTTAATGAACTTAGAGAAATTAGAAGTTGAGAATGTTGGCAAACTTAATATTGAGATTGCTAAAGAGATTGATCAATTATACGATATCATGCAAAAGGAAATTGAAGCTCGTCATTATGTAAATGAAAATAAGACGACATTAGTTAATTTTTTAGAGCATGCGGATAAGAACAATCATTTGATACTAATTGAATTAGATCATGTTTCTCAAAGCTATGTATTAAATAGTAATGAGTTAGGTAAAGTTCGCGGTTTCCAAGCGCAAATGGAAGAGATGCAAAAAGAATTCGACGCAACAGAAGAAAAACTTGAAAACAAACAAGCAGTCTTTTCACAAGTCGCTGCATTTTACCGAGAGAGTCTAGATCAATTAAAAGATATCGAAGAAGGTCAAATCGAAGTTGGGCAGTCTGTTAAAGACTTTGCACCACGAGAAAGAGACGCCATCAAAAAGATCGATGACTATGAATTAGAGTTGCGAACATTGAAGAGACATATTGAAAAGCAACGTTTACCTGGCATACCAAGTAGTTACTTAGAATTTTTCTTTGTAGCTGGTGAAAGAATAGAGGAGTTAAGTCGTGAGCTTAACAAGATTAGAATAGATATGAGTCATATCGATCGTTTAGTTGTTTTGTGTGAAGAAGATATTGCAACATTGAAAGAAAAAACAAACAACTTAATTGATAGTGCTGCCTTAACTGAGCAAATGATTCAACACGCTAACCGTTTCCGTTTCTCTCATCCAGAAATTAAAAATGCGATTGATCGAAGTTTAAGTTTATTCTCAAGAGAACATCTTTATGAAGATGCTTTAGATACTATATCTGAAGCAATTGAAAGGATTGAACCTGGAGTAACTGAACGAATTAGAAAATACTATTTTGAAAATAAAGATAACATGATTTAAACAGTAGCTAGTCTACTGTTTTTTTCTTTAATTAAATAATGAAGAGGGCCTAGTTGAACCAAGTCAATTAAGGAGTTATAATAAAACATGAATTTTTAGAAAAGAGTGAGAGTAATGATTTATTTTGATAATAGCGCTACAACAGCTATTGAAAAAAGTGTATTAGAAACATACAAACGTACCAGTGAACGATTTATTGGCAATCCATCTAGTTTGCATCGTTTAGGTGAACAAGCCAATGTTCTATTAGATAAATCAAGAGCACAGATTGCTGATCAGTTACAGGTAAAAAAAGAAGAATTATATTTTACGAGTGGAGGAACAGAAAGTAACAATTGGGCTCTAAAGGGAACAGCGATTGAAAAACGTCCATTTGGAAATCATATGATTATATCTTCAGTAGAGCACCCATCTGTTTCTGAAACAGCGAAACAGTTAGAACAATTAGGATTTGAGGTAACTTTTATTCCTGTTTCAAAAAAAGGTGTGATTGATGTTGAGGCGTTAAAAGCTTCGATTAAAGATGAAACTATTTTAGTATCAACTATTGTTGTTAATAGTGAGGTCGGTGTGCTTCAACCGATTAAAGAAATCAGTGACGTGCTAAAAGCGTATCCAAATATTCACTACCATGTAGATGCCGTTCAAGCAGTTGGTAAAATTCCGACTGAAGATTGGTTAACAAGTCGTGTGGACTTTGCCAGTTTATCAGCTCATAAATTCCACGGACCACGTGGTGTAGGAATTTTATATTGGAAAAAAGGATGCAAACTAGCGCCACTCTTAACCGGTGGTGGACAAGAAAATAATAAGCGTAGTACTACAGAAAATATACCAGGAATAGTCAGTACTGCCAGAGCCACTCGCTTATTATTTGAGGATGCAGAGTTAAAAGCTAACTATATTAGAAAAATCCGTAATTACTTAGAAGACGCCTTAGCTAAATTCCATAAAGTTACGATTTTTTCACCAGAAGATGAATCATTAAAAGCACCACATATCCTCTGCGTCGGAATCAAAGGGATTAGAGGCGAAGTATTGGTACATGCCTTGGAGGATAAAGAAATTTTTGTTTCGACAACAAGTGCCTGTTCAAGTAAGAAAAAGATGGCAAGTAGCACACTTCATTCGATGGGAATTCCAAGCAAGTTAGCAGAAACGGCCATTCGAATTAGTTTAGATGAAAAAAATACTTTAGCAGAAGCTGAACAGTTTTTAATTGTCTTTAGACAGTTATATGATAAATTTGAAAAAATTAATGGATAAAAAGGAGTATTTATGAAATATACAGAAATTATGATTCGCTATGGTGAGTTATCAACAAAGGGTAAAAACAGAAAATTATTTATTAGCCAGTTAGCTCATATTATAAAAAAAAGTTTACACGAATTTGAAGAAGTTAAAATTCAATCAGATCGGGATCGAATGCATTTGATTTTAAATGGCGCAGATGCTCAAGAAGTTATGAAGCGTTTGACACCAATTTTTGGGATTCAAAGTTTTTCACCTGTTATCCGTATTGAAAAAAACGAAGACATTATTCGCCAGACAGCTATTGATATGGTAAAAGATATTTGGCAAGAAGGTCAAACATTTAAAGTCCAAAGTCGTCGTTCAGACAAAAAATTTGTTTGGGATAGCAATGATATTAACCGTGAAGTTGGAGAAGCTATTTTTGAAGGAATACCAGGAATCACAGTTAAAATGGTCCAACCTGATATTCGAGTAGAGGTAGAGGTTCGAGAAGAAGCAGCTTATCTTTCTTGCCTAACTATTTACGGGGCTGCAGGGTTGCCAGTTGGCTCAAGTGGTAAAGGAATGCTGATGTTATCAGGTGGGATAGACTCTCCTGTAGCAGGTTACCTAGCTTTAAAACGAGGAATGGAAATTGAGGCGGTTCATTTTTACAGTCCACCTTATACAAGTGAAAAAGCTCTTCAAAAGGCCAAAGACTTAACGGTTAAATTAACACCTTATGTTGGTGGTATTCAGTTTATCACCGTTCCTTTTACAGAAATTCAAGAAGAAATTAAACGCTCAGTGCCATCAAGTTACTGGATGACAATTACGAGACGTTTTATGCTACGCTTAACAGATTTAATCAGAGAACAAAGACATGGTTTAGCTATCGTTAATGGAGAATCTCTTGGGCAAGTTGCTTCTCAAACAATGCATAGTATGTTAGCAATTAATGAAGTGACGACAACGCCAATAATTCGTCCAGTTATTACTATGGATAAGAGTGAGATTATTGAAATTGCTGAAAAAATTGATACATTTGAATTAGCTATTCAGCCTTTTGAAGATTGCTGTACCATTTTTGCTCCACCTGAACCAAAAACAAAACCTAAATTAGATAAAGTCCTTCATTATGAAGAACGTGTAGATGTAGAAGCGCTAATCAAAAGAGCGATGGCGGGAATTAAAATTGAAGAAATTAAATCAAGTGATGTCTTTTTAAATGAAACAACAGATGAGATGGATGAACTTTTTTAATAAATAAAAAAATAAGTAAAGGGTGGTTTCACAAAGTGATTCACCCTTTACTTATTTTTTCTAATTGTTTAGTTGTTGTAAGAATAACTTTTCTCTTAGGAAGGTAAATAAAATTATTTTTTTCTTTGGTGGCTTCTAGATCAAGAATACCTATTCCAGATAATTGACTAATATCTGAAGTACTCAGATTGAGTTTATCAGCAAGATACCACATATAGATTAACTCTTTATTGATTCGTTTATTTAAGTATAGTTGGATTGGAAAAGTGAGTAATGTGATGAAAAAGAGAAAAGAATTAAAGAAATCTGAATACTGAATGGTTATTAAAAATAAAACAATTAAACAAATATAAAAAATATAATAAAATTTATAATTTCTCATACTAACCTCTCCTTTGTATATTTTAGTATAGCAACTATGTGATACAAAAGCTATGACGAATAATCCTTAGCTTACCCCTTGATTGATCGATATTATCTTGATTAAAAGAAGAATACTTAATTTTTTAAGCATTTTTTTCACAAATTGATTGAAATGTGAAAAATTAAATGATACACTTAATGTGAAAATAGTCACAATTCAAAAAGGAGTATCTATTTATGGAAAACTTGAAAAAAAATCATGCCATTCCAAAAGCGACAGCTAAAAGAATTCCATTGTACTTTCGTTATTTAAAAACCTTAGATCAAAGTGGAGTAAAAAGAATTAAATCAAACGAATTTAGCCAAATGATTCAAATTCCTTCTGCGACAATCAGAAGAGATTTTTCGCATTTTGGTGAACTTGGCAGAAGCGGGTATGGCTATGATGTACCTTATTTAATTCAAGTATTTAGTAATATTTTAAATACTGAAATCGAGAAAAGAATTGCTTTAGTTGGTGCTGGTAATTTGGGGAAAGCTTTGATTAATAATAATTTTAGAAAAAATTCTAATTTAAATATTGTCGTAGCCTTTGATTCAGATCCAGAGCTAATTGGTTCAACAATTAATGATGTGAAAGTTGAAGATATCTCAAAAATGTCTGAGATGATAAAAAAAGAAGGTATCACAACGGCTATTATGACAGTGCCAAGTAGTAAAGCGCAAGAAGTTATTGATGAGGTGGTAGAAGCGGGTGTCACAGCGATTTTAAACTTTGCACCAAAACGTTTAAGAGTGCCACATCATGTTCAAGTTCAGTACATTGATTTAACAACTGAGCTTCAAACATTGATTTATTACGATGAAAATTACAATCATCCTGATTTAACAACTATTTAATCACAAGCATCTCCTTTGTCTTTTTATTCTTTAGTCCTTATACTGAGGGTAATATAAAGATAGAGGAGTGTTTTTTTATGCAAGTAACATTAAAAGGTAACCCAGTAGAACTAGAAGGAATTCAACCAATGATTGGTGAAAAAGCACCAGTTTTTTCTTTAATTGATCTACAAGATAAACTAGTGGATTTAGCAAGTTTATCTAATAAACCATTAATCCTTAGTGTAGTACCAGACATTGATACCTCTGTCTGCGCGATTCAAACAAAACGCTTCAATCAAGAAGCTGCTAGTGAAACAGGAATTAATTTTGTGACTGTTTCAAACAATACCAAAGAAGAACAAGGTAACTGGTGTGCGGCTGAAGGTGTGGATATGACAATGCTTCGTGATGAAGATTTAGAATTCGGTAAAAATTATGGGTTATTAATTCCGGAGATTGGTCGCTTGGCACGTGCTATTTTTGTGATTGATACAAAAGGTAATATTATTTATGAAGAAATTGTTGCCGAAGTTTCTCACGAACCGAATTATGCAGCAGCACTAAACGCAGCGAAAAATCTGATTTAAGTTTGACGTGAGTAGTCTTTCATTGTAAAATAAAATTAATATAAAAATGCTTAGATTAAGAGGAGTAATACTTTAAAAAGCACGTAGAAAGAAAATCCTTGGCTGAAAGATTTTCCTTTGAAAAGTATGAAGGTAGCTTATGAGCTGAATTTTTTTCGGTTAGTGAACGTTATCTCACTTTAAGTGACAGTGTTTTAAATACGCTGTAATCTAGGTGGTACCGCGAGCAATTCGTCCTAAAGTAGAAATACTTTAGGGCTTTTTTTATCGAAAAAAATAATATTCTAAATAAGAAAGAAGGCAATATAAGATGACAGAAGAAAATAATTTAGCACCAAAATTTGATCCAAAAGAAGTTGAAGCAGGTCGTTATCAAAAATGGCTAGATAAAGATGTTTTTAAACCAAGTGGCGATAAAAAGGCAGAACCTTATTCAATCGTTATCCCACCGCCAAATGTAACAGGAAAACTACATTTAGGTCATGCTTGGGACACAACCCTTCAAGACATGATTATCAGACAAAAGAGAATGCAAGGATTTGATACGTTATGGTTACCAGGAATGGACCATGCGGGGATTGCAACGCAAGCAAAAGTAGAGGAAAAACTACGTGGCGAAGGTTTAACACGTTATGACTTAGGTCGTGAGAAATTCATCGAATCAACAAAAGAGTGGAAAGAAGAATATGCCGGTCATATCCGTGAGCAGTGGGGAAAACTTGGTTTATCTGTGGATTACTCTCGTGAGAGATTCACATTAGATGATGGTTTATCTGACGCTGTGAAAAAAGTTTTTGTGAAACTTTATGAAAAAGATTTAATTTACCGTGGTGAATATATTATTAATTGGGACCCACAAGCTAAGACAGCTCTTTCTGATATTGAAGTGATTCATAAAGATATCGAGGGCGCTTTCTATCACATGTACTACCCATTAGCAGATGGTAGTGGCAAGCTAGAAATAGCAACAACTCGTCCAGAAACAATGCTAGGAGATACAGCTATTGCAGTCCATCCAGAAGATGATCGTTACAAACATTTGATTGGTAAAAAAGTTATCTTGCCTTTAATGGATAAAGAAATTCCGATTATTGCCGATGAATATGTAGAAATGGATTTTGGAACTGGGGTTGTTAAAATTACACCAGCCCATGACCCTAATGATTTTGAGGTCGGTAACCGCCACAGCTTACCACGAGTAAATGTAATGGATGCCACAGCAACAATGAATGAACTTGCAGGAAAATATGCAGGAATGGATCGCTTTGTTGCACGTAAAGCAATCATCAAAGATTTAGATGAATTAGGTTTATTAAAAGAAATTAAAAAGCACGTTCATAGCGTGGGACATTCTGAGCGAACAGGTGTGGTTGTTGAGCCTCGTCTTTCAACACAATGGTTTGTAAAAATGAAACCATTAGCAGAAATGGCCATGAAAAATCAACAAACAGAAGATGCTGTGACATTCTATCCACCACGTTTTGATCAAACATTCTTAACTTGGATGGAAAACGTCCATGATTGGGTTATCTCACGTCAGTTATGGTGGGGACATCAAATTCCAGCGTGGTATCACAATGAAACAGGTGAAATGTATGTTGGTAATGAAGCACCTAGTGATAGTGAAAACTGGACACAAGATGAAGATGTTTTAGATACATGGTTCTCTAGCGCTCTATGGCCATTTTCAACAATGGGTTGGCCTGATACAGAATCAGAAGACTACAAACGTTACTTCCCAACAAGCACGTTAGTAACCGGTTATGATATTATTTTCTTCTGGGTAAGTCGAATGATTTTCCAAAGTTTAGAGTTTACTGGTCAACGTCCTTTTGAAAATGTCTTGATGCATGGTTTAATTCGTGCCGAAGATGGACGTAAAATGAGTAAATCATTAGGTAACGGAATTGACCCGATGGATGTTATAGAAAAATACGGAGCAGATGCTCTACGTTGGTTCTTATCAAATGGGTCGACACCAGGGCAAGATATGCGTTTTAGCTATGAAAAAATGGACTCATCTTGGAACTTTATTAATAAAATATGGAATGCTTCACGTTTTGTTATTATGAATTTAGAAGGTTTCACATATGATGATATTAACCTGGAAGGCAGTAAAACAGTGGCAGATAAGTGGATTCTAACGCGCTTAAATGAAACCATTGAAAAAGTAACGTACTTCTTTGACCGCTTTGAATTTGGTGAAGCAGGTCGTCAACTGTATAACTTTATCTGGGATGATTTCTGTGATTGGTATATTGAGATGAGTAAAGAAATTCTTTACGGAGAAGACGAAACTCAGAAAAATATGACTCGTAGTGTCTTAACTTATACGTTAGATAAGATTGTTAAGTTATTACACCCAATCATGCCGTTTGTGACAGAAGAAATTTGGGAGAAATTACCACACGAGGGTGAGTCATTAGTAACTGCGCCTTATCCAGAAGTTGTACCTGAATTTACAGATGAAACGTCAGCTAGAGGAATGGAAGTCTTACAAGAGTTAATTAGATCAGTTCGTAACATTCGTTCTGAAGTGAATACACCAATGTCTAAGCCAATCACGCTTTTAATCAAAACAAATGATAAAAAAGTGAACTTGTTCTTCAATGAAAACACGAAATATATTGAACGCTTCTGTAACCCAGAAGAATTAGTGATTGCTGACAGTGTAGACGCACCAGAAACATCAATGAGTGCGGTTATCACAGGAGCAGAAATCTACCTACCATTAGCAGATTTAATCAATATCGATGAAGAAATAGCACGTTTAGAAAAAGAATTAGCAAAATGGGGCCAAGAAGTCGAACGTGTACAGAAAAAATTAGCCAACGAACGTTTCATGTCAAGCGCTCCTGATGCTGTAGTAGAAGGCGAAAAAGCAAAAGAAAAAGATTACCTAGAAAAACAAGCAGCCGTAACAGAAAGAATCAAACAGTTACAAAAAGTGAGATAATGAGCGTTTTGCTCCGAGTAATTGGAGTGAATCAGAAACAATCGGTATTTGATTGCTTCTGATTTACGAAATTATCGAAGGAGCAGCTCAGAATCTCCGGATTACAAAAAGTGAAATAATGAGCGTTTTTTACCAATAATAAAAATGTATAGGTGGTTGTTAAGCAATGAATTATGAAGAAACAGTAGCCTGGATTCATGACCGCATTAAATTTGGTATTCGTCCAGGATTAATCAGAATCGATGAACTATTAAATAGATTAGACAATCCCCAACATAAGCTGAAAACAGTACATATTGGCGGAACCAATGGAAAAGGATCTACGACGACATTTCTTCGTTGTTTGCTTGAAGAACAAGGATTAAAAGTTGGAACGTTCACATCCCCTTATATTGAAACGTTTAACGAACGAATTGCGATTAATGGAAAACCAATTCCAGATGAAGAGTTGGTCCGTCTAGTCACTAAGATTAAACCATTAGTAGACGATATGGATACAGTGGAAGACCTAAAAAATGCAGTTGAGTTTGAAATTTTAACAGCAATTATGTTCCAATATTTCTTAGATTCTGAGGTTGATATTGTGATTGTTGAAGTTGGTTTAGGCGGAAGATACGATTGCACGAATGTCATCACGCCACTAGCATCAGCTATTACGACAATCGGCTTAGATCATATCGATATTTTAGGTGAAACAATCGAAGAAATAGCTGCTCAAAAAGCAGGGATCATTAAACAAGATGTACCTGTGGTTGTTGGACGAGTAGAAGAAGTTGCTTTTGAAGTGATTGAAAAAGAAGCCAATACATTGAATAGTCCGATTTATCGTTACGAGGAAGATTTTTCAAGTAAATACATTCAACCAGATGATAACTGGGGAGAAATATTTAGTTATCGATCTCAAACTCTTGATTTGTCACACATGACGATTAGTTTACTAGGTAAACACCAAGTCGATAATGCCAGTGTCGCAATTCAATTATACGATGTCGTATCAACTAAATTAGGCTTACCTGTATCTGGAAAAGAAATTAAAAAAGGCTTGAAGAAAGCATTTTGGCCAGGTCGTATGGAAAAAATATCTGACGAGCCGTTGATTGTCTTAGATGGTGCTCATAACGAGCATGCGATGGAAGTGCTTGTTAATAATTTGAAAACAGAATTTAAAGGAAGTCATATTCATACAATCTTTGGGGCGTTATCGACTAAAGACATTGATTCAATGATTAGAGATTTAAAAACAGTTCCTAATCTTGATTTAAAGGTTACAGCCTTTGATTATCCTAAAGCCTTTACGAAAGAACAATACAGTGAAATGGGACTTAATGCCTATGATAAATGGCAGGAAGCTTTGGCTATCAGTTTGGAAGAATTAACAGGGGATGATGTCATTTTAATTACAGGTTCACTTTACTTTATTTCCCAAGTAAGAGAAATTTTATTAGGAGGCAACTAATTGAAAAAAATAAGTGGTGTCATTTTTGATATGGATGGTTTAATTTTAGATACAGAAGCTATCTATAGTGCAAGTAATATTGAAATGGCAAAAAAATATGGTTTAAAAGGGTACGATGAAGCTTATTATAAAACTGAAATTGGGTTGAGCGAGGAGCACGTTTTTAAAAAATATATAGAAGACTATCCTTATTTAGCAGAGCCAATGATTAGAGAATTTTTTGATGAAAGTCGTCAAGTTGTTAGAGAAACATTCAAAGAAACAGGAGCTCCTTTAAAAAAAGGTATTGTTGAGCTACTAACTTATTTAAAAAAGGTGAATATCCCTTGTATCGTGGCTTCAAGTAATACAGAAGAAACGATTGAAGATTTACTTATTAAAGCTAATTTAAAAGACTATTTTATTGGCTCTGTTTCAAGTAATGACGTGACTCATGCCAAGCCAGATCCAGAAATTGTTGAAAAAGCACTAGAAAAATTGGGTACTAAAAGAAATGAGACAGTGATGTTAGAAGATTCATTAAATGGAATTCGAGCCTCTTACTCAGCTGGAGTACCAGTTATCATGGTTCCTGACTTATTGGAACCAACGGATGAAGCAATTGAAAAATCATACATGATAAAAAAAGACTTATTAGAAGTTTTAACTTTTATCAAAGAAATATAATAGTTTCTTCTTCTTATCTCGTAATTTATACATGAGATGAGAGGAGGAATTTTTTGTTTGTTTCGATAAAAGATTACGATGAGGAACTACAGCCAAGACAACGTTGTAAAAAATATGGTCCTGAAGCATTAAGCCATCAAGAGTTGCTTGCTATCATGCTGAGAACGGGTAGTAAGAAGAAAAATGTTCTCGAATTGGCAGAAGAAGTTGTAAAAAGTTTTGATAATTTATTTGATTTAAAAACAGCTAGTATTGAAGAATTAGTCGCAATTGAGGGCATAGGGGAAGTAAAAGCAATTGAAATTCAAGCAATGATAGAGCTAGGAAGAAGGTTATCTCTTTATTCGAGGGAAAAAGTAGGAACTATTCAGTCTAGCGCTTCCTTAGGGGAGCAGCTTATAAAAGAAATGAAGGATTATCATCAAGAACACCTAGTTGTCCTTTATTTAAATGCTAAAAATGAAATATTGAAAAAGAAAACAATATTTATCGGGTCTCTCAGTCAATCTGTTGCTCATCCCAGAGAAATATTTAATATAGCAGTAAAATGTTCAGCTGCAAGAATGATTGTTGTGCATAATCATCCATCAGGTAATCCACTACCATCAGAACAAGATCTTTCTTTCACCCATCGTTTAGTGGAGTGTGGTTCTTTAATGGGAATTCAAGTCATTGATCATCTAATCATCGGTGAGAATAGTTATGTTAGCATGAAAGAAACCGGTGTCATTTAAAGAAAAACGTTTACTTCAATACTTGCAATTACATATTAGTTGCGTTATGATTAAATAGTAATTTAGTTTTTGGTATCTATAGATGATGTAACATAGTAATATTTAACACCTCTATCGACCGAAAGCAAGTATACAAATATTATTTAGTGCTCATGGCACGAGGAGGAAATGAAATGGCTCAAGGAACAGTAAAATGGTTTAACGCTGAAAAAGGATTTGGATTTATTCAACAAGAAGAAGGAAATGATGTATTTGTACATTTCTCAGCAATCGAAGGCGAAGGATTCAAATCATTAGAAGAAGGTCAAGCAGTAAACTTTGACGTTGAAGAAAGCGACCGCGGACCACAAGCAACTAACGTAACTAAAGCATAATTTAACTTTAAATTAATAAAAGAGACAGATTAAATTCTGTCTCTTTTTTATTTATATGAATAATTTTTAATAGTCAGGGGATAAAAAGTCTGCTCTCACGACAACTTCACCAAAAACGATCAATCAAAAAGACCGATTGTACGTTTTTACCTCCACTTGCTCAGAGCAAAACAACTTTTGACCCACCCTCTTTTTTGGAAAATAGTTTATTTAGTTAGTTTCTAAAACAACAGGTAAAATCATTGGATGACGTTCGGTCTGTTCTATTAAGAACGGTTGAATAGCATTAACAATGACTTCGTTCAGCATTTCTTCGTTACAATCTTTATGTTTTAAAGCTTTTCTGATGGCGTTAAACAAAATACGTTGAGATTCTTGAATTAATTCACCAGATTCTCTCATATAAATAAAGCCACGAGATAAAATGTCAGGTCCAGCAACAATCGTTTGTGTTTTATAATCCACAGTTGCAACGGCTAAGACCAAACCATCCTCAGAAAGAATACGACGATCTTTTAAGACAATATTGCCAATATCACCAATTCCATTACCATCTACATAAACATCATCTGCTATAAAATGTCCAGCTCGACGTGCGCTATCGGCTGTAAGAGCTAAAACATCTCCATTTTCTAAGATAAAGCAATTTTCTTTTTTTACACCTGTAGCTTGTGCTGATTGTGAATGAACATTTAACATACGATATTCACCGTGAACAGGGATAAAATATTTAGGTTTTAACAAACGTAATAGTAATTTTTGCTCTTGTTGACCACCATGCCCAGAAGTATGAATGTTATTGACTTTACCATGAATAACATTAGCTCCCGCTTCTGAGAGTAAGTTAATTAGGCGGTTCACACTAGTTGTGTTACCTGGAATAGGCGAGCTTGAGAAAATAACTGTATCATCTGGTTGAATCGAAATTTGACGGTGAGTTCCGTTAGCGATGCGACTTAAAGCGGCCATAGGTTCACCTTGAGAACCAGTACATAAAATCATAATTTCGTTAGCTGGATATTTATTAATTTCACGACTATCGATAAATGTATCATCTGGTACATTTATGTAACCTAAGGCACGACCGTTGACCATAGCATTTTCCATACTACGTCCAAAGACAGCAATTTTTCGTCCAGTTTTTACAGCAGCTTCAGCAGTTTGTTGTAATCTAAAAATATTAGAAGCAAAAGTTGCGAAAATAACACGACCATCAACTTTTTCAATAATTTTTAAAATCGATTCGCCAATGACTTTTTCAGATTTAGTGAAATCAGGAATTTCAGCATTTGTACTATCCGATAATAGACATAATACGCCTTCTTCACCTAATCTAGCCATTTTATGTAAGTCTGCTGGTTCACCTACAGGAGTAAAATCGAATTTAAAATCTCCTGAGTAGACAATGTTTCCAGAAGGTGTTTTAACAATAACCCCATTAGCTTCTGGGATACTGTGAGTTGTTCGATAAAAGCTAATCGAAGTTTTTCTAAATTTTATAACAGAATCTTCATTCACTTCATGAAGTTCAGCATCTCTTAGTAAACCATGTTCATCAAGCTTGTTACGAATTAAAGCCATAGCAAGAGGTCCAGCATAGATAGGAATATTGGCTTGTTTTAAAAGAAAAGGAATCCCACCGATATGATCCTCATGACCATGGGTAATTACAAGTGCTTTGACTTTACTTAAATTTTTAAGGATATATTGATAATCAGGAATGACATAGTCGATACCTAATAGATCGTCTTCTGGAAATTTAATACCAGCATCAATCATAATAATTTCGTCTTGAAATTGGACCCCATACGTATTTTTTCCAATTTCACCAAGTCCACCGATGCCAAAAACACCTGTTTCATTGTTTTTTATTTGAACTTTCATAATTACTCAAACTCCACAAGTTTAAAGTCAGTATTTTCTTTTTCATACTCTAAGTGGTTGCCTTCTAAAAGTTGAATTAACTCTATATTATACGGGGTATTAGTTTCGATTATTCTTCTTGCTTCTACTGGGGAAGTTGCCTCGATATAAAGAGAAAGAGTTTTTTCTCTTTGTGGGCTATTTTTTTTGTTATCTTGGTACAATACTTTATAAATCATATAAAAATCTCCTTTGATTGTTTTTTTAGTGAGTTAATATAATTTTAAACACAACAAACTGAGGTGTAGATAGCACCTGTTTTTTCACTATAGTTCCTACTGAAATAGTTTCTGTAGAAACATGAAACCTTGTTGTGTTTCATTCTAAGATAAAAATTCACCGTCTCGCGTGTGAAGGATTTTCCCTCAACAATTAGGTTCATTCTATCATAATCACAAGTAATTGTATAGAAACATTCCTTACACAAAAAAACTAAAACCAAAGAGTTAATGATGTTCTCTTTGATTTTAGTTTTTTATTTTAAAAGATCGTGATATTCTGTTTTTTGTTCGAATACCTTTTTAGCAAAAGGACAAAGGGGAATAACTTTTTTGTGATTTTTTCTTGCATAAGAAGCTGCAAGGGCAACGAGCTCTTCAGCAATACCTTGTCCTCTAAATGTTTGATCTACATAAGTATGGTCGATAATAATCATTGTGTCTCCTGCACTAGACCAAGTAATTTCACCGGCTTCTTTTTGATCTGAACTAAAGGCAACAAAGCAATTTTTTTCTTCAACATAAGTAATCATTTATTTTAGCTCCTTTTTAATAAATTTTAAAGCTCCTGTAGGACAAGTATTAACTACAGACTCATTAGTAGAGTTATCAGCGTTATCAGTCATGATCCATGGTCGCCTGCCAACTTCAAAAACACTAGGGTTACCACGAACACAATTGCCAACGTGCTGACATTTATCTGTATTATAGAAGATGTCCATCGTATCACCTGAATATTTTCGATAACCAGTTGCTAATAGGTCCTTTTCGGGTACAGTCGCTTCGTTTATGTGAGACATTTTAATCAAACCTTTCTTTTTCTTTTATTATACCATTTTTAAAACTAAGATAAAATTCAGAAAAAACTAAGAATTTATGACTTATTTTTTAAGTTTCAACTAGTATAATAAAGGTGGTTAAAGTTAAGGGGGAAGTTAATGATTTTAAGTATTTTGGTATTTGGACTAATTATGAATATTTTAATAGCAGTTGTTTTTTGCCAAGGAAATATATTAATTAATATTATATTTACATTGGGAATGCTATCAGTTTTAGTAGGTCAAATAAAAACAACAATGGCAGAAAAAAAAGAAATCAACAATTAAAGGAAATCAGCGAAAAATAATGAGACTGACATTTTAG
The DNA here is from genome assembly GCF_900163795.1 of Vagococcus fluvialis bH819. Lineage (GTDB taxonomy): Bacteria > Bacillota > Bacilli > Lactobacillales > Vagococcaceae > Vagococcus > Vagococcus fluvialis_A. Next base: position 51,625 of record NZ_FWFD01000008.1, on the reverse strand, counting down.
GTCAGCCTCATTTTTTTTAATCTATTTATGCGACAAAAATAAAAAATGTCCTTTCAGAATAATCAAAAAAAATAGGCTTTTTTCAAATAATTCAAATAAATATGGTATGTTAGAAAAAGCATAGTTTTTATTTTTTTATAGTTAGGAGATGGTTAGATGAAAACAATGTGGCATTATGCAATGCGACAAAAAGGGCTGCTACTTCTTAATATGATCTGCGTTTTTGGTTTTGTGATCATAGAGTTAGGCTTACCTACATTGCTAGCAAAAATGTTGGATGTAGGAATTGTTAACAGTGATTTTGAGTACGTAAAAAAAATGGGTAGTTTCATGATTATGACGATTATTGTAGGGATAATATTATATATTGGTCTGGCCATTGTGGGGGCTAAAATAAACACGAAATTAGTTCAACACATGAGAGATGATATGATGGAAAATATCCAACGATTCTCACATCAAGAATATGAAAAGATTGGCATGTCTTCCCTCATTACAAGGACAACCAATGATGCCTTCCAAGTGATGACCTTTATGGGAATGATCTTAAGAATGGGATTTATCACACCAATTATGTTTATTTCAAGTGTTTTTATGATTGTAAGGACGAGTCCTTCGTTAACGGCCTTTGTAATAGGCGCCCTACCATTTTTATTAGGTGGTATATTAATTATTGGAAAACGTTCAGAGCCTTTGTCTGATAAACAACAGAAGAATCTGGATAATATTAATAAGATTTTAAGAGAAAATTTATCAGGACTTCGAGTTATCCGGGCTTTTGTTAATGAGCCGTTTGAAGAAAAGAGATTCGATAAAGTAAATACAGAGTATGCGGAAAGTTCAAAAAAATTATTTAAATTAATGGCAGCGGCACAACCGGCCTTTTTCTTTCTATTTAATATTGTAATGGTTCTTGTTATTTGGTTTGGTAGTGTTCAAATCGATGCAGGTAGCTTAGAAGTAGGAAACTTAATAGCGTTTATTGAGTACATATTCCATGCACTATTTTCATTCCTCTTGTTTTCATCGGTTTTTATGATGTATCCACGTGCAGCAGTTTCAGCAGCCCGCGTTCAAGAAGTATTAGATATGGAACCAGCTATTCAAGATAACGTGAGTGGCATAATAGAAACTGAAACAAATGGCGTTTTATCATTTAACGATGTATCATTTGCATATCCAGGAAACTCAGAAAGTCCTGTGATTCGTGATGTGTCTTTTACCGCTAATCCAGGGGAAACAGTAGCCTTTATTGGAAGTACTGGTAGTGGTAAGTCGACGTTAATTCAATTAATTCCTAGATTTTATGATGTTTCAAGAGGCTCAATTACAATTGATGGTGTAGATGTAAGGGATTATAAATTATCAGCTTTACGACATAAGATTGGCTTCATTCCTCAAAAAGCGCTCCTTTTTTCAGGAACGATTGAAAGCAATCTAAGATATGGTAAGCCTAATGCAACTGAAACTGAGATGCGTGAAGCTTTAGATATTGCTCAAGCAACAGAATTTATAGCTCAAAAAGAAAAAGGCTTAGAAGAACCTATTTCTGAAGGTGGTTCAAACTTTTCAGGTGGGCAAAAACAACGTTTGGCAATTGCCCGTGCGTTGATTAGAAAACCTGCTATCTATGTGTTTGATGATAGTTTTTCAGCTTTAGATTATAAAACAGACGCAACCTTAAGAACAAGGCTGAAAAAAGAAACAACTGAATCAACGGTTTTAATTGTCGCACAGCGTATCAGTACGATTATGCATGCAGATAAAATTATTGTTTTAAACGAAGGTAATGTGGTAGGAACAGGAACGCATAAAGAATTACTAAAAGACTGTTCTATTTATTACGATATTGCTTCATCACAATTAACAGAGGAGGAGTTAGCATGAAAAAATCATTCGGATTATTAAGTCGATTGTATGCCTACATCTCTCCTTATAAAGGTAGTTTTTTCTTGGCAATACTGATGGCTGTAGTAGCAGTTGTTATGAATGGGGTTATGCCCTATGTAACAGGGTTACCAACAACAAAAATAGCTCAGAATATTAAAGATGGACAAGCAGTTGATTTTAATTATATTGGCAAGGTACTAATCATTTTATTGATTATTGGTGTAGTCTATAGTGCGGCTAATTATTTGTCACAATTGTTTATGACAAATGTGGTTCAACATTCAATGCGAGATTTAAGACGCGATTTAGACCAAAAAATTAATCGTCTACCAGTCTCTTATTTTGATAAAAATCAATTTGGAGATGTGTTATCTAGGGTGACAAATGATGTGGATGCAGTGAGTAATGCGATGCAACAAAGTTTTATTGCCATTATCAATGCCGTATTAGGTTTGACGATTGCGATTGCAGCGATGTTGATGATCAATACTAAATTAGCACTGATTGTTATTATTATCATTCCACTATCAATCATTATTTCTAAAGTGGTTGTTAATATTTCTCAAAAATATTTCAAAAAACAACAAGATTCTTTAGGAGACTTAAACGGATTTGTTCAAGAAAACTTAACAGGATTTAATGTTTTAAAACTGTATGGCCGAGAAGAACAAACAATGACTGATTTCAAAGCTGTTAATAAAAAATTAGCTCATAATGGATTTAGAGCAGCAGCGATTTCGGGATTAATGATGCCTTTAGTGAACTTAACAGCCTATAGTGCGTATGTAGGTGTAGCTGTTTTTGGTTCTTACTATATCATTCAAGGCACATTGCTACTTGGTAACTTACAAGCCTTTATTCAATATGTCTGGCAAGTAAGCCAACCAATGGGACAAATTACCCAATTGTCATCTGTCATTCAAAGTGCATCAGCAGCAACGAAACGTGTCTTTGAAATTATGGATGAACCAGAAGATATTTTAAATGAACAAGATATTCCATTACCAGAAAAAATTGAAGGTCATGTCACTTTTGAGAATGTCTCATTTAGTTACGATCCAAAGAAACCTCTAATTGAAAATTTAAATGTTGAAGTCAAAAGTGGACAAACAGTCGCTGTTGTTGGTCCAACCGGTGCAGGTAAAACGACATTGATTAATCTTCTAATGCGTTTCTATGACGTGACTGAGGGAGCTATCAAAATTGATGGTGTGGATACTAAAAAAATGAACCGGAGTGATGTCCGTTCTCTTTTTGGCATGGTACTTCAAGATGCGTGGCTTTATAATGATACGATTGGTGAAAACATACGATTTGGTAAATTAGATGCGACAGATTACGAAGTAGTTGATGCAGCTAAAACAGCCAATGTGGATCATTTTATACGAACGATGCCTGATGGTTATAACATGGCAATCAATGAAGAGGGAGATAACGTTTCCTTAGGTCAAAAACAATTACTAACCATTGCGCGTGCTGTCATTTCAGATCCTAAAATTCTGATTTTAGATGAAGCAACAAGTTCAGTGGATACACGTTTAGAAAGCTTGATACAAAAGGCTATGGATAAAGTTATGGAAGGTCGAACAAGTTTTGTGATCGCTCACAGGCTATCGACTATTCGAGATGCTGACCTAATCTTAGTCATGGATCAGGGGCAAATTATCGAACAAGGAAACCATGAGACTTTAATTGCTAAAAAAGGCTTCTATGAAAAATTGTATAATAGTCAGTTCCAAGAAGAAGCTGAATAAACAAAAAAAACTCCTGACCCAAATAAGGTTAGGAGTTTTTTTAAGTTATTGTAGATATAACTTTTTAAGCATCTCTTGGTGAATTTATTGTGAGAGTAGACTTTTTATTCCCTAATTATTAAAAATTATTTGTATAAATATACGAAATAGGTGATAAAGTGTTTTTATTTTATCGTTTTCAATATATATGGTACAATTTATTAGTAATCAAAAAATAAATAAGAGATAAGGAATGATTTTTATGAAAACAAGCACAAAAATTGGTATAGGATTTAGTGTAGCAACCCTTGCAGGTGTATATGCCACAGTCGTTTTTTCAGAAAAAATTATCGAAAAGTTTGAGCATGAAGCTACACGTTACAAAACAAAAAAAGTTGTTAATGAAAAATTTGGTGGCAACGAAAAATTATTAAATATTGTAGACGATTTATCTGATAAAGAATTAGATTCTATTGGTCAAGTAGTTACAGAAATTAAAGACAGTAGAAAAAAAATAAATGATTTTGGTGAAAAAATAAAAAGTAAAGCAGAAACTATTTTAGATAATAAAAACTAGTTGGTCATTTTAATAAATGCTAATCAGAAGTATACAATGAAGAGACCACCCTCAGTTAGATTTTGAGGGTGGCCTCTTTTTTATTTAATTCCTTCAAAAGTAATCGTTTGATTACTATCATTTGGAGGTGTTTCAAAATCATAATCAGCTGATACACTAATATTTTTAAAGCCAACTTTTTCAAGCATAAGCTTAAATTCATTTATTCCGTACCAACGAAGTAAAAATTGTTGAAGTTCAGTTTTGATAAGTTCTCCATTTTTCCAAAGAGAATAAGTCAGATGATAGACAATGTGTTGTTTTAAAAAATCAATGCTGATGATTTTTTTCTCAAAGGTAATGACTTCACTATCAGATAAAGTAAAACTTGTCGTCGTTGTTTCTTCCACTTCTGGATAAAAAGGTAAATCTAAATCAAGAATTAATTTTCCGCCCACTGTGAGATGTTGATAAAAATTAGTCAGTGTTTGATAGGCTAATTTTTCATTTTCAATTAAACAAAAAGTCGCAGTAGGTAAGATAATGGCTTCAAAAATTTCTTGTCCTAATGAAAATGAAGAAAGATCTTCTTGATGTAATTGTGTATGTAATTGCGTTTTTTCTAGGTTCTTCTCACAAGCAGAAAGCATATCAGATGATTGATCAAGTCCCTCAAGATTAAAACCTTCTTCAAGCAAAGGAATGAGCATTCTTCCACTTCCAACGCCTGCTTCAAGAACCCTCCCAGTAATGCCTTCTAAGCGTTCGCTATAGTAATCAATATCTCCATTTAAAGAGGTTCCCACTGGTTTGGTGATTTCATAGACAATAGTTGCTAGTTTTCCATAATAGTTATACATATTTTCTTCTCCTAAATACAATAGGTCATTTTTTTATTCATCATAACACATCTTTTTACTTCATAGTTATATATAGTACCTATAAAAGCTGTGGCAAGTAGGTTTAGTTAAGAGGATTAAAAATGTTAAACCTTATTGAAAGTGTTACAATAAGAAGCAATACAAAAGTTGAGGAGGTAGCAACTTGGCTGAATATGAAGCAGTAGAAATCGTAATATTTAAAGAAAGACAAAATCGCTTTATCGCAACTTGTTTAAAAAAAGGCGGCGAAGAAATTACGACCCATGTTAAAAATACAGGGAGATGTAAGGAGTTACTTATTCCAGGGGTAGAAGTGGCGGTTAATTTTCAAGACAAGCCAACACGAAAAACTAAATATGATTTAATAGCTGTAAAAAAGAAAAATAGCTGGTTTAATATTGATAGCCAACTTCCAAACAATTTGGTAGAAGAAGGAATCAAGCAAAATTTAATAAAATTTGATATACTAAAGGGCGAAAAGCTTACCTATAAACGAGAATACACCTATAAAGATTCGCGTTTTGATTTTTTGATAGAAACTAATTTAGGCGAGCGCCTTTTAATAGAAGTTAAAGGAATGACCTTAGAGGATAATCGAGTTGGCTCGTTTCCAGATGCGCCAACCTTACGTGGTTTAAAGCATGTTGAAACATTGATTGACTCCAAAAATGATGGTTATTTAAGAGGTGTTATATTTGTGGCACAATTTGAAAATATTGAGTTTGGTACAATTAATCATGTGATGCAACCGGCTTTAAATGAAGCTTTTAAAAAAGGGATAGATCAAGGGTTAGACGTTCAAGTGTATAACACGAGGGTGACACCCAATTTAGTTGAAATAGATAAGAAGATTCCATTTAAGATAGAGAAGGGTTGAGGGGAAATGTTAAATTTAGGGATTATTGGCACAAATTGGATTACACATGAATTTGTAAAAGCCGCTATCGCAAGTGAAGAATATCAGTTGAAGGCAGTTTATTCAAGAAGTGAAGGTCGTGCTAAAAAGTTTGCTGAAAAATATGATAATAATGATCAAATAAAATGTGAAACTAATATTTTGGCTTTTTATGAATTAGCTGATATTGATGTTATTTATATCGCATCACCTAATAGTTTGCATTATGAACAAGCCAAAGGAGCGATCGAAGCAGGGAAACACGTTATTGTTGAAAAACCTGCCGTATCTACTTTGAAAGAAATTGAAGAGTTGATTGATTTAGCAGAAGAAAAAGAAGTGTTTTATTTTGAAGCTGCAAGAAATATTCATGAAGAAAATTATGAACGAGTAAGAGCCTTAGTCAAAAATCGTGAGGACATCTTAGGTGCTAATTTAAACTTTATGAAATACTCATCACGTTATGATGCTGTTCTTAGAGGTGAAGAACCTAATATATTTTCACCTAAATTTTCAGGTGGCGCCTTAATGGATTTAGGTGTTTATCTTGTGTATACAGCGATTGGTTGGTTTGGAAAACCAAATGAAAGCTTCTATTTTAATCAAAAACTAGTGACTGAAGTGGATGGATTAGGAACGATGATTTTTAGATACGATGAGTTTGATGTGACGATGATGACTGGAAAAAATGCCGATAGTTACTTACCATCTGAAATTTACTTAAGTGATAGCACCATTTGTTTGGATGCCATTAATTCGATTCAAGAGATTAATGTAAAAAAACGTGAAGCTGGTAAATTAGTTGAACTTCATTATGGAAATCCTAAGACGGAGAATCCGATGATAGAAGAAGCAATCGCTTTTAGCCAAGTGATTCAAAATCCGATGAGTGTGGAACAACAAAAAAAATATCAAAAATGGATTCAATTAGCAAAAGAAGTGCATGAAGTGATGGAGAACTTACGTAAACAATCAGGCATTATTTTTGATGCGGACAAATAAAAATTAGGAGAATGATATGAGTATGTTTGAAGAGTTACTAAAAGAATGGCAAGAAAAATGGGAAAAAGAAAATTTTAAAGCACCCACTTTAATTCAAGAAGAGATGTTTATGCCCTTAAAAACAGGGAAAAGTGTTTTAGGTATCTCGCCAACAGGATCAGGAAAAACCTTAGCGTATCTTTTACCGTTATTACAAACAGTTGAAAAAGGTGGGGGAAATCAATTGTTAATTTTACTACCATCTCAAGAATTAGCGTCTCAAGTGGCTGAAGTGACAAGAGACTGGATTAAGCCGCTGGATCTAAATATTCAGAGTATTATTGGTGGTGCTAATATTAGTCGTCAAATGGAAAGATTAAAAAAACGTCCAGAAGTTTTAGTGGGAACACCAGGACGAGTGTTAGAATTAATCAAAGCCAAAAAAATCAAAGCGCATTTAATTAAGACACTAGTTCTAGATGAAGTAGATGATTTGGTCGCCCAAGTTGAATATAATGCCACTAAAAGTGTGATGAAGAGTGTCATGGCAGATACACAAATTGTTGCTGTTTCGGCAACAGGACAAGTGATTTTACCAGAGGTTGATACGCTTTTTAAAGTGACACCAGAAATAGTGGATGTGACCAAAGAAGATACAACTAAAGGTGTGATCAGACATACTTACATAGAGGCACCTACTAGAAAAAGATCAGATACTTTAAGAAGATTATCTTATGTGGATAATTTTAAAGGACTCGTTTTTTTCAATCAATTAAGTGAACTCGGTGTGGCATCGGAACGTCTAACGTATTTAGGAATTGATCACAGAACCCTAGCTTCTGATCAGCATCAATCAGAAAGAAAAAGAGCGATTGAAGATTTTGAAAAAAATAAAGTATCACTTTTGTTAACGACTGATATTGGAGCAAGAGGTCTAGATTTTTCTGATTTAACTTATGTTGTTCAATATGATATTTCAATCAATGCTGAAAATTACGTCCATCGTTCAGGTCGTGTGGGGAGAATGGGCAAAAATGGGGAAGTAATCAGTTTAGTTAATGAGCGTGAAATTCGAGAATTAAAGAAAATGATAAAAGGAATGGATCGAGAATTAAAAGAAGTTTTTGTTAGCCATAATCAGATTTTAACTGAAGAAGAGGAAGCTGAATTAGAATTACCCGAGCAACCTAAAAAGAAAGAATCAAAAAAAATTGATAAACCCATCGAGAAAAAAGTAATTAAAAAAGCAAAAGAAGTAGAAGAAAAACCTAAGAAAAAGAAAAAAAATCGGACGAATAGAAACAAAAATAAAGGCATCCACTGGAAATAGATATTAGGAGGCTGGGTATGTCTAGTAGAAAAAATCAGATATTTAATATTTTACAAGAAGCAAAAGAACCACTTAGTGCGCTAGTTATAGCAGAACAACTAGACTTAGAGAGAAGTAATGTTAGTCGTCATTTATCGGAATTATTTAAAGAAAATAAAATTGAGCGAATTGACGGACGTCCTGTTTTATACGCAGTAGTGCGTACTAAAAAAGAATCAAAAAATCTGAATCTAGTGTCTTTTGATAACTTAGTTGGGAAAGAGGAATCATTAAAGTTATCAATCCAGCAAGCAAAAGCGGCTATGCTATACCCGCCACGGGGCTTACATACGATTCTTTTTGGGGAAAGTGGTACAGGAAAATCCCTTTTTGCTGAATGTATGTATGAATTTGGATTGAGCTCAGAGTCAATGGAAAAAGATGCGCCATTTATTTCTTTTAACTGCGCAGATTATGCTCAGACCCCTCAGTTATTATTTAGCCATATTTTTGGGGTTAAAAAAGGGGCTTTTACAGGTGCGGATGTGGACAGTCCAGGGTTAATTTCAAAAGCAGATGGTGGAATTTTATTCTTAGATGAAATTCACCGATTACCACCTGAAGGACAAGAAATGTTATTTACATTCATCGATAAAGGAACTTATCGACCATTAGGAGAAAGTTCGAAAACATATTCTGCTTCAGTTCAAATAATTGGTGCGACGACAGAATCAACAGACATATTTTTAGCCACCTTTAATCGAAGAATTCCAATGAGTATTACGCTCCCCTCATTAGACACAAGAACATTAGATGAACGCTTTGAAATCATCACCCTTTTCCTAACTCAAGAAGCAGGACGGTTGAATAATCGAATTGTGGTAGATCGTGATGTGATTCTAGCGTTCATGTTGTATAGTACAGAAGGGAATATTGGGCAAGTAAAACGAGATTTGAAGTTGATTTGTGCCAAAGCTTTTTTACACTACCGAACAAATGATACGGATCATTTAAGTGTGGGAGTTAATGATTTACCTTTGCAAGTTCAAAAAGGCTTACTAAAAATAAAAGATTTAGGTGATCGGATAGATCGTTTCTTTGAATCTTCCATAACTAGCCTAACCTTTAAACCAGGGAGCGACCAAGTTGTCTGGACACAGGATAAAACACAAGAAATGGATGTTTATTCGACTATTGATGATAAAGTATTGTCACTTTCAAAAGTAGAATTAGAAGAAATTAATTTAGAAGGATTAATTGAGAAAAATCTAAATCAGTACTTTGAAGTGTATGTAAATGAGTTATCACGAAATGATATTCATAAAGAATTGATTGATCCTAAAATCTGGCATTTAACCGATCGACTTTATGATATAGCAGAAGAAAAATTAAAACGTCGCTTTAACGAGAGGACACGGTTTACTTTTTCGATGCATCTTCAAAGTACGATTGAAAGAATTAAGAATGAAAAAATGATTGTTCATCCAGATTTAAATGGGATTAGGAAAAAATATTTAGCAGAATTTCAAGTAGCAATCGAGTTATCAAGTTTGATTGAAAAAGAATTTTTGATTGATATTCCCTTTGATGAGATCGGCTTTATCACCATGTTTTTAACTTTAGATATTAGTGATGATATCGAAAAACAAGAAAACAAAGTAAAAGTTTTCTTGTTAATGCATGGAAAATCTACCGCATCAAGTATGTTGGATGCAGTTCAAGATTTGCTAGATGTAGAATCAGGCGTGGCATTTAATATGCCTCTCACGATGGAAGTCACCACGATGTACGAACAAGTTAAAAATTACGTTCTTCAAAATAAAGAAGACTTATCAAGTGGAGTCCTAATTTTAACTGACATGGGTTCTTTAAATACATTCAGTCATATGCTGATGAAGGAAACTGGAATCACGACAAAAACAATTTCAATGGTGAGTACTTTAGTTGTTTTAGAGTCTGTCAGGATGGCAAGTGTTGGACGTAGTTTAAAAGAAATTTACCAAAATATTCAATTATCTTTTGAAACAGCAGTCCATAGTCAATTCAAACAAGTCACATCATTGAAAAAAGCTGTCGTTGTCACTTGTTTTACTGGAGAAGGAGTCGCTAATAGGTTAGCAGAGCGAATTAAACCAGTTTTAGAGAGTGATGAAATAACAATCATTCAAATGCAGTTTTTGGAAAAGATGGCTTTCAGAAATAGAATGGACGAGTTAATGGATACTTACGAAATCAAAGCCATTGTGGGAACTGTGGATATTGATTACCAAAATGTCCCTTTCTTTTCTGCGTATGATATTTTTAAAGACGACCAACTAACTAAACTAAGACAATTAGTTTATAAAGAAATTTCGGTAGAAGAGTTATCTCAGTCGCTAGATGGTGCTATTAAGAGTGTCTCATCTTTACATGAGCTATTGGATGAAGTTAAAGAAATTACTGGAAAAATTGAAACAGAATTATCTCTAGTTTTAGAACCAGGTGTTGATATGGGGATTTTACTGCATATTTCATTTTTAGTAGATAGCTTATTAACGGGTAAACATCAAAGGTTATTCAATGAACTATCAGCCTTTAAAAAGAATAACCGCTATGAGATGGATATTGTTAAGATGAATATCCTTGTTTTAGAAAAAAAATACCAAATAAAAGTTCCAAGCGATGAAATTGCTTATATTACTGAAATGTATTTGAAAAACAAAATTGAAAATTAATCTGAAGATAACGGATATTACATTAATTGTAACGTTCGTTATCTTTTTATAGTCCACTTAATAAAACTTAAGAAATAAAACATAATATATTAATAATTAAATAGGAAAACTTGTATATAATTATAGTTAATAGAAAACAAAGTAGGTGTAATAGAGATGATTAATAGAAAGCAAAAAACTAAAAGTAGCTTAGAAAAAAGCGATGTGTTTTTAATGGTAATGGCAATTATCACTATGGGCATTATCTTTTTTTCAGAAAGAAATTTAACAGGCGTTTTAATGTTACTACTAATAATTGTACTTCCTGGAAGCTGTTTATTATATTGGTTAGATTTTAGAAATCAAAATAAATAATAATAAAGTATCAGATATAAGTTATTGTCATATAATGAAAAATTACACACTAACGCAGTGTGTAATTTTTGTTGTATACTATAATTAGATAGAAATGCTTATATATAGAGGATTCTTTATTCGGAAAGTTGGCATGATAGTTGCTTATATATAAGTGTAAATTAAATTGAGGAGTGGTTGATATGTCAAAAAAAACAATAATGTTAGTATGTTCAGCAGGAATGAGTACAAGCCTTTTAGTAACTAAAATGGAAAAAGCAGCAGAAGAAAGAGGCCTTGAAGCTGATATTTTTGCAGTGTCAGCATCAGAAGCAGATGGTCACTTAGAGAAACAAGAAGTAGATGTTATGTTATTAGGTCCTCAAGTTCGTTTTATGAAAGCGCAATTTGAAGAAAAATTAGCAGGAAAAAACATTCCTTTAGAAGTGATTAACATGTCTGATTACGGCATGATGAATGGTGAAAATGTATTAGACGCAGCATTAAAATTAATGGGTGAATAAACACTAAAAAGGAATGTAAGGTAGGTAGAGAAGATGGATGAACAAAATTTAGAATCAATTATGGGTTTGATTATGAATTCAGGAAATGCCAAAAGTGACGCAATGGAAGCCATCCAAGCGGCTAAAGAGGGAAATTTTGAATTAGCTGATGAAAAAATAAAAGCTTCAGAAGAGTCACTAACTTTAGCTCATAGATCTCAAACAGGCTTATTAACAAAAGAAGCTCAAGGTGACAACATGACAGTTACTTTATTAACCGTCCATAGTCAAGATCACTTAATGACAGCTATTGCTTTTAAAGATCTAGCCGTTGAAATTATTGAGTTGCATCGTCGAATAGTGAAGTAAAGGCTTAACACAGTGAAAGAAGTCGTAAGTAGGCTTCTTTTTTTATTGCAAATGATAGCGCTTTACACACTGTTTTAGTGTGTAATAGAAATAAAGTATATAGTGTAAATTCTATGTTATAGAATTTGTTGATGTAACAAGGATTGTAATAAAGATTAGTTGGCACGAAACTTGCTTATAGTAACATGATAAATGAAGAAGGGAGAAGTAAAAAAAGTATTATAAAGAATTAGAGGATAAAGAAAAAGGGGAGAAGGAAAAATGAATGCATTAACAGCTTGGCTTGAAAGATATTTATTACCAATTGCAGGAAGAATCGGAAATCAAAAACATTTAGTCGCATTAAGAGACGCTTTTATCGGAACAATGCCAGCAACGATGGCTGGATCGGTTGCTGTACTAATCAATGCAATTATTCGAGATTTACCAACACAATTTATAGATGGATATGACGCTACTACTATACCGATATTCAGAGAAATTATTGGAATAAATGGTTATGTGTGGAATGGAACATTAGCTATTGCCGGTTTAATTTTTGCTTTTTCATTGGGATATAATATTTCAAAAGCTTACGGAGTTAATGAATTAGCTGGGGGAATTGTTTCCTTATCTGCTTTAATTCAAGGAATTGCTTTTTCATTTTCTACAACTGTAGAAACGGCTGTACCAAAAGAATTAGTGACAACTATTAATGATAAATTTGCTGATGCTGGTTGGAGTGCCACAGCAGATGGCTTGACAGCTTCTGGATGGGGTTGGCTAAAACTAGCGCATTTAGATGGTAACGCTTTCTTCACAGCGATGATTTTAGGTTTCATTGCAACAATTATTTATGCTAAGTTAATGTTAGCCAATGTTACTATTAAGATGCCAGAACAAGTACCACCAGCAGTAAGTAAAGCTTTTGCAGCAATTATTCCTGCAACTGCAGCGCTATATGCCATAGCTACATTTAATTTTGTATTTGGCAAATTAACGGATGGTATGTTATTTATAGATTGGGTACAAAAATTTATCGCAGAGCCATTATTAGGTTTATCACAGGGATTTGGTGCGGTTCTCTTAGTATCGATTCTTATTCAACTATTCTGGTTCTTTGGTATTCATGGTATGAATGTTCTAGCACCAGTTTTAGAAGGTATCTGGGGTGTCGCTCAAATTAAAAATGTTAATTTATTTAACGAGGGTGGCGTAGAGTTAGTTAAAGAGCAAGGCTATTTATGGGTTCGTGGTTCATTTGATGCGTACACAATGTTTGGCGGATCAGGTGGAACTTTAGTTTTGATTATTGCTATTTTAATGTTTTCAAAACGAGCAGACTATAGAGCTGTAGGTAAATTATCATTAGGCCCTGGTATCTTCAATATTAACGAGCCAGTTATGTTTGGTTTACCAATCGTATTAAATGCGATTATGTTTATTCCTTTTATTTTAGCACCAGTAGTAACAACAGCGATTGGTTATTTTGCAACGACCGCAGGATTAGTTAACCCTGTATCGCAGCAAGTTGTTTGGGTAACGCCACCAATTCTATTATCATTCTTAGCAACTGGATTAGATTGGCGAGCACCGATCGTAACTATTATTTGTATGATAGTTGCCTTCTTTATCTATGCGCCATTTGTTATTGCAGCAAATAAAATGGTTCCAGGTAATGATGATTAGATAGGTAATAATAAAACGAGTGGATTAAAAGTCGTTTTTATTTAAGCGACTTTTTATCCTTTGACTACAAATAATATTCGTGAAACTAAGAAGAGACAGGCATGTAAGTCAGACACTATTATTAATAGAATAAATAATAAGGAGAATATAAAATGATAGCAATTAATGTGGCAATGGAACAAGATAAAATAATTGAGTTATTGAATGAACAAGAAATAGAAGGCATAACATTCAGGTATAAAGAAAAGAAAGGTATTAAATTAATTTTTGTGATAGAAGGAACGACTGATTTTGAATTAGCAGCCAAACAAGCTAAAGATATTATAAAAGCACAAATTTGGGGAAATATACTTTTCTTTCAAGCAACAGCAATTTAAAAAGAGAGTGGGATAAATATGCTTAAAAATGGATTATTTTTGGTTAGTATTGGTTTAATAATGTTTTTATTTAGTGTCAATCCAGCCAAACAGCAATATGATTTTTTATTAATGACAAGTTCAATTTTCTTTATCACGAGTGGTGGTATTTTATTTTTTAAAGGAATAAAGGAAAACAAAGAGGAAAAACATAATGGAAATTAAAAAGAATTTAAATGTACCAGCAACATTTTTTTATAAAAAAATAACAGAATCGATTTTATATGATATTACTCAATCAACCGGTAATGCTATAGAATTAAAAAATGCTGAGAATTATACGTATGTAAAAGAATTTTCTAAAAGTAGTAAAGCAAAGATAACTATTCAAAAGTTAAAAGAAAATGAAGAATACCAATATAGAACAACAACCTCTAATAATGATTTTACAGTTCATTATAAAATAAAAAAAATTAATGATAGAGAGTGTGAAATTACCTATAAAGAAGAAATGGTTTCTCATGGTGCTCTTCAAAAAATGAATGATATGTTATTCGGCATTATTTTAGGATTTTTTAAAAAGAAAAGATTTATTGGCATGTTAAATGCGATTGAAAAAAGTTATGGTTAAAAAATTGAGATGGACATTTACCTTTGTTAGTGAGAGAATAGTAATGTTAATTTCAAGTCCTCGTAGCTCAGTTGGATAGAGCGACCGCCTCCTAAGCGGTAGGTCGGAGGTTCGAATCCTCTCGTGGACGTACAAAAAGAGTTTAGAAATTAGGAATAATATTTGATAAAATTTAATTTATTCTTTAAAATCGATTTAAAAGTAACACAAAAAAATAAAGTGAGTGATCAGCATATGCTTCGGAGTATTTCTTTATAGTACATTTTAAATAATGCTTTATATTAGGCTTATTTGGTGTACTTTCAAAAGAAATACTCTTGAATCTTTTAGAGGGTCGTGAATTAAGACTTCTATGGTAATGACAAGGGTATTTTTTAAACTTTGAAAAACCATAGAAGTCTTTTTGTATGGAAAAAATGATTAATGTGGGGATAGTTGCCCATGTAGACGCTGGAAAAACATCACTCACAGAAAAATTATATAGTATGACACATAAAAGTTACCAATCAGGGAGTATTAAACAAGCTAATACAGTGACTGATACATTAGAAATTGAAAAAGAACGTGGTATTACCATAAAATCAGCATCGGTTTCATTAGAATGGGAGCATTCTAAAATAAATATTCTAGATATGCCAGGCCATATTGAATTTTACGGTGAAGTAATTCGTTCTTTAAATGTTATAGATGTTGCTATCTTAGTTGTTTCAAGTGTAGGAGAGTTACCCATTCAAACAAGAAGAATCTTTGACACGCTAAAGGAAGCGGGGATTCCAACGGTATTCTTTATAAACAAAGTTGATTTGGAAACAGCTAGAGTTGGGTATATTAAAGATGAAATAAGAAAAAAATTAACCAACAGATTATTACCAATTGAAGCAACGATAGATGGTGAGACCGAGGATTTGATTATTGAACAAACGCCAAAATTATTTGATCAGTTTGTGGAAGGGGTAGCTATTAACTCATCTCAATTAGAACAAGCTAAAAATGAGTTGTTTTTAAACCAAAAACTGTTTCCGATTTTAGAAGGATCAGCTGTTAGTGGCCAAGGTGTTAAAAAATTATTGAATTACCTTACAACAATAGAATTAATTCCTTCAAATAACAGTGATAATAGTGCTTATTTATATAAAGTGGCATTTGATAATGGTCAAAAACAAGCATTTTTTAAATTAGTTTCTGGAAAAATAATCAAACATCAATCATACGTGTTAAACCAATTGGATACGATTAAAATGAATCCCTTGTTTGTTTTGAAAGATAATCAATTGGTACCAGTTAACGAGATTTCTGCTGGTGATATTTTTATGATTCCCAATAAGGAAAATCTAAAAATTGGCGATACAATCGGTATAAAAAAAATAAATGAGATGACGTTGCCGAAACCAACATTAAAGATTATTTTTGAGGTTGAGATAAAAGAAAGAGAGACGTTACTTAAATATTTATCAGAAATGTATGAAGAAGATCCTTTGATTGATTTCTCAATTGATGAAAAAACAAGTGAAGTATCAGTGAAGATTTTTGGTCAAGTTCAAAGAGAGTACATAGAGGAAACATTAAGACGTCGATACGCTTTCAAATCATTGGTTATTTCACAACCAAAAATTATGTACAAAGAGCAGCCTAAAAAGATTGCTTATGGTTGTATAGAGGCTTTTGAAAATCTAAACCCATATTGGGCGACTATGACACTGAAAGTTGAACCAAATCAAGGAAAAGGTATTATTTTTGATAGTTTGGTGACGACTGGTTATTTAAAACAAGCGTTCCAAAATGCCATTAAAGAAGCTGTGTTTGAGGAAGTTGAGGTAGGATTATATGACTACGGTATGATTGATACAACAATAACACTAACAGATGCAGAATTCTTTAGTCCGGTAAGTACGCCATCTGAATTTAGAAAATTAACACCTTACGCCTTGTATAAAGCGTTACTTAAGAGTGAAACATATATTATGGAACCAAGAATAGCCATCGATTTAACAACTCACCATAAGTATCTTGGCAAAGCCGTTAGTGAATTAGGGCGTTTAGAAGCAGTGATTGAAGAAGTTACTGAATTAGAAGAAGAAGCAAGTGTGAGAGCTTATTTAAATCAGTCTGCTTTTCTTGATTTTGAAGAACAATTAAATGAATTATTTAGCAATCAAGCATATCTGAAAAGTAGAGTGATTGATTATACAGAAGTTTTAAATCAAGAATTGTACCAAAAGGGAAAAGTAGATCGAATAAAAGCATTATTAAATAAAGAAAAAAAGAAGTTGTGATAGAAGTATTTGGTTTATTTCTGCCGAAGTTATTTTTTATCTCCAGACTATTAAAACTTACAAATAAAAAAAGAGGCTGACAATTTTTAGGTCAACCTCTTTTTTATGATTATGCCCACTCACCATTTCTGAATACAGGAACACGAGTGCCATCTTTTTTTATACCATCAATATTCATTTTATTAGAACCAATCATGAAATCGACGTGGGTTTGACTACGATTTAATCCAGCAGCGATTAATTCTTCTTCACTCATTTCAGTACCACCTTGAATATTAAAAGCATAGGCAGATCCTAAGGCTAAGTGATTAGAAGCATTTTCATCGAACAATGTATTAAAGAAAGTTAAACCGGATTGAGAAATTTGAGAACTATCAGGCACAAGAGCGACTTCACCTAAACTTTTAGCTCCTTCATCCGTTTCAAGTAGTTTCTTCAATACTTCTTCACCTTTTTCAGCTTTAACGTCGACCACTTTACCATCTTTAAAAACAAAAGTCATATTTTCTAGAGTGTTACCAGAATAGCTTAAAGGTTTAGTGCTTGATACGATCCCATCAATGCGTCGATTATCAGGAGCGGTAAAAACTTCTTCAGTAGGCATGTTGGCCATAAAGCGTTCGCCACGCACGTTTAAACTACCAGCACCTTCCCAGTGATGATTTTCAGGCAAACCGATAATCAAATCAGTACCAGGTGCAGTGTAATGAAGTGCATCGAACTGTTCAGCATTTAACTCAGCTGATTTTTTTTCTAATAATTTATCATGGTTTTCCCATGCAAGAATTGGATCAGCTTCATACATGCGAGTCACTTTAAAAATAGATTCCCATAAAGCATCTACTTGTTCTTCATTTGATTCTAAATGAGGGAAAACTTTTTTTGCCCAATCACTACCAGCCGCTGCAACAACTACCCAGCTAACTTTGTTGGCTTGTGTTGCTTGGCGAAGAGGCATCATTGCTTTACCCATCGCTAATTGATAAGTAGATAGACGATCGTTATCAACACCAGCATAAGCATCAGGATTTTGAGAAACAACACTAATTCGACTAGCGCCTTTTTCGACCCAATCATTCATCTCGTCAATTTTATATTGAGGAACTGTTTCGATGATTTCTTGATCAGCATTAACAAACATTTCACGACTAATGAAATCATCTGTCCACTGAACGATAACTTGTTTCGCTCCTAATTTATAAGCTTCACTGACAATATAACGTGCTAAAGGTGCTTGTTCAACTTGAATTTGAACAACAACCGTATGTGATTTTTGGACATTAACGCCCACTTTTGTAATCAATTTTGCATAATTTTTTAATAACGCATCAAAGTTCTTTAATACCATGAATAAATTCCTCCTAAAAAACATTTATTTCTATAAATAGTAGCATAAGAACAAGCTTATATCAATTAACTATACTTATAAATAACTGAATAAAAAAAGGCGAAAAACAATAAAAAATTACAAAAAATAATTTAAAATATTTGTATTATTAAAAATTCATGATACAATTATGACAAATAGAAGAACAAAAAAGTTTTTTTATTATAAAAAATAGTGATTACAAAGAAAGGTGGAAATCTCGTGGCTAGAAAAAAAACAATTACAAGAGAGCATATTTTAAATGCTGCACATGAAGTTGTCGCAACAGAGGGTTTTTCTGGTTTTACTGCAAGAAATATTGCCAGCAAAATGAAAAGCTCAACTCAACCCATCTATTTAGAATTTAAGAATATGGATGATTTAAGGGAAGCGTTTTTTGAAGAAGTTGAAAAATATTTAAGAGATGAAGTATTTAACAAAGAAATTTCTGGTGACCCAATTATAGATTTAACGTTAAATTATGTTGAGTTTGCCAAAAATGAAAAAATGCTTTTTAGAGCATTATTTGTTGAAGAACACGCTGATGGAGAGTTATTGAATAAATTCGGTTTAGAAATGTTCCTTGAAAAAGCAAAATTAAAAGAAGAATACAATGGTATGTCAGAAGAAGAAATGAATACAGCCTTTTTAGGTAACTGGATTACAGCAACAGGGCTAGCATCATTAGCAACAAGTGGAAGGATTCAAGCGACGAATGAAGAGATGGTTAGTATTTTAAAAATCGTTAATAAGTCATTAAGAAATAATCCTAATTTCACTATAACATCGTTCTAGTTTCGGTAATAGAAACAGAATTGTCATTTACTTTCTATTGTTCGTAAAAGGCACTTTTATAGTTTGATGAAAAACAAAAGAGTGAGGCAAAAGTCGTTTTGATCCAAGCAATTGGAATAAAACTGACTTTTGCCTCACTTTATTATAAGCAAGATAATCCTATAAAGAGGCTTGAGTTTCTACAAGTTTCTGCGCAAAAGCTTCTAAAGAAACAATATCATCTTCCTCAGCTGCTAATTCAACTTTTACTGAATCAGCGCCTTTAGTTGCGCCAGTAGAAATAAAGGCTTTATCAAACTGGTCTACAACTTGGCAGAAGTAAGTGTAAAAAGAATCGCCACTACCAACTACACCGAAAACTTTACCAGTCAAATCAAGCTCTAACAATTCTTCATGAAAATCAATGATTTCATCGGGTAGCTCAAAATCATCGTAAGTATAAGATGCCACGATACAAATATCAGCCTCTAAAAAATCAGCTGCATCTACTTGGGTACACTCATTTATTTCAACATCAATATTTTTTTCCTCTAAAGCCTCAGCAACAATATCTGCAATCTCCTCAGTATTACCTGTCAGGCTAGCATAAACAATTTTAGCAACAGTCATAAAAAGAACTCCCTTCTTAATTTAATGCTCTTAAATTATATCAAAATAAACATTATTTTCAATTTTTTATGTTTTTGATGCTATTTGGCGTATCTTACTGATTGTGCTAAAATGGGAATGCTAATTAAGAGAAAGAGGGAATTAAGAATGATTACATTAAAATCTCCGAGAGAAATAGAAATGATGGCTGATTCAGGCGAAGTCTTAGCAAGTGTTCATCGTGGTTTACGTGATTTTATCAAACCGGGTATAACAAGCTGGGACATTGAATTGTTTGTTCATAATATGATTAAAGAAAAAAATGCGGTTGCCGCTCAAATAGGCTTCGAAGGTTATAAATATGCAACTTGTTGTAGCGTTAATGATGAAATTTGTCATGGATTCCCAAGAAAAGAAGTACTAAAAGACAATGATTTAATAAAAGTAGATATGTGTGTTGAGTATAAAGGTGCAATGTCTGACTCATGTTGGGCTTATGTTGTAGGAAAATCAACACCAGAAATTGATCACTTAATGGAAGTAACTAAAAAAGCTTTGTATTTAGGGATCGAGCAAGCACAAGAAGGAAATCGAATTGGTGACATTGGTCACGCTATCCAAACTTACGTGGAGTCAGAAAATTTATCAGTAGTCCGTGATTTTATCGGACACGGCATTGGGCCAACGATTCACGAAGCGCCTCAAGTACCTCACTATGGTGAAAAAGGAAAAGGTCTACGACTAAAACAAGGGATGGTTATCACGATTGAGCCAATGGTAAACACTGGAACATGGCAAATGAAGATGGATAACAATGGTTGGACAGCACGTACACAAGATGGTGGTTTGTCTTGTCAATATGAACATACATTGGCAATTACCAAAGAAGGACCAAAAATTTTAACCTTACAAGACTAAATGAGGAGTAGATTTATGCAAGAGCAAGAGAAAAAAGACGCCGGTTGGAAGCAGTTTTTTAAGTCTTTTATTGAAACTTATAAACAGTCAGAAGTAGCTATCTATGCCGTTGTTATTACATACTATTTACTTCTATCCTTTTTTCCCTTGCTTATTGCATTGGGAAATATTCTACCATTTTTAAATCTAAATGATAAAAGTGTTTTACCTTACATCAAAGAGCTACTACCACCAGACGTCTATAGTGCAATGAAAGATACTATTAGTAGTTTGCTAAAAACAAGCAGTGGTAGCTTGCTTTCTATATCAGCCATCGGTACGTTTTGGGCGATGAGTAAAGGGATTGACGCGATTCGAATTAGTTTGGATAAAGCGTATGGTGTGAAACGAGAAAAATTTCAATTTTTACGACGCTTATTCTCATTTTTTATGGTCTTTTTCTTAATTTTAGGAATAGGCTTATTGATGCTAATCATGGGGTTTGGTCAAACAATTTTAGAATATGTTTTACCAATATTTGGACAACCAGAAGAAATATTGAATACATTTAAAACGTTAAAATGGCCCGTAACATCAGCTGTGTTACTTTTAATTTTATCCATGTTGTACTACTATGTTCCAAGTGCTAAAATTCATTTTAAAACGATTATCCCAGGCTCATTGTTTACAACGATTGGGTGGATGGGAGTAACTCAGTTTTATGGGATTTATATCAATAATTTTTCAAAAAGGATTAGCAGTTATGGCTTTATTGGGAGTTTTATATTCTTTATATTATGGCTAAATATAGCGGCTACCTTAATTATTATTGGCGGTGTGATTAATGTGACGCTAGAGAAACGCTACTATGGCACCATTGAACCTAAAAAGAACATAGTAGGCGACTATATAGCAAAAAAATTAGATAAAAATGACAATAATGAAACTAACAAAAAAGAACAAGATCAAAACAGTAATGTTTAATCTTGCTCTTTTCTTTTTTTTATAATTTCTTTACGATAAGCTCTGTTTCCAAGAAACTTTAAGGAGTTTAAAAGAGGTTGTTTATCCACACCCGTTAAACCAATCATTTCAATAAATATTTCTAAACCAAACAGACAAGCTATAGTTAAAAGAATCGTTGCCCATGTGTTAGTAAACATGTATAAAAGAGCAATCAGTGAAAAAATTAAGGCCATGCAGTAGATTGTAAGGACGGCTCCTCTATGAGTGAAACCAAGAGAAAGGAGTCGATGATGTAAATGCATCTTATCTGCAGATGAGATGGGGCGCTTGTTTAACCATCTTCTAATCATCGCAAACAAAGTATCTGTAATAGGCACACCTAATATAATGAGAGGTGTGATTAAAGTGATAAATGTTGCATTTTTGAGACCTTGGATTGATAGAACTGAAATTAAAAATCCAAGTAAAAGAGCACCAGTATCACCTAAAAATATTTTTGCTGGATGAAAATTAAATGGGAAAAATCCTAGCACACTCATTAATAAAATAAAAATAGCTAATGGAACTTGCAGTTTAACAGCTCCAGTCGATGAAGCAACATAACCCACAATACCGATTGTTGTTAGTGCAATGATTGAGATGCCAGAAGCTAAACCATCCAATCCATCGACTAAATTAACAGCATTAGTTAGACCAATAATCCAGAGAATGGTGATCGGATAACTTAGCCATTCTAAAGGCACAAGCCCAATATGAGGTAAAGTAATAGTACTCATAGTGATATCAAAGACAAAGCAAACATAAAGAGCAGCAACAATGACGCCTAATAACTTTTGCTTTGGTTTTAATTCAAAAATATCGTCAATTAAACCTGTTAAAACAATAATTCCAGATGATATAACAAGATGTAAGCCATAATTAAAAGGGATTAAATCAGGAAATAAAAACAAAACAGAGATTGAAAAAGCAATATAAATAGCTAATCCACCAGCTGTTGGCATGGGCTCCTTATTAATCCTTCTGGCGTTTGGTTTATCTACAGCACCTATTTTAAAAGCTAATTTTTTTACTAGAGGTGTTAAAAATAAGGCTAGGATCATTGTTAAAAATAAACGTAGCGCTACCTTTAAAATGAAATCCATTGATTATTTACCTACTTTCATAATTCAACCACATTATACACGAATTTTATAGGTGAAACAATGTGGAAAATTATAAGGAATTCTTTAAGAAGTACAAAAAAATTAGGATTATCTATTTTTGATAGATAGGCTATGTTATACTAACGAAGAATAATTTAAAACGTAGGAGTTTTGACATTGACGAGAAAAAAAGATAAAAGTAAAAAAAATAGCGAAGAATCAACTAGTTTAGCAGTAAATAATCGAAGTGAGAAGCGAAAAACCAAAAAGAAATTTGCACTGGTTTGGCAATCCCTAACTATCATTCTTCTGGTGACTATCTTAGGTGGATTAGTTTATGTAGTGAAAGGACTTATGGATACAAATGATTTTCTTAACAAATCATACCAACCAAGGTCTTCTAAGAGTGTCCAAAATGATAAGATAGATGTGCAAAAAGACCCAATTTCTATTTTAGTATTAGGTTTAGATGATAACAGTGAACGAGAGTTAGGAAGTGCCAGAACGGATTCGATGTTACTTCTAACAATCAATCCTAAAGATGAATTAGTAAATATCGTAAGTATTCCTCGTGATACCTATGCAAGTATCGAATCTAAAGATTTTGTTGGTAAGGATAAGATTAATTCAGCATTTGCATATGGAGGAATTGATTCAACCATTGATGCAGTTGAGAATTTAGTAAAAGTTCCAATTAATTACTACGCAACAGCTGATTTCCAAGCCTTTGAAAATATCGTAGATGCACTTGGCGGGATTGAAATGGATGTTCCATTTACTTTAACTGAGCAAAATTCGCAAGGTAAAAAAGTAGTCGATCTGAAAGAAGGACATCATAAATTAAATGGAGAACAAGCCTTAGCTTTCTCTAGAACACGTTATGTCGATAATGATATCGAACGTGGTAAGAGACAACAAGAAGTGGTGGAAGCTATTGCGAAAAAAGCAATGGATGTTGGAACAATTGCTAAATATAAGAGTATTTTAGAAGCTTTAGATGGTCATATCAAGACAGATATGCCTTCTAACAAAATCTTATCAATTGCTCAATCAGGTTTAACAAAAGATTATAAATTTGAATCCCATGCTTTTTCTTGGATGAGCTTTGACTACCCACAATATGGAGATATTGTTAGTATGGTTGGTTTACACCAAGATAGTATTGATTACATCTCCCACAAAATGCGTCTTTCATTAGGATTAGATCAAAAAGATGAAAGAGATGAACCAGGATATAAGTTTGAATCAAATGGTGAAGTCTCACCAGAAACATTTCCAAATGATGGAATGGCAGTAATAAATTAGAAAAAATAAGAGGGAAAGGGTAGAAAAAAGCACCTTTTACCCTCTTTTTTTAGTATAATGTCCTAAGAATATAGTAAGTTTTTTAAGTAATTTTGAAAAAAAGTCAATTTTAGTGTAAAATCTCTATGAGGTTTCAATGAAACAAAGATAGGATGAGACAATTTTGAAACAAGAAGAAAATGTAAAAGTTGAATTAACAATGATTACAAAAGAATACGATTTATATAAGAAAAAATCAGATAAAATTAAAGCGCTGTTCAAGTTCTCAGAAAAAAGTGTCCCTCATTTTTGGGGATTAAAAGGAATTGATTTAAAAGTTTATGCAGGAGAAGCAGTCGGCTTAATTGGAATCAATGGTTCAGGTAAGTCAACACTATCTAATATTTTGGCAGGAATTATTCCTCAAAGTACAGGCCAAATGAGGATTGAAGGCGAAACTTCTATTATAGCCATTGGAGCAGGATTAAAACCTCAATTATCTGGTAAGGAAAATATTAGATTAAAATGTTTAATGAGTGGTTTTACTAACGAAGAAATTGATAATATGATGGACGATATTCAGTCTTTTGCAGATTTAGGTGATTTTATCGATCAACCAGTTAAAAATTATTCTAGTGGGATGAGATCAAGGCTAGGTTTTTCGATAGCTGTTCATAATAATCCAGATGTTTTAATAATTGATGAAGCACTATCTGTTGGTGATGATACATTTTACCAAAAGTGTGTTGAAAGAATTATGAAATTTAAATCAGAAGGAAAAACCATCTTTTTTGTTTCTCATTCTCTACAACAAATTGAAAAACTATGTGATAAAGTCGCTTGGATTCATTACGGGGAACTTAGAGAATATGGTGATACAAAAGAAGTAGTTACTCATTATAAAGAATTTATCGAGTGGTTTAAAAAACAAAGTGCTGAAGATAAGAAGAAATACCAAGATAAGTATAAAGTAGAACAAAGAGAATTCAGTGAAGAGAATTTAAAAGTAATCGCTTCTGAAAGAGGGCATGGTGCCACAGCGCTCAAGGGTCCAGCCATTGGTAAAATGTCTATTTTTACAAAAATCTTATTAGTCTTTATGTTACTAGGAATGATGTTCTTTGGTTATCTACAACTTAGTGGACGTTCGTTTACATCGGTGATTACCAATCCCGCTAGTATTTTATCTACTAATCAAAGAGACGAAAAAAAAAAAATAGCTTTTAAATCTGATGATAAAGAGCAGAAAAAAATTAATGAAATCTATTATTCTTGAGCAACTTAAAAGAGTATATAGCTCATATGTTAAGCACTTATCGGCTCGAAACCAAACCAAGCCATTAAAGAATCAAATCGTTTATCTACTAAGTTTTCCTAACAATGATCATGGCTTAATTGAAGCAATTAAAGACTTAGAAAGTTTAAGCATATGTTACACGAATCAAACGGAAAATGAAGCACTAAAATTTAAAGAACTTGGTATACCAGTTTATAATATCAATAGCTATCAAGGGCTAAAAAAGACGATTCAATTAGTATCCAATAGTCGTGTCATTTTAGCGGATAATTATTTTGCCTTTTTAGGAGATATAAAAAAAAGACCGGAACAATCTTTTATCCAAATATGGCATGCAACAGGAGCGATAAAAAAATTTGGTTTGGAAGATAAAACAGCACAAAAAAGATCAACAAAAGATCAAGCGAGATTTAAAAGAGTGTACCAGTCTTTTGATTATTTTGTAGTAGGATCTAAGGCTATGGGAGAAGTATTTAAAAAGAGTTATGGAGCAAATGAGTCACAGCTTCTATATCTAGGCTTTCCTAGAACGGATTATTTTTATAAAAAAGAAATCAAAACAAAGAAATCAAAACAAATAGTGTATCTCCCAACTTATCGCAAAGAACAACCTGAAAAAATAGTAACGGAAATCCTTGAACTAAGAAAAAAAATGGCTAAAACAACTGAATTATATATAAAGACTCACCCTCATGAAAAGTGGACTAATCAGGATGAGTTAGAAAAAGTAGAGGGTCTGTATTTAGTAGATCATAATACGTCAGCAGATGAATTAATAAGCCAAGCTGATATCTTAATAACGGATTATTCATCCGTTGCTTTTGACTATGCCTTAATTCATCCTTTAGGCAAACTTATTTTTTATTGGTATGATGAGGATAACTATGTGAAAGAAACGGGCCTTCAGGAGAGCATTAGAGAATTATTACCTAATAGTATTTGTCATAACATAAATGACGTACTAGCTGAAATTAATAATGAAGAGCAAAATTTATCGCTATTTAATTCTTATTGGAATACATACAATGATGGTAAGGCAACTGATAGATTATTAGCAGTGATAAAAAAAGAATTGGATGTATGAAGATGACTGAATATGAAATAGAAAAAATAATGGATATTCCAGTGGATATCTTAACGATGTCTGATATAAAAAAAGACATGCTAAAATTTTTTGAAACAAAACAAAAGATGACGTTAACTAGTGTGAATCCACAAATAATCTTAATGGCAGAAACAAACGAAACGGTGAGACAGTTTATTAACGAATCTACTCATCGGATTGCTGATGGCATCGGATTAGTCAAAGTATCTAACTGGACAAAAGGCAATATTAAAGAGCGAGTAGCAGGCATCGAAGTGATGGAAGAAGTCTTAACATTTGCCAACGAGCATAAAAAGAATGTTTTTCTTTTAGGTGCCACACCAGAAGTCGCTCAATTAGCAGCCCAAAATATCCAAACTAACTATTCACAACTTAAAATAGTCGGCTGGATTGATGGCTACACGAAGATGTCAGATTCAGATATTATAGAAAAAATGAATCAACAAGAAGCTGATATAATCTTTGTTGCAATGGGAAGTCCTAAACAAGAAGAATGGCTGAAAAACAATATGAGAAAAATAAACGCAACCATTTTTCAAACAGTTGGCGGTAGCCTAGATGTTATGAGTGGCGAAGTCAAACGAGCACCTAACTTTTTTATTAAGACAAATTTAGAGTGGCTCTACCGCTCTTGCAGTAATCCAAAAAGATTTTATCGAATGATTCAGATACCAATTTTTGTTTTTAAATCAATGAATTGGCATCGGAAAAACGGGAAGCATTAAGGAGAGTTTTAAACGTGAATGACGTAAAAACAATAATTTTAGAACAAGTTAATAACTTCGGTATCATCCGTCGAATCTCAAAATATGAAGAAAAAGCAACCTATCAAAGTCATTATCTAGGACTTGTTTGGCAATTTTTAAACCCAGCTATTCAAATCGGTATTTATTACTTAGTTTTTGGACTAGGAGTTAATCAAGGTCGAAAAACAGATGGTGTTCCTTTTATTATTTGGATGCTGATTGGGATTACAGCCTGGTTCTTTATAAATAGTTCCATTCTAGGAGGTTCTAATAGCATCTACAAACAGGTCGGTATGGTTTCTAAGATGAAATTCCCAGTGAGTATCTTGCCAATGGTAAATATCTCAAGTAATTTTATCAGTTATCGTGCGATGATGTTGGTTTTACTAGCATCGATGTTTGGATTTGGCATTTATCCAACCATTTACTGGTTACAGTATTTCTACTACTTTTTCTGTATGATTGCCTTTCTATTCGCTTTTGGGATCTTAAATTCAACGATTACCGTCTTAGTAAGAGATTATCATATCATGCTACAATCAATACTTAGATTACTATTCTACTTATCAGGTCCGATTTGGAACTTTAGAACAATGTTTCAAGGGACAGAGCATCGTTGGATTATTAAAGTATTAGAATTAAATCCAATTTACTATATTATTGACGGTTTTAGAGATTCATTTTTATCGAAACAATGGTTCTGGGAAAAGGGAACACAAACAGTCTTTTTCTGGTTAATTGTAGGTTTCTTAATGATTATCGGCTCTCATGTTCATATGAAATTTAGAGCACGATTTGTAGACTTTATTTAAGGAGAAGTGTGATGAAAGCAATCATAGAATCGGTTGTAGCTATTTTATTTAAGAGTATTGGCGTTTTTCATAGTCAGAGAACCATTTACTTTGAGAGTTTTCATGGCACTCAATATAGTGACAATCCAAAGGCAATATATGAGTCGATGGCAAAAGAATATCCTGATTACAACCTAGTTTGGGGTGTTAATAAGGGCAGTGAGAAACCTTTTCGTGATGAAAAGGTTTCTTATGTATATCGCTTTTCATTTAAGTGGTTTTTAACGATGCCAAGAGCCAAAGCGTGGGTCATTAATACGAGAACACCCATGTGGCTAGTTAAAAATAAAAAAACAATGTATGTACAAACGTGGCATGGTACGCCTTTAAAAAAAATAGGCAGAGATATCTCGCAAGTTAATATTCCAGGATATACGAAAGAAACCTATGATCACTCTTTTTCTGAAGAGTCTAAGAGATGGGATTATCTTATTTCACCAAGCAACTATGCGACAAAAATCTTTAAACAAGCATTTGATTATTCTGGAAAAGTCATAGAACATGGTTACCCGAGAAATGATTTATTAGTAAGAACAATAAAAAATAACAGCATAAGTAATCAAGTGAAAGCAAAAAATCAGTTACCCTTAGATAAGAAACTGATTCTTTATGCACCAACTTGGCGAGAAAAAGAAAAACGAGTGAATGGCAAATATGAATTCACCACAGATTTTCCTTTTGATAAGATAGAAGAGATACTAGGCGAAGAGACATTACTATTAGTTAGAATGCATTATCTAGTGGCACAAAATTTTGATTTTAGTGCGTTTAATGGGAAAATAATTAATGTCTCAGAAAATTATGACATGAGTGAATTACTAGCGATAAGTGATTTATTGATAACGGATTATTCATCTTGTATGTTTGATTTTTCTATTACTGGAAAACCGATTATCTTTTTTATTCCAGATCAAGCAGAATACGAACAAGAGATGCGAGGTTTTTATTTTAAGATGGAAGAAACCATGCCAGGGCCATTAGTCTCAAGTGAAGCAGAACTTTTAGATGTTTTAAATAAATATAAAAAAGAACAGACGTTAAAGACCATTAATTATAAGCTGTTTCAAGAAACCTTTACATCCCTTGAAAAAGGACAAGCATCATCGGAAGTAGTTAACGTCATTTTTAAAAATAGAGAGGAATAGATTATGGGAGTAGTGAATAAAGCCGCTCGTTTTGTCGGACCAGCAGTGTTACCAAAAATTTCGTATTACCGAAGAATAGTTGATACTTACACTAAGTACTATTTATCAGAAAAAGTGGAGAAGAAGACGGTTCTTTATGAAAGTAGAGATGGGAAATCTTTAACTGATTCACCTTTTGCAATATTTGAGTACCTATTAGCGACGGATAAAGAGCGTGAATATACGCATATTTGGAGTGTGACTGAATCTAGTGAGTTAGAAAAAGTAAAAGACTTATATAGAGAGAACACTAACGTCATTTTTGTTATGAGAAACTCAGACGACTATTTAAAATGGCTGACTCAAGCAGAATTCTTAATTAATAACTCCACATTTCAGCCTTTTGTAACGATTAAAGATGAACAAACCTATATTAATACATGGCATGGTACTCCACTAAAAACAATGGGATTTGATATTCCGGGGAATCCTGCCAATGCGCGAAATGTTGTCCGTAACTTTTTCATGGCAGATTATTTAATCAGCCCTAATCCACACACAACAGAAATGTTTGTTGAAAATTATAGATTAAATGAAAATTATACAGGTCAGATTATTGAAACAGGTTATCCAAGAATAGACCAAACTTTTTTAAATAATGTTGATGATTTACTCAAAATGTTATTTGATTTTGGGGTTAAACTAGATTTAAGTAAAAAGATTATTCTATATACGCCAACCTTTAAAGGGAGTGCTTTAAGCGTATCTGATGGAGAAATAGCGCAAATACATACAGAAATGTCCTTAGTGCGTGAACGTTTTGGAGATGAGTACAATGTCTTAGTCAAAGTTCATCCCTTTATCTACGACCAAGCTCAAAAATATGCCCCCTTAAAGGCGTATTTAATACCTGATATTATTGATACAAATAAATTACTAGGGATTGTGGATTGTTTGATCACAGATTATTCAAGTATCTTTTTTGATTATCTAGTAACAAACAAACCTATTTTATTTTATTGTTGGGATGATGATTTGTATTCAAATAAACGAGGTAAATATTTTGAGTATGATGAGTTACCAGGACCAGTGGCATTTAATATCGATGAGTTAATGATGAAGTTAGCAACATTGGATGAACAACATAAGATGTATGAAAAAAATTATCAAGAATGTAAAGAAAAATTCGTTCCCTATGATGATGGTAAAGTAACTTCTCGTGTGGTCGATATTATATTCAATCAACAAGAAATAAAAGAAGTTAAGCTTATTCAACCGATAAGCTATAAAAAAAGACTATTAATTTATCCTGGCGGTATGAGAAGTAATGGTATTACTAGTAGTTTTTTAAGTTTGGTACAAAATATAGATTACAATGAGTATGATGTGGTATGTCTTTTAGATAATATTAAGTCAAAAGATCAAATAAAAAATGTATCGGATATCCCTAATAATGTGTCCATCCTTTTTAGGTTTGAACGGTCCAATTTTACGGCTAAAGAATATTATCAAGATATGCATTTTCACCTAAAAGGGGTTAAAAAAGGCAAAGAAGATAAATACCCTAATGAAATTTATGAAAGAGATGTCAGAAGATTATTAGGCAAGCAACGATTTGATGTCGCAATCGATTTCAGCGGGTACAGCTTACATTGGAGTAAAATTATACTAGCAGCTAAAGCAGATAGACATGTCTGCTACTTACATAGTGACATGATGTTAGATAAAGAACGTGAAGTTAACGGAAGAAAAACTCACAAGATTAATTTGCAAGGGATTTTTAGTGTCTATCATCGTTACGATTGTCTAGTATCCGTTTCAGAAGTAATGAGAGAGATTAATAGAGAGAAATTACAATCTTATGCAGATGCGAGTAAATTTGTGTATGCCGATAATACCATTAATCCTGATAAAATATTAAGTGGTGCTGTCGAAGAAGTGAAAGAAGAAGTAGCGGACACTGAATTTTACTTTAGAGATGGCCGCTTAGTGACTGTCGATAATCAAATAAGATTAAGAAGTTCAAGACCTGATATGGTTTTAGGGAATATCGAAGAAAAAGTATTGTCTAATCCCAATGTTAATGTCTTAGGTCGCTTTGAGTATAACGATATTCTTTATTATAAAATTTCTCAAAATAACCAGTACTTAGGTTGGGTTGAAGCTAGCACCATAGAAGTCACAGCGACTAAAGTTCTTTCAAAGAACAAAGTAAGTTACTTTGGAAAACTAAATACATCAGGTGAGGATTATTTCTATACAGAGCCATTAGGTTTAGACAATAGTTATCCTTTAAGTAGAGCAGGATTATTTAGAAATGTTTATGCATCCGTAACGGAAGAAGTGGTTACTCAAACTGGAGTATCCGTCAAAGTTATGTTAAAAGGAACGGATTTAGGTTGGTTACCGAAAGAAAAAGTAACATTCTCTAGAAAATTAAATTGGACAAACACTGGAGAACCACCTATGAAAATGAAACTCTTGAGAAAATTTGCTTTATCTGTTAATCATTTGGAGAAACGCTATCAAATGAAGAGAATTACGAATACGCCACTCAAAAAAGAATGGTTGGCAGCCTATTACATTAATGAGAGTAACCTCGAGATTAAAGGGTATAACTTGCCAGTGGAAAATGATTCTTTTAAAGAACTGGGCGTAATGAAATTTGTCTATGTCCAATCACTAGGGACAACCTCTAATGGTCGGTGGTATGAGACGATAGGGGAGAACGGACAAACATATTGGGTAAAAGAAGCAGAGTTATCACTAGGCACTATTCCAGAAGAATGTGTGATTTACGAGAAGGAAATTTCTAAAGAAGTGACCTTTAAAAAAATGGAAACAACTATTTTTAGCACTATTTCAGATGGTATAAAACAGAATGGAACTATCGTAAAATCAATTCCAACGACGTTTATTACAAAAGAAGTCAAAACATCATCAACTAATATTTTTTACGAAGTTAGTTGGGAAGATAAAAAACTTTGGGTGGATAAAGAATCTGTGATTGTTAAAAGAAGTAGTGGTGTTCTAAATGCAGCAGAAGAAGTCATTCCATTTCCAAATAAAGAAAAGATAAATATTGTGACGGTGGGTCGTTTATCCCAAGAAAAAAATCAAATGGTCTTGATTGAAGCCTTTACTGGATTCCATCAAACGCATCCAACAGGGCATTTGTATATTATTGGCTCAGGGCCAGAAAGAAGTAAACTAGAAGAAAAGATTCAAGAATTAGAAATGTCAGAACACATTGAGTTATTAGGGCAAGTGTATCAACCTTTTGAATTTGTTAAACGATGTGATATTTTTGCACTAACGTCATTATATGAAGGGCAGTCTTTGGTGCTTATCGAAGCGTTAACCCTTGGAATGAACTGTGTCTCAACAGATATCCCAGCATGCCGTTTAGTGTTGAAAGATGGTGCCTATGGAATGATTACAGAAACTAATGATGCAACGGGCATTGCCACCTCTTTATCAAGTATGATAGATAAGGAACAAAAATTTGAAACTTTTGACCCATATGAGTATAATCAAGAGGCACTAGCTATGTTTTATCAAACATTGAAATATTAAAATAACGTTAAGATTAAAAAAAAGGTTGTATATTTAACGCTATCGTTTTATTATAAAAAAGGAGTGTAAACAAACACTCCTTTTTATTTAAGGTAAAAAGGAGCAAATCAATGCAAAGAAAAAAAATACTCAGTATCTTTGGTACAAGGCCTGAAGCAATTAAGATGGCACCAGTGATCAAAGAGTTAGAAAACAGGTCAGAGATATTTGAATCAGTGGTAGTTGTGACGGCTCAACAAAGAGAAATGCTTGATCAAGTTCTGTCCATTTTTAAGATAGAACCGGATTATGATTTAAATATCATGCAACCAAATCAAACACTTGCGCAACTAACCAGTCGAGTCTTAATGAAGTTAGATCCCATATTAGAAGCAGAAAAGCCAGATGTAGTATTAGTACACGGTGACACAACGACTTCTTTTGTTGCGAGTCTAGCTGCTTTTTATCATCAGATAAAAATAGGTCATGTAGAAGCAGGTCTTAGGACTTGGGATAAGTACGCCCCATTTCCTGAAGAGATGAATCGCCAAATGACGGATTGCTTAAGTGATATCTATTTTGCACCGACTGCGTTAAGTAAGGAGAATTTACTCCAAGCCAATGTAGCAGAGGAGAAGATCTTTATCACGGGAAATACAGTCGTTGATGCACTTCAAAAAACGACAAAACACGGATTTTCTCACGCGATTACTCAAAAATGGAATCCAGATAGTAAAAAAGTTCTTCTAACGTGTCACCGTCGGGAAAACTTCGGAGATCCGATGGCAACAGTTTTTAAGACAGTTATTAAAATGGTAGAAACTTATCCAGATTTAGAAGTAATATATCCTGTTCATCCTAATCCAAATGTGAAAAAACAAGCGGAAGAAATTTTTAAAGGTCAAGAACGTATCCATCTTATAGAGCCGCTAGATGTGATTGAGTTTCATAATTGTATGAGTGAATGTTATTTTATCATGAGTGATTCAGGTGGGATTCAAGAGGAGGCGCCTTCATTAGGTAAGCCAGTTTTAGTTCTACGAGATACTACAGAACGACCAGAAGGACTTGACACAGGCATATTAAAATTAGTCGGAACGGATCAAGAGAGAATCCTATCAGCTGTATCTCAGTTAATGACAGATAATGAATATTATCAATCATTATCTAAACAAAACAATCCTTACGGGGATGGGAATGCTAGTATAAAAATTGTTAATTTACTAAATGAACAATAAAATGTCATTTTTTGTGTTATAGAAGCTAGAAAATGTGTTATGATAGTAGAAAAATAATAGGCAAGTTACTTGGAGGAACAGATGGAAGAGACGATTAGTTTACAAGAGATTTTTACATTACTTAAAAAGAACATAGTATTAATACTATCGATGTTTTTTGTTGGGATTGGGATTGCTGCGTTAGTAACATTTATGTTGATCACACCTAAATATAGCGCAACATCACAGTTGATCGCAACATCACAAAATAAAGATAAAAATGTGAGTACAGATAACATCAACAGTAACTTGATGATGATCAATACATACAAAGATTTTATTAAAGGCAGAGTTGTAACAGAAGAAACAAGAAAACAACTTGAAAAAGAAATCGGCTTTAAAGGAACTGCCACAGATATTGAAAACATGGTGAATGTGACACAAACACAAAATTCACAAATGTTCTCTATTGTTGTGACGTCAGAAAGTCCAAAAGAAGCTGCAACGACAGCTAACGTTATTGCTAATATCTTTAGAGAAGAAGCAAAAGAATACACAGAAGCTGATAAAGTATCGATTATTTCAGAAGCAGAGGTTCCAACGTCTCCTGTCTCACCTAACAAAAAAATTAATTTGGCCATTGGTGGATTGCTAGGGATTATCTTAGGTATCGGTCTAGCTTTATTGAGTCAGTTATTTAATCGAACAGTGAAAAATCCAGAATATCTAACAGAAACACTACAAATTCCGATTGTGGGTATTTTACCATTAGTGGATGATAAGACCGTTAAAGAATTCCGCACGCAACAATGGGCGGCATTAGAAGAAACTGGCTCTATGTCAGATAACGCAAATGATGAAGTCTTTGACTTCCAATCAGAAGTGGATGGATTAGATGATGATTTATCAAAGCTAAACAAAAATGTGAACTTAGAAGAAACCATCGACTTAAGTAATCTTGATATTACGACTGTTGACTTAGAATCATTAGATTTTGATTTATCAGATGACGATGAGGACAATACACCTAAACCAACGGCATCAAGAGCGACACGTAGATTTGTGAGATAAAAGATATTTGAATGTTAGAGGAGCATACTAATGGCAAAAACAAATGATAAAAGAAAAACATTAATAAATCCAGAGGCAGTAACATTATTTACGGTGGTTGATCCATTATCAACTGTGGCAGAGCAGTATCGTACTATCAGAACCAATTTATTATACTCAAATGCAGAGTCAAGAACCCAAAGCATTATTGTAACCTCTTCTGGACCATCAGAAGGTAAATCAACTACAGCTGCTAATCTAGCAGTTATCTTCGCTCAATCAGGTATCAAAACATTGTTAGTGGATGCTGATTTAAGAAAACCGACTGTCCATAGAACCTTTGATATTGATAATACAAAAGGTTTGGCTAGTTTATTAAGTGTGAGACGTATGTCTTTAGGTGAAGTGATTCAAAATAGTGATATTCGCAATCTTGATTTACTACCATGCGGACCAGTTTCGCCTAATCCATCTGAGTTATTATCATCTGCTCGTATGAGAAAAGTGGTTCATATCTTAAAAAGCCAATATGATTTCATTATTTTTGATGTACCACCTATTAGTACCGTAACAGATGGCCAATTAATCGCGTCACAAGTAGATGGATCATTATTAGTGGTTCGTGAAGGGCTAACTGATAAAGCAGGCTTGGATCGTGCCGTTAAGTTATTAGAACGTGTAGATTCTAAAATATTAGGTGCTGTTTACACAGGTGACACAGGACATCAAGATTACAGTTATTACTATAGCTAAAAATAAAGGGGAAAAAAGATATGCTTGTCGACATTCATTGTCATATATTACCAGGAATCGATGATGGAGCGCAGACAATAGAGGATTCTCTTGAGATGGCCCGTGTGGCTGCCTCAGAGGGAATCACTCATATTCTTTGTACGCCTCATCATAATAATGGGGTTTACTTAAATCCAAAGCACGATGTCATCAAAAAAGTTGAAGCGCTACAGGCTGTTTTAGACGAACAGGATATTCCTATTACGTTATTCGAAGGTCAAGAAATCCGACTTTCTCATGACGTGCTACGTCGCATCTCTCAAAATGAAATATTGTTCACTGATTTGGATGATACGTATATTTTGATTGAATTTCCATCGGCAGAAGTGCCTTTATATGCCCGTCATACGTTGTTTGATCTATGTACGAGTGGTTATCGCCCGATTATTGTTCATCCAGAGCGTAACCAGCAACTCATGAAGAATCCCAATTTACTTATCCCATTCATCGAGATGGGGTGTTTAGCTCAAGTAACGTGTGCTAGCTATGTCGGTCAGTTTGGAAGTGAGATTCAAAAAGTAGCTAAGATTATGATAGAAAATAACCTAGCTCATATGCTGAGTTCAGATGCGCATAATACTGGACATCGTGGCTTTTACACGAAAGCGGCTTATGACTTATTATTAAAAGAATTTGGTGTAGAGAAAAAGGAGCTTTTCATTCAAACGCTAAAAGATGTTGTTAATGGCGATCGAGTGAAGACGTTGGAGTATACGGAGTATAAAAAGAAGTTTAAATTATTTGGATAATTTTGGAGGATATTAAAAAAATGGGTAGAAAAACCAAAATGGCAGTTATTTTACTAGTTGATTTAGCAATAATTGTCTTTGCAAATTTAGTAAGTAATATTTTGTTGGCTTCAATGATGACAGTATCAAGAAGATATATGGTCTTTACACTGATTGCTCAGGGTACACTGTATATCTTGTTTGGTTTTTTATTTGGAGTATTTAATAGAATTACCCGTTACACGAGTATTAATTCTTTAGTATCAATCTTTTCTGCAATAACCGCAGCAAGTACTTTGGAGTTAATATTTTTTTATGCCATAAAATCAAGAAAAGAAGATTTATTTCAAAGTATCTCAGCTTATTTTATTGCCTTACTATTAATTATTAGTAGTCGGATTGTGTGGCGGGTCATAGTAGAACATAAGTTTAAAAACAAATTTTTAGATGAAGAAGAAGTGCAAAACGCCTTTATCATTGGTGCGGGGGACGCAGGTGAGTTTCTTTACAACACACTAAGGAATAACACAGACCGAACACATTTAGCAATTAGAGGTTTTATTGACGATGATGTAAATAAATATAAAACTATTCTTTGTGGTTTAAAAGTCTTGGGTGGAATGGAAGACTTACCAAAACTGATAGACAAATACGATGTTCAAGTTTTAACAGTTGCGATACCGTCAATGACGGCTGCTGAATACGAGAGATTACTGGATATTGTTAACCCATTAGATGTTGAACTATATACAATCCCTTCTATTGAGGAGTTAGCAACAGGAAAAGTGGCTGTGACTAAGTTCCGTGAAATTGATGTTGTCGACTTATTAGGCCGAGACGAAGTGAAGCTCGAGATGGAAACCATAAAAAGCCAGATTACTAACCAAGTCATTATGGTAACTGGTGCGGGTGGTTCAATCGGTTCGGAAATTTGTCGTCAAATAATGACTTTTTCACCAAAAATGCTTCTACTTTTAGGACATGGTGAAAATTCAATCTATTTAATCGAAAAAGAATTAAATCAAACTTTTAATGAGAAAAACACTGAAATTATCCCTGTGATTGGTGACGTACGAGATGCAAAACGAATGTTTGAAGTGATGGAAAAATATCAGCCAAATATCGTCTATCATGCGGCAGCCCACAAGCATGTTCCTTTAATGGAATATAATCCAGCAGAAGCGTTGAAAAATAATATCTATGGAACAAAAAACGTTGCAGAAGCAGCACTAGCAAGTAATGTAGGTTCATTTGTTATGATTTCACAGATAAAGCGGTGAAACCACCAAATGTCATGGGAGCAACGAAAAGAATTGCCGAGATGATCGTCACTGGACTTAATGGTAAAGGAACAACTAAGTTCTCTGCTGTTCGCTTTGGTAATGTACTAGGTAGCCGTGGTAGTGTGGTTCCATTATTTAAAGAACAAGTAGCAAAAGGTGGTCCGTTAACAGTCACTGATTTTAGAATGACTCGTTACTTTATGACTATCCCAGAGGCAAGTCGATTAGTCATCCAATCAGGTTCTCTAGCAAAAGGTGGGGAAATCTTCATCTTAGATATGGGAGAACCAGTAAAAATCTACGACTTAGCGAAGAAAATTGTGAAGTTAAGTGGCTATACCGAAGCTGAGATTAATATTGTCGAAGCAGGCATTCGCCCTGGTGAGAAATTATACGAAGAATTGTTGGTAGATAAAGAGCGCTCGAAAGAACAAGTTCATGAAAAAATATTTGTGGGTAATGTCAAAGGCTTCACGTATGATCAAGTACTAGACTTTGTCGAGAAATTACCTAAGAATCATGAAGCTTTGGCTAAAGAGTTAATTTATTTTGCGAATAAATCAAGTGAGGAATAAGTATGTATAAAAAAGGATTGAAAAGATGTTTGGATTTTTTGTTGTCGTTAATGGGTATTATTGTATTATCTCCTTTACTGATTATTTTAGTCGTTGCAATTAAGTTAGATTCTAAAGGACCAGTGATATTTACGCAAAGACGTGTCGGAAAAAACAAAAAATTATTTAATATCTATAAGTTTAGAACGATGAAGATTGATACACCAAAAGAAATGCCAACCCATTTACTTGAAAATCCAGATTTTTTTATTACTAAAGTTGGGAAATTTTTGAGAAAGACAAGCTTGGATGAATTACCTCAATTATTTAATATCCTAAAAGGTGACATGGCAGTCATAGGACCAAGACCAGCACTTTGGAATCAAGATGACTTGATTGAGGAAAGAGATAAATATAAATCAAATGACATCCGTCCAGGATTAACAGGTTGGGCACAAATCAATGGTCGAGATGAACTAGAAATTGAGTACAAAGCTAAATTAGATGGTTACTATACTGAAAGAGAAGGTTTTGTAATGGATGTGAAGTGCTTCTTTGGAACCATAGTCTCTGTTTTTAAATCAGATGGTGTGGTAGAAGGTGGCACAGGAAGTCAAATCGATACAGAAGGAGAATAACTAGCACATGAAAAGAATATTAGTGACAGGTGAAAATAGTTATATTGGCACTTCTTTTGTCGAGTTTATGAATGACTATAAAGATGAGTATACAGTAGAGACGATATCTGTCCGTGGAGATGAGTGGAAAGAGAAAGACTTCTCTAACTATGATGTGATCTATCATGTGGCGGGGATAGCTCATGCTGATGTAGGTAGTGTATCTAAAGAGCAACAAGAAATATATTATCAAGTGAACCGTGATTTAACTTATGATGTAGCAAATAAGTATAAACGAGATCGAGCTGAAAAAACATCTCAATTTATTTATATGAGTTCTATTATTGTGTATGGAGACAATGTAAGTTTCAGAAAAAAACGTGTGATTACTAAAGATACTGCCCCCAATCCTTCTAATTTTTATGGTGATAGTAAATTACAAGCAGAACAAAAAATCATACCCTTAGGAACTGAGACTTTTCAGGTCTGCATCGTTCGTCCACCAATGATTTATGGTCCTAACAGTAAAGGAAACTATCCTCAACTTAGGAAATTTGCTTTGAAACTACCTATTTTTCCTGATATTCCAAATGAAAGATCGATGCTTTTTGTGGGTAATTTGATGAATTTTATCAAAACTATGATAGATGAAAATAAACCAACTGAGATTTATATGCCGCAGAATTCAGAATATGTGAGAACAAGTCACATGGTAAAAGAAATTGCGAATGCTCATGGAAAGAACATTAGACTATTCTCTTTTATGAATTGGAGTGTGTATCTGCTTAGTTTTGTGCCAGGTAAAATTGGTGATTTAACGAATAAAGCGTTTGGTAATTTGGTTTATGAGGAAAAAGTAAAGAATAGTGAAGTTGATTTTAAAAATAGTGTGAAAGAAACGGAATGTAAACGATGAAGAAAGTTCTAATTGTATCATCAGTAGCATCAATGATAGATCAGTTTAATAAAGATAATATAAAAATACTACAAGAACTAGGGTATGAAGTTCATGTAGCAACAAATTTTGAAAATCCTGGCACAATTACTTCGGAAAGATCCAATCAGTTAAAAAAATATTTAGAAAAAGAAAAAGTTAAATATTATCAAGTAGATTTTGATAGAAATCCGTTGAATTTAACTGAATTTAAAAAAGCAAAAAGACAATTAAGACAACTTTCTGGAGTTAATGATTACGAATTTGTTCATTTACATTCCCCAATCGGTGGAATAATAGGTAGAATAATTTTTGGTAAATCCAAAACAAAAGTTATCTATACGGCACATGGTTTTCATTTCTTTAAAGGAGCTCCTTTAAAGAATTGGCTTATTTATTATCCTATTGAGAAATATTTTTCAAGATGTACGGATATTTTGATAACAATTAATGCAGAAGATTATAATTTTAGTCAAAAAAAATTAAAAGCTAAAAGAACCGAGTTTATAAATGGTGTAGGTGTTGATACTAAATTATTCAAACAATTTAGTGAAGAAGAAAAAGAGAAAATTAGAAATAAGAATGGTTTTAACAACGATGATTTTTTATTGATTTATGTTGGAGAGTTATCTCAAAGAAAAAATCAAGATTATTTGATAGACGTAATGAGTGAGATTAAGAAAAAAGAAATAAAGTTACTTTTAGTCGGAAAAGGACCATTAGAAGAAACTTTGAAACAAAAAGTAAAAGAAAAAAATTTAGAAGAAAATATATCCTTTTTAGGATATAGATCAGATGTATCAGATTTAATGGGAATGTCTGATGTTGTTGTTTCTGCGTCTAAGCAAGAGGGGTTACCCGTTAATTTAATTGAAGGTTTATGTGAAGGTAAACCTTTGATAGTCTCTGATTGTAGAGGCAATAGAGACTTAGTTGAAGATGGTGTTAATGGATTTGTTATAGGAGAATATTCTGATAAAAATTTTTCTGACAAAGTATTTGAATTATATTATTCGGACAGAAAAAGAAATGAGTTTTCATACGAAAGTATAGGAATATCAAAGAAATATGATATAAAATATGTGCATAAACAAATGTTAGAAATATATAAGTGTGAGGACGTATAAATGAAAAAATTGTTGACTATTATAATACCTGTATATAATTCAATTAAAACAATTGAGTGTACAATGAATACTTTGAAAAATCAAAATTGTCAAAACTTTGAAGTTGTTATTGTGGATGATGGTTCTACGGATGGTTCATTAGAGAAAATAAGGGAATTAAATAAAGACGTAGAAAAATTTTCTATTACAGTCATTAGTCAAGAAAATAGAGGACCATCTAGTGCAAGAAATGTAGGAATAGAAAATTCTAATGGAAAATATATCATGTTTTTAGATTCAGATGATATATATTCTCCCAATATGACGAAAATTATGGTAGATAACATGGAAAATTCAAAAAGTGATTTAGTTGTTTGTGGTATTAAAAAAAAGATGAAAAGAAAA
Source organism: Vagococcus fluvialis bH819 (assembly GCF_900163795.1). Classification (GTDB taxonomy): domain Bacteria; phylum Bacillota; class Bacilli; order Lactobacillales; family Vagococcaceae; genus Vagococcus; species Vagococcus fluvialis_A. The sequence goes on along the minus strand of NZ_FWFD01000008.1, from coordinate 10,131 downwards.
GAATACATGTTAAACATGGAGTCTACAAAGTATTTTGATCAAAAAAGTATAGCAAATAATTTAGAAAATATTCAAAAAAAAGAAATTTTAAATAGTGTCTCTAATAAAATATATTTACTAAGCATAGTAAGAGAAATGAAAATTACCTTTGATGAAAACTTATCAATGGGAGAAGATTTTAGGTTTAATCTTCAATATATCAATATTATAAATAAAATGAATATAATTTCTGATGTACTGTATATTTATGAAACAAATAGTAGCTATCTTACTAATAAAATAAGAAAAAATGACTATGATAATAGAAAAGGAAATATTGAAATATTGGATAAATTCTATAAAAAACATAATTTAGAGGTAGATTTATCTTTTCAGTATGTAAAAATTTTTTATTCAGAAATATTTAATTCTTTTAAAGAATTTGGTGTTTTTAATTTTAAAAAAAATATAAATGTGATAAATAAATTATTAATAAAAGAAGAAATAAAGACAATGTATGAGAAAAAAATAACAGGGAATAAAATAGAAAAAATTCTAACATATCCAATAAGTCACTCTAGCATTGTAATGATCTACTCAATTTCTATACTTTCTTTTTGTGGTAGGAATCTGAAATTTAATAAAATAAAAACAAGAAGTATGTAGAAAGGAAATGATAGTTGATGGGGATATCATATGTTATTCCACATTATGAGAGTTTGATAAGTTTGAAAAAACTTTTAAAGAGTATTGAGTTATCAGAAAATGATGAGGTTTTAATAGTAGATGACTGTAGCTCAAATAAAATTTATGATGAATTGAAAAATTTTGAAACTAAGAATATAAGGGTTTTTAGGAATACAAAAAATGGAGGTGCAGGTAAAGCTAGAAATCTAGGAATAAGAAATGCAAGTAAAAAATGGCTTATATTTGCTGATTCAGACGATGTTTTTGTTGAAGGCTATAGAAGCATTTTAGAAAAACACTTAGAAAGTAAGTCAGATATAGTATATTTTAAGCCCACTAGTAAAAAAGAATCAATTAATAAAAGTGTAATAGAAAATAGACATAGTTTTTATAGTTATTTAATAGATAAAAATTTAAAAAAGAATAATGTTTATACTGAAAATGATTTGAAGTATAAAATGGTAGTTCCTTGGTCAAAGATGGTGAGCAGACAATTTGTAAAAGAAAATGACATCAAATTTGATGAAGTAAAAGTATCAAATGATGTAATGTTTGCTACTAGAATAGCTTTTTATGCAAAATCTATAAGATGTGTAAATGAAACTATATATTGTTGTGTAGAAATTGAAAGTTCTATGACAGCAGATACTTCGTTTAGTAAGACAATGGACAGGTTGGATGTATTTAATACTCAGTATGATTTTTTAAAACAAAACTTAAGTAAAAAAGAGTTTAACAATTTATGTATAACAGGATTGAGTTATGTACTATTAGCTAAGCGTAGTAATTATACAGTGTCACAAAAAAAAAGTATAAACTTTTTTTTAAAAGAGAAGAATATTCCATTAGTGACTAAAAGATATATTTTCTATAAAATTTCTAAATTCTTTACTGAGAAAGGAGCTTAGTTATGTATAATTTAATAAATGGAATTATTATTATTCTGTCACTAACTACAGCTCTTTTACCGATAAAAAAAGAAACTAAAGATAAACTTTTTTTGATAATTATCGGAATTATATTGATTTTCATAAGTGGATTTAGAGGAAACTTTAGCCCTGATTATGGAAATTATGAACATATATTTAGGACAATTCAGAATTTAGGGTTAAAAGATATTCTATTAGGAAATATAAATGTAGAAATTGGATATGCTTTGATTAATAAAGTAGTAGGTTTTTTTACTAGTAATTATAATATTTTACTTACAATAATAGCAGCTATTATTGTTCTATCTTATTTTAAAAAAATATATGAATATTCGCCAAATGTATCTTTAAGTGTGTTGTTGTTGGTGACTTTTGGTAGTTATTACACTTCTTTCAATACTATGAGACAATTTATGGTTTGCGCACTATTCATGTATGCTATGGAATATGTATATTCAAAGAAATTTTTAAAGTACTGCTTAGTAGCAGTAGCATTATTTTTTATTCATAAATCAGCAATTGTTATGATTCCTTTTTACTTTATATTGAGAGTGGAGTGGAATAAGGTAAGACATTTATTTTATGTAACTTGTTTTTTTTCAATGTACATAATTTTTTTGTTTTATCAAAAAGAATTTGTTGAACTTATCACGCATATTTTTTACAAAAATTATGGACTTAGTGGAGCATTTGGTATAAATACTGGGGTACCTATGTTGGCAATTATGAGACCTGTAACTATAGTTATTATTTTATTATCATTATACAAAAAAATTAATTTTTCTAACATTAGAGAATTAGTGTGGTTTAATTCATCAATATGTTTTTTATTAATTTCAATATTGTCAATTAATATTGAAATGTTTCAAAGATTTACATACTTTTTTCTACCATATATGATATTTCAAATACCAGTTCTTATTAGTAGAATAGACAATAGAAAAATACGTTCTTTTTATATTATATCAATAGTGATATTGATAGTATCATATAGTTATTTTACTAATACAAACAGTGTATATTTTTTTGTATGGGAACACTAAAAAAAATATAGGAGGAAATAATGAATATATTAGTTTTAACACAACAATATCCAAGTAAAGAAAATTTGTATAGGAATGGCTTTGTTCATACTAGAATAAAGAAATATCTAGAACTTGATGATACATTAAACTTTAGAGTATATGTTTTATCAAATAATAAAGAAATTATGCATTATAAGTATGATGAAATAGATGTTACAGTTGGAAATGAAAAAGAGTTATTAAAATATCTCCTTGAAGAGAAAATAAATCATATATTTATACATTTTTTATTGAAATCAATGGTTCCTATATTATTAGATGAACGTATATCAAAAATCAAAAAAACTGTATGGGTACATGGTTATGAGGCTTTAAGTTGGAAAAGACGGTTGTTTAATTTTTTTAATAGACACATTATATTTGATATTATATATAATGAAAAACAGCTCAGATCATTGAAAAATTACGTGAGTAGAGAAAATAATACTGATTTTGTTTTTGTTTCTAATTGGATGAAAAAAATAGCTGAAGAGGATGTAAAAATTGAATTTAAAAATAGTAATATAATTCCTAATGGAATTGATACTGATTTTTATACGTATTCAAATAAAAAAGGAAAGCAAAAAAATATTTTATTAATAAGACCTTTTAATAGTAGAAAGTATGCAACCGATATTGCTCTAGAGGCAATACGGTTATTGTCTAAAGAGAAAAATTTTTCAGAATTTAAAATAACTATTATAGGGGAAGGTAAATATTTAAAAAAAGATATAAAAGGATTAGAAAATTACGATAATGTAAAAATAATTTCTAAATTTTTAAATAAAAATGAAATAAAAATGTATCATGAAAAGAATGGTATTTTTCTATGTCCTACTAGGCAGGATGCACAAGGAGTTTCAATGTGTGAGGCTATGTCAAGCGGATTAGTGCCAGTTACCTCTAATAATACTGCAATTCCTGAATTTGTAGATGAACAAGAGGGCTATTTATGTAATACACCTGAAGAATTAAAGGACGCAATAATTGATTTACAAAATGATAAAATAATAGAAAAAGCCTCTGTTAATTCAAGATTAAAAATTGAGAAAAAATGCAATTTAAACAATATCTCTAATCAAGAATTGGAGTTTATAAATGAAAGGATAGAGAAATGAAAATATTCTTAAAAAAACTGGCAGGATTTTCAATAGGGCCGGTTGCGGGAGCCATAATTTCATTAATAACAATTCCTTTAACAACGTATTTTATCAGTCCAGAAGAATTTGGAAAATCAAGTATGTTTACGATTATGTTATCGTTTATAAATATAATATTGTATTTAGGAATGGATCAATCTTTTGCGAGAGAATATCATGAAGTTAAAAATAAAAACAACTTGTTTTTTAACTCAATAATACCACCAGTTATTTTTTCTGTAATTATCTGTACTTTATTGATTTTATTTAGAAGTACAGTTTCTATTGCTTTATTTAAAAGTGAAGAATACTCACATATTTCAATTGTTTTAGGGTGTATGCTAATTACAGCTGTATTGGAGCGATTTATTCTAATGAGAATTAGGATGGAAGAAAAGGCTATAGAATATTCAGTTTTTTCAATTTTTGTGAAATGTACAGTTTTATTTTCTTTAGTATTCTTTATCATTTTTTTTGAAAAGAATTTTCTTATTGTTGTTTATTCAACTATTTTTGGACAAATAATAGGAGATATTTATTTGATAATTAGATATCGCTATTTTTTTAAAGGTTGCTCAGTAGAAAATATAGATAGTGAGTTAATGAAAAAAATGTTGAAATTTGGTTTTCCTTTACTAATTGCAGCATCATTAAACTCTTTTCTAAATGCGACAGGAACTTTCTCTATTAGAAAGTGGAGTACATTCCATGAGTTAGGTATCTTTAGTGCTGGTCAAAGAATATCTAATTTTTTAAATATAATTCAATTAGCATTTACAAGCTTTTGGATTCCAACTGCTTATAGATGGCATAAAGAGAATAGAGAATTAAAAAATTTTAAATTTATTAGTGATGTTCTCTTATTAGTGATGTCGATAGGTTTTTTTATTGTCATTTTTTTTAAGAATTATATAGTAATTTTACTTTCTTCAGATTATGCAGAAACAAAATATATAATTGGATTTCTTGTAATGGTTCCCATTTTATATACACTGAGTGAGACAACAACTTTAGGAATTGTGTTTTCTAAGAAAAGCTACTTAAATATATTAGTTAGCATTTTTTCCGTATTTCCATGTTATATTCTTAATTATTATTTAGTTCCTTTATATGGAAGTAGAGGGGCATCAATATCGATTGGAATTGCTTATTTTCTTTTTTTTATTACTAGAACTATCTTATCAAAGAATAACGATTTTGATTTAAAAATAACTAAACATTATTTAGTAATAATTGTTTTATTTATTGTTGCTACATTAAACCTATTTGATTTAAAGTATATATTATTAGCTAATTTAATATTTTTTATATTAGTTATTTTGATTCAGGCATCAGTGCTAATAGATTTAAAAAAATCTATTAGAGGAGAACAACGATTTGACTTGTCATAATTAGATTTTAAAAGGGGAATGAACTAATGAAAATATCAGTTTTCGGTTTAGGTTATGTTGGTTTAGCAAATAGCTTACTACTTGCTCAAAATGAAGAAGTAGTTGCTTACGATATAGTTGAAGATAAAATAAATAAATTGAATAAAAAAGAATCAACATTAGTTGACTCAGAAATAGAAGAATTTATAAAAAAAGATAATTTAAATATCGAATTCACAATAAATTTTGAAAAAGCAGTAAGTCATGCTGAATTATGTATTATCGCAACACCAACAGATTACGATGAAAAGAAAAATTATTTTAATACATCAACTGTAGAAGATGTCATTCAAAAATCGTTAGCAATTAATCCTGATAGTGTGTTTATTATCAAATCAACAGTTCCAGTTGGTTTTACAGATGAGACAAAAGAAAAATATGGAACAGAAAATATTATCTTCTCACCTGAATTTTTAAGAGAAGGAAAAGCCTTATATGATAATTTGCATCCTTCAAGAATTGTAGTAGGAGAAAAATCAGAAAGAGCTAAAAAATTTGCAGATGCATTATTGAGAAATTCTTTTGAAGAAGATGTACCTGTATTGTTTACAGATTCAACAGAAGCAGAAGCGATTAAACTATTTGCTAATACTTATTTAGCTTTGAGAGTTTCTTATTTTAATGAATTAGATACCTATGCAGAATCTAGAGGTTTGGATGCTAAACAAATTATTGATGGTGTTGGATTAGATCCTCGTATTGGTTCACATTATAATAATCCTTCTTTTGGCTATGGTGGTTATTGCTTACCAAAAGATACAAAACAATTATTAGCTAACTATGATCAAGTACCTAATAATATTATTGGAGCCATTGTTGATTCTAACCGCACAAGAAAAGATTTCATAGCTGATCAAATTATTGCTAAAAATCCTAAAAAAGTTGGAATCTATCGTTTAACAATGAAGGCTAATTCTGATAACTTTAGATATTCTTCAATTCAAGGGATTATGAAGCGAATAAAAGCTAAAGGAATTGAAGTAGTCGTATATGAGCCAACTTTAGAAGGTGATGATTTCTATAATTCAAAAGTAATTAAAGATTTTAATGAGTTTAAAGATATTTCTGATGTTATTGTGACAAATCGTTTTGAACCAGAATTGGAAGATGTTTCTGAAAAAGTTTATACAAGAGATATTTTTAAGAGAGATTAGAATTTATTAATTTACTATAGGAGTGAATAATTTGAAAAAAATAAAAGTTATGTCAGTCTTTGGCACACGACCAGAAGCAATAAAAATGGCACCTTTGGTATTAGAAATAGAACGACAATCAGATGTTTTTGAATCAGTAGTAGTAGTGACAGCTCAACATAGAGAGATGTTAGATCAAGTCTTAGAAATATTTAAAATCAAACCCGATTATGATTTGAATATTATGAAACCTAATCAAACTTTAGCTGATATTACGAGCAATGCATTAAAAAAACTAGATCCAGTTATTAAGGAAGTAATGCCAGATATAGTTTTAGTACATGGAGATACGACAACTGCCTATGTAGCAGGACTTGCGGCATTTTATAATCAAGTAAAAGTTGGTCACGTTGAAGCTGGATTAAGAACTTGGGATATTTATTCTCCTTTTCCAGAAGAAGCTAATCGCCAAATGATTGATGTAATAACTGACTTATATTTTGCTCCAACAAACACAAGTGAAGAAAATTTATTATCTGAACAAAAGAATCCTAATAATATTTTTGTAACTGGAAACACAGTGATTGATGCACTTAAAGAAACGGTAACTTCTGATTATAAAAATGAAGTTCTGGATAGTATCCCTGAAAATGATAAGTATATTTTAATGACTATGCATAGAAGAGAAAATTTAGGTGGACCGATGAGAGAAGTCTTTGAAGCAGCTAAAGAAGTTATAGAGTCAAATAACTCACTTCACTTAATTTACCCTATGCATTTGAATCCAAAAGTTAGAGAAGTAGCAACTGAGATATTAGGAAATCATTCAAGAATTCATTTAATAGAACCGCTAGATGTTGTTGATTTTCATAATTTTGCTTCTAGAAGTTACTTTATTATGAGTGATTCAGGTGGAGTCCAAGAAGAGGCTCCTTCATTTAATGTTCCAGTTCTGGTTTTAAGAAACACTACAGAACGTCCAGAAGGTGTAGAAGCAGGTACTTTAAAATTGATTGGAACAGACTATAATGATGTTAAAAATGAAATGTTAAACTTGCTAAATAATAAAGAAGAGTATCAAAAAATGTCTGATGCTAAAAATCCTTATGGAGATGGATTAGCAAGTAAGAGAATTGCTTTTGAAGTTGCTAATTTTTTTAATAAAAAAGCAGAAGATATTTCAAAATTTGTTTGAGTATTTTTTAAGGAGATAAAAAGTGAATAAACGCAGTGAAACATTAGATATATTAAAAGGTTTATCAACAATAGCTGTAATAATGATACATATAACAACTAGTGAAAATATAATATTATTGACTCTAAATCAATTTTCTAGATTTGCAGTACCTATATTTTTGTTTGCTAGTGCTTATGGACTAACTGTTTCGAAGAGAAAAGAAGGATACACTGGCTTTGCTTATAGAAAAATAAAAGCTTTACTACCTTTGTATATAATTTGGTCGATTATTTATTACGTTTTTAATAATAATAATTTTAGTATATTTATTTTTTAAAAAAATTTATTAGTCGGTGGAGCAAGTTATCATCTGTACTATGTACCGCTAGTTATTATGTTTTACTTAATCTTTCCTCTATTAAAAGATAATATAAATAACTATAAGAGCTTATTTATTGTATTTGTTTTAACTATTACTAGTCAGGTGTTAACTATGATTTTAACAGATAGTTGGAAGATTCTTTCACTATTTCCTTTAAACTGGTTGTTTTTCTTTTGTTTAGGAATATTTATAGCCAAAGTTAATCCTGATTTTAATGTAAAAAATAATAATAGTAAAAAAATAATAATGATAATTATATTCTTTTTAATAGTGGTTGAATTAGTTCTTTTTAAAAAAGGAGTTATTTCATTTAATTATATGACAATTACAACTAGGCCCGAAATTATTGTTTTAACAGTTTGTCTCATATTGTTATTATCTATCAAAAATCCAATAAAAAATAATCGACTTATACAAGTAATGAATCGGCATTCTTATGGTATTTATTTATCACATCCTTTTCTTCTTCTAATAATTAAATCTATTTATTATAAAGTTGGATTTAAGAATACCATAGGAGTCTCATTTTCAAGTTTTCTGATTGTTATTTTAATTGAATATGTATTCTTTAGTAACTATGAAAAGGTAAAAATATTAAATAAGAAAAAAGTATAATCGGTGGATTTGTAGTTAATGTTTTATTATTTATTGATAATCATGCATCAAACTTAAAAATTTAATATATGGAATTTTTAAGTTTATAAGTGCAATGAAATAAAAAGCAATTAAAGTTAATCTCTATGAATAACTTTAATTGTTTTTTAGTTTATGCTATCCTTAACCATAACAACTACATTAAGGTGGAATACAAAATGAGAAAAGTAATTACATATGGAACATTTGACTTATTACATTATGGTCATATTAATCTATTAAGACGTGCGAAAGAGCAAGGAGATTATCTAATTGTTGTCTTATCTTCAGATGAATTCAACTGGGATGAAAAACAAAAAAAATGCTACTTCTCTTATGAAAAGCGTAAAATGCTTTTAGAAGCGATTCGCTATGTTGACTTAGTAATTCCAGAAAACAACTGGGATCAAAAAATGACGGATATCGAAGAATTTAAAGTAGATGTTTTCGTCATGGGGGATGACTGGAAAGGTAAGTTTGACTTTGTCAAAGAAACAGGGGCAGAAGTCGTTTACCTAGAACGTACACCAGAGATTTCAACCTCTCAAATCAAAAAAGATTTACACGAAAAAAACGCCGCTAAGTAATTAGCGGTTTTTTTTGCATCTTAAAAATTGTTTTATAATAAAGTAATCTAGGTGTCAAGGGCGGTAAGCGGGAAGTAACCAAGTATATAGTCACACCTAACCTCCTCGGTTATTCTTAAGTTACAAATAACGAGGAGGTTTTTCAATGATAGACAAACAAGAAATTGTTCCCGTTTCTTTACAACCGACACCGCCTAAAAGTGCCCCTACATCCAATCAAACCACGCAAAAAATTGCTTTACGAGTCAAACGAGATAATATGGATATCACGATTTACAATGGATGTAATAACTATATTCTTAGCGCTGCTTTGAAAGAGTTCAATCATGGTTCTTGATTACACGAAGATACAAACGATTTATATTGTTTGTGGTAAGACGGATTTAAGACGTGGGATTGATGGTCTGGCTTCGATTATTATGAATCAATATGAGTTAGATGTTTATTCGGATGCCTTATTTCTATTTTGTGGTAATCGTTCAGAACGGTTCAAAGCACTTTACTGGCAAGGGGATGGTTTTATTCTCCTGTATAAACGGTTTGAAAATGGAAAGTTACAATGGCCTAGAAAACAAGAAGAAGTCAAAGAACTAACGCAACAACAACTCCGTTGGTTACTAGAGGGCTTATCCATCGAACAAAGAAAGAGAATATCAAAAGCTCAAACTGGATTTATTTCCTAATTTGCCGTTTATAATGAAAATTATAGACGGTTTTTCGTCGTATTATTGATAGGATTAGTTATCGTATCATGTGTGAATGGAGGTGTTACTTTTGACCGAGTTTGAAGAACGATTGTTAAAACAAAACGAAGCTTTAACTAATGAACTTAAACTTCTAAGAGAACAGAATCAATTTCTTTTAAATAAATTGTATGGACGTTCGTCCGAAAAATCAATTGACCCTAATGGGCAATTAGATTTATTTGAAGAGGACTCGTCTTTTAATCTAGCAGAGACAACTGAAGAAAAAACCGTCTTTGAGGAAATTA
>NZ_FWFD01000007.1 GCF_900163795.1 Vagococcus fluvialis bH819 | reverse complement strand
AAACGGGAACAATTTCTTGTTTGTCTATCATTGAAAAACCTCCTCGTTATTTGTAACTTAAGAATAACCGAGGAGGTTAGGTGTGACTATATACTTGGTTACTTCTCGCTTACTTTTTAAACGACGGATCTTTTTAATTCAAAACCAAGTATTTCAAATTATCTAAAAAAACGAAAGAATTTCTTCTCTCGCTTTTATAAAACTATTCATTTTTTCGACTTCTTATTATTAGTAATTGTGCTTATCAGCACGATTTGAAATAGAGCCCTTTTATAAAACTATTCGTTTTTCGACTTTTTAATATCAGTAATTGTGTTTATCAACACGACTTGACATAAAGTCAGAAAAATATCGAGTTCACCTTCTTATATATTTGACTAATTGTAATAATACAGATTCCAATCTCTATTTATTAATCTTTTTTAAGTAAGATTTAAAGAACAAGTATTAATTTGACTCTCCCTTTTTTATTCTTTATTATGAATTAAATATTAGCCTTTTGAAAATTTAATCTCTGTACCATCCTTGAACTCTGCTTTTATTTCAAATTTATCATATTTTTTAGGTAAACCTAAACTATTAAGTAGATGATCAATAATTTGTTTTTGCGTACTATTTTTAACATCCAAGCCTTCAAACATTTCTTCAATTATTCGTTGAGATTCTTCAGGAGATTTTTTGCCTGTACGACTATCTTCAAACTCAGCTTTTACTTTGCCTGAAGATTCAATTTCATACTTGTATTTAATTTCTCTACCATTACTAAATTCAATAACACCTTCAACATTATGTAAATTACTTGTAACTTTTATTTTCCCGAAATCATTAACTTTATAATCCCAATTATATAATGGAGCGTCTCTAATATTAGCCTTTTGATTAATATATACTGTTAACCAATATTCTGATTTAGTTGAATCAATATTTTCAACATTTTCAACTTTCCTATTTTCAGCTTTATGTTTCATATTTGTAGATGTTAATTGATAACCATCATAGTTATAAAACTCAGGGATAAACACATTAGGTAAGTAATTAGGGAAGCCAGTTGTCGGAAGTAGCATAACTTGTTTAAAATCACCACCACTATCAGCTTTATAAGATGGGACTACCAAATTAGATTTACTATCCACATGACTTCCAGAAGAGTTAGTATTTTTTAATTCTATTGAACCTGTGCTAGGTATTACAAAAGAATTGTTTTCTCCTAAGACTTCTTGCTTGATATTTAACTTAATGGGAGTATTAGCAGAAAAAAGCGATATATTAGACTCTCTGCTATCTAATACTGCTTGTTGTAATACGAGATTATTCAGAGTTTGGATATTCTTTAAAGACGGACTTATGTTTGATTTTTTCTTGTAATAAAAAATAACCGCTCTTTTTTTATCTGTCATCTTTCCATGCCATTTCTTTTCTGTACTGCTAAATGACTCATTAGTATCTTCTTCTACATATTCGTAGTGATCAAAATTATAACCCTCAATATCTTTTGCAGGTATTTCAACCATGTCATCAATTTTACTATCATATCCTTTTTTTTCTGATATGCTCAATTCTAGACCATTCGGATCATCTAAATCTTTATAAACGGACTTTACTAATTGAGGTTGTATAATTTGGCTATCAGATTGATATTTAATTTGATAATCCCGTGGTATACCTTTTTTTTTATTAGACAAATAAGTGGCTTTAGAAATTATTGATGTGCCATTTTCAATATCCAAATCAGATTGAATAGTATTATTATCAGAGCTATCATCAGAATAACTTATGACATATCCGGAAGTTACACTTTCCTTGTCTAATTGATTTTCCAATGGCAAAATGATGCCTTCATATTTACCATCAATCTTTGGTGGTAGCTTGGTAAAATTACCCTGAAAACTAAATACTACATCATCCTTAATCGTTTCAAAGTCATTATAATTGTAGATTATACTATTATCTGCCTTTTTTTGGTCTACTGGTACCATCGACACTGTCATGTATTTACTTTTAAACTGAGGTATTGTATCTTTTTTAGTAATCATTGTCACCTTTTCTATCAAAGAGTTTTGTCTTTGATAACCCCCATTATCTAACTGCTCAGCTTCAGTAAACTCAAAAGAATCATCACGGCTAAGTGATAAGTCGTGAAGCTTAACAATAGAGTCATTCTGCCAATTCTTAAAATTTATATCCTTAGAGGAAATAGTCGGTTTAACCACTTCCCCTTTATTTTCAAGCATTCCTTTATTAAACTTTTGTAAATTATTTTTTTTTGATACACTCTTTTCTTGATTCGAACTAGGAAGGATTTCAAGGTTCTCTCCAGCTAAAACGTTATTCGCCGATATATATATAATCGACACTGCTACTATTATTGAGATTAAAACTCTCCTTACTGAACATACTTTTTTTACCCACCGCACTGATCTCTACCTCCTTCAAAATAATATTTATAAAATTGATTGTAATTTAGTATCTATAAGTTTTAATTTTTCATCAGTAGGTTGTTGACCATTCCACCAAGCGCTTCGGTAAATATCTGATGAAGAGCTTATTGTTTCACTTTTTATAGTTATTTTCAATGAAGAGTTTTTATATTTTGATGAATAACTACTCAATGTGTTCGGAATAGTAATGGAGCTAAAGAGCGGCGGCGTATTTTCTCCTGGTAGAACTTTTTTTATATAATAATAGTACCCATCTTCTCCTAGTATCCAGTCTGGATTTATAACAGCTAGTAGTTGTTTTCCAAATTCTGATGGCAGAAGCTCTCCATCTGACGATTGAATCTCAGGTGTTACTAACAATCTTACAAAAAAATCTAGTTCGCTAGTATTACTAACTTTAACCTCCTTCTTGTATGTATCACCCGGACCAATTGGTTTATTAGTTGTTGGAGGAGTGAACTTTTCAACAATTTCTCCTTTCAGATTGGCAATCTGAAAATCATTTGTTTTTTGATCGCTATCAATTAATGAAGCATATATATAATTTAAACTTATCAAACTAAGAAGGCATACCAAAATGACAATTCCTAGAAAAATATTTCTCTTTTTTGAAAATACACCAAACATTTTTTTCATCAGTATAACCTCCTATTCTAGATGAGATTTAATTAATTTATATGCAGGGTCAACTTCTTCTAATCTCCATGATCCAAAAATTGATTCCGTTTGATCATGCGCATCCATATACACTTTCATTTTATACAAAGATCCTTTAAACATATTTGAAGCATCTTTAGATAACGTGATACTATCTAAAATATTAATTGTTGTCTCGCCAGGATTCAAAGGCCTAGAGTAATAAAAATAGCCATTATCATATAACCAATAGTCTTTTTTATTTGTCTCATCAAAAATAGTTTGTATTTTATCTGAAAAATTAATTATTAAATATTTATAAGGAGCTTCCTTGCGTGCTGAATTTGGATATTCAACCATTCCTGTTTTTTTAATTGGATCAGATATCCAAGCTTGGTTAGCGATATAATATTTAGAATTTTTTTGGAAAGTTCCTTTTTTTTCTGCTGCCTTACTCCAAGTATCCGTGTCTGAATCATCCACTACTGGCTGATTTTCTTGATCAACTTGTTTTAGATTTCCATTACCTATTTGATCTCTTACATCTACCTCAAAGTTGATTAAAAACTCATAAAGTGAAAGACGAATAAATGAAGGTACCTCTCCTGTGTTCTCTACTCGTATTTCCTTTATCGTTTTTTCATTTGGCTTCCACTTGTTATTGGAAGTAAACGTCTCATCAATTTCAGCAACAAGATGAGTTCCCTTAAAATTATTGATCACTGTGTCAGAAGACTTAAACCAAGCCATTGTACTTCCTAATAAAAACAAACTAATAATGATGATTGAGGTTACTACCCCAACCATGATTTTAAAACGAAAGGTAACGAGTTTTTTTTTCTTTTTACTACTTATTTTCCTTCTTTTTAACTTTTTTGAACTCATTATTTCACTCCCTTTCGCTTCCTCCAATTATTTCGATTCACTTTTTTTTCCAAATTAATAATATAGTCATCACAAAGAATAATCCTAAGCAAAAAATAATCATGGTTTGTTTGATTTCACCTGTAGTTGGAAGCAACCCTTTAAGCTTTCCTTTGTCAGTTGAAATAGTGATATCTTTCTTTGTCTTTACTGCTTTATATATCCAGACATTATCCATAACAGGTTTTTTTTCAAAGTCTTGATTAGTATATTTACCAGATAATGAATATTCAACTTCTAAAGCACGACTGTCTCCAGAATTAAAAACACCTAGATCTAAAGGTGTTGTTTGCAAATTAGTTGTTTCAGTCACTCCAGAAGATGGACCTTCATAAACGACTTTTCCATCATAAGTTAAAGTCATTTGTATTTCTTTAGACAAATCAATACTTCCAGAAACTACTGCAGGAGAAATTAACATTGTGAGTTGATAGGGTATGTCTTTTTCTACATTTAATATTGATATAGTTGTTTTCCAATTTTTACCAGGTATCACGTTGGCAACATTCACATGATACTCACCGTTTTTATTCGCATTAATTCCCTGACTATCTCCAATGACTACACCAGTCGGTAAATTCTCAGAACTAACTTGAATTGGTATAAATATAACTGAACACAGTAAACATAAAATAAGAATTTTTAGTTTGTAACCCCTTTTTTCCACCCTCACATCCCCTTTCTTTAAAAAAATTGGTCAGTGATTGATGATTTTCACCGACACTAACCAATTTTAATTTTATTAAGTTCTTACACTTTCAGTCTTATTCAGTAATTAACCCTGATAATAGTCCTGATAGTGTTGTATTTGAGCCGTTTAACCATTGATCACTATCAACGGCTTCTTTTGCGGCTTGAATTGAACTTGCTTTTACAGTCAAATCAAATTCAAATTTACTATATTCATTACCTGCTTTTTGAGATAATGTAACTGAATCAAGTAGTTGCGGTGTTTGTGTTTGAGCATCTAAAACCCCAACATAATAGAAAAATCCGTCTTCATTATTGTAAAACCATTTGTTTTCTGTTGGTGTAGCAGATAAGTTAACAAATTCTAAAGTTAAAAATTCATTTCCCTCAGGTTTTGCGTCAGAATAAGCTATGACAGTTGCTTTTCCATCTCCATCAACAGTAATAGTTGGTTTATATACTGGATTAGTCCATTTTTTGTCAACTAATGGTTTTTTAGCTAAATCAACATATTTGAATTCTGGAGTACTTACTGCTTTAATTTTCCCACCACCATTACGTGAGTATGTTCCTACTTTTGCATAAAATTTATCAGTACCATTTTCCCAATATGAAGCATATCTATAAGTTGTTCCTGCATCGGTTGTGACTTGAGTTTCTTTTGCTTTTAACGTATACGTGCCCGTATAAGCTCCATCAGTCACTATTAATTTAGGTGCTTCACCTTCAAAATCTGAATCATTCCATCCAGCTGAAACAGCCTCATTAAATGGTGTAAGGTAAATATCTTCTTTAGTTTTACCATTCAATACTGCTGCATCACTACTTAATTTTGATTCAGCATTTTGTAAAATTTGTAATTGTTCGTCAAAAGTTGCTCTAACTAAGGACTTATAGTTACCAGTATTAATAACAGAAACATCTTTATTTACTTTCTGTCCAGGTTTCCAATCTGTTGGTGGCGTAAACGTTTCAACAACTTCTACATCTCCACCAGCAATACTACCCTCAAAATGGTTTTTTGCGCTATCTTCTGCTGTAAACCAAGCAAATGTAGCCGCTAAAGCTGCAATTGCAGCTAATGAAGTCGCAACTGCTACCCATTTCTTTTTGTTCTTTTTCTGTTTCATTTTCCATTCCTCCTAAAATATTTAGTATTTATATTTATCTCCAATTTATAGAGAAAATATCATAATTTAAAGCTTTATCTTAGTGATAATTACTGAATCTTTTTTCGATGTCTTTTAGATTTAGCTTGTGGCAAAAATACGTAAGCACGTACTACCCAAACAAATCCCACAAAAGATAATATAAAGACTAAAGAAACAAGCCAATTTTCCTTAATAAATTTAATTAACCCTCCTAATTTAGGGATCACAAAGACCCCTTTACCGACCACAGTCGAAGCATTAATAGGCATATCATCTGATTTATTGGCATCACCACGTGTTGTAATAAATATCCCTTTTTCCTCTTCCAAATGATCTTGAATTTTTACCACTCTATGAGTTAATAAATTTGTTTCCTTATTAATTGGGTTCGCTGAAGTTTTGTAGGTGATAACATCTCCAATCTTTATCGATTCCGGAGGGACTTCTTTAGTAATTAAAATATCACCTGATCGAAAGCCTCCCTCTTGTATTGAGTTATCAGGAGAAACCATAGAATCAGTTAACACACCAAACATTCTGTAACCATTTAAAGACTTTTCTTGTCGTTGCAAAGCAGCCATTAAAATGGCACTAATAAGAATAAAAAACATAATTAAATAAAAAAATATATTCCAACATATCTGTAAAATTTTTCTTTTTTTACTTTTCATCTTGTTATGACTAACTGTATGTTTTCTTTTTTTTCTCTTATCCTGCTTTTGGTTAGCAGTTTTTCTTCTCTTACTTTTCTTTTGGTTGGTGTTTTTTTTTCTCTGAGTTTGATTCTCGTTAATTATATTTTTGTTCCGTTTTTCTACTTGTGGCATAGTAATCTCCTTAAGAACTTAGTCGTACGTGATTTTTACGATTGCAATAACTAATTCACTATTTCATCTCAAAAGTATCAATAGAAAAATCAAATCATTTGTACGTACACTACGCTAAAAAAGTAGTAAGATTCTATTATTTACCTTTAGAAATTTATTTTAAATAATGGTTAATCTTTTTTCACACAAAACATTTTCAATCTACAAGACCTATAACAAGTATTCTAATAATAAATAATGTTTTGTATAAAAATATTATTAACTATATAACATTGTATGATAAATAAGTATTAAAAAACTTTTTTTAATCACCTTAAATATTACTATACACTTAAACGATAATAAAAACAAGTTTTTTTTACTCATAAAAATCATTTGATAATTTAATTATATTAAAACAAAGTAAATAGTCAAGGTTTTCGGAATAGTAAATCTATTAGATAAGCTTATCAGTATAATTTATGAGACTACGGATAGAAAATATCTTTAAGTTTCATTTTTCTAACGCTCCCTTGGAAGGTTCTATCAATAAAATAAAACTTATTAAACGAATCACTTACGGTTACCAAAATTTTTATAATTATAAATATCGGATTCTCATTAGCTTTAAAGACAAAAAAATAAGCAACATTTCCGGCTCTATAATTTATGATGTGGATGAAGAAATTCATCCGCATCTATTTTTTTACAAAAAAATAGAAACATATGAACATTCCAGTTAAAATAAAAGTGACCAAACCCTATTTTAGAAAGGAAGATTCATATGCCTCATAATCATTCTATTCGAATTTCACTCGATTTAAAAGATAAAAATATCACTTTTAATCATTCTTTTTGTGAGGAGGAAGTTGTAAAAGGTATTTTATCCAAAGTTTATTACGGAACACTTACGTATCAACCTAAAGCTTGTCCATGTTGTGGTGTTAAAAATGAAAAATACTCTATTGTAAAAAACGGTTTTTTGATGACTAAAATCAAGTGGCTTAATATGACTAATTGGCCGACCTATCTTTATTTAAAAAAACAACGCTTTTTGTGTCGACATTGTGGCTCCTCTTTTTTAGCGGAATCTCTAGAAATTGAAAAACACTGTTTTATTGCTAGAAGAGTGAAACAATCGATTACCCTTGAATTGTCAGATGCTATTTCTTTCAAAGATTTAGCTAAAAGACACTCTGTGTCGTCTACGACGGTCATTCGTACTCTTCGTTCTTTTGGTAAAGAATTAACCAATCATTATGACTCCCTTCCTCCCCATCTATCTTTTGATGAATTTACCGGTGTAAAAGAAGGAAAAGGGAAGTATCACTTTATTTATTCGGATTCTGTCTCTCATCAAATTTTAGATATTCTTCCTGATAACCTATCTAACACAATCGAGAAACATTTTCTTAACTACTCCTTAAAAGCTAGAAACCAGGTTAAAACCATCGTTGTTGATATGAATGCTGGTTATTTCAAGCTCGCTAAACGTTTGTTTCCTAATGCTTCAGTTATTATTGATTGTTTTCATTTAGTTCAACTCATTAGTCGTTCTTTAAATATAACACGAATAAAAACGATGAACCTCTATCGAACCAGTCATTCAGAAGATTTAAAAATCTATAGAAAAATGAAACGGTATTGGAAATTATTTTTAAAGGACTCGAGAGAGTTGAATTATACAGATTACCATTATCAACGTTTATTCAAAGCCGTCCTACCAGAAACAGAAATAATGGATTACTTACTTGGCTTAAACAATGAGTTAACGGATACCTATAGATTGTATCAAGAATTATTGTACTGTTGTAGAACCAATGATTTCGAGACTTTTTCAGATGTTTTATTAACGAATAAAGGATCAATTTCTCAGCCTATGATAACTTCTGTGACGACACTAAAAAAACATCTTCCTCGGATAGAAAATACCTTTAAATATCCTTTTTCTAACGGTCCATTGGAAGGTTCTATTAATAAAATCAAACTCATTAAGCGAATCGCTTATGGCTACCAAAATTTTTATAATTATAAATATCGAATTCTCATTAGCTTTAAAGACAAAAAAACAAGCAACGGAAATCAATTGATTTCCGCTGCTTAATACTCTCTTTTATTTAACTCATTTTGACTCATCCACATCATTTGACAAAGAGCCAAAAAAACGAAAAAATTTCTTCTCTCGCTTTTATGAAACTATTCATTTTTTCGACTTTTTATTATTAGTAATTATGCTTATCAACACGATTTGACATAAAGCCGTTTTCACCACTCTATTTCTCTTCTGTTTTTTCTTCTTTTGGTTTTTCGATCATTGCTTTTCTTGAGGCATTGACACGACCTTGTTTGTCAATTTCAGTGATCTTAACTAAGATCTCATCACCCATCTTGACCACATCTTCCACTTTGTTCACTCTTTCGTGAGCAAATTGTGAGATATGAACCAAGGCATCTTTATTTCCAAATAAATTAACAAAGGCACCGAATTTTTCGATACGAACAACTTTAGCCAAGTAAACTTCATCAAGCTCAACTTCTCTGACTAATTCTTTGATAATTTCAATGGCACGGTTAATCTTGTCTTGATCTGAATGAGCAATACTTACATTACCTTCTTGATCAATATCAATCTTAACTTCAGTTTCATCGATAATTTTGTTGATGGTTTCTCCACCTTTACCGATAACTGTTTTAATTTTGTCTGCTTTGATTTGGATCATTTCAATCTTAGGAGCATATTTACTTAACTCTTTATTTGGTTCAGCAATGGTTGCTGTTAAATTAGCTAAGATTTCCATACGGGCTTTTTTAGCTTGTGCTAAAGCTTCTTTTAAAATTTGTTCAGTGATTCCTTGGATTTTAATGTCCATTTGTAGAGCGGTAATACCATCTTTAGTACCAGCTACTTTAAAGTCCATGTCTCCTAAGTGATCTTCTAAACCTTGTATATCTGTTAAAACGGTGTAGTTATCATTATCCATTACAAGCCCCATCGCAATTCCTGCTACTGGTGATTTGATTGGTACACCAGCATGCATAAGAGCTAATGTTCCACCACAGATACTTGCTTGTGATGATGAACCGTTAGATTCTAAAACTTCTGAAACTAAACGAATCATGTATGGGAATTCTTCTTCACTTGGAATAACTTGTGCTAAAGCTCTCTCTCCTAAAGCACCATGTCCGATTTCACGACGACCTGGTCCACGTGTTGGTCCTGTTGAACCAACTGAGAATTGTGGGAAGTTATAGTGGTGAATGAATCTTTTACTATCTTCCACACCTAAACCATCAATGATTTGATGTTCACCAAGTGGCGCTAATGTACAAGTTGTTAAAGCTTGTGTTTGTCCACGAGTGAAGAGGCCAGAACCATGGACACGTGGTAAAATTCCAATCTCAGAATCAAGTGGTCTGATTTCATCAATTTTACGACCATCAGGACGAATTTTTTCAATCGTGATTAGACGACGTACTTCATTTTTTTCCATGTCTTCTAAGATTTGACGAACTTCTTTCATCGACTTAGCAGAATCTGCATCTTCTGCAAATTTTTCTTCATAGACAGCAATGATTTCTTCTTTTAACGCGTCAATATTATCTTCACGAGCTAATTTTTCTTCAGTTTGAATTGCTTCAACCATACGTGTTTGATATGTCGCATTGATTTCTTTTTCTAAATCAGCATCAATTTGTAGAAGAGTGATTTCCATTTTAGCTTTGCCAATTTCTTTAGCAATTTTTTCTTGGAATTCAACTAAGCGTTTAATTTCAGCATGACCAAATAAAAGTGCCCCTAACATATCTTCTTCTGACACTTCTTTAGCGCCACTTTCTACCATGTTGATAGCATCTTTTGTACCAGCTACCGTTAACTCAATATCTGATAACTCCATTTGTTCGATTGTTGGATTAATAACGTACTCACCGTTAATACGACCCACTTCAACCCCAGCAATTGGGCCATCAAAAGGAATATCTGAGACTGATAAAGCTAAAGAAGAACCTAGCATTGCTGCCATTTGTGGTAAGCAATCTTGATCAACACTCATAACAACGTTTGTGATTTGTACTTCGTTTCTAAATCCTTCCGCAAACATCGGACGAATCGGACGGTCAATCAGACGAGCGGTTAAAGTTGCTGTTTCACTTGGACGGCCTTCACGTTTAATGAATCCACCAGGTACTTTACCAACAGAATACATTTTTTCTTCATAGTTAACTGTTAATGGAAAGAAATCCACATCTTTTGCTTTTTTAGAGGCAACTGCAGCTGTTAAAACAACTGTGTCTCCATATCTCACTAAAACAGATCCATTAGCTTGTTTTGCTAACTGACCAATTTCGACAGATAAAGGACGTCCTCCCCAAGTTGTTTCGAATACTCTTTTTTCAGAATTCAACATTTTATAATCTCCTTATATCGCACAGATGATAAGTTCTACTAAACAAATGTCAAAATTATTAATTAAAAATCCTCACATTTGCATAGTAGTTTCACCTTCATCGTGCTTTTCTTTTTTAAAAGAAAAGCGAGATCCAAACCAGACCTCACTTTTTTTAAACTCATTAAAAATTAACGACGTAATCCTAATTTTTGGATTAATTCGCGGTAACTTTGAACATCAGTTTTACGTAAATATGCTAAAAGATTACGACGGTGTCCAATTTTTTTCATTAATCCACGGTATGAATGGTGATCTTTTTTGTGAATTTGAGCATGCTCATTTAATGCATTAATCTCAGCTGTTAATACTGCGATTTGTACTTCTGAAGAACCAGTATCTCCTTCATGACGAGCGTATTCTTTGATGATTTCGTTCTTGCGTTCTTTTGTAATTGCCATTTCTTTCACCTCTTATATTTTTTCCCTACAACTTAGTAATTCGTTGGTGACTCGAAAAACCTAGTAATAGGTCGTGATGTTTAACATCACACAATGGTACTTTACCCGATTTTTACATTAAAAGCAAGAATTTATTGCGCTTTTTTGTATTTTTTATCAATAATAGTCTTTCTTTTTAAGTAAACAAATATTACAATGATTTGAGTAAGCTATGATAGAATAAAATATATAGAAAGGAAGTGTCACGTAAATGATTACAATGAATGATATTATTCGCGAAGGACATCCGACACTTCGCAAAGTAGCCGAGGAAGTCTCTTTTCCTTTATCTGATGCAGATAGAGAATTAGGCGAGAAAATGACTGAATTTTTAAAAAACAGTCAAGACCCTGAATTAGCTGAAAAATATCAGCTTCGTGGTGGTGTTGGTTTGGCTGCACCACAACTTGATGTCTCTAAACGAATGATTGCTATTGAAATCCCTAATATGGAAGAAGAAGACGGAGAACCTTTTTTAAGTACTGTGATGTACAACCCAAAAATTCTAAGTCATTCTGTTCAACAAGCAGCTATTGAAGAAGGAGAAGGCTGTCTTTCTGTTGATCGACATGTTCCAGGCCTTGTCGTAAGGAATGCTAAGATTACTATTTCTTATTTTGATCAAGAAGGTGAGAAGCATAAATTACGATTAAAACACTATCCAGCGATTGTCATCCAACATGAGCTAGATCACTTAAACGGTATTATGTTCTATGATCACATTAACAAGCAAAATCCAAACTATGCAGCAGATGATGTTCTGCTTATCCAATAAAAAAACGATTCTTCTCGAATCGTTTTTTTTGTTGCTTTAAATTAAAGCATATTCTTTTAACGCATGACAAATACCACCATCATTATTAGACAACGTTACAAAATTACTCACTTTTTTTAACTCATCCTTGCCATTCCCCATAGCAACACCTACTCCAGCATAATCTAACATTTCCATATCATTATTACCATCTCCAAAAGCCATGACATCCTCTCTGTCAAAGCCAAATTTATCCGCAATGAATTTCAATGTTTCTGCTTTTGAACCATTATGAGGTAGGATATCAATGCCATGCTCATGCCAGCGGATAAAACGAAATTCTGGGAACTTCCCAACGTATGCATCCATTTTACTTTCATCGAGTAACGCTACAATTTGGTAAACTTCTTCTCTCTCATGGAAAGTTTCATCTATTTCTGGTAACGCTTGTCCAAAACTTTCCATCGCTATTTTGGTTTCTGGTTTATAATTTTTATTATTTAGTTTCGTCTCTTTTAAGCCATTAAAAACTAAATCAATATTTCGCTCATTACTCACTTGAACTAATTTAAGCATAGCCTCATTATCTAATGAATTATTATATATTTGTTTCCCCTCTGAAAAAGCAACAGCACCATTACTTAATACAGCATGCTTTATGCCTGTCTGGGCAAGTACCTCTTCTGCTAAAGGTAAACTACGACCAGTAGCACACATTACCATATGACCTTCATTTTGAAGCTTTTCAATAGCAATCAGCGTTTCTGGTAACACATTGTGGTCATCATTGATTAGTGTCCCATCAATATCAAAAGCGATTAATTTCTTTTTCATGTTCTTCCTCCTAGTTTTGCTAATGATAGTATAACAAAAAAAAAGTGAGACTGACAATTTAAGTCAGCCTCAGCTTTCATTACTACTTCCCCTTACTTCTTACATTTAATCCAAGTACTTCAATGTCTCATCATTATTTAACCAAGCATAGGTCAAACCAATTACTAAGCCACCGCCAATAAAGTTTCCAATAAAAGTAAATACTATATTAGTTGTTAAGGCTGCGATAGTCATACCAGCAACTGCTCCTCCTGATGAGAAGAATGCTAACGGAAAATAAATAAAATTAGCGATAACATGCTCAAAGCCTAAAAATGTAAAAATAAAGATAACACATAAAATAGACATAAATCTTGCTGCATCATCTTTTGCCTTCATTGACATCAAGATTGCTAAGTTAACGATGATATTCGCAAACATTCCTTCAATGACTGTCTGACCAATTCCTTTTTGGAACTTTCCTTCTACTATATGCGTTAAGAAATTATCAGCGGGTAGTCCTTTGAAAAATCCTGTAACGGATAATAGATAAGCAACTATTATTGCTCCAATCAGATTGAACAGCACACAAACCATTAAAATTTTGAACGCCTTAGATGGTTTTAATTTTTTTCGATACGCAGCAACTGTCATATACATCATGTTAGATGTTCCTAATTCTGCATTTAAAAATATAATTAATGCTAATCCTAACCCAAAGGTAAAAGCATATAACATTTTTCCGATTGAACCATCAAATTTAATTCCTAACCCTAATGCAATCGCTGAACCTAAACTTAAGTATAATGTTGCTAAAACTGATCTTACTGCATATTTACTAAATTTTTTATCGATGAGTTCATTCTTTTTTTCTATTGAACCATCAATTTTTGCCATTAATTCTGAACTGTGTGCCATTTTCTAAAAACCCTCTCTCACTTTTTCTTATAATTTTAAAAATAAGTACATTGAATAATTTATCACAAATATACCTAATATTATATTAAATAATTGAAAAAAATACGTCAAAAATCAATAATTGGAAAGAAAGTTACTTTCTCATTGACTGAGTGCTACGATCTATTGTATAATATATTTTGTGTAAAATAATGCAGCTAAAAAATAAGCAGCTCGTTATTAGTTTGTTTGCCTATCATTAGGTTCAATTGCGTAGCCACGGCTGCAAGGGCGAAGATTGAAAAATGAACTAAGCGAATGTTAATATTTTTAAGAAATTATTTTACTCCAAAACTAAAGAAATTTATTGGAGGAATTATTCATGTCACGTTATACTGGACCAAGTTGGAAAATCTCTAGACGCTTAGGCATTTCATTATCAGGAACTGGTAAAGAATTAGCTCGTCGTCCTTACGCACCAGGTCAACACGGACCTAACCAAAGAAGAAACAAATCTGAGTACGGCTTACAATTAGCTGAAAAGCAAAAATTACGCCACACCTATGGTTTAACTGAACGCCAATTCCGTAACTTATTCGTAGCGGCTGGTAACATTACTGAAGGTAAACATGGTGTTAACTTCATGATCTTACTAGAACAACGTTTAGATAATGTTGTTTTCCGTTTAGGTTTAGCAACTACTCGTCGTCAAGCACGTCAGTTTGTAAACCACGGTCACATTACTGTTGACGGTAAACGCGTTGATATTCCATCATACCGCGTACAACCTGGACAAGTAATCTCAGTTCGCGAAAAATCTAAAGATGTTACATTTATCAAAGAAGCTGTTGAGTCTACATTAGGACGCCCAGCGTTCGTAAGCTTTGACGCTGAAACTTTATCAGGTAGCTTAACTCGTTTACCAGAACGTGAAGAGTTATCACAAGATATCGACGAAGCATTCGTAGTAGAATTCTACAACAAATTACTTTAAGATTATCAAAAAAGCCAAAACTTATTTCAAGTTTTGGCTTTTTATTGTTTATAACTGTAAAATGATCACTATCCCCATATAGATTAAAACAATCGGTAATAACCATGTCTGAGCAATAAATAATTTTTCTTTAACATACTTAAGTTTAGTAATATTAATAGCAAGTATACACCAGATACCCGTCATAAGAAGAAAAATTACAACACAACTTACTAACCCCCTTTTTGTTAAACTTCCAAATAGCGGGACATAAGCACCTACATTATCCATGCCATTCATTACTGTTAATAAAAATAATTGTATAATTAAGTGATGTTCTTTGCTTTCACGACGTTCACTCTCTTTTTCAACGCCCTTTTTTCCAATAAAATACTTTCCCCCCATAAAAATTGGAACAATTCCTAACCACCTTAGACTAATTAGATCAATTTTTTGAACACCAAATAATACGACTAAACTCAATCCTATTAAAAATCCCATTCCTAAAAACTGCCCAATAATAATATCCCGTCTTTTTTTGCTTGTTACATTAAAGCCAAAGAATAACGTTAAGATTAATAAATCATCTATATTGGTTGCGATAAAAACTAGTACATTTGTTAAAATCTTCATTCACCTGCTTTCTATCTTCCTTCTCAATTATATTTTATCGCAAATTGTTACCGATTTCTTCAAACTTACTTTATCTTTTCTTAAACTCTTTATATTATAGTAGTTATATAATAAACCAGTGGATGAACTTGGTGTTATACTTGTATAGCTGAAAGGTTTTTCCTATATCAAAGGTGTAGGTTCGACTCCTACCGTCCACGTTTCTACAAAATCAAAAACGAGACTGACTCAAATAAAATTGTAGTCAGTCTCGTTTTTAGTCGTACGAATAATTTTTTTCACAGTCAGAGGGTAAAATGTCTGCTCCACGACAACTTTTGTTAAGAGCAGTTGTTCGCTTTTCCTCCACTCTGATGTAGTTAATCGCTTTTTTCACCACCCTGATTATTTCTTATTTCGCTAAATTCATTGCATCTTTAAAGACATTCATCATACTCTTATCGCTATAAATTAATACAGTTGATTTATAAGCTTTTGCTGAAATTTTTAATAAAACCAAAATGCTAATCACTAATATACTTAACGAAATCAGAACTTCCATATTACTCACTTCGTTATTTGCAATCCTGACTGGCATACCAAATGAAGAAAGAAAGGGAATAAACGACATAACTTTAATGATGATGCTTTGCGGATTGGACATACCGACAGAGAAGCTTCCAATAAAACCAATCATTGTTAAGTAAGTCAAGGGAGCAACAGCTTTAGCTGAATCTTCCGCTTTGCTTACTAGAGATCCTAAGAAAGCTGCTAAAATTGTATAGATTAGTACACCAAAAAGTAAATACAATAAATTATAACCTAATAATCCTCTCAATAAATCAGCTGCTGGTATTTCTTCAAAGAACATTTTAACTATATCCATGTCTTTAACAAAAATAAAACCGACAACGCCTGTCACTAAGTAAACACCCACTTGCGTTAAAATAACCAATGAGATACCCGTAATTTTTCCGTAGAAATGTTTCGATGCTGTGGTGCTTGAAAGAATGACTTCCATAATACGTGTTCCTTTTTCTGACGCTACTTCTTGAGCAGTAATAGATGAATATAGTAAAACAATAAAATACATCATAAAGACGACAACCATTCCAACAATCATCATAACTGCTTTGTTGTCTTTATTCTCTTCAATTTTACCATCTGTTATTTTCACTTGTTTTTCATCAACGGTTGCAGGAGATAGTAACTTAGCAACTTCTTCTTGTGACAACGATAGTTTTTCAGCATTAAGACCTAGTTGTAACTGATTTAAATTTTGCTGAATCACTTGCAAACTATCCGTACCAAGTGTTTTTACGCCAATATAATGACCAGCCAACTTATCTTGATTTTCACGAATGGCAATATAGCCATCAATTTCTTCTTTTTCTAACGCTTTTTTTGCTCCATCTTCTGTCTTGATTTTTTTATTAATATCAAATTCTTTCTTAGTTTGTTCTGTGAAAGCTTGACTTAATCCATCAACTTCACTGACAATAGCTACCTCTTTTGAATGATTAAATTTTTGCCCCATGTAAGTAGAACCAGCAAATATCCCCATAAACAACAATGGCGCAATAATCATCATCACAAAACTAACTGACTTCACATGTTTTTTATACGTCTCTAATGCGACAACCCAAAATTTATTCATCTTTTTCACCTACTTTTAATTTAAATATCTCCTCCAAGGTTGGTGGTTGTTGATTGAAAATTGGTAGATAATCCGTTAGCTTCATCGCTTCATCAAAAACTACTTTTCCAACTTCTGCATCAGATAAATGAACTGAATACATATTATTTCTTTTTTCAGTCACATCCACAACACCTGGTATATCAAGTAATGCTTCTTTTGTTAAAGCTGTTTCTATCTCAAGATGAGTTCTGCCAAACTGATCTCTGATATCTTGAACCACACCATCTAGAACCATCTGACCATTTCTAAGCATCACTAAATGGTCACAGATTTGTTCTACATTTTCCATGTTATGACTTGAAAAAATCACACATGATCCTTTCGCTTTTAGCTCAATAATACCTTGTTTTAGTAGCTCCGCATTAACAGGATCCAATCCACTAAAAGGTTCATCTAAAATAACTAATTTAGGTTCATGAATAAGTGTAGCAATCAGCTGAACTTTTTGTTGGTTCCCTTTTGATAAAGTTTTTACCTTGTCAGATTTTTTTCCTTTTACTTCAAATTTTTCCATCCAATGATCAATCAGTGGCACAATCTCTTTTTTTGTCTTTCCACGCAAACGACCAAAATAAACAAGTTGATCTTCGATAGTCACCTTAGGATATAGTCCTCTTTCCTCAGGTAAATAACCAATAATATTATAATCTTTTTCTTTAATCGGCTGACCATTCCAAGTAATTAAACCTTTATCTTGATCTAGAAAGTTTAAAATCAAGCGAAAGGTTGTTGATTTACCCGCTCCATTTTGACCAATCAATCCTAATATTTTCCCATCTGGTATTTCAAATGACACATTATCTAACGCTGTCATCGTACCAAATGTTTTTGTTAAGCCTTCAACTTTTAACATACTATTCCTCCTTAAAAATCTAAATACTATTTATTCCAAACAAGAAGCCTAAAAGGCCACCAACTATCGCCCCTATTAACATAGTGACAAAAATATCTCTGATAAACCGTTGTTTTTTTGCATAATTTTCTGGCTTTTTAAAATAACTACTCCTTCTTAGATAAACCACTTTATAATAAATTATTAGTATCAATATAAGAAGAGGAAAAGATAGCAGTGCCACTCCAATTCCTTGTAAAAATCCATACCAAAAATTTTCTTCACTAAACCCTATTCCAAATTTTTGACTATTTAATAAAAATAACCAGATAATACCAAAAACAGAAACAATCAGTGAATTTAACATAAACCAGATACTTTCTTTTTTTATCCGTGTCGTATAACTCTCTTCATCTGTATAGACACTCTCGGTATTAATTGGAGCCTTAAAAACAAAATATCGATTTCGATAACTCGCTACTTTATTCCAACCTGACGCTTGATAGAATTCTAAATAATCGACCAATTCAGCTTTTTTATCTGGAAAAAAATCAATCACCATATGTGCTTCTTCTTTTTTAATCTTTTTTAATTTATACCATCCTAGAAAATTAATACTCTCAATCAACCAACCATTAGCTAATTCTTTTTCTAAGCGTTGACTTTCTAACTCAGCATAAAAGGCTAATCCTTTAGAATAGATATATTTTTTATCCCCTATAACCATACCTTTCACCTCTTATTTTCCAAAAGTAATCTTTCTCCTGCTTGATAAAACAACTTCCTTCTTTCAACTTCACTTTCTAACTTGCTTATCCCTAATTCAGTAATTAAATAAATCTTCTTACGATCATCATCTTGCTCTAATGTAATGTACTCACTCTTCACTAGTTTTTTTAAAATAGTATACATACTAGCAGGTCCAATAGTCACTCTTTCTTGTGTGATTTCAGATATTTCTTTCATAATGGCATAACCATGTTTAGGCTCTAATAACGCAAGTAAGATTAAATAGTTTGAGTCTGTTAATGGCTCATCCATGATATCCCCCCTTACTTATTTTATATCACAGACAGATATATCAGCAAGTGATATATCCGTTAATGATATATTACCAAATTTTAAAATAATGTCAATAGACTTTTTTAAGAGTCAAAAAAGCATCAAGCTTAATATCAACTTGATGCAATCACTTACTGTTATTCTTTTAATATACGTATAGGGAACAATAGGTAGTTTACCTTACCTTTCATTCTATCAGCTGCTATTAGCCCGTATTGACGACTATCCGTAGCATAAGGACGATTATCTCCTAAGACTAGATAAAAATCTTTAGGAATCTTTTTCGTTTGAAAACCATTTTCTCCTTGATGAGATTGAGTATAAATCTCTCCTTTTTTCCCGTACTCATTTATTTGATCCATTATAAATTTTTCATCAATTTTTTGATCATCAATCGTTAAATAATCATCTGCATATTTTACCATTTCTCCTGGCAAACCGATAACACGTCTATACTCTATATGATTACCAGATTCAAAAGCAACGATATCAAAACGATTAATTGATTTAGTATTTTTGGAAATAAAGGCTTTATCGCCATTTCTCATTAATGGATACATTGAATTATCACGTACTTTATCTATTGAAAAAAAGAAGCTTCCTACTATAAAAAATAAAATTAAAGTCGTAAAAATACCTATCAAAATATCGAAAACTAAAGGATTAATTTTTCGATATTTTTTTCTTTTTAACTGAACTTTTCTTTTTGTGCTTTTTTTTCCTTTTCTATGCTTTTTTTTATTATGTTTACTATTAGAATGTTTTTTTATTTTCTTACTTGATTTTTTTTTCAAAAATATCATCCTAAAAAATTATTCTTTTTTCTTTAAGGCATTATTGTCTACTTTATAGAATTTAAATACCTCTTTTTCATAACCTTGAGCTTTTTTTATATCATTTCGAAACTCAGTTACTAACTCTTTATTTTCAAAAAAATCTTGAGATTGACCACTAGCATTGATGCCAATTTCTTTAACAATATTATAATAGCGATTAATTTTAATTTGACCATCTTCTTTATTCAAATCACTAGCAACTATTCCGCTATAGCTTGCCATTGATCCTCCCAGATTTTGAATATTTTGAGAAGCTTTTTTTTGATCCACATCGCCTTTGCTAATACTTTCCAATTGCTTATCTAAGTCTGTTAATAAATAATAAGCTTTTACAACCAAAGCTTGGTCCTTTTCGCTTAAATTAATTGATTGGTAGTATGAAACATACCCAGAAACTCCCCAGAAACAGATACTTAGAAATAAAAAGACAACAAAAGATACTAATGATTTTTTGCTACTTTTAGTTAATCGTTTTATTTCTTTTTTTTGCTCTCGACGTTTTGATTTACTTTTTGTTTTTAATTTTTTAATTTTTTTTATTTGTGTTCTTCTAACAATAAATAATACCAAAAGTGTGATAGCAGTTAATAATAATACCAAGCCAGTTATGAAAGATCCTAAAAAAATCATTTGTAAATTATTCATAATTACCCTCCAAAACTAGCTTCTATTTCCGCTCTTTTTTTTCTTTCCAGATTTTTTCTTGCTTTTATTTTTTCTGATTTGCATCATGATTAACACAATAATTAATACAACTACAAAGAATCCAACAACAATCATGGCAATTAGTTTCCAATTAATTCCCTTATCCTGTGTTAAACCAACATCTCTTTCGTTAAATTTATCCGCTTCTTCTTTTGTTATTTTGAAATCTTTAGTCCACTCTTCACGGATGCCACCATCGGCTGTCACTAATATTTTAGCAGTATAATCACCTGGCGTCATTTGTTCCCCGTTCATTGCTACTGGAAAAGAAATGAATGTATTTGGTGCCATTCTCATTTTTGATTGCTTTCTTTCATATGCAACCGCATTATCGCCTTTTTTGTTTATCTGAACTTCAGTTGTCATATTATCAACAAATGTTGGCTCTGTATTTGAATAGTTAATATATACCATATTCTTAAAGTTAGCTTGCCCTGCTTTTACAGAGTTTAAAGATAGTTTAGGTGTTATTTTTTTATCTGTTTCTTGAAGCAGCATCGCTGTAACGTAAGCATACTCGTTTAGAACCATCGATCCGCCTTTATTTTCTACGTTATCTTGTCCTTCTTGAATCAGCTGAATACCACCAGCAATAACCCCATCAAAACTTGTTTCAGGCATTTTAATCTTTACATCTAACTTCTTAGTTTCACCTGGATTTAATTCAATTTTTTTAGGTGCACTTACAATATCTTTTAAATTAAATTTTAACGATTTATCCTTCTTTATTTTGCTATCTCCATATTCTATTACACCATTAGAATTAGTTACAGCACTATTAACTGAAACGCCAATAGCTGTTTTTTTATTTGATGGATTTGAAAATTGAATTTGAACCGTTTGTTCTTTTCCTGGTTCCATCTTTAAATGATAATAACCAACATCTTTTTCCATCTGATTTTCAGGGAAAATCACTTTATAACTAAATGAGCCAGGGCCAGCCTTTTCATCAGCTGTAACTGTTAAACTTCCCATAATATTTAGTAATAAAAAAAGACCCGAAATAATAATAAATTTTAAATATTTTTTATTCTTTGTCATAGCTTAACCTCTTTACACATTTTCTTATATTATATCATAAATAAAGATATTTATTAACTTATTTCACAAAAAACCGTTCAAATACTATGCTTTAAAAATATAAAAATCTGTAGGTAGTTAAAAAACCAGGAAAGATTTACCTTCCTGGTTTTTTATTTATTTCTAAGTGAACCGTTTATTTAGGTCCGTCTACTAATGACCAAGTAATTTTTGCTTCGTAATTACCTTTAGCCATGTTTGAAGCTGTTTTGTTAGGAATAGTTAATTCAACTGATTTATCATCTGTATCAGCAACTGGAGTTCCTACAACGCCTTTTGCTTCAGCAGCATCTGTTTTTTGACCGAATTCTAAAACATAACGACCTTTACCTTGTTTAGTATCTTTATCAGCACGAACGATTGTTTGTGCGTCTGTTCCTTCACCTAAATCAAATGTTGGTTTAACAATTGAACCAGCTGTATTTTCATTACCACTTTCAGGAGTCATGATGATGTTTTTGAAACCAATTGTAGAACCTGCTAATACGTTGTCACCTGATGTGAATTGTTCTGACATTTTTGCTTGTAAGTCATAACCATAAACATCTGAACGAACATCTGCAAATATTACGATGTTACCACGTGTAGTTTCAGCGCCAGCTGCATCTTTTACGCTTAAAGGTGCTGCCATACGTTTGATTTCTTTAGCTGCCCCTTGGATTTCACCAAATTGTAATTGTGAGATGCTTTCAACTTTGATTGGACCTTTGTTATCATTAGGATCAACGATACTTGGATCTACTGGATCAACTTTTCCTGGTTTTTCAGGGTCAGGTACTTTACCGTCTGTATCTGGTCCACCAGTATCTTCAGCATCTTTAATTGTTACTGTACCTTTTGAAGTTAATTCTCTAGCTTTCGCCATTTCTTCTGGTGTTACTGGATCAGCTGCTGATACTACTGCTCCACCGATTGTTGATGATACTAAAATTGCTAATAAAACTGATGCACCTTTTGTTGTAAATTTCATTATTGTTTCCTCCTATTTTTTATCTGATTTTATTTTTTAAATTTCCTAAGGGATTGGAAATTTGAAAACTATTTTACGGAGTTTCAGCTAAAATCCAAGTGATTTTAGTTTGATACTCTTTAGGTAATACTTTTGTTGAATCTGGTATGCTTAATGAAACTGCACTATTTTTTATAACAGATTCTACTTTTTCTTTACTGTCAGATTTTTTACTTTCAGTAATTGTTGAAGGTTGATTATCGTCATTGTCCTTTGACGCGCCAAAGTTAATTGACCAAACACCGCCACCACCACCTTTTGTTGCTCTAGCTACATCATAAACTTCACCAATGTTGTTTATTTCTAAAGTATCTCTAGTAACTGTCGGGGCGTCTTTGGTACTTGATGAATTAGCCCATCCCTTATCTAAGGATAAGACTGCACCTTTCAATTCATCATAATCATTTGTTTTAAATTGCTGATCTTGTTTAACCTGTAAAGACCAACCAGAACTTTTTTCCCTAAAATCACTGATTTGAATAAAACTTCCTCTATAATTATCAGTTTTACCAATTTTACTCGCTAAAGCATGATAGTTACGATTAGATTTGGTTAATTTTACCTTACCAAAATCAAGAGGAGAGACATAATCAATTCTTAAAGAACCACTAGTTGATGGTCCAGTACCAGGATCAACAATCACCTCTGGATCTTCTGGATCAACAATCTCAGTCTTGCCTGAATCCTTAACTGTGACCGAACCTTTTTGCTGAAGTTCTTTTGCATTTCCTTCCGCAAAACTCTCCTGAAAAGTTGTGGTAGCAAGAAGTAAGGTTGCGCTAGTCATCAGAAAATAAATACTTAACTTTTTCATTTCTGATCACCAACTCTCTTTTTGTAGTAAATTCCTACTGTAAGAACAATCATACTTAGTCCAATTAGTGCACTCATTGATGAAGCTTCACCTGTTTTTGGTAATGCACTATAAAACTTTTTGCCTGTAGTATCTGCTGTTAGTTTATTATCTTTTTTTATTTCTTCTTTTGTTTTTTCTTCGACTTTGTCTTCTTCTTCAGATTCAAAAGTTATTTTTCCTGGAACCGATACTTGACCTCCTTCTGCATCTGTTGCAAAAGTTTGTCCTCCTAAGAATAGGACAAGACAAGAAAGAACTAGTACACTCAGTAGGAAATATTTTTTTTTATTTTTCACTGATTAACCCTCCTAGTATCTTTACGGCTGACCAGCCATAAGTGTCCATCTTATCTTACCTGTATAAGAACCAGTTTTTGGTGCATCTGTTGCTTTAAATTTAAGTTTGATACCATCACTTTTAGCTGTTGTACCCCAAGAGTCCGTCACATCAACGTTAGCTTGGTCCGTCGCTTTTTTAGTATAAATTGGGTATTCCGCAGAAGTTAATTCATGCTCATCTTTCCCATTTTTATAAATCACTTCTCCATCTAACACTTCTCCTGTTGCTTTAGTTAGTGGAACAACTAGCGCAACATTTAATTGCCAACCATCTTCAGAGTTTGATCTGGTATCAGAAACAACTAGGCGATCATCAATCGAAGGATTATCAATACTTGTTGCTTTAGCCATATATGTCATTTTACCAAAATCAATCGTATCTGGAGCTGAAACTAGTCTTAATCCTCCAGCAATAGTTGAACGAGCAACATTAGATTTTTTGTTAATTTCTACCGTTTGGCCGTTTACTTGATAACTTGCTTTCATCGATGCTTGAGTTTCAATGATAGTATCAGTCGCTGCTGTTTCTTTAACTAAAGCTTTGTAAATTACTTTAATGTCCTCAGTATTTTTAACTGATTCACTTAACGTTAATTTCAACTCTTTACTATCTTGATCATACTGTCCAACACCAATTATTTGATCTTTACTATTAAGAACTTTGATGTCATCTGATGAAATAGTCAAGTTAGGATCAATTGGAATAGTGATACTTAAATTTGTATAATCTTCTGGAACTTTATTTTCTGGATAAACCATTCCACTTTTAACATTTAATGTGTAAGTAAGTTCATCCATCTGGGACACACTTTGTTTACTTACATTCATCTTTAAAGAATAGTGAATTGATTTGTAAACAAAAGTTACTGACATCGGCTTATTCGTCACAGAAACTTTAACTTTTCCATCAGGAGTTAACGTTTTTTCAACATTATCTACCTTGACTGATGATGCTTCGTAACCAGGAACTGTTACTGAAGAAAGAGTTTGCTCACTATTAGGTACATAATCTTTTTTTACCGGTTTCTCGATCGGTTTACCTTCTTCATCAACATAGTTTGTTGTGACTGTCTGTTCATTTAATTCATAAATATAGTAAATATTAATATCTTTGTCTTCCCTTGGATACTTGCCTATTGCCTGATCACCTTTTGATTCATCAATTTTAACAAATCTATAGTTTGGTATATCTTTCGATTCATTAGAAAAATCATAATTTTGCCCTTCAAAACCTATTTTAGATGTCTTTGGTGCCAATTCTTTCCCATTTGTATCCACGTGATGAATGTTAGCTTTTCTTGCAGCTAAGACTTCAACATCAACCATTTGAGTATTATCTACATGTTCAAGTTGTGATCTTTCGCCTTTGAGGACTACCTTAACCTTTGTTTCACCTTTAGTTGTAAAAGTTTTATTCTCTATACTACTAAACACCATTTTTTCATTATCAAAAATCGGATCTATACCATTGTACAAATCTTCTGGTTTAAACTTTTCCTTCCAATCAGCTGTTGATGACCCTTCTTCTACTTGAATTTTTTTACTTGATTCAACAGTAGGTTTAGCAATCATTTTACTTTTTGTTTCTGATATTTTACTTTTTCGATTCCCTGTATATTCAGATGTTTCATACTGAACTCTCATCGGTAATCGATAATAACCTTTAGTTTCTTTTTGACCAGTCTCTTCATTAGAAAAATCATAGAGTTCAAAGTATTCTTTATATGATTTTCCGTTAATATCCTTGTCACTCTTCATTTTAACACTCATATTTATATTATAAGCATTATCCACAAAGTCATTAGATTTCAATGTAGCTCCTGGATTTTTTAATTTAAAGATAATTTCCCTACCATTTTCTGAAACATATGGTTTCTCAAAAAATTTATCCTTTACATCTACCCCATCCATATTTGTTATTGAATAATCACGGGATGAATCAAGTTCAATTTGAGTATCAAATTCTAATTCTAATTTATAATCAAAAGGATAAAAATTATCAGATATTTGTTTAGGCATATCTTGACTAATTTCGAAATTATAAATTCTTTTTTCTGATTCCAAACCAACAACTTGAGGTGTTGGTAATTGCATTTTTGTAATGGGTTCAGATTCGTACTTCAACCATCCAGTTCCTTTTTCATTAATTAATGAAAAAACAAATGGAAATGTTCCATCATCTGCATTAAAAGATACTGATAGATTTTCTCTTAAGTCATTACTTTTATAACCTCTACCATAAAATTGATAAAACTTCTCCCCGTCTGAGATAAATTCGTTTAATATTGGAAGTGGGTTCAACAAATTACCGGCAAACTGATTTCTTGGCTCATAATACATATAATGTTTAGAAGTATTTAAGTAATCACGTTTATCAGAATATAAGTCTGGTCTTTCATATTTATACGCGAAAACATCTTGAGTTTTTTGATTACCCGTATTTATCGATACAGATTTATAATCATTTAACCTTTTATAATTCCAAGTCCCTTTATAATCAAGGGGAATATTCGTTCCTGATTGTAAAAATTCAACAACGATATACGCTTGTCCATTATTTGGACTTCCTCCAAAATCCATTTGTAAAAATCCACCACTAATTTTGGAAGGATCAGCATTTGTTGTACTAAATTCAATACGTCTATTTTTTTCATTTTTGGGGCTTTCTATTCTTTTAAAATGTATTCTTACATCCATATAGTCTCCCTGATATATTCCAGCTTTATTTAACTGGATATAATGTGGAGAATTAGGTGAAGATGCAATATCTGTTCCGTAAAAATTTACTGATCCCGAAGTTCCTAATTTAATATTAGTGACATCTTTTCGTGCTCCTTTTGAAGTGAAGGTTAACTTAGAACTTGGACGTATAAGCGTTGCATACTCTTCAGTTATTTCATATCCTCCGTCTGCTATTTTTGTAGAAGGATTTACCAATCTAACATTTGGATAGTCTATAATCGAGCGGACATTGTTAGGATATGGTATTAATTTAGCTTCAACATCTTTCATTCCGACAAACAAAGTACTATATAGTAAAAAAAATGCTCCTAATATAGTTAATATATTACGTCTTTTCATTATTTCCCTCCTTTCCTCAAATATATATTATTTATAAAAACACCTTAAAAAGGCTTTTTATATAAAATAACTATGTATGTTTAACATCATTCTCATAATAAAATAATCTTTGTTACATTAATATCATATACAATTATTAAGTTTAATTCAACACAACCTTTTACTAAAGTTTTATAAGCAAACTATTTTAACAACAAAAAATGTTATAATTAAGATAAAGTTAGTTTGTTTGTGATTAAAAAACGTTAATTACACAACTTCTGCACCTATTGATTTTCTCTGATTCACAAAAACGGTGTTTTCCTGCTGTTTTTGTACATTATTTTATCATTTAATTTATTACGTTAAACATATTTTTAATGAACAGTCGCTGATAATATATTTTAGTTTATTTCACAAAAAATACAACAAACTCTTTTCGACAAAATATCCAAAAGAGTTTGTTGTATTTTTATAATATATTAAGCTGTCTATAATTAAGTTTAAATCTTAACGATAATAATCAAAGCGTCCTTTTTTAAGTAACGTTTTAGTACTACCTACTTCAAGTAATGATTTATTAATAATATTTTTCTTCATGATTGAGCCAATATAACCTTTAACTTCTTTACCCATGACATTACCAATTCCAACATTGTTACCAATAGAAGCAACTGTTCCTAATGGTTTATATGTAAATGTTGTTGTTGCTTGGTTATTAATTTTAGCTGCTAAGTTATCAGCTACCGATTCACCTTGTTTTAAAGCAATTTGAGCAGTTGTTGGGAATGGACGATTTGATTCTGTGTCCATAACTGCACTAACGTCCCCAATCATAAAAATTTCTGGGTAATCTGCTACTGTTAAATCTGGTTCTACCATAACACGTCCACGACGTTCTGCAAATCCTGATTGACCAACGATTGAACTGCCTTTAACGCCAGTTGTCCAGATGATTGTATTAGCTTTAATTTCTTTTAATTCACCGTCTTCTTCGTAGCAAACAGTGTTTTCTTTTAATTCTTTGATTGGTGTGCCTACTTTAAATTCAACGCCACGTTTTTTTAGAACATCCACTCCGTATGTTCCTAATTTTTCAGAGAACATTGGTAGTAATGTTGGCATCGCTTCAATACATGTAATTTTTACTTTGTCTTTTGGAAAGTTTAACTTATCTGCTAATTTTGGTAAGCGGTTTGTAAGTTCACCTAAATATTCAATACTAGTAAAACCGGCTCCACACACTACGATTGACAAGTCAGCTTCATCTTTAGACTTAGCGTAGTTAGCTAAATTTTGATCCAAGTAGTTACGGCATGCTTCTGCTGTTACGATATTAACTAACGGTTTTGAAAATTCATTCACACCTGGAATTCCAAACGTTTCAGATTCAAAGCCTAACGCGATAACAAGATAGTCGTAATTTAATTCACCTTGTTTTTCAAGAATAACTTTCTTGTCGTCTTTTTTGATTAAAGTGACTGTATCTTGAATAAAAGTCACTTTTCTACTATCTAATACACTTGTAATAGCAAATGAAATTTTACTTGCTGGTTCTGTTCCAGCTGCTACTTCATGTAATTGTGTTGATTCATAATGATAGTCATTTTTATTCACTAAGATAATCTCAGCGTTGATGTTTTTCTTTTGTAATTGTTTCACCGTTTTAAGGCCAGCATAACCGGCTCCTAGTACAACTATTTTAGGTTTACTCATTTCTACAAATCCCTCCAAGGTTTACTTCTAACCCACTATAGGATTTTTTCACATAAAAGTCAATTGATTGAGACTATGACAGTTGTTTTTTTGACTTAGTACAGGTTAATCCGCTTTTAAAGTTCGTGAAAAATACCATAAACTCAAACTGTTTACTAAACTTACAAATGCGCCATACATTAATAAGTGAGTCACAAATTTGCTTCTTGATAGACCAAAAGCGTTTAGTTCGATTAAGATGATCGCAAGACCTAAAAGATAAGCACTCATTGTTAATTGACTTGTATTAGATAAAGCTTTTTGAACGACAACCGAGTTTTTAGATAGGATCACTTTTCGATAGTAAAAGAACATTGATGCGAAAATAATGATGATTGATGAAATATTAATTATTAATGACACGATATTTCTCCTTTAATGGTTAAGTATAAAAAAATCCTTTCAATTATACCATTTTTTAAACGTAATTTCTAATATTACGTTTTTTGAAAGTAGTTATAGATATTTTGTGCCACATTTTTTGGCATGCCTTTTTCTATAAGATCATCTAAACTAGCTTCTTGAATATTTTTAACCGACTTAAATTCTTTTAATAGTTCTTTTTTACGTTTTGGACCTAGTCC
Source organism: Vagococcus fluvialis bH819 (assembly GCF_900163795.1). GTDB lineage: Bacteria > Bacillota > Bacilli > Lactobacillales > Vagococcaceae > Vagococcus > Vagococcus fluvialis_A. The sequence goes on along the minus strand of NZ_FWFD01000007.1, from coordinate 241,723 downwards.
TTCAATACTATCCAATTTTGAAGAAAAACTATTTTTACTTCTAGTTGTTCGATGGAATGTAATAGCAAACCTATGGACTTCATCTTGAATTCGTTGAAGTAAGAAAAATTCGGGTGAATTCCGTTTTAAAGGAACAACTTCTAAATCGGAACCAAATAATAATTCACTGGTTTTATGTTTATCATTTTTCGCAAGGCCTGCAATTGGAATATCTAAGCCCAATTGATTATCTAGAACTTCTTGGGCAGCATGGACTTGTCCTTTTCCACCATCAATTAAAATTAAATCGGGTAAAGGTAAATCTTCTTTTAACACTCGTGAATAACGCCTATAAATAACCTCTTTCATTGATGCGTAGTCATCGGGACCATTTACTGTTTTGATTTTAAATTTGCGGTAATCTTTTTTAGACGGTTTTCCATCTACATAGACGACCATTGCAGATACAGGATCAGTTCCCATAATATTAGAATTATCAAAAGCTTCAATGCGGCCTGCTGATGGTATTCCCAGAGCATCACTTAATTTTTCCGTAGCCCCTATAGTTCGCTCTTCTTTTCTCTCAATTAAACTGAATTGTTCGGTTAAATATATTTTAGCGTTTTTACTTGCCAATGCCACTAGTTTTTTCTTTTCCCCACGCATCGGTTGAAAAACCTTTGTTTCAACTATTGCTTCTACATCTTCCTTGGAGATATCTTGCGGGATGAAGATTTCTTTAGGAATAAAATGCTGATTTTCTTGATAAAATTGACCGATAAACGTAAGGAAATCTTCTTCAGCTTCATTATAGAATGGGAAATCAAAGACACGTCTTTCGATAAGTTTTCCTTGTCTTACGAAAAACACCTGAACAACCATCCATCCCTTATCTACAGCATAACCAAAAATATCACGATCAATAAAATCGGCATTCGTCATTTTTTGTTTTGTCATGATCGCCTGAATGGCTTGAATCTGATCACGATATTCTCCCGCTTTTTCAAATTCCATATTCACTGCTGCTTGCTCCATTTTTACTTCTAATTCTTTTTGAACAGCAACATAGCCACCACCATTTAAAAAATGCTTAATTTCCTCAACCATCTCTTTGTATTTTTCTTCAACAATCTCATTAATACAAGGACCTAAACATTGTCCCATATGATAATACAAACAAACTTCATTAGGTAAGTTTTTACACTTTCTTAATGGGTACATTCTATCTAGCATTCTTTTGGTTTCATTCGCCGCTCGTACATCAGGATAAGGACCAAAATAAATCGCATTATCCTTAAGAACTTTCCGAGTAATTAATAATCTCGGCGCCTTTTCATTAGTAATTTTTATAAATGGATAAGATTTATCATCTTTTAGCATGATATTATATTTTGGCATATTTTTTTGAATCAGATTAATCTCTAATAAAAGTGCTTCTGTATTTGATTCTGTTACAATGTATTCAAAATCGACAATCTCGCTAACCAGTCGTTCAGTTTTGGTATCGTGACTTCCTGTAAAATAAGAACGAACTCGATTTTTTAAAATTTTAGCCTTTCCAACATAAATAATCGTTCTATTTTTGTCTTTCATCAAGTAACAACCAGGTTGATCTGGTAAAAGAGCTAATTTATTTTTTATTTGTTCATTCATCTCGTCACTCCTCTTTGTTTTACCAATTACTAGTATACCAAGTCAATAAAAAAAAAGCATTCAGTAGTTACTTGAACTACTGAATGCTAGATAAGAGTGGTGAAAACGGCAGCTCCTGCGGCAATTTCAAAAATTAAAATTAATTCCAAACCCGTGAATTATTTTTAATTTCCTCCAATTACTTGGAGCTAAGCGCCTTTTTCATCACTCTGTTTCTCCTACAAATATTTATCTAAAATTATTTTTAATTGTTCTTTTTGATGAAGTCCAACGATATTTTCAACGACTTCGCCGTCTTTTAAAAGAATCATGTTAGGTATACTCATAATACCGTATCTTTGGCTTGTTTCTGGATTTTCATCCACATTAATTTTTACAAATTTAATTTGGTCAACATAACCTTCTGATATTTGTTCTAAGATTGGACTTTGCATGCGACAAGGTCCACACCAAGGTGCCCAAAATTGAGCCATGACTAAACCTTCAGCTGTTTCTTCTGTAAATTCTTGATCTGTAATTGGTAATAACATATTTACGACACTCTCCTTCTCTACTTGAATACAACCAAATTATACCAAAGGGGGTAATTTACTTCTAATTATTTGCTTGTGATTAGAAGCTAACGATCGTAGCACCGTCTCCACCCTGATTTGCTGGTGCGTACTCATATTTTTTTACTCGTGAATTATTTTTTAAGTAGTCATGAACACCATTTTTAATAGCACCTGTTCCTCGACCGTGAACAATCGTGACTTGAGGATAACCAGCTAGTAATGCTGCATCGATATATTGATCTACTTCAGCTACTGCTTCTTCGTATCGCTTACCACGTAAATCTAATTGTGTTTTAACTGACTGACGACTACCGCCACCATCACTCTTAATCGTCATACGCATTGTTGGTTCTTTTTCAGGTGCTAAAAGAGTCATATTATCTTCAGATACTTTCATCTTTAAGATCCCTAGCTGAACTTGCCATTCTTTATTACCTGTCTTACTAATTAGCGTACCTCTTTGACCAAATGTTTCAACTAGTACATCGTCCCCTACTTTAAAAGTCTTTTTATCTTTTGCTTTTTGCAAGACTTTATTTTTAGTGAGATGTTGTTCATCATGTTTCAATCCAGATAATTGTGATTTCACATCAATTAACTCATGTTCTTTTACATTGCTTGAAGTATTGCTTCTTAACTGCATTTGTCTGATATCTTTAATTAAATCTTCAGCCTTTTTTTCTGCCTCTTCAATAATCTCATTTGCTTTTATTTTAGCTTTATTTAATTCTTTTTCACGTTCTTCAAAAAAGACTTCATAGGCTTCTTTTAAGTCTTGATGTAAACTTTCCGATTCGTCTACATGGTGACGCATTTCTAGATATTCTGTTTCTGTCATCTTGCGTTGGTTTTCTAAATCGGAAATCATCTCATTTAAATCCTGACTTTCACCATCAATAATTTGCTTAGACTGTTCAATAATTTCTTGTGATAATCCTAATCTCTTAGATATCTCAAAAGCATTGCTTCGCCCTGGAATCCCTATCAGTAGGCGGTAAGTAGGACTTAATGTATCCACATCAAATTCCATACTTGCATTAATCGTGCCCGCTCGATTATAACCATAGACTTTTAATTCAGGATAGTGGGTTGTTGCCATAACGTATGATCCTGTTTGTCCCACTTGATCTAAGATAGAGATAGCTAAAGCAGCACCTTCTTGCGGATCGGTACCTGCGCCTAACTCATCAAAAAGAACCAAGCTGTTTTCATCAAGATGTTTTAAAATATCCACAATATTCGTCATATGAGAAGAGAAAGTACTTAAATTTTGCTCAATCGATTGCTCGTCTCCAATATCAGCGTAAACTTCTGAAAAGACTCCAATCATACTATCTTCATGCGCGGGGATAGGCAATCCTGCTTGCCCCATTAATTGTAGTAACCCCAATGTTTTCAATGTAATGGTTTTACCACCTGTATTTGGCCCTGTAATCACAATCGCCTGATAATCCTTACCAATAATAATATCATTAGCCACAACTTTTTCAGGGGCAATCAGTGGATGTCTTGCTTGTTTTAAACAAACTTCCTTATCCTGACTTAATGCTGGAACAATTCCTTTAATCGTTTTACCGAATAATGCTTTAGCATTAATAAAATCTAATTTACCAAGAACAAAAGCATTTTGTAAAATTTCTTGACGGAAAGGATCTAATTCATTAGAAAGAACCGCTAAGATACGTTCAATTTCTTGACGTTCTGCTATTTGATGCTGTCTTAATTTATTATTCAATTCAACAACTTGTCTCGGTTCAACAAAAACGGTCTGTCCTGATGCACTTTGATCATGAACCACGCCACCAAATTGACCACGATATTCACTCTTAACGGGAATAACATAACGATCATTTCTCATCGTTACAATGGTGTCACTTAAATACTTACTACTACCGCCACGTAAAATATTATCCAATTGTTCTTTAATCCCTTGTTCGCTACGTTTAATACTTTGACGAACACCTTTTAACGCGGGAGAAGCTTCATCAGTTACACGCCCATCTTCATCAATAGCAATTCTAATTTCTTTTGACAATTCTGGCAAAGCAATCATCTTGTCATTCCAATCATACAGACGCTCTAACTCAATATCAATTTCTCTTAATTCCTCAAAGAATCGCTGTAATTCTGTCACCGTTCTAAGAACACGACCCACTTGTGCTAGTTCAACACCATTTAAAGTCGCACCAATCTCAATCCGTTTCATGTGTGGTTTTATATTTTCCAAAACTGGAATCGGAATGCCTCCACGTAGTCTTAAAACGTGAAAAGCGTCCCTTGTTTCAATTAAATGTTCTTCTATTTTTTCAAAGTCATTTAGAGGGGTTAATTGTAAAATGTGTTCCTCTCCAAGCTTGGTTACAATATGCTGAGTTAGCATTTGCTTTACTTTGTCAAACTCTAATGTTTGCATTATTTTTTTATTCATTTTGAACTCCTTACTTTTTGTCATCTCTACTATAAGTAAAAAAGAACAATCCAAGTTTAGATTGCTCGATTTTTCTAAAATGACAGTTTAAATCTTTTTTTTTGTCATACAAATAATCTCTATAAAATAATCTTAGTAATCCACCAATCTTTTAGCCAACTAGAAATAACAGGTGTAGATTCTACGAGAATACGAGCAAACGAACTTTTTTTAAATAAATTTTGGATAAAATCTATTGGGATCATTGCAAGCAATGTTAGAAAGATCGTTAAACCAATTAATGTTAATAAAGCATTCAATAAACCACCTGCTAAGTCATTACCTTGTTTAATAACAGGAATAAAAGTTAATCTATAGGCAACCATCCCGACAAAACGCGTTAATAACCAACCAATAAAAAGAACCAATACAAAAGCAAAACCGGCATAGAACGCTTTGTCTAAATCAAAAATTAAGCTCTTATCAAATAATACTAACGTTGTTTTTGATGTTGGTGCTGGATATGGAATTAATAACTCTAATTTTTTACCTAATGATTTATAGATATTTTTGGCAACAATAAATGAAACTGTATATCCTGCCCCATAAACAATTTGTAAAAGGAATCCACGACGGTATCCTGCATAAAAACTTGTTACTAAGAAAAATATAATTAAAATGGTTAACATAATTTCAAACCTTACTCATTGATTATTTTGTTTCTTCACTTTTCTTTTGATGATTATTCCGTTGTATTTTTTCTTTTACTTGTTGATTAAGAACTTTTTGAACTTCTATGTGATTCAGCATCTCATCCTCAGTTAGTTGTCTATTTTCATTAATCACTGCTTGTCTGGCTTCTTTTTCACGCTCAGCAATCTTATCAAGTCGTTCTTCTAGTTCAACTACCTTATATACTTCTTGTTCTAAAAGATTAATTTCATTTCTCTGATCCAAAATAACTTCTTGTTGTTTCACTTGGATAGATAATGTATTGATTGCTAAAAGAATAGCCGCTTGTTCTCTACTTAAGCTTGGGGAGTGTCCCATGATAAGCTCTAGTTGTTCATTCGCTAAGTCATTAACAATATCCATGTGGTAATGGCTTTCATTACCAATGATAGTGTAAGTATCTCCTGCAATTTTAGCCTTATATCTTTTCTTTTCATCTTGCGCCACAACTTATCCTCCTCATCTCTATAGGAACCACCTATCTTATCATAGGTTAATTATATAGAATTTTGGCACAAATAACAATTTTATCCGACCTTTCTTTTAAGTTTATTATTCATTCCTTTATTTCTTAAAAATTGTTATACTGGTTGATGGACGTAATAAGAATGGATGGTAAGAATATGACTCAATCAATTACTATAAAATGTAGCCTAGCAGTCATTCAAAAAATGAAAGCTACTTATCAAGATAATTTAATAAAAACACCGCCCTATGCAATTTTTTCTGCTAAATTACCTAAAGTAACAATCACCGCCTATCAATCTGGAAAAGTTTTATTCCAAGGGGTTACAGCTGAACATGAATCCCGTAATTGGCAAGGAGAACCTACTCAAAAAAAAAAATCTAGTGGCACTACAAGTGATTTACCTGAAAATTTTGCTAATTGGTCAGTTGTTGGCAGTGATGAAGTGGGAAATGGTAGTTATTTAGGACCAGTCGTTGTTTGTGCGACTTACGCTAAAACTGAAACCCTACCCCTTTTAAAAGAATTAGGGGTTAAAGATTCTAAGATGTTAACTGATCCAATGATTAGAAAAATCGCTAAAGATCTGGTTCATGTTGTGCCTTTCCGTCAATTAATTGTGACACCCAACAAATACAACGCCATTCAGCCAGACTATAATGTCAATCGAATGAAAGTTGCGCTACACAATCAAGCACTTCACCTTCTCTTACAAGATATTTCACCTGAAAAGCCTGAAGGCATCTTGATTGATCAATTTACAACTGAAAAAAGTTACCGTAACTATCTCAAAAGAGAGCCTAATCCAGTCACTAATAACTTATATTTCAAAACAAAAGGCGAACAATATCACTTATCAGTTGCCGCTGCCTCTATTATTTGTCGCGCAACTTTTCTAGATGAACTAGATAAAGCAAGTAAAGAACTTGGTTTTCTTGTTCCTTCTGGTGCCGGTATCAAATCTGATCAAACTGCTGCTAAAATTCTAAAAAAAGGCGGTATCACCTTACTTAATGACTACGCTAAACTTCACTTTGCTAACACTGAAAAGGCAAAAAAAATAGCTTTTAGATAACTAAATCAATGGAACTCTCATAAATTATCTATTTGATAGCCTTTTTCATCTTTTTTCGGTATAATGTGAAGTGAATTCAAACTGAAGAAACGAGGAATGGAAAATGACAGATAAACACGTACATGACGAAAATTGCAACCACGACCATGATCATATTCATGATGCAGAAGACTTAATTACTTTAATTGATGATGAGGGAAATGAAGTTTTATTCCGTATTCATTTAACAATTGATGGACAAGAAGAATATGGTAAAGATTATGTTTTATTATATGACGCAAGTACTCCTGAAAATGAAGAAGTTGAATTATTAGCTTATGCTTATGAACAAAAAGATGGCGAAACTGAAGGCCGTTTAACAGAAATCGAAACTGAAGCTGAATGGGAAATGATTGAAGAAGTTTTCAATACTTTCGAAGCTGAAGAATTAGAAGACTAAGAGATAAAAAAAGACTGACAAATGTCAGTCTTTTTTTATCTCTTAACTCTTTGAATCTAAATAATTTTGTAAGATCATGACCGCAGCAACTTTATCAATTACTTTTTTTCTCTTTGCTCTTGATGTGTTTGCTTGCTCAATTAGCATTCTCTCTGCTTGAACTGTCGTTAAACGTTCATCTTGATAGATAATCGGTAAATCAAATTCAACTTTTAATAATTCACCATATGCCATTGAAGCTTCTGCCCTTGGTCCTATGGTATTATTCATGTTTTTAGGAAGTCCTACAACAAATTGAGTGACTTTATACTCTTTGACCAACTCAGCGACGCGCTCAATTCCGAATACTTCGTTCGCTTCATCAATCCTTATAATTTCAATTCCTTGTGCTGTCCATCCTAAAGGATCACTTACTGCTACACCGACTGTTTTAGATCCTACATCTAAGCCCATTGTTCTCATCTAGCGTCAATTCCATAGTGAGAAAGATAGTCTTTCACTAACTCTTCCATAATTTCGTCACGTTCATGGCGTCTAATTAAGTTACGTGCATCTTGATAACGTGGAATGTATGCAGGGTCTCCTGATAATAAATATCCCACAATTTGGTTAATTGGGTTATAACCTTTTTCTTCTAATGCTTTGTAAACAATTGATAATGTTTCACTAACTTCTTTTTTATTATTTTCGCTAAAATCAAAGCTCATCGTTTCATCTGTAAAACTCATCTTTTTTACCTCCCACTCATTTATATTTAACCTTAGTTTACAAGAAAGCTCAGTAAACTACAATCATTTTAGATTATACTTTGTTAAATATTTATTCGTTAATCGCTATATTAAAATTAAATGCTGACCCGACAACAGATGATTCTGGTAATTCTAGAATCCCTTTTTTATCTGGGGCATTTTCCAACTGTAATTCACGAGCTGAACAAACCATCCCGTCACTCTTAACACCACGTAATTCACCTGGCCAAATGATCATTCCGTCAGGCATCATAGCACCAACTTTTGCTACAACAACTTTCAACCCTTGCACCATGTTAGAAGCGCCACAGACGATTTGTAATTCTTCACCATTATCCACTTCAATTTTAGTAATATTTAAGTGATCTGAATCTTGGTGTTTTTCACATTCTTTTACAAAACCAACCACAAATTTTGGAGAATTGTCACATTCAAATGTTACATCAAATCCAGCTTCTTTAACGGCTAAATTTAATTCAGTAATTTGAGAAGGTGACAACTGAACTTGACCGTCACCTTGTAAGTTAGTTAGTTTGTGAGAAGCAGAAAAAATATTCCAGCCTACGACTTCACCAGTTTCTTTGAGTGTGACGCAAGCCACATCACCTTTTCTAATTGCCTCTACTTCTTGACCTTCTGAATTACTTAAAATAAGGATTAACGTATCGCCAACACCTTTTAAATTATAACTTGCTATCATTCGATGAATTCCTTTCTATTTTAACGAAAGAAAGTAAGCACGTCTAAAGCACTTACTCTCCATAGCTTTTTATTCCGGTCTAACAATTAAAACATCACAGGGAGCTGTTCGAATGATATGATCACTCACACTACCCATCACTAGTCGTTCCACTGCATTAAGCCCTGATTGCCCCACCATGATTAAATCAGTATTAAATTTTTCAGGAAGCTCTCGAGACATCATAATTTTTGGTGATCCGAACTCTAAAACTGTTTCAACATTGTCATAACCTAATTTTTTAGCTTCTTCAACATAACTATCAAGTAAACGTCTTGATTCATCTGATTCAGCTTGAACTAAATCAGGTGTGAACGTTGAAAATGACATGGTGCCACCGTAAAGTTTGTTTTCAATGATGTGAGCTACAACAACTTTTGAATTATTTCTTTTTGCTACTGCTATTGCTTTTTCAAAAGCCAATTTCGCTTGATCACTACCATCTGTTCCGACTAATATAGAATCGTACTCTTGTGATTCTAACATACGCTCATCCTCTTTCTATAATGTTTTTAAAAAGTTAATAATCTCTTCTTTTGTTTTACGGTCTTTGCTAACAAAACGACCTAATTCTTTACCATTTTCAACAGCGATGAAACTAGGAATTCCAAAGACATCCCATTTTTGACACAACTCAATATAATCATCTCGATCGATTTGAACAAAATTTAATTCTGGGAAAGTTGCTTCAATCTCCGGCATATGTGGTTTGATAAAAACACAATCGCCACACCAATCAGCTGTGAAAAAAAGAACTGTTTTTTTTGTTTCGATATAATCTGCAATTTCTTCTAAAGATGTTGGTATTATCATTAACTAGACCTACTTTCCGTAAATAATAGTATCCACAGTGTCACGATCTAAAGAAGTTAATAATTCCATAACCATCGCTTTAGCTGCTTCATAATCTTTAATACTAAACATCGTTTGATGTGTATGAATATAACGACCAGGAACACCGATAACCGCACTTGGTACACCGTCATTCGCTAAGTGAGCCGCACCAGCATCTGTCCCACCTTTTGAGACAAAGTTTTGATACGGTATTTCTTTAGCATCTGCTGTTTCCACAATATATTCTCTTAAACGAGGTAGCATAATCATTCCTGGATCAAAAATACGTAGTAAAAATCCGCCATCTAAACGACCGTTAGCATCCTTTTTACCATCTAAATCATTTGCTGGTGAACAATCCACTGCAAAGAATAAATCTGGTTTGAATTTGTTAGTTGAAACTTTTGCTCCACGTAAACCAACTTCTTCTTGAACGTTAGCTCCAGCAATCAACGTATTAGGTAATTCTTTGTCTTTTAGTTCTTCAAGAACATCTAAAACTAAGGTACAACCATAACGATTATCCCATGCTTTAGCAATCACTCGCTTACCGTTAGCTGTCTTAATTGTCTCAGCATCTGGTACAATCGAATCTCCCGGTCTCACGCCAAATTCTTCTGCCTCTTCTTTTGAAGTAAAACCAGCATCAAATAATATATCTGCAACATCCACTGATTTTTGACCGTCCGTACCACGTAATAAATGTGGGGGAACCGATGATGAAATCACAGGATAGTTACCTTTTTTAGTCTGTAAGGTAAAACGTTGTGCTGAAACCACGTAAGGATTCCATCCACCTAATGGTACTACACGAAATAGTCCACTATCTAAAATTTGAGCTAACATAAACCCAACTTCATCCATATGTGAAGCTAACATAATACGAGGTGCATTTTCAGCTTTACTTTTTTTAATTCCAAATACGCCACCTAAACCGTCATATTCGATTTTATCTACTAGTGGTGTCATTTCTTTTGTCATGACTTCTCGCATATTCCCCTCAAAGCCACTTGTACTTTGAATTTCTGTTAGTTCTTTGATTCGATTAAATAATTTATCATCCATAAGTTATCTACTGTTAAAGTAGAGCCACCTCTCTTTCTATCTACACTTAATTATAACATATTTGGATAACACGAGAAAAATCTTCTTACTTTTTTCTTTTTATTTTTTCCTTTTGTTTCATATGTGCTACAATATAAGCAACAAACTCACTATGGGAGGTATTATAATGCTTAAAAATAAAAAAAATAATAATAAAGAGTTTTATCAAAATGGCTTAACAACTGGAATTGGTATTGGATTAACTGTTGGTGCTATCACAGGTGCTGCCCTTTCATATTGGTATAAAAAAAATCAAACACTCTCTGCTGATGATATTTTAGAAAAGGTTAAAGCAGATTTCTTACACGAAGGTCCTATTGAAGGCTCATGGATTCACTTTAAAAAAGAACCATTACAAAAATTCGCCATTAAATCAAAAGTTTACACTGGTGGGGTTTCACGTATTGAAGATGGTGAATTAGCTCAATACGAGTTTGTCGCAGATGCTTACACTGGTAGTATCGTTGATATTTACCGTCTGTAATTATATGTTTAGTATTAAGTAAAAAGAGATTGACCGTTGAATACAGTCAACCTCTTTTTTTTACTTGTTTTTAACTAATATGAGGAGGTTTATTCATGAATAAAGTAATCATTGTCGGCTCTTCTGGTGCTGGAAAATCAACATTTGCCATTCAACTACAAGAAAAAACTAATTTACCCCTTTTTCATTTAGATAAATTATTTTGGAAACCTGGTTGGATTTTATCATCTAAAGAAGAACAAATAACTATTCAAAAGAAGTTGATAGAAAAAGAACAATGGATAATTGATGGAAATTATGGTGATACTTTGGATTTAAGAATTACTGCTTGTGACACGATTATTTTTATTGATCCTCCGAGAACTGTTTGTCTTTATCAAGTCTTAAAACGAAATAAGATGTATAAAAATAGCCCTCGTCCAGATATGAATGAAGGTTGCCCTGAAAAAGTGGATTGGGACTTTTTAAAATGGACATGGCATTTCAAAAATACTCAGCGAGTGGCGTTGATAAAAAAATTAAATAACGTTTATAGAGAAAAAAATATAGTCATCTTGAAATCCAGAAAAGAAGTTAACAATTATCTAAAAGATTAAAAAAAAGAGACTAGCTCATCAGCTAGTCTCAAAAAGGAGTTGTTTTATTTACTTTGGAGGAGTAAATAAAATGAAAAAGTTTATTAGGGTTGTTTTGTTGGTATACATATATCATAACCACTAATTATGAATTTTTTATGACGAAACAATTTGCTTTTATTGAAAAAATTATTTCTCACCAAATCTTTTTTCCAATTTCCTTTGATGGCTCTCTAAAATATCTTCGATTTGAATATCGTATTTATCCGCTAAAATGAACACATTATCCAAAACATCTCCAAGTTCTTCCTTCAAATCATCGATTAGTTCTTTTTCATTTTTCTGTCGTTCATCTGGTCTGTCACGTCCAATTTCAATCGCTCTTATTGCACGAGATACTTCCCCAGTTTCCTCAGCCAAAAAATTTGCCCGAATAAATGGATTTAAATCATACCAGCCTCTTTTTTTATAAAAAAAACTGACCCATTTTTGATATTTTTGCAATGTCATCTTATTTTATCTCCTTTTTCGATTTATCCTATGGTATCATATATTGAGTGTCAGGAGGATAAAAATGAAAAAAATCGCTATATATTGTGGTGCAAGCACTGGTGATAAATTAATCTATCAAGAAAAAACTAAAGAATTCGGTCATTGGATGTTAACTAATCAATACGACTTAGTTTACGGTGGTGGTGCTGTTGGACTGATGGGAATTATCGCTGATACCATCATTAAAGGAAATGGAAAAACAATCGGCGTGATGCCAACTTTTTTAGCCGAACGGGAGCTATCTCATCAAGGGCTTGACGAGTTAATCATTGTTCAAGATATGCATGAAAGAAAAAGAAAAATGATCGAACTAGCAGATATCTACATTGCTCTCCCAAGTGGCCCTGGAACGTTAGAAGAAATTTCCGAAGTAATCTCATGGGGACGTATTGGTGAACATCAAAACCCCTGTATTTTTTATAACATAGATGGTTATTATGATCTGTTAGCAGAATTTTTTAATACCATGGTGACAAATAATTTCTTAACTCAAATCGACCGAGATAAAATACTTTTCTCTGATTCCCTAGATGAAATCAAACTATTTATCGAAAATTACGAACCACCCATCATTCGTAAATATAATCAGGGTGGTGAAAAAAGCGATTAACTCCAAGCGACTGGAAGAATTTATAAACAATTCACGCTTTTGGAATTGATTATAAATTGTGAAGTTGCCGTAGGAGTTGCTTTTTGAACCCTAACTACATCAGGGTGGTAAAAAAAGTGATTAGCTCCAAGCGACTGGAATAACTGAAAAATAAAAAGTGTTAATAGAAAGGAGCTTCAAGAAATTTAGAAGCTATTTCTATTGACACTTTATTTCCCGTTAAATACAGCTTCTAATCGGTAAATTCTTTCTCCACGCCCAGAGAACTTTTCTTCATACTCTGTCATAATATTTCCCTCGTAATCGCTTGTGTGTAAATCTAACCAAACTTTTTTGATTGTCATTCCGTACCATGTCACACTAGCCAAAGAATATTCAAATAACCCTTGATTATCTGTCTTAAAATGAAGTTCAGCTTCTGGCTTAGCAATTGTTTCATATGTTTTTAAAAAAGTATGATACGTTAAACGACGCTTTTCATGTTTTGTTTTTGGCCATGGATCTGAAAAATTTAAATAAACTAGATCTACTTCATTTTCAGCAAAATAATCGGTTAAGTCAGCACCATTTACTAACAATAATTGTAAATTTGGTAACTTTTCTTCTATTTGTTTTTCTAAAATGGCGATAATCGCATTTGTTTGAAGCTCAATTCCTATATAATTAATTTCTGGATGTGCTTTTGCCATCTCTACGATAAATTGCCCTTTACCACTGCCTACTTCAATATGAATCGGCTGTGATTTTCCAAATCGTTCTTGCCATTTTCCTAACCACTGGCTACCATCTGTTAATATATATTGTGGATGACTTAGGATTGTTTCTTTTGCTCCTGGTTTGTTACGTAATCTCATGTTAAACTCCTTTTTTAAAAAAGAGGCTGACTAAAATTGTCAGCCTCCCTTGATTTTTCCAAATAATGTTTAATATTTGTATATCTTTTTTAATTGAGCAATATAAGCATTCATCTGCTCACGTTCATAATGTAAATAACTTCTTTTAATTTGAAGTAATAAATTAATGCCCGCATACCAATACACACGGTCCATTATATTTTCTTCACCTGTTGCACCGTACTCTGCTACCCAATAATCCCAATACTTAATATCAATATACTGACCTAAAATTGTGCCAATATCTAAAGCGGGATCAGCTAAAACTGAATAGTCCCAATCGACTAAAAATACGGTATCTTCTGTTGATAATAACCAATTATTATGCATTGGATCGCCATGGCAAGCAGTGTAGTAGACTGGATGGAACGATGGTAAGTGATCCTCTAAATATCTAAAAACACGCATTAAATAAAGATTTTTTTTCAAATCATCTGGTAAATCCAAGGCGTAATCACTCAAAAAATCAAAAGCGGATTTTTCACGACCATCCATTCTTTGTAACATAGACTTTAAAGAATCTGATTGGTGTAAATGTTGAAGAATCCGGATAACTTCACCACTCTTACTCATCTCTTCTGGTGTTAGTTGTCTTCCATCTAACCATTCCTGGGCAGTCAAAACGTCCCCATCACTTGTTCTTTTGGTCCAAAGTAATTTAGGTGTCAACCCTTCTCGTGACAAAGCAGCTAAAAACGGGGTTGAATTTCTTTTTATAAAAACTGATTCACTATCTCTGATTCCTTTATATGCTTTACCGGTATCTCCCTTAATTGGTTGGAGATTCCATGAATTATCAAATTTAAACATTAGCTTCTCCTTTTAATCCAACTAGTTATGACTACTTTCAAACACTTCATTTTTTTCAGAAGTCGAAGAATAGTATATCACATTCTTACACGACTTTCCTTTCAAATCAATGATTTATCTAATTTTTTTAAACGTCTTGGTGCATAGAGTTTTGTGAAAACGATACCTTCAATTATCATTAAACCAATAATTAATAAGCCACCCACTTTATCTTGTAACTTAATCAGTATTACAACACTAAATATAGTAATTACACCCATTAAAATTTTTCTAATTAAATTTTCGACAGCGTTTAATTTTTGTTCTTTTTTTATCGGATACAGCTGGGTCATTAACATATAATCGAATTCATTATAAATAGGTAATAACTGAAATCCAATTAAATAAACAAATAAAACACTAATAATAGCATTTAAGATCAATTGATCACTAAAGAATAAAATCAATCCGCCAATTACTGTTAATCTGATTACTAAACCACTGTACTCTGTTCCTCGTAGAAACACTCGCGCATAAAGATAAGTATAAGTTTGCCTTTGTTCTTTTTTTATCTTATTTAAGAAAACATCTAGATACGCACGTCTTTTAATATCTGCTTGAAGACCAGGAACATCTGTAAATAAATTAATAAAAGAATAGATTTTTTTCAATCTTTTACGCTCTAAGCGAATAGATTTTTCCCAGTCTAGAGGATTTTCGTTTAAAGATTTTTTTGTTTGTTGGTAGCATACAATAACAAATAAAAAAGAACAAATTGCCCCTGCCCAAGGTACAACATACAAATTAACTATTAAACTAACAATTGTTAACAATAATAAAATACTTTCTTCTATTCTAGTTATTTTTTTTGTATTTAAGTATAGTCCTTGTATTTGAATCAATAAATGAGCTAACTTCAGTAACCATAAGTTGATAACTAACATATAAAAATCAGAGAATTCAATATTACTTGTAGCTACCAATAGAGGCATTGTAATTCCTGAAATTAATAATATCATGCCAAACGGAAGTATTATCGAACCTTTAAAAGACTCTTTTAAATACGTTGTCATCTGACGTTCTTTAGGCAAAAGAAAAATCATGTCTGGTTCTTTTAGTAATGTAGCAATCTTACCAATTAATAAGCTCATACTCCAAATGATTATAACAAAAGGTCTCCCTAAAAAAAATTCAGGTGTTAAACTTTTAACAAATTCGGAATAATAAAGCCCAAATCCCCCCATAGCAATCAGCATAACAAGTAAAAAATGATCATTAAACACATACTTCAAATAGCGCATCATATGTTTTGTGTGAATGTTTTTCCGTTGTTTATAAAAGAGGTTCATACTTAAGCCTCCACTTCTTTCGTTAATGAGATGTAAATATCATCTAAAGAAGAATCAGGTAATTGGAACTCTTGCCTTAACTCATTCATCGAACCAATTGCTCGAACTTCCCCATCATGAAGGACGACAAAGCGATCGCAATATTTTTCCGCTGTCGCTAAAATATGCGTTGACATCAAAATAGCGGCACCTTCATCTCTCATTTGTTTCATTAATTCTAGTAAGGCGTTAATTGCTAAGGGATCTAAACCTAAAAAAGGTTCATCAATAATAAAAAGACTAGGTTTTGTTAGAAAAGCACACATCACCATGACTTTTTGCTTCATTCCTTTAGAAAAGTGAGCTGGAAACCAGTCTAACTTATTTTCTAATCTAAAGGTTTTAAGTAATGACTCCGCGCGTTTCATCGCTTCATCCATTGGAATATCATAAGCCATTGCTGTAATTTCAATATGCTCCCTCAATGTTAATTCATCATAAAGAATAGGTGTTTCTGGAATGTAGCCAATTGTTTTTCGGTAGTCCTCAGGATTTTCTTTTAGCGTTTTACCATCTACCATAATTGATCCTTTTTGTTCAGTCAATAAACCAATAATATGTTTGATTGTTGTACTCTTACCCGCACCATTTAAGCCGATTAATCCTACTATTTCACCAGCATTAACTTCAAAATTAATATCTTTTAACACAGGAATATGACCGTAGCCTCCTGTAACATGTTCTATTTTTAAGCTCATATCTTATCCTCCATAATATTCTATTATAAATTATAGCATACCTTTTTATTAGGTATTCCTATTTTTGTCTATTATTGCATTCATTTTTAAATCTATTTGTGGTAAGGTTATTTTATAATTAAAGGAGGTCTTTTTGATGACAGACTGTATTTTTTGTAAAATCATTAATCGCGAAATACCAAGCTACACCGTATATGAAGATGATGATGTCTATGCTTTTCTAGATATTACTCAAACAACGAAAGGTCACACCCTTGTTATTCCAAAAAAACATGTGACTGACATTTTTGAATACGATGAAGAAATCGCTAGCCTTTTATTCTCTAAAGTCCCTAAAATTTCTCGTGGATTAGAAAAATCTTTCCCTGAGATGAAAGGTCTTAACTTAATCAATAATAATAAAGAGCTTGCTTATCAATCTGTTTTTCATTCACACATTCATCTGATCCCTCGTTATAGTGAAAAAGATGATTTTTCTATTACTTTTTCTAATAATGGTGATAAATATTCAACTGAAGATATGGTTGCTATGGCTAAAT
Source organism: Vagococcus fluvialis bH819 (assembly GCF_900163795.1). Classification (GTDB taxonomy): domain Bacteria; phylum Bacillota; class Bacilli; order Lactobacillales; family Vagococcaceae; genus Vagococcus; species Vagococcus fluvialis_A. The sequence continues at coordinate 224,464 of NZ_FWFD01000007.1, read as the reverse complement.
TAATAGAGGAGACAATTACAAATGACTAAGAAAAAATTTTCTGGAAAAAAATTCGCTAAAGGACTTTTGATTGGAGGAATTATTGGTGGCTCTGCTGCCTTGTTGCTTGCGCCAAGATCTGGTAAAGAAACTAGAAAAAAAATTCAAGAGGAACTTGATGATACCTTTCAGTTATTAAAAGATATTAAAACAAGCTCTGATGACGTCCGATTTCACGCGTCTCACCTTCAAGAATTAACAGAAACAATGATTCCTGAATTTATTGAAGGAACTCAAAAGAGTTTGGATAGATTTGATTTCAAAACAAAATTCCGATTAGAAGACATGAAAAAACAGATTGCAAAAATCGAGACAGAAATAACTGATTTTAGTAATAGCATAAAATAATAGAACAATATAGTATTAATTGTTCTATTATTGTTAACTTGTGTTTATTATATGAAATTTTTTTGAATTCCGTATTTTTCAAAAGAATTATATGATATAGTATTAGTCGTGATGCAATTATAGTAATTCAAATTAAAAATTAAGAAGAATAGGACGTGCAAATAATTATGAAGAAACAATCATTAAAATTAGCAGCTGTAGCTCTTTTAGGAGTTCTTACACTTGCTGGATGTTCAGGTGGTAAAGATATCGCTACTATGAAAGGTGGCAAAATCTCTGAGGACGAATTATATTCTGAACTTAAAAAATCTCCAGAATCAAGCCAAGTATTAACAGGAATGATCGTTAATAAAGTAACCGATGCAGCTTATGGTGATAAAGTGGATCAAAAAGCAATCGATAAAGAATTTGATAAAGTTCAAGAACAAAATGGTGGTAAAAAAGCATTTGAAGATTTATTAAAACAAAATAACTTAGATATTAAAACGTACAAAGAAAATATTAAGAGTACATTAGCATTTAAAGAAATGTTAAAATCACACTTAAAAATTACTGATGCTGACTTAAAAGAAACATGGTCTACTTTCCATCCTAGCGTAGATGCTCAAATAATGGCATTTGATAAAAAAGAAGATGCTGAAAAAGCATTAAAAGATGTTAATGATGGCAAAGATTTTACAGCTGTAGCAAAAGAAGTTTCTTTAGATGAAGCTTCTAAAAAAGACGGTGGAAAAGTAACTTTCGATTCTACTATGGTTACCAAACCAGAAGGTATTTTAGTTCCTGAGCAAGTAAAACAAGAAGCTTACAAATTAGAAGATGATAAAGTTTCTGGGATTGTTGAATCTCAAAATATGCAAACTGGAGCAGACTCTTTCTACATTGTAAAAATGGTTAAAAACCAGAAAAAAGGTAACGACTACAAGAAATATGAAAAAGACTTGAAAAAAATTACTGAAGAAACAAAAATGGCTGATCCAGCCTTCACGCAAGAAGTTCTTGGTAAAGAATTAGAAAAAGCTAACGTTAAAATTACTGATGATCAATTCAAGAAAATCTTAGATCCTTACTTACCTAAAAAAGAAGAAAAAGAAGATAAAAAATCAGACAAAAAAGATGACAAAAAATCTGAAAAAAAAGAAGAAACAACTGAATCAACTAAATAATTAAAATAAACGGTTAGGAAAAATTCCTAGCCGTTTATTTGTTGTTTAATTTTTTCGAGCCATTTATCTGTTCCTAAATTGACCAACTTATAGGTTAATTCAAAATCTCCAGTATAATATGGATCTGGTACTACTTTTCTGACTTCTTTAATACTCTCTGATAAAAATAAATGAATCTTTTCCTTATTTTTGGGAGATGGATTTAATTCGAGTAAATTATCTATATTGCTCTCATCCATACCAATAATGTAATCATATGTTTCAAATTCTGTTGGTGTAATTTTAGAAGAGTAAATCCCCTCATAACTAATATTTTCTCTATCCAATATTTCTCTTGTCCCTTTATACGGTGAATCCCCTAAATTCCAACTACTTGTAGCAGCTGACGAGACATGAATCTCAGCATCTAAGTTTTCTTTTATCACTTTGTCCCGAAATACTGCTTCTGCCATAGTAGAACGACAGATATTACCTAAACAGACAAATAATACTTTTACCATATCAATCACCTTTCTAAAAAAATAAAAAAAGATCAACTTCTTAATTAAGTAGTTATCTTTTTTATTTTATATGTGACGAGCTACAACCTATCATCCGATATTAGCCAACTCATCATATTTAGTTATTAACCTATAATTTCTTCTTGCACACCATCTGCAAATTGGACCTCTACTGCACGAGTTAAAATATCAGTATAGCTATATGATACTCTTTCAAATGCGTTCTCATCCTGATCTAAATCAACAATAAATACAGAAGGATATGTTTCTGATAATATACCACTACGTTCAGTTTGTCGCTTTCTACCTGTCTGTGCGACTAAGGTAATTCGACTACCTATTTTGTTTTCTAGCTCTTTTTTGATTGTTAAAATACTCGCTGCCATCCAACTCACCTCGAATAACATTGTAACATATTTTATAAAAAACTTCAAATTTTATCATAATACACATACTTTAGCAATAGATTCAGCTAATTTTAATTATTTACTTATTTTTAAATTGATCTTATTAATTTTGATAATAGAAGAGAGAGTTGTCCTTTTCTTATAATATTTGTTTTTTTAATTTTACTTTTAAACGATTATAGCCAAATAAAATTTTTCTCTGTGAAATATCTGTGATATCTGATATTTCCTCAATACTCATTCCTGATAAAGTATAATGATAAACTTTTTGTTCAAATTTTGATAATTGCTCAGGTAATTTTTCTAATGACTCTCTGACATAAATATATTTTATACTTGTATCTGCACGATAATCTTCAGTCCCTCGACTAATACATTCACCAAATGAATTCATTTTAGAATCTAAAGAATCTGTGTATCGATATATACGTCTTTTTTGAGCTTCTTGATGCCTTAACAAACTAATAATATGGCGATTAAAATTCATCTTAAAAAATAAACCAAATGTTACATTTTTACTACTATCATATTTTAGTAATGATTGATAACAAACTAAACGGCCTTCTTGAAGCCAATCATCTAAATCTAAATCTCTCAAATAATACAAGTTTCGTTGTTTTAAAACTACAGGTATATATTGATTAAAAACCACTTCAAACGAATCATTACAACCTAATTTCGCTCTATTTAATATGACTTCTTTCTCTTCCAAACCTATACGCCCCTTAAAAAAGAAACCGCTTCCCTCTTCTGTATACAAATCGTACCATTAAATAATAAACTAAGAAAGAGAACTAACATTCTCTTTCTTAGTTAACTAATTATCTAACTCATCAAATATTTTCTTTAGGGTTTCTAATTGATCTCCTGACCACGGACTATTTCGTCTAAAATTTTGAAATTTATAATCTTCAGTATCTGTCTGGATTTTTTTTTCTGAGGACTTAATTGCTTTGTATAATTCTCTTGCTGAAACCCTTAAAGCTCCTCTTGAAAAAATAATCCATTGTTCTGCCATATCGCTTGTTGCGACACGAACATGTGTCAATGGATTTATTTTCTCTCCAGCCTCTCGTTCAATGTAAGTATCAGCCGTTTCTTCTTCTTTCGTGAAAATAACCGTAACTCCATATTCATCATATACTTGTTGGATTCCTGGTACAAACTGTGCGTCAAAGACAACAATAATTTCAATACCTTCGTATTTGGCATAGTTTGATAGCATAAATAAAAGTTGATCTCTTGCATCAGCGAGCTTATCTTGTTTTTTTAGCTTATCAAGAAACGGCCAAGCACCGATCATATTATAACCATCTACAAATAGTACCTGACGTTTCACTTAGTTATCTCCATTCCTTAGTTTCTACGTTTTCTAAAAACTTCGTACATTAACAGACCAGCAGCAACACCTGCATTTAAACTTTGAACGTGACCTTCAATGGGAATAGTAATCATTTCATCCATCTCTTTTTTTAGAGCTGCTCCCATTCCTTTGCCTTCATTTCCAATAACAAGTGCGATATCTCCAGAAACATTCCAGTTTGTATAGTCCGTTCCTTCCATATCTGTTCCAAAAATCCATACATTATCTTCTTTTAATTTTTTTATCGTTTGACTTAAGTTTGTTACTCTTGCCACTGGAACGTGTTCTACGGCACCAGTTGAGGTTTTAACAACAACTGGTGTTATTCCTACAGCACGATGTTTAGGAATGATAATACCATCCACATTGACCGCATCAGCTGTTCTCATGATTGAACCTAGATTATGTGGATCAACAATACCATCCAGGATTAAAAAGAAACGATTTTCTTTTTCTTTACTTTTTGATAATAAGTCGTCTAAAGAAAGATATTCATAAGGTGTTATTTTCATGACAATTCCTTGATGATTTTCTTTATTCGTCATATCATCTAATTTAGATTTTGGTGCCCAAATAATAGGAACTGAAAATTCTTTTGCTAAATTTTTCAATTCTTCAATTTTATTACTTTTTAAATCCTCTTGAATAAATAATTTATTTCCTCTTCTTGCTTGAAGCGCTTCAACCGTGGCGTGTCGTCCAAAGACCACATCCTCTAATGATACTAGCTCAACTTCTTTTGGCTTTTGTTCATGTTTATTTTTCATTCTTTTCCCCTATTCTTTTAATTGACCACTTAATTAACTCTTCTAACCGTTCTTTTTGATCTGTCAAATGAAGATACCCCATTAAGGCTTCGAACCCTGTAGACGCTCTATAGACGAATACAGAAGTGTTTTTAGCACTCGTGTGACTTTTGGCATTCCGTCCTCTTTTATACACAGTTATTTCATTTTCCGTCAGAATATTTTCTTTTATCATTTCTTCTATCAAATAATGTTGGGCTTTAGCTGACACATATTGCGTCGCCATGCGGTGCATTTGATTTGGTTTAGTTTGGCCTGATCTAATTAAAAAATCACGAATATATATTTCATAAATCGCATCTCCTACATAAGCTAGCGTTAAACCACTTAAAAGAGAATAATCTTTCTTTTCACTCATTAAATTCTACTCCATCTTCCGCCATGAGCGGTATCTTCTAATATAATTCCTTGTGCTTTCAACATGTCACGAATTTCATCGCTTCGTTTAAAATCTTTGTTTGCTCTAGCTTCAATACGTTCTTCAATCAACGCTTCGATTTCACTATCTAGCACTTCTTTTTGTCCTAATTCAAGCCCAAAAACAGCCATTAATTCAACTAGTAAACTTTGTGCCTCTTCAATCACAACTTTTGACACAGTATTTTTTTCAAAATAAGCGTTTAACCATTTAACTAAGTTATAGACAGCTGTGATCCCATTGGCTGTATTGAAATCATCATCCATGCCCTCTTCAAATTGCTGTTTAATTAACGTAAGTTCTTTCAAATAAACAGCATCATCTTCAGTTGTCTCTTGAGAGACTTCTAAGCGGAAATTACCGTTATTATAACTTGCTTTAATCTTAGAGAGATTTGTTTCTGCTTCTTTCAAGATAATATCATTAAAGGGCATAGGCCGTCTATAATGCGTTGTCGCTAAAGCAAAACGTACCACTTCTGGGTCAACTTCTTCCATTAATTCGTGAGCTGTTACAAAGTTTTTCAATGATTTACTCATTTTCTCCCCTGTTTCACCCACTGTTAAATACGCATTGTGCATCCAATAATTAGCAAATGTTTGTCCTGTTTTCGCCTCACTTTGAGCAATTTCGTTTTCATGGTGTGGAAACTCTAAATCTTGTCCCCCAGCATGAATATCAATCGTCTCACCTAAGTGTTTTGAGGCCATTACTGAACACTCAATATGCCAGCCTGGACGACCTTCTCCCCAAGGCGATTTCCAAGAAACTTCTCCTTCTTTGGCTGATTTCCATAAAGCAAAATCTAAAGGATCTTCTTTTTTATCTTGTTCATCCCCTGTTCGTTGACTTGCTCCCACTTCTAATTCATCTAAGCTCTTATTACTTAATTGTCCGTAATTTTTAAACTTGCGCGCACGGTAGTATACATCCCCTTGAGATTCATAAGCATACCCTTTTTCAATTAAAGCTGCAACAAATTCGATAATCTCATCAATATGATCAACAACACGAGGATGAATACAAGCTGGTTTGACATTTAACTTGCCAGTATCTTCGGTAAAAGCATCAATGTATTTATCAGCAATCTCTCTTGTTGTCACACCTTCTTCATGGGCACGGTTAATAATTTTGTCATCCACATCCGTAAAGTTAGAAACATAATTCACTTCATAGCCTTTGTATTCAAGGTAACGACGAACGGTATCAAACGCCACTGTACTTCTAGCATTTCCAACATGGATATAGTTGTAAACCGTTGGGCCACACAAGTACATACGAACTTTTCCTGGCTCAATGGTTGTAAACTCTTCTTTAGAACGAGTTAATGTGTTGTATATTTTCATAATCGTTAGCTCCTTCATTTTTTTACATAAAAAAACGTCCTTTAGTCTACTCAACTAAAAGACGTTTTCACGTGGTTCCACTTTTATTCGTAAAAAGAAACTTACTTTCTTTCTACCTTTTGATAAGGTAACGATTATCACTCGTTTTTAGCTACTTGATTCACCAAAACTACTCAAAGAGGCACTTCAATCAGTTAATTCTCTCGTTTTCACCAATCACGAGCTCTCTAAATCAATCAACTGACCTACTTTTCTTTTCAATGTATTTATTTACTTGATTGTTTAATATGATCTAAAACTTTTTCTTTACCTAAAAGCATAATTGTTTCAGCTAATTCAGGTCCATGCATTTGACCACTGACAGCGACACGAATTGGCATAAATAAATTTTTACCTTTGACACCTGTTTCTTTTTGAACCGCTTTGATTGATGCTTTGATACTTACTGCATCAAATTGATCTAATTCTGCTATTTCTTTAGAAAAAGCTTCTAATACTTGAGGTACTGTTTCTCCAGCTAAGACTTCTTTAGCTTCTTCATCCAACGTTAATGTCTCATTAAAGAATAAAGAGGACAACTCAACGATTTCAGCTGCGTAGCTCATTTGTGGTTGGTATAAAGAAACTAATTCTTCTACCCATGCTAATTTTTCAGCTGTTGGATTTTCTTCTACTAATTTAGCTTCCACTAAGTATGGTAAAGCCATTTTAGCAACATCAGCACGGTCTAATTTTTTCATGTATTGATTGCTGATCCACTCAAGTTTTTTATTATCAAAGGCTGCAGGTGATTTACCTAAACGAGCTTCGTCAAACATTTTGATAAATTCTTCTTGTGAGAAAATTTCTTCTTCCCCAACTGGTGACCAACCTAATAAACTGATAAAGTTAAACATTGCTTCTGGCAAGTAACCCAAATCACGATATTGTTCGATAAATTGTAATATTGTTTCATCACGTTTACTTAGTTTTTTACCTGTTTCACTGTTAATAATTAAAGTCATGTGACCAAATTCTGGTGCTTCCCATCCAAAGGCTTCATAAATCATTAATTGTTTAGGTGTATTAGCAATATGATCATCCCCACGTAATACATGAGAAATTTTCATCATATAATCATCCACAGCTACAGCGAAGTTGTATGTTGGCATACCGTCGCGTTTCAAGATAACAAAGTCGCCACCCACACTGTCAGATTCAAATGTAATATGTCCTTTTACCATGTCATCAAAACTGTATGATTTATTTTTAGGTACACGGAATCTTACAACAGGTGTAATACCTTCTGCCTCTTTTGTCATTTGCTCTTCAACTGATAAACTAGCACATTTCCCGTTGTAACGAGGAATTTCACCACGTGCTTTTTGAGATTCACGCTCTGTTTCTAGTTCTTCTTCTGTACAGTAACATTTATAGGCTAGATTACTTGCTAATAATTGATCGATTAACGGTAAATAAATATCTGCTCTCTCTGATTGACGATAAGGTCCATATTTACCAGGCTTTTCTGGTGATTCATCCCAATCAATGTTTAACCATGCTAAGTTATCTAATTGGCTTTTTTCGCCGCCTTCAATGTTACGTTTTTGATCTGTATCCTCGATACGAATAACGAAATCACCATCATGGTGTCTTGCATATAAATAATTGAATAATGCTGTTCTGGCATTACCGATGTGTAAATGTCCTGTTGGGCTTGGTGCGTATCTCACACGTACTTTTTTTGTCATGAAATTACCTTCCTTATCATCTATTTCAGTACTTTTCTACTATACCCAAATTTTACCCTCATTTGGTCAATTAGTAAAGGTACAATCCATTAGTTATTGCCTTTTGTTTCATTATTTATTGTTGTTTGAGAATGAGACGGTTTTGCAAAAATCATTCTACCTGCTGCTGTTTGGAGGGCACTAGTTACGATAACGTTAATCCTTTGGTGCATAAAGTGTTTACCATCTTCAACAACCACCATTGTTCCATCATCTAGATAGGCTACCCCCTGCTGTCTTTCAGTCCCATCTTTCATCACTAAAACATCCATTGTTTCTCCTGGAATAACAACTGGTTTAATAGCATTAGCCAAAGCATTAATATTAAAAACCGGAACATTTTGAAACTCACTCACTTTATTTAAGTTGTAATCATTTGTTACTACGATACCATCCAATTGTTTAGCTAATTTTATTAACTTACTATCAACTTCTTGAATATCGTCAAAATCTCCTTCATACATTTCTACAGAAATACCATCTTCTTTTTGAAGTGCATTTAAAATATCTAAACCACGACGACCACGTACTCGTTTTAAACTATCCCCAGAATCAGCAATGTATTGAAGCTCATATAATACAAAATTTGGAATAAGTAGCGTTCCTTCAATGAACCCAGTTTTGGCTACATCATAAATTCGGCCATCGATAATCACACTTGTGTCTAATATTTTATATTTATTGAAATTATCTGTTACTTTTCTTTCTAAAATATCCTCTGAACCTTTTTTAGGTTTTGGTGCAAATAATTTACGCCATTCATCTGTCTTTGTTGTCCCAACTCTAAAACCAAAATATCCTAGAATTAACATGATTAAAGTTGGTAATAAAATATGTAAAAAAGCAATTTTTAGAGAATACAGAGGAATAGACACCAGTGCGCCTAATAATAACCCAATGATTACCCCTAAACTTCCGAAAACTAAATCTTGTAAGCTTTGTTCACTAATAAATTTTTCAGCTTTTTTAAGAGCTCGACCCACATAACGAAAGGTAAACATAGAAATAATAATAAAAATAATTGCACCAATCAAGCCATTCGTTACACCATTGTTTAACCACTGATTAAATTCTAAATCAAATAATACCCAGACAGATGGCACAATCGTCATTCCTAGACTGAAACCAATGACTGCCATTACGACATAAAATATCTTTTTTTGCATCTTTCTTTTCCTCCTTTCCTACTTGAACACTTGCCTTAATGTTTCTGAAACAGTTGATACACCGATAATCTCAATTCCTTTTGGTGCTTTCCAACCTTGCAAATTATTCTTAGGAACATATATTTTTTTAAAGCCAAGTTTTTTAGCTTCTGATACGCGTTGATCCATTCGGTTCACTCGTCTGACTTCGCCTGTCAAACCAATTTCACCAATAAAGCACTCATAGGGAGAGGTTCCTTTGTCTTTATAACTTGAAGCAATACTCACTGCAATTGCTAAATCTATCGCAGGTTCGTCTAACTTAACACCACCAGCTGCTTTTAAATACGCATCTTGATTTTGTAACATTAAGCCTGCTCTTTTTTCTAAGACTGCCATAATCAAAGAGACGCGATGTCGATCTAAACCAGCTGCTGTTCGTTGAGCGTTTCCGAAAACTGACGGTGTAATTAACGCTTGGACCTCTGCTAAAATCGGTCGGGTTCCTTCCATAGAACAAACAATCGCAGAACCTGTCGCATCTGCTAATCTTTCTTCTAGAAAAGCTTCCGATGGATTACTTACTTCAACCAAACCTTCTTGTTTCATCTCAAATATCCCAATTTCATTTGTTGAACCAAAGCGATTTTTCACTGCTCTTAAAATTCTAAAGGTATGGTGTCTTTCCCCTTCGAAATAAAGAACTGTATCAACCATATGCTCTAACATTCTTGGTCCTGCAAGAGACCCTTCTTTAGTAACATGTCCAACAATAAAAATAGTAATCTGATTTGTTTTAGCAATCTGCATTAACTCTGCTGTCGTTTCTCTTACCTGACTAACACTACCAGCAGCGCTAGCAATCTCTGGGTGAATCATTGTTTGAATAGAATCAATCACCACATAATTCGGCTTTAACTGTTCAATCGTTTGTCTGATCAACCCCATGTCCGTTTCACCATAAACGTAAAAATGATTATCTGTCGCACTTAATCTTTCTCCACGCATCTTAATTTGTTGTGCGCTCTCTTCACCAGAAACATATAAGACATTATCATCTAATTTACTAAGTTGCTGAGATACTTGTAATAATAGCGTCGACTTTCCAATACCCGGATCGCCACCAATCAAAACCATTGACCCTGGAACAACACCACCGCCTAATACTCGGTTTAATTCTTCTAATTCCGTTTTAACACGCTGCTCTTTTTGGAAAACAACAGCATCTAATCTTTCTGGTTTAGTTGTTGTTCCCGACAAGCTAACACGACTATGGCGTGTTGGTTTTTCTTGAACAATTTCTTCTACTAATGAGTTCCAATTACCACAGTTAGGACAGCGCCCTAAATATTTTGGCGAAACATAACCACATTCTTGACAAACAAATTCATTTTTCTTTTTTTTCGCCACCATAATATCCCCCATCTGTGTTATTTATCTTTATGGATTAATCTTGTTTATTAACAAGTCTACTCACATTCTAGCATACAATTAAGTCATCCTTTAAAAAAAAGGATGACTTTTTTAAGAACTTTTCTTTTATTTACCCGATGAACCAAAACCACCTGTTCTATCCATCTCAGAATGATCATTATCTGCTTTTAAAAACGGCAAGAAAATTCCTTGACCTATGCGTTCTCCCTTTTTAATCGTTAAATCTTTTAAACCGAAATTTAAAAACTGAAACATAATATGTCCTTCATTAGCTTCATTATCATAGTAATCACTATCGATAATACCTACACCATTACCTAATAACAAATAATTTTTTAAAGGATTGCTTGAACGATTACATAATTGCAGAAATTCTTCTTTTCCCATATAAGCTTTAATCCCTGTCGAAACTAAAACTGGTTTAACTTGTTTTAATACTTTTTCATCCATAAATAGCTCTTCTTTACTAAAAGCAGCTTTTAAAGCTGTTGCTATTCCTGATTTCCAAATTGAAGGGATTACCACTTCCTCAGCAGCTTCAAAATCATAACCAGCAGCATGTTTTGTGGCACGATTAGGTAAATTAATTTCTTTAAATGTTGATACTTTCTCAAAACCTCTAATTTTTGACACTTCAATCATCCTTTACTTTCTTTATCTGTTCTATCCTACATGATACGAGAGGAAATAAAAAGGGGCTTAAGGAGGAAATGGTTTATAAATTCTTTTTTACTAATATTCATTATGGTCTATGGCTCAAAAAAAATAGGAACTAACCATCAAAAAAGTAATAGTTAGTTTCTATTTCTAAATATTTAAAGAAAAAAATTTCCACTCTGTTGTAGTCCGGAATAAAAAATCTGCCCCTTTAGTAACTTCAGGAATAACAATCAATCCTAAAAATGGATTGTTTGATATTTTTCCAGTTGCTTGGGGCAAAACGATTTTTTATTCACTCTAATTAATCATCATCTTCATCAAAATCATCAACTTGAACTTGTTTTAAACCAGTAACATGTTTTTTATTTCCTATGACTAGAGGGACATGCTCGACGATCACATCACTATACTCTAATCCGAACCATCTTGCTGGATCAAAAGCTATCTTCTTAATACCTAACTTAAGTTGCATAACAAGGGTATCTATGGCACTTAATGATGTTACACGAGTTAATTCTTCTCTGATTAATACAAAGGCAAAATCTCCCACTTCACGATCTTTAATAATTGAGTATTTTTGTGGTTGTTTCGGCAATTTGCCTTCTTTCATTAAGTCACTCACTATTTGACGCAAGTAAACATTTACTTCCTGATTCATTCTAAAACCAAGTCTAAGCTGAACGTTAACGATATAATCTGTCCCCATCATGTCTACATAATATTCATTAGTATAAGGTTCATCTGTGACAAAAACATTTACAAACCAATATACTTTAGCTTTCTTAGGACGTTTATCTAGAATTGAATACACAATTTCTCGCCCTACTTGATGCCCTTTAATTTTGGTTGTTAAAAAGACAATATTAGTTTGGTATTGAGGTAAACTCGGATCCTGACTAAGTTCCTTCAATTGTTCTGTATAATCACACAAGGAGACACGATCAGATTCACGCTCTGTAATAACGTTACCTCGGTGCCAAATCAACATGATACAAAGAATAATTACTGCCATTAAAACTGCTACATAACCACCATGTAAGAATTTAGTCGCACTGGATATAAAGAAAATGCTCTCAATCAAAGCAAAAAAAGTAAAGGTCACATAGGCAAGTACTTTGGGAATCCCTTGTTGCAACAAATAGAATAACAATAAAAATGTTGTCATTAACATTGTAATAGTAATAGCTAACCCGTAGGCTGACTCCATTTTTGCCGATGTTCTAAATGTTAAAACAATCATTAAGCAACCGATCATCAACAATGTATTCACAGCTGGAATATACAATTGACCTTTTTGATCTGTTGGATAAATAATCTTCATTCTTGGTAACAATCTTAATTTTATTGCTTCTGATACTAATGTATAAGAACCAGAAATTAGGGATTGAGAAGCAATAATTGCAGCTAATGTAGCAAAAAGTACCCCTACAACAGCCATCGATTGTGGCATCATTCTAAAAAATGGATTTAATAATTTCATGTCTTGATAAACTGGATTGTCTTTTACACTTATCAACCAAGCAGCTTGACCAAAATAATTCAAAGTTAAGCAGATTTTAATATACGGCCAACTAACACGAATATTTTTACGCCCTGCATGACCTAAGTCAGAATATAAAGCTTCAGCTCCAGTTGTTGCTAAGAATACGCTACCTAAGATAAAAATACCTGCCTTATTTTCATCTGATAATAATAGATGAAAAGCATAATAAGGATTAAGTGCTCTTAAAACACTTAAGTTGCCAGCAAAATTAATAATTCCCATAACTGCCAAGAAAGTAAACCACCCTAACATAATAGGGCCAAACGCTGTTCCAACTTTTTGTGTCCCTAGGCGTTGAATCATAAATAACCCAAAAATGATAATCATCGTTATCACAACAATAACATGCTGATTATCTCCAAACGCATCATAAAACGTTGGAATACCACGTAAACCTTCAATAGCAGTCGTTACCGTAACAGCTGGTGTTAAAACACCATCCGCTAATAAGGTAGCGCCACCAATCATAGCTGGAAACAACAAATATTTTCCAGATTTTTTAACTAATGTGTAGAGCGAAAATATACCACCCTCACCATGATTATCTGCATTTAAAGCAATCATGACATATTTAACACTTGTTAATAAGGTTAACGTCCAAAATATCAATGATACAGATCCTAAAATAAAATCTGTAGAAACATTGGCTAAACCACCATTACCTTCAATAATAGCCTTCATTACATATAAAGGACTTGTTCCGATATCTCCGTAAACAACTCCCATAGCAATTAAGGCTCCACCTACTTTAAAGGTATCAATATTTTCCCGGGTCAACTTCTGACTCACTTCTTCTATTCCTCACTTTCAACAAAACATTTTACTTTTTCTTAAAAAATATAAACAAGATGAATTATATGCTCTTTCCTTTAAAAGTCAATCACTTTTTTTCATTATTTTAAACAACTTAAAAACAATTGTTATTTTTACTCTTATCCCTACCATATATACAGATAATCAGTTTAAATTACTGACCTATTTTCATTTTATTTTTTCAATTACTATCTATTTTTTTTAATATTTTATCTGATGAGTCATCCTTTATAAAAAATGAAATAAATGGAAATAATTATGTAAAACAATATTCTTTTCAAATATGCTAAAATGGAGAAGTTAATTCACCACAAATTGGAGGAATACTCAATTGAATTTTAATCAAATAAAAAATTATTTTAAACGAGAAGGAAAATATGGGCTAGCAGCTTTTGCTATTCCGTTTCTCATTATGATGTTTGTTTATCTCAGTATCGGGATTTACTGGGGAAGTGATCGAAGCGTCTTAGCTAGTGATGCCTTTTCCCAATTTTCAAATTTTCATGCTAGCTTTAATAATGTTCTACACGGCGATCAGAGTATCTTTTATACGTGGAATGCTTCACTGGGATTAAATTACTGGTCATTAATTTCCTATTATTTAGGTGGTGTTTTCACGCCAATTGTTTTCTTTTTTAAAAATGAAAACATCCCTGATGCTCTTTATCTGTTAACACTTATTAAAATCGGGAGTGCAGGTTTTTCTTTTTGGTACTACGCTAAAAATACTTACAAAATCCCACAATGGTCACATGTAACGCTCAGTATTTCTTATGCACTTATGTCTTTTATTACCGCACATTCTGAATTAATCATGTGGTTAGATATCTTCATGTATCTTCCATTAATCATTTTAGGAATTAATCGTGTTATGGATAAAGGTAAATCAATTTTACTTTTTGTTAGTTATCTACTATTATTTATTTCTAATTTTTACTTTGGTTTTATGATTGGTATTTTTTCAGTTTGTTATTTTGTTGCTAGGTTAGCAACAAAACCAAAACAATACAAAAAAGCAATCGTGCCTTATTTCATCACATCAATTCTAGCCGGTATTAGTTCCATGATTATGATTTTACCTGCTTTTCTTGATTTAAAAACAAACGGTGAAACTTTAACAGAAATGTCAAAATTAAAAACAGAAGCAACTGCATTTTGGGATATCATCATTAAAAATATGGTTGGTGTATTCGATACAACCAAATATGGTTCCATTCCTTTTATCTATGTCGGACTTTTACCACTTATGTTCTGTGTGTTCTACTTTGTTACTAAAAAAATTAACCTAAAAAATAAAATTGCCTATGGTCTACTGTTTATTTTGTTAATCGCAAGTTTCTACTTAGAGCCCCTCAACTTGTTTTGGCATGGGATGCATGCACCTAATATGTTTCTTTTTAGATTCAGTTTTTTATTCTCGTTTT
Source organism: Vagococcus fluvialis bH819 (assembly GCF_900163795.1). Lineage (GTDB taxonomy): Bacteria > Bacillota > Bacilli > Lactobacillales > Vagococcaceae > Vagococcus > Vagococcus fluvialis_A. Next base: position 209,283 of record NZ_FWFD01000007.1, on the reverse strand, counting down.
TAGTCGTAATGTTAGCCGGCTATGGCTGGGAGAAGTTCTCTAAAGATGATAATGGCGCACTTGTTAGTATCGCTCTTATTCTGCCTATTTTGTTTACCCTAGCAAAATTAACAGCACCAAAAGGAAGCTATGAGTTTGCGTCACTCACTCAGCTACTTGTTACTATTTTGTTTGTCTTACTCTACTTAACAGCCATTATCTTTTTCCAATTAAAAAAATTATCCGGAAAAAAATTAACAATTTTATTATTATTAATGGTATCAGGTGAAGCATTTCTTAATACATCTTATATGCTAAATGGCATTTTAAAAGATTGGAATTACGCTTCAAGAAGTCTTTATTCAGAACCTTATCCCAACTATAAAAAGCTAGTTGATAAAGCTGACGACGCTAATAAGGATGATTTTTACCGATTAGAATCACTTGCCCCTATTTCTTCAAATGATAGCTTTAACTATGGATTTAGTGGTGTCAGTATGTTTTCTTCTATCAGAAATCGTCATTCATCGACTTTCTTGAATGATCTTGGGTATCGTTCAAGAGGAACTAGCTTAAATACAAGATATCAAAATAACACTTTATTTATGGATAGTTTAGTTGGTATTAAACATAATATCAGCGATCAACCGATTAATAAATTTGGCTTTAACTCAACTGGTAAGGCCGGTAAATATCAACTTTATGAAAATGATTATGCGATGCCACTTGGTGTTTTAACAGGGCAAAGTTTATATAAAACCAAGTTCCCTAAAAATGATAATCTAGGTGCTCAAACAGCCTTAATTAATCAGCTGTCTAATTATAATGATACCTATTTCAGTTTTTCTAAGCCAACCCTTGTCGATAGCAAAAATACCAATATTGTTTATAAAGAGAATAATCGCGTTTCTTTCACAGAACTTAAACCTAATATCGCTAAAACTATCGACTATGATATTTTCATCCCTGCTGGTAATCAAGCTTATCTAAGTTTATTTCCTAGTGATTTTGGTCAAATTGAAAGTTCAAGCGCTACTATCCGATCACAAGGCACCAGTTATAAGAGTCAAATAAATATCACAGGACAATATTATAATTTAGGATATTTCGAAAAAGATTCCACACTTCGTTTTAGCTTAGAATTGTACGGAACAAAAGATGTCGACTTGATTGATCCTCCTGTCGTTCTAATGGACACTAATAAATACCAAAGTGCGATGAAAGAGATTAATAATCATGGGATTGATTTCAAAGTATCTGGTAGAAAAGCAAAAGCAACTATTGAAAATCCTGAAGACCAAGTTTTAATGACAACCATTCCTTATGACAAAGGATGGACTGCTAAAATTGACGGAAAAAAAGTGAAAACAAAAGATTTTAAAGATGCTTTCCTCACTTTTAATGTACCAAAAGGAAAACATAGTATTGAACTTTCTTTCTTACCACCTGGCATTATTTCAGGTAGCTTGCTCTTTATTCTTGGAATCGGTTCTTTTAGTGGTTATTATTATTTCCTTTCGAAACGAAAAAAATAAAAAAATACAGATTGAAAATGACGTTAAAGTCAACTTCAATCTGTATTTTTTATTTAAAATAATGGCAATAAATACCACATAATCATTAAATCACTATTGGATAAACAGTATTGAATAGCCAATGATCTTTGATTACTTCCATAGACATATAAATCAATCGCACTCATTCCAATCGAACCTAGGATACCCTCTCCATATATATCAACAATCGTATAATCAACTGCTCGATAATCAAATGGGTTTCCATTACTATCAGTTACGGTTACTGTAGAGCCAACCGATAAATTTTGTTCCATATAATCCATAATACCTGGATTATGGCCACCAAAATATGTTGTTTGATTCTCATGAGGATTATAAGAGCCCACAGTTGTAATTATATTACCACCATCAATATAATACTCCACCACATCGACACTATTTCCACGACCAATAGGCAAATAATTTCTAAAAATCCCATTTATACCAATACTATTCGGCACATGTCGCTGGCTTTTCACCTCAATTAATTTTTCTTCCACAACTTCTTCAATTTTTTCTTCTGGAACTGGCTCAACAATATTTGTTACAGTCCTAACTTCTTCAACTGGAGCAATAGCTTCTTCTTCAAATGTTGTTTCTTTTGTTTCTGTTTCTTTTACTTCTTCAGCAGATGTCGTTTCTTTTGTAATCTCTACTTTTTTTGAACTTTTTGTTTCTTCTATTTTAGAAGACGATTGGACATCGTATTCTTTTGTAACTTTTGTGACCATCGGAACTTCTTTTTTCTTCTTATTCGAACTTACCATTTTCGCCTCTACTACAAAACCTGTAATACCGATAATGACTAACAGAACTGAAATAACTTTCTTGAACTTTGACATCTTAAATCCCCCACCCTTAATTATTAACATCATTACTTATATCGGTATTTTTTAGGATAAATTAATAAAGATAAACGTGGTTTTCGTACACTTAATTACAATTTAAATTATTAAAAAAAGAAATTCTAATCAACATGTTTATCTTTACCAAATAAGGAATTCAGTAAAGTTGTGAGTGGAGTATATTTTTATTTCTTAAAAAATATTTACAAAAAAAGAAGGTGGTCAAAAGTCGTTTCGCTTCCAGTTGTCGTGAGAGTAGATTTTTTATCCCCTGACTATTAAAAATTATTCGTATAAATAAAAAAAAGACTGACTTTTTTAGTCAGCCTTGTTTATATTATTTTTTATAATTCAGGCGCAGTGCCTAATTCTGCATGAAGCATCCAAATTGTTTTTTCTACATTTCCTTTAATATCAATAAAGATATCTTGTGACACATGATCTTGTTCTTCTTCAGTAATGCGAATGCCTTCTGAACATAAATTTCTTAAATAGTGGAAACCATCTAATATAATAGATAAGCGTTCCGACATATCTTTATCATAAGAACCAGTTTCATCCTTAATTTTAGTGTGATCAGAAAATTCTTTTAATGTTGAATAAGGGCTGCCACCAATTGTAATTAATCTTTCTGCAACCACATCTAAATAGCCATTAACTTCGTCCATGAACTCATCCATTTTAGGGTGTAGCGTTAAAAATGAAGTTCCACGCATATACCAGTGTGTTTGATGAATAACAGCCGAAAATTGACTCAAATCTGCAACAGTTTGGTTCAGTACTTCTTTTGTTTTTACATTACTCATAATTAAAACTCTCCTCACATGATTTTATTTATATATTCAGTCTACCACTTTTTAAATGTGATGGACAATGAAATGATTTAAAGACTACTTTTAGCCTGAGTTACTGATCGTTGAACTGTATGCGTCATTTCTTTACTATACTCTTTCTTATCGTTATAACCTGTAATAAAGGAGAGTAACAGGACTTCTAAAGTCTCATCCTGATTTTCAGCTAGCACCCATTTCTTTTTTTCTTTTTTAAATTTCATAGTTACTTTTGTTTCTTTTTCCATTACTTTTCCTTTATCTAAAGCATCTGAAAAGGCGGACAATATCATTCTTTTTGTTTGTTTAGGATCTGTACTATTATTTATTTTTATTTCAGTAGAAACACCTTTCAATGTTGTTTCCACTAAACTAGAATAATTAAATCCTTTTATTTTATAAGTAACCATAATATTATTTTTTGATTCTTCTTTTATAGTATAATTATAATCACTTTTTTCTCTTACTTCTTTCATCAACCCTGAAGAAATTTCTTCTTTTTCTTTAGCCGATAAAGGACCTGCGACTGGATCAAAAACTTCAGAAAAACTTTCTTGAAAACCATCCGTCATAATACTAAGCTGCTTACTTAATATATCCCCGTCTACAAAATTTTCTTTAAATTTATCTGCTTCTTTTTCGTAAATAAAATTTTCAATAAATACTTTAGAGATTTCATCTCCATCTAACCCTTTTTTCCCACAACCCGTCACTAAAAATAGCACCATCAAAAAAGGAATAAGTAACATACTCTTCTTTTTCATTTTTTTCTCTCCTAATTTCCCATTAAATACAATGTAGCACAATATTTTGAATATATTATGATTTTTAAAAGAAAAAGTGCTTTTTAGCGTAAATTATATTTTAAAGGAGGAAGAATAATGATACTTTATTTTTTCAGTGGCATCATATTAGGTTCTTTTTTAGGTGTTCTCGCTAAAAGAATACCTATTCATCAAGATTTTATTTACTCTCGCTCAGAATGTGATCATTGTCATGTTAAACTCAGTGCTTTGGACTTAATTCCATTTTATGTGCTAATCTTTAATAAAAATAAGTGCCGTCATTGTACCAAAAGTATCCCTATCTACCATAGTCTATTCGAAATATTAACTGGAAGTTTTGTTTTAATATTTAATCTCACTATTGGCTTTAAATTGACAACGATTTATCTTTTTTTACTGTGCGTCATGAGCCTCACACTTAGTTTAACAGATTTTCTCTATATGATTGTTGAACCTAAAATACTTTATCCCTTGTCTTTTATTGCTTATCTATTTTTTCATTTGAATCATTCTTTTTCTATCCACAACTTATCCACACCTTTTTTTATTTTATTTTTTTTCCTCATATTAACCAAGTTTATGCCTGATGGTATCGGTGGGGGGGATATCAAATTACTCATCATTTGGTCATTATTTTTAAATTTAACAACTTGCTTAGTTATAATCTTACTTGCTTCATCACTTGGAATCATCTTTATTTTTCTATCCCAATATATCTTTCATAAACCGATTCAAAAGCTACCCTTTGTCCCGTTCCTAACCTTTGGATTCATTATAGCTACTCTTATTTTTTAGAACAAAAAAAGACTGAGAAGAAACATGAATGTTTCTTCTCAGTCTATGCCTTATTCATATGCCTTATTCATTCGAATAACTTTTAATAATCAGGTTCAAATAGCAACTCCTGCGACAACTTCAAAGACCTCAAGCAATCCAAAAAGCGGATTGTTTGAGGTCTTTTCCAGTTACTCAGAGCAAAACAATTTTTTATCCACTCTGATTAGTCTTGTGATTTTAATGCATCTGCTGCTGCCATTTGTGCTTCAATGTCACTAATACTGTAAACATTTTCGCTAGCAACGCCCACTTCTTTTGGTTCCATGTTACGGTATTTAGGCATACCAGTACCGGCAGGAATAATCTTACCGATGATAACATTTTCTTTAAGTCCAAGTAAGTGGTCTTTCTTACCTCGAATTGCAGCATCCGTTAACACACGTGTTGTTTCTTGGAATGAAGCCGCTGATAAGAAGCTGTTTGTTTCAAGAGACGCTTTAGTAATACCTAATAACACTGGACGACCTGTTGCAGGTGTGCCACCGGCTACTAAAGTATTGTAGTTACGTTCTTTAAACTCATTAATATCAATCAATGTACCTGGTAAGATATCAGAATCGCCTGGATCCATGATACGAACTTTACGTAACATTTGACGAACCATTACCTCGATATGTTTATCGCCGATTTCTACCCCTTGCATACGGTACACTTTTTGTACTTCTTTAAGTAGGTAGTTTTCCACAGTTAACACATCAGTAATTGTTAATAAGTGTTTTGGTTCAATTGAACCTTCTGTTAATGGTGTTCCACGCTCGATAATGTCACCTTCAGCAACTTTCATACGAGATGTATAAGGAACGTTGTATGTTCTTGTATCTGTTATACCTTTAACAATAACTTCTTTCGTACGATCCGTTGCATCTTCAGAAATTTCAATAACTTCTCCAGCTACTTCAGAAACGATGGCAACCCCTTTAGGATTACGTGCTTCAAAGATCTCTTGGATACGAGGTAAACCTTGAGTAATATCATCTCCGGCAACCCCACCCGTATGGAAAGTACGCATTGTTAACTGAGTACCAGGCTCACCGATTGATTGAGCGGCAATTGTACCAACTGCTTCCCCAACTTCAACTTCAGAACCTGTTGCCAAGTTACGGCCATAACAGTGTTTACATACACCATGTTTTGTATTACAAGTAAAGACTGAACGGATTGAAATTTCTTCAATTCCAGCTTCAATAATTTCTTTACTAATGTCTTCAGTAATGATATCGCCAGCTGCAACAATAATTGCGCCTGTTTCTGGATGTTTCACTGATTTACGAGTGTAACGTCCTAACATACGCTCTTCTAAGGTTTCAATGACTTCATTACCCTCTTTAACTGCTTTAATATCTAATCCACGATCCGTACCACAATCTGTTTCACGAATGATAACATCTTGGGCCACGTCTACTAAACGACGTGTTAAGTAACCTGAATCGGCTGTTTTAAGAGCCGTATCCGTCATACCTTTACGAGCACCATGGGTAGAGATAAACATTTCTAAGACCGTTAAACCTTCACGGAAGTTAGATACGATTGGTAATTCCATGATTCGACCATTCGGTGCAGCCATAAGTCCACGCATACCAGCAAGCTGAGTAAAGTTGGAAATGTTACCACGGGCACCAGAGTCACTCATCATGAAGATTGGGTTACGATCGTCTAAACTCTCCATTAACTTAACTTGAATAGCATCTTTCGTTGCGTTCCAAATAGCAATGACTCTTTCGTAACGTTCATCATCAGTGATTAAACCACGACGGAATTGTTTTGTTACAGCATCCACTTGTTTATGAGCTTCTTCAATCATGCTTTGTTTTTCATGTAAGACTACGATATCCGCAATCCCTACAGTCATACCAGCATAAGTTGAGTGCTTATAACCTAAATCTTTCATTCTATCTAACATTTTAGAAGTTTCGGTAATCTTGAAACGTTTAAAGACTTCAGCAATAATATTACCTAAATTTTTCTTCTTGAATGGTCCAATTTTCTCTTGTACTTTAATATGTTCTGGAATATTTGTTCCAGCTTCTACAAAGTATTTATCAGGTGTTTGAACCGTTAAGTTATAATCCGTTGGTTCGTTTAAGTATGGGAATTCTGGTGGCATAATTTCGTTAAAGATAACTTTACCAGCAGTTGTAATTAAGATACGATCACGTTGCCATTCAGTAAATGGTTTTTCAGGCATTGAGTTTGTTTGTAAACCAATACGAGAATGTAAGTGGACGTAGCCATTTCTCCATGCGATAACAACTTCATCTAAGTTTCTAAAGATCATTCCTTCACCAATATGTCCCGGTTCTTCCATTGTTAAATAGTAGTTACCAAGAACCATATCTTGAGATGGTGTAACAACTGGTTTACCATCTTTAGGGTTAAGGATGTTTTGAGCTGCTAACATCAGCAAACGAGCTTCTGCTTGTGCTTCTTCACTTAAAGGAACATGAACCGCCATTTGATCCCCATCGAAATCGGCATTATAAGCCTCACATACTAATGGGTGAAGACGAATCGCACGACCTTCAACTAAAACAGGTTCGAAGGCTTGGATACCAAGTCTATGTAGCGTAGGTGCTCGGTTAAGTAAAACTGGATGTTCGCGAATAACATCTTCTAATACATCCCAAACAGCATCTTCTTGACGCTCGATTTGGCGTTTTGCATTTTTAATGTTACTTGCAATTTCACGTTTAACTAATTCGTGCATCACAAATGGTTTGAATAATTCAATTGCCATTTCTTTTGGTAAACCACATTGGTACATTTTTAGGAATGGCCCAACAACGATTACCGAACGACCAGAATAGTCAACACGTTTTCCAAGTAAGTTTTGACGGAAACGACCTTGTTTACCTTTAAGCATGTGTGATAATGATTTAAGTGGGCGGTTACCTGGTCCAGTTACCGGACGGCCACGACGACCATTATCAATCAAAGCATCCACAGCTTCTTGTAACATACGTTTCTCATTTTGAACAATGATTCCTGGTGCATTTAAGTCTAATAAACGTTTCAAACGGTTATTACGGTTAATCACACGACGATATAAATCGTTCAAATCACTTGTTGCAAAACGTCCACCTTCTAATTGAACCATTGGACGGATATCTGGTGGGATGATTGGTACAACGTCCATAACCATCCAACTTGGATCATTTCCAGAAGTTCTGAAAGCTTCTAAAATATCTAAACGACGAATCGCACGTGTTCTTTTTTGACCTTGAGCTGTTTTTAAATCTTCTTTTAACTCAACAACTTCTTTTTCTGCATCAACATTTTCTAACAAGCGTTTGATTGCTTCAGCACCCATTCCTGCTTGAAAACCTTGACCGTATTGTTGACGTTTCTCACGATATTCACGTTCTGTTAATAGTTGTTTTACTTCAAGTGAAGTATCTCCAGCATCAGTTACTACATATGATGCAAAATAGATAATTTCTTCTAACGCACGTGGGCTCATATCTAAAACAAGACCCATACGACTTGGTATTCCTTTGAAGTACCAGATATGTGTTACTGGTGCTGCTAGCTCGATATGAGCCATACGTTCACGACGAACTTTAGAGCGAGTTACCTCAACTCCACATCGGTCACAGACAATACCTTTGTAACGGATACGTTTGTATTTTCCACAAGCACACTCCCAGTCCTTAGTAGGACCGAAAATGCGTTCACAGAAAAGACCGTCACGTTCTGGTTTTAAAGTACGGTAATTGATTGTTTCTGGTTTTTTCACTTCACCGTATGACCAGCTTCTTATTTTTTCAGAAGAAGCTAGGCCGATTTGCATACTTTCGAATTTATTTACATCGATCAAAAGATGTCCCTCCATTTCTTTATCTATCAGAAATAACTATTGGTCTAGTTTTTTACTATTCCTTGTTTTCTTGTGCATCTTTTAATGATTTTTCTACTTCTTGTTTTTCAGCTTGTTCTTTGGCATATTTAGCTAAAGCATCCACTGTAATTAAATCATCATCTTCATCATCCATATCACGCAATTCAATTTCTTCGTCTTCAGCATCCAGTACGCGCATATTTAAACCTAGGGCTTGTAATTCTTTAACAAGTACGCGGAATGATTCTGGCACACCAGGTTTTTGAATTGGTTCACCTTTAACGATTGATTCATAAGTCTTCACACGACCAACAACATCATCTGATTTATACGTTAAAATTTCTTGTAATGTGTAAGCAGCACCGTAAGCTTCAAGTGCCCAAACTTCCATCTCACCAAAACGTTGTCCACCAAATTGAGCTTTACCTCCAAGTGGTTGTTGCGTTACTAATGAGTACGGTCCAATTGATCTAGCATGTAATTTATCATCAACCATGTGAGCTAATTTAAGCATATACATCACACCAACTGAAATACGATTATCAAACGGTTCACCTGTACGTCCATCATAAAGAACAGTTTTAGCATCACGAGCTAGGTTAGCTTCTGCTACTGTTGACCATACGTCATCCTCATCTGCCCCATCAAATACTGGTGTAGCAACATGAATATTAAGTGAACGAGCAGCCATACCTAAATGTAACTCAAGTACTTGCCCAATGTTCATACGTGATGGTACCCCAAGAGGGTTTAACATGATATCAACTGGTGTTCCGTCTGGAAGGAATGGCATATCTTCTTCTGGCATAATACGAGAAACTACCCCTTTATTACCATGACGACCGGCCATCTTATCCCCTTCATGAATTTTACGTTTTTGAACGATATAAACACGAACTAACATATTAACACCTGGTGATAATTCGTCTCCTGCTTCACGAGTAAAGATCTTCACGTCATGAACGATACCGCCACCACCATGAGGAACACGTAATGATGTATCACGAACTTCACGGGCTTTTTCACCAAAGATAGCATGTAATAATCGTTCTTCAGCAGATAATTCAGTTACCCCTTTAGGCGTTACTTTACCTACTAATAAATCACCATCTTTAACTTCAGCACCAATGCGGATAATACCCATTTCATCTAAATCTTTAAGCGCGTCGTCCCCTACGTTTGGTAATTCGCGAGTAATTTCTTCAGGTCCTAATTTAGTATCACGTGCTTCTGATTCATATTCTTCAATATGGATAGAAGTATAAACATCATCTTTAACTAAACGACGACTCATGATAATAGCATCTTCGTAGTTGTAACCTTCCCACGTCATGAATGCCACTAAAACGTTTTGTCCTAAAGCCATTTCTCCTTCTTCCATAGAAGAACCGTCTGCTAGTGTGTCTCCTGCTTCAACAATCTCGCCTAATTTAACAATTGAGCGTTGATTGTAACTTGTTCCAGCATTTGAACGGTGGAATTTAATGACTGTGTATTTATCTAAAGCACCATTGCTACGACGAACGCGTATTTCTCTAGCATCCACGTATTCAACAACACCATCATGTTTACATAATAAAGCAGCACCCGAGTCATGAGCAGCTTTATACTCCATACCTGTACCAACGATTGGAGAACGTGGTTGGATTAATGGAACTGCTTGACGTTGCATGTTTGCTCCCATAAGCGCACGGTTGGAATCATCGTTTTCCAAGAAAGGAATACAAGATGTCGCAACAGCTACTACTTGTTTAGGAGAAACATCCATGTAATCTACTTTATCAACATTAACCTCTAAGTTTTCACTTTGAATACGAGCCATAACTAATTCTTCTTTGAATGAACCATCTTCATTTAATGGAGAATTCGCTTGAGCTACCATGTAATGATCTTCCTCGTCAGCAGTTAAGTAATCAATATGCTTAGTTACCTCACCTGTTGCACGATTCACACGACGATATGGCGTTTCAATGAAACCATATTTATTTACTTTAGCATAACTTGACAAACTGTTGATCAACCCGATATTGGGTCCCTCAGGCGTTTCAATCGGACACATACGACCATAATGAGAATAATGCACGTCACGTACTTCATATCCGGCACGGTCACGTGTTAAACCACCAGGTCCTAAGGCTGATAGACGACGTTTATGAGTTAACTCACTTAATGGATTGGTTTGATCCATGAATTGTGATAATTGAGAAGAACCAAAGAATTCTTTCATTGAAGCGACAACAGGTCTGATATTAATCAGTTGTTGTGGTGTCAATGTTTCAGTGTCTTGGATAGACATTCTCTCACGAACCACACGTTCCATACGTGACAAACCGATACGGAATTGGTTTTGTAACAACTCACCAACTGAACGAATACGACGGTTACCTAAATGGTCGATGTCATCTACTTGTCCAATGCCTTCTTGTAAGTTCAAGAAATAGCTCATTGTTGAGATGATATCTGCTGGACGAACTGTTTTTACTTTATCGCCTAAGTTAGCATTACCAATCACATTAACAACACGTTCAGGATCTTTAGGTGAAAGAACTTTAATAACTTGAATCGTCATCGGTTCTGTTACAACACCATCTTCACTTGGGTAATAAGTCACACTATTAATACCAGCATCTAAATGTTCTTCTAACGTGTCCATCACTTGGCGAGAAACGACTGTTCCTTTTTCAACAATAATTTCTCCAGTTTCTGGATCAACTAACGTTTCAGCTAACGTTTGGTTTAATAAACGTGTTTTTAAGTTTAATTTTTTGTTGACTTTGTAACGACCAACAGCTGCTAAATCATAACGTTTTGGATCGAAGAAACGAGCATTTAATAAGTTTCTTGAACTTTCTGCTGTCTTAGGCTCACCTGGACGTAGTCTTTCATAAACATCCTTCAGTGCTTCCTCTGTACGAGAGTCTCCTGAATTTTTATGAATATCTTTTTCTATAGTAGCTTGTAAACTTTCGCTTTCACCAAAAATTTCCATAATCGTTGAATCAGAACCAAAACCTAAGGCACGAACAACAATTGTAAATGGAATTTTTCTTGTACGGTCGATACGAGCGTATGATAGGTTTTTAGCATCCGTTTCTAATTCTAACCAAGCGCCACGGTTAGGAATAACTGTTGTGCCAAATCCTTGTTGACCATTTTTTTCTGTTTTTCCATTAAAGTAAACTCCGGGTGAACGGACTAATTGAGAAACAACTACTCTTTCTGCTCCGTTAATGATGAATGTTCCCATTTCAGTCATAAGCGGGAAATCGCCAAAGAATACTTCTTGAGATTTGATTTCCCCTGTTACTTGGTTATCTAATCTTAATGTGACATGAATTGGTGCTGAAAAGTTTGCGTCATGTGCACGAGCTTCTTCAACGGTGTATTTCGGTGTTTTCATTTCATAATCTACAAATTCTAATGACAATTTATCACTAAAATCTGTAATTGGCATAATATCTTCAAACATTTCTCTTAAACCTTCATCTAAGAACCATTTGTAAGAATCTGTCTGAATTTCAATTAAGTTTGGCAGTTCCAATACTTCACTAATTCTTGAATAACTGCGTCTTTCTCGGTGTTTTCCGTATTTCACTACGTGTCCAACCAAATTAAGTCACCCCTTCTGAGTTTGCTTCAAAAATAGTTTTATGTTACAAATATTAAAGTTTTATTACATCTATCGTAATAAAGTGTTTTTAAGTAAAAAAAAACCAAAAATAGACCTTGAGCATATTGTTATATGGTCGTTCTATCTTTGTTTTCCTATTAATAAAGGGTTATGGACAATATTTCATTTCCCTTTTTATTTGTAAACATAAAACCTTCTGCAACTAATCATTTTAACGCCTTACACTTCTTTTGTCAACAAAAAAAAGCCAGATCCCCATCTGGCTTCCTCCCCATTAATCCTTGCCTTCGTATCAACTCTCATTTCAACGTGACATCCATTTAAAGAGCCCGACTCTTTAAATGACAGGACTATAGTTCCTAGTTTTATCTTAAAGTAATTAATACTTCCTGCTAACTAGACAAGAAAACCTTCTTATCTCAGGAAATTTCTTAGAAAATGATATTTATATAATAATTAAAGAACACCGTTAAAAACATCGTCCCTTATATGCGTTAACATCCCCATACCGATTGTTTAAAACTCTTTAAAAAATATTTTACAAATAACACATTTTGAAAGAAAATCTTTTAAACAAAATCTTAAAAGACAAAAAATTTCCATAATATAAAACACTTAATCGGAACTGCACTTATTATTATATAGTATAGTCTCTCAAATTGTTACCACTTTTTACTTATCCATAAGTATTTTTTGGATACATCGTTTTAATTAAACATTTTTCACAATAATTAAATAACGAAGTTCACAATCTGGGTCATCTTTTTTAATAGACAAATTCTGTTTTAATTTATTACAAAATGTTAATTAAACTGTTTTAATTTATTAGCGTTTTCAAAAAAATATGTTTTAATCTATAGACAAAAAACACGTTTGTGAAATTATGTTAATTCAAAATCAACCTTTGTATTACGTATCACAAATATTTTTTATTTTATCATTTTTTAATAAAGCTTTTATTATGTGCAAAGTAACCGAAAATAAGCCATTATGGACAACTTTTCTCTAAAAGGTAAAAAAAGACATCTATTGTAAATTTATACTTCACAATAGATAATCTCATTCTTTTATTCTTTTTCACTAACTATAATGAAATAGCCTTTTTCTTTTTTAACAATTTCTGCGTTACCAAACACTTCTTCCATTTTTGCTTTAGCACTTGGTGCCCCTTGTTTTTTCTGGATAACAATCGTTAATGTCCCACCCTTAACTAATTTTTCGTGAGATCCCGAAATAATTGTATGAACTACTTCTTTCCCAGCTCTAATAGGCGGATTACTTACGATAGCTGCAAATTGATTATTTTCAACACTCTCGTAAATAAACGACGTATAAATTGTCACATGATCAATTTTGTTTAACTCAGCATTTTCTTTAGCAAGTTCAACTGCTCGCTCATTGACATCAACCATCTCCACTGCTCTGCCTGTATCAGATGCTAAAGACAACCCGATTGGCCCATAACCGCAACCAACGTCAAGAATAGCTCCCTCGGGCAAGTTATCTGCTGTAAACGTCTCGATTAGGACACGTGAACCAAAATCAACCGTCCCTTTTGAGAAAACATTACTATCTGTCATAAAAGTATATGTTTTACCTTTCAGCGGAAAAGTCCATTGTTTGCGATTATGCGCAACTTCTGGTTGGTTTGTATAGTAATGATTATTCATCCCTTTTCACCTCTTCTTTTATTTTTAATTCTTGATTAATTAATCTACCAAGTAAGTCATACCCTGATTTTGAAAAATGTAAGCCATCTTTTTGCAGAAAATCAGCTGTCCCTTCTTGCATAGTATAAAGTAATTCAATGAATGGTATCTTATAATTTGCCGCCAATTCTTTTGCTGCCCGATTGTACAACTCCAACTGATCTAGCGCTCGTTCTGACTGATACATTGTCTGGTTACAGAATGGTGCACCCAATAATATAATCTTTTCAGAACCAATTCTTTCTATAATTAAAATTAAATTAGCTATATATTCTTCTATTGAGACACCTATCACATTAGACACATCATTGGCACCAAAAAATACAACCACTACTTCTGGTGAATATTTTAATACATGATCTTCTAACCTAATTAAAGCGCCCCTTGTCGTATCTCCTGGAATACCCGCATTTATTACGTCATATCCCTTAAAATCAGCTTCTATACGCTCATTTAACCTGAAATCCGTTACGCCATCTTCATAGCCTGCTGTGATACTATCACCTAATAATATGATTTTTTTCATGTTTCAACCCTCACCGTTTCTATCTATGGAAGCATTTATGATATAATCATTAAGACTTTAACATCATAGCATGAATTAAGGAGTTGTAAATATGTTTATTGAATTACCAAAAACAAAAAAATGTCGTGAATCTAGAGTGATTCAAACCCATCGTGTTTTTCCAAATGATTTGAATTCTTTTGGTGCGTTATACGGTGGAAAACTGATGTCTTTTATCGATGACACAACCTCGATAGCTGCCTCTAGACACTGTAGACGACCAACGATGACTGCTTCAACAGATAAATTAGATTTTTTACATCCAATCTATGAGAACCACTCAGTCTGTGTTGAAGCTTACGTTTCAGGAACAGGAAAAAAATCGATGGAAATCTTTACCAAAGTTTTAGGTGAAGACCTAGCAACTGGTGAGCGTTACTTAGCTGCTACTTGTTTTATGACTTTTGTCATTGTAGAATCAGAATACAATTTTCAAGGCGTTCCGACAGTAATTCCCGAAACAAATGAAGAAAAAATGATCCATCAAGGATATGAAAAAAGAAGAGAACTACGTATGAAGGAACTAGAGCATAGTAAGGATTTAGCCAATCATATCTCTCTGACTAACCCTTGGATGGACGAGGTTAATATAGGAGAATAGCTATGGATGACATAACAAACTACTATCAACTAACCAGACAAGAGTGGCAAGGCTTTTATCGAAATGGTATTGCCCCATTGACTGATGAAGAATTACAACAAATCAAAAGTTTTAACGATCAAATATCACTACAAGATGTTCTTGATATCTATATTCCTTTAACACATTTGATTCATATCTATATGAAAGAATATGAGTCTCTTCATTTGAGTAAAGGCTTGTTTATGCAAGAATTTGTCCCTTCCACCCCTTTTATCATTGGCGTGGCTGGAAGTGTAGCTGTTGGTAAAAGTACCACTGCCCGTCTTTTACAAATGATGCTCTCAAGAACGTTTAAACGACGTAACGTTCAACTTATTACGACTGATGGTTTTCTATACCCTACTGATGAATTAAAAAAACGAGGGATTTTAGATAAAAAAGGGTTCCCTGAAAGTTACGATATGGAACGCTTACTTACCTTTTTAAATGCTGTTAAAAACGGTGAGGATAATCTACAAATACCTATGTATTCTCATGAAGTTTACGATATTATTCCTGATGAATTCGAAACGATTACACAGCCAGATATCTTAATTGTTGAAGGAATTAACGTGTTACAACTTCCTGCCAATCAACAAATCTACATTAGTGACTTTTTCGATTTCTCAATTTATGTAGATGCTGATAGTAAATTAATCGAATCTTGGTACTTAGAACGCTTTGAGGCATTATTAAACCTTGCAAAAGATGACAAAACTAATTATTATTATGAATATGCGAATGGACCTAGAGAAGAGGCTATTAATTTTGCTAAACAAGTGTGGCAAGATGTTAACCAAAAAAACTTGGAAGACTTTATCTTACCCACACGAAGTCGAGCAGATGTTGTCTTGCATAAGTCAGACAATCATACCATTGATAAAATCTCCTTGAGGAAATTCTAGATTAGAAAAACAAATAAAAAGAAAGATAGGGTGAAGCAAGTGACAAACACGTCCGATTTTAAAGACATGGAAAAAATCATTGTTTTGGATTTTGGTAGTCAATACAATCAGTTAATTACACGCCGAATTAGAGAGTTTGGAGTTTTCTCTGAATTAATGAGCCATAAAATCACAATTGAAGAAATTAAGGAAATCGCTCCTAAAGGAATCATCTTTTCAGGTGGACCAAACAGCGTTTATGATGAAAGTAGTTTTTCAATCGACCCTGCTATCTTTGATTTAGGTATTCCTATTTTAGGTATCTGTTATGGTATGCAACTAATGACTCACAAATTAGGTGGTGTTGTTAAAAGTGCTGGCGCTCCTGAATACGGAAAAGCCATGTTAGATATTACAAATTCATCTACTAAATTATTCAAAGATTTACCTGAGCATCATCAAGTATGGATGAGCCACGGTGATTTAGTTACTGAAGTTCCAAAAGGTTTTGAAGTTGTCGCAACAAGCGCAAGCTGCCCTATTTCTGCTATGGAAAATCAAGAAAAAGGTCTTTACGCTGTTCAGTTCCATCCAGAAGTTCGTCATTCTGAACATGGTAACGATGTGTTACGCCACTTTGCTTTTGATATTTGTGGTGCTACAGGTAATTGGTCAATGGAAAACTTCATTGATGTAGAAATCAAAAAAATCCGCGAACAAGTTGGGGATAAAAAAGTCTTACTTGCCCTTTCTGGTGGTGTGGATTCTAGTGTTGTTGGCGTTCTTTTACAAAAAGCAATTGGTGATCAATTAACATGTATCTTCGTTGATCACGGTTTACTACGTAAAGATGAGGGCGATCAAGTAATGGATAGCCTTAGTGGTAAATTTGGCTTAAACATTATTCGTGTAAATGCTAAAAAACGTTTCTTAGATAAATTGGCGGGTGTTTCTGATCCTGAACAAAAACGTAAAATTATCGGTAACGAATTTATCTATTTATTCGATGATGAAGCCGCTAAATTAGACGGCATCAAATTCTTAGCTCAAGGTACTCTTTATACTGATGTTATCGAAAGTGGTACTGACACTGCTGAAGTGATCAAATCACATCATAACGTAGGCGGACTCCCTGAGGATATGGCCTTTAAGTTAATCGAACCTTTAAATACGTTATTCAAAGATGAAGTGCGTGAATTAGGGATTGAACTTGGTATGCCAGAAGCATTAGTATGGCGTCAACCATTCCCAGGACCTGGATTAGGTATCCGTGTTCTTGGTGAAATTACTGAAGAAAAATTAGAAATTGTTCGCGAAAGTGACGCTATCTTACGTGAAGAGATCGCTAACGCTGGTCTTGACCGCGATATTTGGCAATACTTCACTGTTCTTCCTGGTATGCGTTCTGTTGGTGTTATGGGAGATAGTCGTACGTATGATTACACTGTTGGTCTACGTGCCATTACATCAATTGATGGGATGACTGCTGACTTTGCTCGTATTGATTGGGACTTATTACAAAAAATCTCAGTTCGTATTGTAAATGAAGTGGATCATGTTAATCGTATCGTGTATGACATTACGAGTAAACCACCTGCTACTGTTGAGTGGGAATAAAGAGCTAATATAATATGAATGGGGAATGCCTATTTAACAGCATTTATGGGCATGTAAAACGGGCAAAAATGACTTAGTTTAATATGGTTCCCTGCCAAAAACCCTGCCAAGAAAATTCTTAGCAGGGTTTTACTTTTACATAAATTCTTTTTAAAACCATTACACTAGTAACTAAAACAGCTAATGGAATAAAAAAGCGATCTCTATAATTGAAAATAAATATTGTAGATATCTAGTTTTTCCTTCTTTTTTATGATAAACGAATTATATAAAAATCTATTTTATCTTTTAGATTTGGTTTCATCTTATAAGATTGTCTAAATCCTCATTCAGACATTAAAAAATACGAATCTAAAAACCAAAACAAAATTATTAGAATCTACGCAATCAAAAAGAAAATATTACTAGAATCTGTAAATGCTAAAGCAAATAACCCAATAACTAATGTAACTGATCAATCTTTCAGCAAAAAAGAATTATTTGCCATACAATTTATAATACCTAGTATCATTTCTTATCTTCCGTAAATCACACTTGCTTATCTTTATTAATTAGGTCTATTTCATCATTAATAATATCACAATTTACCTTGTTATAAGGCAACTCAAAATCGTCATTCAATAAATCCATGTACATAATTTTTTTAGCACTTTCTACACAGTAATCCAATTCAAATTTAATCCACGATGATTTGATTCTATCTTTTTTCATAGAGTTTTCACTTCTAATAAACAATAATTCTTTTGATTGTCTAAGTCTATATTTTAATACTTCTTTAGTGAAATCACTAACGTATTTTCTCTTTAAAAAATCGCTATCACTTGACCAATCAAAATAACAAGAATAACCTTTTCTATTTAAGATACTTACAACTTTTTTCACAACCTCTTTATCTTTATAACTATGAGAAATAAAGATATCAAACTTTTTTTTACTCTGAACCGTTCCATCTTCTAACCTTTTAACCAAGTCTTCAGGCTTCATATTAAATTCACTTACTTCAGTCATATAGTCTTTTTGTTTTCCTTTAAATTTTTTTCTTAGTTTCACATAATTACCACTATCTTGAAGATGTTTGAATGCAATATTCCTCACTTGATCATTTTTCTCAGAATCATTCAATTTATAAAAAAATTCCAATGAACGCGGACAATTGTATTTTTTCATTTCATTTACAATTTCAATCTTTTCTTCTGTACTAATACCTTTTTGATGATAAGATGCTATTAATATTTCAATAAAATCAGGAGTCACTTCTTGAGTTAACTCATTATATTTATCAAGTTTGTCTTTTTGATTTTTTATTTTATTTAATCTTTTATTTTTTAAAGATTGATAATTTCTATCTCTCTCTTCTTGATTAAAATTAGACTTATGCTTTTCTTTGGCTCCTTTACTTATTATATTTTTAACCTTAGCATGACTAAAAAAAAATTGCTCAGGTTCAACTGATTTATATCTCTTCTTTTTGCCATTTGATTTTAAAAAATCATCCTTTGCTCTGTGTTGACTATCTC
Organism: Vagococcus fluvialis bH819; assembly: GCF_900163795.1. Taxonomy (GTDB): domain Bacteria; phylum Bacillota; class Bacilli; order Lactobacillales; family Vagococcaceae; genus Vagococcus; species Vagococcus fluvialis_A. The sequence continues at coordinate 190,071 of NZ_FWFD01000007.1, read as the reverse complement.
TTTGAATAATTTTATTCCATTCTGTAGGATAAAATTCTTTATAGTATTCCAACAACAAGTTTCTATTGTATTCATAAGGCAAGACCTTTGCTATTTGTTTTAATTGTTGTGTCATTTCTTTCTGTATTCGCATTGTCTCTCCGACATATTTTCTTTGTGTTTTTCCAGGCATTTATTATTCTCCTAACATTTTTTAATAACAAATCAATCTATTATTTCTCTCTCATTCCTTACATATGTTAACAAACAATTTCTTAGTATCTATTTCGGTGAAGTTTTGTGGTAATAAAGAATTAATTTAATATAATTTTTCAACAAAACCCTACCAAGAAAATTCTTAGCAGGGTTTACTTTTTTAGTTCACTGGATTATTTAATACTGTCCTACTTAAATCTTGAGTAGTCAACTTATCTCCTTGTTTAAAATTAACATTACTCATACGGATAGAAAGATTTTGATCAAATATAATATTTTCCATACTCATTTCTTTCCCCGTAATTACAGACATTGGCATAATCCAACATTCTTTCGAAATTTTAAACCTTCTCATAAATTCTCTTCTATTAATTGAGTTATTAATTTCTGGCATCCATCTATATCTTGAAATTGTTGCTAGCAAAACTTGCTCTAGATTTAAATTAGCGGTTTCGGATCTCTCCAATGCTTTATCTACATTAGGACCTATATGAACAAAGTATCCATTCCCATTGTTTACATCTGAATCTTTATATATCCAGCTATCTTTAGGAAATGGTGGTTCAATGAAATCCACAGTTATATAATCATCAGAGCTCTGTCCTATAACGTTTTCTTTCCAAGACTTAAATATCTCTTGTCCTTCTTTATAATCATTAAAAAACAATCCCATTATAGCATCATTACTGTCTTTCGGAAATAAATAAACTATTCCCTTCCATTCCGCCTTATCCCATTTTTCCATGTCTATTGGACTAGAAAAAAACATGAATTTTTGTTCTTTTTCTTCCAAAGGTCTCAATTCACCTAAAGATGGTTTTTTATTTTTTTTAACTCCTCGTAATCGCCAATACAATTTATCAAAATCTAATCCGTCACTGACATTGTAAAATGTAAATGGTTTTAATGGAGTTAAAACAAATTCTTTATCACTCTCTGATAAAAAAACTGGAATTATTTTATCATTTTTTGAGTTTTGATCGTACAAATGCTGATACAGTATATTTACTTCCCAATTTATCCCATTTCCTAATTCATTCTCATCATAAATTTTTTTATAATACGATTGGTCATTTACAACCAAAATAAAATCAGATTTTTTTATCTCATTCTCCATCCATCTTGGCCATCCTTCTACGGGAGATTCTTCATAGAGATCAATATTAGCATCAATGCCTTGATTCCTCAATTTATTAGCAAATTGCAATATTCTCCTTTCATATTCTTCCCCTTGGTGACTATATGAAATAAATACTTTTGGATGTTCTGTTTTCTCCATATCTAAGTCTACCTCAATTTCTTATACGCTTCTTCTATTGCATGGTTAGGATTAGAAAGTAAATTACTCACACTTGTAACATATGGATTTGAGTTATTCATAATAAGTTCTGTGACCTCATTAGGCGAATACTTGTTATCTACAATCAATGAATCATCAATTGCCATTACAATACCATTCGGTTGAGATTGTTTTCCATTTCTTGTTTGCCTTTTTGTTGCATACTTAATCTCCCACTTTACCCAAGAACTTAATGTAACGTTAGGACTAATAATAACAATCATAACAGACGTAGGGAAGATCATATCGGCCAAATTCCCCTTTATCGTCTCTACTTTTAAAGTTCCCATATCCGGACTATCAGCTGTTTCTCCGTGGTAATAAGTAGCATCTTTTCCCAATCTTTTAATTATTTCATCTCTAGTCCATCTTGATTCTGAATATTTATAAGAAATAAATGTTCTTCTTGCCATCCTCTTACCTACTTTCTATTTTTTTAGTTCTAATATAATCGATTCAATTAAATTCCCAATTATTTCATTGTCTGAAATTTCACATTGATCTAATTTATCAATCATTTCTATTACTCTTTGATTACCATGATACTCATTGATATTACTTTTCATCGTTTCATATATTTTTTTACTCACTCCACCCGAACAACCAACTGGTACAATTTTACAACCTAACTCATGGGCTATTTCAAATTCTTCAAGCATTCCTTTTGACTCAACCTCAACACCATTTTTATCTTTTTTTGTTCCAAAAATAAAAATTGCGATTCCAGCATCAGCTATCATTTTCTTTCTATAAATTGTCCAATTTTTAGCAGAATATTCTCCTTGTGGAAAAGGGTATAACTTCAAAGTATCATCAAATTTCAACCACCTATTTTCCGTGACTTTATCTAATACGTTATTAATTATTAGAGATCCAATTCCTAAACCATATCCTGAAATAATCTTATTTTTACTATCATCAATTAGCCTAGGAACTATAGTATTCACTAGGTCGGAACATTTTTTTTCATTTTCTTCAATGCTTGCTCCTGAAATAAATATGTTATTCATATTCACTTTCGATTTTATTATTTGCAAAATATTAGGTATATCTTTATTATATGAATTAATTTCAACTGCATATATTCTATACCTTTTTAAATCTTTAATCTTTAATTTCTGCTTCGTCTTCCTTAACTCAAATGACTCAACTGATTCATTTTCTTTTCTTATAACTTTTTCAATAAAAAAATAATGCTTCGGTTTATTTTGACCAATTAAAGATCTTATTCTAGCAAGTATATATTCTAAATTCGGATCCTCAAAACTAAATCCAATAAATAAAAATTTTTTTTCTACTAAATCACCTTTCAAAGCCGTTGTATAAACTAAATGAGTATCATTATAAGTTTCATAATCATCTTTAGTTATAATAGCTTTCTCGGGCGTATCTTTATCCCCATGCATTTTATATAATATTACATCTGTTTTATATCTAGATGAGTTCAACGAAAAATCTTCAGGGCTTTTTTTTACTAACACATTCTTATATTCTAATTTAAAGGCCTTTTCTATTAAGTTATCGTAATTTGTTGTCCATATAGTATCTATAGGTAATTTACTAAGTATTTTTTGAGTTTCATTAATTTCTAATCCTGCTCTAGGAGAAAAACTCTCCATTATTAATTCTGATAACTCTGTCCTTGAATCTTCTTGGTTAACGTAATACTGTGCTAAAGTAATCAGATCAACATATTTATCATTAGATAAACCTAAATTTTCCGCTACATCTTTAAGTAAATCTGGCCATCCCATTGCACCAGAAGGAATGGATAGCCCTGCACCAGCAAAAATTGCAGCGTTTCCATTTCTCAACGATTTACTATAATCTTCAATAAATTTCTGTATGTCACGCGAATATTCTTTTTTATTTATCATTTTTTACCACCTTCCTATTATTCTATTGCTACTTTCATCAATTCCAATCATTCTTTCCAAACTACTTAGCAATAAATTATTATTGTTGACTCTATCTTCATTATACACTTGAATAATATATTTTTCTCTATGACTATAAAAACATCCTAACTCCCATGCACACCACGGTCTTACCCCTTGATACCCCTGTGTTCTTAAATCTCTATTTAAACTTGGTAAAAATAATAATTGTTCACTATTATCCAATTCAGTTCTTAGCAGACTCTTTAAATATCTTCCGTCATTAATTTTATTATTATGCATCCAATCCATATACAAGTACAAATTATTACTATAAAAATATTGAAATAACGCATATGTATATAAATAATCATCATAGCTATATGATAAGAATATTTGAGTCATCCCCCTTTTGGGTTCATTTGTCTCACTAAGACCATCATTAATATTTATCTGTAATTTATTAAATTGTATATTCGACCACGAAATTATTATTTTTAATAGTTTATTAAAAAAATACTTATTACTAATTTTTATTTCTTCTCCTCTCATTTTCGAATAATTTTTTTCTAAATTCGAGAAATCAAAATCTTTATATTCTTCTTTCACTTTTGTTAAACTTTTTTCAAATGTAAAGATTATTTCACTATCTTCGTACTTAGGATAAATAAACAAATTATCACTAAATACTTCTTCGATTCCAACAAGTAGTTGATAGTTAATTTGATACAATTTAGCTAAAGTTTCATTATTAACATTTCTTCTATTCATAAAATCAAATAAAAACAGTCTTGTCATTTTTTCAGCATCATCCACTTATAATCCGTCCTTATTCTTTAACTTCTCTCAAAAACAATAATAATTTTCTTACTACTTCTTCTTTCTTTGTTGGAGAATATTCATCAAGATATTGTAAAAATTCATTTATTATACTTATCTCACTTTCAATAAAATCACTAAAAAAGAACCCTACATTTATTTCTAATGCATTTAGTACTCTCTCTAAAGTAGGAACAGTTAAATTAAACCTTCCATTCTCTAATTTATTTATATATTTAGGGTCTAATCCCGCCAACTCTGAAAGCCTTTCTTGACTTAATCCTTGTTCAATTCTAAGTTTTTTTATCTTTTTTATTACTTCACTGTTTAGATCAACCATAAACTCACCTCGATAATTGTATTATCTCAATCGTAGGTTTGTTAAGTATAAATAGTAAGTTGCAAATAATGATATATACACTTGAACAAGGTTCACTTCAGCGATATAAATATATTATAGTATATTTTAGGAGGAGTTAATATGATTGCTAAGAAAAAAATAGTTATGTTATTTTCAATGTTTTATGTACTACTGATTGGAGGGTGTTCCTTAAAAGAACGGCCAAAAACTCTTACAGAGTATATCTCAAATAAAACATTTACTTTTCAATTAATTGATAATAATGGAAAAACTGCAAATAATGAATATGGTATAATTCATTTTTCTGATAATGGAAAGTATTTTTATAACACTAGTAGTAGTGGTATAAAAAAAGCTACTGAAAAATTTGATGACCTAACAGATGAAAAAGGTGGTTTATCTCAAAGAGAAGAACAAGTTAATGATAGTTTCAACTACACTGTTATCGACGATACTATACTACTAAGTAGAGGAATTGGAAAGAATGGAATTGGTAAAAATTTATATAATTTAACAATAAATGATGATGAAAGTTTAACTGGTGAGTGGGGATCATTCATAGCTATGTCAAGTTCAACAGGATTTATTGATTGTAAAGTAGTTCTAAAAGAAAAATAAGATACTCTGTAATCTTTTTGTAATATAAAAAATAGAAAACACTCATCATTTTTGAGTGTTTTTTTGTTGCTATCACTGAAATTAAATAACAAAAATTATAATTTATAATTATAATTATAATAAAACATTGTTATATCAATATTACTAATACATAACAATGTTAGATAAAGTCTTTTAAAAAAAAAAAATTATGTATTATAAACTTAATTGATGGCCATCAATAAAAAAATATTTTTAATAAAGTCAGGAGAAAAAATAATGAAAAAATTATCATCATTTTTAGAATTCAACACTTCAAATTTTTTAAAAGAAAAAGAACTGGTATTTATTAGTAAGACGGATTGGACAGATTTTGACACAAAAGAGTTTTTGGGAATTAAATATAAAGTTCTAATCAAATCAGATAGAACTCAGTATGGATTGGACTCAAATAGAAAAGAAATAGTCGCAATCAATCAAGGAGAATCTATTGATGTAAAAGTTGATAAAAGTCAAAAAGAAGAACATTTTGAAATGTTTGAACCTGTAATATTAATAAATCCCTCAGGTGTGGTGTTTGGTGAGTTTAAAAATCAGCTTATTTTAAGTTGTGATTCTATTCAAAGAGAAGAAAATAATACTCAAAAAAAAGTTGTGATTAACACAAAGGAGGTAATCTAAATGCTTAGATCTTTATACGATGATAACCCTAATTTAGTAACAGTTCTTGATATTCTGAGTCAAATGAAGCAAGAAGCGAAAGAGAAGAAAATGTACTTTTCTAATGATGCTATTGTCGATGCATTTCATTTTTTGCTAGAGACGTATGGTAATCCTGTTTACATCTCAGAGCAAGGACAGCTTTATTGGAGCATTCTCAACAAAATTGAAAATGTTGAGGATTTAGAGCAAGATTTTGAAAATTAATTAAAGTTAAGTGAAAATCTATGTTGTCTTTTCTATTAGTGAAGAACAAAAAAGAATTTTTTGTGATGATCGTTGAAAAGATAACATAGTTATCACTTTTATTGTTTTAAATTTTCAGAAGCTTCTTTTACTTGATAAGCGTCACACAAGAGAACCATTTTGGAAGGAGAAATTACATTGAAAGACAAACCATTTATTTTTAGAGATACACAGGTTAAAGCCTATAGATACGGAGACACAGTAGAAATGACCACGTCAAATGGTAAGCATAGTAATCCTATCAGAAAACTTAATTCTGATGAATTTTTAGATTTGCGAACTGGAGAAATTAGACTTTATAATAAACAAGCCGTAAATCGAAGTGACAATTTAAAAGCAGTTAAGAGAACCTTTGTAAAACTTCGTAGATTAGTAGGAAATAATTTTTTTGGTGGAAGTACGGAATTATGGGTTACTTTAACTTATCGAGAAAATATGACTAATCCTGAAACTGCTTATGAAGATTTCGGAGCGTTCATGAAAACTTTACGAAGAAAATATCCTAATATTTTATACATTTCGGTCATCGAGCCACAAGCTAGAGGTAGTTGGCACTATCATGTTTTGTTAAAAAATGATGCTCCCATCTTTATTGAAAACGAGTATATCGCAAAAATATGGAAGAAAGGCTTTACTAGGACTAAAAGAATCAAATCTTCTGATAAATTAGGGAATTATTTAACTGCGTACTTAACAAATTTAGATTTCAACGAAATTGACTCAGATTTAGATGAAACAAATAAATCAATTATCAAAGGTGCTAGATTACATCTTTATCCAAAAGGAATAAGAATTTATCGTAAAAGTCGTAAAATCAAACATCCTGAGACAATAACAGCTAAAAAGGATATTGTTCTAAAAAAATATCAAATTGAAAACAAAGAAGCTGATTTTTCTACTAAATCAACTCATAAAATGCCTATTGGAGAAATTACATATATAACAGAATTCTACGACAATATATCTGATTTTGGACAAAAAAAAGATGCCAACGAGCCTGCAAGCTTTGACATCATTTCTTAAAAATTTTACATGTCCATTATCTCATATCAATAAATAATAAGGAAGTGAGATTTTGGTAAATTCAAACATTGTTACTAAAAGAAATCTTGAACAACTAGGATATCTTCCTCACACTGCTTCTACTATCATTAGACAAGCAAAGCAAGTTATGGTACAAAGAGGTTATCCGTTTTACAATAATAAAAGACTTGGTCATGTTCCCAAAAATGTTGTAGAAGAAATAATAGGTGTTTCTCTTGAAGGAGACATTATTAATGGCTAAAACAAAGTATGTTGGAGTTTATTCCGATAAAAATGGTAAATTTTTTTATCAAGCGGAACTAGGTTTAGATAAAACTACAGGAAAAAGAATTCAAACAAAATCAAGAAAAGATCAATTTGGTAAACCTTTCTCTTCTGCTCATGATGCATATAAAGAACTTACAAGAATTAAAAATGATTACCTTTTGTCAAATGGGTTTGCTAACTATGACCTAACTTATGATTTATTTATGTCAAACACTTATATCCCTTATTATAAATCTCATGTTGAAAATAGCACATGGGATTCTAGACAGCATGGTCTCCATCAAATCAAAGAATGGTTTGGCAATACCAAAATAAGGGATATTAGTGTCACTGACTGTGAAAAATACCGTATGTGGTTATTAAATGATAGTGGCTATTCTCAAGGCTACTCTTCTCTCTTATATGGAATGTTTCGTAAGACGTTAGACTACGCTGTCACTCTGCAAATCATCGATATTAATATTTCAAAAAGAACCAAAGCTATTTCAAAAGGAAAATCCATCACTGCTTATTGGACAAAGGAAGATTTCCAATGTGTATTATCTAGTATTTGTATTGATGATTTTTATGAACACATGTCGTTCGTTATGCTATGGGTATACTATATGACAGGTATCAGAGTTAGTGAAGGTTTAGCATTAACTTGGTCTGATATTGACTTTAAAAAGAAAAAAATGAGAATTCATCATACTTTAGAGATGAAGAATCAGAGTAACTTTCAACAAAAACCTTATACGAAGACTGCAAGTGGTATGAGGATTATCTCTCTTGATGATGACACTGTTACTATTTTAAAGAGATGGCAACAAATCCAAAAAGAGCATAGTGTTCATACATTCATTTTTAGCTACACTGACCTTCCCTTGTACCGCTCTACAGTACAAAGAATTATACAGCGATACGCAAAGATATCTAACGTACCTGTCGTTCAAGGTAAAGGACTTAGACATTCACATGTAAGCTACCTTATAAACGAGTTTAACGCGGATATTCTAGTTGTTTCAAAGAGATTAGGTCATTCTAGTCCTGAAATAACTTTAAAGCACTACGCTCATTTATGGGGAAGAAACGATGAAGGTATTGCTGAACAAATGACTGGAAACATTAAATTTAACTATTCAACAGAGTCAAAAATGAAATTTAACGGGAACCAAGCTGTAAAATTATAGCCCTGCCAATTCCCTGCCAAATGGAGTTTTTTCCAAAAAGATGGTTGATTTGATAGCCTTTATAAAGAATTAATTACATCGAGTGGGAATAAAATATATATATGATAAGGAATGGGAATGCTGATTTTATAGCATTCCTTTTTTAATATCTAGATACTAAAAGACAAAATAAAAATTGGTTCCCAACCAATTTATTTTAGAAATGAAGAATAATGAAAATTCAAATACAACTAGATAGAGAGATCGTTCTTATTCTTAGAAAATTTAGATGATACTGACTGAATAACTATCAGTAAAAAACAATTGACGGCGTTGCTAAAACATAAGAAATAAGAGTATTTTTCTAATAAAACTATCATAATTTTTGATGAGGGTCTCATTTAATATTTGAAAACTTCTGCTATAATCAAGGATGTATTAAAACACATTTTTTTTATTATCGATTATTAAGGAGAGATAAAATGGGATTAGTTTTGAAGTATGGGGTATCAATGCTTGTTTACATTAGTATTTTAATGTTAATTGTAGACATCATGAGAAAGAAGTATCGTTTTTCTAGTTGGTTTTGGGCAGCGACGTTGCTAACTTTTCCATTATGGATTATGACAGGTGGCGTATCGGGTTGGTTTAGATGGGTAAAAATATTAAGCGTTATCTTGCCAACAATTGTCCTTGGTTTTGGTAGAGTTGCGAATGCTGATAATAAAATAGGTGGCATTTGGAGTTTCTTAAGAAAGAATTGGATGTTGTGGTTTTTATATGGCATTTTATTCCTCAATATTACTGAAGCAACCATCAAAGACTTACAAATGGGTAATTTTTATAATGCTTTGGCGGGGATTATCTTATGCATTACTATTCCATATGCACCAAAATATTGGAATATTGAAAATAAAAACAATGGTGACCTTTTAGTTTATACAACAATTATGTGGAACTTCTTGTATACAACATGGAATATGGCTTTTGTTTACGCAGAAGGTGCTACATTCTTCGCAAGTTCAATCTGCATTTTACTAGCCGCAGAAGTGTATCCAATTATCAAAGGACGTCCAGAATTATATGTGATTGCCCGAGTTTACACACTAGCAACACACCTTTTAATTCGTGCAATTGTACCAGAATTGTTCCCTAAAATTATGAATTCAAGTACTTGGTTTAACCCAGATGTAATGAAATACTGGGGAATTGCCAATGCAGTTATTGCATTACCATTCGTATTTTGGCATACATGGCAATTACATACTGGAAAAGCCGAGCAATCATTTAGAAGAATTAAAGCAGTTTAAAATTAATAAGCTATCTAAAAAACGTAAGAGAAACCTTACGTTTTTTTGTTTGGAAGTGATTGGAAATAAAATAAATACCTTATAAATTTTGTATAGAAAAGTATTTCCAATTCAATATTTAGATTAGATAATCTCATACCTAGAATTTCAGTAGGTTTTATTTTTAAACTTAAAAACACCAAATTTACACCTAAAAAATAACCATGATATTCTATTTACAAGTATAGTAGTTCATCAATATATTCACTCTTTAAAGTGCCTTCTTTATTTAAAAACTGAGAAATTTCTAGCTCTACTTTTAAAACATCGGTCGAACTAAACTGGATATCATCTGATTCTTTTCCTGCAAGTAAATCAAGTATTTTCGTCAATAAATCAGTGCCGTTAGCTAAAATCAAGTCCATGACAAACGAACCTTTTTCTGTTGTATTAATGTCTAGTGATATAGAATCAGCAGTGGGATTGATTATTTCTTTTGAATTATGCAATGCTTCTGATAAAGCTAGCAATGATGGCACTAAATCTTTAATGGGTATTCGACCATTTTCTACAATCTCACCCTATTTTATTAAGTTTACTAAAACAATCTAATCCTCACTCCCCCACCATCCCACTCAACTTCTCCACCACACTCATCTTCCTCATCGTCGCAACTATTCCTAATTTTTTCTCCAAAAAATTAGTATTCAATTTCTTTTTAGGTGCTTCACGGGGCAAGTAAATATATAAACACTGGCTTCCTTGATAAAACTCTTCCATTTGAAAGGTCATATTTTTTATGATAGCTATCTTTTCTTGGTTCATTTCATCATTTGTAAAAACTAAATGAATTCTCGAGTAATCATAAGTTTCATCAAAAGGATTTTCAGTAATTGCAACTTCTAACTCTGACTTTGTTTTAATGATAACTGATAAATCAGCCCCAATTTTTTCTTTGATAATATCATGTATTTTTTTTCTTGTTTCTTGTTTACTCATCTCTGTCGTTAACAAAACATTGCCGCTTTGAATATAAGTTCTCACTTGTTTCATTTCTGCTGTTTCTAAAATTTCTGCTAAGTAAGACATTTTAGGTATTCTATTTTTCCCCACAGGTGTCACTCCTCGTAGTAATGCGATAAATTCCATGTTATTTCTCCTTTTAAAAAGCTCTTGATTCCTACTATTATAACATTTCTATCTAAATTATTTTTTAATAAGCAGATAACTTACTTTTTGTAAGTTATTCATTTATAATACATTTACTAAAACAATTTTGAAAGAAGGCTTATTTTATGACAACTAAAACTTACAAAAAAATTCCTAATACATTACCCATTTTTGATCAAAAAAAAGGATTAGAATTTGGTGTTTATTCTCTTGGTGAACATTTACTCAATCCTCATACAAATGATATCTTGACAGCTCAAGAGCGAATTAATCAAATTAAAGAAATGGCTGTTTTATCTGAACAAGCTGGACTTGATGTCTTTATGTTAGGTGAAAGTCACCAAGAAGGATTTGTTTCTCAAGCCCATGCGGTTATTTTAGGCGCGATAGCTGAGGCAACTAAAAAAATAAAAATATCCAGTGGGGCAACGATTATGAGTACCTCTGATCCTGTTCGTGTCTTTGAAAATTTTTCGACACTCGACTTATTATCGAATGGTCGAATTGAAATCGTTGGCGGACGTGCTTCTAGAATAGGTTTATTTAAATTACTAGGATTTGACTTGAATAATTACGAAGAACTTTTTGAGGAGAAATTTGATTTACTTTTACAATTAAACCGTCAAGAACGAATTACTTGGCAAGGTAATTTTAGAGCGCCTTTAGAGGATGCATTGATTTTACCCCGACCTATCAATAATCATTTACCTATTTGGCGTGCCGTTGGTGGTGGTGAAAGTAGCGCTGTAAAAGCTGGTCATGCTGGCGTTCCTATGAACATTGCGATGCTAGGTGGACCTGTTAGTAGTTTTAAACGAACGATTGATGTTTACAGAGAATCTGCACGAATGGCCGGATTCGATGAAAATGAACTACCTGTTGCTGCTGGTGGCCTATTTTATATTGCCAAAGATATGGATACTGCTTTAAGAGAATTTTACCCTCATGTGAATCACGGTATTTTTAAATCCAATGGGCAAGGATTTCCAAAGCAAGCATTTGCCCATGCAAGAGATCCTAAAAGTGTCATGAATATCGGAGAAGTGAATCAAGTAATCGAGAAAATCATTTATCAACATGAGGAGTTCGGCCATCAACGCTATATGGCACAATTAGACTTTGGAGGTGTACCTTTTGAAAAAATCATGGAAAATATCGATGTGCTTGGAAACAAAGTTCTCCCTGCCGTTAGAAAATATACTACACCAAAGGAGAATAACTAATGAAAACAGTCTTTTTACAAGGTTCCAAAGTAGGTAGTAAAACGTTAGTCAGTTTAAAAGAAATTCAAGGTAAATATCATGAAAAATATCCTGATCATGAAACGACTTTTATTGATTTAAAAGAATTATCGATTGATTTTAGTGATGGTCGTAACTACTTAGATTATGATGGTGATACAGGATTTGTCGTCAGAGAAATTATGATGGCTGATATTATTTTTATCGGATCCCCCACTTTTCAAGCCTCTATTCCTGCTACATTGAAGAATATTTTTGATTTACTTCCTCAAAAAGCATTAGAAAAGAAAACAGTAGGAATTGTCATGACAGCTGGATCTGATAAGCACTTCCTAGTTGCTGAAATTCAGTTAAAGCCTATTCTCGGCTATATGAAAGCAAATATTGTACCAAACTATGTTTTCGTTAAAGATACCGATGTCATCCAACAAAAAATTGTGAATGATGAAGTTCTTTTTAGAATGGATAATTTGATTGAAAATACGGTTGTTTTAGCTACTTCTTATCAAAAAATTTGGCAAGAAACTGAAGAAGATTATGGTTTTTAGTGTTTTATCTTGCCAAAATAAGGTATATTATATTGGTAAGATAAGTAGGTGAACACAATGGGAAAATATCAATTAGATACAAAAGGACAAGCTTCTGTGACAAAATATCACGAAAAGAATCTACCTGAAAAAGCAGATAAAAAACAAGAATTACAAGCTCTACGCGAGAAATATTTAAAGAATAAAAAGAAAAAATAGATTGAAGATGACTTTCTGAGTCATCCTCAATCTATTTTTTACTTCAACCAATCTACTAAATCATTTTGATACGTAATCATTAAGGTTTTCATGGCTCTTGAAACAGCCGTATAAAGTAACCGTTTGTCTTGTGCTGTCTGATAATTTTCTTTAGAAACATCATAAAGTATCACATGATCAAACTCCAAACCTTTAGCTAAACTGACTGGTGTCACTGTTAATTTTCGACTTCTTAAATAATCATCACCTAGTTCGTTAACTAATTGCTTTTCTTGTTCGATCGTTTTAGTAATAATCATTGCACTGGTTAAATCATTGGTTTCAATCAACTGTTTAAAGCTTCCAATTTCAGGAAGTGATACAAAAATAGGTGCTTCTCCTAGTGGTTGGATTGGAATAATTTCTTCCGCTCTTTTTCCTCTTAGTTGATTGAAAGTTTGAGTAATCAAGCCACTTGAACGATAACTTTTTTGTAAATTATATGTTTGTGGCTCTCCTTGATAGCTCTCCATGATTGTTTCGATTTGTGAGAAATCAATCACCGAGTTAAAAATCCCTTGATCTTCATCTCCCACCATGGTTATTTTGGCTTTTGGAAATAGTTCTTTGATAAAGCAGATTTGGGCTGGTGTATAGTCTTGCACTTCATCAATAAATAAAAATTTCAATCTAGGAACAAATAATTTTTCAACAAATAAATGTTGTGTTAAGAGATAAATAACTTCCGAATCCACGTTTTCCACTTCGGTTTGATACGTTTTACCTGTATATTCTTGGTATAGTATCTCCATTAATTTTTGAGTATCTAACCAGTCTAATTCTTTAATTTTTTCTGGGATAGAACGATATTTTTTTCTAAGCATTTTTTTCGTGTAGCGCATAATTTGTTCTTCTGTATCTGGAATTAACTTGCCAAACAATTGGCGTTGTTCTTGTTCTGAGAGTAATTGAAGTTGATCTTGGTTTTTTGATTCTAGTGATTCTTTTGCGATTGTTTCTTCCCACAGACTGTCTAAATGCATTTTTACGCCCTGAACACATTCTAAAAATGAAGCTGATTTAGGTGTATTTTTAAAGTAATCCAGAATTTTTTCTTTATCAATAATAACTTCATCCTGTAGTTTAATTGAGTGGACAGGTAATTCCGAAGTTAACAACACCTCGTTACCTTTTTCTTTCAAGAACTTAATAAAATCATGACTACGCAAAATTTCTGTTTGTTCTGTCACTTCTGCTTGAGTCACACGGTTGAAATAATCTTCTTCTGTTTCCGTTTCCTCTAATGTGAACTGAGATAGTAACCCTCTAAAGGTTAAATTAAGTGGGTTTTTTTCACCTAGTGATGGTAAAACTTCTGAGACATATTTAATAAAACTTTCATTCGGTGATAAAATCAAGACATCATTTTCATTAATATCTTGTCTATTTCGATATAATAAATAAGCAATTCGCTGCATAATAACCGAAGTTTTTCCACTTCCTGCCACACCATTTACTAAAATAATTGGATATTTTTCATCTCTAATAATTAAGTTTTGTTCTTTTTGGATAGAGGCGGTGATATCTTGCATCGCACTTGTGGCATCTTTTTCTAAAACCGACAACAGCACTTCATCATCAATCGAAACAGCTGTATCAAAAACAAATTTCAGCTCATCTCTTTCAGTGACCAATTGTCTCCTATTTTCAATACTCACAGGAATTTCATTATTATTGACTTCGTAAGAAGAATCCCCTAGCTCATTATTATAAAATAATTCAGCGATGGGTGAACGCCAATCGTAAATTAAATTTGTATGATTTTCATCAGTAAATCCATTAATACCGATATAAAAAGGCTCAATTTCCTCATCCTCATCGAAGAGAATGTCAATCTTTCCAAAATAAGGTGAAACCAATAAACGATTAATCTGATTTAATTTTTTTTCTGCCATTTGAATTGAAAAACGACGCTGATCCATTTCTCTATTCTTCATTTCAATTACTGCAAAAGAATCTAAACGATCACCCCAGTTATCATTACTCATTCTGATATCATCGCCACTTACGTCAAGATCACGTTTACCTTGCTCTAATTCTTTTTGAAGTAAAACATCACATTCTTGTTGTGCTAGTAGTAACTTTTTATACGTAAATGCTAATTGTTCCTGTTCTAATGCTTGAATTGTCATGGACACACGCTCCTATTTTTGCTTGAAGTTATATACTACTACCATTTAGACTAAAAAACCAGTTTATTCTCCCTTTCTTTTTCTTACAAACCCATGAAGCAACTCCTCTTATTACTTACTAATTCCTAACTAATTATTCATGTGAAAACAATTGCAAACTAATCTTACCTAAGATAATATGAAGATAGTTTAATGAATAACAAATCTGTTTCCATTTAAAACATAAAGGAGTTTTTTTATGAATCAATATTATATCAAAGCAAAAGAATTTTCTAATCAACACATTGCCCCTTTCGCTCAAAAAATTGATGCTGAAGGTGTTTTTCCAAGAGAAATTATGGATTTAATTGCTGAAAATGGCTTTTTAAAATTAATCATTCCAAAAGAACACGGTGGAGACGGTGCTGGAATTGATGCCCAAGCTTATGTTAGTCAAGCTTTTGGTGAAGGTTCTGCCACTGTTGGTTTATGCTATACCATGCACAATGTTGCTCTTAAGTTTATTTTAACTTTTGGAAGTCCCGAGTTGAAAGACTTTATCACGACAGAAGTTGTTGAAAATAACAAAATGCTTTCCCTTGCTAGAAGTGAATTTGGTACTGGCGTTCATGTCTTTAAATCGGAAACTAGTGTTCAAAATTTTGAAGATCATTCCATTATTAATGGCACTAAAAGTATGATTACTTCAGCTAACTATGCTGATTATTACCTGATTTCTGTACCAAATGATGATCAAAATCGTGCTGTTAACTGGTTAGTTCCTTATGAAACGGAAGGTTTAAGTTTTAAAGAGAATGATTGGAATGGTCTTGGCATGCGAGGCAATATCTCTTGTCCAATGGTAATGGAGAATATGAGGCTTGATAATCAATTTGCCGTTTACATAGACCGTGAGAAGGCCAATCAAAAATATCCTGTCAATATTGATGTGATTTATTTTATGACTGGGTTAGCAGGTGTCTATTCTGGGATGACTCAAACGATTTTAGAGGCTACAGTTGAGCATGCTCTCTCTCGTAATTATCCGGACAAAAATTTAGCCAATATCGAGACAGTTCAAATCCATCTAGCTAATATTTACGCTAGTATGTTGAGCGCCAAGTCAAGTTTGGATAATGCCGTTGACTCTTTAATGAATGAAGAAACTGATGGTCTGATTAAAATCATGACCGCTCGTATTATTGCTTCTGAAAATGCGATTGAAGCGGCTCGTCTAGCAATGCGAGTTGGTGGTGGTCATGCTTACAATAAACAAGGACCAATTGAAATGTTATTACGTGATTCATTTGCCAGTCAAGTCATGTTTCCTTCCATCGACGTTCTTAAAACTTGGGTTGGAAGAGGCATTAGTGATCAACCGATAATATAAATAAATAAAAATGAGAATGACCTAAATGTCAGTCTCATTTTTATTTATATGAATTTTTTTTAATAGTCAGGGGATAAAAAGTCTACTCTTACGACAACTTCACCAAAAACGATCAATCAAAAAGATCGATTGTTCGTTTTTGCCTCCAGTTGCTCAGAGCAAAACGACTTTTGACCCACCCTCTTGTTTAGATTTAGGGATTAATGGGGTTTTTCTTAAAATTATTCTTTAATTCTAAGTAACATGGCATTAATGGCCACAATCACCGTACTAAATGACATCAAAATTGCTCCAACTGCTGGACTTAAAATAATGCCAATACCAGCTGCGACACCTGCTGCTAGTGGGATAGCTAGAATGTTATAGCCAGCTCCCCACCATAAATTTTGAACCATTTTGCGTTGCGTATTTTTTGATAATGATAAAAAATGTAAAATGTCAAAAGGGTTACTTTTAACTAAAATAACATCGGCTGAATCAATTGCTACATCTGTTCCAGCACCAATAGCAACACCGATATCTGCTCGGACTAATCCTGGTGCGTCATTCACACCATCTCCAACCATCATAACAACTAACCCTTTGTCTTTATATTCTTTCACTATTTTTTCTTTATCTTCTGGCATTAATTCAGCATGGACCGCTTCAATACCAAGTTGTTTCGCAACGACTTTTGCAACTTGCGCATTGTCTCCTGTTAACATAACAGGTTTGATGCCTTGAGATAATAGATTATTAATCATTTCTTTGGCTTCTGATTTGATTTGATCACCTTGAGCAACTAAACCAACATTCTTATTATCTACAAGTAAAAAACTGACTGAGTTGCCCTTACTAGATAATTCATCAAACTGCTTTTCATCAAAACCAATTTTTTGTTGTCTCATGTAGGAAACACTAACAATTTTAACGTCTTGATTATTCACAGTTCCTTCCATTCCAATTCCAGGCAAATTGGTGATATCTGTTGCTAATGGAGGGGATAACTTTAACTCAGACATTTTCTTTAGCACCCCCACAGATAGAGGATGACTTGAATTTTGTTCCAAAGCTGCCATTAAAGAAAGAACGTCTTCGTTTGTGTGATTTGAACTAAATGTTAGATACTCATTAACAGCAAAATTACCTTCTGTCAGGGTTCCTGTTTTATCCATCATAATCACATCGACTTTTTTTGCCACTTCTAAAGCTTGACGATTCTTAATTAAAAGACCATTTTTTGCTCCTAAAGATGTTGATTTAGCGGTCACAAGTGGAATAGCTAAACCTAATGCGTGAGGACATGCAATAATCAAAACAGTAACCATTCGCTCTAAAGCAATATTTAAATCTTTCGTTAACCAGTACCAAATAATAAAGGCTGCTAATCCCACAACTAGAGCAACATAGAACAACATTTTAGCGACTCTATCTGATAACGATTCGACACGAGATTTTTCTTTCTGAGCATTTCCTACTAGTTCCATAACTTGTGATAAGTAACCAGACTCCCCTGTTCCTGTTACTTCTATTGTAACAGCACCAGAACCATTAACAGATCCTCCAATAACATTATCGTGAATGCTTTTAACCACATCTTTAGATTCACCTGTCACCATAGATTCGTTAATAGACGTCTGTCCTTCAATGATCACACCGTCTGTTGGCACTTTTTCTCCAGCTTTTACTAACACCTTTTGACCAACTTGAACTTCTTTTAACGATACTTCCTTTGTCCTTCCGTCCTCTAAAACAACCGTTGCTAAATTAGGTAGTAGCTCAGCCATTTTTTGGAGGGCATTTCCTGCATTACTAACCGCATTCATCTCAATCCAGTGACCTAGTAACATGATTAGAATTAAGGTTGCAAGTTCCCAAAAGAAATCCATTACATGAGTTGGGCTATTTAGTAAGTTATTAGCAATAAACGCATAGACACTGTAAACATACGCAACTGAAATTCCTAGAGAAATCAGAGTCATCATTGCTGGGTTTTTAGCTGCTAATTCCATTTTAGCACCCTTTAAAAATGGCATTCCTCCATAAAAGAATAAGATAGAAGCTAAAATTAACACTAACCAGTCTGACCCTTCAAATGTAAATTGGAAAGGTAATTGTTTTCCCATCATCGGGGATAATAAAATAATCGGAATAGATAAAATAAGTGAGATGAAAAATTTTTGTTTTAAGTTACCCATATGTGATGAGTGATCCATTCCTTCTGAGTGATTGTGATGATCATGATGTGACTCATGTCCTTTATCATCCATCTTATGATGATGGCTATGTTCGTGATGTTCTTCATGTGACATACTACTATGATCTACTTCTTTCGACATAATAACTCCTCCTTTTTATAATCTACAAACGTAAATTGTTTATATCTTTATTTTAACTAATCTAATTATTTTGTCAAACAATCCATCTCTTACTTCAACTTTGATTTTATTTCATTTAATTCCTGGCTCAACTGTTGATTCTTTGTTTTTAATTCTTCAAAATCCTCTTGACTGACCTCTTGATGATTTCCATGCCCGCCATGCATTCCTTTCATCATAAAAATCATCATCAATGGACATATTAAAAGTAGTAACCACCATGCCATAATATTTCCTCCTTTTCCTCTAACATCTTGTTTCAATAAATTTAATCTAACAGTGAAATATGTAGATAATATGGAGAAAAAATAACTTGCTCCATATTATCTACACAATTATTTTCTACTATGATGTTATCAAAATATAATTTTAGGAGATTTGACTATGAAAAACAAAAAACAGCTCATCTTCATTAGTTCCCTGACAGCTATTCTACTACTTGGTTTATGGGGATATCGTAATTGGGATTTATCTGGTATGAAACAAATGCACAGTGAAGATAAGCCTCATCTAGAAGTGAGAACAGAGACTACTAAGAAGGCTTTACCAGTACCACCACTTTTAGAACCAACTTCAGAAACAAAAGAAAGAGTCGAGTATGAGTTAAAAACACAACAAGGAGACACCTCCATATTGAAGGGAGCTAAAACAAAAACACTTGGTTACAATGGTGATTTACTTGGGCCTATTATAAAAGTAAGACAAGGACAAGAAGTAGTCATTAACACTGAAAATACCCTTGACGAGGAGACTTCCTTTCACTGGCACGGTTTAAAAACAAGTGCCGAATCTGATGGTGGACCTCATCAATTAGTTCCACCAAGATCAAAAGAAAAAATTTCCTTTAAAGTGGATCAAGAAGCTGCCACACTGTGGTTTCATCCTCACCCTGAAGGTAAAACTGCCTCTCAAGTTTACCGTGGTCTTGCCGGACTTTTATATGTTGAAGATGATCATTCAGACGAGCTGAATTTGCCTAAAGAGTACGGTGTAGATGATTTTCCTTTGATTACTCAGGATCGTTATTTTGATAAAAATAATCAAATTGATTACAATCAATCAGCACGAGACGATGGCACAAAAGGAGATACACTCTTAATAAATGGCTCACTCTCTCCGTACGTTGAAATCACAACAACATGGGTTCGCTACCGACTAGTTAATGGTTCTAATGCCACTAATTTTACGTATAATTTGGAAAATAATCAGTCGTTTTATCAGATTGCTACAGATGGTGGTTTTTTAAATCAGTCACAAGAATTAAAATCATTAACTTTATCTCCTGGAGAACGTGCTGAGATCCTTATCAACACAGATCAAAGTCAGAATAAAGAAAAACTCAATCTTTTAGTTAATGGGACCGTTGCCCTTCAAATGAATTTAACAAATAAAAAAACTGACCAAAATATTTTAATTAATCAACCCCTCAATCAAGTAAATGAAATTGAGGAGAATACTCTTACTTCATTAAAAAAACAAACCATTGATTTAAAAGGAATGTCACATATGGTAAGTATCAACGGTGAGACTTTTGACCGGGATAAAATCAATTTGAAGGCGCCATTTAACACAAAAGAAGTTTGGGAAGTAAACAATATCTCAAATATGATGGGAGGTATGATTCATCCTTTCCATATCCATGGTGTTCAGTTTCAAATTATCTCCAGAAATGGTCAAAAACCTAATGAAAATGAGAAAGGATGGAAAGATACTGTCCTTGTTAATCCTGACGAACAAATTAAATTACTCATCTCATTCGATAAAAAAGGTGTTTTCATGTATCATTGTCATATACTAGAACACGAAGAAAATGGCATGATGGGGCAATTAGAAGTTAGTTAAAGGAGATACTATGAAAATATTAATTGTAGATGATGAACCTAATATTTTAGAGATAATCGATGCGTACTTAGTAGCGAGTCATTATACTGTTATTACAGCTAACAACGGTATAATGGCGCTTGAAAAATTCGAGCAACACTCTCCTGATTTAGTCGTTTTAGATTTAATGTTACCTGATATTGACGGCTTAAGTGTGGCAAAAAAAATCAGAGAAGCATCTGAAACTCCAATTATTATGTTAACAGCAAAATCAAAAGAGGATGATATTTTAACTGGGTTGCGTCTTGGAGCAGATGACTATATGGTGAAACCTTTTAGTCCTAAAGAATTAGTTGCTCGGATTGAAACTGTCTTACGACGTGTTCCTACTCGTGAAGAAATAAAGACAATAGTTATCAATAAAGAGTTGATGATTTATGTTGAAGCTAGGCAAGTTATTCGAATGGGTAATGAAATTAAACTAACGGCTTCTGAGTTTGATATCTTTTACACTTTGGCAAGTAATCCTACAAAAGTTTTTTCTCGTAGTGATTTAATTGAAACTGTAAAAGGTTATGATTTTGAGGGCTTTGATCGAAGTATTGATTCTCATGTGAAGAATTTGAGACACAAAATCGAACTCAATCCTAAAGTGCCTAAATATATTCTGACAGTCCACGGTGTCGGGTACCGATTTGGTAGTGACGTAAAATGAAACGTTCTATTAAAACACAACTCATTGTTTCTTTCTTAGCTATTACTACTCTAATTATTGGTTCCTTAAGTATGATTACTTTGTCATTAATGAATAATCATTTCAACCAATATGTGAAAGAAAAACAAAATGATTTACTTAATCAATACACTGACTCCATTACTTTTCTTTTTGATAGTAGTCAAAATAAATGGGACGAAACAGCTTTAAGTGATTTGTCCCAAAAAGCTGATAAAGATTATCTCTATTTTTCAATTTCTTCTCCAGATAATAGTATTATTTGGAAACAGGAAGAAAACAAACTAACAGAAACAAAAGCTAAATTAAAAAAACATGCAAAAATTGTATCTAACACTAAGAGTGCAAATTTAAATAAGGAAATTTCTGTGACAAAAGAATTAAAAAGAAATACCAATTCCCTTGGTTTTGTGACATTCTATTATTACGGACCTTTTGCTTACACTGAACACGACGCTATGTTTATAGCTAGCATGAAGAAAAGTCTAGTAATTGTCGCTTTAGTAGCACTTTTAATTTCGATTCTTTTTGCTTCATGGGTGGCTGAAAAATTAAGTTTACCTTTAACTCATGTCAGCAAATTTACCCATCAATTAACTTTAGGAAAATATGCTGAAAAATTACCACAAGAAACAACAATCAATGAAATTAATTCTTTGATTGATTCCTTAAACGCTTTAAGCCGTCAATTAGATAAGCAGGACAGCTTGAGAAAAAGGCTCACTTCTGATATTTCTCACGAACTTAGAACGCCTTTAGCTACTTTAAAAGGTAATCTTGAAGCAATGATTGATGGTGTTTGGAAAGTAGATTCTGATAGGTTACAGCTTTGTTATGATGAAGTCGATCGTTTAACTCGTTTAATCAATGATTTGGAACTACTCAATCAAGTAAAAGAAAATACGGCTAATTTAACTATCACAGCCTTCGATTTATATGAATTATCACAATCTGTTATTGCTAATTTTTCAAGCCAAATAGCAGCTAAAAACTTAATCCTTACTTTAACTGGAGAACCTATTAACTTCCATGGTGATAAGGACAGATTACAACAAGTGTTGACCAATATTTTGAACAATGCTATTAAATTTACACAAAGAAATGGTAAGATAACACTTCAATTGACTCACGATACCCATCTTATCTACCTTAATATCAAAGATAATGGGATTGGGATTGATACCGAACATTTACCTTTTATTTTTAATCGCTTTTATATGACTGATCCTTCTAGAAACAGATCTTTAGGCGGTCAGGGAATCGGGTTATCGATTGTTAAGAGCATTATTGATAGTCATCATGGAACTATTTCTGTGGAAAGTGAACTTGGTTTAGGAACTACATTTAAGATAGAGTTACCAATGAGATAACTAAAACAATGTGGTGAAAAAGGCGCCAAACTCCAAACAACTGGAAGAAATGATAAACAATTCGTGCTTCTTGAATTGATTAGCAGTTCTGAAGTTGTCGTAGGAGTTGCCTTTTGAACCCTAACTAAAACAATGTGGTGAAAAAGGCGCTAAACTCCAAACAACTGGAGCAAAACGTCTTTTTTACTATTTTTTTATTTATTTTCTTGATACTCTTTTAATTTTTCTAAATACTTTTTAGCTAAATTCTCTACATTTTCAGATGACTTTGTTAACTCGCCACCTACACTGATCATTAAAGCTCCTGCTTCTAACCAGTCAGTTATATTGTCTAAATTAACGCCACCACTAGGCATGATATTTATTTGGGGTAATGGGGACTTAATGGTTGAAATAATTGTAGGTTCATAATGATTACTAGGAAATAATTTTATCACATCGACGCCTGAATTTAGTGCTATTTTCATCTCTGATATAGTCATACAGCCCGGAATGTAAGGGATTTGATACAAGTGGCAAAGCTTGCAAACCTCTAAATCAAAAACTGGGCTCACAATAAATTCCGCTCCTGAAAGTATCGCAATAGCTGCCATATTTTCATCAATCACTGTACCAGCCCCAATAATAATTTCATCATCGTTGGATATTTCTCGTAGTTCTTTAATTATTTCTAGAGCATTAGGGGTTGTTAGCGTCACTTCGATAGCCTTAATTCCGTTATTCAAAAGACTCTGACTGACTAATAGTCCTTCTTTTTGTGTTTTACTTCTAACAACTGCCACAATACCTGCCTCTTCTAATTTCAGTAATAAATTCACTCGTTTCATGTTTATCCTCGATTCTTATTCAACATTGACATGACTTGCTAAAGCTTCTTGATTAGAGGTATTATCTCTTTCTGCTAATTTTAACGTTAGTGCATCTAATGTAATATGGACGGTTTGATCAAATAAAGATGAGAGTAGTTGTTGTGATTTAACACCTGCACCTGTTTTAGTTGCCCCTGGCACAATAATTGTATGATCCGCTAATTGTGCTAATTTAGATTCTTTAGCACTCGTTAAAGCGATTATTTTAAGGCCTTTTTCTTTAGCTACCTCTGTTTCCATTAAGATTCCTTTAGTTGTGCCTGAACCTGAGATAGCCACCCAAGTATCTCCTTCTTTAATTGAAGGCGTGATTGTTTCACCCAAAACAAAATCAGTATAACCGATATGCATTAAACGCATCGCAAAGCCTTTCGCTTGAAAGCCACTGCGACCAGCTCCTGTGATAAAAATTCGTTTCTCTTTTGAAAAATAAGGTAATGCTGTATCTAGTTCCTTCTCATCAACTAAATTCATTACCGTATTTATTTCTTCCATTACTAGTTTAATTGCATCCATTAGACAATAACCTCCATAAATTTTTTAGCTTTGATTTCTGGTTCTGTTGTTTTTGTAATACTTGAACCTACGATAACAATTTCCATCAATCCTTGTTTCTTAAGCTTCTCTGCTTGAAATAAATCAATACCACCAGCAATAGCTAAGCGTTTAATCTGCGGAAATTTTTCTTTAAACCCAGCTACAGTCTCCACAACATTCCAAGAATCTGTCTTATCAATTGAGTGATGTACACAGAAAATAGCTGATTCAAATTCTTGTAATTGCTCGATTTTAGAATTTTCCACTTCTAATAAATCAATCATCATCGTTTTTTGATAGTCTTTAGCCACTTGCTCACATAATCTAATCGTATCAAGAGATGCAGCTCCCATTACCGTTAACATATCTGCACCGTGTTTGAATCCCTGACTAAATTCGTATTGCCCTTCATCAATGGTTTTAATATCTACTAAAAGTTGGCTATTTGGTAATACTTCTTTTAGCTTCACAATCGCTTCGTTGCCATAATCTTTGATTAAAGATGTTCCCATCTCAATGATATCGACTTTTCCATTTAATTGACTAGCTAACTCAACTGCTTCTTCTAAAGTTACTCGGTCTATAGCTACTTGTAATTTCATCTTAAAGCACCTTTTCTTTTGCTAAAAATTTTTCTAACCTATCAGGCGTTGGGTAACCATCATTATCCCCTGGTGTTTGAACGGCGAATGCTCCTGTTGCATTTCCTCTGATAACAGCCTCTTTTATGCTTAATCCTTCAATTAAGGCACTAATTACGCCAGCCGCAAAACCGTCACCAGCTCCCACTGTATCCACTACTTCTGCTACTTCAAAACCTTTGACAACAAAAGTGTTTCCGTTTCTCTCTTTAACAAACGCTCCTTCTGCTCCTAATTTAACAATGACCGCTTCAGTTTGATTCCCGTTAGCCAAATAAAAATCAGCAATTACTTCAGGATCTCTACTGCCAACTAAAATCTCACCTTCATTGATCCCTGGTAAAATAATATTGGCATGAGAAGCTAATTCATTAATCGTCTTGACCATTATTTCTTGATTTTCCCATAGTTGTGGGCGTAGATTCGGATCAAAAGTTGTTCTAACTTGATTTTTTTCTAATAATTCAACAAAGTACCTGAAACTTTCTAAAGCATCACTAGAAATGGCTGGGAAAATGCCTGATAAATGAGCCATTTTGACTTCTGAAAAATCAATTTTATTTAAATTTTCTTTCTTGAAATGAGCTGCTGCCGAACCTTTTCTAAAATAATGAATACTTGGATCTCCGTGACTTACACGATCTTTTAACTGAAACGCTGTCCAATATTCATCTGATTCAGAAATGTAATTTGTTCCGATATTATTTTCCACTAATTGATCTTTTATAAAATCACCAAAAGGATCTTTTCCTAAGGACGTAATATATTCTGTACTATGACCATATCTTGACACACCTACAGCAACATTAACTTCTGCTCCTGCTAAAAATTTTTGAAAGTGTTTTGCATCCTTCAAACTTTTATCGACTTCCTCTGACCCGAAAAGGGCAATTGGTTCTCCGATTGTTAAAAATTTACTCATGATTCATTCCTCCATTAATTGTTATAGTAAAAAGTAAGCGGCAAATAGATTTAAAACCGTGGCTACCCATGCCCAAGGTAGACCTGTTAAAAGAAATGTTTTTGTATCCAGTTCTGCATACTGAACTGACCATAAATTCCATGATTGGGTAATACAAGCTGAAACACCCATCATCGAAGGAACTACGAGTAATCCGTATAAAAAGTATTGATCAAACATCCCTGTTCCAACAAAGATCGCTGCAGTAGCGGCTCCCGCTCCGTAAAGCATTAACGGTCCTCTAAAGTAAGAAAGTGGAGCAACTATTGCGACTATGATGACTAAAACTAATTTACTACTTGGTAAGATCGCTTGGAAAATATCCGTAAAGCCTGACATCGCATGAATCGCTGCTGATTGAAACATAGTTAACACAAATAACATAATTAAGAGACCAGCAATATCACTAATCGCATGTTTTGCTGTTTCATTCATCTTTGTTACAAATCTAGTGTAGCTTTTCATATTACCAGTGGTTAAAAAGGCAATAATAATTGAAATTAGTAAAGCTGGTATAGCATCCCATTTAGCAAAAATACTTAACAAAACAGGAAGAACTGGCAAGATGTAGGTCCATTTAGACACTTCCACTTGTTCTACACCTTCTTCTTCTGCAATAATGACTGCTTGTCCATTTTTTATTTTCTTTGCATTAAATAAGATAAACAGAATAACAATCGCCATTTGAATTCCCATTGCTACAAAACCAAAACGTTGATAGTGACTTCCCCACTCAACTTTAGGAAAGAATACTTGAAATTGAACAAACAATACATTATTAACATACATTGCCGCACCAATTGACATCGTAAAAACGGTTACAGCAATATGTTTGGGAACACCCATGGAAAACATAATAGGAAGTAATATCACACCAACTGCAATTGCTGAACCCACACCATAAGAGCTAGTGAATATTAAGGCAATAACTAACGCAATTAAAATGGTTGCGATAACTGGACTTTTCTTGCCAACCTTCTCCGTTCGTCGACTAATACTTCCAGCAATTCCTGTATCAACTAACACACGTCCAAACCATGAGCCAAAAATGATATAGGACGCTGTTTTCCCGTAATTTAAAACTGGGTCTGTAAAAATTTCCTTAATCGCTTGATTAAAAGGAACCATGCCGATGATTGTCCATAAGACTGCCATCACAAAGAATCCAACCGTTAAGTTACCACCTTTCATGGCATATACAATAAATATTGCAAATGTAATAATTAATAAAATTCCTGTTATAGCACTTGCCACAATAAAACCTCCCCTTGTTAGTATTGATTAAGTTCACTTAATATTTTTTGATACGTAGACACTTCATGATGTTGTTCTTCTTTAAAAAAATTATTCTCCAAATTATTAAATCTTTGAGCAATGTAATACGCTGTTAAGTAAGCTGCTAATGATTCTTTTGCTGCTTTTTCCATTTCCTCAGTTCCCATATTGGGACGTTTGATCGTATCTACGAAATGATAGGCAAATTTTTCTGGATCGATTTTTGTTTGATTTTCCATGGTTACACTTCCTCTAATAATTTTTTAGCTGTTTTTATTTCTTCATCGGTAGTTGTTGGATATTCGATAGCGATTGGAATTTCTGTTGGTAATATGTCTAAAATTTCTCGCCAATTAATCTCACCCTGATCTAAAGCTGCTGCAACAGGTTTTCCTGATAAATTTTCAACATCCTTAACATGAATATAAGTGACATATTTTGTTAGTTTTTGTGCTGCCTCTCTTTCATCCTCGCCAACAAAACGCCAATTTCCAAGATCATACACATAACTTATTTCAATGCCTTCATGAGTTACCGCTTTCATAAATTCATCGATAGCTTTTATTTTTCCTGAAATTTCTGTTTGGTCATTTTCAATTCTGACGTTAATGCCAGATTCAGTTAATTTTTTTAATTTTGTTAGTTTTCCATGATAATTCTCAAAATCACCTATATTAAACTTAATATGATGAGCACCCATTTCTTTCGCTTCTAAAAGATAGTCTGTTAGATGAGGGTTAATCTCACCCATTACAAAAACTTCTTCAGGAACGCTATAAAATAACTTGATATTTGATTTATCTACAATTTTTTTAATATCTAATAGCTCACTTTTTAACTCTCTAAAATACTCTCTTCTGACTTCTATTTGGTTAAATCCTAACTCAATTCCTTTTTCAACAAGTTCTTTTTGTGTCTTACCTTCAACAAATTGTTGATTAAATACTAATAAATTTAGTACGATAGATTTCATTTTTACACTGTCCTTTCAATTGGTTAACCGGTTTCTATAAACAAATGGTAAACCGGTTAACCAAATAAAGCAAGCGTTTTCTTTTTAAAAAACATCATAAAAAGCATTCGCCGTTTAGGAAATCGGTTTCCTAAACGGCGAATGCTTTTATTTTTTTTATTAAATAACATTTATTAAATAGAATTTCTCGTTCTTATTATAGCCGAAACAATTTTAGTTTCATTTTCTTTTGTTTCATCTTCTAAATAAGATAACATTTGCGTTCCTGAAACATTACCAATCGCTTGTGTTTGTTGCTCAATACTTGTAATTCCTGGTCCGACAAGGGCTGAAAGGTTCCAATCATCAAAACCTGTAATACCGATTTCATCAGGTAATTCGATCTTTTCTGTGATTAAGATTGTTAAAATTTCCATTAACATCTTACCATTAGAAGCAAAAATCGCGGTTTTTTCATGATACTTCAAACATTTTTCAATCTCATGATTTAAATTAGTTTCTTTCGTCACCTCTACTAAATTAAGCAAACAATTCTTTGTTTCAACGACTTCTTTAATAGAATGATACCTAATTTCTCTTGTAACAATATCGGCTAATGGTTCACTTACAACCACCACACGTTCATATTGTTTATCTAAAATTTGTTTAATCATTTTTTTAGTTGCCGTTTCATTATCTGTTGTAACTAAAGGAAAAATAAGCGGTTCAATCCCTCTATCAACTAACAATAATGGGATATTTTCATCTTTGATAAATTGGTAATGACTGGCCTCTCTTAATGATGGCTGTAGAATAATGCCTTCTACACTTTGATCAATTAATTTATGTAATAAATCTTGTTCTTTCTCAATTGAATTAGCAGCATCCATAATAATCATTTGGTAGCCTGCCTCTCCTAAAACTTCTCCAATTCCTTTTAAAAGGAGTGATGAGTACATATTAGATATATCTGAAACAATCACACCAATCAAAAAGCTCCGTTTAGATTTCAAGGCTTGCGCTTGACGATTAGGTCGATAATTTAACTCCGAAATAACCTGTTCTATTCGGTCCTTTGTTTCAGAAGACATATTGCCAAAGTGACCATTTAAATACCTTGAAATAGTAGTTTTAGAGACTTCTGCTTGTTTAGCAACATCAGAAATCGTCACATTTTTTTTCATAGCTTACCTCTTCAGTCATTTCTTTTTCTTTATTCTTAATTGTACAATAATTAGCTACAAAAAGGGAGAATATCAAAGAATTATTTTGATATGAAGAGTTCAATTAATCTAGAAATATTCCCTTTCTACATACGACAAATTTTTAAATTTACGTCAAATTTGGCGCAAATTTAAAAATTTGTCGTATGTCCTCTGGATACTTTAATAAAAACTCAAAATAAGTCCTTCACCACAAAATTAAATCGTGGGGAAGGACTTGTTTATTTCTACACTGTAAACAGATAGGCAATTGATATAATCGTAATTACATGCATGACTGTTGGGATTTCTTTGATTCGACCAGCAAAAATCATGCAGAGCTCATAAGCTAGAAAACCTAATACAAGTCCCAAAGCAATTGATCCTGTTAGTGGCATCATGACAATCGTTAAGAAGGCAGGAATAATTTCTTCAAAACCACCATCCCATTTGATGTTCGTGATATTTTGCATCATAAAGATGCCAATCACAACCATAGCCGGTGTGGTTACAGCTGGTGTCACAAGGGATAACACTGGATAGAAAAAGGCTGATAATAAGAAAAGTCCTGCTACTACCACACTCATTAAGCCTGTTCTAGCCCCAGCAATAATACCTGAAACTGATTCAATATAGGTTGAAAGACTTGATGTGCCAAATAGTGAGCCAAAGAAAGTTCCTAAAGCGTCGGCACTATAAATACGTTTGTTATCTTCAAAATTTTCTCGTTTGATATCTGATACTTGAGTAGCTGCTGCAGATAGAGTGGTTGCTGTTCCAAAAAAATCTAAAAATAAGAACGTTAAAATAATAATGATAGAATCTAGTGATAACATCTTATCTAAATTTTTAATAGCTACTAAAAAAGTATTATCTAACATAGATTCCATAGGCCCTGTTGGTACGACAACTGGTGAACCTTTAGGTAATTGTGGCAAGCTTGCTACCACGGTTTCACTAAGATGAAACCAATTCATTGAAACACCTAGTCGGATAAACAACCCACAAACTGCTGCTCCAATCATTCCTAAAAAAACAGCGTATTGATTTTTACGAACTAAGAAAAAAGCTGCCGTCATAATTCCAAAGAAAGCAATGATTACGTTAGGATTGTCAAAACCACCAAATTTAATAAACATGCCCTCATCAGGTACAATAATGCCTGAATTTTTAAAACTAACAAAAGCAATAAAAATTCCCAGACCAACCGTTCCAGCCTGTTTAACTGTCACTGGAATGGCTTTAATAATCTTTGATCTAGCACCTGAAAAAGCTAAAATCAAAAACAACACAGAAGCCACTAATACGCTTGCTAACGCTTCTTCCCAACTTTTTCCCATTTGCAGTACAACTGAATAGGCAAAGAAAGCATTCATTGACATACACGGAGCTAAACCTAGTGGAAATCTTGCCCACAAGCCCATAATTAACATGGCTATAGCTGATGAAATGATGGTCGACATAAAGACTGCATCCTTTGGCATACCTGCTTGACCCAGAATAATCGGGTTAACAAAAATGACGTAGGACATCGCTAAAAATGCTGTAAATCCTCCTGTTATTTCTCGTTTAAACGTTGACCCTGATTCGGTAATTCCGAAAAATTGATCCATTTTTTCTTTCATGTGTCCTTCTCTCCTCCTAAAAAGTGAAAAACCACCTGTCACGGCAGAAGGACATAACTTGACCTTTGCCATAGTAAGCTACTTTACGGGTAACTTGTAGAGACTTCTAGACCGTATTACTAGAACTATATGGTTTTCTTATTTGGTTATCATAACAGGATTAACTTAAATTTTCAACGTTAAAAAACGAACGTATTAACTCTAAATTATTAAATTGTTAATAATTAGCGCTATCATATTGAGTTAAATCGGGAAATAACTGACTTAAAAAATAAAAATCAGCTTTTCTTTCTTTTACCTAATAGGTAGGTTAGAATATTGATGATGACAATAAAGGCGGTTTTTTTATGAAAATTATTATTTCTCCAACAAAACAAATGAATTCAGAACAAGACTTCTTCTTTCCAGAAAGTCAGCCTCAACTTTTAGATAAAACAGCAAAAATCCTAACTGAATTAAAAAAATTATCTTATCAAGAAGCTAAAGCTCTTTGGAAATGTAATGACAAACTAGCCCAAGAAAATTATGAACGAATCGAGGTAGCTAATTTAAAGTCACATACGGTACCAGCCATCATGAGCTACAAGGGACTCCAGTATCAATACATGGCACCTGATTTACTAACAGAAACTGAACTCGGATATCTTCAAGATAACTTACGTATTCTTTCTGGATTTTATGGTATTTTACGCCCTTTTGATGGTATTATTCCTTATCGTCTAGAGATGCAAGCCCCTCTATCTGTAGATGGCTGTAACAATCTTTACCAATTTTGGAGTCATAGTCTCTACGATTTTTTATCAAACAATAATGAACCCATTATCAATTTGGCTTCAAAAGAGTATTCTAAAACAATCACACCTTTTCTTAATGAGAATCAACCGATGATTGAGATTGTTTTCGCACAAATCATCGAGAGTAGATTGAAAGTTAAAGCCACTTTAGCTAAAATGGCACGTGGTGAGATGGTTCGGTTTTTAGCTGAAAACAATGTCACCACTCTTGATGGTATCAAACAATTTAATCACCCTAATTATCTTTATTCTGATGAACATTCAACTGAAAATAAATTCGTTTTTCTCTATCAAAAATAAGTCAATTCTAGGAGGAATTTCATGTTAGATCCAAAACAAATTATCACTGATTTAAGAAATTTAGGAGTAGAAAAGGATGATATTATCGTTGTTCATTCTTCTTACAATGCGTTGCGTGTGGACGACCAAATTGAAGGGGGACCAGAAGCTGTCATTGAAGCACTGAAAGAAACAGTTTCAGAAGGAACACTACTTATTCCAACCTTTAGTTATAAAAATGTGTTACCTGAAAATCCAACGTTTGATGTGGTGAATACACCTGTTTGTATTGGTGTTATTCCTGAAACCATGCGTTTATCTGACAATGTTTATCGTAGTTTACACCCAACTCACAGCCTAGCTGCATGGGGGAAAGACGCGGAAGAATTTACTGAAAATCACTACAAAGATCACACACCTGTTGGGGTTAATTCGCCTTTAAGTGAAGTTTACCGTCGTGGTGGAAAAATTGTCATGTTAGGGGCACCGTTTGCTAGAAATACTAGCATGCATGGTGTGGAAGAAAAAGTATTACCTGAATATCTTTTTACTGAAAATTATCCTTATACGATTGTTAAAGAAGACGGAGAAACCTTAACCATGAACGTCTTACGTCATGATTTTAATGGCTTTGAACAACGTTATGACCGTGTTCTAAATGTTTTAGATGAGGATGTTGATTACAAAGTAGGGAACGTTTTGAATGGTCTTTCTTGTGTGATGAATTCCCCTGCAGTTTGGGATAAAGCTCTCATTAAGTATAAAGAAGAGATGCTTTACTTTACAGATCCAAGACCAAGAACATAGAAAAATAAGCCTTTGAGGAACGGTTTACGGTATCCTTAAAGGCTTATTTAGATGAGTTTAATTAAAATAATTTAGTTTGATCTATTTTTATTTCAACTTGTTTTAATTATCTGCGTTATTTTCAGAGTGGGGAAAAACACCGTGAACGAACCAAATGTTCCCATTTCTTTCACAACTACTGACTCATCTTCACCAAATAAAATTTCCATACCATAAATAGGACATCATAGTTTTTTTATTTTCTCAGTTGTTTTTTCTAAATTAAACAACCCATACTAAGAAAACTAACCTAGCGTAGAAATTATTATCGAAATTTCACTGACCATTACTTATCCATAAATCATTTGAAAATGGAGTTGTCTAACAATTTATTTTCCCGAAACCATTAAAATATCTGTAGAAGTCAAATAAAATTTGTTTGAAATATGTAGATTAAATTTTTTATTAAGGATATAATATTAATGTTGTTATTATTTTGTACTGGAGGAAAAAATAATGAAAAAGGTAACGTTAAAAGTAATTGTTTCTAGTTTACTAATAGGAACTGTTGTATTTGGAGGAAATTCACTACCAATACTCAATGAAGAACTGACTGTTGAAGCATCATCAAAATATTTCACAGACGGACGAGCATATGCTCAGTGGGGGGTTACAACAATAGATTTAGAATCAACTGATGGCTATTTATACCCTGCTGGAACTCGAGTGGCACGTGCAACTCGAGATGTTTCAAATAATCAATTTAGTTCATTCTACTTAAACTTTACCGTTAGTGCATTTTTCTATACGGCAGCTGGAGAAGTACCAGCACAATATGTATCAGCAACAGAATCAAAAATTGTAAATGCAATATCAGGGGACGTTAATTTAATTAATAACCCGATTGCACCAGGAGCTGTAAATAATCCTTTACAACCCGCTAAACCAGTGGTTGGATTAGATAAAGGTGCTTTAGGTACTTCAATTAATGAAGCTGAGGCTATTCAAAATAATGGTGTATCTTACACTAATAACAGTATTGCTGCATTAAATTCAGCGTTACAAAACGCATACAATGTATTTAATAACCCTAATACTGATCAGGCGACAATTAATAGTTCTAACCAACAATTAAGAAACGCTATCAATGGTATGGTGGAAGCACCTATCGAATCTGCTGATAAAACTGCTTTGGGAGCATTGATTAACGAGTCAACGCCTGCTATGAACACCCCACATGCTTACACATCTGCAACTTTCGAACCATTTGCGAAACAATATAATAATGCAACAGCTATTTTCAATGATCCAGGCGCAAACCAATACGATGTTGATAATGCTGAAAGTGCTTTAAGATATCGTTTCAAAAAACTAGAACTTTCAGGTGAAGGCCCGATTGATCCTGTTGTAAATAAAGCCTCATTACAAGCTTCAATTAAAGAAGCTGATGCAAAATTAGCTGAATCAGGGAAATATACTTCTGAAAGTGTTTCTAATTTACAATCAGTAAATAACACTGCTAAAAAAGTAAACAGTAATGCAGGAGCTACTCAACAACAAGTTGATACAGCGAATGCTAACTTACAAAACGCTATTAAAGGTTTAGTTGCTAAGTCTGTTGAAGCTAACAAAACTGAATTAAAGGCTGCAATCTCACGTGCTAATACTGCACTTAAAGATGAAGCTAACTATACAGTTGAAAGCGTACAAGTTGTTAAAGCCTCGAAAGCTAACGCTGAACGTGTTGAAAAAGACGCAAAATCAACTCAAACTCAAGTTGATAAAGCAACCGCTGATCTAAATAGATCAGTAAATGCACTTAAAGTTAAACCAGTAGTGGTTAACAAAACTGAATTAAAGGCTGCAATCTCACGTGCTGATAAAGCACTTAAAGATGAATCTAAATATACAGTTGAAAGCGTACAAGTTGTTAAAGATGAAAAAGCTAACGCTAAAAAAGTAATGGATGATTCTAAAGCGACTCAAATTCAAGTTAATTCAGCTACTAATAATCTAGATAAAGCTATAACATCACTCAAAGTTAAACCTGAGAAACCAGAAGGTAACTATATTAAAGATGAAAAATATGTAACCTTTATTAGCGAAAACTACAACACATGGTCTAATTTTAATTGGAAATTCCGCGAACCAGGCAAAAATTTAGTTAACAAAACTTTTATCTCTCACGGAAAGTACTACCATAAGAATGGTTCAACTTATGTTTCATTACACGACGATAAAGGAAATTGGCACGGTTACGTGAATGAAAAAGCTGTTACTGTAGGAAATGGTTCTCAAGGAGCTTACATTAAAGATGGCAGGTTTGTAACATTAATTAAAGAAAATTACAATACATGGTCTAGCTTTAACTGGAAGTATAAGCTTAATGGTAAAGATATTTCAAATAGAACCTTTATTTCTAGAGGTAAATATTATCATCAAAATGGTTCTGTTTACTTATCTTTATTTGATAGTAAAGGGAATTGGTATGGTTATATAAATGAAAAGGCTATAACTGTAGGAAATGGTCCCCAGGGCGCTTATGTTAAAGACGGGAGACGTGTAATTTTTTCTAAAATCAATTACAATACATGGTCCAACTTTAATTGGAAATATAAGGTCAACGGGAAGAGTATGGTAAGCAAAACTTTTGTCGCTAAAGGTAAATATTATCATCAAAATGGAAGCACTTATTTATCTCTATTTGATGATGCTGGAAAATGGTACGGTTATGTTAATGAGGTAGCTGTCAAAATAAAATAATGCTATCCATAAATTAATCTAAATGTAGTGCCTTGTGAAGAATAAAGAGCTTCCTTTTAGGTATAAACACTATTTAATTTGGTAATTAAATAAAAAGCAGACTTTTTATCCCCTGACTATTAAAGAATATTCGTATAAATAAGACCACGGTTGTGACAGAAGTATTCAGCTTCAAGAAATAAGAAGCTGAATACTTCTGTCACACCGTTTAGTTTTAAAAAAGCACTCTCACCTTCGTTTTTAGCTATCCTATTTAATACCTCTCTACATCTGTTTTACCATAATTACCTATGATTAACCACCTCAGCATACTCACAAACCTTCTCCCAATCCGTAAATTCTAAATCTACGCTAGGATTAGTAGGACCATCTGTCATCTTCATAATTAATTGAATCATTTTTTTATCAAATAATTTATACGTTGTGTAATTCAAAGCTCCCGCGTAAATTTGAACTTTATTAGGTTTCCAACTGATTTTATCTAA
This sequence comes from Vagococcus fluvialis bH819, assembly GCF_900163795.1. GTDB lineage: Bacteria > Bacillota > Bacilli > Lactobacillales > Vagococcaceae > Vagococcus > Vagococcus fluvialis_A. The sequence continues at coordinate 154,022 of NZ_FWFD01000007.1, read as the reverse complement.
AAATTTTCTGACGTAGACATTGTTTTCAACCACACATTTTTCTGGGTTTCTCGCAATTAAATTAACACCAAAAAAGTCGGCTTGTCTTTCTTCTAGTTCTTTCTGATTTTTTTCAACAAAGCGATATAATTTTTTAGGAAATTTACCATAACGAATGGAAGAACCGATGATTATTTTATCAAACTCCGTGATATCTTTGATTTCTTCAAACCGTTTAACAACTACCTCACCTTTTATGTTTTCGGATAAAGTTTCTGCTATCTTTTTTGTTTGTCCATCCACAGTGGAATAAGCGATTAATATTTTTGACATGTTATAGGCTTCTTTCTATAGTTAGAATCCTTTTCATTATATACATAACCAAATTTAGTTACTAGGTAATTTCAAATAAAAAAACCTTTTTTACTTCTCACTAAAATGAGTAAGTAAAAAAGGTAATTGATTAACTCGCAGCGCCTTGTGCCTGTAATCGGTACATTTCAGCATAATAGCTATCCATAGATAATAAACTTTCATGGGTTCCTTGTTCTTTGATTTCGCCATTATCTAAAACTAGGATTTGATTAGCATTTTGTATCGTTGATAGTCGGTGAGCCACGATAAACGTTGTTCGCCCTTCTTTAACAACTTCCATCGCATGTTGAATAATTTCCTCGGTTTCAGTATCAATGTGAGACGTTGCTTCATCTAAAATTAAAATCTTCGGATCACTGGCTAATGTTCTCGCAAAGGCAATTAACTGTCGTTCGCCAGATGAAAATGCTTGTCCTTTTTCTACTACTGGCTCATGAATGCCTAAAGGCAATTTAGCGATTAAGTCTTTGCCTCCTACTTTTTCTAAAGCCTCCGTCACCATCTCATCAGTAATTTTAGGGTCATTCATACTAACATTTGTTGCAATGGTGCCACTAAACAAATAAGGTTCCTGTAAGACAATCCCCATATTCTCTCTAATGCTCTCTCGGTTTTTATCAGCTAACGATTGCCCATCAATCAACACCGCCCCTTGTTGTGGGTCATAAAAACGAAACAATAAATTAATGATTGAGCTTTTCCCTGACCCAGTATGTCCGACTAAACCGATTGTTTCACCTTTATCCGCTGAAAAATTAATTTCTTTTAAAATTGCTTTTTCAGGATCATACCCAAAGGTCACGTGGTCAAATACGACATGTCCCTCTGTAAAATTTAAGATTTCCGTAGAATCTGCTTCGATTGGTTCATCAAGTAGTTCAAACACACGTCTCCCACCTGATAAGGCTTGTTGCAAGGTTGACATCATTCGTACCAATTCTAGTATTGGGTCAAATAATCGAGAAATGTAATTAATAATCACATAAATTGTTCCAATTGAAAAGCCCATCACACCATCTACAAACTGTGTCCCAATGAATAATAACACAGCAAACATCACCAAATTTTTGATCATCGTTGAAAAATCCCAAGATAAAAAGCCATCTAAGCGAATTGATTTTAACCGAGTATCTAACCAGGTTTGATTCGTTTCTTCAAATTCTTCTAGCATACTGTCTTGTTGATGATAAAGTTGTACAATCGACACACCCTGAACAATTTCAGCTGTATGACTGTTCAAATCGCTCACAGACTCACGCCATTTTTTATTAATCGGTGTCGCTAATTTTGCATAGATTAATTGCCAAACAATAAAGAACGGAAATAGCAATAATAAAGCTGTTCCTATTTTAGGACTTACAATAAACAAAGCCACATAAATTGAGCCAATTGTTAAAATATCAATAATCACCGCATTACTGAAATTAATGTAGAAGTTCGTTCTTAATAACTCTACATCATTGACGATTCTAGCTGAAATTTTTCCGGCTGGCTTGTCATCAAAATATGAAACTGGTAGTTTTTGCATGTGATTAAATGCTTCATCACGTAATCTTTTACTCACTCGATTTGAGGTATATGCTAGGAGTAAATAACTAGCATACCCACACAAACTACTAAACAAAATAATTAACATGAAAAAGCCGAATTTTTGAATTAAAAAACCAAAAGCAATCTCTTGTTGTGCATTCACTTGTTCTGAAATATAATCAATCATTTGTTTCCCTATCATCGGTACATAAATGGATGTCGCTGCCGCAATCAGTGACAAGATAACACCCAATATGTACATAGGTAACTCATATTTATAATAACTCAGGGTTCGATTAAATAGTTTCATTTTCTTCCACCTCCATTTGTTGTGTCATGTACTGTTCGTAGTACCAACCCTTTAACTCTAATAATTCTTGTGGACTACCTACTTCGATAATCTTGCCATCTTCAATGACTAATACTTTATCTGCTTGAGCAACAGCTGAAAGTCGATGCGTCACGATGACATTGGTTTTATCTTGTCTAACTTGGCGAATATTTTCAATAATCGCACTTTCTGTTTTCGCATCTACAGCTGATAAACTGTCGTCTAAAATCAACAGCTCAGGTTCTCTGATTAACGCTCGAGCAATTGACACTCTTTGCTTCTGTCCACCAGAAATCGACACACCTTTTTCACCAATTAAGGTTTCCAAGCCTTCTGACATCCGTGCAATATCCTTTGTAAAGTCAGCTGATTCAATCGCTTCATTCATCGCATATTCATCTGCCTGACGATTACCAAAACGAATATTATGTCCCACTGTTTTAGAAAATAAAATGTGTTCCTGTGGCACATAACCGATTAATCCTTCTAAATTTTGAATGCTGTAATCTTGAATCAACTGGCCATTAATCCGAATTGCTCCTGTTTCACTAATTGGGTATTGGCGAAGTAATTGGCGAATAAGCGTTGTTTTTCCACTACCTGTTTTACCGACAATCCCTAGAGTTTCGCCACGATTTAAATAAAAATCAATTTTCTTTAAGGTTGTGGCTTCGCCTGTTGGATATTGAAACACGTAGTCTTCAAATTCAATGCGATCAATTCGGTCAATTTCTCTTTGACCTTCTTTTTCTAAGCTATCTTCAGATGTTAGCAATTCTTCAATTTTTCTAAAAGAGACATTTCCTTGTTGATAAACTAAAACAATATCCGAAAGGCCCCAAACCGCCCCACTTAACATCCCTAGATAAATTTGAAACGTGATCAATTGTCCAATGGTCATTTGCCCTTGATTGATTAAGTAACCACTAAAAGCTAAACCAACTGCAGTACTTAAACCAATTAAGAACTTAGCTACTTGACCAATCGCCCCGTTATAGACAACTAAATTATTGGCTTTTTTTAGTACTTCGGTTGTTCTTTTTTGAAATCTTTCTTGCTCTAACTCTTTTTTTCCATAAGCTCGCATCACACGAACCCCGTCTACCATTTCTAATACTTCATTACTTAATTTTGCGACATTGTCTCGATTATCTTCATACAGAACATCCACTTTTTTCCATAACAGAAAGACAATGTACCCAAATAAAATTAGCGGCAACACACTGACTAAAGCTGCTTTCCACGATGTTGTAAATACCATCGCTACTAAAATGCTGACAGCCCACGTGATATTAGAAACAATCAACATGAAGCCGTACCCGATTGCGTCTCCTAAATAATCCACATCACTTGTCATCCTGGTCATCAAATCTCCAGACCTGAAGCGCTCATAAAACGGTGTTCTTAAACTCAGCAACTTCTTGTAACTCTTACGTCTCATTTCTGATTGGAATCTGTAAGATTGACTAAATAACGTTATCACCCAAATTACATCCACAATATAGATACAGACAATACTGATTAAAAAAACTAACAAATAATTCCATAAGTTACCTTTTGATAATTCACTATTCACAATCGCATCAATAAATTTCTGAATCACTAGATTCGGAAGCAGTGTCAATCCCGATGAAATAATGGCAAATACTGTCGCAACCCCGTATGCAAAAGGATGTTTCTTAATGTACATCCATAATGTTTTTAACATAAACTTTTTTCCTCACTCTCTATAACAGCTTGCTTTTCACTTAAAAAAGCGCACAAAAAAACCCATAAGATGTAGAATCTAACTGCTCCACACTTTATCGGTTGATAATTTTTATTTTAAACAGGTTAATCTCTTGGTGACTTTTTATACACAAAGAAACTGACGCTAAAAAATAACAGATACCGGATAAGGAGTTCGTTGATTCATTCTTTTTCTATTTAATTTGCTGAAATTAATTAATTGAATAGTCATCATGAGTCTTGCTCCTTTCCTTTATTTTTTTGCTTTTTCACTTGACTTCTACAATTTACTACAACCAGATTAAAAAGTAAAGTGCTTTCTTTAATAAAATGTTAATAATTATAAAACTAGAACAGCTTAGCAAGTTATTTTCACAAACAGAAAAATAACAAATAGCTATAGTAGCTAATAATAAAAAAGACAGAATCTGCTAGAATAAAATAATTTTTAATTCCCTCTTTTTTTATAATCCGTGAGACAATAATCTGGCAGAAAAGTTTTGACGGAAGCCATCTCTAATCGAAAGTGAGGTGATGCGTAGTACGTACGTATTACCAAAATCTAAGGAAAGGATTGGCAGTTTTGTCCATAGCGGAAGCAATAAGCCTAATGATTAATTTCGATTCTTTAATCGCAACTATAATTTTCGGCATATTGAATGAAGTCAAAAAAGACAAAAAGAAATAATCGTCTAAACTTTGGCAGGTTAACGATTATTTCTTTTAATTTTAATCTAGCTCCCGTTTAAAACGGTTCTAAATTGAGGCGTATTGACGTACGCCTCTTTCATTTATTATCATATCACAATATTAATTTCTTACTAACTTCATCTTTCAATAACTAAGCGTACATCTTAGCGATTTTACCGCGCTTCATCTCTTTAATAATCTTTAGCGCCCGCTTTCTTGTCTTGATATTCGGGCTTTTAAGTCTGCGGTACGCACTTGAAATGTCGGTCTTTTCCAATTACTTTCCTACTCTCTACTTTTATCTTGAATCTTTTTAAAACTGCTCTCTAAATACGCTTTATCTAAGTTCTTCCCTATGATAATTAATTCATTAACTTTCCCCTGTGGTATACGTGTCGTCATATTAAAATTAAGCAATTGATTTACACTTTGAATTTCAATTTGGAAGTCTTGATCATCAATCAAAACAAAGCCTTTCATTCTGTAAATATTTTCTTGATAATTCATCATCAAACCAGATAACCAGTTTTCTAGTAGACTTTTCTTAATTGGTCTATCTCCCTCTAAATACAGAGACTGGAACTCATGATGGTGGTGATGATGACTATCTTCTGATTTTGAAAAGTTAGCTTCCTTACGAAACAAGCCATTATTTAAAACATTACTTGCTAACATCTCAGCCGAATCATCTAAAGCAAATGGATAAAAATCAGTTAATGGATTCATACTTTCAATTTTTTCAATTAGTTGACGACTAACTTTCATTTCATTTTTTTCTGAAATAAAGATACGATCTGCCATAGCAATTTGTTTCATCACCTCTGGATAAACCAAACTATTTTCAAAATTTTCATTATCAACCACAACGAGAACACTATCCAAATAAAAATGACTACTAATTTTTGGCGCACTAACTAATGTTTGAATAATTGGCTGGGGGTCAGAAACACCACTTGATTCGATAATCACTTGCTTAATCGGATTCCCCGTTTCAACAAACACATCTAAAATAGAGGTTAATGCACTCATCAAATCAGTTCGTAAACTACAGCAGATACAACCACCGTTCATTTGAAAAATGTTTTCTTTTGAATGGATTAGAAGTTCATGATCAATCCCTTTTTCACCAAATTCATTTTCAATAATAACCACTTCATTAGGTTTTAGATCAGATCCTTTTAATACTTGATTAATTAAAGTGGTTTTTCCAGCACCTAAAAAGCCGGAAATGACTGTTACAGGAATGCTCATTTTGTTTCCTCCTCGTTATTCAACTAATAATTTTCTGATCCTATCTTATCATTTATTTTTACTTTTTAACTACCAACTCGCTTTTTTTACACCTGGTATTTGACCTTCATATGCTAATTTTCTAAAGTTAATTCGGGACATTCCAAATTTTCGCATGTAGCCACGAGGTCGTCCATCAATTTCATCTCTTAATCTTAGGCGATTAGGATTGGCATCTTTAGGGAGTTTTCTCAACCCTTCATAATCGCCATTTTGTTTCAATTCATAACGAATCTCTGCATATTTTCCAACTAAATCTTTTTGTTTTTCAAGTTTAGCTATTTTAGATTTTTTTGCCATTCTTATTCCTCCTTAATGAGCTAACATTTCTTGGGCTATCTCTTTACCTGATAAATCATTATGATAATAGGTAGGCCAATTATCTAACTGGTTATATAATTTTTCATGACTTTCATTTCCAAAATACAAATGGAAATGTTCCACTTTGGTATCAGTAATCGTGTGGTCACTAAATTGAATATATTTAAAGGCTCCATCACTCGGATTTTCTGCTTCAAAACAATAACGAACGCCTCGATTGCCTTTATCATAGGTTAAAATTTTATAACCAGAATATTTATATTCTGAAGACATTTTTTTACCTGAACTATCGATATATGTTATTTCATTCCCTGCTATCTCAATCTTATTTATTTTAGTTTCATAACCTGCTTGATAGTAAGTTTTATATTCTTTGGCTGATTTGTCTTTATTAATTTTTGCTTTATAATCAAACACTTGATCCAGTGTCCCATCTAATACATAGGGATAAACTGATTGCCACTGACCTTCCCAGTTTGCTAATGGTCTATCATTTATTTCATCATCTTCAAAATAACCGTCTTGTAATGTTTTTTCTTTTTCTTTTACAGCAATTGTATTTTGATTATTGTTACCTGTTGTTTTACTTAAAGCTTCTAAATTATCAGTCATAACAGAGACATAATTTTTTCCTTCTTTAATATCCTTATCTGATAATCCTTCCAATGTGTTTAACACTAACAATTCAACTTTTGTTTCCTTGGCTAAAGTTTTAGCCACTGCATCTGAGGCATTTGATTCAAAATAAATATATTTAATCTTATTTTCTTCAACATATTTTTTTAGTTCTACTAATTTAGCTGCTGAAGGTTCTTGATCAGGGGATAATCCTGCAATCGGCACTTGATTTAAACCATATTCCATGGCTAGATAACCAAAAGCAGCATGTTGCGTCACAAAATTTTTCTGTTTCGCATTTGCTAATGTTTCTTGATAGTTCGCATCTAAAGCTTCTAACTCTTTAATATACTCTTCTGTATTTTTAGTAAATGCTTCCTTTTTATCTGGAAATTGTTTAATTAACTGATCACTAATCTCTTTAACTTCTTTAATGGCTAAACTGGGAGCCAACCAAACGTGTGGGTCAAAAGCGTGAGAATGCCCATGCTCTTCTTCGCTATGATCATGACCTTCTTTTTCATCATGTTTATGTTCCCCGTGCTCATGATGATGCCCCTCCTCACTTCCTGGAAGTAAAACCATATTTTCAGTTGCTTTAATAGCCTTAACTTTACCTTCCTTTAACGTTGTTTCCATTGAAGGAACCCATGTTTCCATGTTTTCATTGTTATAGACAAAAGCATCTGAATCTTGAATTTTCTTCATATCTTTAGCTGACGGCTCATAATCATGAGCTTCTGTTCCAGCAGAAATTAATAAACTTACCTCCACTTCATCCCCCACAATATGTTTTGTAAAATCATACATAGGATAAAAACTCGTCATAATTTGAAGTTTATTCTTATCAACTTCTTTTTTATTTCCCGTACCACATGCGCTTATAATACCCATTAATCCTATTATAAATAGACCTAAAAATAGTCGTTTCTTCATTACTCATCCTCCACATCTTTTTTAAATCGTAATCATTACGCTTTACAAGAATGAATGATATCAGACTATTTTCGTGTTGTCAACGACTATTAAAAAAAAAGTGTGACAGAAGTGTTCAGCTTATTCCCACCGAAACGACTTCTGCAACACCCTAAGTATTACTATTATTAATTTTCAATTTATTTCCAAAATCCAGTTCAACCACTAAAATACCAATAAAAATCAATACCCCACCAATTAACATATTCATTGATATCTCTTCATTTAATAAAAGAACTGAACCTAACATGCCAAAAAAAGCTTCTGTTGATAAAATAATCGCTGCTTCTGAACTAGTCGTATATTTTTGCGAGACAGTTTGAAGGAAGTATGCTAGTAAGGTGCTTGCTAATCCTAAATATAGAACTGGTAGTAAATTAATCGGTTGGTAGTCGATAGCACTTTCCCCTGTAATAAAAAGAGTGACCCATGATAGCAGAGCAGCTGCTCCCATTTGAAGTAACATCAACGCCCACGTTTCTTCTTCCGCCACAAAAAGATCTGTCACAAAAATTTGCAAGGCGAAAAAAAGAGCACAAACCAAAGTAAGAATATCACCAAAATTAAAGCCACTAATTGAACTTGTTAATGATAATAGCCCAATCCCAATAAGTGTGATAAAACTACCAATAAAGTTTTTGATAGGTAGTTTCTTTTTCAAAACCAAAAAGCTTAAAAAAGGTACTATGACGACATTAACGGCTGTTAAGAAAGCATTTTTTGAAGCTGTTGTATATTGAAGCCCTACTGTTTGAAAGGCGAATGCCAAAAATAAAACAGTTCCTAAGAGGCTTCCTCTAAATAAAGTCTTTTTAGATAAGGTGTTTAATTTTTTCAGATTAATTAGAAATAAAATAATGAAAGCCACAGTAAAACGAATTGCCAAAATTTGATACGGTGTGTAGTTATCTAATGCTAGCGCTGTTGCTACAAAACCAGTTCCCCAAATGATAGCGACAACAACTAAACCTATCTTCCCTATCTTTCTTCTCATTAATTTCACTCCTCTTTTTCATCATACGATAGCAACCTTTTTTTGTATACGCTTTCTCAATTCAAAAAAAGAATAACAACTATTCAACTATAGCTGCTACTCTTTTTCATTTCTTCCAGTTGCTCAGAGCTAAACGCCATTTTCACCACTCTTATTAGTCCGGGTTCAAATGGCAGCTCCTTCAACAACTTCAGAAAGGAAAATCAATTCAAAAAGCGAGAATTATTTTTCATTTCTTCCAGTTGCTCGGAGCTAAACGCCATTTTCACCACTCTTATTAACTTCTTAATCCTCTTCCTTTTTCAATCAGGTACCAACAAACACTGTATAGTACGACGATGAAGACAATTAAAATCGACATTGAAATAACTAAGGACACATCTTCCATACCTAAAAATCCGTATCTAAATCCAGAAATCATATACACAATCGGATTTACTTTAGAGACTGCTTGCCAAATCGGTGGCAACATCGAAATTGAGTAAAACACTCCTCCGAGATAGGTTAACGGTTGTAAAACAAAGGTTGGAATAATCGACACATCATCAAATGATTGGGCAAAAATACCATTAATTAAACCTGCTAATGAAAATAAAATTGCTGTCATAAGTAATGTAACAATCACGATTGACCATGAGAATACATTCAATGGAACAAATAAAAGTGAAATGATCGTAACTAGGGTTCCTACTAATAAACTTCGGCCTACCCCACCAATGACAAATCCCCAAATAATAATATGTGTGGGAACTGGAGCAACGAGCAACTCTTCAATGTTCTTTTGAAATTTTTGGGAGAAGAAAGAAGAAGAGACATTAGAATATGAACTTGTAATAGCCGACATCATAATCAAACCTGGAACGATAAATTCCATGTATGAAAATCCACCCATTTCTCCAATTCGTCCACCTATCATTTTTCCAAAAATCACAAAATATAGCGAAGTTGTAATAACTGGTGGCACAAGGGTTTGAACCCAAATTCTCAAGTAACGATTCGTTTCTTTAACTGCTAAACTTTTTAATGCTGTAAAATAAAGACTACGCATGATTCTCCTCCACTGGTTGCTTTTCTTCTGTAATTTTTAAGAATAATTCTTCTAACCGATTTGATTTATTGCGCATAGATTGCACTGTGATTCCTTGTTCTGTTAATTGAGCAAAAATATCATTCATTCCTTGCTCTTTTTTGACTTCCACAGATAACGTTAATTGACCATCGAAAGAATTTTCATAACCTTTTATCACAGGTATATTTTCAGTTGGAGCTAAATCTAAAATAAACGTTTCTGATTGTAATTTAGATAATAATTCTTTCATGCTTGTGTTTTCAATTAACTCTCCTGATTGGATAATGCCAATATTTCGGCACAACATCTCTGCTTCCTCTAAGTAATGAGTCGTCAAAATAATGGTCGTTCCTGCTTCATTTAATTCTCGTAAAAACTGCCACATATCACGGCGTAACTCGATATCAACACCAGCCGTTGGTTCATCTAATATAAGTAATTTTGGTTCATGCATTAAGGCTCTAGCAATCATCAAACGACGCTTCATTCCACCGGACAACATCCTAGCACGAACATCTCTTTTCTCCCACAAATCTGATTGCTTGAGATATTTTTCACTTCTGATTAAGGCTTCTTTTCTAGAAACACCATAATATCCTGCTTGATTGACTACAATCTGTTGCACCGTTTCAAAGGGATTAAAATTAAATTCCTGGGGAACTAAGCCAATTTGTTGCTTAGCTTGAACTAGTTGATTATCAATATCATAATCAAAGACTTTAACTTTTCCCGATGTTTTATTGACTAATGACGTTATAATGCCAATCGTTGTTGATTTTCCAGCACCATTGGGACCGAGCAAGGCATAAAAGTCGCCAGCCTCCACAGTTAAATCAATCCCCTTTAACGCTTCAACACCTGTTGCATATTTCTTTTTTAAATCCTTAATCTCTATTGCATAGCTCATTCTTTACTCTCCTTATTTACCTGTAGTAATTCTTCAATTGTACTCATCGTTTGATTTAAAAACTCTTCTTTTAGTTCATAATGATGCCACTGACCTTTTTTATTCATAGAAACAATATCTGCTTTTTCTAATACTTTCATATGATGAGATAGTGTCGGTTGAGTAAAATCAAAGTGCTCTAAAACCTCACAAGCACACATCGTTCCATTAGATAGAAGATGAATAATTTTTAGCCTCTTAGGGTCTGCCATTGCTTTTAAAACGACAGAAACTTTATCGTAATCCATATTCCTCCTCCTTACATAGATAATTATCTATGTAAATATAAAAGATTTCACTTCCATAGTCAAGTAAACACGTTTTTATTAGTGATTTTATTCACTTACATAAGTTACTTTAGTTTCACTTAATTACATATTGTTCAAATTATCACATACTTGATTTAAGATACATATATCAAGTAAACATGGCCATGTTTATTATATTAATAATTGTGATTAAAAACACATATCGGAGGAAAAACATGAACTTTGGAGAAATTATAAAAGCTACCTTAACAGACATGAATATTATTAGTGCCATTACATCAACTATTTTTATCATCTTACTCGGATTCTTTTGTCGTAAGAAAGGTATATTCACTGATCAAGTTGGAAAAATATTAACAAAAGTAGTTTTAACCGTTGCCTTACCTGCTTTAGCTTTCAATGCTTTTATGCAAGACATTGATGGAGAAACATTAAAACAAGGAATGAACGTTTTAATCTGGGGCTTAATTATCTACGTTATCTTAATCTTTGCTTCTAAGCCATTATTTATGAAATATAAAGGTGACAAACAAGATACTTTACGTGTGTTAACTATTTTTGGATCAACAACATTCTTTGGTACACCAATCGTTAGTGCCATCTACGGTCCAGTTGGTGTAATGTTCAGCTCAATCTTCAACATTGGTTACCGTATTTTCTTATACTCATATGGTTACATCAAAATGAGTGGTCTAAAAATGGAATTAAAAAATATCAAAACAATGTTCTTAAATCCAATCGTTTTAGCCACATTTGCGGGTCTTTTCATCTGGGTTTTCCAAGGCTATATGCCACAAGTAACTGTTGCAGGACTTGATGGTGCGACACAACAAGTTGCCTTTTTAAGAATTGACCAAACGGCAATCTGGTTATTCAAACCAATGACTTTCTTAGCGGGTTTAGCATCACCACTTGCTTGGCTTGCTATTGGTGCCACTCTTGGAGAAGTTAGCTTTAAAAAAGCAGCGACGGATAAAACTTCTTGGTATTACAGCTTCGCTAAAGTTATCTTAGTTCCAGCACTTAACATTATTTTACTTACTGTTTTAACAGTAACTGGTATCTTACCTGTCAGCTTTGAGGCCTTAGCAACTATCGTTATTATGATGGCAACACCTACTGCCACAGTCGCTGCAGCTTATGCGATTAGTTTTGACAAAGAAGCAATACTCGCTTCTAACTGTTCACTAATTTCCACAGTTACCGCAGTTATCATGACACCAATTTGGATTGTCGTATTAGAAATTATTAGTAAATCAGGATTATTTTAATTAAAAACTAAAGGGGATATTTACCATGACTTTAAAAATAGCTTGCTACGGTGTAAGAGAAAACGAAGTACCATTTTTCAACCAATTAAACAAATATAATTTTAACTTAACGTTAATAGAAGACTTATTAACTTCTGAAAACCCAGAAACGTTTGCAAATCATGACGCGGTATTATTACGTGGAAACTGTACGGCGGACCGTACAAACATTGAAAAAATGGCGAAAGAAGGCATTAAATATGTCTTCACTCGGACAGTTGGTTTTAACCATATTGATTTAAAAGCTGCTGAGGAATTCAACATGTCAGTTGCTCGTGTTCCTTCTTATTCTCCAAACGCCATTGCTGAATTATCATTAACACTTGCCATGATGTTACTTAGATCAACGGCTCACACAACCATGAGAACAGCTAATAAAAACTTCAAAGTGGATGGCGAAATGTTTAGTAAAGAGATCCGTAACTGTAAAGTTGGGATTATCGGCACTGGTAAAATCGGTTTAACGGAAGCGAAACTTTTCAAAGGTTTAGGTGCTGAAGTGTTAGGTTATGATATTTATGAAAACGAAGAAGCTAAAGCGACGTTAACTTATAAAGAATTAGATGAATTATTAACTGAATCTGATATTGTCAGTTTACACGTTCCTTACTTCCCAGGAAAAAATGACAAAATGGTGGACGCTGAATTTATCGGTAAAATGAAAGATGGCGCAATTTTAATCAACACAGCTCGTGGGGAATTACAAGATAATGAAGCGATTCTTAAAGCCTTACAAGCAGATAAGTTATCAGGATTCGGAACAGATGTATTCGCTAACGAACAATCATTATTCTTCAAAGAATTCAAACCATGGGAACCACTACCAGATACAACGGTTCAAATGTTAGTTGATATGTACCCACGTGTCCTTGTCACACCTCACGTTGGTTCAAACACTGATGAAGCATTATGCAACATGATCGAAACAAGCTACGAAAACTTCAACGACGTCTTAACAGTTGGTGAAACAGTTAATAAAGTGGTCTTAGTATAGCAGCAAAAAGAAGTCCAAATAGAGAAGAATCTCTCTACTTGGACTTCTTTTATTGTGATCATTTTTTTAAGTAACTTCTCTACAAATATTCCCTAACCTTCTCTTCATAATCATCTACTAACCTGTACAAGGTAATCGGTCGACCGATTTCTTGATATTGCATGGTTTCAATTAAAACTAATATTTCCGTTAAAAATGTGATGTACTTTTTAGTTGAAATTCTTGATAAGCCTATTTCTTTTGAAAGGTTTTCTGTAGAGAAAGGTTGCGGTATTTTTTCTATTCCTTGGATTACTTTGCTAAATGTTAATCGAGATAGTCCCTTGGGTAATTTTTCTTCATCATGACTATCAACCTTATTATTTGGCATATGATTAAAAAAAGCATCCAAAGCTTGTTGATTCGTCGTTGTTTTTTTATCTGTCATTTTGTCTAATATTTCAAATTTTTGAAATGCTTTTTTTAGCCGTTCAAATGTAAATGGCTTTATTAAATAATCAATGACATTATGTTTTAACGCCTCTTCTAAAGTATGCATATCATCAGCTGCGGTGATTAAAATAACCGGAATATTAATTCCTAGTTCATGTAATTCTTTTAAAAATTCTAAACCTGTTTGTTCTGGTAAATACACATCTAACAAAATCAAACGAACCTTTTCTTTTTGGATAATATTTAATCCATCTTTTGTTTGGCGTACATTTTCTATTTGACATTTTGGTGATATATTTTCAACAAACTGTTGATTAAGTGTTGCCACCATTGGATCATCTTCAATAATTAGTATGGTCATTTTCTTCCCCTATCATCGGAAATTCAACATAAAAATGAGTACCACCATCTTCTACTGCTGAAAATTCGATTATCCCTTTTCTAGCTACCACTATTTTTTTAACCAGATACAGACCGTAACCTCGGTCATGAGTTTTAGTTGAAAAACGGTTATCATAGATTTGATGTTTAATCTCCTCAGAAATCCCCGTCCCACTATCCATGACATCTAACATAATAATTTGTCCCTCTTCCTCATGCTTTATTAAAAGAAAGACTTGTTTATCATTTTTTAATGTTACAGCATCAAAAGCATTCGTTAAAATATTCCCCAATATTTGTAGTAAGTCATGAATATCTGTATCTGTTTTAAGTTCTGGTAAATATGATTCTGGCATAATAGTAAAGTTAATATTTTTCTCTTCGGCTTCATTAACTTTTCCTAGTAAATAGCCTGCAATTGCTGGTGATTTAATTTTATCCGTAATATAACCAACATCACTTTGATAATTTTTATGTAGATCTTGCATATAGCTCGTTACTTGGTCATATTGTTTTAACTCAATCATCCCCATAATCACTTGCATTTTATTCATAAATTCATGGGTTTGTGCTCTAAGAGAATCTATATATTGTTCCGTTCCACTTAATTGCTGGACTAGATGAGTTAACTCCGATTGATTTCTAAAAGTTACCACACCACCTGAAAAAATTTCATTAGAAAAAATGGGTGACATATTGGCTATAATTTCGATATCTCCTAGCGTAATTGTCTGATCTTTGCTTTTTTCTCTTTTTTCAAATGTTGCGTTAAACAAGGTTTCAAAAATTTCGTCTGGTATTTTTTTATTTAATTCGATCTCAAAACTACTATCTATTTTTTTTAATAATAAAGAAGCTTCTTTATTCAACAAGATAACCTCTCTCTCTAGATTAATTGCCAAGATACATTCTGTAATCTCATTTTCAACCACTTCTTTATCATAAAGTAAATTAGCAATTTCATAAGGTTCTAGGTTAAATAAAATTTTCTTAATTCGATACGCCCCATAAGTTGCACCGATAACTCCAACGCCTAAACCAAGTAATAGTCCATAAATTAATTTACTTTGTGCGTCTGAAATATCTGTATCAATCGTTTTTGAAATCAAACCTATGCACACGACACCAATAATTTCACCTGATTTATTTTTTATTGGTTCAAAAAAACGGGTTCCTTTTCCTAAAACACCATCTTCTGTTGAAAAATGACTCTCACCTTCAAGCGCTCTCTTTGCATCCGGAATATTAGAAAACGGTTGTCCAATGACATCAGCATCCGGATGAGATAGACGAATTAGCTCTTTATCTAGTACTACTACAAAATCAACATTCGCAGCTTTTGCAATAGCTAGTGAAATCTCTTGGATGTTAATTTCTGCTGTTTTATGTTCCAATGACTCAATAACTTCCCCTTGACTGGCAGTTATTCTAGCCACTGAACTGATTTTATCTTTCGTTCGCTTCAATTCTTGCTTAATCACATAATTTTTTATCAATAATCCAGAGGCAATTAATGAAATTAAGGTGGAAAAAGTAACGATAAAAATAATAATCACTCTTAATGAAAAACGTTGTTCTTTTTTTGTCTGTAGAGGCATCAGTTCACTCATTTCTTTTCTTATAAGCTATTTTTCTCTTCATAATAATACAAGAAAAAACCTCATTTTTAAAGTTTTAACTGTTAATAATACTTTTTTTATCTACAAACAAATTAAATATTAAGCCACTCAATACTAAACTTCCGCCAACTAGCTTATTAAGCGATAATTCTTGAAGCATCACATAATCAATTAAAATCCCTAGAAATAATTGACCAACGAATACAAAGATTGTTTGATAAAAAACAGAAATTTTAGGTGTAATATAACTTGATAAAACAACTACTAAAATACTCATAATACCACCCATATAAGCCCATATAGGTATTTTTTCAAAATGAGTAGAAGAAAATAATAATATTTCACCACTAATCAAAAGAATAATTACCGAACTAATGACTCCTGTCAAATAATTAAAATAGGTGCTCTCAAATAAACCAATTTTCCCTGCCAATTGGGCATTAATAATTCTTGCGACAACAATAGAGACACCTGCTAAAAAAGCGATTACAAAATAAATAAAAATCATCTTAGTTTCCTCCCTTTACGTAATACTCATTACAATAATTCCTAGTAAGATACAGATTAAACCAACTATTTTTTTCGGTTCAAAGGGACTTTTGTTCATGCCTAATAATCCAAAATGATCAATCACTAATGAAGATAAGGACTGACCAAGTAATCCTAAAGATACGGTTAGAGAAACGCCCAGTGCTGCAAAACTAATATTATTAAAGATAACTGTAAACACACCGATAACTCCTGCTGTATAAAAATACCAACGCAAATTATTTCTGTATTTAACTTTAGTTTTTGTTACAATTAAGATAAAAATTATCCCAATCAAACCTAATAAATGAATGATGACACTAGAAACATAATTCCCTAAATATTGGGATAAAATTCCATTTAGAGCAATCATAATCGTAATTAAGGCTCCAATAAAAATTGATATTATTTTCATTTTTAACTAACCTCCTAGATTCTTAATAACTACTTTTACTGTAGCATGGAGGTAACATTGACTATTAGGACAAATGTCCTATCGAAAGGAAGTTTCACATGGAAAAAATAAATCATCCAAAATTATTGAATCACTATATGAAAAAATATAACCTTTCTGACTATTTCTCTAAAGATGTGAGTTCTCATTTAAATTTGTATTTTTGGAAGAAAGGCGAACACATTTGCCGTGAAGAGGAAAATAATGACTATCTTTTTTTCTTTGTTGATGGAAAAGCAAAAGTTTACACCACTCTCAAAAATGGTAAATCTCTTCTGATTTGTTTTTATGATGATTTTAATTTAATTGGAAGTCTAGAAATGATGGATCATCGTCTTTCAACAGCTAGTATTCAAGTGATTGAAGACTCCTTTTGTATTGGAATTAAACAAAGCGCTGTTCATCGATATTTATTGGAAGATGTGGTTTTCTTACAATTTATTTTACGTTCTTTAAGTATCGAGTTAGAACGTTCGACTAAAAACAGTTCGATTAATTTGCTATATCCTTTAGAAAATCGATTAGCTAGTTATTTATTTGCAACAAAGGAAGAACCTAATTTAGATATATCTATTTATCCTATTTTCAATGAAAATTTAACGTCCCTCGCTGAACTTTTAGGCACGAGTTACCGTCATTTACACCGTTCTTTAAAAGTTCTCGCTGACAAAAAAGTAATTAATAAAGCGGCACATGGGTTTGAATTGATTGATCTACCTCAATTAGAAGAACTAGCAGCTGAGTTATACCACTAAATAGTTTAGAAAGGTTGTTATCTATGGAAATAATAAAAGAAATCCCCAGTTTATCTGGCTATCAAACACTATGTTCTGCTGTTGGTTGGGCTGAGGTTATGAATTTTGAAGCGGCTGAATTATCACTTAAACACTCGATTTTTGGGATAACCATTAAAGAAAATGAAAAAATAATTGGGATGGGGCGCATTATTGGAGATGGCGCCATTTATTTTTATATCCAAGATATTGTGGTTCATCCTGACTATCAAAAACAAGGCATTGGGCATTTGATTATGAGAGAACTTATGGATTATTTAAAAGAAAACGCACCCGATAAAGCTTTTGTCGGTTTGTTTGCATCAGAAGGAAACGAATCATTTTATAAGAAGTATACTTTTAAAGATTATTCTCCCAATATGACGGGGATGTTTACGGTGATTGAAAGGTAATAAAAATGAGGGTGGGCAAAAGTTGTTTTGCTCTGAGCAACTGGAGGCAAAAATGAACATCCGGTCTTTTTGATTGATCATTTTTGGTGAAGTTGTCGTGAGAGCAGACTTTTTATCCCCTGACTATTAAAAATTATTCATATAAATAAAAATGAGACTGACATTTGGGTCAGCCTCGATTATTTAGAAGAGAGCTTGTTAATTAAATAACCATAGACTGAGTCGTTTTATTAAAAATTATTTTCCTCCACCACTTTTTCTTTCTTCTTAAAATACATGGGTAAAAAGATACAATGAGCAATAAACACAGTCGCCAAAACAATTCTCATAATCAGTGAATCAACTAATAAAAACGGAATACCAAGCGTTACAAAGACGATTCCTAATATTTTTCTAAGTTGGCTTGAACTCATTTCTCTATTTTCAATAATGCCTTGCATATGGGTTTTATACCAAGTTGTCTGCGTAAAGTAGTCATGCCATTTTTGAGAACTATTAACCCACAAAAAAGATGTTGCTAAATAAAATGGAACTGTCGGTAGGACTGGTAAAAATAAACCAATTGTTCCTAAAACAAAAGTTAAACAACCTAAAATAAAAAATATAATTTTCTTCATTTACTGATTCTCCATTTCTAAATAACCACTATGATTATTATGTATTATTTGGATATCTTCCCCGTTTTCTCTGGCTTTAGCAACTTTTTCTTCGCCCCAAACAGACATAGCGACTAAAATATCTCGTAAGCTTCTACCTTCATCTGTTAGAGAATAGATCACTTTAGGTGGCACTTGATTAAAAACTTCTCTTGCTACAATCCCATCTTCCTCTAATTCTCTTAGTTGCTGAGTTAACATTTTTTGAGTCACACCAGGGATTCGTTTTTTTAACTCACCTGATCGCAATCTATCATGCCCTAAATGACATAAAATAACTGGCTTCCATTTGCCACCAATCACATCTAAGGTTGCTTCTATTCCTAATTGATAAATTTTTTTTGCCATTTTTTACCGTCCTGACTCATTAGGTACTTTTTAGTAATTATAGCACTCTTTTGTGCGTACTTATTTTTTTATCTTAATGGGATTATACTAACATACATAAAGAAATACTGACAATCTTTTAAGAACTTAACAAAGGAGAAAACAATATGACAAATTATCAATTTCTTAATTCTTACACTTTCAACAATGGGATGATGCTAAAAAATAAAATTGCAATGGCTCCTATGACCACTATGGCGAGTTTCCATAATGGCATGTTAACCCAAGATGAGCTAGATTACTATGAAGCAAGATCTGGTGGACCTGGTATGATTATTACCGCTGTAGCTAATGTAAGTGATAGTGGTAAGGGATTTGAAGGAGAATTATCTGTGGCTCATGATAACATGATTGATGGTTTAACACAGTTAGCCTCCGTTTTGAAGAAAAATGGAAGTAAAGCTGTTCTGCAAATTTTCCATGCTGGACGTAAATCAACTTCTAAAATTTTACGAGGTGAAAAAACAGTAAGTGCTAGTGCAATTGCTGCTGAGTTTCCTACAAATTCAGAAACACCTCGTGAATTAACCCATGAAGAGATCGAACAAATTATTTCTGATTTTAGCGAAGCAACAAGAAGAGCCATTATCGCTGGATTTGACGGAATTGAGCTACACGGCGCCAATACTTATTTACTTCAACAATTCTACTCAGAACATTCTAACCGTCGCAATGATGAGTGGGGTGGCTCTCGTGATCAACGCATGACGTTTGCTTTAAGAGTGATTGAAGGAGTTCAAAAAGCAATTGATACTTATGCCACAAAACCATTCTTACTTGGCTACCGTGTTTCCCCAGAAGAAGTTGAAACACCAGGTATAAGACTAGAAGATACTCTTTATTTTTCTGAAAAAATAAAAGATAAAATTGATTATTTACACTTATCGATGGGTGATTACAAACGAACTTCGATTAATAATTCTGATGATAAAACACCAATCATTAAACATTTTACTAAAACAATCAATGGTGATATTCCCTTAATCGGAATTGGTTCTGTGGAACATCCAGAGCAAGCGGATGAAGTTTTAGAACTCGGTGCTGATTTAGTGGCGATTGGTCGTGAATTCCTTCGTGAACCTAAGTGGGTACAAAAGGTAATGACGCAAGATGAAGCTAGTATTAGAACGCAAATTAGTCCACTTGATTTAGACGAATTACGAATTCCAAAAGTGACACAAGAGTATTTAAAGGTAGCTTTCCGTTCAGTGATGCATTTTACAACTGATCCTGATGAGTATGCTAATTATCAAAATCAACTAGCTCCAATGGAAGGTATTGAGAAGAAAATGTAAAAAAAGAGCAACTGACAATTTTGGAGTCAGTTGCTCTTTTTTTAGTTCCAGTTGTTTGGAGCCAAACGCGATTTTCACCACTCTTTATAAACAACCAATTCAATTTCAATATCCGCTTCTAATGGTAGTTCTTTAACTGCGACACATGTTCTGGCTGGGTATGGTTCACTAAAAACTGTTTCATAAACAGCATTCATTCCTTGAAAATTTTTCATCGTTGTTAGATACACATTTACTTTGACTACATCAGAAAACGTTGCATTGGCTGTATTTAGGACTTTCTCTAAATTTTTAAAACACTGTTTTGTTTGCTCCTCTATACTTCCCGTTACTTCTTTATAATCTGGTGCATTTTTTGCCACTTGGCCTGAAAAAAAGATGGTACTTCCTGCATCTGCAGCATGAGAATAAGGTCCTGAAACTGAAACACCTTCACCTGTATATGTTTTTCGACTCATACTATTCCTCCTCTACTAATGTTTTTCTATCATAGAAGCACCAATTAAATTGGCATCATTACCAAATTTACAAACCTCTACTTTTGGAAATAAAGGCGAACGCTGTCCGAATGTCATGATTTTTTGTAATTGTTGCTCTATTTCACTCACTAACTCAGGTTGAGCTGAAATACCACCACCAATAATAATGACTTCCGGATCTAAAATGTATTGTAAATTATAAATACCTAATGCCAAGTAAAAATAAAGCTCCTCTACCTGTTTTTGGGCTATCTGATTTCCCTTTTTAGCCAATTCAAAAGCTTCTTTACCATCAACTTTATACCCTAGTTCTTTTGAAACTTTCCTAGCCATATGAACCGTCGATCCAAGTTCTGCCCATTCACGTCGCCCATCTACTAACATCATACCAAATTCTCCGGCAAAATGATGCCGCCCTTTTTGAATGGTTCGATCATAAATCACCGTCCCACCAATACCAGTTCCAATTATTAAAAAGAGCATATCTTGACACCCTTGACCTGCTCCAAAGTGCAACTCAGCTAAACTAGCGCAATTAGCATCATTTTCAAAATAAATAGGGCGCTTAAATATAGTTGATAACTCTGATAGAAATGCCACTTCGTGTAGATAATGAAGAGAACTTGCTCCATCAATTCGACCTGTTTCTTTGTTTGGAACGCCTGGAACACTGATATTAACGGAAATAACTTCTGAAAATTCTTCCTTATATTCTGCTAATATTTCTTTAAACACAACTATCATCGCTTCCCATTTTTGAGGTGAGTTAACCTGTTTTATCTCCGATAGTTTTCCATGTTCACACAGTGCATACTTAATACTTGTACCACCAATATCTATAACTAATTTCATAAACAACCTCCTAATCAACTTTACTACAAATCCACCAATCGTATTTTCAACATATTCTCATGGGTCGATAAATCTTCAATTAATTCATAGACATTATAATTTTTAGGCATTTCTATTGTATAAGTCGTCGTGTAGATTCTTCGATTATTTTCTATTTCAACGTAAACATTTGTCCCCTTTACAGTAACGTTATTCTCATTAAAGTGGTTTGAAATAAATTCTTTAGTTTCTGCTCGATGGCTATATCTCACTTCCAGATTTTTAACCGATGGCACGACAATCACTTTATTTAGTAAAGAGAGCGTTAACTGAATAACAATAAAACCAATCAAACTTAATTTATAATGCCCCATTCCTATGGTTAAACCTAAACAAGCAACTGTC
Source organism: Vagococcus fluvialis bH819 (assembly GCF_900163795.1). Lineage (GTDB taxonomy): Bacteria > Bacillota > Bacilli > Lactobacillales > Vagococcaceae > Vagococcus > Vagococcus fluvialis_A. Next base: position 131,950 of record NZ_FWFD01000007.1, on the reverse strand, counting down.
CAAAGAGATGCTGCAGTGGTCAATCCAGCAATAGAACGTTTGGTGACAATTATTGTTCCAGCTCCTAAAAAACCAATTCCACTAATCACTTGAGCAATCAAGCGTGTTTGATCAATTTTAAGAACCGTTGCTAATTCTTGGTTGGCTGTAATTTGATTTAGTACATCTAGATAAATTTCTGTTTGTAACAACGCTATCATCGCAGCACCAACACAAACTAATATATGTGTTCGCATGCCCGCTGGACGACTTTTAAATTCACGATCAAACCCAATCGCCCCAGACATCAGAACGGCTAGTAATAATCTTTGACTGATTTCTAAAAGAGTCATTTACATCCACATCCTATCAGCTATTTTTAAACTACCTTTTATTATAAAGGTATTATTTTATCTTCTCAACTAGAGTAGTGAAAAAGGCGTTTAGCTCCACGCAACCGGAAAAATGCATGAACCATCCTTTTTTTGAATTGCTTGAAATTACTAAAGGAATTGATTTTTTATTCCTGATTATCAAAATTATTCACAACATAAGAAAAAGACTGATATTTTATCACATCAGTCTCTCATCAAACTAAAATTTATTTACGCTTTTCCTTTCTCTCGCGATTAGCTTCTTTTTGCTTCAAAAATGCCAATTCTCGTCCCATTTTTAAATAACTCTTAAAAAGAATTTGATCTAATTCACCAGATTCTAAAGCTTTTTTTACCTGACATCCTGGTTCTGTTTGATGCTGACAATCTGAAAATCGACAAGTACTTGCTAAATCATAAATAACTTGGTATTGATGATCAAACGCACTAACAGATATCGTTTCTAACCCTACTTCTCTCATTCCCGGTGTATCAATAATCATGCAACCATTTGGTAAAGTAAATAAATGACGACTAGTTGTCGTGTGTTTTCCTCTAGCGTCATCTTCTCTAATTGTTTTTGTTTCTTGAACTTCTTCATCTAGTAATTGATTTAAAAGCGTTGACTTGCCCACTCCTGATGAGCCGATGAAAGTAACAATTTCATCAGGTCTTAAAAAGGATAATATCCTACTATGGATGTCTGCATAACGATTGGTTGTAAGAACAGGTATTCCATAAAAATAAGATTCTAACTCCTCTATTAAAGTCTTTAGTTTGTTCTCTGATACCAAATCGGTTTTAGTTAAAACTAAGACAGGTATAGCTCCACTGTCCCAAACAATCGTTGTAAATCGCTCTAATCTCGATAAATTAAATTCCTCATTAACGCTGGTTGTTATAAATACTGTATCGACATTAGCAGCAATTCCTTGTTCATCTTGTCGATTACCAGCGACTTTTCTTTGTAAGAAACTTTTTCTGGGTAGTACCTCATCAATAATCATTTGATCTACATCTGATAGTTTGCCTGACACCATATCTCCAACCACTGGATAATCACTAGGTTGTTCTACATGATTTCTAAATTTTCCAGATACTCGACCTGTAATTAATGAACCGTTTGATAATTTTATTTTTGATATATCTTGTCCTTGAAATACGACAATACCTTTTTGTTTTTCCATGAAACCCTCCATTAAATTCAGAGGTTTACACTAAAAAGAGAAACCTCCATTATTGTTTACTAACTTTGCTAAATAGCTCATAAAACATCTCTCCTTTTCAAAAAAAATTGTCGCAATCTCTGCGCCTTTTCATTATATCATGAGTTCCTTATAATTATAAATATGAATATAAATATAAGACTAATTTCCATTTATCTTTTTATTCCTTTGGTATCACATGTCCACCAAATTGATTCCTTAATGAAGCAATAACTTTCTCTCCATATTTTTCTTCATCCATAGAAGCATAACGGGTTAGTAGGGACTGTGTAATAACTGGTGCTGATTGGCCCAACTCTAACATCTCTTCCACCGTCCACTTACCTTCACCAGATGAAGGAACTTGTCCGCTAATACCTTCCATCCTTGGATTTTCTTGTAATGCTTTCTCCGTTAATTCCATTAACCAACTACGAACCACTGAGCCATTATTGAACACTCGAGCAACTTCTTCCAAATTATAATCATAACGAGAATGATGTAGTAAATTAAATCCTTCTCCAATTGCCTGCATCATGCCATACTCAATTCCGTTATGTACCATTTTTAAATAATGACCACTGCCAGCTTGACCACAATACAAATAACCTTTATCTACACATAGATCTTTAAATAAGTTTTCAACCTTAGTAAAGATAGCAGGATCTCCACCAACCATCATACAGGCACCATCTCTTGCGCCACTCATTCCACCCGATGTTCCCACATCTAGGAAATGAATTCCTTTTTCTTTTAATAAATGATAATGATGAATACTATCCGCAAACTTAGAGTTTCCACCATCAATCAAAATATCTCCTATCTTCAAGTTAGCTCGACAGCTTAAAATCATTTCTTCAGTAACTTTTCCTGAAGGCAACATCATCCAATACGTATTATTTTCTTCTTTATTTACATTAAAAAAAGAAACTAAATCTTCAGTTGGATTAGCTCCCAGTTCTTTAGCTGCTTTTCTCGACTCCTCATTAATATCATAACACACCACATCATGATCGTTTCTTACAAGATTACTCACTAAATTTAAACCCATTTTACCTAAACCAATAATTTTAATTTTCATTTCTTCCCCCAATAAAGTTCAATACTATTTTAATGTATTGTATTTTGTTGCTTACAAAAATGAATTCTATCACTAATAGATAAAAAACTCAATTATATCTTATAATTAAGTTTTTTGTACTTTTATTATTCTTTTTAAGTTGAAACAACCTTTATTATTATGATAAATATCTTTATTACCTTCTCAACTGATAACGTTTTCTTGTTTTTCTGACTTTTTATAAAAAGCATTTTTTTGAAGACATGAAAAAGGAATTAAGAAACAACTTCATTTCTCAACTCCTTTTAGGTTTCACCTGGACATCCACATCAAAAATGTCAAAACGACTTGTTAGCTCATACTCGATATTTTCTGTAATTAAAGCGGCTTCTTCAATCGTTAGTTTTTTATCCACTTCAATGGTGATATCCACAGCAATCGCATCACCAAACATTTTCCCGGTAATATCCACAATTCTTTCCACACCTGACAACCTCTCAATCACATGATGATAATTAACAATCATTTCCGGATCAAAGCCACCTGACAGATAAAAAACATTTTCTTTGACAATCATGTAAGACATATGGACTAAGACAATTCCTAAAAATACAGCTGTTAGACCATCAAAAACTGGATGAATTCTCAACGTTAAAAATAAACCTGCTGCTGTTCCAATATTCATCAAAAAATCACTAAGAGAATCCTTCTTTAACGTATTCACTGCATTATTACTAATTTTTTGATGAAACCTTGAATTAAATAAATAAACAACAAGCATAATGACTCCTGCTCCTAATGCGATAAAAATTGGTAATTCAGAAGGTGGTATTCCCTTTTTAGAAAAAGAAGCATAAACTGATTTTATCCCCTCAATCACAATGTAGACTGACATTAAAAACATCACAAAAGAACTGAATAAATTACCTAAGGTTTCAAACTGTTGATAGCCTTTACTATGAGAATGAGATGGATCTTTTAATGCCACTTTAAGTCCGAGAATTATCCCCATAGCAATAATAATACTGGATAAATTATTGAAGCTGGCTGCTAACAGTGCTTTTGAACCACTTATTTGTGCAATCATTACTTCAACAATAAAAACAATCACAAGAACAATCAAATTAACATAAGCAATTTTAATACTTTTAATGGTGTTATCTACATATTTTTTACGGTTAGTTACTGTCGGTTTCATCTTATCTACTCCTCACTCTAGACATTACTTTGTGGTAACTTTCGCACAAGATAACTTGCTTGGCATGCTAAAAATAAAATTAGTATAAAAATTAAATTAAAACTATTTCCATAACCAAATAATGTCCAATTTTTTCCATAAACTGCTCCCAATAGAGCCACACCAATCGACTTAGACATCATAAGGACAAAAGAATTCATTCCCATTACACTTCCAAGTGAACTTTTGGGTGCATTAAACTGCAAATAAATCATCATAGACGAGACTGTAATCCCCATCCCTATCCCAATTAATCCTAAGACGATAAACATCATATTTTCTGGAAAATATACCACAATATTTAATAAAAGTGTTCCTAAAAATAAAAAAATAGCACCTACTAGTAAATTTGTTTTAATGGTCATTTTTTTGATTAAATAAGTATTCATCACTGTGCCACATGTCCAAAAGATAAGAAATGGAGTTAAGAGTGCTCCTGCCTTTAATGGTGTCATTTGCATCATCTCTTGACCCCAGAGCGGTAAATAAGCATTTACTCCTGCAGCTATCATACCAGTGGTTAATGTTAATAAATTGATTTTTAACACATGTTTATTTTTAAGAACTTGAATATCCACTAAACCATTGCCACTAGCTTTTTTTTCTCTTCTAAACCATAAATAAAAACCAATAAGTGTTATCACACACAATACAATTATCATTGAAAGTTGCTTAGTATATAAGCTACCAAAAAGCGCCATTGAAGCTGCCAAAAGGTAAAAGCTTCCTAAATAATCCAAAGATATCGCTTGATCCTTTTGAGGTTCATCTACAAATATGAGTAATAGAATAATAGCCACAATTGTTAAGGGCACATTAAGGAAAAAAACAAAGCGCCAACTGAAATAATTTAAAATCATCCCACCTAAAAAAGGACCCACTAAACCAGCAATTCCCCAAATTGAACTCTCAATACTTTGAGCTTTTGCTCGAGACTCTTTAGTGTCAAACAAGAAGCCTACCATTGCCCTAGAAACTGGAACTATTGCCCCTGCACCAATCCCTTGACATGCTCGAAAAATAATTAACATCGTCATACTATTTGCAAAGCCACAAAGTAAAGAAAAGACAGAAAAAATAATTAAGCCAGAGACTAACGTTCCTTTCTTACTCCAAGAATCTGCTAACTTACCAAATAATAATGAAAAAACACCACTAAACAAAAGATATACTGAAAAAACTAAACCTATTAGTTCTGGACTACCCATTGACGTAACAATTGAACTGGCTACCGTTGCAATAATTGTTCCTTCTATAGCTGCTAAAGCAGTCACCATTAATAAAGCAAAAAAAATCACATTTCTTTTCGTCATTTAAAATCCCGCCTAAAATATATTTAGTTAGTCTAACTAAGTATATTTTAGAGCCATATTCTTAAAATGTCAACATTTTTATTCCCAGTTTTTTTTCTTTTCCACTAACTTGCCTTCAATTGTCTGTAACTCATCTAATAATACTAATTTTTGATTCGTTGTTAAATCATCAAAAAGATCTTTAATTAGAAGTTGAGTACTTTCGTTAATCTCATGACATTTTTCTTCACCTTTTTTTGTTAACATTAAATAATAGACTCTTAAGTCTTCTGTATCTCTTGTCTTATCAATGTATCCTTGCTCAATCATTTTATTAACTTTAACTGTAACCGACGAAGATTTAATCTGATAATAATTAGCCAAATTTTTAGAGGTCACCCTTTTATTTTTTCGAATAAAATTTAAACTTCTGCCTAAATCCTGCATTTCACCTTGTCTACCACCAATATAATGAGCCAAGTGGTGCATGTCTCTTGAAATAGCATGTAACGTTTGATAAATATCAAAATTAACATTGTCTACCATTATTTCATCTCCTTTTATTTAGTTAGTCAAACTAATCATATCACAAAAAAACTAAAGTAGTTAAAGTTAACCTACTTTAGTTTTCTCAATTTACTATTAAGTTTTTTATAGACATTGTCTCTAAACCAAACCTCATTAGAAGCTTCAATTGCTTCGTCTAAGTTAAACCAAGCGACATCACTATTTTCATCTTCTTTTATTATTAATACCTCTTGTTCATTTGCTTCAATTAGATAGGTAATATTTAAATGCAAATGCGAAGGAACATAAATATCTTTTTTTACATGACCATCTACTGTCAGAACCTCTAAAGAAAAAATGGCTTGGTTTAAAGGTTTAATTTCTTTTAGACCACTTTCCTCTGCGACTTCTTTTAAAGCAACTTTAAGTAAGTCTTCCTCTCCGTCAGCGTGACCACCTAGCCAAGCCCATGAATCATAGATATTATGATAAGCCATTAATACTTTTGTTTTTTCGGGATTAACCACCCAAGCAGAGGAAGTTATATGCTTGGTTAACTCACTTCTTTCAAAAATTAATGGTTCTGATAGCAAAGCATTTAAAATAATTTTCCGATCCATTTCTTCTTGTTCATTAAATGCTTGATACAATTCTAATTCGTTAATTAAATTAGTTCGCATTGTAATAACCACTCCTTCTACTTAACATTACTCCTATTTTATTAAGTCATATGTTAGACAAACTGGATATTGATTTATCGGCTCTTCCACAATTGTTGCATTGATTTGGAAAACATTCCTAAGTACTTCTTTTGTAATAACTTCCTTAGCAGAACCAACCGCTCTGATTTCACCTTGATTAACAGCAACTAAATAATCAGAAAATCGAGAGGCTAAATTAAGATCGTGTAAAACCATCACAATCGTACAGCCTTGGTTTTTATTTAAGTTGTCTAGCAATTCTAATATTTCCAATTGATGTGCCATATCCAAATAAGTTGTTGGTTCGTCTAAAAGGATAAGTTCAGTCTGTTGTGCCAAAGCCATAGCAATCCAAACGCGTTGTCTTTGTCCACCAGACAAACTATCTATTTCTCTATTTTTAAAATGCGTTAATTTGGTTACGTCTATCGCCCATTCAATTAGTTTCTTATCTTCTGTATCCAGTTTACCAAATCCTTTTTGATGAGGAAAGCGTCCATACGAAACTAATTCCTGAACCGTTAATCCACTTGGTGCTGTCGGCGATTGTGGTAAAATCGCCATTTTTTGAGCAATTTCCTTTGTTGAAGCTTTAGAAATATCTTCTCCATCCAAATAAACCATTCCAGATTTTTTTTTCAAAATTCGACCAATTGTTTTTAAGATAGTTGATTTACCACACCCATTAGGTCCAATAATTGATGTTACTTTTCCTTTTGGAATGACCAAATCTAAAGAGTCTACAATAACTTGATCATCATAAGCAATCGTTAATTTTTTCGTTTCTATTCGGTTCATCGTCTTCTCCTAATCTGATTTTGATAATAAATATAAAAAGTATGGCGTACTTAGAACAGTGATAACAATACCTGTTGGGACATCACTACCTAAATTAAGTGAGCGAGTAATTGTATCGGCTAAAAGAATAATTATCGCACCAATCAAGCCAGCTGAGGGCAACACATAAAAATGATTGGCTCCAACTAATTTTCTCGCAATATGAGGAGCTATCATTCCCACAAAGAAAAAATTTCCACCTAAAGCAACACTACCCGAAGATAATGCCACAGCTACTAACATTAAAATAATAAATTCTTTTTTTACTGAAACACCTAAGCCTTTCGCTGTTTCATCACCTAAATGGATAGCATTTAAGACTTGTGATTTATATATAGTATAAATCACTAAAAGCGTCACCCACGGAATCAAAACTTTCAAATAAAGCCAATCATCTCCCCACAGATTTCCAGCTTGCCATTTTTGAATAAAGTCCATTTGCCTTTCATCCATCTTCAAGCTTAACATCGTGGTTAATGCACTATAGCCACTTCCCACTGCGACACCTGTCAGAATAAGTGTTGTAGGAGACATGTCTCTGTTTCGTTTATACGATAAGAAAAAAATGAGTAATGCTGATAAAATACCACCAATAAAAGATAAAATAGGTAAAGCATAAGCTGAAAAGACACTTTCTGAATGAAACACCACAATATAAATTAAAACAAACAAACCTGATCCAGAACTGATTCCTAATGTCCCAGGGCTAGCCATATCATTTTTTAATAGGCTTTGCATGATAACACCAGAAATTCCCATTCCTATTCCAACAAAAATGGCCAGTATAATTCTTGGAATCCGAAATTCAAAAACAATTAATTGTTGCTGAGCTGTGCCTTTCCCTAATATAACTTGCCAAACATCACCAGGAGAAACACTCATTTTTCCTGAATTAATACTTAGGACACTTATAACGAACGTTATCCCGATTAAAATAACTAAAATAATTATTTTTTTATTTATATTTTTTTTCATTCAAACTCACGCCCTTCTTTTCTCACTAAATATAAGAAGAACGGAACACCAATTAAGGAAAAAATAATGCCAATTGGGGTTTCAAATGGGCGATTTATTACTCGTCCAATAACATCAGCAGCAACCGTGAACACAGCGCCATATAAAATACTCGCTGGAATGATATACCGATAATCGACTCCTACAAAGTAACGAACGATATGAGGAACAATTAAGCCTACAAAACTAACAGGACCAATAACAACAACTGAAAGTCCTGTCAAAACAAGAACAATAATTGTTGAAAGAATTTTCACTCGTTTAATATTTAAGCCTAATCCGACCGCCACTTCTTCTCCTAGACTTAGCAGTGTAACTGACGGAGACAATATAACAGATAACACTAGACCAACCAAACAAAAAGGAATAATAATCAAAAGTTCATGCCACTTAGCTCCTGCTGTTCCTCCAGCGGTGAAATACATTAAAGCATGACCCAGATTATATTTAATTGAAAAGTAACTACTCATTGCCCCAAATAACATTGAAATCGAAATTCCCGCTAAAACTAATCTCTGCGGTGTCATCCCTTTCTTACCCGAAGAAGCTACAAAATAAGTTAAAACTGTTGTTAAACTTGCTCCTACAAAAGAAATTAATAGCATTTGAAAATAACTAAAATAAGGAAACAATGCTAATACAACTGCCATTGAAAAAGTCGCACCTGAGCTAATTCCCATTAAACCAGAATCTGCTAATGGATTCTTTGTTGTCCCTTGCATAATTGCCCCACAAACAGCTAGACTCGCACCTACAATGATGTCTGCCACTGTTCTTGGCAAACGTAGCGTCATAATTGTTTGATGATCTGTTACATTAGGATCAAAAGAAAAAATAGCCTGCCACGCTGTTTTTAGAGTCATTTCTGCTGCTCCAAAGGAAATAGACAGTAAGCAAACAAATGCCAATATAAATAAGCCAATTGTCATATAAAAAATAAAATTTGCCGATCCTTTGTTCTTTTTAATGGCGTCCATTTTTTCATCTCCTCAAAAATAGGTTGCTTCTTTATAACTCAAGATAGCAACCTAATTTTTTATTTCTGTACTAATTTATCGAAATTACTAGTAAAATAATCTAACTGATGGCTCATACTTAAAACATCTGAGTAATAAAATATGCCATTCAATTCACCAGGGACAATCAACACTCGATTTTCCTTCACAGCAGGAATTGTCTCCCAAATTTTAGTTTTTTGAAACTCCGATTCTTTAAACCCGGGTTGTAAAAACCAAATAATGTAATCACCAAAATAATCAGCTGCCACCTCATAAGATAAACCTTCTCTTGTTTGTGATGTTTTTTTAACAAGTTCTTTCAGTTTATCCGGATAAGTTAAACCGATATAGTCATACAGTAGCTTACCACCACGAGAACCGGTTTCATAGTAAACACCATAAGAACCACTACCCCAATCCTCAAAGATACTAAATGTTTTACCTTTAAACTCTTCTTTTGCAAATGATTCTTTTGATCTTGATAATTTTTGGTTAAACTCTTTAATGATTTCTTCTGCTTCTTTTTCTTTTCCTAGTATTTCTCCCAAAAACTTCAACCGTTCTTCTGAGGTCATTTTTTCCGAAATAACAATCACCGGTGCAATTTTAGAAAACTTTTTAAAGTCTTCTTTATCATAAGAAATAATCAAATCTGGCTCATAAGAAAGTAACTCTTCCTTTTCCCATTTTTCAATTACTGGAATTTCTTTCATTTCTTTATATTTAGGCATTGCCTCTTGTGCCCAACCTTGATAACCAACTGGTGTCACACCTAAAGAAACAACATCATGAATATACCAGTTAACCAACACATTTTTTGGTTTCATCGGCACTTCTACTTTTCCCATCTCTGTTTCTACTACTTTAGTTGTCTTCTCTATCTCAGTTTGACTTCCTGATTGACAACTTACTAATAAAATCGTCACTAGACTTAGACCCAATAACGATATAATTTTTTTCCACATGATAACTCCCCCTTATTATTACATGATCATTCCTTAACAAGTGTATTTAAAAAAATACGCTTGTTACTAATTGATAATGAAACTCACTATCAATTATAGCGTTTTTATTTGGAAAATCAACCAAATTAATTAGATAAATTGAAACTTCTTTTTAGAATAAGTTATTGTATGATACAATAATCAGTAAAATAATTAGAGGGGTTGTTACTAACTATGGAAAAAACGATTATTCCTAAAGGATATAAATCTACATTGAATATTTACGATACACAGACTGCTATTGGTTTTATCAAACGATGTTTTGAAGAAGCTTTGACTGGCAGCTTAAAGTTAAAGCGCGTTTCAGCGCCCTTATTCGTCGACGAGCGTTCAGGGTTAAATGATAATTTAAGTGGAAGCGAGCGTCCTGTTACTTTTGATGTCCCTGCTCTAGAAGATAATGGAGAAGTTGTTCATTCTTTAGCAAAATGGAAACGTGTTGCTTTAAAACAATACGATTTTCATTCTGGAAATGGGCTTTATGCCGACATGAATGCCATCAGACGTGATGAAGAATTAGATAATTTACACTCTATTTATGTAGATCAATGGGACTGGGAGCGAGTTATAACTAAGGAACAACGTACAATGGCATATTTAAAAGAAACGGTCCAAGGCCTTGTCAATGCGATGTCTGAGACTGCTAGCCGTTTACACACTAAATACCCAAGTGTCCATACAGCTATTGATACAAATATTGCTTTTGTAACTAGTCAGGAACTGGCAGATTTATATCCCGATTTAACATCTAAAGAAAGAGAACATGCTTATGTGAAGGAAAACACCACTACCTTCATCTTACAAATCGGAGATATTCTTAAAAATGGACAACCCCATGATAACCGCTCACCTGATTACGATGATTGGTCGTTAAATGGAGATTTACTCTTCTGGCATGAGCCTTTGCAATGCGCTATGGAATTATCTAGTATGGGAATTCGTGTAGATGATAAAGCTTTACTTGAACAATTAGAAAAAGCCAATGCTAATGCACGATTAAAATATCCTTACCATCAACAAGTGATTAATCAAGAATTACCATTAACAATTGGTGGTGGTATCGGGCAAAGCCGCATGTGCATGTTACTTTTAGAAAAAGCTCATATCGGTGAAGTCCAAGTATCACTTTGGGATGAAGAAACAATTAACGCATGTAGAGGAAACATTTCATTGCTATAAAAAATAAGTCAGAGACTGTGACAGAAGTGTTCATCTTCAATAGATAAGAAGGAAATCACAAAAATTGCTTTTGAAATTTGTGTGATTTTCGGCTTACTTCCGAAGAAGCTACTTCTATGACGCTGTTTAGTCGTATAAATAAGAGGCCATGACTTACTTATGTCACAGCCCCTTATTTATATGACTATTCTTTACTAGTCAGTGGTTAAAAAGTCTGTTCCAATCAACAGGAGTTAAACGCTTTTCTCACCACACTTTTTTAGTTTGGGTTCAAAAAGCAACTCCTGCGGCAACTTCAAAACTTATAAAGAATTCGAAAAACGCGAATTAGTTAAAAGTTCCTCCAGTTGCTTGGAGTTAAACGCTTTTCTCACCACGTTTTTTTAACTCATTAATAAAACAATAACAATAGGTAGAACAATCAAACTAGTCATAAATACCCAAGTTTGCCACCTAGCGAAATTTGTTGTAATACCGATTCCCATTCGTTTTTCAACCCAAACAGATGGATCTTCAGGATTAAAATAAACTAAGCCCCACTTCCAGTGACTGTCTTCGTCAAACGTCTGTGTCATGTTATTAATATCGATTTTTCCCGTTGATTTAGATACTTTTTTCAATCGACTTCCTCTTTGACCATAAACAAAAGACAACCATAGGACTAAGCCAAGTAATAAGACTGTAAATATAATTGATAAAATCATCATCATTTGAGGTGTGATTATCTGAAAAACTGTGGACATTTGAACAAACATTAGTAAAATTTGGATCATACCTGAAATAACGAAATTCATTAGAGATGATTTTTTTCTAAACGCTTTATTTTGAGCGACAGATTGTTCAGGATGATTTACATCAATCTGTTGCTTTGCTTTTAAAAACGAATAGTTAGCTATTCCCATAACAAAGGTAATAAAAAGTTGCATAGCAGGAATTGCTAGCACTGATGCCCAACTTTTTTGGCTCCATTGAACAGGATTCATACTAGCATCCCATTTTGTTACAAATGTTTCTGGAATTTCTTGAAAATGCAGCACGGTATATCCTACAGTAAGAATAATAAAAATAAAATTTAATGCCACTAAATAACTAGTTGGAAATATTATTTTTTCTTCTCTAAAAGACAAATCCACCAATACTTTTTTCACTTGTACTTGATTACTTACTAATGTTTTTTTGTATGTTTTTAATTGTTTATTTTTCATCACATAAGCTAATAATGAAACAAACAATTGAATAAACAAACCGCCAATACTAATATAAATCAATTTTTCTAGATCTAACTCTTTTTGAGTCATACCGATTGTTACGATAACTAAAGTTAAGATGAAGCTAATTCCCATATTTAATATGAAATATCCTTTTTTCTGGTGTTTAATCATATCTTTTGTTTGGTTATTAACTGGTAAACTGATACCAAAGGGCATACTTTCAATACTAATAAATGGTGTTATACCAAGTAATAAACCAATCATCATATTTAAAATTATTAATTGTATCAAATTAATCATGTTGCTCATCTCCTTTTAGCTTTATCTTCATCTCTTCTAACAACATATCCACATCGATATCAAATACGTTAGCATCGATCATTAAATCGAATAATTTTTCTTTAAATTCTTCCTTATAAGTCTCACTAATCTTTGGTGGTGTCTCTCGAGAAATTTCATAACCTTTTTTAACTTGAGTTAATACACCTTCCCCTACTAAGACTTTATAGGCTTTATTAACTGTATGTAGATTAATTCCAATATCTCCAGCTAAACTTCTTACACTTGGCAAACTATCACCTGCATGCATTCTTCCTCTAACAATCCCTAATTTTATTTGATACACAAGTTGCGTGTAGATTGGCGTCTCACTAGCCATATCTATTTCAATAATCATGTCATCACCTCTTTTTGTTATATACATAGTATAACAAAAATCGTTATATGTCAACTATAACAAAAAAGTTTAGCTATCCCGATTAGGAGTAACTAAACTTATTTTTTCATCATTTTAATTGCAGAACAGCTAAAACTTTTAAGCTATCACCATAATAATTATCACCTGTGGTGGGTTCATACATAATCCAACTTGCATCTGAAAACACGCCAGAAAACTCTGATTGATTTTCACTAGCTAATAATAAGGGTGCTGAATAACTAACTGAGGGATAATCAGTCAGCGGTTTTCCTTCCAAAGAATAACCTGATTTAACTTGATTTTGATTAGCAAAAAAAGTTAATAATTTATAAGTTAACTCTTTTGCTTTTTCATCTTCCGAATTAGCTAACCTTAAAGGTATTCGTAACGAATTATAGCCATAATCACCATCTGTTTCAGCCGTCACATCTCTGGATTCAGCTGGTTTAACACCTTTTTGACTAATCCAAGCAAAATCTGGAATAAGTCCTGATTGACTGCCATTACTTAATTCGGTCAATAAATCGAGTGAGTTTTCTTTAATTTTTATCCAAAATAAATCATTTGTTTTTTCAAAGAATAAATCAAAATAGAGCGGCATCACATCAGATGATCGAAATAGATTAGCATAAAATTTTGAATTTGTTGCCCAATTTCCTACTGTTAAAACCTCTGTCTTGTCATTATAATTATTTTTTTTAATACTAGTTAAAATTGTTAGTGCTTTTTTTTGGTAGTTTACTTTTGAATTTGGCCAAACTTCTGCTGCTTTAAATAAAGCATACGCAATGTCTAAATCACCATCTGTTGCATTGTTATTATCCACTGATTGCCATTTTCCATTAATTATTTCTTGTTTCCATTTCATCAGACCATTGATTTCTGATACTTTGAAATGGTCATAATAAGTCAACAGCTCATTAAATTGTGCTTCCTTAGCATATCCTTTTTCTCCAGCCAACACTGTAATAACAAGTCCATAACCTTGCCCTTCTGAAAGAGCAATCGGCTTTTTTTTATTATTAGATGTATTAACAAAAGAGCCATATTTATTTTTTAATACATAAGAATCATACCAATCATGAAACATCTTTTCTTCTTGATCAGTATCATTTTTTTGAATACTCATTTTTAATATCACAATGTAGCCAATTAAGGATACGCCAAAAATAAACCAAACTAATAAAGGTTTTTTCTTCATTTTTTCTCCTATTCTAATCGTTAAAACGCTGTGTTTTATACCAAATCGAACCATCACGTTTTAATAATTTATCACCAATTATAGAGAAAAAAGCACCCGTTGCTATCACAATAAAAAATTGTGCATATGTAAAATAGGTAGCAATGGAGTAGACGATATTCTCTGTAGTACCTTGTCCATATTGACTTACTAAAGCTATATTAATCTGTAATAAGTAAATTATAAACATCAGTCCCCAATTAACTAATAATACAGATGCTATTTGCCGATTAGAACCACCAAAAGTAAAAGGTATAATAAAAGTTGGATCAAAGAGGCGTATAAAAAAGGCTATTAAATTACTTAAAAACAAAAAGTTTGAAACCAATATAGAAATATTAAACCAGAAAAAAGTACTTGTATAATATAAAATTTCTAATTTAATCCGCCAATTACTTCGATTAAAAAGATGCTTAAAATTTTCTAAGATAACTTCGTAATTTCCTTTTGCCCATCTTTTTCTCTGATAATAATAAGCCTTTAGAGTTTCAGGTTCTTGTTGAAACGCTTCAGAATGAGGAGCTAAAGCAATTAACTTACCACTTTCCATAATTTTAAACGAAATAGCAGTATCTTCTGTCAATGCTCCATTGTCCCAACCACCGATTTCTTTTACAAAATCTGTCTTAATAATAAAATTTGTACCAGGAATTCGACCAATTTTAAATAACTCCCACATCCCAGTATGGTGAATACGCTGTGTAGTGATAATTTCTAGGTTAATACATCGTGTTAAAAAATTTTGTTTATAATTTCTTGTCTTATTTCTGCCAAAAACAGCGCCATAGTTTTCCTTATCTTCTAACGCTTTTTGTATTAAAAAATAAAGAGCATTTCTTTCTGGCATAGCATCTGCATCATACACACAAATCCATTCGCCTGTTGCTTCTTTTAACATATCATTTAAAACACCAGCTTTACCACCAGTTCCTTTGCGATTTATAACCTCTATATTTATATCTTTTAATTGGCTCTGTTCGATAACATCATTAATCACTTGATACGTTTGATCCGTACAATTATCTGCTACCACTTTAATTTCTAAGCATCCTTTAGGATAGTTTAGATTAAGAAGTGATTTAACCGTATCCGCAATAACCAACTCTTCATTATGCGCAGGAACTATAATAGTGACAACGGGTGTTTCTTTTAATGGTAACGTCTCATTTTTAGGTGATTTTAATAGTTTTAGTAAGTATTTAATTGCTCCAAACAATATAATAATTGTAATTCCTACAGATAACCAAATAGAAATTAAAGCAAAAATAATTAATAATTTTCCCACTAAAAATTTCTCCTTTTAAAATATTTCCATACTCTTGTTTTAATTAAGATTAAAGCACTAAATAAAAGAATAGAGACAACAAAAAATAAAATTGTCATAATATGACTTAACTTTAAAAATAAATAACCAATACTATTCATAAGTATTCTCCTTAAACAATATATTCAGCAGATAAATCTGCTTCAGAGCGACGGTACAATTGGCTTAATGCTTGTTCTTCTGTTAACAAGTCATTTGCAGAAAGAATAAGTTCACCCATTTTTATCGTTAAATCATGGGTTGTTTCTTGACCATAATAGGGAATCTGACTCATCTGTGTTTGTGTAACAGCATTCTTTTTTTCCCATAAAGCCATTTCTTGTTCAGTTTGGTTCATAGTAGATAAAGTAATAAAAACACCTTTCCCTAAATAAAAAAATAATTCTTCTGGGTATCGTGTGTACACTAATGTTTCAGTAATTTCTTTTAAAATTTTTTCTGTTGCTCGTTCATCTTGGTATACATATTGCTCAAAAAAAGCGACTTGGAACATTGCCAAACCTAGTTGACGCTCATCATCAAATTGATGAATCAATAAAGATTGAGTAAATTGTTCAAATTTTTTATAAAAAGAATACTCTGATCTTAATCCAGTTATGCCATCCGTGTTATTTAAATAGCGTACTATGTCTTTTCTACCAGAAATTAATTTTTTTCTCATCATGATTGAGCGACTAACTCCGTATGACATAATACTATAGACAGGTATGCTTAGTACAAAAAACAATTTCAATGGTATTACCATAACGATTGGTTGGAAGAATAATAAAAATAAACTAACTGATACAATAATAATATTAGAACTTAAAATCATCGCTGATGAACCTAAAAAACCTAAAATAATCCCCATCAACGAGATAATATTTGCAAAAATAAAAACTTCTAAACTAACATTGTCATGGAGTAACACATTTTGAAGCGCGCAAAAAGACAACAAAATAAACACCCCTATTTCTAAAGGTACCTTTTGTTCATGTTTATTTAATAATTTCATTTTTTCCCCTTATTACTCATTTTTCTGTATAAAAATTATCCCCTTTAATGTTACTTAAAAATAGCCTCCTTTTTATTTTTATAAAATTCACAAAGTTACTTAACAGTATCTACTAATCTACCACACTAAATTACTAATAAGCTATTATTAATTTTCATTTTTATATTAAATAACGACGTTTTTTTTATTATATTTTTTTTACTATTCTCAACAAAAACAAACAAATTAGTAATTATCATCTTTTTTTACTATTTTCGCAATCACTTATTTTAAATAAGCAATGACATCTTTTTTATTATAGGTAGATTATAAAGTGTAATAAATAACTTTTAAAGAATATTTTTTATAATAAAAAAACAAGTCATTTTTAACTTGTTTTTCTTTGTTTATTTTTTTCTAAGCATTTTTCAACAGGATATTTTATGGCGTTTTTTACTATTTTTTCTTCAATAATCTGATTAATATCAAAACCTAAATTATCCGCCATCATATAAGAATAAATTAACACGTCTGCTAATTCTTCTTTTAAATGCTCACGGTCAAGATTAGCAATACTAGCCTCTCGCCATTGATAAATCTCTAATAATTCATTTGCTTCAAGTGAAATAGAAATTGCTAAATCCTTTTCATTATGAAATTGACGCCAATCTCTTTCTTCTCTGAAAATATTAATTTTATCCATTGTCTTTTGTGTGTCCATATTCATACTTCCTTTCAATTTCTAATCTATCAGTTTGTTTAGGAACATCAATCTATTTTTGTCTTTTAATAATATCACGATTTTCATTTTATATCAGTTATAAAAAAAGACACCACCTCTGAATAGGCAGTGTGAATTCTTTTTTTAAATATTAGATTAACTATTTTTTGTCCCCTGTATTCCCTACTCAAAAAATATCTCTATAATATTTTATTGATATTTATCTCCTAACGATTTAAATATCATTTCCCTTACAACTAATAGTATACTTTCTTTTTAAGCATAAAATTTTTATTTGTTGTCTTTTAAAAAGACACAAAAAGTAAAAATGATGATAATCATACTTTATTTTTTAATAAGAAACCAGAATGCTCCTTTTGTATACTTTTTAACAAAGATTTATCTACAACTAATTTTAATGCTGTTCGTGCCAATAGTTCTGCCCCAATTCCAATCGATTTCAATCCTTTTTCACTACGAGATGCTTCTTTAAATTCAATGCTATGTCCAGCTATATACACATCAGAAATTGAAACAGTCGGTTGAATGGTTGGAATTACTTGGCTCACATTACCAACATCTGTTGATCCTAAACTTGTTGGTTCAGTCAACTCAATTTCCTCTTCATTAATTTTTAACGTTCTGACTTCTTCAAAAAATACATCATCAAAGCTCGGCGTTACAATCGTATCATCCACAGAATTTTGAAATAAGCCAAATTCATATGTACAACCCGTTTGAAGTGCTGAGCCCTTCACAATATTCTCTACCTTTTGATAAACGTCATTCAAAGTAGTTCGTGTGGCAGCTCGTAAATAAAATCTTGCGGATGCAAATTCAGGGACTACGTTTGCTGCGACACCACCGTCTGTGATGACACCATGAATTCTCACATCTGTTGGCAAATGTTCCCTTAAAGCGTTAATCGCATTATAGGTTTGAATCACGGCATCTAGAGCATTGATTCCTTTTTCTGGCGCGGCAGAAGCATGAGAGGCACGTCCATAAAATTTAATATCTACAGGATCATTTGCCAGCGAAGGTGTTGTTCGAGCGTACTTGTACGAAGGGTGAACACAAAGAGCTGCATCTACATCTTTGAAAAATCCCTCTCTAACAAAGCTTCCTTTAGCAGAACCATTCTCTCCACCTTCTTCTCCCGGTGTTCCATAGACTCTAATCTCTCCGCCTACTTCATCAATTACTTGCTTCAATGCACTAGCCGCTAAAACAGAGGTTGTTCCAAACAAGTTATGTCCACACGCGTGTCCAATACCAGGTAACGCATCATATTCAGCCAAAAATACTAATGTTGGGCCTTCTTTATTTGACTTATACCTAGCATCAAATCCCGTTCGATGCCCTGCAACATCATAGGCTACCTCAAACCCTTCGATTTTTAATTGTTTAACTAAGACTTCTGACGAATAAAATTCATAATTACTCACTTCTGGATGAGCGTGAATATCCAACGCTAAGGTTTGATACGTTGGTAAACTTTCTTTAATATATGATTGAATTTTTGTGATTTCTGACATGGTAATTTCCTCCTTTTTATATTTTAATAAACAAAAAAAGCCTCCATCCCGTAAAGGACGAAAGCTTGAGCTTCGTGTTACCACCTTAGTTCATGGAAAATAATTTTTCCACCTCTAGTTTCAGAACCAAATACTGATTCCTATTGCTTTATCGGGCGAACCCGTTGTCGGCTTGTTAATCAACTCACCTTCAATGAAACTCAAGGACCATTTTCAAATAACGTCAATTACTCAATTTCCACCAACATGAGCTCTCTTTAAATCGCCGCTTATTTTACTTATCCCGTCACAGTTTTTAATTTATTAAAATATGTTAAGAGTATTATTAATCATTTTCTAACATTTGTCAACTTGATTCACTTTATCGCTAAATAAATTTTTGCACTACCATTTTCTAAATAGCACTCAAAATCTGTCGTAAACGCTCTTTTTTGATAAATATCTTGATCTGACCAAATAGTTTGCCATGTTTTTCCAATTAATTCTGGTGTTCCTTTAGCTACGTTTATCACTAGATAATTTCCTTTTAATAATTCAACACTGTCTGCTAATTGACTCGTTTTACTGCCTATCAGTAGATCATACTTTCCTCTATGGTCTGATTCATAATTATAGTAAACAGCGTAAAGCTCTCCTATCAAATTCATTTGAGGTACTTCCATCCATAATGAAACAATCTCTTCTACATGCTGATTATCTGTCCTAATTCTTTTACCTTTAATAGTTGTTGTTGGAAAATTTACTTCATTCATCTTGTTTCCCCTTTTCTTATTTTTGTGATATTTTTAGTATAAAGATAATAAGTGACAAAAGATGTCACTATTGGAGGGAAAATGAAAAAAAACGAACGGCTTATTGCTGAATTATTTTTTATTAATCAGAAAAAGACATTTAATTTAAATGATTTAGTGATTGAATTTGCTATTTCTAGACGAACAGCTATTCGAGACATTGAATCCCTAGAAGAACTTGGTGCTCCTATTACCGTAGATAAAGGTCGGTACGGAGGCTATCATGTTCTTAAAAACAATAGCTTACCCCCTCTTTATTTTAATCAAAATGAATGGTACTCCTTATTTTTAACTCTACAACTGTTTAAAAATTTAAATGATACACCTTTTGACCAATCTTATTCAGAATTAAAAAATAAACTGCTGTCAGTTGTTCCTGATAAAGATCGTTTGGTTAGTGACGATTTAGATCAATTGGTCGTTATTGATCAGTTTCAATTACCAGAGCCTTGCCCCTTACTAAACAGTATTTTTCAAGTTATTTTGGAGAAACAAGTCATTTTTTTCGACTATACCCGGTACAAAAAAGAAGAACGACATGTTCAGCCTCTACAACTCATTCTAAATTACGGGGAATGGTATTTACTTAGTTGGGATATGGATAAAAAAGATTTCCGCAAATTTCGCTGTGATGCTATTGAAGAAATTAGATACTCTAATCAATCTTGTTTAAACGAAACAACACAACATTTATTAGAAAAATACCAACATCAAATTAAAACAATTCCTTTTAAAGCAATGATTGAAAACGACAGTATTAAGCTATTTAAAAATCGAAAATACCCTCAAGTTAATTTAATCACTGAGAATAATCAAACATTTTTAGTCGGGACGTTTAATCCGGATGAAGTAACTTTTTTAATGAACTACTTGCTATCATTCGGTAACGCCATAACTATTTTATCACCTAGTTTTTTGATAACAGACTTCTCTCAATTTTTAAAGAAAATACAAAGTAAATACGGAAATTAATTTCAAAAAACGTCACGAACGGAAAGTTAACAAGTCATTTCTGTTCGTAACGTTTTTTATTGTCTATTTATTTTTTTTAATTAAGATAATACTTCCTATAGTAGCAATGACACCACCTGCAATACTTAAAGCTAAAGTTATTTTTTCTCCTGTCTGTGGAAGAACTCCCGTTTTATTAATTGATTTAGGTTCTTCTTTTTTAGCAACTTTTGCACCTTCATCTTTTACATTTTTGCTGGCACGAGCGAATACTGCATCTCCTGAAACTAAAGTATCATCTTTTTCGTTATAATCAAACATAATTGGTTGTGGGTTGAAGTTACCTGGTTTTCCGTAACGGTTGATATAATCATCCACATCCCACAGCAATGAATATTGGGTACCCTTAATACCGTAAGCATCAATCTTATAATCTAATACGCCATTTACATTTAAATTACGAGCTCCTATTGTCCACTCAATTTTTTGACCCTCAACAGTAGCGATCCATTTGTCTTGTAAGAATCCTGGTAAATCTTGATTTTTTACATATTTATCATAATATTCTTCGTTAGTATCTTTATCGTTTCTTGTGTATTCGAGTCCGCCACTTGTTGTGATGATATCTTTATTAGCGTCATAACTAAAAATAAATGGTTGCGGGTTTCCTAGAGCCTCTTTTCCATACTTTTCAGCAAAAGCATCAACATCCCAAGCAACTGTATAGAAACCATCTTTTAGAGTATACGATACTACATTATATTCTGTTGCTTTACCATCAACATACATATCTCCTGAAATTGTTAAATCTAGTTTTTGACCTTCATTATATGCCACCCATTTACCTTGCAATTCTTTTGGTAGTATCATCGCAGCCGGCTTAGTTTCTTCCTTTTTAGTTTCTTCTTTTTTTACTTCTTCTTTTGTCACAGATGATTCTGTTGTTTTTAGTTCTTCTTTAGTTTCAGAGGTTGTTTCTTTCAATTCTTCTTTTTTAACTTCTTCAACAGTTGCTTTTGTGCCTTGCTCTTCAGCTCCATATACCAACAATGGGGCACTCCCTACAATAACCAACCCGCATACCAACATTAACTTATTTTTCATTTTCTTTTCCTCCTGTTTTTATTTCTTTTATTTCTTTATGTCACAATTATATTACGAAACAATTACTTTAGAAATAAAAATAAAAAGATTGAAGATAAGATCTCCAATCTTTCCACCTAATACACTTTGTCTAATTTAATAGACCATCACAAATTTTATGACTTAGTAGTACATTTTTTTGACGCACCCCAACTTCGTTATTACCTTCTAAATGTTCAAGAAACGCTTTCAACATCGGTTCAAACCCTCTTGTAACTAATGTTTTCTCCCAATCAGATATTAAATCCTTAGTTATTTCAGTTCCCTTTTGATGGCTTATTTCAGATAAATTAGCTACCGTCATAATACCTTGATCACTTGTGACACGATACATTTCTGTATTCGCACCACTTTTCATATCCATTGTTAAGATAGCTGTTGTTTGACCAGCCTGTAATATAACTGTCATATACTCTAAAATTTTCGTTTCTTCAATATGCGAAGAAATAATTTTAATATCAGAACTATCTAATAAATAGACGGCTGTATCTACTAAATGTAGAAATAAATCATACACTGCAAATTTAGTATCGTATTCAGCAATCGTTCGATTTTTTTCTAAGTAAATAACTCGTTTATTTGGCAATGCTTTTAATTGATTTACAGTTGGAGTGAAACGTCGATTAAACCCAATCATCAGTGTTAAGTTTTTTTCTTCAGCTAATTCTATTAATTCTTTCGTCTCTTCATACTCTTCACTAAGAGGCTTATCCATCAGTACATGAACACCTGCATTTAAACACTTTTTTGCTAATTCATAGTGAGCTACAGTGGCAGAATGAATCAGGCACGCTTCGATACCTTCTTCTAGTAGCTCATCTAAAGTCTCAGCAAAGTTGGTAAAACCGTAATTACTTTTTAACAATTTTTTAGTTTCTTCATTTTTACTTGTGAAATAATAGCTATGTGCCTGTCTATTTTCTCCTAAGGTAGGTAGATAGGCTTTTTGAAAAATATTACCTAAACCCAGAACACCGATTTTCATAGTGAATAGCTCCTTAATTTTAATTTAAATCCTATTAACTAATATAACATCACTAGAGGTGACTCTCACGATTTTTCAAATACCCATATCAAAATATTTAGACAAATCTCTAAAATAATTATCAACCAAAGCGTCCTCTTCTTTAATTAGGCATTTGGCAGTAGTAAATAAATTATAAATCGCTGTTGGCGCATTTTTAGCCATTAACACATACCCTTCACTTAGATTTCCAGTTGGAATAACTAAAGAAATAGCGCCTACCATATTCGCTACTCTAATAAATCCCTTATTAGCTGCATTCTGATTCTCTTTCGTTGCATCAGTAAAATGACCAAAAATTGTATCACCAAACCCAGAAAAATCAACTGGCCCTTCCTTTGAAATCACGATATCAGCTTGATTTAACAACTGATTTAAATCAAGGATTAATTCTTCTCTAGATTTAATATTTTTTCCTTCTAGATTTTTCTTTGTGATCTCTATTTTCTGATGAGTAATTATTTCTTTTTCAGCATCGATTGTCTCATCTAAAATAATAGTAATGATATCATCGTTTTCCTCACTCACTAGGAAAAAATGCTGCATAACTGCTTCTATATGACTTAATTCCCTTGTAATCAAACCTAAAGATGGCGTAAAAGCGATACCATCTGTCGATACTTTCTGACTTACTTGATTTAACTCTGATTTCCCTAATTGTGGATGAATCAGTCCATATAAATTCAAACTAATAGCTGGAGCTAAAACAGATCCGCCACCATCCGTTCCAATACCTAAATCATTAATTCCTAAGAAAACATTCAAAGCTGTGCCACTTGAAGAACCTGTCATGTAACCTCCTGTTAAAGGATTAATCAAATCCAAATCAATCGCTCTTCCTGAATGGCTAGCTTTATCTACCGTGTGATGTTGATAGCCTAATGTTTCTAATTCACTAATAAATTCTCCAGAAATGGTAGACACTTCTTTTGTTCCCATAAAAAAGCCTGTTTTTTCAGATATATTGTCAATACAATTAGGAAAAACTTTCTTAACTGATTTGTGTCGATTATCCATTGCTAAAAATGTTTTTTTAGCATAATTTTGAACTCTATTATTTATCATATTAATCCTCCTAAAAAAGGAGACTGACTTAAATGTCAGCCTCCGTCTTGTTTATACGAATATTATTTAATTTTACTTAAAAATGATGTGCCATGCTGAGGAGGTTTCACATTAAAGAAATCTGAGACTGTTGCCCCTACATCTGCCATTGTAGCTCTTTCTCCAATTTCAACGGAATCAATTTCCGGACTATAAATTAGTAATGGAACTTTCTCTCTTGTATGATTACTGTGACCAATAGTTGGATCGTTCCCATGATCAGCCATCACGACTAAAATATCTCCTTTAGTTAACATCGGTAATAACTCAGCTATTCTTAGGTCACTTAATTCTAATCGATCTGAGTATTTCATGACATCTTCTGCATGACCAGCTAAATCAGTTTCTTGGATATTTAACGCTATAAAACCATGTTCAATTTCTTGAACTTCTTGAATCAAGCAATCAAATAAATAATTTGAATCTACTCCAGGAAATAAACGTAAACTATTTGTTTGGATGATGTCTGCTATTTTACCTAAAAATGAGACTGTTATACCAGCTTCATCTAAAATAGTTGGTGTTTGTACTTTTTTATCAATACCATATCCTAAATGAACGACTTGATAACCATGATTATACACACCAGATTCTGGTGCATCCACACCAGCAATTTCATCATTTTTGGTTTTTCTTGCATTTAATAAATCAGTTAAGGTTATTTGTTCACCGCCAAAAGTAATCACTCGAGAAACTTGAACGACTTCGCGAACCACATGACCTAAGTCTTTCAATTCTTCAAAACTGATTAAGTCCAAACAAGCAGATACATTGTAAACTTGACCATAATCTGTTTCCAAATTATCTCCTACCGTTGCGTACTCATTAACCACTAAAATTTGCGTCCCAACTTCTCCTACTCGACGAACATGATAACCATTTTTCAAAAGATTAGCTTCAACTTCTGCTATTTTTTGATTAAAGGGTTGGATCAAAGGATCTTTAGGTGTTGTTCCCATAATTTCTTGATGACCTAAAAAAGAATCTGCTCCCTGATGGGTTAAGTTGGCTGTTCCAAAAACTGCTCTTTCTGACATTTTGTGGTTTCCGATTTCATAACCTAGTGCATTCATTAATCCTAATTTTTCAAGTGTTGAGATATTGATTTCAGGATTTGATTTTATAATATGTCCAGCTGTACTACTTCCTACATCTCGTGGTCTGACAACAGATACATCATCCATTGCACCCACGCCAAAACTATCTAAAACAATCACAACAAATTTACTCATTTTATCACCTTCTAATTAAATTTCCCAGACTATTGTATAGACCTTCAACTTTAGGTTTTCCTTGGCTAATACCTGAAACAACAGCAACATCACTTCTAGTTACAAATATTTGCGTTCTAAAAGCAGCTAGCACAGTAGATCCCACTGGATGGCTTTTTTTAGTACTAAGGTAATAGTCGATACTTTCATTGCCAAATGACTCAACTTGATCTGTTTCTTGTTGTCCGTTTTCTTCTATAATTAGAGCATTATCAAAGTGCCCCCGACGATAATAACCACCACCATAAAGGTAAGCTTTCCCATCTAAGTTATGAGAAATTTCACTTACATAAATCATGCTCGGTAGCTCTTCTAAATCTAATTTAGCATGCAATGGCGTTGTGCCTGTTAAAGCATGACCTGGCTCGCCTTGTGTGCCTCCTATTTGTTGAATAAAAGGAATCGTTTTACCGCATGTTGCCGAAGGAATATTCAATTCTGTAATATTTATACCTGATTCTTTTAAAATTTCTGTTGCTTTTTCAATCGTTTTTACATTATTAGTTGGATTTAACTGGCTTTCTCCATCATATAAAAAACATGGAAAAGACGTAATACCTGAAATTTCGATATTCTTCATTTTTTTAGTCACTAACGCCAATTCTCTAAGCTCTGATAAATGAAAACCACCAAACTGTCCTTCATATACTTCATCTGTTGGCTCTATTACTTTTAATAATATTTTTTGTTTTTTTCCTAATTTTTGAGCTGAATCGTTGATTTTTTCTAGCATTTCTATTGAAAATACCGTCATAAATTTTGGTCCATAGGCTACTATTTTTTCTAAAAGACGGGTTGGTACTTGTACAAGATGCCCCACATTTCCGATAGGTAAGTTATGTTCCATCATAATGAGTGCTTCTTTATAGTCAACCACGACTGCATTTTCAATTCCCGCATTCTTAATCGCTTGAGAAACTAACGGATTTCTGCCAATTTGTTTGGTCATGTAGAATAATTCAATACCAGATTCATCCGCTTGTCTTTTTAAATATTTTGCATTTTTTTCAATTCTATCCAAATCTAATATATACGTATCTGGAAGAATAGATCCTTCTTGATGTAATTTTATAGCAGCTTCAACTAACTGAGGATTTCTACGTTTTGTTACTTCTAAAAACATATTAGTCCTCCTTCAATAAATTAATGATGTGTAGATAAAAATAATCTAACTCCGCATCTTCGAATTGTTTCTCCGCCATATTTTGTAGATCTTGCCACAATTCTTTTGAATGTAAATACTTAGGATCTGCATTAATTTCAGTTAAAATAAAATCATCTAAACTAGCTACTGTTTCTTGCTTTTTACGTCTTGTATCAGCCATCGCTAAGTGTGTTAAAAAAACATCTGCCTCAGATACTTCTTGAATGATTTTCTTTTCCAGAAGGTATTCTAATACTTTTAAAATGTAATGTTGCGTTTCTTCATCAATTATTTCTGAAGTGACTAATATTTCTAATTTTTCTTTAATCATGTTTTTCTCCTTTAATATTTAGGAATCAATTTTCCCGCCTTAACTTGTGACTGAACAGATAAAACACGTTCTCGATTAAAACTTTTTGTGAAAAAGGCCTGCATAGAGCTGTCTTCTTTATGGCATACAATAACAGAAGTCCCCATTGATTGACCTAGTTCTTTATTAGCTAATGTTACGTAATTTAGATCATCATGATTCTTGTCTCTAATCTCATCAAAATTCCAAATACCAGCATCAATTTGTCCTTCTTTTAACGAGTGAATAATCTGATGACCTGGCATCTCAATCAACTTAACTTCTTTATCTTTAATACTCTCTTTTGTTAGCATTTGTTGATCAAGGGAACTATAATCAATCGCCACACGCATTCCATTTTCAATTTCATTTTTATCAATATTTGAAAAAAGAAGAACATGTTCACTTAAATAGGTTTTTTCTCCAAAATCAACGACGATTTCTAAAGAATCACCTTGTTTGATGGCTCTTTCTGCTGCAAATTTCGATACGACAGCAAAGCGGTAAGTTTTCATTGAGATAGAACGTATTCTCTCTTTTGAGCCTCTGATATAAGCTAAATTTAATTTAATATTATATTCCTTAAATTCTTCATAAATCCCCGTTGCTAGACCTTCATACAATCTAGAATAAGGTAAGGTCATTGTTCCTAAGATAGCTTCAGAAAGAGCATATTCTTGTAAAATAGCGTAATTAATTTCTTCAATAAAAGTGCCTAAATGACCATGACTCTTAACAACAATCGCACCCTCTGTTTTCAAATAATTTAGTGCGTTTTGTACCGTTCCACGAGCCACGTCATAAGCTAATTGGTACTCTGATATACTTGGCATCTTGTCACCTTTTTTTAATTGTAGTAAGTCCGATGCTAAAAAATTAATAATAACGCCTTTTTTTGTTAAGAATTTATTGCTCAATCCAAACGCCTCTTTTCTATATTAAGCTCATTGCTTCTTTTAAAATTCTAATAATCGTTTCTACTCCAGAACGATTCGGATTAATTCGAATCATGGTGTCTTCTGCTTCAGGATTAGTTGCTCTAAATGTCCCAGAAACACGGTACACAAGAGGGGAAAATTCATATTGAGATTCAGCACCTACTGGATGTGGTAATGCACCTAGTTTGGTTGCTGTTTCAATAATTTGCTTGGCATTTTTATCTTTAAGTTGAATGACAACAACCTTTGATTGTGCATTCACAACATAAGCCTTTTCTAATCCTTCAATTTCACCTTCATTAATTCGTTGACATAATTCTTCACTCACTTCTGAAGAAATTGCTAACGAAACAGGCGCATAAATCATGCCTTTCAAAACATCTAATGCTTCATGACCTTGAACTTGTCCCCCACCAGAGTAGTTTTCTTGTTTTAATTTATTAATATATCGGCTATCACCAATAATACATCCAACACCTTCTGGACCGAGTAATTTAAACGTTGAGAAACAGGCTAAATTACCACCAAATTGAGTGCCGATACCACGTGTCTTCATCGCTGAGTAGTTATCATCTGTAACAATTGGTATTGTATCATTGATTTTTCTAATTGTTTCAATTAATTCTTCTAAATCATAGGAATCATCAATTTTTTGTCGGGTTGCTTGGATTAAAATACCATTTATTTTTTCAGTTTCAATCAAATTTTTAACAGCTTCTAAATGATTGAAATCAACAGCTATCGTTTTAATTCCTAACATATCAAGTGATACTTTAGTCGTTGGATAAATCGCTGCATCATGTACTAATAAAATTCCACCCGTTCCTACGGATGAATGAAGAGCTAATCGAATCGCATTGGTCCCCGAGCCTCTAACAAGCATAGCAGATTCTGCTTCAAAAAAATCTGCTAATACTTGTTCAACTTTATTAGTAAACATAGGTTGATTAAGATTTTTTACAACACCTAAATCACCTCGAGTTAAAATTTCATTTCCTGGAAAAAAACGAGTAATTGAATCTACTAGTTTGAATTGTAAGTTAGTCGCTTCTTTCAGTGTTAAGCTAGTTAACGGATAAGTTTTCATCATGTTACCCTCTATTCATAAATGTTATTGGGTTTTCTTCTAACATCTTCGTCATAAATTTTTGCGAAACACCCTCTTCTAAGGCTAGTGGAACAAATGTATCAAGTAAGTATGAATAACCAATTCCACCCATATATTCCATATTTGATTTTCTAGTGATATCCATTGATAAAAAGACCTTATCACTAAATCCTCTTTTTTCAATTTCTTTTAACATCTCAACCCTCAAAATATCTGGTTGATAATTTATTTTTCCTATTGTATCAAACTCAACATAAACACCTTGATCTAGCATATGTAAGATATAATCAATATCACCTGTTAAATCAACATGCCCAATCACAACTTTGCTTAAATCTGCTTGATGTTGTTTAAAAAACTCAACTTGTTCATGCCCATATGTTCCTAGTGTTGTGTGCGTTGTTATTGGAACTCCAGTTGCTTTTTGAGCGATAACCGATGCTTCGAAAACTTTTCTTTCGCGATCTGTCATAACATCTTTACTTGTTCCAATTTCTCCAATAATTTGAGCTTTAATATTTGTTTCGGCAATACCTTCACGAATTTCTTTTATCATAAAATCACTTAATTGTTCTACAGAATAATGAGTAACAAATTCAGGTAAAAATTTATCTTGATAAAAACCAGTAGCCTGAACAATATTCATGCCAGTCTCATTAGCCACTCTCTGAACATAAAGTGGATTTCTTCGCATATCCATGTTCGTTACATCTACAATATTTCTAACACCTTTATCGTACAATTTTTTGTATTCTTCAATAGTTTCATCGTAACAATTTAAGTTTGTATCATCAATATTTTTTAAACGTGATAAATCAATTGTTGTATGTTCATGCATATACGTTATGCCATTTTCTAATACCATTAACTTTATCTCCTTTTATTTATCCAGCCACAACAGGCGTGAATAAACCGATTAAACTTAAAATATTTACTATAATACCTAATGTAATAGCTGCAATAGGTCCTACTGCTAAATCAACAACTGGTTTCTTCGCTTTTCTATTCAATAATAATAAACCGATAACCCAGAAATAACCAATTCCAGGAGCAATTGCTTCTGATGCCATCGCACCACCAATTAAAAGAGCTACTTCTAAAACTTTATTCATAGCTGTTCTAATATGTTCTCCCATTTCTCTAATACCAGGGAATTTATCTAAAGCTTTTGCCATAATTGTTAATAGTTGAACCTCAATAAACATTACCAAAGCACCCACTACAAAAGCCATTAAAGGGTTACCTTTTAATAAAATACCTACTACAAAGACAAAAGTTGTTCCTGCCGGGCTATAGACACCTGTTACAATTGCTGTTGAAAACACTAAAGGAATAAAACCAATTCCTCTGGCAAAAGCAGCTAAACCAGCTTCACTAAATTTACCTTCAGATAACAAGTTTAAAGATATTGGGTCACCTGCAATTAATAAAAGACTTGTCGCAGCTGAAACCAAACCACCCATTGCAGATAACCAAATCCAATTTCTTTTAATGCGATTCACACGTTCTAAAAAGACACTGACTAAACTTTCATTTGAATTACTACCATCACCTTTTACTTGGATAGCATAATAAATCATAAAGATCATTCCTACTAAAAGAGACATTCCTTCTGCACTTAATGTTAATGTCGCACCATCAGCAAGATTAAATGTACCAAATTGCTTCACAACGAATAATGTTAATAACGTTGCCCCAAAAGAAATTGATCCTTTTTTAAAACCATGTTGACTAGCAATCGCAACAGCTGGAAAAATACTAAATGAAATAACTACAGGTGCTCCAACTTTCGATAGTGAATCAATAAAGTTAACTGGCATCATTGCAAATAAATCTACCACTGCTTGGAGTCCTAAAACTAGTCCTACACCGTATAAAGCGCCTATAACACCAGAGATAACCATTCCTTTTTTACCTTCAGGAGCCCATGAACCAATAATATCTGTCATCAATAAAATACTATGAACAAGTAAAATTGAGGCACCAATTGAAACCGGAATACCAAATCCGATAACTAAACCAAAACTTAAAGCAAAACTTGTTGCGGCCAATTCTTTTTTACTAATCTTTTTTTCTAAAAATTCTGGAACAATCGGTCGTAACCCATCATTAAATACTGCGATACCTTTATTTGCTAAAATTGAGCTCATCCCACCTAAAGCTGCAATTGCAATTAATTCTATAATTTTTGTTGATGTCATTTTATTTCCACCATTTCCTTTTTATAATATTATTATTATAACTTCCCTAATTCATCCATAATAATTGGAATAACAATTTCTTTATGTTGCGCAGTAAAACCAAAGGCTTTTTTGCCACTCTTAACTTGTTCTCTAATTTCTTCTTCGCTCATAACACTTGACGGCATTGAAACAGTCACGCAGTTTTCACGACCTAATAAAGCAAGCGCCATTGCTAAAGCACCACCACCGCCAGTATTACATGCACCTAAATAAAAATCAGCTTGTCCTGCTTTAACCGCCATCGCTGCATCTAGATCACTTTTTACATCTACTTCAAACAGACCATTTGTATGAGCCTCTGTAATTTTCTTTACCTCGTCTTTATCAATTTGTCCACCGATTACTATTTTCTTCATTAAAAAAATCCCCTTTCTCAATATACATTTTTTTGTACTTTGATAAGTAATAGTTATTACGAGTTCATTATAGTTTGACTAAAAATAAAATGCAAGCCTTTTCTTTTTAAATAAGATTTTCTAAGTAAAAGAGAATGACTTTAATAGAGAGTCATCCTCCACTTTAACATATTGTGCTTATCTTACTCCCTCATATCACGTTTCATCTTATTACTAATCACTACTGCTAATAAAATAAAACCTAAACTATAACTTGTCAAAATTATGATAGAATTTATTGGAACCCGGCCATTGTTAATGTAACCCACTGCTAATTCTCTAAATTGATAAGTCGGCATTGCTTTTGAATAAGGTTGAATCCATTCAGGAAACTGGCTTGTTGGCATCCATAAGCCACCTAACGCAGCCATTCCTAAGTATAAAATATTAGAGAACACTGATGCTGTCTTGATTTCTTTAAAAAGACTCATTACAATACCAATTCCTAAAAATAGTACACCACCTAAAAGTAAGACTAAGCCAGAAACAAGCCACTGTTTTGCTGTTAATTCTACCCCTTTAAAGTAACCACCTACTAAAAAAACAGACGTAATGGCTACTATATACATCACAATCATTTTGAGCATTTTAACAAAATAAATCTCAAAAGAACTTAAATTAACATGCTTTAAACGCATACTCCAGCCATTTTTACGATCCTGGATAATATCAAAAGGGAATGTAAATAAAGAAAAACTACATAAACTAAAAGCCGTCATAGATATTAGGTATTCTCGGTAAAAGACTGCCTGATAGTCTTTTGGTACTTGAATTAAAGATGTAAAAATAAAATACATAAAAATGGGCATCCCAATACTCATAATAAACGTTGTTTTATCTCTCGTCATTCGTTTGGCTTCGATCTTAATTAATGCTTTCATTTACTTTACCTCCTCTTCTAGTTCATTAGCAAAAATTGTATTAAGCAAGGATGTGTTAGTCACTTCTACATTATCGAAAGATAAACCCATTGCTAATAATTCGGTAATAATTTGATTGGAGGCTTCATTTTGAAATTCTAATGTGACAACATCTGCTTTTTTAGCCAATCTAATCTGATAGTTTTTTTCTATTTCTTTTAATTTTTCTTCATACAGCGAATAATTTTCTTTTTCGATTGTAATTATTTTTTTCTTATTCAGTGTTCGCAAATGATAAGGTGTATTGTCTGCTCTAATCACACCATTATCTAATAAAATAACACGATCAGCACAATAATCAACTTCCTCAACATAGTGCGTAGTAAATAAAATAGTTGTCCCTGTGTTTTTTAACTCTTTCATAATATCCCAATAATGATTTCTTGTAGAAGTATCCATCCCTGCTGTCGGTTCATCCACAATTAAAAACTTAGGTCGATTAATAATCGCTAAGCACATATCAAACAGTCGCTGTTCTCCACCAGAACAAGTATGAATAAGCTGTTTATATTTTGTTTTTTCAAAATTTAAAATATGCTTTATCTCTTCTTTTGATAATGGATTATTTGAAAAACTAGAAATAAAATCTAACATTTCTTGAATCGTTACATCATCTGGGAAGCGTGTTTTCTGAGAAAGAAAGCCCACCGCCTCTTTTTTAGTCTGTAATATTATTTCTCCAGAAGTTGGATAAAACAAATCCAACACAAGATTTAACAACGTACTCTTGCCCGCACCATTCTTCCCAAGTAAAGCCACACACTCTCCTTGGTTAATCGTTAAAGAAATATCTTTTAAAACTTCTTTTTCTTTAAATTTTTTTGTCACATTTTTTAAACTCATTACTTGTTCCATGTTGTATCTCACTCCTTTTTATTTAATTTCTCATTAATTTTATCTAAACTCAATTTTACTCGCATCATAGAAACAAACGCGATTATTGCATAAATTATTATAAAAATAACTGTAAAATTTAGCCAATCTTTGAACGTATAATCAAACCAATTAAGCATGATATTTAAAGTATATAATCCAACATACGTGCTGATAAAATGAATGGACATTTGCTTTAAAATCGACCAATCATCCTTATCATAAATTAAATTAGCTACTGAAAACATCATTCCAACAATACTCCAAAGCGCTATACTCCAACCAAAAGCTTCTAATTCTGTGTCAAATTGTGCCATAAAAATGGGTGTTCCCGGAAAATATTCACCTAATCCCACTCGCCATGAAATCACAAAAGAAATCATTAATCCTATAAAAACTCCTGAAAAAATTCCTGATAATAAATGCTTAATCATCTTACTCATAATCCTAACCTCCTTTTGAATTCTTTCATATACCTTCTGGAAGTATGACTATACGTTCCATTTTTAAAATTAACCTTGATTGTTCCTGTTAAGGATAATTCTAAATTTTTAATATAATCAGGATTGATAATTTCACTATTGGATATTCTAATTAATTCAGTAAATTGCTCTTCTAACTTATATAAAGCCTCTTTAATAATGACTGTTTCCTCTTCTAATTCACAATAAGTTTTTTTATCCAATGAATAAAAGCGAATAATTTTTTCTTCTTTAATCGGAATAATCCGTTCTCCTTTAAAGCCGAATAAAGGCGGAAATTGCCTGTCTCCTTCTGAACAGATATCAATAATAGATTTAATCTGATCTGTCATACTATTGGCATAAATTTTTACCAACGCTTCATCATACTTTGAATCAATCTCAAAAGTTACCTTCATCCCATCAACTCCTAACTTACTTTTATTTTAGACGTTTCAACCATGCTTGTCATAAAAAAATGATAATTGGTCTTTTTTGGCTGATAGATGGACATGAAAAATAAATACAAAAAAAGAGACTACGGCTCCAACCGTAATCTCAAACTATTTATATTACAAAGGCACTCGAATGATAACCTTAAACATGTCACCATCTACATCAATGTTCATCTGTCCATTATGTAACGCCACAATCGAATTAACTATCGCTAATCCAAGACCTGAACCTTCTGTATGACGAGAACTATCGCCACGTTTGAACTTCTCAACTAAATCATTGGCATTTTCATTTAATTCATATTCTGAAATATTTTTCAATTCAATACGAGCGTGCTTATCTTGTTCTTCTATTTTTAAGTAAACTCGTGTATTTGGCATGGCATACTTAATCACGTTAGCCAGTAAATTATCAAAAACACGCCACATTCTTTCTCCATCAATTTTTAAGTAGAGATCCATTTCAGGTTTATTAAATACTAATTTTAAATCATGTTCCTTTAATTCTTCGCTGTATTCAGAAACAGATTGTTGTAACAACTGGCTTAAATTAACCTCTTTTTTTTCTAAAACAATCTCACCATTATTCATTTTAGTTACTTCAAATAAATCATCAATTAAATGTTTCATCCGTTTGGCTTTTTGATTAATAATTTTAACATATTTTTTCTGATCATCAGTCGTTGTTTTCGGTTGATTAAGAAGTTCGCCGTAAGTAATAATCGATGTTAATGGGGTTCTTAAATCATGACTGACATTCGTTAAAAGTTCTGTTTTTAATTGTTCACTTTGACGGCTATCTTTTTTTGATGATTGAATCATTTCATCAATCTCATCTAGTTGTCTGGAAAGTTCTGTTAAGGTTAGTTCATTGTTTACTTTTTGACCTTGTTTCACTAAAATATCACTTGGTTTTTTGATAAGCTTTTTTAAAAATTTAGAATATTTCCATAAAAACCACGCTTCAACTACAAAAAACAGTAAGATTATCAGTGATTTAATTTGTCCAAGATAAGGAAAGTTACCTACTAATATTAGAGTTAGATGTAATTGGACAACCATTAAACATAGAACAAAGAGTAGTTTTATCACCATTGGACTTTTAACAAAAATACGCCCAATCGCTGTTAATACCTGATAGCACAAACTTCCTTTTACTAACTCTTTTCCTGTTTGCGTTTTATGTTTAGGTGATAGTTGCCACCAAATAACTTTTAAAGACATGAAACTGATACATAAGCTTATCGCTGCCAGTAATCCTGGAACTGCGAAATTTTGAATAGTATTCATTAAGCCATAATTATACGGATAGTTACTTCCTACCAATATGACTGAAATAAAACCACTCACTAAAAATAAAATGACACGAGCATCAATTGGGATTATCCTCATAAATGAAAGTAAACTTTTCTCAACTATCGCTGTTTTAAGATAAAAATACAGGCAGACAATACCCAAAATTATTGTAGTTATTCCAAGCCATAATAATTTTTGAAATCGTTCTTTGTCTCTTTTTTGAGTATACCATCTTTTTTCATAGGGAGAATTCTTCTTGACCATGCTCTTTCCAGTCATTAGTAGGTTATTATCTCTAAACAAACCGATAGAATCTGCTTCACTAGTTATAAAGGGCTGAATACTAGCATACATTTCGTTGTCTGAAATATCTCCCACACCAGATTTATCTAGAGCATCTTCAATTTCTTTATTAGAAGAATACTTAGTTAGTCCGTAAAGATTTGTAATGACTATGTCGCCAGATTTGTCTTTATAGTAATACACAAAATTTTCGTTCATTTCTTTTAAAAGCGGATCAATTGCTTTTTGAGTTCTCTCTTCCTCTTTTATAAAATAATCTTCTTCTTCGTTTTTAATTTTATTTTTGATAATAGTATCATCTGAAAAATTATCAACAATTGCTTTTATTTTTTTGTTTTTTTCTTCTTCTAAACTCTTAATTTTCTTTGTATCTTTATCGATTTTAGCTTCATCAATTTTAGATTGATACTGTTTTTTAATATCCTTAACCTGTTCATCTAATGAGCCATATCGATTTCGATACGCAGCAATCGTTTCTCCTGTTATAACAGCCTCATCATTATTAAATTCATCCTGCAATAAATGATCTGTATAAGCCGCGTTCATGTAGTCAGAACTAAAAAAAGTATTTAATCCATTTGCCCAAGTACTTCTCATATAAGAAACTGAAGTAATATAACCACCTAGTAAGCACAATCCGACTGATAGTAAAAGCAATAAGCTATTTTTCCATTTTGTAGCCAATGCCCCACACCACCTTTAGATATTTCGGTTTCTTTGGATCATTCTCAATTTTTTCACGAATTTTGCGTACGTGAACCGATACCGTATTATCAGAATTAAAACTTGGTTCATTCCACACAGTTTCATAAATATTATCCGTTGAAAAAACTCTTCCCGGATGAGACATTAACAATTTAACAATTTCAAACTCAGTTTTAGTTAAACGAATTTCACGCTCATTAACGTAAATCATTTTATTACTTAAATTTAATCTTAGATCACTTAAAATAATTTCATCACCAGTTAATTCTTTTTCAAATTCTCCTAAAGTAAAATAGCGTCTTAACATGGACTTCACACGAGCTAAAAGTTCCATCGGGCTAAATGGTTTCGTTAAATAATCATCTGCTCCAACTTGAAGTCCGTTAATCTTATCCAAATCTTCATTTTTTGCACTCAACATTAAGATAGGAACATTATTGTCTTGTCTTATTTTATGCGTTGTCATAATTCCATCTAAATTGGGCATCATAATATCTAGAACAATTAAATGAACTAAATTTTCAGCTAGTATGTCTAAGGCAATCTGACCATCAGGTGCTTCTAACACTTGATACCCTTCCAACTCTAGATAAATTCTAATTCCTTCTCTTATTTCCTTATCATCATCTACCACTAAAATAACCGTCTCACTTTGATTCATCTCTTCACCCGCTTTTCTTAATACACTCTTACTATAGATTATAGTTCTTAAAACTCTCCTAGTAAAACTCTTAAAAAATTATGATTATTAGTTTATAAATAAAAGTTATTAGAAATTAAGATTCAACAAAAAGCCATCAATATCTTTTTGTTCTGAATATAAAAGCGTGATATTATTTCCTAAGTCAATTGAAAAATTTTCTTTTTTCTTATCTATTTTTGTAATTAATTCGAGTGGTTTATCCGTAATTTTTGTATCTATTAACATATTACTTATCATAGCAAAAGCAAAATCTCCATTAGTAATATCTTGATTAAATTTTTTATCTTTATTCTTAACCTCTATATTATAAGCTATTGGACTTTTTTCATTTTCAATAGTTGTAATCCTTTCCAAAATAGTTCCTTTTCCATAATTTAATTGATACTCTTCATAATTATCTATGTCAATATTTTTCACAAGTTCTTTTTCTACCGTTATTTTTTCTAATTTTTTTTGTAAATTAATATACTCATCAACATTAATATTTAATTTTTCTGGGTTCTTTAATCCCTGTGATTCTTCATCTAGCCTTTCTTGATTGACCTCTTCATTTTTTAAATTACTGGCTTCTTCTTTCTTAACTGTTTCATTAGCTTGCCTTACTTTTTCTTTTACCCCGCAGCTTGTTAATAATAAAGGTAGAAATAATATAATAATTTTTTTATACATTTAGAACACTCCTATTTTCTATTTTAAAAATATAATCACTCAGTTTTTCAATATCTCGATCATCATGGCTTGTTAATAAAATCATTTTATTTCTTGATTTTAATTCTAAAATAATCTGATAAACATCTTGAACACCTATTTCATCCAACCCATTAAATGGTTCATCTAAAATATAAATAGCCGGGTCTTCCATAATCGCTTGAGCAATTCTTAAGCGCTGTTTCATTCCTAAACTATAATTTTTAAATTTTTTCTTACCCGCATCCTTTAAACCTACTTTTTTCAGACAGTCACTAATCTCTTCATCTGAAATTTTTTTATTTATTTCAGCTAAACATTTCAAATTATCAAAACCTGACAAATTAGCGATAAACATAGGAGACTCGATAATAACACCTACATTTTTCAGCGGTGTTTTAGGATTTATTTCATACTTATCATTTTTAATCATCCCAGACTCAATTTTAAGTAAGCCACTAATTGCTTTGAATAAAATGGATTTACCTGACCCATTTCTTCCAATAAATCCATAACAATTTCCATGATCTAAATTTAAATTAATATCTTTTAATATACAATCGTTTTTTATACTAATATTTACTTTTTCTAATTTAATCATTGTACACCTCTTGTTTTAAATTTTTTTTCATTAAAATCCACAAAACTAAAAATAAGATAATTCCCCAAAAAAGATAACTATCAAAAAAATAAAATGTTGCATCAAATAGAATAAAATTGATAGCATTCTCTGTCTTGTCTAAAATATTTAGTATCATCAATCCGATACTAACACCAGCCATAGCTAGAACAGCCTTATTATTTAAGTAGCCTAAGAAAATAATCAAAGTACATGTGAAACACATAAAAAAATACATAACACAATACAATATCAAAACAAAAGAAAAATCTCTTTCTAGATTATTAAAACTACTAATTGGAGAGATTATTTTGGATGTTGCTATATTAATTTTCATTAGAAAAAAAAGAAGTATCGTATATCCTAAATTTAGTTTCATAGATTTTTTTAAAAAAAAGAGATAGTATTGCATTTTGTTATCTACTTTATTCTTTATGAATATATGGAAGGATAATGGTATTTTCACAAAATAACTCGAAATAAAAATACCCGTTAATTGAAATAAAAGTGGCGTAAATAATAAAATCGGATCATACAAATTGAAGTATGATTTTTCATTTAGAATATCAGTAGGCATAGGATAACCCAAAAACAAACGAAGAGCATCCCAACTATTAACTTGATCTTTTTGATTAATAACATAATCCCTAAAAAAATTAGTTGGAACATTTTGGGTTAAAACATACATAAAAATGAATAAAAAAATGAAAAAAAGATAGTTTCTTTTATTTATAATCATAACTATCACCTACTCGCATCAAATGAATGGTTAAACCTATCAAAAAACCAAATAAAGGAATCATTGTATATTTCCATATTTCAAATATATTACTATAATAACCTAGAAAAGGAACGGTCAAATCACCATATTCAAAGTGTACACTATTACTTACATATAGTAGGATAAAAGAGAAAACAGTTGGAAAAATAGCAAATAAAAGTAAATTATCTTTTAGATACACCGTGGACATACAAAAGAATAATGTATAAGCAAAAATAATGGGTATATCATTTAATATAACTGTGGTTAAAAAATAATAAATAGGATAACCTTCAAATAAATCACTTGGTACCATAAAATTAAATAAATAGCTCGTTGACTCTAAAGAAATATCTGTTGTGACAGGTGTGAGTATATAAAAAATGCCGTAAATTAAACAATGACCAAATGTAAAAACCAGTGACATCATTATCGAATAAAGTGACATTGTTTTTAAGAGTTCTTTTCCATATGAATTAAAACGATTTTTCCCAAAAATAAAATAAGTTTGTAAGTCTTCCTTAAAACTTAATAAACCTAATGTAATACATACAGGAAACAATAATGGCAATAAATAACACTCACTATTTATTCTACTCCACTGTAGTACAGAAACAATAGCATGACTTCTTAAACTGAAATTCTTCTCTACGTTATATTCTTCAGGTCCTGTTATAATACTCCAAAATGGTAACATAACATTAATAACATAACTTGTATAAATAACAGCAACAATCATTGAAATAATTAATAACCACTTATAATTAAAAATTACTCTTTTTTTATACATACGATGGCTCCTTTTTAATAAAAAGAAGCTGATAAACCACGTCAGCCTCTATTCTCAGATTATTTTTATATGTTTTTACAAGAAATCATCTGATTATTAATATGAGTCAGGTGACCATGATCCTGTTACTGAAAAATTGTCCTGCCCCCACTTTTTGTTAGACAATTTCAAGTTGTAACGTCCTCCTGGAGCTGAATTATCTGAAAATGATTTTCTGGTATTGGTCCAACAAGTAGTACTACCTACCCACTTACCACCAGTTGAATAATTATCTACATCTACTCTTTTTCCACCACCAGTTTGTTGCAGATTAATTACTGTATTAGAAGAAGTATATTTTTTGGCTGCTGGTGTATAACTTCCATTAGATGTTACTCTAAAATTTTTAATTTCTATCACATCTCTTGCCAAAGCTGTATTAGCCATACCTCCCAAAATCCCTAGTGACAACAACGATAAGATAACTAATTTTTGTTTTTTCATTTTCATCATATCTCCCTTTAATATTTTTTGTACATTCTTAGAATACAATAATAACCACAGTTATATATAATATATTTCTGATATATTTCTTAAAAATTTATGACTATCACTACAAAAAAAGAATGAAACTTTTACTATCAGTTTCATTCTTCAATCTATTCTCCCTCAAACACCTCAACCACATACTTCTTTTCTTCTTTAATAATCGAAAAATATTCAAAATGAATTGCTGTATTTTTCTCATAGAGTGGTGGTGTAATTTTATAGATAGTTTGATTTTCATCTAATTCAAGTTCTTGATCTTGAGTAAAAAAATAATCTGTTTCTTCAATATTGCATGTTAAATTTTTTAAGTAGAAACCTTTGTTAAATAAAAATGATCGTATCGCTTTATCCGGTGTAGTACAACTTTTATTCTTAATCGCCATACCTGCCCAACCTAACACAATTAAATAATCCAACGCCGCAAAACCTAATAAAAATTTTTGCATTATTTCTCCTCCTATTTATTAATAGTAAAATCTTTCTTTTAATTTAAATCGGTAATCATGAGGAATTTATTAAGACAAAAAAGGTAAGAAGCTGATTTAATTTTCCAGCTTCTTACCTTTTTTATTTTTAATCACCAAACTGTATCGTGCTTTCTATAGCAATTAAGTTTTCGCGATAAACTTTAACTTCACTACGTGTCATATCTCCTAATTCAAATGCTTGTTGAACACTGTCACGCTCGATTTGAATAGCGTACTCTAACCACTCATCCGTACTATCAAAACTATCTTTATTAAGGTAACGATTTTTTCTTGAATAGCGTGATTGATAGAAAGCAATCATTTCTGGTGAAAACTCTTCTTGATCTAACTCATCTAATTTTTTCATGATATAGTTCCAGTTACTTTCTTTTAAATAGCGACGTTGCTGACGTTTTTCAGAATAACTAAGTGGCACAAAGGTTTCTAATTTTAGCTTTTGACGAATTAATTTACCATAAAAAATATTGCCTCGATAAGACTCATCTCTTGTTAAATGATAAAGTAATTTATTTAAGCGTCGAATATGTCGAAAGGCCACTTGTAAATTAATTTCTTTATCATGTAACTGCTTCAATGTATCAGCATATTGCCATTTTAAAATTAATTCTTTTAGCTGGTCTAGTTTGTCACTATCCTCCTGATTTTTACTTAAATTCAAGATTCGATCATTATAAATATCAATGACTTTAGCAATTGCTCCTTGATTTTCAATCGTGGTTTGCTTGTCTAATTGCTTAATTACATTTCTTAAAATTTCTTTTTCTTTCTGGTGATCAATTACGTTATCTACTTTCTCATTTTTCTCAGCGAAAAGTGGCATAGCAAAGTTAGCTAAAAGTAATGTCGTAATAATCACACCTCCAGCAATACTAATTAGTAATTCTCTTTCTAAAAAGAGATCTCCATTGCCCAAAACAACAGGCAAACTCAATGCACTGACTAGTGTAATCGTTCCCCTAACTCCCGAAATAGTATAGAGAGCTGTTTGCTTCAATTGGTCTTGTTTGGGTAACTCTGAATTCTTTTCAAAGTTTTTAAATAGACCAAAACATAGGAATCGAATACCTAGTAGAATAACTGTAATTATCAATACATAGAAAACTAGCGTAACATTGCTAATATTATTATTTTTCCATACGGCGTGGATAGCATTAGGAAGTTGTAATCCTAACAAGACAAAAACCAAACCGTTCAAACTAAAAGTAAAGACTGACCACGTATTCTTAGATAATAGATGTAACTGCGCAATGTCTGCATTCACTTTTTTATAACTTATAGAATAGACCAACCCAGCACTCACAACTGCTAGAATACCATTAGCATGGAAATGCTCAGCCACAATAAAGACACCAAAAGGTAACAGTATTTCTAATAAAATAAATGAAAT
Source organism: Vagococcus fluvialis bH819 (assembly GCF_900163795.1). Taxonomy (GTDB): domain Bacteria; phylum Bacillota; class Bacilli; order Lactobacillales; family Vagococcaceae; genus Vagococcus; species Vagococcus fluvialis_A. Next base: position 89,423 of record NZ_FWFD01000007.1, on the reverse strand, counting down.
ATTATTTTCAATCCCTAAATTACGTAACCAATGAACGACTAAAATAACTAACAGACTAAGAACAATACCTATAACTACACCACCAAGTGAAATTAAAACAAAGCTAAATCCGGCTTGTGCAATTGAAAAAGTTCCTGTTAAAAGAGCTGCCACTGCAAATTGGAAAGACACTAAACCAGATGCGTCATTTATTAAAGCTTCTCCCTCCAGCGTATTCATCATTTTATGCGGAATTTTTACTTTTTGAGCCAATGCTCCTACAGCAACCGCATCTGTTGGTGCTAATGCTGCTGCTAATGCAAAACTTCCTGCTAACGGCATTGTTGGGATTAACCAATGGATAACACTTCCTAACAGTCCGACTGTTACAAAGACAAGGACAATCGAAAGCATAGTTATCGCTTTTTTAGCTTTCCAAAGGGCTTTTTTATCGACAACGACCCCTTCATTGAATAATAACGGTGCTAAAAATAGCAACATAAAAAACTCAGAACTTAATTCAAAAAAATGGAACGATGTAAAAACAGCTAATATAACTCCCAGCCCAACTTGTATTAACGGAATGGCAATAGTCGGAATAAACCGATTTAATATATTAGATAGTAATACAATAAAAAGCATAATTAATACTGATTCAAATACTTCCATAAAACACCTCTCTCCTCAATTTATAAAACATTATCTCCCCGTATAATAAATATTAAAAAATAAAAGTAGGCTGACATGGGTTTGTCAGCCCACTTGATAACATTAACTTAATTGGATATTAACTATTTTTTTATTCACCAATTCTTCTTTCTTATTACCTTTTCTTGCCCAGTAATCTAACACTGCCGCAATGCAAATACAAACAGCCGCGTCTTCATCTTCGTGAACCACAATTTTATAGTACTCACCCTTACGACTAAGTACCTTTGTCATTTCCATAATCAACTCATTGAAACGATAAATTTTATACTCTTGATGGTTAATATCACCAACTGCAAGCCATCTAAGATTTTTTATGTAGTAAAAATCCCGATTAATAGAAAATAAACGACTTAGACTTCCTACTTTATCATGGCATGAATAAATTTCAAATTGTGATTTTATAGCAAAGGTTGTTTGTTTAGCGCTAGCCAAGACTTTTCCATCTAAGTTATAAATAGAGATACTATCTCCTCGTGTTCCCCAACTGCCTACCAAAAGAAAAACTGGGCGATCTTGGGTATCTTTAATGACAGTCCGTACTTTTGCAGATAATAAGTTTTGTTGAATATAATAAACAGTCATATTTTATCAGCTTCTTTCATTAAAAACTAAAGATTCTCTGACATCGCTCTCTCGATTGCTTTTCCAACACCATCATTCACATTTGTCTCTGCAATATATTTTGCAATTTTTTTTACGCCATCTTCTGCATTTCCCATAGCAAAACTAACTCCTGCTATTTCTAACATCGATACATCATTAAAATTATCACCAATTGCCATGACATCAGCTAAATCAATACCTCTCTCTTCAGCCAACCTTGAAACAGCCACACCTTTTTGGGCATCACGGTGATTCACTTCGATATTATTAGGAAATGATGACGTAACATGAACTTCTCCTAATTGGCTAATTTTTTCAGCGATTGGTTGTAAAACCTCTTGTCCATCCTCACTAAAAGTAATAAATTTTAAGATATCCATCTCAGGATTTTCTATTAATGTCTCATAACTTTCCGTATAGATAACTGGTAACATGTTAATATGAGTTGAAGCCATTGCAATTGCCATTTTAAAAGTAATATGAGGAATATTTTCTGCTAACATTGTAGCAAAATTTTCTAATCGTTGGGGTTGATTATCTGAGTATACACCTTGTGATGTCATAATTTCAAAATAAAGATTATTTTCTCTAAAAATAGCCATGACTTCTTTTGCTGTTTTTTTATCAATATCAATAGTAAAAATAACATTGCCATCAGCATCAAAAGCTTGCGCCCCATTACCTGTGATCATGCCACAATGGATACCCATTTCCTCTAATGGCGGTTTAGCTTCCGTGTAGGCACGACCTGTTGCTACCATAAATTCGATACCTTGTTCTTGTGCAGCTAGTACTGCTTCTTTATTTTTCTCAGAAATAGACAGATGTGATGTTAATAAAGTTCCATCCATATCAGATGCAATCATTTTAATCATAGACGTATGTTGCCTCCTCTAATTTAGTAATTATAGTTTACCATTTTTTGACTGGTTAATCATGTCTTTGTGATAAACTACTAGATGAGGTGAGACAAATGACATTAACGCTTCCAGAAAATTGGAACTTATTATTAGAAAAAGAAATAAAAAAAGAGTATTTTAAAGAATTAACAACTTTTTTAAATGAAGAATATAAAGCACAAATAATCTTCCCTGAAAAGAAAAATCTATTCACAGCTTTTGAAGCAACCCCTTTTGATAAAGTACAAGTGGTTATTCTAGGACAAGATCCTTATCACGGAGAAAACCAAGCACATGGCCTTAGCTTTTCTGTTTTACCAGGTGAAAAAATCCCACCTTCTCTAAAGAATATGTATAAAGAATTAGAAAGTGATCTAGATATTCCTATTCCAAATACCGGCTACTTACTACCTTGGGCTGAGCAAGGCATATTTTTACTTAACACGGTTCTGACAGTCAGAAAAGGATGCGCCCATTCTCACAAAGGAAAAGGTTGGGAAATTTTTACTGATGCTGTTATTGAGTGCTTGAATCAACGAAAAGATCCAATAATTTTTGTTCTTTGGGGCAAACCTGCTAGCCAAAAGAAAAAAATGATTGATACTTCAAGACACTTCATTATCGAAGCTCCCCATCCTAGCCCCTTATCTTCATATCGAGGCTTTTTTGGGAGTAAACCTTATTCTACTATCAATCAGCTACTTAAAAGCCAAAATAAAGCGCCTATTGATTGGAATTTAGGAGAGTCTTTATTCTAAATTTTCTTTCTTAATCGTGTATTAGAACAGATATTTTTTCTGTTATACTTACTTTTTATCAAATTCTAATAAATAGCTACTTTTTTATTAGAAACAGGAAAAAATACTGTCTTTTTTATTAGAATCGTTGTATGATAGACACATGATTTAAAAGTATAAAAAGTGGAGGGTTTCTTAGTGGAACTATTTGATGGATTAAAAGAAAATATTGGTGGAAAAAATTTACGTATTGTTTTCCCAGAACCAACAGACATTAGAGTATTAGGCGCTGCTGTACGTTTAAAATCTGATGGATTAGTTGAACCAATCTTAATTGGTAATGTAGATAAAATTAAAGAAGTTGCAAACACTCGTGGTTTATCTGTGGACAGTTTAGAAATTATCGATCCTAACAACTACCCAGCATTTGATGATATGGTGACATCATTCATCGATCGCCGTAAAGGTAAAGCGACTGAAGATCAAGCTCGTACAATCTTAAAAGATGAAAATTACTTCGGAACAATGTTAGTCTTTATGGACTTGGCAGATGGTTTAGTAAGTGGTGCGGTTCACTCAACAGGTGATACTATTCGTCCTGCTCTACAAATTATCAAAACAAAACCAGGCGTTAGCCGTACAAGTGGTGCTTTCTTAATGGTTGGTAACCGTGACTCTGAAAAATATATTTTCTCAGACTGCGCTATCAACATTAACCCAGACGCACAAGCTTTAGCTGAAATCGCTGTTGAAAGTGCTAAAACTGCTGAAATCTTTGGTATTGAACCAAAAGTGGCTTTATTAAGCTTTTCAACAAAAGGTTCTGCTAAATCTGACGAAGTAACTAAAGTAGCTGAAGCGACTAAAATCGCTAAAGAATTAGCTCCTGAATATGCGATTGATGGCGAATTACAATTTGATGCTTCTTACGTTCCTTCTGTTGCTCAACAAAAAGCACCAGATTCAACTGTAGCAGGTAGCGCTAATGTCTTTGTTTTCCCAGAAATTCAATCAGGAAACATTGGCTACAAAATTGCTCAACGTTTAGGTGGCTTCCAAGCGATTGGACCTATCTTACAGGGATTAAACAAACCAATCTCTGACCTTTCTCGTGGCTGTAACGAAGAGGATGTTTACAAATTATCAATCATCACTGCTTCACAAGCGCTACAAGAAAAATAATCTAAAAAAGTCATGCTAAGCATGGCTTTTTTTTTATCTTCGCTTTATACTTACAGATGATAAGGAGGTAAACATGAAAAAAATACAACTTAGAAATGAAGAAGAAACTAAAAAATTAGCTTTTGATATCGCCAGTTTATCTCAAAAGGGAGATATATTTCTCCTAACAGGTGAGCTTGGTGCTGGTAAAACAACTTTTACTAAAGGTTTTGCACAAGGCCTTGGTATTGAACAAATGATTAAAAGTCCTACTTATACTTTAATTCGAGAATACGATACAGGGCGACTGCCTTTATACCATATGGATGTTTACCGCCTAACAGAAGGGGCAACCGATCTTGGGTTAGATGAATACCTAGAGGGGGACGGTGTTTGTGTCATTGAATGGGGACAGATGATTATCGCTGACATCTTCTCTCCCTACATCGAATTATTTTTAGATAAAGTTAGTAATGAAGAACGTGCTTTCCATATGAGGGCTACTTCTCCTTCTGCTACAGAAAAAATGAAGCAACTACAAATTAATTTATCTAATCTAGGTTGGGACCTTTAATATGAGCAAACTAGACATTACACTTAGAGAAGCAACACCCCAAGACGCTCAAGAATTACTACGTGTTATGAATATTTTAGATAAGGAAACACCTTTTCTACTCGTTAATCCTTACTCTCTTAAATTAAAAGAAGAAGCTATGGCTGATCAGATTGATTTTATCTATGAAGAAGACAATCAACTCATTCTACTTGCTTTTAACCATGATGAACTAATTGGTGTAGCTACAGTTACTGGAGAAAATGATCAGCCAGTCAGACATATTGGTGAAATAGGTATTAGTATTCTAAAAGAATTTTGGGGTTATGGTTTAGGTTCCATTATGATTGAAGAAATCATCGATTGGGCAACTGACGGTAACGTCATTAAACGATTAGAAATTAAAGTTCAAGAACGAAACAAACGTGCTTTTTCTCTTTATCAAAAATTAAATTTTGAAATTGAAGGAACTATTAAATATGGTTTTTTATCAGAAGATCATGAGTATCTGGATATTATTTTAATGAGTTACATTCTAGAATAAAAAAAGAGCCCAAAATGACCATTATGAGTCATCTTTGGCTCTTTTATTTTTCGGAAAATTTACCACTTTATTTAGTCGGGATTCAAAATTCTACTCCTTCGACAACTTCAGTTTTCACAATCAATCCCAAATGCACGAATTGTTTGTGAATCCTTCCAGTTGCTTGGAGCAAAACGATTTTTTCATCACCTTATATTAATTTAACTAATTTTTTTAATGGATCTACACCAAATTGATGCTCTTGTTGTAGTAAGATGTTCGCACAAGCTAAGCTATCATCTAACGCATGATGATGATTTTCTAAGCCAATTGACAAATAGTCACATACTGTATTTAAGCGGTGATTTTCTAAATTAGGAAATAATTTTCGGCTTGTTCTCACCGTACATAATGAAATAAAATGGGCTTCTGGCAACTCGTAGTGTGACAAACAGCTTGCTAATACACGATTATCAAAAGAAGCATTATGAGCGACAATTAAACGTTCTTTCTCAAAATATTGACCTATCTCTTGCCACACTTCATCAAATGTCGGGGCATCCTGAACATCTTTCTCATGAATACCATGAACTTGGATATTTCGCCAATGAAATTCAGTTTTCGGATTAATCAATGAATAATAATTCCCTACAATTTTACTATCTTTCACCATTACTAGTGCAATTGAGCATGCACTATAGGCTTTTCCGTTAGCTGTTTCAAAATCATAAGCAATAAAATTCATGACCATCTTCCTTTACTTTTTAGAACTTTTTTTCCGTTTTTTACTACTGGCATTAGAGCTTGATGACCGACGTTTCTTAGTATTTTTAGACGGTTGACTCTCTAATTCAGAATCGATTAATTGATCCAAACTTACCTTCTGCTTAGATCTAGATGACTTAGTATGCTTTCCTTTTGTATTCTTGGTCTTATCTTCTTTAAAATCTTCGTATAAATCGTCCTCAAAATCAGCATCTAATTTTTTATTACTTTTTTTTGTTTTCTTTTTGTTAGAGTGACGTTTTCTTTTACGTTCTGCTGCTTCCTCTTTTTCAATTTTTTTCTTATACCAGAAGTAGCCACCTACTAATAAACCGCCAATCAATAAAATTATTAATAATGTCCAAAGCCAAACTAAACTTCTCTTTCCTTCTTCTTTTTCAGCTTTGTAGCTTTCAGTAGAGACTGTTAGTTCTTTTGAATCATTTTTTGATTTTTTAGCTTTTTTTGATTCAGAAGTTGAATTATCCTCTGATTTACTTTCTTTCGTCTCTGATGTATCAGTACTTTCTTCTTTATCTTTATCTTCTTCTGAATTTTTAGATTCTTTTTCAGATGCTTTTGTCGAATCTTTTTTACTAGACTCTTCTTCTTCTTTTTCAACCGTATTTTTTTCAAAGTTATAGCGAATATCTGTGGAATTATTTCCCTCAGCATCTAACATTAGAATAGGAGATACCTTCATTCCCTTAGGTATAGGTATTTCAAATCCACCCTTTTCATCTGCTACAACACTGCCTGCAACATCTTTAATATAGATGTTAGCATTCGGTTTCGTTTTTCCAGATAAAACGCTTTTATCCTTGTCATATTTTAATTCATGTATTAGCTGATCTTCTTTTTTATCCTCTGCCACTCCAACTAGTGAAGAAACTGAGCAAAATACCATGACTAATACGGCAACTGTTAGCCATTTAAATGTTTTTTTCATATTAATTTTCCTCACTTTTATACTTTTATTGTTAATTCAACAGGACAATGATCACTCCCATAAACCTCTTTTAAAATTTTAGCTTCTTGTAGTTTATCATTTAAACTTTCAGACACACAGAAATAATCAATTCTCCAACCTGCATTATTGGCTCTTGCATTAAAGCGGTAACTCCACCAAGAATAGGCTCCTTCTAAATCTGGATAAAAGTACCGGAATGTATCAGTAAAGCCTCTACCTAAAAATTGAGTGAATGCATCACGTTCGGCATCTGAAAATCCCGGATTTTTTCGATTTGTTTTCCAATTTTTTAAATCAATATTTTCATGAGCAACATTTAAATCACCACATAAAATGACAGGTTTTGTTTCTTCTAATTCTTTTAAATAATTTAAAAAATCCTTTTCCCACTGCAAGCGGTATTCTAATCTTTTTAACTCTGCTTGAGAATTCGGAGTGTAACACGTAACCAAATAAAAATCATTGTATTCACATGTAATCACGCGACCTTCTTTATCATGTTCTTCAATTCCCATTCCATAAAAAACACTTACCGCTTCCTCTTTACTAAACACTGCTGTTCCAGAATAGCCCTTTTTTTCAGCATAATTCCAGTATTGCGTATAACCTTCTAGCTCTAAATCAATTTGTCCTTCTTGTAATTTTGTTTCTTGTAAACAAAAAATATCGGCGTCTATTTCATTAAATATATCAATAAATCCTTTTTTTACAACAGCTCTCAAGCCATTGACATTCCAAGATACTAGTTTCAATGGGTATATCCTCCTACTTCACATTTCTTTCTATACTGTTTATTCTAACATATAAACTAAGCTTCAAAAATATATATCCTTAAAAAGAAAGTTATTATTTTTAAAGAGATAGACATAAAAAAAGCTTATTATGTTTAATTATGATAAAATGGGCAAGATGAATGATTGACTAAGGAGAAAAACAAAATGAATATCGAAAAAATAATAACTGACTTAAACCAAATTAAGTTGTCTTTCAACGAACCTCTATCACAATTTACTTACACTAAAACTGGCGGCCCTGCTGATTGTCTACTTTTTCCAAAATCAACAGAAGAAGTTAAAGAAATTATTGATTATTGTAACCGAGAAAAAATGGATTGGCTTTGTTTAGGTAATGCCAGTAACCTAATTGTTAGAGATGGGGGAATCTCTGGTTTTGTGATTATGTTAAGCGAATTAAATCAAGTAACTACCAAAAAAAATACTATCACAGCTGACGCTGGCGCTAAATTAATCGATGTAACTAAAGAAGCGCTTAGGATGAATTTAACAGGCCTAGAATTTGCGTGTGGAATTCCTGGTAGTATTGGCGGTGCTGCTTATATGAATGCTGGTGCTTATGGTGGTGAGCTAGTTGATGTCTTCGAATCAGCTGAGATCATCTTGGAAGATGGACGAATTGTCACTTACTCTAAAGAAGAAATGGACTTCTCTTATCGACATAGTGTTCTACAAAATATGAAGGGCATTGTTTTGAACGTGACTTTCTCTTTAGAAAAAGGAGTGCATGAAACCATTCAAGATAAAATGAATGAACTAACTCATCTTAGAGAAAGTAAGCAACCTCTAGAATATCCTTCTTGCGGTAGCGTTTTCAAACGTCCGGAAGGTCACTTTACAGGAAAACTGATTCAAGATGCTAATCTGCAAGGTTTAGTTTGGGGTGGTGCTCAAATTTCAACGAAACATGCGGGTTTTATTGTTAATATTAATCACGCAACAGCTACTGATTATGTAGAGTTAATTCAACATATTCAATCCGTAATCTTAGAGAAATTCAACGTAACCTTGGAAACTGAAGTTCGAGTGATTGGTAGAGAAAAATAAAAAAAAGGGAGGGAAGAAAAATAATTTTTCCTTCCCTCTCTTTTTTATTTTTCACCTAACATTTTTTGCTTATTATATATCGAATGATTACCATTACAACAATAAGCTACACTCATCGTTATAAAGAATACTGGGATAAACTGAAAGCCAAATACTTCTCCACCGATTAATATTGGTGCTAAAAGTGTATTTGTTCCACTACCAAAAACAGCAATATAACCTGCTGCTCCAACTAATTCAATAGGTAATCCAAACATAGGTGCTAGTACAATACCTAAAGAACAACCAATAGAAAATAAAGGTGTGACTTCTCCGCCTTGAAACCCAACTGATAAAGTTAGTACCGTCAGCACTAATTTTAAGATAAAGTCATATGAATGAATCCCTTCTCCATTTAATCCCTCTACGATTAAATTAGTTCCTAAACCTGCGTAACGACCTCCATGTAGCAACAGTATAAGTAGCGCGATAACTATTCCACCAATAAAAATTCTGTAATATGGATTAACTAGTAAATCCTTAGCCAATTTCTTTCCTTTAGACAAAGTATAAGAAAATAATCTACCTACTATGCCAAAGATAAGGCCTAAAGCAACAAATTTAACTACTAACGAAAAATCTAAAGAAATCGATTGATTAATAGGAAAAATAAATTTTTCTAACCCTAAATAAGAAGAAATAAAAAAAGCTGTTACAGAGGCGATACTTGCAGGAAGCAGGGCTTTAATTTCAAATCTTCCTGCCACTAAAACCTCCAACGCAAAAAAGACAGCCGCAATCGGTGTTTGAAATAATCCAGAAAAACCAGCAGCCATTCCTGTAATTAAAGCTATTTTCGGCATATTTTCTGTTGGCAGATACTTTGCTAGTTTTCCCTGACTCATCCTGTGGGACAGGGTACCACCAATTTGAACGGCAACCCCTTCTCTACCAGCACTTCCCCCAAATAAATGTGTTATCCAAGTAGAAAACATAACAATTGGAATTAATCGTAACGGAATATTTTCTTGATCACCATGTCCAACATCAAAAATTAAACCCATTCCTTGATCAGATATCCCTCCATAGCGTCGGTAGATAAATTCAATTATTAAGCCTGCTATTGGTAAAAATAAAATCAAATAACTAAAATATGATAGTCGCCATTCTGTTACTTGAATCAAAATTTTTCCAAAAATAACCTCTAACCCTCCAACTAACAAACCAGTTACTAAACTAAATAAAATTAGTCCAACTATTTTTCTTTTCTCCATTATTAAAAACTCCTTTTTAAAAAATATAGACTTTTTATTCCCTGACTATTATTCATATTTGAGAAAATAAAAAAAGAGGCTAACATTTAAGTTAACCTCAAATTATTAGCATTAATTGGCAATTCTATCATTACGTTAAGGAATTTATTACTCCAAAAATAGTCATATTTAGTCATATTCTACTCTTATTAGCTATTTTTTTCAAGATTCCTTTTTTCTAATATGTCATGATGAGAAGAAACTTGTCCTCTCTCATTTGCTTCTGGATCTACAATTTGTTTCACGCCATTGGCTGCATTCACAGCATCATGGAAAGCACCTGCAATAAGTCGCACTTTTCCATCATAAGAAGCGGCATCTCCAGCAACATAAATACCTGGGATAGATGTTTTACCTTTTTCAGATGTTTCAAAAAAGATATCATCCACTACTTTAAATACTCTATCTTTTTTATCTAACAAAGGATTATTTCTTTCAAACCCATGACATACAATCACAGCATCAACAGGTAGTTCTTCTTTTTTATTTGTTAGAGTGTCGACTAATTCGACTATCTCAATTTTATTATTTTTTTCTGATTTAAAACCACTAATCTCTTTTTCTGTTAAACAATTGATTTTTTCATCACAAAGAACACTTTCTACTTCAGTTTCATATCCTCTAAATGATTCTTTTCGATAAACTAAATATATCTTTTTAGCAACTGAACTAAGTGCCTTAGCCCATTGAACAGCGCTATCATTACCTCCTGAGATCATAACTACTTGATTTCTATATGATTCTATCTCTTGCACCTCATAATGAAGATTACTCGCTTCAAAGACACTGGGGTAATCAAAATCTAATTTTTTAGGTACAATAATTCCTGTTCCTGTTGCAATAATAAGTGATTTTGCTTGATGTACTTCACCATCTTCAGTTATCACAGCAACTTTCTCTTTTTCACTATTAATTTCTGTTACTTTTTTTCCTAAAACAATCGTTGGATCAAACGTATTTCCTTGTTTAATCAACGCAGAAATAATATCCTCTGCTGATTGAGGAACCACTCCACCAATATCCCAGATATTTTTCTCCTTATAGACGTTCAATTTACCGCCTAAATATTCCTGTGCCTCAATTATTTTTACAGTCATTCCTCTAAGTCCACAATAAAAAGCACTATATAAACCAGCGGGACCCCCGCCAATAATAATAACATCTATCATTTTTTCTCTCCTAACCGATATTGATATTCATTCTCAATAGAAACGATAAAATAAACATCACTATTTGTGATGTCATTCATAAATTATCATACTTGTTTAATAATAGCAACATTAATAATGAAAACACTTTTATTTAGTTATTAAATATTATAAATACCATTAATTAAATAACAGACATTATTAATTTTAAAAGATTTAAATTACATAATTATAACCTTTGTAAGCGTTAAAAAAAGATTAATAAAACATTTTTATTTTTATGTTTTTTAAAAAAATATCTTTTTTTTCTTTTATGTTGTTGTTTTTTATGTTAAAATTTCTTTAAGTTAAATATGGTTAGTTTGAATATAACTACGCTAAAAAAAATATAGCTAGGTGTTTTTTTTAACAAGCTTGTTCAAATTCCGTATTCAATTGAACAAAGTTGTTAAAAATTAAACTCAGGAGGATTTTTATGACATTATTATTAATTGAAATCGCTATTATGATTATTACCATTATTTATGGTTTAGTCAAAGGTGGAGCACTTGGTTCCGCAGTTTCATCGATTGTTGCACTTTTTATTATGTTATTCATTTTTAAATTACCACCTTCAGAACCACCTGTTACTGCTGTACTAATTATTATTTCTATCGGAATTGCGAGTGGTGCACTTCAAGCTTCTGGCGGAATGGATTACATGATTTCTGTTGCGACAAAAATCATTCGTCGTTTCCCTAAAGCTATTACTCTTGTTGCCCCCCTTGTTTGTTTCTTATTCGTTTTTGGTATGGGAACTGCTATGATTAGTTTATCTTTAGAACCGATCATCGCAGAAACTGCTACAAAATCAAAAGTAAATCCAAAAGGTGCTTTAATCGGTTCGGTTCTAGCTTCAAACATGGCACTTTTATGTAGCCCAGCCTCGTCTTCAACTGCATATGTTATTATGATGTTAATGCCATTTGGCGTGTCACTTATTACTTATCTAGCTATTGTATTACCATCAACACTTGCTGCCATTGTTATCTTAAGTTTGATTCTAATGGCAATAGAAAAAAGAATTCCATTTGATGAAAGTATTCTAGAAGAGACACAAGAAATTTCTGAAGAAGTCACTCATGATAAAAAAGCAAAATACTCTACTTTTGTTTTCTTAGGTTGTGTAGTTGCAATTATCATTTTCGGTCTTTTCCCGGGGCTATTGCCTCAATATACAGTTGATGGAAAAAGTGTTAAAATTAAATCAACTGATGTTGTGCAAATGTTTATGTATTTATCAGCTGCTGTTAATATTCTTATCTTTAGAATTAAATCAAAAAGCATTTTAGCTGCTCCTGCTACTAGTAACGCACTTGGAGCATCTCTTGTTGTGCTTGGTCTTGGTTGGGTTGGAATGACCATCTTCTTCTCACCTGGTAACCAAATTGTTTTACAAACAACCATCGGCGAAGTTTTAGCAAACTATCCCTGGGTTATTATATTAATTTGTAGTTTTGTCGCTATGATCATCGGGGCTCAAACAGCTGTTGCTGCTATTGTCTTCCCGTTAGCTTTAAGCTTGAATATCTCACCTATCTTTTTAGTGATTATGGTTCAATGTCTTAACGTTAACTTCATTATCCCGGCACAACCTACACTACTATTAGCGTGTGAGTTGGACCGAACTGGCAGAACGAAAGCCTTTAGTTTCATTATACCCGGTGTTATTATCACAGCCCTCTCTATGGTGCTTGCTTATGGAATGACACTATTTATTTAAAAAACCCTACTAGGAGGAATTATTATGTTCAAAGAAATCGAAAATTTGATTGAAAGTAAACAAGAATCGTATTTTACCTTAAGTGATCGTATTTGGGATATTGCTGAAACAAAATTCCATGAACAAGAATCAGCTAAAACGATTATCGCTGTTCTAGAAAAAGAAGGTTTCAGCATTGAAACAAACATTGCTGATATTGATACAGCCTTTATCGCAACTTATGGTTCAAAAGGTCCTACCATTGGTTTCTTAGGTGAGTATGACGCATTACCTGAATTAAATCAAAAAGCAGGTGTAACTCATAAAGAGACAGATCCTAGTCTAGGGACAACAAATGGTCACGGATGTGGTCATAACTTATTAGGAACTGCTTCCCTTGCTGCAGCGATTGCAACAAGAGACTATGTTAAAGCTAACAATATTGATGCTCAAATTAGATATTATGGCTGTCCTGCTGAAGAAGGCGGGTCTGGTAAAACTTATATGGCTCGCGCCCACGCTTTTGATGATTTAGATATGGCTCTTTGCTGGCATCCTGGAACTGATAATGCTATTATCGCTTCTCCTACATTGGCAAATATTCAAGCCGTCTTTGAATTCAAGGGTAAATCATCTCACGCTGCTAATTCACCAGATATGGGACGTAGTGCATTAGATGCCATGGAATTAATGAACGTTGGAGCTAACTATTTACGTGAACACGTGACACCAGAAGCTCGTTATCATTACGCAGTGTTAGATGGTGGTGGTATGCAACCAAGCGTTGTCCAAGCACATGCTAAATCTCTTTACTTAATCCGTGCACCTAAAGCATTCCAAGTAAAAGATATTTATGATCGTTTATGTGACTGTGCTAAAGGTGCAGCTCTTATGACTGGAACAGAAGTTGAGATTCACTTTGATAAAGCCTGTTCTAATTACATGCCTAACAAGGTCTACTCAAAACTAATGTCTGATTGTATGATTGAAGTTGGCGCTCCTCAGTTTGATGAGGAAGATATTGCCTTTGCTAAGGAAATGCATAATTCATTAACTGATGACGAGAAAAAATTCATGATGGTGCCACCAATAACTTCAGTAGAGAAACAAATATTAGGCGCTAACCAAGGGAAAGTTTTAGCAGATTACATTTATCCATTCAATGAAGCTTTCACTAACTTTGTAATGCCAGGTTCAACTGATGTTGGTGATGTTAGTTGGGTTGTACCGACTGCACAATGTGTTATGACAACTGAAGTCTTTAATACGGCATTACATTCTTGGCAATGGGTTGCTAATGGTAAAACAAACATTGCTAAAAAGGGAATGTTACAAGCAGCTAAAGTTATGGCAACAACTGCTATGAAAGCCATTGAAAATCCTGAATACATTGAGCAAGCAAAAGCCGAATTAGCTGAGGTGACACAGCAAACACCTTATGTTAATCCAATTCCTGCAGATGTAAAACCTAATAGCTTAGGTTTATAAAAATAAAAACGAGACTGACAAATGTTAGTCTCGTTTTTATTTTTGGTTCAAATAGCAGCTTATTCGATATCTTCATACTCCTGATTACTAAAATTTTATTATCGTTCTTCCTGAGTGCGTTCCCTTTAATAAACCAGAAATAACCTCTTCCATTTCATCTAGTGTTTTTTCCTTTCTTCCAATTTTATCTATTAATTCTTTATCTAAGTTTTGGGCCACTTTTTCCCAGATAGCACGTTTAACTTTATTAGATAATTGGACTGAATCAATACCAATCATTGTCACGCCTCTTAAAATAAATGGTAAGACAGTTGTTGAAAAATTAATACCGCTTGCATTTCCACAAAGAGCGATACTTCCTCCGTAGCTAATTTGAGGTAAAATAGCACTCAGCGTTTCTCCACCAATCGTATCAATCACATAATCAAAATGTTGTTTTTGAAGTGGCTTGATTTTTTCAGGTATAAATTCCTCTAACCCTATAACACAAGACGCACCAATTTCTAAAAGATAATCTTCATTTTTCTTTCTTGATAGCGCAGTAATATTTTGATATCCTAAACTTTTTAGCATCGCAATTGCCGTACTACCAACACCGCCTGTAGCTCCTGTTACAAGTATGCGAGTATTTTTTTCTGCTAATCCATGTTTTTCTAATTGATTAATTGCCTCAACTGCTGTTAAACCCGCTGTTCCAACAATCGCTCCTTCTCTAAGCGTCAACTCTTTAGGTAACTTTAAGGGCCATTGACTCGGCACACGAATGTATTCACTAAAACCACCTGTATGGCTTACACCAAAAGCATTTCCTGTAAGGATAACCAGATCTCCCACTTCAAATGTTCCATCCTCACAAGTAACAACTTCACCTACTGCATCTACTCCAGGAATCATGGGATAACTTCTTACAACGCCACCATTTTTAATTGTTGCTAATCCATCTTTGAAATTTACTGCTGAATAAGCCGTTTTTATTAACGTATTCCCTTCTGACAAGTTTGATAAATCACATTCCTTCACACGAGCAGTAATGTTACCTTCTGTTTCTTCTACAACGAGTGCTTTAAATCCTTTGATTGTCATTTTTTTACCTCTTTTCTTAAACTTGTTTTTCTCTCTTAAGTATACCTTATTTTTAATGTAAATCTTATAGTAAAATAATTGAATTATTTTTACTTTTCTTGTATAATTCCGTTGTTAGTAAACTACATGTTTAATTATATTAAACTTTTGTGCTTTGAAGTTTAGTAATTATAAACTTTGAAACGAGGAAAATAATGAATATTGGCAATAAGATTAAAAATTTACGCATCCAAAAAAGTTTAACCCAAGAAGAACTAGGTGAGCGGACAGATTTAAGTAAAGGTTATATTTCTCAATTGGAGAGAGGATTAAGCTCACCTTCTATGGAAACTTTTTTTTCAATTTTAGAAGTTCTCGGTATTTCACCGAAAGATTTTTTTGATGAAAACGAACAGGTTCAACAAGTTGTTTATCAAAGTGAAGAGTATACCGTTTATCACGAAGAAGAAAAAGGTTACGAAATCAAGTGGCTTGTTCCTGATTCTAACGAAAAAGAGATGGAACCGATTATTCTATCTTTAGATCAGGCAGGTGAGTATAAAGAATTTGAACCTTCACTTTCGGATACTTTTGCCTATATTTTAGAGGGCAGTGTCTGTATTAAAATTGGCTCAGATTACTACTACGCTAATCAAGGGGAAAGCATCTATTATCAAGCACTCAAAAAACATCAAATTAGCAATAACCATACAAGTACTAGTCGCTTATTATTAGTGGCAACCAATTCATATTTATAAAAGGGGTGGCAAACAATGAGTCATACAATTATTCGCTTTGACAATGTCGTAAAAGAATTTGATGAAACAGTCGTTTTAAAAGAGGTTAGTTTTGAAATAGAACAAGGTAAATTCTATACTTTACTCGGTCCTTCTGGCTGTGGAAAAACGACTATTTTAAGATTGATCGCGGGATTTTCCGAACCTACGAGTGGGGATATTTATTTTGATGGTAAAAAAATTAATACAATTCCTGCCAATAAACGAAAAGTAAATACCGTTTTTCAAGACTATGCCCTTTTCCCTCATATGAATGTGTTTGACAATGTGGCATTTGGTTTAAAAATAAAAAAATTACCTAAAAGAGAAATTGAGACAAAAGTTAGCGATGCACTACGTATGGTCCAACTTTCTGGTTTTGATGAGCGTCAAATTAGCGAAATGTCAGGCGGACAACGTCAACGTGTGGCAATTGCTCGCGCTCTTGTTAACGAACCTGATATTCTCTTACTCGATGAGCCTTTATCTGCTCTTGATCTAAAACTTAGAACAGCTATGCAATCTGAGTTACGTGATTTACAAAAAAGATTGGGAATTACCTTTATTTTTGTTACCCATGATCAAGAAGAAGCTTTGGCAATGAGTGATGAAATTTTTGTTTTAAATGAAGGTAACATTGAACAAAGTGGTACACCTGGTGATATTTATGATGAACCAATTAACCGCTTTGTAGCTAATTTTATTGGTGAAAGTAATATTGTGGATGGTGTTATGAAAGAGGATAACCTTGTAGAATTTGTAGGTAAAAAGTTTGAATGTGTGGATAGTGGCATGCGTAAAAATGAACCTGTGGAAATCATGATTCGACCAGAAGATTTAAGTATTGTTCCGATTGAAAAAGGCAAACTTATCGCCACTGTGGATACGATTCTCTTTAGAGGGGTTCATTATGAAATTTTTTGCTTAGACAACGAAGGTAACGCTTGGACTGTTCATTCGACGAAACGAAGTAAAGAAGGACAAGAAATAGGGATTTACTTTGAACCAGAGGATATCCACGTGATGCGTTTTGGAGAATCTGAGGAAGATTTCGATGCGAGACTTGAAAGTTATGATGAAGACTAGGGGGAGAAAAAATGTCAGTTAATAAAAAAATGTATACAATCCCCTATGTTATTTGGTTACTTTTATTTGTGATTGCCCCCGTTCTTTTGATATTCTATCAATCATTTTTTGATGCTAGTGGTGCTTTTACTTTAGCTAACTATCAACAATATTTAACAAGTGGAACTTATTTAAGGATGACTTTTAACTCCGTTTTTTACGCATTCATTATTACTTTTTTTACTCTTTTGATTAGTTATCCGACAGCTTATTTATTAAATAAAACGAAACATAAACAACTTTGGTTAATGCTGATTATTTTACCAACCTGGATTAACTTGTTGCTGAAAGCTTATGCCTTTATTGGGATATTTAGCATTAACGGTAGTATTAATCATTTTCTTGAAGGAATTGGCATTGGTTCTCAGCAGATTTTATTTACTGATTTTAGTTTTATTTTTGTGGCAACTTATATTGAAATTCCTTTTATGATTATGCCAATTTTTAACGCTTTAGAAGAAATTAATCCTTCACTAATTTCTGCAAGCCGAGATTTAGGCGCAAATAATTTTGAGACCTTTAGACGTGTTATTTTCCCTCTTTCTTTAAATGGGGTAAAAAGTGGGGTCCAAGCTGTTTTTATTCCTTCATTAAGTTTATTCATGTTAACTCGCTTAATTGGTGGAAATCGTGTGATTACTCTTGGAACAGCGATTGAGCAACATTTCTTAGTGACTCAAAACTGGGGCATGGGCTCAACCATTGGCGTTATCTTGATTATTACAATGTTCATCATTATGTTCTTAACAGGTGAAAAGAAAAAAGGAGGTAAAAAGAAAAAATGACAAAAAATAAATTCAAGTGGTCTCATCTCTATTTAGTAGCCATTTTCATTCTTTTATACATTCCAATCTTTTACCTGATTTACTATTCATTTAACGATGGTGGAAACATGACTAAATTTACAGGCTTTACTTTAGATCACTATAGAGCTGTTTTTGAAGACACTCGGTTAATCGGTATCGTTGTTAATACGTTCTTACTTGCCTTTTTATCTGCCTTAATTGCGACAACTATCGGAACTTTTGGGGCTATGGGAATTCATTATACTAAAAAACGTGGCATGAGAAACATGATTTTAAGTTTAAATAATATTTTAATGGTTTCACCTGATGTTATTATCGGGGCTAGTTTCTTGATTTTATTCACATTTTTAGGCACATGGTTTGGCTTTAAATTAGGTTTTATGTCTGTTTTACTTTCCCATATTGCTTTTAGTATTCCGATTGTTGTACTGATGGTCTTACCAAAAATTCAAGAAATGAACGAGTCACTTATTGATGCTGCTCGTGATTTAGGGGCTAACAACTGGCAGGTTTTACGCCAAGTTATTTTACCTTATATCACTCCAGGCATTATTGCTGGTTATTTTATGGCATTTACTTATTCTTTAGATGATTTTGCTGTAACTTTCTTTGTTACGGGAAATGGTTTTAGCACTCTATCTCTTGAAATTTACTCAAGAGCTAGACAAGGAATTAGTTTAGAAATCAACGCTCTAAGTACTTTATTATTCCTATTCTCAATGATTCTTGTACTTGGCTATTATTTTATTAGTAAAGAAAATAAAACTAAAAAACACCGTCGAAAAGTAGTGAACTAGAAAGGAGGCAATCATGAAAAAACTTAATTCACTCGTCATTGGAATCATCTTAATCATCGCTTGCCTTGCTTTAACTGCCTTTAATTTAGAAAAAAAATCAGGCAATTCTGGCGCTAAAGTACTGACTATTTACAATTGGGGAGATTACATTGATCCCACCCTTCTAAAGAAATTTGAAAAAGAGTATGGTTATAAAGTCATTTATGAGACCTTCGATTCTAACGAAGCCATGTTAACTAAAGTTGAGCAAGGTGGAACAGCCTATGATATTGCTATTCCTAGTGAATACATGATTCAAAAAATGATGAAACAAAACCTTTTACTCAAGTTAGATCATTCAAAAATTAAAGGCTTAGAAACAATTGATTCTACATTTTTAGATTTGCCTTTTGACAAAAAAAATCAATACTCCATTCCTTATTTTTGGGGAACTCTTGGTATTATTTACAACGATAAATTTATTAAAGAAGAAGAGATGCAACACTGGGATGATCTTTGGAAACCAGAACTAAAAAATAATGTCATGTTAATTGATGGTGCTAGAGAAGTTATTGGACTAGCTCTTAATAGTAACGGACATTCACTTAATAGTAAAACAGATAATGAATTAGACCAAGCTTCAGAAAAATTAACGGGAATGACTGATAATGTTAAAGCCATCGTAGCAGATGAAATAAAAATGTATATGATCAACGAAGAGAGTGCCACAGCTGTTACTTTTTCTGGGGAAGCACGTGAGATGTTAGATAATAACGAACATCTTCATTACGTTATTCCAGAAGAAGGATCTAATCTATGGTTTGATAACATTGTTATTCCTAAAACTGCTAAAAATATCGATGGGGCTTATGATTTTATAAACTTTATGTTAGAACCAGAAAACGCTGCGACAAATTCGGAATACATCGGTTATTCAACACCCAATAAAGAAGCAAAAAAATTATTACCTAAAGAAATTACAGAAGATGAACAATTCTATCCAGATCAAGACACAATGAAAAATTTAGAAGTCTATCAAGACTTAGGTCCTAAATACCTGGAAATCTACAACGACCGCTTCCTAGAATTCAAAATGTACCGGAAGTAAAAGGTGATAAAAAGGGCGTTCAGCTTTAAGCAATTGGAAGAGCTGATAAACAGTCCGTTTTTTGACTGATTATCAATTCTGAAATTGTCGCAGAAGCTGCCTTTTTTATCCTGACTACAAAAAGGTGATAAAAAAGGCGTCTTGCTCTGAGCAACTGGAGGTAATAGCAACCAGTCTGCTTTTTAGACTGATTACTATTAGTGAAGTTGCCGAAAGTGCTGCCTTTTATCTCCCGACTACAAAAAGGTGATAAAAAAGGCGTCTTGCTCTGAGCAACTGGAGGTAATAGCAACCAGTCTGCTTTTTAGACTGATTGCTATTAGTGAAGTTGCCGAAAGTGCTGCCTTTTATCTCCCGACTACAAAAAGGTGATAAAAAAATCTTCCAGCTCCAAGAAACTGGAAGAACTTAAGAACAATCTTCTTTTTAACAATGATTTAAAAGTCATTTTTTTTAATGTATAATTAAGACAATTATATGATTTAGCAGATGAGGAGATGACATAATGGAAATCATCGAAAAAGCACCCGCAAAAATAAACCTTGGCCTAGATGTTTTATATAAACGAGACGATGGTTATCATGAACTTGAGATGATTATGGCTAGTATTGATCTGGCTGATCGTTTAACCTTTCAACCAATTAGGGAAGAAAAAATAATAATTGAAACCAATAGTGGCTTTTTACCTACAGATCGTAAAAATAATATTTTTCAAGCGATTGAAGCAATGAAAAAACATTACAACTTTCCTGGTGGTATCCATGTTGAGCTTCATAAGAATATTCCTGTTGCTGCTGGCTTAGGAGGTGGAAGCAGTGATGCTGCCGCTACTTTCAGAGGCGTTAACCGCTTATTCTCTCTAAACGCTACCTTAGAGGATTTAACGCAGCTAGCGATTCCGATTGGTACAGACATTCCTTTTTGTTTACAAGGTAATACAGCCTTAGTAACTGGCCTGGGTGAAATTGTCACACCTCTCACTAACCCAATTCCCCAATGTTGGGTTGTTCTAGTAAAACCGAAAATAAGCGTCTCTACCCCTCGTGTTTTTTCTAAAATAGAAGCAGAATCATTAAGTCATCCGAATATCGAAAAATTAAAAGCAAGTATTGAAAAAAATGACTATTCGGAAATGACACAATATTTAGGTAACTCATTAGAAGATTACACAACAGCAAAATTTCCAGTTGTTCAACACATTAAAGATAAGATGATTCAATTTGGTGCAGATGCTTCTGTTATGAGCGGTAGTGGTCCTACAGTCATTGGTTTGTGTGATAAATACTCACGAGCATTACATGTGGCTAATTCTTTGAAGGGATTCTGTCAAGAAGTATATGTGGTGAGGACGTTGAATAAATAAAAAACCTTCTTAAGTTAGATACTCCGTCTAACTCGAGGAGGTTTTTTATTGCCAACTCAATATTCCTAATCATATATCATTACAAGGTGTTTTCTTTCCCTTATTATCAAATTTATAATTAAACATATATTTTTTATAAATACCTCATAATACTTATTATTACTTCCTGATTTTTTATTTAAATACAAACTAGAAACATATTACGTTCCCTTTTTTAATCCAAGTTTTTATCCTTGCCCTTTTATTCATATCGTGTTAAAATTTTCATTACGCAAAACGTAACAATTACGCTTTGTATAAAAAGTAAAAGGAAGGACTATCCTCATGAATTATATAGATGTTAAAGGGCTCACTTTTTATTACGGAGAGGAACCTGTTCTCCAAGATATTTCTTACCATGTATCTCCTGGTGAATTTGTCATCTTAACTGGTGAAAATGGTGCAGCTAAGTCCACATTGATTCGGAACACACTCGGACTTTTAACACCAGCTAAAGGTGATATCACAATTTCTCCTATTAATATAGAAGGAAAAAAACTGAAAATAGGTTATAGTCCCCAACAAATTGCTTCTTTTAATGCTGGTTTTCCTAGTACCGTTTTAGAAATGGTAGAATCTGGGCGTTTCAGTAGTGGCAAGTGGTTTAAACGCTTATCTAAGGAAGATCACAGTCATGTTGAAAAGGCATTGAAATCGGTTAGTATGTGGGACATGCGTCATAAGCGAATCGGTGAATTATCCGGTGGACAAAAGCAACGAATTTGTTTGGCTCGAATTTTTGCTTCTGACCCAGATTTATTTATTTTAGATGAACCTACAACTGGGATGGATGAGGCTTCTAGACGTGCTTTTTATAAGTTACTTCAACATAGTTCTCATGTGCATCAAAAAGCAATTTTAATGATTACTCATGATCACGAAGATATTAAAGAATACATGGATCGTCATATCCAGTTAGTTAGAAAGGAGGACACAGAATGGAGATGTTTTCATATGAGTTCATGACCCGAGCGTTAATTGCGGCTTCATTCATGGCTGTTATTGCACCACTTTTAGGTGTCTTCCTTGTTTTAAGAAGGCAATCACTTCTAGCTGATACTCTGTCACATGTTTCTTTAGCCGGAATTGCCCTTGGTTTCTTCATTAATATGAACCCAACTATTACGACTTTAGTTGTTGTCGTCATTTCTGCTTTAGCCTTAGAATACATTCGTAAGCTTTACAGTTCTTACTCCGAAGTTTCCACAGCAGTCTTGATGTCTGGTGGCTTAGCAGTAGCTCTTGTTTTAATGAATTTAAACAAAGGTGAATCTCAAATGAATATTCAACAGTATTTATTCGGTTCAATTATTACGATTAATTGGTCTCAAGTAAAGATTCTAGGTATTTTAATGGTAGTCGTTTTGATTTTATTCACTTTCTTAAAGCGCCCAATGTACGTTTTAACCTTTGATGAAGATACCGCTCATGTAGACGGACTTCCTGTCAGCTTACTTTCGACTTTATTTAATGTGATTACAGGAGTTGCTATTACCGTCATGATTCCAATAGCTGGTGCCTTACTTGTTTCGGCAATTATGATTTTACCTGGGACAATTTCTATGAAGTTAGGCCGGACGTTTAATGGTGTCATCATTTTTAGTATTGTTGTTGGATTTATTGGCATGATTTCAGGTTTAATTGGTTCTTACCAACTAGATACGCCACCAGGTGCAACGATTACTTTGGTTTTTATTTTTATCTTTATTCTCGTAAATGTTTGGGAAATTTTAAAGAAGAAAACACTCAAAAAATAATTTATTTTGTTAAGCACCTTGCCTCTGTATGAGTTATAACTCACACAGAGGTATTTTTTTGGACAAATTTTTATTTAACGTCGATGTTTCCGTTCATTTAGTTAGACTTATTGTTATTTAAGAGGGCTGTCAGGTATGTTATGCTTTAATTACGTTAGATATACTCTTGTTATTTTTTAACTTTATCTTTCTTTTGACAGTAGATGTATCTAATGAAGATTGACTAGTAATTAATTATAAAAAGGAGGAATTTTTATGGTGTTATTATTAATCGAAATATTGATTATGTCCTGTACAATTATTTTAGGATTAGTTAAAGGAGGCACACTTGGTTCTGGTGTTGCTTCTGTCGTCGCACTTTTTATTATGTTATTTATTTTTCATTTACCACCTTCTTCACCCCCAGTTACAGCAGTCCTCATTATTATTTCTATTGGTATCGCAAGCGGTGCTCTTCAGGCTTCTGGTGGGATGGATTATATGATCTCCATTGCCACAAAAATTATTCGTCGTTTTCCAAAAATCATTACCCTAGTTGCCCCTCTCGTCTGTTTTATTTTTGTTTTCGGTATGGGAACTGCGATGATCAGCCTTTCTTTAGAACCGATAATTGCTGAAACAGCTACAAAATCTAAGGTAAATCCTAAAGGTGCACTGATTAGCTCTGTTCTTGCTTCTAACATGGCTCTCCTATGTAGTCCCGCTTCTTCTTCAACTGCTTTTGTCATCATGCTTTTAATGCCTTTTGGTGTCTCTCTTGTTACTTATTTAGGTATTGTTCTACCTTCAACTTTAGCTGCTATTGTTATTTTAAGCTTAATTTTAATGATTTTAGAGAAAAAAACGCCCTTCGACGAAAGCGTTTTAAAAGAATATAAAACATCAGCAACTGTTACTTCTCACTCTAAATCAGCTAAATATTCAACATTTGTCTTTCTTGGCTGTGTTTTCTGTATTATTCTCTTTGGTTTAATGCCAGACTTGCTGCCTCAATATAAAGTAGAGGATAAACTAGTTAAAATCGCCGCATCCGATTTAGTTCAAATGTTTATGTACTTATCTGCAGCGATTAATATCCTTGTTTTCAGAGTTAAGTCTAAAACTATTTTAGCAACTGATGCTGTTAGAAATGCTTTAGGTGCTGCACTCATTGTTCTTGGTCTTGGTTGGGTTGGCGCGACAGTTTTTGGCTCTCCAGGAAATCAGGTAGTCCTTCAAACAACTATTGGTCAGATTTTACAGAGTAATCCTTGGGTTATTATTTTAATTTGTGGTTTTGTGGCGATGATTGTTGGGGCACAAACGGCTGTTGCTGCAATTGTTTTCCCTTTAGCACTTAGTTTGAATATCTCACCGATTACTCTAATTATCATTGTTCAATGTTTAAATATAAATTTCATCATACCGGCACAACCCACTTTGCTACTTGCTTGTGAATTAGATAAAACAGGACGAACTAAACCTTTTAGTTTTATAATTCCAGGTTTTGCTATTACCGCCTTTTCTATCATTTTATCTTATGGTCTAACGTTGTTTATTTAACGTCCCAATATCACAACGCATCGTTTTTATTACTTAAAAACACTGCTGTTTAGAGACTTTTATTCTTAAAATAAAAGTGACTCAAACAGTGGTGTTTCTTTATTTACCGAACATTTTCTTTTTTTTTATAAAAATACTTTGTTTTTTACTTCAAACATACTATAATGGTTAATAATACTTAATATAAAGAAGGAGGTTACTATGAAAATAAAGAGAAGTGAACGATTAATTGATATGACTGCTTATATTTTAAGCCACCCTCACACACTAACTCCCTTAACTTTTTTTGTTAAAAAATACGAATCAGCAAAATCTTCAATCAGTGAAGATTTGACAATAATCAAAAAAACATTTAAGGATCGTGGCTTTGGTACATTAGAAACAGTTGCCGGTGCTGCTGGAGGCGTTATTTTTACACCAGAAATTCCTTTTGATACTGCTAAAGAAATGGTGACAGGATTATGTGGACGTTTATCAGAGCAAGATCGTTTATTACCTGGTGGGTATGTTTATCTTTCAGATTTGCTTGGAGAACCTCAATTACTAAAACAAATAGGTCAAATCATTGCCTCTCAATATGTGGGTAAAGAAATTGATGCTGTCATGACTGTTGCGACAAAAGGTGTTCCCATTGCCCAAGCGGTCTCGCATTATTTAAATGTGCCTTTTGTTATCGTTCGTCGTGATTCTAAAATCACAGAAGGTTCCACAGTTAGTGTCAACTATGTCTCTGGTAGTTCTGAAAGAATTGAAAAAATGGAACTATCAAAACGTAGCTTAAAACGTGGTTCTCGTGTACTTGTTGTGGACGATTTCATGAAAGGTGGCGGAACTGTTAATGGTATGAAAGCCTTGATTGAAGAATTTGAAGCCGAACTTGTGGGGATTACAGTTTTTGCAGAATCGACTTTTAGTGGTCGTCGCATGATTGAAGATTACACTTCACTTCTTTGCGTGAAGGACGTCGATATTAGAACAAAAAATATTACCGTTGTTCCTGGTAATTATTTTGATACTGATAATAATAACTAAATTGGTCTAGTCACCTAAAATGATAAAGAGCTTGTCTTTCGAGCTCTTTTTTTGTTACAATGAACTGAAAACTTAGATGAGTCTTAATGAAAATAAGGAGTGTTAAATAAGTGGAAAATCGCTATGCAATTATTTTAGCAGCTGGTAAGGGTTCTCGTATGAAATCTTCTTTATACAAAGTCCTTCATTCGGTTGCAGGAAAACCAATGGTAGAACATGTTATTGAGCAAGTTGAAGCTATTAATGTAGATGAAATTGTTACAATCGTCGGTTTTGGTGCTGAGATGGTAAAAGAACATGTTGGAGATCGCTCTAAATATGCTTTACAAAAAGAACAACTTGGTACCGGTCATGCGGTCCTAGCTACTGCTGATTTATTAAAAGATAAAAAAGGGACAACTCTTGTTATTTGTGGAGATACCCCTCTTTTAACTTCTGATACTTTAAGCAAACTAGTCCAACATCATGAAGAGACAAAAGCAAAAGCAACAATTCTTTCCGCTGTGGCTAAGGATGCGTCAGGGTACGGTCGTATTATTCGCAATGATAAAAACTTAGTTGAAAAAATCGTTGAACATAAAGATGCTTCCGAAGCTGAATTATTAGTCAATGAATTTAACACTGGAACTTATTGCTTTGATAATGAATTTTTATTCGATGCTTTAAACAGTGTTGGTAATGACAACGCCCAAGGTGAATATTATTTACCTGATGTGATTAGTATCTTAAAAAATAAAGGTGAGATCGTAACAGCTTTTGTCATGGACTCAGAAGACGAATCTATGGGAATTAATGACCGTGTTGCTCTTGCCAAAGCTAACCAAATCATGACGGCTCGTATTAACGAAAACCACATGCGCAATGGGGTTACTTTTATCGATCCAAGCACCACTTACATTGAAAGTGATGTCTTGATTGGACAAGACACCTTAATTGAACCTGGTGTTGTTCTTCGTGGTAAAACAGTGATTGGTGATAATTGTTTCGTAAGTGCTAATTCTGATATCTCAGATTCAATCATTGGTAATAACGTAAAAATTCATTCATCTACTCTAAAAAATGCCACGGTCAAAGATGGAGCAGATGTGGGGCCTTATGCTCACTTGCGTCCAGATGCGATTATTGCTGAAAATGCCCATATCGGCAATTTTGTTGAAATTAAAAAAGCAACCATCGGTGAAGGCTCAAAAGTTGGTCACTTAACTTATGTGGGAGATGCTACTTTAGGAAAAGATATTAATGTTGGTTGCGGCACAGTTTTTGTGAACTATGACGGAAAAAATAAATTTCATACAACAATTGGTGATCATAGCTTTATTGGCAGTGGTACCAATTTAATTGGACCTGTCTCAATCGGTAATAACGCCGCTACTGCTGCCGGGTCGACCATTACTGAAAATGTACCTGATGATGCGCTTGGTATTGCCCGAAGTCGTCAATCAAATTTAGATGGTTATTCTAAAAAAATGCCATATAACGAATAAAAAACATGAAATCACTTGATTTATTCGTAAAAAATGACTACTATTTAGGTGGAAGAATAATCTCAGTTATAGAAATAGAAAGTGGAGGTCCTCATGTCTAATCATTACTTTGATCCAAGACTAAAAATCTTTTCGTTAAACTCAAATAAACCTTTAGCTACTAAAATAGCTGATGCTGTTGGGGTAGAATTAGGAAAGTCTGAAGTGAAACAATTCAGCGATGGTGAAATTCAAATCAATATTGAACAAAGTATTCGTGGTGGTCACGTTTATTTAATTCAATCAACAAGCAATCCTGTAAACGATCATTTAATGGAGCTTCTTATCATGATTGATGCACTTAAAAGAGCGAGTGCTGAAACAATCAACGTGGTTATGCCTTATTATGGTTACGCTCGTCAAGACCGTAAAGCTCGTTCTCGTGAGCCAATCACGGCTAAGTTGGTAGCTAACATGTTAGAAACTGCTGGAGCAACTCGTATGCTTACTTTAGATTTACACGCTTCACAAATCCAAGGTTTCTTCGATATTCCAGTAGATCATTTGATGGCAGCACCTTTACTTGCAGATTACTTTAAAGATCATGGTTATGAAGGTGATGACGTTGTCGTTGTTTCTCCTGATCACGGTGGAGTAACTCGTGCTCGTAAATTAGCAGAAATTTTGAAATCACCTATTGCTATTATTGATAAACGTCGTCCTAAAGCGAACGTTGCTGAAGTAATGAACATTATTGGGGAAGTTAAGGGTAAAAAATGTGTCTTAATTGATGACATGATTGATACAGCTGGTACGATTACATTAGCAGCTGAAGCCTTGAAAGAAAAAGGCGCAACTGAAGTTGTTGCATGTTGTACTCACCCTGTTTTATCCGGACCTGCAATTGAACGTATTGATAATTCTTCAATCGAAAAATTAATCATTACAGATTCAATTCGTTTACCTGAAGATAAAACATCAGACAAAATCGAAATCGTTAGTGTGGGTGAATTAATGGGAGATGCGATTAAACGTATCCACGAAAACAAACCAGTTAGTCCACTTTTTGAATCAAAAAAATAGGTTAAAAAAATACGTCAGACTAGTTGTCTGGCGTATTTTTTGTGTTTTCTTGTTGTGCTTTTAGCAAGTCACGAATATCATTTAAGATAGCTTCTGAAGTCTCTGGCTCTTCTTCATCTGCCACAACTTCTTCTTTTTTAGGAACAATTTGATTGGCTTTATTGACCGTCTTAATAATCATAAATAAAACAAATGCTGTAATTAAAAAAGTAATAATTGCAGAAATAACTGATCCATAGTCAAATTTAATGCCATTTACTTTAAAAAACATCCCCTTAGTCGCATCTTCCATATTTTTAGAATTAGGTATAATAAAACTAATAACTAAATTTATTAGGGGTGTAATCACATTTGTTGTTAAAGTGGTAATAATACTTGTAAAAGCCCCACCTATAATAACACCGACTGCTAAATCCAAAACACTACCTCTTGATATAAATTCCTTAAACTCTTTTAACACACTATCAACTCCCCTTACGATTTATCTCTTTCATTATACAAAATCAAATAAATAATTTCATTTATTTTGATTTGACATGTAACTTATTTGTAATATATGATAAGATACTGTAAAGATAAATTAAAAGATTAAATTTATTGCAATCCTTAATCTTTTATTAAAATTAGATTTTTCAGCTTAAAATCTAGCTTTTCTCTACCAATATAGATTAATTTTTGGTACTCTAGTGGGTGTATCTTATTTTACAAAATTAAGACACCTATCTGATCAACGAAGGAGATTAGATTCATGACCTATGAATTAAATAAAAATGTTAATTTACATGTTTTCCCAACTAATAAATATAAAACGGTGCGTCTTTTAGTTCGTTTTGCCGCACCTTTAAATAAAGAAACTAGTAGTAAACGTTCACTTTTAGCAAGCTTAATGGAAACCAATAGTTTGAATTTTCCTGATCAAATTTCTCTTAGCAAAAAATTATCTGATTTATATGGGGCAGGCTTTGGTATAGGTGTTAGTCGTAATGGTAATCAACACTATCTTACAATTGGTCTTAATATTATCAATGACCATTTAGTACCTAGTGGAACATCTGTTTTAGAATCTGCTGTTGCTTTTTTAAAAGAGATCATCTTTGAACCTCATATTATCGATGGTTCCTTTGATCAAGAAACCTTTAACCGCGAACAAGAGAATTTAGTTGAGTACATCGAATCTATTTTTGATGATAAGCAAACGTACGCAGCTCTTTCCCTACAAAATTTATTTTTTACTCACTCTAATAGTCAAAAAACACCTAGTTTTGGAGATGTCAGCTCAATAGAATCAGAAACAGCTGCTTCTATTGCTAGTTATTATCAAGACATGATTCGTACCGATAAAGTCGATATTATGGTCATTGGTGATGTCGCTGAAGGTTATGTTAAGCGAGTTTTTAAAAATTTCGGTTTTACTGATCGTGAAAATATTATCACCCCTTTATTTTATCAACAGCCTTTTCAAAATATTATTCAACAAAAAATGGAACAATTACCCGTTGTTCAATCAAAACTAAATTTAGCCTATCATTGTGATATCTATTATTATGACGAACTTTATTTTGCTTTAATGATTTTCAATGGCTTATTTGGTGGCTTTCCCCATTCTAAACTCTTTCTAAACGTTCGTGAAAAACATAGCCTTGCTTATTATGCAAGTAGCTCATTAGAACCTTTTAGAGGATTAGTTACAGTTCAAACTGGGATTGATGGTAAAAATAGAGAAAAAGTTTTACGTTTAATTAACGAGCAACTCAGAGAACTTATTGCTGGAAAGATCTCAATTGAAGATCTTGATCAGACTAAAGTCATGCTTAAAAACCACTATTTACTTGGACAAGATAGTCAGCGTAATTTGATGGAGCAGGCTTATTTAAAACTAAAAGTACCTGCTGCTGATATTTCACAAGAAGAGTGGCTGCAACGCATCGATCAAGTTAGCATTGAAGACATTCAAGAAGTCGCTAAACACGTCCGTTTACAAGCTGTTTATTTCATGGAAGGAGAGAAAAACTAATGATGAAAAAAATTTTTTATCCTTCAATTAACGAAACTCTTTATACTGGGACTTTAGACAATGGTCTAGAAGTCACTTTATTACCAAAACTCGATTTCCATAAAACTTACGGCTTATTTACAACGAATTATGGGTCAATTGATAATGATTTTGTACCACTTGGACAAGATAATTTTACCAAAGTCCCCGATGGTATAGCACATTTTTTAGAGCATAAACTATTTGAAAAAGAAGACGAAGATGTTTTTCAAAAATTTGGTAAACAAGGTGCTTCAAGTAATGCTTTTACCAGTTTTACTCGAACTAGCTATCTTTTTTCAAGTACTGATAACACACTAAAAAATATTCAAACACTTTTAGATTTCGTCCAAGACCCTTATTTCACGGAAGAATCTGTTAATAAAGAAAAAGGAATTATTGCCCAAGAAATTAGAATGTATCAAGACGACCCAAATTGGCGCCTATATTTTGGTATAATTAATAACTTGTATCCTAAGCACCCATTACATATCGATATTGCTGGAACTGAAGAAAGTATTAATCGAATTACAGCAGAAGACCTCTATCTTTGTTACAATACCTTCTATCATCCTAGTAATATGAATCTATTTATCGTAGGAAATTTAGAACCCGAGCGATTAATGACCTTTATAAAAGAAAATCAGGCACAAAAAGAGTTTGTTCCTAGCCAATCTATTAAGCGACGTTTTCCTATTGAAACATCAAATGAAATTATTAAAGAAGACCGAATTGAATTATCGGTTAATCGACCAAAAGCAATTGTTGGTTTGAAAGGTCTTGATACTGTTCCAGAAGATGGGTTTGAACGCTTAAAATATCAAACAAGCCTTCAACTACTTTTACACTTACTTTTTGGTGATACATCTGAAAGTTACTTAGAAATGTACAATGATGTACTGATTGATGATTCGTTTTCTTATGAATTTACACTAGATCGAAGTTTTCATTTTGCTGATTTTAGTACCGATACTAGTGAACCTGAACGCTTCGCCAATCAAATGATCAATTTGATTTTAAAATCAAAAGATAGCCCTGAACTAAACGAACGTAACTTAAACTTGGCCAAACGTAAAATGATGGGACGACACCTTCAATCATTAGATTCTCTAGAATATATTGCTAATCAATTCAGCACCATGAAATTTGGTGAAACAACCTTGTTTGATTTTGCGGAAGTGATTGACAGTATTGAATTAAAGGATCTTTTAGTGGTACAAGAGAATTTTGTTCGCCCTGAAGGACTAAGTCGATTCTTTATTTATCCTAAACAAAGATAAGAAGTTCAGCCCATAGTCTTATTGGCAGATGCTATATTTTTTTGTATAGTCGTAATAAAGGAATAGTTTAAACTGAAATATCATGCTTAAAAATAATAAATAAATCAAAGAATCATCATCAACTACGTGATTAGTTGACTAGTTTAGAAAGAAGGAGCTTACATTTGGAAACGATTGGAGAACAATTAAAAGCAGCTCGCCTAGATCGAGGCCTGACAATCGGTGATTTACAAAAAATAACAAAAATACAAAGACGTTATTTAGAAGCTATTGAAGATAATGATTTTGATGCAATGCCTAGTGACTATTACACTCGTACATTTATCAGACAATTTTCTGAAGCGGTTGGTTTAAATCCTAAACCACTTTTAAGACGCTTAGATGGTAAACCTGAGGAAGAGTCTGGTTTATCTAACACTATGATTCTCTCATTACCTGTTAAGGGATCTAGAAAGTCTAAATATAATGAAACCAATACAAAAAAATCAACAATAAAATCTTATATACCTGTTACTTTATTAGTTTTAGTCGTTTTAGCTATCATTGGGACTATTACTTGGGCAATTATGTTAGACTCCGAAAAAGGACCAATCGTACCAAAACCAGATAAAACAACGATCGTTCAAGGGTCTAAAGAATCTACTAAAGAAAGTTCTAAAAAAGAAACGGATAGCTCTGAAAAAACAAGTGAGTCCTCTACAAAAGATAGTTCTAGTTCTGAAAAGAAAAAGAAAAAAGAAAAAAGTGCTTTTACATTAGAATCTGATACTGGTGATTTTGCAACTTACACTGCAAAAAATGTTAAAGAACCTTTAAAAGTTTCCTTCAAAGGATTAGATGGCCCAGCTTGGGTTGGACTTCAATCAACAACTACACAAGAGTTATTCTATCAATATACTATCCAACCGGGTGAAGAATTAGAAACAATTGCGCCAGAAGGTTTGGATTCTCTCGATATTATCGTAGGAGCAGCTAACAATGTAAAAATTAGTGTCAACGGTGCAGAATTAAAATTCAACGAAAAAACTCCCGTTACAGGTAAAAAAATGATAACATTGAAGTTGAACAAGGCAACTACTAATAGTCAAGAAGAGGAAGAGGTTAATAGATAATATGAATTTACCTAATAAATTAACTGTATTAAGAATTTTTATGATCCCGATTTTCATCGTGGTGGCTGTTGTCCCATTAAATTGGGGTGAAATTAGTATTTTAGGAACGTCGTTAGAAGTCACACAATTAATCGCTGCTATCATTTTTGCTGTTGCTAGTATTACGGATTGGTTAGATGGAAAAATTGCCAGAAAGCATAATTTAGTGACTAATTTTGGTAAATTTGCTGATCCATTAGCTGATAAAATGCTAGTTATGACTGCATTCATCGTTTTAGTCGAACAAGGAAAAGCTGCTGCTTGGGTTGTGGCAATTATTGTTTGTCGTGAACTAGCTGTCACTGGTCTTCGTTTATTACTTGTTGAGGGCGGTGAAGTAATGGCTGCCGCTTGGCCTGGTAAAATTAAGACAGCTACACAAATGGTAGCAATTATCTTGCTATTAATGAATAACGTGCCATTTGCTAGTCTAGGTCTTCCACTAGATCAAATCATGCTTTATATTTGTTTAGCATTCACTATTTATTCAGGTGTAGATTATTTCGCAAAAAATAAAGACGTTTTTAAAGATTCTATGTAAAATCAAGAGGTTTTCTCTTGATTTTTTGCGTTATAATGATTAGAGTTAACTTATGTTTCATATTTTAATTTAAAGGAATGATTCTTATGACAACTATTTTCAAGTCAATTCAAAAACATGCTTTGTTAAGAAGTATCGCCTATATCCTACTTGGTATTGCGATTTTTCTTGAACCTAACAAAGTTTCTCAAATGATTTTATATTTAATCGTTTCTTACAATGTCTTAATGGGAATATTCAACTTGATTGGTGCAAGAAAAAATAAAACAAATGGTTATAATTCAGCAACATCCATTGCGATTTTCTACTTTATTTTTGCTTTAATTCTTTTCTTATTTGCTAAACCTCTTGTTGCTGCTTTACCCTTCCTTTTAGGTATCATGATTATCATTGGTGGTGGCGTTCGTTTGTCTCAATCATTAAGATTAAGACAATATGTTAACGTTAAATGGCTACCTATGTTTATCTATGGAGGCGTGATGATTGGTGCTGGTGTTCTTTTAGTAGCCAATCCATTTTCAACAATGATGATATTCTTCCAATTCTTTGGTGTTACACTTTTAATTGCTGGTATCTCAGAACTAGTTGCTTTTATCCGTTTCAGAAATTTTGAAATGTAAAAAAACGTCGTTCACTTTTTGGTGGACGACGTTTTTTTTACTTAACTATCTTCTTCTATTTTTTCTTTTGGAGTCACAATAGCTGGTAATGATGGTTTTTTATGATTTGTTTTAACCTCTAGTAAATCTAATAAAAAGACAAATACTGGAATTCCAATAATTAAGCCCCATATGCCAAAAAACTTCTCTGAAAACATTAAAATAATAAAAACATAAAAAACAGGTAAATCTGTTTTACTGCTCATTAATTTAGGATTTAAAAGATAAGATTCAATCCCGTGAATAATCGCAATCATAATCAGAACATAAATAATATCATGAACACCACCATTAGTATAGGCAATTAAACTTAATGGAATACATGAAATTATCACGCCTGCAACAGGAATCAAACTTAGCAAGAAAATCATTAAAGCTAAACTTAGAAGTTGATCCTGTGGAAATTTCATAAAATACAAACCAAATGTTGTTAAAATTGTATTGATCATAGCAATAATAAATTGTGCTTCAATCACAACACCAAATGTATTAACAAATTTTTTACCTAGATAACCCACATCTTTGCTAAACGTCCCAATCTTACTAGTGAAAAAAGCACGACCGAAATCTGTGACCCATTCTTTTTCAATAATAAAGAAGAAGCTTAAAATAAAGGACATAAAGAAAGTAATCCCCATAGAACCAATACTAGTAATAGTACTAAAAATCACTTTGGCTCCTGTTGTTAACTGTTGCTTAATATCTTGGAAATTAACGTTCGATAAAACCCATTCAAACAAACGGTTATCACTGTTCATTCGTTGATAGAATGAAAAGACTTCTTCGATCATTTTAACGGTTTGATTGAACAATCTTGGGACATACACTGTAATCGAAAAATATAGAAAAACAATGATTAACAAGTAAACTAAAATAACAATAATTTTTTTTGGTATTTTAATAATACGATGAATCCCATCCACACTTCTTAAAATCAAGTAAGTGAGTATAAAGGTCAATAAAACTAAACTCAAGATATTTCTAATTAAATACAAAATAATACAAACTGAAATTAAAACCAACGTTCTTCGAGCGGTATCGTTAGCTTTTAATCGGTTCCAAAAATCAAGCATAAAACACTCACAACCTCCTATAACTCCATTTTTATAAACAGAGTATTACCTATATTTTACGATAAAAAAAAGGCAAAAGATAGTAATTAAAGCTATTTCAAATTCAAAGTATCTAATATTAATATTTTATAGTAATTATCTAATACATCAGATGTGACTGGTTCTTCTTGCGACTCTCCCCATTCGTCTAACATTTGAATACTACTTGCTACATGTCTCGTTAATAAATCAATGGGTAACCCATTTCGACTTTCTTCTTTTAAAATAGTACCAAAAGATGCTGACATTTGTTTTAAGAAAAAAGCATCCACAGTTTCGATAAAAGACTGATCTAAATAGTTTCGATTAATCAAAAGCTGTGCGTCTGAATTTTCATAAAAATCGATTGAAATCTTAAAGGGTGTGTAAAACTTTTCCCGTTCATTATATTCAAAATAATCATTCCATAAGATAAATAGTCCAAATTCTAAGAGTTGATATTTATCTTCAAAATGGCGATAAAAGGTTGAACGATGGATTCCTGCTATTTTACAAATTTCTTTGACGCGAATTTCACTAAAATGACATTTTTCATCGACCATCATTTCAAAAAAACTTTCCCAAATCTTTATATCCATTGCTTTTTTTGCCATTTTTATCCTCCTATTCAAAACCTATAGAGACATTATATAGTTTTGTCTCTTATCAAACAAGTTCAAACATTATATAATAATATTAATCATATTTAGGAGGTTTTAGTGTGGCTAAAAGAAAAATTATTCTTTATATTGCAACAAGTTTAGACGGCTTCATTGCTGACAGAAATGGTAATATTGATTGGTTATCCACAAATGTGGATAGCTCTGAAATCGATACTTCTTATGAAGATTTTTATCAACAGGTGGATACTGTTATTCTTGGACGAACAACTTATGATCAAGTGACTCAAGTTCTTTCACCCGATAATTATCCATACAGTGATAGTACTTCTTACGTTTTAACATCTCGTCCAGGGGAATCTGCTGAATCGATTATTTTTACAGATCAACCTGTCGTTGAGATTGTTAATAACTTAAAACAAACAAATGGTGGTAATGTTTTTATCGTTGGTGGCGCAAGTATTATCCAACCACTTGTTGAGGCTAACTTGATTGATGAGTATCAATTAGCAACGATTCCTGTAATTTTGGGCGAGGGAATCCCTTTGTTTAAATCGATTAAAGAACCTGTAGGATTACAAATTAAAAATATTTCCACAGTCAATAACGTCGTTTATCGAACTTACGTTAAAAATTAAATTTTGTTTCCACATAATGTAAAGTTTTCTTTACATTATGTGGATTTTTATTTATAATTAAAGTAAAGATATCTTTACTTTTCCAGAAGGAGGTTAAAAGTGACTATTACCGTAAAAAATCAAATCAAAGAAATACGAGAAGAGCGCGGAATTAAGCAAAATGAAATGGCAAATAGTCTAGGTGTTTCTAGACAAACTATGACTGCCATTGAAAAAATGAAATACAACCCTAGTTTGGAGCTCTCACTTAAAATTGCTAGCTACTTTGACCTTAGTGTGGAAGAAATTTTTGAATTAAATTCGGAGGTGTAGAAATGATTTGGAATGTTTTGCTCATGTTTTCACTTATATTGATTGGTGTTTTCTCGGTTTACTCTGTTGGTCGCTTATTTCTAACGTTGATTTTAATGGATCGTTACGATGAACTTCAAAAAAAGGCTGTTTACGAATCATTTGCTATTACTTTCTTGATTATTCTTGTTGTTCATCTCATCCAACTGACGATCAACGTTTTCGAGATTGACTTACCCTTAATCGTTGGTCCTGGCACGGTACCAGGCGTCATTATTGGCAGTCCACCACTTCATATTAATAGCTTCTTCTTTGATAGCTTTGTTTTAGCCATTGTTTATTTTGTTAAGAAAAAACGTTATGGGATTTAGTCACACACATTTGGAGGTGTAAAGACAATGATTGGATATTATTTATTTCACTTTTTACTTTTTGGTGTTGCATTGTTTTCCATGTATTCTGTTATTCGCTTGTTCATCATGTTACTTCTTTTGCATCGTTATGATGAACTTCAAAAGAAGGCAGTTTACGAATCTTTCGCACTTAGTTTTTTAATTATTTTGTTGTTACACTTTGTTCAACTTAATATCAATCTTTTTGATATTGATTGGCCTCTACTAATTACGACTGGCAATCGCCTAGGTATTGCTGGAGGAAACGTTCCAAAACCACACTTCGACAGCTTTTTCTTCGATTGCTTCGTTCTAGCAGTTGTTTACTTGATAAAGAAGAGACGGTATGGCGTATAGCGTGATGAAAAAGGCGCTTAACTCCAAGCAACTGGAGAAACTTAAAAACAGTCCGTGCTCTTGGGACTTTTTTTAAGTTTTGAAGTTGTCGCGGGAGTTGCCTTTTGAATCCAGACTATCAAGAGTGATGAAAAAGGCGTTCAGCTCCTAGAAACTGGAACTAAACACCTTTTTTACTTTTTCGTCTTCTCTACTATTTTTCTTACAATTTCTCGTAAAGTAACACCGATTACTCCCATAAATCCTACACCTACCATCAGAATACTAAGAACCAACATAATAAAATAAGAATCAATCAAAAAATTCATTTTTTCAACTTCGTAAATTCCAATTCTTGATAATAAAAACAGAATTAAACTACTCCCAAAGAAAATAATAGGTGCTAAATAAATAGACATGATTCCTTTAACTTTTGGTTTTAAACAATCGTGAGCCAAAACCATTAAAATAGATACAATAATCGGAATACTCAACACCGTTATCCAGATAATCAACCCATAATTAGGATTAAAAATAATATTCTTATTCTCTAATAAATGCCGACATATCAGGTGTGCAACTAGTAACACCACTACTGCAATCATCTGCCTTTTCATTCTTTTGTTTAATTTCATCAAAACGCCCCTTCCAACTTTTCAATATAAATATACCTCATTATTTATACTATCGGTTATATTTTAAGGAAAAAATAAGATATACTTAAGTTGCAAATGAGGAACATTTAGAACGCAAAAAGGCTGCCCAAAATGTCAGCCTCTATTTTATTTATACGAATAATCTTTAATAGTCAGGGGTAAAAAGTCTGCTCCCACGGCAACTTCACGAAAATCGATCAATCAAAAAGAGTGATTGTTCGATTTTCCCTCCAGTTGCTTGGAGCAAAACGACTTTTGACCCACCCTGTTATTTACGACTTATTCTCTTCCCTCACAACAAACTTCGAAGGTATCCCAATTTTTTCCACTCTTGAGCTGTCTAAAACTAATTCAAAAGCTTTCTTACCAATCTCAGAAAAACGATTGTCTATGGTCGAAATATTAAGCAATTGGCTACTTAACTGCATCTCTTGTCCCACTAAAAACGGCACTGATAATTTGTAATCAAGATAAAATTGTCTAGCACCTGCAGCTACATCATCTCCGTTAGAAAAGATGGCTTCTATCTCCACCCCTGATTCGTGCCATTCTTTAGCAGCTTGATAGCCTTCTTCATAAGTGGCGATACCAGTTTTAATCCACTGGTCTGCCAACTCTTGTCCGTATACTTTTTGATACGCTTTAACTGTTTCGCGGCTTGTGGCACTTACTCTAGCTTCCCGACTAAAGAAAAAGCCGATTTTTTGGTACTCTTTTTCTTTCAGCCAATTCATTCCCGCTTCATAAGCAATATTCCGCTGTGAATACACTGCGGAAATCTCAACTTCCCCAGGATCTTCACAGCAAACTATAGGTGCATATTTCGTGTAACTGACCAAAGTTTCAAGAGCCAACCCCCGTGAAGTGAAAATCAATCCGTCATAGGCATTACTTCTTAACTGCTCTAAATAAGCCAACTCTCTTTCCTTGTCGTAAGCAGAGGGCAAAATAACCAAATGATAGTCCGTTTGAAAAGAAGCATCGATAGCGCCTCGCAATATTTCTGTAAAAAAAGGATGCTTCGTGTGTGGTAAGACAATACCGATATTCAAAGTTTTCCCTCGACTTAAATCTCGAGCGATTTCACTAGGTACATAGTCCAGCTCTTTAATGGCTGCTTTAATTTTTTCTTGGGCTTCTTTAGAAACATGGTTACGCTGATTCAAGACCCTAGAAACAGTTGCTGCTGAATAGCCACTTTTTTTCGCAATATCATGTATGTTTGCCACTCCCGTCACTCCTCTATTTTTTCAAAAAATACGTTTCAATACCATAACCCACGCCGTCTTCTAAATTCGTTTTTGTAATATAGCGACCGTAAACTTTGACTTCATCACTAGCATTTTCCATGACCACGGGATGTCCTACTTTTTCTAACATGGAAATATCATTATGCCCGTCCCCAAAAGCCGCCACATGCTCCTTATCCAAATCATAATGAGACAGAATATAATCAATCCCTTTAGACTTTTGCGCCTTGATATTCGTGATTTCTAAGGTGGAAGGACTCGACTGAGTGAAAGCTAACTCTTCAATCTCTAATTTTTCAAAGAACTCTTTAGCCTCTTCCATCACCTCAGCGTCAAAAATCCACAACATAATTTTAAACAATTTACGTGGGGCTTGGCTAAAAAAAGTTTCTCTTTCTACAACTTGCGGTATTTGACTGCCAATACTTTCTTCTCTTTTGATTCCTTCATCGATCTTACACGTATACCAGTTATCATCGTCATAGAAACTAAAACTTAAACTTGGATAGCAGGTCTGAATCAAGGTAATGATCTTTTGAGCCATCTTCCACTCAATAAATTCCTCTGAAATAATCACTCGTTTTCCTGCTTCATTGCGGTAAATCAAGCCTCCATTAAAAGCTACTTGAGGTGAGGTTAAGTGCAGTTTCTCAACAATGGGTGCCATGTCATTTGGAGTTCTCGCCGAAACCAAGCTAAAAGGAATACCACTATGAATAATCATTGCAGCGTTGGTTTCCGTAACGTCTCCAGTCTCGTTTAATAATGTCCCATCTAAATCTGAAAATATATGCGTAATCATGTGTTTGCTCCTCGTAGTTTTAATCACACTATACCGACTGAAACGGGTTTTAGGTCAAGTATTTTTTCAAAGAAATAAATTGGTCATCCTCAGTAAATTCGCCGTAGTAGACATCTGGAAAGTTCATCTCTCTAAATTCCTCATAACCAAACTCCCCACTAGTTAAATGATTAAACAACACAGCTAACCAGGTTCCGTGTCCACTTATCACAAAATCCCCAGAGCTTTTCTTTTGAAGTTGGTTAAATATAGCGACGCTTCGTTTTGAAACATCATCCAAAGATTCCCCTAATTCTAATTTATACGTCTTATCTTCCCACTGTTTTTTCGTAAACGCTTGAAAATCATCCACCCAACTGCCGACTTCTCGCTCTTTTAATCCCTCAATGACATTCATTTCAAGATTTAATCGGCGAGCTAAAGGCATCACCGTTTCTTTGGCCCGTAAAAAGGGACTCGTGTAAATTTGAGTAATTTCTTCTTTTAATAGTTTTTTACTCAAAACTTCAACATCTCTTCTACCCTGTTCTGTTAAAGGAGCGAGCATATCATCTTGGACTGTCGTATCTCTTAAACCATGTCTAATAAAATAAACATTTCTCATCTTACGTCACATCGCTTTTTCTTTCTAGTATACCGTAAAGATCTCAAATAAAAGTGATATAATGAGGATATTATTTTTTTAAAGGAGTCCTACTATGAATGAAATAGGAATTGTAATCTTATTCGTCCTTGGCATTACTGGTTTTTTTTATTACCTTGATTATGTTAGTCGTGTGAAATTAAGAAAACAGATTAAATCAGATTGGGGAAACATTCCACGCGGCACAAAAAAAGACACGGAGAAAAGTCTCCACAAAGCGTTTAGTTTAAAGAATCATCAAGAGAATAGTCTAATTGATGATTTAACCTGGCAAGATTTAGATATGTTTGAGGTCTTTCAACGACTCAATCTCACATATTCAAGTATTGGCTCAGAAAAACTCTATGAAACGCTACGTAGTTATTCTTTAAGTGATGATGAGCCATCCTCAGAAGAAATAATCGCTTACTTTAAAGAACACCCATCAGAACGAGAAGCTTTTTCTTATCAATTTGCCCAATTAGGGAAAAAGGATTTTAACTATATTCAAGCTTATTTGAATGAACAGACAAAACCAGTATTTGAGCAACAAGGGCTGTTTACTTTTCTTGGTCTATTACCTATTATTAGCTTAATTTCAGCTATCTTTATTGGTCCTATCGGCTTGTTTGTTGGTCTGGCTTCCCTTTGTTTTAACACTATTTTTTACTTCATCCAAAAAGGAAAATTAGATGTGGAACTAGGAACCATGAGCTACTTGGTTCAAAGCTTGTCTCTTGGGACTAAATTAAGTAAGAAAAATTCACCTGTCAAAGAGGAATTACAGAAAAAAATAGCACCTTTTCAAAAAGTTTTACCTTTTGCTTTTGCCTTTAAAACTAAAACCGGTGGCGAAATGGAGATGATGGTTGAAATGTTAGGCGGCGCCTTTTTACTACCTTTCATCTCTTATGGAACTGTTTCAAAAGCACTCAATCATCATCAACAAGATGCCAAAGACATTTGGGATTTACTGGGGCAACTGGAAGTGAGCATTGCGATTTTAAACCTTCGTGAGATCTACGGAGAGCATTGGTGTCAGCCAGTATTTACAGATAAAAACGAAGTCATAGGAGAAAATGTGATTCATCCTTTACTTAGCGAACCTGTGCCCAATCCTGTTGCTTGGCAGAAAAATACATTGATTACTGGTTCAAATGCTTCTGGAAAATCTACCTATGTGAGAAGTGTTGCCATCAATTGCTTGTTGGCACAAACACTTAACACTTGCCTAGCGACTTCGTTCCAATTAAAACGAGGACATATCCTATCTTCTATGGGGGTCAGTGACAGTGTGATTGATGGGGATAGTTACTTTATTGCCGAAATCAAATCCCTCCGTCGTCTAATCAATCAAGTAGCTACTGGGAAATTTTGTTATACCTTTATTGATGAGATTTTAAAAGGTACCAATACCATTGAGCGGATTGCGGCCTCATCTAGTGTCATTCAGTGGTTAAATAGTCAAAATCAACTGACATTTGTGGCAACTCATGATATTGAATTACCTCAAATTTTAGGTGCCTCTTGCGATAATATTCATTTCGAAGAAACAGTGGAAAAGGATCAAGGCATCACCTTTGATTACTTACTCAAAGACGGCGTGGCGACTTCTCGAAACGCCATTAAACTGATTGACGCTCTCGGGTTTCCAGATGAAATTGTGGCACATGCTTTTGAATCAGCCAATTACTTTGATACAAACAAAGCATGGCATTCATAAATTTTAATAATTTATGAAATTTTTTACGGGGTGAATGGAACCCCACGTTTTTATGGTATGATAAACGAAATTACTAAAGGTGGTTAAGGAATGATCAAACATTGGATAAAAGAATTACTTTGGTTAGTTTCACTTGTGGCTATTTTAGTTGCGATTAGAGTCTTTGTCTTCTCACCTATTAAAGTAGAGGGGCTTTCTATGATGCCCACACTCGTTGATGGAGAAAAAGCCATTGCTTATAAATTAGGAGACATCAAACGATTTGATGTGGTTCCTCTGCAAGCGCCTGATGATCCCTCTCTTTTCTATGTGAAACGTGTCATTGGATTACCCGGAGATACGGTTGAATATAAAGAGGATCAGCTACTGATTAATGGACAATCTCTCAATGAGCCTTACCTAACTGACTACCAACAAAAATGGAAAGATGTAGGGAACATCGAGCCATTAACGCCTAATTTTACCCTGTCAGAACTGACTGGACAACAAACAGTTCCTTCGAATACTTATTTTGTATTAGGGGATAATCGCCGCGTGTCAAAAGATAGCCGCTATCCTGAAGTCGGGTTTATTCCTAAAGATAATATTATTGGAAAAGCAAAAGTTTCATTCTGGCCACCTGAAAAGTGGGGCATGATTAAGTAGAGATGAAAAAGAACCGAACCTCAAACATAGGTCTCGATTTTTTTACAACCATTTTTATCAAAATAATCAATTCAACCCAAAAAGCAATCAGTGGTTGCCTAATGTAAACCACTGATTGCTCTTTTTTTCTCCTAAAAAACGGTAAACTTTTCCTATCACATTTATTTAGGAGGAATATATTTATGAAAAAATTAGTTATAAATTTCTTTGTTTTGGGTGGTGGCTTTTTCTTAAATGGACACGATACTTTAGCAAGTGAGACAAAAGTCAACTACGACCTAAACAATCATCAGCTACTAGAAACCTTCACTTTAGAAGAACAGGGAGAAAAGGTGACTATCACTATTTTAGATAACTCGCTTTTTTCTAGAATGCCTGATAAGACCTATACTGTTTCTAAAAGTAAAAATAATGCTTGGACCATTTCTTACAAAGTTAATGTTAAAAAAAACAAAATAACTGCCGCTCATAGTGGACAATTCACAGAGATACAAGGCAGTTTTTCAAACACTTCTGTTAAACGTCATTCTGATTCTCTGGCGATTGGGAAAGGTTCTTGGAAATATCGGTCTGCCACTAATGTTGTTCAAGCAAAAACAACTGTCTCAAATAATCAACTAGTCATTCAATAATTACTGAATATCCGTGATTACTCCGATTTCCAAAGCCGTTGTTATCCACACAGTAAAAACATGAACATTATATACAAAAATCAATATTGATAAAATGACGATTAATTTATAAAATTGATTGTCTTTTTTATTACGCCATAGAACAAGTGGAAGTGCGATTAATCCAAAAGGAGCAATGGCAATAGATAAAGCCGTAAATAATAGTAACACCCAACTTTCATCACTATCTGAGGATAATAATTGGTTTAGCTTTTGTCGCTTCTTTTCTATTTCTTCTATATTTTTATTCATTTGCTCTGTTTTTTGATTAATCTCATGTTGGAGAACTTTAGTTTCTGTTAGTAATTCATCAATCGACACTTCATAATATTTGCTTAACTCAACTAAATTATCCAAATCTGGGTATGCTTTATCTGTTTCCCATCTTGAAATTGATTGCCGTGATATATTTAAAAAATCAGCCACCTCTGCTTGAGAAAAACCTTTTTCTACTCTGACTTGCTTCAACCGTCTACCCAATGTCACTTGAATCAACCTTTCTTTTCCATTAGGGAATAGCGCAAATTGATCAAGACATCCTCCATGGATATCTCTAAAAATTCGGACAAGTCATACAAATGTTCCAAAGATGGAAAAGCTAAGTTATTTTCCCATCTCGAAACTGACTGTCTTCTGACCCCTAAAAATTTTGCCATCTCTTTTTGACTCTTTCCTTTTATTATACGATTGTTTTTTATAAAAGTCCCGAAATTCATAAAAACTCTTCCTCTCTCATTTTAGTTATTTACCTTAACTATAACGAGAATGACAGAAAAAAATAAGCAATCATTGGTTTACATCTCAACACTTATTGCGTGCTCCTCAAAAAAAGAAAGTTCTTAATTATTTAAAAACACGTGTTCGAAACTCTGATATAACAATGTTGCTCGCTCTGGTTGACATGATGTAAACTGTTGATTGCTTACTTAAAAGAAAAGTTTGTGGGATATTTAGGGCATCAAAAAGAAAGAAGGTTGTTATTAATGAAAAGAAAAT
The DNA here is from genome assembly GCF_900163795.1 of Vagococcus fluvialis bH819. Classification (GTDB taxonomy): domain Bacteria; phylum Bacillota; class Bacilli; order Lactobacillales; family Vagococcaceae; genus Vagococcus; species Vagococcus fluvialis_A. Next base: position 44,684 of record NZ_FWFD01000007.1, on the reverse strand, counting down.
TGTTAAGTTCAAGTTTACTTATTTTTTCTCTACTAATTTCAAACCCAATTGGTATCGCTGCTACAGAAAATTCGACATCCACTAAATTTTCCACTGATATTGATTCAGAAATTTTATCATCTACCACAGAAGAATCAACAAAAAAAGATTCGGTTACGCCTATATCAGATATAACCAACACATCTGATAGTTTAGAAAACAACATACCAGATACTCAAATTATCGGAGATGATAAGATAGAAGAATTTTATGAATATGCGATATCAACTGGTAAAATAAAAAGAGAACTATATTCATTGGAAGATTTTATTTATAATTACAAAATATACTTAGATGAATACCCTGAAACTAAAGAAATTTTTAAGCTAGAGGAAAGCTTTGATGAATGGTTTGAACAAATACGTTTTGGTGCGTTACCTGATGGTCAAGGAGAAGCCTATTCAGGAAATTACATTACCGATATCAGCACACGTGGCTTTTCAGACGCTCAAAAAAGAAGTGCAAATCGTTTTAAGAAAGATTTACGAAAAGGTGATATTATTGTTGTTAATTCAAAAGGTCCTGGACATGCCGCCATTGCTACAACTGATAATTATATTCTAGAAATGACTGGAGGAAGAAATCCTGTAAAATGGTTTGCTGGTGGCATCGAAAAAAATAATCATTAATTTAATGCTAATAACTGGTTGTTCGGTTATTCTGAACAAGGTTGGACCCCTGATCAAAACATTAACTATAAAATTCAAATATGGAGAATCCCAAATAAAAATATGGCTAATCAAGTAGCTAATTATGCAGATAAACATTATTTTAGTTATTCAGGTAGTTATTCACGTAATATTAACCTTAGGTACCTAATCTCTCCCGGTCCATTAGTTACCAATCCAAATTATTGTTCAAAACTTGTTTTTAATTCTTACTGGTATGGCAGTGGTAACTCGCCAGTTATTAAAGACTACTATGCACACGTTCAGTATATCTATCCTTCTGCATTACCTGATATTTTTCAAAATGGCTATACTCCTAGAAAAATTGGAGATTATTAAAGAAAGGACATCTCACCATGACAAAAAAAAGAAGCAGTCTCATCTGTCTCGTAATTATAACAATTTTATGCCTATCGCCATTAGCATTAAATAAATGGGTGGATTGGAAAATCAAAAATTATTTAAAAAAAGAAAAAAATATTTCCAGTAGTGAACTGATTATTTTAGAAAAAACTTTTTTAAATTTTACAGGTAACGAATACATGGTGACATTTACGACTAAATCTGATAAAGAACTGGATAGCACAGATCCTCTCGTGACCAAAAATGAAACTGGAAGGGAATATTTCATTCGATATAACCTGAAACACCACGACTTTTCCTATTACCCTGTTTATAATGGCAATACACCAGAAGATATAGATTTTATTAAGAATGAATTTGCTTTTCCACCAAGTCATAAAGAATTAAAGGCTATTGGTTACGACATCCCTAAACCTTAGTTAGGAGGAGTTTATATGAAATCAAACTACCATCAAACAATTTATCTCACCTTACTTTTTATCCCTTATTTTTGCCACTGGAAAAGGGATTGGCATACACTTTGGTGACAATCAATTGGTTGGTTATTTTCTTAGTGGTCTTTCCCTTTTTATTTGCTTGTCTGCCTTTAAAGTCAACCTTCCCAGCAAGCGAACAACAATCGTTAAAACTTTAGGGACCCTTCATTGTCTATTTCTTCTTTTGTTTTTTTCTGATTGGATTAGGTTTAATGAAGGTCTGTTTGTTTTTATCCTTCCAATTATTGGTGTTTCTTATTTTAGTTTTGTGACGATTATTCTTTATTTGGAATTTAATAACCAAAAAAAGTGGTGAACTTTCTCAGTCCATCACTTTACTTAATTATTCCGTCACATTCCCACTATTTAAAAAATTACCTTTTTCTTCAAGTGGCAACCAATCTAAGAAGTTCTTCACGTAAGTATCCCAGAAGTCCCATTCATGACCACCAGCATCCTCAATGTAGGTCATCTCAACCTGACGATCATCCATAAACCCTTTAAATCCTCGGACACTTTCTAACAAGAAATCATCCCTTCCAATCGGTAAGTATATTTTGGGAATGTCCGCTCCTGATTTGATTAATTGATCCACTAGATAATAATAATCTTTGTCGCTATTTTTAATCGTATCAATACCACCAAACGCATTATCGTAAAAGTCTAAACTCCAACCAGTGACAGATAATAACTCTGACCTTTCAGCAATTTGATCAATCATTAAGCCTGGCGAGAAAGCACCAATATGACTAAATGTCTCATGATACTTCAAGCCGTTAATTAATGCCCCATAACCACCCATTGAAAGCCCTGCAATAAAAGTATCTTCCTTTTCGTGAGACAGTGGAAACATGTTTCTTGTAAATTCTACTAATTCTTGCGCCACATAAGAGCCGTAATTTTCGCCACGACTTGGTTTATCGACGTAAAACTGATTTTCTCCTGACGGCATAATGACTGCTAAATTATGCTCTTCTGCCCATCGTTGAATACGTGTTCCTGATAAATAATCTGTATAGTTTCCAAATGCACCATGTAATAAATACAACGTTTTAAGTGGTTTTTGTTTTTTCTCTTCCTCTTCACCAAATGATATTTTATCTAAAGGAATAATTGCATTAAAGGTAACCGTTCTTGATAACATTTTTGAAATAAAGTTTACTTGTACTAAAGCCATATAAATAACCTCTTTCTATTCTTTTATTTTTTATGTGTTCGGTGCTAATTGTTTTTTCTTTTGTAGACTTAAAACAACAAATGACAATACACTCAATCCGATTAAACCTAATCCACTAATTAAGAAGCTATCTGCAGCAGTTGTCATTCCTGTCATTTTACCTAAAAAGCCATGAATTGTTGGAGATAAAAAAACACCTAAGTTAATTCCTACAAGTAAGATACCTGTCGCTAAGTTAGCTGAATTTTTTGGTGCCACCTGACCAACCAACATAAACATGAAAGGTGCAGCTAAACTAAAAGATAACCCAGAGACAATCGCTCCTGCTGTAACCATTGAAATAGAGCTAGAAGATAAGATAATTATGAAACCTAATCCCATTCCCAATAATCCAATAGGTAACACGTTCTGTTTTAATAATTTGAAGATTTTACCATAGAAAACACCCACAACAATACCAACAATTGTAATTGATCCTAAGATACTGGCTGCCGTTTCAGGTTTTCCTAATCCTGTTTCAACTAACAATGTGGCAGTTTTTAACATCACTACAAAAAATAAAGCGTATACAATTAAAGCAAAAAGCATTAATACTAAAGTAGGTGCATTCACACTCTCTTTTGTTTTTTGTGTTTGATTATCATTGAACTCTTCTGATTTTTCATCGGAAGGTAACTTGATAAATAAAGCAAACATAATCAAAGGCAATACTGAAATAGCATACACAAGAAATGAATTTTGCCAACCAAATCTTGTAAAGTAGCCGACTAAGAGAGTCATTACTGTACTTCCGATTGATCCCATAGCAGCCTGTAAGCCCATTAAACTCGCTTGTTGCTCACCATCGTAAAGTTCTGTGATTAAGCTAACTGCCAAAGCATTGAATAACCCAATTCCAGCACCAAAAAAGAAACGAGAAACTAAAATCACCGTATAGTTATCAATAAAAACAGGAATGAGTCCTGAAATTAATGCGATAGCTAATCCTAATAAAACCGTGTTTTTCTTACCAATAAATTTAATAATAAAATTACTTAATAATACAAAAATTAAAATTCCAAAATTAGGTACAGTCGCTATCAACTCAATAGATGACATACTCTGACTAGGAAATGACTCATGCATTAAAGGGATAAGAGACGAGATAACTGGTCCGGCTACTAATACTGAAGAAATGGATAGTAATGATGCCTTAAATAAAAAGCTATTTTTGTTCATGATTGATCCTCCAATTAATTATTGAAATCGATTACATTAAGAAGAATATCACGGATTTCAACTATAATAGTGGCAAATTCAATCAAAAAAAAGGGCAATTTCAGCCACTTTTTATTTTTTATGGTCAATTATCATGTTTTTGTATGCCAATTGATATTTTTTAGGTGTTTGTTTAAATATATCCTCAAATGCTTTTCTAAAAGATTTTTCATTTGGAAAGCCAGATAAATCAGAAATGACCTGAATGGTTTTATCACTTTTAATCAGATAACTTTGAGCCTTATTCACCCTAACTAACTGAACATACTTCATCACACTTAACCCTAAATTCTTTTTAAATAATTTACTTAAAGAATTAGTAGATAGGTGAAACTCTGTGGCTATTTTTTCTACGGTTAAGTCTTGTGAATAATTTTTTTGAATAAAGGATAGTATCATTTGAATTTGACCTAATTTTTTATTATACAAATTAGAATTGATTGGCATTTTTTCTTCTGTCATCCAATTTTTAGCCATCAGATATATTATTTCATACATTAACGACATTAACTGAACCTCTAAAAATGGGATAGGTTCTTTTTTTACTAAATGATAAAAACGACTTAATAATTCTCTAAAATGATTCAATTCTTCTTGATTACCTAAAGGTTGATTAGAAAATTTCATATAATCAAAATTGGGTAATAATTGATTCAAAAAATCAAATGGTATCTGAATTGTTAAGGCTTCTAAATCTGAACAGTACGTCGAAAAAGCACTGTGGATTTCAGCAGAATTGATTAGAAGAATTGTCCCTGGTTCTGTTTCGTAGGAATTGCCATTAATCGTAAAATTATCAATCGTACCCGAATACGTATATGAAATCTCAAACGATGTGTGCCAGTGAGGTAGCACTGTCGTTGTAGATTCCTTCCATGAATGGACAATCCAATTAAGCGGTATTCGATGATTGGCATACTCTATAAATTCATGTTCAAAAGACATTTATTTTCTCCTTTTTAATGATTATATTCAATCTAATTTATTTTTTTAATAAACTCTCTACTATCTCGAATAGGATATTTAGTTAATTTACTAAAATAAATTGTTCGTTGATACATTATCTTGTCACCCTTTTCAGCTTCACGTGATACACTTTTAGGAGCAAGAACATCCACATCATCTACAGTACTATCTTTTTCAGTTGCATATTCTAAAACTAAATAACTACTACTACAATATTTACCTCGACAGCTCATATGATCTACATTACCGATTCCATCAATGGAGAAACTATCAGTTGTTAAACGACTAGTCGAATACAACGGCCAGACTAATATAAACCACAAACACACTGTTAGGAGCACATAAGATGCTATGATACTTTTTTTATTTTTACTGTTTGCTTTCTTAAAAAAATCTCTAAAAGGCTCCTTATTTTCGGAATTCAACTTTCTAAGCAATACTAAAAAAACATGTAACATAAAAAAACTGACTAATAGCGTAAGTAAATAATCCAACAGACTGCCCATAAATTATCGTTCACTCCTCCAAAACATCACTTTTTCCTTTAATAAATTATACCACCAATAAAGATAACTATTTTATAAATTATTACACATGCCCAATCAGAGGTATCTTAATTCCATCAAAAGATGATATATCTTTTCCCAGCACAAACAAAGCATCATCATCAATAAAGGCTAATTCTTTCTTCATCTCTAGCCCCTCGCATCCTGTTAACTCAAACGGACATTCAACTACTCCAACATCATCAATCGGTAAGTAATTTAATACGTCACTTAACACCCAATCTCTATTCGTTAAAATATCCATTAAATAAAGTCGATTCCCTTCAACTTCAAATGCCACGTACATCTCAAGCTCTGGAATATAGTAAGTATTCTCAGTAAAAATAGTTGAATAATAAAACATAGATAACGTCACATTATCAGAATAATAGGTTCTAATAGCCCCTTGATTTCTTTCTAAAATAAGTCTTTCAATGTCCTCTTGTTTTTCTTTAAAAATAATTTTTTCAAGACTATCTATTTCAGTTTTATATTCGCTGACATTAATGACAGTTTCCACCTCCCCTAAACGCTTGAACCCAAATTTAGGGTAAAATTCAAGAACTGTTTCATTAGCAAATAAATAAATATAATCACATTTATTTTGGTAATCAGCTAAAACACATTCCATTAATTTTCTTGATAATCCCTGTTTCTGGTACTTTTTATGAGTCATCACAGTTCCAATTTGAATAACTTGATATTTTTCTTGATCGATTACTAATTCACTTTTAGTTACTGATACATTAGCAATTACTTTGTTGTCTATCACAAATGAATAAGGTATGTAGTTACCTTGCCAGTAACCTAGTTCGTACCATGCTTCAAAATTTATTCCAAACGTTGTTTCCGCAAGGTCGTTAAAACTATTTCTTAGTATCTCATCATTTTTTATGTCCATTATTAATTGATAGTCTCTCATTCTTTTCTCTCCTTATCATTTAGTTATCTATCTTCTTAATCTTTCTAATCCACTAGAATCACCTCCAACAACACAAAAAAAGACAGTGCAGATAAGCTCTAGCACTGTCATCAAATAGAAGGTGTCTCAAAATTATCTGCTTTCACCTTTTTATGCGCTTTGTTTTACTTTCTTATCTATCGCTTGAAAACATCACTAAATAATCCTCAGCTACTCAGCTGAAAAAATTTCTATGTTGTTTTCTATTTAATTGGTTAACGTATTAACCAGCGATAATAAGTTTTAGCATAAACAAAGCCTCCTAATGTGTTGAAGTTAATTCATTCTAACACAGTTTGAAAAATTTAGTTTATAGTTTACTTTCTAATCCTACCAAAAATTTTTGTTTCTTCTCTTTACTTGATGTGACAACATACCCCAAATGATGCCATTTAATTCCCGACATTCCTACACTTTTTAAAGTTGCTGAAATAAAAGTTCGCTGGATATTATTTCCTTTTAAAAGCTTCATATACCACTTAGGCGCTTGTCCTGTTGTGATAACATGGACTTTCTTAATATGTGTCAGTAACCCCGTCATAATTCCTTTGCTATCTTCTGTATAGGCAAAATTTTTTAATAATACTTTATCTAGAAATCCTTTTAAGATTGCAGGTGTACTATACCACCACACAGGAAAAATAAAAATTAATTCTGAGCTATTTTTTAACATCTTTTGATAATTTTTTACTTGTTGATTTGGCGTATCCCCTTTTGAAAAATACCTTAGTTCTGAAGCATGAAAAACTGGATCAAACTGTTCTTCGTACAAATCAATCACTTGGTAAGTTTCTTTCTTTTTACTTAATATTTCTTTAGTTTTATCTAGCACTGCGTGATTTAAACTACCTTCCCACGGATGAACATAAATTATCGTTTTCATTTTTTCTCCTTTTAAAATCATTAGTGCGCACTTATGCACTGATTAGGTAATAAAAAAATCTATTACTAACAACGAAATAGATTTTCTAATTGATGGGTCGTTTCTTTAAATTGATTAAGGATCACTTCTTCATTTAACAAGTAAAACGTATTTCTACCTTGTTTTTCTTTTGATACCAACTGATAACGATACATCAAGTCCAAATGTCTAGAAATCACTGAACGATCTTGAGGTAATTTTTCAGAAATTTCAGTAATATTACTTTTACCGTTGACTGCTAAATACTTAATAATATCAATTCTAGCTGGATCAAAGAGTGTCTTGTAAAATTCAAAATCAACAGCCTCATCCACTTCTTTTAAACATTGTTCTTTTTCTAAGTCAGTCATTTTTTATCACCTAAACAGATTATATATGCATACACATGCACGTGTCAACTAATTTACTTTTTCTCTAAATCAATGTCCATCGTAAATAAATTATAACTTAATTCTCGAGCGCTCATACGCTGAATCACATAATCAAATCCTTTATATGAAAATATAAGCCTCTCTACTTCAGCTTTTATTTTATCCGTTTTGATAATCTGATCAAAAAAACTTTCAGTGAGCTCTTCTATTTCAAATTCCCCCGTACACTCAAAGGTATTCAATGCTACATGGGTTGTAAAAAAATCTGCTTCATATTCTGTTTTAAAAAATTTTTGAATCGTTTCTGAGGTTGGAATAATACTTTCGAAAAATAGCTGATTTTTTTCATACTTACCGATTGATGCAATATAGCTTCGCTCTTCTTGATCCATGACCATTGTAAACAGTTCACTAAAAATACTATTTTTATTATCTGTTCCCATATCAATATCTAAAGTTGTTTCAATCAGTGTATCCACTAAAAAGCTCATTCCTTGATCTGCTGCATCTTTTGCTATTTTTCCTATCACTTCTTTAGCTGTTTTTTTCTTCAAAGGTAAGCTTGTTGAGAGGGATTCCATATCTTTCAAGTCTTTGATTTCTTTTGAGGTCACTGCATCTCTGACAATCGCCATAATATTGTCTTCTTCGAGCCCCTTTTCCTTAAAGCCTGTTGGAATTTGAATAAAGTACTCACCTGTCCATTGTAAAATATTCAATTCACCCATGTATTCCATCTTAATTCCTCCTAAATTCTTGCCTCTAAGGTCCAAACTTCTTTTTCACTGTAGCCTAAAGAACTATAGATATTTTCATAAACAACTATTTCTTGATCTGAGCTTATTTGTAAAATAGGATCCTTCATAAAGAGTTCAATTTCTTTTTCTAGTTGTTCTGGCTCTATTAGTTCCACATTTTTACAGGCATAAGTTCCACTTATTAGTTCCTTGTTAGAATCAAGCTTTTCACTCATCAAGTAAGAGCATTCCATTCCATCCCTATTTATGATAGTAATTAATAGTTCCAACTGAGAAAATCCTTGTTTTTCAGCTTCTACAAAATCAATTGAGTCTCTCTTAATCAAGCTTTCAGGAACTTCTTTCAAATAACGGCTTGTTTGTTCTACAAACTGAATTTCCCCCATTTCAATTCCTTCCTCTACCTTAAGAATGGTATTAACTGTTTTTTGAACAGCTTTTAATTCTTGAATTTGATTTTCTAAATCAACCACTGAAGCTTTCAATTCTGTTAAAATAGTATCTTCCTTAAGCATTTTTTTTATTTCTTCTATGGAAAAACCAATTTTCCTAAGAAAAATAATTTGATACAAGCGGTAGACATCTCGCTCTGAAAATTGTTGATAGCTATTTCTGTCATTAATGATTGGTACTAAGAGCTGTTCATCTACGTAATGTCGGATTGTTGGTTTTGGAATATTAAAAAGATTGGCTAGTTGTCCTGTTGAAAGTGATGTCATATAATCCCTCCTACTTATTACCCACAGTATAAACTATGAAGTTACCACACAGTCAATCATTTCTTAATATTTGAGTATTTAACACAACTAGTACTCTTCACTCATCTCTTTTTCTAATTTTAAAAGATACTGCTTTCTTTCAATACCACCACCGTAACCACCTAATTCGCCATTAGTTTTAAGAACACGATGGCAGGGAACGACTATCGCCAGTTGATTGGCGCCATTCGCATTTCCAACGGCTCGCACTTTATTTTCATCGCCCAATTCTTTGGATAAGTCTTTGTAACTACGAACGTCTCCTATTGGAATTTTTTCTAGTATTTCCCAAACTTGTTTTTGAAATGGTGTTCCTTTTTTAAATAAAGGTAAATCAAAGACTTTTAACTTTTTCTCAAAGTACAACTGAATTTGACGTTCTACTTCTTGATTAATTTTATTTTTACCATGAATAATTCGGAAATTCTGACTTTTCCTCAAGCGTTCGATTTCTCTTTCTAGTCCTCTACGATCTGAAAATTCTAGTAAGTATAAATAATTATCATCTGATAAACTCAACATTTTTCCAATTGGAGTTGTTATAAAATAAGCATTTAGAATACATATCTCAGATTTTTTATTAGGATTACCCATTATTTTAGTAAACGCATCATTAAAACCACTAGGTGAAGCGTAGCCTGTTGCTACTTGTTGGTCAATCACTTTACTCCCTTTAGCTATTTCTTTAAATGCTAACCCCATTCTTCTTGCTCTGGCGTACTGAACAAAAGTCATACCATAAATTTCTTTGAACTTTCTTCTAGCTGTAGCCGAATGTAACCCTAGTTCTTTAAAATCTTTTTCTTGCCATCTCTTTTCAGGTTCTTCTTCTACCGCTTGAACAAGTTGCTTAATTTCATCTGGTATCTCATGAGGAAAAGACAAAGGATGGCATATTTTACAAGGACGATACCCTGCCAATAATGCTTCTTCTGCTGTGCCGTAAAACTCACAATTTTCATATTTAGGCTTTCTCGCAGTACATGTAGGATGACAAAAAATTCCTGTTGTCTTAATTCCAGTAAAAAATATTCCATCATAGGTTGAATCTTTTTCTACTAGTGCTTGATAATATTTTTTTATTTTATCTTGGGTTAAAGTCATACTCTTTCCTCCATTTCCTATTTGAATTCATTATATAAGACTTAAGAAAGAAACACTTTCGAAAAATGAACAGGTATGTTTTTATTTGTTTATTTCATATTAGTTAGATATATTTTTAAGATAAAAAGACTACTATAACTCCTTCATACACAAGGGATTCATAGTAGTTTTTCATTATGAGATAGGTTATTTACATTTGGTATGGGGCTAACCGCCAGTTTCAGCTCTCTATTTTAAAATTTAAACATTTGGCTAGTTGCTATGATTCCATAACCTAAATTCTTTTTAAGTAGTCCTGTGTCTGAAATTTCTTTATATAACTCGCCTACTTCTGAACTGAGGGTAGTTTTTTCTTTGTATTTTTTTATGGCTAAACGACTTAAATCCTTCGAAAGATCCATAATTGGTTTTTCCATGTCCTTATTTTTTGTTGCAGCCTCTTTAAATAAAACAAGTAATACTCTTTCTTCTTCTGTTGTTTCTGGATTCAAAATCAAATCATACACTTTTCTTAAAACAGCTGCTTCAACTTCTTCGACACTTCTCTTTGTCATTTTAAAGACCTTCTTTTAGTTTTATGTATTTTTATTTCATGAAAATATCATACCACTTTTCATATAGTCTTTAAAGGTGTTATTCTTCAATAATTATATTTTCTTCATCATAGATAAATGGTTTACTTTCCACTTCGTCTCGATTGTTGTACACTTCAAAATCTTCTTTAGATATCGAGAACTTGTCATGTTTTTTTATACGGTAAAAATCATGAATCACAAACATTGCTTTCTTGCCGTACGAATCTTCTTCCTCTTGTTGATTAATTAACTGAACATAATAATAGTCCTCATCTTGATACACATACCCATTTGTATTCTTCTTAGTAAACATATTTTTTTCATCATAACGCTCATTGGCATAATCAAAACTTGCATTAAGAATTTCTTTACCTTGCTTCTCCTTACTCATTCCACAACTAGATAAAACAAGGAGCAACATAATTACCAAAAAAATCTTAGCCTTTTTCATTTTACAATCTCCTTTTAAATAGAAAAAAAGAGAGTAATATCCTCTCTGTTTTAGTCCGGGATAAAAAATCTGCGCCTTCGGTAACTTCACAAACAGCAATCAATCCTAAAACCATGGATTGTTTGCTGTTTCCTCCAGTTACTTGGAGCAAAACGATTTTTTATCCACTCTATTAGTTCGGGTTCAAACGGCAGCTCCTACGACAACTTCAAAAATTAAAATTAATTCCAAACCCCTGAATTATTTTTAATTTCCTCCAGTTGCTTGGAGCTAAACGCCGTTTTCACCACGCTATTTTAATTATTTCTTTTCAATAATGTGGCTGTTACATCATATAAAATATCTTTTTCTTGACGATCTGGTAGTTTTTTTATACCAGCTAAAGCACGATCTGTAAATCGTTCTGCGATGGCTTCAGCTTTTTCGATACCTTCGTATTTAGCAATCAAATCACGGACTTCTTGTAGTTCTGCGTCAGATAAATCCGTTCTTTTTTCTAAATAAGGGGCAAATTCATCTTGATGTTTTTCCATAGCCAAAATCAATGGTAATGTGTAATAACCATTTTTCAAATCTTCAAATACAGGCTTTTGCATATCACTTTCAGACGCTTTATAATCTAAAATATCATCCATAATTTGAAAAGCCATTCCTATATTATAACCGATTCTTTTGGCTGTTAATTGAATCATTTTTGAGCTGTCTGAAAAATGAGCGCCCTCAAAACAGGCAAATTCAAATAACTGAGCTGTTTTTCCTTTAATATGCTGAAAATACTGTTTTACTGTAATATTAGTATTATATCTCAGATTCATCTGATCTAATTCACCTACTAAGATTCGTTTCATACTATTTGCATTCATTTCAATCGTTCTAAAACTTCTCGTTGATGTAGCTAACAAATGAAAATAGACGGTGAATAAAAAGTCTCCTGTATAAACAGCTATATCTTGCCCATACGTTGCTTGAATTGATGGTAGCGCTCTGCGAATAGGTGAATCATCAATTATATCATCATGAACTAAAGTCGCCACATGTAAGATTTCTAATGAGGCTGCCACTCGGTGTGCTTTTTTTTCAGGCATATCTGCATCTCCAAATTTTGAAAACAGTAAGAAATAAGCTGGGCGCAACAATTTGCCACCTGCTTCAAAGAACATTTGCAAAGCATGCGTAATATCTTTATTTCTGATTTTCACAGACTTTTCCATAACTTTTTTTGTTTCTATTAAATCTTTCTCTATATCGGGATATTTTTCCCATAGTGGATGTACTGCCATTATTGGCCTCCTACAAAATAATCATAGTTTCAATTTAGCGCATTAAAACAACTGTGTCAATTTTAAATAATTGAAAAATTCTACTATAACAGTATAATAAACACTGAACGAAAAGTGAAGGGATGTTTTAATCAATGAGTTTTAAAGTTTTTGCTGAGTTAGTAGAATTAAAAGCTAAAACAGCGAGTATATTTCCCTTTTTAATGGGATTTCTCTATTCATGGTATCATTTTAAACAAATTTATTGGGGCAATATGCTTATCTTTTTTATTTCCATGGTCCTTTTTAATATGGCTGTGGATATTATGGATAATTATATGGATTATCATAATGCAACAGATGTTCATGATTATAAGGATGAAACCAATATTATTGGACGGGAACACCTTTCTTTAAGCCTTGTCCGTAATATTATGTGGACCTTTATTATTCTTTCTGCACTAATGGGCATTTATCTAGCTTCTCAAACAAGTTGGATTATTTTATGGTTAGGTATGTTTAGTTACGCTATGGGAATTTTCTACTCTGCTGGACCTAAACCACTTTCTAGTCTACCAGTTGGTGAAGTTACATCTGGGTTAACTATGGGGATTATTATTCCTCTAATTTGTGTTTATTTAAATATCTACGATTTAGTTCCTTTTGATTGGAGCTTAGTTTCTCGTGTAGGTTTGATGTCACTACCCGCTGCATTTTCGATTGCTAATTTGATGTTGGCTAACAACACTTGTGACTTAGAAGAAGATACATTGAACAATCGTCATACACTTGTTTATTATATTGGAAATAAAAAAGCAGTTAGACTTTTTCAACTGTTAGTCATTGCAACTTTTATAGCTGTCACCTTATCAGTCATCTTCAAAATTGTTCCTTTGACTCTTATTTTAATTTGGGGAATCTTTCCGAAAATTTGGAAGAATACTAAACTATATAGTCAAGAACAAATCAAAACCAAAACATTTCCCTTAGCAATTAAGAATTTAGCTATGATCGTTTCTTTCGAAGTTGTTCTATTCTTTATTGGGATTTGGTTTTAATACATTATTTATATGATGGATTCTTGCTTTATACCACCTGTACCTGTATTCAGCATTGAATCCAATCCTTTCAACACATCATTTCCTTTGACCCGTAATTGGTCGTTTTTCTGACTTAACAATTTCTTAAAAAAAAATTCTTATTTTAGAACAATTTCGTCATATTTTCAACACATTTATTCGCTATTATACATGTATACCAACAAAACAACCCTAACAAACTTTTTCATTTTATTTACTCCTCCAAAGTAAATAAAACAACTCCTTTTTAGAGGCTGACAAAAATGTCAGCCTCTTTTTTATTTATACAAATATTTTTTAATAGAGCCAGGTTAAAGAGCCTGCTTTTTATTCGACTAAATTGTTGCACACATTATCAACACATTCAATCGATATCATATAGATGTACCAACAAAACAACCTTAACAAATTTTCATATTGTTTACTTCTCCAGAGTAAATAATAAAACCCTTTTTAAGCAACTAGACTAGTCACTAGTTGCTTTTTTACACGTTATTCCTTTTATTGTATACTTAATAAAAAAGGACTGATTGCGATGCTTTATTTGTTGAAAGATAGATTATTATTTATTTTGATATTTTTACTTATCATTTTAGCTGGTATAATCTTTATTATTAGTCTTTTTAAATTAAAACAGAGTAGTAAAACACTTAAAATATTTTTATGTTTACTCAGTTTAATGACACTTTCACTCGGTATATATGGTTTATTTTTTGTCATATTTTTCGGTTTTAATTCTTAATCCAATTAATTAAATTGTATATAGGATTGACGTCTTATTCATAAACTAAGATTTAACAAAAAAACGCCTTTTAAAAGTAAACTAGAATTTTTCTAGTTTAAACTTTAAAAGGCGTCTCTTATTTTTTTAGTTCTTTTAATATTTCTTGTGGTACTTGGTCCTCACTCACAACGTTTGGCCCTTTTACAACTCGTTTATTTGATATTTCAGCAGTTACAATTGTACCAGGTTCATAAGGAGTAACTTTTGATCCTGTTAAACTAAATTCTTGTGTCTGTTTTTTTCCGTTCTTTTTAATAAAGTTAAATGAATAGTCATACGAATAATTAACTGAACCATCACTATCTGTAATTTTGTCATCAGTTGCATCTCGTGCTTCTTTTTTCTCTGGAACAGTTTGAGGCACTACTGCATAGGCCGTTGTTGCCTTATATGTATCATTATAGTATTGATAGCCTTTAAAACCGATAAAAATTGCGACTACAAGTAAAATAATAGGTATTATTTTTTTCATTTTCATCTCTCCTCGATTAATTATATTTCAAGTTTATCAAAAAGAACTTACAGTAAAAATGGATAAAACTTACAAACTTGTCACGTTAGTTATTCTTAATAATTACTTTATAAAATATTCATAATTTAGAACAATTCCATCATACTTTCAACACATCTACACGTTATTATATATGTATACCAACAAAACAACCCTAACAAACTTTTTCATTTTATTTACTCCTCCAAAGTAAATAAACAACTCCTTTTTAAGCAATCAGCATTTAGGCTGGTTGCTTTTTTGTTTGTGATTATTATAAATTATTATTGTTCGAGCATACTTAATGACTGGAACAATGACTTCTTCATTTTCTTTTCCTTGCCACTCCACAACTAATTGATGATTTTTCTCAGAATCCTTGTATACTGGCAAATAATCTGGTGTTGATTTTTCAACGAGTGCCAAAGATTTATTTAAGTCTTTCTGATAAAAAGATTGTTTTACTTCATCAACATCATCCGAATGAATCACAACATGACTTCCTGATTGAATGAATAATTTTGAGTTATCCCACTCCTTCAACGCATCGCCATATAAAAATAAACTATGAATAATACATGCTACTACCAAAATTGAGAACTTTTTAACTTTCACTCTATATAAATTTTCTGACAGAGTTAATCCAACACTGCAGATTAAACATACCGTTCCAGGAATGAAAAAACGAAATGGAAATTGAATGACTTTAATCAAAGATATGTCTAATCCTGAAAAAAAGCGCCACGGTACAAAATTGGAAGATAGAAAAAAGAAGAACAAAGATAGTAAAGAAAAATATTTGTTTAAATCTGACATTTCACGAAATCGCGTAATGAGGGTAAACAATAAGAAGAGGATCATTAATGGCAGTATAAAAGGATTGATTAACCGATACCAACTTGCTTTTGTTATCGTTTGTTCAAACATTGCGGTATTTTGAAATGGCGGAAGAATTCTATTGTTGCCATAGAGCCACCATAAAGCATACCAGATGTTACTTGTTAACAAGAAAAAAATAACCACTGAAATAACTAGTCCGCGTATCAATTTTAGTTTATGACTATTCTTAAATAACTGATACATAAAAGCTATACTATAGAAAACCAAAACAAAGAGGCTCGTCAGAAAATGTGTTTGAAACATCACAGTTAGTGATAGTGCCACTCTAATCGGTTGATATTTATTTTCTTTGATCATGTCCACAACTGGTAGTAAACATAATGGTAATAATGCTCCTGCCCAACTAGAAAAACCTTGTCTAATAACCCAGTAAGATATTGAATAGGTTGTCATGAAAAATAAACTCAGCTCCACACTCGTTCTTTGTTTGATTTTCATTTTTTTCAAAAGAGCATACATCGATATTCCCGATAGTAAAAAAAGACAAAAATTACTAACCACTTGAAAAACAAACCAATTACCGCAAATCAAAAGTAATGCACCCAATACGTACGATAGTATTTGGGCATAAATAGGCGTTACCACACGTCCTGATTGTTGATAGCCATACATTGAAATGAATGATTGAAAGTTCCCTCCCTTGATTTGCTGAGACGTATCATATAGACGATTAAAGTGAAATAGAACATCTGAACCTATGATCATATTCTTAAGTATTAACTGAGGTAAAACTAAAATAAAGCTAACCATAATAACGATACCTACTGCCTGATACTTTTTCATAGTCACTGATAGATTCATAATTACTCCTCCTCGAAAAATTAAGTCATAGGATTTATATCAGTTCCCTCTTCTTACTCATAAATATCGGCGTAATTCCTATTCCAACACTCACAACAAGCAATAATAGACTCACGTAAAGTTCACTATTAACAATCCCTGTCCATTGATATATTTTATTTTCCAAGTAAAAGGCATGGTTAAATATTAAAGAACTTAACATAATGAATACTGTTAACATAGGAATAACTTTCATTAACATGTTTAAATAATTGCGGCTTGTTTGACCGATAAAAAATAAGATATGGCTAAAACTCATCCCCACTAAATACACTAATAAGATGACTAGACACAACCAACTTCCAAAAGTGATGTCTAAAAATGAATAGTTTCTACCTTGAAACCAGCTTTCACCTAAAAATGAATTCAATCCACTAGAGAAGTAGCGAGTAAATTCGGTGTTTTTTAATGGATATAAAAAGATACCTAACATCACTGTAATCGTCAGTAAACTCCACAACTGAGTCGATATGTACTGACTTTTAACAATTTTGCGTCCTCGTTTACTACTCCACTGAGTCGCTTTAATTTTTAGCATAGTATCTCTCACAAAAACGGAAGGTAACAAAAGTCCTAGAGCAATTAAAATCGTTATTAACATATTCGAAATAATAGCCACTAATTCGTCAGATAAATACATCGGTAATATATTTCGCCAACTCTCATTTTGAAACAACACTTTAGTTAATTGTTCTTGTTCTTTTTGATTTATCTCTCTCCCTTTAACAAAAGCTTCTGGGGAGGAAAAAGATTGTTTATTTTTTATAATTGATTCATAAGTTTCTATTTGAGAAAATGCTTTTTCATTAGGTTGAATAAATTCTCTTAGCTCTTGACGTTCTTCCTGATCCAATTTAGGTAATTCCAAAACAGAACCTTCTGGCAATTCACTTTCATACGTTTTAAACTCTTTATAGGTGTTGATTCCTCGTTCTTTCCCAAATTCACTTTCCTTAATGATACTATCAACTTTTTTTACACGTTCCCGATGTTCATTTGCCACGACTTCAAAATCACCATCTGACATTGAGATTCCAAATCTGTCATGCCACTCATGAGAAAAATTATAAAATTCTGTGATACCACCATTTGGCCAAAAAGTATAAATAAAATTAATATTATATTGATAGGAAACGAAACTAATCAAACACACCACCCCAATGACGATTGGTTGGATAAATTTTTTGAACTCCACTTTTACCATTTACTTGACCTCCTTTCTTGAATAAAGACGACTAACTGGTAAGATGAATAAAACTAAAATCAGACAACTACTTACAACAACCACTGTTTCTTGCAAGGGAATAATTGAAAAAATTCCCATCTCGGTAAACCAATAGCTCTGATTTTCGACAATAGCGATTG
Organism: Vagococcus fluvialis bH819; assembly: GCF_900163795.1. Classification (GTDB taxonomy): domain Bacteria; phylum Bacillota; class Bacilli; order Lactobacillales; family Vagococcaceae; genus Vagococcus; species Vagococcus fluvialis_A. The sequence continues at coordinate 26,576 of NZ_FWFD01000007.1, read as the reverse complement.
GTGAAAAATTTACTCCGGTAAAAATCGACCACCAACCTAGTCTAAAAGCATATATTCTCACTAGTTTATGTAAAGCTATCAGAAAAATCGTGAAAATAAACCCTTTAAAGAAATGATTGAAATACAACCCAACTAAAAACTGACTACTATAGACGAAAATTATAATGAACACCCCTAAAATAGCAGAAGTCATCATATATCCCCATAAAGTTAAAGGAATCCACGTAATAAACGGCAGTTCCAGTATATCTGGCATATAAATATTGACGTGAAATTGCGTACTCACACTACTTTGCCATAAATCAGCCAGTGATTCGGTCATCTGAAAACTAAATAGCACTACGAAAGTATTTAAGAGATAAAAAAGTAAGACTAATCCTAATCCTGATAAGAATTTGCTAAACTGAATTTTTCGTCCCCATTTTGATGTAAAAACTAACGCTTCTGTTTTGGTTAATTTTTCTGAAGCACTACTATATAGTCCAATTAATACAGCAAAGATAATACTTTCTAATAAAATCATCCGAAACAAAATATTTCTAATATAGGTAAAATAATTCATAGTGTCTCCTGCAGCTGCAATATCTAGTGCAGCTTTTTCTTGAGAGAGCTTTTTAATAACCGGTTCTAATCGTTGGTATTTATTCCCTAAATTCTGAGTCATCTTACCTGTCACTTGATAATGATCAATGACCTGTTCTTCTAATTCTTGATAAGATAATTGACTAAAAATATCCTCTACTTCAGATAATTCATTAACTAATCTCTGCTGATTTTTTGAAAAAGGTAATTTTTCTGCAGTTTCAATACTTGTTGGAGAAATTAATTGCCCCTGCTCATGTTTAAACTCTGTCACTTCTTTCAAGTAGCTCTGATCAAAACTACTGCTGATTATCATCAGAAGATTAAAAGCCAAACATAACAAAATAAAAACTATAATAATCCGTTGCTCTAATAACTTCTTAAATTCTAGCCACAACATTCGTTACACCTCATCTCTAAACAGATATAAAAAGGCATCTTCTAATGTCGGTCTGACCTCCACACTGTTGTTAGGAATGGTGGAACTAGCAATTCTATAGACAGCTCCCTGTTCGCACTGTTTCTCACTCAGTAGTAAATAATCTTCAAGTAATTTTTCCTTCATAGGTATTTCAAACACTTTCCCTTGCATTAACTCACTGATTTCATTCGGTGTATTAGATAAATACACGCGATGGTCTTTTAATAAGATTAACCGATGTGCAATGGACTCTACATCAGAAACGATATGTGTTGATAAAATAATGATTCGATTTTCTGCCAATCGATGTAATAAGTTTCTAAAACGAACTCTTTCCTTAGGATCTAGTCCCGCTGTTGGCTCATCCAAAATCAGTAACTTAGGATCATTTAACATAGCTTGAGCAATTCCCACACGTTGAATCATTCCACCTGAAAAATGCTTCATTTTTTTATGTTTAACATCAGTTAAAGCAACTAATTCTAAAAGTTCTGATATTTTTATTTTAGCTTTTTTCTTATCCATTTTTTGTAAGGCGGACACATAAAGTAAAAATTTTTCTGGGCTGTAATTTCCATAGTAACCAAAGTCCTGAGGTAGGTAACCTAACTCTCCTCGATAACTTTCGCCTAATTGATTTATTTCTTGACCATCCCATAATATTTCTCCTGTAGTTGGAAATAACAGGGTTGTCATCAGTTTGATAAGCGTTGTTTTTCCAGCCCCATTAGGAGCCAGTAAGCCGTAAATTCCGTTCTCGAAAGTAAGATTTATTTCTTCTAAAACAAGTGTGTTCTTAAATTTTTTACTAACATTTCTAAGCTCTAACATATACTTTCCCTCCTTCTCTTTGTTTTAAAAACTCTTGTCTAAGTAAATACAAATAACTTGTTATCGCAACTAAACTAATGATTATCACTAAAAAATTCGGTAACCACATTAAGATGTCTCCAACAAAATTACTTAGTTCAAATAAAATAAAACCAATAATCAGCCAAAAAATAGGACTAATAATATAACTCTTTTTCAAACTTATTTTTTGATCCAACACCAGTTGAACAGATGCAAATATAAATAAAGAAGCACTTGAAATACTGATTAATCTGATTAAGGAGATATTTTTTTCTAACGCTAACCAAAATAGACAGCTAAATGTCACAGAAACAATCAAAGCAACCATGCTAAACAGTAACAACCGAATAATGAGTAGCTCTTTTAGAGAAATTCGGTAAGTCATTTTTAATTCAAATGTTTTAAGCTGATACTCTTTCCAAAGACTCAAATAGTGGAACAAAGCGTACACTAAAGGAGACAATAAAAAAGTAAAAAATGCCGTACTTTGTTGTAATTCACCTATCACTAAGTTTGTCTTTAGCATTTGATCATGAGTGACTTGAATTCCTAAAACAAGTACACAGATCAATGTCGTAAAAATAACAAGTAGCACTTCTTTTAACTCACCAAAAATAATTTTAATATTAATTTCGCTTAAAAAATTTCGAATAAACTGTAAAAAAGTACGAGGTGACACATCTGCTTGATCTAAAATAAACGCGATACTTTGTTTTTTTTCTAACTCATTAGGTAATTCAATCTTTTTTTCATCTTTCATTTTCTTGGAACTCCTTTCTAATCTTCTTCACCAAACGATAGTACTGTGCCTTAACTTTTTCTTCACTTTGATTTAATAACCTACTGATTTCCTTAAACGTAAAATCACCATATATTTTTAAACGAAAGACTTTTTGAATATCTGGGTGAAACTTCATTACATAATCATTGACGGATTCTAACAATTCAAATTCCACAAATTGAGCAAGTAAGTCATCTGTTTGGCCTTCGTGATATTCTTCCAACTCTTCATAAATCACTTGTTTTTTACGCCTTCTATCAATTACCTTGTACGTTCCTATTTGAAACAACCACGTTTTAAAACTGGCTTTTTTTGCATCATAGGTTTGAATACTGTTTAAAACGGAGATAAAAACTTCCTGCGTCACATCTAAACTATCTTCCTTGTTCCCTAGTTGACGATATAAAAAACAATAAAGAGCATCATAATATCTTTCTATTAATATTTCAGAGGCTTCTTTAGAGCCTTTTTTGATTATTTTTTTGATTAAATCAGCATCACTTGGCATCCTATCAGCCTCCTTTACATACTTATTCGTAATCAGCACTTTTATTGTTGCACATTTTTTAAATTTTTATAAATAAAATTTTATTTGTAAAAATAAGATTAAACGTACAACAAACAAACTATCTCACCTTATTAGGAGACATAGTTACTAATTAATTCATTTTAGAATTGGATGCTTACTAAAAAAGCACCTTGGTTCAACCTCAAATCATAAAATCTGATGATTTTTCATGATATAATTATTATTGGCAACTGCCCTTAAAGGGGGTGTTCTGTTTGTTTGATCAAATAATCTCGTTGTTTATCGCACCACTTTTTGTGGGACTCATATTATTATGGATTAGTCAGAAGTTAGATGACTAGACGGTATTCAAATAGTTGCTACTAACCCAACGCTGATTCACACCAGTGAAAAGAAAAACCACCCTATGGCCATAGGGTGGTTTTTTGGTGTTCTGTTTGTTTACTAATCTCGTTTCGCATATTTATTATAACACAATCTAATTATTTTGTATGCTTATAAAATTAGCTATTTTATCAAAGACTACGCTATACTATCCATGAGGTGACTTACATGGACAAATTAGCCATTATCAGCGATTTACACGTTGACATTAACAAACTATCCAAAAAGGATTTAGACCTCCTTATAGAGCTTTTAGAGGCACAGCAAATAAACCATCTCCACCTAGCTGGGGACACAGCCAATACGATCAAGCAATTACTTGAAACAGTCGATTATTTAGAAAAAAGTTCCTATTCTGTGACTTACAATTTTGGGAATCATGAACTACCTAGCTTAAAAAATCCAGAGGAAATAGAAAACTATCCAGATGATCGCTTTCTTAATTTAGATTATTTAGAATTAACATCTGATTTAGTTTTAGTCGGGATGAATGGTTGGTATGATTATAGTTTTGCTTTAGAAAATGATCCAAAGAAAATACTCGCAGCTAAAAACTTATATTGGTACGACCGAATGATTGAGCGAGGACAAAGTGATATCGAAATAACTGAGCAGATTCTCTCCCAATTAGAAACCCTTTTAGATGATTTGAGCAGGCAAAATAAAGAGGTTATCTTGGCTACTCACTTTGTTCCACATCAAGAGTTTATTCGCTATTTTGAAGGAAAATACGCTCGCTGGAATCAAATCAATGCCTTCTTAGGAACCCAAAAATTAGGGGATATGCTTGCCAACTATCCTAATATCAGACAAGTGATTTTCGGTCACACCCATCGCCGTTTTGAAGAGACCAAGATTGGGGATATTATTTACACCGCAAAACCATTAGGCTATTTTTACGAATGGCAACTTACTCATGATTTTATGCTTACTAATCACTTAATGGCCAGTTTTAATCCGATGAATGTTAGAAAGATTCTCAAACATCATCAAAAAGAGTTTCAAATTTACCGAGACCAACATCTTAAAGAAGAATTCTTAAAAAGTTTAACGATTGTTGAGTATTAAGAGCTTTTTTATCATGGAAGGATATGTAGCAGGCTTAATTTATCAATGTTTCATTCCGTTGCTAGTCATTTTTACTGTTCGCAACTATGCTTAATTCAAGGAGGTGCTAATGATGGAAATCGGAAAAATTATCAAAGAAGAACGCACTAAAAAAAACTTAACACAAGAAGAATTAGCCAATGATTTTTTTGTCAGTCGCCAATTGATTTCGAAATGGGAGAACGGAAAAAGCTATCCCGATTTAGAACAGTTAGTTAAATTGAGTGATTTTTTCAATCTGTCCCTTGATGACATGTTGAGAGGAGATAAAAAAATGACCGCAAAATTGAATGTTAATATTAAGAGAAGGACTTTCCTATCCCTATTAACTGCTAGTGTAGCCTTAATTGCTATTTTTGTTAGTTATTTCTTTTGGACACAACAACCTATTCAACTAACTCCTGATGATTTAGAAGTGGTTTCAATTTCTTCAAATAAGGTAGCTGAAAAAAAAGTCTTCAACTCTGGCACTAGAAAAGAGCAGATTATCCCAGAAAATGTAACTTACACCATTCAGCTAAAAAATAAAAAGAAATTCACTAAGCTTCATACTCCAGAAATTTTTGGTACCATCGATTTAAATGATCCTAACATTTATGTACAACTTCAAGCTTTTCCAAGTCTATTTTCATTTAATCAAAAAGAAACCCTTACTATTCCAGCAGCTTCTGCTAGTCTTTATCAAGATGCCACGATTGATCATTCTATTGATTATTCATTTTCTAATAAAGATAAATCAATTAGAATTCTTAATATTGAAAAATTCTCCACTAATCAACCACAAAAGGATGTCAGTTGGTTATTCATTGATAAAAAAGAACTAAAAAACAAATAAACATATGTTAAGTTAATAATCACTAATTTTTTAATCCATTACTTTAAAATTTGGTAATGACTTTTTTTATAACTATGGTAATATAATAGATGAATAGTTTTATATTTAGTCGTGCTAATGCAGCACCCTAAACGCGAAGAAAAAGAGTAGCATAGTACCTACTCTTTTTTTTATCTAAATTTTCTTCTTTTCAACATGGGTAACTATCGCACTCACGCCACTTAAAATCCCTAAACCTAGCAATATTTTTGATGAGGTTAGTGTGCCTAGTGATAGACATGTCACAGAAATCAAAATATTACTTTTTTCATTTATCTCCAATACCCTTTTTGATGGCATTGATATTTCCATATTAACCCCTATTTTTTTATTAATTTGATTGATTTTTTGATTCATTTCTTTTAACATTTTTATTCCTCCTTAAACAGTTCATATAAAGTGTGATCTAATAAAAAATTAAACGTTCTTTCTGTCCCTTTTAATACTTCCCCATCCACTAACGATAAAAATAAGATTGAATGAATGATATCCATCACTTCTTCTTCTGGTAAAAGTAGGATTAATTTAGAACGCTTAATCACTTGTTTAAAAATATCTGAACTCTTTCTCTTAAGTTCCGTTACTTTATCTTTTGGTAATTTAGCTAAAAACAAAGCATATTCATCGCTATTTAAATCATATAAAGTAGGATAACTACGATATTCTTGAAATAACCACTGTAATCCTTTTTTAAATCCCTCTATTTTTTTTTCATCTTTTTCTATAAATTCCGACCAAGTTGTCAATAATTGTTTTTGAATCTTATCTAAGACATCTAAAAAAAGATCTTCTTTTCTCTTATAAATAAGATAAAAAGCTCCTGAAGAAATACCTACTGATTTAGTTAATAATGGTATGTTTGTTTGTTTGTAACCTCTGATTCGCCAACTTTCCTCACAGGCTATCTGTAAATTTTCCTTAATCACTAATATATCTGATTCTGAAAATTTTTTTGACATCTCTATTTTCCACCCTTCTCATTATGAATATAATATAAACTATATTCATGAATAAAATAATATTATTATTCATATTTAAACCAAAAAAAACAATCGGATTACCTGAAAAGGATTACCCAATTGATTTTTTTACTTTTTTAAAAATAATCATATAACTGTGGTGTTCTATAATCAATCAAATCATCTAATACATTAGCTTCTGAAGACTGCTTGATTAAATCTAACCAGATAGCTTGCTCCAATGTATGATGTCCCATAAAGACTTGTACCCATCGCTGGATTGAACCACTATAATCAATTATCACATCAGTTGTTACTACTTCACAACTAGCTTTTCCATTTTCGATAATTACTTCAAAAATTTCATTATTCCACTCACAAGTTGAATCACTGACTTTTAGATAAACCGTTTCTTTTTTACCATTTTCTTTAAATGGATATTTTTCAATAAAGTTTTTAAAATTTACAATCCGAACCATCATGTTACTATATGTTTTACGAGTAATTCCCTTCATCTCAGTGAACAACTCTAAAATCATCTTATCTCTAATATTCGTTGAAACAAATTCTGCAAAACTACCACTGTGAGAAGAAATAAACGTCATTAATTTCCTCATCGCAAAGGCATTAGTATAGCTTAACTCATGAATCCTAAATTCAGTTGCCCCAATGAGTTCATAAACTAAGTAACCTTGTGCCACATTGTTATCATCGTAGCATATAGCAATTCGACGATTTTTCTTAGCAGTTAGTGTATATTCCCACCAATAATCATCTCGAATAACCGTTCCATGATTTTTTCCTAACGTCTCTTTATATAATTTTTTTAACGTTGCTTGTGTTTCTTTATCTGACCACTCAGTTCGTTTTACACAACCTAATTTTTCAGGTTTAATCTGTTGAATAATACTTGCTGGGATTCTAATTTCCTCAAAATCAAAAATCGTCTCATAACCAAATTTGCGATAAAAAGCTTGAGAAAAGGGCGCTAAATAAGATAATTCTGTTCCTTTTTTATGTAAATCCTTAAAAATAGCTTCAAAAATATTACGAATTCCACCAGTTCCACGAGCTTCCGGATAACTTGCGACATCACCAATACCAGACATTCCCATAGTGACACTATTAACCATCACATTAAAAGGATAACTAATAACTTGACTAGCGACCTGACCATTTAATTCTTCTACATAATTATCTACAAATTGATTTTTCTTGATGTACTTTTCTTTTTGTTCCTCTGTGTGACTAATATTAAAGGCATAGCTCGCTAAAGCATGAATCTGTTCTAGATCTTTTTTATCTGTGACTTTTTTTACCATTTTCTTCACTCCTAAAAAGTAATTATCATCTCTTCATCATCTTCACTTGGATTTTGTGAAATAATCTCGATCACTAGCTTATGAGGTAAACAGATACTTGTTTGTCCCACCCGACTAATCCAACTCGTTCTTACGGCGATTTGGTCAGGACTATTGTCTTCTCTAACACGAATCCGAGTCCCTTCCATCTCCACAATATTATATTTGTCCTTACCTGGACGATATGTTTTTTCATAATGTTTGGTATTCTCATTTAACTCAAAACGGTCAACTTCTTTCCCGTCAATCGATATTACTGCAATTGTTCCCTCTTTACTAGTCGTTGCTTTCTTTTGATTCATCGAAAAAATAACCAAGGGAGAAAATGATAGAACAACTAAACAAATAATAACAACACCGTCCATAAAACGCCATTGTTTTTTTAATTCTTTCCAAATCATACTATTTTGTACCTCACTATCATCAAATGCTTTCCTACTCTAAGTAAGATATCTTTATTTTCGTATCTCGTCAACTATTTATTTATTACTATACAATAACTTTGTGAATAAAGCACGAAAGTTGCTATTTAGAACTACTCTACACTATAATAATTTAGTACAAACTAGAGGAGGAATTGACTTTGTCAAAATATCAAGTTTTATTATATTATTTATACGTTCCAATAGAAGATCCAGAACAATTTGCAGCTGAACATTTAGCCTTTTGTAAATCACTGAACTTAAAAGGTCGAATTTTAGTTGCTAATGAAGGTATCAATGGAACTTTATCTGGGCTAACTGAAGATACAAAAAAATACATGGAGCACATGCATGCTGATGCGCGCTTTAAAGATACTTTCTTTAAGATTGACCCATCTGAAGAACAATCGTTTAAAAAAATGTTCGTTAGAGCTCGTCCTGAACTTGTTTCTTTATCTTTAGAAGATGATATCAACCCCTTAGAATTAACGGGTGCTTATCTTTCTCCAAGTGAATTTAAAGAAGCTATTCTAGATGAAGAAACCGTCGTGATTGACGCACGTAATGATTATGAATACGACTTAGGTCACTTTAAGGGAGCCGTTCGTCCAGATATTCGTTCATTTAGAGAGTTGCCTCAATGGATTCGTGATAACAAAGAAACTTTTATGGATAAACGTGTTGTAACTTACTGTACAGGTGGGATTCGTTGTGAAAAATTCTCTGGCTGGTTAGTCCGCGAAGGGTTCAAAGATGTGGGACAACTTCACGGTGGGATTGCTACTTACGGTCGTGACCCTGAAGTACAAGGCGAATTATGGGATGGTGCGATGTATGTTTTTGATGAGCGTATCAGTGTACCAATTAATCATGTTAATCCTATTATTGTCGGACGTGATTGGTTTGATGGAACTCCTTCTGAACGCTATGTTAACTGTGGCAATCCAGAGTGTAACCGTCAGATTTTATGTTCTGAAGAAAATGAAGCAAAATATGTTCGTGGCTGCTCCCATGAGTGTCGTGTTCATGACCGAAATCGCTACATAGAAGAGAATGATCTAACAAACGACGAGTGGAAAACACGAATCGAAGCTTTAGGTGAAGAATTTATTTTTATTGTTAAGTAATAAAATATTTGAAAATATCATGAAACTGTGTCAAAATAATAGACATAGAACAATTCAAGGTTGGGCGTATGCTTCAAGGAAATCTCTTTCAGGGCGGGAAGAGGTTACTTGGCATGCGTCTTTTTTTGGAAATTTTTTAAAGGGGGAAACACTATGTTAATGGAATTATTAGTCTCATTAATTTTAATTATTATTGGAACAAAACTAGCTGGACATTTATGTCAAAAAATTGGTATTCCAGCTGTCATTGGGGAATTACTCACAGGTGTGCTCTTAGGTCCTGCACTTTTAGGGTTAGTGCTACATACAGAAGCCATTTCGCTATTTGCTGAGATTGGTGTTATTTTACTTATGTTTTTAGCTGGTTTAGAAAGTGATTTAGACAAACTCAAAAAATATCTTAAACCATCTGTCATGGTTGCTTTGTTCGGTATTTTACTACCCATGATTTTCTTAAGTGGAGCAGCACATCTCTTTGATATCCCTTGGAAAGAGGCTTTATTCTTAGGCGTTATTTTCAGTGCTACATCGGTTAGTATTTCTGTTCAAGTATTAAAAGAGTATAATCGCCTAGATACAGCTGAAGGTTCTGTAACCTTAGGTGCCGCAGTTGTTGATGATATTGCTGTTGTTTTGATTGTTAGCCTTTTTAGCGCTTTTTTAGGCGGAGATAGCAGTAGTACTTCTACGATGAATGTCGGTTTTTTATGGGATTTACTTGGAAGTAAAATTATCTTCTTCTTAGGTCTTTTCTTATTTGCTAAGTTTATTTTAAACCCACTACTTGCGTTGGTTAAAAAAATTGTTGCCGTCCAAGTTGAAACTGCATTTGGGTTAGTTTTATGTTTTATTTTTGCTGTTCTTTCAGAAAAAGTTGGTATGAGTGATGTGATTGGTGCATTCTTTATTGGTTTATTATTATCTAGACATGAAAGCAAACATCGTATTGAGCATAATGTTTCAGTGATTAGTTATTCTTTATTTATTCCAGTTTTCTTTGTATCAATAGGACTAGATATTGAATTATCAGCATTTAAAGAGTACACTCTTTTAATCATCGTTTTTACAATTTTAGCAACTTTAACTAAGTTAATTGGTGGTTACATTGGAAGCCGATTAACTCACTTAGACAAAAATCAGTCCTTAATTGTTGGGGCGGGTATGGTTTCTCGTGGTGAAATGGCTCTGATTATCGTTAAAATGGGAGAAACACTTGGCTTGATAAATGAAGGTTTATACTCAGCTATTGTGGTTGCGATTATTCTGACAACACTCTTCTCACCACTTCTAATTAAATATGCTATTGAAAAAGGAACGCCTGCTTAATGCAGAACGTTCCTTTTTTCTTTTCTTAAAAAACAAATGAAATATATATAAAGTGAACTTAAACATAAAAATGACCTCAAACTTTTTAATAGTTCAAGGTCATTATTTTTTTATTCGTAATCATACTCATAATCGTAACCATCATAATCGTAGTCGTAATCATCTTCTTCATCTTCGCCTGCTAATAATTGTAAATGACGGCTCATCAAAGCGTAAGCTTTAATTTCGTTAAATAAGCCAGATTCAATTTTATATTTAGGTGAGAATAATTTAGGAGCCTTCACGTCTTCTTCTAATTTATTTTTCAATTTATTGTATTTCTTCATTTTAGGTGCGACGAAATTTTTAAAATCAACATCATCTGTTTTTTCAAATAAACGTTTCAATCCATCTACACGTTCCTCAAAGACTGCAAAATCTTTTTTAGAAATCTTTTCAATATCTTCATCATCTGTGTTATCTAATAGATCTTCAACATCTTCTTTTATAGATTCTGCATCATACCCTAATAAATCATCGATTTCATTAACGTCTTCATCGTCGTAATCATCATAGTCATAACCGTATTCATCATCATAACCGTATTCATCATAGTCATCGTAATCGTAGTCATAATCATAGTCTGAGTCTGCTACTTCTGATTCGACTTCTTCTTCATATTTGATTTCTTGCTCTTTCTTAGTTTTTAGCTTAGGTTCTTCTAAACTAGCTACTTCACTGTCAATTTCAGATTGAAGAGAGTTTGTTGTTACATCATTTTGAGCAAGAATAGCTTCCATACTTGGAGCCGCAACAGGTGCAACTATAGGTGCTACAGGTATAACTGGGCTCACTACATTAACTTCTCTTTGTTCTAAACCAGCTAATTTTGTTTCCAATAATTGATTATCCTGCAATAAGCGTGAAATTTCTTGTTCTAATTGGGTTGATCTATCTCTTGCTGTTTTATAATTCGTTTCCAATAATTGATAATTTTCTTGCCAATTTTCTTGTGTCTCTTTTTGTGATAACATTAATTTGTCTACAAGACCTTGTTGCTGTGCTAAACGGTCTGAAAGGCGTTTAATTTCTTGTTCTTTATTTCTTGCAAACTGTTCTTTATCTAAAGTTGATTGTTGCAAAATACGTGCTGTTTCACGTTCTTCCTTTGCTACACGTTCTTCCCATTGGTTAATCACACGTTGCTGTTCAAGTCCTGATTGTTGTAGAGTTTGTTCTAAACCAACATAACTATTTTTTAATTGAATTAATTCATTTTGTCGCTCAACTTCCATCTGACGACTTGTATTATAAGCAATTGCTAACTCTTCTTTTTCAGTAGACAAGGTTTGGTAACGCGTTTCCCACTCACGTGTTAATAACGCATTTTCTGTTTCTAAACGCTTTACATCGTCACGGAATTTATTTAGTTCACGCGTCGTTTCGATTAAATCTTGTTGCGTTTTATCTTCGAATACTTGATTTTCTTTAAAAACAGTTCGTAATTCATCGTTTTCATATTCCATACGTTGTAATTTTTGCTTCAAATCTTCTTGGATATTCTCTTTTTCCAAAGTTAATTGGTGTAATTCATTTTTTATAATTTGAACTTTTTGTTTATCCTCTAATTCACTGTTACGATAATCAATTAAATCTGTTTTTAACATATCATTTTCTTGTAACAACTGTTCAATTTGAGTATTATTAGCTGATCTTAATTGATCGTAATCTGCTTGTAGACCATTAATGTAGTTCTCATTTTCACTCACTACTAATTGTAGTTGTTGAATTTCACGTTGTCTTTCAAGTAAATCCTGGCTGCTTTGGCGTAAGCGATAATTCACATCATCTAGTTGTTCTTGTAATTTACGTGAACGTTCTTTTTCTTCAGCAGTGTGTGAATTTTTACCTTCATTCATTTCATTTAAAACACGTTGTTGACGTTCGATTTGTAATTTTAATTCACCGATATTTTCCTTTTGAGTTAACTCATCTGCCTTACTTTGTTGTAAAGCCATTTGTAATTCGTTATTTTCTTTCTTTACGCTGTTAAATCGTTCTCTTAAATCAAGTTCTGCCCTACGTTGCACCCGATCAGATTCAGCAGGTTTTTTTTGTGTTGCTATAGCAGGCTGATTAAAACGGGACGTTTCAACCTGTTCTGGACGAATCGTTTCATTTTGAACGACTGCTTTTTCTAGCTCTTTTATTAATAAGTCGGTAATTGTTTTTTTTATATTTCTAATTTGTGTATTCGAAAAAATATTTTTAGAATCAAATGTTACATAGATTTCAATTGATCCTCTTGATGATTGATCGACAAATGCTCTTTCTATCTTATAAAGAGGAAAAATAGTTTCCCATTCCCTAAAAACAACTTGCATTGCATCATCAATATTCTTTTGAGTTAGCTTACTGTCTCTATCAGACCATTTTAACAATAACTGATTTGTTACTTCGCTTTTATTTTGTACTGGTACTAGGACCTGACTTGAATTTGATGGCTTTTTAACCTCTTCTTGATATATTTGAACATCTATGTTTAGTTCGTTTGAAAACATAGATACTGTCCCCCTTTCACTGGTCAACTCTCTCTTGTATAGTTTCATTTTTTTCTATACTGATCATATTAATATTACCCTTTTAAACAAGCTGTGTAAAGATGTTTTAAACACAAATGATTAAAATACTCGGTCAGAGAAGATAAAATTAATTCAATTTTTGGTTCCTATCTTTTTTGAATTAATTTTTTTACTAAAAAAGCTATCCACATGATTTTTTCCATATGAACAACTTTTCACTTAATAAATTATTACTCATATAAATCTAACTGGTAAAGCTTTTTAAATTTATCATTATTAGCCAATAGTTCTTTTTGTGTACCCAACATGCTAATCTTACCCTCTTCTAAAAAAACAATCTGATCTGCATAATGAGTTCCTACTAAATGATGGGTAATCCATAATACGGTCTTGCCTTTTAAAACACTGAAAACTGTTTCTAGTAATTGCTTTTCTGTTATTGGGTCTAGTCCAATCGTCGGTTCATCAATAACAATAATAGGCGCATCTTGTAATAAAATTCTAGCCAAAGCAATTCTTTGTTGTTCGCCACCTGAGAATCGTTTGCCACTTTCTTCTACCAGTGTATCCAATCCTAATGGTAATTTGTCATAAACCGGTTTTAAACCAGCTTGTTTAGCAGCTAGCTCAATTTCTTCTTCTGTTGCCTTTAAATTTCCTAAGCGAATATTATTTCTAATAGTTGTATTAAAAATATGAGGATTCTGATTAAGTACACCAAAAATCTCAGATTGTTGTTCCTTTAATTCAGATGTCACATAATTATTAATCAAAATTTGACCTTTTTCTGGAATTAAATCTCCTCTTAAAAGTTTAGAGAGAGTTGTTTTACCAACACCACTTTTTCCTAAAACTGCAGTCACTTGGCCCTGCTTGATTGTCAGTTCAAATCCTTTTAACAGATATTTTTGCTGTTCACTATATTTAAAATCAACGTCTTTAAATTGAATAGTCATTTCATTGACTGAAATAACTACTTTTGAAGTTGTCTCTTCAACACTTTCAATACTTGGTAGTTCGGATAACCGTCTCACAGTATCTTCATAAAGAGGTAGCTCCTTTAATGAATCACTCACAGGAGCGAAAGCATCTATTAACGGAAAGAAGGCTAAAACAAAAGCTGCAATCCAGTTAAGGTACTTAATTTCACCTGTTTCACCAAAATAATTACCTGCCCAAACAAAAAGGACAATCACAATTAAACCAAAAACAACTTGCTTTAGTAGACTCTCACGTCTTGAATATTGCTTCATGACCTTGTCTTCCTTACGAACATCGGCTTCAGCTTCATTATAGCCAGTTAAAAACTCTTGATAACGACCACTATATTGCCAATCACCTACACCTAAGACAGCATCTGTTAATTGGTTATACAAGACATGTTTTTTGGCCTTTTGACGATACACACGAGCATTATTCACTAAAACTGAAGTTAATGGTAAAATAATTAAGATAACACCGATTAAAAGTAACATCAATAAGGCTAATGGAATTGAAAAAACGCCTAAAGCAATTACAATTGCTACATATAAAATTAAAGCCACAATAGCAGGAAATATTGTTCTTAAATACAAATTTTGAATATGTTCTATATCTTCTGCTAATAAACCTAAGATATTTCCTGTTTGATATTCAGATTTCGATTTTGCAGCTCTTGTTTCCATGGATTGATAGAGTTTCAATCTGATGTCTGAAGTCATTTTCAAAACCCAATTATGACTTCCTAAACGTTCCACATATCTGAGTGTCGGTCTTGCAATACCAAAGGCACGGGTTAGTACAATCGGAACATATACCATTAAAATATTTTCTGGCTTAGCTGCTGAGCGACTAATCAAGTACCCTGATGTAAACATTAACGCAGATGCGGCAAAAAAAGTTAAAAATCCTAAAAATATAACTAAAGTTAATAACCATTTATATTTTTTAAAAAACGGGCGTACCCAATGATCTTCTTTCGAAAGTAATAAATAATTATTTTTCATATTACTCCCCTTTCAATTGCTCAACAAATTCACTGTAAGCACCATTTTTTTGACGTAATTCTTCATATGTTCCTTGTTCGATTATCTTGCCATCTTTCATAACAATGATGTAATCCATCTCTTTCATCCAGTGCAGACGATGCGTCGCAAAAAAGACTAACCGTTTATCAAATAAGGGTAACATTGTTGCTTTAAGTTCTGATTCTGTCTCCACATCTAAATGCGCTGTTGGCTCATCAAACAATAAAATCTGTCGATTACTGTCCAGAAAAGCACGAGCTAAAGCAACACGTTGTAGTTGCCCCCCACTTAACATATGAGCGGCATCTCCAATAACCGTCTCTAATCCCTCTGGTAACTCTTGAACAACCTCTAAAAGCCCTGCACGATCAATTGCGAGTAAAATATCTCGTTCACTGGCTTCGGGTTGATAAAAACTAATATTTTCTCTTAACGTTGCATGGAAGATATAAGGATCTTGCGGCACATATAATAGTTGGTCTTGCCAACTTTTCATTCTTAAATGATTGGTTTTTTGACCATTAATTTTTATACTAGGTTCTTTCGCTTCTAAAAAGCCACCTAACATTTTAATCAAAGTTGATTTACCCGAACCTGATAGACCAACAATTCCTATTTTTCCTGTTCCTTTCCAAGAAAAATTAATCTCTTCTAAGGTGTTACTTTCTGACGTTTCATCATACTTCAGAGACAAATTAGTTAAAGTTAATTCATCCGTTTCTTCCCAAGCAGATAGGGGAATTTCCTCTACTTCTTCAAATTCTTTTTTATCTAATATTGTAAAGATTGACTTCAATGTATTTCCACCATCAAGAGTCGCATGATAGTCACTTGAAAAATCACGTAAAGGTAAAAAGAAATCAGGCGCTAAAACAAGTGCTGTTAAGGCTGGAAATAACAACATTTCACCATTCATTAATTTAAACCCTAAAAAAACTGCAACAATTGCTACTGATAATGTGGTAAAAAAATCTAAAGCAAACGTTGATAAAATCGCAATTTTTAAGGTGCTCATGGTTGCTTTTCGGTAGTCTTCACTAATGCCATAAACATTTTTTTCATATTTTTTACTTAATCCTAAAAAATTAAGTGTTTCAAGACCTCTTAATGAATCTAAGAAGTGGTTACTAAGTAATTGGTAGCCTTCATACTGACGATCAGCTTTGGCTCTTGCGGCATATCCTAAAATAATCATAAATAGAATAATAATTGGAAAAACTAATAACAAGATAACGCCTGAACGAATATCTTGCGTAAAAACAAAAATTAAAATAACCCAAGGAATAACCATCATATTAGTAATTTTAGGCAAAATAAGCGTTAAATAATTCTCAATTTGACTTACACCTTCTATTGCCATGGTTACCATATTTCCTGTTCCTTCTTTTTGGACAAAATTAGGCCCTAAGCGAAACACTTTATCTAGTAACTTCTGTCTCACAATTTTAGCTTGTTCATAGGCATACGTATCTAAATAACGATCCCTAAAGAAGTTGAGAACTTGTCTCAATAAGAAACAAATAAAAAAGATTACCATTGCTTTTATTTGAGAAGAAACACTCTTCCCATTCCAAAGCTCGCTAATCGCTGATGATAAAAAATAGGCTTGCCCGATAATTAATAAAGCTTGCAGAACGCCAAGTCCTGCAAGCCCTATTAAGACAGACCTCATTTTATCAATACGAAATAAATTCTTATCAATCAAATCCGGCACGTCTCCTTAATATTAATAATTATCTAATACGTCCACTGACACACGTTTAGTAAATTGTTTGTACATCCATAATACATAAATTAAAACAATTGGTAATAAACAAGCTGTAACGATTGTCATTACTTTTAATGTGTAAGGTGTACTTGATGCATTTTCAATTAGTAAATGGAATTTTGAATCTGTTGCCACCATTACTCGTGGGAATAATCCGTTGAATAAGAAAACTACAACGCCAACAAATACCAAGCCTGTTGAAATAAATGAGAAACCTTCTTTATCTTTGTACGTGCCGTAAGCAGCCATTGCTGCAAAGACCACGATTAAGACTAAGATAATTAATGAAGAGATCATTCTTTCTTTAAAGAAATCTGTATCGATAAATGAAAGAACTGCAAAAGCTACTAAACCTACAAATAATACTGGGTATAATTTCTTAGCTTGAGCATTTGCACGTTCTCTGACTTTACCTTCTGTTTTCAAACGTAAGTAGTTTAAGCCATGTAGATAAGAAATTAAAGTAACTGCTACTCCACCAACAATTGAGAATAAGTTAACATAGTCAGTAAAGCCTGCATTCATCACATTTTTTGTTTCATCAAGTGGCATACCGCGAACTAAATCCACAAACATCATGCCTAAGAAGAAAGTTGTTAAAAAGCTACCAATACATAGTGTCCATTCCCAGATATTACGTTCTCTGGCACTTTCAGAACTTGATCTAAATTTGAATGATACCCCGCGGATAATCAACCCAACTAAAACAAGTAATAAGAAAATGTAAAAGCCACTAAATAAAGACGCATACCATTCAGGGAATGAAGCAAACATTGCTCCTCCCGCTGTAATTAACCAAACCAAGTTAGATTCCCAAACAGGTCCAATGGTTTGAATAATTTGATCACGTTCGCGTTTGTTTTTAGCTAACGTTTTAACTGACATTCCAACACCCAAGTCAAACCCTTCTAAGAAGAAGAATCCTGTAAATAAAACACCAATTAAAAAGAACCACAATAATTGTAAGTTACTCATATTAGAATGCCTCCTTTGAAAACGGATCGATTGATTCTTTACGCGCTTCTGAAGGACTTACATAATAAGGACCTTTTTTCAAGTAACGTTTTGAGTAAAGAACCATAACAAATCCTAAGAATAAGAATAGAGCAAAGTACACAATATTACTAAATATTAATGACCCTTGTGTCACGCTTGGTGATACACTATCAGCAATTGTGAATAAACCATACACAGTCCAAGGGGCACGTCCCATCTCAGTAATAATCCAACCAGTTGAATTCGAAATGAATGGGAAAGCAATGCCTGCCACAAACAAGCCAAGTAACCAGTTCATTTTTTGTAACTTATCTTTTCTTAGTAGTAACAGACCTACTATAGCCATTAAAGCCATCAATGTTCCAAATCCTGCCATGAAACGGAAGCCCCAGAACAATGTTTTAACTGGTAAATAGTAATCCATCTCTTTACCGAATTTTTCATCATGTTGTTTATGTAGGTCTGCATTCACTGAATCCATCCCTTGGAATTTATCTTTTCCACCTAAAATTGTTAACATAGCCGGTACTGCAATTTCCCAGTCAGTTTTTTGATTTTTAGTATCGATTCCAGCAATGATATTCCAAGGCGCTGAGTCCCCAGTTGTATCATCATAAATACCTTCCATTGCTGCAAATTTCATTGGGTGATCATTAGCTACAGCGTTCATTTGTGCATGTCCTGCACCCATCGTTAATACTGAACCAATTAAACCAATGATTAAACCGAATTGCATTGATTTTTTGAAAAATTTTGTATCTTGTTTCTTCATTAATTTCCAAGCTGAACAACCAGCGATAACAAAACCACCTGTTACAAATGCCCCGAAAACTACGTGAGGGAATTCTAACCATAGTTGGTGATTTTTTAATAAACCAAAGAAACTTGTTAATTCTGCTCTGTTTGTAGCTTCATTAATTTGATATGCCACAGGATTTTGCATAAATGAGTTCGCTGCTAAAATCCATAAAGCTGATAATATGGTTCCTATAGAAACTAACCAAATAAATGTTGCGTGTAATTTTTTATTGAATTTATCCCATCCAAAGATCCATAATCCAATAAATGTTGATTCCATGAAAAATGCAAGTAATGCTTCTACTGCAAGTGGTGCTCCAAAAATATCTCCCATAAAACGAGAATATTCAGACCAGTTCATCCCAAATTGGAATTCTTGAATGATACCAGTAACAACTCCCACTGCAAAACTTAGTAAGAAAATATTTCCCCAAAATTTCGCCATGTCTTTGTACATTTCATCTTTTTTCACAACGTATAATGTTTCTAAAATTGCAACTGAAAAGGCTAAGCCAATCGATAGTGGTACAAAGAAAAAATGAAAGACGGTTGTCATCCCAAATTGGAACCTTGCTAATGTAACTAAATCCATCATGTTTATTGTCCTCCTTTATTTATAATTAATCACATAATATTATACCCCATATAAAATAGACTTTCAAAGTAAACTTTGAACGTCTATTAAATAATAATTCTTCTATTCTAGAGTTACGTCTTTTATCTCATTGTGACGAATTCTTCTGCACCGGTTGGGTGAATGGCCACAGTGTTGTCAAAGTCGGCTTTCGTGGCCCCCATCTTGATTGCTACAGCGAATCCTTGTAGCATTTCATCAACACCAAGACCTAATCCGTGCAATCCAATAATTTTTTCATCATTTCCAAGACACACTAACTTCATATGACATTTTTCTTTTAATTCTGTAATAGCATATTGCATTGGGGTAAATGTCGATGTATAAACTGTAATTTTTTCATTTTGATATTTTTCTCGAGCTTCCTTTTCTGTTAGGCCAATTGTTCCAATCGTCGGATGAGAAAACACCACAGTTGGGATTGTTTCATAATCCAAAAAGGCTTGCGCTTGATTATTAAACAGTCGTTCAGATAATCTTCTACCTGCTGCAATGGCTACGGGTGTTAAGTTTACTTTATCAATCACATCCCCCACCGCATAAATACCTGCTTGCGTTGTGTTTTGATATTGATCTACTTTAATTGCGTTTCCTTCGGTTAGTTCAACTGATGTATTTTCTAAGCCAAGCTGATCCAAGTTTGGTTTACGCCCAATCGCCCAAATAAGTTCTTCTACCGCAAGTGATTGACCATTTTCAAAAAATAATTCATAACCTCTCGCTGTTTTTTCTACTTTTTTGGGTACCGAATGAGCATGCAAATGAATACCTTGCTCTTGATAACTTGTTGTCAGTCCTGAAATCACTAATTCGTCAAATTCTCTTAAGAAAGTTTCTTTTCTAAATGCAAGATGAGTTTCTGAACCTAAGCCATTTAACACACCTGCAATTTCTACAGCAATATACCCAGCGCCAACAACTGCCACTGATTTTGGTAACTTAGTTAACTCAAAGAAACCATTGGAATCAATCCCATACTCAGAGCCTGGAATATTAGGTCTAATAATTTTACCACCTGTAGCAATCAAAATATGCTCCGCCGTATAACTATCACCGTTGACTTCCACTGCTTTTTCAGCTGTAAACTTAGCAAAGCCATGAAGAACCGTTACGCCATTACTTGCTAAACCTTTCATATATAAACCATGGAGGCGCTCAATGTAAGTTTGACGATTCGCCACTAACCTAGAAAAATCAACATCCTCGAGCGTTACATCAAAGCCATATTCTTTGGCTTGTTTTAACATCATCGAGCGCATTTCAGAAGCTGACCACATCACTTTTTTAGGAACACATCCAACATTAACACAGGTTCCGCCGATGTCTGCTCCTTCAATTAATAAGACTTTCGCCCCACGCATTCCAGCACGATTAGCAGAAGCAATGCCACCACTACCGCCACCAATCACAATATAATCAAATGATTTCATCTCTACCATCCTTATTTTCGTTTTCGGATCATGTCTCCTGGTTTGACTGGACTTTCCACTGGCATTTTCACAATCATCATTGCATTTGGTGCCTTTTCAATCGGCTCATCCAATTCATTCCACATCTCTTTAATTACTTGATGAGAATGTGTAAACCCAGGACCATAAAATTCAATATCATCATTGATTCTAAAATGATTCCGTTGTCTAATTGTAGCAATTTTTGTCGCTTCGTCATAGGATAAGACCTCACCGATAAATTTAAAGACAGGAATCTTACGACGCTTCCCGAATAACTGCTCCTCCTCACTAGGGACACCGTAGTAAAAACCAGTCGCAAGCTCACGTTGAGCAACTTTCCACAATTCATCGACCCATTCTTGTTTACAGACATAATTTTCTGGATCTTCCATATAACTATCCACGGCCTTTTTGTAAACATTAGACACAGTTGATACATAATGAATCGATTTCATACGCCCCTCAATTTTTAAACTATCCACACCATTTTGAACCAAATCAGGAATATGTTCGATCATGGACATATCCACTGCACTCATTGAAAAAGGCTCTTCCACTTCACCAGCATCAATCAACGACTGACGCTCTTTGTCTAAACTCATCTCAAATAAATCATATTTCCAACGGCAAGATTGTGAACATCCCCCACGATTCGCATCACGATGTGACATGTGATTGGATAACGTACAGCGGCCAGAATAAGAAATACACATCGCGCCATGAATAAAAGCTTCTATTTGAATATCTGTATTTTCACGAATTGTTTTAACTTCTGCCATTGATACTTCACGACCTAATACTACACGCTCTAGCCCTTCATTTTTCCAAAACTCTAAAGTTTCAAAATTAGTTGCCGAAGATTGTGTCGATAAATGAACAGGTAATCCAGGAGCTTCAGTAATGCAAATCTCAATTAAAGCTGGATCGGACACAATTACAGCATTAATACCTATATCACGTAACTCTCTAAAGAATTCCCCCGCTCCTTTCGCATCAAACTCATGGGTTACCATATTGGCAGCTACATAAATTTTTGCATTATGTTCTTTAGCAAAAGCTACACCCTCAGCCATGTCTTCATAAGTGAAATTTCCCGCTCGACTTCTTAATCCATAGGCATTACCACCAATATAGACAGCATCCGCACCATATCTAATGGCCACTTTTAATTTTTCTAATGTTCCCGCCGGCGCTAAAACCTCGGGTCGTTTTAATATTTTTGTCATAATTATTTATTTGCTCCTTATTTAATGTCATCTGGGTTAAAATAATAAAATCCTGTATCAAGCGTTCGTTCTTTTGGATGAGCTGCTATTACTAATTCGGTCAGTCTTTTAGCCTCAGCCTTATTCCATTTATCAGCTAAAATTAATTCTTTTGCCTCAACAAAATAGGACACGATATCCACATATACATCACCCGGAGTATAGATACCATCTAACTTCCAATGTGTTAATCCTATCTTTTCTAACTCCTCGACCTCAGTCATTAAGTTCACATCATTGGTTGCAAAAATATGTGTACCATGCTCATCTTCATAAACAGAATAATGAGTCTCTTCTGCCTTAGGTTCTGAAATAAATAATTGACTAGTTTTATCTACCTTTTTTTCTTGTTGAGTAAAATTAAAATAATTTTGAACTAATGGTCGTTTAGATTGATGAATGCATGTAGCACCATACACAAGCATTTCACCAAAAACATCTAAATTATTCGATAAATCAACTAATTCTAAGTACGGTATTTCACGAGCTAAAACCGCACCAACCGCTCCACGTTTACCCCAGAAATTAATCTGACGAGAACTGGTTACCATTGTTGCCGCGTCATAAATATACGAAATTTTATAGCCATCTCTTCTGATTACATGGATAACACCTGGATCACCTACCACAATCTCATCCACTGATAAATCTTCTAAAAATTGTAAATAATCAGGTATCAACAACATTTTATCTGGATGCATAATGGCATTTACTGCCACACGAACTTTTTTGCCCTTTGCGTGAGCTAGGCTAACTAACTGCCTCATCTCTTCTACACTAAAATGTGTGGGTAATCTTAAACCGAAAGTTGCATCACCAAAGTACAAATAATCAATATTCAAATCAACTAATTTTTCAGCTTGTTGAAGAGATTCAACGGTTGCTGTAATTTCTATCATTTTCTAATCTCCTTAATTGTGAGTAATCAGAATTATCCTACCACAACCAACCCAACTTTGACAATGTTATCACAAATAAAAAAGCGCTAGTTATTAAACTAGCGCCAGACTTTGTTATGCTTTTTGCAATTCTTTTTCTTTAGTAATTTTCACTTGAATCTTACCTTTTTTAGCACCCATCACGACTTTACTACCTGCTGTAATATCACCTGAAAGTAATAATTCACTCAAACGATCTTCTACTTCTTTTTGAAGTGCTCGCCTAATTGGTCTTGCACCATACTCCGGATCAAAGCCAGCCTTACTAATAACTTCAATTGCAGAAGGTGTTAATTTTAATTCAATTTTTTGCTCTTTCAATCTTTCTACCACTGATTGACTCATAATTTTAACAATTTTATTTAATTCTGTTTGCGTTAATGAATGGAACACCAATAACTCATCCACACGATTTAAGAATTCAGGACGGAAGCTCTTTTTAAGTTCCTCTAAAATACGAGATTTCATTGCTTCATAATCCTTATCACCACCAGTTGAACCAAAACCAACTGTTTTCTCATCACGTAGAGCTGTCGCACCAATATTAGATGTCATGATTAAAATAGTGTTTTTAAAATCAACTTTGCGTCCCTTAGAATCTGTCAAATGACCATCATCTAATACTTGAAGTAATATATTAAAGACATCAGGATGGGCTTTTTCTACTTCATCCAACAATACAACTGAATAAGGTTTTTGACGAATTCGTTCTGTTAGCTGCCCCCCTTCATCATACCCAACATAACCTGGAGGAGAACCAACCAAACGACTCGTACTATGTTTTTCCATAAATTCAGACATATCCACACGAATTAAGGCATCTTCTGAACCAAACATCACAGAAGCAAGAGTCTTAGCTAATTCTGTTTTACCTACACCAGTTGGACCTAAGAACATAAACGAACCAATTGGACGATTTGGATCTTTCAACCCACTTCTAGCTCGACGGATAGCACGTGAAACAGATTCCACCGCTTCCTCTTGCCCAACAACACGTTCATGCAAAACTTTTTCAAGTTCAAGTAAACGTTCTGTTTCTTTCTTTTCAAGTTGTTCTAAAGGAATACCTGTCCATTGCGCTACAACAGAAACAAT
Source organism: Vagococcus fluvialis bH819 (assembly GCF_900163795.1). Classification (GTDB taxonomy): domain Bacteria; phylum Bacillota; class Bacilli; order Lactobacillales; family Vagococcaceae; genus Vagococcus; species Vagococcus fluvialis_A. The sequence goes on along the minus strand of NZ_FWFD01000007.1, from coordinate 2,339 downwards.
AGCTTCCTCTGTGACTTCTGTTTTATAAATGATTTCATTCGACTTCTCAGCTTCAATTAATTTATCTAATTTTTTATACGCCGCTTTTTCTTTCTTACGACTACTTGCTGCTGCTTCAAAATTTTGTGCTAAGATTGCTTCTTCTTTTTCTTTCACAATCAGTTCTACCTTTTCACGCTGAAGAGCAATCGGAGAACGCTTATCAGCAACTTCCAATCTAGCCCTAGCTGCTGATTCATCAATTAAGTCAATTGCTTTATCAGGTAACTGACGATCACTAATGTAGCGAACAGATAAATTAACTGCAGCAAAAACAGCTTCGTCTGTAATTTTCACTTTATGATGATCTTCATAACGTTTTCTAAGACCTAAAAGAATCTCTTCAGCTTCTTTTGCTGTCGGCTCATCTACTTTAATTTTAGCAAAACGTCGTTCTAATGCCGAATCTTTTTCGATATATTTCTGGTACTCATCTAGAGTAGTTGCACCAATGGTTTGAAGTTCTCCACGAGCAAGGGCTGGTTTTAAGATATTAGAAGCATCAATGGCTCCCTCAGCACCACCTGCACCTATTAACGTATGCAATTCATCAATAAAAAGAATAACTTCGCCATCACGATAAATTTCATCCACTACTTTTTTCATTCGATCTTCAAACTCACCACGATACTTAGTTCCCGCAACCACTGCACCCATGTCCAACATCATTAATCGTTTGGATAACATTTCTTTAGGAACACGACCTTGAATAATTCGTTGTGCTAGGCCCTCAGCAATTGCCGTTTTACCCACACCAGGCTCACCTACTAAAACAGGGTTATTTTTAGTCCGACGACTTAATATTTGAATTAAACGTTGAACTTCTTTATCACGACCTACTAATGGATCTAAACGATTGTCACGAGCAGATTGTGTCAAATCTCGGGCCAAAGAATCTAATGTAGGCGTCCCTTCCTCTACCTGATTACGAGGTGTATTTTGCTGCTTTCTTTGATTCTGCTTATTAGAAGGCTCAATTAAACCAATTTTTTTATAAACTAACTGTCGCACTTTTCCCAAGTCTATCTCTAAATTAGTTAATACTCGAGCACCTAATACTTCTTCATCCTTGATTAAAGCCAATAAAATATGCTCTGTTCCCACATTCGGTGCACCGATGCGTTTAGCTTCAGCACTGGCATAAGACAAAATTTGCTTTGCTCTGGGAGAATAAGGTAGTAAGCCAGTATATTTTGTCACTTTCTGACCATATTGCGTAATTTGCTCAATTTCTTCAAAAATTTGTTCCTCATTTAGATCAAAACTTCTTAAAACTTTACCAGCAATCCCTTTAGGCTCTTTAATTAAGCCTAATAATAGATGCTCCGTTGCAACAGAGTCCTGCTTAAAATACTTAGCCTGTAGCTGAGCATTTTCTAAAGCTTTTTTTGCTTTCTCTGTAAATAATTCACTCATACTGGTCACTCCTTCTCGTCATATGTTAAACGTTCTAATAACTCAATCATCATATGTGCTCTTAATTTACTATTGTCACTCACACTGAGTAACGGTTTATTACATAGCAATGCACTGATAATATTATTCTCTCTTACATCAATCACTTCATTGTCCTGTAATTGTTTTAAGATAGCAAATGCTTCACTCTCTGTCAAACTAGAACCAACAGATTCAGCAACTCGAAGTAAATAATTGCCGTGTTGTAATAAATCTACTTTTACAATTCTAATATAGCCACCACCACCACGTTTGCTTTCTACTTGATACCCTTGTGGCACAGTAAAGCGGGTTTTTATCACATAATTTATCTGTGACGGAACACATTCAAATAAATCAGCCATCTCAGAACGTCGAATTTCAATCATTTTATCAATTTCTAATATTTCTTTTATATAGGATTCAATGATATCTGACATATTCCGATTATCCAATTGAAACACCACCTTCATTGTCAATTGACTATCTCTGACCTTTATTATACAAAAAAAAGACCTATTAATACATTAAAAGGCTTTAAAAATAAGTATTAAAAAAAAGCCATTTCTGACTTTAGTATATTTAGCTATTATCCGATTTTTATTACTAATGCCGAGGACCGGAATCGAACCGGTACGGTGATCACTCACCGCAGGATTTTAAGTCCTGTGCGTCTGCCAGTTCCGCCACCCCGGCTAAGAACTCATAAAAGCGGAAGACGAGGTTCGAACTCGCGACCCCCACCTTGGCAAGGTGATGTTCTACCACTGAACTACTTCCGCTTATTTAAAGTGCCGGCTAAAGGAGTTGAACCCTCGACCCTCTGATTACAAATCAGATGCTCTACCAACTGAGCTAAGCCGGCT
>NZ_FWFD01000011.1 GCF_900163795.1 Vagococcus fluvialis bH819 | reverse complement strand
AAATGGTATTTATGACGTGGAAAATGGTATTTATGACGTGGAAAATGGTATTTATAACCTCTGAAAGCATTGATATTAGTGCGTTTTGAAAGCCCCTAAAGTATTTAAAAGTATTTAAAAGTATTCTTAAAAGTATTTACTTAGTAGGATAAGCAATTATTTTTTTGTTCCTTTTGAAAAAAAGTTAAATCAAAAATGACAAAAAGGAGTGAGAGAAAAACACTCTCACATTTTACTTGCAGCAGTCGCTATACGCTCCTTTGCTAAAAGAATAAGACCATTCTTTAAAGAACTCTTTTTATAAGCTTAAAAACGAGTTTTAAGAGCTTCTAAGCATAATCTAGATAAATACGTTATACTTTCTTTAAAACGTCTTACAGACGGTCAGGGCAAGCCCTAACAACCCAATAGCAGATAAACATAGTTATAACTTTAATTATTTGTTTAGAAGGAGTATTTAACAAATGAAAAATCAATCTTATATGACAATTAAAGAACTAGCTGATGAGTTAAATGTCTCAAAAACAGCTATAAATAAAAAAATTGATGAAACGTTTAAGGAAAAGTATGTCACTAAAAACGGAAACCGGTTTGTGATTGACGTTTCCGGTCAAAAAGTTATTAAATCAATGTTTAAAGAAGTAAATGCAAACCAAGAACGCAAACCTAATCAAGAACCAGTTTTCGATTTAGTTTGCGTTTTAAAAGAAAATTTGGAACGAACAGAAGAACAATTAAAAGTAAAAGATAATCAAATTGAAGCATTGCAAAAATTATTAGATCAGCAACAGGTTTTAACATTGCAGGCTAATCAAAAAATAGAGCAATTAGAAATGAATCAGGCAGAATCTGAAGAAAAAGAAAAATTATCTTTTTGGCAACGTTTATTTGGAAAATAAGAATCGAATAAGTATGATATATTATTAATGGCACTTAGCCCATTTCATATTGAAAGGGGGTGCTAGATACATGCTTGATAACATATTCTCGTTATTCATCACGACTGTTTTTACAACAGTAACTACAGTTATAACTAAAAAGTTATTAAATCGTTGGTTTGACGATAAAGATGATGAATAAAGGCATGAGTGCCAACAAACCCACTCGTTAGAGTCGCACTAACGAAAAAAAAGCCACTACCTCATCACAGGTAGTGGCTTTTGTGCTAGATACACTAACACATATTCTCGTTTTCGCACCTTTATTATATCATGACTTTAAATTTCAATCAAAATACTTAATTTAAAGTTACTGGTAATATAAAAAGTGATTAACATAAATCAAATTATACTGAGCTGTTTTTTCTAAATAAACCATATAGAGAATAGATTAAAAGAGATAAAGGGATAAGATTTTCGTCTAATACTTCGGGAAGTTCCTCATCCTCAAAGTTTTCAACTTGAACCTCATTATAAGTTTCAAGTTCATTAGCATAAGTTATAACTGGTACAGTCGCTGAACTAAGTATAAGTAATAATGAATAGGAGGTGAATAGTGTAAAATGACTCCTATAGAGTGGACTCTGAAAAATAGATCTCTATAAGGTCCATTTTATTTTGTCCCAGCCTCTTTTGTGGTTAAATTTAAGTTAAATCATTTCAAGTAAATCATTCATGGATTCACTCATTGTAGGGTGAGTATAAATACCGTCTCGTAAACTCTTATATGAAATATTTTCATTAATTGCTAATGCAATTAAGTTGATCATTTCGTGAGCTTCGTAGCTGAAGAAGCTTGCGCCTAATATAAGGTCAGTCTCTGGATCAACTAATATTTTCAAAAAGCCGCTTGTTTCACGCAATACTTGAGCTTTAGGAACAGCAGCAACGGGCATCTTAGCAACTTTATAATTTTTACCAGCTTCAGTTGCTTCTTTTTCATTAAAGCCTACCCGTGCAAATGTTGGATCCACAAATGTTGCTGTAGGATAAACACGACGCGTTTCTAAATTATAGTTGGATTCTTCTCCTAGCAATTGAGGCAAAACAATACGGTAGTCATCCAAAGAAATATAAGTGAATTGTGGTCCACCTTTAACGTCGCCCACTGCCCAAATGTGTTCAACAGAAGATTGCAAGTGCTTGTTTACCTTGATTTCTCCACGAGCGCCGAGCGCCACGCCAGCCTTTTCAATATCTAATTTATTTGTGTTAGGAATACGGCCAGTAGCAACTAAAATTTCATTTAATTCAGCAGATTTTTCTTCGCCGTTTTGTTCAAATGTTAAACGTACACCATTATCCGTATCTTGAACACGTTTAGCTTGAGCGTTAAATTCAATAGTTACCCCTAATTCTTCTAATCTTTCCAAAATAGCTGCTGCGTCATCCTTATCTTCACGTGGCAATAATGAGTCATTGAATTGATAAACGGTTACTTCAGAACCAAATTCAGCAAAATAAGAAGCGAATTCTAATCCAATTGGACCAGCTCCGATAATACCTAGTTTTTTTGGCAGATTTGTTAGCTCTAAAATTTCTTCACTTGTGTGGATGTGTGGACTGTCTTGCTTGTTTTCAAAATCTGGAATAACAGCCGTAGATCCAGTTCCAATAATGATATTAGCAGCCGTAACTTGTAGCGTTTCTGTATCTGTATCCACTAACAAAGTATGGTCATCTTTGAAGTGAGCAAAACCGTCTAAGACTGTTACGTTATCTAAATCAGCAATTTTATGGTAGTTTTTTTTATTTAATTTGGTTACTAATTCAGTTTTATAGTCCATGGCTTGTTTGAAAAACTGGTTGTTAATCTCAGGATTTCGCTCAATGCCAAATTCTGATAATTGATCAATAATTTTTGCACTATGTGTCAACGATTTAGTCGGTAAGCATCCCACATTAATACAAGTTCCACCATACATTTTAGCTGATTTTTCAATCACAGTGACGGTTTTTCCTTTTTTAGCTAAAGCACCTGCTAATGTTTTTCCTGCTTTACCAAATCCAATAATGGCTACGTCTGTAGTGTACTCATTCATATTTTAGTGCCCCTCTCATTTTGTATTGCATATAATTTTACTTCCATATCTTTTAATGTAATAGTTGCTAGTTTTGCTACTGCATCTTTATTCAGCTCATCATAAAGATCATCCATAGCTTCTGACATACCAGACGAAATCATACATTGTTCATTGATATAACCTGAATGCCAAGTATTTTGGATAATTGGGATCTTTATCGCCTCATAAACATTTTTTAAAGTGATAGCTTCTAAATTATCGGTTAGAAAGTATCCGCCATGCACACCTTTTTTTGTTTGAACTAATCCTTTTTTTCGGTATTTTGCCAGAACTCTGCGAACACGAACTGGATTCGTACAAATGTTCTCAGCTAATGCTTCACTGGTAAAAATTGAATTGTTATGACCTAAATAGACCAACCCATGTACTGCAATCGTAAATTCACTCAAAATTATTCACCTTCTTTAAAAAGTAATTTTTAAAGTTACTTTATCTAAATTAAGTATACACCTAAAAGTTATCCAAATCTACAAAGTCTGTTACTTTTAAGCAATTATTTTAATATCTCCTTAGACGAATTGATTAAAGGAGATGACGATAAGATGAAAAGAGAAGTAACTATTGCTAAGATGAATCAATTAATGTTGGTTATTATAGGATCATTTGTTTTAACCCTCATTACTGCATCCTTATTTAAATACTGGGGCGATTTTTCTTTGATTTTGCCAGTTACTTTTATAGTAATCATGGTCAATGCTGCTATTAAACTTCAAAAGATCCAAGATAAAGAAAATCTAAAAACCTATAAAAAAATCTTAGATTATATGGACAATAGAGAAGTAAGAAATGATCCGAAAACACAAAACAGGAAGAGAATGAACTTAGAAAAATCTAGCTTGGCGATAGTAGGAGCTCTTATTGAGTTTTTCTTAATGTATGGCGTACTGTCGGTTTTCTAAATCATCTTAATACATGAAATTAGATAAAATCGTGTATCGCGAATCCTATTCCCATAGGGTTCTTTTTTTATAACGCCCTTCAATACATGATTATATGGTATACTAAACAAAATCATGTATCACTTTTGTGAGAGGAGAGGGCTTTTAAATGAGTTACAACGTCCAACCATTACGGACTCAGCAAGAAATAAATGACTTTTTATTTTGTTTAAGAAGAAACAAAAACGCGGATCGGGATGTTTTTCTATTTTTGATCGGCATTAATAGCGGTTTGCGCATGTCCGATATCGTTAAATTAAAGAAACAAGACCTGATTTCCTCAAAAAATCCCCGTATTGTCGAAAAGAAAACGGGTAAGACTCGTATTTTGTATTTGAGTAGTCTGCAGGACTTGATTCAAGACTATACAAAAGACTTAGCACCAGAGGATTATTTGTTTCCTAGCACTAAAGGTGGTCATTTGGAAGTCAATACGGTCTATCAGATGTTTCAAAGAGTGGCTGCCCTGCTAGGAAGAGACGATATCGGGACGCACACGCTGCGTAAGACGTTTGGTTACCACTATTACAAGAAAACCAAAGACGTGGCCACTCTGATGGAAATATTTGGACATAGCAGCGAGAAAATTACGAAGCGCTATATCGGGATCAATGAGGATGAAATTAGCGAGACCTTACTCAGTTTTAGACTAGGGTTCTAAAATTGAAAATCAAGTAATATCTTTCTGTACTTAAACTCCTATTAATTACTAATTTACATCATATACTTTATTAGCAATCTCAAAATTATCTATTAATTCTTCCTTATAATCGTCTTTTAAGTATTTAAAAAAACTATATAAATCTGCATAATCTTTTTGATCTAATCTTGACTTGAAATTATTAACTAAGACATCATGTTTTACTGGATTATTTAATATGTTTTTATCCATATAATATGATTTTAGCGTTATTACTTTTAGGTAGGTGGTTACATTTTTGGCGTTAAATTTTTTATCATTTACTCTTAAAATAAATCTTTTCCAAGAACAGAAATAAAAATAGGTATAAACCCCTTCAACAAAAAGTTTCCTTCTAATCACATAATCAAAAGAATTAGGGTTCATTACACTAATTCTAATATGTTGCATTTCTATTGTTGAATAACCTCGGAAATACCTTTTATAAGCACTTTTTATTACTTTTATAATATGCTTTAATTTATTTGTTTTTCCACTATTTTCAAGCTGGTTGCGTCAAGATTTATGTGTAAATGGAAAATCCATTCCATCAATTAAGTTAAAACATTGATTCTAAAGTATCTTGAATTTCTTTAAAGCCTTTATGCACTCTACCTAAAAACTTTTGGTTATATTCATTGAACTGAGAAACAAGAAATCTCTCCAGAGATTCTTCATTAGGAAATTGTTCTTTTCTCTTTGTATATTTTTTTAACTGTTTATTAAATCCCTCAATCAAGTTAGTTGAATAGATAGTTCTTCTAATTGATGGCGGGAAGTTATAGAAAGTTAATATAGCAGGATTCAAGAGTAATTTAACGACTCTTGGATACTTCTTTTTCCATTTTTCTATCATAAAAGCTACTTGTTCATTTGCTTCCTCTTTTGAAGAAGCTTGATAAATAGTTTTAAAATCATCACAGATTTCTTTTCTATCCTTAACACGAACTTTATGAGCGATGTTTCTAGAGACATGAACACAACATTGTTGAAATTGAGCATTTGGATAGACACTATGGATGCTATCGTGAATACCACTTAAACCGTCAGTTACCACTAATAAAACCTCTTCTAAACCACGATCTTTTAGATCTTGAAGTATCTCTTTCCAAACATAAGCAGATTCGGTTGGAGCAATAGTAAACCCTAGAACCTCTTTGGTTCCGTCTAATCGAATACCTATCACAATATAAACGGCTTCTTTTGATACGGTTTGTCTCTTTAAAGGAATATGAGTAGCATCCATAAAAATGACTGAGTATTTAGCTTCTAAAGTTCTTTCTTTAAAAGCTAAAACGTCTTCAGATACCATTTTACTCATGTTTGAAATAGTTTGTGGTGTATAATAATGACCATACATTTTTTCAATTAAATCTGAGATTTCAGACATGGTTATCCCTTTTTGAAACAGCTGAATAATAGTGGTTTCTAAGGAATCATTCGTTCTTTTATAGGCAGGTAATGTTTGTTGAGAAAATTCACCATTTCTATCTCTAGGAATAATTAGGTTCAACTCTCCATACTCTGTTTTAAAAGAACGTGAGTAATTCCCATTACGAGAATTACCTGAATTAAAGCCAGCACGATCATACTTTTCATAGTCAAGAAACGCTGTTAATTCAGCCTGTAATAATGAGTTGATAGCAATCTCTAGATGACGACGAAACAAATCATCCAAATCACCCTTATTAATTAGTGTTTCCATAATTTCTGTAGTAAAATGAGTCATGAGAAAGTCCTCCTATAAAATTTCTGTGTGGTAACTTTAATTTTACAGAATGGACTTTCTTTTTTTCTACCCTAAATTTCTATTTACACAAAATATTTTACGCTATCTTCAAGCTGCATATTTGAATTTTCATCTATAATAAATTTAGAACTTTTTTATTATATTAAATATATTAAAAGTTACATCAAATTTTTGTTCAAATAATCTTTTAAAGTTTGTATTATGCCCGTTTCTTTCAAAATAATCTCTATCTTCAGCATAGATAATAAATCCTAACAAATAAAAACGAATGTCTTCTTTGCCTTTTCTGTGTTCATTTTCTGCTTCCTTAATAGTATAAAACTGTTTATTAAATTGATTCATTTGCTTAACAATCTGATCTCTAGTAGTTGAAAATGGTTGAACTCCTAATATATCTTTTGAATTTCTATATAAGTGAATTATTGAAAAAACAAGTATGATTAAAGTTTTAATGTATAAGTTAGGTGTAAAACTGGTTATTAGGATACATAGGAGGAGAATGTACCACTCCACTATAAATATCCAATATAAAGTATGATATATCCAATATTGGATAGTACTTAATTCTTGTTCTAGAAAATTATTTTTATTATTTGAATAAGATAAATTTAATGTAGATAAAGGTAAAATTAAGAATATGAAACTAAATAGAATCCATATGATGTTCGCTCCCAAAACATTTGAAAGAACATATAGTAACAAATAACAGGTTAATAAATATTTTTTTTGATAGTATTTATTTTTCACGTCTTCCCCTAAAGCCAGTATTATTGTAAATGTGGCTACAAGAACAGTTAAAACTATGTCTAACTTATATGGTTCAATATAAGCAATCAGTTCACTAGTTTTTGTAATAATACTTTCTAACATTTGCAGACCTCACCTTCTTGTACACATAATAACGCACGTCTTAGTATAAACATAAAACATTATATATATACCAAAATTTCAAATTTAATATTAGTAAAGTTACGTTAAAAAAAAATTTTATATACTTGAAAAACATATAAAGTTTACATAATCTGATGTTAGACCAGGTACCAGTCATACCAAGGGTTACAGACGTCGAGATTGTGAAAACGGACTTGTCTACCTAAAATCAAAAAGCAGAACCTTGTAAAATCAAGGTTCTGCTTTTTTTGACTTAGTGAAAGTATCAAACGTGAGTTAGGTGATTTTTGTTATTTTATCATTTAATGTTACTGGTAATATTAAAACTTTTTTAGCGAGACATTCCTCTACTTTTTTGTTGCTCTATTTGTTTTTCTCGTGTAATCAATTGTTTTAACCATGTTGTTAACTGCTGAATCCATTGAGTTAAGCGATTTTCAGGGATATATCGCTTTATTCTATTTTCTTCTAGAGTCTCTTTCCAGTCTGAACATTCATAAGAATCTCGTGGTTTTTCGTCATTTTCAAGTTTTTCTAAAATAACTCGACCTTCGTATTCTACTTGAGACATAGAAAAATCAGTTTTTCCTGTATCTTTTAATAAACTCTTCAGAACTCTATTATTGTCCCTTACTTGCAGTGTGTGTTCTTGGGTTTCTTCTAAGTCTTGCTTCAGATGTCTATTTTCTTGTTTTAAACGATTAATCTGATTATCTCGCCCTTCTAATTGGAAGGTGTGTTTCTCTATTTTTTCAGTTAAATTTTTGACCTTTTTATTTAGATTATAGTTGGTTGTTTTAGTTAATTCAGCTTCTTTTTGAACCCCACCCATAAACTCTTTTAAATTAGCTAAATTTTTGGTATCAACAATTGTTTTTCCAAAAAGTGTCTTTTCAAATTGATTCGTTAAATGATTCCATTGATCCTGAACAGCATACACATTTTTAGTGGAAACATCTATATTTTTAACTTCTTTTATTTTTTTATTGATATGCTCTTTTCTTTGAGATAGCTCTGTTTCTTTTTCAGCGATTTCTTTTGCCATTTTTTTGATGATTTTAACGTCATCAATGCCAATCGTTTGATTGTTTAAAATTCCCTCCTGGTAAATGTGAGGAATTTGCTGTTTGAGATAGTTGTCCAGGTCTTGATGAAAAGAAGACAGTTCTTTCCTGGTTAAGACTTCTTTAGCAGAGACTTTCTCACGTTGTTTTTTTTCATCAAAAACAACAGGAATAAAGGCATAATGCAAGTGAGGAGTCGTTTCATCATGATGAACGGTTGCAGATAACACATTTTGATTACCGTATCGTTCATTCAAAAAATCGACAGTCGATTTAAAAAATTCTTTTTGAGTACTCATTGTCTCTTGTTCAAGTGATTTAGGAAGTGTCACAATCCAATCAGCCATGACTTTCACATCAGCACGATTAAAGCAGTAAACCTCGGCTAATCTATTTTTTAACCGTTGATTCATATCGCCTTCTTTATCACACAAATCATAATTCAAATAAGTTCGTTCTGAATCTATGTCAGGGTTAGAATGATTGGTTGTTTTTCTTTCAATGTGAATGGATAAACCGTTCACAGAACCTTGGGTAAATTTTTCAACGTGAGCCATGAGAAAACCTCCTAAATAAGTTGAGTTCATCATAGCATGGTTAGAAGACCAATTCAATTTGGTATAGCTCGTTATACCAAAATATATTTTGGCACTCGGTCTGCGACGCTTTTCGACTGTTTCCAGTCGAGCTAAAACGTTCAGATAAAATCGCCTTTAGGCAATTTATGATCTTCTCTTTTTTAGCATACAGCTGTCAAAATTGGAAACAATTTTGACTCGCTGCTTTTTATCTATCAACGGTGGCTAGATTGCCAATGGTTGATAGATAAAAAAAAGAACCTATTAAGGTTCTTTCAAAATCTAAATAGATGTATCTGTAATCATGATTTCATAGCCAACAACTTTTCGACCTCTTTTTTGTGTGGTAACGAAAAATTCGCATGCAATCTTTTCTTCCAATTCTTCGATAGAGCGTGTAATAACTTTTTGAAAAAATTGTCCTGCAGGCATACGAGAATCTTTACCTAAAAACCATGACTGCCAACTTTCTAAATCAGCAGAAATAGTTGTATATTTTTCTCTACCTCTTCTATGAGATTCCCAAAGCTTTAACATAATTAGTGAATACTTCCCGTTAATTCTAGAAAGTTCATTTAATCTAAAACTATAAAAATGTTCTTTCAAATCAAAAACTAAAGGAGCAGCATCTTCAGAAAATTTAAATCTAACAACACCATTCTCTAAAAATTTAATTCTAGAAAATAATTGAGTCATTAAAATACCACTTACACCATCTTCAACTATAGGTAAATACAAAGCAGTATTTTCATTTAATTTTTTAAAAGCTTTAGCAATCCTAGTATATGAATCGCCTGAAGTATTAAGATTAAAATGTTTAATGATTTCCAATGCTGATACTTCATATTCATCATCTAATTTAGAGTCTTTTGTAACATAGCTAAAACAGTAATCAAGGACACGTTGTTCAAAAGATTTTAAGCCACCAAACGACTTAGCTAAATCATTTCCCTGAACTACTAAGTAATCTTGACGTGCTAATAAATCTTTTATTGCTAGCTCGGCTTTCTTGTTTTTCAAATTATACACCTCTATTCATCTGATTATATAATAATACCAAAAAAACAGAACAAATACAAATGAGGTATTTATGACGTGGAAAATGGTATTTATGACGTGGAAAATGGTATTTATGACG
>NZ_FWFD01000010.1 GCF_900163795.1 Vagococcus fluvialis bH819 | reverse complement strand
AGCAAGAAGGGAGGTTATTCAATTGCATATCTTATTTGACGTCTTACTTGGAATCATGATTGATGTTATTGCCCATAGCATTAGTAAATGGTTAGATTCTAAGGACAAGAAAGACAGCTAACCTCACGCTATTTATGTCATAAGTAGTGAAAAAAGAAAAGAGCCAGTTCGGTTGCCCCCGACTGGCTCTTTTTGGTTACTCAATGCATACCTTATTTGTAATTTCATTATAGCACGATATTAATTAGCTATCAAAAATTAAATACGAACAACTTTATCAACAAAAGCAGTTAAATCTTTGTCGTGAGAAATTATTATAATAATTTTTGTTTTTTTATTGTTAGATATTAATGTAAAAAATTTTTCTTTAGACTCTTTATCTAAAGCTGATGTTGGCTCATCTAATATCAGAACATCTGTTTCTTTAGCTAAAGCCATACTAATAGCAACTTTTTGCTTTTCTCCTCCAGATAATGATTTACAATATTTTTCATTTATGTAACTTAAATTAAAATAATCAAGCAAATTATATACTTCTTGTTTTTTCTCTATACAATATAAATTCATATCTAAGTCATCGTATAAAAGAACTGGATGTTGTTCAACAATAGAAAAACATTTAGAACGACATAAATAAATATTTATATCTTTTAAAGAGTAATCATTATAGAAAATATTACCACTAAAATTTCCATATAAACCTAATAAGACTTCAATTAATGTTGTTTTACCTGATCCGTTATCTCCTTGAATTAAGTAAATGTGCCCTTTTTCAAAAACATAAGAAAAATTTTCAATTATATTTTTGTCAGAGTATGAAAAATATACTTTATCTAATATTATTTTATCAATAGAATTGATTTTTCTTGTTCCATTTGCCTCTTGTTCCATTAACTCAATTTCATTTAATCTATCTCTAGAAACTAACATATTAGGATATTCTCTAGTTAGAATAATAACATTAGAAAAACTTTCTAGCATGAAACCTTGAAAATTTTTAATCATTATAAACTCTCCAATATTCATTTTATTGTTATAGATAGCATAGCCACAATAAATGTATAAAAATATATTAAAAAAATTGCTAGACATATCTGAAACTGATGAAAAAATATAAGAGATATTAATGTATTTGTTTAAATAGGCGAAAAAAGGTAAAGAAGCTTCATTTAACTTTTTGTCTAGATATTCATATAGCATATTAATTTTAGTATGCTTAATATTAAATAGATGATTATTCATTTCTGAGAATAATTTATTTTGTTGTTCTGAAAAAATTTTATTTGCAGCATATAATTTTTTAGCAAAACTTTTATATATTATAAAAAACAAAAACATATTAACTATTGAAACAAAAAAAACATTAATATTCATTTTAAAAAAAACTAAAAATATTATAAGTATTGATATAATTTGTAATGAGCCCTTAACCATGAGATTTAACCAAAAATTAGTAACAACATTTGAATCATTATTTATTCTTTGATTTAAATAAACAGGTTCAACTTGATTAAAAAATAGTAAAGGTAATTTTTTTATATGTCTTAGTTGAGCACTATTTATTTTATAAACAATGTCAGCTTGAACTCTAGCATTATAAATATCGCTTATAAATTTTAAAAAAATAGATAACAAAGTACAGATGGTGAGGGCTATTGAAATTTTAAGAACACTGTCAAAATTTTTTTTAGTAATCAAATTATTGATAAATATACCTAGTAAATAAGTTTGAATAATAATTATAATAATATTAATTAAATTTATAAAAAAAAGACCTAACAGTTTTATTTTATTTTTTATAAAAGATTGTTTAATCATTAGAATTAAACTCCTAAAAAATCTTCTACTAATTAATGAAAGTTATAGAAAAATTAGTAGAAGAAATTTTTTTATTATTTGATAAATTTGCAGTGTATCCAACATAAATCACAAATATCAATTTTACACCCAATGCCTCCTATCCTATTGTCAGGAACTTGTTGGGATGGTTGGTTTATATAATTCATAAAAATCAACTCTTTCTTTAGATTCATTATTATGGAAATGCTTTGCTAGGACAGGCAACAGGACTACATGGTTTACTACCACAAAAAACGATGAGACAGAGTTTTTCTCGGACAAAAGCTTTATTCATTTTAGTATCTTTCTTAGGTCTTGATAACCACCTCATTTTAACCACCTCCTTTTCCAGTTAATCTAACTAGTTTATTCTCTATATTGTATTTATTTGGAGAACATCTATATTCTTGCTCTTCGAAAATAATATTTTTATTGACAGTATAGTAGGGACAACCTCCCATGCATTGAGGTAAGACAGGACAACTTTTACATTTATCATCTTCATACGCTGACCAAGCATACCATTTTGATAAATTAATCATTTCTTTTGAATTATTGTCTAGATTTTCTGGTGAGTGAAGAATATTACCAACAGATTCACCTTTATCGCCAACAACATTCCAACATTTTTGTAAAGTACCGTCAGGCTCAATAACGATAGCATTTTCTGATATAGCTCCACAGACTGAAATATTAGGATTTATATCATCACCAACAATGAATCCGTTATCTTCAAGAATATTATTCATTTTAATTTCCTCTTGTGCAAACTCATTAGTTGTAAAACAAGTGGAATAAATCGTATTATTTTCAGTACCAAAATCTCTTACTGGAGCACAATATATTCTAATATTTTCTTTTTTATTCAGGTCTTCTTTTATTAAATCTTCAACAAGTAAATTAAAATATTTAAAATTTTGTTTTTGAATATTAACTCTGATACTTAAATTGACTCGATCATCTATTTCTTTAATATTGTCAATTATCCTATCGTAAGTACCTTTCCCATTTGGTAAAATTCTTGTTTCATTATGAATTTCTCTAGGACCATCTATAGTAACTTGTAAATGAGATAAATCCATTTTTAGTAATCGTTCGACGACATCTTTTGTTAAAAAATAACCATTAGTTATCATGGATGAGGTAATTGTAATATTTTTTTTATTTGTAAGTACTGTAATTTTTTTATATAATTTTTCAATTGTTTGTAGAGCTACTAAAGGCTCACCTCCATACCAAGACAACATTAAAGAGCCATTCTCGTACAAATTGTCATCAATATAATCTACAATTGCATCCATAACTTCTTCAGACATGTGCGAAGTGGGATAATTAGAACCTTGTTCAAAACAATAGGGACATCTAAAGTTGCAGCCTAATGTAGGAAGTAAGGTTAAAACCAATGTATTTGCACCTTTAAATCTTGCCAGAGAGTGAAGGGTTTTAAGAACTTTGAATTCGCTTACATTTTTATCTATTAAAAAACCACCGTATATTAGTTCTTCTATTAGGCTATTGTTTACTTGAGTTAGCTTTTTTAGGTCAGCTTCACTAATAAAGTCACAGTTACTAACAAGATCCTCATATTCGGGTGAAAAGGAAGCAAAACCTCCAGTAAAAAAATTATATAAATATATCTTATTTTGAACTTTTAAAAGTTTATTGTATTTTGAAAATTTATAATTATCTATGATATTATTCATTAATTACATATCTCCTTTAATTAAGTATATTCATTTTATCATTACTAAAGGCACAATCATTAATAATGCTTTCATATTCAGATGTAGACATAGTTGAAGTTCCATCTTCAGTAAAAAAATCGAATAAATATAGTCTTCTGTCTTTCTGTAAAACTTTATTACGTTTTAAGGTTCTATAATTCTCTACATTTTTATTCATTACTATCAATTCTCCTTTACTTTTCTTAAAATGATATTAAAAACCACATCCACATTTTACTACCTCCTTTTATTAACTAAGTATATTTGTTAGAATGTATTTAGTGTTATTTTGTCTCATATAAAGGACAAAATAGAAATAACGGAACGTTAAAGGAGGTGTTACTATATTAAAAGGAAGAGATTTAACTATTATTGACATTAATGTAGGGAAACTTGTTAATGACATTAGAAAAGAAAAAAATATATCTTTAAAGTTTTTATTACAAGATGATATATCAAAGTCTCAATACTATAAGTTTGTTAATAATAATTCTGATATAACTATAAAAAAATTTTCAATTCTATTATCCAGATTGAATGTTTCTTACACAGAATTTTTTTACTTAGTTGAAATCGAAGGTGAGCCTTTTTTAAATAAGGAACTAAAAGAAATAAAGTTGTGTTTTGAAAATAAAAATATTGATAAATTGAAAAGTTTAAGCTATGAGTATGAGTGTTTATTTAATAGCTATCAAATTTTGAAATTTAGTCACTTATCTTTAATTGCATTATCTTTGTCAAATAGAATACAAAATAAAATAGATAAAGAAGCTACTTTAAAAATAAAAAAATATTTATTGAATGTTAATGAATGGGGACATTATGAATTTGCGTTATTTAATAATTTGTTTTTCTTATTCGAAAATGATGACATAAATTTATTAATAAAACAGTGTGTAAGAACTGCAACTAAATATGAAAACTATGATCAGATTTCTCAAGAATTTATTATGTTAATGTCAAATTTATTGATACATTATTTTTCAACAAATCAATTAAGCAGTGCATTTTCTTTGATTAATTCATTATCTAAACTAAAAATAAAACCAGAAAACATTTTAGAAAAGACAATCGTCAAATTTTGGTGCTTACTACAGGAATATTTGATAACAGAACAAGAGGATGTGAAAAACGAAATAGAAAAATTATTAAATTACTTATCTCTTATAGATGCAAAGGAATTAAAGAGATCGCTCAGAGGTATTTTTTCAGATGTAATTAAATAAAATAAGTACTATTTTATTTAATTTTTGTATTATACGGTTAACAATAAAAAAGGAGGATGTTGAAAATGTTAATTTTAAATTGGGTTATAATGATTGTTATGGGAATTATTACTATTGGATCTATAATTTCAATGATCTATATGTTTATTCTTCTAAATAGTCTAGACTCTTTTGATGAACCTAAGAAAAAAGTTGTTTACGAATCTTTTGTAACCGCTTTCTTAGTGGTTGTTATTATTCACTTAATTCAGTTGGTTGGTAGCTTTATGCACTTTGATTTATCTAAAATAATATCTCCAGGAATGATCGATGGAGATATTATTGGGACTAATCCATTACATATAGATAGTTTTGTATTTGATAGTTTTATTATTGGAATTATTTATTTCTTTAAAAGGAATAAATCTAAACGTTAATGCTATTCAAAAATTATTTATTAAACAGATTAAAAAAGGCTCTCAGATTAATTCTGAAAGCTTTTTTTTTTTTCAAAATCAATATAAAAACTATAAATATTAGTGACATTATATGAAAGATACTTTTTTCTATGGTTTCAATTTAAAAGAATTGTCAGATGAAATAGTCTGATTAGGAGGAGCATATATGGCAATTATTGTGCGATTAGATAGAGTCATAGCTGATCGAAAGATATTATTAAAAGATTTAGTTGATGAGGTAGGTATAAGCAATGTCAATCTATCTAAATTGAAGAATGCTAATGTAAGTACTATTCGTTTAGAGGTTATAAAAAACAATGAACCTCAAACATAACAACCTTATGATTAAAGGTGTTTGAAGTCATTGTCGCATTTACTTTTAGAATCCAAGAGTAACAGGCGTACCAAGGGTTACAGACGTTGAGATTGTGAAAATGGACTGGTATACCCAAAATTAAAAAGCAAAACTTTAATTTAATAAGGTTTTGCTTTTTTTGACTTAGTGAAGTCATCAGTCGATATTTAGATGCTTTTTGTTACTTTAAAAACAATTTAGTTGTTTGATATTTGTCGTGACACAGAGTTCATTTTCTATTCAAAACTGTTAAGATATGACCGAAAAAACCTACCAGTAAAATTACTAGTAGGTTCTTCTCATTGTAATATCTGCTAAAAAATAGGGCTAGCGTTGTTAATCTAGTTCTAGTGGATCATCTTTCAGGGCGCTAAGGTTATCTAAACCCTTTGTAATCATTTTTTCTACTTCTTGTTTTAGTAGTTCATCATTTTTTGATAAGGCACTCTTATCACATGTTAATTCTTGTGATTTTCCACCATCTGATGAAGAATCATCTTTCAGGGTGCTAAGGTTATCTAAACCCTCTGTAATCATTTTTTCTACTTCTTGTTCTAATAATTCATCGTCTTTTTTCATTTGAAAAACCTCGTTGTTCATTTAATGTATATAAATTGTCTCATGGTGTTCTTTAAAGGTCAAGATGGTATAAAACCCTTTTGTTATAAGCTTTTAATGGGAATTATAAATTAAGACCATGATTTTTATGGACTGTTTTTTCAGCATTTAACAATAACTCATTAGTTCGTTCTTTTGATTGTTCAGGTGTTATTTTCCCCTCATCAATCATTTTGTTATGCAATATTAATTGCTCACGTATACTTTTAAATAAAATTTCAGACTGTGAAAGCTGTTGCTTTGCCTCTTTTTGAAACGGTAATAATCCTTTTTCAGCAAGTTGTCTTTGCTTCTCTATTTCAACCTTAACAATGAAATTAACAAAAAAAAGCCCTCAGCAATAACTGAGGACAAAAAAGGAGTTGTTTTATCTACTTTGGAGGAGTAAATAAAATGAAAAAGTTTATTGTTAGGGTTGTTTTGTTGG
>NZ_FWFD01000016.1 GCF_900163795.1 Vagococcus fluvialis bH819 | reverse complement strand
AAACGCCCTACACATTTGGTTTGTCTTACTTTGTTTAGTTTTCAAAGATCTATTTAATTTCTTTGTTGCCGTAACAACTTTTTAATAATAACAAATCATCAAGTAGTTGTCAACAACTTTTTTCAATTAATTTCTTTACGTAATTAAGTTTATGTGTTGCTACCAAGCAACTTAAAAAGAATAACATAACTGATAAATAAAAGTCAACATTTTTTTAAAGTTGTTTTTTATTTCTTTTTTTGTAAAATAGCAATGAAAATAATATACTACTTTTTTAAATTATTGTAAACATCTTTTTTTAATTATTTTTTATTCTTTTTATTTTGGTACAATGTAATTATATAAAAGAAGCGGAGGTTTTAATTATGAAGATACTTGTTGTTGATGATGACAAAGAAATTGTTGAATTATTAAGTATATATGTTAAAAATGAAGGATACGAAGTTATTAACGCTTATGACGGTAAAGAAGCTCTTAGTAAAATAGCGACTAATCCAGATATAAGCTTGATGATTCTAGATATCATGATGCCTAAAATGGATGGAATGGAGGTCGTTAAAGAATTAAGAAAAGACTCTCAAATCCCTATTATTATGCTAACAGCTAAAACAACTGATATGGATAAAATTCAAGGCTTGATTGCTGGAGCTGATGATTATGTGACTAAGCCTTTTAATCCTTTAGAAATTATGGCGAGAGTTAAGTCTTTGCTACGCCGAACTAATATGCAAATCCAAGCTGATGTACCTGATGTTTTAGAAATTGGACCACTTATTATAAAAAAAGACTCTCACGAAGTTATGACTGACAAGGGATCGAATATTCAACTCACAGCACTTGAATTTGGTATTTTGTATTTACTTGCTAGTCATCCAAACCGAGTTTTCAGTGCTGATGAAATCTTTGAAAGAGTTTGGCAACAAGAAAGTTTAATTTCTGCAAAAACTGTTATGGTTCATGTCAGTCACCTGAGGGACAAAATTGAAGAAGCTACCAATGGTGAAAAAGTCATCCAAACAGTTTGGGGTGTCGGTTATAAAATTGAAAGATAATCAAAAAAAATATAATCGGATTCAACTTACTTCTAAAGAAAAAAGTGAGCTTCTTATTGAAGGAATCGTCACTATCATTTTGTTAATCCTTTTAAATTTAGCCATTTACATGCTACTAGTTCAAATTTTCCAATCAAGTCTTTCGATTGATAAAATTTTAAATAGCTTTATTCCTTCTATATATGATACTTTTTACGATCCTAATTATTTTGTATGGAAAAAGCCTATATTTTTAATGTTTAGCATAATTGATATAGCAGTTCTTTACTGGCGTTTGATTCGTCGCTATAAACAAATGCAGCAACGTCATATCATCAGCGAACTTCATTTTATTTCAAATGGTCATTATGATCATAGAATTCCTTTTGATTTGAATGGTGATTTAGGAAAATTAATCAGAAGCATTAACGCTCTAGTTGATAGTACCGTCGAAGCAATCGAAGAAGAAAGACGAATTGAGCAATCAAAAGATGAACTTATTACAAACGTCAGCCACGATATTAGAACTCCTTTAACTTCTATTATTGGTTATCTAGGCCTCATCGAAGAAAGAAAATTTTCTAGCCAAGAAGAGTTATTGAAATACACTCACACAGCCTATATGAAATCTAGACAAATGAAAGTTTTGGTGGATGATTTATTCGAATATACAAAAGTTAGACAAGCCAATACACCTTTGAACTTGGTCACATTTGATATGCAGCAACTTATTGCTCAAATTGTTGTTGATTTTGAATTAGATGCCTCAAAAAAAGGGGTTCTAATTGATTTTCAAGGTACGCCTCCCTCACTTATGATGGAAGGTGATACCGAAAAATTAGTTCGCGTTTTCGATAATCTTCTATCCAATGCTCTTAAGTATGGTGTAGGAGGTCAACAAATTATGATTCATTCCAAAAAAATTGGTTCTGAAATCGTCATTACTGTTAAAAATGACGGACAAGAAATACCTAAAGAATCTTTAGATTTACTTTTTGATCGCTTCTATCGTGTGGAAGAATCTCGTTCTCAACAAACCGGTGGAACTGGTTTGGGGCTTGCTATTGCTCAAAGTATTATTTCTTTGCATAACGGCTATATCTATGCAACTTCAGAGCAGGGCTGGACATCTTTTGTCATCCACCTACCTTTAAAAAATATTTAAAAAAATAAAAAAGAGCTCAAATCATTGCTTTGGCTCTTTTTTTTTGCTAAATTTTGTTATGACGTATTATCGTCTACTAGAAAGGAAACACACTTTATGAAACAAAGAAAATGGCATTTTAAAATTTTATTAGTAATATTTATTTTTATTTCTCTTCCCTCTCAGGTTTCAGCTTCCAATGATGACTTCTATGTATCGGCAAATGCAGCTCTTGCTGTTGATTATGATACTGGAAAAATACTTTACAATCAAAACGGAGATGAACCTCTCGGTATTGCTTCCATGACAAAATTAATTACTGCTTATATTGTTTTTGATGAAGTTGATAAAGGAAACATCTCTTGGGATGACACAATAAAAATTAGTGATAATTTAAAAAAAATGAGTAAAAATCCTGATCTTTCTAATATTCCAATTGAAGATAAACACATCTACACAGTTGAAGATGCTCTATACGGTTCTTTAATTTCCTCTGCAAACTCTTTAACTTCTGCTCTTGCTGAACATATTTCTGGAACCGAATTAAAGTTTGTTGATCGGATGTATGATCAATTAAAGACATGGGGAATCAATGACGCCACTCTTGTAACTGCTTCTGGACTAGGAAATGAAGATATGGGAAAAAATATTTATCCCGGTTCTAAAAAAGAAGACGAGAACATGATGAGCGCTAGAAGTATAGTAATTGTTGGGCAGCACTTAATTGCTGATTTTCCAGAAGTTCTTGAAATTACATCTTTACCTAGTGCCACTATCCTAGAGAACTCTACAAAGGATGGCATCGTTATTTGGAATTCTAACGGCATGCTAGAAGGTTTTGATTATTATACTGAAGGCGTTGACGGTTTAAAAACTGGAACAACACCACTTGCTGGAGATTGCTTTATCGGTACTGCTACTAGAAATGAGCATCGTATTATTACTGTTGTAATGGGTGTTGAAGATGGCTTTAATCGTTTTGATGAAACAGCAAAATTAATGGATTACATTTATACAAACTGGTCCTATGAAGTTATTAAGAAAAAGGGCGACCCTGCAAATACACCCACAATCGATGTTCATCATGGAAAGAAAAGTAAAGCTAATATTGTCTTAACTGAAGATTTAGCAGTATGGACAAATAAAGAGAATAAAGATATCAAATTATTTTTTAAACCAACTAAAAAACAATTAACTAGAAAAGAAAAAGTAGCAGCTCCCGAAGAGTCAGGCTATATTGTTGGAAAAGAGTATGGATATAATACTAAAGATAACTTAGGCTACTTGAGGAATGAAGATGAAAAGTTAGATGTGGTTGATGTTGTTCTAAAAGAAACTATTCAAAAGGAAAATGTGTTCATGCAAATCTGGCATTTAGTCGTTAAAAAAAGTTAATACAATAGTATTAACTTTTTTCTAATTTTTTTCATACTTATATGATACAATGTCTAAAATCCAAACTTAAAAGGTAGGTAGATGCATGGAAACTTCAAAAGTAACACTAAATTTACTCAGGAGACGACTAAAAAAACAAAAAAGACGTACTTTTTTAATGTTTATTGTTGGCTTACTGTTAGGAGGTACAATTGCCTTTAATATCTACTATTGGTACCCCTGGTTAAAAAATGAATTTAGTTTACCAGTAATCAATCAAATGCCCACTAAAAATGATAAAAATATCACTAAAGAATCTAAATCTACTGAATCTTCAACACAATATACTACTGAAACAACTATCGCTAAAGAGAATAATCTTATTACGCCTCGAATTGATGGAAATGATTTTACTCAAGCCTCACCTATCTATAAGGACCTTAACAAACAATTGGAGCAGACAATACAGCAATATAAACCTTCTGGAACTATACTAGCTATCAAAAATAACCAAATTGTTCTATTAAATAATTTTGGAAAAGCTAGTGACTTTTCTAATAAACCGATAGAAAGTACCTATATGATTGCATCAGTTCAAAAATTTATTACGTCGATTTTGATTATGAAATTAATTGATGAACAAAAAATAAGCTTAGACACATCTCTGGCATCATTTTATCCCGAAATTCCAAATAGTAATAACATTACTATTGACCAAATGCTTTCGATGACTTCTGGACTAACGCTTAAAGAAAAATCTAATAAAGTAAAAAATAAAGAAGACAGTATTGACTATGCTATAAAGAATGTAGTTTATGAACCAATTACAAAATGGAAATATTCAGATATTAACTTTTTTCTATTGTCAGCAATTGTTGAAAAAATTACACACACTTCCTATGAGGACTACTTCAAAGAAACGATCAAATCACCTCTTCAATTAGAACATACTGGATTCTATGATGACATAACAGAAGGAACTCATTTAATCCCTTCTTATAATGAGGAACAAGACGGAAAATTAAGTACGGAGCCAGTAAAAATACCAGAATATGCCTATATTAATGAATTAGGAACAGGTAATATGTACATTTCAGCTTTAGATTTTTTAACTATTATCCAAGCAACAATTGATGGGAAATTAACATCCTATGAAACCCTTCAGCAGACAATGCAAAGAAAACCTGCTCCCTATCCATATGATTATAAAGCAGGATTCTATGATAAGTTAGATCACTATTACGCTCATGGCATTTTTAGAAAATATGAACCTACAACTCTCTTCAACAAAGATGCTAGCACCGCTGTTGTATTTTTAAGTAATACCTTTACTGAAGATAAAAGTAATCCACAATTAACTAAAGATCTCTATCAAATTCTAACCCAACAATGATTCGAGGTGAAAAATGGAACGACTACTTGACCAAATTAAACAACTTGCCGAAAAAGAACCTAAAACACTGGAGCAAATGGCGCTTAAACTATCCGAAGAATCTGGAGAAGTCGCTCAATCTGTACTAAGCTACACCAAAGCTAGCGGCAATCAGTACAAGCAACTAACGATAAATGACATCAAAGAAGAGTGTATCGACACACTTCTCGTTAGTTTAGCTTTATATTTTAAGCTTGCAGATGATCCAGACACTGAATTATCTGATATACTCGATAAAAAAATAATTAAATGGCAAAATTACATCAATAATTGATTTGACAGATGAAAAAAAAGTCGCTATACTCTATCTAAATAATAAAACGTTGAGAGAATAGTACTTAAATAAGTTGTTTTAGAGAGTTGACGCTTGGTGAAAGTCAATACAATGAATTAAGGAATCCACTTTCCCTAAAGAATATATAACGAAAACACGATGTGGTTAAGTTATATCGGATGCAAACCGTTATTTGCTTACTAATGAAGGCACGTTTGTGCAAAATCTGGGTGGTACCGTGAAATTTAACCTTTCGCCCCAAAAAAGTTTGATGACTTTTTTGGGGCGAAAGGTTTTTTATTTTTAAAAATTTAAGGAGGATGTATTATGTTAGATGTTAAATTTATGCGTCAAAATATTGATATTGTGAAAGAAAAATTGTTAACTCGCGGGGTTAAAGAAGAAGTCTTAACTGATTTTATGACCTTAGATAAAGAAAGACGTGAACACTTAGTTCTTGCTGAAACGTTGAAGAAAACCAAAAATGATGTATCTCAAGAAATCGCGACTTTAAAACGTAATAAAGAAAATGCTGATGATAAAATCGCTGAGATGAAAAAAATTGGGGAAGAAATTAAAGTTTTAGATGACGCCATTCGTGTGATTGACGAAAAGTTACAAAATATTTCTTACACTTTACCTAACTTACCTCATGCTGATGTGCCAGTTGGTGCTGATGAAGATGATAATATTGAAGTGAGACGTTGGGAAACACCACGTCAATTTGACTTTGAAGCAAAACCTCACTGGGAAATCGCTGAAGGTTTGGATATTTTAGATTTCGAACGTGGAGCTAAAGTTTCTGGTAGCCGTTTCCTATTCTACAAAGGTATTGGCGCTCGTTTAGAACGTGCTATTTACAACTTAATGTTAGATACTCATGTTTACGAGCATGGTTATACAGAGATGATTCCTCCATACATCGTGAATGCTGATTCTATGTTTGGAACAGGACAATTCCCTAAATTCAAAGAAGATGTTTTCCAACTGGAAGATAGTAACTACACATTAATTCCAACGGCTGAAGTTCCGTTAACAAACTACTACCGTGATGAAATTTTAGCAAATGAACAACTGCCAGTTTACTTTACAGCTCTTAGCCCTTCTTTCCGTTCTGAAGCTGGTAGTGCTGGACGTGACACTCGTGGCTTAATCAGATTACACCAATTCAATAAAGTTGAAATGGTAAAATTAAGTAAACCTGAAAATTCTTATGATGAGTTAGAAAAAATGACGCAAAATGCAGAAGCGATTTTACAAAAATTAAACTTGCCATATCGTACCATTACTTTGTGTACTGGCGACATGGGATTCTCAGCTGCAAAAACTTATGATATTGAAGTTTGGATCCCAGCGCAAGATACTTACCGTGAAATCAGCTCTTGTTCTAACTGCGAGAACTTCCAAGCTAGACGTGCGAAAATCCGTTACCGTAATGACGAAGGTAAAACAGAATTTGTTCATACTTTAAACGGTTCTGGCTTAGCTGTTGGTCGTACTGTAGCCGCAATTTTAGAAAATTACCAAAATGAAGATGGCAGCGTCACAATCCCAGAAGCATTAGTACCATACATGGGCGGCCTAACAAAAATTACTAAATAAGAGTGATGAAAAAGGCGCTTAACTCCAAGCAGTTGGAAGAAATAAAAAACAATTCGTGCTTTTTGAATTGATTTTTATTTCTGAAACTGCCGCAGGAGTTGCCTTTTGAATCCAGACTAAGTAAGAGTGAATAAAAAATCGCTTTGCTCCAAGTAACTGGAAGGAATATCCAATAATCCGTGGTTTTTGGATTATTGGATATTTCTGAAGTTATCGTGGGAGCAGATTTTTTATTCCAGACTAATAAGCGTGATGAAAAAGGCGTTCAGCTCCAAGTAACTGGAGAAAAAAATAAGAGATCAGACTAAAATGTCTATCTCTTATTTTTTTTATTATGATATTATCTAAACTCTGTCATATACACTTATTATTTCTTTTGCCGAAGCTTGATAAGCTTCTTTTTCTTCAACAAGTAAATTTAATGGTAAACGACCAATCACGCCTTGTCTCCCAATAATCGTTGGCCAACCGATATATAAATCTTCGACTTCATCATAACTAGATGTTGGATAAACCCTATTTTCATCTTGCTGAATAGCTTGAATCAAACGGCTACAAGCAGAAGCGATTCCGTAACTTGTCCACCCCTTGCCAGCATGGATATGCCAACCACCTAAGCGTGTTTCTTCTTTCAATTGATACAACACATCACTTGATAACTGGATTTCTTGAAGCATTGATTTCTCACGTACACTAACAAGAGACCAAGGAACAAATTGATTCTCTCCATGTTCCCCTAGTACATAACCAGAGACATCTTGAGGTGAAACTTCTAAGTATTGACCAACTACTCTTTTCAAACGGTGGCTATCTAGTAAAGTCCCTGTACCGATGACTCGTCCGTAAGGAAAACCACTTACTTCTTGTACAAGCTTTGTTATAACATCACAAGGATTTGAGATAACAACAAAAATCCCTTTAAAGCCACTTGCTACAATTTGAGGAATACTTTCTCTCACAGCTTTAACATTATCTATTAATTCTGAATTTCGATTTTCATTGTCAATATTTTGGCTACCCACACTAATCACAACAATCTCAGCATCTTGTAAACTGGCATAGTTTTGTGTCTCAATTTTTATTGAATAATCCCAGCCTATCATGCTGTCTTCTAATTCTAATTTTTCAGCCAATACTTTTTCTTTTAGTGGATCAATTAATACTAAATGATTCGTTAATTTTTCTCGGCACAATGTATACGCCACGTCTGACCCTACATGTCCCATGCCAATAATTCCAATTTTTCCCATACTTAACAACCTCCTAGTTTTTAGAAAAAGAGTCTGACATAAAAAATGTCAAACTCTTTTTTATTATGATTCGATTGAATAATTTGGTGCTTCTTTTGTAATTTGAACGTCATGCGGATGAGATTCACGTAAACCTGCCCCACTCATTTGAACGAATTGAGCATCATCACGTAACTCTTTTAAGTTACCAGCGCCAACATAACCCATTCCAGCACGTAAGCCACCTAGCATTTGGAAAACAATATCTTGAGCGCTACCTTTGTAAGCGACACGTCCCTCAATACCTTCTGGAACTAACTTATTGGCTTCATTAACTGAACTCTGGAAGTAACGATCGCTTGAACCTTTTTCCATTGCGCCAAGAGAACCCATTCCACGATATGTTTTAAAGCGACGACCTTGGTAGATTTCAAATTCACCAGGTGACTCATCTGTACCAGCTAACATCGAACCAAGCATAACAGCATGTCCACCAGCTGCTAAAGCTTTCACGATATCGCCAGAATATTTAATTCCACCATCAGCAATAATCGCACGACCATACTCGCGAGCCACACCAGCAGCATCGTAAATTGCTGATAATTGAGGAACACCTACTCCTGCGACAACACGTGTTGTACAGATTGATCCAGGCCCAATTCCAACTTTAACAATATCAACACCAACTTCATATAAAGCACGTGTTCCTTCAGCTGTTGCGACATTCCCAGCAATTAACGTTACCTCTGGGAATTTTTCACGAATTTCTTTAATTTTACGAATAACAGGTGCACTATGCCCGTGAGCAGTATCGATAATTAACGCATCCACGCCGGCTTCAATTAATGCCACTGAACGCTCGAAAGTATCACTCGTTACCCCAACAGCTGCTGCTGCAAGTAAACGGCCGTGTTTATCTTTTGCTGCATTAGGAAATTCGATAACTTTTTCAATATCTTTGATGGTAATTAAACCACTCAATTTGCCTTCGTCATCAACAATAGGCAATTTTTCTATTTTATGTTTTTGTAAAATATTTTCTGCATCTTTTAAAGATGTTCCAACAGGTGCTGTAACTAAGTATTCTTTCGTCATTACTCCTGAGATAGGTTGTTGGTAATCAGAGATAAAACGTAAATCACGGTTAGTTAAAATACCAACTAATTTTCTATTTTCTAATGTCTCAACAATCGGAACACCACTGATTCGATAAGTAGCCATTAGATTTTCTGCTTCTGCTACTAAGCTATCTGGTGTTAAAAAGAATGGATCAATGATAACGCCACTTTCTGAACGTTTTACTTTTCTGACTTCATCAGCTTGTTTCTCAATTGACATGTTTTTATGAACAACACCTAAACCACCCTGTCTTGCCATAGCGATTGCCATTTTACTGTCTGTTACAGTATCCATACTAGCACTCATGATTGGAATATTTAGTTTTAAATTGGGCGCAAGTTCCACAGATAAATCCACATCATTTGGTAGCACGTGACTTTCAGCCGGAATTAATAAAACATCATCGAATGTAAAACCTTTTTTTGTAAATTTTGTTTCCCAATTTGTCATTAGAAAATAGCACTCCTTTAATTTTATTTTTATATAAAAACATACCAAAAAAAATACGATTCGTCAATTTATTAGATGAATATATAAAAAAATCTAATCAAGTTCTTTGATTAGATTTAGTAATATTTAACAAGAAGGGGATGAAAAAATTGCTTGCTCCAAGCAACTTTTTGAACTCCGACTTATCTCCCCATAAAGAAGGTACTTCTCAAATTGTATTTTTTCTTCAACCAATAACGTATTGCAAATGACATTGCTCCTAAAGCAATACTTAGAACAGGATCAATTGGTGGATTAATCGCTGGCGGTAGGAATGAGGCAATCGTATAAACAAATAACCATGGAACAAAACATAAAGCCATGATAAGGCCTGATTTTAAACCACCTGGTCGTTTACTTTGGTCCGCTCCTGGTTGATCATAACTATATATATATTTGTAGATTAAATAGAATGAAAATGCTCCGGCAATTGCGCCAATAACCGTTGCTAAAATCCCTTGTGGTGCTTGTCCAGCTTTTGACAGCATGCTCATCAGACCAACCATTACAGCAAGGAAAGCAAACATCATTAAGAAGTTATCTAGCATGATTTTACCAAACGTCATATCAGCTAGAGGTTCTGGGGCGTTTATAATAGCATCTGCTGCTTCTGTTGGCGTTCCATATAATTGTTTAGCTGTCATACCAGTTTTTTGACCTTCAACTAGAGCTGTTAACATATCATTAAATGCTAAGACTTTTTTCTCTTCAGCTAAGTCACTATCTTCTAATACTTTATTTAAATCAAAAATAAATTGATCATTTTTTTTTGTTAATTGTGTCATTAACTCACGATTTTGAGCAACTTTTTGTTGTAGTTCTTCTCTGCTTTCTTCCAATAGACTCACCTTTATTTTCTAATTTTAAACGTTAAATCTAAACAACATAACATCGCCATCTTTAACGATATATTCTTTACCTTCTAAACGAACACGACCGGCTTCTTTAGCTGTAGACATGCTACCATGCTCTTTTAAATCTTCATAAGAAACGGTTTCCGCACGAATGAATCCACGTTCAAAATCTGTATGGATCACACCGGCACATTCTGGTGCTTTCATACCGTTTTTAAATGTCCAAGCACGGACTTCTTGCTCACCTGCTGTAAAGTAAGTAGCTAAGCCTAATAAATAATACGCCGCACGGATTAATTTATCTAAGCCTGATTCTTCGATGCCTAACGCTTCTAAAAAATCTGCCTTATCTTCATCATCTAACTCAGCGATTTCTTCTTCTGCACGAGCACAAATAGAAATAACTTCTGCGTTTTCTGACGCTGCAAATTCTTTTACTTTTTTAACGTAATCATTGTTATCAGCATCTGCCACTTCGTCTTCTGACACATTCGCCACATAAAGAACGGGTTTAGTTGTTAATAAGAATAATCCTTTAACGATTGGTAATTCTTCATCTGTAAACTCAATGGAGCGTGCTGATTTCCCCGCTTCAAGAACAGGTTTGACTTTTTCTAAAACAGCTAATTCCGCAACAGCGTCTTTATCCTTTGTCTTTGCTATTTTAGAAACTCTTGAGTAACGCTTTTCAACTGATTCTAAATCAGCAAAAATAAGTTCTAAGTTAATGATTTCAATATCGTCTAAAGGATCAATACGTCCTTCAACGTGGGTAATGTTATCATCATCAAAACAACGAACCACATGACAAATAGCGTCCACTTGGCGAATGTTACTTAAGAATTTATTACCTAGTCCTTCACCCTTACTAGCACCTTTTACGATTCCTGCAATATCTGTAAACTCAAATGTTGCTGGTACAGTTTTTTTAGGTTTTACTAATTTTGTTAACTCGTCTAAACGATTATCCGGGACTTCTACCATCCCCACATTTGGATCAATCGTTGCAAACGGATAGTTAGCAGCTTCCACTCCTGCTTTTGTAATTGCATTAAATAATGTTGATTTTCCAACGTTTGGTAAACCAACGATTCCTGCTGTTAACGCCATTTAATTATCACTCTTTCTTTATTTTTCTTCACTCTTTTTTTCAAGAATTTTTTTCATTTTTTTGTCAAATTCACGCCTAGGCATCATCACAATATGCTGACAATTGATGCACTTAATTTTAATATCCATTCCCATTCGCACAATTTCCCATCGATTGGTTTGGCAAGCATGAGGCTTTTTCATTTCAACAACATCGCCTAATTCATACATTCATGATACCTTCCTTTTCATTTACAAAAATAGGTCACACAAGCTATATATTAACATAAAACAAGGTGATTTTCTTGATAAAATATATCCCTCTTAGAGTTAGTTATGCTTAAGCGTTTGAATCTAACTGTATTTCTAAGATATCTAAAATCCGAGTTAAGTCAGCTTGGGAAAGGTATTCGATTTCAATCTTTCCTTTACCTTCTTTCTCCTGAATAGCAACACTTGTACCAAATTTATCCATCAAACGATCTTCACTGGCTTTAATGTAATAAGGTTTTGGTTTAACAGCTTTTTTTCCTTTTTTAACAGGCAACCCTTGGGCATCATTCATATCAGCAACAATTTGCTCTAATTGACGGACTGTTAAGCCTTCTTTTAACACTCGATTAGCTAACGGGATAATCTGTTCTGCATCCTTTAACGCTAAAAGGGTTCTTGCTTGCCCCATGGACAGAGATTCTTTTTGAACTAAATCTTTAACTACTTGTGGTAGTGTTAATAGTCTTAAATAATTAGCAATGTACGGACGACTTTTTCCTAATTGCTCTGAAAGCTCCACTTGAGTTAATTTAAGATTTTTCATTAACATTTCGTAAGCTTCTGCTTCTTCCATTGGACTTAAATCTTCACGTTGTAAATTTTCTAAAACAGCAATTTGCATCATGCGCGCTTCGTCAAATTCTCTAACAATTGCAGGAACTGTTTCTTTTCCAGCTAATTTAGATGCTCTAAAACGGCGCTCT
The DNA here is from genome assembly GCF_900163795.1 of Vagococcus fluvialis bH819. GTDB lineage: Bacteria > Bacillota > Bacilli > Lactobacillales > Vagococcaceae > Vagococcus > Vagococcus fluvialis_A. Next base: position 29,573 of record NZ_FWFD01000016.1, on the reverse strand, counting down.
CCGGCAATGATTTCATATCCTTTAATGGTTGATTTTCTAACAATAATCGGCTGGAACACACCAGATTGTTTAATTGATTTTGAAAGTTCCTCTAATGCTTTTTCATCAAATGTTTTTCTTGGTTGATAAGGGTTAGGTCTCAGCTCTTCTAAAGGGATTTCCGTGATTGTTTCATTAGTAATATCTACTTCTTCAATCTCTGAAAAATCTTTAAACAGGGCATCAATACCTCTACCCAAACCTTTATTAGTCTTGCTCATGATTCATCACTTCTTTCGCTAAGGCATGGTAAAACTCAGCGCCTTTTGATTTTGGATCATAATCAATAATTGATTTTCCGTGACTTGGTGCCTCGGATAATCTAACGTTTCTTGGAATAATCGTGTCATACACACGTTCTCTAAAGTATTTTCGTACCTCTTCAACTACTTCAGAACCAAGATTTGTTCTAGCATCATACATGGTTAAAAGAACCCCTTCAATTCGTAAATCCGGATTGAAGTGTTTCTGAACCAAACGAATTGTGTTAAGTAATTGACTTAATCCTTCCAACGCATAGTATTCACATTGAACAGGAATTAAAATTGAGTCACTAGCAGAGAATGAGTTGATCGTTAAGTGGCCTAATGAAGGTGGGCAATCAATTAAGATATAATCATACTCTTTTTCGACCTCTTTTAAAGCCATTTTAAGGCGTGATTCACGAGCCATCATCGATGTCAATTCAATTTCTGCACCAGATAATTGAATTGTAGCTGGGGCAATATGTAAGTTTTCACGATCCGTTTCTTGAATTACTTCTTTAATCGGCACTTCATTAACTAATACATCATAAATATCCTGTGAGACATCTGATTTTTTGACGCCAATCCCACTTGTTGCATTTCCTTGTGCATCCATATCAATAAGTAGAATTTTTTTTCCTGCAGATGCTAAACATGCGCCTAAATTGACTGTTGTAGTGGTTTTACCCACACCGCCTTTTTGATTTGCAACTGATATGATTCGTACCATCGTACTTCCTCCAATATTTATCACTCTAAATTTTGTACTGATTGACTACATTAAGGGACTTTTATTGGGTGTCCCTGGTTTTCTTGGATATTTTTTAGGTGTTTCTTTTTTCTTTTCAATTACTACAACATACCGTTTATCTTCATTAAAAGGTAAAACTATTTCAACTTCTTCTACTAGCTTACCTCCTAAAATCGCAATTGCTTTTTTACTTTCAATCACTTCTTCTTCACTCTTGGCTGCTTTTAGTGCTAAAAATTTACCACCTTTTTTAACAAGTGGTATACATAATTCTGATAAGACATTTAATCTAGCTACCGCTCTTGCTGTGACTAAATCATAGGCTTCTCTGTGAATCTTATTTTGTCCAAACATTTCTGCTCTATCATGGTATAAATTAACATTTTCTAAATGTAATTCTTCACATAATAAGGTTAGAAATTTAATTCGCTTATTCAAAGAATCCACAATAGATATGTTTAAATTCGGATAAACAATTTTTATTGGTATACTCGGAAATCCTGCACCTGATCCAACATCACATAAAGAATAATTTTCATTTTTAAAGTCTAAACTAATCGCTAAAGTAATCGAATCATAAAAATGTTTTAAGTAAACTTCTTCTAAATCAGTAATAGCTGTTAAATTAATTTTTTCATTCCATTCAACTAATAATTCATAATAACGGTGAAACTGCTTCATTTGGGTATCTGACAACTCAATACCTATTTTAGCAAGTTCTTGTCTAAAAATTTCTGGTTTCATTACACTTCTCCTCATTGTGAAACAAAAATGTTTCACGGATATCTCTACTCTAACGCAAATAAAGTCAAAATTCAATGCTTTGTCTTCAATCGATAATAAAAAACTTACAATTTTTTAACTGTAAGTTTTCTTTTGATTATTTTTTTATAAAAATAGGTGCCTCTTTTTTCTTATAATAGTCTGGATTAAACTCAGGTTCACTTTTTTCTCCTAATAGACTACCAACCCATGCAATACCAAAAGCGCTAGCAATAATTGAAATAGGGACTAAATATCGTTTCTTTTCATACCATTTGCTCATAAAAAGTGCCTCCTATATAATTGACTTACCTCATTTTAGCATGAAGATTTCACTTCGTCTAAGAATTACAATTATAAAAAAATGTTTCATGTGAAACATTTTAGAGTATCATCTACCCTACTTTACCCTACTTTACCCTACTTTACCCTACTTTACCCTACTTTACCCTACTTTGTTAAACTGTAGTGTTGAGTTGGATCACTAAAACTTGATCCATGCCACTCTATTAGATTTTTATTGAACATCTTTTTTAAAATTCCTCTAGAATAACTTTTGCTTTTATTTAGTACACTCGCTGCTTGTGTAACATTTATTTTATGTTCATTGTATAGATAAACTATTATAGCTAATTCACCATCATCTAAATCCTCCTTGTAAGTATTCTTTATATAATCATCGAGTCTTTCTGATGTTCGTAACGTTCTAGATAAAATATTGTTTTCTAAAACTAAAAGGACTGAATTGTTCTCTGGTTCACTATAAACTGGTTCTTTTAAGAAGAAGGATTCCATTTCATCATAAATCCGATTAACTCCTTCATTCATTTCTCTTACCCATCCAAATTCAGTTAGTATTCTAGCTATTCTCGGATTTCTAGAATATCTAGTTTTACGCATATTATCTATTGTCACTATGTTCGGTAAGTCGCCAGGACTATGTATCTCTAATCTGTCATCATACATTTCTACACGAACATGATCTCCTCTAAATGAATAATTTCTGTGCGTTACCGCATTTACAATTCCCTCAAACCACGCGAATTCAGGATATTCAGAAATCTTCTTAAACATTCCATCATCACCTAAATATTGAAAATCTCTTAGTTGTGCTTTTATATCTCTGGCTGCGTTTTCTATTAATAAAGGTATCGGATCTTCATAGTCAAACTGCTTTATAATATTCATTCTTTTTCCTGTCATACTTTTCAAACCATCATATCGTATGAATCTCAATCTACAATTCGGTAAATACTTAAAAGTGTTCTTACCGAATAAAAGAATACCCGCATTTGTAATTTCTCCATTTCTCATAAATCCCCGTGCCTCTAACAATTGAACACTACTCAGATGTAAACAATTACGATGTTCTTTATATCTATTCAGTAACACTTCATCTATATCTTCTAAACTGCTTTGTCTTACAAGTTCATCCTCAAAACTTCTTTGCCCTTTATCATATTCTAACTGTGTTATTTGCTTGTGATTCAATTTTTTTGTATTATCGCCCATTCGTAAAAAACATTCTTCCTTATTATTACTAATAACACTGTCCGTACTGACTTCTACATCTATTACAAGGACTTTATCTTCTATTCCATTTTTGTTTATAACATTAATTTCATTAAATTCAAAAATCGGTGTTGGTTTAGTATACATGTAAATACTTTCTCTAAAAGATTCTATCGAATTAGCCTTTTCATAATTAAAACCTGATATTTCGCCATTATCTTCAATTCCAATAACTAGTTTACCTCCTGACGCATTGGAAAACCCGATGATATGTCTAATAATATCTTTAGGTGCTATTCTAGCGCTTTTTCTATCAAAAAATCTATTCTCTTTACTATTTATAAATTCTTTAATCTGTTGATTTTTCATCAGAATCCTCCTTGAGTAACACTACTTAATAAGTATACACAAAAATAATATTTATGTTAAGGATTACTAGTGTTCAAAAAGTTTATCATTCACCGATTTTAGGCATAAGAAAAAGGCTTATCACTAAGCCTTTTCACTATCTTTCTTCGCAATTTTACCTTTTTCAATATAAACCATCAAAATACTAATATCTGCTGGGTTCACCCCACTGATTCGACTGGCTTGAGCAATCGTTTCTGGGCGAATTTTTTCTAATTTTTGCACTGCTTCTGTGGCTAAACTATTCACTTTGGTATAGTCAATATTATCTGGAATACGTTTAGCTTCCATGCGTTTTAACTTCTCTACTTTGTCATTTACTTTCTTAATATAGCCTGCATATTTCACTTGAATTTCCACTTGTTCGTACACATAACGTGGGACAGTTAAGCTTTCTTCTCCTGCGAATTTGGCGATATCTTGGTAAGAAAGTTCTGGACGTTTTAATAAATCCGCTGCTAAAATACCATCTTTTAATTCAGCACTGTTTTTTTCTGCTAAATAAGCTTGTAATTCTTTGGTTGGTTTCAAACGCACTTTCTCTAAACGAGCCATCTCTGCTTCAACCATCGCTTTTTTCCCTACATAATCAGTATAACGTTCTTCGTCTGCTAAACCAATCTCGTGTCCCATCTCTGTTAAACGTAAATCTGCATTATCGTGACGTAATAACAAACGATATTCTGCACGAGATGTTAGTAAGCGGTAAGGTTCATTCGTTCCTTTCGTCACTAAATCATCGATTAACACACCGATATACGCATCACTTCTTTTTAATACAAGTGGGTCTTTGCCTTGAATTTTTAAGGCAGCATTGATTCCTGCCATTAAACCTTGGCAAGCTGCTTCTTCATACCCAGAGGTTCCATTAGTTTGCCCCGCTGTATATAAGCCTTCAATTTTCATCGTTTCTAGGGTTGGTCTTAATTGATGAGGAACAACCACATCATACTCAATGGCGTAACCACTACGCATGATTTCGGCATTTTCAAGACCTGCCACACTACGAACAATATCATGTTGTACGTCTTCTGGTAAAGAAGTTGATAAACCTTGAACATAAACTTCTTCTGTATTAGCGCCTTCTGGTTCTAAGAAAATTTGATGTCTTGGTTTGTCGCTAAAGCGAACCACCTTGTCTTCAATCGACGGACAATAACGCGCGCCAACTCCTTCAACAATTCCAGTGAACATCGGGGCACGGTGTAGATTTTCTCTAATGACTTCATGAGTATCTAAATTGGTATAGGTTAACCAGCATGGTAGCTGCTCTTGTTTGTACTTTTCATCTGCTGTTTCAAAACTAAAATGGTTAGGTTTTGTATCTCCCGGTTGAATTTCCGTTACATCATAATTAATCGAACTTGATTTCACACGAGGTGGCGTTCCTGTTTTAAACCGTTCAATCTCTAATCCAAGCTCTTTTAAATGGTCAGCTAAACCAATGGCTGGTAATGAATTATTTGGTCCTGAAGAATATTTTAATTCACCAATAATAATCTCACCACGAAGAGCTGTACCCGCTGTAATAATAACTGCTTTACTGTAGAATTTTGATCCTGTTGTGATTTCTACCCCTTTAACGACATCATCTTCAACGATTAGTTTTTCCACAATTCCTTGACGTAAATCTAGGTTTTCCTGTTTTTCAAGGGTATGTTTGAGTTCTGTTTGATAGGCAAATTTATCAGCTTGAGCACGCAATGCTCTTACGGCTGGACCTTTACCTGTATTTAACATCCTCATTTGGATATAGGTTTTATCAATATTACGACCCATTTCACCACCTAAAGCATCAATCTCACGAACGACCACGCCTTTTGCTGGTCCTCCAATGGATGGGTTACATGGCATAAAGCCAATAATATCTAAGTTAAGTGTTACAAGAAGTGTTTTCATTCCCATTCTTGCAGCTGATAGTGAGGCTTCTGAACCAGCATGTCCCCCACCAACAACGATAACATCATATTGTGTTTTGTTTTCCATTCTTTTATCTCCCTTACTATTTACCTAAACAGAATTGGCTAAATAATTGTGTAATTAATTCATCTTGAACGCTATCTCCAATAATCTCACCTAGTAAATCCCAGCTACGTGTCATATCAATTTGCAATAAGTCAACAGGCATCCCTGCTTCTATTCCCTCTAACACTTCATCTAATGCCATATTCGCTTGTTCTAACAAGGCGATGTGACGTGAATTAGAAATATATGTGGCATCTTTTTCTTTTCCTGAATTTGAAAAGAACCTATCTTTAATGGCTTGTTCTAAGGTTTCAATCCCTTCACTAGAAGTAACTGAAACGCTCAGTACTGTATCATTATCTAGTAACTCATCTAAAGCTTCACGATCTAACTTCGTTTCTAAATCCATTTTATTTAAAAGAATCATACGGTTCATGCCTTTTGTTAAAGACAATAATTCGATATCCATCGGTGTTAAAGCTTCACTTTGATTAAGAACTAATAGAATTAAGTCCGCTTCATTTAAAGCTTTACGACTTCTTTCCACACCGATTTTTTCCACAATATCCTCTGTCTCACGAATACCAGCAGTATCGATTAATTTAAGTGGCACACCTCGAACGTTCACGTATTCTTCTATAACATCACGCGTTGTTCCAGCAATTTCAGTCACAATGGCTTTATCTTCTTGAAGTAAGTAGTTTAGTAGACTTGATTTTCCTACATTAGGACGACCAATAATCGCTGTAGACAACCCTTCACGTAAAATCTTACCTTGTTTAGCCGTCATTAATAAATGATCAATCGATCCCTTAACTTGTCCTGCTTTTTCTTTCATCAAGTTAGCTGTCATCTCTTCCACATCGTCATACTCTGGGTAATCAATATTAACTTCTACTTGAGCTAAAGCTTGTAAAATATGGTGACGCAACTCTTTTATCAAACCGGATAATTTTCCATCTAACTGGTTCAAAGCAAGCTTCATTGATTCATCTGTTTTTGCTTGAATTAAATCCATCACGGCTTCGGCTTGAGACAAATCCATGCGACCATTTAAGAAAGCACGTTTTGTAAATTCTCCCGGTTCAGCTAATCGAGCCCCTTGTCTTAATAATAATTGTAAGACTTGGTTGGCAACGACCATTCCACCATGACAGTTAATTTCTACAATGTTTTCTCTTGTAAATGTTTTTGGTTCTAGCATGATAGAAAACATGACTTCATCTAAAATCTGCTCTGTATCAGGATCCATAATGTGACCATAATGAATCGTGTGTGTTGGTACTTCCATTAATTTTTTATATTTATAAGCACTAATCTTATCAGCAATCGTTACTGCCATGTCCCCGCTCATGCGGACAATGCTAATCGCCCCTTCACCAGGTGGCGTCGAAATAGCAGCAATCGTATCAAATTCTTTGGTTATATTCATGTAAAATGCGTCCTTTCTTAAAAAAATGCATATAAAAAAGCGCCTACTCCACCCTTTTTTGACCATACAAAAAAAAGTAGAGACGCACTTTGACTGCCCTCTTGTATTTAGATTCATTAAAATAATAGCATAATTAGGTGGTTTTGACAATTTTAAACGCAAATCCTTTTGGGTATTTTTTTATAAAAACCGTATTCAAATGTCCTTTATCAACGCGTGGATCATCTGGTGATTACTTCTGTTAAGAATGTGCCTTTTGATTAACCAGGGCCGCAAGTAAAAAATTTAGTCTTAAAAGCTAAAAAAGGCAAATGAATTTATTTAGTGATTCTTCCTGATGAAAAACACCTTTTTTTATCAGAAGAAACCTTATTTGAATTGCTTGGAATTCATGTTGGAGTCGTGACTCCTCTTGCTTTAGCCAACGATCTAGAAAAGAAAATTACAGTTGTGATTGATTGGTCTATCGATCAAGAGGATACAATTGGAGTCCCTCCTAATATCAATACCACTACTTTAATGATTTAATTTAACTTTTCTTAATTTTCATATCTTGTTTTTTATTTCTATCTAAAAAAAACTATTCTTAATTTTTTTTTAATTTCCCTAAGAAAAAATTAATAACGCTGGTTATGGTTTATAATTTTTGATAACGAGTTAATTAAAAAACGATCGTTTAAAACAACCATAAAGGAGAACCATTATGAAAAAAACTTTATTTGTTTCAACTATTTTAAGCGGCATACTATTTGGTGCAACTGTTTTTGCTGCACCAAACTCTTCAGATACTTCTTTTACTTTAGAGTTAAAACCTACATCAACATCTAACGGCTATGCCCACACAGGATTTAGGAAAAAAAATACAACTTCTTATGTTTATGCCAAAGTAAACAGCGTATCTAATCCTGGGAATAAAGCCTCTGGTTGGGTACAGGGTCGTAAAAATGGTGGTAACGCTTCTAACGATTCTGGTGGTAGTTATTATCAATTCAATAAAAAAGGAACTATTCTTATGAGTAATTATGTTCGTGAAAATGGTAGAAATGAAGCTGGCATTAAAGTTGGAGCTGATCCTAGAATGAATAATAGAATTCAAGGTGTGTGGAGTCCCGATTACGTTAAATATTAATTTTATAAAAAAATAACTTTTAGATAAGAACAACTTAAACTTCTTATCTAAAAGTTTTTTCTAGGAGATGATGAAGTGTTCAACTTTTTTTTTAAAAGATTATTACGAAACTATTATTTTTATGTCGCTTTATTAATTGTTAACTTGATATCCATACTTTATGTCATCTTAGATATTATACCTAATGCTAATTATAACGGAAATCCATACACAAGATGGATTGGTTCTTATACAGCATCTGAATTACCAACAATTTTTTTCTTTCTTATGCCCCTTGTTTCTAGTTTAGCCTTTTCTAACATTTATAGTAAGGACAAAAAGACTGGTTTAATATCTTACTTCTTTAGTAAAGGACTTAAAAAAGATTATTTTATTACTTTATTTATTTTTAATTTTATTGCAGGTGGTTTTATCGTTGCCTCTGCTCTCATGGTTAATATTTATGGCTGTTTCATGTTCCTACCTAATCAACCCGTAGATATGCTTGTTAATGGTAACATGAATGTTCCACTACTTTATTCCAATACCTTGTTTCCAAGTTTATACTACAGTCATCCTTTTATTCACATGATGTTTTATGTCTTACTTGCTTTTGTAGTTGCTGGTATTTTTTCTTCTATCGCTTTAACCAGTAGTCTGTATTTACCTAAAAAAGATTTTCTTATTTTTCTAAGTCCTTTTGTTTTGAATTATGTATGGATTCTTTTCGTTCCTAATTCTAAATACCAAAGTTCTTTTATTTTCACGACATTTTCAAAGCAAGTATCAAATCAAATCATTGCCCCAATATATGTCTTTACCAGCATTTTTACGGTTCTTTTTCTGACATTTTTTTTATACCTGATCGGAATTAAAAAAAATGAAAAAAATTAATTACTTATGGTCTAATAAAACAATCCTCTGGTTTTTATTTCTGATTTTACTCGTACTAATGGTAGGTCCCTTGCTCATTGACCATGTTATGTATGGTGATATTAAAGTTAAAAATTTACAATATCGATATTATTCAAAATATGTTTTTATCTTTTTATTGTTACCTATATTATCTTTAGTCATGACTGGGCAACTTAGTTTATATACTCGGCAAGATATTTTAATCACATCAGGCTCTCGAGATAATTATGCTAAATTTATACTTTTTAAACTCATTTTAACGTCAAGTTTATTCATTCTTTCGTATAATATATCCACATTATTTTTAAGTATGTTGATTGATTCTGTTTCTCCACTGTACTTTCTATTCGAATTAAAATTATTTATTGGATCATGGGTGTTATTTCTATTTGTTACATCCTTATATTTGGTGATTTTTTTTCAAACTAACTCTTTAATTATTGCTTTTATTGTCAGTATTTCTACACCATTCATCATGATTATTTTAAATTTTTATTTAGGTGTTCCCTCATACATCATGATTGTACAAGAATTATCAAACATAGAAAATAACCTCACGTTTTGGGATATTATTCCTTCGGGTTCTTGTTTATTTTTTATCTCTCAAGCGTTACTTTGGTTTAGTTTTTATAAGATTAGTAAAAAAGATTTTTTAAATTCTTCAGATTAAGGAGGAAATCATGAATTTTATACAACTATTAAAAAGAGATTTCTATTTTTTAAAAAGTAAAAAGAGAAATCTCTTTTTTTTACTTAGCTTTTTTACACTACTTTTCATTCACTTAAAAAAAAATCTAACAGACTTAGCTTTTTTTACAGGTGGTATTACCGAGATGAGCGCCCGAGAGTCCCTATTTATTTCTTTTCCTTATTGTTGGTTTTTTATTGTTTTAGCTCCAATCATTCTCATTCATGACTTTATTCGTCAAGATTTGACCACACAAGGCATCCCAGTTTTTATTTTGGCTCAAAAAAAATGGTATTTATTAAGTAAAATTATAGCTAGCTTCTTAGCAACATTAGTTCTTAATATACTTTATTTTTTAATCTTACACTTGCTTACCATTCCTTTTAGTTTATTTTTTTACCTACTTATATTTTTGGGGCAATTAATGAGCGTTTCAATTTTTATTTTATTTAACCTATTATTGGAAGAAATATTAGCTTTTATTGTTATTATCATCATCTATTCTCTAGGTTGGAAACATTCACATCATTTTTTTCCTGCTAATATTAACATGCCAGCTCAACATCTATCCAATCAATTAACTACTAGCTTTATTCTTTCATATAATTTTATGTTCTTTTTTATATCAAGTATTTTAAGTATTTATATATTACAAAAAAAAGAAATATATTAAGAGGTGATTACTTTGGAAAAAAAAATTATCTATACAAATGTTTCAAAAAAAATAAAAAAAGATATGATTCTAGATAATATTTCTCTTTCTTTAGACATGGGAAAAAATTATGGTATTTATGGTACAAACGGCTCTGGTAAAACCATGTTTCTAAGATCTATTTGTGGTTTGATGACTGTTGAGGGAACTATTCAAATTGATACTATCAAGGATATTGGTAACAAAAACTTTCCAAATTCATTAGGTTTATTAATTGAAAACCCTAGTTTTATTAATGAATTTACTGGGTTTGAAAATTTAAAATTGCTTTCTTTTATCTCTAAATCGATTGGAGACGATACGATTAATCAAGTTATTGCGACTGTTGGTTTGAACCCTAAAGATAAACGCAAATACAAAAAATACTCCTTAGGGATGAAGCAACGTTTAGGTATTGCACAAGCAATTATTGGGGGTCCTGATTTAATTGTGTTAGATGAACCTACAAATGGTCTAGATGAAGATGGTATCAACTTATTAATAAAAATAATTCACTCTATGGAAGAGAGCACCTTTATCATTGCTAGTCATGACAAAGAATTTTTAAAACATGTGACACAAACACACTTTAAAATGGCTCATGGCAAACTTAATGAGGCTAGTTTATGGTAAAAAAACACATGATTAATGGCATACTCGTCGCTTTTATTATCTTAAGTGGGTTTAGGTACTCCTACATTCAAAAAAGTCATTGTTACTTATTACAACGGTATGGTATTGAAACAATTGATGTCTATCTTGGTAAACCCTGTGATATTCTTGGTTTGACCTATACATTTAAGGAAATTGAACGGAAACAAGTCTTTGATGACTTTTACAAACAGGACGTCATTGCTTATACCGTTTACTTTGATGTTAAAAATGATTCTGAGCAACCATCACAAGAAGTTAATATTATGGAAAGTATGGTTGTTTTAAGTGGTGGTACTGGATGGTGGATTGATCCAGTTGAAAATAAAGCTATTTTTGAACAAAATAATACTAAAACTCAACTTGCTCCTTTTGAAACAACAGGTGGGTTTGTAACAATCAACGCTATTCCGGATAAAGATAAAAATGGTTTTTATCCTATTGAAAAATTACAAGAAGCAGAAATTTATTACATTGATAAGGGGCCTAGTGGTGCTTATAAATATAAAATTAATGGCAAAATTACTCAACTATAAAAAGAATGATCTAAAGATATATATTTATCTCTAGATCATTCTTTTTAGTCGAGATTCAAAAGGCAGCTCCTACTTCATCAACATATCAATGTGGGGAATATCATCTTCTAAATACATCTCTGATACGACTTCAAATCCAAAGCTACCGTAGAAATCAACGAGGTAATTTTGAGCTGATATTTTAATTTCTTTATTTGGATACAAGCGTTTAATTTCTTCTAATGTGGCTTCAACAATCTTTTTACCTAATTTCTTCGCTCGGTGTTCTTTGACAACCAACACACGACCAAAGGTAACCAAATCACCACGATCCATAATACGCGTATATCCGACTAGTTTGCCATCTTCTTTTAGCATAACATGTTGCGCGATTTCGTCATCTTCATCCACTTCCTGATAGGGACAGTTTTGCTCGACAATAAAAACTTTTACCCGCTCTTGCATAATTTCTAATAATTCTTTGGTTGTTAATTCAGTTAACGTTTTAACAATAACTTCCATGTTTATTCCACCTTTCAAAGTAAGTTAGAGAGAAAATATCATTCGAAAATAGCAGAAAAATCACAAAAATTAAAAAATAATTTTCGTGATTTCTTTTTTATTTCTCGAAACTAAATACTTTAAAAATCCTTTGATTTTACATTTTATTTGGAGCTTGTACGCCTAACAGACGCAAACCTTCTTTAATCACAATAGAAACTGAATAAACTAAGCTTAAGCGTGCCTCTTTTTCTCCATCTTCGATTAATATTTTATGTTTTGAATAATACTTATTAAATTTTTGAGCTAAATCAATTAAAAATTTCGCCATTATTGATGGTTCATATTTTTGATACGCTTCTTTTACTTTAACTGGAAAATTATTTAAACATTTAATAACTTCCCAAGACTCTTCATCACTTAAATTAATATTTGTTTTTATATTTTCAGGACTCCACTCTGCTTTAGCTAATATGCTTTCACATCTTGAACGCGTGTACTGAACATAAGGTCCTGTTTCTCCTTCAAATTGTAATAATTCATCTAAATTAAAGTCAAAGTTATTCATACGGTCATTCTTCAAATCATGGAAAATAACGGCTCCAACACCCACTTGATGTGCCACTTCATCTTTATTTTCAAGTTCTGGATTTTTTTCTTCAATTCCTTTTTTAATCGAATTGATAGCTTCATTCAAAACTTCTTCTAATAGAATAACATTTCCTTTTCTTGTTGAAAGTTTTTTACCACCTGATGTGATTAAGCCAAATGGAATATGTTTAATATTATCTGACCAGTCATGTCCCATCTCTTTTAAGACAGCTTTTAGTTGTTTAAAATGAATAGATTGTTCATTACCTACTACATATAATGATTCAACAAAATCATAGTTATTAATACGGAAATTTGCTGCGGCTAAATCTCTTGTCATATATAGTGTTGCGCCATCTGATTTTCTGATTAGTGCTGGATTTAAATCATATTTCTCTAGATCAACAATATCTGCCCCTTGATCTGAAATAAGTAAGTTTTTTGCTTCTAATTCATCAATAATAACATCCATTTTATCATTGAAAAAAGCTTCTCCATTGTAAGAATCGAAGGTTACACCTAGCATATCATATACTTTTTGAAATTCTTTTAGTGATTCTTCACGGAACCATTCCCACAATCGAACTGCTTCAGGATCTTCCTGCTCTAACTTTCTAAACCAAGCACGGCCTTCATCTTCAAGTTCTGGATTTTCTTCTGCTTCATCATGGAACTGAACATATAATTTTAATAATTCAGCAATTGGATTTTTTCTAACATCTTCTTCATTTCCCCATTTTTTAAAAGCAACGATTAACTTACCAAATTGAGTTCCCCAGTCACCTAAGTGATTAATTTTAACAGGATTATAACCGATTTTTTTCGACAACTCTGCTAAAGAATTACCAATAACTGTCGATCTCAAATGGCCCATTGACATTGGTTTAGCAATATTAGGTGAAGATAAATCAATTGGAATATTACCATTATTTCCGATTGTATCATCTCCGTAGTGTTCTTTTTCATTTAAAATAGTTGTTAATACTTCTTGACTTACAACTTCTTTATTTAAGAAAAAGTTTATATAACCTCCTACGGTAACAATTTTTTCATAATTTGTCTGATCTAATTTCTCTATTAAATCTTCCGCAATCATATTAGGTGCTTTACGGTAAACTTTTGCTAAAGAAAATGTTGGAAAAGCATAGTCCCCATGCCCACTCATTTTGGGTACCTCTAAAAAATGATACAGCTCTTCTGCGCTTAGTACCTCACCTATCACCGTTTGTAAATCTGCTACAATTTGTTTTTTATAGTCCATCTAATTTCTTTCTCCTCTCATATTCTCTAAACTAAAAAATTCGTCACTTATCACTAAAAAATAGTAATAAGAGACGAATTTGAACATCCGCGGTACCACTCTTGTTGTTGGAAATAAGCCAACCACTTGAATTGATTAAATTAATTAATTACCAATAGTTGCGGTTCTCCTGTAAGCACTGTTTGAGCTTTCACCTTCCCCAAAATCGCTAATTCAATGATTTTCCTTACTGGATACTATCACTATTTCTTTCACATTATAGCAAATTTTTTTGTAAATATCTAGAAAAGTTAATTTAAACATCATCTCTGTAAAGAGGCATACTCATGCATCTTGGTCCACCACGCCCACGAACTAACTCACTTCCTCGCAAATAGTTTAACGTGATACCAGCTTCCTCTAACAATTTATTAGTAATAGGGTTTCTATCGTAAACAATCACTTCTCCAGGAGCAATTGTTAAAGTATTCGCACCATCATTCCACTGCTCCCTTGCAGCTGCCATTAAATTTCCACCACCACAACGAATTAAGTGTATTTCAGAAAGATTCAAATATCGACATAAAACATCCTCTAAGGGCGCCGTTTCTTTTTTTATATCTAACCCTTCTTCGTTCTTTGAAAGGGCATAGATCGTCAAACTATCCTCAATTTCAGGGTGAATAGCAAACTTATCATAATCTAGCATAGTAAAGACAGTATCTAAATGCATAAATTTACGAAACTCACCAATATCAAAAGCTAGAATTGTCTTAAAACCCATAGATTTTTCAAAAATATTCTGCGCAATTTTTTCAATAGATGAAGCTTTCGTACGTTCGGAAATCCCGATAGCTAAAACTTCTTTTGATAAAATTAATTGATCACCGCCTTCTATTGCTGTTTTTTCATTTCGATTATAAACCCTAGGTATACTCTCTTTTGAAAATCTTGGATGATAGTCAAAAATATACTGCGCATAGATTGTTTCTCTATTTCTTGTTTCAGCATGCATGCGGTTAATCGAAATAGCATGACCGATAGCAGCAAAAGGATCTCTCTGGAAATAAAGATTTGGCATTGGATCAATTACAAATGGGTAGTTTGATCCTACCATATCTGTTAAAGTGAGACATTCGAAATCTAAAAGTTCCTCTTTAGCAACCCCAGTCATCGTTTTATTAATTAACTCTTGCTTATTAGGTATTTTTAATAGTAATTCTTTCGTTTTTTCTTTAGCTATCTCACTTTTTATGTCAGCTTCTTCCAAGTATTGATCAACAAATTTTTCTCTAATTTTTTCATTTAATAAGGATTCTGCTGCTAAATTTTCTAAATACAGAACTTCGACACCTTTAGAACGTAATATTTCAGCAAAGTAGTCATGTTCTTTTTGTGCTTGTTTTAAGTAAGGTATATCATCAAATAACAGCCTTTCTAAATAATCTGGCATCAAATTTTCTAACTCCTCACCTGGTCGATGTAAAAGAACTGTTTTTAATTTACCAATTTCAGAAAAAACATTAATTGGATGGGTCATAAGGCATTCCTCCTAAATTTTTAAGTAACATTTTCAAATAATTAAATAACACTCACTCGTAATCATCAAAAAAACAAAGACATTAGATTATTAAACGAACAGATAAGTCCGAACGTCTCCAGTAGTTAACGCTTACATTATATTGTTCATTTTATCACTATATTTAATAATCACCCTTATCTCTTTTCATGATCCAATAAATAGTATTTTCCACCTATTTAAGCTACATTATCCTTATTATATGATTAACTAAAAATATTATCTATCTTAATGTGAAAAATATCATTCTAAGAAATTGTGACATAAATGAAAAAAGCCCCCCCCAACATTATTTTTCAAATTGGGGGGGCTTTTTTCATTTGTTTTTTGTAGAAGCTATTTCTACGATAACCTCTTTTATTGATTAAATCTTTATTATTTCTTAAGCTCAACTACTAAATAGCGATGGGGTTCATTTCCTTCAGAATGAGTTGAAATGTCAGACTCACTTGCCAATAGTGAATGAACTTGTTTTCTCTCAAAGGCTGGCATTGGCTCTAAGAATACAGGCTGCTCTGTTTCCCTTACTTGTCTCAAGGTTTGTTTAGCTAAACGTTTAATGATTGCTTCACGACGCTCACGATAGTCACCAACATTCACAACGATTGACAGACGATTTTTAGCAATACGATGAATGTAAACTTGAGCTAAGTACTGGATAGCATTTAATAGCTTACCATGTTTACCAATCAATAGACCTTTTTTATCACTTTCTAAGTTAAACATAATACGATCATTTGTCCTTGTTACTTTGACCATCGCAGGAGCCCCTAAATCTCTTGTGATATCTTTTAAATAAACAGCTAAAGCAGTAACTGCTTCATCATCATTTAAGTTGACAAGCTCCCCAGTTCTAGTTGACGCCATTTCTCCTGTTTCTTTGATTGGCTCTTCAATCCCTGAGATAGTTTTCTCTATCACTACTTCTTCTTTGACCTCAGTAACACGTTCAGCACTTTCTACAACAACAACTGCTTCTTTTCTACCAATACCTAGAAAACCTTTTTTACCTTCATCGATTATCTTAATCTCAGCTTCAGCTTTGGTTAGATTAAGTGTTGATAAACCTAATTCAATTGCTTGATCTACGGTTTCTCCTGTAAAGTTTGGCATCATAAGAACCCCCTATTTAAGTAGTTTTATTTCTTTTTCTTTGATTGATTTGCTTTACGCAATGCTTTTTCAAGATCACGTTTCTTTTTCTCTTCTGTTTCACGTTCTTTTCTAATCTTAAACGGATTATTGATTAATAATGTTTGAATAACTTGGAAACCATTAGAAATTACCCAATAAAGTGATAACCCACTGGCTAAGTTAATCCCCATGAATAAAATCATTGCTGGCATGACATAATTCATAACCTTCATAGAACCTTGCACTTCAACTTGACCCATTGACGTTAACTTAGTACTAGCAAAGGTAAAGAGTGCTGCTAACACTGGTAAAATATAATATGGATCAATTTTACCAAGCTCTAACCAAAGGAAAGTTCCTTGAGTTAATTCTGGTACTCTTGAAATAGCTTGCCATAAAGCCATCATAATCGGCATTTGTACAAGTAATGGTAAACAACCTGATAAAGGATTTACACCATACTCACTGTAAAGACGTTGTTGCTCTTCTTGTAACTTACGAGCAGTTTCAGCATCTTTAGACGCATATTTTGCCTGTAATTCTTTCATCTTTGGTTGAAGTTCTTGAGTTTTTCGCATACTTTTTGTTTGGTAATGCATTAAAGGCATTAAAATAATACGAATAATAATGGTGAACAAGATAATACCGACACCCTTATTACCAAAAGATAACGCTTTAATTGCTTCTCCAAAATAATAAACGATATAACGATCCCAAAGACCTGTACTTGAACTATCTACTGTTCCTGTTCCACATCCTGTTAGTACAAAAACAAGTACGAACATACTTAAGACAAGTAGCCATTTTTTCTTTTTCTTCACTCGTTTAGACCTCTCTTATTCAATTATATTTGCTAATTTAAACACATGTACAATATTATTTTTAACTTCAACAAAAGATAATTCTACTATCTTAGGTCTAGCAATCAAAACAATATTATAATTTGGTTTAATTTCTTCTTTTAATTCAAATAAAGCATGTCTCATCAATCGCTTCACTTTATTTCTAGCCACAGCATTGCCTACTTTTTTACCAACAGAAAGTCCGACACGAAAATGACTATTTTCTTCTGCAGGATAGATATAAACAACAAAGTTTCGATTCGCATAAGAATTTTTTTTATAAATAATTTTTTGGAACTCTTTTTCTTTTTTAATACGGTAGGATTTTTTCATTGGACATCCCTTTAATTTCATAATATTTCACTAATAACACCATCATCATAGCATAAAGCATCTATTTTTTTCATTTTTTTATAAAAAAAAATCACTGATTCATAGATTCAGTGATTTATGCTGCTAATACTTTTCTTCCTTTACGACGTCTACTTGCTACTACACGACGACCGTTCTTAGTGCTCATGCGTTTACGGAAACCATGCACTTTTTGGCGCTTACGTTTTTTTGGTTGATATGTTCTTTTCATTGAATCCACCTCCTAAAACTAAATATGCTTTCTAAATCACTTAGACAGACTATGACATTATACAAATAAATTGATAGTTTTGTCAACTCACCTTTGCAGGAAAATTTAAAAAATACGACATAATAGGTTTAATAATTATCCACAAGCTTGTTAATTTATATATTTTCCCAAAAAGTTATTATCTAGTTGTTTTTAAGTTATCAACAGATAAACACCATGTTAAAAAGTTATCCCCATTTCAAAAATACGTTGTTGATAACATTTAATAAAAGCTACAAAACAGCTTTTCTTTCTGTTGATAACTTTGTGTTTAATAAAAAAAAACAGAAACTTATGCACATTGATTTTTAACTTGTGGAAAACTTTTATCCTGATTTGTTATTTTCTTATCCACATGTTTAAAAATCAGTGGAAAACTTTTTATAAAAATGCTAGAATAAACGAGAAACTATTTTTTAGGGGGATAGTAATGCCCAATATTGACTATATATGGAAAGAATTGGAAGACGATTATCGAAAGATATTAACACCTCCAAGTTTTAACGCTTGGATCGAACAAGCTAAACCAATTAGCTTAATCAATAACTTATTAACAATTGAAGTACCTTCCAACTTACATAGAGAGTATTGGGAAAAAAATCTTGCAGCTAAAATTGTTGAAACCGGGTTTAGATTAACAGGAGAAGAAGTGACTCCTGTTTTTATTATTGAAAATGAGCAAAAAGAACCAGAAAAAAAAAATGCGCCTATTCAAACTGAATTACCCGATATCGTTAAACAAAACAGTAAAAAGGCTTTATTAAATTCAAAATATACCTTTGATACGTTTGTTATAGGTAAAGGAAATCAGATGGCACATGCCGCAGCGTTAGTTGTCGCAGAAGATCCTGGAGCAACTTACAATCCACTCTTTTTTTACGGAGGTGTTGGATTAGGTAAGACCCATTTGATGCACGCAATTGGTCATCAAATGCTCACAAATCAACCTGATGCAAAAATAAAATATGTCACTAGCGAAACATTCGCCAATGATTTTATTAATTCAATTCAAAATAGAACATCTGAAGCTTTTAGACAAAAATACCGTAGTGTAGACTTGTTATTAGTAGATGATATCCAATTTTTTGCAGACAAAGAAGGTACGCAAGAAGAATTTTTCCATACATTTAATACTCTATATAATGATGGTCGACAAATTGTTTTAACAAGTGATCGCCTGCCAAATGAAATTCCAAAATTACAAGAACGACTTGTTTCCAGATTTGCTTGGGGCTTATCTGTTGATATTACACCACCAGATTTAGAAACAAGAATTGCAATTTTAAGAAAAAGAGCAAATGCAGAAGGCTTAGAAATACCAGATGACACGCTTTCATATATTGCTGGTCAAATCGATTCAAACATCCGTGAGTTAGAGGGCGCTTTAGTTCGTGTTCAAGCTTACGCCACCATGAATGGAAATGACATTACAACAAGCTTGGCAGCAGATGCTTTAAAAAGTTTGAAACCAGCGAAATTAAAAAGTGAATTATCAATTCTTTTGATTCAAGAAGAAGTTTGTAAGTATTATCATCTTCAATTAAAGGATTTAAAAGGAAAAAAACGCGTTAAATCAATCGTAGTACCACGTCAGATTGCGATGTTTTTATCTCGAGAGTTAACGGATAATTCATTACCAAAAATTGGAGCTGAATTTGGAGGCAAGGATCACACAACAGTCATCCATGCTCACGAAAAAATTCAACAATTATTAGATAATGATCCTATTATCCAAAAAGAGGTTGGGGAGCTTAAAAATATTCTGATTTCTTAACTGTGGAAAACTTTATTTTTAACTATTGACTTATCCACATGTTATTAACAAGGAGAAATCTTTATAAATTATTATGATTACTCACTTATCCACAGTTTTAACAGCCCCTACTACTATTACTATATTTATTTATATTATTTAAAAGGAGAAACCAATGAAAGTAACTTTAAATCGAAATGCTTTTTTAGAAGAACTAGCTACTGTTCAAAGAGCCATTTCAGGTAAAACAACCATTCCTATTTTAACCGGAGTAAAAGTAGATTTAACAGAATCAGGTTTGACTCTGACAGGAAGCAACGCAGATATTTCTATTGAAACATTTTTAAGCATAGAAGATGAAGAAGCTAATATGATTATTGAAAGTACTGGTTCGATAGTCTTACAAGCTCGTTTCTTCAATGAGATTATCAGAAAATTACCAGAAAGCACCTTAACATTAGAATTAATCGAAAATAATCAAGTCATTATTTCTTCTGGTAAGGCTTTATTTAACGTAAATGGGTTAAATTCTGAAAATTACCCTCATTTACCAGTGATTGATAATCAGAATACGTTCGAATTATCTGCTAGAGTATTGAACAAATTAGTTAGTGAAACGGTTTTTGCTGTTTCGCAACATGAAAGTCGTCCAATCTTGACAGGGGTTCATTTTGTCTTAGAAAACAATGAATTACTGGCAGTAGCAACTGATAGTCATCGTCTAAGTCAACGAACAATTACCTTAAATGATGTGAACACTTCTTTTGATATTGTAGTGCCAGGGAAAAGTTTACAAGAACTATCTCGTTCTTTTAAAGATGAGGAAGAAATGGTTGAAATTTCAATCATGGAAAACCAAGTCTTATTCAAAACAGAGGGAATGAATTTTTATTCACGCTTACTTGAGGGGAATTATCCAGATACTAATCGTCTAATCCCAACCAATTTTAGTACTGAAATTGAGTTTAATGTGCCTGAGCTACTATCAGCAATTGATCGAGCGTCTCTCTTATCTCATGAAGGGCGTAATAATATTGTCAAATTATCAATTAATTCAGAGCAAGTAATTATTTATGGGAATTCTCCTGAGATTGGTAATGTGGAAGAAGCGCTTAATTATATCAAAGTAACTGGAGAACCTATCGACATTTCCTTTAACCCTGATTATATGAAAGCATCTTTAAAATCATTTGGAGCAATTGATGTAGTAATTAAATTTATTTCTCCAATTAGACCATTTACACTACAACCTAACGATGATGAAATTAACTTTATTCAGTTAATAACCCCAGTTAGAACAAATTAATATTTAATGAAAACTATCTTTCGGATAGTTTTTTTTATTTTTTGAAAAAATAGTCCTATTTTACGTTTTAAGCAATTTAACCTAAAAAATGATAAATGTATCGATTAATAACAAATTTGCTTAAACAGAAAGAATATTTGTTTTTATGACCTAAAACAGGTATAATAGTAGATAAATATACCTTGAAAAAGAAGGTGAAAATTTATGAAAAAGAGTTTTTTATTAAAAGCTGATACAGAATACATCACATTAGGTCAATTTTTAAAAGAAGTGAATGTGATATCTAGTGGCGGAATGGCAAAATGGTATCTACAAGAACATGCAGTTTATGTAGATGGAGAGTTAGAAAATCGTCGTGGGCGAAAATTATATGCAGAAATGATGATTGAAATACCTGATCTAGGTACTTTTTTTATGGCTAAAATGCCACAAGATAAGGATTAATACAGATGATTATAGAAACGATTTCTTTAAAAAACTATCGTAATTACGATACTCTTGACTTAAAATTTTCTTCTAAATTAAATATTTTTTTAGGAGAAAATGCTCAAGGGAAAACGAATTTACTCGAAAGTATCTATGTTCTTTCTTTAGCTAGGAGCCACCGAACTAATAATGAAAGAGAAATGATTCAGTGGCAAAAAGAATTTGCAAGAATTGAAGGCAAAATCCAGCGTCTTAATGGCTCTCTTGATTTGACTATGATTATCTCGAACAAAGGAAAAAAATCCAAGGTTAATGGATTAGAACAAAGTAAACTAAGCCACTATGTAGGCCATTTAAACGTTATTTTGTTTGCTCCCGAAGATCTTTTTTTAGTTAAAGGTGCGCCCCAGAATCGTCGGAAATTTTTAGATATGGAAATTGGCCAAATTAATCCTCAATATTTACATAATTTAAGTACTTATCAAAATGTTTTGAAGCAAAGAAATCAATATTTAAAAAAAATGGCTTTTAGCCAAAATAAAGATTTGATTTATTTAGATGTTCTATCAGAACAATTAGCTAAGGCAGGTGGTTTTGTTTTATATCACCGCCTAAATTTTGTGAAAAAATTAGAAGTCTGGGCCAATCAGATTCACCAAAAAATAACATATCAAAAAGAAAATCTAAAAATAAGTTATCAAAGTCAGTTACATTTCACAGATGAAATGACTGAGGATGAATTATCTGAGCTTCTTCTAAATGCTTTAAAAGAAGCTATGCCAAAAGATTTAAAACATTTGACAACGTCTGTAGGTATTCATCGTGATGATTTACATTTTTATGTGAATGAACGAAATGTTCAAAATTTTGGTTCTCAAGGTCAACAACGAACAACAGCACTCAGTGTTAAGTTGGCTGAAATTGAATTAATTAATGAGGAAATCGGAGAATATCCAATCTTACTTTTAGATGATGTATTAAGTGAGTTAGATGACGATCGTCAAGTTCATTTAATGGAATTTATCGAGAACAAATTACAAACATTCTTAACAACAACAAGTTTAACTCATTTGGATAACAAATTAAGTATTACACCTGAGATATTTAATATTTCAGAAGGAATGATAGAAGGGGACGGTGAATAAAGTGACGGAAGAAAACAAAATTAATGAACAACATGCTTATGATGCCAGTCAAATCCAAGTTTTAGAAGGCCTAGAAGCTGTTCGTAAAAGACCTGGAATGTACATTGGTTCGACAGGACCACAAGGTTTACACCATTTAGTTTGGGAAATTGTTGATAATTCAATCGATGAGGCTTTAGCAGGCCACTGTACAGAAATTAATGTTGTTATTGAAAAAAATAATAGTATTACCGTAATAGATGATGGACGTGGAATTCCAGTTGGGATTCAAGAAAAAACAGGTCGCCCAGCTGTTGAAACTGTATTAACTGTTCTTCATGCTGGAGGAAAATTTGGTGGCGGTGGCTATAAAGTTTCTGGTGGTCTTCATGGAGTTGGTTCTTCAGTTGTTAATGCACTATCTGAATCTTTAACGGTTAAAGTTCAAGTGGATGGGAAAATCCATTTTCAAGAATTTAGCCGTGGAAAAATTTGTGATGACTTAAAAGTAATTGGTGAGACTCAAGAGCATGGAACAACAATTAATTTCAAACCAGATGCTGATATTTTTACAGAAACAACAGTTTTTGAATATGACAAATTACAAACACGTATCCGTGAATTAGCATTCTTAAATAAAGGCCTAAAAATAAGTATTGAAGATAAACGTGAAGAAGAGACAAAATATGAAGCTTTCCATTATGAAGGTGGAATTAAAAGTTATGTTGAATATTTAAATAAAAATAAAACTGTTATTTTTGATGAGCCGATTTTTACAGAAGGTGAGCAACAAGATATTACAGTTGAAGTTGCTATTCAATATACGGATGGTTATCATACTAATCTATTGAGTTTTGCAAATAATATTCATACTTATGAAGGTGGAACCCATGAATTTGGTTTCCGTACAGCACTGACCCGTGTGATCAATGATTATGCAAGAAAACAAAAAATTATTAAAGAAAATGAAGAAAATTTGAGTGGGGAAGATGTTCGTGAGGGGATCACTGCGATTATCTCAATTAAGCATCCAGAACCTCAGTTTGAAGGGCAAACAAAAACAAAATTAGGTAACTCAGAAGTTCGTACTGTAACAGATCGTTTGTTCTCTGAAGCTTTTAATAAATTTTTATTAGAAAATCCAGTTACAGCTAAAAAAGTGATTGAAAAAGGAATTCTAGCCTCTAAAGCACGTCTAGCAGCTAAACGTGCTCGTGAAGTAACACGTCGTAAAGGTGCGTTAGAAATTAGTAGTTTACCTGGTAAATTAGCAGATTGCTCGAGCCGTGTTCCTGAAGAATGTGAATTATTTGTTGTGGAAGGGGACTCTGCCGGTGGATCAGCAAAAACTGGTCGTGACCGTCGTACCCAAGCAATTTTACCGATTCGTGGGAAAATCTTAAATGTTGAAAAAGCAACGATGGATAAAATATTAGGCAATCAAGAAATTCGCTCTTTATTTACAGCCATGGGAACTGGTTTTGGTTCTGATTTTGATGTTTCCAAAGCACGCTATCATAAACTTGTTATCATGACCGATGCGGACGTGGATGGAGCTCATATTAGGACGTTATTATTAACTCTTTTTTATCGTTATATGCGTCCTGTTGTTGAAGCTGGTTATGTTTATATTGCTCAACCACCATTATACGGTGTCAAACAAGGTAAAAATATTACCTATGTACAGCCAGGAAAAGATGCAGATGATCGTTTAGCAGAGGTTGTTGCTTCACTTCCAGCAACGCCAAAAGCAAGTGTTCAACGTTACAAAGGTTTGGGAGAAATGGATGATCATCAATTATGGGATACGACCATGGATCCAGAACAAAGAACGATGTTACGTGTGAGTGTGGAAGATGCAATCAAAGCAGATGCAGTATTTGAAATGTTAATGGGTGATAAAGTTGAGCCAAGACGTGATTTTATTGAAGCGAATGCTCATTATGTTAAAAACTTGGATATCTAAGTAATTAAAACAAGGTGGGTTAAACATTGATTTTTAATCTGCTGACTATAAAAAGGAGGTTCGTTCATGTCTGAGGAATTTAAAGAGAATATTAAAGATATAAATCTAACAGATGAGATGGAAGATTCGTTTATCGATTACGCTATGAGTGTTATTGTATCGCGTGCCCTTCCAGATGTTAGAGATGGTTTGAAACCTGTTCATCGTCGTATTTTATATGGAATGAATGAAATGGGTGTCACACCAGATAAAGCTCACAAAAAATCAGCTCGTATTGTTGGGGATGTTATGGGTAAATACCATCCACATGGGGATAGTGCGATTTATGAATCAATGGTTCGTATGGCACAACCATTTAGCTACCGTAATATGTTAGTGGATGGCCATGGTAACTTTGGTTCTGTCGATGGTGACGGGGCCGCTGCTATGCGTTATACCGAAGCACGTATGAGTAAAATTGCTGTTGAGATGTTGAGAGATATCAACAAAAATACAGTTAATTTTCAAAATAACTATGATGAAACAGAACGTGAGCCAGAAGTTCTACCAGCTCGTTTCCCTAACCTTTTAGTAAATGGAACAACAGGGATTGCTGTAGGTATGGCAACAAACATTCCACCTCACAATTTAACAGAGGTGATTGATGCCTTAAAAGTTTTAATGGCCAATGGTGAGGCAACAACAGCTGATTTGATGGAAGCTTTACCTGGACCAGATTTTCCAACTGGTGGTTTAGTGATGGGTAAATCAGGTATCAGACGTGCCTATGAAACTGGTAAAGGGAAAATTATTGTTCGTGCTAAAGTTAATATTGAAGAAATGAAGAATGGTAAAGAACGCATTATTGTGACTGAAATTCCTTATATGGTTAATAAAGCGAAGCTAGTTGAAAGAATTGCTGATCTTCACCGTGAAAAACGAATTGAAGGCATTACTGACTTAAGGGATGAATCTTCACGTGAAGGTATGCGAATCGTGATTGAAGTCCGACGTGATGTAAGTGCATCAGTTGTTTTAAATAATTTATATAAATTGACTTCACTTCAAACGAGTTTTGGTTTCAATATGTTGGCAATTGTTAAAGGTGTGCCAAAAGTTTTAAGTTTGAAATCAATTTTAGAGTATTATTTAGAACATCAAGAAGAAGTAATTGTTAGACGGACTGAATTTGATAAAAATAAAGCAGAAGCCAGAGCACATATCTTAGAAGGCTTACGTATTGCTTTAGATCATATTGATGAAATTATTCGTACGATTCGTTCTTCTAACTCAGATGATGTGGCGAAACAATCATTGATCGAGAAATTTGAATTATCAGATCGTCAAGCGCAAGCCATTTTAGACATGCGTTTACGCCGTTTAACTGGTTTAGAACGTGATAAAATTGAAAACGAATATCAGGAATTATTATTATTAATTGCTGATTTGAAAGATATTTTAGCTAATCATGATCGTGTTCTTGAAATTATCGCAACTGAACTTGATGAAATTCAAAGAAAATATAGTGATGCTAGGCGTACTGAACTTCTTGTTGGTGAGGTCTTAAGTCTTGAAGACGAAGATTTAATCGAAGAAGAGGACATCGTGATTACGTTAACTCATAATGGTTATATCAAACGCTTGCCAAGTACAGAGTTTAGAACTCAAAATCGTGGGGGACGTGGTGTTCAAGGTATGGGCGTTCATAATGATGATTTCGTTGAGAATCTTGTGTCTTGTTCTACTCATGATAGTTTATTATTCTTTACAGATACTGGTAAAGTTTACAGAGCTAAAGGGTATGAAATTCCAGAATATGGTCGGACTGCTAAGGGTATTCCAGTTATCAATTTATTAGGAATTGATTCTTCGGAAAAAATTGAAGCGATTATTAATGTGGAAGGTAAAGCAGAAGAAGGTCACTATCTATTCTTTACTACAAAACTTGGAACAGTGAAGAAAACATCTGTTATGGAGTTTTTAAATATTAGAACAAACGGACTTAAAGCAATCGGCTTAAAAGAAGGGGATTCTTTAATTAATGTAGCATTAACAAATGGTCAGGAAAATATCATCATCGGAACACACAAAGGCTATTCATCAACATTTAACGAAGAAAAAGTTCGTTCAATGGGACGTAGCGCTGCTGGTGTTCGTGGTATTCGTTTAAGAGATGAAGACTATGTGGTCGGTATGGCTATTTTACATCCAGAATCAGAAGTTTTGATTATCACTGAAAAAGGTTATGGTAAGCGAACAGCTGCTACTGAATATCCGATTAAAGGCCGTGGAGGTAAAGGGATTAAGACTGCTAACATTACAGAGCGTAATGGAAACTTAGCTGGCTTAACGACTGTTACTGGTGAAGAAGATATTATGTTGATCACAAACAAAGGTGTTATCATTCGATTTAGTGTAGATACAGTTTCTCAAACGGGTCGATCAACACAAGGAGTGCGTTTAATTCGTTTAGAAGAGGATGCGCTAGTATCAACAATGGCGAAAGTGGCTAAAGAAGTCGAAGAAGAAGTTGTGGAAGAAGTAATCGAAACAACGGAAACGATCGTCGAAGAAAACGAAACAACAGAAGAGTAAATCTAGAGTAGTAAGAAAAGGATTTACCTCAAAGTTTCTGAACTAGTCGCAAAAATTGCTTTTATAACTGTAACTAAAAAAAGAAGTTGGCATATTTGTCAGCTTCTTTTTTAGCTCTTTTTAAAAACATCTTAATAAGCTTGTGAGAATGTTTTAAATGGAAATGATATCAGTTCAAGGAAAAGGTGTTAAAAAGTCTCTTATGAGTAATTAGAGACTTCAGGATGAGTTTCTCTGGATAAGTAGGTCTTGAAATCTTTCTTAGTATCAAGGAAAGAAATTTCTAAGTATTTTCTTTTTTTTAATAGTAAATTATCATACGGCACTGTTGTAAAAGTTTTTTTCAGATATTCTATTTGCGATCCCTGAATCAATTTATCAACAATGCTCACCTCTGTCAACACATTGAAAAAGAATTGCACAGATAGAAAATACCTTTAAATATCTTTTTTAATGGCCCATTGGAAGGTTCTATCAATAAAATTAAACTTATTTATGATTATTGAATTTTAAACATCTTTAAAGATAAAAAAATAGAAACATATGAACTTTCCAGTTAAAATAAAAGTGATAAAACCCTATTTTAGAAAGGAAGATTCATATGTCTCTTAACCATTGTATTCGAATTTCACTTGATTTAAAAGATAAAAATATTACTTTTAACACTTCTTTCTGTGAGGAGAAGTTAATAAAGGGGGTTCTATCAAAAATTTATTACGGAACGCTTACTTATCAACCTAAAGCTTGTCCGTGTTGTGTTGTTAAAAATGAAAAATATTGTATTGTAAAAAATGGTTTTTGACGACTCAATCAAATGGCTTAATACGACCCATTGGGCGACATATCTTCATTTAAAGAAACAACGCTTTTGTGTCGACATTGTGAATCTTCTTTTTTAGCTGAATCTCTAGAAATTGAAAAATACTGTTTTATTGTTAAAAGGGTAAAATAATCCATTACCGTTGAATTATCAGATGCGATTTCTTCAAGATATTTAGCTAAAAGGCGCTCCGTGTCTTCTACGACAGTCAGTCGTATACTCCTTTCTTTTGGTAAAGCGTTAACCAATAATTATGATTAACTTCCACCTAATTTATCCTTCGATAAATTTACGGGAGTTAAAGAGGGAAAAGGGAAATATAGCTTTATTTATTCAGATTCCGTTTCTCATAAAAATTTTGATATTTTACCTGATAATCTATCTAAAACAATGGAGACGCATTTCCTTAACTACTCTTTAAAAGATAGAAACCAAGTTAAAACAATTGTAGTCGACATGAATGCAGGGTACTTCAAATTAGCTAAAAAACTGTTTCCTAATGTCTCAGTTATTATTGATCGTTTTCATTTAGTTCAACTGAGTAATCGTTCTTTAAATGTTACGCGGATCAAAACAATGAATCTTTACTGAACAAACAATGCTGTAGACCTTAAAGTCTATAGAAAAATGAAAAGGTACTGGAAATTATTTTTAAAAGATTCCAAAGAATTAAATTATACAGACTATCATTATCAACGTTTATTCAAATCCGTTCTGAAAGAAACTGAAATCAGGGATTATTTACTTGGCTTAAATAATGAGTTAAATGATACCTACAGACTCTCTCAAGAATTATTGTACTGTTGTAAAACCAATAATTATGATGCTTTTTCAGCTGTTTTATTGACGAGTACCGGATCAATTTCTCAGCCAATGATCACCTCTCTGACTACATTAAAAAAACATCTTCCACGGATAGAAAATACCTTTAAGCTTCCTTTTTTTAACGGTCCCTTGGAAAGTTCTATTAATAAAATCAAACTCATTAAATGGATTGCTTACGGTTACCGAAATTTTTATAGTTATAAGTATCGGATTCTCATTAGTTTTAAAGACAAAAAATAAGCAACGAAAATCATTTGATTTTCGTTGCTTAATACTTTCTTTTATTTAACACATATACATCATTTGACAAAGAATACTAAATTTAAGAAAAGGCTTAGATTTAATTCTTTAAAATTTTTATTTATTAGTTCTATTTAATAAATAAAAATTTTTTCTTTTAAAAAAATATATACTCCCCAATATTAAAAATAAACCTAAATATTTAATAAATGTGAATTTTTGTTCTCCAGTTTTAGGTAATTTATTTTGAGAACCATTTTTGGGTATTTTCTTATCTGTTACTATTTTAGTCACTGGTTTATAGCTATTATTAAAGGTTTGATCCCCTTCATAAACGGCTGTCGCCAC
>NZ_FWFD01000006.1 GCF_900163795.1 Vagococcus fluvialis bH819 | reverse complement strand
TAAAATTAACTTTCTAACTTAGTCGACAAATTAAAAAGGAAGACCCGCGTCTCCCTTTTAAGTCATTATTTAATTTCTTGAGTTGCTGCAAGTTCTTTGTACCAATAGGCACTCTTCTTTGGATAGCGTTCTTGCGTCTCAAAATCTACGTAGAATAGTCCATAGCGTTTTTCATAGCCATTAGACCAAGAGAAGACATCCATGAGAGACCAGATGAAGTATCCTTCAACCACAGCGCCGTCTCGTATCGCATCTGAAATGGCTTCTAAATGTTGTTTCACATAGTCAATTCGTGCATCATCATAGACAGTTCCATCAACAAAATCATCCTTATAGCCTAATCCATTCTCAGTGATATAGATTTTCTTGTAATTCGGATAATCTTTTTTAACGCGCATAATCTGATCATATAAGCCCTGAGGATAAATCATCCAATCCCAATCAGTACGAGGGACATCAACATCAAATTCTCGCTGGCCGACACCTTTAATCTGATATTTAGATCCACCTTTATCTCCTTTAGAGTTGTGTGTAATCTCTGTCTCACCTTCAAAGGCTTTCATCCAATCACTCATGTAATAATTAATTCCAAGGAAGTCATTCATATCTTTGGCAGCTTTTAAAGCTTCAAAGTCTTCATCTCTTAGGTCTAACTGTCCACCATTCACTGCAAGTATGTGATTCACACCATCCATTGTTTTCTCAGAATACTCTCCAAGATAAGTCGCATCCAGGATGAATTTATTATGGATGATATCCTCTAACTCCGCCGCACGTACATCTTCAGGGTTCTCTGGGTCTAGAGGATACTTAGTTGGCAAGGCATGCACTACACCTATCTCACCGCTATAGTCCGCTTCTTTATATAATTTGACCGCTCTTGCATGGGCAACCATCATATTATGATGTGATTGGAAGACTTTAGCTAGATCATACTTGATACCTGGCGGGAATTTACCAACCAGATATTGCCCATCCCCAATAGGTCCGATTTCATTAAAAGTAGTCCAGTACTTTACTTGAGTGAATTCCTTAAAGCAAAATTCTGCATAATCGACAAAGTGATCGATGTTTTCTCTGTTCAAAAAGTCACCTTTAGAATGAAGTGCTTCCGGTGTATCAAAGTGATGGAGTGTTACAAAAGGCTCCACATGTCGTTTATGACATTCATTGAATAGATTGTGGTAATATTCAACCCCTTTTGCATTCACTTCTCCATAACCCGTTGGAAAGATTCGTGACCAAGCGATAGAGATTCGAATACCATTCACACCAAACTCTTCCGCAAGCTGAAGATCAACGGGATACTTGTGGTAGAAATCACTTGCAGGTTCCGCAGTATACCAGTAATTATCCTCCAGATACTTATCCCAAGCAACAGGCCCTTTGCCATCCGTCTTGGTGGCTCCTTCTGCTTGATAAGCCGCAGTTGCCCCACCGAAAATAAAGTTCTTTGGTAATGTTTTCATTAATTAGCCTCGATTCCTTATTGTAAATTCTCTTCAACAAATGCTAAAGCACCTTCACCATCACGCGTCAATGCTATATATTCCGCTCCGGCTGTCTTAGCCAGCTTGATGCCTAACTTATCCGTCTCTGCTTTCATATCCTCATAATTAGAAGCTACTTGTGGTGCTAGAATAACAAATTGATATTGAGGAAGTATCTCGCGGTGTGCTCCATAGCTTCCAGCTGTAGCCTTAATAGGTCTATCATATTCTTTAGCAGCCTTGTTCAAGGCATTGGCTAAAAGTCCACTCGTTCCACCACCTGCACATAGTACCAGTACATTAGTTGATTCTGTCGCTTTAACAGCTGTTGAAGGCTCAGCTTTCACTGTTGTAGTCTCTTCAACCTGACTCTTCTCAAGAATCGCTGTAGCTTTACGTGTATCAAAGCTCTGTTCAACTTTGGCTTTTAATTCATCAGACGATGATACTCCTGACTCTTCTTCCGCTAGAATCTGACGGTCATAGACCTTCAAGAACGGGTAGTAGATTAAGACATCCACGATGATTAAGACGGCAACCAGGACAAAGGATAAGAATTGGAAGTTCGTTCCTAACAAGATACCAAGCGGTGCTGGTGTTGTCCAAGGAAGATTCGTTGTAAAGCTATTCATTCCTAAGGCATCGATAAAGAATTTAAAGATCCAAACATTGGCAATCGGTGCAAAGATAAATGGCACAAAGAATACAGGATTCAAGACGATGGGTGCCCCGAACAAGAGAGGTTCATTCACCCCAAAGAATGTGGGTATAACAGACGCGCGTCCAATGGCTTTGTTACGCTTAGACTTAGTCATCCACATAAACATGAATGGAACAACAAGCGTTGCACCAGTACCCCCCATTGTGACAATGAACATCTGAGTTCCAGATGTTAAGATTTTATCCGCATGTTCACCTGCTTGTAGTAATTGTAAGTTCACATCAATGTTGGCATAGGTAATAGCTGCAATAGCTGGCTCAACAATTGAAGGACCATGAATCCCAATGAACCAGAAGAATGCATACGCACCAAAGATAATGGTAATCCCCAAGTAACCATCTGCTGCTTGGAATAAAGGCGCAAGTAAGGTACCAATAGATTCAGCAACATTTACGCCCAGTGTGCTTCTTACAAATAACGAAACCGCATAAAGGATAACCACTGAGACAGTAAAAGGAATTAAGTCCTTAAACACTTGAGATATATTAGGTGGGACTTCTTCTGGCATTGGAATCGTCACATTATTCTTCACACATACTTTATAGACATTGACCGTCACGAATGCAGCGATAAAGGCTGTGATTAGCCCCTTCGTCCCCATGAATTCCGTTAAGAATCCACCTTCTTGGGCAGGATCGGCTGCCATCAATAAGAAGCCTACCATCGTTGCTAGCATAGTTGAGATATAGTTTATCTGATTAGTTGATTCCATGTCTCGATTCATAGAATCGGTCAATGACTTTGCTGTCGTCCCTGATACAAAGAAAGCTAAGATTCCCATAGAATAGTTATAAGGGACCATTAAGAAATTCTCAACTTCAGGACTCCAGTGGAATCCCCATGCGTTTGGCACATAGGCTAGTAGAATAAATATACTAGAGAAAAGAATGACTGGCATACCCGCGATAAAGCCATCACGGATAGCACGGATATAGATATTACGAGAAATTTTTTCGAAGAAAGGTTTCGCTTTTTCAATTTGAGCAATTAATGTATTCATAGCTTTACCCTAGCCTTTCTTATAGAATCCAATTAAGTGATTAATTAGATCTTTAAGTAGTATGGTCGTCATCAGATGGTCTTGACCATGCATCATAATGACACTGTATTCAATCTCTTCGCCAGATGCTTCTTTAGCAAGGAGATCAGTCTGAGCATTATGTGCACCAACTATCACTTCTTCAGCTTCTGCCACAAGTCTCTCAGCTTCGTCAAAGTCGCCATCTTTTGCTTTGTTCAAAGCATCTAATAGTTTAGATCGTGCTTCTCCTGCATAGGCAACAATTTCGAAGCCAATCATTCCCACTTCATCTTTGTTCATGTTAGTTCCTCCTTTTTCCAGAATACCTTTATTATAACCCAAAGTCGCAGGCTACTGCAGTACGATTGAGGACTTCATTCAGGTCTTCTATATTCTTTCTTCCTTCTGTCTGTAACCATTCACGAGCCGCTTCTTCCCCTTGTTCAATAAAGACTTGAACAGATCCTGCCCATGTTGCACGTCCACATAATACACCATTAAATCTCGCACCGGCTTCATAAGCGAATTCTAAAGTATCTTGGAATAATTTAGCGCTTACACCTGCACTTAGATAGATATAAGGTAGGTCTGTTGACGCATCTTGTTCTTTAAAAGCTGCTTTGGCCTCTTCTTGAGAATGTAATACTTCTCCGCTCGCAAATCCTTCTACATAATTCATATTCACTGGCACTTCCACTTTAAGCACATCAACTCCAAAGCGATCTTGAGAGAATACTTTCATCGCACCATTCACTTTATGCGCTTTCACTTTTGCGAATTCAAGACTTCCGTTATCTTCAATATTTTCGTCGTATGCAAGAATTTCAAGGAAGAATGGAATATCCTCTGCCGCACATTCTGAACCAATTCTTTCCATGTATGCTTGTTTTTGAAGATTAACAAACCCACTACCATCCACATCATAATAAAGTAGGAACTTAACAGCATCTGCACCTTGTTCTTTAATGCGTTTTACTGACCATTCTACTAAGCAATCTGGTAAACGATCGGTCGTCGTAGCGTCATATCCAGTCTTTTCATAGGCTAGTAATAATCCAGCATTATCATCACGTGCTTGCGCAGCTGGTAGACCGTATTCTGGATCAAGTAGAATTGATGACGCATACGGTGTAAGTTCTTCTGATACAATTTCTTTTAATCGTTCAATCTGTTCAACGGTTGGCTCCTCACTTTGATACTTACTAATCATTCTCTTTAGGGCACCACGTTGGTCAAAGGCTAGGGCTGAGATAACGCCCTTATCATCAGTCAATTTGTTTAGGTAATCTAGTTTAGTCATTTTTATACTCCTCTAACTTGAATTTTATTGAATAAGGCCTCATAGTGATTCAAATTAACATGGCCTGTTATTTCTTCTTGAGCATTTAACATTCCTAAGACGTTCGCATGTTTCAGCAATGCCACATCGTCATAATTACGAGTGATTCCCGATACGATTCCTGCTACAGTCGAATCACCTGATCCAACCGGATTCACGATATCAATGGTTGGAATGTCTACTTTGTAATACAAATCATTATGTTTAGCAAAAGCACCTTCAGAACCGAGTGAGACAATGACCCACTCCACACCATTGAATAAGCTGTCTTGCAGTGCTTCTTTTAATAGATTTAAATCTTTATCTAATTCTCTGCCTAGTAATTGTGATAATTCATCCACATTAGGCTTAATGACTTTTGGTTTATGTCCAGATAATAGAACTTGTCTTAAACTTTCTCCGGAGGTGTCTAATACTACTGGGACTTCCTTAGCATTAGCAATCATAATGAGTTCAACATAGTAATCTGTTGCTAAGCCTGAAGGGGTGCTACCCGATATTGACACAACTTCAGCATCCTTCAGCAAGCTTTCAAAATGATTTTTAAAGGCTTCTCCCTCTACATCTGAGATGGTCGGACCTGATTCAAGAATCTCTGTCTGCATTCCTTCATGTAAGATAGCAATGCAGTTTCTTGTATTTCCCTTAATCTGGTAAAAGTCATGATGAATAGCTCCTTGGTCTAATTGAGACTTAATATAATTCCCAAGGTCTCCTCCTACTAATCCAGTTGCTGTAAGATCTTCATCTATTTCTTTTAAGACTCTGGTTACATTCAAGCCTTTACCACCTGCAGACTTATTCACATTACTCACTCGATTGACATCATCCAATTTGAATGTTGGTAATTGATAAGCGATATCCACAGATGGATTCATTGTGACAGTTAAGATTGACATAAGGTCACCTCTTCACCTAATCTTTGTATTCGCCACGGTCCCATTTTTCAAGAAATTCTTTAAAGAAATCTGGGTCTGTCTGGTCTACTTCTGCATGATCTAAATGACTAATCTTGGCAATTAATTCTTTGTTTTCGTCTGTTTTTTTATATTCAGCTGCTATAAAAGCATCAATAATATCACACATGAGTAATTCACCCGTAATCTTGCCACCAAAACCAATTACATTCGCATTCAATTCTTCTTTTGCATAGATAGCTGTTGACATATCACGAACTAAAGCTGAACGGATACCTGCTACCTTATTTACGGCGTTATTAATTCCTACACCAGTACCACAGATACAAATCCCTAGGTCTGCTTGGCCACTCGCTACAGCCTCTCCCACCTTTTTCCCGTAGATAGGATAGTGTGTTCTGACATTGTCATATGTTCCAAAGTCAAGGACCTCATAGCCTTGTTTCTTCAAATAATCAACTACAGCAATCTTTTCATAGGTTACAATATGATCGCATCCAATAGCAATTTTCATTTTTTCTCCTCCAGTTAATTTAATTAACACATCTTGTTCAACATATCTACACGCACTTGATGGCGTCCACCATCATAGTCTGCAGATAAAAATTCAGTAGCAATATTCTTTGCTAATTCAGGTCCTACAATATTGGCTCCTATGGTAATCATTCTTGAATTATTATGTTCACGCGTCATATAAGCAGATCGTTCATCAGAGACTTCAGCTGCAACCATCCCCTTAATCTTAGTCGCAACCATGAAACTCCCTGCGCCATACCCATCAATGACAATTCCTAAGTGTCTCTCTTCTTCGTTCACTTTCTTCGCAACAGCTAAAGTAGTATCTACAAAGTCAGCTGTTAATTCTTCACTGACGTCAATCACATCATAGTTCTCATCTAATAGATGGGCCTTCACAATCTCTTTTAACTGTTTACCGTCTCTATCCGCACCCAATATAACTTTCATCTTATTGCTCCTTTATGTCTGCTAATTTTGCTTTGCCTTTTTCCGTTCGATAGTAGAAAACGCTTTCTGATTTACTATACATATAATATATCACGAATGTCGAAAAAGTCAACACTTTTTAAACGTTTATTGTTTAAACAGTGTTCATTAATTGTTTAAACGTTGATTTAATCAACTTTATTGCCATAAAACTTTTTTATTGGTATGCAAAAAACTCCTTCTAAACTCAACTGACTTGAGTTTAGAAGGAGTTTACTTTAGTATTGTGTGTTTAGTTAAACAATTAATTCTGTGTATACTTGAATTGCTTGTTTTTTATCCTCATTAGATTCTTCCATAACTACCGCTGTTAGGTCAGATAAGTGACATAATTTAGAGAAATCCTCTTTCCAAACCTTTGACGAATCCAATAACAAATAACTCTCTACCGAGTGCTCTAATGCCATCTTTTGAGTGTAGGCTTCTGCGACAGATGACGTCATGACAATCCCGTCTTTAACACCATTACCACCAAAAAATATCTTCCCGAACCGCATATTCTCCAAAGACATATTCGTAATCTCACCTACAAACGACTGTGTGACACTTCTCATCTCACCACCGAGTAGATAGACATGGAATGTCTCGGACTTTTTCTTTAATAGAATATTAAAGATGGGAAGGCAGTTTGTTACAACCGACAGGGCTTGGTAATTAATCACCTCTGCTAACAAAGCCGTGGTCGTTCCTGGCCCAATAAAGATTACATCCCCTTCATCAATTAATTCAGAGGCTCTTTGAGCTATATATCGTTTCTGGTCCGTATTCTTATCAAATTTATCTTCATGCGTGATTTCCTTATATTGAAACGCACTATTACTACGAGCCCCACCATGGATTTTCTTTAATAGCCCCTGATCATCTAACTCTTCTAAATCTCTTCTCACTGTCATATCTGACACATTATAGCGAGACACAATCTCTGAAACCCTGACAGTTCCTTGTTCATTCACCCATCGAATGATTGCTTCATGTCTTTGATATTTATTCATACCCGTCCTCCTCATTTATAAACTCACTATACAACATTTCTTTAGAAAACTCTACACTTAATGTTTAATTTATAAACATTCAAACATTAAAGCGTTTGCTAATGTTTGAATATAATCTATACGGATGTTTCCTTATTTCAATTGAAATATATAACTTATTAAGTCAGTGTACTATCTTTATTCAATCCGGATTTATTCACTAAAAAGTGATATCCCCGACCAACCGCATCGTTAATCATTGACCGTCACGAAATCGCTCATAATCAATTAACAGGTTTAATTTCTCCCTATTCAAACCATCGAAAGGTATTTCGTATCGTTTAGTAAAGTGCTATAAACCGCTTATTGTAGGCTTTGTTAAAAAAGTTGTGTTTTGTTCAATTTCGTTTTGGAGCTTATTGTTACTTAAAACACCAAGTTTCTCGCCATATGAACACTTATTAAAATAAATGTTTTGCAAGGTTTTAGTCTCCTTACAACACATTCTGAAATGCCCTGTGTACCCGATTTTGATACACTTTTATTTTGTAGATTCTCTCTTCATCAACTTCATCTTCGTAAAGAGCTGTAGCAGCCTTCTCAATTCCTATTATTCTTTCTTCAGATACTACTTCGTCTAGTCTTGCCTAGTTATCCTCATAGAAATCATTCAAAAGTATGCACATCAATATTCGGTATAAGCAATGTGTAAAGTCCTGAAAATACTAAGAAGCACTTATTAAGAATCAATAAAAAGAAATACTCAAAGCCAAAAAGATGATGATTTAGAATTAGAAAATATGATTATACCTGAATAATTCATAGCTATCTGTGGATAACTATTTCACTGACTATTTTCGTTCATTTGAGTATTTTTGTTGTCTTGACTGGCTCGAATAAAGTCGGTTCAGGCAGAGTTTGATAGGTCCGCCCAAAAAAAGGGTATACCACCCCCTTGGTTTTACACTACTTAAAAAAAGGCGTCTGACTCATTCAAAAAGCTAATGCAAGAGGACAAGCGATTGAATATTCTCAAGCACTTCCCAAAAGAGGGAATCAAATACGTGAGATGATGCCAAACGAACTCTTAGTTGCCTGGCATGACTCGTTAGCCTTCCTGCAATATGAAAGAGTTTGAAACGAATTGTTGAAATGGTCGACCGTTTCATTTCCTTTGGAAAGGTCGCTTCTTTCATGAGATGGACCAAATTGTAGGCGATACAACTCATCATCATTCGAGCTTGATTCGCCACATAAGTTGAGCTGTCGGTCTTATCAAAGGAAAACCCATTCTTGATTTCTTTGATACAATTTTCCATCGTACCACGCTTTTGATACAGCTTAAATACAGTTTCGGCAGAGAGTCCATGAAAGTTAGTGACAATAAACTCATACTTAGTAAACAGAAGGTCTCCAGCTTCACGAGTCGCTTTTACAGCGACTTCTCAGGAAATATCCCAACTACCTACTTGATAGTCCATAATAAAATATTGGTGTTCGTCCTTAGTGAAGTCCGTGGTTTCTCCATAATGCACGCGGTGATGTGCGAGATCTTTCAGTTTATGATTCACTTTCAACCGAATCACATACTTGACTTGTTCTTCTTCACAAAGGGAATAGATCTCTGGTTTGGCAAAGCCACTGTCTCCACGAACAGTCAGAAACATCTCACAAGAATGTTTCTTGTGCTGACGGATAATAGCGGCTAAAAAGTCTTCTGCCGCATTGGACGTATAGACATTTCCAGGACGAAGTCGGGCATCTAAAAACAATCCAGTTAATCCGTCAAAAGCGACTAAAGGATGGTACCCATTGGTACCGTAATGCGTGTTGAAATCTGTGTGTTCTTGATGGACAAAGGTATCCGAGTGCGTAGAATCGATATCAATCACCATGTGTTGTGTGTTCGTAAGGTGGATCCAATCATCTGCCAAGCCTTTGGCGATTTGTTGGAATTGAGCCACATTTTCTTCAGTCAGTTCATGAATAAAGCGAGAAATCATGGATTGAGAAGCGAGCTGATCTTTTCCAAGCCCTTGCTTTAGAATAGGATCTAGGCGTAGACGGTTCGCAGCGGAATCTTGTGGATAACCGGCGATGAGTTGTACGATTAGTTGCTTCAATATTTCTTCGTACTCATGAATACAATAGGCACGAGAATCATTTAAATGAAAGAACTCCTTAAGCATCTCATCAAACTTAATCTTGTGTAAAAACTCAAAAAGTAAAAGAAGTCCGGCATCATTGGACAATTGTCCTCCATCGTTTGAAACAATCATATTTGAGTTGAATTTCAGCGATTTTTCTTGTAAAGTTTCCATATAAGAGCACACCTCTTTTTGGTATTTGGGTTTTGGATGACTTTACAATATCACAGAGTGTGCTCTTTTTGTATCTTTTTTACTTCACCCAACGGGTGAACAATGATTAAAGTGGTAAACGGTATTAATACGGGATAAATGCTAGTTCTGACAAATAAGTATGAATAATTCAGGTTATCTTTTAATATTTCTATTTTAAATTTATTCACAATTTTTTTTAAATGTTTTTCAGCACTATTATTCTTTAATAAACAATTAATTAATATTGCTCCTACTTCCATACTTTCTATTATTTGCATTAACAATTTTGTTTCTTTTTCCAAATCATTTTTATAAAAATGAAAAATACTATCTAACAAGATATAGTCAAATTCTTTAACATTGATATCATTAAAACTTTT
>NZ_FWFD01000018.1 GCF_900163795.1 Vagococcus fluvialis bH819 | reverse complement strand
GTGATACATATTTCAATAAAATGTACCAAAGAATTAAAGCTATGAATTATTCAGGTTTTATGTAATATTTTTATCTTAGGTTCTTCCAATTTTATTTGTTCTAATCCCACTAACGAAGTATCTACTGAAGTAACTAAAAATCCCATACGAGATAAAGGTACACTGTCTCGACCTTGCCCAGCTCCTAAGTCAATCAACGTTCCCTTAGGTAATTGTTTCATATATTTTATTAATTCAGGATATGGATTTCCAAAATAGTTTACTTCTTTATAATATTTATCATACAAACTCATTATTTTACCCTTTTATTTGAATTTTTAACTAACAATAACATCAGATTATATCTACCTAAGGATTAAATAACAGATTATTATTTTCCCACTCTTTCTATAGGATAAGTCATTCCTGTTTAGAACTCTTCAAATCCTATAGATTTATAGAACGGTATCAAAGATTTAGTACACATTAACTGAGGGAAAACTTTATTTTTTTCACATTCAATTATTAGATTTTTAATGATTTCCTTTCCAATCCCTTGATTTTGATAAGAAGGATACACTCCAACACCACATATTAAACCAGTGATAATGCCGTCAGAAATAATCCGACCAGTTCCAATTAAAGTTAGGTCATCATAAACATAGAGGCTATACCAACTTCCCATTGCCATATTTTTTAGTTCATCTACAGATAAACCTACTTGGTTCCAGTTCAATGTTTGATAAAGTTTTCCAAGTCTTCTATTTTTTTAATTAGTCTGATAATTATAAGTAGCCATTTTCAATCCTCGCTTTATCTAATTCCCATATTCCTTAAATACTATTGATAAATTGTCTATCTTATTATCGTAAGTATCTAAAACATAGCTTTCTATGTCACTTTCCAAACTCTTCGTAAGATTGGATTTAAGTTCTATGGTTAGTACGTTTTTGATTTGTTTTTCATTACTAGCTACTTCCGAATTCATATATAATTTTTCAATATCAATTGGAAAGTTTGTTTTTATTATTTTGTTTTTTTCAATAATAAAGTCCTCTAGAGCCTGGGGTTCTTCCTTGGTGGACGGTCTCACAGAAGTTTCTGAATCAATGAGCTGTCGAATTAAATGTTCTAATTCTTTTCCAGATAAACTATCTGTTTCAGTAATTTGTTTAATATTTAAATCCATATTACCTAGATAATATTCTGGTAATTTATTCTGTAAACTTTGTAATTTAGTATCATTGATACTTGTATCTGATAATGTTAAATGAATTGTCTTTTTTTCTTTTGAGATTTTCTTTTCTAAAATCAGTGAGTCTTTTAATTCACTTTCAATAAATCGATTTAAATTATTTTCATTTAATGAATCTTTGACCATTGACGAAGCCGTATAAATACTAGGTATAATGATAATAATTGTCAAGATAATAAACATTGCATTTGTTGATTTCTTTTTTTTTGAATCAATCTGCTTATCATTTTTTGCTTCAAAAATATAAACAGTTATAAATGTCGAAAGACTGATGAAAAAGATATTAATAACAAACAAATAGAACGTACCAAAAATATAAGTCATATTCTGAATTGAAATAGCATATCCCAATGTACAAAGAGGCGGCATAAGTGCTGTAGCAATAGCAACTCCAGGAACAATATTGTTAGCAGTTTTTTTCTTAAACCCTATTACACCAGCTACTCCTCCTGTAAAAGCAATCACAACATCCCAGATAGTAGGATTTGTTCTGGCTATTATTTCACTACTCGCATAAGTTAGTGGTGAAAAAGAAAAATATAGCGTTGAAACAACTAGACTGACAACTACTTGTAGCGCTAGTAAGGTTAGTGATTTTCTTAAAATGGAAGTGTCTTGAAAAGCCAAACTAATTCCTATCCCTATCACAGAAGTCATTAGAGGAGAAATAAGCATGGCTCCTATAACAATTGGTGTCGAATTCATATTCAAACCAATAGATGCAATAAAAATAGAACAAATCAGAATAATAATATCCTCGATGTTAAAATGTAATTCACTATTAATTTTCACTAGAAATGGATTATCTTTTTTATTGTATGTATTCATGATTT
Organism: Vagococcus fluvialis bH819; assembly: GCF_900163795.1. Lineage (GTDB taxonomy): Bacteria > Bacillota > Bacilli > Lactobacillales > Vagococcaceae > Vagococcus > Vagococcus fluvialis_A. Next base: position 85,593 of record NZ_FWFD01000018.1, on the reverse strand, counting down.
CATCCTTTCATTAGTATATTTTAAAGTAGTTAATCGAATAATGAAAGTTTAAATGTAACGTAAAATAATAGATATGATTTAACGACATACACAACATTTAAATTTTTTAAGAAGAATAATGATATCGTGCATTATAATAGCTATAAGTATCTTTATTAGTTATAATTTAACTAACACAATTAGGAGGGTATTTAATTATGACACAACGAATAGATTACTACAAAGTAGCACCTAAAGGTTTAAAGAATATGTTACAAACTGAGAAGTATCTTTCAGAAGTGGCATTAAATGCTAAGTTAAAAGAACTAATAAAAATACGAATATCACAAATTAATAAATGTGCTTTCTGTATCAATACACATGCTTTAGATGCTAGAAAAGCAGGAGAAACCGAAGAACGAATTTACGGACTAAACGCCTGGGAAGAATGCTCCTTTTATTCCGATGCTGAGAAAGTGGCTTTAAAATTGGCTGAACACGTTACGAATATCTCAACAAAACGAGTATCTGATACCTTATATAAGCAAATTCGTCAGTTTTACTCTGATACAGAATATATAGACCTTATTTTGCTCATTAATCAGATTAATAGTTGGAATAGAATCGCCATTTCAATGGGAAATTCTATTTAAGTTGATACCAAATAAGCTATTAAAAAAATAGTTTATTTGTTTTTTTTGATAAAAATATATAGCCAATGATCAATAAAATTTTTGCATCTAACACTAAGTTCTTACACAGTAAACTATATTAGACTATAATGAGAATTTCCGATAAAGATGATGTACTCCTTATTGTTTAATAAACTTATGATATACTTTTTAACGAAACTTTTATAAAAAGTTTATTTTTAAGAATAATACAAGGAGCGATTTTTTGGAATAGTAAGTATAAAGTATATTTTATTTCTATTTTTATTTTTATTTGTATAGCATTTACAGTATAGGGAATCTTACCAGAATCACTACTCGGTATATTTTCACTAGAAGAAATAACAAGCAAAGCTCAAAGATTTATATCAAACGAATTTGGTTGGCTATATACTCTGTTAATGCTGTCGTTTATTATTTTATGCCTATTTTTAATGTTTTCAAAGTACGGAGATATTAAATTAGGAAAAGAAAAGGACGAACCCCAATTTGGCTATATTTCATGGATTGCCATGTTGTTTAGTTCTGGAATGGGAATTGGCCTCATTTTTTTGGGGGTTTCAGAACCTATTATGCACCTACATGAACCTGCTATCGCTTCAGATAATTTCGTTCGAAATGCTAGAGCATCCATGAACTACACTTTTTTTCATTGGGGCTTACAACCTTGGTCACTGTATGCATTTTTAGGTCTAATCATTGCTTATAATACTTTTAGACACAATAGACTAGCATTAATTAGTGAAAGTGTTGTTTATCTGTTTAAAGAAGAAAAACGAAAAAAAGTTGCTGATATTACGAATATCATTGCTATTATTTTATTATATGCTGGAGGATTAGAGGCTCTACAAGCAGTATCAGTCTTATCCTCATTTCCATTTGTTTTTATCATTATTTTAATGACTATTCAATTCTTTAAGTCCTTAACTGCAGATAAACGACTGAAAATATAAGTTAAATAAATAATATTGACAAAAAGCACTCAGAATATTTAATTATTCCGAGTGCTTTTTTGATACTGATTAAGCCCATTTGAAAGTTTTAATACTAATAACTCCACAAACAATCATTACTGTAGTTAATACCATTATAGGTAGCCAAGATGATTGATTTAGATATTCTTGAGATAATATTTTCAGTAGTTTTACTCCTTGTTTCAAGGGTAAAACACTAACTGCTTTTTGAATAAATATTGGTAAATCCTTAAAGGAAGGGTTACGCCAGAAAAATAAGTATTGAGAAATAGAGTATACTTGCCCAAATACTGGCTATTTTTAAATTGGGTACTACCCCCCCTAATAATAAACCTATGCTAAACATAAACAGTGTAACTAAAAAAATAGCCTAGTAAAATAATATATCCATTAAAGAAAATTTTAAAAAAATAATTTATTGACTGATTCACTGTATTGAAAGAATACTCTTTTTATTCTGGTACTTAATTAGAAGGTATCTTTAAAATTAACAGAATACATACACCTTATCTTGCTCATTAATCAAATTAATAGTTGAAATAGAATTACAATTTCAATAAGAAATTCAATGTAATTTATTCTTTTTGAACTGATTTAAGGCTCTCAAAATAGTTCTAAGATCCTTTTCTGATTTAATAGTTATAAATTAACTAAGATTAACTATTTTTAAATTCAATAACTATCAACAGTGATAGTTAAAAAAATATTTAATCAGAGAATTCAAAAAAGTAGAATTTGCTAGTGCATCCTACTACACTCACTTTTTATAACAAGTTTAACTAAAAATTTTAATAAGATTTTGGAAAATAAAAGGGCGGTCCTCTAACGAAGAAAACATGAAAAAATTCTTAGTCTCTCAATCTAATTAATATAGTTTAAAAAATTTCAAGATACAGGAAATTCAATGTTTCAAGTTAAATGGCAAACGATTTTCCTATATACACGATTCTTTATGTAATTAAGCATTCTATTGAGTCATTTGCAAGAATTTAGTGATGTAAACGTTAATTTATATAGGAGTCTATTTTACAATAAGAACAGAACACTTCGAATTTTTAACTACATATTTTGCTGTTGATCCTATTAGTATATTTCTTACTATATTAGTTGAAGTTGCCCCCAATATTATCAAGTCACTATTAAATTTTTGAGGTATTACTTTAGATAAATATTTTTTCGGTTCACCAGTCATAACTACAGAAATGACTTTCTTTACGCCATCATTTTTGGCCTCAGCTTCCTTAACTGATACGTATCTACTATAAATTAATTCTTCTCGATCAGATAATTCTTCTCCAGGAATCCTTCTCTCCAACTCTGTATTTATCCAAGCAATAACTAGTTCAGCTTCATTATTTTTTGCAATTTCTTTCGCTTTTAAAAACGCCTTTTCTGATTCTTCCGAACCATCAATACCAACTAAAATATTTTTATAATTACTTTTCATTTTTTCTAATTCCCCATTTCTTCTGTTTACTTATGACTTATTCATATTTTTAACTTTAATCAATCTGGTGATATTAGATCGTTCATTTTCCTCTAACTTCATTTTGATAAATTTAATCGTTTCTTCTAGTTGAGGAATCGTCAAGGAATCTAATGCATTAACACGACGTCTTGTTTTCTCGATTTCATCTGACATTAACTGACACGCTTTTTCTTGTTCTGTCAGTTTAAGTAAATCTGGCAATACTTGAATTAATTTATTAATCGCTTCATCCAACTCTTCGTTTGAATTCAAATAACCGTAATTTAAAGAGTTTGTGTCAAGGGACTCGTCATATGAGAACATCATACTTGGAATATCCACACTTAAAATATTCTTTAATACAATATCTAATTCAACTTCTTCAGCCGGTATGGCAAATATCTCTTCAATAAAGGCTTCATGAATTGTTGCGTTTGCTAACATGACCGCTTGCATTGAATCTACTAATTCAGCTTCTACTTTATCCCTTAGTTCATTTGTTTCTTTTGCTAAAAGAATGAAGCGACGCATTAATTCATCTTGCTTATCTTTTAATAATTTGTATCCTTTAGTAGCAGTTGATAAACGACTATTTAATTTCGTTAATTCCATACGTGTTGGATTGACGTTTAACCTCACCATGTTATCTCACTACCTTTCAGGAAGAAATTCATCTAGCATATCGTCTTTAATTCTTTTTAGTTCTGTTCTTGGTAACATAGATAGTAATTCCCAAGATAATTCTAAAGTTTCTTCAATATTTCGATTCGTTGTAAATCCTTGGTTCACGTATTTAAATTCAAATTCTTCTGCAAACTTAGCATAGATTAAATCTTCTTCAGACAGAGCTGACTCACCTAAAACAACAGCTAATTCTTTTGCTTGTTTTCCTTGAGCATATGCTGCAAAGAGCTGATTCATCGTTGCGGCATGATCTTTTCTTGTTTTACCTTCTCCAGTTCCTTTATCTTTTAAACGAGACAATGAAGGGAGAACGTCAATTGGTGGTTGGATACCACTCTTATCTAGTTCACGGGATAAAATAATTTGTCCCTCTGTAATATAACCTGTTAAATCGGGAATTGGATGCGTTTTATCATCTTCAGGCATCGTTAATATAGGTATTTGTGTCACCGATCCATCTAACCCTGTAATACGTCCTGCTCGCTCATACAACGTAGAAAGATTAGTATAAAGATAACCTGGATAGCCACGTCTACCTGGAACTTCACGTCTTGCAGCAGATACTTCTCTTAATGCTTCACAATAATTCGTCATGTCCGTCATAATAACTAACACATGCATCCCTTTTTCATAAGCTAAATATTCCGCTGTTGTTAAAGCCATTTTAGGTGTGGCAATTCTTTCAATCGCAGGATCATTAGCTAGATTGACAAACATTACTGAACGGTCAATTGCTCCTGTTTTTTTGAAGTCATTCATGAAATAATTCGCTTCTTCAAACGTAATACCAATAGCCGCAAATACCACTGCAAATTTTTCATCACTGTTTAAAACACTTGCTTGTCTAGCGATTTGAGCAGCTAATTCTTTATGAGGAAGTCCTGAGCCAGAAAATATCGGTAATTTTTGTCCTCTAACTAATGTATTTAAATGATCAATGGATGAAATACCTGTTTGGATAAACTCATCTGGATAATCTCTAGCCATGGGATTAATCGCTTCACCGTTAACATCTAAATGAGATTCCGCTAATATCTTAGCTCCACCATCTTTTGGGTTACCTAATCCATCAAATACTCGACCTAGCATACCTTCTGATACACCTAGAGTTAAGGAGTTACCTAAGAATCGAACTTTTGAGTCTCTAATATTAATACTACTTGTTCCTTCAAATAACTGAACTAACGCCTTGTCCTCTGTAATTTCTAATACTTGACCACGGCGTAATTCACCGTTTTGCATTCTGATTTCCACCAGTTCATCGAATTTAACATCGGTTACTTTATCCACAAGCATTAACGGACCGACTGCCTCTTTAATCGTTTTGTATTCTTTACGCATGATTACCCTCTCCCCCTTTCTCTAATAGTTGTTGAATCACCTGTTTCAACTCTTCTTTAATGTCATCAATTTTTTCAATCTCAGACTCTGGTAGATATTTCATTCTAGCTACTAAATCTCTCGTTTCTTTTGTACTTGTCATTAACTCTTTGAAGTAAGCTCCTAGATTAAGAGCTCTATTACCTTCTACACCTAAAGAAAGAATCGTATCTAACATTTTAAATTGTTTCTCTCTTGAACTGAACGTATCGACTTCGTCAAAGGCATTTTGTTGTAAATAGTCTTCACGAATTGATTTAGCTACTTCTAAAGTTAACTTATCTTTATCAGACAACGTATCTAATCCCACTAGTCGAACGATTTCTTCTAGTTTAGATTCTTCTTGTAAAATACGCATCGCTTCTTTTACAAGGCTTGACCAATCTTTGTTTAAAAGATCATCCATCTTACTCCCCATTTCTTCTAGATAAAGAGAATAAGAAGACAACCAGTTAATAGAAGGAAAGTGACGTTTTTGAGCCAATGTCGAGTCTAAGCCCCAGAATACTTTAACAATTCGCAATGTATTTTGAGTAACGGGTTCTGATGTATCTCCTCCTGGAGGTGATACGGCACCAATAGCTGTAATACTTCCTTCACGTTTATTAGTTCCTAAAGTAACCACTTTACCTGCACGTTCGTAATATTCCGCTAAACGACTTCCTAGATATGCTGGATAACCTTCGTCTCCTGGCATCTCTTCTAAACGACCACTCATTTCTCTTAGAGCCTCTGCCCAACGAGAAGTTGAATCTGCCATAATCGCAACAGAGTATCCCATATCTCTAAAGTATTCTGCAATTGTAATACCTGTATAAATAGATGCTTCACGAGCAGCCACTGGCATATTAGAGGTATTGGCAATTAAGATTGTTCTAGCCATTAAAGACTCACCTGTGTTTGGATCGATTAACTCTGGGAATTCATTAATAACGTCAGTCATCTCGTTACCACGTTCACCACATCCAACATAAACAACAATATCCACATCACTCCATTTAGCAATCTGATGTTGAACCACTGTTTTACCTGCCCCAAAAGGACCTGGAACAGCTGCAGCTCCACCTTTTGCTACTGGGAAGAACGTATCAATCACTCGTTGTCCAGTAATTAAAGGATCTGTTGGGTAAACTTTTTCTGAAATCGGACGCGCTTTTCTTACTGGCCATTTTTGTAGCATCGTTAATTCTTTTAGACCACTGTCTGTTTCAATCACGCAAACTATTTCATCAATAGTAAATTCACCAGATTTAATCTCTTTTACCACACCTGTTACTTGGTGGGGGACCATGATTTTATGACTCACTGATGCTGTTTCTTCAACACTACCAATGAAATCTCCAGTTGTTAGTGTATCTCCTACTTCAACTAAAGGATTAAATGTCCAAACTTTTTCTCGATTTAGAGCCGGAATATGAACTCCTCTTTTTAAGTAATTACTTTGAGTTGTCTCTTGGAATGTTTTTAAAGGACGTTGTATCCCATCAAACATTTGTGACATAACTCCTGGCCCAAGTTCTACCACAAGGGGTTCTTTAGTTGTCACAACTGGTTCACCAGGTCCAATGCCTGATGTTTCTTCATATACTTGGATAGATGCTACGTCTTCACGCATCTCGATGATTTCACCTACTAATTGGTTATCACCTACATGACATATATCTTGAATGTTTGCATCTGACATGCCACTGGCAAGAACTAAAGGACCAGATACTTTAACAATTTTTCCACTATTCAATATGCTCTTCCTTTCTAATTCTTGTTACGTCTTATAAAATATCTTGCCCTACTGCTTTTTCTACGTATTCTTTGATTTTTCCTTTTCCATAACCGTTACTTCCTAAATGGGTTGGAATACTAATCAATGCCGGTTTAACTTTGCTTTCATAATGACTTACCACTTCAGGCATCTCTAACAATAAGGTGTCACTTACATAAATAACGCCATAATTTTCTTTAGCCATTTCATCTATTGCTTTTCTAGCTGCCACTTTTGTTTCAGCATAAATAACATCAAACCCAACTAACTTAAAAGCAATGACAGATTCTTTATGACCAACAACACCAATTTTATAACTCATTGTTTTCACGAATCCTTTCTCTTATTGCTTTTTCTGAGAAATTATTCTTTTTCCCAGCTAGAATTAATTGAATATTTTTAATCTCGATGTCTTTAGCATTTAGTAAAGACAGTAAAGGTAATGGGCCAAAAGCTTGTGTATTAGCCAAATTGTATATCTTTGTTAAGAAATTATCCCTCTCTTTAGCTAGTAAAAGAAGGTTAATCTCATCTGTTTCTTTATTAACTAGAGAAGATGTTACCTCATGATAATCACTACCACTTAAAAATGAAGTGAAATCAGAAGCTGTTTGATTCGCAAAACTGGCTAATTGCTTTTTATCAAATGAACCAAAGCTTGATAAAGTCGTCAGTAAAAAAGTTGGCGTTCTTTTTTGTTTAATACCACGGAAAACCATAGATATATTCGTCAAATCAATAAAAGCAATCACTTCTTTTGATAATTCTGGATAGTCTAATTTGTTAGCGGCTTGACGTTGATGTCTTAAGTAATAACGATCATAAATCACATCAATGCCTCGAACATCTTGATATTCTTCTAGATAAGCCTTTACATCTAAAATACTATCCATCAAAAGACCTTTAATAGATGTGGACGTCCCATTTTTTACAGCACTTTTTATTGTCGCTAATGAATATTGACCATCATCAATAAAATACTGATCTAACTGCTGATGACTATAATAAGCTTTTGTAATGAGTTTTAAATTGTGATACGTATAGCGCATAGTATAGATATCAATAACTTCTTTTTCCGGAGCTACTTCATACATTTTTTTAAATAATCGGTGTTGCTCTTTTCTTAAGTAATAATCAAAATTCATTAAAAAGTCTGACTCATCAATATATGAATCGTATTTCGTGTTTCGTAGTAGCTCTTTGGCTTCATCGAAACTATCACTGAGCAACATTTTATTCAGGTGTTCTGATTTTAGTAGATAACTCTCTTCCATTCGAACCATTGTATTGATTTGGTTATAAAGCATATCTTTCATTAGATCACCTCATTTTTAAATAATTCAGAAACAATATCATATTCCTTTTCTTCACTTATTTGATCTAAAATACTTGAGTAAAGATAGTTATATTCAATCCCGTCTTGAGATAAGATAAAACCACCATCATTTGAAATTACCTCTGAAGAAAGTACATAAGTCACAGGCATTTCATTTTGGTTAGATAGCTGATCTAACCACTCTTGAGTAATAGTCTCTTGACTAAGTTCTCCAATTAAAACATCTATTTGTCCACTTAAATCATTCGAGATAAAAATAGAACTCATAAAAGATTGAGACTCTTCTTTTGACAATGTTTTTAATTTTACAGCCATTTTATCTATTACTTTTTTTAAATAAGCTTGTTTTTCTAACATGATACTTTGATTTTTTTCTAATTCAATTCGTTGTATTTTTTTTTCATACGTCTCTTTTATCACAGCTCGTTGTTTTTGATATCGAGCTTCTTTATCTGTCTCAATTTTTGTCATTTTTTGTTTGAAATCTTCATTTAACACATAACTCTCTTTATCAAAATAAGCATCATTTTCAATTTTTCCTTGATTTAAGATGTACTGAATCATTTCTTCCTTTGATTGTTCTTGATTTTTCATTACTTTTCCTACTTTCTTAGTTTTGTAAAATCAACATTAAAGAAATAACAAATCCAAGAATCGCGTAAGTTTCAACCATTGCTGAAAAGATAATTCCTTTTGTTGCATGTTCTGGTTTTTTAGCAAGAATTTGAATACCAGCAGCTGCTACACGACCTTGTGCAATCCCTGAAGAAAGACCTGTAAAAGCAATTGGAAGTGATGCACCTAACATAGCTAAACCATCAACCATTCCCATGTCTGGTGACATTTTACCTAAGATGAAGAAAGCAATAACGAAACCGTATAGCCCTTGTGTCCCTGGTAGTAATTGAAGAATCAAGGCTTGACCAAATTTTTCCGGTTGCTCCGTTGTTAACACCGCTGCAGCCTCACCAGTCATTCCCACACCTTTTGCTGAACCAATTCCTGAAAAAATAGTTGCAATTGCCATTCCTAAAATAGCAAAAACAATCCCACCATTATTCTCTATTAAATACGTAAACATAAATATTTCCTCCTAAATTTTCTATTTATCTACTTTAAAATCAATGTGTTTCTCTTTTGGTTTGAAAGGTGAAAATTTCCTTCCGCCACCTTGAAAGAACTTACCAAAATATTCGACATACTGTAATCTTGCTCCGTGAACATACGCACTTAACAGACTTAAAAAGATATTTAAGGCGTGAAGTACGATAATCAACGCCACACCTACAGTAAATCTAGCCACTGGTGGCATAAAACCAACTAGCATATTAAAGGCTCCTGCAATACTTCCACCTGAAATTCCTAGTGCCATTAAACGAGTGTAACTAACTAAGTCGCCAATGTAACCTGTTATACCGTAAAAAGAATACATACCCTGTACTAATCCTTTTCCTTTTGACTTGCTTGTTATCATAGGAATTAAAATAATTAAAACACCTGAAATAACAAATAAAATCAAACCAGCATTTTTCAATCCTTCATTCTGTAACACGATGTTACCTAAAACAAGTAGCACAGCTCCAATTAAAATACCTTGCCACGCAAATGATTCACTCACACTTTTCAAGTAATCTTTTTTCTTCACTAATTGGATACCATTAATTAATAAACCTACTAAAAGTTGAATCATCCCGAAGCAAACAGAAAGAATCAAGATACTATTCATATCTTCTGTTGCTGACAAGACATGAAACGGAAGTGATAGCCCAAAGAATGACCCATAAATTAAGCCCCACATCATAACAGGAACAGATAATATTTTAAATAAGTTAATAAAATTTCTAGCACTTCGTCTTAAAGTCTTTTTCTTACTTAACACAAAAGTTCCAACAAGCATCAACAAACCATAACCTAAATCCGCTACCATCATTCCAAAGAACACCATATAAAATGGAGTCAGCAGTGGGGTTGGATCAAGCTCACCATATTTAGGTAAACTGTACATCTCTGTCAGTGATTCAAATGGTTTCACTAATTTATTATTTTTTAACGCCGTTGGGACATCTTCTGTTTGTTTCGTTTCATCAAATGTGACTAAAACGGGAATATTACTTGCTAGCTTAACCTTTATATTTTCTTCAAAACTTTCTGCTCGGTCACTTTCAATCCAACCACGAATGATAGTTAAATCTTTGTAATCGGCAAGTTTTTCCTTCACATGATTTCGGTCAATTTCCGCCAATACTGATTCTTCTGCCATTTTTAAGGGATTAATCAATTCGTGTTGGGTACTAACTTGTTTGATAATAGCTTCTTTTTCTTTATTTAGTGTAACTAATCTATTTTCTAATGACTCAAATATTTTCTTGGGCGCTTGATCATGAGAATAATCCAATACGTTCAAGCCATAAGTCGAAACTAATTCTTTCAGTTGCTCCTCGTCTTTTTCTAAAAAAACAATGAAAGCATATTGTCTAGATTGACTTTCGTAGACTACTTCAAATAATGTAGAAAATTCTTCAACTTTTTCTAGCAACTTTTCTTTAACCGTTAAAGAAAAATCGACTAAGACAGAGCGAAGGTATTTTGAATCCTTTGTTTCATTTGGATTAACAGTTAAATACTGCCACTGTCTCAAATTTTCTATCTCTACTCTGACTTCAGCCATCTCATCTGTGATGACTTTTTCCTTTTCCTGCCAGTCATTGACTTGATTCAATAATCCTTGAATAGATTCAAAATCAATCTCTTCTTCAAATTCTGAAAACGTCTGAACTTCATTTAACAACTCAGGTGCTTTAGAAATATGAACAGATAAATAGCTAAGAACCTTTTGAATACGATTTTGTAACTGATTCAATTCATCTTCTTTTTGTCTATTTTGCTCAAGGTTAACCACATCAAACTGTCTAGTTTGGTATTGATTATTCAATTCATTCACACTATCAACAATTTCAATGTTTTGAAGATCTTGCATGATGCGTAAAATTTTCTCTTCTTCACATTTAGGTGAAATAATCGTTACTTTTTCCATTTTAGAAATGGCCATAAATTGTTTCAACCTCCTTCAACAACGCATCGACAACAGAATCTTCATTGGTTTCAAAAGATCTAGCTAATTGGGAAGACTTTTCTTGTTTCCAATTTTGACTTTCTTTCATACAGTCATCTAGTAGCTTTTGCTGATTGTCTTCATAAGTTTTTAACTCATCATAAAGCTCTTGTTCCAATTCTTTTTCTCTATTCTTTAATGCTTTAATATTGTTATTCTTTATTTGCTTTAATTGATTTTCCAAATCTATTCGTTCTTGTTTAATCAATTGTTCAGTTGACATAATTTCAACAATAATATCTTTCAACATAACTCCCCCTTCTTTTGAATAACAACTTTTATCCATTGGTGATTAATTAAAAAAGGAAAGCAAAAAAGGCGTATTCTTTAAAAGAACACGCCTTTTCGTTTGGACGTACTCAAGCTTGTTTTTCTCGCCCTAGAAAAACACACCTTGAAAGCTTACGCCCAACCGGTTATATTCACTTTTTAACAATCTCACTAATAACTATAACATTTTTATTAAATATTTTAAACTAAAAACAGTTAAACTAAAAAAAGATAGCGCTCACATTTTATGAACACCTCCCATTAAAGCTGTTTTATCAACGTTTCAAATAATAAAATATTTTTTTCGAAAAATCTATTTCAAAATTGATAAGAATAAATTTTATTTTTTTAAATGATACATTCTTCACTTGTTATTATGATAAGCGTTAAATAAACTCATCTATTATCAAGCTTTTTATTACTACTATTGGTTCAGAAAATGATATTCTTATTGCGTATCCCATGATAACTAATTATGCTTTCTACTGAGAGGACAGATATAACGAGTACAGATATGGCATATAATTATTAAAATGATATTTATCGCTTTAAAAAAAGATTAAATTAGACTATTTATAAGGGGAGTTTATATGAAAATTATTATTATTGGTTCAGTTGCTGCTGGAACAAGTGTTGCTGCTAAAGCACGCAGAAATAACGAAGATGTCGAAATTATGGTCTTTGATCAAGACAAAGATATTTCTTATTCAATTTGCGGTATTCCTTATTATATAGGAAGAGAAGTTGAAAATGTTGATACATTAACCCCTCGAAATGCTGAATGGTTTAAAAAAAGATACAACGTTGATATTTTCACAGAACATAAAGTTATACAAATTGATAATGAAGATAAAAAAGTCCAAGTAACTAATCTTCAAACAAATGAAACAAGAATTGAAAATTATGATTATCTAGTTCTTGCAACTGGTGCGACACCAATTACTCCTGATGTATTTAGTAGCTTAGGACAAATTGATAATCTATTCCAAGTAAGAAACATAAAAAATGCTAAACATATACATCAATACATTTAGGAAAGCACTCCTAAAACAGCTACCATTATCGGTGGTGGCTTCATCGGTTTAGAAATGACAGAGCAACTAACTAGACTTGGAATTAAAGTAACACTCCTACAACGTAGCTCACAACTCATGAAACATATGGACCAAGACATGGCTTTTCGAATTCAAAAAGAATTAGAAATAAATCAGGTAGTCATTCATCTAAATACGATAGTTACCAAGGTACACACAAGTGATGACGTCATTACAAATCTAGAAACTACTAGCGGTGAAAATATTGTGACAGACATGGTTGTTTTAGCAACTGGTGTTGTCCCTAATACGAAGCTAGTAGAAAATTTACCTGTTAAAATCGGAGGTTCTGGGGCAATTAGCGTCAACAAAAAATTGCAGACATCTACCCCTGATATTTACGCTGTTGGTGATGTTTCAGAGAGCTATTCTGTGATTACTGGAAAACCTATTTACCGACCACTTGGTTCAACCGCAAATAAAATGGGCCGAATTGTAGGTGATGTTTTAACAGGAGGGACATTGGAGCATCGTGGTATCTTAGGAACTGGTATTGTTCGCGTTTTTGATTTAGACATTGCTTATACTGGATTATCTGAAACAGAAGCTTTAGCTGAAGGATACGAAATTGAAACCTTATACAGTATTAAACCTAACAATGCAGATTATCTTGGTGGTAAAGAGCTAACTATTAAAGCAATTGCTGATAAACAGACTAGTAGAGTTCTTGGGGCACAAATCATTGGGCCACAAGGAGCAGATAAGCGAATTGACGTTATTGCAACTGCTATTTCATTTGGTGCCGTTGCTGAAGACTTATTCCATTTAGACTTAGCGTATGCGCCACCCTTTGCAACAACTAAAGATCCAATTCTTTATACGGGTATGGCCTTAGATAATGCTATTAACAAAAACAGACCATTAATGACTCCTCATGAATTAATACGTTTACAATCTAAAGGAGAACAACTGCAAATTATTGATACGAGAGCTCCTAAACAATTTAATGTTTCGCACGTTCCTGGGGCAATTAATATTCCGTTGGCAGATTTGAGAGAGCAGCTAAAAAACCTTAATAAAACACTTCCAACAATCACTTACTGTAATAAAGGAGTTACAGGTAATGCCGCGCAAAATATTTTAATCAATGCTGGGTTTGAAAAAGTCTACAATTTATCAGGCGGCAATAAGAATTATCAAATTATTAGTGAGCTAAAATAAACGGTAAAAATAAAGGAACATCAAATCAAATAAATGATTTGATGTTCCTTTTATTTCATAATTAAAATGGTTGATTTTTTATGCTCGATTTTTTTTATGACATCATCCAGAACAGACTTACTTGTCTCATCAAAGACTTTTAAATCTGTAAAATCAATCTTGTCTATTGTTTCTAAATCAATCTTTTTGAAATACTCAATTAGATAATTAGACGAAACAAAAAACAATATTCCTTTAATTTCTAATGTTGCTTCATTCTGATTAATAGTCAACTTAGAGATTTCTATTGTAAATAAAATGATATTTAAAAATACACCTACAAAAATTCCAATAGCAAGATTATGAGTATAGACAACAATTAAAATCGTTGTCATCATTATTAGCACATCAGAAACCGCTGTTTGCTTGATGTTTTTGATGCTCTGCCAATCAAATGTTTCAAATGACACAGTTATCATAATACCTATTAATGCGGCTGTTGGTATTTGAATCATCGTATTTTTAAAAAATACAATCAATAATAATAGCGATAATCCCGCAACTAAAGTTGATAGACGTTTTTTCCCACCGGATTTAACGTTAATAACAGACTGACCAATCATCGCACATCCTGCTGGTCCTCCAAGAAAACCAGTAACTATATTAGCTAAACCTTGTGACTTAACTTCTCTGTGACTGTTACCTTGAGTATTAGTCATATCATCAACTAAGGGGAGCGTTAATAGTGACTCAATTAACCCAACCATTGTTAAACCTAAAGAAACAGGCAAGATGATAAGTAAGGTTTCTATTGTAAATGGAATAGTAGGAATAGAGAAAGTCGGTAAACTACCTGTCATATCTCCTAAATCTCCAACTGTTTGTAAATTGATAGAACTAAACATTGAGATAAGAGTTGTCAATATAATAACTATTAACGCTGGGGGAATACTCTTAAAAATTTTGGGTAAAAAAAACATAAATAAAATTGAAACACCCACTACAACATAAGTCATGGTTGTAACGTTTACTAATTGTTGAATTTGTGCCATAAAAATCAGAATGGCTAAGGCATTAACAAAGCCTAGCATGACAGGTTTTGAGATAAACTTCATTAGCTTATGTATTCCTAAATAACCTAAGACTAACTGTATGATACCAGTTAATACGGTTGCAGCAATCATATACTCTATTCCATGATTTTTTATGATAGAAACCATAATAAGAGCCATAGATCCTGCTGCTGCTGAAACCATACCAGGACGGCCGCCTGTAAACGACGTAACAACGGCTGTTGAGACCGAAGCAAATAAGGCAGTAATCGGATTGACGCCTGCTATAATAGCAAAGCCAATCACTTCAGGAATCAGGGCAATTGATGTCACCACTCCCCCTAACACATCATCCTTTACATTACCAAACCACTCATCTTTTCTTAAACTTAATAACATAAAACTCTCCTTTTATTTTACTAATAACGATGGGATAGAAATATGTTTAATCACTTTGTGGCTGACACTACCTAAAAGAAACTCTTGTAAAGAATTTAAACCTCTACTCCCTATAACTAATAAATCGTAATTATTATCTTTAATATGCTCTATTATTTTTGTTGCTGGATCCCCGCTCAGAACAATTCCATTAAATTCTTTTAATTCACTTGCTAATTCTTTGTAGAGATTATCAACTCTGTCTTTCTGACGCTCTTCAAAATCTTTAGATAAATCCAAGTCTTGATCTTTTAATTTATTGATATCAATAACTTCTAATACAGTAATTTCTAATTTGGGAAACCCTTTTTTTAACTTCTTAACTTGATCAATAGCTCTTAATGCATGCTTTGAACCATCAAATGCTACAATAACATTTTCCATAACGCTCCTCCTTTGATATTATAGTATATAGATATTTAGCTAGCTTAACACAATTAACGTATATTAACAAAAAGAATTAACTTATAGGTTATTAAATATTTGATTTTTTTAACTTTAAGATTATTTAAAGAGGGGTGTTTAATGTGATACAAGTAGGTGATAAGATACAAGAACTGAGAAAATTAAATCATATGACTGCAAAAGAATTGGCAAAAAAAATAAATGTATCACCTCCATTTGTGTCAGCAATAGAAAATAATTCAACAAAATTATCTCTAATAACACTCAATCATATCTGTGAGGTTCTAAATGTGTCCTTATCTGAATTTTTTGATAAAGAGCTCTCTCCTGTAGAACAACGCTTAATATCAACAATCAAACAAATGCCAGATAATAAAAAAAAGGAATTATTAAGTTTTATTGAGGATATCTTTTAATATAAGATGAATCAAAATATCGGACATAGCCAAGGGTTAATAAATTAATTCTCAATCACTTAGAAAACTAGCTATTTGTTGCTATATCCAAATAAATACCTCATTCCCCTTTTAAAAGGTTGATATGATTAATAGTTATTCAGATATTTTGAAAAAATACATATACTTAGCATTATTAGTAATAAAAAACAACTAACATATTAATGAACTGCACCCCAATTATTAGACACATAAAATAATTGGAGGTCCAGTTTTTATATGGCTAAATTTACTCCGGAAGAAAAATTACAAATAGCTCTACGATATATAAATGGACATGAAAGTTCATATGAAATAGCTAAATCGATAGGTACAGAACACGCAACTGTTTTAAAGTGGGTAAAGCAATATCAATACAATGGACCCGGAATATTTGTAAAACAATATACAAATTACACAGAACAGTTTAAACTAAACGTACTAAACTTCATGATTGAAAACGGTACGTCCTTAAATGAAACAGCGTTTATCTTCGGGATATCTTCGCATTCAACCATTCTTAAATGGAAAAGGAAATTTGAAAAAAATGGATTTGATGCCTTTCAATCAAAGAAAAAGGGGCATCCTTCTATGAAAAAAGAAACCAATAAGCAATCTAAAAAATTACCTATCAAAGACTCAACAGAAGCACTTCAAGCTGAGATTAATCGTCTACGTATGGAAAATGAGTATTTAAAAAAGCTCAGCGCCTTAGTTCAATCCAAGCACAAATCACCAAAAAAGACAAAGTAAAGATTATCTATGAACTAAGGCATAAATACTCGGTGAAGGCACTTGTGGAAATCGCAGAAATATCACGTAGTACGTACTACAATTTAGTTAGAAAGATGAATCAGCTTGATCCAGATGCAAATTTAAAAATCGAAATCCAATCGATTTTTAATGAACATGAAGGTCGATACGTCTATCGTCGAATTCGTGATGAGCTAGCGAATCGTGGACAAAAAGTAAATCATAAAAAAGTTCAACGTATCATGAAAGAATTAAGTTTAAAGTGTGTCGTACGTATGAAAAAATACAAATCTTATAAAGGTACTGTAGGGAAAATCGCTCCTAATATTTTAGAACGTAACTTTACCACAGAAAATCCTAATCAAAAATGGGTAACAGATATTACAGAATTTAAATTATTTGGAGAAAAGCTATACTTATCGCCTATTTTAGATTTATTTAATGGCGAAATTATTACCTATACAATTGGTTCTAGAGCTACCTATTCGTTAGTTTCTGAAATGTCAGAAAAAGCTTTTGAAAGGTTGCCAGAGGTACATGATCTGCTTATCCATTCTGATCAAGGCTGGCATTATCAAATGAAGCAATATCGCCATGTCCTTAAAGAAAAAGGAATTGTACAAAGTATGTCCCGTAAAGGGAACTGTTACGACAACTCAGTAATGGAGAACTTCTTCGGCATTATGAAATCAGAATTCTTTTATTTAAAAGAATTTGAAAGTATAGAACATTTTAAAAAGGAACTTGAAAACTATATAATGTATTACAACACGAAACGAATCAAGGTAAAATTAAAAATGAGCCCAGTGCAATACCGAACTCATTTTGAGCAAGTAGCCTAATGAAATAATCGTGTCTAACTTTTAGGGGTCACTTCAGTCTATTAATTTTGCAAAAGTTGGTTCATCTTCTTTATCAATAACAGGATCTTTAATTACTTTTAAAACTTCTTGATTATCTAACTTCTCTGCTGACATAAAAACATCATTTGATACAAACTTATGACCAATAACGGTTAAATTACTTTCTCTCATGGAAATTACCTCCAAATATTTATTAAAGCCATTATAAGCAGACTACAAAAAAATAGTAAGTAGCCACTTTTTAGTTAGCTACTTACTTTTTAGTTAGTTTTGAGATATTTTTTCTTGATATTCTACTCCCCATAACTTCATTGAATTTATAATAGGACGTAGAGTGTCTCCAATTTCTGATAAAGAATATTCGACTTTTGGGGGAACTTCAGCATAAACGGTTCTCTTTATCAATTTGTCTTGTTCCATTTCTTTAAGACTTTGACTTAACATCTTTTCACTAACACCTTGAATATTTCTTTTAAGCTCTCCATACCTTTTAGTCGTATCTAAAAGTTCTCGAATAATCAGTATTTTCCACTTATTACTTAGTAAATTTAAGGTAGTCGCTACAGGGCAATTTTCATGTGTATTTTTCTCCATATCAATACTCCTAAATAAAAGTTATTGTTTTAATTATAACATCAAAACCAACTCGTTATAATGCCTCTCATGTTAATCACACTTTAAATTGCTAAAAAATAGTTAACATAATGCTTATTAAAACAACTAGCACTAACCACGTGCTTAAAAATGACCAACATTGTGATTTTAAATTGGTCTAGCTAAAAATGAACATTAGAACCTTGATTTAACACCTTTTTCATTTTTAACAAGATTGTGAATTCCCTGAACATTTCTGTCAACAAATTGTTATATAATTCATCCTTAATTAGTTGAATACTAGACTTACATATCATTATCACACACCCTAATAAGACGTTCAATAGCTGATTAAGTCAATCTGCCTATCTGTATGATTGAGGTACACCTATAATTTACATAGACATAAGATTACCTTTAGAAATTTCGATTTATCTATAGAAGCCACATCAGAGAATTAAGTTCTTATGCTCATGCGTAAAATCGGGTTTATTATAAAAAAAATTTAGAGAACGTTTAAGATATTAAATTTATCGTTTAGGAAAAACGTAATGTAAACGCTTAACTAGATGTTATAATTCCTTATATCAAATAAAGGAGTGATTTTACAAATGAAAAAAAACTTTTATATTTTTACAGGTATGATAATTTTGTTAGGAATAGGAATAACTAGTAATGCTTTTGCGGACTCTACAGGAGAAGCCATACTAAATGAAATAAAGGCTCCTAACGAAGAATACGTAGCTAATAACCCCTATAGCTCAAATGAGGAGCTTATTATTAGTGACGAAACACAATCGATGATTGATGACACAGCATTACAAAATCCACAAGTTTCTCAAGTGGCTAATCAAATTATTTCTGATGCTCAAAATAATGAACTAATAACATCCGAAGAAATCAACTCATTAATTCAAGAACTTCTCATTGATAACGAAGCAAATCAAGAAGAGGCATACAATAGAATGCTTAGTGAAAGAGCGATGCCTAGTAGTAACAATCTCTTAGCAAGTCGTGGTCCAATCGAAATAACAGTAACTGCTGCTAGAACTTATTGGAATGCAGGTGCAACTTTAGTAAAAGCTGGAGGTTATCCAAATGCTGCAATGTATATGCGTCATGCTGAAGTAGCTATTCCTTTCACTAAACCAGCGAATCATCTTTCGAAAAATAATGCCTGGGCTAAACAGCTTTGTACTGATAATGGTTTTGCGGGCCAGGATTTTAATTGGTGGAAAGTAAATGTTCGTGATAAACCCAATGTAAATACTGCAACTAAATCCGGAACGTATTATTTTACCTCAGGTGATCCATATTACGCATTGGCTCATGTAAATTATTCAACCCAATACGTTCGTCAGTCTAATGGAGGATTTAAAGTCTATACTATAATTACAGATTATTATGACTTTGCCTTAATGAATTATGATAGTATAAAAACAGGTTTTGTTAATAATTATGCTTTTGGAATGCAAACACTTGGTTTAATAGGAAACTATAATATTACGATTGCATATAATAGCTAATGTTATTGACTAAATAAGAAATTCTCATTTTACATTTTTAAAAGGAAAGTGTTTTTGAAGTAAGAAAATTTAGAAAAATTAAAAAAGTAGCTTGAACCTAAAAATCAAAAATGATTTTGGTTCAAGCTACTTTTCGATTGTATACTGTTCTTGTAAATCAAAGTATTTTCTTATTATGGAAGATACCAATCAAATTTGGATAGTTTTAATAATTCTTTTTCAATGTTTCTATCTTTTAGTTCTTTTTCAAATTCTTTTAACCTAGAAGTAGTATAAACAACATCACCAGTGACTTTTTGTATAATACAATACTGTCTTTTAAATACATTCTCTTTTTTTGAGTATATAATATAGTTGTCATTCCAATTTAATTTTACTAAATAATCTATATTCATTGAACGCCTATCATTTCCATTTTGATAAACTAAAGATGATTCTTTAGCAGACGTTTTATCAAGAGTATAGTTATCACCAATTTTAATAACATAGTCAGTAGGTTTTGTTCCCTCTTCTTTGTAAGATTCCTCTATACTAGAACTGTAGAAAATATAACTCAAAAGCGCCAATATTACAATAGGCACAATAGCTATCACTGTAATTTTTTTCATTTTTGCCTCCTAGTTATATATTTCTGTATTTTTCCGAGGGTGTAACTGACTTTATTAAACAATATTATAACATATTTAATATTGCATTTTAATCTATATGATTTAGTACAATAATAATTTAAAATGTTCAAATCTAAAAAAGCAGTAAATCATATTAATTACTATAGTAAACCCTTATACAAGAGTTAGTACCAACAATCAAGATTATCAAAGACCACAAAAACATAAATACTCGTAATTTAAGCCATTTAACTTCAGGCTTTTGTTACGGGTATTTTTTATACTTTTGAAATAATTACCGTATCAAAATATACGTATATTTTGATACGTATATTTTGATTGACACGTATTGTTTGATACGGTAATATAGTTTTATAAATAAATGAAAGAGGTTTTTTAAATGACTAAAAATATATTTGCAATTGATCTAGGAAATAAATCGGCTAAAATAATTAGAAATGGTGGTAAAGCTGTATCTATACCTTCAAGATACATTGATACTTTGTTTGTGGACGGTTCAGGAAGGCTTGATTTTGGGGCTGACAGTTTTAACAAGAACGAAAGTGTAAAAAAATACAAAATGATTCATTCCTCTTCTTCATATTACTTTGGTGAAGGCATCCACTCTTTAGGTAAAGACGGACACATCGAACAATCTTTAGCTTTTGGGAAACAACGTTATGAAAGTCAAATTTTTAAGGATATGCTTAGTTTTTGTATTTGTGAGTTGGCTTCTGAATTTTTAGAGGATATTGTAAAGGCTGAGTTAGTGATTGGTTTTCCTTCCGAAGATTTTTCAAAAGAAAATTTTCGAATTATTGAAGAATATGCAAAAAGACAACATTCAGTAGAGATTAATGGAAAGACTGTTAACGTTGAAATAACTAAAATTTATGCAATTCCTCAACCAGTAGGAACTTATTACGATACTATTTTAAACGACGACCTAACTTTTAAAAATGAGGAATTGTCAAAACAAAAAGTTGCTGTCATAGATATTGGTGGCTTAACAAAACTATTTGATATTGTCACAAATTTTAAAATGGAAACTGGAGAAAGACAACAAAAGGATACTGGCATGTGGACCTTATACAATATGATTCAAGAATTTCTAGACGTTGATAGTTCGATTAAACCGAATATATTTGAAATAGAGAACTGCGTGACTGCTGGGATTAAAAGTGGTGGTAAAGAATTTATCTACTCTCCAAATAGCTATAGTGGATCAAAAAATACTGTAAATTTAACCAATGATCTAGTCAAATGTATTGATTTATATACAAAACACACTGTAAACGAAATAAAAACTAGTTTCCCACATCTTTCATCAATTGACTGTTTGATTTTCACCGGTGGAGGTAGTAGAGTAATAAACAAAGATATTGTTTCTTCTTCTTTTAACAATATGAAAATTTTGTATAGTGAAGGAGGACAATTTTCAAATGTTAAAGGATATTTAAAACATGGTCTCACACAGTAGAAAAGGAGTACTACCTAAATGGAAAAACCAAAGAATAAACGCATCGAGATAAGTTTAAACCCTAATAAAGTTGATGAAAAAGAAATATTAGAATTTTTAGAGTCCACTTATGAGGAAAAAAAGAAACCTATTGCTATTCAATTTAAAGAAGCTATGAAATTCTATATGACACACCACAACATGATTAATTCTTACCAGGAATCAACTATCAATCAAGAAGTAAACAAAGAACCTGAAGAAAATTTAAAAGCAGATAATACTTCATCATCTGCTTTTAAAGGATTTCACGGTTTAAGTAGTGATTAGTATGTTAAGGAGAAAGATTTAAAGCTTTCAGATTGATTCTGAGAGCTTTTTTGCTGGAAAAATCTCTATTATATGAATTTAAAATATATAAAATACAACGTATAAAACTATTTTAGAGGTTTTGACACAACGTTATCTATTGGTATTTTTTATACATAAAAAAGAATGGAGTTAGAAAATGAAATTGTATCATACAACAAATAGAGGAAAAAAAATTAATACTGAAGGCTTAAGAAATGTTAGAAAAAAAGACATAAATCATATTGAAAACTTTATTAGAAGAAAAATACTTGATAACAAACGTCCACAAGAATTCGAGGAATTTAAAACACAAAAGGCTATTTATTTTTTTAGAGAAAATGAACTAGGTAAAAACTTAAACGTACATTTTAATAATGCTATATTTATAGTTGATTCAGAAAAATTAGACCGTAGCAAAATAAGAGTTTTTAGTTATAGCATATATCTAGAATTGCAACGTACATGGCCGCTTAACTATAAGAAAAGAAAGAACATCATAAAACGTTACTGGGACACTTCTTTAACTTTAGAAGAGTATGAGGTTTTAGAAAAAAAAGGAAGCATAGACTATATTCCGGAATTTTTATATTTTGGCGAAAATATTTCTTTAAACAATATAAATAAATGGAACTCCAAAAAAACAGAAAAAGAAAAGATTTTAAATGATTGGAAAAAGAATCAATCTCAGTGATAGAGAAGGTATATCTTTTAGTTTTAATATTGTAAAAAAACGAGCTAGTATTAATAAAATACTAGCTCGTTTTAAGGTTAGGATACACCCAATGTAAAACCCTAATTTTTATAGTCTTTGATAACTTTATAACATAACTTACATGTAGGAAATCTTAAAATCTTACGTCTCTAGTTACAAATACATTTTTAACAAAGTTAGTAGTTACTGTTGAGCTAAGATTAATAGAACCTACTCCAGTTACTCCTACACTTCCACCACCTGAAATACTAGTAGTGGCATGATTATATAAAGCACCATTCAATGTATAGTGAATACGGTTGGCATCAGGAAGTCCATATTGTAACGTACCTGAAAATCCATATTTTGGATGGTTAAAACCAGCATAAATTATTTCTTTAATCGCTCTAAACCCACCACTTTCAGTAGTTCTACAATAGAAATATGCCGTTCCCCCTTCAACACTATTATTGATTTGGCGATCTTGCCAAGTTGCTCTAACTAAAACAAAGTTTTCCTCATTTACTTGACGCAGCATTCTTTGACTGCCTTTAAAAATATTTTGTTCCGCTTGTTCTTTAGAAACTCCTAATTCATCAAAAATAGATTGTAGCATTTCGTCTTTTGTCATATTTTCTGATATTGATACTTCATCAGAATTCAAATCTATCTCATTAGTTACAATTTCTGATTTTGCTACTTCACTAGCAGAAGCATTCAGCGACGCAAATGGACCAACAGCTAGAACACCTAAAAGAGAGGAACAAATTAAAGTTGTAGTAATAAACGATTTCATTTTCATTTCTTAAGCTCCTTGTTAAAATATTTTTTTGAGTTAACTCAACATGAGTGTAAGCGCTATTTTTTAATAAGTCAATATTGATTACGTTTTAATTAAAAATGTTTATTTAATCGTTATTTATGTTATAATTTATATATTTATTAATAAAGAGGGGTGTTTACAATGAAGAAAAATAAATCCATTATTTTTGTATTGTTTGTTATTTGCTTGGTTATATTATCAGCCTGTAAGGGGAGTACACCGCCAACTATCTCAGTTGATGAAGTTGATAAAGTAAAGATTGTAGTTAAAGATGGAAGTGGCCAAGATAAGCATTGGGAAGCCGAAGATCAAAATTTTTTAAAAACATTAATAGGTAATGTAAATCTTTTGTTTGTTAAAAAAGATGAGAATGCACAGAACTTCAGTATGAAATTGACGCCTAACCAAAGCCAATTTAATTATCAAATAGTTTTTTATAAGAAAGACAAAATTGTATACAATATAGAGATATCAAACGGAAACAAAGTGGTGATAAATAAAGAAGAATACTTAATTAAAGAAAATAAGGAATCAGAACTAAATAGTTTAAAAAATCATTTATTGTCTGTTGTTCAATAACAGAATATTCTACTAAAATTTTAATTTACATATATAAATTTATTAAATAAAGCTCTCAGATGCTTATCTTGAGAGCTTTTTAAATTAGTATAACTACAGATACAGATTAAGACAAAAGGGCTATTACATTACTTTACTTAAACCAGGGGATTTCGTCTAATTCAACAATATTTCTTATTTGTGAGATTGGAACTGGTACATTATTAAGGTAAATAAACCTTTCATCATAACCACTCACAAAACCTGTATAATCTTCTAAAAAATTACCTTCAATATCTTTAATGTTCAATTGAATAGAGATTCGTTTATTCTTATATATCGCAAAATCTACAATTTCAAATATCAATTCCATTGACATTTGATCTCTTCCAGCAATTACTTTATTTCTTTCAATTGAGGCTGTATTAATATCTGCCGTGTGTTCAGATAGATAGAAACCATTGTACTTTACAATCCCACGATCCTCGTAATAATCATTTAATTCAATCATTTCCTCACCTCTTTAAATTAATTCATTTTTTCTTTGCTGAAGATAATCTCCTGGTATATTGGCCCAAAAAGTAAACAGCTCTTCGCCAACAGCAATGGCTGTATTATCACCAAATGCAGCAAATTCATACTCGAATTCGCTATAAGTAATTTCCTCCGCTTCAAACGCTGCAATCAAATCATAAAATTGTTTTTCTAACCTATCGAATATCATTGATTAATCCCTTCATTACCGCCCGCATGCCCACCGACAAGTGAAGCTCGTTTTAATGCCGTTGAACCTTCCACATAGCTACTCGCATGTACTAGGGAAGAAAAACCATACCGATTCCTGATTGTATCGACAACCTCGTCCAGCTCCTTGTTAGCAATTATTTCTGTTGGTTCATCAAATAAATTTAACTGAAGGGACGTATCATCTGTTAATTTTGAGTAACTAATGGCTATATTTCTAACTGCCATTTTTGGGTTATAAAACTTATCAAATAATCGCATACATTGAGCCGTTAACTCCTTTGATTGATTAGTAGGTTGAATAGTCATTTGTCGGTTAAAACCACGTTCAGAATCAAATCTAGAGTATCCTATGGTTAGTCTAACACAAGACGTTTGTTTTCCACTTGAACGTATCCTTGTAGCCACTTGTTCAGCAATTTCCCTTATAACTATTTTGATTTCTGACACGTCTGTATAGTCTTTCATTAGAACTTGACTGTTGCCTATAGATTTTGATTTAGGGACGTACACGTCTGATAATTTCGTTCTATCTACACCCCAACTATGAGCGAATAGTTGTTCACCCATAATTCCCATGCTAGCCTTTAGATTGAAGTAATCATAATTAGCTAACTCTTTAATGGAGTAAATGCCTTTATTATTTAATGTTTTTTCAGTCCTGGTATTAATGCCCCAAAAGTCAGTCATATTCTTAATTTGCCAGACCGTATTTGGTACATCTTCGTATCTCCAGGTAGCAATCATATCTTTGTTTTTCTTAGCTTCATTATCTAAAGCAAGTTTACTTAACAAGGGATTGTCCCCGATTCCGATTGTACAAAACAAGCCAGTTTCATGATAGATTTCTCTTTGGAATTGGGCCGCAAACTCATAAGCATTCATATGAAATAGTATTTTAGAAGCCGTTATTCGAATAAATGTTTCATCTATAGAATAGATCAGGATATCTTCATCTGATACGTACTGACGAAAGATATTATTAATGACTAAATTCTTTTGGATATAAAGGTTCATACGTGGAGGAACAATCAACAAGTCTTTATGGTAAGGCATATCATATTTTCTAGTCACATTAGATATTCCTAGCACCTTTTTTGCCATTGGAGAAGTCGCTAAAGCTAACCCTCCCCCACTTTCTGCATTACTCATAACCACAAGCATCGTTTTTAAGGGATTTAGACCTCTTTCTACGCATTCAACGCTGGCATAAAAGGATTTCATATCGACACAAAGTATATCGTCTCTAGGCTCTTTATCGTAGTTAAAGTAGTATTCAGACATTCATTTTCACTTCCTTTAGACATAATTATACAAACGTACGTTCTCATTTTCAAGCGAACAGTTTTTAAATATTTTAAGTTCATAAGAAGTAAATGCCTGGTTAGTGATCTATCTTCTTCAGGAGGAAACAATTTTATTTGGTATTTATTTCAGTCGCTCCGGCCACCTCCACCGCTCCCTCAATAAGTCGTTCGTTGCACTCACTCCAAGACCGTTAAACGCTGCTTCGCAACGTTTAACAAAAAGTCAAAACCGTCATTTGTTTAACTCATGCTTATCATTCGGCATACCTATTCTCTTATTTAGATTATGTTCAAGTTAGTATGCTTGAGTGGAGGGCTAAGTGATACAAGTACCATATTCAGTCGATTAGACAAGGGTATATAAACGAGCAAGCTCGCCCTTGTATAATCTTTGTGCCTATGGTTCTCACACTTTATAGCCCCCACACCCAAGCATACTAGCAACAAATGAACCATAACAATCTAAATAAGAAAGGAGCATTGTGTATCCCTCAGGCATGAGTTAAACAAATGACCAGCCCCCCTCCCCTGTACACCTAACTCAAATGGTTCAAAGACTAAAGAATTTAAAGAGCAACAACTCTTAGCATTAAAAAATATTAGATTTTTGAAAGTAGGTTTTAATATGTATAAGGAATTATTACTAGCTTTAGTAGTGTTTATCTATGATGAAGAATACGAAATGAGTTGGTTTTATAGAAACGTTATTTTGAAAGAAACGCAGACAACGAGAGAGAGGAAAATCGTCTATGAACTCACGAACGATTTATAAAAAATTAACAGGTTGGAATTATATTGAGCTTGCTAAAAAAATTCATCATTTAGTAAGAACAGAACCTACAGACTTTAGTCTTGATGATATTTTAAACATGATTTATGACACTTACGAACAAACCAAAGATGAAAACTTGGCTTATCTTTATGTTGATATTAGCAAAAATGGTTTTTTGATTAAATTAAAGGAGCTATCAAGATGAACTTAACTGTCCCCTTAAAACCTATTAACAATTTTAAAGAGATACCCATCATCTTATATAAACAACAAAATCTATTAGATAGTATTAATCAAGAATTGAGTATGTACTCATTAAATAGATATTTACATACACCACTTGCAGAGCTAGACATCACAAAAATTTCAATGTGTGACTGGTTCTATCAAGAACAACTTATCTTATCTGAAAATAATGTTACTAGTAACTTTGCAGAGTATGACTCATTTGTACTATTTCTAACAGACTATGCTAAAGAAACTTATCAAGTTAGTTTTTTAGATGATAAATCAGTTTTTAGTGATTATCAATATATCGAATTTATCCTATATGTTTCTTTTATTAATGAACTGGATACGTTAGAAAAAGCTTATTGTGAGTGTTTCAATATTAAGTCAATGAGTTTATCAGACTATGTTATGACAACGTTTAGTATGTACTTTGCAGATGAATTACCGTTAAATCAATTTATAAATATGCTAACAAATTTACATCTAAAAACTTATTTAACTAAAAATATTCAAAAACTAAAAAAAGGAAAACATCATATATATGACATTTCCCCTTTCAGACCATAAAAAAAGAAACCTTTTGCGACCAACAAAAGATTTCCAGTTACTACGTATATAGTCATTACACGCATCTTCGTAATCATTGTATCGTATGTAACGACCTTTGACAAGAAAATTTTAAGGAGCGTTACCAATGACCATATTAAAAGCAGATACTATCCAAGAACTACAAGAACACTTATCAAAATTTGATAAAAACTTACCTGTCGCAGTCTTTGACTGTGACAGAGGTTACATGAGTGTAGCCTTTAAAAAAGAAGAAAAAATAAAGAATGACAAAAAATTTCAATGGTTAACATTCTATGCCCATGAAACTATCCAAATGTATGATATTAAGACCTTACAAGGTTACTTGAGTAGATTACCATTACAAGCTCCTATCTCTAAAATGACAGAAGAAAATGACTATACATCATTGTACTTATCCATTGATAGCATGAGAGAAAATGGTAAATTTTATCAATGGTTAGTCCTAAGTGACGAGTTAGAGTATGACCGATTTTTCAGACAACATGACACCAAAACAGAAGAAAATCACACAGAGCCAGTTTTAGAAAACTGTATAGAGCAAGCCTTAGAAAAAATGTTGTCTGAAATCAAACAAGAAAGTTCACAACCTATCGAGCGTATTCATCAATGGCTTTGTAAACAAACCAACCAAGAGCTATTTAAAGGCATTCTAACAGAGGGTAAGACATTAAAAGGAGCATTTACCTATTGTTCAGACCAAGCTCGTAAAACGGATAAGAATAGTCCATCAGTCATGGTTGAAGATAATACCGTTTTTCAGTGGGTATCTGATTACTTCATTCACTATGAACTACCAAAAGCTAAACCTAAAAAGAAAGCTAAGGCTCAACCTAAAGTTAAGAAAAAAACTGAACCAGTTAATAACGTAACAAAAATTACTAGTAATGTTCTCCCAGCAAGTGAGAAAGGGGGAGCCGAACAACAAGAAGAAAACGAGCAACAACTTGAGTTGTTCGCAACAATCTAATGACTAATCAATTAACTAAAGAAATTGGCAAAACGCTCACACCACCTAAAGACTTCTTTAAGTGGTGTGAAAGCCAAATTCCAATTTTTGAATGGAGCAACAAAGAAAAGACGATTAAGTCCAGTGAGCGTACTGGTTGCGAACTTATTAAAAAAAGACTGACGAAAAACTCACGATTAACGTTCTCTGTAAAATTTTATCAGTTTTCAATTATCCTTGTTTCTAAAAATCGAATCGAGATACAATCTCATGATTACTGGCAAGAAATAAAAGAGGGTAAAGAAATTCTTTCAAAGCGATTAACAAACTTCGAACGTTTTGAAAATGGCAAACATATCAAAGCCTATAATACTTATAATAACCAGTGGGACAATGGACTAAGAACCAGTTACGGTTTTATGAGTGGAAACTATACCAACACTATTTTTTATCCAAACAACTGGCAATCTAAATTAAAAAACAATCGAGATTTAAAGTATTTAACATTACCTAGAATTCAACGAGAAGATATTAGTCGAATTTATAAGTACAGATATGAAATTGAATACCTACAAAAAATCGGAAATAAAAGACTAGCAGAGAACATCATGTTTACAGGTAAATTACCCTATGGAAAAGACTATTACAGTACAGTAGACATGACAACAATTAATAAAAATTGGTTAAAGAAAAATAAGTCACTCTTAAAAAAATCAGATAAATCATTTAATGAAATTATGATACAACTGTATTTAGAAAAGCGACATATTAAAATGATTGATAATTTAGACAGACTAATTCATTACAAGCAGTTAAAGAAGTTACCTAAAGAAATTAATCTTCGTAAATTTATTAATTATCTTGAAGAGCAAAAGTTTTCATTTGATTACTATTTAGATTACATTTATATGTTACAGGAACTAGAAACACCTTTAACAAGTGATTTAATCATTTTTCCTAAAGACATTAGAAAAGCTCATGATGATTTAGTTAGTGTTATTGGGAAACTTGAAAGAGAACTAGAAGAAAAAGAGTATGAGAAACGAAAAAAATCTTTACAGAAGTATGAACAAGAAATTGATGAATTTATGTTCCTTGTTCCTAAAGATTTACAAGAGATTGTTAATGAGGGAAATGCTTTACATCATTGTGTTGGTGGGAAACACTACTTAGATAATCACACAAAAGGCGATACAAATATAATCTTCATTAGACAAAAAGATGAAGTCGAAAAACCATACTTTACCTTAGAATATAAAAATCAACACGTTGCCCAGGTACAAGGGAAATATAACCGTGAAACAGTAGCCAACGACTTACAAAAGGCAATCAACAAATGGGAAGATAAAATAAAAAGAATAAGCTAAAAAAACACTATCTAAACCAACTATGATATATGGTTTAGATAGTGTTTTTAGTAACATTTTTTATTGATTCATGGTATAATACTAAGTGAAAGGGACGTACTGGAAATACGCCCCTAAGTAGAACCGTTAAAGACGGTAGCATTGTTTTGGTAAAAAATAACCGTTAAACTAGCCAAAGTTTAAGTGAACGGTTATTTTTTTTGTCATTTTTTACAAGGTCAACAACCAATTTTATTAACGCAATGACAAAAGTGCCAAAACCTAATAATAATTGGATAGTTTCCAATGCAGACAAAAGGGCTTCTCCTTTCCTAGATTTAATACTTATTTTCATAAGCACCACCTCCATTAAAAGATAGCCACCGTCACTAACTTCTCTACTTCTTTATTATAACATAAAAACAGTCTAAAACCTATTGTTATCAAGGTTTTAGACTGTTTTATTTCTTCTCTTTCTAATAAGCTGCGACAAGGAAAACCACCTTGTCGTTTGAGTCGCCTTGCTCCGACCGCCACCACCGCGGCGCCGACTCAATAGAAAGCTCATTATTCAATCGCTTCCTATATCAAACATCATAGGAAAAACACCCAAAACAACATAGAGAAATTAGTTAATATCTCCAGGGGAATTACTATTTCTTTGCCTCATAGTCCAACTATGACCTGATTTATTTTTTTCAAGATCTTCTTTCTTTTTTTCTGCTTCTTTTTTTCTTGAAAGAGGTACTACTTGTTTATCTTCAACTTTACTTGCTTGCTTTTTAGGCTTTTTCTTCTTAGCTGCTATCTTTTTAGGTGGTACAGGTAAACCGTTCTTTTGAAGCATCGTTTTAACATAACCTTTTGCCGTTTTTTGGTAATAATGATGAACGACTTCACACTCAGTTTTTTTACGTGTAATTAAAAAATCCGGAATAATTTCTTGAACTAACACATAACGATACACATTATTTCCATTTTTATTTACATAGCGAATATAAAGAATATCACCTATCTGAACCCATTTTTGTATATTTTTATTGACTTCTACTTTAACGATTTTATTTAGGTTTCTAAAGTTTTTCCCTTCCATCATTAAATAAGTTCCCTGAGCAACACAAATTTTCTTAGTATGATTCGCAATATTTTGCTGTTTTTTTGCTTGCTTTTCTCGTTCAATACGTCGTTCTTCTAAATCATCATCAGTTAAAAAAATAATTGGTCGATTTTTTAATTTAACAATTCTTTTAACTGTT
Source organism: Vagococcus fluvialis bH819 (assembly GCF_900163795.1). GTDB lineage: Bacteria > Bacillota > Bacilli > Lactobacillales > Vagococcaceae > Vagococcus > Vagococcus fluvialis_A. The sequence continues at coordinate 53,981 of NZ_FWFD01000018.1, read as the reverse complement.
CCCGTATATTGTTCTTCATCTTCACAATCAGTGATCACTTCAGTTACATATAAAAGTTGCTGTTTTGAAAAACGAACCAGCTTACCTACTTTCATTTTATCTTCAATCTTTTTATCGACTCTGAAAGTATATTCTTTTTGATTAGGGTATATCTCAAAGACTTTTTTTTGTCGCCTCTCTTTAACGTGTAGAGTCTTAACTATCATGAAAGAGCCTTCCTTTCTTGAATTCATATTAATTAATATATTTTTAGAGATTCTTATTTTCTACGGTTTTTATTTTTTTCTCCTACCGTTAATCAGTCTTAATTTTATAATAATATGATTATAACATACACGTTCGTTACTTAATTTTCCTTAAAATATTTATACCCTGTTCTTTGCCTATTGACTTTAAGTATAACTAAATATAATTGCCTATTGCACTTTGACAATACCTGTAAATTCATTTGTTTTTATATTTCTATACAGTTCTATATTTTTTTGTATGTTCTTTGGTAAGTCTTTAATTTCTTCGTACGGTATTTTCTCTATAACATTTTCTCGTACTTCTGAAACAAACATTGCAATATCACTAGTATCATGATTATCGCCTAACGTAAAATAGTAATCACTATTTTTGCCAAAAACTGGATCTTCAATTAATTTTTCTTCAATCTCCCAATTTTCAACATTTATTTCACTTACAAAATATCCAAATTTAATATTATCAAATTCTAATTTCATACTTTCTCCTTTCTTGTCATTGCCCTATCTCCTATTGTCATTATGTATAACTAAATAGATTTCTCTATTATCCATTTAGAAAATTCATTAACTACTTTAACATATTCCTCTTCACTCAATTGATCATAAATTCGTATTGTTTGACTATCGAACATATCATAATCGCGTTTAGCTAAATAATAAAGAATATCTGATAAGTGGCTATGTTGCCATGAATAAATTAGTTTCAATTCTTCTAGTAGTTCGTTTTGTTTATCACTCATTATTTTCTTCCTTACTTTTTAATTTTATCTAATCAATTACTGAAACACCAGGTTAAACTTTTCTTTCTTGTTTTATTTCATGATTTTTATTCGGCATAGCTTGAATTAGATGAACATTTTCTATTTTCTTAACGGTTGTTTTGACTGTTTCTTTTAAATAGGTTTGGCTCTTCTGAATGGAAGCTATTTCACTTTTAATGTCGTCATAACTAAGCTCATTAAGTGTCGCATGTGGTAATAAGCTAGATAACTTTCTTTGCACTTCTTGAGGTTGCTGAGTCACCTCTGATTCAATAAGCAGCTTACTGATTTGATGTAGCATCATCATTTTTTCTGATAATTTTTCCAGCGTTTCGTTTGCTTCAGTTAATGCCTGGTCAAACTGATTTTCTAAATTTCGTAGTTGGCGGCCATCCTGAACATCATGCTCTGCTAAAAAATTAATCGCATAGACTAGTTCTTTTAATTGTGTCATTACTGGCTCTTTTTTCAATGGAACCTGTCCATTATAACGTTGTAACTGTCTTACCAAACTAGCACCAGTTATATACCTATTAAATTCTGAGTGCTTATCATTCATCAAATAAAAGAAGTCTTTCTCTTTGATGAATAGATTCAACTGACCATCTTCTAGTCTATCTACCTTATAACTTCCTATAAAAAGTTTTCCTGGTTCATTATATCCAACATCAACATTCAGATAATACCCTTTCTCAGTTGAGTGTGATACTTGCCAGTCCTCCACTGTAATTTGGTAATCAAAATCTTGTTCTACCCGACTAGTCTTTTCATGATAATTTTCTACTACATCCTCTATAGAAAATATCCCTGAATTCTCTTTTAATTTCTCTTCTATGGATTCTTTGTTATATCGCGTTGGATCTCCTTTAACTATATTTCGTCCCCTTGTATTTTTAATTTGCGGTTCATCCAACAAACGATAGGTGGCCCACTTGCCCGAAAAATTAACAGAAAGATTTAAAGCTTCAGCCTTCAGCATGAAGTCATCTATTGAGGAACTATGCTCTATCAAATAATCTAAACGAGATTTTATTTTTAGTTTATAGATTGATTCTGTTTCCCATTTAGTATATTTCTGATGTGAATTTTTAGGTGATTTTTCAATTAATCTTGCTCCATATTCTGACGCTACTTTGTCTGAAATTTTTTCAAAATTAAACTTTGAAATATCTTTATGCCCTCCTTTTGTTTTTGCAATTTTCCAAGGCAATGCCTTACCAGTTTCTAAATTAGTTGTGTTAAGTATAATGTGGTTATGAATATGTTCTTTGTCTGTATGTGTCGCTATGACAAATTCATATTCACCACCAGTAAATTCTAAAATCGTTTTTCGACCTATCTCATGAACCTGTTCCGGCGTTAAATTATCTTCAGGTGAGAATGACTGAATCAAATGTCGAGCTAAGACAGTATTTTTTTTTTCAATATCTATTAATGATGGTGGTTCAAGTTTCTTAGTAACAGAATTAAATTTATAATTTCTTCCTGTCATATAAGCTGCTTTCATTTTTGTGTACTTAAACTCTTCATATGCAGTTTCAGAATCTACAACACCATATGTTGATACAAGTTGTTTCATCATTGTTTTATCATTATTTGCGATATATCTAAATAAATCATCTAAACGAGAAGGTTCTTCATTGTAATCAACTAATGTCTTATCTGCGTTACTAATATATTTTTCTGCTCTCTTTAAGTTTTTAAAACTATGTATTGGAAAATGTTTTGTATAAACCATTTACTCACAATCCTTTAGACTATGTTTTTCTTGTTGCTTCTGTAATTCAGTTTCAACTAGTTCAGTTAAATTTGATAATGTTTGTGTTAGCATTTTTATATCAGTAACTGAAATATCATCAAATTGATTAGCTAGTCTTACTATTTGATTAATATTAGTTCCTATTTTTTTTACTTCGTACACTAACCTTCTCAATTCCGTGTAATCAACAAAAGAAACTTCTCCTTGAATTAACATATCAAGGGCAAAATGTTGAAATTTTTTTTTTCTACTATCTGCCATTTTTGATAAAACGTAATTAAACTCGTCTTCAGTAAATCTTATTTTTTGTTCCTTATGACGATAACGTTCCATGAATTTACTCCTTTACAAATCTTTCTCTAAGCGTCAGACTTTGCTCTTGCAAGCATAGTCATTGGTCCCCCAATGACATAAATTTAAACAACCTCCACCCAAAATCACGGTGGAGGTTGTTTAATAGTTGGGGTTTCCCCAATCCCCTTTTTTTCTTCTTTTGGTTGTTTTGCTTTTAACTCATGTAAGGTCTGAGTAGTGAATTAATAAACTCATTGTAAGGTTCACCAACTGCTAATTTTCTTAAAAATTTTTCAGCTTCTTCATAAGGTGCAAGGTCAATTTCAATTTCTAATTCAGTGTAATCATGAATTAATTGTTGAATTTCTTTAGTAAGTGAACCCTTTTTCTTTTCTTTTTTCTTTGGATGAATCACAGTTCCATTAGGAACTGTTTCATCTGTAAATTGTTGAATAATTATAAATCGTGCTTCATCTGATAGCTGCAACATACACATATCCCTCTCTTTTTTGATTAAATTTATTGAGACATTCTACTATTAAGCGAGTTCTCAACCGTCTTTTTTGGAGTTGGTTCAGCCTGTCTGTACTCCTTTTTTGGCTCTCTAGGAATAGCGACGGGCAAATTTCTAGCAATGGCTACACGTTCCTCAAATTTATTTTCAGGAGCATTTAAAGTGTAAATTTGAGTCAATGTTTTATCAATTGACTCAATTAATTTACTAGCTTCCTTTGTAATTTTTTCCAAAGAATCGGTTAAATCTGATAGCTCATTTCCTCTATCAGTCCATGAAGAAAGATAACCAAATGAGTAGTCACTCGTATCAAATCCTAAGTGGTCACTAACAATATAAGCCACAGATTCAGCTTCAAATTCTTGTTTGCGATACGTCTTATCACCAAAAAAAGCAGATGAATCAGCATGTAAAATCGCATGAGCCATTTCATGTATCATCACTTTTAACGTCATGACTTCGCCTAGTCCTTCCTTAACAACAATTCTTTTATCCGTTACATTGTAGTAACCATTAGCTCTTGATTGAATTGGTTCAATTGAAATATCGACAGGACTTAGGTCTTTCAATAGATTGTAGTAAGCTACAAATTTTTTAGGATCATCTAGTTCCTCAGTCAAATTATAAACTTGTTTAGGAAGTGGTTTTTCACCTTCAGTCTGACTCACATCGAATACAGGCTTCAACATAAAGCGGGTACTTTTTAAGGGTGTACCATTATCATCGACCATGACAGTTCCATCTTTATCTTTCTTATCAACTGTATAGGGAGCATAAATAAATAGAGCCTTCGAACCTTTTTTTACGTATCTATCCATTTTTTTCCACGTCTGAAAACCAGCCACTCGGCTTGCATCAGGATTCTGTTCCAAGATTAATTGCACGTTCTTGGAGGAATATTTATGAAATTGTGAGATAAACTTTAAGTAATTAATGTAGTCGTCACTATGAAGATATTTTTCAATACCATCTTCTAAATGACGTGATAGTTTTTTATAATCTTTCGCTTTGATAATTTCTGATAGTGAGGAATCAATAGGTTGTTTCTCTTTAATTTTAGATTTTTCTACCATGTGTAAGCTCCTTTGTTTAACGTCTTAGTGATTGTTTTTGTTCCTGTTCTTGTGTTGGACGACTACATTCAACTTGTTTATTCATTGCCTGACCTTCAGCAACTCGTTCCTCAAATTTATTTTTTTGTTGAGCTTTACCATTCACTTTCTGATTGATAGATTGAACTAATTTATCTGAATGCTTGGAGATAGTTATAAGTGAGTTGTCTAAATTTTTCATTGAATTAGGACTTGTATTGAACTGCTTTAATTCTTCTAGTGAGTACATTTTTTCGCTCTCTAAGCCTAAATGATTGGCAATTACATAAGATATTGCGTTAACTTCAAACTGTCTTTGTAGACCTTGTGAGGTCGTTTTTAATGATTGTTCTACCGTTAAATCAATGTAACTCTTCATGATTTCATTAAAGTTTTTACCAATAGAATTAACTGGTATTTGATTAACCAGCTCCTTATTGGTCACGTTATCTGTTAAACCATAAATGACCTTCGATACTTGTTCCTTGTCATTTTCATTCAGTTGAAATGACTGAAAATTTTCTTTTCCAGTCGTTTGGCTTACGTCATAAACTGGTTTCAAGTAAAATTGAATGTCTCCTTTTTTATCTACTTCTCCCTCTGAAACAACTGGAGCATAAACATGAATAGGTTTAGCATCAGCTGTTAATTCATAGCCAAGTTGCTTCCATTTATTCTCACTAGCAACTTGTGTTGCTTCAGGAAATTGGCTCACAATCAACTGAATATTTTTAGGTGAATAAGAATGTAACTTAGTTGTTGAGTCTAAATATTTTTTAAATACATCAGGATTTAGTAACATCATTCTTTGGTCTTTAACAGTATCTGTCAGTTTTTTAATATCACTATCTGTTAAAACTTCCTCACGTTTAATGTCTTTAGTCTCTGCATGAATTTGCTCCGTTACAGGCTTATTGATAACCTCTTTTGTAACTAATTGCTCTACTCGTGCCGTTTGTAAAAACTCAGATGAATTAACTTCTTTTCCATTTTGTAGCTCAACTATTAGCTTATCAATCGCTATAATTTGAGCGTCACATTTCTTAAATTGATTTAGTGGTGATTCTAAATTAGTTGATTCTATTTTCTGATTAAGAAAATCAGGGTGGCTCACCCATTGGTCTCTTTCGGCTAACAGACTATCTCTTTGTGCGACTAGGATAGATAACTTTGCTACAGTATCTATATTGCTAGTCATTGTTTTATCGGGGTTAATTGGTAGTCGCAGCTTATTTAATTTCTCTCCAACTTCTTTGATACTGTCCTGATTAATTTTTAGTTTTTGTTGTAAATTTGACACATCTAATAAAGGATTTTGACTGATTGATTGACTAATTTGTTCTTTTAAATCGTCCATTTCGGCAAGTAAAGAAGAATAGTTTCGTCCTAGTTGAATCATATCTTCACTAGGAACAAGCTCTTTTTCTAAAGTATCTTTAATCAAAATAGTGTCACTATTTTTTTCTAATGGTGTGACATCGGGTGAAATATCTCCGCCTTCAGTAATTGGATTTTCCAATTTTTCATCAGGATAAAGTTTTTCAGTATCCTTATATTTTTGATCAACCTTATCAACAAACGCTTGAATTGATTGATTGATTTTTAACAATCGACTTCTAAAAGCAGTCGATATATGTTGGCGAATCTCATCCGCTTTTCGTTTAGGAAAGGTAATAATTTCATTCTTCTTATGCGTCAGAGATTCTTTTAACGCTTCTTTAAATTGATTAGATACCTCTTTAATCGTATCTCGTAAGCCTTTTTGTATGCGTTCAGTTTGTTCTTTAGTGGGGTTCTCTAGTTGATTAGCAGAATCAGAAAAATGTTGTATCAAGTGTTCTACCTTATCTAAATGAGTCGATAACAATTGCTTAACTTCTGTTTCTGTTAAATAATTTTGGGTAGGGGAATCAGTTAATGCCATTTGATTAAGCGTATCGTTTAATCCTTCTTCAATAGAAACTAAAAAATTATAGGTCATACTTTTATTTTCAGGAACATCTATTTCTGTATTTTCAGTAGATGTTGCTGATACTGGTATTACTTCATTTTCTGTATCTACCTTTTCAATAGAATCAGCTTTTTTAGGTACTATATGTTCTTTTTTGCTTGTTTCAGTGTCCTTCTCAGCTACCTCTTTTTTCGGAAAAGTCACTACTTTTTCCTCTAATTGTTGGTAATATTTTTGATTTCTACCTATTCCGTCTCCAATATCTATCCTCAATTGACTGACCTTTTCACCATTCTTAAATTCATCAAAAAAGAATTTATAATAACCTGGTTCATTTGTAGCTGATTGGTCAAACAGTTTAATTTTTTCAATTAAATCAAGGGTTACTATCTCACCTTCAAGGCTAACAATTCCTTTCATTGGGTTAGTCTCATTAAATTCGACTTTAAAATAATCAGATAATTCCTCATTAGTTTTCATATCTGCTTTTTGCTCCTTTTCTTGAGTTAATGACACTTCTTTTTGAAGTAATTCAGAAACAATTTTTTTCTCTTCATCAGTTTTAGGAGGAAATTTTGCCGATACGTCAAGTTCTCCAGTTGGTTTTAACTCTAAAGCAACTTTTCTTAAACCAGCAACAAAATGAATAGTAGGGTTCTTATTCCATTGAGTGACCTTTCCGGACTCAACCAATTCCTTCAATTGAGGATTTGAAACTTTAGAAATGGCTTGTGTAATGAGTAAATCATTTAATTTCTTTTCATATTTCCTTATAGTTGTTTTGCTAAAAAGTGACTCTCCACGTTTAGACTTCTCAATTTCTTCTTGAATACGTGGAATATTCTCAACAATCATGTTTAAGCCACCTTGTCGATTAAACCCCATTTCCTTTAATTCCGCTTGACGTTCCAATTTTTCAACACGCTTTTTCTGTTCCTTGATTTCTTTCAAGGTGTTAAAAACTGCATCTTCCTTTTTTTCTTGTTGATGAATGTGGCGATATCCGCCTCTTTTATCATTCATTGGTTGGCCATTCGTTTTTGCTGCATGAACGTAAACTTGTTCTACCTTAGAATTAAATTCACCCTCTAGTCTTGCTAATTTGCCTTTTGAAATATCTAATCTTGTACGTGATTGTGGTACTTCATCCATCACTATATCCCCTTTTAAAACTGATTTAGTCTCTTTTAAAACTTCGTTCCAGTCTGATTTATCTACCCCCTCCTTAATAGGTGGTAAATCGGTTTGAACATCTATGAAATCAATTCCAAATTCATTAATAAAATTATGGCCAGCTTTGTCATTATCAACCGCAAGAGTCAGCTGAATAAATGGCACTTTCTTTTTGGCCATCTTTTGCATATCTTCAAGAAAAGTTTGTTTTTTTTCGTCTGATAAATTTGAACCCAGTGAATTAGCAATATAAGTGGATAAAGTCCCTTTTTTAAAGCCATTCATAGCTAGTAAAACAACATTATTTAAGTTGTTTTTATTTAATTCGTAGTAGCTCATTAAATCAATTGGAGCTTCAAATGCAATTATTTTTAATGGATTATCAATAGAAATATCTTTTCCTTTTGGAACATGACCTATAGGTACGCTTAACCCATAATAACCGTCACCGTAGACACGTTTTAAACGTGTTCTGTCTCCGTGAATCTCCGGAAAAGCATCTATCCCTTGATAAGACATCCCTTTGACTGTACCCGTTAAATCAGTATGTTTAAAAACAATTGCTGTTTCTTCATGGTTATTAATCTTATCTTTGTATTTTCCTTGCGTTATCACGTTTTTTTCAATAAAAAAATCAACTGTCTCTTTCGACAGTTGACGTTCGTTTATTAAATAGTCTTTTGTTTTAGATAAATCTTTATCCTCTTTAAGAAAGTAAACAAAAGGTTTTTCAGGTGCTAATACCTGGTCTTTAAACTCACTTAGTTCATTTTCATTAATGAATTTAATAGCTTCCTTATAGGAACACTCATTAACTGCCATTACTAACTGAATAGAACCCCCACCTTTTGAGCGAGAGTTCCAGTAAAAACTATTTTTACTCGGTGTGATTTTCAGACTGTCATGTTTTGACCATTGATACGTTCGTCCTGACCGTTCAAGCCCCATACCAAGTGCATCTGCAACTGATAAAATATCTACATTTTGAGCGATTTCAAGAGATTTTACTCTTTCTTTATGCGTTTGTCCCATACTAACTAGATACCTCCTAACTTAAAATAACGTAGTAAAAATTAGATTGAATATAAAAATAAGTTGCCACAATGGTAAAGACTAATGCTAGATAAATATAAACTCGAGGAATCACCTCCTTAAATAAACAAGAAAGGCAAAAGGACCAAATGATTAGTAGTACAAATACAAACATAAAAATTCTCCTTTATTTATGCAGCAATATCATCAGAAACAACTCCATGATTAACCACATTTTCTTTTTTAACCTGATCTAATAATTTTTCAACATCATTTTTATAACGCTTATAACGATACCAACGTTCATCACCTGGGTTGTTAGCAAGTAAATCAGCGTATTCATGGTCACTTACAACATACTTTTCATCTTTAAATACAAACTGTCCTGAGATATACAGTAAGGCTTCATTCCCATTAATTCGGCCTATTTCATCAGGAGTCAATAAATCACGGCCAATAGTATCTCGACTTTCTGAACCGCCACCATTTCTACCTTTATTATGGCTATTTTTCCTAACAGAAATGGTTTGTTTACCAGCACGTTTTGATAAGTATTCAGTTGTTTCCTTTTCGTCACCACCAAGAAAAAGAAGCGTATCACAGGTATTTATCAACGTCGCCCAACCTTTTGGATACATTGTTTTTAACTGATCTAATGCTTGTAGAACTAACACAAGAGATAAGTCCCTACTTCTAAACGTTGCCAGGGCTTTGTCAACATTCGGAATACGTCCAACGTTGGCAATTTCATCTAAATAAAATCTGAAATGATGAGTTTCTCTGAAATCAACAAGGCCTGTTAAAATATCATCTTTGGTTTTTCTAAGAGTTTCCATGGCAGTTGAAATAAAGATTGACGCTAAAAAGTTATAAGCATCATTTGTCTCAGGTATAGTAACAAATACAGCCGTTTTTTCATCTATCCATGACTCAATATCCATCGTATCGTAGCGAATCATATCAACTACTTGCGTATGGTCAAAGATTGAATAACGACCAGCTGCAATTGCTAAAACACTCATACGAGTCTCACCATTATATAAATCATTAAACAAAGTCCACTGTTTATAGGCATAATTATCAGGATGTTTTCTATTTAATTCTTCAAACCACTCTTCAACTGGACTAGGTGTATCTTTCTCTTTTCTCTCAGTTAATCGCAACATATCACCAATCATACCCAAATGAGGTAGATAGTTATTATCTTGTCCGTCGTACCATAAGAAACCTATAAATGCTCGAATTAACAAACCTTCAGCTTGTCTCCAAAAATCGTCGCCACTATTATTTTCTTTCTTTTTTGTCCCTTCAGTAATAGCTTCTAATACTCGGTCAATATCTAACTCAGTTTTTATATAAGAAAATACGTTAAACATATCACTATTTAATAGATTATTTAGGTCAAAAATCTTGATTTTATATCCAGCATCTTCTAATAACTGACCCATTTCTCGTATTAATAAGCCTTTAGGATCAATCGTTAAGAAACTTGAATTCAACTGCATAATATTAGGTTTAATAAATGTAAATGTTTTACCTGAACCTGGACCACCAAATACAACCGCATTCTTATTTTTTTGATGCTCATAAGGTATTCGCTTATTATCTAAGCCCATTCGACTATTTCTAGTAAGAATAATATTATTTTCAGGCTTTTCATCTGAAAATTTTTCTATCTCTTCCACTTTCGCAAATCTTGCAGAACCATGTTCCTCTCCATTTCGGTAAACACCTTTATCATTATCTATGGTGTAAAAAATAAGGCTAACTAGAAAAGCTAGAACACCTAAATATAGCCCTACTACTGATGGTAATAAAAAAACTTGAACAGAATTATCTAATATAATTCCGTTCAAGTCTTTAGTCATTAGATTATGAGTTTTTGAGTACAGGTCATAACCTGGAAGAACCATCCAAAAATTGCCACAACAATAACCAATATAAGCAAGTAATAAACCTCTATATAGATAGGGTTTAAACTCTTTTTTATGTATTTGCATTAAATACCACGTCCTTTATTTAATGCTCTAGTCGTGTAGATATTTCCTTTATAAGCATTAGATTGCTTCACATAGGCTACTTTTTCATCAAAAGTCATTGAACCAGGTTTTTTTAGAATACTTTTGGGCGATTTTTTTATATCTAATATAACCCGTTCTAATGCTTTTTTAGCTAATTCTTGGTCTTTAACTCTAAAGAATAACTCTGTTCCTTCTTTTGTTTCTCTAAAAGAAAAAGGTAACCCTTGATTGTTTAACTGCTCTTTCAACTGGTTAAAATCTACTTTTTCATTTAAAAAAGCAGAAGTGAGAGGATCACTTCTACTCATTAATTTATATAAATTTGTTTCACCGTGCATTGGAAATTGACTATCTTTTAAATTGGTTAATCCTTCCATTGATAAATAAAGAAGAACCTCAATCGTCTTGCCAAACGTTTTAGTACCTGTCATAACGCAACGGTGGACCATTTCTTGCTGTTCCAATGAATCCCTCCTAGCTTATTTTTATTTCTTTTAAAGCTATTCTTCAACTGGTAATTGGAACACATAATACATACTACCTAATTGCGACTCAATATCATTATTAAAAGATTTTTGCCAATTTAGTAACTCATTTTTTCGTTCATTTAAGTAATTCGCTAATTCTTCAGAATGTTTTTCAGTTTCATTTTTTATTTTAATTTGACACTCTTTTTCATAATAATCTGTAATATTCTTCATTTCTTTTTCTTTAATTTGATTGTGTTCATCAACTATTTGTTTTACCAGCAGCTCATAATCAGCTTTTGGTTTCTCAAGTTTTACATTTTTCTCAATTTCTAACTCAATTAATTTATTTTCTATCGCTTTCTTTTTCTTATCTTGAAAATCATTAACAATTGATTCTTTTATATGTGAGCGAGTATCTCTTTGTTTAATTTCTTGTTCTAACTGAGTTAATCTTGACTGTAAAGCTGAACCTACAATATCCGGAAATTCGTTTGAAACAGGTATATCTTTAGTATTTTCTACTTGTACAACTTTCTGAAATTCAACAATTTCCTTTTCTTTTTGGACTTGTTTAGCCAGTAAATCATTTTTAGCTTCTAACTCTAATTTCAATCGCTCAATTTCTTGTTCATACTCTAAATTTTTTTCTTCAGACAATATATTTGAACTTTCAGTTATTTCTATTGGAACAAGGGTTTCCTCTTGCTCCAAAACATCAGTTCCTTTTTTAACTAGTGACTCTAAATTACTAGGTAAAGTGGGTGTTTCATCTACCTCATTCCCTTCATCTTGAACGGTTTCTTCCATTTCTAATAATAGCGATTCATCAAATTCAACTGGTTTACTTTGATAAAAAGGCTCTAATAAGTTAGTAAAATAAGGGTTATCTTCTAATAACGGTAAATCTAAACGCATAGCAAAAATATCTGTATCAATTTTTTTCTTAGTGACTGTTTTTTTAACGATTAACCAGCCACTTTTTCCACGGTCTAGCAAGTCGTTATTAACACCAATAACATAATTAATTAATTGCCCCGCTTCTTTAATTGTTGCTGGTTTTATTTCTTCTGAATGAGCTATGACAAACGTTTCAGCTGGTTTAAACATATCAAATATTCCAAACATAATTACCCTTCTTTCTAGTTTAAGTAAGTATCTTGTTGAGAAGATACTGCTGCATTTTTATTTTCTGAAGATAATTCTGATAATAATTCAGGTAAATCTTGAATTGTTAACTTGTGTTCCACCAACAATAAATTAACTAGATCCATATTGGCTCTATCAAATTCATCTTGTTTAGTCGCAAGCTTTGTTTCCGCTTCTTTCACATTTTCTTTAGCTTTTTCCAATTCAGCACCTAAACGAGTACATTTTTTCTCTGCATCTTTAATTTTCTTCGACATTATTTGTTTCCTCCGTAGTTGTTATTGTTTTGTCATTACTAGTAATCATTTCTTCATCTGAAGTACTATCACTTGATGAAAATTGAGTTGTTTCATCTAATTCGATTTTGTAATTATTGTACCCACCACTATCTATCTCTGTTAACGAAACATAATCAATTTTGTTAACAATAAATTTCTTTCCTTCTTTAAGAAATTCAATTTTTATTGCTTCAGTTTCATTCTGATTTAGTAAAGCATTTCTATCAGTATTTTTTTCTGAACGGTGTGTATACGTATAATTTACTAGGCAAACAGCTGTAGATTTGACTGTATCTACATAAATATCTGCCCTATCGAAAACTTGATTAACGATATAACCTTTATATGCTTGATTAATTGGTTGTTCTTCTTGAGCTTTTAATTCGTTGAACATTGCTACTGAAACCAACGGCTCATAACGATTTCTATTTTCACCAACATCTTTTTTTGTGTAATAAGCTGTCAAAAAATCATTAACTACTTTAGTGGTTAATTCTTTTTTAATCTCCTTGTCTACACTCTTCTTATTCTCTGTTTTTACTTGTTTAGGCTCTTTTTTCCCTATATTCGAACCTAATAAAAACCCCGTAGTAAAGAGTAAAAAACAAGCTAAAATAATCACTATTTTTTTTACAAATTTAAGTTTTTGAATATCTACCATAAATGTAATAGGAAAGAACTTTCTCTTTCCTTTCCCCCTTTTCTATTTTATAAAGCCACGTGGATCTACATGACCAGCATACATACTTGTCATAACTTCAAAATGTAAATGTGGTCCTGTACTTAATCCTGTAGAACCTACAAGACCAATTAATTGGCCTTTCTTAACTGTTCCATTCTCAGACACCATTGCTTTACTTAAGTGTGCGTATCTCGTCCAATAGTTACCTTTTTTATGCTTAAGAACCACATTGATTCCATAAGTATCGCCAACGTCGGTTGCTCTCATAACTACAGCGTCCTCAGCTGCATAAACTTCAGTTCCAAAACCAACGGCAAAATCTAAACCTGTATGGAATTCAGCTACTCCCGTTTTAGGGTTAATTCGATAGTCAAACCCTGATATACTAGCAAGACGATTAGGCAATGGATAAGAAAATTGACCATTTCCTGGGTTTTTTTGACCTCCTGAACTTATATATCGCCACACATGAGCGACATATTTAGAATCCCCATAACCACCTGTTCCACCTGACATCATCATTGCGAAACCAGTTGCTAATTCTTCTGTAAAAGCATAATTATTAGATTTTGTATAAGGGATAAAACCAACACCATAGTTATATGCCTGTACAGCTGTTTTAACGTATTTATCATCCTTATTTATTAACTCTAAGCCAATCAACCTCATATTTCCCCATAAATACCTAACACCTTGCCTTATGCTGGCATCTGTTCCTAGCGTATTTCTAGGTAAACCTAGACTTTCCGAGGACTGCATCACATCTGGCACTCGTCCTCCGCTTTCTTGCATACAAACGGCTAAAACAATTGGTAAGTATTTTTCAGGCATACCAACCTCTTTCATAGCTTGTTTAAACTTAGGTATGAGGGATATCACTTGTGGAGATAACGACATAGAATCATAATCGCTACCTAATAATGTTTCTTGTGTATAGATAACTTTAGGAAAATAGAAAGCTGGATTAACGGCTTTCCACTTAGCTTCTTCTGACTGATACGAAAAGTATTTAATAGAGAGTGTGGCATCTGTTCCCTTACCTATGTATGCTCCTTCAGTAATTGTTTCTCCACCAATAAAACGTGAATTATTAACACCTTTTAAAATTATTTTATGGTCTTTTGACAACTTAATCTCTATTGAATCAGTTCCTGTTATTTTCGATACTGTTCCCGACATAGGGGCAACAATATCAGTTCCTGGCTCACTTTTTACTATTATTTGATTAAAAAGTTTTGCATTCTTCCCTTTTCCTTCATAGCCAAAGCGTCTAGTTACCGTTAATTCTTTTGTTTTAAACGGAAAAGAGAGCTGACCATCCAAAGATAAATAACCATATTCAGACTTGTTTTCTTTGTATTCTGAATAGTCCTCTTTATTTAGATAATAAGAGCTTTTTTTATTTTTAATTAAGGAGTCCATTGAAACAATTTCATAGTTTGGACTGCTTCCGTTTAGTTTGGACCACATAGTAGATAAGTATTTTCTATATGTTTTTGTAAGAGAATATTTTTCATCTAATTGGTAATCTTCAAACCGATAATTCATGTAAAACATGACATCATTAAAATTGGTATAAAATGTATTAGAATCGTCATTATGATCTGTATCTAGTTTTGTCATATATGCCCATGAGTCCGTTAAATCTTCCTCAGTCTGACTTATAGCGTATTGATTGCCTGAAGCAATTCCAACAACGACTAAACATATTAGTATAAAACCCAAAACACTTAACGTGATAGGGTTTGTAGCCACAGCCTTTACAGCTGTTGATAAGGCTTTACTTGCTTGCGATACCATTTTATTTACTTCAAAACTAAATTGAAATTTTTTTTGATTAGAATAAGCCATTAATCGTCTCTGAGACCTTCTAGCTTTCTTCATAAGTTCTGCTCGTGTGGTTAAATGAGGTGGTGTTCTGTAAAAGCCTTTCCCTCTAACTAGGTTATAAGTCTTATTTCCTAAGCCATAACTACCTTTAGCTGTTTTCATTGATAATTTACCAGCTAACTTAGTGACTTTTAACGCTTGTCTCATTTGCATATTGGCTTGTTTGGTTTGTTGTACAAGATTGATTGCTTCACCAAACGTATCGTCTTGTTTGACTGGACTTGTTGTTTTATTGATTAAATCTTGCTTTATACGTGCTTTAGATTCTGTTTTGACTTGATTTCTTACGGCAAAAGGATCATTATTCACTGAATGTTTTACTAATTTTTTGTTAACTTTCACATTCATTTTTGTACGATTTAAGGCTATTTTCTTATCTCTAAGTCCTTTTAATTCTTCTTTTGATAAGTTTTTTTCGTTGTTAATGGCATTTTTTAAAGTATTACTTTCTTTTTTCACTTCGCTTCGCATTAACTTATATTCTTTTTGAGTTACTTTTAAATTGCTCTTAGCTTCTCTTCTAGCTTCTTTAGGTGTTAGGGTTTGTTGATTATTAATTCCCTCTAGTAACAATTCCTTTTTATCTGTTTTAGCCTGAAGTAACTCTCTCTTAGGAACATTGGAATATATTTTTAAATCATTTTTCTGACTTTTTAATTTTTCTTTTATGCCTTCAGTATCTTTTCTAAGAATTTTTGAATGAGCCATAATTCCTTTATCAGTAGGTTTCAGCTTAGAATGTAATAAATTATTGTATTTTTCTTCAGTATTCAAAGCATTTCTATATTGATTTTGTTTTCCTTGAAGAGTTTCAGTAACTAGCTCCTTGCTTTTTAAAAGGCCATTAGAATCATTTGCTGAACTTGTATGATGATGTTTTGCCGTTAAATCTACTGACTGTCTATTGATATCACGGCTTCTTACGTGTTTACTTTCTATTTTAGGCTGTTCCTTTTTGTTAAGTAATTTATCTTTTTTATTTTGAGCTTTCAATCAATAAGACCTCCATTTAAAACAAAAAAAGAGCCTTATAATCTAGTGATTAAAAGCTCTATTTTAGACTAATATTATTTTTAAAAATGCTGATATATCAGCTATTTCTCGTATGTTACGCATCTGTATTCATAATTCTAAACAAGTCAGTATGTTTAGGTATTGAATTTTCAAAAGGAACAATCACACCACCAGCAGAAATCAAACCAGTTCCTGGTTCCACCCTATTACCAACGTATTTTAACAACTTAGGCGGTAATCGAATCATTTCCTCTAATCGCAATAAATCAACGGGTTTTTGACGTAATAGAACGATATACTCACTATTTGATACCATTTTCCTACCTGCTGCACTATCTAATAAAGTAGAAATATTTTGAGTAATACCTGTAGGAATAGCTCCATATTTACGAATTCTAGCCCAAACACTTGTAAACCATAATGAATTTTCTTCTGTATCAAAGTTTTCCTGTAATTCATCAAAATATAAATGAATGGTTGTTTTTCCTTGATTATCAACTACTTGCTTCCAAATTTGGTCAAGAATAACTTTCATAGCAAATGGTTTCAAACGAGCATCTAATTTTTTGATGTTAAAAACAATAAAATTAGCATTCAAATCAATATTCGTTTCATGTGCAAATATATCTTGAGCCCCTATTGTATAAGGTTCAACCTTAGTTGCTAGAAGTCTTGCTGAATCTTCCGGCTCGTTAAGTAAAATATTATGCCAATCAACTAAGGTAGGGTTTCTTGTCTGCCCTTCAAATTGTTCATAAGTTTTTCTTGTTACTCTATCAACAATCGCTGCATCTTCATCTGTAAAAGATTTTAAAATAGATTCAAACAAAGTAGCTAAAAGATTGGCTTTTTCCTTCACTAGGTCCAAGCTTTGATCTTCTTCATCAAGAAGAGATTTATCAGCCATATCTAAAATATTTAAATGATTACTCGTTCCGGTTGAAATATCCAATATTTCAGCCCCAAACTCTTTAGCTAATTCTAAATACTCACTCTCAGGATCAACTATAATAGTTTTATCATTTGGATATCTTAACTTAGAGCCGATAATTTCCCATTTTGTCGTCATACCTTTTCCTGAACCCGAAGAACCAAAAATTAGCCCCCCTGGTGCAATCATTCCTTTTTTCCTATCAACTGTAATCATATTATTAGTTAACTGATTTGTGCCGTAAAAATGGCCTGTAGGGTGTTGTAATTCAACATTTGAAAATGGTATTTGCGTTGCTACATTAAATGAAGTCATATCACGCATATAATTCATTTCAACATCTAAATATGGTTTCCCAATTGGTAAGATAGTATTTAAAGCCTCTGTTTTGTAGTCCTCAATCGTTTCAAAATAAACATCATGATATGAACCAACATCTTTAACATCTTGAATAGCTTGTTTTAAAGAGTGTTCATCATCTTCTAAAACCATAACGGTAAAGATTCCTGAAAATAACTTTTGACCATCCTCTTTAAATTGTTTTCTTAAAGATTCAGTTGATTCTTTAATTTCCTTCGCTTCTCCCGAAACCATATCCTCAGAAACACCAGCTTTAAAGTTTCTTTTTTGTTGTTTAGCAATTTCTGTTTCATTACGAATACTAACAGCTTGCACTTTCTTTTTGGCTTCTTTCATATCATAAGGTCTAGCATGAATACTAATAACACTTTCACGACCAATACTAGTAATCTCACGAATTAAAGTATCTTCTAAGTATTTAGGATATTGCTTAATATATAGGATAGCCCCATACTTTTCTCCCAATTTAAAAAAGACTCTTCCTCGAGGAAATGACATTTTACTAGGACTGATAAAAGCTTTACTAGAAAGGCCCGAAACAGCAATATCCTCATAAGTAGAAATAAAATAATCATCAGGCTTAAGTAATGAAGCCATTACCTTTAATCGCTCTAGTCCTGATATTTTTTCAACAGATAAGTCTACTTCGTTATCATCAAATTGTGTCACATAATTACTAGCAAGAGTGACTAAATTTTTACTTGCTTGTTTTCTAGAATGACTAGCAGTAGTAAATATAGCGTATTTGTCTACTTGAAAGTTACGCTCGTCCTTCTCGTACTGTTGTTGAATAATTTCATTAATTTCTTCTCGGTAATTATCAAATTTATCAGCTTGATATGGTAGTAGCGTCTGATCAATTAAATTTTCAGGAACAGCACGATTAATTACTAAAAGCTGATACCTTGAATGTTTATCTAGTTTATTCAAGGCTTCAGCATAACCGATAACTACATTAGACTGTTCTTCATCTGTTGAAACTTCATAATCAACTTCACCTAATTTAAACATCTGAGAGTATTCATCACCTACTATGTGCATCAGCCCTTCTTCAAACTGGGACGTGTATTTAATAGCTCCTTGTGTTGTAGGCGTTGTCTGTAGTTTAATACGTTCTAATCTTTTTTTCTCCGCTACCTCTTTAGCTAGTAATTCGTCATTATTACTAGCTTTTTTAAATCCTATCTGTTTCTTTGATTGTACTGTCTTGAATAAATTCACTTGCTTCATACCTCCTAATTTGACCTGTTAAATAATGACAATCTTCATATATAAAATAAAGTTGAATTTTTCGCTTTATTTCATTCCAACGGTCCAACAATAGCAGCATAGGGTAAGCCCCCAATAAAAGAGCCGTTAATACGGCTACTATATGAAATGACCAATCGGGTAAAATAAAAGCTTCTGCTACAACAATTCCACTTACAATAACTAATAAAACGCCCGCTTTAAATTGCCGACGCGAAACACCAAATAATTTTTTTTCCATTTGAGATATATCTCGTTGAAATTCACTTTGCATTGCCATCTTACATCGCCCCCATTAATTGTTTTGCTTTTCGTTGTGAACCAATCAGTAGGATAATAATAACGACATATTTACAAATTAGACCAACGTACTCAATCACATTCTTAATGATTGCTCCAGCATTCTGCCAAACAGAACCATCTAATGAATTAAAACTTGAAAAATCATTTGCTGTAAGTATTGGTATTAAACCAAGTATTAATATTAATAATGCTCCTTGAAATACAACCGCCATTACATATTTAAGAAAATTAATGCTAATAGAACGTAATTCATCATGAACAAAAAAGGCAACCATTATTGGTGCAACAGCTTTTATAATGTATAAATCTATTGCTCTTAAAAAAATGATAATCTTTGACGTCCAACTGGCAAAAGCCATTGAAATATAGGTTAATATCCTAAAGAGAAACGGAATAGGTCTTTCCCACATTTTCATTTTCGCTAGTGGTTTAATAACGTCATTTGTTCCTGTTACTACTACAACTGAGTTAATCCATTTGGCCGTCTGAATACCGAACCAAACAACACCATCTACAATTTTGCTTGAAGTCATGATTAAAAAATACGCAACTAAATATTTCATAGCAATACTCAGATAAACATTAGCAGTCAGGCCACCTTCTTCTGAATCAAATTTTTTAGAATAGTTTTGTAATTCTAATAAAAAAAGAATGGCTAAAATAGCGATTCCTACAGGTTGTAGGACAGTCGCTATTTTTTCCATTGCTTGATTAGTTACAGGGTTGTAGGAACTTAATGATTTGAATAACTGGTTAAGTGTTCCTTTAGGAATGTGCATTACCTTGCCCCCTTTAGAATCTTATTGCATTTAGGGCTTGAACTATTACAGTAACAACACCAGTTGCAATCATTGCTGAAGCCCCTCCCCAAAGCATTTGTTGAGACCCTTTTTCAGCTTTCATTGGATCTTCATGTTTTGTTCCTGATTGAAAATTAAAGTAACCGATTAATAAACCGATTAGTCCACTAGCACCAAATATTGTGCCAGCAATTTGTACTATTTTAACAACTGTTGCCATACCTTATCCCTCTTTCCTAATCTTCCCATCCGTCATACACGCTGCTATCTTCAGTTGATGTATCACTTTCTTCAAATTCTTTTAAATTTAAGAATTTATCTATGCTATTCTGCTTACTGCCGTTATATTCTGTTTCCTTGATTTCAATATAAACCGCTTTTCCTTTTAAAAAATTTAGTGTTTCAGGGTTAAAACCGAAGTCAATATCAGGGATATCGACTCCGTTATCTTCAATACTAGCAAGTAAGAAATTAACATTACTTTCTGTATATGAATTCCCAAAAACCAAATAATGAGTAGCTTCTTCTTCGTTTTCACCTGTCACTAACATTCTAAACATTGGAGCACCAGTATTTTTTGAAAACATATTTTTTACTTTTTTAATCGTCGCTGGGTGTGAACCAATACTAAACTCATTCTTTATTTCTTCACGTTGGAGTGGTCTTGTATATTTCATCTACCAAGCACCATACTATTTACTTTGAACAGCTGTAAAAGCATCTGTCATGAATTTAAACATGTCATTTGTAGCTCCAGTAACTCCAACTTTTGCGATTTGAAACACAACGATTGCTAATGCTAAACCAAATAATGCCATTCCTATTTCTTGAATTAATTCTTTCATGTATAATCTTCCTTTTCTTTAAGTTATTTTTGTACTACTTTAAATGCGTTTGTCATAAAATCAAACATGTTGTTTGTAGCACCAGTAACACCTACTTTTGCGATTTGAAACACAACGATTGCTAATGCTAAACCAAATAATGCCATTCCAATCTCTTGAATTAGTTCTTTCAACTTCTTCACCTCCCTTCAATTGCAAAAAAAAATCAATACCTAGGAGTTCGACCTCTTAAATACTGACTAATTGTTTCTATTAAATGTGGGAAAAAATGGTGTAACGCTCCTAATAGAGCGACAATAATTATTCCTAAAAAAACAAATGAACCTACTTCGTAAATCATTTCTTTCATTATCTGACCTCACTTGTAACTGAACAATCTGTATAACGTGTGACTTTTTTATTGATTAATATTTTTATTTCATATTCTTGCTTAATTTGATAATTGATGATTTCACCATATTTTTTTTTAACTCCTAACTCATTTGAAATAATAGAAAAGCGATTGTCAGCGTAAGTTTTACTATTTGAGTTTATTTTTTCCATAGCAGTAGGTGTTAATCCACCATATCTAGCGACGTTTTCATTAACTGTTTTTCTGTAATTTGAAAATTTACTAACTTGAATACCCACGTCCCACACAGATAAACCACACAAAATAAAAATAATTAAAAGAAGATAGTGAATAATATTCGCATTAATTTGTCTCATTTATTCCTCCTCCTTATTGTTGCATTGGTGTCATAACTTGATCAAAGTGCATTACTGCAAATGCCATTAAAATTCCCACAATTAATATCAATGACACATACAAAAATATTCGTCCAAATTTTTCAATTTGATTCGTTTTAATCTCAACAATTTCACCAATTGTATCTAACACCTCTTTAACAGCCATCTGTCCTAGCTCCTTTACAACTGATTTATCATCTGTTGTAAATTGTGAATAGTACAACGTTGTCATAAAATTTTGAGCATCATCTGTCACAGAAAGCTCACGACCAAATTCTTGAAAAGCTTTTTTATTTTCAGGATCTTCCTGAATTTTTCCCATCAAACGAGCAATACTTGATTGAGATTGTTTTGATTTTAACCGAGTAGAAATTTTCCCAAAAATCGTATATAAACTTTCACCACTAGTTAAATACGTATCAACTAAACGAGTAAAAATAGAATAAGAAATTTGTTGATTGTACCTGGCATTTTTGTAAGCTGATTGAATTCGAAAGTATCTTGTTTTATAAGCAAAAAAACCAAGAACAATAAATATAATAGACGCAGTCCAAAGTTTTTGAGTTAAGAAAAACGTAGCAATTAACAGATAAACCAAAGACATCATAAGTCGTTTAAACTGCAACCCTACGGCTTCCTCTTCTGAATAACCAATAAATTCTGCTTTTTCTAAAAAATCTTTTTCCATTGTTTTTATGATAAATAATTGAACTTTATTCACTACATATCAACCTCCAAGACATCATCATCAAAATATGTTTTCATAAAATGAGTCATAGTATGCAACACACCGAATAAATAAAAAATACTTACTCCCCAACCTATTGGATGGTGACTAAAGTATTTTAAGTAATTTTCAAATGTAATTGGTTCTATCCTAAAATGACATGCAATAATTAGTAATAAAATTAATGAATGCCCCGCTTTCGCATATTTAAGAGCTCTATTTTTATTTTCTACTAACATATTTCTAAATGTTTTAATATCATTATGAAAAGTTGTTGTTTTCTTTAATGACTCTAAATTATTAGTTCCTTCAACTGAACTTGTTTCTAAAATATCTATATACTGAGTAAAAATTACATCTTTATCATAATAAGAAGCGAATTGTTGAAAATACTCATGATATTCATCAGTAGAAGCATCTGACAATTGAGAAACAAGAACGATTAAACGCTCTTTAAATTCACCACTATATAAATCTATCATGTCATTTAAAACCACATAGACAGTTATAGAGGGTGCTGACATAACCTGAGTAATATTGTTTACAAATTTATTTCGCTGATCGAATGAATTTCTTTCATAAAATCTCTTGATATTAGCTGGAAACAAAATAAAGTAGCCATAGACACCACCAAAAATGGTCATAGCAATTGTTAATAGAATATAATGCAATAGCAAATGAGCCATTACACCACCTAAGATAGCTGGAATAATAATATTAATAAGATAATCTTCACCTTGAATTGAACGGCCATAAGCGAGCTTAAAAGCTCTTAATTCATCAATGCTATATCTCTTTTTCCCTACCGTTCCCACTTACTCACCCATTTTCTTATGAAATTCTTGACACTCTTTTTCAAAATCAAGTATTTCACTTTCTTTTCCATAATCTGTAATAACTTCTCTCAAGTTATCTGACAGACCATAATATGTAGCTATTAATTCCCCTTTTGCATTTAATCGTTGAGTAAAGATCATTTGAACGCCATCTTTTGTATATTCACACAATTCTTTTATCCAACGATACGTTTTGCCATTGATTTTTCTCTTACTTAATTGAATGCCTATATCTAATGACTCATGAATTTGTCTGATATAGTTTTCCTCATTAATAGGGTAATGTTCCGCAATCATTCCTGTTAGTGTTGACGGAATCGTATAAACAGACTTAGAGTGCATTGTTGAGATAACCTTATGGTCACTCTTTAACAATTGAACTAGATGATAGGCTTCAGATGAACGTACCTCTGTTAAAATAACCCACGTGGCATTTTGACGTTTGGAAGCCTTCAGTAAACTTGAAATCGTCATGTTTCCGCCCTGTTCGGCTGTACTAGAGATATCTTTATCCGGATATAATTCTTTTAAATGCGTTTCCGGAATTTCTTCAATTAGAAAAATAGTTTCGTCAAACGGAATCGGTTCTACTAAATATTTTTGTAATTCTGTTTTAGAAGAACCTACTTCACCAGCTACAAAGATACTTAAATGGCTAGATATAAAAGCCAATAATAATTTTCTAACAGAATCAGGACCAATTGAAAAATAGTCCTTAGAATAAACCATATTTTTTCGACTAATTCTTAAAGCTAAGACTGTTCCATAAGGAGCATTTGATTTATGAATGGCATCTACCCTAACGTTTCCTATTTGAACAGGTAAATTAGGGTGTTCTTTATTAAAATTATCACCTGAAAAGTTAGCATATCTATTTATTAATGCCTGGACTTCTCTTTCTTCGACAGGGTGAGGATACAAATATTTCTTATTAGGATTCTCTATAATAACCTGAGTTCCATTAAAGCGTATATCTGTTGCGGTAGGATCAAGAGCAAGCACCGTTTCAACAAAGCCAAAACCAACTATAGTAGGAATAATTCTTCTTTTTTCATCTTCTGACAATTCTTTCTTTTGTGAGACGATTTGACGAACTATTTTCTCTAACTCTTCCCTTTTTTCTTGATTCTTCAATGAAGCAATCTTTAATTCAGGGTGCTTTAAATCAATATGTTTTTTTACAGCTGTTATGACTTCTTTCATCACTTTTTCTCGTTCCAGCTGTTGCTCAGTAACTCTTTGTGTTTCTTTTAAATTAGGTTGTTGTTCATACAACATATTTAATACTTCTTTCATTCTTTCCCCTTTCCTTCATTAATATTAGCTAATAGCGTTGTTTGGTAGATATTTTTCCCTTCATTTACAACAATTCGAACGCTCTTAACCGTTCCTGTTGCTTCTTTTAAATAGGTAAATGTAACTTGCGAACCTTTTTTAAAATTTTTGGGAATACCTGAGCGAACTTTAGTTTCAAAAGCTTCTTGGTCAAAAAAACTAACTCCTTCAGTAATTCTAGAAGAATAATCAAAATTAGAAACTAGCTCATTTTTTGCCATCACATTTAATTCTTGCACTTTAAAATCTTCTCTATTTGCTGAAAAAAGATAGAAACAAAAACCAAAGATTGCCAGTAATAGAAAACTACCAAAACCAATTAAAAGACCTGTATTTTTCACTTATTTCCTCCTTATCTTACGCATAGATTGTTTTAAACAAATTTAAGGTAGAATCCATTTGACCGCCATAAGTAGAAAAAAGTTTTCTTTTAAACTGAATAGATTGAATCAATTCGCTAACTTCTTTCATAACTTTTTCCTTTGGAATGTACTCAAAACGATATATTTCTAAAAAGAATTGACTTGGCATTTGAATGTAATCCAACGTTAACTGAATAACTGGATATTTGTTAAGATAACCATATTTTGCTTTGTAATACTTTAGATTAATATCTTCAATTGTCACAAGATCTCTAGCTTTTGAACTTAATTCAAAACCTTTCTTATACGCTGTTTGTTTATCAGATAGAGTAGCTAACATCATAATTTCTTCAAGAGCTGCTTTGTAATCTTTATTTTCTAGTCCATTTATTGCAGTTAATAAAATATCGTCTCTTACTTTTGCCATCTTCATAATTCACTCCAATTTAATCGTTTTGACCGTTTATTTTTTTATCCTGGTCTCAAATGAATAATAAATATCATCTACTAAGCACCCCAAAGCTTCAGCTAAACATGCCCATTCATAAGTTTTACGAGGTTTGGTACACAATAACTCACCTTTCTCTATTGATTTTATAGTTAATATCATGTGACCAAATGAACCACATTCTCCATACATTAAGCTTTTTGTTGCTAAATCATCTATAGAAATGCCTAAACTTTCACGTTTAATTTGTAATTTTGACTTCATAACATCCTTTCCTTTCATACTATAATCAATAAAAAAGCACCTCACATTATAAGAAAAATGTCAGGTGCTTCTAGTTATTTGTATCTTAATATTTGATGTACATCAATTCGATCCGTTTTAAGTTTGTTTAATGTTTTCAATTTGTTGTATTGAAGAGAATCACCATAGTATTTTCTAGATAAGCTCCAAAGTGTATCACCATATACAACAATATGAATATTTCCTGTTGTTTTCCATTGAGCCACAAAAGTTTTATCTCCATCAATTGTTAATTTAGAACCTGGTTGGTAAACTTTTCCAGTGTTTTTCTCTTTCCAACCCGTAAATGTAAACTCATAAGTATACTCAATACGACGTGGTTTAGTTGCTGCTAAGGTGTAACTTGTTCCATGTTTAGCAGTAGTTTTCCCTGGTACACTCTTAAGTGATAAGAATTCAGGGGAAATTTTACTATTATCAGTTCCAACAAAATTAATCGAATAAGTTTTTAATTCCCATTGAGCCGTTAAAATCGTATCTCCAGTAACAGTAAACTTACCTCCTATATTGGCATTTCCACCTGTTGATGATTTCCAACCTTTAAAGATATAACCCGTTCTTTTAGGAATCTCAATAGAAATCGTATGGAGCGTTCCATGACTCACTGTTGAAGAATTAAATTGTCCCGTTCCACCGTTTAAGTTATATGATACTGTATACTGTTTTAGTTCCCACACAGCAAGAAGGAATACATCACTTGTCACCTCAATAGAATCACCCACAGAGTAGATTTTGTTATCTACAGAAGATTGCCAACCTTTGAAGTTGTAGCCTTCTTTTGTTGGTACAATTGAACTCACTTGATACTTACTACCGTAATTAACCGTTACTGGACTAACAGAACCATTTCCTCCTGAAACACCGTAGCTAACAGTATATTGATTAATAACCCATATTGCCGTTAACGTTGTATCTTGTTTAATCGTCATATCATTTCCTGATGTATAGAGCCTACTATCTGAAGATGATTGCCAGCCTTTAAATGTATAGCCTGTTTTAGCTGGTACAACTGAACTCACTTTATGAGTGCTTCCATGATTAACTGTTGCGGTAGTAATTGTTCCTGTTCCACCATTCATACTATAAGTAACTGAATATTTCTTAATCTCCCATTCAGCCGTTAAAGTCATATCTTTCATAACAACAATTTGATTGCCTGATACATAAATTTTACTATCCATTGAAGATTTCCAACCTTTGAATGTATAGCCTTCTTTTGTTGGAATCGTAGCACTAACAGTATGTTTTTCGCCATGTTTCACAGTAGCCGAAGTTACAGCTCCTGTTCCGCCATTTAAGTTGTAATTGACCGTATATTGTTTTAACTCCCATACTGCCGTTAATACAATATCTTTCGTTACAATAAATGAATCACCTACTACATAAACCTTGCTATCTTGTGACGATTTCCATCCTTTAAAGACATACCCCTCTTTTGCCGGAATAATATCTCTCACATAAAACAACTGATTATAACCAATTGTTTCACTATCGGGAGTCTTATCTCCGCCTAGTGAATCGTAAGATACTTGATAACGTCCTGTTTCCCATTGAGCCGTTAACGTTGTATCTTCCTCTTGTACGTCGATTATATCCCCAACTTTATAAATTTTTCCATCATAGCTATTTTCAAAACCAGTTAATGAATACCCTAATTTTGTAGCCGTTCCTGTTGGAATTTTATATGTTTTTCCTATAGATTGTTTGCTATTAGTGAAGTTTCCAGTACCTCCGTTAAAATCATAAATAATACTAGAGGTTTCATCTTCCCACTGAGCTATCAAGCGAATATCAACTTCACCTGTTTTAATAATCTCTTTAGGCTGATAAATTTTATTATCAACTGAATTTTTCCAACCAACAAAATGAGAATAAACTTTTGATGGTTGATCACTAGCAATCGTATAGTTTCCTAATGCAAAACTAGTATCATTATCAGGAATATTTTGACCTTCATTTCCAATATAAGTGATTGCTATTTCATTCCTTGACCAAACAGCTTCAAATAAAATATTTTCATTTTCTACTTTAATCGTTTCGTCTTTTTTGTATAATCTATCCCATTTCCAACCTTTAAAGGTAAAACCAGCTTTAGTAGGGTTAGCAATTGAAATTTTGTGCGTAGCTCCTTGAACTTCAGTAACTTCTTGTTTTGTTTGACCATCATCATAAGTTATTATCCGCTTGATAACTTCCCATTGGGCCGTTAACGTTAAATCTTTTGTAATAGTCATAACACTACCAGCTGGCAAAACTTTTCCATCTAGCGAGGATTTCCACCCTTTGAAAGTAAAACCTTCTCTACTTGGATAATCACTACTAATAGTATAAGTTGTTCCAGCCTGTAAATTTTCATTCACAGGGGCCTTTATTCCACCGTTAGCATCATAAACAACGGCTATTTTTTTAGTCGTCCAAACGGCTGTAAATACCACGTTTTCAGAGGGTTTAATGATATCTCCTACTCGATACGTTTTACCGTCTACAGACGATTGCCACCCATCAAAGAAGTAACCTGTTTTGACAGGTATTTCATTTGATATACGGTAAGATTGACCGATATTTACCTTTTCAGACGAAATATTTTTACCACTTTCTCCCTGATAAGTAATTAATACCTGTTCATTTGATTTCTTTTCATAAAAGAAATCTTTTTCTTCATCAGTTAAATACCGTTTTCCTTTGGAAATATAACCAAAATTATCAGGAATTCCATTAGAAAAAGCATTCTTTGAATCTATTGGTTGAATAAGTATCTCGTCAATATCTTTAGTTTTTGAATCTTGTGTCGCAACCATTTGAGCGTAAATATTAATAGTATCTGTCACACTAAAATTAATTTGATTGACTCCTACAGGTTGGTCATTTTTTAACGCTATATTATATTCGCCTAATTCTCCCCATACAGGCACATAAAATTTACGGCCACCATCACGTAGTTCATAACGAATTCGATTATCTTTATTTTCTACTTGTTTATCCATGAAGATATTTCCTGTTTTCTTCTCAACATGAACATGCGGTAGCTGAAATGATCTCTTATCTTTTCCATCAAAATCACTACGTAAAGTTTGTTCTAAACGAACGTCGCTCATTGTATCATTCGCTGATACCTGATAAAAACTATCTACCAGCTTAGAATCAACTTGCATGATTAAGTCATAATCAAACCTAGTCTGTAAATCATTTGTATATGTTGTAGCAAAATCACGTGTAAAACCGTAACCTGTTTTTTGCTCTTTAATTTTATTAGTTGGCATGTCAAACGTTTCATAATATCGTTTAATATCTTTCCCAACTTCTCTCTCTGTCATAACCACACCTTTAAAACTAAGTGTTTCCTTTTCTGAAGCTTTTATTGTTAAGCTAGCTTCAGAAGATGAATAACCTTCAGTATCAACACTCTCATAGCCTTTAGTAATAAAAGTAGACTTCGAATCAATCTTTTCAATTTTGGCAATGTAAGTTACTTTTTGATTGACTGTTAACACATTAGACGGAATAACTGACTCAACAGTTTCAGGTAAATCTTTAATCGTATAAGGTAGTGATAACACTTTTTTTGATGTACTAGCGTCATACACGTTAATCTCTACACTTGATTTATTAGCTTCTGTACTTGTTTGAACCCGCTTTGTATAAATCTTTATCGGTAAACCTTTTTCGGCTTTTCCCGTATAAATCTGAATCTTTTTTAACTGCAATTCAGCCATCTTTTCATTTCGAAAAGTCACATCATTATTTCCTGATTTGACCGTTAATGTTTTAGGCGTAGCATCAAGAATATAATTTTTGGGAGCTTTTGTTTCGGTGATTTGTAATTTATCACCTATAGTAGCTTCACCCCAAGAAATAGAACCATTTTTTCCAGTAGTAACCGACCAAGTTTTACCTGTAGTCATATTTTTTACTTGATATTCAGCTCCTGAAAGCCCAGCACCTGTCGCATTATCTTTTTTTATCACATTACCTTTTGCGGTACGTTTGTAAAAAGTTGCCTTAATATTAGGTATTGTAGTTGGATCATTTTTTTGTTGAATCGATACTAAATTTTGAACATTACCTGATGTTGGTAAAAATAATAAAGCGTACTTTGATAAAACATTTGTATTTGCACTTAAACTAACAGTTCCTGAATAATCTACATTAGCTCTTAGTTTAAATTGTTGCTTTTGACTGAGTGTTACTTTTCCCGATTGGTAAGTTTTATTATCATTTGTTATTAAAGTAATATTTTTGGGTACTGTCACCGTGTAATTAATTCCAGTCCCACTACTTACTGGCTTATACCAACCAGTTTCTTGATAAGTATTTCCGCTTTTAAAAGTAGCTGTTTGAACTTTATTCTGAATATCAAATTTACCTTGAGGTGCATCAGGATTTTTAGCTTTATTGTATAGCCATTTTACTGTTGGATCTTCCATTTGAGCCCTATAGGTTCTATGGCCTAAGTACCAATTCAAAGCCACAAAAGTATCAACATAAGTACTTTCTTTTGAAAAATACCCTTTTTGTTCTGCATAATACAGAATATTATATACTCCTACATCATAATAAACTTTTTCTGCATACGACTGATTTATTGGCCAAGGTTTATCGGGATTAATACAAAACGCTGGAATACCATTAATAGTTATCCAAGGTGTAGATGTTTCATAACCACCATAATATTTCGCAGCTTTTCCCGTACTATTTCCTGTCGCAGCGTTCACATCTTGTGGTAAAAAAATAAAAAGACTAATAAAGAGAAAACTTATCAGCCACCATAAAGAAGGTAAACGTCTTAATTTTTGCATCAAGACACCTCACTTACAATTAAAATTTTCTCTATCTTACATATCATAAGCCAGCACTCCTTCGCTATTAATTCCATTACTTATCAAATTACCAATGACTTCTGACGAAATACCAGTAGCTTCAACAATTGAATTCATACCTATCTGTAAAATCATAGCTACATCTAAGCCATTCCCTCCCGTGACTATTTCAACAGGTGAATTTCCACTAATCACACCAACAACACAACTAGCACCTTCCCTTTGACATTCACGAACCAAATCATCCATCAGTTTTTTGGTCCTTTCATTCATCAAGATTCACCTCCCTTCTCTAACGAATGATAAAAATTTCGAACAAAAAAGTAGGTAGACCACATATCGTCTA
This sequence comes from Vagococcus fluvialis bH819, assembly GCF_900163795.1. Lineage (GTDB taxonomy): Bacteria > Bacillota > Bacilli > Lactobacillales > Vagococcaceae > Vagococcus > Vagococcus fluvialis_A. The sequence continues at coordinate 23,267 of NZ_FWFD01000018.1, read as the reverse complement.
CCTACTTTTTTATTTATTTCCGTTGTAATATTCCACACCTGGCATATCCGTAATATCAAAATTGTTTAAATCAACATTATCTAAAGTTCCTCCATACACATTTCCACCAGTAAGAGGGTTAGTTTGTACACTATGTTCTGTATAATTATTTTTGCCATTACTAGTATTAGAACCACCATTACTTGACGACACACTGCCTGATGATTGGCCGCCACTTGAATAGTTATTATTATTCGTTGGTGTCTCATTATAATAATTAGTTGCTGGACCATTAGAGCCGTTTTCAGTTGATGAATAGTTTTGAGTCCCATTATTTACGCTAGGTGCAGCTACAGAACTACTATTTTGATCATTTTCTTTTTTAGGTGGAACAACTGTATAAGAACCATCTTCTGTTTTCTCTACTGTTCCGCCAGTTTTTTTCGCTTCTTTTTCTGCTTTTTCTTTCGCAACTTTGTCTAAACGATTTAATTCCTTGTCAACTTCTGATAGTTTCAGTTTTAGTTTTTCTTGAACTTTTTGGTTTTTAACTGCATTTACTTGTTTAACTGTTTCATCATATTGTTTACGAGTAACCCCTTCTTTTACTTTATCTTGAGAAAAAAAGGTTTCGACAGATTTTGTTGCTTCCGACTTTAACTTAATTTGACTACCTACTATTTCTATTTCTTTTTTGACTGACTTTAACCAATCATCTTCTGTTTTAAATCCCTTCAAATCAAGCTCCACTGATTGAACATCTTCTTTAACAATTCCATCAGTTTTTACTTCATTCTCAATGATTACTTCACCTTCGAATAAGGCATTGAGTTGTTTTTGAGTATCAAGTTTGTTAGCTATTAAATCTACTTGTTGATTGGCATCTGATACCTTTTTAAGAAATACTTTTCGCTCATTATCATCTATATAATCAGCTTTAGAAAATTCTTTTAATTTCTTTAATTGATTAGTATTTTTTTCTAATTGGTCACTTGAAACATTCTTAGATAGATATCCATCTTCTATTACATATGAGTCAATACCTTTTTGAATTACCTTGAAATCAATATTTTTAGTCGATAGCTCTTGAGCTGCTTCTACACGTTGATTAGTATCATACTGCTTAAACCCAAACAAACCAACAGAACTAAGAACAATAACTGAACCGCCAATTATTAAAGCTTTTTTTCGAGTTCCTAAATTACCAAATCTTTTCAACTCACTCACTCCTATTTTTTAGTTAAGTAACAAAATTAATTAGTTCTAATTATCTTAGAATAACGTTTAACAGCATTATTCTAATTAATATAAATAACAACGTCACAATAGTATTATCATCTATTAATGCTTATTTCTCAATCTTTTTCTTAGCGATATACTTCTTATAAATTACTCTACCTACTGCATAAGCCACTAGATAAACAATAACAAATCCTGTTAAATTCATGGTCTTAACTCCTTTTCATAAGTTTGTCTATTTTTTCTACTTAAAACATATAAATCATCCCTGCTTATATATTGCGATTCTTCAACAAATAACTGGAAATCGCCATCTAAAAAAATATCTTTTCCTTCACAGTTAGCCTTTGTTTTCACGTTATCAATCACAACAGTTGTTTTAAAGTTACTTCGTGTTAACAGTGATACTCTACTGATTTCTAAAAAGCCATCTTTATCTACTAACCCATTATTCATAAGTTCATAGAGTTTATTAACGCTTAAATTAACTGATACTAAGCGATCTAACTTTTTTTTCTTTCTTGTAAAAGTTAACGTTACTTCTTTTCCAACTGTCAAAAACAGAGTTTTACAATTATTTTGACTATTTATAAAAACTCTCTCCTTTCAACATTTTATACTTTTGTATGTTGTCTATTAGACACCTTTTGTTTACTAAATTAGAAAAGTTAGAACTAAATACATTCGCAAGATTTTTACAATCGGAGAAATCTAACTCCTAAGAAGGCAGAATATTTGCTCCTTATCAATTCAATCATGATAGGTCATGGCAAATCCTTCTATGTTTTCGGCAGACACCAGTCTTATTTGTTTGCTGGTTACGATAAGCTCTTTAGTAGCCGTGCTGATAAGCTTAAAGGGGCGTTCTAAAACCCAACTAATATTCAATTAGGCGTTGTAGGCATTTGTCATTAACGCTTTACAACTAAGTTTGCTAATGAATTTAGCAAACAAAAAAAGTCTAAAATTTCATACACTAAGCAACATATCCAAGTAACAAACACAATTGTTTGCTACAGTTATTTCATTTGTTTTTCGTTCATTTCCCAATAATTTTGAATGGTTTCTTTGTATTCTTTATATCTAATTGCTTCAACCAGCACATACAACATAGACGCCTGATCTATTTGTTTTTGCTCTTTTTTTGCGTAAGACCAAACTTTGTTGTGACGTGTCGTTAACAATCGGCTGTTTTCATTCAAACGAGAAGCAACTTCGCGTCCTTTTTTGTCATAAAGGATTTTTATTTTAGAAAAAATATCTTCTAATTTCGAAGCTTCAAAATAAACACGTTTCGAACGATTTCCATTTACAAAATGAGTTGTAAACCGAAAAGCATTGCCACCTTTTCTAATTTCCCATACTTGACCATTGAATAATTTAACATCCGTTGTCACATGATGAAGCTGTTCACAAGAAATAGTTAATCCCTTTGCCACTCATATCACTAGTTCCTTTCTAGGCTTGAATTAGCGAAAATAAAACAAAAAAGAGGGAGAACCCACTTAAACGTGAATTCTCCCTCTGACACTGCTTATACCCCAACAAAAATAGATTAGATACATTTTTCACATGTTCATTATTCCTTGAATATCAATACAAAGAAAAAATACACATAAAAAGTGTCAATCTGTTATACTATTAATGTTGTGGCTATAAACTGCAACATCAAAGAGCAACTCCGTTTAGACTGGTTATAGTTTAGTCTTAACTGGAACCTATCATTGTCAATGACTCTTGAAGATGTCGATAAACATCTTCAACGACGAGACTTTGGTAGGGCTCTTTTTTTGTATAATTTTATAGTTCGACAAAATCATTACCTGTTTACAAGATAACCTACCACATTTTTAAAGTCAAGCACTCAAATAACAAAAGTTTTTTAAGTGTCTCTTAATCGCTAAGTTCACTGCTCCTTAATTAGTATCGGAAAAATTCGCTAATAGTTAATCAAAAACAGCATAATTCGTGTTCTTTTTTTCCCATTTCTTAAATAGTTAATCATTTTTAAATAAAAAGATTAACCATAGTTAAAATTATTAAATTTTAAAACAACACGCAACAAAATAACATGACATCAACTAACTTTAATAACATAAAATAAAATATTCCTCTTTACTTCCAACCTCATCCTAAAGTAAACGCTACTTCACTAAAAGACATAACGAGCCTAAAGTCTCGCCTGTAGCTTTCAGCTACCTGGTACACCAGCCGTTTTCTAAGGAAAACTCTCGCCTAAAAAATGTTGCTAAAGCAACCGGCTCACTCTTTATAAATATCTTTTCTAAACATCTAAAACCAACAAACAGGATTCTAGAATTATGTATTTGGCAGTTCGTCCATTTAAAAATATTAAGTAACTCCCTCAAATAAAAGGATTTCTGAGTGGTCTCTTGTCTCTTTAAATTCAATGTTTTTGGCAAATCGAACTAGCATAGGGCTATCCTCAAAGTAACGCTTCAGAACGTCCATATAGTGATTAAACAGGAATTGCTTTTTATTTTTTAATGTCACGGCCATAGATTTTTTAGTCGCTAATTTTGTATAGCCATTACGGCCACGTTTTGATTCAACGTAAAGACGTTTTTCTTTCTTCAGTTGACGCATTAAATCTTTATAAGAGCTTTCAGGCATACCTAGAGCTTTACAAATTGTTTCTCGGTCTGTTTGAATATATGGTCTTGCGGAAGATGTTTTTTCGTTGATGTAGTTAATTAAATCTTCAGCCCATTCTTTGTAGTGAGATTTTTGTCTTTCTTCTCTAGGTTTTGCGTGTTTTACCCATTTTTCACGTGCCACACGGCCATTCTGACGCACGCTAGGATTATAAGTTGAACCAGTATACAAACTAAGCAATTCCTGAATGAACTCTTTACTTGCTCCAGTGTATTTTCCACTGTACGCAGACTTAATAATTTTTACCACTTCAGAATCTTTTAAACTAGCTGAATGACCGTTAACGTCTTTCAACTCAGAATTAAACTGATCCATTTCATCGTAGCACTCTTCAAAAGACAAACCACTTGAATAGCAAGCCAAAGAACAAGTGAAAATAGTGTTATTTCGCCCTATTTCTCCCTTGTTACCTCTGATTTTGGCTGTATTCATTAGTTCTCTATACCAAGATTCGTCAACTTGTCTGACAGTTTTTGCCTTTTTCTTTAAATCTAAAGTGAATTCAAAACTAATTTTGTCCTGATATTTCATGGACCAGTTCATTAGCTGCTTAAACGAATAAACAAAGTTTGGTTCAAAGTGAATCAAGTTTTGTTTTGTAGGCATTCTAAAGATACCGAAGTGATTACACGTCACGTCGATACCAGGTAATTGTTCCGCAAAAGAACGTCGTAAGTTGCTTGAGATCAACTTAGCCACGTTTAATGATTTATAATTATTGGCAGATGAAACAAACATCGGTTCTTCCAGCACGTAGTAAACATGGTAGCCTTTAGGTGTTTTTAAAATAGCTGTTGGTAGTAGTTCGTCTGTATCAATACTTGCTATCATCAAGTCATTTAAAAAGTTAGGATTGTTCGTATCAACATCTAAAACAAAGCAATTCAAACGAATTAAATTATCTTCAGAGTGGCCATAAACAGATTGTTTGTGGTAACCACCGTATGAGAAAATATTAGGAGTCCAATGTGATAATTTCTCTTGATTCTCAAGAACACTTTCCAATGAACTCATGATAAACCCTCTTGAATCAGTCATATGCTCTTTGGTACGAAATCCAAAGACAACACCCTGTTTGTCTTTAACAACTGGTGTTTCTTGAATATATTTATGACGACTATTTTTAGTTTTGTACGTTGTTAGTCCGTTCTTAACGATCAATTCAATTAATTTTTCAGCTTGCGACATCCTGATATCCTCCCTTCTAAAACCTAAAAAAGAACCCACTCATCCCTTAAAAGATGAATCGGTTCTAAAAAAATTGGAAAAACAGGCTTACTTTTTAAAAAAGAGTATAGGAAATAAGCCTTTTTACCTTGATTTTTTTCGAAAAAATTGCTATTATCAGTGTAATAAATATAGATAAATAGCAGTTCTTCCAAAGAACCGTAAAAAAGTAATTGAACTTAGAAAAACAGAATTCCCGTTCTGATTGTCTAAGTTTTTTTATTTTGGTTTTAAATCTATACTAAAAAAAAATATTTGTAAAGCTCTACTTTACTAATCATTTTGACTAGTAAAAGTATTTCACACTAACAAAATATCGTATTTTTCTTAAAAAGTAAACATTTTACGGGTTCTCAATTATAATTTACAATTTATAAAATATAAAATATAAATTGTAATTGACATTAAAAACGTTAGTGGTACAATAATATAAACAACTTTTATAAATTGCATTTTATAAATTACATTTTATAGTTTATAACCGAGGAGGATATTTATGGAAATTAATGCTGAATATTTAGAAACAATTACAAACTACAGAAATGTATTAAAACGACCAATTACTGTAACAGTAGCAAATTCAAAGGGTGGAGTTGGAAAAACAACTATTATCAGATATCTGTCTTACGTTCTAGCAAAACTGGGTTTTAAAGTTTTGGTAGTGGATGCTGATCCACAAGCAAATACCACTAAGACCATGTTATTAACAAAAAACTATTACTCAGATGATGATGATATTTACATTTTGGAAAAAACTATGATGGCTGGTATAGTAGAAAAGGATTTAAGCGGTTTGGTAGTAGATATTATTGATAATTTATATTGCATACCTTCACATATCGACTTCAAAAATTTTCCAAAGTATTTAACACGTTTATATGGCGATTCAATAGAAGGTTTAGATTCTAATTACTTAGAAGTTGAACAAAATAGAATTAGTGTTTTTAAAAATTTAATTTCTCCAATAAAGAATGATTATGATTTTATCTTGATTGACACACCGCCAACAATGTCAGACTTTACTAGAAATGCCACTTACGCATCTGACTATCTTATCATGGCTTTTCAGACTCAACCTGATAGTTTAGATGGTGTCAAAGATTACATTAATGAAGAATTAACTCCATTAATAGAGAACTTTGGATTAGAAACTGAAGTAGTTGGTATTTTGCCAAACCACTTAAGTAAAGGGTCAATTGATACAACAGTTGTTGATGATGCTGTTGAAATGTTTGGAGAACAAAACTTCTTTAATAAGATCATTCCATTTACCAAAAGAGTTCAAACAACACCTAGGACTGGTTTAAACACAGATACATACTGGGATGAAAAAGCATATAATGAAGTTTTTGAACCACTTGCAATAAACTTTTTAGAAAGAGTAATGATGTTTGAAGGAGAATAATGAAAAATGAATAATAATACTAAACAAGTAGCTGGTTTTAATAAAAATAGAAAACCTTCTAAAGAGAGAAAAGAAGTTCCTGAACCACAAAGCGCTTTTACTGCTGGAAATAAAGAATTATTAAGTAATATTACCGTTGAAGAAGATATTTTAAAAACGAACAACAAATCACTTGGAATTCCTGCAATAGTTTGGTGTGAATATATGGCATTATTAGATACTACAGATAATGATTATACATATGAGCTTTTAGAAGAGCTTATTCATGAAAGAACTAGTAGATTTAGTTATGACGAGAAACAAATTTATGATAAAAATTTATCTAGAAAAATTGAAAATGAAAAATTTAAATTAGAGAAAAAAATCGAGAAAAAAAAGAAAGCTTAAAGGCTTTCTTTTTTTACAATTTATAATTTATATTTTATAAATTGTAAAATCTCCTTTCTAATAATTAAAGTTGATAATCAATTAATATAGTACTATTTACTTTTTATGATTTATATTTGCTGTAAAATATAACAAAGTTTCCAAAATATTAAATCAAGCAGTCCTACTTAACCTACTAAAAGGTGAAAAAATATTTTAAAACCAATTTTATAATTTACAAAATATAAATTATAAAAAGTAAATTATAAATTATAATCATTTAAACTAAAAATATATAATTTTTTCCAAAAATCAGATCAGTAATAGTACGTCAAGATATTGTTTAAGATATAATATGATTGAGTTCCCATTCATTATTTATAATTTAATCAAAGTGTTTTATAAAAAAACTCATTTCTAACTTCTACTAATTAAAAATCAATTGACTTTGATAGTTCACTATTAAAAGGTTTAAATAGATTTATCAATCCTAAATAATTTAAAAGCATTAGAATCATTCTCTCAGCACCTAATTTAATCAAAAAATAGAGAAATTAGTTAAATTTTGATGCTAATTATAAATAACCCAGAAAAAAATAGTTTTCAATTGTAACTTAAGTAATCAGTAAATTTATAGGAATGAGGACCGTTCTTAGTAATGATGTTAGTTGCACAACTCTCTATCAATGAATTAAAGACTATAGTAAGTTTATTTACAGATTATAAATAAAAAAAGATTATTCATTAGGAAGAGTTTAAAGAATCAACCCTATACTAAAGTAAAAAAATATTTCGGTAATATTGCAAAAAGTGTGGCAGCTAAAGATTTATTTTGAATATACGTATTTACAAATTGTTATTTATAAATCACAATTTATATTTTATAATTTATAAAAAAGTTTTTGACTGTAATTCAATACTAATGACAAACTAAATATAACCCCAATACCTTCAACAAATTCATATTTAGGGGTTGAGGGCATGGTAAATATTGCAATAAAAGTAGCACCTTTATAGCCATTTTGAATTGATCAAACAGAACAAATACATATTGTGTTCGTTCTTATATTTACACACTTGTCAATAGTTTATAGTTCGTTGCGATTTCTCTAATTGCCTTTTATAATACCAGCTACTTTTCACTATATATATTTGTGTAAATTCTAAATATAATGCTGCTTATCAAATGAGTAGGGGAGAGTTTGTTAAATTGAAAAAGTAACAAATTGGTTATTTTAAAATATATATGATATAATTTATTTACAAAGAGATAGTGCATGATATTAATGCCAAAAGACCAACAGCTGGCGGGCTGTTGGTCTTTTTTTACGTTCTATATAGATTAACGGGCAGGCTTACTGTCATCGTTGTCATTTCGTTCAAACCATTTACAAATATAATGTGCGGTTACATTTGCCGTAATCGAAATGAAGAGCTCTAAGAGATAATACATGATATAGCCTCCTTTCTTGCTGAAGATTTCAGCCAAAAGGAAGACAGCTTAATTATTATAACATATCCATTACCCTATTATTATGGGTAACAATCATATGTAGAAAATCTCATTAATTCTAGAAGGTAAGTCTTTTCATTTGATAACGCTTTCTTTTTATGGTATAAATTAAGTGTAAGGAACGATAAATTCCCATGATTAGTTTTTAATACTTAAAGTTTATTGTTGAATCAAATAGTGAACGCAGCAACTTAAAGGGAAACTAATTAACACGTACGAAGTAGGTTACGTGTTGGAGGATTAAGAGTTCTAGAAGTAAGATCAGAAAGGCGTGGGAATTTGAAAAAATCCTTACTAATAATTAAATGACCTATCAAGTGTGAGTAAACCATTCGACTGTTAAACGGAATGACTCGAAAAATCCTTGATAGGTCTATTTTTTTTAGATAAATGTTCTCTCAAACTATCATAGTCGCTTGGGAGCCGATTAATAACTTTTTTATTTTATTCTAGGAACTAATGAACTAACCTTTTCAATTCCTAAAAAATCCATAATTTCTAAAATATCATTTATTTTAATATCATTGCCATCAAACTCACCAGTATTATACATGCTATTAACAATTGATTCTGATATACCTGTTCCTTCAGTAATCTGTCTAACAGTTACATTTTTTGAATCAGCAAATTCTTTTAAATTAATTTTTTGCATTGCAGTATTCATTCTTTAAAACTCCTTTTATCGTTATTTAATCACCTGGTTAACATAGTGCTTATCCTAATTTTTATGCATTAATCATTCTCAATACTTTATTTATTATTTTAATTTACTAACATTAATTTTGGTAACAGTATAACAATCTTTTCTTATTCTTTCTTAAAACTCCTGTTGGCTTACACTCATTTTTCTAGATTCTATATACATTAAAGAAATAATTTAAAAGATAGATTACTGTCGCAGGTCATAAACTTAAAAATATTCTTTTAGCTTTAGATAGTAATTATGGGCAGTTTTTCTAAAAACAATTCCGCAGTATACAACTACTCCAATGCTCGCAACAATAATAGAATAAATAAAGCTCGATAACCACGAATTTATATCAAAGAATTGACGTAAGCTTTGAGCAGAAACAAAACAAATAATTCCCATTATAAAACTCCCAAAAATAATTCGAATAATATTCGAACGAACGTAATATAATGGTTTTATCTTATATTTACCAGTTAATCTTCTATAGGCCAATATCGTTACTAATCCAAATGAAATGACTGAAGCAATGTTTGCTCCATAACCCTCTAAATAATAAATACATGGTATTTGTAATATAATCTTAACTAAAATTCCAATACAAAAATATATTAACGCTATACGATGTTCTCCAAGAGACTGTATTATAGTAAATACAGTGGCAAATAAAGAAAAAATTATGGCTGCTACAACTGCTACAACTAAATAATTACCACCTTGTCTATCAGGACCAAAAATAAGACGATAAGCTGGTTGTGATAGTATCATGAGGCCTATGGACATAGGTAAAAGCATCATCAAGGTCATTCTCAGACTATCAGCAACAGCTCTCTCTAGCTCATATTGATTTCGACAACCAATTTCAGCAATTAATGGTAATGAGGCTCCTCCAACAGAAGCAGCCAATGCTATAATTAATGCAGTTAGTTTATTAGGATTTGCAGAAGATTGGCTAAATAGAGACTCAATAGTCCTTAAAGTATAATCCCCTTTTATAATTAGTAATTCTTTTAACATTAGCTGATCAATTAACTGTGTTACTGTAATTGCAGAACCAATGATGACAAAAGGAATTGACTCCTTCACGATTGAGTTAATCAACTGTTTAGTTGAAATTGACAGTACAGGCAAGCTATTAGTTAATTTAACTTGATATATCAAACGTCTTTTATAGACATAAAAAATAAGATATATAAGTGCTAACATCCCACCTATAAATGAAGCAAAAGTACTTAGTTTAACAGCTTGAGCAATGTTATCATTTTTTATCTGTAATATAAAATAAGTAAATCCTAAAATAAATATAATCCGACCTAATTGTTCAAAAATCTGAGATAAACTAAATGGCCTTAAATCATTGTTTCCTTGAAAGAATCCCCTAAAAACACTTAAAATTGGTATAATTATTAAAGATGGACAGAGTGAACGTATACATAAAATAGCATCCTCAACATTATTTACTGGACTGTTTTGAGCTAAAGTAGGAGCTAAAATATACATCATAATAGCGGATATGATTCCTGTAAAGGTCATTAGTAATCCACTAATTTTTAAGACTTTAAGGCTGGTTCGAAAATTATTCCTCCCATTATATTCTGCCACTTGTTTTGCAATAGCACTTGGAAATCCAGCTGTCCCTAATGTGAGAAACAAAGCATACGGTACATATGCTACATTATACAAAGCTTGAGCTTCTAACTTATCTTGCTGGCTTCCCATCATAGCTAACCAAGGTATAATATAAATAATACCTAATATTTTTGATGTAAGATTAGCAAAGGATAACCAAAATGTTCCTACTAATAACTTCTTTTTCATTTTTTGAGCTCCTGTAAATTTTTTTATATTTTATACCTAATTATAGTCCACATATGCACATAATAATAGATAACTTATTTATTGTTTGAACCTGGTTAGCATAAATACTGTTTTATTTCTAATACACTGAATTAAATCTCAGTTCTTTTTAAATATAGATTACACAAATAAGCACATGCATAACTGTTATCAGTAATTCTATAATAATTATTCAAAACATTTAACTTTTGATTTAATCCATATCTGACAGAATAATTCACACCTATTTTTTTTGACACAGTAACTATTTTTCCAGATTCACTTTGTTGTGTTTCGACTCCAATAACCTGGGGGTGACAACAAGGGTAACAAAATTTATTATTATTAGACATAGCAGCAAATACTACAGATTTCTTTGTTACTTTATTTAAAATATAATGTAATTTCATTATATCCTTATACTTTATAGTACCTAAACTTAAATTTATTACATCAATATTATTTTTTATACACCATTTTAATGCTTTTTTAAGCTTCTCTACAGAAGTAGTATTCTTATCATCCAATACAGGTAAACAATAAAAGATAATATTTTTATTGTTTATTAATTCTGATGTTATCAAGTCTAAACAAATATCACAATGAGAAGGGGGGGGATAAATATCAGTATTCGTTAATACTTGATCATTAAATATATCAATGTGAATAACTTTGTAAAAAGAATCTTTATTAAACTGTGAATCTATTATTGCTACTTTCATGAGTTTCTCCTTATTAAGTTCCATTAAAATAAAAGTAAATTTATAAACATTCCATTTTTTATAAAAAGATTAACTAAAATAATTCGCATTTCACTCTGAAGTCTTTTTATTCGTATTTCTTACAACCATACTTTATATAGAATTTGTCTCTACTACAAATTCTATATTCTTACATAAATCTTTATTTCATTATAGAATCGAATTAATATTTAAATCTTTTCAGATCATTATAATTTTCAAAACAATAGGCATTACTTTTTTGTATCAAAATTATTTTTTTGAAATTTTCTAATAGATCATAATCATGTGTAACTAATATTACGGTGTTATTCTCATTTTTATTGAATATAAGATTTTGATAAATATTCATATAGTCTTTTTCGATATTTGAAGTTGGTTCATCCATTATTAATAAATCCTTTAATAAAAGATTATATTTCGCAAGAATTATTTTTTGTTTTTCTCCACCTGAGAGTTTCTCTCCATTTTCACCAACAGCGTAATCAAATCCCTTTTTACTGATAATATTTTCTAACTTTAAATCTGAAATTAAATCATCCAACTGTTTTTTATTTCTTTTTCTAAAAAAATATATATTGTCTACAATAGAATAATTAGACATTGGTGAATTTTGTTTTATAAATGATATATTACTCCAGTATGTATCCATATCTAATTCTTCTATATTAATATTATTTATCTTTATACTTCCGCTAGATGGCTTTATAATACCCAAGATTAATAAGAGAATTGTTGTTTTACCAGAACCATTTCCACCAATTAAAGCAACTTTTTCTTTCGATTCTATCTTAAATGTAATATTACTTAAAATTTCTTTTTCAGAACTTGAATACGATACATCCTCAAATTCAATAGTTTCTATGTTAGAAATACTTTTCTGGCCTACTTTTAAAGTGTCATCTAATAATACATGCTCTAGTCTAGAATAAGAAGGTTGGATAGACTTTAATTGGATATATATATTAGATATTACATCTATAGGATTAGAGACATAACTAGCATATATAGTCACACTTATTAAAGTACCAATATTAATACTCTTTATGGAAATTAAATACGCTCCTATAATATATATAGATATTGTTGTTAATTCATCAATATATGAATTTATATATCCTAATAGTTCCAAAATTAACGATTGTTTGTTTTCTAATGTTACTTTTTGGTTTAATAGCTTAGAATAATAATCTTCAACACTTTTTTTCACCTTAAATGAGCGAATGTCCATGATATGGTTAAAGATACTACCAAAAAACTTATACCAATTTTCTGAAAGTTTTAAAATATTTATTTGATTATTTTGAACGTCTCTACTGAATTTACTAACTAAAAAAAATTTAGTGAGTGACAATGTTATCACACAAATAGTTAATAATATGTTCAGTCTAAATAAAATAATTATACTTCCTATACATAAAAGTATATAAACAATAGAACTGATTAAATTAGAACTAAATAAGGATGTAATACTTTCTACATCTTGCTCAATAGAATTGGTTAATTCAGTCATATTTTTGTTAGAAAAAAAGGTATTATTTTTTAAATAAATCCTATTATATACTTTCTTTAATAGATTAATTTTTAATTTTTTAACAATTTTTAATCTCACTTTTTCTGACAAAAAATTACATATGACTATTAGACTTAATACTACGATAGAAATTAGTGATATATTAATTATTTCTATCATATCTTTACCTTCGTTTGTATAATTAATTATTTTACTGATTATTGAAGGAATTATTAATCTTAAAGAAGTAGCAATTATAATTATCAAGACTAATATTTTAAAAGAGATACTTCTTAACTCGTCTAGTAATATTTTTTTTATCATACTTTCCTCACTTATATAAATAAAACCTCAGAAAAATCTGAGGTTTCTTTCTTATTTTTTTGGTGACCAACTCATTCCTGTCGCTAAACTTGATTGTTCACTTGATGCTGTTCCTGTTCTGTTACCAGATTTTGTCCATCCAAAAAGACAACCACAGCTACAAGAAGTTTTACAATTACAATTACAAGCATAAGCCTCTATGGAATTGTAAACAACGTCTCTTTTTTTTCCTAATTTCATATTATTTTCCTCCTTTCTTTTTATTTATCATAAAGTTAATACCTTCTAAAGTATTAAACTTATAATTAATTAAATCTTCCTCTAAGAAGTTTATACTAAGACTTTTTTCAAGTTCCAGAAACAAGTATGTTAAATCAATTGCTGATAAATCTAATATTTTACCTGTTAAAGGTAAATTTTTTATTTCATCGTAAATATAATTTTTATCTTTTATTTTATTTAGAATAGCGCATGAATTGTTTTCCATTATGTTTGCTCCTTATACTATATGTAAATAAGCAGTTAATTGTTTTAAGCATTCGTCTACTATTAAGTCGTATTTAAAATCCTCATCTATAACTTTAACTGTTTGATGACTAGGTTCAGCATTTATTTTTTCATCATTATTTCTATATTTAATATTCTTTGTTTCCGAATAATCAACTATATCCAAAAATTTATTTACTAATAAATATTGATCTACTTTGATATTTAGCCGAACCTCAAAAACATGAGATAATTTTTTTATCAATTCATTAAAATTGACATCTAACGTACCTAGGAATAAAAAATAATCGAAAGTTATAGATTGAGATATAATATATGAAGATACACCATAGTCATCAACTATATCATTAGAAAATTTGATTAATGAGTTAGGTATATCAATAAATATAATATCGGGAGCGTACTTATTGTCTAATTCTTCAATAAAAGAATTAAGTAATTTTATTGAATTAAACAGGGGAAACTCATGCAAAAAGTTTTTAGGAAATTTGAAATAATTATTCAATAATTTACAATTATTATTTTCACTTATAACTACAACATTTAACCCTTTTTTTGAAAATTGCTCTATCAAATTAAATAAGTGTTGACTAGTATCTAAATCTTCAATTTGCTTTCCTAATCCAATAATTGTAGCCTGAGGAACGTATAATTTATCTCTATTAGAATCAAAATTAAAGGGGAAATTTTCAATATATTTCACATGCAAAGATTCTATTCCTATTTCTTCAAATGGAGAAAGAAAGGTTACTAATTTATTATGAGAGCTCGCTTTGTTTACCAACTCAATAATCTGTTTTTTCATGTACTGTATTTCTTTTTTGTCCAATATATATATATCGTTAACATCTTTCATAAATTTATTATAATCTGTGCTATATATTAAATTCGGATAAATTCCTGCATCAGGCTTCTCCCACTGCTCAGGACTAATTACAACAAAATTTGTATCTAAATAAGTTTTAACTAAATGTTTAATAAACAATGTATCGGATTCACCACAAGGATAGAGGATTATTCTCTTCATGTTTTCTCTCCTTTAAGTATAGATTATTTAATTCTGAAATAAATATAGCGTTCTTTATTATAGAATACGCTCCATTTTTTGTATCATAACATTGAGCTAGTTTTTTCTCTCTTGATATTACACCATTGTCATCACATAGTTTTACGCAGTGATTGCATAATCTAAAAGCCCAACAGTTTTTACACTCATTTTCAGTTAATGTTGCAATATTTAAAATTCTACTAGACTTACACATATTCATACCTTCAGATAAGTTACCTATATTCATAAAGTCATTATTTTCACTTATCCTTTCACAAGGGAAAAACTCACCATTAACATCTACAAACAATCTTCTTTGTCCTGGTATACAAGGTCCTGAAGGGGAAAAATTTTCATCTAATTTATCATAATTTAATAAAAATCTTTCATAATCAGTTTCTATTAGCAATGGAGTATATTCGGTTATTTTAGAGGTATCTTGAATTTTAACTAAATGAAAGTAATTTATAATTGATAAGAACTCGTGATACCTGATTTTTTCAATAAAATCATCGCTATAAATATTTTTTTCCTCACTAAAATCATCATCTATAACCTCCGCTCGTAAGTTAATATCTTTTAATAATTTATTTTTAAATAAATTATTGATTTCATCAAAATCATTAGAAGGATCCATCACCATGTTAATTGACAATTTATTTATTAAAGTTTTACCATGTTCAGATATTGCATCTGATAAGTATTTCATTATTAAATCAAATGAGCCTTTGCCGTTTTTAAAAGTCCTATGTTTATCATGAATCTTTTTAGGACCATCTAAACTAAGTGTAATACTGAAATCATTCTCTACGAGGAAAGCCATTATTTTTTTATTCCAAATTGTTCCATTACTTGTTATGTTAAAATTTATATTTTTTCCTAAAAAAACAAACTTTGCGTACTCAACACATTTTTCCATTAATTTAAAATTAAGTATGGGTTCTCCACCATAAAATGATATTACTACTTCATCTGTTGACTTACTGTGTGAATAAAAAAAATCAATAGATTTTTTAGCTACATCCCAACTCATTCGTTTGTTAGTATGAGATCTCTGTGAGTTTAAATCACAAGAATAGGGACAGTATGAACATCTGAGATTACATTCCTGAGTTATTTGTAGAATAAGTTGATTCATTCCTGAATTTAAGTGATGCTCTAGATTCCTTGTTTCAGGGTGAATTATCTTTTTTACAGTATTTTCTTTCAGCAATCCTTCTTTTAATAAAATGCTAATCTCTGAACTATTACTAAAATCTTTGTTATTAATTTTTGTACATATATTTTCAGATATTTGAATAATTTTATTAGTATTAGTATCATACAAGTACGGAGAGTTAGGCGATTCAAGTGTTAGATACATATTTTCATTCCTTTCTTTCAAGTTCAGATTGAAATACAACGCTTCATAACAGTGATTATTGTCAAACCCGAATGTGAGAATAATCACATTCGAGTTGATAAAAATAGAACTTAAATTAAAATATATAATAAGAGAGCTAATCAACTTATTAAAAACCAATTCTAATTATATTAGTTCATTTTACCCACCAATTATCCATATTATGTTTGAAAATAACAATAAACTCATTTTAACACCTCGTTTTATTCTCTTTTCTCTATAAACTACTATAACTTGTGTTATTATTTAAAACCATAGTGTAAACTATAAGTACATTTTATTATAGAAAGAAGGATTCATATGGCTAACGAAGGATATACTTTTAAAGAAATACGAAAATCAAGAGGACTTACACAAGATGATATTGTAAAAAATCATATATCAAGAGTAACCTTATCAAAATTTGAAAACGGAAAAATGGTGTTATCAATGAGTAATTTTAAATATATTCTCAATGCTGTTGATTTAACTCTAGAAGAATTCGACTTTATAAAAAATGGTTACTCTTATGATAAAAAACAAGATATAATCACGAGTTTCAATAATTTATTTTCTAATACAAACAATGAAATTAATGATGAAATAATAAAAAAGTGCGAAGTATACTTAAGTGAAAACTGCAGTGTTTCCATTAAGTGTATTAAAAATGTAATGTATATGTTGAACTTTTTAAATAATTCTTCAAATGAAAAGGTTACTTGTTACACCAAAATTTATGCAGCAGATATTTGGAATGAATTGTCCGTTATAGACAACTGGACACTCTTAGATATAAAAATAATTAATTGTTGCCTACATTTTTTTGATAAAAAATCATATTTAACAATTAGTGATATGTTAATAAAAAATTTAAATAAATATAAAAATTTTTCAAATATTATCTTATTAGAAACATCTGTATATTTGAATCTAACCATATTATTTCTTATGAATAATGAATTAAAACAAGCAAAAAAATTCTCATCCCTCTCTTTAAGTAAGTCTTTAGAAAGTAAAAGAATTGATTATATATCTTTATCTATGATAAGAAATGGTATTATTTGTGATAAAAATTCTCAAATTGAAAAAGGTTTAAGTTTAATAGAAATATTAAACAATAAACAGTTACTAGAACAAATTAATAAAGAAATTGCCTATTTTAGAACCTAATCTTTTAAAAAGAAGAAAAATTTCAGAATACTAATAACTTTAAAAATATTATGGTCTTGAATGTAAAAACGTGTCCAGTAAATCACCATATACTGGACACTTTTTATTTTTTACTTTTTTCGATATATTTTTGACACTTTAATGTTCATTAACCCATTCGCTAATCAACGTTCATTAATTGCTATCTAATTAAGTTATGTTACAATAAATTTAACAAGGAGCTGACTTTTATGAAAATTGGATATGCAAGGGTTTCAACAGGATTACAAAATTTAGATCTTCAGGAAGATAGTTTGAAATCTGAAGGGTGCCAAAAAATTTTTACAGATAAAATTAGTGGTGCAAAAAGTAAAAGACCTGGATTGGTAAATGCAATTGATTTTGCAAGAGAAGGGGATACAATTGTTGTTTGGCGATTAGACCGTCTAGGAAGAAATATGCAAGATTTGATTACTATTGTTAATCAGTTAAATGACAGAGGAGTCAGCTTTTATAGTATTCAAGAAAACATCACTATGGATAAGTCTAGTTCGACTGGCCAACTGATGTTTCATTTGTTTGCAGCATTTGCTGAATTCGAAAGAAACTTAATACTTGAACGATCTGCAGCTGGGAGAGAAGCTGCAAGAGCAAGAGGACGATTTGGAGGTAGACCAGAAAAACTTACTTCAAAAGATGTTGAGCTTCTTAAAACTTTAGCAGATAGTGGAACTCCAATAAAAACTATCGCAGAAAGCTGGAATATTTCTAGAACTACTGTATACAGATATCTCAATAAAATTGATAATCAAAAATAAAGTAAAATCATTTGCTATATAATAGAAGAAACATGTCATTAAAAAGGGATGATTTTGATGAATATCAAAAATGAAACGGTTGTATTTACTGGAACTTTAATAACGATGAGTAGAAAACAAGCACAAGCATTAGTTTTTTCACTTGGTGGGAAAATACAGAAAAATATTTCAAAAAGCACTACTATTTTGGTAGTAGGTAATTTACAAGGTGATTTATTTACTGAAAAAGTTTCTTCTAAGAAAATAGAAACAGCGATAAAAATTAATGATAAACAAGAATCTATTAAAATGATTGATGAAAAAACTTTTTTCTCTTTAATTAAGGACAATTTGTATTTATTACATAGTAATTTATAGTTTATAAAATAAGTACAAACACGATAGTCGAAGAACTATTAGTTGTCTCCAATGTGTATCGGAAATTTATTTTAATAAATTCTACAAAATAGTATTAAACAAGTACTTATTAAAGAAAATAGCAATAATTTACGAATTGGAGGTGGGTATATGGTAGAAGTTAACGAACTATTAATGGATGGCCAATTGCAGGTAAATACATTCTTTGGTGGGCAACTAAAGACATCAAAATTATATACAGATTTATTGAGTAATAGTAGCTATTCTAAGGTAAATTTACAACAACTTTTGAAAGATGCAAGGAGAGTTGAAACTGATAAGCATACTAAAGCTGATCTTATGAAAATGATAAGAGTTAACTATAACCATTTCCAAAATAGAGACGTAGTCAATCAATTAATGGCAGAATATGGTTTGGATGATGCTTCCTTTAAACCTTTATCTGAAGTAGTCGTACCCTAAGTGCATTGTTTACCACGTTATGATTACTTTGAATATCATTGGACAAAATAAGCTCTAAATTTTTATATAAATTGATGAATTAAGAATCTATCGTTAAAATATAATGAAATTTTTAACGATAGGGGAGGGATGGATATGTCTTATAATGAAATTTATAAATCAAAATAAACAACAGTTACTATTGAGCCTGTAACTCATAAAGCTGTTTCCTCCATAACCACTCTTTTTTATTAATAAAATAGTCTGATTCAGAATCAAAAATTTATATTTAAAGTAATATCTAAACTAATAATACTAAGCTCTCGGAAAACAAATTTTTCTAA
Organism: Vagococcus fluvialis bH819; assembly: GCF_900163795.1. Classification (GTDB taxonomy): domain Bacteria; phylum Bacillota; class Bacilli; order Lactobacillales; family Vagococcaceae; genus Vagococcus; species Vagococcus fluvialis_A. The sequence continues at coordinate 3,716 of NZ_FWFD01000018.1, read as the reverse complement.
GAGCTTTTTATAAACCAAAATACGAATAGTCCATATTTAAATAAAAATTTCGCGATTAACTTTGATACATTTCTTCAAAAATTACTGCAAGAGGATTCTAATGCTTTTTAACACAGAACTACTCACCTAAACTTTCTAGAATCGCTTAAAACCCTTCTCTGAACACTTATTTTTAGTAGCATATTTGAGTAAAATTTTTATAAGTATATACAAAATATTAAACATATACATATTGACAAAGATATACTTGAGTTGATATACTGTTTATAGTATTAATCTAATGTTTCTATAAAAAATTTTTTAAAAAGAAATATTAGAGGAGCATCATGGCAATATGTATATATATAAGATAAGATACGAAAGGAGATTTCTAAGTTAATTAGGAGGAATTAAAAATGGACACTAGGATAGGAGGTAACATTATGATTAATACTAAAAATATTGAAGAAAAATCGACTGCTTATAAAATTAGAAAATCAGGTAACAGCGATATTGTTACTGTCCCATCAATTGTTAAGGATACATTAGGAATATCTGAAGGTGATTTGGTATCATTTATAGTGACTGAAGAATCTGTAACTATAATAAAAGAAGAACCTAAATTAGATGTGGACCAAATCATAGATGAAGTTATGAATCAATATGATAGTCTTTTAAGCAAGTTGGTTGAGCTTTAAAACTGAAGGAGTTTGCAACCAATGAATTACTTAAGCGCAAAACATGTTATTAGTATAAATACTAAATCGATTATTACTTATAGTAAAGAAGAACAAATTGGAATAAAAGACGCTTCTGCATTACAAATGTCTATAGAACAACCTAAACAAGAAGTATTCGGGGAAAAAATATATCCTGATATCTACAGTAAAGCTGCTATATTATTTATTAATTTAGCTACTAAACACTGTTTTTTCAATGCCAATAAAAGAACGGCTTGGACAGCGATGATTGTTTTTCTAAGAATTAATGGGAAATCTACTAATTTTCCTGATGAGGTAGCTATAGAGTTCACTTTAGATGTTGTTAATTCAAATTCTAATGGTGAGGAATTTGATTCTTTAAAAGCCAGAGTTATCGATTTTTTAAAAGACTCAGCTTACATAAAATAATAAAAAACAAGTGTATACAGATATTTCTGAGCACTTGTTTTTTATTGAAATGTAAAGAAAGTTTTTTATCAAAAGACATTCACAGATGATTACTTTAAGGTATTTAATAATTTTTAAATAGGTAATCAATCATCTTAGAATCATAAATTAATTATTCCTTTTTCATCATTTGGTTTACATAAGATAAGTTAAACAAAGCTAAATATAATCTTAAGCATGATAATTTGATATGAAATTACCTTAAATTTCTAAAATCAGTTTGCTAAAATTTTTTAACTGCAAAAATTGATTTACGAATGACATTATGAAAGACACTCTGTTATAATTATATATGTATTAATAAAATATACGATTACACTCAATTCTGACTTCATTATTATTCATTAATATCTTTTATTGTTAAACAGTTATTTTTTAATTACATATTTTAATTACATAATATTGGAAGGAGATAGAAAAATGGTAGAAAGAAAAAAAGCAATTGGGAATTTTATCATTTTGATAGGTACATTATTAATCAATTCACTTGGAGCAAGTGGTCAAATTAATAATTATTCTCAAAAAGAAGTTTCAGATAAATTTCCAACATTAATAACACCTAATCCAGGCACATTTAGTATTTGGGGTATCATATATATGTTTTTAATTGTATCTATTATTTTGATGATAATTAAAAGTAATGATCTTCAATATAAAAAAATTATTAATGCTATCACTTTAAAGTTTTGGATTGCAAGTCTATTTAATATATTGTGGATTATTTCATTTTCATATTTACAACTAGAATTATCTGTCTTATTGATATTTGGGCTTCTAATTTCACTATTATCAATATTAAAGAGTATAGAAACTTTTAATACAAAAAAAACATTACTCCTTCCCATAACTTTCGGATTCTACGCAGGATGGATTTTTGTTGCTACTATTGTAAATATATCAGCAACCTTAGTCAAATTGAAATGGAACAGATTTTATCTTTCTGAAAATTTTTGGGCTAGTCTAACTTTAATAGTTGCTGTTATTTTAATTTATTTGATTACTTTAAAAATTAAAAATGCTGTATTTCCTTTACCTATTGCATGGGCCTTTTACGGTATTAATAATCAATTACAATCTTCTAATGTATTAACAAATCAATACATGATTTTAAAATATATAGCATTAGGTGGAGCAGTCGCTTTAATTATTATTGCTATATATCAGTTTTATAAAAATAATTATAACCTTATTCCAAGTGTTAAATAAAGTAATTTAATATAATTAGTTTGAAAAATATATATTTAGCAGACTATACAATTACATTTGATTAAATATTTATAGAAAAAGAGAGAGTATATCTCTCTTCAGATTGAAAACAAACTAATTACTCTTAAGAGTAATTAGTTTGTTTTTCGTTTAGAATAATGATAGCAGATTTCTAGGATGAGCTGTATAAATTAGAATCCAATCTTTTTGGCTCTTTAATTTAACTTCTTTTCTATAGTTTACCAAGAAAAAAGACAAAGTATAAGTTTAATAAATACTTTGTCTACCATCTATGTTTACTAATAAAGAATAGCACTAACTGCCTCATCACCCGTTTCACTCTTTAATATTATTGGTTTAATATTCGATTTCAAACGAGAGATTATCAGTTGATTATACTCTATTGAATACCCATTTGTTTTTTCGGTTCTGTTGCAAAGTTTTCCAAATGCTTTAGTTTAAGTTAAAATCAGGAAAAATATTTAAGAGCTTTCAGATGACTCATTTTAAAGGGAAACAATTCAAAAAAGATATTATCACGATAGCCGTTGGCTATTATTTGAGATATAACCTGAGTTATCGGGAAATTTCAGAAATCATGAATGACCGTGGAATTGATGTTTGTCACACAACTATTTATCGCTGAGTACAAGAATACAGTCAGATTATTTACTGCTTATGGAAGAAAAAAAAGAAGCATATTGGTGACTCATGGAGAATGGATAAAACCTATATTAAAGTAAAAGGAAAGTGGCACTATTTATATCGAGCCATTGATTCTTCAGGCTTAACTTTAGATATATGGCTACGAAAAAATCGAGACAGTCAGGCTGCCTACTCTTTCTTTAAACGGTTAATTAAACAATTTGGAGAACCTAGAGTAATGGTTACGGATAAAGCTCCTTCGTTAAGTTGCGCTTTCAATCGACTTAAATTTGAACATCTATTTACCAAAACAGAACATCGAATGAGTAAGTATTTGAATAATATCATTGAGCAGGATCATCGACCAGTAAAGAAGAGGAACAAGCTATATCAGTCCATAAGGACTGCCTCAACTACGATTAAAGGAATTGAAACGATACATGCTTTATATAAAACTAGCCGAAGAGACGGAAATCTCTTTGACTTTTCAGTGACTTATGAGATTAACCAATTATTAGGAATTTCATCATAGAATTAAAACAATTAAGTAAAAGTTTTTTTCATTTTAAACTTTGCAACAGAACCATTTAAATAACTACTTTTTTCTGAAAACATATAAATGATAAGTAGATTTAAAATCTTGATAATCTATATAATTATCTCCTGAATAATTCATAGCTTTAATTCTTTGGTACATTTTATTGAAATATGTATCAC
>NZ_FWFD01000005.1 GCF_900163795.1 Vagococcus fluvialis bH819 | reverse complement strand
GAATACTAAACAATCCACGCTTTTCGGATTGATTAGTATTTGCGAAGTTGCCGCAAGAGCTGCCTTTTGAATCCAGACTACATAGAGTGATAAAAAAATCGTTTTGCTCTGAGTAACTGGAAGGACTATCAAACAATCCATGCTTTTCGGATTGATTGATAGTCCTGAAGTTACCGAAGGAGCAGATTTTTTTATCCGAACTAAACAGAGTGATCAAAAAGGCGCTTAGCTCCAAGAAACTGGAGCTAAGCGCCTTTTTATTTAATGATATCTTCTATACTACAACCCAAAAACAACCACTCTCTTATTCATCTCAATCGCCTTTTGACAGATGGAAACAACCTGAGTCAACTGATTTATAATATCTTTCTTTTGATAAATACATGGTATTGCTTCACCTGTTTGTGGATTAATACTTGTTGATATATCAATAGTGTTAGGTAATAATTCAAATGACTTTTGCCAATTCAATAAAATATCTATTAATTTCTTGATATCTTTTTCCACAGTTGAAACGCCACAGTAGTCAAAACCATTCCGTTTAATCCCATCGACCCAAACAGATTCTATTGTATCAAATGACAAATAAATATAATCATACAACTCATCATCCATATCACATTCACCTAAACTAGGCATTTTCTCACCTTCAATACTAAATGTAAAAAAAGACAATACCTTCCACCTCTTTCAGTTAGATACTTCAATTATTCCATAAAATAAACTAATTACCTAGCACCTTTTAGGTTACATTCTAAATAATTTATCCAATCTATTAATAACTGAAAAAACAAGTCGATATAGTTTATAAAATAGTAAAGGTGGGTATTTAATATGAGTTTAGGAGAACAATTGAAAAATAGCAGGCTTAAGAAAAATTTATCTCAAACAGATGTTTCTAATCATTTAAATATTTCCAGACAGTCCATTTCAAAATGGGAAACTAACCGAACCTATCCAAGTCTTGAAAATTTACTGCGATTAAGTATGCTTTACGATATTTCACCAAATGATTTAATTCAATATTATGAAGTGGCTCAATCAAAAAATAAGGAAGCATGACAAAAATATCACACTTCCCTTTCATTATTTATTCATATTAATAAAATTCATCGCTGCCCCGACTAAGTTTGCATCATTTAAATAATGACATCTCTTAATTTCTGGCATGATTTCTGGCACAAGATGTTTTTCCAACAATTCTTGAAGTCTTTTACCAATCTCAGTTGGTAACTCTTCTCTTGCCGATACACCACCACCAATAATCACTAGCTCTGGATCCATTGAAACTTGAACATTGTATAAAGCATGAGCAATTGCCCAGTACATTTCATCTAAAAGCTTAATCGCTAGTTCATCTTTGTTCTCAACTAACTCAAAAATATCTTTACCGGTAACCTCTTTGCCTGTTAATTCCTTGTATTTTTTAGCCACTTTTACAATCGTTCCCACACTGCTTAAAGTTGTCTTTTGATCACTAACAAGTAAACCAAGCTCGCCACCAAATAAATGAGAACCTTTATAAATTTGACGATTAATAAAAATCGAACCACCGACGCCTGTACCAAGAACGATAAAAACTGCATTCGTTGCTTCTTTTCCAGCACCTAACTCAATTTCGGAAATTCCTGCGCAATTGGCGTCATTTTCAATGGTAACTGGCAAGCCAAAATAACTTTCAAGTTCATCAAAAATTGGAAAATGATGTAAATACGGAACAGCACTAATACCGTCAATCCGACGTTCGTTGACATTTACCGCACCGGGAGAGCTGATTCCAATACCTTCTACCCCTTTGGTTCTATGCGCTTCAATGACTTCAAGCATTTGTCCTTTCATCTCTACTAGTGTTTTTGGCGTTTTAAATTGAGCTTGTTCTGACAAAGTTTCATCTTGCCAAAAACCATGTTTGACAGCTGAGCCACCAATATCAAAAACAACTAATCCCATTATCTTTCTCCTATTTCAAAGCCATTATTTTGACTTAATTCTTTATACCATAAGCCGCTTTTCTTAAGAGTTCTTTCCAAATTATTTTCTAAATCGACACGGTAGAATCCATAACGATTTCGGTAGCCATTTAACCATGACCAACAATCTACAAACGTCCAAGTGTGATAACCAAAACAGTTACTACCTGCTTCGATTCCTTTATGTAATTGCTCTAAATGATCTTCCATAAACTCAATACGGTAGTCATCTTCAATTATACCTTTATCATTCATGAAGCGCTCTTCCTCAGCTACACCCATGCCGTTTTCAGAGACATACCACGGAATATTGTTATAATCATTTTTCATCATAAGAGACACATCATATAAGGCTTCTGGGTAGATCTCCCAACCACGATATGGATTCATGCGTTTTTCCGGCCAGTCATATGGCGCAAATAAATCACTCGTTGTCACAGCTGGCGTGCGTGGATTTTCTGGTGCTTGCACCCGCATCGGTTGGTAGTAGTTAATTCCAATAAAATCAACTGGATAATCTTTAATAATTTCTTTATCTCCCGTTTTAGTGATAGGTGTTAATTTGTGTTCATTCACTAAATCAACTAATTCAGTAGGAATCGTTCCTAATACACATGGATCTAAGAAACTTTTGATAATTAGTAAATCCGCATTTTGTTTGGCTTTTTGATCTATCGCTTCTTCACTTCTCGCGTAAGTTGGTGTGACATTTAAAATAATACCAATACGCCCTTTTTGTTTTGTTTCTCGGTACGCTTTAACCGCTAAAAAGTGAGCCATTAAGGTATGATAACCAACTTGAATCGCCTTCTTAAAATCAACAATTGCTGGATAGTGGAACCCGTAAAGGTAACCGCATTCAATATGAACTAAGGGTTCGTTAAAGGTTGCCCATTCATCCACTAAATCACCAAATTCTTCAAAGGCAGTTTTTGCATAAAAAGCAAAGGCATCGACAGATTCACGTGTTTCCCAGCCACCTTTTTCCATTAACCACCACGGCATATCAAAGTGGAATAAATTGATAATCGGTTTAATCCCTGCTTGATTCATCTTTTCAAAGTAATCACGATAAAAAGCAACGGCTTCTTTGTTTAATGTTTTGCCATCTGGCAGTAAACGTGCCCAAGAAATTGAGGTACGGTATGAATTCATGCCAATCTCTACCATACGCTTGATATCGGCTTCATATAATTCATAAACATTTGACGTGTCTTTAGGTCCTTGACCCGCGTTGAATTTTTCTGGATTTAGTTCAATCCACCTATCCCATGTTGTGTGACTTTTACCATTTAATAGTGCGTGTCCTTCTGTTTGAGGTGCAGATGCTGCAGCTCCCCACAAAAAGTTATCTGGAAATTTTATCATTAGCTTAACCCCTTACTTAAGTCATTATTTTTATTTAGTATGCAAAGACATTCTAACATTATCTAGACCAAAAATTAAAGCATTTTCATAAATACTAAAAATAGTTTATAAATTCCCATTATTTGTTGCTTATTCTTCTCTAATTACATCTAGTTTTTCAGATTTAATCGGAACTATTCTGATTGATTGATAAAAAATAATGGCTCTTTATTTTCGTTTCACAAAACATTATAAAACACTACATTGTGAACAGCATCACCTATTCGTTATTTTTATTGGTTTTTTATTTCACAATAATCTTTTCTTCGTTCAAAAAGGTACCTTTTTATTTTTTTCTATCACAAGCATATAAATCGAATTTTACTTTCTTCTTTGCTATATTCAATTCAGGTCACAAAAGCACTCTTTTATGTGACAAATTTAATTTGAAAGGACTAACTAATAATGAAAATTGTAGTTATTGGTTGTACCCATGCCGGAACAGCGGCAGTAAAAAATATATTAACAAATAATCCTGAGGCTGAGGTCCTTGTTTATGAAAGAAATAATAACATTTCTTTCTTATCTTGTGGAATTGCCCTTTATGTTGGCGGCGTTGTTAAAAACGCTCAAGACTTATTCTATTCAAATCCTGAAGAACTAGCTTCTCTAGGTGCAGTGGTTAAAATGGAACACAGCGTGACATCCATTGACACTGATGGTAAATCAGTTACCGCTAAAAACTTGCACACCGGAGAATTCGAAACAGCTAATTATGATAAATTAGTTATGACAACTGGTTCTTGGCCGATTGTTCCACCAATTCCTGGTATTCAATCTGATAATATTTTATTATGTAAAAACTTTAATCAAGCCAATGAAATTATTGCTAAAGCAGATGATGCGAAGAAAATCGTTGTTGTCGGTGGCGGTTATATTGGGATTGAATTAGTTGAAGCCTTTGTAGAATCTGGTAAAGAAGTCACTTTAATTGATGGTTTAGACCGTATTTTAAACAAATATTTAGATAAACCTTTTACAGACACATTAGAATCTGAACTTAAAGAACGTGGTGTTAATATTGCTTTAGGTGAAAATGTTCAATCATTTGATACTGATGAAACTGGTAAAGTAAGTAAAGTTCATACACCTAGTCAATCGTTTGACGCTGACATGGTTATTATGTGTGTTGGATTTATGCCGACAACAGATCTTTTAAAAGACAAAGTAGATATGTTACCTAATGGTGCAATCGTTGTTGATAAATTCATGAAAACAAGTAATCCAGATATTTTTGCTGCTGGTGACAGTGCGGTGGTTCATTACAACCCAACTCAACAACCAAGCTATATTCCATTAGCAACAAATGCTGTGAGACAAGGTATGTTAGTCGGCGCTAATATTAAAGAAGATAAGTTAGCTTACCGCGGAACTCAAGGAACTTCTGGTCTTTACCTCTTTGGTTGGAAAATCGGGTCAACTGGTATGACCATTGAATCAGCAAAACAAGCAGGAATTGATGCTGATTTTGCTTATCTTGAAGATAACTATCGTCCAGAATTCATGCCAACGACTGAAAATGTGATGATGCAACTTGTTTTTGAAAAACAAACAAAACGTATTCTTGGTGCGCAACTTATGTCTAAATACGACATTACACAATCTGCTAATACGTTATCACTTGCGATTCAAAACAATATGACCGTAGAAGATTTAGCTCTAACAGACTTCTTCTTCCAACCTCATTTCGATCGTCCTTGGAACTATTTGAACCTTTTAGCTCAAGAAGCTTTAAAAAAATAATTATTTAAAAAGAAAGTGTGAACCAAAAGCGTTTTACTCTAAGTAAAATAACTTTTGATCCGCACTTTTCTTTTATTTATGAATCATTTTTATAAGAATACCGTTTGGATCAATTACATCAAAAGAGTCAGAAGATTCATTTAAAATATCATATCCAGACGTGACGATTCTTTTCTTTAAGTCTTCAAAATCAGTTGTTTTTTCCCAATAAATTTTGTAATAATTAATTCCCAGAATTCCTTCATGATTTTTTTTCAAATTAGAACCTAACCAATTATTGGTTCCAATATGATGGTGATAGCCATCCATAGCAAAAAATCTTGCATGGCCGCCTAAATCATCTGTTAGATTAAACCCTAGAAGATCACGATAAAAACGTTCATTGGCTTCAAAATCAGCAACACTTAAATGAACATGCCCCATCTTAGTTCCCTCTGGCATCCTAGCCAACGTTTCATAACCTTCAGCTAATACACCTTCGGCATCCATTTCAAGAGTGACACCTTTTATCTGACCATCATTTTTAACATCCCACTGACTTTTTTCTTTATCTCGGTAAATTTCAATGCCATTTCCTTCTGGATCTTGTAAATACAGTGCCTCACTATAACCGTGATCTGATGCACCAATTAAAGGCGCTTTTATTTCTATTAAATGGCGCAAAATACCACCCAACGCTTTTCTTGTCGGTAATAACAATGCTAAGTGATATAAACCAGTCATTTTTTCTTGTGGTATTTCATTTTCTACTTTAACTAGCGAAACTAAAATCTCATTTACTCCTTGAATTCCTAAGTCTACTTTTATTTCATTTTCTTCTATTGTATAGAGTCCAATTGTGTTTTGATAAAATTCTTTTTGACGGTTTAAATCTTTTACATTTAATGATATTTCTCCAAGTTCTATTTTTTTCATAGCTAACACCCTTACTTTTTATTAGTAATTTGAGATTACCACTTATCTTTTGTAAGTTCAAATAATAAGTATTGAAAAAGTTAGGTCAAAAAAAGACTAACTTTTTCAAGTTAGCCTCTCCCTCTATTTATTACTACTTTTCTATGAATGTTTCCAATGGTAGTTCTTCTTTTATATCCTCTTTGAAAGAAACACGTCGATGAACTTTTTTAAACGTATCAATTGAAAAGTTCAGATTATTATAATTCGCTATTTTTTCAGCGGCTTCCAACATAAGTATTTCCATCTTTTTAGTAAATGATTCTAACATATCAGGCGTACACGGTGTATAAGATAGTAAGAAGTTTGTTTCTAAGTGAGAAAGTTTTGTTTTTCTACCCTCATATTTTGCCCAATCTAAGTTAGTATGAGGGACATACCTTTTAGAAACATACCACATTGAGACTAAACTATGTTTAATCGCCAGAGTTAAATCTTCCATGTAATTATACTCTTCTCGTTTCCAGCTTCGATACAATTCAAAATAATAACCATAGTATTGATTAATATACTGATCGAACTCTTCTTGCGTTATTTTGTAAGTCATCGCTTGAGAAGCATCTGACATTTCTTTTAAAGAACCATAGTCTTTAACAATTTCAATTTCTTTTAACCATATATTTGGTTTAATTTGCTCTTTTCGATAAATAAATAAATTTAATTTAATGAAAGTTGCATAATGGATCACTGAAGATCTTTCAGTAAAGTCTTCAATAAATAAGTATTCACCAATTGAGCGAATCACTTCTTGTTGCTTTCTTAAAAGATTAACCTTTTCTTTTACAATAATTCTTGCATCAATATCAGAATAAAAATCTTCTGTTCTAGTTCCTATTGATCCAGCAAAAAAACAACCAATAATTTCATCATCTTCTTTAACAAGGCGAATCAATCTATTTTTTAATCGATCACGATCTACGGGTAAATTAGAATCTACTAACATTTTCTTATCACTTCCTTCATCTTTTATTCCATTATAATGGTTATTTAAGGTGAAGTAAAAAAATAATACTAAAAAAGTATAGTTTTTTAGTATATTAAACCCCCTTTAAACACTAATAGCATTAATACAGTAATATTTCTAGTAAGATATCTGAGTAATAGTCGTAATATATTAAGTCTAATTTTTATAAACAAAATACTTTAAACTTGACTCGACATCTCTCTTTACAACTAAACATGCTACATTATAATCAACTATATTCTTAAATTTCACAAATTATAATACTTTATTTATAATAATGAAGATAAAAAGTCACTTATTACTGTTATCGGTTACAAGAAAATTTCAGAAAAATTTAATATTTCTAAATTAATAGATGTGTTACAATAATCTATTTCTTGTAATCAAATTAAATAATTTCCTTCACCTACGAAATATAATTCGATGATAAAGTATGTTTTGTCGTCGACGAGGCGATCAAAAAAATAATTAAACGAGAAGGGGATTTTTATTTTTATGAAATCACTAAAAACATTTTTATTTGGAACGACTGCTGCATTAGGATTAGGATTCTTCGGAACTAGCGCTTTGGCTGATACTTTATATACAGTAAAATCTGGAGATACTTTATCAAGCATCTCAAACAACTTTGCAGGCAACAACAGTTTAGTACAACAAATTGCTAAAGAAAATAAAATTGATGATGCTAACTTAATTCATATTGGACAACAATTAACTATTAGAACAAATGGTGAAGCTGCACCTGTACAAGAAACACAACCAGTAGTAGAAACTACTCCTGTTCAAGAAGCGCCACAACAAGAAGTTTCTCAACCAGAAGTAACACAAGCTCCAAGTTCTTACTCAGGAGATTCTTCAAGTGCTAAAGAATGGATTGCTCAAAAAGAATCAGGCGGAAGCTACACAGCAACTAACGGTCATCATATTGGACGTTACCAATTAGATCCTAGTTACTTAAATGGCGATTATTCAGCTGAAAACCAAGAACGTGTTGCAGATAACTATGTATCAGAACGTTACGGTTCATGGGAAGCTGCTCAAAGCTTTTGGGTTAGTAATGGCTGGTATTAAGAGATAAATAAAGTAAACTGAAGAGAGTTCTTCAGTTTTTTTATTTATCCAAGTGTAAACGTTTGCAAAAAATAATAGATCATGGTATAAATATAAGTGTAAGGAGCATATAAATTACCGACAGTTGTAGAAGTAAATTTTTAATTCAACACATTGTACAGGTTTATATGTATCTCCAAAAAGTAAAGGATGTGGGAATTTGATTCTCCTTACTAATTACTTTAAGGTTAGCGGGTTTAAAGGTTAAGGGTTAAGCAAAGCGCCTCACGTATTTAAATGATGAATGTATTTTCAAATGAATGAAGTAACATTGTTAACATTTTAAGCAGTATGTGTTAAGCTACATGGCATTACGTGAACTATCTATTTTTGAACAAGTAAATGAAGCATAGTCGTTAATTAAGAATTAGGCAACACTAACAAAAGAATCACTCGTTTCAGTAAGGATCTATTTTTGAAGAAATGTATCAAAATATTCAAGCGATTAAAAAGTACTAATTAAAAGAGCAACATGTTAAACTAGTCGAAAAATATTAAATAAAACCTCGCTAACCTTATTGATTTTAAGATAACACAAAAAGCTGACATCTGTCAGCTTTTTTATTTATTCTCAATTCTTTTTACTTCTTCTCTAAAAATTACCATCTGACTATCCAATTCATAACGTAATTCTTTTATATTGTGTCTGACAAGCTTGTGATTGGAAACAACTTGCTCACCATTAATCCAAGTACTCTCTACATTACTTGCATTAGCTGAGTAGACAATAGCTGAATAGGGATCAAAAATTGGAAACATATTAACTGACTTAGTTTCAACTAATGTTAGGTCTGCCTGTTTTCCAACTTCTAAGCTCCCAATTTTATTTTCTAAACCTAACGCCTCTGAGCCACCACGTGTTGCTAAATAAATAATTTCTTTTGCTGGAAAAGCACCTCTATCTTTTAAGTGATTTTTTTGGAAATTGGCCATCAGCTTCATCTGTGTAAACATATCCAGTGTATTTCCACTACTTGGGCCGTCTGTTCCAAGTCCAACACAAACTCCTTGTTCGAGTAACGACTTAATCGGTGCAACACCTTTAGCTGATTTAGTGTTCGCACCAATACAGTGAGCCACACTAACTAATCCATTAGCACTAGATAATAACTCTATCTCTTTTTCACTTAATAAAATACCATGAGCCATAATTAAGTGACAATCCAAAAAGCCTAACTCATTTAAAAATTCAACTGGTGATTGATTATAAGCTTCTTTAATTTCAGTTAACTCGTAATCCATTTCTGAAACGTGCATCATAATCGGTGCACCTGTCTCTAAACTTAAAGTCACAATCGATTTAAAGTCTTCAACCGTATTCGTATTTGTCGCATGAGGAGCAATCATTGGTGTGACTAACTCATGATTTTTCCACTCTTCGATAAAAAGACGTGAACCTTCAATTGCTTTTTCTGGAGTTTCATAATCACAAGTTGGCATGTCAATGATGGTTTGACCAACAAAGCCTCTCATCTTCATTTTCTCGCAACTTTTAGCAACTGTCTCTTCAAAATAATACATATCAGAAAAAGTTGTCGTTCCTGAAAGCATGAGTTCAGCCATAGCATATTCACTACTAGCTGCAACTAGTTTTTCTGTCACTACTTGCTCTAGGGGAAATAAAAAACGTCGCAATCTATCTGGCGTATCATCTCCTAGAGAGCGAAATGGAATCATACCTAAATGTGTGTGGAGATTAACAAATCCAGGTAACAATAAACCACCTTCAGCATCTACAATATTTATATCTTTAAAATCTATAGATAACTGACTCATCTCACCTATTGCTTTAATCTGACTATCTTCGATTAGTAAAAAGCCGTGTTCATACTCTGTAAACTGGTCATCCATAGTGAGAATATAAGCATTTTTAATAAGTGTAAGCATTTAACAACTTCCCATCTTCTTCTAAAATCATAGAATAAAATACTTGTGTTTTTGTGTCCATCATACCAACATCTGTTACTTTAATTGCTGGTGAAACTGGTAGTGACAAAGTAGAGAAAGACATAATCTCATTCATATTTTTATATCCTATTTTTTGCATACTTGTTCTAATTTCTTTTAATCGTACGCCTAAAATATCAATTGGTTCTGTCGAAACTATTCCTCCTAAAGGTAGCGGACATCTACCAATAATTTGATTATCTGAAGAAACGCAATAACCACCCTTCATCTCAATCAATTCATGTTGCACTTGAAGCAAGTCTTCCTTGGTACTTCCCATAATCATGATGTTATGATGATCGTGAGCCCAGGTCGTCCCAATCGCACCTTTTCCATCTATCGGTTTTTCTATTAGTGAATAGGAAATATTTTTATTTTTTCCGTACCGTTCCATCACAATTAGTAAAGAACAACCTGTTTCTTCCCAGTCTAAGTAACCATCAGTAACAGAAATTTCTTTAATTATCGGTTCTGTGAACGTTCCTATTTCATGCTTTCTAATCACTTGACATCTAACTTTTTCTAAATCAGTTTCAACTTTTAATAATAAATCTTGTTCTGTTAAATGACGTGTTTTCAATGTATCAAAATAATTTTTAGGATAATAATCATAAGTATGTCTCTCTACTATTCGTGATTTTAATTTATCAAAAACTTGTTTTCCACTCTTGTAAACTTCTTTAATCGAGAAAGTCTCTAAATTATCTAATAAAATAAAATCTGCTACTTTACCAGGCGCAACGATTCCACGATCATTCAACCCCATACGTCTAGCTGGTGTATAAGTTGTCATATAAATTGCCATCTCCATAGGTAAACCACAAGCTACAGCTTTTCTAAGGTTCACATCTAAATGCCCCGTTAAAAGCTCATCCGCCATAATATCATCCGTTACAATACTCGCGTACTCATAAAAATTGCCTTCTGTGATGACTGCCATATTTTCTTTGGTCATTGATTTGGCTTGTAGTTGAATAAACACGCCATTTTCAATGCGTTCTTTGAGTGATTCTGGAAATTGATGGGTATGATCGGATGAAATGCCACTGTATAAAAAGTCAGATAGCTCTGTTCCTTGAATCTTTGGACAATGACCTTCTAAGGGCATTGTTGGCCTTTTCTCTTGAATTAAACGAATAATTTGTGCAATTAATGAATCCGGCTCGTAAGAAATCCCTTTAAAGTTCATGGCTTCCCCTAAACAAATAACTTTGGGATTATTTAATAACTCCTTGACTTCTTTAAGAGCAATCACACCACCTGTTGTTTCAAGTTCTGTCGTTGTTGAAGGAACCGACGAAGGAATTCCGTGAAAAATATCAAGCTCTGTTTGAGCTGACATAAAATGATTCAAGCCTTCAATGCCAAAAACATTACCAATCTCATGAGCATCAGCCACAACTGTTGTTACGCCAAACTGAAGCACAGCGTCAGAAAAGCTCTCAGGTGTACACATAGAGCTTTCAATATGCATGTGACTATCAATCAAGCCAGGAACCATAAATAGTCCCTGGCCATCAATGACGCTATTAGCAGTGATTGTTTTTTCTTCTTCACTTGAAATATGATAAATTTTTTCTTTTTTTATATAAACATGTTTTGTTACAAATGATTGTGTCACCGTTTGAAACAAGGACACATTTTTGATTTGAATATCAACCACTGTCATTTCTAATAACCTCTTTTTCTTATTGATTCATGATTTTGTTCCACTCGTCTAACCAAGCAGCTAAATTTTCATTTACAAAATTAAAATCAACCATTTTCGCGCGTTCAGCTACTTCGCCGTATGTTTTATTGCCTTGTTCTTCTTTTGATAAAGTTACTTTTTTGTTTGTTGGGCCTTCATTTAAAGATAAAGCTTTTGTTTTTTGGTTTTCTTCACTAATTCTAAAGTTAACAAAATCATACGCTAATTCTTTATTTTTAGCTTCTTTAGGAACATTGACTGTGTTATAGTTAGCATACGTTCCAGATGCTGGCACCATGTATTCTAAACTCTCTGATGATGATTTAATAATATCCACAGCAAAATCAGCCACCACTGCCACTTCAATTTCCCCAGCTTGGAACATGTTAGCTAAGTCTGAAGATTTTGTATAAGTTTTAACCACGTTGGGTTTTAATTTTTCCATCTCAGCAAAGGCTGCTTTTCCTTTATCAGATGTAATCTCTGTCTTGGCGTGCTCGCTTGCTACATATAACATTAACGGACCTGCTGTTGTTGAAATATCCGGCACTGAGATTTTACCTTTTAAAGCTGGATCCCATAAATCATCCCAACTCTTGATTTCTTTGCCCACTTTTTCTTTATCATAGATAATACCGATACTGTTAACAGCGATTGGTACACCACCGCCATTGTCAAAAACTTCTTTAGCGCCATCTGTTAAATCAGCTAAGTTAGGCACTTCTTTTTCAGTTAATTTTTCAAACATATCCGAAGTATTACCTTCTGTTGAATTTGCTTGAGCTAACTCAATAATATCAATATCAGCTTTTTTATTGTTTTTAAGTTTTGTGAAACGATCAGAACTGTTTCCTAAATCCAATGTCACTTTAGTTGAACTTTCTTTCTCGAATGGGTTAATGATATCTTTTTTAACAATGTCTTCACTTAAACCAAACGTTGAAACGACCATTGTATTGTCAGCTTTCTTACTACTTTCTTTTTTAACGTTAACGTCACTGTTTCCACAAGCTGTTAATGCTAATAATGCTACGGCTGATACGGCTAATAAACTTTTTTTCATGATGTTAAAAATCCCCTATCTATTTTTTTAATAAAATAATTTTTTCTTTTGGAAAATCTAATCTTAATTCTTGCTTCACTTCATAAATCTGTTGGTCATCACCATTAACAAGCAACGTTCCAATTTCCGTTTTGACTTCATATTGATAGTTCTTACCTAAGAATGTTCTAACTAGAACTTCCCCCTTAACACTACCCTGTTCTGAAATCATAATATCCTCTGGTCTAATTGTTGCCATTATTTCTCCAGTTAATTCCTCGTAACGAACTGAACTAGCTAATTTAACTCCAGATTCTGTGGTTATTTCTTGTCCATCACTCATCACTTTAAAGAAATTTTCAAAACCAATAAAGCGCGCAACAAATTCTGTTTTAGGGTATCTATAAATCATCTCTGGTGTATCATATTGTTCAATCACACCTTGATTCATAATGGCTACTCGGTCTGAAATCGAGAAACACTCTTCCTGATCATGAGTCACAAAAACAGTAGTAATTCCTAATTTTTGTTGAATACGTTTAATTTCAATTCGCATAGCCACTCGTAACTTGGCATCTAGGTTGCTTAGTGGCTCGTCAAGTAATAATAAGTCAGGCTCAATCACTAAAGCACGAGCTAAAGCTACACGTTGTCTTTGCCCACCTGATAGTTGTTTAGGATATCTTTTACCAAAATCATCTAATCCACAAGCATGAAGCATCTCTTCAACTTTTTGAACCACAACATCTTTTTTTTCTTTTCGTAAATTCAAACCAAATGCAACATTTTCTGCCACAGTTAAATGTGGAAACAGTGCATAACTCTGAAAAACCATTCCAAAATGACGTTTATGCACAGGCACTTGAGTTAACTCTTGATTATTCACTATAAACTCACCACTATTTGGCTTAATTAAGCCTGCAATTACACGAAGCGTTGTCGTTTTTCCACACCCACTAGGACCAAGTAAAGAAACTAATTCGCCTTTTTCCATAGAAATATTTAACTCTTTTAAGATAGATTGTTTACCATCATAGCTCACATCAATATCTTTTAAATTAACAAATGACACTCTCATCTCTCCTTAACTATGATATGGAAGCAAGTCCCAACGTTTTTTCAATAACGATCATCATCACAACCGTTAATAACATGATAATCACAGACAATGCTGACACTGTGGGATCATAATTGTATTCCATAAAACTTAATATTGATGTTGGCAACATGTTAACCCCAGGTCCTGATAGAAACATTGACACTGGGACATTATTAAATGAATTAACAAAAGCTAACATAAACGAAGCAAATATTCCTGATGAAATATTAGGTAAAACTATTTTAATGAACGCTTCTTGTCTGGTACAACCTAATGTCCACGCTGCTTCTTCAACTGACACATCCATTTGTTCTAAACTTGAACCCACTACTCGAATGATATAAGGCAAACTGATTAAAAAATGACCAATCAGAAGACCTAAGAATACAGGTAATCCCAACACAATAACAATCCATTGAAATAAAATATAACCCACAACAATCCCTGGTATAATCGTTGGTGATAAGAAAAAGCTTTTAAACTGACTTTTCCCCGTAATATGATAGCGACTTAACACATAAGAAATTGGGACTCCAATAATTAACGCTAGTAACGTTGCTAAAATACCAATCGTTAAACTTAATTTAAATCCTGAAATAAAACTTTCTGTTTGAAAAACATTTAAATACCAATCTAAAGTAAAGCCTTTTATTGGAAATTTAATTGCAGATTCCGTCCCAAAAGAAGTGACAATAATTAAGAAAAGTGGTAGAAATAAAAAGGCAAATACTAAAATAGCAATGAAGGTCATTCCTTTTTGTTTACGCATGTTGTTCTGATCTCCTATCTACTTTTTTAGCTAACCAATTCAATCCGCTCATTACAAAGAGTGTAGTCACAATCATAATAAAGGCTAAAATACTTGCTTGAGTCCAATCTCCTAATGTATTGGCTTTTTGATAAAGTAAGGTTGAGAGAACCATTTTTTGGTTACCACCTAATAATTGTGGTGTTGTGTAAGCCGTCAGTGTTCCAGTAAAAACAAGAATACTTCCTACAATCGTTCCTGGAATAGACAATGGTAAAATAATTTTTCTAAAGGCTGTAAAGGGGTGAGCACCTAATGTTTCTGCTGCTTCCAGCATTTCAGGTTCAATACTTTCCATTACACCAACTAAAGTCATAATCATCGTTGGTAAAAATAAATAGACTGAACCAATAACAATCGCAAATTCTGAATAGAGTAAATTTATCGGTTGATCAATCAGATGTATTTTCAACAAAAATGAATTAATAATTCCGTTTTTCCCTAAAATATTAATCCAAGCAAAACTTCGAATAACTGAATTCGTCAATAACGGAAATAGAGTCATCGCCATCAATAGACCCTTCCATTTCTTACTAACCCCCGCAATAAAATACGCTGTTGGAATCCCTAATAAAACACAGATTACCATTACTACAACTGAAATCCGAATGGTTCTAAAAAAAACTGATTGATTATAAGGATCCTTTAAAAAAGATACATAATGATTAAAACTCAAGCTTCCTTCAGTCATAAATGTTGGGAAAAGACTTGAAATCAAAGGGATAATCATAAAAAATAAAACTAAAATAGTACCTGTTAATAAAAACAAATACGGAACTTTTTTACTCATCTTCTAACTCCTCGTTCGTTTTTTACTCAACAAAGTATATATTACATTATAAATAAAATCAATACATTAAATGTTTTTGTTTCTAAAATAGTTCGTATTTAGAATGATGGATAAAAAAAAGGCTTAGAAAACAGTTGTTTCCTAAGTCTTTTCTATATTTGTAGTTTATTTACTTGGTTTAAATCTTTTTAATCTTAAGGCGTTTAATAATACTGATACCGAACTAAAACTCATTGCTGCTCCTGCAATCATCGGATTTAATAATGGACCACCGAATAAGTAAAGCACACCCATCGCTACTGGAATACCTAACGTATTATAAGCAAATGCCCAGAATAGGTTTTCTTTGATATTCTTAATTGTTGCATGGCTTAACTCAATGGCAGTCGGAACATCCATTAGATCACTTCTCATAAGAACGATATCTGCTGATTCCATTGCCACATCTGTTCCAGAACCAATTGCAATTCCGATATCAGCTTGAGCAAGAGCTGGGGCATCGTTGATACCATCCCCTACCATCGCCACTTTTTTACCTTCTTTTTGTAATTTTTTCACTTCATTGGCTTTGTCTTCAGGTAATACATCGCTTAAGACACGATCAATACCCACTTGCTTAGCAATAGCTTCAGCTGTTCGTCTGTTATCTCCAGTAATCATGGCAACTTCGATTCCCATACGATGTAGTTTATCAATCGCTTTGATACTACTTGGTTTAATCGTATCAGCTACGGCAATAATACCAAGCAATTCTGATCCGTTAGAAATGTACATCGGTGTTTTACCTTCTTGCGCTAATTGATTAGAACGTTCCTCAAATTCACCCAATGTAACATTTCTTTGATTCATCAATTTTTTATTTCCTAAGATAAGCATTTGACCTTCAATTGTTACTTCAATTCCATGACCAGGAATGGCTTCAAAAGAATCAAGTGGTGATAATGTTAAATTCTTTTCTGCTGCGGCTTGAACAATCGCTTCACCTAAAGGATGTTCAGATCCTTTTTCGGCAGCTGCTGATAAAGCTAACAACTTGTCTTCTGCCAAACTAGCCGCCACAACAATATCAGTCACTACTGGTTTACCTTCTGTAATGGTTCCTGTTTTATCAAAAACAATTGTTTTAATTTTATGAGTTGTTTCTAAAGCATCCCCACTCTTAATAAGAACACCGTTCTCAGCTCCTTTACCTGTTCCAACCATAATAGCAGTTGGTGTCGCTAAACCTAACGCACAAGGACACGCAATAACTAAAACTGAAATTGTAATCGTTAAAGCAAAAATCCAAGACTCTTGACCTAAGAAGAACCAAGCAAGACCAGCTAAAATAGCTAATACAATAACAATTGGTACAAAGACTCCTGATACCTTGTCAGCTAATTGGGCAATCGGAGCTTTTGATCCTTGCGCGTCCTCCACTAATTTGATAATTTGAGAAAGAGTTGTATCTTTTCCAACTTTTGTTGCTTCAAACTGGAACGATCCATTTTTATTAATACTAGCACCAATAACTTTATCGCCTGCTTTTTTTTCAACTGGCATACTTTCTCCAGTAATCATTGCTTCATCCACTGCACTTGTACCGGAAACAATCACACCATCCACAGGAATTTTTTCACCTGGTTTAACCACAATGATATCGCCTGTTTTTACTTCATCTACAGAAATTTCAACTTCTTTACCTTCTCTAATAATAATCGCTGTTTTTGGCGCCAATCCCATTAATTTCTTAATAGCTTCTGACGTCTTACCTTTAGAAACAGCTTCAAAATATTTACCTAACGTAATCAAAGCTAAAATAACGGCAGCTGATTCATAGTATAAATTCATAACAAAGTGTTCACTACCTAATAGTGTCATAATTGTTCCATATAAACTATATAAAAAGGCAGCACTTGTACCTAAAGCGACTAAGGAATCCATATTAGGATGACCTTTAAATAATGCTTTGAATCCTACAATAAAGAACTGACGACCAATAATCACAACTGGTAGGGCTAAGATTAATTGAAGTAGAGCAAATCTTTCTGGATACACCATTGGTTGGATCATTTCTGGAAGTGGCAAGCCAACCATCTCTCCCATGGCTATGTATAAAAGCGGTACAGTTAACACAGCCGATTGCCAAAAACGTCGCCACATGTCTTTAATATGTTTCTCTTTTTTAGCTTTATCAAGATCTGCTTGCGCTTCTTGATCTAAACTTTCTTTAGCATGATAACCGGCATTTTCTACAGCTGCTACAATATCAGCAGCTGATAACTTATCCTCTTCATAATCTACTGTCATTTTTTCTGTTGCTAAATTTACATTAACCGTTTTTATTCCTTCTAATTTGCCCACAACTTTTTCAATTGTTTGAGCACATGAAGCACAGGTCATCCCATCAATATCATATTGTTTATGGGACGTTTCCATCACTAAATGATAACCAGCATCCTCTACTGCTTTGGCAATAGTTTCATCACTTAATTCTTTTGCATCATAAGTCATGCTTAATTTTTCTGTCGCTAAGTTAACGTTTGCTTCCACCACACCTGGTAATTTACTGGTTACTTTTTCAATCGTTTGAGCACATGAGGCACAAGTCATTCCCTCAATTTTAAAATTATTTTTATCTGTCATTTTCCTTCTCCTTTCTTAACAAAGACATTGTCCTGGGATACAGTTACATGGGACAACTTCTGGCGCATCCTCTTTCTTTTTGTTAAGAATCATTTCTATTGCTTCGATATCTTTTGTGCTTAACGTTTTTCTTTCAATCATTTCAGCTAGCATACTTCCTACTTTACGATCACAAATCTTATCTAATAATTCATTACCAGCTGTTTTAATTGCTTTTTGTTCTGAGACAACGGCACGATAGATAAATTGCTTTCCTTCTTTTCGAGTCTCTAGATATTTTTTTGTTACTAATCGTGATAATAACGTTTTAACTGTTGATGGTTTCCATTCCATTTTTTTCTCTAGGATATCAATTACTTCTGTACTAGTTGTTTCATTTTTTGTCCAAACAACACGCATGATTTCCCATTCGGCATCTGTAATTAATTCTATGTTTTTTGTCATTTTTATCGCTCCTTTTTGCTTGTTTTGTTATTTGATAAACCTATCATATCTTTACAATCTACAATTGTCAACAATTAAGTTTTAAAAAAACGAATCACTTTTTTAGTCGACTCGTTTCTATTGATTATTCTTTTATTCACTCGTTAGATTCAATCGGTACTCTCACAATCACCGTTGTTCCTTCACCTAGGTCGCTCGATAGCTTCACAACTCCACCTAGTATCTCTGCATAGTGTTGAACAATTGACAAGCCTAAACCAGAACCACCAGTATTCCTCTGACGTGATTGGCTCACGCGATAAAATCTTTCGAAGATTCTTTTTCGATCATCCTCAGATATTCCTACACCAGTATCTTCAATCGAAAAGATTAATTCGTTATCCATTTCTTTTAAATAAATAAAAATACTATCTTCATTCCTTGTATATTCCACTGCATTTTCAAGTAAATTTTTGACAATCAACTGAAAAGCATTGCCAGGTAACTGAATTTCTCTCTTAATCGTACTATCAAAGGTAATTTTTAATTTTTTTTGACTAATCTTATATTGATAACGCTCAAGCTCTTCTTCAATCACTGTTTCTGGATGACTCACCACAGTATCTAACATATATATATCTTTTTCTGTTTTTAACAACATCATGATATTTTGGATTAAAACTAATAATCGTTGCCCTTCACTTTCTATAATTTTAAGAAATTCTTCCGAAGCTTCTGGGTCATCTTTAGCACCAGAAAGAAGTGTCTCAGCAAAACCAATAATTGATGTCGTTGGTGTTTTTAACTCATGGGAAATATTACTAATAAAATCTTCATGCACTTTTTCAATTTGTTTCACATCGGTTACATCGTAGATAATACCTACATACTCAGTTGTACTCGATTCTAAAATACGAATAATCACATTTAAATCATGCTGCTTAGGTTGTTTGATTCTTACATCACCTTGTACTTGCTTTTTACTAGATACAGCTTCTTTAATTAATTGATTCATTTTAGTATGGTTAAACCAAGAGTCAAAAGATTCCTGCTTTCTTTTCTTAGTAAATAGATTTTCTGTCACACTATTGGCTAAAACCAACTCCAAATTTTCATTTAAAATAAAGATTCCGATATCTAAATTCTCAAAAAGAAAAGCAAGTTTTTCTTCATTTTGTAATTGCTTATAATACAAAAGATTGGCTTCATCCATTAATTTATACACAGTTTGATACAACTCCTGCCATTCATCTGGGGCGTCAACTACAGTTTGTTTTTTTTCTGGATTTTGAATAGCATTCCGTAAAATAGGTAGTATGAATTGGATTGGTTGCTGATTCTGTTTTAAAATATAAAAGTACATTGACAAAATAATCAGACCTATAATTAATAGAACTAAAAAAACTTTCCACTGGAACTGTCTTAGGGATTGGGTAATACCAGTGTAACGCTCTGATAGCCTTAAAACTCCCACTAACTCTTGATCTACGTATATTCCTTTGGCAACGTAAATCATTTTGTCATTGATCGTCTGACTATCTCTAATCGAGTAACCTTGTGTTTTATGCTCCTCTAAAATTTCACGAATCTCAGGGCGATGTTCTCTTGTTCCTTTGGCTAATTTTTCATGAGAAGAGTCATAGAGAATAACTCCTTTTTCATCTAGAATCGTTAGTCTCTCATTTGTTCCAATACTTTGATCAAGCTTATTATCATTTATTATCAGTTGACTATCCTTCAGTAAAAAAGGAGTCAAAATATCAATCTCACTTAGTAGTTTTTCTTTTTGTTCATTCAAAACTTCTGCTTTAAAAAAATAGGTGGTGTACAATCCACCACCTACTAATAATAGAACAACTAAGCTAATAATAACACGGGGCGTTATTAGTTTTGCCTTTTGGCTCATGCGTCTATCTCCTGGAATTTATAACCAAAGCCTCGGATTGTTTTTATATACTGAGGTTTTTTAGGATCTACTTCAATTTTTTCTCGTAAATGGCTCACATGGATATCCACAGTTCTCGATAAATGATACATCTCATCTTGCCAGATAGATGTCATGAGTTCGTCACGACCAATAATCCGATTTTGACGTTTCATAAAATAAATTAAAAGCTCAAACTCTTTTTTAGTAAAGTTTAATTCTTCGCCATTTTTAGTCACGCGGTAGTCTTTTGGATAAGCAATCAATTCACCGACACTAATTTTTTCAGATAAATTTGATTCAGGATTTTTGTTACCTTTCAAGTCTAAACGCCGTTCTACAGCGCGAATCCTTGCGATTAATTCCCTTGGGCTAAATGGTTTCGTTAAATAATCATCTGCTCCCACTTCTAAGCCAACAATTTTATCTACCGTCTCATCTTTAGCTGTTAGCATTAAAATTGGGGTATTAATCTGCTCTTTTCTTAAATACTTCGTAATGTCTAAGCCATTCACTTTCGGTAACATTAAGTCTAATATAATAAAATCATAATTGTCAGTCATGCCTAACGTAATGGCTTCTTCTCCATCATGACAAACATCTACAGTAAAATTTTCTTTTTCTAAGTTATACTTTAAAAGTGTCGTAATCGATACTTCATCATCTACTACTAAAACTTTTTTCATTCAAAAAACACGTCCTTTCTAGTAGTCATTAATCTCTTACACTATACCATAGAAAGGCCGTGCTTATTAATTATTTGATATTTCCTTTTATGTCTCTTTCAACCTTCATATCAGAAATTGCAATGTAACCCAATTCTTTTATAACATTCTTTTGAACGTCATCACTCTTCATATATTCAACAAAAGTTGTTGCTTCTTTTTTCCCATCTTTTTGTGTATACATATGTTCATAAGCCCAAATTTTCCATGAATTATCCACAACTTTTTCATCTTTTGGTTCAACGCCATCAATTGATAATCCTTGAATAGAATCATCAATATAAGAGAAGGCTAAATAACTAATAGCACCTGGCGTCTCAGCAACGATTTTACGCACCGTTCCTGAAGAATCCTGTTCTTGTCCTTTAGCAGGCTCTTCTCCATCTAATCCCCACTGTTCAAAAGTTGCGCGTGTTCCACTCCCTGCCGCACGATTGATGATTTCAATTTTTTGATCTTTCCCCCCAACTTCTTTCCAGTTGGTAATTTTTCCAGTGAAGATACCTTTTAATTGATCTTTTGTAATATCTTTCACACCTGTTTCTTTATTAATAACTGGTGCCACACCTACAACTGCAATTCGATGATCTTCTATTTTAGAAGCATCAATCCCATCTTTCTCCTCAGCATAAACATCTGAATTACCGATATCCACAGCGCCACTAGAAACTTGTGTTAAGCCAGTTCCACTTCCTCCTCCTTGAACTGTAATTGTATAATTAGGATTATCGGTCATATATATTTCGGCTACTTTTTCCACTAACGGTTGTAGCGCAGTTGAACCTACAGAAGTAATTTCGACTTTTTCATTAGAGTTGGTCTTTTTACTTTCACCTGTTGAACTTTTTGTATCACTACCTCCACCACACGCTGCTAATGTAAATAAAATACCGACTGTTGTTAACGATAATAAGATTTTTTTCATGGTTGTAATAACTCCTTTAGTTTTTTGACTACACACAGAGTGTAACAACCAAATGTAAATTCTATTCCCTAGATAGTGTAAAAAATAAGTAAAAAGAACTTTTGTTAGCTTTTCCTCTTAAAAAGCTGTCAAATAAGCGTAAACTTCATGACAAGGAGATGTTAGATGTAAAAAGAATGTAAATTTTAGCAAAAATAGGCAGACTCAAAATGAGTCTGCCTATTTTCTATATGAATTATTTTTAATTTCTTCCAGTTGCTTGGAGTTAAACGCCATTTTCACCACTCTGATATAGTCCGGGTTCAAATGGCAGCCCCTTCGGCAACTTCAGAACCTAAAATTAATTCTAAAACCGTGAATTATTTTTAGGTTCTTCCAGTTGCTTGGAGCAAAACGCCATTTTCACCACTCTGATATTAACTGACTTTTTTAGTCTTCAATTCTGGTTCGCCTTCACCAATAACAGCTTCTTTTGTGATAACTACTTTTTCCACGTCTTCACGCGTTGGAATTTCGTACATCACATTCATCATCACATGTTCAATAATTGATCTCAAGCCACGAGCTCCTGTATCACGCTCAATAGCTTGGTTAGCAATCGCATTTAAAGAACCTGGTGTAAATTCAAGCGTCACTTCATCTAATGACAATAGTTTTTTGTATTGTTTTGTTAAGGCATTTTTAGGTTCAGTTAAGATACGAACCAAATCTTCTTCTGTTAGTTTTTCAAGAGAAGCAATGACTGGTAATCGTCCAATAAATTCAGGGATTAAACCAAATTTCAATAGATCTTCTGGAATAATTTGAGACATGATACTTTTTTCTTCATCACGTTTTTTATTATTTAAACCAAAACCAATTACTTTTTCACCTAAACGTTCTTTTACAATCGTTTCAATTCCTGCAAAAGCTCCACCAACAATAAATAAAATCTCAGTTGTATCAATCTGGATTAGTTCTTGTTGTGGGTGTTTACGTCCTCCTTGAGGTGGAACACTTGCAACAGTACCTTCTAATATTTTTAGTAAGGCTTGTTGAACGCCTTCCCCAGAAACATCACGTGTAATTGAAACATTTTCACTTTTACGAGCAATTTTATCGATTTCATCAATATAAATAATGCCACGTTGGGCTTTTTCAACATTGAAATCAGCGGCTTGTAGAAGTTTTAAGAGAATATTCTCTACGTCTTCACCTACATAACCTGCTTCTGTTAAACTTGTCGCATCTGCAATAGCAAAAGGAACATTCAATGTCTTGGCTAAAGTTTGAGCTAAGAATGTTTTACCTGATCCAGTTGGACCAATCAAACAAATATTGCTCTTTTGAAGCTCAATTTCATCATTAATTTCTTCTGGCATTTCAACTGACATTTGTTGAACTCGCTTATAGTGATTATAAACTGCCACTGACAAGACGCGTTTTGCTCTATCTTGACCAATCACATAGTCATTTAAAATTTCCAAAATTTCTTTTGGTTTTAATACATTTATTAAATCTGATGCAATCTCATCTTGGATTTCTTCATCGATGATTTCTTTACATAAATCAATACATTCATTACATATATAGACACCAGGACCAGCTACTAATTTTTTTACTTCATCTTGTGATTTACCACAAAAAGAACAACGAACTTCATTATTCTCATCTGTATTATCGTACATATGCTTCCCTCCTGTTAAACAAAGACCTTGCTTTCTAGTACTTATCTTCCATCGACATATATTCTAACACAACATTATTTTAGATGCATTAAATAAGCAGTGATTAAAAAAGACGGAGTAACTAGACCCCGTCCTTTTCTAAGCAATAAAATTAAGCTTCTTTAACAGTTGATGTAATAGAATCTACGGCACGTTTCATTTTAATATCATGTGCTAACATGTCATTATTTAATGCACCACGTACAGCATTTTCATCCATTCCATACTGTTCTGCTAAATCTTTAATTTCTGCCTCAATATCAGCATCTGTTACTTCATGTTTTTCAGCAGCCACGATTGCTTCAATCACTAAGTTAGTCTTAGTTCTTGTTTCGGCTTCACCTTCAAATTGTTCGTGTAGATCTTGTTCTGTTGTACCCGTCATTTGGTAGTATAACTCTGGTGAAATACCTTGTTGTTGCATATTTCCTAAGAATTCATTCATACCACGGTGAACTTCGTCATGTACCATAACGTGTGGTAATTCAACGATTTCAGCATTTTCAACAGCTAATGCAATAGCTGCTTCTTCAATAGCGTTTGTCGCTGCTTCTTCTTTAGCTGTTGTTAATTCAGCTTTAATTTTTTCTTTTAATTCTGCTAATGTTTCAACTTCTTCGTCGATATCTTTAGCAAATTCGTCGTCTAAAGCTGGTAATTCTTTCGCTTTAACTTCATGTACTTTCACTTTAAATACTGCTTCTTGACCAGCTAAGTCTTCTGCTTGGTATTCTTCAGGGAAAGTTACTGTTACGTCTAATTCGTCATTAGCTTTTGTTCCAACTAATTGCTCTTCAAAGCCTGGAATGAATGAAGAAGAACCTAATTCTAATGAATAGTTTTCACCTTTTCCACCTTCAAAGGCAACATCACCTGTGAAACCTTCAAAATCAATGACAACAGTATCGCCATTTTCAGCAGCTGCGTCTTCTTTGATAACTAATTCAGCTTGACTTGCTTGTTTTTGTGCTAAGTTTTCTTCAACATCAGCATCTGTTACTTCACGGTCTTGTTTAGGTACTGTTAAGTTTTTGTACTCACCTAATTTAACTTCAGGTTTTACAGTAACTTCAGCTGTAATAGTCCATGCTTGTCCTTTTTCCATGCTAAGTACATCAATTTTTGGTTGTGAAACTGGGTCAATTCCAGCTTCTTCAATTGCTAAACCATAAACTTCTGGTAATACGTGATTTAAAGCATCTTCAAACAATGCTTCTTCACCGTACATTTGGTTAAACATTTGGCGTGACACTTTTCCTTTACGGAATCCTGGTACACTGATATTTTTCTTCACTTTGTTAAAGGCTGCTTTTAAGCCCTCTTCGATTTTATCTTCGGCAACTTCAAATGTTAAAAGACCATCATTAGTTCCTTTTTTTTCCCATTTTGTAGACATAATTATTGTCCCTCCGATTATCTATTTTTCATAGTTTTAGTTTCCAACATACCATACAATCTTACACTAAAGGTCATTATTTGTAAACATTTTTCCCTTTAATTACTCGTGAAACAAAAGTGAATTCATCACTTGTTCTTCTATTTTTTGTTGCTGGCTCAAAATTTCTTTTAAATCTTCTTTCACAGCTTCTTTTTCAAAAGAATACTCGCTTTTTTTTAAGTAGCTATCTACCCATTTTTCTGCCGGTTGCATCTCTTCTATCTCAAAAGGATACAAGCAACCTAAGTGTAATTTCACTTCACTCGTTACAACTTCTTTTAAAGATGGATCCGAATTTTCAAAGTATTCAATAATTTGATTTAGTACTTGATTTTCTTCATACATCTTTTTTAAAGGAAGGTGATGATTAGGAATGAACGTTCTAATTTTTCCATCCCAAGTTACTGTGTTAAACGGTTCGTTTATATCTAATTGTGTGAGTTGATTAATTAATTCACTTTTTATCAAAAAAGAGATTTTATTGTCAAGGAGCATATTTTTAGCAAGTTCCATAAAACGCTCTTTAGGTAAATAGTATATTTTTTTTAAAAATTCAGGTTGCCGAACAGGTGTTACGTTACTTATATCGGCTAATTCTTTTTCATTTTCTAGTATTTTTCTTTCATTTATTGTTAATTCATACTCTTTAGTAACTTTATATTTTTTTTCCCATTCAGTTTTTTTAAAACTTGGTGTTACAATTAAAAATTTCTCGATTTCTAAAAGTAATTTCGTTTTAACTAACAAATTAAAATATATTTCTTGATACTCTTCTTTCAAAAGAAATTCAGCTTTTTTTTCACTCATCACTTGGTAAGCTTCATAATACAGTTCTAAAGCCATCAAAGATTTTGTTAAATAAACATTAGCTTTGATATCATCCTTTAAATTATAAGCTTCCTCAAAGTGTTCTCTAGCTACCTCATATTCATTTTCTTCAAAAGATTGCTTACCTAGTATCATGTGTCGCTCAAATAACTCTGGCATTTCAATCATAAGTTCACCTTTTCTTTATAAAATCAGTTTTTTTCTACCTAATTATTAATAAAAAAAGAGACTGACATTTTAGTCAACCTCTTTTATTTTTAGCAAAACTGATTGTTTTTTCAATCAATATTACAATTTTTCTTAATCTTGTAATAACTCAAATATTTCTAATGCTACTAAATCAATATCATCGAATTGATACACTTGTTGAGAACCTGATTCTGTTAACTCGAACATTTCGTTGCTGCTATCAAATGTTACGATGCATCGCTCTTGTCCTTCACGTTCAAAACGACGTACTTGAACCTCGCTGTCTTCAGCCTCTACCATTGCGCTCAATCTTTTTAAGATTGCAGTTAGTTGCGAACTTTTCATAGAGCTAGCCTCCTTCAAATTTCTTCTGCTTTATTGTAACAGAAAGTGAGGTAACATGCATCGAAAATCTGTTTTTTTTTCATTATTTTAAAAAAAAGTTATTCGTGCCACCAAAGTTTGATCAGTGCTTGTGTTCCATCATTTTCAAAACCTTGCTCTATCAACAGATTATAAAGATTTCTAGCTTCTTTAGTTGCTGGTAGATTTATATTCATTTTTTCAGCTTCTTCTAATGCAATATTAAGGTCTTTTACAAAATGTTTAACAAAAAAACCTGCCGAATAATCTTCCCTTAAAATTCTAGGTGCATAATTTGTTAATGACCAGTTAGCTGCGCTACCTCCGCCAACTGTATCCAGCACTTTTTCAACATCTAAATTGGCCGCTTTTGCATATACAAGAAGTTCGGTCATGCCAGTCATCGTTCCAGCAATCATAATTTGATTAGCCATCTTAGTGTGTTGGCCACTACCAGCCCCGCCTTGTAGGTTTACTTTACCACTAAAAATAGTAAGAATTGCTTCGACTTGATTAAAAATTGCTTGATCTCCACCAACCATTGTTGTTAAAGTGCCGTTTTTTGCTCCTAAATCACCACCAGAAACAGGAGCATCTAAACTATCTCCTCCTAATTCTTTAGCTGTTTCTGCAATTTTTTGAGCTAAAGAAGGTGTGCTTGTTGTCATATCAATCAAAATTTTTCCTTTAATATCTGCTTTAAGAATTCCTGATTCTCCGTAATAAATACCTTCAACATCTTTAGGAAAACCAACCATACTAAAAATCACATCACTTACTTCTGTCACTTTTTTAGGTGTATCTTGCCAATTAGCTCCTAGTGCAACTAAAGAATCTGTTTTGCTTTTCGTACGATTGTAAACAGTGACCTCATAATTTGCATTTAACAGATGCTTAACGATTGATGCTCCCATAACGCCAGTTCCGATAAAACCAATTTTCTTCATTTTTATCCACCTCTTTGTATTAGTACTTCTATTATAACAATCACTGATAAATAATAAAGAGCCTAATACTAAGTATCAGACTCAACGGATTTATTTTTAGGTAGATCAGGTTTTACCATTAAAGCGACTAAACCTAAAAGAATTCCCATGTAATAGGTAACGATTCTCCATAAAAAAATAGCTAGAACTAACTTGCTTTTGACAACAACAAAAGTCCCAAATAATAAGGTGAAACTGTATTCTGCTCCACCAGCTCCTCCTGGAATAGGAAAAAGAGAGATGATCATAATAATAAATGCGTGAAACACAATTACTTTCAGGATGTTAACATCTTCTGTATTTAATGCGAGTAAAACGAAATAAGGTACGATATAGTAAACTAAAAGTTGTCCAATTGTTAATAAACTTGTTTTTATCATTAAATTAGTTTCATTTTTCATGTAAAGGCTATGATCATAAAAATTATCCATTTTGTTTAAAATAATTTTACGTAACTCTTCTCGTTTACGACCCAACTTAAATTTTTCTAAAATATTGAAAAAACCATTAACAATTTTTTGTGTCCCACTGTGCCAAAACATCACCATAAGCAAACAAAAAACCACAAAAAAATGAATGCCGAAACCAATCAAAATAAAGTAAGACAATCGCTCTAAATTTCCAGATACCCAGTGAAAGCCTAAGACAATGCACATAATAAAATTTACAACAATCCAAATTTGATAAATAACAAATTTCATCAACGATACAGAAGCCGAAACACCATAATCAACTCCGGACTTACCCAATGCTAAAATTTGAGCCGGTTGGCCACCAGTTGAAAAAGGTGTAATAGCATTAAATAAATGTTCGATTAACGGGATTCTAAAAGCATTCTTAAAAGAAAAATCTGGGTTACTTCGTTTTAAAAACAGCTGAATCATTTTCCCTTCAATTGCCCAATGCATTAACATGCAGATGATAGCTACTACTAACCATTGCCACTTAATTGTGATAATCTCCATATATACTTCACTAAGAGTTACCTTTCTCAGCTCATTCCAAATCACAATTCCTCCCAGAAAAAAAGCCAATCCTAAGTATATGATATTTTTCCTATTCATCAGTTACCTCGTCTGCTTTTTTAAACCCGTCAACTGAGGTAGGTTCGTTAATTGGAATATCTTTTTGATCATTTTCTAGAAGTTCATAATAAGCTCTAGTTTCTTCATAAAAAGCTGCCACTCTCTCACCAAATGCTTCACTTGAAATTTCATACAACTTACGTTTAATAAGAGCTTCATTTACCGGATGTTCTTCTTTTAAATAAGCGACTAAGGCCGATGAAAAATCTTGATTTTCCTTATAGGTTAGACCTAAACTTAAGTCATCAAATAAATCATTCAAATAATCATTGCCTTTAGCAACAACTTTTGTTTTAGCGGCCATTGCTTCAGTGTACGTTAATCCTTGAGTCTCAGAATCAGAAGCACTAACAAAAATATCTGCTGCTTGATAAATAGGAGAGATTTCTTCATTTGGAATTTCTCCCGAAAAAATAACATAGTCTTCTAATTCTAATTTAGCTACTTGTTTCTCTAAGTCTTTTTTATAAGGGCCGTCCCCCACAATTAAAAGTTTAATTTGAGGTACTTTAGCAACCACATCAGGTAAACCATCAAGAATTGTTTGAATATTTTTCTCATAAGAAATCCGACTAACTGAAAGTAAAAAAATCTCATTTTTATCGATAGCGTACTTTTCTCTAATCGCTTGTTTTTTTTCTTCTGAAACAGCTGTAAATTGAGAAATATCAATCCCTGTTGGAATGATATATTTAGGAATATCAATATCATACTCTTCTAATTTATCCACTACACGTTTACTTGGACAAATAATTCCTGATAAACTCGCTGTATATAATTTAGAAAATTGTTTCACATGAACCGGGCGGATTAACTTACCGTTCGCAATGTAATGTAGATAATCTTCATACATCGTGTGATACGTATGGACACAAGGAATATCAAGTTGCTTAGCTACTTGTTTGCCAAGTAATCCTAAACCAAATTCTGTATGAGTATGGATAATATCCAACTCTAAATCCTTCGCAACATAATAGGCATACAGCATACCTCGAACAATTAGGCGTCTTTCTTTAAAAGAAATAAAGGGTATACTTGGCATGCGAATAATTCTTGGTTCTAATTCTCTTACATTGGGGTCAGTCGTTGTGAAAATATAAACCTCATGACCTCGAGATTCTAATTCTAATTTTAGTGTTCTAATAGAAGTCGAAACTCCACTCACTTGTGGAAAATAGGTATCTGTAAAAAAACCAATCTTCACAACACTCACCTCCTTTTTATTTTTTTATACTACTAGTATAGTAATCGTACCAAATTTTAGCTACATTCTCTTCTGAGTAATATTTAGCAGACTCTTTGGATTTTTCTTTATACTCTTGTAACATCTCTGGTTTATTTTTTAATTCTGTTAAAGACTTCTGCATCTCAGCCACATTTTTTGTATCAATATACTGATTTTCAATAATCGCATGATACAAGTCTAAATCACGAAGCATCACAGGGGTTCCACAATTAAAAGCCTCTAAAATACACATAGGAAATAACTCGTTATACGAAGGCAATAAAAAAATATCCGCAATATTATAATATTTAACTAACTCATCTCGGTCAATAATCCCTGTGAATTTCAAATTTTTGGGCGGATTATCATATACTTTCTTATAACGATCATAACCATCTGTGATTTTACCAAACGAAAACCCTCCAGCCCAAACAAACTGAATATCAGGATTATCCATTGCTAATTTTATAAAATCATCTAAACCTTTACGTTGCTGAATTTGACCTGCACCTAAAATAAGAAAATCATCTTTTTGATAGTCTAATTCACTTCGCCATTGTTTTTTTTCTTCTGTTGTCATTTCATAAAAGTCTTCTGAAGACACAAAATTTGGAATATAAGTTACCTTATCCGTCTTGATTCCAGCCATTTCTAATTTTGGAATAAAAGAAGGATTCACAACAACTAATTGATCCATCCGTTTATAAAATGAGATCAAATAACGATCAAATATTTTTTGAAAAGGTGAAAAAATAGCGATACTACCTTCTAATGTTTCTGGTAAAAAATGAACGTAGCCAATTCTTACGCCTCTTCTTTTCTTAAAAAAAGTGGACATAAAAAATAAAGGATCCACTGTATGATAATGAGCGATATCTGATTTTGTATATTTATTTATCTTAATGTCAAATTCTTCAGGGAATGTTTTAGTTAACATTTTTATTAATTCTTTGTAGGCACTTCCGACGCCCTGCCCCTTTACCTTGTCAGCAGAAGAAAACATATTAATCTTCAGCAATTAATTCACTCCCTATTGATTACTATACTGAATAACGAATGCCAAAACATCCTACCACAGTCCTAGTTTGTCTTTTTATTATAGCATATTCAAAAAAATGCTAAAAAAAGAAACCACCAATCATTTTAACATGTTTTGAGTAATAATCATAAATTTATTACAAAAAACAATGATTTTTTACGAAGAATAAAAAAGGCTTGTGAGGAAAGTTTAAAAACTTCCCTCACAAGCCTGTATTTTAACAAAGGTATTACAAAAGTAGCATCAATCACTTAGATTGAACGACCTTTCTTCCACCCTTATTCTGCTGTATATTCATTAACTAAAGCCACAACTTCTTCAGCTGTATCACATTCAGTGATTGCTTTGTTAGCTAATTCAGCCATTTTAGTTGAGTCTAAACGTTTCATTAAGCTTCTAGTACGTAAAATACTAGTTGCACTCATTGAAAATTCGTCTAAACCTAAACCAACTAATAATGGAACAGCTGTTTGATCGCCGGCCATCTCACCACACATACCAGCCCATTTGCCTTCAGCATGAGCTGAGTCAACCACGTTTTTAATTAAACGTAAGATTGCAGGGTTATATGGTTGATATAGGTAAGACACGCGTTCGTTCATACGGTCTGCTGCCATTGTGTATTGAATTAAGTCATTTGTTCCGATACTGAAGAAATCAACTTCTTTAGCGAAACGATCAGCGATTACTGCTGCTGCTGGGATTTCAATCATGATACCCACTTGGATATCATCAGATACTTCCACACCATCAGCAACTAATTTAGCTTTTTCTTCCAACAACATTGCTTTTGCATCACGGAATTCTTGTAATGTAGCAATCATTGGGAACATAATACGCAAGTTACCATGAGTTGAGGCACGTAAAAGAGCACGCAACTGAGTACGGAACATTTCGTCTTCTGCTAGACAGATACGAATTGCGCGGTAACCTAAGAATGGGTTCATTTCTTCAGGGAACTTCAAGTATGGTAACTCTTTGTCTCCACCAATATCCATTGTACGAACCACAACTGGTTTACCATTCATACCTTCTAAAACTGATTTGTAAGCTTCAAATTGATCATCTTCACTAGGGAAATCTGGTGAGTCCATGTATAGGAATTCTGTACGGTATAAACCAACAGCTTCGCCACCATGTCCATTAACACCTTCTAAATCTTTAGGTGTACCAATATTTCCAGCTAATTCAAAATGTTTACCATCAGCCGTTACAGTTTGAGCATTTTTTAATTTATCCCATTCAGCTTTAAGATCTGCGAAAGCTTTTGCTTTTGCTTCAAATTCAGCTACTTCTTCAGTTGTTGGGTTAACTGTAACAATACCTTCACTACCATCTAAGGCTAACATATCGCCTTCTGAGACAGCTTCTGTAATGTCTTTAGTTCCAACTACTGCTGGGATTTCTAATGAACGAGCCATGATAGCTGAGTGAGAGGTACGTCCACCAATGTTAGTAACAAAGGCTTGAACAAAATTACGATCTAACTGAGCAGTATCACTTGGTGTTAAATCTTCAGCAACAATGATAACTTTTTCGTCAATCATTGATAAGTCTGGCAACTTAACGCCTACTAAATGACTCATCACACGTTTCATTACATCTTTAATATCTGCAGCACGTTCTTGCATATATGGATTATCTACCATACCTTCAAACATACCAACAAACATATCTGTTACTTCTTTAAGTGCTGACTCTGCGTTGACTTGGTTATCTTTGATGTTACCTTCAATAGCTCCAACTAATTCTGGATCTGAAAGGACCATCAAATGAGCATCAAATACTTGTGCTTCTTCTTCACCTAAACTTTTAACAGCTTTGTTACGAATTGCTTGTAACTCAGTTGTTGATTGTTTCAATGCATCAGAAAGACGAGCAATTTCTTGATCGACATTATCAGTTGATTTTTTCTCAAATGATAAGTCTGGCTCAACTAAAAGATAAGCTTTTGCAACCGCAATGCCATCACTAACGGCAATACCTTTTAATTGTTTAGTCATTATTCTGATAAACCTTCTTTTTTCATTGTTTCTTCGATTGCTGCGATTGCTTCTACTTCGTCAGCACCTTCAGCAGAAATAGTTACGTCAGCACCTTGACCAACGCCTAAAGACATAACGCCCATGATTGATTTCAAGTTAACTGATTTGCCTTTATATTCTAAGTTAATATCTGAACTGAATTTACTTGCAGTTTGTACCAATAAAGTTGCTGGACGTGCGTGGATACCTGTGTCTGCTACTACGTGAAATTCTTTTTTTTCCATAATTAATCATTCTCCTTCAATTATCTGAAATGTGTTTTTTTAGATTATAAAATGATAGCGATTCACTAAAATTTTATAACCCTTTCAATGATAAAGAATACCATGTTTTACTAACTGTGACAACTTTTTTCATTCAAGTTATTATCTGAACTTGAAAGCTCTAAATTATTTTTCGCTTTCTTTTCTGTAAATAACCTTGCCTCCTAAAATTGCTTCTCCTATAATTTTATCTTTTTCTGGATGGTTTAGCCAAGCATCTCTAAATAAAAAGAAATCTTCTTTTTCTACGTAAATCTCTTCAATCTTTTCTGTAAGTAAATTTTCTATTAAATCAATATAATTTTTTTCTTCCATAATAATTGATATTCACCTACTTCCATTCGTTTTAGGTATTCACTCTTTTGTTAAATAATTATAGCTTAATTTCTTCTTCTATTCAAAATCACCTCACCTTCAGAAGTTCAATCTCTTGATAAAAAGTAAGTAAATAAGTTATAATTACTTAAAGGTCAAAAAAGGTCAATCAGATTTTTGACTTTATTTATCAAGTTAGGAGAGTGATGAAATGCTTTGTCAAAATTGCCAAGCAAATGACGCTACCATTCATTTATATACTAATGTTCAAGGTCAAAAAAAACAAATTGACTTATGTCAAAATTGTTACAGAGAAATTAAACAACAAGAAGATTTAGCACATCGTGAAAAAATGACGCAAGATCCTTATGGTTTTGGCTCACTTAATGATTTATTCCGTCAATTAGCTGAACAAAACTACCAACAATCACAAGATAAATCACCCAAAACACAGTCAGGACATACGGGACCACCTAATCCACCTAATCAAGGAAATGGTTCAATCTTACAAGAGTTTGGTGAAAATATAACTCAAGCTGCTAGAGATGGAAAAATCGACCCTGTTATTGGCCGTGATGAGGAAATTACACGTGTGATTGAAATATTAAATAGAAGAACGAAAAATAATCCCGTCTTAACTGGTGAACCTGGCGTAGGTAAAACAGCGGTTGTTGAAGGTTTAGCACTTAAAATTGTTGAATCAGCGGTCCCACAAAAATTACTCGAAAAAGAAATTATCCGCCTAGACGTTGCTTCTTTAGTTCAAGGAACAGGAATTAGAGGTCAATTTGAAGAACGAATGCAAAAACTAATTCAAGAACTCAAAGAGGACCCTTCTACAATCCTCTTTATCGATGAAGTTCATGAAATTGTAGGCGCAGGGTCAGTCGGTGATGGAAATATGGATGCTGGTAATATCTTAAAACCTGCACTTGCCCGTGGTGAATTACAAATGGTTGGTGCCACTACCCTCAATGAATATCGGATTATTGAAAAAGATGCCGCACTTGAGCGACGTATGCAACCCGTTCGTGTTAATGAACCTTCTGAAGAAGAAACTATTGTTATTTTAAAAGGAATTCAAAAACGATACGAAGATTTCCATCATGTTACCTATACAGACGAAGCTATTACAGGGGCTGTAAAACTATCTAGTCGTTTTATTCAGGATCGCCAACTACCAGATAAAGCTATTGATTTATTAGATGAAACTGGTTCTAAGAAAAACCTAACTATCCAATTTATCGATCCTAAAGTCTTAGAACAACGTTTAAAAGATGCTGAAAAGCAAAAAAAACTTGCTTCAAAAGATGAAGATTTTGAAAAAGCTGCGTACTACCGAGATCAAATCAAAAAATTAACTGATTTAAAAGAAAAACAAATTGCTGATGAAGATATTCCAACTGTCACTCTAAAAGATATGGAAGAAGTTGTCGAATTAATGACTGGAATACCTGTTGGTGATCTCAAAGAAAAAGAGCAAACTCAAATGAGAAACTTAGACAAAGATTTAAAAAAACATGTTATTGGTCAAGTTGAAGCTATCGATAAAGTTTCACGTGCCATTAAACGTAATCGAATTGGTTTAAATAAAAAAAATCGACCAATTGGCTCATTTTTATTTGTTGGTCCTACTGGTGTTGGAAAAACAGAACTTGGCAAACAACTTGCTTTTGAGCTGTTTGGGCATAAAGAAAATATGATTAGGTTCGATATGAGTGAATATATGGAAAAACATAGCATCGCTAAATTAATTGGTTCTCCTCCTGGTTATGTTGGCTATGAAGAAGCAGGTCAATTAACTGAAATTGTGAGAAGGAATCCTTATAGTTTAATTCTTTTAGATGAGATTGAAAAAGCGCACCCTGATGTTTTACATATGTTCCTACAAATCCTTGAAGATGGTCGATTAACTGATTCTAAGGGTCGAACCATCAGTTTTAAAGATACTTTAATCATCATGACTAGTAACGCTGGAACAGGTGCTATCGAAGCTAACGTTGGCTTTGGAGCAACAAAGGATGGAACAACTCAATCTGTTTTAGGACAATTAAACAATTTCTTTAAACCAGAATTCTTA
Organism: Vagococcus fluvialis bH819; assembly: GCF_900163795.1. Classification (GTDB taxonomy): domain Bacteria; phylum Bacillota; class Bacilli; order Lactobacillales; family Vagococcaceae; genus Vagococcus; species Vagococcus fluvialis_A. The sequence continues at coordinate 43,039 of NZ_FWFD01000005.1, read as the reverse complement.
AATCGTTTTGATGGTATCGTAGAATTCCAACCACTAAGTAAAGAGAATTTACTTTCAATCGTTGCTCTCATGTTAGATGAAGTCAATGATTTGATGAAAGATCAAGGAATTAAATTAGAAACAACTAAAGAAGTCAACGAAAAATTAGTTGATCTTGGTTACGATCCTAAAATGGGGGCAAGACCACTTAGACGTGTTATTCAAGAACATATTGAAGATGAAATAGCTGATTATTACTTGGAACACCCCGCAAATAAAAATTTAATCGCCATTCTTGAAAATGAAAAAATTGTTGTTAAAGCTAAATAATTTTTCCGTCTTGTAAGCGGCAGCCTTACCATCAAAGATTTGAATAGTTAAGTTTCATGAATTCAAGTTTCTTAATCTCATAACCAAGTTTTAACACTGCTGATAATAATGGAAACAAGTCATACTTTTAATCTGATTTATTTTTTAATTAGTGTTATAATGAATACATATTATAAAAGTAGTTCAATAACAGACAGAGGTGATCAGTATGAAATTAATCGACGTGACTAACAGCTACGGAACTCTGGTTTCAAAACAATTAGAAAATACAGATGCAACGTATGTTAAAGTTTACTCAATGGGAAAAACATTAGTCGTTCACAGTATTGCAGATACTCATATTGAAGTAGTGATTGTGAATAAATCAAGAGAAGTAAAAGAATTTGAAGTGGATTATGTTTTAGAGGAAATTTTAGATCGAGGTATTGATAAGGATGATTTAAGTATCATCAGAACCACTGGTGTTGTTGAAATTTCGATGAAAGTTCGTAAAAAAAAGGTAAAAACAAATACTGAAAAGTAAATAAAATATAATAAAAACGCTATAAAGTTAAGATAACTTTATAGCGTTTTTTTAGATAACCTTAATAAAATAGCATTATTTTTATTTCATAATATCATAAATTTCTTTTGATAAAATCGAAATGGTTTCATAAGATGTATTATTTTGAGTCATCACTGATAGAACATATGGTGTATCTGTGTAAACAACAGCCACATCATGCCTAAAACTCCCTACATCACCAATCTTATGCGCAACTTTTACAGGTAAATATTTAGGAATGCGTTGATTATCAAAAACAGTATTTTGCATATATGACATGACTTGCCCACCTTGACGGTACATTGCACTAATTAAAAGAGCATTTTCTTTAGCCGATATCTGGAAAGGAGACTGCCATTGACGTCCGATAATACTTGAAATTTCACTTCTCATTTTGTAATCATATTGATTAGCACCGTAATAACCTAAGAAATTAGCGCCTTGATTATCCGAATATTTAGCTGTCCAATTTAACATTGTATCTAGTGAATAATACGATCCAAAGGGTTTTCCTTGAAGAATACCTGCGCCACCACGCATATATGAATAAATAGGCATTTGGTTAATCGCATCAGAGTATAAATACTTTCTATTTGGATCTATTTTACCTTGATTGATCATTTTTTGTGTATAGTACATTGCTGGTAATTTACCTGTACTTGCTGCCGTAAAAATTCGGCTACCATTTATTGAAGCTGTTGAGCCATCTACTAAACTGGTAACATAAATACCATAATTGTAAGAATTATATTTAGAATTCAATAATCGTTGAACTTTTTCCAGTTTTTCTGCTTCACTAGAAACAGCCGTTTCATTTAAATAGCCATACCATTTATTTTGTTTGTCATATAAAGAAACATAAGTAGAGCCATTAAAATGTTGGTATTTGCCTCTAGCATTAAATTTTTTCTTCATATATGAAGACGTATTTCCTTTTTGTTTCCATGAAAAATTCGACCACATTGGATAATTCCCTTTAACAATCGTCACTTCTTTGCCATAACTTTGATAAATACCTTGAGCACCATCAGCAACAGTCACACCATTTTTATTTACATAGCCATACCATGTTCCTTTATTATCAAATAAACTATAGTAAGTTGAGCCATTATAATGACGATACTGACCTTTGGCTAAGAGAGTTTTATTGTAAATATTTTTAGATGTTCCTAAACTATTCCATGAAAAATTTCGCCACATATCATAATTGCTTTTAGTCACTGTCACATATTTGCCAAAGTTTTGATAACTACCTTGAGCACCATCTGCTACTTTTACAAAGTCCTTGTTAATATAACCTTTCCAGACATTGTTATTATCATATAAAGAGTAGTAGTCATTCCCATTAGCATGGTAGTAAACACCTTTTGCTTTGAATGTTTGGTTGGCTAAGCTACTAATTTTATGACGATGATTCCAATCAAAACTATTCCACGTACTACCATTATTATTTTTTACCGTCACATATTTATTAAATGAGACATACTCACCTTGACTACCTTGCGTTTGCTTCATCGCATTTTTATTAATATAGCCATACCATTTATCATTTAAATCAAATAATGAATAATAAATTTCTCCATTGTAATGGTGATATTCACCTTTTGCTAAAAACGTACGCTGGTAAAATTTCTTACTCTTATTTTTTTCTTTCCAATCAAAATTTTGCCAAATCGGATAATTAGGACTGTTCATGATTACATACTGATTTAAACTATGATATGCTCCTTGCGCCCCATCTACAACTCTAGTATCCTTTTCGTTTAAATAACCATACCACGTACCTTTGCTATCATATAAAGAATAGTAGAAACTGCCATCAAAATGATGATATTTTCCTTTAGCTAAGTAAGTATTTTTATAAAGTTTATTCGTTTTATGTTTTTCTTTACCATCAAAATTTGATATCGTACTACCTTGGTTACTTGTGATTGTCACATATTTACCAAAGGATTGATAAACGCCACCTTGAGTTTCAGCAATAGAAACATCTTCTGCTAATACATAACCAAGCATTTCTTCTTTAACAGAGTACAGCGTATAATAATTTTTTCCGTTAACATGTTTAACTTGCTCTTTAGCTAAAAAAGTTTGTCCCCTAACATAGCTATGATTTTCTAATAGCTCTAACTCTAAATTTTTATAAATTTTTGCCTTATCTTGATTTAGACTAATATATTTATTGAAGTCTAATTTTTCACTATCTAATGTGTCGTGTAATTTAATCTCTGATTCTTCTACAACACCAATCATATTTCCCTTTAAATCTGTTAACACATAATATGTCTTTTCATTAAAGATAAATTTCGTATCAGTTTTTAATAAAACACTTTCAATTTCAGATAATTTAACCAATTCTTTTAAGTCGTTATCTTTATAAATAACTGGTTCTTCTTTAATAAAACTAACATATTGTAATTTTTCTAATTTAATTAATTCTTTTTCAACATTATTAACATCTTCTTTGGATTCACTTGTTCTTGTTGTACTTGTTTCTGTTGTTTCTAACTCACTACTCGATGTACTACTTTCGATTTTTTCTGTCGTACTGGTTGAACTCGTACTTACCTCCGTCGACTCATTTAACTTCTCAGCATGTACTTCACCAGTTGATAACATAAATAAACTAAAGCATCCAATCAATACCGTAAAAATATTCTTTTTCATTTTACTGACAATCCTTCCTTAACTTGTTTATCCTAACTATTTTAGTATACTCGTTTCCGCTCAAAAAAGAGGATAATTTTTCAATTAATCATCCTCTTCTAATAATTAGTTAATTACTGTTGTTGCATTGGCATTAATATAACCATGCCCTTTTCCTGCGTTATCATACAAAGATAAGTAGGTTGAGCCATTGAAATTTTCGTATCTTCCACGAGCTGTAAAGGTTTGATTATATACTGAATCACCACTTTCACGGTAAGCCCAATCGAAATCATTCCATGTATTATAGTTTTTCTGTGTCACTTTAACATTTTTCCAATGGGATATATAGATACCATTTTTATCTGGAACAACTTTAGTAGCATCTTTATTTAAATAACCAATCCAGCTACCATTACCATCATATAATGAATAATAAGTACTACCATTAAAGTGCTCATATCTTCCTTTTGCTAAATAGGTTTTTTCATAGATATTAGTAGTATTTAGTAACTCTTTAGTAAATCCAAAATTTGACCAAATGCTATAATTTTTTCTTTGAATAGAAACATATGATCCATCTGAAATATAATCACCTTGACCACTTTTTTCTAAAGAAACAAGTTTAGCTTCAGCATATCCTTGCCATTTATTTTTTGAATCATATAATGAATAGTAAGTTTTACCGTCCATATGATGATATCTTCCCTTGGCACGATACATTTGACCATAAACATCATTTGTTGATTTTTTTACAGTTCCATTAAAATCATGATATATTTTTTCATCTTTTGTAGCGATTTTAGCATAACGTCCATCTGCAAAATATGCTCCCTGAACGCCATCACCTTGTTTAATAGCTGCTGCGTTAATATAACCACACCAGTTATCTTCTAAATCAAACAGAGATAAATAAGTTGAGCCATTCGCATTTTCATAGCGACCTTTTGCTAAGAATGTTTTTTGGTACACATCTTTATCTGCTAGTTTTTCTTTCCATGAAAAATTACTCCATGTATTGTAGCCAGATTTCTCAACTGTCACATATTTGTTGTGAGTAATATAATTTCCGTTTTTATTCGCAGCAGGTCTAGTTGCTTTTTCGTCTAGATAACCATGCCAATTACCTTGTGTATCAAATAGAGATAAGAAGGTACTCCCATTAAAGTGATCATAATGACCTTTAACTTGATATGTTTTTTGATACAAATTAGACGTGTTATTTTTTTCATTATTGAAACTAAAATTTTGCCAAACTGAAGTTCCTTTTTGCTCAATTGAAACATAACGATTATTATCAGCTATATAATTCCCTTGTGCTCCTGCTAAATCAATCGTGGCTTCTGAGTTTATGTAACCATGCCAGTTTCCTTGGGCATCGTACAATGAATAGTAAACTGAACCATTCGTATGTTGGTAGCGACCTTTAGCTTCAAATCTTTGTCCATATATTTTTTCTGAAGACTCTCGGTACGTCCAATTAAAATCAGACCACGTGTTGTAGCCTTTTTTATTTACTTTTACAAAACGACCATCAGCAATATAATTTCCCTGTGGTGGTAATTTCTGATTACTCGAGTAACTACCTACATAATCACTAGAGATATCATATATACCATGAACCCCAGGAAACGTCATTGATGAGGACCATTGCCAAGCCCCATATTGCGTGTGATATTGATGGCTAGTTGGATTGTAAGGATATGCTGCCACCCAAACTTTTTCATTACCAAGTTCATTGGGTTTGATGACCCCTTCATTAATCCAGTGTAATCCTAAATAATGATTAACGCTAGAATAGCCCAAAGCATTCAATTGTTTTTCAAAAGCTTTAGAATTTTTAGTATGATTTACACCTTTTTTATACTTCAATTCGGGTGTTTCTAAGTCACTTATCATTAAAGTAGATTTAGACAAACCTAATTCCTGCGCCATATTAGCAAAATAATTTGCTTCTGATCTCGCACTTGTTTCTGATTCGAACCAACTGAAATGATACACACTTACCATTAAACCGGCAGCTTCTGCATTTTTAATTTGATTTTTAGCATAAGGGTTTTTATAACTTGTTCCTTCAGTTAATTTAACTGCTACCCCTTTAACTCCGTACGATTTCATGATTTTATACTCATCTACAGAAATATCATGATTATGAGATGACACATCAATAAAATCTGCTTTTGGTTTATCTATATCAGTAATTGATAAACCATTGGCTCTAGTACTTGGCGCACTGTAAGCACGTGGACTTACTGCTAAATCTGAACGATCACTTGGATAGTAAAAGGTTTCATCACTTTCATCTTCTGATTTTTCTTCTACAACATCACTATTTTTTTCTTCATCTACTACTAAACGAGTTTCTTTTGTTTCTAAAGTAGACTCTAGACTGGTCTCTGTACTTTTTACGACTTCTTCATTTTCTCCACTAACTTCAACTTTTTCATCTTTTATTTCAGCTTGCTCTGCGTACACAGCGACAGGAGTCGTTATTATGCTCAATGTTAAACTTGCTAAAATTAAGTAAGAATATCTTTTTTTACTCAACTATTTATCCTCCGTTTTTTTATTTCATTTTCTATTCTAACACATTCATATCCTAAATGAATCAAAATTTACATTTTTATTCATTTTATCATTTTTGATACATAATATTTATAATTAATGAACAAATACATTTTTTAAATCAAAATAAAAATACGCTATATTATTTTTTATAAAAAATAAATATATGCTTATCTACTGATAACTACCATCAATTATTTTCTAGTATATTTCTAATAATATTTATTCTTTGTTTTTTTTATATAGATTAATTAAGTTGAAATTATTATGATTAATGTTTTTTTTCACAAAAAAATATTGATAGCATTATTCCAACATGCTATACTCTACCTGATTCTAAAAAACGAATGTTTAAAGGAGAGAGAGTATGAAAAAGATTTACTTCAGTTTGATTTTACTTTCATCGATTGCGTTTAGTACACAAGCACTCGCTGAGGAAAGTAATAAATCAAACCAACTTGTGGCAACAGAGGAAAGCATTGCGATCGAAACAACAAAAGCATCAACAGAGACAACAATCACTGAAATCACTTCCGAAACAAGCGAAGTGAAAGAAACAGAACAAACAACAGTATCTTCAGAAGAAAAAACGATCGCAACACCTAAGAATGATGTGGTAGAAAAATCTATCACTAAAGAAACAACCCCCGCACAAGGTCCTTACATTGCTGACGGTAGCTATGTAAAAATAACTAAAAAAAATTATGACATCTGGCAAAATTTTAGTTGGAAGAAAAAAGATAAGTCTACCAATCACTTCGGAAAAGTTTATCTAGCTAAGGGACGCTATGAACACAAAAATGGTGAAACTTACTATTCTCTATACAACAATAAAGATCAATGGATTGGTTATTTAAATGCGAATGCTACAACTAAAACAGTAGCGCAAGGGCCGTATATTTCTGATGGAACCTTTGTGAAGTTCAAAAAGCAAAACTATCCTACTTGGCAAAATTTTAACTGGAAACAAAAACAAGAAGGTCGTGAAATTGTAGAGGATCTTTATCAAGCAAGAGGACGTTACGAGCATTTTAACGGCTCAACGTACTACTCAATGTATGACTCAAAAGGTGTTTGGCAAGGATATGCTAACGCTAAAGCCGTCGTAAAAACTGCTAAAAGAGAAGGTCCATATATCGCAGATGGTCGTGAAGTAAAAATTACGAAGAAAAATTATGATATCTGGCAAAACTTTAGTTGGAAAAACAAAAGTAATACTAACAAATACTACGGGCAAACGTTAAAAGCTCGTGGTCGCTATTACCACTTCAACGGTGAGCGTTATTACTCATTATATGATAACAAAGGCACTTGGATTGGTTATCTAAATTCAAAAGCAACCACTGTTGTTACTGGTGAAAATGGGGCAAGACCAACTACTGTTGATGAATTAGAAAAAGGCTATGAATCTAGCGGTGAAACTTATGATTACTGGATGCATAGAGCAGGAAATACTGGTCTAACATTCACCAATGAGGCAGACTTTGAAGCATATTTCCACAAGTATTATCGTGCTGGAAACGATATTAAAGTGAAATTAAAGGATACTGGTGAGCGAAGAATAGCCATGGACGCTGTAGGCGCTAAACCATTTTTCCCGAATGAAACATATCCAAGTGGAAATTATCAATAAAAAAATAAAATCTACCGATCAAACTGCTTTTAGCAATTCGATCGGTAGATTTTATTTTATAAATTTTTTCTTTAAAAATAGTATATGAAAGTTTTTTATAAATCGATTAAATAAATTTATCTAATAACCAACATTTTTCTATATTTAGTTGATAAATAATGATCTAAAGATGATTTCTCATACCAACGATACGATCTATAATCAGTCGATGAGTATAAACCTGGATCTTGAATAAATATATATTCTCTTCCATTAACTACTTTATATCCTTTAGCCATTAGAACATGTTGCGGGTTTTTATAAACATTAGGATCTCTCATATCGAATTCTCCCCAGAACATTACCATATTTCCTGAATTAATTTCTGTAATCATACGATCTATTGAACTACCTGTAATAATTTCTGTATTTGATGTATATCTTCTTGCATACTTATTTAAACCTATTGGTGATATTACCCTCACAAACGGTGTATGCCCCCAAGGATCTCCAATCTGCCCCTCATCCGGATTGTTTTTACTCAAAGGTAATCCATCTACAAAATTAACTAAAGAAATATTACCAGCATATCCTTTTGCTCTAAGAGAAGTATATAATGAGGTTGCAGCACATCCATAAAGTGCACCAATTGACATTTGGCTGTAATAAGTTGTTGGTATATCAAATTGCGTAACAACTGTTACACCACCTTCATTAATATAACCTTGCCAATTTCCCAAACCATCATAAATAGAATAATAAACTGCGCCATTAAAATGAACATACTTGCCTTTTGCTATTAGACCTTTACTATACTGATTAGCTGAAGGTTGCTTCACGTCCCAGTTAAAATTTCTCCACATATCATAGTTCTTGCTTCTAATAATAATATGTCTGTTAAATGATTGATAAATACCCTGTTTACCTTCACCTACAGCTGTGGCTCTCTCATTAACATATCCATACCATTTACCATTAGAATCAAATAGAGATAAATACGTTGAGCCATTAAAATGCTGATATTTTCCTTTTGCATGGTAAGTTTTACTATACATGTTTCTTGTTCCATTTAATTGATTCCACGAAAAATTACTGTATGTTGGATAATTATTATTAGTTACCGTTACATACTTGCCATAAGATTGGTAAATTCCTTGTCGACCATTTGCAAGTTTTGTTGCTGATTCATTAACATATCCATACCATTTATCATTACTATCAAATAATGATAAATAAGTTGAACCATTAAAATGTTGATATTTTCCTTTTGCATAAAAAGTCTTACCATAATAATCACTCGTTTTTCCTAATACATCCCATGAAAAATTTCTATATGTTAAATAATTTTTACTCGTTATCGTAACATATTTATTATGTGATTGATAAGCGCCTTGACGATTGGCTCCAACTTTAGTTGCTTTTTCATTAATGTAACCACACCATTTACCTTCACCATCATATAAAGATAAATAGGTTGAACCGTTAAAATGTTGATACTTACCTCTAGCTTGGTATGTAGTACCCTGAATGTTCCGAGATGATTCTCTTTCTACCCAATTGAAATCATTATAAGTATAATAATTTTTGCTAGTTATTGTCACATATTTCCAATAAGATTGGTAAATTCCTTGTCGACCATCAGCTTCTGTAACATTTTTTGAATCAATATAACCATACCATTTATCATTACTATCAAACAATGATAAATAAGTTGAACCATTTATATGATTATACTTTCCTTTTGCATAGAATGTCTTATCCTTAATTGCTTTTCCATCATATAATTCATCCCATGAAAAATTACGATAGGTTGTGCTTGATTCCTTTGAGATAGCAACATATTTATTAAATGATTGATAAATGCCTTGTTCTCCATCTGCTTTTTGAATTGCATCCGATAAGACATAACCAATAAAATCAGTTTTATTATCTTTCAATTCATAAAGTGAGTAATACTCTTGATTATCAACAATTTTTTTTTCTTTAGAAATAAATGTTTTTAGATATAGGTCCTCTCGTACTTCAGGATCATCTTGTCCTATTTCTGTTTTCCATAATTGAGTTGACTGAAGTATAACCGTTACATAAATCTCATTCTGAGTATCTTTTAACTGTAACACTTCTTTTTTATTTTGCTCTTTTTCCAATGACTTATTTTTTTCATGTATTTTTTCAGTAGATTCATTTTTTTCAATTGTACTACTTGTTTCTTTTTCCATTTGAGTAGACGTTTCTGAATAACCTGTTGATTCAAACGTTTGATCTATTGTTGATTTTTCTGATGAACTTATAATCGTACTTTCTTCATTAATTGCACTTTGTGTTGTCTTATTTATTTCGGCATTTACGACAAATGCTGGTGACAATAGTACATTAAGAAATATTGTTCCCACAATAATTTTATTTACAATTTTTTTCATACCCTCTATCTCCTTTTTTAATATGAGTAAAAAATTTTTTCTAAGATTTTTAAACACTATCATTCATTATATCAGAAAATATATTAAAAGTTGATAAAATTAATAACAGATTAGATAACTAAAGGTATTAAATCAAATTAAGTTAATTTTTCCCAATTTATTTTTTCTAAGTTAGTTATAATGATATAATTAAATTAGAAAAAATTTTAAGGAGTTTATTAATGAGTAAACGTAATATCAATATTGAACTTATTCGCATAATTAGTATGCTCATGATTGTTTTTCATCACTTTACAATCCATACTAATTGGAATTATCCCAAAGAAATTGGGCTGAGGAATTATTTTATTCTGTGTCTTGGTAATTTTGGTAAAATAGGTGTTATTTTATTTATCTTAATATCTGGTTATTTTTTTTATAAACAAAATTTCTCTCTCAAAAAATTACTTCATCTAAATAATAATATTACTTTTTATACGGTAACCTTTTTTTTGATTTCTTTATTATGGTCTGCATTTGAATTTAAAAAAATGATTACTTCTGTTTTCCCTGTTATTTTTGATCAATATTGGTTTGTTACTGGCTATGTTATACTACTATTATTCCAGCCATTATTAAAAAATTATCTAAATCTAACTGACAGAGAAAATAAACTTAAATTACTAATTATTATTATCTTCTTTTTTTACGGCCCCAGATTATTTGGCTTTATTTTTCAAATTGAAAAACATTTTAAACCTAGCGTTTATTTTTTATTTATTATAATTGCTTTAATAGGTGATTTAATTAGAGAATATCAAAAAGAATTACAAACAATTTATTTTAGATACATTTTAATGGCATCACTATTTTCTCTATCTTTATTACAATTTAGACCATTTATTATTTTACTTTTAGATAAATTAAATTGGGAATATCCTGACTTTTTTATTAATGGCACTGAAAGTTTAAATGCTTTACTTTTTTCTTTCTGTCTTTTTAATTTGATTCTAAAATTATCAATTGATAAACGATATAATGCATTGATCCTTTATATTTCTAGTGTTACTTTTGAAGTTTATTTAATCCATGATAATCCTCTTATTCGCTCCATGTTATGGAATTCTATTTTCCAAAGCGGCAAATTTTATTGGAGTAGCTGGTTATTCCTCATAGTTATTATTGTCCCTCTTATTGTTTTTATAGCTTGTGTATTAATAGCTAAATTAAAAAATTTTATTTCTAGTAAAATAAAATACTGTTATAAATAGAATAAGTATAGTATATCCGATATAAAGAGAAGGCCTAGCAAATAAAATGTATGCTAGGCCTTCTCTTTCACTATAATAATTAAATAGTATGATATTTTTTATTTATTTTTTCCAAATAATTTCTCTACTATTTTTTTTGATGCTTTTCCTGTTTCGAATTCGTTAAATTTATCTCTAAACGCTGATAGTTTAGGTTCATAGTCTTTTTCATAACTAGAAATATTTTCAATAGATTGGATAACCTCTTCAGATGTTCTACATAATTTTCCTGGGGCATCTTCTTCTAAATCCGTATACATTCCTCTTAGAATATCTCTATAATATTCTAAATCATAAGTAAATAGAATAATCGGCTTATTTAAATTAGCATAATCAAACATAATTGAAGAATAATCACTAATTAATATATCTGTGATTAGTAGTAGATCTTGCGCATCTGGATAGTCACAAACATTAATAGCAAAATCTGATACCCCTTCTAAATCTAATTTTTTAGAGACAAAATAATGTAATCTTACTAAAAGAACATACTCATCAGAAAGTTGTGCCTTCATTTGTTTTAAATCTAACTCTAAATTAAATCCTCTTGTATTTCTAAAAGTAGGCGCATATAAAATTATTTTTTTATCTTTTGGAATTCCTAGCTTTTCTTTTAAGTCGATTATTGTATTTTCTTCATTTGAAACATTTACTAATAAATCATTTCTAGGAAAACCATACTCTAACATTTCACCTTTAAATTCGAACACTCGTTTTGAAATATCTGTCATGAATTTACTTGGTGATACTAGGTAATCCCATCTACTATGTCTTAGTTTAAAACCTTCAAGTTTCTCTACTGTATCTACTTCATTCTTTACATCTAGCCCCATAGTTTTCAAAAAAGTGCCATGTAGCGTCTGAATTTCTTTACTTTTTGAGCGCTTAACATAATCATTCTGCCAATTTGCATTATTGAAAAAGTAAGTAGATCGTGCAAGGTAATAATAATATTGCCAGCTATTCCTTTTAACTTTGATCCCTTCGCCCGAAATTTCTGTATAAGGATTATTAAATCCCCAAATACAAGTAAGTTCCGGGTGCTCTTTTTGTATTTCTTCATAAATTGCTTTGGGATTACAACTAAAAGATTTACCCCAATAAGATTCAAACATAACATATTTTTTCTTTTGCGGTAACAATCTCATAAGAGGATAGACATAATCTTTTAACATCTTCATACGTCTAGGTCCTTTTTCAAAATAAGATTTTTCAAGAGTTGTATTTAATTTAACCACACCATCTCTTGTAGAAAAAATGTTAAATATATTTTTATCTATAGTAAAAATTGCTTTTAAATTTTCCATATCCAATAAAATTTCATTTGAATAAATTCCTTGTGAGGTTTCACTTGATTGAACAAATGACCAATTAGAATTTCCAAATAAATAAAGTTGCTCTTTTGAAAGTGAGATTTGATAATCACTTATGCATACTTTCCCCTCAACAATAACTTTTTTAGGCGACAAAGTTACTTGTTTTCCATCGGAATCTCTTGTACCTTGAATAAACGAATTCATAATTAATTCATTTGATTTAATTTGTTGTCTTATAGTAAATAATAAATCATAAGCTTCTGAGTTTATCTGATTTAATTTAAAATCCACTAATTTAGGTCGAATATGTTCCGTTAAATTTATTTTTAACCATCTATGGTATGTTTTAGTAAAACGAATTTCATGATCATGCCACACATCGTATGTAGATAAAAAATCATCTTCTAACCAGACTATTGTTTGTTTTCTATCTTTGACTAAATAAAAATAAAAATCTGAATTAAAATCACACTCTAGCATTCGTTCTAAATTAAATCTTAGTTCAAACTGGTTATCTTCCAACAAATTAAATGTGTGATTCCATATCTTTAAATTATTTGTAGAATTTTTAAAATAGGCATCAGAGAACTCACCTACTATTTTCCCAGTTAATACTAATTCGGTTCCGACTATGGATGGTTTTAACTGATTCACAAGTTTTGGTGCATTAATAATTTCTAATCGCCATTGCTTATTGTATAATACACGGAATCCTCTATCTTCAAACATATAATCACAAGGTCTTGAGACAGCTCCTTTAGATGGATTTGAGACGTAAGTTTCCATTTCATAACCTAAATTTTTAATTATTAATTTAATAAAACAATCTTCTTTTAATAACTCTAATACATCTTCTTTATTTCCATCTACTTGAGTTTTAAAATGTGCATAATCATAATTTACATGGCGTTTTATTAGGTGATCTTTATCACCACCACCATACATTTGGGTAATAGACTTATCTTTGATGGTCTCAGTAGGTAAATTAACGCTTTTAGTTTCTGATCGATTAACAAGATATGCTTGAATAGATGTATTTTGATCTGTATTTAAGTACCTTAAATAAGAAATACCTTCAACTGTTAATACCTTATTTGCCCATTTCACTTTTTTGGTTTTTGTGACTGGTAAAATATCACTTGACATATCAATTACCGGATCTAAAAATATCTCATTTAGGTTTGTGTTAGAAATATCCTTATAAACTTTATTTTCTTTTATAACTGTTTGTTGCTTTCTAAAGTCTAAAATATTTGTTTTAAATAATAAAAATTCATCATATTTTTTATCCATGATTAATTGATACATTATTTTTAACTCAGTAGGTATTCTTGTGTTAAACACATCTGTCTTCATATTAGAAACATACTTGGTTAACAAATTTGAAAATAACTCTAAATAATTATCATCAGCTTCTTCTAAAGAATCAAAATACAGTTTATAATCCACTGTCAACTCTTTGAATTCCTTTTCTTCGAGAATTTCTTTAGTTGTTATATTTAATTCATCCACAACCTGTGTAAAACAGTCCACTGATTTTACACGATCTAATAAATTTTGAGGGTCATGTCTATTTTGAGTAATAGAACGATTATTGGCGCTATCCCTTAATCGCCATCTGTAAACATAATCTAATATAATGTTTGTATTTTTAGATAAAAGATGTGCTTTCATTATACAAGGAATATCTTCATATAACATTCCTTCAAGAAACTTCAATTGATTATCTTTAAAAAATGAAGCATTAAATAATTTATTCCACGCAGTCGTATCATAAAGTAGTTGTTTATTTTTTAGGATGTGTGTGCCTTCTAAATCATCAGAAAATATTTTTTTATGTAATCCGCTTAAAAAAAACTTTCTTGTTGAATCAAAACGTGATACATTACCAACCACGATGTCAGCATTATTTTTTAATGCTGATTCTAACAACGCATAGTATGCATTGGGATAAATAATGTCATCTCCATCCATAAAAATCAAATACTCTCCTGTACTAGCTTCTATCCCTACATTTCTAGCTTTTCCAAGACCTACTCTATCAACATCGATTACTTTAATATTTGAGTGCTTTTTTTGATATTCCTTTAAAATATTAGGTGTGTTATCTGTAGATCCATCATCGACAACAATCACTTCTAATTCAATTGTTTCAACTTCTTGTTCTAAAAGAGAATCTAATGCTTCTACAATATATTCCTCTACATTATAAATTGCAATAACCGCACTAATTTTTGTTTTCTTCAAATTAATCCCCCTACTTACCCTGTTTTTATAACAAACTCTTAAGCTCAATATCTGGATATTTATCTGCAAACCAGCGCATTGCAAATCGATTTTCAAATAGGAATAATGGTTGATCAAAACGATCTTTGGCTAAGATATTTCGACTTGAACTCATTTTCTCATCTAATTGTTCAGGATCAATCCAACGAGCAATCTTTGTTCCCATTGGATCCATAATAATCTCAGTATTATATTCCCCTTGCATACGATGTTTAAACACTTCAAATTGAAGCTGACCTACTGCCCCAATGATAATATCTTCTGTTAAATACGTTTTATATAACTGAATAGCACCCTCTTGAACCAATTGATTAAGTCCTTTATGGAATGATTTTTGCTTCATTACATTTTTAGCTGTGACACGCATAAATAATTCTGGTGTAAAGTGAGGTAGATCTTCAAATTCAATCTTATCTTTCCCAGTATAGATCGTGTCCCCAATTTGATAAAGACCCGTATCATATAAACCAATAATATCCCCTGCTACTGCTTCCTCTACTTGTTCACGAGAGTCTGCCATAAACTGTGTTGAATTATTTAACTTAATTTTTTTATTTCCACGAGACAGCTGAACATCCATTCCACGTGAGAAAGAACCAGAACAAATTCGGACAAAGGCGATTCTATCACGATGAGCCGGATTCATATTAGCTTGGATTTTAAAAATAAAGCCTGAAAAATCTTCACTATAAGGACTTACTACAGCTTCTGTTTTAGTTTTATATTCTGTTGGTTGTGGTGCAAACTGTAAGAAGGTTTCTAAGAATGTTTCCACACCAAAATTAGTTAAAGCCGAACCAAAGAATACTGGTGTTAGCTCACCTTTAGCAATTTTTTCTTCCGAAAACTCATTACCAGCTTCCATCAATAATTCTACATCGTCTTGGACTTGATCAAAAATCGACAATTGTTTAATCGGATGATCCAACTCTAATTCACGATTATCATTTAAAGGTAAAAAGCGCTCGCCATCATAACGGTCAGGACGATGAATTTCCACACGATTATGGAACATATCATATAGTCCTTCAAAACCTTTTCCCATACCAATTGGCCAGTTCATTGGATAAGAATCAATCTCTAAAACTTCTTCTAATTCTTCTAGTAACTCTAAAGGTTCACGACCATCTCTATCTAATTTATTAATAAAAGTAAAAATCGGAATGCCACGCATGCGACAAACTTGGAATAATTTCTTCGTTTGGGCTTCAATCCCCTTGGCACTATCAATTACCATGACCGCACTGTCAACAGCCATTAAAGTACGATAGGTATCTTCAGAGAAATCCTCATGTCCAGGTGTATCTAAGATGTTGACACGTTTATCGTCAAAATCAAATTGCATAACCGAACTTGTAACAGAAATACCTCTTTGTTTTTCAATATCCATCCAGTCAGACTTGGCAAAGTTACCAGTCTTTTTCCCTTTAACGGTACCAGCACTACGAATCGCCCCACCAAATAAAAGTAACTGCTCTGTAATTGTTGTTTTCCCAGCATCCGGATGGGAAATAATGGCAAACGTACGACGACGTTCCACTTCTTGCTTTTGATTAAAAACCATATTTTTCTCCTAACACATTTTTATATTTAAAATTCATTGACATTTTTCACAAAACATCTCCTATTATAGCATGATAATTGGGTAAAGTGAATGTGATACGAATAGTCATTTAGAATTTTTTAAATGCATGCTATTACATAAGATTCGATTTATAATCAAAAAAGATAGTCAGACATTAACTGTCCTGACTACCCTTTTACTTATCTATAATTTCCACCTTCAACACCTAGATATTCTTCCAAACATTGATTAGATTTCATAATTTTTTCAGCTTGATTTTTTCCCACGTATCTAACATGCCACGGTTCTCCTTGATAGCCTGTAATGGGTGTTTTACTTGCCTTATATCTAATAATAAAACCATATTTATAAGCATTTTGAGACAACCAATTAGCTTCCCAACCCGTTTCTATTAAAGTCCCATTACCATGACGCAAATCAAAAGTTAATCCTGTTTGATGTTCTGAATGTCCTGGCCTGGCACAAAATGTATCTGTCTTAGCTTGCCCGTTAATTCTAACATAATCATTATAGATTATCTCTTGATATTGATACGTTCTAAACCCTGAATATGAGTGACTCACACTCATTCCTTGTCTTTGCATATCATAAATCATAGAACGAACTTGTCTTCCAGCTTCCCCATTCTCTCCTGGATTAAAATAAGAAGGTAGTTTGATCTTTTTATTCGCAATCATTATGTTATCAATATACAGTACACCATTTTTTTCTTGCCATGTTTTACTACCTTTTTGATTCAAATAACCAATCCATTTGTTATTATCATAAACTGAACTATAAATATCTCCATTAAAGTGATGATATTGATACTTCACAGTGTATTTCTTCTTTGCTACATTATTTGTATTATTCTTTTTTTGCCATGAAAAATTTTGCCAAATCGGATAGTTATTGTTTGGTATCGCAATTGTTTGGTTCGCTTTTACCGCATTCCCCTCTTTACCAGAAGCAAGAGGAATTGCATCTCTATTAGCATATCCTAACCAACGATCTTGATTATCATAGACTGAATAATACACCGACCCATTATAATGATGATACTTCCCTTTAATCAAAAAAGTTTGCTGATTAAGACGAGTTGTATTATTTCTTTCTTTATCAAAAGAAAAATTATTCCACAATGAATAGCCTTTTTTACCCACTGTTCCATACTTACCAAGGGGAATGTAACTTCCACCTCGATCACTACCAACACTCACAGCACCTTTATTTAGATAACCTAACCACTCATTTTTATTATTATAAATAGAATAATAAACAGAGCCATTGAAATGACGATACTCCCCCTTTGCAAGCATCGTTTGTTCATAAAATTGAGTACTGTTATTTTTTTCCTGACTAAAATCAAGATTTTTCCACATCGGATAAGCCTTTTTAGTCAATGTTACATACTTACCAGTCGGAATATAAATTCCACCACGATTCTCCCCAATTGTCACACCATCTTTGTTTATATAACCTAGCCAGTTATCTTGATTGTCATAAACCGAATAATAGGTTGAACCATTAAAATGATGATACTCACCCTTCATTAGCAAGCTTTTCTGGTAAAAATTACTGGAGTTATTGCGTTCTTGACTAAAGGAGAAGTCTTGCCACAATGAATAATTTTTCTTAGTCACTGTGGCATATTTCCACGTACTAATATAACTGCCACCACGATGCTCAGTCAGTGTAATGTCCTCTTGGTTTATAAACCCTAAAAATTCATTTTTATTGTTATAAAGTTCATAATAAATATTTCCGTTAAAATGGTGGTATTCATTTTTTATCAATAATGTTTTTTGATTCAAAGCCTGCTTATCTTCTATTCTCTCTTTTAGTTCCATATCTTTCCATAGCAAGTAACTTGAATTCAAGATAGTACCGTATTTGTCCGTTTTATTCGGCATGCCACTAGCATTATTTGTTACCTCAACTGAGGAGGAAGTAACGTAACCTATTCTCTTTTGATTATTATCTACCAATAAATAAGCTTTGTTTTGATGATGCTCTTCTGTCACTTCTTCAGTTATTAAAAAAGTTCTATTAATAATATCCTCTGTTTTTCCTTTAATAATAGTTAATTCTTGATCTTCCCAAATTGTTTCACCCGTTTTTTTGACCGTACCGTAATAAGAAACGGATACTTTCTGATTAACCTGATTACTTTTATTATTCACTGATTCTGTTGTTTCTGTATCAGCTACTTTCTGTTCTACAGATTCTTCTGATTTCTCTATCAAACTCTCCTTTGTTTCGCTGCTACTACTCATTTCCATTGGTGTAGTTGTTTCTTTTTCCGAACTCTCAGTACTTTCTTGAGCGGCTACGTTGGTTGTAAAGGCAGTAGCAAACAGCAGACCCATCAGCATTAACATTCTTGTTTTTTTCATCAATAAACTCCTCTAAAAAAGGCTGACTAAAAAGCCAACCTTTTATTTTTTTATCTTATAACCACTGCTTTTTTTTCATTATACTGATACGACGATTGCAACGTTGATGCATCTACCCAATTAACTTTTCTAGAGTTTGGATCGACTAGGTGGTACTTATTCGTTTGACTATTGTAACCATCTAAAGTTACTACGTGGGCATTTTCCACACCTCTACCCCAATAGTAATTAAAATATTCTGGTGCTTTGTAGTTTAATGTAATATACAACACAATCGGATTACCCTTCTCTAGTTCCTTTGAAAGTTGATTAAAGGAAGTCCCAGAAATATCCGCTGCTGTTCCATGAGCATAATCATTTGCCCAATTTGTCAGTGGTTTAGGGAAGATAGAATGATAGATACCATTTCTAACCACATAAGGAGAACCGGAAAATCCTTCATTTGGGTTATTATTTTTTGAAAGAGGCATCTCTCCTATGAATTTGTTCAACTTGTGGTTTTTAGCAAATCCTTTAACTTGGAGTGCTTGTAGTAAACTAGCTGCTTCACATCCCATCGGAGCATTCGCCTCATTTTGATTATGAGTAGGAGCATTTAACATAACGTATGTTGAATTTTTACTCGCAGCTTCTTTCACTCCTGTGTTATTTAAATAACCTAACCATTTATTTCCATCGTACATAGAATAATACGTTGAGCCATTAAAATGTTCATATTTATATTTCACTTTATAAGGTTTATTGACTAGATTTTTAGTAGTGCCACGTTTAGAAGAAAAATTAAGATTATTCCATAAATCATAATTCCCACTGCTTACAGTAACGACTTTATTCATTGGAATAGCATAGCCAGAACGTTCAGTTTGCTTTGTTCCATTGGCATTAATATAGCCATACCATTTATCTGAACTATCAAAAAGCGAAAGATAAGTTTCACCATTATAATGTTGATATTTTCCTTTTGCTAACAATGTTTTCTCGTAAATATTGTTGGAATCACCGCGTTTTTTCCAATTAAAATTTTGCCACATTGTGTAATTATTACTAGAGATAGAAACATATTTTCCGTATGCTTGATAAGCACCCTGAGCGCCATCTGATACTGTCACAAACTTTTTATTAACATAGCCTTGCCAAGTATTATTTTTATCATATAATGACAGATAATCTTCTCCATTTACATGGTAGTATATTCCTTTAGCTTTATAGGTTTTATTAGCTAATTTTGATAAAGATTGTCTTTCGTTCCATTCAAAATTATTCCAAGCACTTCCATTGCTATTGTTTACTGTTACATATTTATTGTAAGAAACATAATCACCTTGCTTATTTGTAGTAATTTGAGTTCCTGCGCTATTGATGTAACCGTACCAAGTACCATTTAAATCATATAAAGAAAAATAAGCGTCTCCATTAAAATGTCGATACATCCCCTTAGCTAAAAATGTTCGATTTAAAAACTGTTTACCATCATATTTTTTTTGCCAATTAAAATTTTGCCAAATACTGTAGTTTCCCATTTTGACAATAGTGTATTGATTAAAGGGTTGATAATTTCCTTGTGCTCCTGCTGTAATATTGACATCCTTTTCAGAAGCGTAACCTAACCATGTATCTTTATTGTCATATAAAGAATAATATATAGTTCCCTCAAAGCTATGATACTTACCTTTAGCTCTTAATGTTACATCACTATATTGCGCTAAATTCCCTTTTACCTTTCCTTCAAAATCAGAATACACCTGACCATCACTATTAGTAATATTAGCGTATTGCCAGAATGACTGATACACACCACCTTGGTGTTCGGCTAAGTTGATGTCTTCTGCTGATATAAACCCAATAGGTTCTTCTGAGTTATTAAACAACAAATAAAAAACAGCCTTGTCTGCTTGTTCGATTTTTTCTTTAGCTAAAAATGTCTGTCCCACAATAAAAGTATTATCCTTCACTGATTGACTCGACAAGTCCTCGTAGATAACGGGATTATCTTTTTTCAAACTAACAAACTGATGGATTTCTTCTTTTTTTACATCAGTTTCAGTAATTAATTTTTGAGCCTTAGACTCATCTGCACTTTCCTCACTGGATCTTTCCGTAGTTGTATCACTTGTGATTTCACTTGTTTTTTCAGTGCTAGCTATTTCACTCACTACGTCCTGTGTGCTTGTTGTCATTTCAGTTGATGTACTTGAGCTGACTACCTCTTCAGCAGAGTAATGATTGAACGATACCAATAACACACAACTTAAACAACCTAGTAATAATTTCTTTTTCATTTTACCTATATCCTCCTTTTCCTCTTTTAGTTCTGTAAACAAAGCATCATATTATATATCGGATAGTTATCATTAAAATAAAACCATTAACTTAAAAAATATTCCGATTATATTTTTAGTCGCTTGTTTTCTATCATCAGTTTAACATATCATTAAATGAACATTAATAACTATATATATCTATTATTATTTTTTTGAAAAAAGAAGAGGTTGCGACAGAAGTGTTCGGCTTATTTTTCGAAGAAGCTACTTCTATGACACCGTTTAGTTAAAAAAAACGAGACTGACCCAAATGTCAGCCTCATTCTTATTTATGCGAATAATCTTTAAAAGTCAGGGGATAAAAAGTCTGCTCCCACGACAACTTCACGAAAATGGATCAATCAAAAAGAGCGATTGTTCGATTTTCCCTCCAGTTGCTCGGAGCAAAACGACTTTTGACCCACCCTGGCCCTCTTAAAAAAAACATTTTAAGGTCTTGTTTCAAATACTTTTTCAATACCATCTTCAGTTGCTACTTTAACTTTCACAACAAGTCTGTCTTCAAACCAACCTAATTTACTATTTAAACTCATACCAAATTGACTTCTTGAAGTTACTGTCGTTTCTATCCCGTTTTGCGCTAGATCTTGTTCTGTGTATGTTGTACTTCTAGAACCAACTTCACCTACTTCTACTTCTTTAACATATAATGTTTCTTTTTCTTGATTTATAAATGTAAAGCCAAAGCTTTTTATCACACCATTTATTGTTGAACGAGAACTGATATAAAGTTTACCCGAAAGATCATTAGAAACCACTAATTCTTTACTTCCAACAATTTTATTTTTAGCTGTTGCCGTAATAGTTGTTACTCCCTCAGCTAAAGTTGTTACGTGACCAGTTTCATCTACAGTGGCTACTAACTCATCAGAAGATGTCCAAATAACTGACTTATCCTTAGCATCTGCCGGTTGGATATCAGCAGTCATTTGTGTCGAACGACCAACTTTTTCTTTGTTCACTCCAGAAACAATAATGCTTTCAACTTGAACTTCAAAAATTTCTACAGAACGTTTTACTTCAACTTGATTGCCTGCTTTGTCTTTTGCATGATAAGTTAATTCATAGATTCCTAATTGGTCTGCTTTAACTTCTCCAGTTACAGTAAACTCAAGCTCGTTGCCATCACTATCAACTGCTTTAACATCTGCTTTAGAATCAAAAGAACCGACAACGATATTTTGTTTCACATTTTCAGTTCCTGTAATTGTTGGTTTAATATCATTTATTACTGTCACTTTACGTTTAGCAGTTACGACTTGATCTACATCATCAATTGCAGTATACGTTAAATCGTAAACACCACTTGTCGACATGTCCACAGAACCTTCGATTTTAACTTCTAATTTTTTATTGTTATAATCTGTTGCTTCGATACCGCTTAATGCATCGAATGTTTTAGCAGATTTTTTGATTTCAGTATCTTTAATTTCTGATAATTTTGGTGCTGCAACTTTTTCAACTGTGACAACTTTTGTTTCTTTTGTTGTGTGTTGGCGTTTATCTGTTGCTTCATAAGTAAGTTCATACTTACCAGCTTTTTTAGTGTTAACTTCCCCTGTTACTTTATAATCAATATTTTTACCCTCAAAATCAGTCGCAACAATATCTTTTTTAGTATCAAAAGCTACGGGTGTTTGTTTGATAGTTTCATCTTTTAGCCCTTTAAAAATTGGCGCATGATCATCTACAACTGTTACTTTTGATTTAGCTTCTTGTTTGTTACCATCTTGATCAACTACTGTATAAACTAATTCATAAGTTCCTACTTTTTTCATATCAACAGTACCTGTAACTTTAACTTTTAATGTTCTGCCAAGATAATCAGTTGCTTCAACACCTGCTAAAGCATTAAATGTTTGATCTGACATATAAACTGTTTGATCTTTCACACCAGTCAGAGTTGGCGCAACACCTTTAACAAAAGCAGTATTCACATAACCGTACCAAGTACCATTTTCATCAAATAATGAATAATAATCATTTCCATTTGAATGTGAATAAGCTCTTTTTGCTGTAAATACTTTATCCATTAAATCTTTCGTTTGATGTTTCACTTTCCAATCAAAATTTTGATAGGTTTTTTGATTTGGTGTACTTAGTTTAACTTGGCGAGAAATTGCATACCCTTTACCAGAAGATTTCACATCTAAGGTTAGGTCTTCCTCAGCTACATAACCATCCCAACGATCTTTCTCATCATATAATGAATAATATGTTTTGCCATCAAAATGTTGATACATACCTTTAGCAAAAACTGCTGCTTCTTTTCTCATTGTATAGACTTTAGCTGGCATCTCAAATTTATCTAAATCACGATAAATAGTTGCCTCTTGATTTTTATAACTAACATATTTGCCATATGATTGATATAATCCTTTAGATCCTTTATTGACAGTCGCTTTTTGATTAATATACCCAAGCCACTGCTCGTTATTATCATATAGCGAATAATAAACAGAACCATTTACATGATGATATTCATAGTTAATTTTGACTGTTTGATTGTTATAATCACTAGCACTCGCTTTTTTAGACCAACCAAAATTTTGATAAATATCATAGTTGCCATTCGTTATCGTGGCATACTTATTAACCTTAATTGCCTCACCTTGGGGTTTTTTATTAGTCGTTACTTCTTTGACCCCTGTTTTATTAATATAGCCTAACCAAGTATTGTCCTTATTATATAAAGAATAATAAGTTGAACCGTTAAAATGATTGTACGTATAGTTAACTTTTAGCTCTTGACCTTTTAAATTTTTGCTTTCATTTTTCTTAGTCCAACCAAAATTTTGATGGATTGGATAGTTGCTATCTGTCACACTAACTGTTTTATCAGCTTTTAATGCCATACCTTGTTTACCTGATGTCATCTCCACAGCGTCTGAATTAATATAGCCTAACCAAGTATCTTTTTCATTGTATAAAGAATAGAAAGTTGACCCATTACTATGTTTGTACTTATATTTTACTAATATCGTTTGATTATAAATATCTTTAGAGTCGCCTTTTTTATCCCAAGCAAAATTTTTCCAAGTTGAATAATTATCTCTTTTCACTGAACCATATTTAAATACTTTAATCGCATCTGAAACAGTTGCCTTTTGCGCTGCTTCTACTTTAATATCGTTCCCTAAAACCTGATCAACAACCCCTGTTGATGTTGCTGCTAAGACAACTGTACTAAATAGAGCTAAAACAAGACCCTTCTTCTTCATAACCTTCTCCTTTTAACATTATAATTAAATAACGTATTTTATTTTGGTTTCTTTTTAATTATATCTTAGTTCATTATTTAATCAATAATATTTATTTAAGTAAAAAATAATCTTATTAGTTGTTATAAAAAAAACAAGAATCTACTGACCCTTACTATCTGGCCAGTAAACTCTTGTTAAGAAACACTTATTTATAATTCATCAAAAGAGTTCCCGCTAAAATCAGAGCAATCCCAATCATCGCATTGGTACTAATACTCTCTTTTAAAAAGACAACTGAACCCACTAAAATTAAAACGTTAGTTATCCCTAATCCCAAAGGTACAATAAAGCTAACATCTGCTTTTGAAATAATGATCATCCACAAAACAAAGCTAAGTAGATAACACAACAAACCTAAAAGACTTAATGTAGGGAAATTCATATTTAACTGACTATTAACCATTTTGACCGATAAATCTGCCGAACCTAATTTAAATAAAATGATTCCTGATGATGATAAAATGACATATATAAAAAATAAAATCATATTACTTTTCCTTTCTTTCTATCTTTTCTTTTAATATTGATACTTCTTGAATTAATGATTTAATATCGTTGGTCTGTTTAGTAATGTGTTTGGTAAAAATAATTAATTGAGCCAAACTAAAGAATACAGCCATCACTAAAAGAAAATTAGACATTGTTTCAAAGCCTAAGACATCCGAAAAATACTCAGGAATACTTGGGAATATAGAAAACAGTAACATTATCAAGCCGATAGCTAACCACACTAACGAATGCTCCAAAGTAAACGTTGAAGAACGAATGAGCTTTATGATAAAAGCCAAGAAACAAATAGAAAATATAATCATTACAATAGTCAAAATAGCCATTAGTTTTCCCCTCCACTCGATAATAATATAATCGATGTCAGAACTTCAATCATATAGCGAACTGATTTGATTGGCGTAATAGAAGATTCGCCTTCTAATCGTTCAAACATGTTAACGCCAACTTCTTGAACGCTTTTTTTCTTCTTAATAAGTAAAGCATTTGTTTCAGGTTCAGGGTATTTCCTAGGATAATGTGTCGCAAAATACGCAATAATTTCTCGATTAGCTGCACGATACCCTGAAGTGACATCTAATAATTTTTTCCCTGTTTTTAACCAAATAAAGGATGAAATCAGATTAATTCCTATTCTTCTTGAAAAAGAGGTCTTAAATGCTGAAGGAGAACCTTCTACAAATCTTGATCCTACAGTAAAATCTGCCTCATTTTTAATAATCGGTGCAATCAGCTGTGGTAAAGAAGTAATATCATGTTGTCCATCTCCATCAAACTGAACAGCAATATCATAGTCATTATAATATGCATATAAATACCCTGTTTGAACAGCGCCACCTATGCCTAAGTTTTTTATCAAATGCACAGAAGGAATTGAATTATCAGTCAGCACTTTTTTTGTGTTATCCGTAGAACCATCATTAATAACAAGGTAGTCTAGTTCAAAAGAAACTTCTTTTTTAAATGTCTCAATCGATTGGGTTGTTTTTAAAATACTCGCTTCTTCATTATAAGCCGGTATTATCATTAATACTTTCATTCAAAATCTCCTTAGCTCAGTTTTTAGATAATAAAAAAACCAATAATTACTATAAATATTCAGACTCTTTTTTTGAAGCATGATATTCTTGAATTAGATACGGTGGTCTGTTTTTGACTTCTGTATAAATTTTTCCTATGTACTCTCCCATCACACCTTGAAAAATAAGTTGAGAGCCACTTAAAAATAAAATTAAAATTGTTAGTGTTGGAAATCCAGGAGTTGAGCTACCTACAATTAGTGTTTTTATTAAGATATAGATCATGTATACAAAAGACATGAGTGAAATAAAAATGCCACTATACAAAGATAATCTAAGAGCTGCTGTTGAATCTGAAACAATCCCATTAACAGCTAACTGTATTAAATTACTTAATTTCCATTTAGTTTCTCCTGCAAATCTTTCACTCGAAACAAATTCGACTTCTTTTTTTCTAAAACCAATCCACATGTACATACTTTTAGTATATCTCTGACTTTCTCGAATTTTTATTATGCTATCAATACACACTCGATCCAATAGCCTAAAATCTCCTACTGCTGGTAAGACAGGTATCTGAGAGAAATATCCTAGAAGTTTATAATATAATTTTGAACTTTTCTTTTTAAAGAAAGACTCTCCCTCTTGTGTCACTCTTTTGCCGTAAACATCTTGATAACCGTTTTCCCATTCCGTAATCATTTGAGGAATCGTTCCTGGGGGATGTTGTAAATCCGCATCCATCATAATGACTGCGTCCCCCTTACAATGATCAAATCCAGCTAACATCGCAACTTCTTTACCAAAATTACGGGAAAGATCCACATAAGCAATCCTTGAGTCTTTTTTTGATAACTCTTTGACAATCCCCAGTGAGTTATCAATACTTCCATCATTAACAAATAAAAACTCAAACTCATATTGGCCGATATATTGCTGAGATAACTCATTTAACTGTCTATATAACTCACTAATGCTCTCACTTTCATTGTACATCGGAACACAAAAAGTAATCAATTTCATTAAGTAAACCTCCTAAATTAGACTAATATCCTTTTGTCTAATTATTTGTTTGAATCCAAGGTAAAGGCATTGTTCTACCTTTCACTTCAATTTTTATTTTTGATTTTATCTTATAATGATACTTAAAATCATCTGCTCTACTACCATATCCGATATCATCCAATGCTTGTCCTAAAAACGAAAAAGGTAATTTTCTAACTTCTACTACTTTTTCTCCACGATCATCGGCTTCTTTAATCATAGCAATTCGGCGCTGATTTTCAAAACCGTTTACGCCATATAAGAACAAATAAAATGCAACTAAGCAAAGGAATACACTTTTCACATATTTATCAAATGTTTTAATTTCTATAGTCGTTTCGGTATTAACCCAAATTAAGCCTAATGAAATCGCTAAGAGCAGATAACTTAAAAGGATATTTCTTGGTCCAAATGGCGTTACGATTAAAAATGGTCCCACCATCACTAATGCAGAAAATAAGAAAATAAAGTAAAGAGTACGATCGGAACCTTCAAGCACTTTAATACCTGCATAAATAAGAATTCCAAAAAATATAACAATCAATAATAATTCACCCAACAACATATATAAAGGTTCTTGATAAAAACTAATATTTAAATAATCTCTACCAATAAAATAAATATTAAATAAAAGTAAATAAGAACCAATCAGTTTTGGTTTTTTCAATGCTAAGTAGATGACAAAAGAAAAAACTGCCATTAAAAATATATTATCTTTTACTACTAATTCTGACCAATCTTGCAAAAGATGCTTGAATAACTCAGAAAAATAAATATTCGATAACCCTCTTGAACTGTCTGAGTGATAGGCTGTATTTTGAAGCATTAACCACATACCAGATACAGAGCCAATAAACCAGAAAACAGCTAAAGAGATCCTTTTTCTATCTGTAAAGATCATTAACATAATAGCTAAAAAGCTTAAAATGACATTTGCCATAGACACATTTTCTGCTAAAAATTGACTTAAAAAAGCAACTAATAAAACAAGAATATTCATAACCCAACTGTTTTCTTTTTTTAAAACAAGGTAGAATATTACTAAAATGAGTAAACTGGAGATGTTATAGTTAGCAAATCCAGAAAACCAGCCATATGTTTGTCTAAAAATATCAATAGGAAGTGTCATTAAAATTAAAACAATGTATCTCATCTTCACTCTATCTGATAGTAATTTAGAAATAACTAATGCTAATCCTACATTCACAGTTGTGTATAAAACAACTCTCAAGATGACTGACCTTGTTATTCCCATTATAATTAAGTTGCCTAGATACCTTCCATTATATCCATCAAAGTTATTAGCCAGCTGGTCCATTCCTTGTATACCACCCCAAAAGAAATCATCCCACGATAGCACAACAAGCATTGACATAATAAAAATAAAAGCAGCATAAATCCAAATAGATTTTACTTTATTCATCTTGTCCTCCTCACAATAAGTACCTATTTTTTTAATTTTAATGGATATAAAGTTAAAAAGATAGCCTCAAAAAAATTTTTTTGAACAAAATAACCTTTTTAGTTGATAATTTAAAATAGTAAGCAACCATTATAAAAAACTCTTTAAAATTAGGATATTAATCTAATTTTAAAGAGTTTTTATTAATTGTCTTCTTTTAAATTAAATTCTTTATATATTACTACCAAATAAATTGGTGCAAGTAATACAAATGGTATGTAATAACGATGGTAACCAATCATTAAAGGTCCCACGACTAAAGTACCTAAAAGGAGTAGTGTCGGTAGCAATAGCCACAGTAACTTAGACATTTTGTGATACAAAGCCAACGCTAAAACCATCAAGATTAGGATAATATACAATGAATAATTATTTAATAATCCTAATAAGGGTAACGAATCAAATAATTTTGAGTAGCTTAATTTAGCTAAGCTAAGATCAGTATTAACTTGTGGTTGTGTTAAATTGTAAATTTCAAAATGCGAATTAGCCCAAGGTGTTATTTTAGATGTTGATTCTAGACTCGCATAATAACCATTGTAGTTAGTCATTGTGAACAACGGGAATATTTGGTGCATAGTTGCTTCAAAATAAACGGCAGGATGTTTCGCAAATTGTTTTGCCCAAACGCCCATATATTCTTTTATGTCCTCAGAAGAAGCTCCTTCTTGGAAAGATTCTTTAATCGGATCAGACCTAGTCGGCAGATATCTATCAGGAATTCCTTCATACTTGATAACTTTATTGATTGCTTTTTTCTCACTAGGAGTTACTTCGTCACCATATTTTTTCACGTATCTTGCTGTTTGTTGAAGTGGCACAGATAGTTTTTCTCTTTCTAAAACGGCTGAATTTACTTGATAATGAGACACTAAGCCATTTTCAATAAGAGTCGCTATCCCGATTGGTAAAATAATCAGTGCGATCAACATGAAATGAGTTGCTTTTTTACGGTAAAGCTTAAATAGCTCGAATGGAATTAAAATGATTAACAGTGGAATAACTGCATAAATAGCATTCTTTCTAAGTAGTATTGCTAATGTTAATGAGACAATCGTTACTAAATATAT
This sequence comes from Vagococcus fluvialis bH819, assembly GCF_900163795.1. GTDB lineage: Bacteria > Bacillota > Bacilli > Lactobacillales > Vagococcaceae > Vagococcus > Vagococcus fluvialis_A. The sequence continues at coordinate 13,406 of NZ_FWFD01000005.1, read as the reverse complement.
TTTATTTTTATAATACAGGTCTTTTTTATATAAATATAAACAAGCACTTGCCACACAAGCAGCAAAAGCATGTGAAAACATAGTATCTTTTACTGGCACTGTAATCAGATTAGTCATAATTGGTAAAAGTCCTACCAATACAACGTAACTATAGGCCATCTTTTTCTTGTCAGTTATTTGATAAATGACCCAAGAACTAAAAGCAACGAGTAAACCAGAACCTACCATATGATATAAACTATGGAAAAAGACACCCAGTGAAGGATAACCTAATTTAGTTCCAATCTTCACTGCATTCCCAAACATTGCTGTTGAAAAAATCGGATGATCATTTCTAAGCTCCATATCTCGATTAAACTGAATTAATTGAATCAATGTATCGTAAGAAACCGTTCCTGGAAAGTCCATTAAAACAACAGGTATCACTAATACTAAGTACAATATTAAAGCAGAAAAGAATACATGCTTTCTTGCAAAATTAAAAATCTTGAATTTCTCAAATTTATCTAAATTTTGTTCTTTCATCTCAAACTGAGTTAACATATAAACTAATAAAGCTTGTAATAAATTGTAAAACCATAACCAAGATAAAAATAAGATAACTGTTTTCACTATTTGAGTATTACTTTCAAATAATATGCTCCAACTACCCTCTTTTAAATCAGGATAAGAAAATGCTAATCCTGAAACGGCAAATACCGATAAAATTGCCGATAATAAATACTGAATCCAATTTAGCTTGATCGCTTTCTCACTAATAAATTTTAAACAAAGATACATCAGAACAAATATCATGGTAACAATAATTCGATTAACAGTGATTGAATTCATTAAATCATCAAATAAATGATAGACAAATTTTATAAAGACATTGGATATTCTTCCATAAGTGCCTCCACTTAAATTATGCGGCTGAGGTGTCATTACCAAACCACATGACATAATAAAAGCCATTAATACTAAACTTATCTTTTTTTTCATTTTCTACTTTTTATGTATTTAGAAAAAACACATATCCTCCTACCTATATTTCATTTAACGCATAGTTTTATTCTACTATAAATATACTCTCTTGAATATTCAAATTTTATTTTATAAAATAAAATGGTCAAAAATTGTTTGTTACTACTAAAAAATAAGAGAGGCTGACATTTTGAGTCAGCCTCTCCCTACTCTTCTTTTTCCTTACTCTTCTCACGATCACTCGAACCTTTTAATAGTCGATATTTCTCTTCTTCAGGCTCATCTTCTATTTCATGGACTTTTACCTTAATTTCTAAAAGACGAGTTCCTTCAACTTTATGCGTTGTCAGAGTGACGTTTTCCACATCAATTGATAAGGTTTCATCTACTTCAGGAATGACACCTAAAGCAGTAATAACATATCCTGCCATCGTGTCTACGTCGTTCATCGCTAAATTTGTACCAAATGATTCATTAAAATCATCGATTGGCATTTTTGCCTGAACCAAGTATTCATCTTCGCCAATTTTTTCGAATAACTCTTCAATCGTCAATTCATCCGATTCGTCGTCAATTTCACCGACGATTTCTTCTAATAAATCTTCCAATGTTACTAAACCAGCCACGCCACCATATTCATCCAAAAGGATTGCCATATGATTTTGTGTTCTTTTAAGTTCAATTAACAAATCATCAATAAAAATAGTTTCTGGAACAAATAATGGTTCATGTATCACTTTTAATAAATCTAAATCATCAAAACCAGATTTTCTTGCTTCTTTTAATAAGTTTTTTAAGTGTAGAATACCAATGATGCGATCTTTATCGTCATCATAAACAGGGATTCTTGAAAAATTATTGGATAAAACTTTATCTATATTCTCTTCAGACGAATCATGAATATCGATCATAAAACTTTCGGTTCTTGGAACCATGACTTCACGAGCAAGTGTTGTATCCATATCGAAAATGCCTTGCACCATCTCAAGTTCCCCAGAATCAAGGACGCCTTCATTGGTTAAGATATAAGCCATTTCTTCTCTCGTCATTTTATCATCAACGTCATCAAACGTCATGGGAGTTAAACGGCTTAATAAATTAGTAGAACTTGAAAGTAACCAAACAAAAGGTTTCATAATGATTCCTAAAAACTTAATAGGTCCCATCACAAATTTTGCAACTTCTTCTGACTTATTAAGAGCAATTCTTTTTGGATATAATTCACCAAAAACAATCGAAATATACGTTAATAAGATCAAAACGATAAATTGGGACGCTTGTTTCGCCCAAGTTGCTTCACCAAATAATGGAGCAAGTTCTCTAGCAAATGAATTAGCTAAAGACGCACCAGATAAAATAGTGACTAAGGTAATACCTACTTGAATGGTTGATAAAAAATTACCAGAATCATTAATCAATCGTAATAACTTAACGGAAGATTTCTCACCCTCCTCAGCTTTTGCTTCAAGGCGACTTCTGTTAACAGATACCACTGCCATCTCTGCAGCTGCAAAAAAAGCATTTAGTAACGTTAAGATGATTAAAATAATGATGTTGATTAAAATAGACTGACTATCAGGGTCAGCGTTCATAAGCTTGTTCTCTCCTAACATAAATATAAGTTGTAATGTTTAAAACAATTACCAGAAAATCGTATCACACTATAGCAAGTTTGACAATCAGAAACAACTATTTTTTAGGTTCTTCGATCTGTTGAGTTGGTGGTGTTTCTTGCTTATTTAATTTTATCATGTTAAACACATAGACAAAAACAGTTTTACACACTGCGTAGAAAGGTACCCCTAAAATCATACCTAGTAAACCAGCGATATTTCCAGCAACAAGTAAAATAATGATAATAGTTAATGGATGAATATCTAGGCTTTTACCAATTACATTCGGATAAATAATATTACCATCAATTTGTTGAACAATCAGAACAACGACACAAGCCAGAGCTGCTTTCCAAGGATCTGAAAAAACGGTAATAAAGACAGCAGGAGCTAATCCGATATAAGGACCGATATAAGGGATCATATTCGTTAGGCCTGCGATAAAACCAAAAAGAAAGGCATAATCTACCCCAATCAACATGTAACCAAGGCTGGTTGATACGCCTACAAATAAACATTCGATCATTTGACCACTAATGTATTTAGAAATCGTTTCACCCATTTTACTTAGAAGCTCGATCATTTCATTTTTATGCTTTGTTGGTAAATAAGGTTCAATCGCTGGGATAAACTTATGACCATCTTTTAACATATAGAATAGGATAAACGGTACAGTCACAACTAACATCACAATTCCTGCAACAGAAGAAACAATAGAACCAATCCCAGAACTCAATCCATTAAATGTTGACTGTGCAATATTGCCAAGCGATAAATTCCACTTATCAATATAAGACTGAACGTCTAAATTCTGAAGCATTGGCTGATTACTTAATTGATCTGCCCATGATTCAACAGTCGTAATAAATTGAGGCATTTTTCTAGTTAACGCAGCAATTTGATTAATTAAATTAGGAATCAAAGAAGAAATAGATAACACGATAATGCCCACTAGAAGAAGCATCACAATCGTTACTGATAAAGTTTTTCCTACACCTTTTTTCTCTAAAAAAGAAACAACTGGTTTAAAACAATAGTATAAAAACCCAGAAATTAAGATAGGAGCAAACATGGTGGTAAACATCGTGCCAATCGGTCTAAATAAAAAATTTATTTTGGTACCGACTAAGATTAGTGTAGCAATTACTAATAATTCAATGGACCAAAACATTAATTTCGATCGTTTCAATTTATCATACATTTTTAGTTCCTCCAATTAGATTAGATCATAGATAGAAAACAGAGTTTCTTTTTTGTTTCTATAATTACCCTATAGTATAATATAATTTAACTAAAATTGCTTTTATTATTTTTTACTAAATCAAAAAAGGAGTGCCTTAACGATGAACATCAAGCAAACAACAGATAGCCATTCAACGACTTATCAAGACGCACTAATGATTCGGCAAGACGTATTTGTCAAAGAACAAAAGATTCCCTTAGCTATCGAAATAGACCAAGAAAACGAGTGTCTACACTTTGTTCTTTATGATAACGATCAACCACAAGGAACTGTTAGATTACTGGATAAAGGGAACCACGTTTTTAAAATACAACGGATGGCTATCCTCAAAAAAGCAAGAAAAAGAGGGTATGCTAAGAAATTAGTATTATTCTCAGAAGCAGCAGCAAAAAAAGATGGTGCCCAGATACTTGTTCTAGGTGCACAAGAAAGTGCTGTCGGCTTTTACGAATCAATTGGCTACACAGTTGAAAGTGATGCTTATTTTGAAGCTGGTATTAAGCACTTTGAAATGTCTAAAAAAATATAAAGGCATTCCTTTATTTACCATTCTCCCTTTTTCCGTTTCAACAACAAAAAGAACAGTTGCCCTATCTTTTCTAAAAAACAAACATATAAATACACAAACAAATAAGCATTGAAAAAGAATTGACATCGTTTAATTCTTTTTATACATTTAAAGGGTAAGTATGATAGGAGAGTGTAAAAAATGAAAAAGAAATTAGGAACAGTTGCCAGTTTAAGTTTGGCAGTTATTATTTTAGCTTCATGTGGAAAAAGCCCTCAAGACGAGTTTATCGGGTATATGGAATCACAAAATAAGCAAACAGTTGGCACTTGGGATTTCAATATGGCAATCGAAGAGATTGAAGTAACCGACTCACCAGAAGCAAAAACTAATCCCATGATCAATATGATGGTCACACAAATCAAAGATGCCTCAATTGACGGCACCGTAAAAGCTGATCTTGAAAAAGAGAAAGCCTTTGGAATAGATATGAAAGTCAAAGCGCTTGGGATGGAGATGCCAATCAATATGGTTGGTTCCTTTGGTAAAGAGCCTAAAATGTACTTAGCCACAGATATTTATGAATACATCATGAATATAGTCGGTTCTATGTCTCAAGGTGCTGTAGACACGAGTCAGTTAGATATGTCAAAATTAAAAGGTAAATACCTTGATCTTTTAGATATCGATGCAGATACTGCAAGTAAAAAAGAATTACAAGATGCTTCAAAACAATTCCAACAATCGGAAAAAAATCGTCAAGAGATGACTAAAAAATACACAGAGTTCTTAACAGGATTAGATAAAAAAACATTTACAAAAAAAGAGGATGTCGTTACTCATACCTTTACCAAAGAAGAATTAACGCAAATGATTAAAATTACAGCTGACAGCACTAAGGATAAAAGTGCTGATTTAGACAAAGCTTTCGATGAAATCAAAGATATTTCAGTTAAAACTAGTGTAGACATTAAAAAAGATAAAACAACTATGGCCATTAAGATGGTACCAAAAGATACAGAAGCAGGCATCAAATCACTAAAAATGAAAATGAGTACAACAATGAAAGATAAAAAAGCCGACATCAAGCTACCTAAAAAAGAAGATATTATCTCTTCTAAAGAACTAGAAAAACTCTTCCCACAAGGTGCTCCTGCCGGACAAAAAGAAGAAATTTCTGATGCTGATTTCCAAGAAGCAACTAAAGCCCTAAAAGAACACAAAGATCAAATCGACGACAAAACAAAAGAAAATCTACTAGCAAACTATAAAACAGTCTTATCAGAAGAACAATACAAAGAAATCGAGTCTATTTTAAAATAAGGTGAAGAGAAAAACGGTTTACTCCAAGGAACTGGAGAACTGTCGAAACAATCAGCTTTTTTGATTGATTCTACAGTTTGAAGTTGCCGTAGGAGTAGTTTTTATCTTCCCGTCATTAATAAGGTGAAAAAAAAACGGTTTACTCCAAGCAACTTCAAAAAAAGAAACGTTAGGATTTTTCCTAACGTTTCTTTTTATTATTTTCTACGTAACATGATGGATTAGTCTTACTGTCTTCTTGATAATTGTTGATACCTTTCGTACCAAACATCAACGTACTCCATAGAAAAAGGTCCCTTTTCATTGTTAATCCAGTCTACCAATATCTTGACGTTTTCTTTTAATACAAGATCAATTTCATCTGAATAATTCATCTCTTGTCTATGGTCTTCATACTCATCCACATCCAATAAACGTTTTTCTCCATCTGGAAAAACTTTAATATCCAAATCATAATCAATGTATTTCAAGGCTTCTTCATCTAAAACATAAGGTGAAGCCAGATTACAGTAATAAGAAACTCCTTTCTCACGTATCATAGCAATTATATTGAACCAATACTTTGTATGAAAATACAAAATAGCCGGCTCTCGTGTCACCCATCTTCTACCATCAGATTCAGTCACTAACGTGTGATCATTCATCCCAATAATAGAACACTCACTGGTTTTTAAAACCATCGTGTCACGCCAAGTTCGATGTAAGCTCCCGTCATGCTTGTAACTTTGGATCGTTATAAACTCTCCTTCTTTAGGTACACGCATTCCTCAATTACCCTGCTTTCCTTGGCTCTTTTTGCCAAATTTACCACTAGGGTGTTCATTACACCAATATCAAAATTATTATATCATATATCTTATTTTATTATCACTATTTATTTCTTTTTTCATCTAATAAACCTACCATTTTTTGTTGAGGCTTAGGAAAAACAAAGCTATCAAAGTCTTCTTCTTTCACCCAGTATTCATTTTGATCTAAAATAAACTCTTTTTCAGCAACTTTATATCCCTTGGCTAGTAAAATATGCCACTTACGGTGACTAAAAACATGCTTTACTTCACCCAATGGTTGCTTCTGCCAAATGACTGCTGGTTTCTCTTTTTTTAAAAGAGCCATCATGCTACCATCTAGTAAATTTAAATCCTCCTCAGCAACAAAATCAAATAAATTAGGTTCTTTAATATCTAACTGATAATTTTTCCAATCTTTTTCTATCTGAAAATATGCCTCTTTTGTCACTTCTAACAAAGGATAGGTCCACATATTCGCAAGTAAGCCATCTGAAGGTCGTTTACTCAATAAGTACTCCCCCAGCTCATTTTGAATGGCCAAAGCAACATAATACATCGGAACAGTTTTTATTTTTTTCTTCTTTACAGGATAATCAGTCATTTGATCCCTAGAAAGTGCCCCGCAAAATTCTTTTAGCGGGCAAATTTCACACTTAGGAGAAGTTGGTGTGCAGACTGTTGCTCCCAAATCCATCAATGCTTGATTAAAATCACCTGGTCGCTCTTGGCTGATGGTTTCACGAACTTTTTCATCAAAAATTTTTCTTGATTTTACTTCACCGATATCATCCTCTAAACAAAAAAGGCGACTATACACTCGCATCACATTGCCATCAATAGCCGGTTCAACTAGTTTGTAAGAAATACTTCCAATCGCTCCACCGGTATACGGTCCAATTCCTTTTAGACTTAAAATATCCTCTATATTAGATGGCATCTCACCATTAAAACGAACCATTATGTCTTTTGCAGCACTCTGCATATTGCGAACTCGTGAGTAATAGCCCAGACCTTCCCACGCCTTTAACAAACGATCCTCCTCTGCTTCTGCCAAATCCTTAATTGTAGGAAACCATTCTAAAAAGCGATGGAAGTAAGGTATCACTGTAACTACTTGAGTTTGCTGTAGCATTATTTCTGATACCCAAACACGGTACGGATCTGTATTTTCTCGCCAAGGCAATAACCTCATGTCTTGATCATACCAATCCAGTAACGCTGGACTCATTTCTCTATTTTGACTGTCACTCCATATAATTGGCTGATTATTAATTGTCATTTTCCAACTCTTTCTCTTCTATAAAGCGGTTAATAAGATCAAAATCATACCCTTTTTGAAAAAGAGATTGACGCATTTTTTGTTTTTTCTTTGAAGCGTCTAAGCTTTGGTGTCTTCGCCAAAGTCTTTCACCTTCAACAGCTAGTCTTTCCCACTCATCGTCTTCATCTTTTTCGATTTCTAAACTACTCATCACAAGATCGATAACGTCCCCACTATATCCCTTTGTGGATAAATGCTGGCGAACTTTGTTGATTTGTTCTTTATGACTTTTATTTTGATATTTCTTCAAAGATTTTAGTGCTAAACGAGTCCCCATCTCTTCCTGATCCTCAAAAGTAAATAATTCTAGTGCTTTTGCGATATCGTCATCAGCAATCCCTTTTTTGTATAATTGCTGCTTCACAGTTTGTGGGCCTTTATCTTGCGTTTTCATCACTGTTCTGACGTAACTTTCTGCAAAAACTAAATCATCTAATAAGTTAATATTATTTAACTTGGTAATCACATAAGCAATTCCTTCAGGGGAGATTTCCTTTTTCTTCAAGTGATCCTTAATTTCTTTTTCAGATCTTAATTGGTAACTCAAAAAAGACAAGGCAAACTGGTAGCCAATGTCCAACTCCGCTTCTTTTTCAATTTCTGTTAAAGTGTCATCTTCAATTTCTTGACCTTTAAGTAATCGGAACTTAACTAAGGTATCTTCTGATACTCTAATTTTACGTCCTGACTTTGTCGTTATGTTGTAGTGGTTGTTTTTTAATTTTCTAATCGACTGTATAATTTCCATGTTTTTCACCCTCTAATTTGCTAATACTAACTATAGCATAATCTGAAAAACTTCTCTAAAGCGCATGCCTATAAATCAAAAAAAAATCAGCCATCGCTAGCGTATCCTCTTCACTTGAAAATAATTCTTTGGTTTGATGTTTTGCTGTGAGACGACGATAATCATTTTTGGACGTTCTTTGAAGGGCTTTACCGACTAACTCTTTTTTAAGACTTGGATAATTACCTTCCCAGTTAGTTAAAAAACTAAGCGTCTCCCGGTGCTCTGAAAACGAATCGGAAAAATAAGTGACAACAGTGTAATATTCAAAAGAACGCTCTAAATGTCGTTCAAGAGATTGGAATCTTTGTGGCACGATGATTTCTAAATGATTACAAAAAGAAAGGACAGTTTCATGACCAGATAATGCTCTTAAATCATTTAACTTAGTAAAATTAATATAGCTCACATTCCCTTGTGACGGTCCTTCTAGAGGGATAAACAAAAAATTGGGTTCGATTTCTGGAAACTTATAGATTTGTTTATTAAAGATTTCTTCGATTACTTTTTTGTTAATATCAAAGCAAAAATCGGTTTCTTCACGGGATTTTACAACTAAGTCCTTGGTCTTGACTCTTGTTACGGTAGGTGTTTCTTGGCTACTTAGAACCAAAGACTGATACTGATGATCCTTAGAAGCAATATTAAATAACCCAATGGTCTCTCGATTAATCTTCACAGAACCATCATGTAACCAGCAATCCTTAAAACTCTCCGACATATCTTGTAATGATATCTCCTCACCATGTAATAACTCAATATAACGATCCTCTTTTTGATCTAGAAGTGACATTTTACCAACTCCAATTGATTTAATTTTAAATACCATGAAAACGTTTTCCATTAAAACTATAGCATATTTTTTAGTTATTTATCAACAAATTTCGAGGATTATTTGAACGATTTAATCAAATCATCATGTTTTTGAATCCAGCTCTTCTTTTTATTTTTTTCTATACTCTTGGTGACTGGCCGGTCTAAAGATTAAAGGAGAGATAGAAATGGAAAATGACTTAATAAAACAACACCACGTTCTACTATTAGGAGCACTCAAAAAATGTCACATTACAACTTATCATCCCTTATTTGAAGACTACTTACAAATTGCCAGATGGACATTAATCGAAACACACCGACACTTTATCAAAGAAGAAAAAGATTTAGCCACCTTTAATCAATATGTTTACCAACGGATTTACTGGAAGATTACAGATGAAATTAGAAAAGAATACTTAGACAAAGAACGTCGTGAAGCAACTAGCACCGAAGAAACACTGTACCAACTTCCAGGAAAAGAAACGGAAGATTTATTAGAAATCAAAGAACTCTTAGAAAAAATTAGTCCACAGCTAACTCAAAAAGAAAAAATCTATCTTGAAGAAGCTTATATCAACGAGCTTTCAATCATCGAAATTTCTAAAAAATATCACGTGTCAAGATCCACTGTTTATAACTGGCGAGACCATGTTGCTTTAAAAATAATTCATTTTTCAAAAAAATAGTTGGACATTTTTCAATCTCATTTCGTTATTAATAGTGTAGGGCGCGCAACTTACAAAACTAAAAGAAGGAAGTGGCTAAGATGGAACCAATCTTTGAAGCAAAAAAATTAGAATTACATTACAACAATGTAGGAGATGAAAAACCACGTCAACAAACATTAAATAATATGAAAAAAGACTCAAAAAATGAAGAAATCGTTCAATTCGGACAACTGATGGGACAATTAGCACCACAAGATGAAGCCATCAACGCAGTAATGGTTATCGAAAAATCACGCTTTGACATCAAATAATAAAAATAAGGAGAGATTACCATGAAAAAATTATCAATGACATTCTTAAACGAAACAGGAAAGAAAACTTACCTAAGACCAAAAGTAGCTAGTGAAACACTGGATGCTGAAACTGTAAAAGACGTTATGGATGGTGTGACTGGCCTAGATTTATTCGAAAAAACAGGTGAAAAAATGTACGTTGAAACTAAATCAGCTAAGTACACTGAGACAATTACCACTGAGTTATTTTAATAAATTTAAATAAATAAACGAAAAACAGAGACTATAACAAATAAAAAAGTTTGTTATAGTCTTTTTAAAAAACGGTATAAAAATTGGAATTAACACCTGTTTCACCCTTTGAAGTCTAGGTTCAAAGAGCAACTCCTACGACAACTTCAAAATCCAGAATCAATCCAAAGAACACGAATTGTTTCTGGATTTCTCCAGTTGCTTGGAGCTAACCGCTCTTTTCACCCTTTGAAGTCTAATTTTTATAACCTCTGATTAAAACGGTATAAAAATTGTAGCTTCTTCGCAAATAAACCGAATCTCATTAAAATTTGAAGTGCAATTTTCATGAGTTCCTTTTTATTTCTTGAAGCTAAACACAATTTTTATAACCTCTGATTAAAGGAGAATATGTATGTTAACTATTATTGATATCTCAAATCACCAAAGAGGATTAGCGTTAAACTCCCTTAGTGCGGATACTTTTATCTTCAAAGTCACAGAAGGGGATTACTTCAAAGATGATACTCTAGAAGACTTCATCCAACAAGCTCGTTCTTTAGATAAACCTTTCGGGCTGTATCACTTTTTAGATCAATCTCCTGTTGAAGAACAAGCAAACTTCTTTCTCTCTTGTATCACGCCTTACCTTGGAGAATGTCTCCTAGTTTTGGACTACGAAGAGTATGGTCGACAAGGACCTGATCAAGCCAAACGGTTCTTAGACATCATCTATCAGAAAACACAGGTCAAACCACTCATCTACATGAATGAAAGTGATGCGAATGCTGAAGACTGGTCGGAGGTCATTTCAGCAGATTACGGACTGTGGGTAGCTAAATACTCCAGCAACTTACCGAAGCTCTCACAGTGGCCTAATTACGCCATGTGGCAATACACTAGCACTCCTTACGATACAAGTTACTTTTACGGTGACTTAAATGCTTGGAAGAAATACGGACTACCAGAAACAAGCAACAGCACAAACTATCATCTGAAAGGCAAACGGTTCAAAGCATTAAAACCACTCATCATAAAAGCCGATGAATGGTTTAAAAAAGATACTGGGATGTTTTTTTCCAAAAGTACTGTGTTTGATATTCAAACCATTTGCCACACCGAGACAACAACGCACGCTCTTATATACTATAATCATCGTGAAGTCTTTGTTACACTTCATAAGGATTATGTTGAATTGGTAGAATAAGTAGAGTAATAAAAAAAGAGATTAACTCAGAAAAGTGAGTTAGTCTCTTTTTATTACTGCTATCACCCACTTACGCCTAACACCATCTATTTTTTGAAATCTTTTTTGGCATTATCAGTAAGTCCTGAAGACAGCTGTATTAAAATGTAGGAAAAAGGCGATTAAGAATTGTCGGTTTTCCTACAAATTTTAACCGCCGAAAACCTACATTTTTAAACCGCCCTTGGTAAGCGGGAAGTAATCGAGTATATGCCAAATAAGGCGTCACTCTGTCATACTATGACAAGTGGCTCCTTATTTTTTATCGACACGCAGCTTGAACCTGTTCTGACCAAGGTAAATAAACCTCGAGAGCTTTAGATTTTAAATTATCTTCTAAATTAGAAAGATGCTTAAACAAATATTCTAAGTACTTCACAGGGACTAAGTTGTTGGCTTTAGCCGTTTCAATGATAGAATATGCGATCCCGTTAGCTGTCACTCCCCGTTCACTCGCAGAAAAATGCCAATTTTTTCTACCAATCGTTGTTGGGCGAATACTTCGTTCAGCTAAATTATTAGACAACGCACACCGTCCATCCTTCAGGAAATTCATCAAGCCTTCCCTCATATTAAGCGCATAGTTAACGGCTTTTCCTAGTTTAGAACCTGGAAGAGCGATAAATGACTCGATCCATTGCCAAAATTCATCAAGAATGGGTTGGCTTTTTGCCAACCGTGAATCATATTTTTCTTGATCACTTAATCCCTTCATTTCTTTTTCAATATGAAAGAGTTGATCGCAATAGGTAACTCCTTGACTTGCTGGAGTATCTTTAGAAGTGGAATCTTTCGCTTCAAAAAATTTTCTTCGGACGTGAGCCCAACAATTAACCAAAGTCGTCTTCTCAATGGAGTTGTAAGCCGAGTAACCGTCACAATGTAAATAGCCTGAGAATTCGGATAAAAATTGTTGGGCGACACTACTTTTACGACTCAGGTCATGATGATATAAGATAATTGGATGCTCTGCTTGTTCGATGGTTCGAAAGAGCCAAAAGTAAGACTTCTGTTTTTCACTGGATAACACATTATAGTAAGTTTCATCCGCATGGATGAGCTCTTCTTTGACTAGCTTCTTTTTTAGTTCCTTCCAAATAGGAGTTAACCATTTTTCACATGAGGTGATGAACCAGTTCGCTTGTGTTCGACGTGGCACTCGTAATCCATAAGATTCCCACTCCTTCTCTTGGCGATAAAAAGGTAGGCTCATTTCAATTTTCTGATGAAATAAATGGGCTAGGACAGAGGCAGATGCCAAACTATGAGTGATTGGTTGTTTAGGTACAACAGCTTTTTTAATCGCATCAGCCCCATCTTTTTTACAGATAGGACATTCATAGGCATGTTGATAGTACACATTTTTATACATCTTTGCAGGAACAAAAATAACTTCTTCACGGATTTTAGATTTACCAATATCTTTTAAATCAGAACAACACCAATCACAAGTGCAGTCTTCTCCTTCAAGCTGACAATGAACTTCTTTTATAGGTAAATCTCTTGTGAGGGCTGCTTTGTAGCCTTTTTTCTTTTTCCGATGATAGTTAATTTCCTCAAAGACGGTTTTTTCTTCAGTTGTCTCTGCTAGATTAAAAGACGA
>NZ_FWFD01000003.1 GCF_900163795.1 Vagococcus fluvialis bH819 | reverse complement strand
TAGATTCTTCTTCAACAACAGACTCAGATTCCTCTATTTTAATTTCAGGTTGAGTTGGTTTTACGTCTTTCGGATCAACTAATTCATTTTTCTCAACCTCAGATTTAGGTGTTTCTGGTTGGATGGATTCGATGTCTATAATAGCTTCCTCTTCGACAACAGACTCAGATTCTTCAACTTTAATTTCAGGTTGAGTCAGTTTTACGTCTTTCGGATCAACTAATTCATTTTTTTCAATCTCAGTTTTAGGTGTTTCTGGTTGGATGGATTCGATGTCTATAATAGCTTCCTCTTCGACAACAGACTCAGATTCTTCAACTTTAATTTCAGGTTGAGTTGGTTTCACGTCTTTCGGATCAACTAATTCATTTTTCTCAACCTCAGATTTAGGTGTTTCTGGTTTAATCGTTTTGATATCTGTAATAGATTCTTCTTCGAAATTAACTTCAGTTTCTTTTACAGGATCATGAGTTTCTAGTTCTCCTGAAGCTTCACCATCTGAAAAAAGGTTAATGACGTTAGAACTACTTGTTTCAGTCAAAGGTTTTTTTCCCCATGTCTGATAGGAAATATCACAACTATTCGTAAAAGACTTTATCCTATTATTAGTAATAAGCGTTTCATAACTAAAACTAAAAGACGCCAGACGCGCATGTTCCCGTCTAATATAGATTACCATTTGATTGTTTGGAGAAATAGTAATCGTTCCGTACCCCTTTTTTTCAAAATCAGCAGCGGTTATTTGTGTGCGACCTAAATAATTATCAACGGTCACATTAATATTGTTTTTATCAAATTTTTGACCAGGTCCATGAGTATCAACCAAAGTCACATCAGTGGCCATTTCTTCTTTATTCATGTTCACATTCAAGAACCAACGAACAGCATTTTTACTACCGTTCATATCTCCTGATTTCCAGAAAAAAGGATAGCGACTTGATCCGGAATTGGTATTAGTGATTCCTTTAATAGTAATATTTTGTGACTGAACAGTTGTGCCAAAATTTGTATGGATAATAGAATCTTTAGTTTGCTCTGTTCTAGTAGCATTAATCCCAAAATTAAAATTTCCTGTAATTCGTCCTAAGTTGGTAACTTTTTCATTAAATGTAGCAACAACACGATCTGAATAAACTAAAGCTTCTCCTAAGTTGCTTAATAGTATTTTTCTAGGTGAACCATCAGATTCAGTCAGACCTTTTAATTCTGGTGGTAGATTTAAAGTAATCGTGTCTCCAGGTTTCACTTCGACATGATTTTTTTCACTAAAACTTACTTGAATAGAAGTAGATTCTCCTTGTTGGAGATTAGTTTTAGAAAAATTGATAGAATCGATAAAACCTGTTTGATTTAATTCTTGTGCAGATACAATTGAGTGACCGGCTAAACCACCAATTGTTACTGTTAGAATCATAAAGAATAATTTAACAAAATGTTTCATTAATGTAGCTCCTCTTCCCTTTTTTGTTTGTGAATCTGACACTGATAGTAGCAAATAAATAAATAAAAGAAGAAATTTATTGCTTAAAGGCTAATCTTATCATTATCATTATTTAATCTGATTATAATGTGGAGCGTTTTCTAAAAAGGTTTTAATTAATGGGAAATGTTATTTAAACTATTAAAAATAGATAAAATAAGAAACTTTGATTTTTATTTTAGTTATTTTATATATTTTTAGGTTTTTTATTAATAAAACCATCAGATTAACTTGGATTAAAAAAAGCTTTGTAGTAGATTTCTATTAAAAAAAGCCTAAATATAGTAAGATAAGAAGAGTAATATTTTAGAAACCCATAGGAGGTTTACAAGAATGAAATTAGGTATTGTAGGATCAGGAATGATTGTGAATGATTTTTTAACAATGGTTAAAGATATTCCTGAAATAGAATTAAAAGCTATCACAGGAACGCAAAGAAGTTACGAAAAATTATTAAACTTACAAAAAGAGCATGAGATAACATCTGTTTATACAGATATTGAAGAATGTTTAAAAGAGGCCGAAGTGGATACCATTTATGTGGCACTACCGAACCATCTACATTATGAATACACAAAAAAAGCTCTAGAATATAACAAAAATGTTATTTGTGAAAAACCATTTACACTAAGTCTAGAACAATTTATGGAATTAAAAGCTTTAGCTTTATCAAAAAAATTAGTTTTAGTTGAAGCGATTACCAATCAATATTTAGGTAACTATCAAACAATAAAAAATACATTACCAAAATTAGGTGACATCAAACTAATTGAATGTAATTATTCGCAATATTCTTCACGATATGATGCCTTTAAGGAAGGAACTATTTTACCAGCTTTTGACCCTAAAAAAGGTGGCGGAGCCTTAATGGATATCAACATTTATAATATTCACTTTGTTGTCGGTTTGTTAGGAAAACCAAAAGAAGTTCGATATCTACCAAATATTGAAAAAAATATTGATACATCAGGTATTTTAATGATGGATTATGACACAACTAAGGTCGTCTGTATAGGAGCGAAAGATTCCACTGCAGAGATTCGTTCAACTATTCAAGGAAATCTAGGCTCTGTCATTGTTAATGGGGCAACTAACGAGATTAATCAAATTGAAAAACAAATGTTAAAACAAGAAAAAGAAATAATTAACCATAATATCCATACTCATAGAATGTACGAAGAATTTAAAATTTTCAATAAAATGATCGAGACACAGGATATGAAAAGAACAAAAGAACAATTAGAGCATAGTCAGATTGTCATGGAGATAGTCGATAAATCTTTAAAAAGTGCTGGAATTATTTTAGGATAACGCTATTAAAGTAGAGATGGTTTTGATATAATTACGTGCTTATACAAATAAAAGAACGATAAGAGGAGTTATTATGAGAAATATAAAATTAACGGTTGAGTATGATGGAAAAAGATACCATGGTTGGCAAAGACTAAAAGATTCAGATAAAACAATTCAAGGGAAAATCGAATATGTCCTATCTGAAATGACAGAAGAAAAAATTGAAATTATTGGTTCAGGTCGAACAGATGCTGGTGCCCACGCTAGAGGTCAAGTTGCTAACTTTAAAACAGAATCTAATATGTCGAGACAAAAAATGATGGATTACCTGAACCGCTACTTACCAAACGATGTTGTTGTTAATAAAGTAGAAGAAGTTCCAGAACGTTTCCACTCACGTTATAATTGTTCTGGCAAACAATATAGCTACTATATTTGGAATACAGAAGTCCCTTCAGTCTTTAAAGGACAACATAGTTTTCATTATCCAGATGAATTAGACATGGATAAAATTAATGAAGCGTGTCAAAAATTAGTTGGTGAACATGACTTTTTAGGTTTTTCTTCACTTAAAAGATCAAAAAAATCATCAGTCAGAACAATTAAAGAATTGTCAATGGAACAAGAAGGTAACATGTTACGTTTTATCTTTGTAGGAGACGGTTTCTTATATAATATGGTGAGAATTATCATGGGCACATTATTAGAGATTGGCTCAGGTGAACAACCAGTAGAATTAATCGATGAAATATTTGAAGATCGTATTAGAGAAAATGCAGGAGATACAGTCCCTTCTTACGGATTATTTTTAGATGAAGTGTATTATAATTAGATATAAAAAAAGCGTATAAACCTTGTGTTGATTAGGTTCATACGCTTTTTTTTTATATTAGGTATGTTATAA
This sequence comes from Vagococcus fluvialis bH819, assembly GCF_900163795.1. Classification (GTDB taxonomy): domain Bacteria; phylum Bacillota; class Bacilli; order Lactobacillales; family Vagococcaceae; genus Vagococcus; species Vagococcus fluvialis_A. The sequence continues at coordinate 348,386 of NZ_FWFD01000003.1, read as the reverse complement.
TTATTGTGTGAAAACGTTTGATTAATTTTAGACACAAAAAAAACGCCGAAACAGCGTCACTAAAAGTTGAGAACGGACAAAGCCTTATTTTAACTTGCTATGTTGTTTTGAATGCTACCAACAAATTAATTATAACGATAAATAAAAAAAATATCAAGTGAAAAACGGAGATGATTAGCTTTGGGTAAAAATTATACAATTGGATTAGATATCGGTACGAATAGTGTTGGGTGGTCTGTTGTAACCGAGAACCAACAATTAGTAAAAAAGAGAATGAAAATCCGTGGTGATAGTGAAAAAAAGCAAGTTAAGAAAAATTTCTGGGGCGTACGATTGTTTGATGAGGGAGAAACAGCAGAAGCAACACGTTTAAAAAGAACCACTCGACGAAGATATACACGGCGTAGAAATAGAGTAGTAGATTTGCAAAATATCTTTAAAGATGAAATAAATCAAAAAGATTCTAATTTTTTTAATCGACTAAATGAAAGTTTTTTAGTTGTTGAAGATAAAAAACAGCCTAAGCAAATGATTTTTGGAACGGTAGAAGAAGAGGCTAGTTACCATGAGAGTTTTCCAACTATTTATCATTTGAGAAAAGAATTAGTTGATAATAAGGACCAAGCAGATATTAGGCTTGTTTATTTAGCTATGGCCCATATGATTAAATACCGTGGACATTTTCTAATTGAAGGTCAACTTAGCACGGAGAATACATCTGTGGAAGAAAAATTTCACCTTTTTTTAAAGGAATACAACTCAACTTTTTGTAAACAAGAGGATGGTAGTTTAGTTAATCCTGTTAATGAAGATATTAATGGAGAAGAAATATTAATGGGGACATTATCACGCAGTAAAAAAGCTGAACAAATAATGAAATCATTTGAGGGAGAAAAATCAAATGGTGTATTTTCTCAATTTTTAAAAATGATTGTTGGTAATCAAGGGAACTTTAAAAAAGCTTTTAATTTAGAAGAAGATGCAAAAATACAATTTGCAAAAGAAGAATATGACGAAGATTTAACGACTCTGTTATCCAATATAGGTGATGAATATGCAAATGTCTTCTCTTTAGCAAAAGAAACTTATGAAGCCATTGAACTTTCAGGAATTTTAAGCACAAAGGATAAAGAAACTTACGCAAAACTTTCATCTAGTATGACTGAACGTTACGAAGATCATGAAAAAGACTTAGCTTCATTAAAGAGCTTTTTTAGAGAGCATTTACCTGAAAAATATGCTGTAATGTTTAAAGATGTTTCTAAAAATGGTTACGCCGGCTACATTGAAAATAGCAATAAAATTTCTCAAGAAGAATTTTATAAATATACAAAAAAATTAATTGGACAAATTGAAGGTGCAGATTATTTTATAAAAAAAATGGAACAAGAAGCCTTTTTAAGAAAACAACGGACATATGATAATGGTGTTATTCCATATCAAGTTCACCTATCTGAATTAACCCATATTATTAATAATCAAAAAAAATATTATCCATTTTTATTGGAAAAAGAAGAAGAAATAAAAAGTATTTTAACTTTCAAAATACCCTATTATATTGGACCATTAGCAAAAGGTAACAGTGATTTTGCTTGGCTTATTAGAAATAGTAATGATAAAATAACGCCCTCAAATTTTAATGAAGTGTTAGATATTGAAAATTCAGCAAGCCAATTTATCGAAAGAATGACGAATAATGATGTGTATTTACCAGAAGAAAAAGTATTACCTAAAAATAGTATGTTGTATCAAAAATATATTGTCTTTAATGAATTAACTAAAGTTCGCTATATTAATGATCGAGGAACTGAATGTAATTTTTCTGGAGAAGAAAAACTACAAATTTTTGAGCGTTTTTTTAAAGATAGCTCTACAAAAGTAAAAAAAGTAAGCCTTGAAAATTATTTGAATAAAGAATACATGATTGAATCACCAACTATTAAAGGCATCGAGGATGATTTTAATGCCTCATTTAGAACGTATCATGATTTTATTAAATTGGGTGTTTCTAGAGAAATGTTAGATGACATAGACAATGAAGAAATGTTTGAAGACATTGTCAAAATTCTAACAATTTTTGAAGATCGACAAATGATAAAAAAACAACTAGAAAAATATAAAGACGTGTTTGATTCAGATATCTTAAAAAAAATGGTACGACGTCATTATACGGGGTGGGGAAGACTTTCGAAAAAGTTACTCCATGAAATGAAAGATGATAATTCAGGTAAAACAATTTTAGATTATTTAATTGAAGATGATCGATTACCTAAACATATTAATCGTAATTTTATGCAATTAATAAATGACAGTAATTTATCTTTTAAAGAAAAGATTGAAAAAGCTCAGTTAACAGATGGGACAGAGGATATAGACAGCGTTGTAAAAAATTTAATAGGTAGCCCTGCCATAAAAAAAGGTATTTCTCAAAGTTTAAAAATTGTAGAAGAACTCGTTTCTATTATGGGATATCAACCAACTTCTATTGTAGTAGAAATGGCTAGAGAAAATCAAACAACCTCAAAAGGGAAACGCCAATCTATTCAAAGGTATAAGCGATTAGAAGCAGCAATTAATGAATTAGGTAGTGATTTGTTAAAAGTTTGTCCCACAGATAATCATGCGTTGAAGGATGATCGATTGTACTTATATTACCTTCAAAACGGTAGAGATATGTATACAGGATTAGAATTAGATATTCATAATTTATCCCAATATGATATAGATCATATTGTACCTAGAAGTTTTATTACAGATAATTCGATTGATAATCGTGTGTTAGTTAGTTCCAAAAAAAATAGAGGGAAGTTAGATAATGTACCAAGTAAGGAGATAGTCCAAAAAAACAAACTTTTATGGATGAATCTAAAAAAATCAAAATTAATGAGTGAAAAGAAATATGCAAATTTAATAAAAGGAGAAACAGGAGGATTAACTGAGGACGATAAAGCAAAATTTTTAAATCGACAGTTAGTTGAGACTAGACAGATTACCAAAAATGTCGCTCAGATACTAGACCAGCGATTTAATACGCAAAAAGATGAAAAAGGAAATATTATTAGAGAGGTCAAAGTGATTACCTTAAAATCAGCTTTAGTAAGTCAATTTCGTCAGAATTTTGAGTTTTATAAGGTTAGAGAGGTTAATGATTTTCATCATGCTCATGATGCGTATTTAAATGCAGTTGTAGCCAATACATTACTTAAAGTTTATCCTAAACTCACTCCAGATTTTGTTTATGGTGAGTATCGTAAAGGGAATCCGTTTAAAAATACAAAAGCGACTGCAAAAAAACATTATTATAGTAATATTATGGAAAATTTGTGCCATGAAACTACTATTATAGATGATGAAACTGGAGAAATTTTATGGGATAAGAAGTGTATTGGAACAATAAAACAAGTTCTAAATTATCATCAAGTTAATGTAGTAAAAAAAGTAGAAACTCAAACGGGAAGATTCTCTGAAGAAACATTAGTCCCAAGAGGAAGTACAAAAAATCCAATTGCGTTAAAATCTCATTTAGACCCACAAAAATATGGTGGTTTTAAAAGTCCGACTATTGCTTATACTATTGTTATAGAATATAAAAAAGGTAAAAAAGATATTTTGATCAAGGAATTATTAGGTATCTCTATTATGAATAGAGGAGCGTTTGAAAAAAACAATAAAGAATATCTAGAAAAATTAAATTATAAGGAACCTAGAGTGCTTATGGTATTGCCCAAATATTCTCTTTTTGAATTAGAAAATGGCAGAAGACGGTTACTAGCTAGTGATAAAGAATCACAAAAAGGAAACCAAATGGCTGTTCCTAGTTATTTAAATAATTTGCTATACCATACTAATAAAAGTCTTAGTAAGAATGCTAAAAGTTTGGAATATGTTAATGAGCATAGACAACAATTTGAAGAATTATTAGAAGAAATAATTGATTTTGCAAATCAATTTACTTTAGCGGAAAAAAATACGTTATTAATTGCTGATTTATATGAATCAAATAAGGAAGCTGATATTGAATTATTAGCGTCATCTTTTATTAACCTATTAAGATTTAATCAAATGGGAGCACCAGCAGAATTTAGTTTCTTTGAAAAACCAATACCACGTAAACGTTATTCAAGTACTTTTGAATTATTAAAGGGAAAAGTAATTCATCAGTCGATAACTGGACTTTATGAAACACATCAAAAGGTCTAGTTATTATGGGATGGAGAACGTTGGTTATTAATAAGCATTCCAAAATATCTTACAAAAATAATCATTTAATATTTAAATCTATAGATCAATCTGAAATGATACATCTTTCTGAAATTGATATGTTGATTTTAGAAACAACAGATATTTCAATCACAACTATGTTGATTAAACGGTTGATAGATGAAAATATTTTAATATTATTTTGTGATGATAAAAGACTACCAATCGGAAAACTTTTACCATTTTATGCAAGGCATGACAGCAGTCTTCAATTAACTAAGCAAGTCAATTGGTCGGTTGATAGAAAAGCAATTGTATGGACAGAAATAATTAATCAAAAAATTAAAAACCAAAGTATTTATTTGGCAGCTTGTGATTTTAATGAAAAATCACAAGCCATTGCTAAATTGAAAAGTGAGCTGCAATTATTTGACCCAACTAATCGAGAAGGTCATGCGGCACGTATCTATTTTAATACTTTATTTGGAAATGATTTTACAAGGGAAGCTAACAATGATATTAATGCTGGATTAAATTATGGCTATACTTTATTACTTAGTATTTTTTCTAGAGAATTAGTTTTAACAGGTTGTATGACACAATTTGGTTTAAAACATGCTAATCAGTTTAATGACTTTAATTTAGCGAGTGATATTATGGAACCTTTCAGACCTATTGTGGATAATATAATTTACACTTATCGAGATACACCCTTTAGAACAATGAAAAAAAGGTTATTTGATATATTTTCAGATACTTATTCTTACAATGAGAAAGAAATGTACTTAACTAATATTGCAAGTGACTATACAAAAAAAGTGATAAAGGTTCTTAATGAAGAAACGGAAGGAGTTCCTGAGTTTAGGATATGAGTTATCGATATATGAGAATGTTAGTAATGTTTGATTTACCAACTGAATTGGCTGATGAAAGAAAAGCTTATCGTAAATTCAGAAAATTTTTATTGAATGAAGGCTTTATAATGCATCAATATTCGGTATATAGTAAAATTTTATTAAATGGAACGGCGAGCAAGGCAATGTTAGCTAGATTACAAAAAAATAATCCTCAAAAAGGATTAGTAACGATCTTAAATGTAACTGAGAAACAATTTTCCAAAATGGTTTATTTACATGGTGAAAAAGACTTAGCTATTGCTAATACAGATAATAGAGTTATTTTTTTGGGAGATGATTATTCTGAAGATTAATTTTTCATTGTTGGAAGAGTCCCTAACTATTGATAAGGCAACATTTTTAGTATTGGAAGAACCTCAAGCGTTTTCTAATTGTGTCAAACAAGTCTATCAATATTCAGAGGAAGGGATGTTTAAAATATTCAGTTCTACTTGTCAATCATTAAAGGAATCAGAGATAATGATAGTAACTGATATAATGGGGTTTGATGTTAATATTGCCAGTGTACTGAAGTTAATTTATGCAGATCTTGAAGATCAGTTAAATGAAAAACCAGAAATTAAGTCTAAGATAAACCAATTAACTTCAGAAATAAATGATATAATGAATTATGAGTTATTAGATCATGAGATTGATTTAGAAGAAGACGAAGAAATAACTTTTCAAGAATTATTTAAAGTTTTAGGCATAAGAATAGAGACTAAAAGTGATTCAATATTTGAAAGAGTAATTGAAATTGTTCAAATGTTTAAATATTTATCGAAAAAAAAGTTATTAATTTTAGTTAATGCTTCCTCTTACTTTACAGATAGAGAATTAGAAGAACTAATTGAGTATATATCTTTATTGCAAATTGATGTTTTATTTATTGAACCTAGAAAGAGAAAAGTAGTTTCTCAGTATGTGATCGATGAGGATTTTTTTGTTCAATTTGAATAAAGCAAGGGCCCTTTGATAATTTAATAAGTAATAATTAAAAGAAGTATTCAAACAAGATTCTTGCTATGGATGAGTAGTGCGATTACGAAATTTCGAGAGGGAAAAATTTTTCTACGAGGTTTTAGAGCTATGCTGTTTTGAATGCTTCCAAAACTGATTCTCAAATGCTAAAAGGAATACTTTAGTTTTAGAGCTATGCTGTTTTGAATGCTTCCAAAACTATAGATAAAAAGATTAAAAAGAAACAATAGTTTTAGAGCTATGCTGTTTTGAATGCTTCCAAAACGAGTAAAACTGAATTAACTCGGCAAACATAGTTTTAGAGCTATGCTGTTTTGAATGCTTCCAAAACAACGTCATATAAAATTATAGCTAGTTGAGAGTTTTAGAGCTATGCTGTTTTGAATGCTTCCAAAACTATGGAAAAAGCAGAAGGAACGACTAGTTAGTTTTAGAGCTATGCTGTTTTGAATGCTTCCAAAACGGTGGACCTTTTGTTGACGCGTTACGAAGTGTTTTAGAGCTATGCTGTTTTGAATGCTTCCAAAACATTGACGTATCAACTAAACAAGCACGTGCTGTTTTAGAGCTATGCTGTTTTGAATGCTTCCAAAACCTTATCAAATTACTTTGTCAGTTCGCTGCAGTTTTAGAGCTATGCTGTTTTGAATGCTTCCAAAACATACAAAACTAGTAATGCTACTAGTCAAGAGTTTTAGAGCTATGCTGTTTTGAATGCTTCCAAAACTGCGAATATTTTGAATGTTCAGTTTATGAGGTTTTAGAGCTATGCTGTTTTGAATGCTTCCAAAACGACGTAGTAAAAGAGTTAGCTCGAGGTATTGTTTTAGAGCTATGCTGTTTTGAATGCTTCCAAAACTCGAACGCTACCAAAATCTAGCGAGCCAATGTTTTAGAGCTATGCTGTTTTGAATGCTTCCAAAACAATGGTTGCTTTTGATGAACTTACCTCTTTGTTTTAGAGCTATGCTGTTTTGAATGCTTCCAAAACGTTTACAGTGGTATGATGATCTTTGTTTCCGTTTTAGAGCTATGCTGTTTTGAATGCTTCCAAAACTACTCTGTTTCTTTCGCATCCAATTCTTGTGTTTTAGAGCTATGCTGTTTTGAATGCTTCCAAAACAGAAGTTTCCTTCGGACTTTGCGGAATATAGTTTTAGAGCTATGCTGTTTTGAATGCTTCCAAAACCGGTAGTCTTGGTCTTTCCACCAATCAAGCGTTTTAGAGCTATGCTGTTTTGAATGCTTCCAAAACAGCAGAACAGACGACACGCTTACCGCTTGAGTTTTAGAGCTATGCTGTTTTGAATGCTTCCAAAACAGTCCTTTTCTAATACGTGCGTAAATAAACGTTTTAGAGCTATGCTGTTTTGAATGCTTCCAAAACTCAGATGAACTAATATTGTAATGTCTACCTGTTTTAGAGCTATGCTGTTTTGAATGCTTCCAAAACTCGTTACGTTGTAAAACTGCGTTTAATATTGTTTTAGAGCTATGCTGTTTTGAATGCTTCCAAAACCGACGTAGACGAACCATTGAACACTTTTATGTTTTAGAGCTATGCTGTTTTGAATGCTTCCAAAACTCGCTTCGGGAACGGTAAAAACTCGGTTAAGTTTTAGAGCTATGCTGTTTTGAATGCTTCCAAAACTTTTTCGGCGATACAACCGTCAAGCGGTAAGTTTTAGAGCTATGCTGTTTTGAATGCTTCCAAAACCGTCATAGCTGCGGCGGAAACGATAGACATGTTTTAGAGCTATGCTGTTTTGAATGCTTCCAAAACTTGATTTAAAAGCTAATGTGGAAGATACTAGTTTTAGAGCTATGCTGTTTTGAATGCTTCCAAAACTCGTTACGTTGTAAAACTGCATTTAATATTGTTTTAGAGCTATGCTGTTTTGAATGCTTCCAAAACACGTCCCATTTTTAAGTCAAAGTTTTCTCTGTTTTAGAGCTATGCTGTTTTGAATGCTTCCAAAACACCCAAATTGTTGTAACATGTCCACAAGCCGTTTTAGAGCTATGCTGTTTTGAATGCTTCCAAAACTATGTCTGAACCAAGTAAGTTAGTTGAAGCGTTTTAGAGCTATGCTGTTTTGAATGCTTCCAAAACAAAATAAAAAACCAACCCACAAAATTAGGTGTTTTAGAGCTATGCTGTTTTGAATGCTTCCAAAACTTTTTAAGTTCTTTGTACTCTTGATCTGATGTTTTAGAGCTATGCTGTTTTGAATGCTTCCAAAACATTTTCCATATAAAGAATTTAGCATTATTTGTTTTAGAGCTATGCTGTTTTGAATGCTTCCAAAACGGCAGCTCAATCAAGAGCCATGACAACGTTGTTTTAGAGCTATGCTGTTTTGAATGCTTCCAAAACTGTTTGCCATTTGGTAATTGGTAGGCTTCTGTTTTAGAGCTATGCTGTTTTGAATGCTTCCAAAACTTTAGGAAGCAGCTCATAGCCTTTCTTAAAGTTTTAGAGCTATGCTGTTTTGAATGCTTCCAAAACACGTCCCATTTTTAAGTCAAAGTTTTCTTTGTTTTAGAGCTATGCTGTTTTGAATGCTTCCAAAACTCTTGATAAACCTTTAGATATATTTTGCATGTTTTAGAGCTATGCTGTTTTGAATGCTTCCAAAACATTTGATTTCATAATGGTGTGCTTTTCTTCGTTTTAGAGCTATGCTGTTTTGAATGCTTCCAAAACTTTTGCCTTTTGAGGATTGCGAAAGTCTTGGTTTTAGAGCTATGCTGTTTTGAATGCTTCCAAAACAGTCTCATCTCACTGTATTTTGAATTGAATGTTTTAGAGCTATGCTGTTTTGAATGCTTCCAAAACAATCAAAAGTACCTCGCAACCCCCTATTTTGTTTTAGAGCTATGCTGTTTTGAATGCTTCCAAAACAGAAATGATATCCAATATGGTAACAGTGGTGTTTTAGAGCTATGCTGTTTTGAATGCTTCCAAAACAAGTCGAATTTGGATTCAGAGAGCTTTGAAGTTTTAGAGCTATGCTGTTTTGAATGCTTCCAAAACCATTTCTTCTGTTTCATTTGGGACATCATCGTTTTAGAGCTATGCTGTTTTGAATGCTTCCAAAACAACGAAGAAAAAGTTAGTAAGAGTGATGAAGTTTTAGAGCTATGCTATTTTGAATATTTCTAAAAAAGTGATGTATTTTCGTATGGTTTCTTCAGTTTTAGGGTTATGTTGTTTTGAATGCTACCAAAATTTAACTAAATGTAAAATTGAAGTATCTTTTATTTTCAAATAAAGGAGCTCTTAAATAATGAAAGAAAAATTTACGGTTTATCATATTGTTACAAGGAAAAAGATGTATATTGGTCAAATTTTTAATTTTGATAAAAATCAAAAAAATCAATTGTATCGTTTCTTTTTTGAAAAAGAACAATCTAATTCTAAAGAACAAAATTATATTCAAATTATTAATAATAATTATGTAAACGATGAAATTAATTTGAATTAAAAAGATACTAAAATTGTGTTAGATTATGTGGATCAAACAACAAGGGCTGTTAGAGAAACGATTGTTGAGATGGTGAGATTAGAAGCGTATCCAAGCTACCCATCCCGCTTGTCTTGTTTATATGCAACGAAAAATTATGAAGAGGCACTGCAATGGAAAACTATATTTGATTCTTATAACCGACACGTGTTACAAATAGTTAAATTGAAAGTGCAAGGTTTGATTTTTGAAGGAGATGGAAATCTCTTACCAAAAGAGGATGGACGATCATTTTCTAAAAAGATAGCACAAGCCAGAATTTATTGGCAAGGAAATAAGAAAAGTGAATTACCAGAGCTATTAGTTAATGGAAGAATAGAGGTAGTTGAGATGCTAGAAGAGTATCGTTATGAATGATAATTATTTTTTAGATGACATAAAATGTTGTTTTAGTCTATGAGTGAGCGTATAATGAAATAAAAAGGACTGATTTGAATGACTAGCAAAACAAAATTACTTTTTAAAAAAATGTTACTGGGAGGCACTCTTTTAGTACTAGGATATATGACTGCTATTCTAATTTCAAAATTTATTTTTCCTAGATAAAAACAAAAAAATCCCTACGTAAGTAAGGATTTTTTTGTTATTCTCTCGCACTTTCAATATCCCAAATCACATCAGACAAAGGCATTGTTCTTAAGGAGTTTTCCATCTCAATCCGAGCTATCTCGAATTTACTATCTAAAACTCGTTGAATTTGACTTCCGACTAAACAATTAGGGTGGGTATTTTTATGGATATTAAAGACATCCTGATCCCCATCAACTGCCATGTAAATATCATATAGAGATATTTCACGGGCATCTTTTGCGAGTCGATTGGCTTTCTTTCCTGGCTGACTTTCAAGAAGTCCCGCTTGTTTTAACTGACTCATAATCCGTCTGATGACCACTGGATTAGTGTTCACACTTTTTGAGATGTCGGTTGAAGTTGGTGTTGAAGAAGCTTCAATTTCTAATAAGCTTAAAATATGAACCGCCACACTTAATTTAGTGGACATTGCCATCTTACTAACCTCCTTCAATAATAGTCATTTATTAGTTTCTGACACTAACTCTTTTTTGATTATACTCAGATTGACTCATTAAATCAACTACAGCAATCGCATAATCTACGTAACTAATATAGCTATCACCTTTTTCATTTGTACTAAATTTTTCTCCAGCTAAAACATATTGCCCTGTTTTTTGACCTTCTGCATCAAACATCGCAGCAGGGCTAATGTATAACCAGTTCACATCTTTAACTTGACGTAAGTTTTCTAAAGCTTTTCCCATCGCAACAGCAAGTGGTTTGTAAGCATCAGGAAACTCAGCACCATCCATCAATTGAATTTTTTTGTCCATGTCCACATATAAACTACCAGCACCACCAACTATGAACAAACGAGTAGTAGTATCTTTTAATATACCAGTTAAATGAGTCAAACTCGTACTGTGTTGAGCCACGTTATCTCCCCAAGCAGCAAACGCATCGACGACCACATCAAAAGAACTTAAATCCTCAGTGGTTAAACTAAACAAATCTTTCTCAATAAAATTAACTGTCTTGTCGCTTAATTTTTCTTTATTCCTAACAATCGCAGTCACATCAAGTCCACGTGACACACTTTCATTTAAAATAGCCATTCCTGATTTTCCTGTTGCACCAATAATTCCAATTTTCATAATAAAACCTCCACTTAATTTTTAATGTAACTTTATTTGTTACATGTAATTTAATCCTTTTTTTATGCTTTGTCAATTGTTTAGTTTTTATAATTTTTGAGATATTAATTAAAACAAGGTAAACTGAAAGTAGTAAATAAATTGGCGGAGGTATGAAAATGAAAGTAAGTTATCATGGTCATTCAGTGGTGATGATCGAAACAAATACAGGTGAAAAAATAATCATTGATCCATTTTTAACAGGGAATCCATTAACTGATTTAGTGGTTGATCAGGTTAAAGTTGATTATATTTTAGTGACTCATGGGCATAATGATCATGTGGGTGATATGGTCAAACTCGCTCAAAATAATTCAGCAACAGTTATTTCGATTCCTGAAATAGCACACTTTGGACGAAAACATGGTATAAAAAATATTCATGAAATGAACATAGGTGGCTCCCATGATTTTTCTTTTGGACGAGTGAAAATGGTATTTGCCCAACATAGTTCGGGATATGATACTGGTGCAGAGATGATCTATATGGGAGAACCAGCTGGATTTGTATTAGTGGTGGATGGTGTGACTATTTATCACGCGGGGGACACGGCCTATTTTAGTGATTTAGAACTACTGAATGAGGATTTTGATATTGATTTAGCTTTTCTACCAATTGGAGATAATTTTACAATGGGAATCAAAGACGCAGTGAAAGCTCAAAATAAAATTCAAGCAAAAAAAGTAGTTCCAATGCATTATGATACGTTTCCTGTCATTGAACAAAATCCAGAAGAATTGGTTAGTCAGCTTGCTAATGGGGTGGGATATGTGATGAAAGTTGGGGAAGTGTTGGTGTATTAAAGTGATATGTTATAATACTATTACTAAAAAGAAAAAGAGGGAAGCAATTGAAATTAGTAATTTTTGATATGGATGGGTTGATGTTTGATACAGGCCGCCTTGCTTATCGTAACTACAGCGAAACAGCAAAAAAATATAACTTTGAACTACATCCAAATGTTTATTATCATTTAACGGGACGTAATGAAGCAGGATTTCGTCAGGCTTTAAAAGAATTGTATGGAAGTGAGCAACCTACAGATACTTGGCGTGATTTTATGACAGCCAATAAACTAGAAATCATTAAGACAGATCGTAGAGTTTTTAAGAAAAAAGGATTACTTGAATTGTTACAATTTCTGAAAGAGAACGGTTATTTAATCGCGGTAGCATCTTCATCAAAACGAGAAATCATCTCATTTTATATGGAAATTGAAGAAATGCCAGATTGTTTTGATACAATCGTCGCAGGAGATGAAGTGACAAAAGGTAAACCAAATCCTGAAATCTTCCTAAAAGCATGTGAGAAATTAAATATCGCACCAGAAGATGCTTTAGTTTTAGAAGACTCTCTTGTAGGTGTTGAAGCGGCTAATAAAGCTAATATTCCATGTTTCTTAATTGAAGACGATATTACAGATTTACCACCAATTGAAGGCGAATTTCCACTTAAGATTAAACTACCTGTTAATGAAGAACGAGCATTTCATCCAACAGAACAATTTAATGATTTATTAGAAGTGAGAGATTTTATTAAGAAAAATAAATAGATGTATTAAACCACTTTCTAGTAAAAAAGATAAGTGGTTTTTTGTTTAAATTCGCCAATTTTTTATCATTAAGTTACAATTAAATAAAAGGAGGTAATTTAGATGAATAAGTTAAAAATAAACAAGGACAAAATGAGATTAATCTTAATCAGTTCAGGTTCAACACTGGTCTTAATTGCTCTTCTTATTTTTATTAACAACCAATTTTTAGATCAAAAATTATTTCAATTCAATACTTCAGCACCGAAAAATAGTATCATACGAGTTAACTCAGAATTCGATGGTATGTTATTTTCGATGGAAGAAAAATTAAATTTTAATACTTCAGGCGATAAATTAGTTATTTATATGGAACATTATAAGAAGGATAAGCTAGTTGAGAAGGATGGGATATCTGTTATTTCAAGTAATAAAAAAGAAATAAAAGGAAATCTCATTTGGGGCATAGATTATAGTGATGATGAGTCGGAGTTAAAACTAGCAGTAAAAAAAGAAGGCGTAACCACGAATTTCTCTTATCAGATGAAGAAAGACGGAGCAGGGACTTCAAGTGGCTTGACTCAGAATAAAGTACGGTTGACGAAAGATAATCCAGTTATATTAGCAGCTTTTGCTAATGGAAAAGATGCTGCTTATGGACCAAATTTGGAATCTGGAAAATTAGATAAAGAAGCACTGAAGAAAAATGAAGATAGTTATGTTCTGTGGATGAAGATCGAAAATGATTAAAAGTTATAGTGTTGATTGGAGGTTAAGTTAATGATTGGTTGGATTTATTTTTTAATTATTGTGTGTGCTAACACAATAGGAGCCATTTCAGGAATGGGTGGTGGTGTTTTGATTAAACCACTATTTGATTTGATTGATGTTCATTCGGTTGCTGCGATTTCTTTTTATTCTAGCGTAGCTGTTTTAACTATGTCGGTGGTATCAACTTATAAACAAACAAAAAATGGGATAAAAATTAATTGGTCATTTGCACTACAAATTTCAGTTGGAGCTATGGTTGGGGGATTACTAGGAAATAATGTTTTTGAAAAAATATTGGCTTTATTTCCTACTGGTAGAGAAGTTCAGTTAATTCAAATCAGTTTAACGGTCGTAACACTTTTATTTTCTTTTCTTTACAGTAAAAAAATATGGCAAAATTTTACATTTGATTCATATTTTTTGAAAATTATCTCAGGGCTGTTACTTGGTTTTTTAGCTAGTCTTTTAGGTATCGGTGGAGGACCAATTAATGTGGCTCTTTTAATGTTATTATTTAATATTCCGATTAAAGAAGCGACTGTTTATTCCATTATCAGTATCTTTTTTTCTCAGTTATCAAAAGTAACAACCATCTTTTTTACTGTTGATTTGAATCGCTATGATTTAACAATTCTTTATTATGTAATTCCTGCTGCAATTATAGGAGGTTTTTTAGGTTCATTTATAAGTGGAAAAGTGACAGATAAACGAGTTAATCAGATTTATCAAGTGGTGATCATACTGGTCTTAATCATTAACATGTACAATGGCTGGAGCGTATATTAATAATATAAGGAAGGAATTTTAAAAATGACAAAAATAGCTTTTTTTGATGTGGATGGAACCTTGTGTAATAGTAGTGGGGAAGTACTTGAATCGAGTGTAACCGCTATTCGTAAATTTAGAGAAGCTGGAAATTTAGCTTATATCTGTACGGGACGTTCTAAACCGGAAATAATAGATAGTATTCTAGAAGTGGGATTTGATGGGATTATTGGTGCTGGTGGAGGATATATTGTCATTGATGAGCAAGTTGTTAGTCATAAAAGGCTACCTAAAGAAGCAGTTTTAGAGATTATTAATTTCTTTGGAAAACATGATGTGGGGTATTACTTGGAATCTAATGATGGTTTGTTTGGTAGTGAAAATTGTGAACGCAAAATTAAAGAAGAAGTTAAAAAGATTTCCGATAAAGACGGTACATCCTTTGATGAAATGAGCGTAAAAATGCAATGGTTCTTTGATTTAACAAATAATTATGATAATGATCAAGTGGATCATGGCAATGTGAATAAGATTTCCTTTATTAACAATACGATTCCTTTTAAAGAAATTGATGCTAAATTCGGTGAGGAGTTCCATATGTATCATTCAACCGTTCATTTGTTTGGACCTGAAAGTGGTGAAATTGCGGTTAAGGGCATTGATAAACAAAACGCTGTTAACTTTGTTTTAAATTACTTGAATCTAACGAAAGACGATGCGATTGCTTTTGGAGATGGAGACAATGACTTAGCGATGTTTGAAGCAGTAGGGTATAAAATTGCTATGGCAAACGCGACAGACAATTTAAAGGCCGTAGCTGACGAAATAACAGCCGATGCAGATGAGGACGGCATTGCATTTAGTTTAGAACAAAAACGCTGGGAATAACATAGTATCAAAAACATCTCACCCAAAATTTTCGGGTGAGATGTTTTTGATGTCGACATTTTTCAAGAAAACTATCATTACTAAGAGATTATAAAATGATACAAAGATAAACCTAAAAATAAAATTGCCAATATTAAAGAGATTATAGCAGTTATTTTCCCCATATTTTTATCCCATTGACTTGGATTTTGACTATTCAAAACAAGATTGGCAAGTTCCAAATTTTTTTTAATTCCAATATCGTAAAAAGCAAACAAACAAGCAAGACCTATAATTAAGTTTATAAGATAATTTGGTAAAGGGCTGATAACAGCACCAATAATAATAAGACTGATAGGAATACTTTTTTTCATGCTAACATCTCCTGTCTAATATACTTACGCTAAGTATACTCTAATAGACAGGAGATAAAAAGATGTTTTTGATGTTCAACCAAACGTCTTAAATATTCCCTTAGTGGGAGATATTTTACCATTGATTTCTTGATTTTTAAATAACCATTCTTGTAGTAACATAAAATCTAGTTCAGAATAATTACGTTGTTCTTCGTAATTAAAGTCAGCGAAAGCTTGCGCTTTTTCTATCGGAAGATGGCAATAATTAGTCAATAGATTTATTTTTTCTTCAGAAGTTTGATGATTGAAATATGACTGTGCTTCTTCTAAAGCTAAATGGAAATTTTTAACATCTTCTGGGTTCTCTTTAACAAAATTAGCGTCAAAACACCACATCACATAACAGGCATCTAATTCATTAGAATGCCAGATAACCTCTGTATCAGGAATAGCTAAAACTTCTGAGATAAAAGGATCAATCGCAACAAGGCCATCAATTTGGTGAGCTTTCAATTTTTCCATTCTCTCGTAAGTGTTGTTGATATAAACATAACTGGTTTTAGGTAGTACGTCATACAGGTAAGTTTCTGCAAAAAATCGAAAAAGTCCTGTTCTGTTAATGCCAACTCTAAAATCAGTTAAGTATTTTGAGTTTTCATAACCTGCTAGTTGAATGGTGCGAGTTAAAGTAGAAGTAATCACAGCATCTTTTCCATCTTTTAGGTAGTAAAAGAAGAAAGTAGTATCTCCCATTTGAGCATCAACTTCTCCATTTAAAAAAGCGGCTTTACCTTGAAAAATAAAGTCATCTGCTAATTCTAATGTCACATCGACATCATGTTTTTCAAAAAATCCCAGTTCTTTTGCTAATATAACTGGTAGAACTAATGGATTAATCCGATTTTGTTGTAATCTAATGGTTGCGATAATAAACCATCCTTTCAATTAAGTTGCAATAAAAAATAAAAGAGCCATGGTAGTATGAAATGCTCGAATTAAAAGCAGCGGTCTAGGACCGAAATCTCGCCCCATCTCTGGATAAACAGTTTGAATTTTTAAGTAGTCTTTAAGCCATCTTAGATAACCTTCGATAAAGAAAATTAAAAAACCGATTAAGGCTTGCCACCAAGTTAAGTCCGTTAAACTTAAATAAAGCCATGCCGTTAATACTAAGATACTTTCAGGTATCATTATCAAAATAGAGTTTCTAAAACCAATAATATGGGGAAAAGTAACTCTGATTCCTTGATCTTTTTCATAGTCACCAGTATTATTGGTAGACATTAAAAAGACGGTTAACATCATGCAAATAAAAGCATAGATGAAAGCAGAAGTATTAAGCCAACCTGTTTGAAGCCAAAATGCGACAAGGGAGCTTAAACCACCTACTAAGAGTCCTGATACAAATTCTCCAATTGGTAAGACAATATACGGAGAGGGACCTAAAGAATAGCAGAGAGCAGCCAGTAACCCTAAACAGCCCATTAGTAAAAGTGCCACACTATTTGTTAAGTAGACAAGTAAAAGACCTGTTAGACCACCTAGCGCAATCCAAGCTAATAAGACAAGGCAAGCATCTAAAAAAGTAGCGTCTCCTCTGACAAGTCCTTCACTTCCTAAATGTCCAGTAAACGTATTTTCATCTTCTTCCTGCTTGAGATAAGCCCGAATTTCATTTGCCACATTAGCGACAATATTAAATGAAAACCCACAGATAAAGAAAAGGCCAAGATAAAGCCAGTTGAGTTTACCTGTTAAGTAAGCTGCAAAAAGACTAGAACTTAGAATAGGTAGCCCAGTAGCAAAACCTGTCCGAAGCTCCATTACGGTATAGGCTCTAAAAGGAAAGCCGAGTGCCCATTTAAATAATTTTTTAATCATTATTGTTTAATACTCCCTTGTGATAACCCTTTTTCGATTTGTTTTTGTAGAATGAGATAAATAATAAGCATGGGAATCATGCTTATCAAAATAAAAGCACAAATTAAAGGCCAGTTAGTTTGCGAAGGTCCAACGAAACGAAAGATACCTGTAGAAATCGTTGGTAAATCACTACTTGGCATGTATAAGTACGGAATATAAAAATCATTATAAATACTTAACATTTTTAACAAGGCGACAGTCGTTGTTGCAGGTGTCAATAAAGGTAAAATAACGTGCCAGTAGATTTTAAAAAATGAAGCACCATCCATCATAGCTGCCTGATCGAGTTCAAGTGGAAGTTGTTCCATGTTTTGTAAATAAATAAAGATCATCGTTACATCGGCTCCAATGTATAAAATAATAGGTGCCCAAATAGTATTGTAGAGATGTAGTGTTGTCATGATATTAAAGGTTCCGACTTGTGTGATGACCATGGGAACAGCTGAAACTAAAAAATAAGAAAGTAATAATAACTTCCGACCTTTAAAACGGAAACGGTGATAAACATAAGCAACCATTGAACCAATAAAAATACTCATCATCACACTCATAAGAATAATTAAAAAGGTAATGATAAAACTTTTAACGAGTTGACCTTCTTTTAAGGCGGTTACGTAGTTATCAAAATAAAGAAAACTATTAGGTAGTCGTAATCCTTGAGAACTTGAAAATTCTTCAAGGGACATAAAGGAGCCAAATAATAGAATGCCCAATGGAAATAAAATAATTATGGTCCAAAGAATAAGAGAGGTATATTTTAGAAAGGAAAAAGTTGTTTTCACTTTTTATGACCTCCTTTATTTTTACTGTAATGTAACAGGCTACTGAGTAGGACGATCATCAGCGTGATACAAACTGATAGTCCAGATGCTAAACCGTATTTTTTTTGTTCAAAAGCAAGTTTCATGGTTTGAACGACAATCGTTGTGGAACCGTTAGAGCCATTGGTTAAAATAAAAGGAATATCAAAAACAGAGATGACACCTATTATTAATAGTAATGAATTTAAATAAATGACTTTTATTGTTTGAGGAATAGTAATCCATCTTGTTTTTTGCCAAAGCGAGGCTCCTTCAAGTAAACAAACATCATTGTACTCACGAGGAATACTTTGAATAGCACCGTAATATAAAATAAAACTGATACCTAAATTACGCCATAGAGAAATACTAGCTAGCGTAATATTAACTTGATCAGGATTACCTAACCAAAAAGTAATCCATTGATCTAAGTGTAAAAAACTAAGCAGCTGATCAAAAGCGCCATTTGGACTAAAAAATAAACGAAAAATCATGGCAACAGCCATACTACTAATCAGTGAAGGCAAAAGAAAAAGACTTTTAAAAAAGTTCTTTCCTTTTGTTTTTTCTGATAGAATCACTGCAAAATAATATGCAATGATCATTTGTAAAATACCTGAAACAAGGTAATAGGTATTAACTCGTAAAGCTTGCCAGTACACAGGATTTTTAACAAGGGTAGTGTAGTTGTCTAGACCTACCCATTCAAAGGTTGTTCCCATACCGTTCCACGAAGTAAAACTAATGACGATAAAATTAATAATGGGAAGAATCCCGAAGATAACTAACAATAAAATAGGAAGGCTTAAAAAAATAATAATCTGTTTATTATGATTCTTAGTCATGATTTTTAGCAGCTGTGGTCCATTTTTCAGATAGTTCTTTAGTATAGTCATCATAACTTATATTTTTATCAGGATATAAACCAATATTAATCACTTGTTGTAAGACGTCAGTTAGGCGAGTGATACCAACTTCATCAGCAATTTTAGCATAAGTAGCATTAGTTTCAGGTGTTTCTTTGGCTACAGTTAAGACAACATGACTATTATCCATTAATTTTTGCTGCTCGTTCGAAACATCTGCTTTCGTATTAGAAATACCATTTAAATCTTTAGTGTAACCACTGTCATTTGAAACGAAGAAATCAACAAAAGCCTCCGCTGTTTTTTTGTTTTTTGAGTTTTTATTGACACCAATAACAGAAGGAGCACCAATAGGAAAACTCGTTTTACCTTTTGTTTCGACAGGAAAATTCATCATTTGAATGGGGTCTTTTGTCATTTTCTGAATACCAGTAACTTCTTGAGAACCATGCATCAGCATACCTATTTTTCCATCAGCTAGGTCTTTAAAAGCGGTTTGTCCATCTAAGGTCATTGGGTCTTTTTCGATTAAACCTTTTGAGGCCATTTCATAGAATAAATCCATGACTTCACGAATAGGCATTCCTTCTTGAAAGGCATCCCCTGATTTTAATGTATCAGATTTAAACTGTTCACCACCAAAGGAAGTTAGAGCACCTGCCCAAATAGCAACCGCTTGGTAGTTAGAGTAAAAAGGAGTCGCTCCGGTTTTTGCTTTAATTAATTCTAAATCTTTGATAAAAGCCTCTGTTGTAGTAGGGACTTCTGAAATACCAGCTTCTTTAAGAACTTTTTCATTATAGATAATGCCTAATGTATTAAGTGCTACAGGTAAACCGTAGACTTCTTCTTTATAGTCAGCTTCATAGACATCAAGATATTTTTTTTCTAATTCTTTTGTTGTTCCTAAAGATTCAAAATAATCAGGATAGTTACTGCGATTGCCAGCCATTGAGAAAGGAATAAATAGAGCATCTCCGTAATCTCCACCATTTAGACGTGTTGTTACTGTTTTATCGTAATCAGCAATATTTTCGAATTTAACTTTTGTTACATCAGGATATTTTTTTATAAATTCCTTTTCGACCTGTTTAAAAATGTCATCACCGTCAGTACGGTTGGTTAAAACAGTGATTTCGCCACTAACAGTGTCATTGTCTTTTTTTGCTTCATCGTTACTACTTGAACAACCAGCAAGTAAAAATGTAGCTGCGACTGTTCCGAAGATGATTTTTTTTAATTTCATTTGAACGTTCCCCTTTTTCCTATATAAATTATTCACGAAATCAATTATAACAAAAATAGCAACTTAATCAAAAAAAGCTTCAGGTAAAATTTATGGTTTCTCATGTTTTTTAGTCTAAAACATGGTAAAGTAAGGAAAAGAAAAATAAAGATGATTAGGAAGAATAAAAAATGCCTAAAAAACAAAAAACACCAAAAACACCAAGAACACCAAAAAAAGATAATCAACCTGTAAGAGCTAGTCACTATATAATTGAAGAATCGATTGAATTATTACCATTCTTAATTAAAACACTGAATAAAATGAGTCGTAATTCAGTTAAATCAATCATGACACGTGGACAAGTAACTGTAGATGGAAAAATTGTGACACAACATAATCAAGAATTAAAACCAGGTCAAAAAGTTGTGATTCAAGATAATAAAGCCGCTATAAAAGAAATTGCATTAATGGGTATCGAAATTATCCATGAAGACGATGATATCATTGTGATTGAAAAAGAAGAAGGCATGTTATCGGTAGCAACACAACAAGGATACGATGTAACAGCGTATAGCCAATTGAAACAGTATGTTAAGCAAGAAAATCCACAAAATCGGGTTTATATTGTTCACCGTTTAGACAGAGAAACATCAGGCTTAATGATTTTTGCTAAAAATGAAAAAACAAAACTAATTCTTCAAGAAAATTGGAAAGATTTAGTAAGTGAAAGATTGTATACTGCGTTAGTAGAAGGAAATGTAAAAAAAGAAAAAGAGACAATTACTTCTTGGCTAACAGAAAGTAAGGCTTTTAAAATTCATTCTTGTCCTTTTGATAATGGTGGTAAAAAAGCAGTTACTCATTATAAAAAAATAAGAGACAACCAAAATTATTCATTACTTGAAGTTCAACTTGATACAGGAAGAAAAAATCAAATTCGTGTTCATATGGCAGAAATTGGACATCCGGTTGTAGGAGATAAAAAATATGGTGCCAAAGGTAATCCAATGAAACGATTAGGACTACATGCAACAACTTTAGGCTTTACACACCCAACAACAGGCAAAAAAATGCGTTTTACAACAAAAGTTCCTAAGAAGTTTTCATTACAATTGAAAGAAAAGAAAAAATAAAAAAAATGGATGGTCAAAAGTCGTTTTACTCCAGTTACTTGGAGTCAAGCGCCCTTTTCACCACCTTTTTTTTAGTCGGGAATAAAAAATCTACTCCTACGATAACTTCAGAAATTTCAAACAATCCAAAGACAAGGATTGTTTGAGATTCCTTCCAGTTGCTTGGAGTTAAGCGCCTTTTTCACCACCTTATTTAGTCTGCTAAATTAAATTTTAGTGTCATTTTTTTTGAGCCTGTGTTAACCATATCGCCTAAAAGCTCTGTGGCTCTTTCTAAGTAGAGTTCAGCCATTTGAGCGTTAGCTGTTTCTAAGTTTTTTATAGTTATTTCGTTAGCCATTATTTTTTGATCTGTTTTAAGCTGGATAGATCGGCATTGTGCCATAATATCTTGTTCAAAATTTTCATGAAGACTACTATATAAATCAAAATTAGTATCACCTAAAAGCGCAATCGTACGGTTTAACCAATAAATAGATTGTGGTTGATAATGACTGGTTGTTTCTTTAAAAGAAGTAGGTGTATCTGTAATATTAGCGTAAAAAGGAACGATAGCATTAAAGGTATTAGGGCCAAATGCTAGCCAATGAATTCCCGCAATATTATCTGGTACGTGATTTCTAATTTGTAAAAGATGGACTTCGAGATTACGATTTAAACCAATAGAACGATATTTTTTTGAAACATCATTTTCAACATAAGGATCAAACTGAGTATTTTCATAATGAGAGCTGAGACACCATTTAATATCTTCAATTGATATTTTGCGACTTGGGCGAATAGTAAATGGTAAGTCGAATGATTCAATGTCTTGTATTATTTCTGGATTAAAATAGTTCTGAACAAACCATGCTCTCGGAGTGTTGTATTGAGTATCTTTAATGGTTCTACTGCCAAATATGTGACGCAAATTAGTTCCTTCATAGTCAGGATTAAGATGATGCGTTTTGATGAGTTCAGCTAATCCTTCTGAATAAAGTGTATCTTCTGAGTTAAAATCAAACTGGTCGATATTGAATTGATTAGGAGCAATCACGTAAGCATCGTCAGGTATTTTTATTGCTGCCCAGTGATGTCCACCAATTGTTTCCAAATACCAAATATCATTTTTATCAGAAAAGGCAATGCCATTAGATTCATAAGTCCCATAATTTTCAAGAAGCTTACCTAGTCTAAGAACGCCTTCTTTGGCTGATTGAATATAAGGTAAGACGATCGTTACGAAGTCAGCTTCGCCAAGTCCAGTTTCAACCAAAGGATCAATACCCAGAATTCTTGAATTAGTCGTACTTGTTTCAGTAGCTGTCATGGCAACATTCAAGCTATTGATACCTGCACCAGCAAAGGTTCCATAAGAGTCATCCACGTCAGGCGTACTAGTATAGGACAAACCTGTTTCAGGAAGAGGAACAGTTACTTGATTAACCTTTGAAATATAGGTTGTCGGCTGGTGTTCAGGCATTATCACAACAAATTTTTGTGGATTCGCTGAATCACTACCGTCTTCATTTCTAGCAATAATGGTTGAGCCGTCCATAGAAGCGTTTTTTCCTACTAAAATGGTTGTACAAAAGCGTGGTGTTTTTTTCATAAATAGCTGCTCCTTTACTTAATGGTTTAATTAAATTAAGTATACAGCTAAAGAAATAGCTTGTCATCTTGCGTCTCATAAATCAAACGATAGAAATTTTCAGAATAACATGCTATTATAATTAAAATTTGGAAAAGAGGTTGTTGTTTTGAAAAATAATAGTAAAGCCTATCGTTTAACAATTCGTGGTATTTTAATTGCCATTATTATGGTTCAGTCGATGGTACCATTTTTAGGATATATTCCACTCTTTGCAACGAGTTTAACCATTATTCACATTACAGTCATCGTGGCAGCTATCACATTAGGAACGAAAGATGGTATGTTGATTGGTTTGATTTGGGGACTTTTGACCATGTTTAGAGCGTGGACCATGCCAACAACTCCAATGGATACATTGATTTTTACAAATCCAGTTATCTCTGTTTTACCAAGAGTCTTAGTAGGTTTTGTAGCAGGTTTTTTATTTTCATTTCTATATAAAAAAACCAAAAAAATGTCTGTCTCTACTGTTATTTCCGCAGCTTTGGCTTCATTAACTAACACTGTTCTTGTACTGGGATTAATGGGATTTTTATACACTGGACCAGTTGCTGAGGCTTATAAAACAACTTCTTCTGGGCTTTGGACGGTTCTTTTAGTTGTTGTAGGAACAAATGGCGTTCCAGAGATGATTGCAGCAATGGTGATCACTCCCTTAATTGTGAAAGCGATATTTACAGCAACTAGTTTAATACCAGGTGAAAATAAGTAAAAGTAAGACTTTTTTAAATAAAATATAAGAGAACAGCTGTTGTTAGTTAAAAACTTCTATGTTACGATTTATTTGAGAATTAAAATGAAAGTAGGGAAAATAAAATGAAAGAACAAGTTGCAACTATTAAAGCGCCACAAGCAATTGGACCATACTCACAAGGAGTTAAAGCTTCAGGGGATATGTTGTTTGTTTCAGGTCAATTACCAATTAATGCTGTAAATGGAGAAATGCCAAATGACGTATTAGAACAAACGAAACAAAGTTTAACAAACCTTAAAGCAATTGTAGAAGAATCTGGTGCATCAATGGAGAATATTGTCAAAACAACAATTTTTCTAGCTGATATGAATGATTTTACCGTTGTTAATGAAGTCTATGGTTCATTTTTTGAAGAACCTTTTCCAAGTCGTAGTACAATTGAAGTTGCTAGATTACCTAAAGATGCAAAGGTTGAAATTGAAGCGATTGTTGTTAAATAAAAATAATGTAAATTAAACTAAAAAAGACAAAATCATCGGTTGATGGTTTTGTCTTTTTTTTATTTATTACCAATATAAAATGTTTATTTTATATTGGTAATAAATAGTTTGTTTTAATTTTATAGATATTGTCTTTTGTTAAGACAAGACTCTCTAAAAAGAATATTTATTTTTGGGTATAATATATTATATAAAGAAAAACAAATGTACAAATTGTTTTATTCTACCTTTTTATCGGTATGTGTTATACTTTAAATAACAAAAAAATCAATATAGTTTTATAATGGAGGGTTTTTTAGTAAGGGTTTAATTTTTTTAATTTTAACAAATATTAAGTTACAAATATTAAGTTTTTTTTAAGAACAGGAGTTTTAAAAAAAATAAAAATTGTTTCTTTTTTTAAAATGTGTTATTTTTTAAAATGACGTTTTTTGAACGGTGGTTATATAAATAAAAATGGGAGGAATAAAGAGATGAAATTAAAAAAATCGGTATTTATGCTTACGGTTATGTTAATGAGTATCTTGGCTCAATTTGTTTCAACAATTGGAACAATTCAGGCTTTTGCAGAAACAGTGGATAGTGAGGTTATTACTGAACAAGAACCTGGGAACTTACCAGATGTAAAAAATACGATTAATGAGGCAATTGCTAATGTGCCAATTGATGAGACTGTTTTAACATCAGATAATGAAGATGAAAAACAAACGGATGAGACGATAGAAGCAGAGACGCAATCAGAAGAAAAAAAATTAGAGGAGAGAGCAGTTGAAGGTGGTAGAGATATAACTAAAATGCCTAATGCTGATCAATTGCCAAAAGATAAATATGGTGAACCTATGATTTTAACTGATGCTGACATGACTTTAAACGGAAAACCAATCACAGCAGTTGATCCATTGAAGATTGGTGATAAATTTCAAATCAATTATCAGTTTAGAATCCCGGATGAGTTTGGAGCAACCATGGCTGATGGTGATTATTTTGAGTTTTCCTTACCAGAATCAGATATTATAACATTAACGGAAAGTCAGGATGGAGATTTAGTTGACCCTGATAACAATATAGTTTATGGAAAATATTATGCTGAAACTGATGGTAGTGTCAAGATGGTTTTCAATGCTGAAGTTTCTAAAAATAATGATGTAGATGGCAAACTGATGTTTTCCATGAAAATTGATGAGAAAACGATTATTATTCCCGGAGAGCATACCATTGAAATTCCCGGTGTGATAAATACGGATGGGCTAGTGATCTTTATTGTTGGACAATACCAATCATACATTGAAAAACAATATGTAGGTAGTGAAGGAGATACATTAAAGTGGCAAGTTTTAATTAACCCAAATTACTTAAAAATAGATGATTTAACATTATCGGATTTTACACGCATTGGAATAAAAGATGTTGCTAAAAGTATTAATATTGATGGGATGAGAAAAGTAGATGTTGATATTAAAGGAAATATTACAGAAGTAGAAAAGCTAGATGTTTCTCAAATGACTGTTAATAAGGAAGGAATTATCAATACAGGACTGAATTCGATAGATAGCCCTTATCAATTAGATATTAGTACACCTTTATTACTTGGAACAACGGGAACAGTAACTAATACAGCGTTATTATTCGGTAAGGTTGGAAATGAAGAGATTGGACAAAGTGCAACTGCAGAAGCTAATGCAGGACAAGAGTTAATTACTAAAGAAGCGGGGATTTATGATAAAAAAAATCAAACCGTAGACTGGACCATTACTTATAATCCTAAAGAACTTCATATAGATCAAAAAGATGCATTTTTTACAGATAATATAGAAAATGGAACATTGATTGAAGATAGCATGACGGTTTCACCCAATTTATCACATACAGTAAAACCGTCTGCTGATAAAAAATCTTTTGATTTTAATTTTAACCAAGATGTTAATGAGAAAGTTATTATCAAATACAAAACAAAAATTATTAATAGTAATTCAAAATTTGTTCGAAATAAGGTGATTGCTGGAGAACAAGAAATTACTGTTGAAAAAGATATCTCGGGACCTGGTGAAGGTGAGGGAGATGGAGACGGCGAAGATGGGGACGTCATTAGCACGATTAAAAAATCTACCCCTCAAATAATTGGAAACAATGGTGGTAGATGGACACTAGACATTAATCAGGAAAAAGCTAAATTAGATAGCTGGTGGGTTGAGGATCGTGTCGATACAGGCTCAATAAATAAAGGAACACTGCAAGTTTGGTATGCTGATAAAAGCATTGTACCTGCTAATGAATATACTATTGATTGGATTGAAGAAGGTAGTGTAACAAAAGGTTTTAAGTTAACTTATAAAAAACCAACTTCAGAACATTTTAGAATTTTTTATTCAACAACACTGGATAATCGAAAATCACAAACCAATCAGGCTAATTATCATTACGTTGTAAGTGGTAAGGAAAAAGAAGATGATGATTCTAAAACGTTATCTCCTCCCCCATTAGGAGAAATAGGATTAGCCAAATCGGGTCATTTTATTCCAGAAGATAACGAGATAGAATGGACAGTTGTGATTAATGATAATGGGAGAGTACCGATTCAATCAAATCATATGTTAATTGATCCAATCAAAGATGATCAAACTTATGTGAAAGATTCAGCTAAAGTATTTTATAAATATAGTTCTTACTGGGAAGAAAATCAATCATCTAATATTAGCTTTAATGAGTCTAAAAACGAATTAAAAGTAACTGGACTTATAGAAAATGACTACACACAAAAAGTTGTTTTTAGAACTAAGTTGAAAAATCCCAAAGATATTTTAAATAAAACAATCGAAAACACTGCTTATTATTCTGATGATAACACACCGGAAAAATCGGCAACCGGAACATTGGAAAAAATTAATAATAACGATTTATTTTTAAAGAAAAATGGGACAGTAAACTCGCTGGATCCAACGTTAATTGATTGGAAGATTGACGTCAACCCTTATAATCAACATTTAAAAGACCTAGAAATTTTTGATGATAGCTGGGAAAATCAGATTATTATTAGAGAGTCTATTGTCTTAAGAAATCCTTATACTAATTACACTATGTTAGAAGGAATTGATTATATTTTAGATTACACGGAGCGTGGTTTTCACATCAAGGTAAAAGATGATGTTACGACGAAGTTAATTCTAACGTATCAAGGGCGAATTATTTTTCCGAGTGGAACAGTACCTGGAACTTCTCAGCAAGTAACCAATAAAGTTAGAATGACAGCTAAAGGTGTCTATACGACTGAAAATCCGATTGAAGTTAAGGTACCTGTTAAAGTGCCAGATAGTTCTGGAATAATTCAAGGAAAAACTAGAAATTTAAACGTAAGAAAAATTTCAGAAGAAAATCCGAATGAACGCTTGAGTGGAGCAGAATTTGTATTGTATAGAGGGACGAATAAAGACCCTGGCAAAGTTGTTAATCGGATGGTTACAGATGGAAGCGGAAATGCATTGTTTGACAAGTTAACTAAGGGTGACTATTTACTCGTAGAAACTCAGGCTCCTTCTGGCTATAGTATTAGTAGTGAAATGGCATCTGGACGAGTGGTTACTATTTCTGATAGTGACACGACAACAGTTGAAGAAATAGTCAAAAATCCCAAAACAGGCGCTGAAAAAACAATAGAATTTCCAGTTGAAAAGAAATGGGAAAAAGTGCCTTCAGGAGTGGAAACACCAGAAGTAACAGTTAGATTATTCGCTAATGGTGATGAAAAAGAGTCGATGCTCTTAAATTCTGGCAATAAATACCAAGGCACATTTAAAAATCTACCAGAAAAAGAAAATGGAAAAACAGTTAACTATACTGTTAAAGAAGATAGTATTCCTAATTATGAGAGCAATATTAATGGTGGCGTGATTACAAACACATATCATAATACTGGAAAAACAAAATTTTCTGGTAAAAAAATCTGGGAAGATAATGATGATGAGGCAAGAAAACGTCCAGACAAGATAAAAATTATTCTTCAACAAGATGATGGGAAAAATACAGTAGAATATACTGATAAGTATGCTTACGCAAGTGATAGTTGGGCGTATGAATTCACTAATTTACCGGATATTAATGATGAGACGGGGAAACCATTCATATATTCTGTTAAAGAAGCAGATGTTCCTAATGGTTATGAATCCAGTGTTGTAGGAAATAATATTGTTAATACTTATCAGAAAACTGAAAAAACAAGTTTATCTGGAAAGAAGATCTGGAAAGATAATAATGATGAGGCCAAGAAACGTCCAAACAAAGTAACAGTTGAATTATATCAAGATGGAAATTACTATCAAAAACAAGAGGTTTCTTCTAATACAGATTGGTCATATAAATTTACTGACTTACCAATTTACATAGAAGGAACAAAAACTAAACATGAATATAAAGTTCAAGAAGTGGATGTACCAGAAGGTTACAGTTCTCAAGTAATCGAAAGAGATATTGTTAATACTTACACTAAAGAAGAAGTAGAAACAATTGATATTTCAGGTGAGAAGAAGTGGGATGATAATTATAATAGCTTGGAGACTCGTCCAAAGTCTATTACGATTTGGTTAATGAGGGACAATGAAGAAGAACCATATGATCAAAAAATATTAGCACCTGCAATGCCTAATCAAAAATGGAAATATGAGTTTACTGACTTACCTAAATATGCTGAGGACGGTCATGAGTATCGTTATTGGATCTATGAAACAGAAGTCCCAGGTTATGAAACTTATACTGATGGTCAGTATAATTTGGTAAATTATTTAAAAAATGATGAAAAAATAAATATTTCAGGTAAAAAGAAATGGGAAGATGAAAATAATATAGATAAAATCCGACCAGAAGAAATTACGGTTCGTCTATTTAGAGGAATTAAGGAAATTGATACTCAAAAAGTGTCAGAAAAAACAGATTGGAAATATGAATTTAAAGAATTACCTAAATTTGATGATTCACTAAAAGAAATTACTTATACAGTCAAAGAGGATCCGATTCCTGGATATACAACAGAATATATAAAAAATGGGAACAATATAGATATAAAAAATAAACATTCAATCAGTGAAAAATTAAATATTAAAGGTGAAAAATTTTGGCATGGTGATGAAATTTATCAAGATGAAGAATATTTAAAAGAAAATGACTTAAAAAATCCTCGACCTGTAAGCGTTGAAATTCAGTTATTTAGAAATGGTCAATATGAAAAAACAACGTATGCCTATGCAACAAGAGGGTGGAAATATGAATTTAATGATCTTCAAAGATATGATGAAAATGGTGGGATTTATACATATGAAGTTCGTGAAAAAAATGTTCCTCTAAATTATGAAACAGAGACAATTAACCATGATATTCATAACACTTATAATGACGCAGAGTTAGTTGATATACCATTTGAGAAAATTTGGAATGATGGTAATTATAAGCAGCTTCGACCTAACTCTATTGATATCCAACTTCAACAAATGTATGAGGGAAGTTGGTATGATAAAGGGAGAAGACAAACTGTAAAATCGGGTAGCAATGGAAAATGGGAGCATGTCTTCAAAGATTTATCTAAATATAATGAAGACGGTAGTTTGATTGAATACCGAGTCATTGAACATTCATGGAGTAATGATTTAATTGGCTATGAAAGTACTTCTGTTGGAATTAATCTAGTTAATACGTTAAAACCGAAAAAAATTGATATATCAGGAACTAAAAGATGGGATGAGCCTAAAGAGAACAATTTACCGATGAAAGAACTTCGTCCAGAAGAAATCACAGTCAATCTTTACCAAAATGGCGTATGGCTAGAAAGTCAAAAAGTAACTGAAAAAAATGGAAATGGCAATAATAAATGGGAATATCAATTTAAAAATTTGGATAAATTTGATCCCGTTACAATAAAAGATTACGTTTATACAGTAGATGAGGAACCGGTGGCTAATTATGCGCCTACTTATTCTGGAACTAATATTGTCAACACTTACAATCCAACAGAAACAATAGATATTTCAGGCGAGAAGAAGTGGGAAGATCAAAATAATGGTTTTGGCGGACCTCGTCCAATTTCAGTAGACGTTGAGTTGTATCAAGACGGCGTTTTATCCGACACAACAACAGCTTCGGAAAGAACAAAATGGCAATATAGTTTTGAGGATCTACTGAAATTTAATAAAGAGACAGGTAAAGAATTTAAATACACAGTGAAAGAAAAAAATGTCCCTGCAGGATATGAATCAAAGGTAAATAAATATGAAATTACTAATAAATATCTAAATACTGAGATAACAGAAGTCACTGGAGAAAAAGTTTGGGATGATTATGAAAATAAATTCGATACTCGCCCTGAAGAAGTGAAGGTGGTTCTTTATCAAAATAATCATAAATATAAAGAACAAATGGTTAGTGGTAAAAATAACTGGGAATATAAATTTACAGATTTAAAAGTATATGATGATAAAGGGCAACGATACACTTATCGTGTAGAGGAAAGTAATGTCCCACTTGGATATACATCAAAAGTCAGTGAAGGAAAAATTACCAACACCTACCGACCAACATCAAAAATCAACGTATCAGGTGAGAAATTTTGGGATGATTGGGATGATAATCATTCTAATGATGTTAAATCAAGACCATCTGAAATAACAGTTGAACTATATCAAAATATTGAAAAAAGCCAACCTCAAAAAATAAAAGAACAAAAAGTAAAACCTGATAAAAAAGGTAATTGGAGATACAGTTTTGATAATTTAGATGAATATGACGCTAAAGGCAATAAATACATCTACACAGTTAAAGAAACGCCAGTTCCAGGGTATACACAAGAAGTTAAAGGTTATGATATTTTTAATAAGTATATCAATGACGAAAAAACTAAAATTTCTGTTGAAAAAAAATGGACTGGAAATAGTAATGAACCAAATTTCAGACCGGAATCTATCGAAGTTTACTTATTAATAGATGGCAATAAGGATGAAAAAAATTCAGCCATTTTAAATGAAGCAAATGACTGGAAACATACCTTTAACGACTTAAAAAAATACGATGACAATGGTGATTTGTTTGAGTATACAGTGATTGAAGAAGGAATCCCGCAATATATTACGACCTATCAAACAAAAGATAATACAGTTATCATTACTAACACGTTTGATAATGCTACTAATGAAACAAGCATTAGCGGATTGAAAATCTGGGATGATTATAATAATACTCATGATACTAGACCTGATAGTGTAACAATTGGGCTTCTTCAAGATGGTAAACCAATGAAAGATGAAAATGGAAATAATGTTACAACAACAACTAATCCAGGTAAAGGTTGGCAATATGAATTTAGCAACCTACCATTAGAAAAATCACCAGGTGTTAATTATAATTATTCAGTGATGGAAGTTGAGCCACCAGAATTTTATGATGCACCAAAAGTAGATAAAACAAATATTATTAATAAATACCGTAACCGTGAAAAAATCCAAATTAATGGTAAAAAAACATGGAATGACTATGATAATAAATTTAATACTCAACCTGATTCAATCGAAATTACATTAATAAAAGATGGTTCACCAGTTGAGACAGTTGAAGCTAAAAAAGATGATAAATATAAGTTTAGCTTTAATGACTTAGATAAATATGATGAACAAGGCGTGGCCTATACTTATGAAGTAGTAGAAGAAGTAGCAGCACCTTATACTTCAGAGGTAATTTCAACGATAGATGAAGTCAATAATAAAATTGAAGTTGAAGTGGTTAACACCTACAAAAATACTGAAACAGTAGATATCAATGGTGAAAAAAAATGGGACGATTATGATGGTAAGTTAAGTACTAGACCAAATGTAACCATTCAATTGTATTCAAAAACAGAAAAAAATTCGGAACCAAAATTAGTAGCTAATAAATTGGTAACGTCTGCGGACGGTTGGAAATACGAATTCACTGAATTACCTAAATATGATAAACAAGGTGACCTCTTAGAGTATTTTGTGAAAGAATTTATGCTAGGTGGTACAGAGGGTTACACATCTGAAATTGATGGCTTTGACATCACTAACCATTATGTTAATAATGAAACAGTAAGATTCAAAGGAATTAAAAATTGGATAGAGCATAACGAGGATGCCAAACATCGTCCAAATGAAATCACAGTTGGACTTTATGTTGATGATACTAAAATTGACGAAACGAAAACAGATGAATCTAAAAATTGGGCTTGGGAGTTTGATAAGGATTACCCAGTATATGATAAATTAGGAAATGAAATTCCTTATCAAATTAAGGAAAATGTGGCAGATTATACAACGAGTATTGAGGAATCAAAAGATAGCGATAAGAGAGTTAGAGAGTATGTCATTACTAATAAATACATCAATACTGAAAAGACTGAGCTAAGTGTCAGTAAATCTTGGGATGATTTTAATAACGCTCTTACAACTAGACCTGGTATCGTAAAAGTAACATTATTCAAAAATGGTAATCCTACAACACAGCAAGTAGAATTATCAGAAACCAATAAGTGGCAACATACATTTACAGACTTATTAGTTTACGATGAAGATGGTCGTAAGAATATCTATACAGCTCAAGAAGAAGAGATTGAAGGGTATACTCAAATTAAAGACGGACCTAATTTTATCAATCAGTCTGAGAAAGTAACTGAATTAACACATCTATCTGGTGAAAAAATTTGGGATGATGAAAATAATACATTGCAACAACGACCAGGTTATATCACTGTTGTTCTTTATCAAAATGGTAATCCAATGATTGATGAAAACTATCAAGCTGTTTCTCAAAAAGTTGGCTTAGTAACGAATTGGAAATATGATTTTAAAGATCTACCTAAGTATGATGATGAAGGAAAAGAGTATGTTTATTCTATAGAAGAGCTTGCTGTGGATAAGTACAAAACAAATATAATTGTTAACAGCCCAACAGAAATTAATATTGTTAATAAATATCGTAATACTGATAAAATCAAAATTGACGGTAAAAAGACTTGGGATGATTTAGATAATAAGTTATTAATTCGTCCAGAAACGATTAAAATTGAACTTTACCAAAGTGGTCGTGAATTGCCTTATGATGTGAAAGAGGTCAAAGCAGATAACAACGGAAATTGGTCTTACATGTTTGAGGATTTACCTAAGTATGATGGTCAACTAAAAGAATATACGTATACAGTGAAAGAACAATCTATTTCTGGTTATGATTCAAAAGTTGATGGTTACGATATTAAAAATACCTATCGAAATGACGAATTAACTAAATTAGAAGGCGAAAAAATCTGGTTTGATGAAGATGACAAACTAGGTAGACGTCCAGAATCAATTACTGTTGAACTACATCAAAATGGTAATCTAATGCTCGATAAAGATGGAAAAGAAGTTACCCAAACCATTAACAGTGAGCAAGATGGATGGAAGTATTCGTTTAAGGATCTACCAGTCTATGATGATAAGTTAGATAAATATACTTATACGGTAAAAGAAAAACCAGTTGATAATTATACGAGTACTATCATTAATTCTAATCGACCAGCGATTGTTAATACGATAGTTGTAGATGATAAAACATCTGTCCTTGTTAACAAAAAATGGGAGGATGAGAATAATAAACTAAACAAAAGACCTAATAGTATTCAAGTCAATTTATATCGTAATAATGGTAAAATACCTTACAGGACCCAAAAAGTAATACCAAATGAAAATGGTTCTTGGAGTTATGAATTTACGAATTTACCTAAGTATGATAAAAAATTAGATCTTTATAAATACACGGTTAGAGAAATGAAAGTCCCAGGTTATAGTGGTGTAATCGTAGATGATCACGTAACTAATGTCTCGACAATTACCAACACTTATGATAATAAAGATGAAACAGAAATTAAAGGTTATAAAGCTTGGGATGATCAAGACAATAAATTAGAGTCTAGACCAACTTCGATTTATGTTGATCTATATCGTTCTGATTCTACAGATGTGTATCAGTCACAAAAAGTGATTGCAGATGACGATGGCTATTGGTACTATTCATTTAAAAATCTACCAAAATATGATGATGATTTAGAACTTTATGAGTATAAAGTGAAAGAGCAACCTGTCCATCATTATGATAGTGAAGTAGATGGCTTTAATATTCTTAATACTTATCGAAATGATGATAAAACAGAAGTTAAGGGTGAGAAAAAATGGGTCGATTTAGATGACAAATTAAATAAACGACCTGAATCTATTGAAGTCGAATTATATCAAAATAATAAAAAAATTGATAAGAAAACAGTTGTTGAGGGTGACGATGGTAAGTGGCTATATGAATTTACTAATCTACCTAAATATGACGCTAATTTAAAAGAGTATAAATACACGGTCAGAGAACCTAAAATTGCTGATTATAAAACAGAAGTTGATGGTACAATGATTACTAACTATTATCAAAATAAAGAGGTAACTAAAGTTTCTGGTAAAAAAGTATGGCAAGATCATGATGATAAAATTAATTCACGTCCAGCTACAATCCAAGTGGACCTTTATCAAAATGAAGGGAAAAAACCATATAAAACAGAATTAGTGAAATCAAATGGAACCAGTGAATGGTCTTATGAATTTACTGATTTACCAAAATATGATGATAAATTAGAAGAATACCGTTATACAGTGAAAGAGCAAAAAGTACCTCATTATAGTACGGAAATCAAGGATACAACGATCACTAATACGTATGACAATGACCGGGTGATTGGTATTAAGGGTGAGAAAAAATGGGTTGATTTTGATAACAAATTAGAATCAAGACCGACAACGATTTATGTTGATCTATATCAAGGTGAATCCAAAGCACCAATGGTAACAGAAGTTGTTACACCTGATACAAATGGTAAATGGGAATATGAGTTTGTTAATCTACCAGAGTATGATGAGAACTTAGAGAAATATGAGTATCAAATCAAAGAACGAGAAGTCCCTCATTACAATACTGAAATTAAGGATACGACTATTATTAATACGTATCGAAATAATGACAAAATTAATCTTTCTGGTGAGAAGAAATGGAACGATTTTGATAATAAATTGAATAAACGTCCAAAAGCTATCAAAGTTTATTTATATCAAAATGATGACCAAAAACCAATAAAATCTAAAAATGTCAAAGCAGATAGTGAAGGCAATTGGAACTATACCTTTATTGATTTACCAAAATATGATGATGAATTAAATGAGTACAAATACACAGTGAAAGAAAAAACGGTGAAAGATTATGATAGTGAAGTAGAAGGTACAACTATCACTAATACGTATCAAAATAAAGAAGTAACCTTGATTAAGGGTGAAAAAGTTTGGTCAGAGGATAAAGACGATAAGTTAAAACAAAGACCAAGTGAAATTACTGTTTATCTTCATCAAAATGGTAATAAGGAACCGATGAAAGAACAAACAGTGGCACCAGATAAAAATAATCATTGGTCGTATGAATTCAAAGACTTGCCAAAATATGACGAAGAATTAGAACCATTTACGTATACTGTGAGTGAGAAAAAAGTACCACATTACGATAGTGAAGTCAGTGGTACAACAATCACTAATACGTATCGAAATGATGATAAAACAGAGATTATGGGTCAAAAAATTTGGCAAGATGAAGACAATGAATTAAATACACGTCCAACCTCTATCCAAATTGACTTATATCAAAATGGTGATAAAAAACCGTTTAAAACACAAACAGTCACAGGAGATGCAAAAGGAAATTGGTCATATGCGTTCGAAGAGTTGCCAATGTATGATGCTAATCTAGATAAGTATGTTTACACAGTGAAAGAACAGGATGTTGCTAAATACAACGGTAAAGTAGAAGGAACGACGATTACTAATACCTACATTAATGATATTAAAACTGAATTATCTGGTGAAAAAACATGGTCAGATAAAGATGATAAACTAAATGTTCGACCAAGTTTGATTAAAGTAGATCTCTATCAAAATGGAGAAAAAATGCCAGGTAAAACTGAAATAGTGAAACCGAACAAATCTGGAGAGTGGCACTATACATTTAAAGACTTACCGAAGTATGATGAAAAATTAAAAGAATTTAAGTATACGGTTAAGGAACAAGAAGTGACACATTACGATAGTAAAGTAGAAGGTAACAATATTCTTAATACTTACCGTAATGATGATGAGACGGAAATTTCTGGTGAGAAAAAATGGCTTGATGAAAATAATAAAATTAAGTCTAGACCAGATTCAATTAAAGTTGATCTCTATCAAAATGAAGGCGAAAAACCATTTAAAACACAAGTGGTAGAACCTAATAAGTCAGGTGACTGGAAGTATACATTCGATAAGTTACCGAAGTATGATGCTAACTACGATGAGTATCGTTACACAGTGAAAGAACAACCTGTGGCTCACTATGAAACGCAAATCAATGGTACAACGATTACTAATACGTATCAAAATACAGATTTAACCAAAGTTGAGGGTCAAAAACAGTGGAATGATGAAGGCAATAAACTAAAAGTACGTCCTGAATCAATTACTGTAGATCTCTATCAAAATGGTGGTAAAAAAGCTTACCAAACACAAGAAGTTAAAGCTAATACTAAAGGTGAGTGGTCTTACGAATTTAAAGACTTACCAAAATATGATAAAGACTTAAATCTATACGAGTATACAGTAAAAGAAAAAGCAGTTGATGATTATACAACGGTTATTGAAGGTACGACAATTATTAATACTTATAAAAATGTCGAAGTCACTGAGCTTTCTGGAGAGAAAAGATGGCAAGATTTTGATAATAAAGTTAATTCAAGACCTGGCTCAATCATGGTCGATTTATATCAAAATGATGAAAAGCAACCATTCAGATCTCAAAAAGTAACACCAGATAAAAATGGTAATTGGAAATATACATTTAAGGCTTTACCAAAATATGATGAGCAGTTAAATGACTATCAATATACCGTTAAAGAACAAACAGTTCCACATTATGACAGTCAAGTCAGTGGAACAACTATAACGAATACTTACCGAAATGATGATAAAATAAAATTTGAAGGTAAGAAAATTTGGGATGATGCAGATAATAAATTAAATGTTCGACCAAATGCTATTACCGTTGATTTGTATCAAAATGGCAAAAAAATGTCAGGTAAAACTCAAGAAGTAACACCAGATAAAAAAGGTGATTGGACTTATGAGTTTACTGATTTACCAAAATACGATGATCAGTTAGAGGCGTATAGTTATACAGTGAAAGAGCAACCAGTAGCTAATTATGATAGTAAAGTAATAGGGAAAAATATTACCAATACTTACCAAAATAATCAAAAGACTGAAATCACTGGTCAAAAATTTTGGAATGATAATGGTAATAAAGGGAATACACGTCCAGATTCAATCATAGTTGAACTGTATCAAAACAATGGTAATCTTCCTGTTAGAAAGCAAACCGTCGTACCAGATAAAAATGGTAATTGGCACTATGCTTTCAATGATTTACCCAAACATGATGCAGCTTTAAATGACTATCAGTATACTGTAAAAGAGTTGCCAGTGGCGGGCTATACATCGAGTGTAAATGGAACAACCATTACGAACACGTTAGATTCTAGCATTACACCACCAAAACCAAAGGATCCTAAACCAAAAATTCCATTAGTACCGGTTGATCCAGTTAGTCCAACACGTAGATTGCCGTGGACTGGTCGAGAAACACCGACTAGCCATTTACCAAAAACAGGTGAAAATGAAAAAAATCTATTCTTACTTTCGTTAGTAGGATTATCACTAATCTCTATGAGTGGTATGGCGCTTTATTTCAGAAAAAGATATTAAGAACATGAAAGGGTGGGGCAAAAGTCGTTTTGCTCTGAGCAACTGGAGGCAAAAACGAACAATCAGTCATTTTGATTGATCGTTTTTGGTGAAGTTGTCGTGAGAGCAGACTTTTTATCCCCTGACTATTAAAAATTATTCGTATAAATAAAAGCGAGGCTGACATTTGGAGCAGCCTCGTTTTTGGTATAATAAAGTAAATATTGGAGGAGGGATTATATTGGACGCTAGAACAATGATAGGCGACACCAAGTTTGATGTGAGAGTGAGTGGCATACTAGAAATTGATGGGAAAGTGTTAGTAACGAATGAATCAGATGGAGTTAAAACTTTACCAGGTGGAGCAATCAAAACGAAGGAAACGACTGGAGACGCAATCATTAGAGAATTTTATGAAGAAACACACTTGAAAATTACAGTTAATCGACTAGTTGCTTGTATTGAAAATCTTTTTTATTATGGAGATCTGCCTTACCAACAACTTAATTTTATTTATGAGGTATCATTAGCAGATGAAAATCAAAGTGAGATTGAATGGCATGATACAGTAACGACTGAATGGCTAATTAAAGATAGTATTAATAATCAATTGACACCCATTGTTTTAAATGAATTGATTGTTAGTGAAAGACAAGTATTTCAACAGATAGTTAATCAAGAAGAAAAATAAAATGAAATAAGAATGGTTTGGATTCAAAAGAAAGCTCCTTGCGATAATAAGTCCTAACCTTCTTTTTTCCTATTTTTATTTTTTGATGTCAGCGAAATAATTAGAAAAACAATAGATACTCCACCATAAAGAATCCAACTTAAAGTATCATTCACCACATTAGCAGTTCCTAAGAAAATAAGTTGTCCAACAGGAGCTCCTGCCAAAACTAAGGTACTAAAAACACCACTTGTAATACCCAATTTTTCTTGAGGTACTTCACTAATCATGTAAGCTGATACACGAGGATTTAGTTTCCCAATAAGGTAACCTAGGGTAAAAAGAGACAAGAGAACCAAAATGATAGAGTGAACTAAAATTAAAAAAATTGGAATAAGAGTTGTATTGGCCAATATTAAGGTAATAACGATTGAACTGTTTACATTTTTAAAGAAATCTTTAGTGAATAAAGAACCAGTTAAAACACCGACTGAAATAAAAATACCTATCAGCGCAATTGTATTGGGCAAATTGCCAATCCAAAGATATTCCTTTGTGAGAAGTGAAATATTTAAAAGTGATTCAGAGGTACTTGTTAGTAAGTTGATTAAAATAGCGAAGAAAATAATCATTTTTAAATAAGGATTTTTCATTAATAAAGCAATAACTTCTTTAAAATCTTTAGTAAATGAATTCGTTTTAGTTTGCATTGTTTTCTCTACTTTTAAAGCATCATTCCATGGTTTCAAAAGTGAATAATGCGTTAAAATTATAAGAGCTGCAATTAAAAAGGTGAGAGCGTTGATTCCGGCAAAGATAGAAAAATTATAATTTAATTGAACAATTAATATGGCTCCTATCCCTTGAAAAATTAACTGGATCAATGTTTGAAGAGCAGTTTGAAAACCCATGACATCTCTTAAATTCTTTTCATCTACTAATTCTTTAATGAACGGTAATTGAATGGCACTGCTGAAAAAACCTAGACAATCTGCGATAACATTGATTAAAAGTAAAATGATAAATAGTAAAAGTGAGGGCTTCAATAAAATTAGAAAAGCAAGCAAACTAAAGAGTAAAAATTGAGTTAACCTAGAGTAAATATTCCATTTTAATTTTTCTTTTGTGTGATCTGCTAAGTGCCCAACAAGAGGTTGAAAG
Source organism: Vagococcus fluvialis bH819 (assembly GCF_900163795.1). GTDB lineage: Bacteria > Bacillota > Bacilli > Lactobacillales > Vagococcaceae > Vagococcus > Vagococcus fluvialis_A. The sequence goes on along the minus strand of NZ_FWFD01000003.1, from coordinate 308,361 downwards.
AGGCTTGGAATAAAAATTGTAATAGAAGCAAGTGAAACTGCTAAGGTATTAAATGGAAGTGTACTAGCATAGACAATGAAAACAATGTTAAAAAGACTATTTCCGATGGCATTAAGCAAAGTTGCGTTAGTTAAAATACGGTATTCTTTATTAGTTAAATATGTATTCATATTAGCTCACCTCGTTGATTTATTTGTTAAGTTAAGTATAAGTGAGGTAAACTAGTGATATCAGATAATTCTACTATAGTGGAAAAAAGGTGAAGAGATGGATGAAGGGAAATTATTTAGAAAGCTTAGAAAAGATCGGGGACTTAGCTTAGAGCAAGTCTCAGACGAGTTAAACAGTGTTTCTTTTATTAGTAAATTTGAAAAGGGTAACTCAAATATTAGTCTTCATAGGATGGAACGTTTGCTTAATAATATTAATGTCTCGGTGGAGGAGTTTTTTTATTTAAGAGAACTAGAAGAGAATCCAAAACTTAATGAAGATATTAAGATTTTGAGAGGTTATTTGACGAGTGAATTTTATTATTATATCGCTAAGTTACTATCTGTTAATGATCAAGCGGTAAAAAAGAGTTTTGAAATTGGGATTATTGAGATGAAAAAAATCAAAACAGAGATGAATTCTAAAAAAAGTTGGCAAAGATTTATTTCCATTTATTGTGATATCTGTATTTACACATATGAAGGCAATATGAATAATAGAAAAGAAAGAACAACTGAAATAGAAACGGCAGAGATTAATTTAATGTCTAAACCAGTGATTACCTATTTATATAAAGTAGAGGATTGGGGTGTTTTTGAATTAGTTTTATTCAAGATGTTTTTATTCACTTTTAAAGCAGAACAAATTTATCAACTGTTACCATTAGCAATTAATAGAACAGAAAAAGAAAGTCAGTTCCATGTCATAATGAAATTTAAATCAGAAATTATTTTCTCAAGTTTTTCTTATTTTGCTAATTTTAGACACCAAGTATGGGCGAAAGAAACTCTGATTTTGGCTCGAAATATGTTGAAAAATCAAATGGATTTAACCAATAGTACTTGTCTTTTATTTTATGAGGGATGGTATCAGTTAATTTTTGAGGATGAGGAAAAAGGATTAGAAACATGTCATCAAGCTACCTCTATTTTTAGAATTTTGGAGCAGCCTAAGATGGAAAATACTTTCAAATATATTCTAATAAATATTCGGAAAAACAAAGAAGAACCAGATGAATATTTTATGTTTGTCTAAACCTATTGCTCATTTCTCGTGTGTTATTCACAAAAACGTGGTACACTGTGGAAGCTAAAAAATAAATTTAGGCAAGTGAAGGACTCACAATTTTTACTTGTTTAATTGAAGGATGTAGATTAAATGAGTACCAATTATTTTGTGAATTACCCTTTAGATGAATCAATCATCAAAGCCTTAGATGTTTTGAAATATACAAAACCAACCCAAGTTCAACAAGAAGTCATACCATTATTATTAAATAAAAAAGATGTGATTGTAAAATCTCAAACAGGTAGTGGGAAAACGGCTGCTTTTGGTATCCCTATTTGTGAGTTAGTGGAGTGGGAAGAAAGAGCACCGCAAGCCTTAGTCCTAACACCGACAAGAGAGCTAGCGACACAAATTAAAGAAGAAATTTTTAATATTGGTCGTTACAAACGAATCAAAGTAGAAGCGTTGTTTGGTAAAAGTTCTTACCAATCACAAGTTAAAAATTTAAATCAAAGAACCCATGTAGTGGTTGCGACACCAGGGCGATTGTTTGACCATATCGAAAGAGGATCGATTGATTTAACTAAAATTAAAACAGTGATTATCGATGAAGCCGATGAAATGTTTGCGATGGGATTCATAGAACAAGTAGAACAAATTTTAAAAGAATTACCTAATAATAGAACAACTGCTCTATTTTCAGCGACTATGCCAAAAGGTGTTGCATCATTAGCTGACCGCTATTTAAAAAAAGCGCAAACAGTTGCAATCGAAGTGAGTGAAGAATCTAAAAAACGTATTTTTCAACAATTCGTCCGTGTCGAAGAAGATACTAAATTATCAACAATGAAAGATATTTTAGTTGTTGAAAATCCAGAGAGCAGTATTATTTTCTGTAATACTAAAATCATGGTTGATAAATTAACTTATGAGCTTCAAAAAGCAGGTGTTAAAATAGAAATGCTACATGGTGGTATGGAACAAAGCGATCGTAGTTCTGTGATTCAAGACTTCAAACGTGGTTACTTCAGACATTTAGTCGCAACAGATGTAGCCGCGCGTGGGATTGATGTGGCTGATATTGGCTTGGTTGTAAACTATGATTTACCCGAAAAAGCAGAAACTTATGTCCACAGAATCGGGCGTACTGCCAGATTTGAAAACAGTGGTAAAGCCTTGTCATTAGTAAATTACCGTGATAAAGCTCAATTTAATGAAATTTTAGAATCACAAGATCGGTTGATTGAAGAAGCTTACCGACCGTCAAAAGCGATTGTTGATAAATATCGTATGGAATTTGATATGAAACAAACGCAAAAACCTACACTAAAAAAAGAAAAAGGTCATGATTTCAAAGATGATATCATGAAAATCCACATTAATGCTGGTAAGAAAACAAAAATGAGACCTGGAGATGTCGTGGGTGCTTTATGCAATATTGATGGCATGACAGGGGATGACATTGGGGTAATCAACTTAATGGATATCTCAACATTCGTAGAAATTTTAAATGGTAAAGGTGAAATGGTCTTAAAAACACTACAAACAATGCCGATTAAAGGACGTATTCGCCGAGTGAGTCGTTCGAATGAAAGTAACTACGAAAAAGATTTAAGAAGAAATAGATAAAATGTACAAAAGGAATTATTAAGTTAATTCCTTTTCCTATTGCTTTAAATCATGAAAACGCATACAATTGAAATGTTATTTAAATTTTAGGAGGATGTATGAATGGAAGAAACGTTAGTTATTATTAAGCCGGATGGTGTAAGGCAAAAAGCAGTTGGAGAGATTATTACACGTTTTGAACGTCGAGGTTTCGAGATCAAGGCGATGAAACATACTGTTTTAAAGGAAGAAGTCGTTATGGAGCATTATGCTCATTTAAAAACGAAACCTTTTTTTAGAGAAGTTGTAGACTTTATGATTTCTGGTCCGGTTGTTTGTCTGATTTTAGAAGCAGAACATGGTATTGCTTCGGTCAGACAAATGGTTGGGGCAACTAATCCTCAAGAAGCATTACCAGGTACAATTCGAGCTGATTATGGTTTTATTTCAGGATCAAATATCATCCATGCCTCTGATTGTCAAGAAGCAGCAGAAATCGAGATTAAGCGTTTCTTTGGTTAAAAATAATAGTAAGTATAGAGGCTGACTTTATTTTGTCAGTCTTTTTTTATTTCTTGAAGTAGAGCACCTTTTTATTCACCTCTTTCAATTATGAAGAAATTTTCACTTTTTTAAACTTCAAATAGATAGAAGAAGCAAGCTTAATCTAGTACACTAAAGAAAATAAGGTTTGAATGGAGTGAAAGATATGAGTAACTCATTTATTTTATTAGTGGAAGATGAAGAAAGTTTAGCAAGTTTTATAAAAACTGAACTAAAATTCGAAGGATATCAAGTGTTATGGGCTAAGGATGGTCAGGAAGCTTTGGAGATGTACCAAGCAGAAAAAGAAAATATACAAATGTTACTTTTAGATTGGATGTTGCCCATATATGATGGCATTACTGTAGCAAGACGTATTAGAAAACAAAGTGATGTGCCCATTATCATGATGACCGCAAGAAATCAAACGACAGATATTGTGATTGGTTTAGATACTGGATTGGATGATTATTTAACAAAACCTTTTGAGATTGAAGAATTATTTGCTAGGATGCGAGTGATTGAACGTCGATTAAAAAAACAAGACAGTCAAATCCAATCCTTAACTTATCACGGAATCACAATGGATATTGCTAAGCATTTAATTCATTTAGAAAATGACAGTGTGGAACTAACACCTAAAGAATTTGGAATTTTATTTGAATTAATGAAAGAGCCAGAAGTTGTTAAAACAAGAGATGAATTACTCAATGAAATCTGGGGTTATGATTATGATGGACAAACAAACGTGGTAGATGTTTATATCAGAACTCTACGAAATAAATTAGGGGCTAACACTTTTGGCCAGATGATTCAAACAGTGAGAGGTGTAGGATATGTGTTAAGGAATGATTCTAATGAATAGAAAAACAGCACAGTATCAGTTAACTAAACGATTTATCAGTATTTTCTTAGGTGTGTTATTTGTTATGAATCTCTTTTTTTTAATGGCGGCTTCGACTTTTGTTTATGAATTTTTAGAAAATAAAGCAACTGAAGTGATGAGTAGCTTAAAAAAAGAGTCTGGACAGCAAACAGATTGGGAGTATAGTGTGGATAAATTTATCTCTGAAAAAGATGATGATGCTTTAATCGTTCAAACAAGAGTAGGAGAAACTTTTTATTCAAAAGATAGCCAAAAAATATTTAAAAAACTCTATCATGGAAAATCTATTCCTTTTTTAAAGCCCATTATCTTTAGTGAGGAAGGCATTTATTTTGTTAAGAATCAAGAATTTGAAAATTTTAATGTTCAACTTGCAATTAGTGCAGAAACAGCGATTGAATTAGCTTTTGGGATGTTGATAATTGGTTTAGTCCTTAATGTATTAGCTGTTATTTTAGGTGGTTTCTTAATTTATTGGAGTGTGCAGAAATGGAGCATGAAGTTAAGTCAGATGGCAACAGAGATTAATCAGATAAATAGCTTAGGTGAAGAATTTTTAACAGTACCCAATGATCCGATTGAAATGACGGAAGTAGCTACGTCATTTAATCAATTATTAATTGAGCAGAGAGAAGCTATGGAAAGAGAAAAACAGTTTATTACTAACGCTTCTCATGATTTACGAACACCTGTAGCTGCTATTCGTGGTCATGTACAGTTAATCAGAAGACGTGGAGAAGCCCATCCGGAGATAATACCAGAATCGGTTGAATTTATTGATAAGGAATCGAAACGCTTAGAAAAATTAAGCAATCAATTATTAATCCTAGAAAAACAAGAAATGAATGCACCTAAAGAAACCATTAATCTATCAAGTATTTTGCTACATGAAGTAGAAAAGTTAGCGGTTTTATATGAAAGGGAAATAATAAACAATATAGAATCAGAAATAATGTTTGAGGGTTACTCTGGTGATATGGAGCAGTTGTTTCAAAATATAATTGAAAATGGAATCAAGTATTCTCCTAAAGAATCAGTGATTCATGTTTCCCTAAAAGAAAAACAAAGGCAGATAATTTTTAGCGTTACTGATGAAGGAATCGGAATTTCCGAGGATAATAAAAAACAAGTTTTTGATCGTTTTTACCGAGTAGACAACGCAAGGGCAAGCCATATTGAGGGATCTGGAATTGGTCTTTCAATTGTAAAAAAAATAGTTCAACGTTACAAAGGTGAGATTATCATTGAAGATAACCATCCAAAAGGAACGGTTTTTGAGTTTTATTTACCTAAGATGAAATAAAAATGAAGAAAACTTCATCTAGCGTTTATCCAAACTTGATTTATTAGAAGCTTTCTCTTGGTAAGATAGGTGTATCAAAGAGAGATAAATAAAATTTGAATGGAGAGATAAAAATGAAAAAAATATTATTAGTAGGTATCAGCACAGTGTTATTAGGCGTTATGGCAGGATGTTCCCAAACAGAAGTCAAAAAGCCTGTGACAGAAACAACGCAAACTTCAATAAATGGAGAGTCTCAAACAAAAAGTTCAGCTAATCAAAAATCTATAAGTGAAGTAAAAATTATTACTCTAGAAGAGGCTCGTGATATTTATGAGAAAGCACATCCCAAAACGGATATTACCTCGATTCAACTGGATTCAACTAGAGGAGATTTCTTTTATAAAATCGATGGAATGGATGATTCTAACGATTATGAGATGAAATTTAACGCAGTGACTAAAGATATTAAAAAAGATAAAACAGAGAAGTTGGACAAAGAAGATATCGGACAAAATAAAGATAAAAAAATAGATTTAAGCGGACTTAAAACAATCGATGAGGTAACAGAAATTGCTGAAAAAGAAGCGACTGTGGGTAAAGCTGAAGAATGGACACTAGAAAAAGAGTTAGGTGTGACTTTTTGGGAGGTCGAAGTGAGAGATGGACATAAAGAAACGCAAGTAAAAATAGATGCGAAAATAGGTAAAGTACTAGAAACAAGGCAAGATGATTAGAAAAATAAAAAATGAGTTGCTCCTTAATATTTAAGATTTAAGGAGCAACTCATTTTTGCGTAGATAAGCTTGGTTGCTGGAGCTAAACAACTTTTTAACCACCTAGTTACTAAACGGGGCTAAAAAGTCAACTCCTACGACAACTTCACCCTAAAAAATCAAGCCAAAGAGCAGCTTGTTTTTTTAGCGCTCCAGTTGCTTGGAGCTAAACAACTTTTTGACCACCTAGTTACCAAATACTAATTCTTTTTTCTGGTGCTAGATACATTTCGTCTTCTTTTGTTACGTTATAGAGTTCATGGAAGGTTTCTAAATTTTTGACTTGGATGTTAGCTCGTAATTTATTTGGTCCATGGACATCTACTGCTAGTAATAGATCTGTGTATTGATCTTGTGCTTTATGTCGCCAAATACGTGCCCAATTTTCAAATAACTCATGGCCGTTATAATCATCTTCTAATTGTGCCGCTTCTAGAGCACAGCTCAATCCACCAGCATCAGCAATATTTTCTGAGACAGTCAGTGTGCCATTTACTTTTCCATTACCAAAAGGAATCTGATCAAATTGAGCAATCATTTTTTGAGTTAATTCTTCAAAATGGGCTAAATCTTTTTCAGTCCACCAATCATTCAGATTACCAAATTCATCAAATTTAGCTCCGTTATTATCAAAGGCATGAGAAATTTCGTGAGCGATAACGGCACCAATTCCACCGTAATTTTGACTTCTTGTTTGTTTGAAGTCGTAGAAAGGGGATTGAAGAATAGCAGCTGGAAAAACAATAACATTTTTTTGTGGATGATAATAAGCGTTAACAGTATCAGCACTCATTTCCCATTCATTGCGGTCTACTTTAGTATTGTATCGTTTAAAGTAATCCTCGAGAGTAATCCGACTAAAAGCCACCACGTTATCAATTAAAGTACCACCATTTTCTTTTGCTTGCGTTTTAAATAACGAGTAAATAGCAGGGGTTTTTTCTGGAAAACCAACTTGAATTCCTAACTCGTTTAGTTTTAAAATAGCTTTATTTTTTGTGGCTTGTTCTAGCCAGTTATTTTTAGTCAGACGTTCTTGGTAGATATGAATCATTTTTTTGATCATATCTTCTACATCTTTTTTAGCTTGAATGCCAAAATAACTTTCCGCGTAGTACTGACCAATTACTTGATCAAATTGTCCAGTAGCAGTGTAAAAATAAAGTTTTTCTGCTGAAATTATTTCTTTAGCACCAGATAAGGCAAGTTGATAACGGCTTGAAATTTCTCTGAATTCCTCGGTTAATAAAGAACCAAGAGAAATCGTTTCACGAACTATCATCCAGTTTTTTAGTTGTGTAAACGTTTCTGTTGTGATTATCTTTTTGATATTTTCAAAATACTCAGGTTCTGTCACAATCACTTCTTTAGGTACTTGGCCTAATAAAGAGGTGATGAATGTATCGAGATGAATATCTGAATGATACTGCGCTATTTCTTGAAGGTTCTTTGGGTTATATTCTTTTGTATAATCAGCGCTCTCTTCAGAACTTCGGATAAAGGGAACTAAACTCTCATCAAAAGCTATAGCATCAGAAACAATAAGGTTAGCTTCTTCTTTTGGTTTACCTAGTAAAGATAACAGATCGAGCATCATTTCTTTGAAAGTAGAAAGGAGTTCTTTTTTATTAGGATGTTCATCTGAATAGTAGGTTGTATCTGGTAATATGAGAGAAGTAGGAGCCAAAGAAATAGCATAAGTGTCAGATTGTTTCATATCAGGGCTAACATAAATACTAAATGGTATTGGGTAACTTGATAGTGTCCATTCTGATAGCTGTGCATCAAAATCAGTTAAATTTTTTAAACTTTCAATAGTCTCTAGGCGTTTATTTAAAGGTGCAACACCTAATTTTTCACGTGTTTCATTATCAGAAACTAAACGATAAAAATCTGCAAAGGATTGAAGTTCTTTAGTTATTGCTGAAATCTCACCTAAGGCAATTTTTTTTACATCTACCATTAGTAATTTTTCAATTTCATCATTTAGAACAGAAAAACTATTAATAACAGGTTTATCATTGGGAATTTCTGCGGTTGTTAACCACTCTTTATTGACGTATTCGTAAAAATCTTTTTTTGCTAAATTGATATTTTTATCCATTTAATCACTCCTTTAGCTATAGCTAGTATTATAAACTAGTTACTAATATTTTAAAAATAAAACTCGTTATTTTGTTTAATAGTAATTAATTCCCATTGCTTTTTTAACTTCATCCAGGGTAATGGCAGCTTGTGCTTCAGCTTTTAGACTTCCTTTTTTTAAAATAGTAAGAAGGTAATCCTCTTGATTTTCTAATTCTGCTCTTCTTTCTCTGATGGGACGTAAAGTATCTTGAAGGATGTCATTTAGATAAAGTTTAAGTTTAACATCACCCAAACCACCTTGTTGATACTGTTCTTTTAGTTGGTTTATTTTTTCATGATCAGTCCCAAATACATCAAGATATTCAAACACCATGTTACCTTTGATTTGCCCAGGATCATTAACATGAATATGATGTGGATCAGTGTACATTCCCATAATTTTTTGTTTAATAACTCCTTCATCATCTGAAAGGTAGATTCCGTTATTTAGAGATTTACTCATTTTTCCTAAGCCATCAAGACCTTTTAGACGTTCGTGGTTTTTCTTTGGTAGAATAATTTCTGGTTCGACTAGTGTATCTGTATGATAGATACGATTAAAGCTTCTGACGATTTCTTTTGTTTGTTCTAACATAGGTAGCTGATCTCCACCAACAGGTACATGAGTAGCTTTAAATGCTGTGATATCAGCAGCTTGGCTAACAGGATAAGTTAAAAATCCGGCTGGTAAACTTGTTTCAAAATTTTTTTCTTTCATTTCAGTTTTTACTGTAGGGTTCCGATGTAATCTAGAAACGGTGACGAGATTTAAGTAATACATCATTAATTCTGAAAGTTGTGGAATTTTTGACTGGATAAAAATGGTTGATTGCTCTGGATTAATTCCGACAGCTAAGTAATCTAATAAAACTTCTTTTAAATTGTCTTGAATTTTTTTAGGATTGTTAGCATTATCGGTTAAAGCTTGTTGATCAGCAATCATAATGAATTGTTCAGTATTAGGTAGTTCTTGGATTGAAAGGCGATTCTTTAAAGAACCCACGTAATGTCCTAAATGTAGTTTTCCTGTAGGTCGATCGCCTGTTAAATAAGTATGTGTCATTTTTCTTCCTCCTTAAAATAAAAAACTCACCCTCCAAACGGTATAAAACCGATTGGAGGGTGAGTGAAATCACGGTGCCACCTCAAAATTAACTCAAGTAGTTAAACAACTACGACTGGTAACGCAAAGACTGCGAATCTATCTACTAAATAATTGTTTCGATAGATCATTCAAAAGGCCATTCTCATGTTATTAGTACTAATTTCCACCTGTCATTAGCTCTCTAAAAAAAATAAACATGATACTATTCTTTTTCAAAAATTTAAGTTTATAAAATTAAATACAGTATATGCCAATCAAAACTAAAAGGCAAATAGATTTTTTATATAATTTTTTATATAAATCGATTGACTAAAAATATATAAGGCGTTAAAATGAATTTAAATAAATATGTGATATAAAACACAATGTGAAGGTGGAAAGGAGAATTATATGAATGTCGAGTGTTTCATTGAAGCAAGAAAAGCTAAAGGATTATCTCAAAGTGAACTGGCAGAAAATATTTGCACGCAGACAACATTAAGTCGTTTTGAGAATAATGGTCAAGTTCCTAATTTAAAAACATTGATTAAACTTTGTACGAGATTAGATGTTCCAATTGGTGATTTATTTCCTAAAGTGGGACTTAAAAATTCAGAATTAGTAAAAAAAATGGATCAAATAGAATTTTATTTTATCACAAGTGAATATGAAAAAGCTCAAATTTTACTAGATTCATTAAGCATAAATTCACAAGATGAAACTGCTGAATTATTTTTGAGATATCTTTATTTAAAAGGCTTTTTAATGATTTTTAGAAAAGAAGTTATTACGGATATTTTATTTACCTTTGATCAAATTTTACTAAATGAGATTGGGAAGGAGAAACAAATTTTTCAGCTATTAGCTTATACAGGAATAGGCATGACGTATTCTAAAGAGAAGGATAATGACAAGGCAGAATACTACTTTAATAAAGTAGTGGAGCAGATTTATACATGTTCAACTAATAGCGTTGAAGATATGTGGCGCGTACTGAATGTGGTTTTTCATTCTGGTGTCTTTTATGCAGAAATTAACGAATTAGAAGCCAGTAATGCGTTACTTTCGTATGTTATCACTATATGTTCTGAAAATCATGTTACTTATTACCTAGCTAGGGCGGCTTTTCAATTGGCAATAAATAGTGTCTCAGAAAAAAAAGAAACGACTGAAATTTTAGAGTTGCTATATGATGCGAGAGCCTATGCCAAGATTAATCGTAATGAAGTTCTACTAAAAAAGATTACTGAATTAGAAATTGAACTTAAGGAGAACTAAAATGAGTGTTGCTAAAAATCAAATTCGTTTAATGGGAACAATCATTGATTTACAAATTAGTCATACTGATTCTGAACAATTATTGCAAGAAACTATTGAGGATTTAAAAAAGTATGAAAAAAGATATAGTGCAAATGATCCAAGCTCTGAATTAATGAAAGTGAATTTACAAGCTGGTAGAAAAAAAGTAAGTATTCACAAGGAATTATATCAACTCATCAAATTAGGAAAAGAGCATAGTGTTAATAAGGGCAGTCTACTTAATATAGCGATTGGCCCTTTAGTACAAGCATGGCGTATTGGCTTTGAAGATGCTAGAGTTCCTAGTGAGAGTGAAATCAAAAAATTATGTCAAATAATCAATCCAGAAAAAATAGTGTTAGATGATACCACGCAAAGTGTTTATTTAGAAAAGGGTATGATGATTGATCTTGGCGCTTTAGCTAAAGGATTTATTGGCGATTTAGTGCTTGAAAAATTAAAAAATAAAGGAGTAACATCCGCCTTAATTAATTTAGGAGGAAATATCTTAACACTAGGAGAACCTCCCAATAATAACTATTGGAAAATAGGGATAAGAAAACCGCGCGAATCACGAAATACATATGATTATATTTTGAAAATTAAAGATAAATCAGTAGTGACTTCAGGCATTTACGAACGAGTTTTAAAAAGTGGTACGAAAGAATATCATCATATTTTAAGCCCTGTAACTGGCTATCCTATGAAAACAGAAACGTTAAGCTTAACGATTATTTCGGATAAGTCAGTGGATGGTGAAATATGGACTACCCGACTTTTTGGAAAAGAACCAAAGGAAATAATGTCAGAGATTAATCAAACACCTCATATTGAAGGAATTTTAATAACAGAAAAACAAACTTATTTGAGTCAATATATAAAAAATTATATAGCATAAAGAAAAGAGGACATAATAATGAAAAAAATGATCGGCTTAGTCGGAACTAACTCTGACAATTCAACTAACAGACAGTTATTGCAATTTATGAAAGACCACTTTAAAGATGTGGCGGAGATTGAGATTGTGGAAATAAAAGATATCCCACTTTTTAATAAGCCAACAGATAAGCAAGTCCCAGAAATCGTTACTGAAATAGCAAAAAAAATTGAAGCAGCAGACGGTGTCATAATTAGTACACCAGAATATGATCATGCGGTTCCAGCTTCATTAATGAGTGCTTTAAATTGGTTGTCTTATCATATTTATCCATTTTTAGATAAACCAGTCATGATTACAGGGGCTTCATATGGCACTTTAGGTTCATCACGTGCCCAACAACATTTGCGTCAAATGTTAGATTCACCAGAATTAAAAGCACGTATTATGCCAAGTTCAGAATTTTTATTGAGCCATTCTTTACAAGCTTTTGATGGAGATAATCAGTTGAAAGATCCAATTCAAATTGAAAAATTAAATGGACTTTTTAAAGATTTTATCGTTTTTGTAGATATTATGAAACAACTAGGCAATGCACATCAAATGAATAAAGAAACAGCAGAAAATTTTTCATGGGAAAATATTTAATAAATAGGAGGAAATCAAAATGAAATTAGTCGGAATTGTAGGGTCTAACGCAGATCTTTCTTATAACAGAATTTTATTAAACTATATGGCAAAAGAATTCAAAAATCTTGTGGAAATTGAAGTGTTAGAGATAAAAGATATTCCATTATTTAATCAAAGTGACGATCAAACAAATAGTGCACCCATTCAAAACTTAAATAAAAAAATATTAGAAGCAGATGGCGTGATCATTGCCACACCTGAACATAATAGAAGTATTCCAGCTAGTCTAAAAAGTATTTTGGAGTGGTTATCATTTAAAATTCATCCTTTAGAGGATAAGCCAGTGATGATTGTTGGGGCTTCTTATTATGATCAAGGATCGTCACGTGCGCAGCTAGATTTACGTCAGATTTTAGATGCACCTGGTGTAAATGCAATGGTCTTACCAGGTAATGAATTTTTACTTGGAAAAGTCAAACAAGCTTTTGATGAAGCTGGAAATTTAAAAGATCAAAAAACAAAATCATTTCTAGAAAGCTCATTAACTAAGTTTATTCAATTTGTTTCTCTTGTGACCAAATTAGAAGAAAAAGAACCTGTCATTTTAGCGGCAGAAGATTTAAATGCTACAGGAAAAGTTGAAACAACCATTGAAGGGATTGAAATGGCAGCCGAAGATTGGGTTGAACAAGCAGCTGAAAAAGTCGGGGCAGCTGAAGGAAGTGATTACGTTAAATTGAATCGTGGATTATTAACTGTAGATCAACTAAATTATTTTCTATCATCAATGCCAATGGAGATCACTTATGCCGATGATAACAACCAATTTTTATACTATAATCATGTGTCGCCTGCTGAAGAAATGTTGGCATCTAGACAGCCAGGACAAGTGGGTAATCCTTTAGCTAATTGTCATCCAGAAGCTGCTCTTAAAGGAGTTGAATGGGTTATTCAACAACTGAGATCAGGAGCGACAGATTGTGTCCGAGTGAATGTCCCCACTCATGGTCCTGATAAATTTGTGGTCCATAATTATCAAGCGATTCATGATGGAGATGGAAATTATAAAGGAATCAATGAGTATATTTTAGATTTTAAACCAATTGTGGAATGGTACTTGAAACAAACAGGTCAAACATTAGTTGGTGATGTGGATGCTGTGTCTAGTGCTTCAAAAAAAGATGAAGAAGTAGACGCAGTATCAAGCGCATCAGTGAAATAATCTAGAGAAAAAAATAGGTACATAGAAATACTTAAAACTAAAGAAGCGTAATTGGCAACAACCAATTACGCTTTTTTAGCTTCTGTTATTTTTAATTTCCCAATGAAATAGCCCAGGGATTGGAATCTTCTTTATTAATTTTTAGTTTCTTAACAGCTTCTAAATACTCATTTGGTGTTTCCTCAAAGTAATCAGCATAAAGATGACTTATTTTAAAATTATCATCTAAATCCATAAAAATAAGTTGGTCACTATAACCAGCAAAAACAATAATAGTTTGCTCTTTTATTGTTAATAAATAAGGTTTTGTGTAGCTGAAAGAGCCTAAGTAATTAAAGGCTTCATCATCCATACTTAATAATAGGTCATAGCAGTCTTCTGTTAAGTAAAGTGAATAGAGTTGCTCTAAATCTGATTTATAATCATCAAGTCTATTGTGTTTCATTGCGATATCTTCAAAAAGGAATAAAGAGGCATCTAATGTACCAAACGATTTATTTTTAGGCATTTCAGTTGAGTTGATTACTTGGACTTGATTAATAATATTTTTGGCATCGACTGTCACCTTTAAATTAAAATCTTCATTGTTTCTAAATGAAACATAGCTAATTACCGTATTATTTTCAGTTAAAAAATGAGCTTCCGAAGCTTCTGAATAGATATCAATCTGGTCCATGTTTTCTAAATCATTTCTATAATTTTCTTTTATTTTGCTAACTTGATTAAATGATTCAGAGGTAAAACCATTCGGGGGTTCTGATGAGTCGCTGTTTTCCCAAAAAAGATTATCATATAATTCATAATTCAGTCGAATATTATTAGGTCGAGCTTTTAAAAAATAGTCTATTTCATTATTTTCTTGATTATTAACTTCAAGACTGTTCTCAAAATCTACTTCTTCGTTATTGGGTGAAATAATTGAAATTACAAACAAAGAACTTATTAAAATAACAATAAAAATAGCGATACCTTTCCAAATATTAAAAGGTACATGAGATTTAGATTCAATATTAGGTTGATAAGGGAGGCTTCTTTTAGCTGATTTTATGATTTTTTTATTTTGCTTTGTTTGCCTTATTCCTGCTATTAATTGCTCTTTTGTTCCATCAGAAACCCAAGTTAAACCGATGATTTCAGCGTTAGAAATAATGATTTGTGTATCGTTATCTAAAAAAGAAGCATATTTTTTTAAGATTTTAATATCATGGATATATTTATCTGAATGAATCTTCGACAAGTAATTGTTAATTTCTGGATTATTTAACTTTGTTTGGTTTAGTAAACTGCTAACACTTAATAAAAAAAGCAAATCGTCATCTTTATATGGGTAACCAACTAATTGGTTCATTTTTATTTCTGAAAGTAAGACAGGAATATCTGCTACTTGAATAGACTGGTGAAGTTGGTACCTTAATTTAAAATAATCTTCACGAATCCCACTAGGCATAAAAGCATAGCAATCATAGTCTAGGAAATTTTCTTGATTGATGCGCTCTCTAAAAGTTACAATATCTTCGGTAGAATTAAAGGAGCTTTCAGAAAATTGACAAAGATTAATAATCTCATGTCTGGTACGATCATCAAGCAACATATAATTTTCTAATAAAAAAACTTTAATGGTTGTTAAGGCAGACTCTTTTTCATTTGTAGATAGAACAGGGCTGATGAGAGAGTGCCAATCAGAAGAGCTACTAAAGTAAGTATTTTCTGCAAGAAAAAGAGATAAATCATGAGTGAATGACTCTTTTTTGGTTGTTATTGGCTGCTCTTTTTTTATAGAATTGTCTACTTTTTTTCTTTCATTACGTCTGAGATTAGTGGTTATTTCTTTTTCAGGATTAGTAGGCTGATTGATAGTTCTAACAGATTTTCTGTCCTTCTCTTCTTCTGCATTAGAAAGTAACGTTGATATATCAGTACTATTTATTTTTTCAACTTTAGTTTCGGTATTATTTAGTTCAGAAGTCACTTTATTTATTGGATTGTAGTATTGATTATTAACAATTTTTAATGCTTCATTATAAGCGAGCCTTAAATTCTGATATTCTTCAATATTTTTTGACATATCAATTGTTTTTAATTTTGTCGAATAGGCTAAACGAATGTCATCAATTGAAGCATCTTTAGTTACGCCTAAAACGCTATAAATATCCATATTAACGCCTCCAATACAGGGGATTTTGTAGTTAACTTATTATATCATAGTCATAATTTATTTAAGTGCTATATTTTACATATTTTTCTTTTTTGAATATTTTTAGTTCAGATGTTTTTTAAGAGAAGGAATGGTATGATTTAATTAAAATAAAACAACATAAAGGGTGAAAAATGATGAATGACTCTAATTTAGGAAAGCTAGAAGAATTAATAGATGAAGTTTCTAAGGTATTACTTGGAAAACGTGAGGTCATTAAATTAACTTTAACAGCTATTTTATCAGGTGGACATGTTTTATTTGAAGATGTTCCTGGAGTAGGAAAGACGTTATTAGTTAAAACAATTTCTAAAACAATTCAGTGTGATTATAATCGAATTCAATTTACTCCAGATTTATTACCTAATGATATTATTGGTGTTTCTATTTATGATACAAAAGATCAGTCGTTCAAATTTCATAAAGGCCCAATCTTTACTTCAATTTTATTAGTCGACGAAATTAATCGGGCAACACCTAAAACACAGTCAGCATTGTTAGAAGCAATGGCTGAAAAAGAAATTACGATTGATAATGCTACTTATGAATTATCGCCACATTTTACAGTTTTAGCTACTCAAAATCCAGTAGAGCATGAAGGAACTTACTCTTTACCTGAAGCTCAATTGGATCGGTTTTTATTAAAATTAAAAATTGGTTATCCAAGTTTTGAGGATGAACTGCAACTTATTTTAGGCGAAGAAAGAACTCTAATTGAAGTGAATCCAGTGATGACTGTGACAGAATTAATAGAGTTAAAAAAACAAGTGAAAGCTGTTTTTGTGCATGAAAAAGTTGCGCGTTATGCGTTACGTTTGGTTCAAAAAACTCGAGAACATGAAGGTATCCTTTTAGGTGTCAGCCCTCGTGGAAGTGAAGATTTTATGAGAGCTGCTAAAGCGTATGCTTTAATTGAAGGTCGTCAATATGTTGTTCCCAAAGATTTACAACAGATATTGCCTTACTGTTTTAGTCATCGGATTAAATTAAAAAATAATCATCAACCAGATGATAAATTAATAGCAACTATGATGACAGAAATTATTGAAAATGTCCCGATTCCTATTGAGAGGTAAATGAAATGAAAAAAACAGATAATCTATTATTAACAGGTTTCATTTTTGTTAGCTTGATGTATGCCTTGACGTTTAATTCTCAAATGAGCTGGCGAATTTTTTTGTTTATATTTTTTTTCTTAGCTATTAGTTATTTTTCTGTTTTATCTCCTTTAAAATATTTTATCATGACACCTTTAACACCAGTCATGGTCGAGGTCGGAGAAAAACGTGAGATTGAATTTAAGTTACTCAATACAAGCAAAAGAAACTGTTTTTTTCCGTTACTTACTATAACTTGTCCAGATTTAGATTATAAAGAAACGTATTATCTTTTTTCTAAAAAAGATAAAAGACTGATTTTTGTTTGGGAAGCGAAAAAACGAATGTCATTAGAAAAAGTGACAGTCGAAATAAAATCTAGTGATTTATTTGGATTGATTAACAAAAGACAACAATTGGATGTTGAATTTGAGTTGGCTATTTTGCCTAGTAGCCACGGAGAGGTTAACTATCAACAAGTTACTCAATTATTTGAAAAGACGTTATTTGGTGAGAGAAGTTTTGATGTAGAAAATATTAGAGAATATCAAGCAGGAGATTCAATTAAGGGAATTGATTGGAAATTATCCAGTAAAAAACAAATACTAATGTTGCGAGAATATAAACAACAACAACTTGCAAAAACCGTTTTTATTTTTTACGGAGTTAAAAGTTTTTATTTTGAAAAAAGCTTACAAGTCTTTTTTTCTTTATTTCAATCAAGTAAAAATTATGATTGGGATTTTTATCTAATGGGAGACAATGTTTCTCAAAAAAAAATTGACTCTCCAATTGATTTTGCGCGAATCAAAAAAGCGTCAGATCCTGGTAGCTTTACATCTATTAAAGAGCAAAATATCATTGTCATAACTCCTGAAGTAACATCTAAGTTGACTAAAGAACTCTGTAAATTTAATCAAACACAAAAGGTTACAGTAATAGATTACCAGATGATTGAAAGTGAGTTGATTAGAAAATGAAAAATTTAAATGAGAAAATGTCATTTTTTATTGTATCAATTCTAATTTTTTATTTATCTTTTCAAACAATACTGATGGCGTTTTCAATGCCACATCCTAAACAAATTCTTTTTCCAATTATCATATTTAGTGTGGTAGCGCTAGGAATAAAAAAATATGTGCTAAAGATTCCTATTTATCTAATGATAATGATTAGTAGTCTTTATTTCTCACAAGTAGTGAACGAAAAGCCGTCTATGTTGTTATTTGTCAAACATAGCAGAACGTTTTTTGAAGAACTTCATTCTAGTGAAACCTTTATTTATCCTCTAGCATTAACTTATTTTTTTCTTTTAATATTTTTGGTTATCCTAATTGAGGCATTGTGTGTGGGTCAAAATATTATGTCAGTAGGATTAATTATTGTTAGTTATTTAATGTTTTTAAGCATATTCAACGATATCATGATAACCAAACAAATTTTATTAATTTTATGCTTGTCTTTATTATTAAAAGGACTTCAATTGAGCGAATTTAAATCCTATAAATTTATTTTATCGGCAAGTATCTTATTAGGGTTAGTCTTAACTTTAAGCCTGGTCTTACCAACTTCTTTCATGGAAAATAAGGTCGTAAAGATAGCGACACCATATAGAAATTATTTAACAGGTAAGGATTTTTATAGCTATATCGCCAATTATAAATATGGAGTAGCCTCAAGTACTGGTTTCAGTGAGGACGATAGTGAGTTGGGTGGTGCTTTACAAGATGATAAAACACTCCAGTTCAAAGTAATTCAAAAAAACCCACATTATTGGCGTATAGCGAGTAAAGATATCTATACAGGTAAAGGATGGGAATTATCCGAAGAACTAATGCTAAAAGAAATTGATCCAAAGACAGACTTTATTCTTGAAAATGGGAGTATAAATAGTCAAGAAAAAGAAGAAATTGATTTTATTTTTTCCTACTCAGATAAGTATGTCCCAGTGACTTATGGAAAATCAATAGTAGACGGTGTTAAGGAAAGCAATAAATTTAAATTTGATGAACGAACAGGTCGAGTAGAATTAAAAAGTAATGCTAATCTTAATCAGATCAAGATGACGGTTCAAAATATGGATATCCCAGAAGATAAATTAAAACAAGCTGTTACTAATTATCCAAATGCGAACCATCCTTACACCTCTTTGCCAGGGGATTTTCCGAAAAAGATTAAAAATTTGGCAGAAGAGTTAACAAAAGAAAAAAGGACGAGCTATGATAAAGTTTTAGCGCTACAAACATATTTAAAAGATCCTTCTAATTTCAGGTATTCTAAAGCAGAGGTCCCTTACCCTAGAGAAAATCAAGATTATGTAGAACAATTTTTATTTGAAACCAAAGTGGGTTACTGTGATAATTTTTCAACAGCGATGACTGTTATGTTACGCTCAATCGATATCCCAGCAAGATGGGTTAAAGGTTTTAGCACAGGAAGTATGAAACAAAAAGATGGGAATCGTAACATTTATGAGATTCGAAATTTAGATGCTCATTCGTGGGTAGAAGTTTATTTTGAAGAAATTGGCTGGATTCCTTTTGAGCCAACGCCAACATTCTATCAGGTTCGACAAGTTGAACAAGAAAAAGAAACAACTAATAAAGGAATTAAAGAAGCAGCACTAAAAGATGATTCAGCGCCTAAAAAAGAACAAGATACAAACAAATCAAAAGAAACAACTGAGGTTACTAAAGATGTTAATAAGAAACGAATGACTAGTTTTTCATTTGAAAAGTATTCTAAAATTATTGTTTCAGCATCAGTAATTATAGCTGTGACGATGATGCTATATCTATTCAAGTATCGACTATATCTTTATGCTTTAGTAATTTTTAAATATAACAAAAATGCTTATCACAACGTTTATGAGCTGATTATCAAAAAAGCGAGCACTAAGGATCATCGGAAGCAAGACCAGTCACTTATGGATTATGCGTTAGATTTTGAAATGAAATATCCTCAAGTAGAACCAGAATTAAGTGAAGTTACAAAAGCATATGAAAGAGAAATTTATAATAATGAAACAGTTTTTAATGCCAGCTATCAAGCAATGTTTTTTATACTTATTAAAGAATTGAGTCGTTATAAGTAAGTAGGGAAAATTTAGATGTTTTACTGTTAAATTAGCCGAAATAGGGTAAAATAAGAAGGATAATGATATTAGGTGGGGGAGAAATGACTGGTAAAAAAATAACCATTAAAGATGTTGCCAAAGAGTCTGGTGTCTCAATTTCTACAGTTTCACAAATATTAAATGGTAATGGAAAGAATTTTAGTCCTAAAACAGTTGAAAAAGTAATCAAAATAAAAGAAAAACTAAATTATGAACCTGATTATTTTGCTCGAAGAATGGTCATGAAAAAAAGTAAAACAATCGGAGTCATGGTACCAGATATTTCAAATCCTTTCTTTTCAACTTTAGTTCGAGGGATTGAAGATGTTTTGTACCAAGAGAATTTTATTACGATGTTGTGCAATGCAAATGAAGAAAATAAACGAGAAAATAATGCCTTGGAAGAGCTGAGTCGAAGAGGTGTAGATGGCTTTATTATTGCTAGTTCTGCGATTAGCAACGATGACATCGAACGTTTACTAAGAAATAAAAAGCATCCGTTTATTATTTTAGATCAAAAAAGTTCTGAAGGAAATAGTGATACTATTGGCACAGATGATTTTTTAGGTGGTAAATTAGCAGCAGAACATTTAAAAAAATTAGAACATATAAATGTAGCAGTAGTTGTTCCTAAAAATATTACGCAAAATATTCAGAGGCGAGTGGATGGATTTCAGTCAATTTATGGAGAGACTTGTCAATTAATAAAAGTAGACAGCTTATCTAAAAAAAGTGGTCGAGAAGCAGCAAAGGAAATTACACAACTAAATATTAGTGGGATTTTTGCGATTAATGATGAAATTGCTTTTGGTTTATATCTTGGTTTAAAAGAGTTAGGAAAAGTGGTACCTGATGATTATAGCATCATAGGATATGATAATATCGATATGTGTGAATACATAACACCGCCATTGACTACAATAGGACAACCAATCTACGAATTAGGTAGGCAAACAGCTGAGATGTTACTTGATCGAATTGAACATCCCACAAAAGAATGGGAGTCTAAAAAACTACCGGTTAATATAATAAATAGATTTTCAACGACACATGCTTGAAATTGCTTTCATCATGTGTTATATTTTTGTTGTCTTATTAAAACGTTTTAATAAAACGTTTTAATTTTTATAAATTAAACAAATAAATCTTGGAGGGAATCAAAATGAATACGATTACCGTTATCGGAAGTATCAACTTAGATACAACACTTAGAGTAAGTCAAATGCCTAAACCTGGGGAAACAATGCATGCGAAAGAACATTTTACTGCCGGTGGTGGCAAGGGAGCTAACCAAGCTGTTGCAGCTAAACGTTCTGGTGCAGATACTTATTTCATCGGTGCAGTGGGAAATGATGGAGCAGGAACAGTTATGAGTGAGTTACTTGAACAAGAAGAGATTGATACAACAGGTGTGATTAAGTTAGATAATCAATCAACGGGCCAAGCTTTCATTACAGTAGATGATGCTGGCGAAAATAGTATTTTAATCTTCTCTGGAGCAAATAATAGTTTTACACCAGAAGACGTTCAAAAATCAACAGATATTATTGGAAAAAGTGATTTTTTAATTTCTCAATTTGAAAGTGCTATCAACAGTACAACGGAAGCGTTTAATATTGCAAGAAGTAAACAAGTTAAAACAATTTTAAATCCAGCTCCAGCTCTTAGTGAGATGCCAAAAGAATTGTTATCTGTGACAGATATGATTATTCCTAATGAAACGGAAACAGAAATTTTAACTGGAATTAAAGTAACAGATGAAAAAAGCTTAAAAGAAGCTGCTGATTATTTACATGATTTAGGTATTGAAGCTGTTATTATTACAATTGGTAGTAAAGGCGCTTTCTATGATGTGAATGGGAAATCTGGTATTGTGCCAGCATTTAAAGTGAAAGCAGTCGACACAACAGCAGCCGGTGATACATTTATCGGAGCGTTAAGCACTATTCTAAAAACTGACTACAGTAATATTGAAGAAGCAATTACTTATGGGAACAAAGCATCATCATTAACTGTTCAAAGATACGGGGCACAACCATCAATTCCATACAAAAATGAATTAGTTTAGGAGAAAATTAAAATGAAAAAATCAAAAGTTATCAATTCAGATATTTCAAGAGTTATTTCTCAAATGGGACATTTCGATAAATTAAGTATTGGAGATGCTGGTATGCCAGTTCCAATGACAACAGAAAAAATCGACTTAGCTGTAGATAATGGCATTCCGAGTTTTATGGACGTTTTAAATAATGTTCTGGAAGAGTTAGAAGTTCAAAAGGTATATTTAGCAATGGAAATTAAAGAGATGAATCCTGAAATGCTAAAAATGATTCAGGAACGTTTACCAGAAACACCTATCGAATTTATTCCACATAGTGAAATGAAAGCAGAACTTAACAACTGTCATGCTTTTGTTAGAACAGGTGAAATGACGCCATATGCTAATATTTTATTGGAAAGTGGCGTAGTCTTTTAATTAAAAGGAAAATAGGGGGATGGATATGAATACAACAGCATTACTTATCGGTTTAGGACCACTTTTAGGTTGGGGACTTTATCCAACTATCGCATCAAAAATTGGTGGTAGACCAGATAATCAAATATTAGGATCAACAATTGGAACACTTATTTTTGCCATTGTTTTTTCAATGACACAAGGAATCAGTTTAGCAACAGGCTCTGATTTAATGTTAGGTATTTTATCAGGTATTGGTTGGGCATCTGCACAAATTATTACTTTTTACTCATTTGGTTTAATTGGTTCATCTAAAGCAATGCCAGTTACCACTGCTTTTCAATTACTCGGTGCATCATTATGGGGCGTTATTGCATTAGGAAATTGGCCTGGTTTGACAGCTAAATTAGTTGGTGGACTAGCTTTGATTTTAATCATCGTTGGTGCAAGTTTAACAGTATGGACAGAGAAAAAAACAGATGAAAATGCCAGTGTCTTGAAAAAAGCTGTTATCATGTTAGCAATAGGTGAAATTGGTTACTGGGGTTACTCAGCAGCACCACAAGCAACTAACTTAACAGGACAACAAGCCTTCTTGCCACAAGCAATTGGAATGCTATTAGTTGCGGTAATTTATAGTATTGTCTTAACAATGAAAAACAAAGAACAATCAGCGTTTAAAGAAGCCGTTTCATATAAACATATTATTTCAGGATTCTTCTTTGCTTTTGCTGCTTTAACTTACTTAATTTCAGCACAACCAGATATGAATGGTTTAGCAACAGGCTTTATCCTATCACAAACATCAGTTGTTTTAGCGACATTAACAGGTATTTGGTTCTTAGGACAAAAGAGATCTAAAAAAGAAATGACAATGACGATTATCGGATTAGCATTGATTATTATCGCAGCAACAGTTACTGTGATGTTATAGGAGAACAGAGAAACAAACCAATTATCGATTAGGGTAATTGGTTTGTTTTTTTACTGTAATTAATTAAGTAGATATATTTTGATTTTTCAAAAGCAACTAGCCTAGTTTTTCAATGCATAAATTAAGGTATTATCTTGTCTTTGTCTGTTGTCTACTAACGTATCATGTATAAATATATCAGGTTTAATTCCGATATTATGATGTGCCAAACCATTAGGTGTTTCAACTTTTTTAGCTGTTACTACAAAGCAACCACCTGTTTTTAGTTTAAAAAGTGCTGGTTGACCTGTTGATCCAGCTGTATTAGAACCAATTAAAGTTGCTCTATCGGCATTGGAAAAGTTGATAATAAAATTTTCAGCAGCAGAATAAGTCTGGTCATTTTGAAGTATTTTTACAGATTTATTTTTTAATAATCCTTCATATTTTTTATAGTGATTTGTTTCTATATGAGAAGTTAAGTATTGATGATGCAGCATTTGATTCATTTTTATTAATTCTGGATCAGTTTCATTCTTAGAGTTATAATTATCTGTGTTTAAAATAATAGCTGAGGCGATGTATCCACCCTCAATTGCTTGAGTACTAATTTTTTCTGTTTCAAAGGTAGAGTTAAAGAAAGCTTGAGTTATTTCATTACCATACCCCGAATTACCACCACTGTTATTTCTTAAATCAAAAATTATTTCTTCACAAGCTAGGTATTCTGGAATATATTTGTAAAAAATAGCCACCATCTCATCAGACATAAAGTGTTTTAAATTAATGATTATTTTATTAGATACTTGATAAATGCTAATGGCTTCATGTTCAGTTAAAGTCAGATAGTTATTAAATTTTTCAGTGTAGTTACTTGAATCATTCATTTGGTTTGGTAAAAAAGGGAACGTCATCTTTTTACCGTTTTTAAATTCAATTAAAAATAAACTTGTATTGAAGATAAAACTAAAGTTTTTTTGAGCCATTGTTAAAGAAATGTTGATATTATGTTTCCAATAATGATTAGTTATTTTGTTTAAAAATTCATTAACGGTAAGAGTGTTGATTTTTTTTATAGGTTCAAAAAGATAACTAGTGAAATCTTTGTGCGCAGAATATATAACTAATTCATTTTCAATGACAGTTAACGTAAGTGGTGCATAAGTTAAATTTTTTTTAATCTCGTCAGGAAGAAAAATCATTGTATGACCATCATTTAATAAAGCACTTAGTTTTTTGAGTTTTTTGTAAAATTCTTTATTAGGTAATCCTTGCTGAATATCTTTAAACAAACCAATAATTGAAGTTTCCCATAAATCAATCAAATCATCTGTCCAATATGGGAAAACATTTAATGCTTGATGATGGATAGTTAAAATATCTGAGAGTTGCTTATTCATTAAGTTCATCTTCCTTTGTTGTGAAATAATCATGTGTTTGGTTATTGATAGAAGGCTTATATTAATAAATAAGCAAAAATACCTTATTGCGTTGGGAGTAAATAAAGATAAATAACCAAACAAGTGCACAAAATATAAGTTTCATGATAATCACTCTTATTTTTTTATATTGTACATTATATCACAATAGGGTCTTTCTTTTAAGATAATTATCCAGTGATAATAAGTTTAGAAAGAGTTACATTAGAGAGTGTTTTTACAGTTGTATAGAGAAGTCACAGAGATAAAATAGTAGCTTTTATTATCCTATTACAATGTAATAATTACTTTAATTGTCCTTTAACAACTCGTTTTATATACATGTGTAAATAAATTATGCTATGATAAAAATAAAGGGTGATGACTCATGAAAAAAATAGCTAGAATATTCATTATTGTATTTATTTGTGTCATTACAATACTTATGCCAGTAATTTCATTTAATTTTTGGAAAGATCAACAGGATTTTTCAAAAGGAGATAAAGAAAAGACAGAAGCAATAATCAAAGTAGATAAGCATAAAGTTAAAACTTATAATTATAAGGAAAATAATTATGGAGTAGATGCTGAAAAGTCTGCTTGGCAAGATGGCGATAAAGTAACAATTTACTATTTAAAAAATAGACCAGAGATGGTTGCTGAAAATCCCTATAGTTATCACTCTAGTTTAGAAATTTTTTTCCCGTTGATTTGGTTTATCCTTTTGGGAATTGTAGTTATTAATGAAATGTACATGCGATACTTAATAAAAAAAATAGATTTAGATAGGATTGAGTAGATTAAAAAAATGTCTGAATGTGACTTCTGTTTGGACTATCTTATCAGAAAATTGACTTCTTTTTTAGCAATATTTTTTATAGTTAAGTTAAACTATGGTGTGCTTACTTAAGATATGCCATAATTAAACTCATCAGTTAGAAGTAATTTTTTTAAAGATGTTACGGTGAAAGGTGAATAATAATGAGTATAACAAAAGATCAATTAAGCGTCGAAGTTGCTAGATTATACTACCAGCTAGAGTATGGACAACAAAAAATAGCAACAGAATTAAATATTTCAAGACCGACAGTCTCTAGATTACTTAAACATGCTAAGGATAATGGATTTGTGACTATTACAATTACAGATCCTTTTAGTGAAAGAACGGTATTAGCTAGAGAAATTAAAGAAAAATTTGGATTAAAAGAAGTTGTTATCGCACAAACGCCTAGTGATAACTATGAATTGATTGTAGAACAAATTAGCTTGGAGGCTGCAAATTATCTTTCAGAAGTAGTAGCAGATGGCGATATAATTGGAATTGGATGGGGAACTACTATCTTTGAAGTAGCTAAAAAACTCCAATCTAATCAATTAAAAAATATACAAGTGGTTCAATTAAAGGGAAGCATTACTCATTCAAAAGTGACAACATTTGCTCATGAAACATTATCATTATTTGCGGATAATTACCATACAACTGGAACAGCACTGCCTTTACCAGTTATTTTTGATAATAAAGAAGTTAAAACTGTTGTCGAAAAAGATCGTCATATTCAACATATTATGAAACTTCAAGAAGAAGCAAGCATAGCGATTTATACTGTAGGAACAACAAGGGAAGAAGCATTAGTTTTTCAATTAGAATATTTGACTGAAGAGCAAAAAAATAACCTACAGAAGACAGCAGTTGGCGATATTTGTTCTCGTTTTTATAATGAAAAAGGAGAGATT
The DNA here is from genome assembly GCF_900163795.1 of Vagococcus fluvialis bH819. Lineage (GTDB taxonomy): Bacteria > Bacillota > Bacilli > Lactobacillales > Vagococcaceae > Vagococcus > Vagococcus fluvialis_A. The sequence goes on along the minus strand of NZ_FWFD01000003.1, from coordinate 281,883 downwards.
GCGTCTAAAGAAGTTAATGATCGTACTATCGGAATTGAACTTTCTGAATTACCCAAAAAACGTATCTCTTTATTGGTTGCAGGAGGTGACCATAAGTTACAGGCAATTAAAGGTGCACTAAATGGAGAGTATGTTAATACACTGGTTACTGATTATTGGACGGCTAAAAAGTTAGTTATTTGAAATTATGTTCATACCCCTCTTTACATTTGTTCATAGTGGAGTTATAATTAATTTGTAAACAAATAGAGAGGAAGTATAAATATGACAAATTTAGCAAAAATGATCGATCACACAAAATTAAAAGCAGATACTACTCAAGCAGAGATAGCTACCTTAACAAGTGAGGCAAAAGAACATGGCTTTTGGTCAGTATGTATTAATCCAGTATGGATTCCATTTGCTAAAGAAGAATTAGCAGGTAGTGATGTAAAAATTTGTACGGTTATTGGTTTTCCTTTAGGTGCAAATTCTTCAAAAACTAAAGCTTTTGAAACGAATCAAGCAATTATTGATGGCGCTGATGAGGTAGACATGGTTATAAACGTTGGTGCATTAAAACAAGCGCAATATGATGTTGTTTTAGAAGATATTAAAGCTGTTGTGAATGAAGCTAGAGGGCGCGCTTTAGTTAAAGTAATTATCGAAACAGCACTTTTAACAAAAGAAGAAATTGTTAAAGTTTGCCAATTGTCAGTAGAAGCTGGAGCAAACTATGTAAAAACATCGACTGGCTTTTCAACAGCAGGAGCAATAGCTGAAAATGTTAAGTTAATGAAAGACACTGTTGGTGATAAAGCATTAGTTAAAGCGTCTGGTGGCGTTAGAACAACAGAGGATGCGGAAGCGATGGTTGCAGCAGGTGCATCACGTATTGGCGCAAGTGACGGTGTTAAAATTATCGGTGCAAAAACAAACAGCAGTGATACAAGTGGCTACTAATAATAATCAAATATCAATCTGCTCTTAATAACTGATAGGTATTACGGAAATCGTTTACTATAAATGATGTTCGTAAAAATAAGAAGAGGCTGACATTTTAGTCAGCCTCTTCTTTTTATTAATTTGAATGTCTAATTGTCACAATTTATTCTTTTTTAGATGTTTCTTTTTTTTCTTCTTCTTTTAAGCGATTAAGTATTTGATCTTTATTGTCGAATATTTTTTTTGCCCCAGCTAAAACTAATCCACTAGCTAAAAGTTTACCAAAAAGACCTGATTTACTATTTTTTTTATGATGTCCCATGTGTATCATCCTTTCATAAAATAATAAACTACTATACATATATAGTAGTATAAAAACTAAATTAAAGTCAAATGAAAACGTTCTATAAAGTAAAAACATAAAATTTTTTTAAGATAGTAATTATTAAAATATCCATATAATGTGAAGTAAAACACATTGATGTTAAGCAAATAAAGTGCTATGATAATTTCGATTGAGAATAATTATCAACGAGGTGTGTTTATGATAAAGATAAGTAAAGAAGCAACTGTTTTTGATTTGATTGAAACATATCCAAAGATCAAAGATATTTTAATAGAATTAGGATTAAATGGAGTGGAAAACCCATTGATGCTTAGAACAGCAGGGAAAAAAATGACAGTTTTTAAAGGAGCAAAAATGAAGAAAATTCCTTGGGATGACGTTGTCAATAAATTTCAAGAGAATGGCATTATTTTTGAAGAGGAGGCTGAATAATGACAAAAGAAAGAGCAGTGGAAAGACAAAAGAAATTAATTGAAATTTTAGGATTACTTCATGAAGGTGGTCATTTTGAAGAGGCTAAAAAAATGTTTGATGAGTCATTTAGTGATGTGGATGTCAGTGAAATCACTTCAGCTGAAAGAGAATTAATTGCAGGAGGTTTAGATCCGGCAGAAATTCAAAAACTGTGTACTGTTCATGCATCAGTTTTTAAAGGCGCCATCAAAGATATTCACCACTCAAACTATGAACATGAAACACCGGGACATCCAGTTCATACGTTAAAATTAGAAAATATTGTCATTAAGTCTTTATTACATGATGAACTATTGCCTTTATTTGAAAAAATCGTTAAAGGTGACTTGACGCTACAAAATAAAATAGTTACCGTTTTAGAAGATTTATACCAAATCGATACTCATTACAAACGAAAAGAAATGCTGATATTTTCTTATATGGAGAAATATGGTATCACAGCACCACCCCAAGTTATGTGGGGAGTAGATGATGATATCAGATCTGAAATCAAACAGTTAATCACTGATTTTTCTGACCCTAAATTTATTATTAATCAACTAAGAGAACCACTTTTTGAAATGGTAGAAAATGTGGATGAAATGATTTTTAAAGAAGAAGAAATTATGATTCCTATGGTATTGGAAGTTTTTAGTTTGGAAGACTGGGAAGAAATAAGTGAAAATAGTTTTGATATTGGTTTTGCTTTTATTCCTAAACCACTTATTTATAAGGCTAGTGATGCTGCTAAAGAAGTAAGTTTAGAACATGAACCAAGAAGACTTGCAGCGATTCAAGAATCCATTCAGTTTAGTCAAGCACAACAAAAGTCAATGAAGTCAGAAGAAGTAAAAGAAGAAACCGTATTTGTTAACCTTCCAACTGGAAAACTAAATATTGAAGAAATGAAAGCCATGTTTAGCGTCTTACCAGTTGATTTAACCGTTGTGGATGCAGATGATAGAGTGAGATTTTATTCAGAAGGTCCTGATAGAGTATTCCCTAGAACAACATCTGTCTTAGGCCGTGAGGTGGTCAATTGCCATCCACCAAAAAGCATGCATATGGTTGAAAAGATTTTAGAAGAATTTAAAGCAGGCACCAAAGATGATGCTGATTTTTGGATTGATTTAGGACCAAGAAAAGTATATATTCGCTACTTTGCATTGCGAGATGAGAATAAAACTTATCTAGGTTGTTTAGAAGTTACTCAAGATGTTACTAAGATTCAAGCTTTAGAAGGTCAAAAAAGATTGTTGGATTAAACAATAAGTTAGTATAAGTCCAGGTATTCCGATTTGGAATATCTGGACTTGTTTGTTTTGGAATAATGATTGAAATAGATAGGTGAATACAGAGGTAAATTAAAAAGAGAGAGAAAGTAAATAAAAAACTGTCAATGTTGATTGGGGATTAAATTATAAAATAAACCCCTGAAGAGTTCATTCTTCAGGGGTTTTTCTGGTGTGATTATTTTCGTATAAAAAGTTATTTGGGGCTATCGAACCAATAATCTAAAAACATATCTTTTAAAAGGAACCCTATTTGTAAAAGTTTTAACAAACTATTGTAAAGTTACCTTTTTCACGATATAGTAGTCACTGTAGTAGCTACTAAAAAAATAGGGGATAAAAAATATGGAAACGATTGTACAAATAATGAAAAAATATGATTTTTCTGAAATGGAAACCTTAGTCTATACCACGCTTTTAGAAAAAGGGGTGATGACTGGTTATGAGGTTAGTAAACAGTCTGGTGTGGCACGTTCTAAGGTCTATAACGTTTTGGAAAAATTAATTAAAAAGAATTTGGTTGTCGTTAATAAATCAGAACCTAAATTGTATTACGCAGTGTCATCTGAAGAATTCTTAAGTCGATTAGAGAACAATGTTAAGCAAGATTTAGCTCTTTTAGATAATCAGTTAGGTAAGATAAAGATCCAAGAAGAAGAAGAAGAGCTTCTCTGGAAATTAGAAAATTACCAAAGTGTGATGGAAAAAAGCCAACATCTAATGAAGTATGCTAAAAATAGTTTGTTGATGCAGATGTGGGAAGAAGATTTAACAAAAGAAGTGGTCAGTCTTTTACAAGAAGTAGAGGCTAATATCCCTCGTTTTGTGTTGATTCTTTTTAGTAACAACCATCATTATGATATTCCTTTGAAAAATTATTATGTTCATGGTTTTGAAGAGGAAAAATTACATGACTTTGGTTCAAGATGGATTAATATTGTGGCAGACGAAAAAGAAGTTGTCTTTGGGACGTTAGAGAGTGACGAACAAGTTATGGACGTGACGTGGACGAAGAATAAAGCCATGGTAAATCTGGCAAAAGAATATGTTAAACATGATGCTTATACATTGAAGATCATTGAAGAAAACGCAGAGACACTCAAAAATCAATACGGAGAAGAATTTGAAAGAATTAGATTGATTTATGAGGAGGACTAACGATGGTTAGAACAATATTATTAAGTTTAATAGTGATAGTAAATGGTTATTTTTTATTTGTATTTGTGAAGGATTTAATTAACAGTAAAGAAGCATTTAAGGAAGAAAAGGGAAATATGAAGGCATTACCTTTTACCTCTTTTATTATGTTTTTCTTATCTACTTTTGGTATATCAGATTTTGCAATAGGAACCGTTTTATATCCAAAACTAGGTTGGACTAGTATGAAAAAATTACCTGGAACACTTAATACTCAATGTGTTATTCCAGTAGCAGTTATGGCATTATCGTATATCTCTTCTGTTGAAGTGGGAATAAAAACGTTAGCTGTTTGTATTATCGCTCAAGTCATTGGTGCTTATGTTGGACCAAAATTTGTAGTAAGATTACCAGAAGATACAATTAAAAAATTTGTTGGTATTGGTTTAATCGTAGCAGCATTTTTAATCTTTGCTGGTCAAATGAACTGGATTCCATCAAACGGTGTGGCTAAAGAATTATATGGTGGTAAACTTGTGTTAGCAGCTGTTTTATTATTTACATACGGTGCTTTAAATAATATTGGAATTGGTTCATTCGCTTTAACAATGGTAACTGTTTATTTACTTGGTATGGACCCAATCGCAGCATTTCCAATTATGATGGGAGCTTGTACTTTTTCAGTTCCAACAGGGAGTGTTCAATTTATCAAGTTGGATCAGTATAGTCGAAGAATTACATTATTTACATCAACATTTGGTGTTCTAGGAGTTTTAGTGGCAGTATTCTTAGTAAAATCATTGAATACTTATCTCTTAAAATGGTTGGTAATTATTGTCTTAATTTATAGCTCATACACAATGCTTGTAGAGCAAAAAAAGAAAATGACACAAGAAGCATAAAGAAAGGTTGAGTTAGTATGTTATTTTTAAAAAAAGAAGATATCGAACAAAGTTTTAATATGAGGGATGCTATTGATGCGTGTAAAGAAGCATTGAAACTTTATTCAGAAGGCAAAGCTAAGGTTCCTTTAAGAACTAATATAGGGATTGATAAACAAGCCGGACAAAGTTTATATATGCCAGCTTATGTAGAGGATAATGAAGATGCTTTAGGGGTTAAGATTGTTTCTGTTTATCCTAATAATATTGAAAAAAATATTCCAAGTGTGCCTGCTACGATGATCACTTTGGATGCTGAAACAGGGATGGTTTCTGCTATCTTAGACGGCACTTACTTAACGCAATTAAGAACAGGTGCGGTTCAAGGAGCTGCAACAGAAATTTTAGCATCTGAAAAGGCAATAATTGGCGCTTTAATTGGTACAGGAGGACAAGCTGAATGTCAATTATGGGCAATGCTAACAGCAAGAGAGTTAAAAGAAATTAGAATTTTTGATATTGATTTTACAAGAGCGACAGAGTTTGCTAAAGCAATGGAAGAAAAATACAAGGTAACAATGACAGCCTGTCAAAACGTTCAAGAATGTGTAACAGATGCCGATATTATTACGAGTGTCACAACTTCTAAACGTCCTACTTTTTCAAGCGAATGGGTCAAAGAAGGAGCGCATATTAACGGTGTTGGAGCATACACTCCTGAAATGTGTGAAATTCCTAGAGAAGTAATTAAAGCTGCGGATAAAGTTATTTTCGATACAATGGATGGTGTGCTTGAAGAAGCAGGTGATTTTATTCAACCACTAGAATCAGGTTATATTTCGAGAGATCATTATGAAGGTGAATTAGGTGAAGTGGTTTTAGGCAAGGTAGCAGGTCGTAAGTCAGAAAAAGATATAACAATTTTTAAAACGGTTGGGTCAGCAGTATTAGATGTTTATGTTGCCAATCAAATTGTTAAAAAAGCAAAAGTAAATAACTTAGGTCAAGAAATAAATTAAGTAGAGACATAATTCCAAGCAAGGGTGGGTGATAAGCCCTTTTGCTTGGAATTATTTTTGTCTTTCAATATCTAATCAGTAATGTTAGTCAATACTTTAACACTCTAAAATCATAATGATTTCGCCATTTTCTTTATCGACTTTATGTGTGTTTTTAAAGCCAAAAGCTTCATAAAAGGAAAAGATACTTTGATTTTCTTTATGTGCGCTTAAAATAATCGTTTTCACAGACCAATTGTCCTTAATAAAATTAAGAATAAGCTTTAAAAATTGCGTACCATATTTTTTTCCCTGAAAATGTTGGTCAATCATAAGACGATCCAACCAAATAGACTTTTGATCCTCATTAAAATCTCCAATCATAGCAAATCCTACTAATATAGCTTCATCATATAATGCTAAAGGCATCCAATTAAATTTTTCATCAAAAGCAGCTTCCAACAATGAATCGCTATTTAATTCGATAAAATTAATTTGTTCTTTAGTGACAGAAAGATTGGCAACTAGCCGCCAATTATCTTGTGTGATTGTTTCTAAAAATAACATTTTGTTTATCTTCCACCTTATTAAAATAATTTTTTTTCAAATAGACTGTCAATATGTCCATAAGTAGTTTCACAAGTCATTAATTTATTATAACCGTATTTTTCATACAGACCAACCTCTCCGCTGACAAGGTAAACGGAATCAAATTTTTTAGTGTAAAGATAATTTTCCGCCTGTATTAATAACATTTCTGACAAACGATTTCCTCGATATTTTTTCTGCTACATTATGCCAATCTTTATGATTTATATCGAGACTTTTAAAACTCCTTATCTTTAAAATAGCTAGGTCAAATCTGCAAGTATTAACTTAATCATCTCCTCTTTCGAAATATTCTCAGAAATTATTTTTTCGTTTTCAATCCCAAGAAAGTCGTGTGGAACAAACCATTCTCTCATTTTATTAGAATTAAAATCAGTATTTTCTTTTGTATTATGTCTTTTAATCGTTTCTTCAAGTGATAAGTCATAGTAATAGGCATTAACAATGTCCGCTCTTTTTAGTGTATTTCGAAGCATTTCACCATACTTATTGCGAGCTAAAATCCCTTCAATGATGATGTGTTCACAATTTTTTATACCATAGTCAATCATTGTCTCTATTAGACCAATTGCCAAGTTCATCGGTTTATCTTTTACTTTTAGCATGGTTCGTCTAACACAATCTTGAGAAATTAATAAATTTCCAGGACCTAAAATATCATGAAGTTCATTAGCTACAGTTGTTTTTCCGCTACCTGAATTACCTCGTATTAAAATAATTTTTGACATGTAAGTCTCCCCTTTTGGATATAGTTTAACAAAAATATCAGTATTTTATAAGTTGCTTCTTTGTATAATTATATATTTTCTGAAAAGTATCTGAAAGCCTTTTAATAATAAGGTTTATAGATGTTTTAGAGTTTAAAAGAAACGTTTCAATGAAAAAAATTAAAAAAACGACATAAAATCAGTTGAAAACGGTTTATATATATGATATTATCTATTTGTCGAAACGTTTCACCAAATTAGAAAGGAGGCTTTACTTTGATGAAATCAAAGTTTAATCGGTTTTTATCTCAATGGCAATTACAATGGATGGTTCTTCCTGGAATCGCTTTTATGATTGTTTTTAATTATATTCCAATTTATGGGATATCTATCGCATTCAAAAACTACACAGTTGTCGATAGTGTTTCTAGCGCAAATTGGGTAGGATTAGAAAATTTCAGAATTATTTTTGAAGATACATTCTTTTGGGAAGCTGTAAGAAATACTTTAGCAATTAGTTTATTAAAACTTGCGTTAGGTTTCTTTATTCCAATCGCTTTAGCTATTATGATTTATGAGATGAAGGACGGAAAGCTCAAGAAAACAATCCAAACTATCTCCTACATTCCCCATTTCTTTTCATGGATAGTTTTAGGAGGAATGATGATTAGTTGGTTATCAACTTCAGGATTCTTTAATCAATTACTGATGTCTGTTGGGTTAATGGACAAAGGTGTGAATCACTTGCTTGAACCAAGCAAATATTGGTGGATAGCAGTATTCTCTGATTTATGGAAAGAAGTTGGTTGGGGAACGATTCTCTATCTAGCAGGTATGTCTAAAATTGATCCAACTTACTATGAAGCAGCAAGAATTGATGGTGCAAGTAAATTAACACAAATCAGAAAAATCACTTTACCATTGTTAACACCCATTATTTCCCTTAACTTAATTTTAGCAGTTAGTGGCATTTTAGGTTCTAACCTTGATCAAACATTTGTACTGATGAATTCACAAAACCAAAATCGTTCGGAAGTTATTAACTCATTTGTTTATAAAATGGGTATCACACAAGGTGATTTCTCATACGCAACGGCAGTTGGTTTAGGTGTTTCTGTTATCTCAATTATCTTGTTACTAGTGACCAATAAAGTGACGAAGAAAATGAATAACGGTCAATCAGTTATCTTGTAAAAAATGGAGGTGAACTAAAATGCATAAGAGAAAACAAGAAAATCGAACATTTAATATTATTAATACCACTCTACTTGTCCTTTTTGCTTTAATTATTATCGTGCCACTTTGGAATATCGTGGTTTCTTCTTTAAGTGCAGGAGCAGGAACGGGAAGCTCAGGATTAGTGCTAATCCCTAAAGACTTTACCTTGGAAAATTATAAAAAGGTATTAACAGATGAGAGCATTCCAAGAGCGCTAATTATTTCTATTTTGAAAACAGTTATCGGAGCTTTTACCCATGTAGCATTTTGTGCGGTATTTGCCTACGCTTTAAGTAAACAAAAATTAGCAGGAAGAAGTATCTACACAATGATGGGTGTTATTACCATGTATTTTAGTGGTGGTATGATTCCTACATATCTATTAATTAAATCATTAGGTTTATTAGATACTTTTTGGGTATATATTATTCCAGGATTGTTTAGTTATTACGATGTAGTAATTTTAATGAACTTCTTTAGAGATGTTCCACCATCACTCGAAGAATCAGCTAAAATTGATGGTGCTTCGGAATTTACAATCTTTAGAAAAATATATGTTCCACTATCAAAACCAGCCTTAGCAACTATTCTTTTATTTAATGGAGTGGCTCAGTGGAATGATTTCATGACAACTAAATTATATGTAACAAATGAGAAATTATATCCATTACAAATGAAAATTTATGAAATAATCGTTCAATCTAATATGAATTCTATGTCTAACAGTGGTAGTACAGACGTGATCGTTGAATCCAGTACAAAAGGTGTTCAACTGGCAACGATTGTTATTACGACTATACCAATTTTAATTATTTATCCATTGTTACAAAAACATTTTATGGGTGGCATGATGGCGGGAGCCGTTAAAGAATAATAAACATAATAAGAAGGGTGAAAAAATAAATGAAAAAAGTAGTTCTTGGTTTATTAACAGCAACATTGGCACTAACATTAGCAGCATGTGGTGGCGATAAAAAAGATGAGGGTAAAGATTTTAGCATTAAAGATCGTTATGAATTAGATGCCAAAACACCAGCTTGGAAATTAGACAAGAAAAAAGAAACAACAGAATTAACTTGGTATATTAATGCTGATTGGAAAATGACACCATTTGGAACAGATGCTACAACGAAAAAAATTAAAGAAGATTTAAATATTGATGTGAAATTTGTAACCGGAGATGACGCTAAATTAAATGCTTTAATTTCTAGTGGTGACTTACCTGATATCGTAACATTAATGAAAAAAGATACTCCTGCTGGAAACAAAGCGGATAAATGGGCGTATTCTTTAAATGAATTAGCAGAAAAATATGATCCTTACTTAAATACAGTTGTAACAAAAGATACATTCAATTGGTTTGCTTTAGAAGATGGTAAAACATACGGCTATCCAAACTACTCAAATACTCAAAAAGATTATGATAACAATGTGATTCCAGCAAATGATGCGTTTGTTATTAGAAAAGATGTTTATGAAAAATTAGGCAAACCATCAATTTCTTCACCATCAGATTTCCAAAAAGTGATGGGAGATATCAAAAAAGAGTATCCTGAGTTAACACCATTTGGTTTCCCACCAGTTAAAGAAGAAGGTGGACCATTTGAAAGAATTTTACAAGACTTCATCGGTGTACCTTTAGAAACAAAAGATGGTAAGTTTAACGAACGTAGTCTAGATCCTGAATACAAAGAGTGGTTACATGCTATTAATAAAGTTTATCAAGACGGCAATATTACAGATGATAGCTTTACAGATGATGGAGACACTTACAAAGAAAAACTTAAAAAAGGAAACTACGCAATTGTTTTTGCTAATGGATTCAATGGTTCAGTTGGAGAATTCCAAGACTTTAAAAATAAAGGTGAATCAGAATACATGGCAATTGACGGACCAAAAAGTACAACTGACCGTGAAATTATGTTAAACCAAACAGGTATCTCAGGTTGGTTAGTAAATCATATTTCTAAAAATGCTAAAGATCCAGCTAAAGCAACACAGTTATTTACTTATTTGATTAGCGAAGAAGGTCAAATTTTAACTAAATTTGGCGTTGAAGGTGAAACCTTTAAATATAATGACGATAAAAAAGTTGAAATTTTACCAGAAGTTAAAGAGTTAGAAAAAACAAATCCTGAAGAATATCGTAAATCATATGGTTTAAGTGCATTTAACTTCTTTAATAATGACCGCATGAACTTACTTAAAGAACCAGAAGATAGTGCTGTAACCCAAATGCAAGAATGGGGTAAAGGGAAATTAGTTCCTCACTTTATCATTGAAAATACAACGCCAGAAGCAGGTTCAAAAGAAGCGCGTTCAGAAACAGCAATTAAAACAAAATATGACACAGCAGTTATTTCATTAATTCGTTCTAAAACAGATAACGATTTTGAAAAAACGTATAAAGAATATGTTGAATTTACAGAGAAAAATAATATTGACGATGTAAACAAAGCTAAAACAGAAATTATGAAATCGAACAAAGAAAAATTAGGCATAAAAGACTAGAAAGGAGAAGGTGGGGAAAGTCTAACTTTACCCACCTTTTGTAATAGATATGAAAAATATATTATCAATAGATGGTTGGTACTTTAGAGTATTTTCTAAATTAGCTAATTTGGTGTTACTTAATTTAATATTTGTAATTTCCATTATTCCAGTAGTGACGATTGGACCAGCTTTTATTGCTTTAGTGTTGTCTTTAAAAGAATTAAAACAAGATGGCACATTAGCAGTTTTTAGAGTATATAGTGGTTACTTTAAGGATAATTTAAAGAGAGGGATTATTTTATCTTTAGTAGAATTAATCAGCTTCTTGATACCTAGCTCTCTTATTTATATTAGTTTACAATATGTTCCTCTATTAAGTACGTTGTTGATGATTCTTTTTTCATTTGTATTACTGCTATTAGTCATGTTTCCGTTGGTTTATAGTTTAAAAAGGATGTCTTTAAAACAAGCTTTTCATAAAACATTAGAGTTTGTCACTGTTAGAATTGCTTATGCTATTGCTTGTTTTATTGTCCCAGTGATTATTACTTTTATTAGTTTGAAATATTCTATTATTTTTATTTTTTTAATAGGAATTGCTTTGATTGTTTACCTTCAAATTCATCTGTTGAGCAAAGGGGGCTTGCTCGATGAAGCCTAAAGAGTACTGGTTAAACGAACAAAAATTATCAAAAGAGTTACCGTTAGATTTAGAATATCAAAAAAGATGTTTTCCTAGTTCGATTGCCTCTGTTTATGATATTTCTTATACAAGTCTGTATGATGAAACCATTTATGGATGGTTGATTGAACCTAAAAATAAAAAAAATTATCCCCTCATTATAGAGTATATTGGCTATATGAATCATTTAGACTCTCCCTTGCAATTTATGCATTGGCTGAGTATTGGTTGTGGTGTACTAGTTACAGATTCTAGAGGGCAAGGTGGACGAACAAAAGATACTCATCCTTACCAGACTTTCTCAGAATCACGATTAATGGCTTGTGGTTTTTTAGATAAAGATGATTTTTATTTAAGAAGGCTGTATTGGGATGCCTTACGATTACTTGATGTTTCTCAAGAATTACCTTTAGTAGATAAGGAAAACATCTTTATTCATGGAACAAGTCAAGGTGGAGGCATTGGCCTTTTTGCCAATAGCTTCTCACTGTATCCAATTAAATACGGTTTTTACGATGTTCCTAGTCACAGCAATCTACTAAATAGAGTAGCACAAGGGACAGGTTCTTATCAGGGAATCCATGATTACTTGAAGGAAAATACAATAGATTATGAACAAGTAGAAAACGACTTAAATTATTTCGATATTAAAAATTTTGTTGAAGAAATAACTAACCCCGTTCTTGTGTCAGTAGGGGAAAATGACCCGATATGCCCGAAAGAAGACTTTTTAGTCTCTTATCAAAAAATAAAAGCGTTTAAAGAATTAACAAGTTATCCAGAATCAGGTCATGGTGGCGGTGGCTTGAAACATACAGAAAAAATTTTACAGTATTTAATGAAAGAAATAGATGGTGATTTACATGAGAGACATTCAAGTAGCAACTTATAATGTTAGAACTGATACAGATTTTGACCAAGATTGGTCTTGGGATTACCGAAAAGAGCAAGTTATAAAGCTAATAAATTATCACAATTGGGATATTTTAGGTGTGCAAGAACTTAGACCAAATCAAGTAGCAGACTTTTACAGATTAGTTGATTATTCTAGTTTTACTCGAGAAAGAGAAGGGGATAATTCGGATGAAGGCTTAGGTATCTACTATAAAAAAGAATCATTTGATTGTTTAGATGAAGGTTTCTTCTGGCTATCTGATACCCCTTTTGAATCAAGTATTCATCCAGAAGCAGGCTGTAAAAGAATTGCTTTATGGATAGTATTACAAGATAAAAAAAGTCAGCAAGAATTTTTAGTTATTAATACTCATTTGGATCATATATCTGAACAAGCAAGACAAATGGGAATGAAGGTTTTACTTGAAGTACTCGATGAAAAAATTAAAGTTTATCCAACGATTCTTTTAGGTGATTTTAATGCTGAAAGAAGTGAGCCGTTACATACAGAATTAAAACAAATTTTTGATTATCCAGAAGATGATAAAAATATCTTCCACTACGGTCCAAAGGGAACCTTTCAAGATTTTAACTATGAGATAGCGTGGAAGGACTTACAAAAAATAGATTATATCCTTTATAAAGAGATGAATTGTATTAAACAAGGGGTACTAACTGACTCTTGTGATCGGAGATTTCCATCTGATCATTTTCCAGTTGTAACCACATTTAAAATTTAAATATTAGGAGATTATAAAAATGAAACAGACAGAATTATTAGCCATAATAGAAAAAATGAGCCCTAAAGAAAAAGTAGATCAATTATTACAATTAGCAGCAGATTTTTATACAGATAATGCTGAGGATCGTACTGGTCCAATGGATAATCTAGATATTACAGAAACAACGATTGATAATGCTGGTAGTATTTTAGGTGTGTCTGGTGCTCAAAAAGCAATTGACATTCAAAAAAATTATATTGAAAATAATCCTCATAATTTACCAACCATTTTAATGGCAGATATCATTCATGGATTTAGAACAATCTTCCCGATTCCTTTAGCTCTTGGTTGTACGTGGAATAAATCAGCTGTCGAAGAGATGGCATCTATTTCAGCTTTAGAGTCCTCAGTTTCCGGTCTTCACTTAACTTTCTCACCAATGCTTGATTTAGTTAGAGATCCTCGTTGGGGACGTGTTTTAGAATCAACTGGTGAAGATCCATACTTAAACAGTGAATACGCTAGAGCTATGGTTAAAGGCTACCAAGGCGATAACTTAAAAGAAGATGTTACAAAAGTTGCTGCTTGTGTGAAACATTTTGCTGCTTATGGTGGAGCGATTGGTGGACGTGATTATAATACTGTTGATGTGTCTGAAACAACGTTACGCGAAAAATATTTACCTAGTTACCATGCAGCAATTGAAGCGGGAGCTAAAATTGTAATGACAGCCTTTAATACAATTGAAGGGGTGCCTGCTAGTGGAAATAAAAAATTATTCAGAGATGTTTTAAGAGATGAATTTGACTTTAAAGAACCAGTCATTTCAGATTGGGCTGCGATTAAAGAAATGATCAACCATGGTGTTGCTGCTAATGAAAAAGATGCCGCAAGACTTGCGATTGAAGCAGGTGTTGATATTGAAATGATGACGACTTGTTATGACAAACATCTTTTAGAATTAATTGAAGAAGATGCTAAATATATGGATTTATTAGATGAAGCTGTTCTAAGAATTTTAGAACTAAAAAATGATTTAGGGCTATTCGAAAATCCTTATCGTGGTGCTGACCCAGTGAAAGAAAAAGAAGTTATTTTATCACAATCTCACCGTGAATCAGCTCGTAAAATTGCTGAAAAAACAATGGTTCTTTTAGAAAATAAAGATGTTTTACCATTAGATAAAGCACAAAAAATAGCTGTTGTTGGACCAAAAGCGACGACGGGTGATTTAATGGGCGCTTGGTCATGGCAAGGTAAATTTGAAGAAGTTGTAACTATTGCAGATGGTTTATCAGCAATGGGTAGTAACGTGACTGTTTCAACAGTTGAATATGATCTATTTGAAAATACATCTGAAAGTCTAAAAGATGCTAAAGAATTGGCAACAACCAATGATGTGGTTGTCTTAGCACTTGGAGAAGCAGATTGGATGAGTGGCGAAGCGGCTAGTCGTAGCGATATTAAATTACCACAAAGTCAAATTGAATTATTTAAAGAAGTCCGTTCAGTGGCTAAAAAAGTTGTGGTTGTTTTAATTAACGGTCGTCCTCTGGATTTAACGGATATTTCTGAAGCAGATGGTATTTTGGAGGCTTGGTTCCCAGGAACTGAAGCAGGAAATGCGATTGCTAATATTCTTTTCGGTGATGTGAATCCAAGTGGTCGCTTGAGCATGTCATTCCCAGAAAATGTTGGTCAAGTTCCTGTTTATTACAATACGGAAAATACTGGTCGCCCTTATGAAGCGGCACCAGAAGAAAAATATGTATCTAAATATTTAGATATTTCTAATTACGCTAGATACCCATTTGGATTCGGTTTATCTTACAGCTCAGTTTCTTACGATAAACTAGAATTAAATAAAGAAGTTGGGAACATTGAGGATACCGTTAAAGCTACTGTGACTTTAACTAACCATTCAGATCGTCAAGTAACAGAAACAATCCAATTATATACACGTGATTTAGTTGGAGAAACAGCAAGACCTCTTAAAGAGCTAAAAGCCTTTAAACAAATTGAATTACAAGCAAATGAAACAAAAGAAGTTATTGTAGAATTAGATACTAAAAAATTAGCATACGTTCATCAAGATTTATCATGGGCAACTGATGCGGGTGAATTTAACTTAATGGTTGGACCAAATAGTCGAGAATTAAAATTAGCTAAGAGTTTTTCTCTTAGATAACGGAGTGATATGATATGAACTTAAAAAATTATTCAGGTAAAAACGTAGCATTTACGTTTTTACCTCATGGTGATATAAAAGAAATAACAGCAAAAGAAATTTTAATTAATCAATTGATTGGTAATGAATTTGATGGAAGTTTAAATAATTTGTTTTTACGCATCCATACAAGTGATTCTATCGAAGTTTTCCCGTTAATTGGTAAACAATCAAGCAGTCAAACAGAATTTTTTGAAAACGGTGTTCGTTGGACAGGAAATGTCAACGGTGTTAGCTATCAAGTAGAATTTAGATTATCTCATGAAGATATTTGGTTCTGGGAGACTAAATTAACGGGGACTGGCAATGTAGATATTATTTACGGCCAAGATTTAGGTTTGGCTAACAAGGGCGTTGTCATAACAAATGAAGCGTATAATTCTCAGTATGTGGATCACTCTGCTTATCAAGTAAAAGATAGTTATGCCATTTGTTCAAGACAAAATATGGCACAAGGGAAACAATTTCCTTATTTGCAACAAGGATCATTGACTAAAAATACCCAATTTTCAACAGACGGCTATCAGTTTTTTGAAAAGACAGAAGGCGACAGTTTTACGAGTTTGTTAAGTCATAAAGAGAATTTACCAAGTGAAGTTTATCAATTTGAGATGGCTTATACTGGTTTACAATCAGAACGTCTAGCTTTAACAGATGAGGAACAAAAAGTTATTTTTTATAGTGGCTATTTAGAAAATCATCCAGAAGCAGTTAAGCAAGCAGAAATTAGTTTATCGGCTATTGAAACAAGCTATCAATCTCTTGAAGAACTAAAAAATATAACTAAAACTGACCTTCCTTCTGAAGAAAATATGAAGGGATTATCAGGTGAAACGTTAACAGATAAAGAAATTAACGAGTTATTCCCTAAACGAAAAGTGGAAGAAAAAAGTAACTCTAATGACCTGCTTTCATTCTTTGATGAACATGATTATCATGTTGTTCTAAAAGAAAAAGAATTATTAATGGAAAGATCTCATGGTCACATCATTATTAGTGGTGAAGAAGATACAATAGAGCAACCTGTGATGGCAAGTACTCTTTATATGGATGGTTTATTTAATTCTCAGATAGTTTTAGGAAATACAACTGTTAATAAATTTATTAGTAACACACGTAGTACATTGAATTTATTAAAAAAAGCAGGACAACGTCTGTATGTAAAACTTGATAATGAATGGCACCGATTGGCTATGCCATCCGCCTTTAAAATAGGTTTTAACTTTGCTACTTGGTATTATAAGCTAGCAGATGATCTCATCGAAGTTACAAGTTATACTGTTGGAGTATCTAGAAGTGTTAAATTGATTGTAAAGAGTAAAAATAATAAAGAGTATGAGTGGTTAATGAGCTTTGATTTAGTTATGGGTGATAGTGAAAATAAAAAAGATTATACTATCTCAGAAGATAAAAACCTTTTAACATTTAGACCTAAATCAGCATCAGCTATTTACGGTAAATACCCAGAATTAACTTATTACATTTCTTTAGAAGAAAGTTATCGATTAATCTCAGCAAGTGACTTTTTCCATATGACAGCAGATGAGAATATCCTTTTAATGGAACTAGATCAAACAAGCACTATCGACTTAACGATTCAAGGAACATTAGAAAAAAAGGCCTTCCAAAAAGAAGCAACGTCTCTACTTGAAGCAAGTAAAAAATACAATGAATACATTGCTGATTTAAGTAATGGCTTCTTGCTTGAAGGTAGCGACCACAATCGTATTGATAAAATGAATTCACTTGTTAAATGGTATACACACAACATGTTGGTTCATTATCTATCACCACATGGTTTAGAGCAGTATGGTGGAGCCGCTTGGGGAACACGTGACGTTTGCCAAGGGCCAGTTGAATATTTCTTTGCGATGAATAAACCTGAGATTGTCCGTTCAATTATTTTAACTATTTATGCCAATCAATTCGACGATGATGGTAACTGGCCACAATGGTTTATGTTTGATAAATTTGAAGAAATAAAAGCAGATGAAAGTCATGGTGACATTATTGTTTGGCCATTAAAAGTTGTAGGGGATTATCTAAGCGTAACTGAAGATTATACTATCTTAGATGAATTGGTTCCTTATTCTAGTCGCCAAAACTTTAAACAAACTGAAATGTGTGAAAGTTTGCTTCAACATATTGAAAAACAAATAAAATACATAGAAGATAATTTTTTAGAAGGAACATATCTATCTTGCTATGGAGATGGTGATTGGGATGACACGTTACAACCAGCTGATCAAACATTGAAAAAAAATATGGCAAGCAGTTGGACAGTCGCTTTAACCTATCAAACAATGAATCAATTCTTTGAAGTGATGACAGGAAAAAATCAAGATTTAGCAGATAAAAGCCAAAAAATAGCTGAAGGTGTTTATGATGATTTCCATAAATACATGTTACAAGATGAAGTGATTCCAGGTTTCCTATTTATGTCAGATGAAGGTGAAACAGAGCTAATGGTTCATCCAGATGATACTAGGACAGGGATTGACTATCGTTTATTACCAATGACTAGAAGTATGATTTCTGAATTAATTGATCAAGAGGAAGTGGCTAAACATTACGATATTATTCAAGAACATTTGAAATATCCAGATGCTGTTAGATTAATGAACAAGCCTGCCAATTACAATGGTGGTGTGAGTAAAATATTCAAACGTGCAGAACAAGCAGCCAATCTTGGTCGTGAAGTAGGATTAGCATACATTCATGCTCATATCAGGTATGTAGAAGCGATGGCTAAAATCGGAAAACCTGAAGAAACATGGAAAAATCTTGAAGTGATTAATCCAATTGGTATTTTTGATGTCGTTACAAACAGTGAATTAAGACAAGGAAATGCTTATTTTAGTAGTTCAGATGGTAACTTCAAAACAAGATACGATGCTAAAGATAACTTTAATGAATTAAAGGACCAACAACGAACTGTTAAAGGTGGTTGGAGAATTTATTCTAGTGGTCCTGGTATTTATCTGAATCAATTGATTAGTAATGTTTTAGGAATCCGCAAAACAAATAAACATTTATTATTAGATCCTGTGTTACCTAATGAGCTAGATGGTTTGACATTAAACTATACAATTGATGATCGTCCATTAAAAATAACGTATCATTTAAATTCTTCTGTTCAACAGCTTAAAATAAATGGTAAACTAGTGGAAGTGACATCATCAAAAAATAGATACAGAAATGAAGGCATACAAATTGATTTAGATGCTTTTTATTCACAAACTAAACAAGGTGAAGTAAACGATCTAGAATTATTTATTGGAGAGATGTAAGATGGTAGGGATCAGAGATATAGCAAAATCAGCAGGTGTTTCTATCTCAACTGTTTCATATGCTTTAAATGGAAGTGAAAAGGTAACAGAGGAAACAAGACAGAGAATCCAGAAGATAGCTGATGAGATGAATTATGTTCCTAATATGGCTGCCAAGGCTCTTAAAAGGCGTGAAACAAGAATTATCGGTGTTTATCTATCGGATTATATGGGAAGTTTCTATGGCGAATTACTGGATGGGATAAAACATGGCTTGAAATCTTATGACTATGAGATGATTGTTTGTAGTGGTAAAAGGTCTCATCTTTTCATTCCAGAGAGAATGGTGGATGGTGTTATCGTTTTAGATTGGACATTTGATACAAAAGAAATTGAAAAATATGGTCAAGCAGGTTATAAATTAGTGACTCTTGATCGAGAAGTTTCAGGAGATAATTTGTGTCATGTTTTATTAGATAACACTGGCGGTGCGACCCTTGCTATTGAAAAAATAGTAGAAGCAGAAACACAAGAAATCCATCTTGTTACAGGACCTGATAATTCATTTGATAGTATGAAACGACTAGAAGCAGCTGAACGTGAATTGAAAAGATATGATCGAGAGTATACCGTACATAATGGTGATTTTGATGTGAAATCTGGCAAAAAAATAGCTGAAGAGATCTACTTGAAAATGACCCAAAAACCAGTTTCAATATTTTCATTTAATGATGAAATGGTTGTAGGAATGTATGACTTTTTCAAAAAAACAGAACTAAAAATTGGTAAAGATGTTAAGATTATTGGTTTTGACAATGCTAATTTTGGTAGTATTATTACACCAACTATTGCGACAATTGGTTTTTCAAAAAAACGTTGGGGAATGGTTGCTGTCGAAAAATTAATGCAATTAATTAATAATGAAGAAACAACAGATAGTTTAATTTACACAAGTTTTGTATCTGGCGAGTCTTTTCCAGATTAAATATAGTTCTTAATTAAAGAGGAATGAGCGAAACGTATCTAAGTTTTGTTTATTCCTTTTATTTTTGATTAATAATGACTAAATTTATGTCGACTTTTGATTACAAAAGTATTACAATTGTTACAACAAGATGTTTGATAAAAAAAGGAGAGAGTGAAATGAAAAAAAGAATAAATTCTTTATTAATGTGTGGCATAGTTGTCGGATCATTAGGAATTGGGACTGTTGCATTAGCAGAAGACAGTAAAGTAGCAGAGAAAGCTTCACAAGAAGAAGTCGTTACAGAATCAACAATTGCAGAAAGTATAAGTGGTGAAACTAAAACAAGTGAAACGACACAAGAAAGCAACACTTCAGATATAAAAAAAGACACAGTTGATGTGACAAAAGTAGAAGAAAAAATAGAAAAAATTGTGGGAGAAAAAAAAGGAGAAGATGTTCCAGTTGAAACTAACCCACAAGCTGGCAAGATCAGAGAAGAGTTACTAACAGGCGGCTATGGTATCACTAAGGAGCAACTTGATAAATATACTGATGATCAATTAGAACAAACCATGACACTATTTACTCGCTATAACTATGATATTACAGGAATGGATTATGGCTCTTATGTGCGTTTATTGAATACATTATATGTCGATAAAACAGTCAACGTAAATGATGCCTTAACACAACTATCTTTTGATCCAGATAGTTTTAATAGTTTTTCTGAAATGATCCCTCAAGTTGATAAATTACAAAAATACTTAAGTACGCTTTATCCAGCTAATAGCTCATTTATTCCTGGTGTAACACTTACGAATGACCAGTTAATAGCAAAATTAAATAAGCTTCAAAAAATGGAAGATGAATTAAAAGCCAATGGTCAAACCATGCCTTTCGGACGAATTGCAGGGCTAGTTCAAGCAGATACAGATGAAGAAACAGGAACAAGTTCAACAACGACTGAAACAACAGCAACAACATCTGAAAGTAATAAAAAAGATAAAGTAACACTGACAAGTTCGTCAGATAAAACAGGTGGATTTTTACCTAAAACAGGGGAAAAACAAACAGGTGGTATATTTATGACACTTGGATTATTTACAATTTTAGGTGCAGGATTTGTATTACGTAAAAAATTATAGTCAGTCAAAATAAGACGGTTAAAAAGATTTTGCTCCTAGTAACTTGAGACTGTTCAAGTTACTAGGAGCAGTCTTTTGAACTGTAATTATTAAAAATTATTCAGGAAAATATATATATAGTTCATGCTCTTAACGTAACCTATTTTTTTGAAATTTAAAAAAAAATAAAAGAAAGTGTTTACATTTTTTTGTTTTAATGATACTATCCATGTATACATTTAAGGATTGTGACTGTACGGCAGGCAAAACCTAGATTGAAAGAAGATATATTAAGTGAACAACCTCTACTTTTTAGAGAATGTTTTTTAGTATATTTCTCTCAGTTTGGGTTTTTTTTGTTGTTTTAAATTAAGAGGAGGAAGCAAAATGTCAAAACAAACGAATCAAGAATTAGCCAAAGATGTTTTAGACTTAGTTGGTGGAAAGAAAAATGTAGACAGTGTTGTGCATTGTGCCACACGCTTACGCTTTAAACTAAAAGATGAATCTGTGGCAAAAACAGATGAGATTAAGAAACATCCTGGTGTCATTCAAGTTGTTCAAAGTGGTGGACAATATCAAGTGGTTATCGGTAGTCATGTTAAAGATGTTTATGGTGAACTAGTTGAAATATCAGGATTGGGAGAATCATCATCTGATCAAAAAGGTCCGAAGGGAAGCATATTTAATCAATTTATTGATATTATTTCTGGTATATTTACTCCATTTTTGGGAGCTATGGCAGGTGTCGGGGTTCTTAAAGGATTGTTAACGTTATTAGTAGTAGGTGGTTTGTTATCAGACAAATCTGGCACATATCAAATTTTATTTGCAGCTTCAGATGGTTTTATGCAGTTTTTACCATTTGCTATTTCTTTTACTGCAGCTAAAAAATTCAAAACAGATCCATTTATTGCACTAGCTATTACAGCAGCTTTACTACATCCAAGTATCTCTGCTATTGCAGGAGCACAATCAGGTTTGGATTTCTTAGGTATCCCTGCAATTATGGGACCTACAGGATATATGCAAACAGTTATTCCGATTATTATGTTTGTTTGGATTCAAAAGTATGTTGAAAAATTTGCAAAAAAAATCTCACCTGATTTTCTACAAATTATCTTAGTTCCTTTAGTTACAGTTCTTGTTATGGCACCACTTACTTTTGTAGCTATCGGACCATTAGGAACAATCATTGGCGTTTTCTTAGGTAAAGCTTATGGCACGATTTTTGGTTTCAGTCCAATCTTAGCTGGGGCAGTTATGGGTGGCTTATGGCAAGTTTTTGTAATGTTTGGTATGCATTGGGGATTGATTCCAATTGCTATGTTAAATTTAACAACAATAGGGTACGATACAATGATTCCGATGTTACTTGGGGCAGTTATTGCTCAAGCAGGAGCAGCGCTAGCAGTAGCTATTAAAACAAAAAATCAAAAGAGAAAAGCTTTGGCTATCTCTGGAACGTTAACAGCGGTTTTTGGTATCACAGAACCAACCGTTTACGGTGTTACTTTGCCACTTAAAAAACCTTTCTACGCAGCATGTATTGGTGGAGCAGTTGGTGGAGCAATTATTGCTGGAGCTGGTGTTAAAACCTTCGCCATGGGATTAGTGAGTCTACTAAGTATTCCAGGATTTATCAGCACAATTGATGGTGTTGAATCTAATGTGGTTATGGCGGTTATTGGAGTGGTTGCTTCATTTATTATTGCCTTTGCTTTAACATTAGTTCTAGGATTTGATACTGAAGCTGAAGAAGTTGAAGAAAAAACAGCATCAAAAAATAGAGAAACATTAAAATCTCCATTAACAGGTAAAATTGTTCCAATGACAGAAGTTCCAGATGAAGTATTTGCTTCTGGAGCTTTAGGAAAAGGTCTAGCAATTGAACCAACAATTGGTGAATTACGTGCACCAGCAAATGGTGTAATTGCAACAATCTTTCCAACAGGACATGCAGTAGGTATGACAACTGATAATGGTGCAGAAATTTTAATGCATATTGGTATGGATACTGTCGAACTTGAGGGACAAGGTTTTGATAAAATGGTAGCACAAGGGGATAAAGTTAAAGCTGGCGACTTGCTTGTTAAATTTGATATTGAAAAAATTAAAGCAAGTGGTAAGCCAACGATTACTCCGATTGTAGTGACAAATTCAGCTGATTTTCTAGATGTGTTAGACTTAAACCAAACAGAAATAATCGATGGTGAAGATTTCTTAACCTTAGTTAAGTAATATATTTTGTAAATGATTAAAGATACGTTAAACTATAGATATCATTTAAAAGGGACGATCATGATTAGGAAGGGGCAAGATAACCGTTGATTATCAAAAAGGTATTAAATAATAATGTTGTTATTTCTGAAAATGATCGATTAGAAGAAATTGTTGTTATGGGAAAAGGGTTAGCATTTCAAAAAAAGCAAGGGGAAAAAATTGACTCTGAAAAAATAGATAAGGTGTTCGTTTCAAGCTCTTCCGAAGGTGTAAGTGAAATTGAAAAAATGGTTTTAACGATTGACCCAATGATTTTAGATATTGCAAAAGAAACGATATTATTTGCTGAAAAGACGACAAATCATGAATACTCTGATCAAGCATATATTACACTAACAGACCATTTGAATTACGCAGTTGAAAGAGGTCGTAAAGGTATCTACATACCCAACCCACTACTATTTGAAATAAAAAAATTCTATCCTGAAGAATCTAAAGTCGCTTTAAAAACTATTGAAGTAATCAATAAGCAATTAAAGATAGAGTTTCCATCTGATGAAGCAGGTTTTATAGCGATTCACTTAGCTAATAGTCGAATAAATGCTAATGAATTGCCAATAACGATGGAAAGTACTGAGATGGTTCGAGATATTTTAAACATTATTAGTCGCTTCTTTGGAATAATGTTTGATGATACGTCCCTTAGCTACAACCGAATGGTGACACATATTCAATATTTTGTAAAACGAATTTTACAAAATGAAACTATTGAAGAAAATGATGAATTTTTATATGAATTAGTTCAAAGTAAGTACCCAGAAGCTTTTAATTGTAGTCAAAGAATCAAAGATTATTTATGCCATACAAAAAATGTTAAAATTAAAGAACCTGAAATGATTTACTTGGTTATCCATATTAATCGAGTGGTAGAAGATACGAAAAAATAATTATAATAAAGGTATTGTAGGAGAGAGTCATCTTTTTCTTACAATACCTTTTTTCTTTTGAACAACAAGATACACAAATATTGAAACTCTATGCTATCATCAAAGAAAGAATATCTGTGATAGGGATTGAAAAAAATGAAAATGAAACAAAAAATCGGCTCATTTAGAAAATTCGGTCATTTTTTAAGTAGTATGATGATGCCTAATTTAAGTATTTTTATTGCTTGGGGAATTATTAATACGTTCTCAAAATTTACGGATGGACAAGTTCAAGAGTTACTTGTCTCAACAGAAGAATTTTTAATTAATATTTTATTACCATTATTGATTGCTTACTTTGGTGGCCGTAAAATTGAAAAAATAAGGGGCGGGACTGTTTCGGCTATTGCCGTTATTGGTTTAATCATTGGAGCAGATAGCCCACAAATTGTTGGTGCCATGTTAATTGGCCCACTAGCTGCATATAGCTATCATAGGATCAATCAATTTTTAGAAACAAAAATCAAAGAAGGTTATCAGATGTTACTTCATAATCTTTTAGTTGGCATGATTGGCAGTTTTTTTTGTTTGTTAGGCATTTTTTTATTTGTACCAATAATCAATGGCATAAATGAGGGGCTTAGTCTCAGTGCTAGTTGGATGATTGAGCACCAGTTAGTTCCTTTTGTTAGTCTACTAATCGACCCATTAAAAATTCTTTTTTTTAATAATGCCATCAATCATGGCGTTTTAACACCACTAGGATTAAATATGGTAAGTAGTAACGGGCAATCTATTCTTTTTTTACTTGAGACAAATCCGGGACCAGGTCTTGGGATTTTACTTGCTTACGCAGTAAAAGGAAATAGTTTAAATAAAAAAAATGCACGGACTGCTTTTTTTATCCAATTATTTGGAGGAATCCATGAAGTCTATTTTCCTTTTGTTTTAATGGAGCCATTGCTTTTTGTTGTAGTAGCATTAAGTGGTTTTACTGGAACTTTTATTTTTGAATTATTTCAAGTAGGATTAAGGTATCCAGTTTCTCCGGGATCAGTCTTCCTAATTTTAGCTAGTACCAGTTCAGGTTCTTTACTAGGTGTTTGTTTAGGTATTTTAGTTAGTTTTATTTTATCATTTACCTTAGCTAGTATTATTTTAAAAAGGCGTTATCTGGAGAACGAGACAGAAAAAAATCAAGTGGAGGAACCAATTAAAATGACTCAATTCCCTTTAAAAGTAAATAAAATTATTGTGGCTTGTGATGCTGGTATTGGTTCAAGTGCTATGGGAGCTAGTTTACTTAGAAGAAATTCACAAGAAAAATATGGTGTAATCAAAATTGAGAATCAATCAGTTTATGATGTGGTAAATAATCAAACATCATTAGTATTAGTACACCCTCAATTAGAGAAAATTTTGTTAGAAAATGCGCCAGATGTCCAAGTTCTTTTAATTGAAAATTTTTTAGAAATCAATGATATGGTAACGTTACTACAAAATTATCCTTTGGAAGAAATCAAACAAGAAAAAGGATTAATTTCTCAAAAAGAAAATCAACTATTAGAAATAGTCATATTATTTGAAAAAAATATCAGAGGGTCACAAACGATGGCGATTGAGATGATGCGAAAAAAATTAGATCAACAAGAATTAAACTATACGATTACTAAACAGGCGATAGAAACCTTAGTTATTAATAAAAATTGTTGGTATATTTTAACGAAAGAAATGGAAGAAAGACAACAATTAAAACTTAAAACTTCTTTTATTTTGGAAATGGCTAGTTTATTTAATATGAAAGAATTTGAAAAATGGTTACAGAAGGTAGGTGAGTAAATGTTTTTAACGCCAAGAGAAAAGATACTCTTAACAGAACTCTTAAATAGTCCAGCATCTGTTTCGATTAATCAGATGTTAACGTTATTAAAAGTAAGTCGACGAATGGTTTATCGTGAACTAGATAGTTTAACTCAGAGTTTGGCTAGTATCGATGTGGATGTCAAAAAGATATCAAGAGGAAACTACCAACTAATTTATGAAAAGGAACAAAAAAAAGAGTTAGAAGCTTTGTTAGGAACAACGACTCAAATGGAATTGTCTACGATTGAAAGGCAAAGAAGTATTTTATTGGAATTTTTAGATACGACTGAAGTTATACCAATGATTCAATTTCTAGAGAAATATCAGATTAGCAATACGACTTTTTACGCAGATATTAAACAATTAGAAGAGCAGATCAAGCAAAGTCCATTAAAAATTGTCCGGAATCAAGGGTATGAAATAACAGGTTCAGAAAAATACCGTAGGCTACTGATGGCCAATGTGTTAGAAACAGAAATTAATGAGTATCAGTTTTTCAATTATGATCCTAAGAACAATGAAAATCCTTATTTTTTTAGCTATATAAGTAGCCCAGATTTCTTTAGTACAAAGAAAATGGTTTTAGAAGAACTAAATCAGTCATTACCCAATTTAAGCGATCGTAAGAGACAACACCTTATTTTGGTAGCTTTTTTATCTGTTAAAAGAGTGAAAGCAGGTCATGTTTTATTTGAAGATACCTACACAGAGCGATTGAATAAAAATATGTTGAATATTTCTAAACGAATTTTTGCAAAATTAGGCAAAGAAACTCAGCAGCTGTATCCAGTTAATGAAATTGTCTTTTATAGTAGTTTGTTGAATGATTTTTCTAACTCTTTTGATGAGAATTTTTTTGAAGAAAATTTTGATACAGAGTTAGCTTATGATGTGAAAACTTTGATTGAACTTGTCAGTGAAGAGACAGAAATTGATTTTTTTGAAGATTATAATTTATACAAAATGCTCTTGACTCATCTATCTGGTGTTTTTTCAAGAGCTATTCTTAAAGAAGATACCTTAACTAATCCGATTCTTGAACGAATTATGGAGCAGTATCAAGAGTTAGCTAATGGTATTCGCCAAAGTTTACCAATTGCTTTTGAAGGTCAGGTTTTAACAGAAGAAGAGATTGCTTATATGGTTCTTCATTTTGCTAATTCCCTTGAACGTAGTCCAAAAATCATTGAAGTAGATGTTGCTGGTTTTTCACCAAGTGGCTTGGTCTCAACTAGTATGTTAGAGATGAAGTTACGTCATCATTTTCCGTTTATTCATCAAATTCATTTTTATAGTATTGCCGAATTAGATAAAATTAAATTAGAGGAAGATTATGATCTGGTTGTTTCGACATCAGTATTACCCGGATATCAAGGTCATTATGAATT
Organism: Vagococcus fluvialis bH819; assembly: GCF_900163795.1. Classification (GTDB taxonomy): domain Bacteria; phylum Bacillota; class Bacilli; order Lactobacillales; family Vagococcaceae; genus Vagococcus; species Vagococcus fluvialis_A. The sequence continues at coordinate 254,540 of NZ_FWFD01000003.1, read as the reverse complement.
AGTCACGCCCTTGTTACTAGAAGATGAGGTTAAACGGTTAAAGGATGTTTTAAAGAAAATAGATAAGCGAGATAGAAAACCTCGAGTGGCAATTAAAAATTTAGATGAAGGTAAGGCTTATACGGAAGTTCTTAAATTTATGGATGATGTGAATGAATTACTGTCACATTTTTTTGTTAAAAAAATTAGCTATTCAGGGGAGTTAGAGGAATTATTACAGGCCCTGCTATCAAATTTAGATCAGGAATTAGTGAGTAATCAAGAACAAATTTATCAAAAATTATTGAAACGATTAAAACAATCTCCAGTAGCAATCCCTAAAACATCCATGGCTTTATTCCACGCTTCCACAGAAGGAATCAAAAAACCTATTTTTTGTATCATGGATTTAGAAGAAGAAATGACTCTAATGGGAATGGATAAGGTAGAGATGAAAGTTTCAAGAATTTTACTCATGCTCTCACCCCAAGAAGTTACGGGGATTGAAACAAAGTTGTTGAGTAAAATCAGTGGTGCGATTATTATGAATGATTTATATACTGAAATCTTTAATTCAGGGAATGAGTCTATTATGTATCAACTTTTATCAACTTTATTAATTGAAGAAATGAAACATTAAGGAGTTAATCATGAAATTAAGTATTGATAATATTAGCCTTAATCAAAGCTTTGAAACTGCAGAAGAGGCGATTAATTATTCAGGAGAACAGTTAGTAAATCTAGGGTATGTAACAGAAGATTATCTTGAAAAGATGCAAGAAAGACATCAACTAGCAAGTGTCTATATTGGAAATTTTGTATCCTTACCTCATGGGAGTGGTAATTCAGAGATAGTTCTTGAGGAAGGCCTATTCTTAACGCAAGTGCCAGATGGGGTTGATTTTGGGAATGGCTCGCAACGTCAAATAGCAATAATCATCATAGCTGTTGCGGTTAAATCAGAAAATCAATTAGATTTTTTACAAGAATTGGCATTTTTTTGCTCAGATATAGAAAATATAAAAAAATTAAGTGATAGTAATGACAAGAATGAAGTATTAAAATTGTTAAATCAGGGATTATTTTAATAATGAAAAAGGTGTTTGGCTCCAAGAAATTGGAGCTAGACACCTTTTTTTTACTTTTGGCACAGTTGTTTGTGTCAAAGTACGACTTTTTTTGGTTAAGGTAAGCGAATACAATTTAAATATCAAGATAACACAAAAAAAGAGGGGGATATCGATGGAGTCGATAAAGACAAAAAGTTCATTAAAAGCAAAAGTTCAAAAGTTAGGTAGTACGTTATCAAGCATGGTTATGCCAAACATTGGTGCGTTAATAGCATGGGGTGTTTTGACAGCGCTTTTTATTCCAGATGGTTATTTACCAAATGAAAAATTTGCCACTATGGTTGGCCCAATGTTAACGTATTTAATTCCAATTATGATTGGTTACACAGGTGGTAAGGTGATTGCCTCTGATCGTGGGGCAATTGTTGGGGCGATTGCTACGATGGGAGTGATTGTCGGAACCGATGTACCAATGATGCTAGGTGCTATGTTAATGGGACCTTTAGCAGGCTTTTGTATTAAGAAATTTGATCAAATATTTCAGCACCGAATCAAAGCTGGTTTTGAAATGTTGGTTAATAATTTTTCAGCTGGTTTAATTGGTTTCTTTTTAGCTTTACTTGGTTTTTCAATCGTTGGACCAGTTGTTGACGGTTTAACACAGGCCATGGCACAAGGGGTGGATGCAATCTTATCTGCTCATTTGATTCCCTTAGCTAATATTTTTATTGAACCAGCAAAAGTACTCTTTTTAAATAATGCGATTAATCATGGAATTTTAACACCTCTTGGAACAGAGCAAGCGTTAGAAACTGGTAAATCAATTCTTTTCTTATTAGAAGCAAATCCTGGACCAGGTTTGGGTGTCTTACTTGCCTTTATGATGTTTGGTAAGGGTGCAGCCAAATCATCAGCACCGGGTGCCGTTATTATTCATTTCTTAGGAGGAATTCATGAAATCTACTTCCCATACGTGATGATGAAACCAATGCTCTTTTTAGCCGTTATTGCAGGTGGAATTTCAGGAAGTTTTACCTTCCAAGCTTTAAATGCAGGACTTCAAGCACCAGCATCTCCTGGTTCAATTATTGCTATTCTAGCAATGGCACCGCAAGGAAGTCATTTAGCTGTATTAATGGGCGTTTTAGTTGCTGCGGCTGTGTCATTCTTTGTTGCTAGTGTCATTTTAAAAGCAGATAAATCAACGGATATTGACTCATTTGAAAAAGCAGTTGGTGAAACTCAAGCAGCTAAAAAAGAAGCTAAAGGTCAAGGTAATCAAAGTATTGGTAATTTAACTGAAGTTAAGAAAGTTATTTTTGCTTGTGATGCTGGCATGGGATCAAGTGCTATGGGTGCTTCTTTGCTTAAGAAAAAAATAAAAGAAGCAGATCTACCACAGGAAGTAACTAATAGCGCTATTAATAATTTAATAAATGATTCTGATGTTTTAATTGTCACTCAAGTTGAACTTCAAGAAAGAGCTAAACAAAAAGCTCCTGACGCAAGTTTTGTTGCAGTTGAAAACTTTTTAAATTCACCTAAGTACGATTGGATTGTTGCTGAGTTGAGTGGAAAAACAGAAGAAAAATTAGAAGGAAAAGAGATGATTTCAGAATCTAATCAAAAACTTGATTTTTCAGAAGTTAAAAGTATTTATCTGGTTCATGATGATCGAGTAGGATCTGCAACAATGGGCTTAAAATTATTTGAAGAAGTTTTAACAGATAAAGAAATCAATTTACTCATTCAAAAAGTTAATGTTACTGATCTAGTTAATGAAAAAGGGGCACTATTTGTTTTTAAAGATGAGTTAAAAGAACAAGTTGAAAGTAAAGTTCCAAATGCCTTTTATTTGGAAGTGGATAGTTTAATTCAAACAAAAAAGTTTGAACAGATGCTTCATCAATTAAAAAATAGATAAGGAGAGATAATCATGACAAGTGTACTAGTTAAAGAAATGATCATTTTAGAACAACAGTTTGAAACAAAAGAAGAATCGATTCGCTTTTGTGGCCAAAAATTAGTAGAAGCTGGCTGTGTGGAAGAAGACTATATAGAAGCGATGATTGAAAGAGACAAGATGTTATCTGTTTACATGGGAAATTTTATTGCCATTCCTCATGGTACAGATGAGGCAAAAAAATATGTGAAAAACTCAGGTGTTTGTATGGTTCAAGTGCCTGAAGGTGTTAATTTTGGCACTGAAGAAGAGCCGAAAATTGTGACTATCTTGTTTGGTATAGCAGGCGTAGGAGAAGAGCATCTGCAGTTAGTTCAACAAATCGCACTTTATTGTAGTGATATTGATAATGTTGCTGTTTTAGCTGATGCATTGAAAAAAGAAGAAATAACAGAAAAGCTAGTTTTAGCATAGGAGATGAAAAGAATGAAAGCAGTTCATTTTGGAGCAGGAAATATTGGTCGTGGCTTTATTGGTGAAATTCTTCATAAAAATAAGTTTGAGGTTACTTTTGTTGATGTCAATCAAGAAATTATTGAACAATTAAAAACAGAAGGTAAATATATGATTGGTTTAGCAGATGAGAGTCATCAACAAATTTCAATTGATCAAGTAACAGGATTAAACAATCAATTAGAACCAGAAAAAGTTTTACTAGCCATGTTGGATGTTGATATTATTACAACAGCAATTGGTCCCAATATACTACCGTTAATCGCTCCTCTATTAGCTCAAGGAATTCAATTAAGAGAAAAAGAAAATATAGAACAAACGTTGGACATTGTAGCTTGTGAAAATATGATCGGTGGTTCAAGCTTCCTTAAAGAAGAAATCAAAAAACATTTATCTGACATAACTTATTTAGATGAGTGGATTGGTTTTCCAGATGCAGCTGTAGATCGAATTGTTCCTGCTCAAAGTCATGAAGATATTTTATATGTTGAAGTTGAACCATTTAGTGAATGGGTGATTAACAAAAAACAAATGAAAAATCCAAAACTCGTTTTAGAAGGTGTTCATTATGTGGATGATTTAGAGCCATACATCGAAAGAAAATTATTTAGTGTAAATACTGGACACGCAACAGTGGCTTACACAGGTGCTCTTCTAGGGTATCAAACCATCGATGAAGCAATGGAAGATTCTTTAGTTTTAGCTCAACTAAAAGCTGTTTTAGCAGAGACTGGGGAGTTATTAGTAACAAAGTGGGGATTTGATAAAGACGAACACAATAAATATATTGAAAAGATAATTAAAAGATTTCAAAATAAATATATCTCTGACAGCATTAGTCGTGTAGCAAGAACGCCTATTAGAAAATTAGGCTATGAAGAGCGGTTTATTAGACCTATTAGAGAGATGGGAACTTATGATATCGAAGCCAATCATTTGATTGCCATGGCTGGAATGGTTTTAAACTATAAAGATCCGGCAGATGAAGAGAGTCAACGGCTTCAGGAGATGTTGAATAAACAAGATATGAAGAGTGTAATTGCAGAAATCACAAATATAAATGATGAATCATTGCTAGTTGAGATGACTATAGATGCTAAAAGATACGCAAAAAAATAAGGCAGATAAAAGTTATTTGTCCACTTATTATTAAAAATTATTCAGAAAAGTAAGGAGGGGCTAATGTTGTGGATTAGCTTCTTCTTACTTTTAAATTTCCCATCAGTCTTTAGACGGATGTAAACTAAAAAACTAGTGTTATACTTGTCATATTAGTAATATATATGACATATTAGTTACAAAACAAGGAGGAGATAAAAATGAGTCAGGGAAAGAAAACAGGTTTAATTATTGGTGGAGTTGTTGCATTGTTAGTTATTTTTGGGTTTACTACATATAACGGACTAGTTACAAAGCAAGCTGAGGTCGAAAGTCAGTGGGCAAAAGTGGATTCTAAATTACAACGTCGCTATGATCTTGTTCCTAATTTAGTCAATTCAGTTAAAGGAAGTATGGAGCAAGAAAAAGAAGTCTTTGGCAATATTACTGAGGCTAGAAGTAAAATGGCAGGAGCAGATACAGTCAAAGAAAAAGCTACAGCCTCAAATGAAATGGAATCAGCCTTATCTCGATTAATGGTAGTAATGGAAAATTATCCAGAATTGAAATCAAATGAGAACGTTAAAACATTGATGACTCAATTAGAAGGAACAGAGAATCGGATTTCTGTGGAACGGGATCGTTATAATGATACAGTTAAAAAATACAATGTTTCAATTAAAAAATTCCCAAAATCAATTATTGCTGGAATGACAGGGTTTGAAGAAAAAGAATATTTTGAAGCGGATGAGGGAGCAGAAAAAGCACCAGAAGTTGATTTTAGTAAGTAAGTTTAGCGGCGTTAAGTTGTGACTTAGGAGGTAACTAAAATGGAGCGTATTTGTTATAAAAAACAGAGTAAAATGGGTCTGATTATTGGGTTGTTGGTAGTAGTAATGTCTTTTATTATATTTTCGGGTAAGGTGTTTGCTGACAGTGATAATATTTTCGTGGAAGATAATGCTAATATACTGACGACAGAAGATAAAAATTATATTAAACAAATCAATGAAGAGGTTTTTATTACTCTTCCAGGTGAACCACAATATGCTGTTGTAACCTTAAAGAGTTTGAAGGGATTTGATTCCATTGAAAGTTATGCTGAAAAAAAGTTTAAAGAATTAGGCATTGGAAATAAAGAATTAAATAATGGCTTTTTATTTGTTATTGCAGTAGAAGATCGAGAATACCGACTGGAGACAGGATATGGTGTGGAAGAAATCATTACTGATAGTATGAAAGAAGATATTGTCACGTCAGAAGCCACTGATTTACTACAAGATGAAAAATACGGAGCATCAGTAATGATGATTTCAAAAAATATTGAACAGTTAGTAAAATTAAAGTATAGCGATTTAGATTCAGCTAAAGAGATGGTGGTAGCTGAAAAAGAGAGACAAGAAAAAATAGTTAAAATGATTTTTATTGTTGTTCTATTCTTCTTTATCTTAGCTGCATTAGTGGCTATCATCTATATTTTAAGTATTATGTTTATTCGCAAGAAACTAACTAAATCATATTTGGCAAAAGAATTAGTGGGATACATTTACATAGATAAAACGAATGCGATATTAGGAGCAACAAAAGGTGCGAGCAAAGTAAATTTATCGGAAGCTATTGCCAAAAAAATAAATCGCATGCCAAATAAAATGAAGTTCTTATCAAATGAGTCTGATTTAAAGAATTATGTTGCCCAATTTTTATTGATTGATAGTTTGATTCAATATTGTAAGCAATTTAAAAAAGAAGCGCCTTATAATGTGTCAGTTTACTTAGATAGTAAACATTTAGATACATTGAAATCTGAATTGATACCAATTAGTAGCTCATTTGATTATCCAGTAACTGTTAATCCTTATTTATCAGATGTTGAGATGTTGATTGTTGGAGACTATGTGGAAATTGTGACAGAAAAACATCGTCAATCATTAAAAATAGCTGCAAAAAATAAAAAATTTATAGAAACTGTTTCTCAGCAGTATGCTAGTGAAAAAGAAAAACAACTTGGTCGTATCGACTATAAATTAATCATAGCCTTAATGGTTTATTACTTTTTAAAAGATAAAGACTTATCAGATCCAGAATTATTAGGCCAATTAACAATTAATGAGGCATCACTTGAAAAAGCATATAAATTTGCTAAAAAGAGAAAAAAAGAAATTGACAGTGATCAAAGGCAGAAAGCTTTGAATGATCTAACCAATATGTCATTAGGAAACTATTATATGCATACGATGATTTGGTCAAGTTATAATGAGTCTAGTGGTGGTTCTTCTGGTGGCGGCTCAACATTTGGTGGAGGTTCATCCGGTGGTGGCGGCTTTTCTGGTGGTTGGTAATTAAGTATTTATAAAGTTGGAAGTGAACTAACTAAAGTTCTCTTCCAACTTTTTTTGGTGTAGTAAGGGTTTAAAAAAAAGTATCTTCTTATGAAAAAGTACTTTATAAACTATAGTTTGTTTCAAAACCTCTTTAATTTGTTTCTTATAAAGAAATAAAGAAAGCGTTATACTTTCAGTGTGAATGAAGGGAGGAAAAAAAGTGAAGAAAAAGAAAAAAGGGTTTTGGGCTGATGTCTACCGCTTTAGAGCGTTAATTTTTATGGCAATACCTGGATTTATCTGGTTTATATTCTTCTTTTATATTCCAGTATTTGCTAATGTTATTGCGTTTAAAGATTTTCAACTATCACCTGATGGTTTTATATCTAGTTTAAAACAAAGTCCTTGGGTTGGGTTTGATAATTTTAAATTCCTGTTTGCATCAAATGATGCATGGTTAATTACCCGAAATACATTAGCTTATAATATTATATTTTTAGCATTTAACTTATTCTTTGCAGTAGCATTTGCCATTATTATGAGTGAGCTACGTAATAAAAAATTAGTAAAGGTTTATAATACGATGTCATTGTTACCTTACTTCTTATCTTGGGTAGTTATTTCATATTTTGTGTATGCATTTTTAAGTCCGGATAAAGGAATTATTAATCAATGGTTAACTCAAAATGGACAACTACCTATTCAGTGGTACACTGATCCAACATGGTGGCCATTAATCTTCGTTGTGTTAAACGTGTGGAAGAGTTTAGGGTATAACAGTATTATCTATTATGCTTCAGTTATGGGAATTGATCCAACTTACTACGAAGCTGCAATGGTAGATGGGGCAAGTAAATGGCAACAAATTAAAAATGTGACAATCCCACAGTTATTACCGATGATGAGTATTTTATTAATTCTAAATATTGGTGGGATTTTCAAAGCTGATTTTGGTATGTTTTTCTCAATACCTAGACAATCAGGGGCTTTATATGAAGTAACAACAGTATTAGATACTTATATTTATAATGGTTTAACAGCAACGGGGGATATTGGTATGACAGCAGCTGCTGGTTTGTATCAATCTGTTGTCGGAAGTACATTATTAATTTTAGCGAATTTTGTTGTTCGTAAGCTTGATCCAGATTCAGCATTATTCTAGTAGGAGTGTGACAAATGAGTAGAAAAAAAGTAACTAGAGTAGAGGTTCGAGCTTTTAGTCCTAAAGTCGATTTCTTCTTTAATATTATGGTGGCACTATTTGCTATCTCGTGCTTAATCCCATTTATCTTTGTTATTATTATTTCACTAACGAGTGAAACTTCTTTAGCAGAGAATGGCTATAGTTTTTTCCCACAAGAATGGTCTTTTGCATCATATAGATATATATTTGCTGGCCAAATGTCTGAAAAAATATTCAGAGCATTTGGGGTGACAATTTTTGTAACTGTCTTTGGGACTTTAGTGAATGCCTCAATGACATCATTATACGCTTATGTTATCTCTCGTTCGAATTTTCCATTTAGAAAATTCTTTACGATGTTTGCTCTTATAACAATGTTATTTTCACCAGGAATGGTAGCAAATTATATTGTTATGACCAATATGCTTCAATTAAAAGATACGATTTGGGCATTGATTTTACCACTTGCCTTGGGTCCATTTAATATTCTAGTCATGCGAACTTTCTTTAAAAAGACAGTGCCTGATAGCATTATTGAATCTGCTAGAATTGATGGAGCAAGTGAGATGACCATTTTTATGAAGATTGTCTTGCCACTAGCGGTACCAGGAATTGCAACAATTAGTTTGTTTGCAGCTTTAGGTTACTGGAACGATTGGTTTAACGCTTTGTTATATATTCAAAAAGACAATTTGGTTCCATTACAATACTTACTAATGAAAATCCAAAATAATTTGGATTACTTAGCTAAGAACACCGGAATGGGATCACAAATTGCAGGAGGATTAGCCGCTCTTCCAAGTGAGTCAGCGCGAATGGCTATTGTGGTGGTTTCAACCCTACCGATTGCTTTAAGTTACCCGTTCTTCCAAAAATATTTTGTGGGTGGTTTAACAATTGGTGGCGTGAAAGAATAAAAAAAGTATACAGGGGGAATTAATGGTGAAGAGCTTTAAGAAAATCGCAACTGTCGCTGGTGCGGCACTTTTAGTGGCAGGATTAGCAGCGTGTGGTAATGGTGGTAGTAAAGACGCTAAAGGTGGAAAATCTGGCGGTAAAAGTGATACAACAACTCTTTTAATGTACCAAGTAGGGGATAAACCAGAAAATTATGATGAGTTAATGGGAATCGCTAATAAACGTATCAAAGAAAAAATTGATGTTGAAGTTGATCTTCAATATATCGGTTGGGGCGACTGGGATCAAAAAATGAGTACCATCATTGCTTCAGGTGAAAATTACGATCTCTCTTTTGCTTCAAACTATGTTGCCAATGCTCAAAAGGGAGCGTATGCTGATTTAACTGAACTAGCGCCTGAGTACGCGAAAGAAGCTTACGATCAGTTAGATGATTCTTATATTAAAGGGAACTTAGTGGACAATAAATTATATGGATTCCCAGTTAAAGGAAATGTGTATGGTCAACAAATGTTAACATTTAACAAACAATATCTTGATAAATATAACTTAAATGTAGATGATATTAATTCTTATGCAGATGCTGAAAAAGTGTTAACAGAGTTTCATAAAAAAGAACCAAATATTGCTGCATTTGCAATAGGTCAAAACTTTAATGTTTCAGGTGATTATGATTATCCATTAGGTAAAAGTTACCCATTTGCGATTAAATTAGATGAAGAAAAAAATCCTAAAATTATTAATCAATATGAAGACAAAGACATGATGGATAACCTTAAAACTTACCGTAAATGGTATGAAGCTGGACTTATTCCAACAGACGCAGCAACAAACACAACTGGATTCCCGTTAGAAGGAAATACATGGTTCATGCGTGAAGAAACACAAGGACCTATGGATTATGGCGATACTGTACTAACCAATGCTGCAGGACAACCGATAGTTTCTCGTGCGATTACAAAACCATACAGAACAACAGCTCAAGCACAAATGGCTAACTTTGTTGTTTCTAATGTTTCTAAAAACAAAGAAAAATCAGTTGAATTTTTAGGATTGCTAAACAGTGATCCAGAATTATTAAATGGTTTAGTATGGGGTGTTGAAGGGGACGCTTGGGAAAAATCAGGTGACAACAAAATTAAATTATTAGATGGTTACAAACCTAATAAACATATGGCGGCTTGGAACACAGGAAATAACATGCTTCTTTACACACAAGACACTTTATCAGATGACTTAGTTAAAGAACGTGATAAAAAAATAGAAGAATCGATTGTTTCTCCAACATTAGGTTTTAACTTTAAAACAGATAGTGTTAAAACTGAATTAACTAATATTGCCAATATCATGAGTCGTTACAAAGATAGCGTGAATACTGGATCAGTTGACCCAGAAGAAAATGTCGCTAAAATGTCTAAAGACTTAGAAAAAGCAGGTTGGGATAAAGTACAAAAAGAAATGCAAAATCAATTAGATGAATTTCTAAAATAGGCTAAAAAAATAGTTGAGGTTGTGGCATAAAGTTTATTGTTTCTGTCACAGCCTTAATTTTTTATTTTAAAAGTACGTTTAATTAATGTTATAATGAATTGAGAATAAATGAAAGAAGGAATAAAATATGTTAGGAACAGGATTAGAAAGAGCTTTTAAAGTCAGTTGGCTCGTTATAAAATTAAATTTATTTTTTCATTTGTTTAGTCTAATGGGCGGTATTATTTTTGGAATAGGACCTTCAATTCAAATGGTGTCAAATTTATTTCAAACATCAGAGTTTGATTCGAAAGAAGTCACTTTAAAAAAAGCATTTAAATTATGGAAACAGTATTTTATCAGAAGTAATGTTCAGTTTTTGTTTTTCCTAAGTTTATTTACATTATTAGCCTATAATCTTTATCTATCTGTTCAAATGTTAGGAATGGTTTGGTTGATGATTGATTTTATCTTAATTGTCGCTATTCTTTTTCTGTATATATCTTATCAATACGTTATTTCCTATGAAGCCACTTATGATATGCCTTTCATTCAAGTTCTCAAATTAGCTTTTATTAGTGTTTTCTTTAGCTTTGGAACATTTTTTAAGTTATTATTAGGTGTAATCACCATTGGTTTTGTAACGTGGCAAATAAAAGGACTCTTACTTTTTGCAACGTTTAGTTTGCTAATTATTTGGAGTGTGATTGCAACTAAAAGGATTAGGGATGTCGTAAATGAGAAGTTGGGATTTAATGAAGAAGAGATGGTTTAACTTTTTTAATAAAGGTTTTTTAATAAACCAATTAATGCAATTATATAGCTTAATCCTGATTGTGGTGCTGTTAGTCATCATGATAGGGTTAAGTTTATTTATGGTTAATGCCAATGAAAAAGAGGCAAAGAAAACAATTGATAATGTGACAACTGAGCTTGGTACTAGCTTAAAAAGTAAAGATAGTGATGTAGTATCGAATATATTGGGTGAAGTAGCTATTACTAATGCTCATTATGAAAACATTCGTAATTACCTTATGATGGACCAACAAACTTATTTTGAGTATATGATTGATATTTGGCATGAAACAGGCACGAGCGTCTATTTTCCAGATGCGATGAAGACAATTTTTTTAAACTACGGAGATGTTAAGTCAATCGATATTGTGTTTGACGATTTGGATGTTTACTTACATGGTGATCGAGATCGTGTTATGGGGAAAAAATTAGATAAACCCTTTAAAAAACCGAGTAAAGAGTTAACGCTGGTCCGAGCAATTCGAGATCCTGGGACGTCTATTGTGAATGGAACAATCTATATTACTTTTTCTGAAGATAGTTTAACGTCTTTTTACAATAAAAACCAATCTAGTCAACAATCTGTGAACACTTTTATTTTCAATTCTCACAATGAAATTATTTATAGTAGCCAGAATGGTTTATCTAAAGATACGATCAATCAATTAAAAAATGCAATGTCTGAAAAATCTTGGGTCAGCGAAAAAGACTTAAAAAATGGATACTACGTAGGAAATATTTCTGTTAAAGATTTATCTGTAGTAACGATTTTAGATAAAAAAGAAGTACGAATGACTTCATTTATTCAGATTTTGATTATTTTTTCAATTGGCTTGACAGTAATTAGTTTACTCTTATTTTTCCTTAATAAAGTATTTAAAAAGTATTCTAACCAAATGGAACAACTGGTTAAGGTGACGAATCAAGTTAGTGCTGGAAATTTAGAGGCACAAGTTGATACATCAATGATGCAATTAGAATTAAATGACTTAGCTGAGGCGTTTAACCAGATGATTATTAATTTAAATAAGTACATAGAAGATATCTATTTACTAGAAATCAAACAACGAGATGCCCATATGCGTGCGCTCCAGTCACAAATTAATCCTCACTTTTTATATAACACCTTGGAGTATATTAGAATGTATGCTTTAAGTAATCAGCAGACAGAATTGGCTGATGTTGTTTATGCTTTTTCAGCTCTTTTAAGAAATAATATAACTCAAGAAAAAACAACCACTTTGAAAGAAGAATTAGATTTTTGTGAGAAATATGTTTATTTATATCAAATGCGTTATCCAGATAGTATCGCCTATCATTTTATTGTAGATGAAGGTTTGGATAAATTTGTGATTCCTAAATTTATTATTCAACCACTAATTGAAAATTATTTTGTCCATGGGATTGATTATGAAAGGCAAGATAATGCAATTAGTGTTAAGGCGCATCAATACAAAGATGGTGTTGAAATTAGAATTATTGATAACGGTCTAGGTATGAGTCAAGAGCGATTAGAAGAAGTAAATCTCAAATTGACAGACAATAAAACATTACTTCAAAATTCGATTGGTATATCTAATGTCTATCAACGTATTAGAGGGTTCTTTGGTGAAGAGTCAGAGATGCGATTAGAGTCTATAGAAAACAAAGGGGTCACAATTATTATTAGAATTAAAGAACAAGGAGAGGGCAAAGATAATGTATAAAGCGATGCTTGTTGATGATGAATATATGATTTTAGAAGGATTAAAACAAATTATCCCTTGGAATGAATTAGGTTTTGAAATTGTAAAGACAGTTAAAAGAGCACAAGAGGCTTTGGATTATCTTGAGGAACATCACGTCGATTTATTAATTACAGATGTAACAATGCCTAAAATGACTGGAATTGATTTAGTTAGAGAAATCAGGAAATTTAAACCAGAATTATCAATCATTATTTTATCAGGCTATCAAGAATTTTCTTATGTCAAACAAGGATTAGAGCTTGGCGTTAAAGGTTATTTAGTTAAACCTGTTAACAAAGAGGAGCTAGAACAAAAGGTCGTTCAAATTAGAGATGATTTAGAACAAGAGGAACGTATGGGAACTCAAAAAGAACTTTACTATGAGACAATGATTCATAGATGGTTAAATGATGAGCTGAATGAAGATGAATTTCTAACTTTTTTAAAAGAAGTAAACGAATCACTTCAAAAATCTTACTCCGTCATTATTGTCAATCAAGCTAATACAAGTCTTGATTTATCCAAGTATGCAAAGGACCAAGATCAACCCTTTATTATTCAGAATGAGAACGAGACAACTTTCCAAACAGTGATTGTTTATCAAGGGATGAGAAATGAACTCAATCTTTTTGTAAAAGGGATTGAGGAACAATTGAAAGGTCAAGTATTTAAAATAATTCTGGGTGAATCAGTTTCTGAATGGGAAAATGTGTATGAAAGCTTTGAAAAAGCAAAAAAATTATTATTATTTCAGGAATTTTATGGGGATAAAGAAGCGGCACAAATGATTGTTTCATTAACTGATTTAGAAAAAGAAGAAGAGAAATTGCATTTCTTATCATTTAATAAAGCATTGATAATAGGTGATATAGCTACTATTCAAGAAGAGCTACATCATATTTATCAACAAATGACAGAATTTCGTTATACGCCAGAAAATGTGCGACACGTCACTTTTCTTTTATTTACAGATATTTATCGGCAGTATCCTTCTTTAGATAAGGATATTTATGATGAGACATTAAAAAAGATCCATCATAGTTCAAGTATGATGGAATTAAAAACTTGGTTAGATGACATTTTAAATTCGATTTATGATAATCCTGCTGTGAGTAAGCGTTATTCAGATTTAGTAAAATCAGCCATAGATATTATCTCTTCTGATTATCAAAGAGATCTTTCATTGAAATCAGTTGCTGAAACGCTTCATATTAATCCTGTTTATTTAGGACAATTATTTAAGAAAGAAACCGAGCGAAGTTTCTCACAATTTTTGAATCAAACGCGAATCAAAAAAGGACAGTACTTGTTACTTAATTCAAACAAACCGATTAATGAAGTAGGATATGATATTGGTTATAATAATCCAACTTATTTTTTCAAAATGTTTCGAAAATTAAACGGTTTGACACCAAAAGAATTTAGAGAAAAATATTTACAAAACTATCATTCTTTTGAGGAAGAATAAAATGTACTAGAGTTGTTAAATAATAAAAAAACTTCCATCACATACAGATTAAAGTGTATGTGATGGAAGTTTTTTAACGATTTTATTTAGCACACAAACGATAAATTGCTTCAGCATAGATTTCCATAGTTTGTCGCATTTCTTTTAATTGCCATATCTCATTAGGTTGGTGCATGGTGTCTTTGGTATTTTCAAACATTGCGCCAAAAGCCACACAATTATCCATAGTACGAGCAAAAGTTGCTCCACCTGAAATTTGAGGTTCGCGCATATCGCCTGTTTTATCTCGATAGGCACCAAGCAGGGTTGTAACTAGTTCTGAGTCGACAGGAACATAAAGTGATGCTAAAAAGTCATGCTCGTGGTAAGTAAGACCGTATTCTTTAGCCACTTCTTCTAATTTTGAGGTGACTATTTCTTTTTCAAAAGTTACTGGAATACGAATGTCGATCCCGATTTTTGTTTCATTTTCATTAATATCAACCATAGCAGCGTTGAAGGTTAAGTTTCCAGAAGCTTCGTCTTTTATCTCTCCAAGAACGCTGATTCCGTTAGCATCATTTTTAATAAGTTTTCCAAGAAAATCAATAGCAGAATTATCATATAAATTAGCCATGGCTTCTGCTAAACGAGTATTAGCATTAATCCCATCAGGAGCATCTTTTGAATGGATAGATTTTCCTTTGACGTGAACCTCATTTTCTTTAACAAGATAGTTATAACCTAATTTATCTAATTCTGCGCAAAGTTCATCTTTTTTATTACCTGAATATACAGCAGTATCAGCCACGACATTTAATGCTGAACCACCCTTAAATGTAAAATCAGATGTTCCTTTTGAAGTTAAGAAGACTTGTAGTAAGCCTTTTTCAGCATAAATAACAGGAAAGTTTGCATCAGGCGCAATCCCCATAGCAACACCTTGTTCTTTTTTATGATATTGGTCCATACAACGCCATAGATTTTCTTCATCTGTTCCGAAAATAAAGCGAATTTTTTTATCTAAAATAACACCATTTTCAAGAAGTGCTTTAACTGCATAAAGTGCAGCGATTGTTGGACCTTTATCATCCTGAACACCACGTCCTACAATAGCATTTTCAACAATAGTAGCTTCAAATGCAGGTGTGTCCCATAATGTTTCATCACCTGGTGGCACAACATCTAAATGGCAAAGAATCCCAAAAATTTCAGAACTTTTACCGATTTCAGCATAACCATAATATCCCTCTGGATCAATAAAAGTAGAATAGCCTTCTTCTTCAAATAGTTTTAAAGTGTCTTTTAAACAATCAAGAATATCTTGACCAAAAGGTGCTCCATATACCTTATCTTGTAGAAAAGATGGTTTAGAAACAACACGTTGAAGGGCTTTGATAGCTTGTTCTTGATGTGAATCTGTAATAAAATCTTTCATTGAATGTTTCACTCCTTCTAAAATTAGTAATCAATTGGTTAATTATAACACTTTATATTTATAAAAAGAGTGAAGAATGCCATATTTTCATATGTTTATTATGAATATTGATTATTTTAGTAGAGTATAATTGTCAGAAAAATTTGGTAATGATACAATGTCTATAAGTATTTTTTATTAAATCAGAAGCCTAATTTGGCTCTATCTTTAATAAAAAAACATATTCTAGAATTATCAATAACACATCTAAAGGAGGGGAAATATGTTAGTTAGAGAAATTACCCAAACAGACAATCAAAGTGTTAAAAAATTAATCCAATCTTCTTTGAAAAAACTAGGTTTTGATAAACCTGGAACAGCGTATTATGATCCTGAATTAAATGATTTATATACTTTTTACAAAACAAGAAATAAGGCAATGTACTGGGTAGTTGAGGAAGAAGGTAAAATTGTAGGTGGTGTAGGAATAGCGCCATTTAAAGATAACATTTGTGAACTTCAAAAATTATATGTCTCACCGGAAATTCAAGGTAAAGGTTTAGCTTAATTATTAATGGATCACGCACTCAAATTTGCGGGTATACATTATGATTTTTGCTATTTAGAAACTCATTCTGATCTAGGTGCAGCTTGTAGATTATATGAAAAATATAATTTTGAGTTGCTACCTCAACCTATAGAAGGTTCGGAGCATTCAGCTATGGATAAATGGTATTTAAAACGAGTTTCATGAAATTAAATAACGAATATCCTAATGTGAATTGTTAACAAACTAAATAATTTTTAATAAGGAAATAAAATCTAAATAAGTTTTAATTAGGATGAGAATAATAAATAACCCATCCTAGCTGTTATAATATTCATTGTGCATAATTTAACAAAAATAGTTAAATTATGCTGAAATTATATTTGACAAAGGATTTTTTTAGTGATACATTGTTATCAAGTTATTTAATATGTTGGGAATGGATGGGTTCTGGTGTTCCCTCTGGTCTTCAAAACCAGTATGAGGAGTTAAGAGCTTCTTGGGTGGGTTCGATTCCCACACTTTCTCGCCAAAATCATCATATTAATGATAATATTAAAATTAAAATATAAAAAACTGGACTAGTAGAGGACTGTTTAACACAATAAGAGAAGAATCGGTAGCTGAAAAGATTCTAGTCGTTAAACCCTTGAACCTACCAAATTAATATAGGCTGGATGTCTTTAACAATCCCAATAAGTCGTAAAGTAAACTCTACTTTGAAGCAAGGTGGTACCGCCAGAAATGGTCCTTGTATTCAAAGTAGAGTTTTTTTATTTATATAGTAAAATTAGGAGGAATTTTTCAATGGCAAAAAAAGATGGTTTCGTTAAACAAATTACAAGTCGTGATATCGACTTTGCACAATGGTATACAGATGTCTGTTTAAAAGCTGAATTATGTGATTATTCAAGTGTTAAAGGTTGTATGATTGTCCGTCCTTTAGGTACTGCATTATGGGAAGGGATTCAAAATGCTGTAGATACTCAGTTAAAAGCAACAGGACATCAAAACGTTTTAATGCCAATGTTAATTCCTGAAAGTTTATTATTAAAAGAAGCAGAACATGTGGAAGGATTTGCTCCAGAAGTAGCTTGGGTAACAGCTGGTGGCGATTCTGAATTACAAGAAAGACTAGCAGTTAGACCAACTTCAGAAGTTATGTTCTGTGAGCATTTCAAAAAAATTATTCACTCACATAGAGATTTACCGGTTCTTTATAATCAATGGGTAAGCGTGGTTCGTTGGGAAAAAACAACTCGTCCATTCCTAAGGACAACTGAATTTTTCTGGCATGAAGGTCACACATGTCATGTAGATTACGAAGATGCGGACAAAGAAGCATTAAGTATCTTAGATATGTATGTGGATATTTGCGAAAATATGTTAGCTATTCCAGTTGTATCAGGTGTGAAATCTGAAAGTGAAAAATTTGCGGGAGCAGATAAAACATATACAAATGAAACCTTAATGTACGATGGAAAAGCATTACAAATTACAACATCGCATCATTTAGGTGATAATTTTGGTAAAGCTTTTGAAATTACTTATGCTGATAAAAATGGTCAAGAACAATTTGTTAATACAACATCTTGGGCGATCACAACCAGAGCAATTGGTGGTATGATCATGGTTCATAGTGATGACCGTGGCCTTGTTTTACCTCCAAGAATTGCACCAATCCAAGTGGCTATCATCCCAATCGCTCAACATAAAGAGGGAGTATTGGATAAAGCTTACGAATTACGTGATCAACTAAAAGAACAGGTAACTGTTATGGTTGATGCAAGTGAAAAACAACCAGGTTGGAAATTTAGTGAAGCTGAAATGAAAGGTTATCCAATCCGTATTGAGATTGGTCCTAAAGATATTGAAGCAGGCGAAGTGATTGTGGTTCGTCGTGATACATTGGAAAAAACTAAAATGGCTTTAGATAATAATTTGGCTTCTAACTTAAGTATTTTACTTGATGAAATTCATGAGAATATGTTAACGAATGCTCGTAATCGTCAAAATAGTAAAACGCGTGTAGCCAAGACGAAAGAAGAATTCGCTGAATTAATCAAAGATGGTGGTTTTGTTATTGCGCCTTGGTCTGGAAGCGAAGAAATTGAAGACTTGATTAAAGAAGAAACTGGGGCTTCATCTCGTTGTTTAAGTTTTGAATACCAAGATGCTGATTTAACAGGCATGAAAGACTTATGGAATGGTGAAGATGCTAAGTACATGATGCATTGGGCTAAGGCATATTAATCAATTTTGTTATTTTATAAAATTAACTAAAAAAGGTATAACACTAAAAAAAATGTTATGCCTTTTTTTTGTATGTTAAAACCCAAAATATATATATAAGTATCATAAGATAGTGAGGCGTTTAATGATAATGCTGTTAAAAAGGATTGAAAAATAAGGATTCCCCCTCTATACTTATTGTGAATTAAAAAACAATATAATATAAAATGGAGGGTATTTAATGAAAATTAGAACAGAGCTACCAAGTATTTTTAATGATTTTGCAGAAGCAAGACAACAAGGTTTTTTAACAGTGAAAGAATTAAAAGATCAAGGAAAGCCCATTGTAGGTGTGTACTGTACATTTATGCCAGAAGAACTAACGATGGCAGCAGGTGCATTACAAATTAGTTTATGCTCTACATCGGATGAAACGATTCCAGATGCAGAAGAAGTATTGCCAAGAAATTTATGTCCGTTAATCAAATCAAGTTTTGGATTTGGTAAAACAGATAAATGTCCATATTTTTATTTTTCAGATTTGATTGTTGGTGAATCAACGTGTGATGGGAAGAAAAAAATGTATGAATATATGACTGATTTTAAAGATCTTTATTTAATGCACTTACCCAATATGCGGAACAGTCCAGAAAGTTCTCAATTGTGGAAGGCAGAGATGGTTCGTTACAAAGAAAAGTTAGAAGAATATTTTGATGTTGAGATAACAGAAGAAGCCATTAAAGAAGCCATAATATTCAAAAATAGGGAACGACAAGCTCGTAAAAATTTTTATGAATTAGGTAAATTAAATCCGCTACCAATCAAAGGTTCTGAAATTTTTAAAGTAATGTATGGAGCCAATTATTCATTTGATAAAGAGAAATTGATTAGTGATTTAAATACGATGACTGCTGATATCAAAGCAGATTATGAAGAATTACAAAAAGAAAAAAGTGATAAACCACGCATTTTGATTACAGGTTCACCAATTGGTGGTGTAACGGAAAAAGTTATTCGAGCTATTGAGGATAACGGGGGTGAAATTGTAGCCTACGAGAATTGTACCGTAGCAAAACCAATTGAGCGCTTAGTGGATGAAACAAACCCAGATGTATATGATGCTTTAGCGGAAAAATATTTGGATATTGGCTGTGCTTGTCTATCTAATAATCAACCAAGAATTGATATGTTAGATCGAATGATTGATGAATATCAAGTAGATGGAGTTTTAGATATGGTTCTTCAATTCTGTACGCCTTTCTCAGTAGAATCATTGAAGATTAAAGAATTTTGTCAAAAAGAAAAAGGTGTTCCTTATCTATATTTGGAAACAGATTATTCAAGTGCAGATGTTGAACAAATTAATACAAGGGTTGAGGCCTTTATTGAGATGATTGGAGGATAACATGTGAGAGTTATTGGTTTAGATTCTGGTTCAACAACAACTAAAGGTGTTTTGATGGAAAATGATAAAATTGTTAAATATGCCCTAGTTTTAACTTCAGGAAACCCAAGAAAAGCAATGAATGATATTTTGAATCAGTTGAACAGCGATGAAGAAACACTATTAGTAACAACGGGTTATGGTCGTAAGTTGATTGAATCTGATAAATGTGTGACTGAGATTACGTGTCATGCTAAAGGTGCTAATTTTTTAAATCCTGATGTGACGAGTATTATCGATATAGGTGGACAAGATAGTAAAACAATTAAATTGAATAGTTTAGGGCAAGTAGAAGAGTTTAACATGAATGATAAATGTGCTGCTGGAACCGGGCGTTTTGTGGAAGTGCTAATGCGTATTTTAGGAGAAGATATAAGTTGTTTAGATGAATTTGTGGAGTCAGCTGAAGTAGTCAAAATAAATAGTATGTGTACTGTATTTGCTGAAACAGAAGTGATTAGTTTAGTTGCTAAGGGAGAAGAAAGAGAAAATATCGCTTTAGGTGTTCTTCACTCTATATGCCATAGAATCCAGGGACAATATCTTAAGATTACACCTCAAGAAAAAGAATTGATCTTCTTTTCTGGAGGGTTAGCAGGTAGTAAAGTGATGAAAGAAATATTAGAAAAATTCACAAATAAAAAAGTGGTCACTCATCCTCTTGCTCAATATACAGGTGCAATAGGAGCGGCTAGAATGATAAAACAGAAAAACTGATTGTGAAAATAGACACATTTTTATATTTTGAAAATATTAAAATAATTATTATTCTTTGTTATGTTATTTAAAAATCAATTGTGAAAATAAAAATAAAAGCGTTTTCTGATTCACCTAAATAATAAGCTTATCCTTTATAGGATAAAGAATAAAGTTTAGTGAAAAGAGTAACTATTTTGTTAAAAAGTCTGTTAAAAAATAAAAGTTTATGTTATTATACAAGCGAGATTTGTAAACCTTCAAATGCTCGAATTATCACAATTAAAAAGACAGGAGGTGAAAATAATGACCGTATTTTACATTCCATTAAAACAACATGTAGGTGCTCCTTGTATTTCTTTAGTGAAAAAAGGAGACTATGTGAAACGAGGACAGTTAATTGCAAAACCAAATGGACTAGGTGCCAATATTCATGCTAGTATTTCTGGAGAAATTTCCGAAGTCAATGAAGAAACAATCGCAATTATTCCAAGTGAAAAACTATCAACAGATTTTATTAAACTTGAAGAAAAAGATTCGTATTTAGAATTGATTGAATCAGCTGGTATTGTAGGTGCAGGTGGTGCTGGATTTCCAACGCATGTTAAGTTAAATGCTGAGATACCCAATGGTTGTTTTATAGCTAATGCTGTTGAGTGTGAGGCACTACTTAAACACAACGTGAAACAAATCAAGGAACATTCTGAGACAATCGTTCGAGGGATTAAATATGTTATGGAAATAACGAAAGCACCAAAAAGCTATATCGCGATTAAAGATAAAAATCGTCAAGCTGTGATTGAATTACTTAAAGCAACTAAAAATGAACCTAATATTGAAGTGTTCAGATTACCAGATGTTTATCCAGCTGGTGATGAACGGATGATTATTAGAGAGGTTTTAAATATTGTTTTAGAACCAGGTCAATTACCGATTGAAGTAGAAACAATTGTCTCTAATGTGGAAACATTGAAACATATTGTAGAAGCAATTGAAGAGCGTAAACCTTTCATAGATAAAGATTTAACTGTTTCAGGTCGCGTAAAAAATGAGTCACATGTTTTTGTAAATGTCCCAATTGGTTTACCAGTAAAAATATTAATAGATGAAGCTGGTGGCTATATTGAGCCGCATGGAGAAATTGTAATTGGTGGACCGATGACTGGGCACAGTGGTAATGAATCGACACCGATTACCAAAACAACAGGTGGTATTTTAGTTGCAATGCCTTATCCACAAGAACATCGTAAGATTGGAATCTTGATTTGCGAATGTGGTGGTTCAGAGGAAAGATTAACTGAAATTGCTGAAAACATGGGTGCTGAAGTTGTTGCAAGTGAAATGTGTAAGCGAATGGTAGAAGTAAATGGCCGATACAGATGTTCTAAACCGGGTGTCTGTCCAGGGCAGGCTGAAAAAGTGATGAAAATGAAAAAAGAAGGCGCAGAAGTTGTCTTAACAGGAACTTGTTCCGATTGAACGAACACCGTCATGGGTGTCGCTCCTAGGTTAGGAGTTCCAGTGTATCATCATACAGATCATGTTCTAAGAGCAGTTGGACATAAGCTTTACCGTAAGCTGCCAAGCTAATATATTATTAAACTAAAAAAATTTATTAATAAATTTAGGAGGAGTTTTCGAATGTCTATAACTGTAGAAACTGCAAAAGAACATGCTAAAGATCCTGCGGTACTTTGTTGTCGTGCGGAAGGAAATATCATTATTGAACCATCAAATTTGGAAGATCCAGCGATTTTTTTAGATTTGGAGGATTCAGGTTTACTAGAAATTCCAGAAAATTGTTTAACAATTAGTCAAGTCTTAGGTGCTAAATTGTTAAATACAACAGATGCTTTGGTGGCATTGACACCAGATTTAGTTGAAGGAGCAACAATTGAAGTAGAAGAAGAAGTTATTGAAGAAGTAGCTCCAGAAGTAGCTGCCAATCCAGTAGCAACATCTACGCCAGTTGCTGAACCGATTATTAATACACAAAATCAAACAATCAAAATTCATATTGCTGAAGGTAAAGGAATTGATTTGGAGTTACCACTTATATTAGCAGGTGTGCCCCAAGCAACTCAAGGACAAGCGCCTGTTGAACAAAGTGTGACATCACCGATTCAAGAAACTGAAACAGTAGTTACTGAAGCGGCTCAAGAAGCAATTAAAGTGCGTTCTTTTGAAAGAGAACATTTAGAAATTAAAGAAGTTGTATTTGGTGACGAAACTAAGATTGAAGGTACTACTTTAACTTTAAGAAATCCTAAAGAATTAGGTGAAGAGGCTGCTGATTTAGAAGCGTTAGTTCTTGGTATGACGATTGATATCATTACTCCAGATCGTTACGGAGAGTATAGTGAAACAATCATGGACGTACAACCAATTGCTACTAAAATCGAAGGCGATTTAGGTCACGGAATCACACGTGTAATTGATGGTGTGGTAATGGTCTTAACAGGTACTGATGAAAATGGCGTTCAAATTGGTGAATTCGGTTCATCTGAAGGTGAATTAGACCGTAATATCATGTGGGGGCGTCCTGGTGCACCAGATAAAGGTGAAATCTTTATTAAAACGCAAGTAACAATCAAAGCGGGTGCCAATATGGAAAGACCTGGACCTTTGGCAGCACATAAAGCTTCTGATTATGTCACTCAACAAATCAGAGAAGCACTAAAAGTAGCAGATAGTTCTTTAATTCATAAAAAAGACGAAGTCGCGCAATATCGTCGACCGGGTAAGAAAAAAGTCTTAATCATTAAAGAAATTATGGGTCAAGGAGCAATGCATGATAATTTAATTATGCCAGTGGAACCTGTCGGAACATTAGGAGCGAAACCTAACGTTGACTTAGGTAATCTACCTGTTATTTTAGCACCAACAGAAGTAGTAGATGGTGGTATCCATGCCTTAACATGTATTGGACCAGCATCAAAAGAAACATCTCGTCATTATTGGCGTGAACCATTAGTTCTTGAAGCAATGAATGATGAAGAAATTGATTTAGTAGGTGTTATGTTTGTAGGATCACCACAAGCTAACTCAGAAAAATACTATGTATCAAAACGATTAGGTATGACAGTTGAAGCGATGGGAATTGATGGTGCAATTGTAACAACTGAAGGATTTGGTAATAACCATATTGACTTTGCTTCTCATATTGAAGAAGTTGGTAAACGCGGTATTCATGTTGTGGGAGATTCTTATAGTGCTGTTCAAGGTGCTTTAGTTGTTGGTAATAAACAAATGATCGCTATGGTTGATAATAATAAATCAAAACAAGGGATTGAAAATGAAATCTTATCAAACAACACACTTTGTAAAGAAGACGCAATTCGTGACTTGGCAATGTTAAAAACATTAATGGGTGGCGGAAGTATCAAAGTTGCTGAACGTAAGTGGAATCCAAATGTGAAAGAAAATAACCTTGAAATCATTGAGAAAACAATCGGTCAAAAAATTGAACGTGTTGAAAATGAGCAAATTTTACCTAAGAGTAAAAAACGTCAAGAGATTTACGAAAAATAATTAACATCGTAGGTGAAAAGATGGATGCAATAGATAAATTGAAATATGTATCAACTGAGAGAATGTTTGAAGGGGTTTTAGTAGAGATTACCGGTGCAAGTGTTACGATCGATATAAAAGGTCGATTAGGTCAGTTTAAGATTCCAAGGAGAATGTTGATTTCTGAATATGATATTAAGATCGGACAAGAAGTTGGTTTTATGATGTCTTATCCTGAAGTATTAAATGAAGAACCTAATGATCACTATGTTAATGCGATAGCAGAGCACAACGCAAGACAAAAAAATATAATGGACACACGAGAGGAGATTTAAATCATGACTTTAACGGTTTTTGAAGGTTTACAATCAGAAATTTATGTACCGATTACACCAAAATCAATTTTTACTCCTGTAAAAAAAGAGTTGAAAGAAATGCGTGTAGCGATGGCAACTGCTGCCGGCGTACATTTAAAAACAGATAAGAGATTTAATTTAGCAGGAGATACTTCATACAGAGAAGTACCTGATACTGCTAAAACTGAGGATTTAATGGTTTCTCACGGTGGTTACGATAATGCTGATGTAAACCGTGATGTTAACTGTATGTTCCCTATTGATCGTTTGCATGAACTTGCAAAAGAAGGATTTATCAAAGAAGTAGCACCTGTTCACTTTGGCTTTATGGGTGGTGGGGGCGATCAAGATGCCTTTCACGATGTAACAGGTCCAGAAATTGCTCAAAAATTAGTGGAAGAAGACGTTGATGCTGTTGTCTTAACAGCTGGTTGAGGGACTTGCCACAGAACTGCCGTGATCGTGCAGAGAGCTATTGAAGAAGCAGGAATTCCTACAATTTTAATCGCCGCCCTACCACCAGTAGTGCGACAAAATGGGTCACCAAGAGCCGTAGCGCCACTTGTTCCAATGGGTGCGAATGCGGGTGAACCGAACAATATCGAAATGCAAACAGGTATTTTAAAAGATACATTAACTGAATTAGTAGCAATTGAAACGCCAGGAAAAATTGTTAGTTTACCTTATGAGTATATCGCTCACGTTTAAGGTATTTGGGATTATGATTTGAAATGAATGAAAGCTGGTTGAATGATGACTGATAGAGAATTAAAAATTAAAGCTTTTCATATGAGAAAAGTAACATCAGGAGACACGTTTCAATTAGACCCGAATGCTTTACAAATTAAAGCAACTCACACTTTCAGTGAACCAAATATTAAGCAAATGACGATTCAACTTTTATCACCTAATCAGCATCATGTTGAAACCAATACAATTATGGATATTATACCAATATCTACTAAAGTATTGGGGAAAATTGGCGAGGGAATCACACACACACTTACTGGTGTTTGTGTGGTGTTAACAGGTGCAATAGAAGCTGGAGAGCAAATGCATGAGTTTGGTTCTTCTGAAGGGATTTTATCAGAAAATTTGAAGTTAAACAGAGTAGGCACACCTCTTGATACGGATTATATCATTCACATTGATATATTAGCTCATCAAGGGGTGGGTTTCACTCGTGAATTATGTTTGAAAATGTTCGAGATGACTGATAATTATATTCAAGAAATAAGAGATTCTCTAAAAATGATGGAGGGTCGTGTGGCAACAGAAGTTCATACCTTTGTTGAGAAATTTAATGAAGGAAAACCTAGAGTTGTACTTGTGAAACAGGTAGCAGGTCAAGGTGCAATGTATGATAATTTGATTTTTCCAGATGAACCAAGTGGTTTTTCAGGTGGAACATCGATTATCGATATGAACAATGTGCCGATTATTATTTCGCCAAATGAATATCGTGATGGAGCAATAAGAGCTATGGTCTAATGTTTTTGAGAAAAAGAAAGAGGGGTATCTATGGGAATAGGTCCTTCGACAAAAGAAACGACACTACACCATTTTAAAGACCCATTAGTTGATTGTTTAGCAGCAGATCCTGATATTAATTTTTTAGGAGTTGTTGTTGTAGGGACACCACAAGATAACAAGATGAAGCATTTTGTTGGTAACCGAACTGCTACATGGGTTAAAAGTATGGGATGTGACGGAGCAATTGTCTCAACAGATGGTTGGGGAAATTCAGATATTGATTTTGCTAACACATTAGAAGAAATAGGAAAACGTGATGTGAGTGTTGTTGGTTTAAAATTTATTGGAAAACAAGCCAAGTTTGTTGTTGAAAATGACTATACTAATTTCGTTTTAGATTTTAATAAATCGGAACGAGGCATTGAAACAGAGGTCGTTGGTGAAAATACAATAGATAGTCGAGACGCTAGTAAAGCGCTTGCATTTATTAAACTAAAAATGCGTAAAGATAAACAAATATAAATTTTGAAGGGAGTCGTTTTAAAAGTGAAATTTTCAAAAATGATGACAGCAATTGATACACATACTGCTGGTGAAGCAGCTCGCTTGGTAATCGGAGGTATTCCAAAATTTCCAGGTAAAACAATGGCTGAAAAGAAAGAATATTTAGCAACACAAAAAGATTATTTAAGAACAGCAATGATGCACGAACCTAGAGGACACAATGAAATGTTTGGTGCCTTTATTTGTGAGCCTGTTCACGATGAAGCAGACTACGGTATCATTTTTATGGATGCCGGAGGTTATTTAAATATGTGCGGGCATAATACAATTGCTGCAATGACAGCAGCTGTTGAAACTGGTTGGGTTGATGTTGAACCTGGACAAAGAGAAGTTAAAGTTGTTCAAGACACACCAGCTGGCTTAGTTTATGGAGAAGTCCATTTAAGTGAAGATTATTATGCAGAATCAGTTTCATTTGAAAATGTCGAATCATTCCTTTATAAACAAGGGGTGAAAGTTAACGTACCAGAAATTGGCGAATTAACAATTGATATTTCTTTTGGAGGTAGTTTCTTTGCGATTCTTCCAGCTAAAGATTTAGGTTTAGAAATTAAACCTGAAAATGCTTCAAAATTCTCTGATTTAGGAATTAAAATACGTGACGCTGTTAATGAACAAATTGAGATTCAACATCCAACCTTGTCACATATTAAAACAGTTGATCTAGTTGAGATTTATGGACCTGCAACAAGCCCAGATGCTACTTATCAAAATGTGGTTGTCTTTGGAGATGGGCAAGTAGACCGTTCGCCTTGTGGTACTGGAACAAGCGCAAAACTTGCTACTCTTTATGCTAAAGGAGAAATGGGTGTGGGTGATACTTTTGTTTATGAAAGTATTTTAGGCACTAAATTTAAAGGTGAAGTTGTTAGAACTGCTAAATTAGGTGACTATGAAGCCATCATTCCACGTGTATCAGGTTCAGCAAATATTAATGGATTCAATACATTTTTAATCGATCCAAAAGATCCGCTTAAAGATGGTTTTGTTCTAGGGTAGAAAGGAAGTAATAATATGGTAGCAGTTTTATTAGGTATTTTAGGTTTATTACTTCTTTACTATATGTTTTTCTTAGTGAAAGATTTAATCGCTAACAAAGCTAATCTTGGAACAGGAAGTATTCCTATTGCAATGGGAATTGGATTTGTTACAGACTTTTTAGATGTATTGGGAATCGGAAGTTTTGCTCCAACTACTATGCTTCTACAAACAACTAAGTATTTAGATGATGATAAAAAATTACCAGGAACATTAAACGTGGCTCACACTATTCCAGTTATGATTGAGGCATTTATTTTTATCAAAGTAGTAGAAGTTTCACCTGTTACATTATTGTCATTGGTTTTTTCAGCAATCATTGGTTCTTGGGTTGGTTCTAAAACAGTAACTAAATTACCTGAGAAAAAAGTCCAATTTTACGTAGGTCTTGCCCTAGTAGCAACAGCAATTATTATGGCTGCTAAACAAATGGGGTGGCTTGCTATGCTTGGTGATGGCAATACTGCAACTGCCTTAACTGGCGGAAAATTAATTATCGGTATTGTGGGTAATTTTATTTTTGGTGCTTTAATGACTATTGGGGTTGGTCTGTACGCTCCGTGTATGGCAATGGTTTATTTATTAGGATTAAAACCAATTATTGCAATGCCAATTATGATGGCTTCATGTGCCGGACTAATGCCCGTAGCAAGTGCAGAGTTTATTAAGACAGGTAATTATTCAAGAAAAGGCACTATCGGTATCATTATTGGAGGGATTATTGGGGTAGCGATTGCAGCCAATTTTGTAACTAATATGCCAATGGATATCTTAACTTGGATTATTATTGTTGTTATTATATACACTGGTATTACCTATATCTTAAAGAGTAAAAAAACAGTAGCATAATATCAAATAAGTTCGAAAATAAAGTTTTTCAACTTTTATTTTCGAACTGTTTGTTTTATCTGTTAAAATAACAATATAAAGATAATGATTTCGGTTTCATTGTATGGTTATTTTAATAGATAAATAGGAGATGACTTTAATGGAAGATTTAGAACAGTTAATCGTATGTGGTGGATGTAACGCTAAGATAGGCCCAGGAGATTTAGGTGACTTACTTGCTGATCTACCTAAAGTAACGAATGATAAATTATTAGTTGGTTTTGAAAATACAGATGACGCGGCAGTTATCAAAATTAGTGAGGATCAAGTAATCATTCAAACCTTGGATTTTTTCCCAACGATGGTATCAGATCCTTATCTTTTTGGGAAAATAGCAGCAGCTAATGCCTTGAGTGATGTTTATGCAATGGGAGGGACTGTATTGTCAGCCTTGAATATTGTGGCTTTTCCAGAAGAGAAAGATTTTAATGTTTTAAAAGAAATTTTACGTGGAGGAGCTGAAAAAGTTCAAGAGGCAGGTGGAATTTTGGCTGGTGGTCACTCGATTCATGATCACTCTGTTAAGTACGGTTTATCTGTCACAGGAGTGGCACATCCAGATGAAGTATTGATGAATAATTCAGGTCAAATAGGGGATCATTTAATACTCACAAAACCACTTGGTGTAGGAATTATTACGACTGGCTTTAGTGTGGGAGAAATTTCTGAAAAGGCTTTTGAAGAAGCGACGAACTATATGCAAATGCTAAATAAATATGCCATGGATGTGATGAAAAAGTACCCAATAAATAGTTGTACAGATGTGACGGGATTTGGTCTTTTGGGACATCTACATGAGATGCTTCATGGTGAATTATCGGCTGAAATTGATAGTCAAAAACTTCCTTTTATAGAAGAAGCCTATCAAGGTGCTAAGGAATTTATATTAACGGCAGGTGGCCAACGTAATCGTAATTATTTATCAGAATTTGTTTCTTTTGAGAATGAAGATTTTGGTATAGAAGAGTTATTATTTGATCCGCAAACTTCTGGAGGGTTATTAGTGAGTGTTCCAGAAAATGAAGTGAGTAATTTATTAAAAGAACTCAGAGAAAAAGAAATTTTTGCAGAGGACTTTGGAAAAATTACCACAAAAATAAATGATGAAATTATTGTTAAATAGAAAGGTGAGATAGAAATGTTTGAGATAGATGCAAGAGGAATGGCCTGTCCGTTACCTGTTATAAAAACAAAAAAAGCACTTAAAGAAAATAAAGAGGTTGTAACAATTGTGGACAATGAGATTGCCACACAAAATTTAAAAAAATTAGCTGATCAACTTCAATTAAATTATCAAGTAGAAAAAAAATCTGCTACACATTTTGTGACAACGATTAGTCAAGGCGAAATATCTCATGATAAAGTGGTAGTGAAGTCGAAAGATGATTCAAGTGATGTACTCTCAGAAAAAATAGGCTACACAGTCGTTTTTGATACGAATATTATGGGAAGAGGATCAGACGAATTAGGTGCTAATTTAATGAAAGCTTTTGTATATTCTTTACTTGAACAAGATGAGTTACCAGAGGTGATTATTTGTTATAACAGTGGTGTTAAACTAACAGTTGAAGGATCAGACTGTTTAGAGGATCTTCTTCAAATGAAAGAACAAGGTGTTGAAATTTATTCTTGCGGTGCTTGTTTAAATTACTACAACTTAACAGAAAAACTAGCAGTGGGTGAAGTGACTAATATGTACCGAATTGTTGAAATGATGCAATCTGCTGTTAAACTGGTTAAACCATAGGAGGATTTCAAAATGAAGGAATACGGTGTTCTTTTATTTAACTCAACACATTACGCAATGGAAGCTGAAAAATATTTAAAAGAGGCCTCACTTCCAGCAAGAATCATATCTACTCCAGAAAAAATAAAAGCAAGTTGTGGGTTTTCTTTAAAATACAACATTGATTTAGAAAAAGAAATTATCGACTTACTGGATGATAAGAAACTTTTGTATGATGGTTTTTATCATGCGAGTGGCAAGGGACTTAATATTGACTATCGAAAGGTTGGCTAGTAACTATGGCAGATATTGTAATTGGAACAGCAGGACATATTGATCACGGGAAAACAACATTAATAAAGCATTTGACGGGAATTGAAACCGATACAACAAAAGAAGAAAAAACGCGTGGCTTATCAATAAATCTCGGATTTGCCTATCTAGATTTACCTAATAAAGAACGTGTTGGAATTGTTGATGTTCCTGGGCATGAAAAATTTATTAAAAATATGGTGGCAGGACTTCCAGGAATTGATTTAATTCTACTTGTTATTGATGCAGGGGAAGGTATTATGCCTCAAACAAAAGAACATATTGATATATTAAGTTTACTGGGGATTCAAAATTACATGATTGTCTTAAGTAAATGTGAGACGATTGATGATGAGTTAAAAGAATTGGTAAAAGATGATATCAGAGAACAACTAGCAAGTACGTTATTAAAAGAGGCACCTATTTTTGAAACAGATGCAGTTGCGGGAATTGGTTTGGAAGAGTTAAAGTTAGCCATCCAAAAATTCGCTGAAAACACACCTGAAAAAACAGTTAAAAACATCGGTCGTTTAAATGTGGATCGTGCTTTTTCAGTTAAAGGTTTTGGAACGGTTGTTACAGGAACACTTCTTGAAGGTCAGTTTAAAGTTGGTGATGAATTAACGATTTTTCCAAGTGGCAAAAAAACAAAAATTCGTAGTATTCAAATTCATGAGACGGATAAACAAGAAGCTTATGCGGGACAAAGGACAGCGCTTAATTTAACGAATATCTCAAAAGAAGAAATTAGCCGAGGTGATGTTTTAACAAATGGGTCAGCCCTAGAAGCGACTTGGATGATTGATGCTAAAGTAACTTGTTTAGAAGATATTTCAACTGGGTTTAACTTGTGGGATAGAGTTCGAGTGCTAGTTGGAACACAAGAAGTATTTGCAAGACTTGTTCCAATTGGATCAGAAAATATTCAACCAGGTGAGAGTGGCTTTATACAACTTCGCCTGGAAGAACAATTAGCAGTTAATACAGGTGATTATTTCATTATGCGTGCTTATTCACCAATGGTTACTATTGGCGGTGGACAGGTTTTAGACGCTATCCCTCAGAAACATCGACGCTTTAAACAAGATGTGATAGATAGTTTGAAAGTTAAAGAAGAAGGTAATATGGATCATTTGATTTTAGATTTCATGCTAAATCGTCAAGAGATGGTCAGCCAAACAAAAGAGATTTGCCAGTACATGAATTTATCAGAGGAAAAAATATTACCAATATTAGGGATACTTGCAGAAGACGGAGAGGTTGTACGCCTATCGGATAGAGAATGGATTTCTCAAGGTAAGATTAAAGAAGCGCGAGAACTTATTTATCTAGAATTAGAAAAGTATCAAAAGATGTATCGTTTACGACCAGGAATGCCGGTAGAAGAGTTACGTTCTAAGGTAAAGAGATGGATAACTACAAAACAACTTGATTTACTTATTGCTTATCTTGTTGCACAAAAACAATTGATACAAGAAAGCCATCGTGTGTCACATCCAGATTTTAAAATTGAGTTAAATAAATATCAAGAAAATGTAAAAATAGCAATTGAGAAAAAATTAAAAGAAACAGCTTTCACACCAATAAAAAAAGAAGAGTTAGAAGCATTAGATGAAAAAAATGGAAAAGACGTTTTAGAAATGTTAGAGGATAAAAGCGTCACTGCTTTAACTTTTGAGTATGTTATTAGTCAAGAGTACTATCTAAAAGCTGTTGAATTAGTCACCGATTTTATTAATAAAAATGGTCCTATGACTTTAGCTGATTTTAGAGATATGACAGATTCTAGTCGAAAATCATCCATGTTAATTTTAGAATATTTAGACGAACAACAGGTAACTAAAAGAGTTGAAAATACACGAGAATTAATGGAAAGTTAGGTGATTGTTGGTGTCAATTTATTTTGATAATGGAGCAACCACGATAAACAAACCTAAACAAGTTGCTCAAACTGTTTATGAAACAATGATTTCAGGAGAGTATGGTAATCCAGGAAGAGGGAGCCATGATTTTTCTTTAAATAGTTTTCGTGAAGTGAATGGTGTCAGAAAAAAAATCAAGTGTTTATTGAATGCTTCAGAAAATTATGAAGTAGCGTTTACTAATAATTCGACAACATCTTTGAATATGATAATTAAAGGTTTAGTCAAATCTAAGGAACATGTTATAACAACTTGTTGGGAGCATAACGCTGTTCTTAGACCTTTGTATCAATTAGCAGAAGAGGGGGTAACGTTTGATTGTTTAACAGGAAACCAAGTGACAGGACGACTTGATTTAGATAGATTAGAAGAATTAATCAAACCAAATACTTCAACTGTCGTTGTGACTCATGGCTCTAATGTGACGGGGAATGTGATTGATTTAGAAAAGGTTGGTCGATTTTGTCAAAAGAATAACTTACTACTCATCGTAGATGCCTCACAAACCATGGGACAGTTTTCCATCTCTTTAGAAAATGAAGCTGTAGATGCTTTATGTTTTACAGGTCATAAATCACTCTATGGACCCACAGGAACTGGTGGTGTTTGTTTGAAAAAAGATTTAGCAACGAGGATGACGCCTCTAATTTCTGGGGGAGATGGTATGCAATCTTTTTCCAAAATTCAACCTCAAGAATTACCAGTGTTATTAGAAGCTGGGACGTTAGATGTTGCAGGAATTAGAGGTCTTGGCTCAGGGATTGATTATGTGAACCAGATAGGTGTTAAACAGATTAATCTCCATGTAACAGATTTAGCAAGGCAGCTAGTTGAGGGTGTTAAAAATAATTCTCTTATTCAACTTTATGGTTATCAAGACATTGCAAGGACAGGTGTCATTTCTTTGAATTTTAAAGGAATTGATTCAGCCCTTGTGAGTGATTCTTTATGGGAAGAGTATGAAATTGCCATTCGAGCAGGGTATCATTGTGCGCCTTTAATGCATGAAACTTTAGGAACTAAAAATCAAGGAACCTTAAGATTTTCTTTTTCAAGTTTAAATACAAAAAAAGAGGTTGAAGTAGCAGTTAATGCGTTAAATGAACTAAGTCAGGAAGTGCAAAACAATGATTGATTATCAAAAACTAGCATTATTACCATCCGTTGACTCGCTACTAAAACATCCAAGTTTAAAGGATATAGCCGTGGAATCTCCGAAAGGATTAAAGGCGTGTATCCAACAAATAATATCAGAAATTAGAGAGAAATTTCTTTCTGAAGAATATTCAGATTTACCTTCTGAAGAAGAAATAATTCGGTGGGTGCTAGAGCAACAAGAGCAAACTAAGGATTTTTCATTAAAACAAGTGATTAATGCTACTGGAACGATCGTTCATACTAATTTAGGTCGTTCATTACTAAGTTTAAAAGTAAAAGAACAGTTAGAAAAATCAGCTTTTTCATATACAAATTTAGAGTATAATTTAGAAACAGGTGAAAGAGGATCACGTTATCAGCATCTAGAAGGTGTGATTAGAAAGTTAACAGGGGCAGAAGATGTAGTGGTTGTTAATAATAATGCAGCAGCAGTGATGTTAACTTTAAGTACGCTTATTCCAGAAAAAGAGGTATTGATTTCAAGAGGGGAACTAGTTGAAATTGGTGGTTCGTTTCGAATCCCAGAAGTGATTGAGTTGAGTGGTGGAATGATTCATGAAGTAGGGACAACGAATAAAACTCACTTAAAAGATTATCAACAAGGAATCAATGAGGACACTGGAGCTATTATGAAAGTTCATACGAGTAACTACCGAGTCATTGGTTTTACTGAAACGCCATCTATTGAAGCGTTAGCTGAGTTGGCCCATCAAAATGATTTACCCTTGATTAATGATCTGGGAAGTGGTTTATTAATTGATATGCAACCATTTGGATTACCTTACGAACCTACGATTCAAGAGAGCTTAAAACAAGGTTGTGATGTGGTGATGTTCAGTGGAGATAAATTATTAGGTGGTCCTCAAGTTGGAGTCATTATCGGTAAAAAAGAGTTCATCGAACCAATGAAAAAAAACCAACTACTACGAGCTTTAAGAGTGGACAAGTTAACTTTAAGTGCTTTAGAAGCAACTTTATCCATTTATTTAGAACCTGAGAATGCTATTAAAGAAATCCCTACATTACAAATGATTAGTAAATCTTATGAGACTTGTCTAGAGGAAGCTAAACACTTAGAAAAAGAATTAAAATTAGCGAATTTACCTTTAATTGTCGACAGGATATCAGAAAAAAGTCAAGTTGGTGGTGGTTCGTATCCAGAGTATCAGCTACCAACAGAGCTTGTGGGTATTAAAAGTGCAACGTTAACTACTAATCAATTGGCTTATAGATTAAGAACAGGTGATTATCCTGTTGTCACTCGTGTGAAAAACGATCAAGTTTGGTTTGATGTTAGAACATTAAAACAAATCGAAATTGAATTGATTACAAAAAAATTAGCTGAAATTTTATAATAAATAGTAG
Source organism: Vagococcus fluvialis bH819 (assembly GCF_900163795.1). GTDB lineage: Bacteria > Bacillota > Bacilli > Lactobacillales > Vagococcaceae > Vagococcus > Vagococcus fluvialis_A. The sequence continues at coordinate 219,468 of NZ_FWFD01000003.1, read as the reverse complement.
TAAGGGGAGAGTTCATGGCAAAGCAATATACAAAAAAACTAATACACGATACGTTTATTAAAATGTTGAATGAACAACCCTTGAAAAGAATAACTGTTAAGGATTTAGCACTAGCTTGTGAAATCAACCGAAATGCCTTTTATTATTATTATGCAGATATTTACGAATTACTATCTAAAATATTCAAAGACAATATTCAATTAGTAATTGATGAATTCAATCAATCCAATTCTTGGGAGGATAGTTTTCTTAAGGCAACTGATTTTGCATTAGCTAATAAAAAAGCCATTTATCATGTATACGATTCTATGCAAAAAGAAGAGTTAATTCAATTTATTTTTGAGATTTCTGGTAACATGATGACAGAATACGTTAAACGAGTGAATGCTTCGATTAACGCACCAGAAAAGGATCAAGATTATATTGCCTACTTTTATCAGTGTGCTTTGGCTGGAATGGTAGTTAAGTGGCTTCAAACAGGTATGAAAGAAGAACCTGAGGAAGTGATTGATCGTATCGGTTTTTTGTTTGATGGCAATATAGAAATATCATTAAAAAGGGCCGTTGAAAAAAATTAAAATTTGACACTTTGAGCTAGTTGCCTAAATTTATAGCAGGTTTAAAAGAATGTTTGGAAAGCAAGCATTCTTTTTTTGTGTCTAATGAAGTTATGTTTGTTTTTATTTATACTTATTCTTGTAAGAGAAAAGTTTAGAAAGTAGGAATGAACAATGGAATTAAAAACATACGATCCACGTTTAACTTTAACAAATGGAAGTTATCATGCTTTGGTTAATGCTAGAAAACCAGAAGGCATCGAAGAAAAACAAGCTTTCCTAATCGGAACAGGGATTGGTTCATTAGCAGCAGGTTGCTTTTTAATAAGAGATGCACATATGGAAGGTAGTAAAATTACCTTTTTAGAACAATTAGAGATAGCTGGTGGTTCATTAGATGGTGATATTCGCCAAAATGCAGGCTATGTTGCTCGTGGTGGACGTGAAATGGGACATCATTTTGAGGTTCTTTGGAGTTTATTCAGTTCTTTACCATCAACAGAAGACCCTAATATGAGTGTTTTAGATCATTTTTATTATACTAATTTTGATGATCCTAATTATAGTAATTGCCGTGTAACTGAAAATCGTGGTGAAAGATATGATAATGCTAAATTTAATTTAGGACAAGATTTAGCTAAAGAATTAGCTGATTTTGTGATGATGAGAGATGAAGTACTAGAAAATAAAACAATTGAAGACATTTTTTCTAAGGAATTAATCGCCAGTGATTTTTGGTTATATTGGCAAACAATGTTCGCATTTGAAAATTGGCATAGTGCTTTAGAAATGAAATTGTATATGAACCGTTTCATCCATCATGTGGACGGTCTACCTGATTTATCAGCACTACAATTCTCTAAACATGATCAATATACTTCATTCGTCTTACCAATGGTGAAATATTTAGAAGATCACGGAGCAAAATTTGAGTATGGTATTACTGTAGATAATGTGATTTTTGAAATTAACGACCAACACAAAGTAGCTAAAAAAATTGTGGCAACAAATTCAGAAGGTGAAGATGCTTCAATTAATCTAACTGAAAAAGATTTAGTATTTATTACAAATGGTTCAATCACTGAAGCTTCTGGTTATGGAGATGATAATACACCAGCACCATTTAATCGTGAATTAATGGGTTGTTGGAACTTATGGCAAAATATCGCCGAACAATCAGAAGAATTTGGAAAACCAGAAAAATTCAATTTTGATGTAGAACAATCTAACTGGGAATCTTGTACGGTAACATGTCACAATGACCGTGTTCCAAAATATATCGAAAAAATAACTAAACGTTCTCCATATGGTGGAAAAACAGTAACTGGTGGTATTGTCACTGCCAAAGATTCGTCTTGGTTACTTAGTTGGACCATTAATCGTCAAGAACAATACATTGGTCAACCTAAAGAAGATGTCATTGTATGGGTGTATGGTTTATTCTCAGACGTTGAAGGGGATTATATTAAAAAAACAATGAGAGATTGTACAGGAAAAGATATCACAAAAGAATGGTTATATCACATTGGTGTGCCAATTGGTGAGATTGATGAACTAGCTGAAACATGTACAGCAGTACCAGTGATGATGCCGTACATCACATCTCAATTTATGCCTAGAGAACAAGGAGATCGCCCATTTGTAGTACCAAGTAAAGCCGTTAACTTTGCTTTCTTAGGACAATTTGCAGAAACATTAGATAAACCAGGACGTGACACAGTCTTTACAATTGAGTATTCTGGACGGACTGCAATGGAAGCAGTTTATGTTTTAACAGGTGTTGAAAAAGGTGTACCAGAGGTCTTTAATTCAAGATATGATATTCGTTATCTATTGTTTGGTGGCTTGAGTTTATTAGATGGTGAAAAACCCGATATTAAAATGCCTGCCTTGACTAAGCATAAATTAATGAAGAAAATGAAGAATACTGAAATAGAAGCTATTTTAGAAGAATTTGGAATTTTATAAAATAAAAAAAAAGAGGCCGACTTTGGTCTCTTTTTTTTGTATCTTAAAAAGATATGAGTATTATCTAAGATTAATCACATGTAATTATTTAGTCACTCATGGAGCTATCATTTGCTTATTAATCTTAATAAATAAGTGTTGTTAACGCTTTATTCTAAGTGTATGATTAGGGTATGAGAGTTGATATAGGAGGAACTATATATGAAAGACAATACAAAATTAATACACGGTTATCCAGTTGTAGATAGTTTTACAGGGGCAGCGTCAATTCCTAAATACCAAACATCAACATTTAATCAATCAGATGTTTTTGAAAAACAAGCGTATAGTTATACCAGATTTGGTAATCCAACTGTTTCTGCTTTAGAAGAGGGAATAGCCGTGTTAGAAGGCGGTAAACATGGTTTTGCTTTTTCATCAGGTATGTCAGCAATTTCGACTGTTCTAATGATGATGGATGCTGAAAATCATATTATTGTACCAAAAGAAGTTTATGGCGGAACGTGTCAATTTGTAAAAGATATTTTACCAAGTTTTCATATTACTTCCTCATTCGTTGATTACAGTAATATAAGTGATGTCGAACAAGCAATTCAACCTAATACAAGAGTGTTATATCTAGAAACACCTTCTAATCCGTTATTAACAATTTCAGATATTAAAGCTTTAGTTGCTTTAGCTAAAAAACATAACTTAGTAACCATTATGGATAACACTTTTATGACACCACTCTACCAAAAACCATTAGAATTAGGTGTCGATATTGTGATTGAAAGTGCCACTAAATTTTTAAACGGTCATAGCGATGTTTTAGCTGGTTTAGTTGTTTTGAATGATGATAAAATGGCAGAACAATTACGTATTTATCAAAAATCTTTTGGTGCTATTCTTGGTGTGGAAGATGCTTGGTTAGTCTTAAGAGGAATGAAAACAATGGGAATTCGCATGGAAAAAAGTTGTCAGAATGCCCAAATTATTGCAGAATTTTTAGAAAATCATTCAAAAGTTGAAAAAGTTTTTTATCCAGGACTTAAGCAACATGAAGGATATTCTATTCACTGTGAACAGGCTAAAAATGGTGGTGCGGTTCTTTCATTTGAGCTTGGGAGTGAGGAGAATGTCCATACCTTTACTCAACATTTGAACTTGCCGATTATTGCTGTGAGTTTAGGAGGAGTAGAGTCAATCGTCTCTTACCCACGTACGATGTCTCACGCCTGTATTTCTGAAGAAGAAAGATTAAAACAAGGAGTTACTCCTGGTTTACTACGTTTATCTTGTGGTATCGAAGACACAGAGGATTTATTAGAGGATATTAAAGAAGCGTTAAGCTATTTGTAATCCCAAATAGGGTGAATCAAAAATTATTTTGCCTCTAGTTGCCTCTAGTTGCCTTTGGAGCAGACGTAAAATCATCTGGCTATTAAAAATTATTCGTATAATAAATAAGTGGTTGACATCGTGGTCAGCCTCTTTTTTGTTTTAATTGATAACAAATGTCATTTTCAATCAAGAAAGTGTATAATATTAAGTAAATAATTTTAAAAAATGGGGTTGTTTAAGATGATTATACTAGAAAATGTTCAAAAAAAATATGGAACAAAAGAAGCACTGAAAAATTTAACATTGACAATACCAGAGGGAAAAATATTCGGTTTTTTAGGTCATAATGGAGCAGGTAAATCGACAACTATTAAAAGCTTAGTAAGTATTATTACGCCAACATCTGGAGAAATTATGGTCGATGGGAAGTCCTTAAAAGAACATCGATTAGAAATAAAAAAAAGAATTGGCTATGTTCCAGATACGCCTAATATCTTTTTGCAGCTAACGGCAATGGAGTATTGGAATTTGGTTGCAGCTGCATTTGATTTAACAGAAGAAGAAAAAAATCAACAAATTAATAAATTAGCCAGTTTATTTGAGATTAGACAACAAGTTAATAATGAAATTGATAGCTTTTCTCACGGAATGAGACAGAAAGTTATTGTGATAGGAGCATTATTATCTAATCCAGATATTTGGATTTTAGATGAACCGATGCAAGGATTAGATCCACAAGCAGCTTTTGATTTGAAACAATTGATGAGAGAACATGCGGACAAAGGGAAAACGGTTATTTTTTCTACTCATAATTTAGACACTGCAGAACAGTTGTGTGATGAATTAGCCATCTTGAAGAAAGGTGAACTAATTTATAATGGTTCTGTAAGTGACTTGTTAAAAGAACATCCAGATACATCATTGGAAACAATTTATTTAGAAATGGCTGGAAGAAAACAAGATGAGAGGGAGTTGATCACACATGACACTCTTTAAAAAACAATTACTTGCTTTATTTAAAGTGAATTTATTGTATGCTAATCCTCAGGTTTCCGCACAACTTAGAAAAAAAGGAAAACAAGGAAATGAGATATTTAAGAGCATCGTCATTCAACAAGTGATGCTGAGTTTTGTTTTTACCTTTATTTATGGTATGAGCATGTTCATGATTGATTTTAGTCAATTTCCTGGATATTTTACTTACTATTTAGGGATATTTAGTATTCTAGGTTTTTCTCAAGGCATTTTTATTGTTTACAATGTTTACTTTGATAGCAAAGATGTAGAAGATTATCTACCCTTACCGTTTTCAGAAAGAAGTGTCTTTTTAGCTAAATTTTTATCGGTGGGTTTCTTTATGATTCCGTTTATGTTACCGATATTAGCATTATTTATTTTAACTGCCATTAGAAGTTCAATTTCTTTAATTTTAATGTTACCATTTAGTTTAATTTTGTTCGTTTTATTTTTTATCCTTTATTTAGAACTTGTCACTTATTTTGTGTCACTTTTAATCCAGACAAAAATATTTCAACGTTTTAAAACAACATTTACAACTTTACTGATGTTTATTCCAACAGTCGGAATGTTAGTCGGAATTTTATATATGAATAAGCAACAAACTAATATAAGTGAAATGAGTCAGTTAAAAGATCAAAAAGTCATTACTATTTTGAAGCCATTTCATCAATTAATAAATGAACCTTTTTCATTGGATGCGCTCTTAGCTTTTTTAATTATTGTTGCTTTGGTTGTATTATTAGGCCTATTGATTAAAGAAAAGACATTACCTAAAATTCGTAACCAAGTGAATACTACTAGCCAGAAAAAGAAAAAAACAACGTATAATTCTTTAAGAAGACAGTTGATTTCTTATCATTTTAGTTTAATTAAAAATCCAACGTTACAGTTACAAATACTATCAGGATTATTTATTTTTCCAATTATTATTATTTTCCCATTTCTAGCAAATGGTACTGAGTTTTTACAAAGATTAGGAACACAATATTTTTCTCTATTTTTTGTTGTGGGGATTATTTTTGCTATGATGACACTTAGCATTAATTCATTGGCGAGTGTAATTATTTCTTTAGATCAAGATAATTTAATGTTTATCAAGTCTTTACCAATTTCATTTAAAGAATACTTAAAAATGAAATACTATTTTGCTTTCTTTTTACAATTTATTTCAATTTTATTGATTATGTCGATTGGTGGACTAGTATTGAAATTACCAATTATTTTAATAATAGCTCTTGTTTTCGGTGCTCTACTAGGATGTTTAGCAGGTACTTCTCATTTTATTAAGGATGATTGGCGACATTTGACACTCAATTGGACAAATATTAACCAACTTTTTAATCGAGGGTCAGGCGCATTTAGAATAATGGGAATCATGTTTGGTACAATGTTTATAGGTAGTATTGTTATATTTTTTCTTTATACCATCACAAGAACAATCGAGAATACGTTACTCCTTAATATAATAGTGTTGGGAATAATAACTCTTTTAATTACTTTATATCAATTAAGAATGAAAAAAGTATTTTGGAGAAAAATGGAGGGATAGAAAAAGCGATGGAAAAAGACATTTTGAATTTATTAGATACTCAAAATAAAATCATGTTGAATATTTTAGATCTAGTTTCTGAAAGTCATAGATGGTACAGTGTAAATGAAATAAGCATTGAACTTAATGTCGTAGAACGAACAGTCCAAAGGTACATCCATACTCTAAAAGAATTGATAGATGCTTATAATGAAGAACGAAATCATCATATTGCTATTAGTTATGAAAAATATAAAGGTGTTTTACTTGAAATTGATAGTGGAAGTAATTATATGGAGTTAAAAAGTTATGTACTAGAAAATGATGAGACGATGAAACTTTTTAAGTTAATTATTTTCGAGGATTTTCAGTCTATTTCTCATTATTCGCAAGAAAATTTTGTCAGTGAAAATGCCACTAGAAGGTCACTAAAAAAAATAAAAGAATTTTTAGCTCAATATAATTTAACGCTGTCACGAAGTTCTTTCATCATAGAAGGAGAAGAAAAACAAATCCGTTTAATTATTTATATCTGTAGTTGGATTATATTTAAGGGCGTTGTTTGGCCTTTTGATTTCATTAGTCAAGAAAAAGTATATGTGTCAGTAGACCATTTTTCAGAAGAGATGAACATCGGATTCTCAGTCATTCATAGAAAACAGATGGCGTACATGTTAGCTGTTAATATTTTAAGATTAAGAAAAAAACATGTTATTATGATGGAACCTGAATGGAAAAATTATGCTAATTTACCAAAATTAATTGAAGGTTTACCTGTTTTAAATACTTTTATTGCTGATTATAATGTTTATATAGAATCAGAACTTTATTTTTATTTGTTATCAGTCCAATTTAAACCGAAACTTTATGAATCTCTTGATTATAGAAATCGAGTGCTTAACTATCATAAAAAAATGAATTCCAATGTGTATCAAGCAACAGAAGCGTTTATGAATCAATTTGATAAGGAAATTGTCTCTATACCAACAGAGTTGAAAGAACGTTTCTTTTTAACTAGTTTTTGCTCTCATCTATTCTGTCAGTTATTTTCTAACGTACAGGTAGATATAGATGGTCATACAATTTTTAGAGACATGGAATCGGATTATCCTAATCTAAAAAATGAATTATCAAAAATGCTAAATAATTTATTTCAAACGACACAAGAAAGATTATTTTTACAAGAAGATTTTTTACTTCAAAAATATGTCCAGTTATTTTCTTCTATCAAACCACTGACTTACTATGAGCCAAAAATCAGTATTTTTCTTGATTCTGATTTACCTTATTTTGTAAAAAATAATATTCGTGATCAAATTACCAATCGATTTAAATACGATTTTAATGTTCAGTTTGTTACGAAAGAAGAAGCTGAGAGCTCAGATTTAGTTTTAACCAATATACCTAATATGTTGGAAGAAGAATTACGCTTTTCACACAAGGTTCATTTATTTGATTTTCCTTTTAATCAAAGAGATTTTGTAGAGATAGAAAGAAAGCTAAGAACAATTACACAAGATAACTCTTTGAAATAACCAAAAAAGCCGATCTTAATGATCAGCTTTTTTTGGTTTATTGTCACGAACAAAAGCAATGTTAGAAAAACGGTTAAAGAAGATAGTCCCTCTTTTTTTGAACCAATCTCGCAAAATAAATAGCCAAAAAATCCCCCAAATGAAGAAGGTTAGAAGAAATAACCCGATTTGTAAAGCTAGTATATAAGGATTAACCGATTGTTTATTATTAGATATCATTGTTAAATAACTTAAAAAAGAAGGTGTATAAATCAAGATAAATCGATGTGTGAGATGTAAGATTGGTTTTGAATTAGGTAGAATAATTTTAATCTTAACTAACTTACCGCCGACTGTCTGTCCCTTACGTGTTAAAGGCCAAATTACTATAAAAATAAAGACACTAATAGTATTGAAAATAAACAAATAGTTACCATGGAAAAAGAGTCCAGATACAAGAGAACCAATAAATCTTGCAATCATCATACTAACAAAAACTTCGATTAGTTGAGCACCATAGGAAGCCAATTGATTATGAACATATAATGTATCTTTTTGTTGAATTTGATCACGACTAGGAATTAAAAATAAAAGAATAGGTGCAGTGAAAAAACCAATCATGCCACCTAAAGTATTCATCAATAAATCATCTACATCAAACAGTCGATAAGGATAAGCGTAGTATCCAAACAAAGCAGTTAATTGAGACACTTCAAAGAATAGGGTAACTAAAAAAGTTATAATTAATGCAAGATACCACTTACTAGCTTTTTTAAAGAAAAATCTTAAATAAATACCTAAAGGAAAAAGTAGTGCAATATTAAAGAAAACTTCTAAAAAAGTAAAGGATTTGACTAGAGTTAGGTAAGTTTTAATATTTACAGGATCGAAACCGGGAACTTGTTTGAAATTATTAATCATGTTAAATGGTGTTAGTTGAGTAAAAACATGATCTTTAAAGGCAAGTGTGTTATTTCGTTCTTTAGGTAGTGGTAGACTAACTAAGAAGAAGGCAGTTAAACAGTAATAAATAAAACTAAAAATAATTAAATTTCGCCAAAAGCTAAAATAACCATGTTTTCGATATTGATAAATTGTCCACGGAACAGTTCCAATAAAAGCAATAAAAGCAAATGAAAAAAAGGCAGTGGACAAAGGAATAGCATATGAAGGCATTTTATGTAATCTCCTTTTTTTACTCTAGTATAAAGGAAAAAAAGAAGATAACCAATAAAAATAAGAAGCTAGCAACTAACAATATTGTAAGACATCAAACTAATCAATAAAAAAAGGCTGATTCAATGTCAGCCTCGTTTTTATTGATAAAATGTTAGTTATTATTATGCTTCATATGACCAGTTCCATGTCTTTTGTTACCCATGTTGTTATAATTATGGCAATTTTTATTTTGTGAAGTATCACTATTTTTAGCTTGGGCTTCCTCATAGTAATCACAGTTTTCATTATGGTACCCTTTATTTTGATCATCACAATAGAAATTTCCGTCGCTCATTTTATGATTTTCTCTTTGACAATAAGATTGATTATCCTCCATTTGACTAGATGTGCTTGTTTCTTTTTTAGCTGTTGATGTTGTTGAAGCAAGAGTGATTGTTCCAGCGATTAAAAATAGACCAACAACACTTATTAAACTTGCGATGATAATTTTCTTTTTCATCTTACTACCTCCTATTAATATTTGATATAGTAAGTATATAAAACAAATAAGGCAGAATTATGTCATAAATTAATTTTAGGAGAGAAAAATGAAACTATTAATTATTGAAGATAATCATTCTTTAAGAACTATGTTGTCTCGATTTTTAAGAAATGAAGGATATGAGGTTACGGAAGCTAGCACAGGTGAGATGGGTGTAGAGTTATTTATTAAACATCCTTTTGACTTAGTGTTACTTGATATTATGCTACCTGGTATAGATGGTTTTGAAGTATGTCGAAAATTAAGAGAATTGTCGATGATTCCAATTATTATGATTACAGCTAAAAGCGAAGATCATGATAAAATTTTGGGATTAGACGTGGGGGCAGATGATTATATGGTGAAGCCATTTTCACATCAAGAAGTTACGGCAAGAATTAGAGCAATCATGCGAAGAATTGATCCACAAAAAAATAGGCCGGCTAAGTATAATGGATTAGAAGTTGATGCTGAACAGTATAAAATAAGCTTATTCGGAAAATCCATCCATGTAACTAAAAAAGAATTTGAAGTTCTATATCATTTTATTCAACATCCCAATCAATTATTCACACGGGATCATTTGCTAGATAGTGTTTGGGGCATAGATTATTATGGTGATTTCAGAACAGTAGACAGCCATATTAAGCGATTAAGAGAAAAATTAAAAACTGATGAAAAACTTAATTGGCAAATTAAGACTGTTTGGGGGAAGGGATATTTATTTGAGGTGACTGATACATGATATCTAAAAGAATAACGTCACGATTAATTAGAAATTACACTGTTTTACTGATATTATTTTCCACGGTTATTTTGGGGTTTTTTTTTAGCTTATTAAATCGGCAAGTGGCTACTGTTCATCAAGAACAAATAAAAGAACAAGGAAATATAATAGCAAAAAATATTATGAATGAAGGTTTAGTTGCTAAAGAAGAATCAAATGAAAGTAATCGTCATGGAAAAATGAGGATGCAAGAAAATCATATGGCGACTAATAATTCTTATCTGCAACTAATTAGTAAGTTATCGACTGATGATATTTTTATTGTGGATGAAAAGGGTCAGTCGTTGATTGGTGGGCATATGATGGATGAGGAACCTCAAGAACTTAGCCAAAGTGGGCAGGAAATTTTAAAGGAAATCGTGAGAAACAATCAAGCTGTTTTTTTTGAAACAGGACAGTTGTCTAACAGTGGACAGATGGGGTATGGTGTTCCTTTAATTTCTAAAAATGGAGACAATTATGGATATGTTATTGTATTATCAACAAAAACGATTACTTTGACACAATCTATAAAGGATTACCGCTTATTAATTTGGAGTATTTTACTTGCTCTGTTAGTGGTTGTTTTTATTTCTGTATGGTTAGCTAGAAGTTTTGTAAAACCTATTCATGAGATGGCCGATTTTACAGAAGAGTTAATTCAAATGAATTATCAGGATGAATTAGAAATCAATACAAAAGATGAATTAGCTGAATTGGGTAATAAGTTATTAATTTTATCTAATCGTCTTGAAGTTGCGAGGAATGATCAAGATAATAAGGAACAAAGTCAAAAATTATTTTTATCACAAATTTCTCATGAATTAAGAACACCTGTTATGGTCATTAAAAATTCTTTGGAAGCTTTAAAAGGAAATTTTTTGAATGAGACTGAGAGAAAGAATTACATTGAACAACTTCTCAAAGAAACGGAGCAACTCAATTTATTGGTTAATGATTTGCTTGAGTTAAGTAGGTTACAATCAACGGAATTCTCAATAAAAATAGAAGAGCTCCATTTGAATGATGTGCTAACTGATAGTGCGCGATCATTTAGACAACGAGCTGATGATGAAGGAAATAAAATTAAAATAAATAGTCAATTGAAAAGTTCAGATATTTATCGAGGCGATTATCAACGATTACTACAATTAATGAAAATTTTACTTGATAATGCACTTAAATATAGCCCTGTTGATGAAATGGTATTTTGTTCATTAAATCGAACAAATGAAGGATTTGAACTTGAGATTAGCAATAAATCGAAAGAAAGAATTACCGAATTTGAAAGTGATGCCTTCTTTGAAGCGTTTAATCGAGGTAAAATAAAAAAAGAAAATGGACATGGATTAGGATTGACCATTGCTAAGCAGATAGTAACAAGGCATCAAGGAAGTATTCAGTTTAATGTAGTAAATTCAAATAATGTTCAAATAAAAGTGAATTTACCTCAAATAACTAGTTAAAAAAAATTAATAAAAGGAAAAGAATAGTTCAAACTCTTTAATTTGTAAGTTATTTGCAGTATACTTGTAAACTGATACATTAGAATTTTAAATAGCTTGTTATTCTAATTTAAAATAATGAGACAAATGGAGGATTATAATAATGTGTGGATTTGTAGGATACATTAATCACCCAAACACAGTGGCTGAAACACTTAAAAAAATGACTGATAGAATAGTGCATAGAGGTCCTGATGATGAAGGGTATTACCAAGATGATTTCATCTCGATGGGATTTAGAAGATTATCAATTATTGATTTAAATCATGGTGCACAACCAATGAGCAATCAAGATGACACAAAAGTATTAACCTTTAATGGAGAAATTTATAATTATTTAGAACTTAGAGAAGAATTAATTGGTCTAGGTTATAAATTTAAAACAGATGTAGATTCTGAAGTGTTAATTCATGGATACGATGCATGGGGTGAAGGCCTTTTAGATCGAATTCGTGGAATGTATGCTTTTGTCATTTTTGACAAAAAAAACCAAGAAGTGTTTGGCGCTCGAGATCATTTCGGGATTAAACCACTTTATTACTATAAAGACAGTGAAAGTTTTATGTGGGGATCAGAAATTAAAAGTTTCTTAGATCATCCAGGCTTTATCAAAGAATTGAACGAAGAGTTACTACCTATTCATTTGAGCTTTGAATTTATTCCAAGTGATGAAACAATGTTTAAAAATGTGTATAAATTAAATCCAGGTCATTACTTTAAATTTAAAAATAATAAGTTAGATATTCAAGAATATTACCACTTTAAATTTGAAGAAGATAAAACATTAGACATGGAAACAGCTAAACAACAAATTATTGAAACAGTTCAAGAGTCAGTTAAGAAACATATGATTGCTGATGTTGAAGTAGGAAGTTTCCTATCAAGCGGGATCGATTCAAGTTACATATTAAATGAAGCTTCTAGAGATCGTGATATTACCTCATTTTCACTAGGTTTCGATGATGAAAGAATAAGTGAACTTCCTTGGGCTGAGCAATTTGCTGAAGAGATTAAGCAGAAAAATGTTCCTATCATGGTTAATGATGAAGAGTTTTTTAATATCATCCCAACAACGATGTATCATATGGATGAGCCTCTTTCTAATCCATCAGCTTTATTACTTTATTTCTTATCAAAAGAAACGAGTAAGCACGTAAAAGTTGCTTTATCAGGTGAAGGAGCGGATGAATTTTTTGGTGGTTACAATACTTATTTAGAAGCGAATACTTTTGAAACATATGAAAAATATACGACATTGCCTATGAGAAAATTATTTGCTCAAACAGCTAAAAGATTGCCTCATTTCCACGGAAAACGATTTTTAGTAAGAGGATCTCAAGATATTAGTGAAAGATATTACCGAGTTAATTATGTCTTTAATCAATCTGAACGTGATGAGTTACTAATAAATAATAAATATAATAAATCATCAGCTAATTTTGTCAAAAAATTATTTGCTGAAGCTAAAGGTCAAGATTCTATTACCCAAATGCAACATTTTGATATCCATGCCTGGCTTGCATATGACATCTTACATAAAGCAGATCGAATGAGTATGGCAAATTCGTTAGAAGTTAGAACACCTTTAGTTGATAAAGAGGTGGCAGAACTTGCTAAGAGAATCCCCTCAAATCTACGTGTGAAAGATGGTGTGACAAAAGTTGCTTGGCGCCAAGCATCAGAAAGTCAATTACCAGAAAGAATCGTTAACAGAGAGAAAATGGGCTTTTTATCACCGCTTGCTACTTGGGTAAAAGAAGATAAATATCAAGAAATGATCAAAGAAACATTTAACTCAGATGTTGCTAAACAATTTTTCAATGTGGATTATTTAAATAGATTAATTGAAGAACAAAAACAAGGAATGCCTCATATCCAAAAACTATTTACAATTTACACTTTTATTATATGGTATCAAGTATTCTTTATCGAAAACTAAATAAATGAATTAAAATATAGGGAAATTACGAAAAAATAATTGCTAAAAATATTAAGCAGTATGTCTATCGTATCGGGAGGTAATAGGGAATGGATAATTTTTTCACGATAATCGGTGGAATGGGAACAATCGCAACAGAATTATACATTAAACAAATTAACCAGAAAACACCAGCGACAAATGATCAAGAGTACTTAAATTATGTATTAGTTAACTACTCAACTATACCTGATAGAAGCTCTTATCTAATGAATAAAGGAAAAAATAAAAATCCATTACCTTATTTATTAAACGTTATTAAACAACAAGCTGCTCTGGAACCAAATTTCTTTGTTTTAACTTGTAACACCGCTCATTATTTTTATGAAGAACTGCAACAAGCGAGTACAATACCATTTCTACATATGCCTCGATTGGCGGTGGAGGAGGTAAGTAAAAATTATCCCAAAGGAACTCGTGTAGGTTTGATTGGTACTGAAGGAACAATTAAAAATAAAATTTATGATCCTTTTATTTTGGAGGCTGGCTTTGATTTAGTTTACCCAACTTTAGAAATTCAGCAATTAGTAAGTACGCTGATTTTTGATAAAATCAAACAAAAAAATGAGCTTGATACAGTGATATATAATCAAATTTTAGAAAAAATGTTTGAGTTGAACTGTGACGTTTTGATTTTAGGTTGTACAGAACTTTCTTTAATGGAAGATGCTGCCAATTATCAAAATCAACACGTGATAGATCCACAAAATATTCTTGCTGAGGAAAGTGTCAGATTAGCATTGAGTTATCGCAAGTAAAAAAAGTTGAAATGAAACATTAAATTGATTTCATTTCAGCTTATTTTTTTTGAATAAATTAATTAAAGAACGTATAATGAAAATACTCTGACGAATGAGGTGATGTATTTATGTGTACAAGCATTATTTATCAAAATAAAATGAAGCAAGCATTTTTAGCAAGAACAATGGATTTTTCTTATCCTCTAGATGGAAAACCTGTTTTTATTCCTTCCAATTATGAGTTTTTTAAAGGAAATAAAATAAAATCATTTACAAGTAAGTATGCTTTTGTAGGCTCTGGAGATTTACATGGTGAATATGTTTTAGCAGATGGCTTAAACGAAGAAGGATTATCAGCAGCCTCTCTTTATTTTTCAGCAGATGCGGTTTATAGTGATGAAAAAAATAGTGATCAAGTAGCTGTGGCTCCTCATGATGTTGTCGCTTGGTTATTAAGTATGTTTAAAACCGTTGAAGAAATTAAAGAAGGCATTTGGCAGCTTAATATTATAAATGAAAAAAATAGTTTACTTAAAAAAGTGATACCTCTACACTGGATTGTAGCGGATCAATCTGGAAAAAGCATTGTCATTGAATCGGTTGTTTCAGGTATTGAAGTTTATGATAATCCAGTTAACGTAATGACGAATAGTCCAAGTTTTACTTGGCATTTAACTAACTTAAATCAGTATGCTAATCTTTCTAATGCTAGCCTAGATCCTATAAAATATGGACAGTTTACAGCTTATGGTAATGGAGCAGGAAGTGGCGGATTAGGATTACCAGGAGATTTCACTTCAATTTCTAGATTTATTCGCATTGCTTTTATGAATCAGTACATAGAAAAAGTAGAAACAACAGAAGCTAGTTTGAATATTATTATGAGAATGCTAACCAGTGTTTATATTCCTAAAGGAGTAAAGAAAAAAAGTGATGGCAGAGATGATTATACTCAATTTATTAGTATGATGGATTTAAATCAGATTACGTATTACATTAATTACTATGAAGATAATCAACTTTTTAAAATTTCTTTAGATGAACAAATTAAGAAGCAAGTAACACCTAAAATTTTTGAATGCTCAAAAAAAGTAATGATCCAAAAGTTAAATTAAAAAGGAAGAGGTTGACCAAAATGTAGTGACCCCTAAAAATTAGGCTTTTAGGTGTTACTACATTTTGGCTCATCCTCTTATTTTTAGTATTTTTCCAGTGTAATAATTTTTGTTGCTACTTTTTTAATAAAAGCTTCATCATGTTCTATAAAAAGCATGGTTGGTTTTTTTAGAAGAATGATTTCTTCCAGTTGCTCATAATTAAAAATATCCAAATAATTAAGTGGTTCATCCCAAAGATAAAAAGGAGTCTCTTCTGTTAATGATTTAGCAACTTCAACTTTTTTTCGTTGCCCCATACTCATGGTTTCGATATTATTCGTAAAAAGTGTTCTTTCTAGACCAAGTTTCTTAATGTTACTTAAAAAATCTTGGTAATTAAGTCCATGCTCTAGACAAAAATTTTGTAAAGTACCTTGATTAACCTCATAATTTTGTCTAACAAGACTCCAATCTTGAGTATTTACTTTAGTTATTTCTCCGCTGATCTCTCCATTAAATAGCTCCAGAATGGCTTTAATAAATGAGGTTTTTCCAGCACCATTAGCACCAACTATTGCCACACGTTCGCCTTGCTTAATGTCAAAAGTAATTGGTTTAAATAAAGGATTATTATCAAAAGATAAGGTGAAATTTTCAACAGATAATAACGTTTTATGATGAGAAGGGTTAAAGTTCATCGTTAATGGATCTATAAACTCGATGTTTTTAAGTAATTTTTCTTTTTCTTCAATTTCTTTATCCATTCTATTTAATAGGTTTTTTGATTTTTTCATGGTTCTAGCAGCACGTGCGCCAATGAAACCTGTATCTCCGATAGAACCACTGTTTTTAACATTGGCACTACCGTACTTGTCACCTTCTCTAGATTGAGACCACTCCGCCTTTTTAGCAGCTGTTTGTTTCAAACGACCAACTTCTTTTTTTAATTTCTCATTCTTTTCTTGTTCTGATTCATCTTGACGTTCTTTTTGGAATTGGTAGGTTGAGTAGTTTCCTTGAGAGAGAGTGATCTGACTTTTATCAATGGCTAAAATATGATCACAAACTTCATCAATAAATAAACGATCGTGACTAATTACGATAAAGCCTGTCTTTTTTTGTTTCAGATAATCTGCAACTTGTTTGCGACCTAAAGAATCTAAGTGATTCGTTGGTTCATCAATTAAGGGGAAGTAATCTGATTGAGAAAAAAGAATAGCTAATAATACTTTAGTTTGTTCCCCGCCAGAAAGACTAGAAAAATCACGCCATAAAATATCTGTTTCTGTACCTAATAGGGTTAATTCACGTTCGATTTCCCAGAGTTCACCAGACTTCAATTCATCAATTATTTCATAGGTCATCTTATTTTTATTTTTTATTGCTTGGGGAAAATAAGAAAAATCCATTTGGTGATTAATCGTTCCTGAGTAGGCTAATTTATCTTGCAACAACTTGAAAAAAGTTGTTTTCCCTCGTCCATTCCTTCCGATTAGACCAAGTTTCCAAGTGGTATCAATATTTAAATCTACGTGGTCAAAGAGTGTTAATCCAGGACCATCATAGCTAAAACTTAGTTGTTTAATTTCAATTGTAGACATGTTTACATCATCCTTTCAAATAAAAAAACAATCAGTCTGATTAACAGAACTGATTGTTAAGAGAAGGGAATAAAAATAGCCCTTGGACGTGTAAAAGGTCATTATCTCTTATCATCTCCACCAATTCTGTCAAATTGCAGACTAATCCCGTTAAATTTAACGGTAAAATAGGCAATTTGCATAAAAAATTGGCTTAGATAATCAATGGATAAATCCCTCACTTTCATTTCCTATAATATATCATAAATATTGTTAAATGCAAATGAAAGTTGTTACCGATAACAAGTTGAAGCGCTTTCTTAAATTTGGTATATCTATAGAGTAGTTATTTTAATAGGGGAGAGATGTTAAGTGTTTAAGTTGGAAAATAAAAGAAGTGTGCAAAAAATACGAATAATATTCTGTATGATGAGTTTGTTATTTATATGTTCTTTTTCGTTACAAAAAAGTTTTGCAGAAGAAGTAGAAACTCAAGTGATTATTCATTATGAAGCACCTGAAGATGAAAAAAATATTGATCGAAATATTTGGATTTGGCCTGAAAATGGAGCAGGTGAGGAACACTCTTTTGAAAAAGAAGATGCTTTTGGGAAGTATCAAGTAATTAATTTAAAAGGAGCGCATGCTAAAGTTGGTTTTTTAATCAAATCAAAAGGGGATTGGTCCTATCAATCAAAAGATCAATGGATAGAGACAAGTAGTGGTCGGGCTCATGTTTGGTTAGATAAAGAAGGAAAAATGTCTTATGAACCAAATAAAAAAAAAGCGCCTAAAAATAAAGAATTAAATATCAACGTTCATTATTTTCGTAAAAATCAAGATTATGATAATTGGCAACTTACTTTACAAACAGATAGCGGAAAATCACAAGTCACTTCTTTTAATTCAGAAGATGACTATGGAAAAAATGCTGATTTTAAAGTAACTTCAGAAATAGACTTTTCTAAATTAACTATTAAACTAGAAAAAAGAAATGAGAAAAATGAAGTCATTGAAACAGATGGCAAGGAACGAGTGGTTTATTTGTATGAAAATCAAGGAAATCTTGATATGTGGTTAATGGAAGGGGATGAGTTAGTTTATGCTCATCCTGAGTTAATTATAAAAACACAAAAAATTAAAACAGCAACAATTGAAAAAATGAACCAAATTGATTTAGTTTTTTCAAAACCAGAAACAATTGAAAAATTAAAATCTTATCAGGTTAAACTTATTAATTCTAAGGGGGCAGTTTCTTTTAAAGTACTAGATAAAGAAAAAGAGAAACCAACTAATCGTTTATTACTTCAAGCAGAAAAAAATCTGGATTTAGCAGAAAACTATTCTATTGAAACTGAAAATGGTGAAAAAATTCCAGTAACTATGGGGGCAGTGGTTAGGACACCTGAATTTGATGATGTTTTTTATTATGAGGGGGAATTAGGGAGTAAGTATCAAAAGGATCAAACAAACTTTACATTGTGGGCGCCAACTGCTAAATCAGTTGAACTAATTACTTATTCTGGTCAAGCAGCAGATAGTGCTGAAAAAGAGAAATTCTCAATGACTAAAGGAGACAAAGGGACCTTTAAAACGGAGCTAAGTGGTGATCAAGATGGGTTAGTTTATACTTATCGTCTAACATTCTCAGATGGAAAGATAAATGAATCTGTGGATCCTTATGCAACAGCAGCGATTGTTAATGGAAATCGTTCGGTTGTCTTGAGTCCAAATCAAACGAATATTTCTGAATTTAACCGGATGCCTTCATTTTCAAATCCTGTTGACGCGGTGATTTATGAAGCTCATATTAGAGATTTATCAATCGCAAGTGATAGTGGCATTCAAAATAAAGGAAAATTTTTAGGTGTGGTAGAATCTGGAACAAAAAATGGTCAAAATCAAGAAACCGGTTTAGATTATCTGAAGAGTCTAGGTGTGACTCACGTTCAATTTTTACCAATGTATGACTATCAAACAGTGGATGAAAGCCAGCCAAATACGCCACAATTTAATTGGGGTTATGATCCTAAAAATTATAACGTACCAGAGGGATCATATAGTACAGACGCTACTAATCCACAAAACCGTATTGTTGAGATGAAACAAATGGTTAAGGGCTTGCATGATAATAATATTCGAGTGATCATGGATGTTGTTTATAATCATGTCTATGAAGCAAGTAGCCACGCATTCAATCAAACCGTGCCAGGTTATTATTTTAGATACAACGAAGACGGTGGGTTAGCTAATGGAACAGGTGTTGGCAATGATGTGGCATCCGAGCGTAAAATGGCTCAAAAATATATTGTAGACAGCGTGAGCTATTGGGCTAGGAATTATCAAATCGATGGTTTTAGATTTGATTTAATGGGGATTTTAGATGTTGAAACTATGAACTTAGTACGCCAGGAGTTAAATAAAATTGACCCATCAATTATTGTTTTAGGTGAGGGGTGGAATATGGGGACCCCACTTTCTGATGATCAAAAAGCAATTCAAAAAAATGCAAATAAAATGCCAGGCATTGGTCATTTTAATGATTCAATTCGTGATAGTGTCAAAGGTAGTGTATTTGAGGGCAAAGAACCAGGAATGATTAATGGGAAAAAAGACTTAGAAAAAATAGTGGTTCAGAACATGTTAGGTGGTGAAGGATTAGAAGGTTATACAGATCCTAGTCAATTAATACAATACGTAGAGGCTCATGATAATTTAACGTTATATGATAAATTATCTCTAACCAATCCTGAAGATACCAAAGAACAGCGATTAAAACGTCACATGTTAGGCACTGGAATAGTACTAGTTTCTGAAGGAGTTCCTTTTATTCATGCGGGTCAAGAATTTTTAAGAACAAAAGACGGGGATGAAAATAGCTATAAGTCACCAGATTCAGTGAATCAATTTGATTGGAATCGTCCACAAGAATACAACATATCTGTCAATTTTTTTAAAGAACTAGTTGCATTTAGACAAACAGAACCACTATTGAGAATGTCCTCTTATAAAGAGATAAAAGAAAAATCAACAGTGATTGAATCAAAAAACGGGGTAATCATTTATCAGTTAAGCGATGAAAGTAAAGATTTAATCATTGCGATTAATAGTAATGAGGTAGAAAAATCAATTGATAAAAAACTAATTAAAGAATTTAAACCGGTGATTACTAATAAGCTAGAAAATGAAAAGAATGAGTTGGATAAGATGCTACCGTTAAGCTTAACTATTTATAAAAAAGATAAGAAAACAACTGAAACGACAACAAACTCGGAAACAACAAAAAATACAACAACAGAAGAAATTGAGTCTTCAGCGACGAGTACAACTAAAACAAGTGAAACAATCAAAGATAATTCAATAGAAACAACAACGACATCGTCAACAGAAAATAAAAAAAGGATAACGAGTCAAAATAATACTAATAATAGCCAAAAAAATTCAAAAGAAGGAAAACAATATTTTAGTGATATGTTACCTAAAACTGGAGAACAAAAGACCATTTTTGCTTTTATGGGCTTATTAGTTGTAGGAGCTAGTTGGTTAATATTTAAAAGAAAAAATTAATCAATAAATAAGAAAGAGGCTGCCATTTGGGGTCAGCCTCTAAGATAAAAGTAGAACATTTTAAAAAATTATACTATTTTTAATTCAACTTCAATATTGTTTCTAGTTGCTTTTGAATAAGGACATACTTGATGTGCTTCATTAACTAAATCAGTTGCTGTATTTATGTCGATATCATCTATATGAACTTCAAGAATAACGCTGATGTGAAATCCATCTTTTGGATCAGAATACAGGGAAACATGAGCAGTAACTGTACTTGGATGAACATTTTTATGTTTACCCATAACTAATTCTAGTGCTCCATTGAAACAAGCACTATAAGCAGCTGCAAATAATTGTTCAGGGTTGGTTGTGCCTTCCTTGTTATCTACTGGAGATGTCACTTGATATGAAAATGATTCATCTAATGAATGTACTTCACCA
Source organism: Vagococcus fluvialis bH819 (assembly GCF_900163795.1). Taxonomy (GTDB): domain Bacteria; phylum Bacillota; class Bacilli; order Lactobacillales; family Vagococcaceae; genus Vagococcus; species Vagococcus fluvialis_A. Next base: position 198,200 of record NZ_FWFD01000003.1, on the reverse strand, counting down.
GCACGACCACCAGTATTAACAATAGTTGTTTCGTAAATTTTTTTCATAAGATATAGCCTCCTTGAAATAGTTTAATAAGTAGTACAATGTAATCTTACGTCGTTTTATTTTTTTTAACAAATGATTTGATTTGACAAAATGAATAAAAAGGATAATAGTCGTCTTATAAGGTGGTGTAGAGAAATGACAAGTATACAAATTAAAAGAGTTTACGCACCAGTATCAAAGGATGACGGATTTAGAATATTAATAGATAAATTATGGCCTCGTGGTAAAAAAAGAGAAGAGGTAATGTTGAATGATTGGGCAAAAGAAATAACACCCTCTACTAAAATAAGAAAAATATTTGCTCATAAAGAAGAAAATTTCTCTCAATTTAAAGTTGATTATTTAAATGAATTGAATGAAAATCCAAGTAGTAAAGAGTTTGTTCAAAAGGTCAATAAGGAGTTAAAAAAACAAGATGTTACTTTTTTGTATGGAGCAAAAGATCCTAATATAAATCATGCGGTTATTTTGAAAGAGTTTGTGGAAAAAGAGCTTGACTAAAATTTTAGTCAAGCTCTTTTTCTTTTTTATTTCTTTAAATAGCATACAGCACTTTCTAAAATATCTTCATTAATTTTCATTTTACGTGCGATGAAGAAAGCATTACTTTCACCTATTTCATTCATTAATAATTGATATTTTGGTTGTAGTGTTTCATTATCAAAAGCCATAGCAGCGGTTATAAATGTTTCTTTTTCAGTAGCAAAATCCTTAATCTCGCCATAATGAGTGGAAGCTATAACTACTGACTGACGATTGACCAAATTATCTAGCATAGCAATTGCAAGAGCAGCCCCTTCAGTAGGTTCTGTTCCACTACCAATTTCATCAACTAAAATGAGGGATTCTTTGTCTGCAATAGTTAGAATATTTCCCATGTTGTTCATATGGCCTGAAAAAGTACTTAGTGCATTATCTAAATCTTGATAGTCGCCAATATCAACTAAAATGTGCTTGAATAGGCTAATATGACTGCTTGGATCTGCGGGAATATAAACACCCATCATTGTCATAAAAGTTAATAAGCCAATTGTTTTTAAAACAACTGTTTTGCCACCTGAGTTAGGGCCAGTAATAACTAGTCCCCGCTGCCTATTTCCTAGTTCAATATTTAAAGGAACGGCATTTTTACCTAGTAAAGGATGCTTTGCATTGTCGAGTTTAATATAGCCTATTTGATTAATAGTGACTTTGTGACCGTTAATTTCGTGACTGTATTTAGCTTTAGCTATTATCAATTCCAGTTGAAAGATAATCTGGATAGCATGGTTTAAAAAGGGTAACTCTTGGGCAATTTCTTCTGTTAAATTAGCTAATATCTGGTAAATAAGTGACATTTCTTCTGCTTGAGCTGTTTGTAACTTTTGATTTAATTCTCTTGTATTTTCAAGTTCAATATATGCAGTAGAACCTTTACTAGATTCTGAAATAATACGTCCTTTAATACTGTGTTTGAATGAGCTCTTAATAGGGACAGTGAGAATACCATCTCTTTGAACAATTAGAAATTCCTGTATTTTATTTTTATTTGCAGCATTATTGATATATTTATGTAACTTATCGCTAATATCTGCTTGGTATTTGTTTATGCTTTGTCGTGCTTTTTTTAAATCTCTTGAAGCGTCAGATGTCACCTGATTATTCTTAATGGACAAATGGATTGTTTCTTCGATTGAACGAAAGCCTTGTAATTTAGAAGCGTATCCCGAAAGTATTGGCGATAATTTTTTGTTTTTTTGAAAAAACTCTTTTAATTTTCTAATTGATTTTAGAAAATCAGCTATTTCAACTAATTCTTTTGTTTCTAAGATATAACCTTCTTCAATTTTTTGAAAAAGGCGATCAATTTGTTCACTTGCCATGAACGGAAAACTTTGATTTGTTTTTAAAATTACTAAAGCTTCTCCAGTTTCTGCTTGGTAATTTAAAACTTGTTCTAAATTATCTGATGCTTCAAAATTAATAATTCTTTCTTTCACTGTTTGACTGATTGTGTATGTACTAATTTGTTCCTTAATTTTATTAAATTGTGTTTGTTCAAATGCTTGTGTTTTCATGTTTAGAGTCTCTCTTTCTGTTAGTAAAGAGATGTCTGTCATTAACAAATTAACTAGAATAAAAAAAGAACAGGTATTATAAATACCCGTACTTTTAATTTTATATACTGAAGAATGGCTGAAATAAATGAGTCTTTTTCAAGACACACTTAGGACACCGAATAGACAGATATCTCAAATTAAAATTAGGCGTGATAAATAAACATATAGAGGATTACTTTATTTATCAGTTAAATTATTTTAATTATTGGATACCTTTGGCGCTCAAAAAGTTCACTCATTTCTTGTTATAGTTAATTTGCTTTCGAAGTAATAATAACAATTAGGGCTTATTTTGTCAAAAATGACTGTAATTTTCATCAAAATATTAGTTGTGTATTTATTTGAATTTAAGTATTCTTTACTTAGATGAAAAATAGGGGGAGTAACATGAGGTTTTTAACATTTTTAATCGTTGGATTAGTCATTAGTGGACTAGATATCTTAATGTTTAAAGAAACAAAAATAAAAAGGAAAGTTTTAAATAGTATAGGATATACCGTTGGAATCAACATATTAACTTTATTTACAATGCGTTATATATTAGGGAAAATGTATGTTTTAAGTCCAGTAAATTATAAAACGATATTTGTATTAAAATACGTTCTTTTTGCTATCGTGATAGGGTTACTTATTTTATTTATTAAAGGTTTGATTTTAAATAAAATTGTAATTACAAAAAATAAAGAAAAAACAACTTTAAAATCAAAAATTTTAACAGGAATTTCTGTTTTATTTGTTTTTGTAGGCAGTTTTTTATATATTGGCACAGTTTGGTTTATTGATTTTTTTGGTAAATTAACACCAGAACAATTTCTTTTTAATTTTAATTCTCCAGTAACAGGAACAGCATCAAATGTGATGGATCAAGCAATTAATGGCCCAGTATTACTGCTAGTATCAGTTCTAGTTGGTTATATATTCTTGATGTTGACTAAATTTAAAATAACTTTTGGGAATGAAAAAAGTTTTTCCGATAAGTATGTAAAAGTGGTTGGTTGGACTGCTTCAATTGGAGTTCTTATTTTTGGTGTAAGTTATAGCATTAAAGAGTTGCAATTAGTCGCAGTATACAGTGCTTATTTTGATGATTCAAGTTATATTAAAGATAATTATCATTCACCAAAGAATACAAAATTAACTTTTCCAGATGAGAAGAAAAATTTAGTTCATATTTATTTAGAGTCCTATGAAAATACTTATTTTGATAAAAACTCTGGTGGTTATATGGATAAAAATTTAATGCCAGCATATGAAAAGTTATATAAAGAAGGAGTCTCCTTTTCGGAAAGTGATAAAAAAGGAGGACCATATCAAACATATGGCTCAAGCTGGTCAGTTGCTTCAATGGTAAATATGAGTATGGGACTGCCACTTAAAATACCAATGAATGGAAATTCATATGGAAAATCAGGCTATTTTTTACCAGGTGCAATCGGTATAGGAGATGTACTTAATAAAGAAGGGTATAATCAAACGATTATGTTTGGTGCAGATGCTGATTTTGGAGGATTAACCTCTTTCTTTAATAACCATAAAGATTTTAATATCTATGACGTAAAACATGCTAGAAAAATCGGTAAAATTCCTAATGATTACAATGTCTGGTGGGGATATGAAGATAAAAAATTATATGACTATGCGCAAGAAGAAATAACTCGTTTAGCAAGTGAAGGGAAACCATTTAATTTTACAATGGAAAATGCGGATACTCATTTCCCAGATGGTTATATTGAAAAGGAAACACCACGCCCATTTGATCAACAATATGCTAATGTTATTTTCCATTCACAGCAACAAGTCGTTGATTTTGTTAAATGGATTCAAGAACAACCTTATTATGATGATACTGTTATTGTTTTAACGGGGGATCACTTAAGTATGGATAAAAAATTCTTTGTAGGTTTTGATAAAAAATATCATCGTACGACGACAAATTTAATTATTAATGGTGATTTTGAGAACAAAGATATTAAAACTAATAATCGTCAGTTCGCCCCATTTGACATGTATCCAACAATTTTATCAAGTATGGGTGTTGGAATTAAAGGTGATCGATTAGGTTTGGGAACAGATCTTTCTTCTAAAGAGAAGACGTTAATTGAAAGAGATTCATTAGAAAAAGTTAATGAAGAGTTATCCAAAAATAGTAAATTCTACAATACTGAGTTTGTGTCAGAGAAGAAGAATAGTGATTATTAGAGTAAATGAAAAGTCTTGAACGCTTGTTTCAAGGCTTTTTTTATTTTAATTTAATTAACTTTAGATGAAAAAATATCAAGAAATTTTCACAATGCTTTACAAAACAATAAAAAAACAGTTATAATAAAAAAATATAATGATAAAATTATTAGAATTTTAATTGTTTTGTCATTTTTAATGTAAAGGGGGAATTGAGATGATTTCATTTAAAAATGTGGAGAAGTATTATGGTTCTTTCCACGCCTTAAAAGATGTTAATCTAACAATTGAAAAGGGTGAAGTAGTCGTCGCTATTGGTCCATCAGGGTCGGGGAAAAGTACGATGCTACGCTGTATTAATGCTCTAGAAGAAATTACGACAGGCGAACTATTTGTGGATGGTGTGGATATTCATGATAAAAAAACTAATTTAACTGAAGTAAGAAAAAATTTAGGAATGGTCTTCCAACATTTTAATTTATATCCCAATATGACAGTCTTAGAAAATGTCACTATTGCACCCATAAAAGTTTTAAAAGAAGATAAAGAAGCAGCCGTCAAAAAAGCAGAAAGATTGCTAGAAAAAGTTGGAATGTTACATAAAAAAGATGAGTATCCAACACAACTATCAGGTGGACAACAGCAACGTATCGCCATTGCTAGAAGTTTAGCTATGGAACCAGATGTAATGCTTTTTGATGAGCCAACATCAGCACTAGATCCAGAAATGGTTGGAGAAGTACTTGATGTAATGAAATCATTGGCGAAAGAATCAGGAATGACGATGATTGTAGTGACACATGAAATGGGATTTGCTAGAGAAGTAGCTGACAGAGTTATTTTTATGGCAGATGGCAAAATTTTAGAAGATAGAGAATCAGAGGCTTTCTTTGATAATCCAAAAGATGAACGAGCGAAGCAATTCTTAAGTAAAATTATTAATCACTAGGAGGCGAGTTAATGAAACGACAATTAAATAAATTAGCCTTTCTTTTTTTATTTGGCGGTCTTTTTTTCGTTTTAGTGGGATGTAAAAGTGAAAACGGTGCTAAGACAGATACATTAGAAAAAACACAATCAAATGAAAAAATAGTTTGGGGAGTTAAGTACGATACGAAGTTATTTGGCATGATGAATATTGAAGAAAGAAAAGTGGAAGGTTTTGATATTGATATTGCCTCTGCAGTAACTAAGCGCGTTCTTGGTGAAAAAGGACAAGCTGAATTTGTTGAAGTAACCTCAAAAACAAGAATTCCATTACTTAAAAATGGCAATATTGATGCGATTATCGCAACAATGACGATCAGTGAAGAACGAAAAAAACAAGTTGATTTCTCAGATATTTATTTTGATGCCGGTCAATCATTACTAGTTAAAAAAGAGAGTGACATAAAAAGTGTGACTGATTTAAATAAAGAAAAAACAGTACTAGCTGTTAAAGGCTCAACCTCAGCTGAAAATATAAGAAAGCATGCGCCAGAAGCAAGAGTACTCGAACTTGAAAATTATGCGGAAGCATTTACTGCTCTTCAATCGGGTCAAGGCGATGCGATGACCACAGATAATTCAATTTTACTCGGAATGTCAGCAGAGAATCCTGATTATGTTTTAGCAGGTGAAAAGTTTACAGATGAACCTTATGGAATTGCTTTAAATAAAGAACAAGAGATGTTTAAAAAAGCGATTAATAAAGCATTAAAAGAGATGAAGGAAGACGGCGAATATGCTGAAATTTATCAAAAATGGTTTAAAGAAGAAGCCAAGTAGTTAGGAGGAAAAAAAGATGCTAAGTATCTGGCAGACATATCAAGGAGATATTTTATCAGGTTTAAAAGTGACGCTATTGGCAAGTTTAACAGCATTAGTATTTAGTTTAATTATTGGGACAGTAATGGCAATTTTACAAGTGTCAAAAAACAAATGGGTTAAAAGACTAGGAGATAGTTATGTTAACTTATTCAGAAATTTACCATTGTTAATTGTGGTGATGTTTTTCTTTGTTGTAATGCCGCTTTATGGCTTTAAATTAGATGGCGTTACTGCAGGAACAATCGGACTAACACTTTATACATCTGCGTTTATCGCAGATACAGTGAGAGCTGGTATTGAAGGTGTGCCTAAAGGCCAAATGGAAGCAGGTATCGCTTCTGGATTAAATTACCGTCAAGTGATGGTTTATATTGTCTTACCACAGGCATTTAAAATTGTGATTCCACCATTAGGGAATCAATTCATCAATCTCGTGAAGAATTCATCTATCTTAGCTATGGTAACAGGTGCAGATTTAATGTACCAAGGAGATTTAGTAGCAAGCACCACTTTTAATACGATTGGAACTTATACATTAATTGGGCTGATATATTTATTATTAACATTGCCATTGTCTTATTTTATGAAATATTTAGAAATCAAATTAGCGAGTAATTAAGGAAGGGAGTTGATTGGATGGATTTCTTACAAGCTTTTACATGGACAAATTTACGTTTTATTTTAGACGGTTTTTTAGTTACTCTAGAAGTGGCAATCGTGGCCATTATTTTGAGTTTTATCATCGGTTCATTATTAGGTATTGTACGCTATTTGAAAATTCCTGTGGTATCAGTGTTTTTTGGAGTGATTGTTGATATTATCCGAAATTTACCGTTACTCTTAATAATTTTCTTTACGTATTTTGCCTTGCCACAAATTGGAATTCAATTTAATATTTTTTGGTCAGCGGTTATTGCTTTAACTATTTTTGAATCAGCAATGCTTTCTGAAATTATTCGTGGAGGCTTACTTGCTGTACCGAAAGGGCAATTGGAAGCAGGAATGTCGACAGGTCTAACAAGAATCCAGACTATCTTTTATATTGTATTACCACAAGGGTTAAAGTTAATGGTGCCACCTTTAGTGAGTCAATTTGTTTCACTAATTCGTGATACGTCATTAGCGGTTATAATCTCATTACCAGAATTAACTCATAATACAAAAATAATTTATGCACAGTACCCAAATACTGTACTACCAATGTTCTTTATCATGGCAGCCTGTTACTTTGTGGTCTGTTACTCATTATCTAAATTTTCAAAAAGATTTGAATTAACTTACGGGAAATAAAGGGTGATGAAAAAGGCGTTTAATTTCAAGCAACCTGCAGAATCACAACAATTATAAAAATAAGTGGAAGGATGGCTTAATTGTCACCCTTCTTTTTTTATTCATGTTATAATAAAGAAAATTTTGAGTGATAGGTAAGAGGGGAGAAAATTGATGAAAACTAAAGATAAAGTTTTAGCTTTTTTAGAGAAAAATAAAGGGACTTATATTTCTGGTACAAAAATTGCAGAAGCAATTGAAGTTTCAAGAAATTCAGTTTGGAAAGCGATTAAACAGTTAGAATTAGACGGTTTTGAGATTGATGCCATAACCAATAAAGGATACTGCTTATCAGAGAATAGTGATCAGCTTTCAGCTATTGGTATTATTGAAAATATATCAATCCCTGAGTTGAACAATCAAATTATTTTTTATGATGTGATTGATTCAACCAATAAAAGGGCGAAAGAATTAGCAGCAGAAGGAGCAATACATGGCACATTAGTTGTAGCAAATGAGCAAACAGATGGCAAGGGTCGATATGGACGTTCTTTTGAATCACCTAAGAACACAGGGGTTTATATGAGTTTAATCATAAGACCTCAAGAACTAACTTACAATGAACCGACCACCGTTACAGCATATGCTGCCGTAGTTGTTTCTAATGTTATCGAAGAATTAACTGGGAAAAAAATCGGTATTAAATGGGTCAATGATCTATTTTATAATGAAAAAAAAATATGTGGTATTTTAACGGAAGCGGTCACAGATTTTGAAAGTGGTCAAATTGAATGGATCGTTTTGGGAATTGGTTTAAATATTTCAACAAGTGACACTGTTTTTTCAGAAGAAGTGAAACAAAAAGCAGGCTCTATTTTTAAAGAAAACGAAATATCGATCAATCGTAATAAATTAGTCGCTACTTTACTAGAAGAATTACTAACAGCTCATAAAGAATTATCTATTACTGATTTAATGGCTAGATATAAAGAAAAATCGATTGTCTTAAATAAAAATGTCATGATTCAACAAGGTCAAGAAAGTTATAAGGTTAAAGTAATCGATATTGATGATCAAGGGCAATTAATAATAGAAACTCAATCTGGAAATAGAAAAAAGTTTAGTTCAGGTGAAATAAGAATCATACTAGATTAATTGTCAACTTGTTATATTTTTAAGTTGACAATACACTGCTTTCTTTTTATAATAATAAAAAGAGAGGGGCAATCAATTTATATGAACACTTTTAAAACCGCACAAATTAGTCGTATTGGACTATTCACAGCATTAACAATTGTCATGTCTCAAATCAGTATTCCTATGCCATATGGCGTGCCAATGACGATGCAGACATTTATCATTCCTTTAGTGGCATTATTATTAGGAAAAAAAGAAGGGACATTAGTATCTATCATCTACATTATTTTAGGCATGATTGGTTTACCTGTATTTGCAGGATTTACTGGAGGTTTAGGCATTGTTTTAGGCCCGACTGGTGGCTTTATATTGTCGTTTCCATTATTAGCCATTTGTGCAGGCATTGCTTCACAAAAAAAGAATAAATCTAGCGTTTTTTTATGGTTATTAACAGGTTCCCTACTTAATTTTTTGGTCGGAATGTTATATTTTTCGTTAATGACATCCAACTCTTTATGGGTTGCATTCACGGCATGTGTCTTACCTTTTATCCCAACCACATTAATAAAAATTGGCTTTATCATGTTGGTGGGAAAAAAATTACAAAACTTAATGTTAAAAAAATTGCCTAATTAAATAAAATTGAGAAGATTAAGCATAGAAAAGTATGCATAATCTTTTTTTATTGACAAAAAATACTATTGACGATATTATAGATTACAAATATCTGTGATTGAAGGTGAATAAATTGAAATATTCTAAAGCAACTGATTATGCACTGCATACAATGCTTTTTTTAAGTCAATCGAGACGTGGAGAAACCGTTAGTGTAATTGATTTAGCTGAAAAGCAAAATATTTCACCAACTTATCTTTCTAAGATATTAACCAAACTATCTAAAGAAGGATTAGTTAAAGCGACTTCTGGTGTTAAAGGAGGTTACAGAATATCTTCAAACTGGCAAGATATCTCTTTTTTAGATATTGTACACGCAATTGAGGGTAGACAGTCTTTGTTTGAGTGTTATGTTCATGAGGATCCTAATTGTAGTATAAAAAAAGTGATGTTTGAAGCTGAAACCAAAATGGAAGAAGTTTTAAAGAACCAAACGTTGGGTACTTTACTGAATAATTAGTAAAGTACTTCATTATTTCTTTAATCACGGATATTAAATATCTTTAATAGGAGCGTTGGTATGAATATATTTATTTTTTTAATTTTAGGCTTAATAGCGGGAGCTTGTTTCCCAGTTCAAGCAACCATCAATTCTAGATTAGGAAGTTACACTAAAAATCCTCTGACAGCTTCTTTAATTGCTTTTTCAGTGGGAAGTATTGTTTTATTTTTATTAGTTATTTTGTTTAATTTTAAGTCATTTTTTAATATTGATACATCTGTGTCACCATTAGTATTTCTAGGAGGTCCGATTGCAGGTGTGATTTATAATGTTGCTAATATTATTCTGTTTTCTAAAATAGGCGCTATGATCACGACTATGGTTACGATAACTGGACAAATGGTTACTGGGATGTTGATTGATCACTTCGGGTTATTAGGTATGCCTGTATCAGCGATAACTGGAAGTCGTTTACTTGGAATTGGCATGATGTTGATTGCTATTTTTTTGTTTCAGAAAAGTAAAAATCAATCAAATTTAGAAGAGGTAATTTCTAAAAAATGGCTATTTTTAGGTGTTCTAGCAGGCGCTTTTCCCCCACTCCAAGCAGCTTTTAATGGACAATTAAGAGTGGCTACTCATTCTGTGTTACTTTCAACATTTTTATCTTTTTTTATTGGAGCTATCATATTAGTTTTATTACTCTTAATAATTGAAAAAAAAATAACAATTCCCAAAATTGATTCAGAGGGAAATAATTTACCGTGGTGGTTTTATATAGGCGGGTTGTTTGGAATTATTATTGTCGGAGGAAATATTCTAGTAATCCATACGCTAGGATCTATTCTTACAACGATTATTTTTATATTAGGACAACTGGTTATGGCGACCCTAATTGATCACTTAGGAATTTTTGGATTGAAAAAAAGAAGCGTAATGCCGATGCAATATATGTCTATTTTAATGATTGTTATTGCTTTATTTTTAGTGTAAAAGTAAAAAATGCTAGACAAAATTTAAAATAATTTTGTCTAGCATTTTTTTGTTATAGTTATTGATTAAAGACTTTTTTTAGGACTTTTCTTGGACCAAGATCTTGAGTTTCTCGGTAATTATCTTTATGAATTGTCGTTATTTTTCTAAGTTGTTCTTTAGAAAGAGTCATGGCTTCAATCAGAACATACCATTCTACATTTTCAGTCAATGGCGGTGTTGTTAAAGAGCCTAAATAGTGATAATAATCCAAATTTTTAGGGACTAAATCTAAAAGATTAATATGATTATCGAAATCAGATTCATCCAAATGATTTAAGATATTATCAATAGTTGGATTTTCTGTTCCAATTTCAAAATGGATTGCGATGACAGCCATTTTACCACTTTCAGACTGATGAACTAAATGGAGTTCTAAAGGAAAGTCTTTTCCATCAATTGTATGCTCTCCCTTAGCGTGAAAATGAAATTGTTGAAATTCGAAATTTCGATTATTGATAGAAGCTACACCGTTTAAATAACCTTGGACACAATAACCTGTATTCACAATAGCATTCATTTTTTTTCTGTAACGTAAGATGATATCACCGTCATCATTCATAGGTTGAGTATCATTGTTGACAATATCTATTGGAGATTGGTATTGATGAGAGGGGCAAACCCATTCTTCTTTTTTTTCATAATCCCAATCAACCGCATTAAATTTAATTTTTTTCATACTTTTGAACTCCTTAATAAATAATAAGTTGTGACAATTTTACCTAAAAAAAATGAAATGTACAAATATAAAGTGTTAAATTAACTAAAAAAAAGTACTTGACTTCTTCTTTTGATTACGGTAAATTATTAATCAATACAGAAACACATTCCAGTGAAGAGGAAAGTACAAATAATAAGTTGCGTAGAGAGATCTTGGTTGGTGAAAAAGATTGGACAAATTATTTAGAAAATGGCCTTGGAGGAAAATCGTCGATAAGTAGGCGGTTGACGGGTTGCTCACCGATATCAAGAGCACTAATAACTCTAGCATGGATTAGAGCGTTAGTTTGAGGGAAACGTAAAGTTTCTAAAAAAAGGTGGTACCGCGAAGAATATTCGCCCTTTTATTAGCTTAGGCTAGTAAAGGGGCTTTTTTTATATCCAAAAAGCATTGATTAAGTAAGTAAACTAAATAATTCATTTAAAGAGAGCTTCGATTGGTGAAAAGAAGCAATGAAGAGTTAGTTGAAAATGGCTTAAGAGCATTTTATTCGAGTCGTAAGTGATAAGAATAAAACGGCAGCGTCCGTTATCACGCTAGAGTATGATAGTACTTGAAGAGTAGTTACATGTGAGTGTAGCTAAAAATGAGGTGGTAACGCGTTAAAAACGTCCTCAAAAGCATTGTTTAGGCAGTGTTTTTGAGGGCGTTTTTTATTTATATAAAAGGAGTGGGAAAATGATTAGATTAGAAAATATAGACGTAACCTTTAAGCAAGAAAAAAAAGAAATACAAGCAGTTAGAGAGGTTTCTCTAAGTGTGGAAAAAGGAGAAATATATGGCATTGTAGGCTATTCAGGTGCTGGGAAAAGCACTTTAGTAAGAGTGATTAATTTATTACAACGTCCAACTCGTGGAGAAGTTAAAGTAAGAGGCACCTCTTTAACTAAATTAAGCAACAAAGAATTACGAGAAGAACGAAAAAAAACCGGAATGATCTTCCAACATTTTAATTTGATGAATCAACGCACTATTTATGACAATGTTGATTTTTCATTAAAGTATTCAAAATTATCAAAACTTGATCGCCGAAAAAAAGTGTTAGATTTACTAAAATTAGTTGGTTTAGAGGATAAGATAGAATCTTACCCTAATCAATTATCAGGAGGACAAAAGCAACGTGTAGCGATTGCTAGAGCATTGGTGAACGATCCTGAAATTTTATTGTGTGATGAAGCCACAAGCGCATTAGACCCCAAAACAACTAGTCAAATTTTAGATTTATTACAAGAGCTTAATGAAAAATTAAACTTAACAATTGTTTTAATTACTCATGAGATGCAAGTTGTTAAAAATATTTGTCATAGAGTTGCAGTAATGGAAAATGGAGAAGTCATTGAAGAGAAAACAACAATTGATCTGTTTAGCCATCCGGAAAAACAATTGACTCAAGATTTTATAAAAACAGCGACTCACGTAGATCAGGCTTTAGAAACAATTTTAACTCATCCAGTTTTATCTAGTTTAGCACCTGATGAAGAGTTAGTAGAATTTTCTTATGTAGGAAATCAGACAGCAGAACCGTTGATTGCAGATTTATACAGTAAGTTCCAAGTTAAAACAAATATTCTCTATGGCAATATTGAAATTATCCAAGAGACACCAATTGGTCACTTAATTGTCAATTTAAAAGGAAACAGTACACAAAGAAGTAGGGCTTTGAGTTATCTAGAAAAACAACAAGTTAAAGTTAAGACAATCAAAAAAACTAATGAAAAACAACTTATTTCTTTAGTAGAAGGAGGCTTTTAATGAAAGAGAACATTCAACGGTTACTACCTAATGCCTCAAAGATACCAAATGAATTTTTAGAAGCCACGGTCCAAACTATTTACATGGTTTTTTGGACAACGCTGATTGCTGGTATTTTAGGAATACTACTTGGTTTATTATTAATTATCATCGGTCCAAATGGCTTTCTTAAAAATAAGTGGCTTTATAATACATTAGATAAAATCATCAATACGGTGAGATCGATTCCTTTTATCATTTTACTTACTTTACTAGGTGTTGTGACACGTTTTATCGTTGGAACAACTATCGGAGAAACGGCAGCCTTAGTTCCGTTAATCATAGGTGTAGTTCCTTTCTATGCGCGTCAAATCGAAAATACTCTTTTAGAAGTTGATCCAGGTGTCATCGAAGCCGCAGAATCTATGGGAACTTCACCAGTAGGTATTTTATTTAGAGTTTATTTAATAGAAGGTTTACCTGGAATTGTTCGAGTGTCTGCTGTAACTGTCATTAATGTGATTGGATTTACAGCGATGGCTGGAGCAGTTGGAGCTGGAGGGTTAGGAAACTTAGCAGTGACAAGAGGTTACAACAGATTTCAAACAGATATTACAGTAGTCGCTACATTATTAATTTTAATTTTAGTTTTTACAAGTCAATGGGCAAGTAATAAAATAATAAAAAAAATAAGCCATTAAAAAGGGGATAAATATCATGAAAAAAATATTAAAAGCAAGTTTAATCTTATTAGCAATTACAGTAGTTGCAGCAGGATGCTCTAAGGGAGATGCTAAAGCTAAAGGAAGCAAGAACGAACAAAAAATAGTTAAATTAGGTGTAATTGGTGCTGACACAGATGTTTGGGATGACGTTCAAAGTCGTTTGAAAGATGAAGGAATCAAGTTAGAGTATGTTAAGTTTAGTGATTACAATCAACCTAATGGAGCTTTGGCAGATGGATCAATTGATTTAAATGCATTTCAGCATCAGTTTTTCTTGGATAATTATAACAAAGAACATAAAACAGATTTAGTTTCTATTGGTAATACAGTGAATGCTCCGATGGGAATTTATTCTGAAAAAATAAAAGATCTTAAAAAACTTAAAGAAGGATCAGAAATCTCTATACCAAATGATGTAACGAATGGTGGTCGAGCATTATTATTACTACAGACAGCTGATTTAATAAAAGTCGATCCAAGTAAAGGTCAAGCACCTACTGTTTCAGATATCACAGAAAATAAAAAGAAATTTAAAATTACAGAATTAGATGCTGCTCAAACAGCAAGAGCACTGCAAGATGTGGATATTTCAGTGATTAATAGTGGAGTGGCTGTTGATTCTGGTTTCAATCCCCATAAAGATGCCATCTTCGAAGAACCTGTTGATGAAAAATCAAAACCTTATGTGAATATTATTGTTGCTAGAAAAGAAGATGAAAATAATAAAGTATATCAAAAAATAGTAGATGCTTATCAGACAGAAGACACAAAGAAAGTTATTGAGAAAACATCTAAAGAAACTAGCTTTCCTGCATGGGAAACATTTGGAAGAAAATAAATTAATATCTATACCAATTGTAAATAAAAGTTTATTTTTTCACTGAAATATTACAATTGTGTTACAAAATGTGCTAGTATATATGTATAAGCTAAGTACCACATATAGAAGAAAGGGTGAACAAAAATGAAAAAGTTTAGATTAGCTGTTGTTGCTCTGTATCTCTTATCTTTTGTCTCTCCAGTCGTCTCTCTAGCTGCTACAGCCCCTAAAAAGGTCAATACTAACACAGTAAAAAAAGAAGTAAAATCTTCCTTTTCTGTCAAGAATAGCCAAATGATAGTAGGTGACAAATGGTCTACTGAGTTTAACTTTGTATCAGCAACAGATGATGCAGGTAATAAATTAACTTGGAAGGACATCGGTAAAGATGTTAAAACAAAAGGGATTGTTGATACGACTAAAGTTGGTAAATATCCTGTCACTTACACATGGAATAAAATCACCCAAATAGCAACAATTGAAGTGATTGAAAAGCCAAAACCTAAAGTTTCCTTAAAAGAATTAAAAGTTAAAAATGTGACGCTCACTCAAGGACAAGCATATGATGTGTCACAATCATTTGAATCAGCAGTATTAACAGATGGAAATGTACTCGGATATAAAGATGTCGCTGAATTAATTAAAGTTGATAATTTAGTTAATACCAATCAACCAGGGAAATACAACGTAACTTTCACCAGTGGTACATTAAAAGCTATTTCTGAAGTCACTATTGTTGCTAAAAAGATAGAACCTATTGAATTAAAGCTAGTTAACAGCAAGCTAAAAGTAGGGGATAAATGGTCACCAGATGTTAATTTTCAAAGTATTATCTTATCAGATGGGACCGTCTTAAGTTGGAATCAAGTGGCTAAAGATTTAATTGTTACTGGTAGTGTTGATACAAGTAAAATTGGTAACTATAACATAACTTATCAGTATGGAAATTTAAAACAAACGGTTACAGTGACAGTCGAAGCCAAAGAAGTGATTACTGTTCAGGAAATAAAAGTAAAAAATACAACACTAGAAGCTAATTCTGAGTGGGAAGCAAAAGATAATTTTGATTATATTTTGCTATCGAATGGTAAAAAACAAACATGGGAAGAAGTTGGACTGAACGTTTTTGTTACTGGCAAAGTTGACACAACGAAGCCTGGTACGTACGAAGTAGTCTATACGTATGGTGAAAAGACAGCTACAGCAACGGTAAATGTTAAAGCTCAAGAAGTTATTAAAGTTCAAGAAATTTCAGTTAAAGATACAACGATTGATCTAAATGCTAAATGGGAAGCCAAAGATAACTTTAACTACGTACTAATGTCAGATGGAACCAAGCGAGAATTTAAAGACGTTTCAAAAGACTTAAAAGTTAAAGGTCAAGTTGATACTAAAAAATCTGGAACTTACCCAATTGTTTATACTTATGAAGATAAAACAGCTACAGCAACGGTAAATGTTAAAGCTCAAGAAGTTATTAAAGTTCAAGAAATTTCAGTTAAAGATACAACGCTTGATCTAAATACTAAATGGGGAGCAAAAGATAACTTTAACTACGTACTAATGTCAGACGGAACTAAGCGAGAATTTAAAGACGTTGAAAAGAAATTAAAAGTAACAGGAGACGTCAATACTAAAAAAGCTGGTACATATAAAGTGGTTTACATTTATGAAGATAAATCAGCCACAGCAACGGTAAATGTTAAAGCTCAAGAAATAGTAAAAGTTCAAGAAATTTCAGTTAAAGATACGAACTTACCGCGTGGAACTAAGTGGGAAGCAAAAGATAACTTCAATCATGTGTTGATGTCAGATGGTACAAAACGTCTATGGAAAGATGTTGAAAAAAATATTAAGGTGACGGGGAAAGTTAACAATCAGCAAGCCGGAACTTACAAAGTAACATATAAATATGAAGACAAAGAAGCAACAGCCAAAGTCACTGTTAAGGACATGGAAGTTATTAAAGTTCAAAATATTACGTTGAAAAATACAACTGTTAATTATGGTAGCAAATGGGAAGCCAAAGATAACTTTGTAAGTGCTCGTTTAACGAATGGTGTGGATCAAAGTTGGAAAGATGTGGCTAAAAATATTAAAGTTAAAGGATCAGTGGATACTCAAAAACCTGGTACTTATAAGGTAGTTTATACACTAGCTGACAAATCTGAAACAGCAACCATTACTGTAAAAGAGAAAACTAAAGCAGTAGTTAAACCAACAACAAAGACAACGAAAAAGACGTATCCTGTAACGACTAGAAAAACATTGCCTCAAACAGGAACGAAGGAAAATCTAAAACTCTTCGTAGGCGGTATTTCTTTAGTCATTGGGGTAGGAGCTCTTCTTCTTCTAAAACTAAGAAAAGAAGAACTGTAAGAGAGATAGAAAAAGAGCTACAGTAGAACTTTTGAAAAGTCTGCTGTAGCTCTTTTTTTATTTTTGAAGTAGGGTAGACTTTATAGTACATCTGCTGCTCCGATTAATTCAGAATGAGTTACTGTATTTGTTTTGTTTAGTGTCATCAAAGGTGCTTTATCAACGTTTGTTAAAGCAACAATAATGTCAGTTTGTTTACCAGCACTTGTAACAGCTTCTAGGTCCATTGTAGCGATTAACGTATTCATTGTGACACTATCACCTTCAGCAACCTTAACCTCAAAAGGTTTACCATCAAGTTCAACTGTATCTAATCCCATATGAATCAAAACTTCAATCCCTAGATTAGAAGTGATACCGATTGCATGCTTTGTATTGAAAATATTAGTTACTTTACCTTCAACAGGTGAGTAAACGTTAGTATCTGTTGGTTTAATAGCAAAACCGTCACCCATCATTTTTTGTGAAAATACTGGGTCTGGCACTTCTGTAATTGAAATACAAGTTCCGTTTACAGGAGCGTAAAAACTTTCAGTTCCAATTTCTACAGTTCCTGAGTTAACAGTGGGTTCTTCTGTCAACGTAGGCGCATCGACCACTCCACCGACAGGATCTAATTTGTTTAAAATACCACGTTGTCTAAAGAAGATAGTAAGGACAAATGGAACCACGATAACAATTAGCATTCCAATGGCAAAGTGAAGTTGAGAACCAGCTTGGATTGAAATGATACCAGGTAATCCACCAATACCAACACCCATTGCTTTAACGTTCATCACTGTGATATAACATCCAGCAATACCAGAACCGATCATTGCAGCAACGAATGGGTATAAGTATTTTAAGTTAATCCCAAACATGGCAGGTTCAGTAACGCCTAAGTAAGCGGAAATAGTAGAAGGAATTGAAACTTGTTCTTCTTTTTTGTTTCCTCTGTGCAAGTAAACCACCGCAAGTACAGCAGAACCTTGAGCGATATTTGATAAAGCAACCATTGGCCAAAGTGTTGTATATTTCAAATCAGCAATCATTTGTAAATCAATGGTTAGCATTAAATGATGTAAACCAGTGATAACTAATGGAGCATAGAATGTTCCATAGATAATTCCAAATAACCATGCAAAACTTGAGTCAATAGCCATAGAAACCACGTTAGTAATTTGGCTACCAATTGCCCAACCAATTGGACCTAAGATAACATGAGCTGCTAAAACTGTAGGCACTAGTGATAGGAATGGTACAAAAATCATTGATATTGATTGAGGTACATATTTTCTAAAGAAAATTTCGAGATAAGCTAGCATAAAACCAGCTAACATAGCCGGAATAACTTGTGCTTGATAGCCAATCATTTGAACTTGTGCAAAACCAAAGTCCCAAACTGGAATATCAGCAGCTGCAGTGGAAGCTACACCATAAGCGTTTAGAAGTTGTGGAGAAACTAAAGTAATCCCTAGCACAATTCCTAAAATTTGAGTGGTTCCCATTTTTTTAGCGATACTCCAAGTAATACCAACAGGTAAGAAATGGAAGATAGCTTCACCAATTAACCATAAGAAGCCATGAACACCTGCCCAAAATTGTGAATGCTCAATAATCGTTTGACCACCAAAAGCACTAATTGGAACACCATCCATTAAATTTCTAAAACCAAGAATCAAACCACCAATAATAATTGCAGGAATAATAGGGGCGAATACTTCTGCTAGGACAGAAACTATCCGTTGAATCACGTTTAGATTTTGTTTAGCTGCTTCTTTTCCAGCGTCCTTTGAAACACCTGAAATACCAGAAACTGCTGAAAAATCATTGAAGAAAACAGGTACATCGTTTCCAATAATAACTTGGAATTGTCCAGCATTGGTGAACATCCCTTTGACGACTGGGATGTCATCGATTTTGTCTTCATCTGCTTTACTCGGATCGTTTAAAACAAAGCGCATACGAGTGGCACAATGACTGACTGCGGCAATATTTTCTTTACCACCAATAAATTCAAGTAAATCTTGAGCTTCCTTTTGATACTTTCCCATGTTTGTCACTCCTTTTTTATTAACTTGTCTATCCAAGTTGTTTTTACAAATTAATCATAACTATTTTTCTGATTTTTTGCAAGCGTTTTTATATAAAAAAGTTTTTTTATTGATGAAAACCTTTATTTTATAAGGTTTTATAAAAAGTGTTATTTTATAAAACAAATTTTAAATTGTAAAATCGCCATTTATTTGCTATTATAAATTCATAAATGTATATACAAGTATAAGGGGTGTGTTTATGGACGTGTTAAAAATTTATGAGCAAAAATCAGATGCTATAAGTGACACAAAAGAAATAGTGATTTCTATTGACCAATTAACAACAGAAGAAGAATTAAAAGAAGTTAAGCAAATCATTTATAAGAAAAAAATAAAAGGTGCTGTCTTTTTCAATGTCTCTTTAAAGGAAAAAGAATTAACTGAGGTGCTTTACAAATTAACCGAAAATTTAAATATACCAGTCGTTTTAAATGATGAAACTAAAGATTTGAAAAAACAGATTCAAAATAAACGAGAATCATATCCTTTTGAATTAACTTATTTTGACTATCCAAAAGGAAAACAAGAGTATTCAATCGAATCTTTATTAACGGTTGGAAATGGTTATCTTGGCTTAAGAGGAACTAGTCCTGAGATGTTAATTTCAGATAGTAATTATCCTGGAACATATGTGGCAAGTGTTTATAATACTGCTGAATCACTGGTGGACAATACAACAATTGAAAATGAAGATTTTGTAAATCTTCCTAATGGTCAAAAAATGTATTTAATTATTGATGGTGAAGTAATTACGATCGAAGATAATGATTTAAATTCAATTAAACGCACACTAAATTTAAAAACAGGTGAGCTAACAATTAATAGTGAGATAATGCTAAAAAATGGGGCGCTACTTTCTATTTGCGTAAATAAGATGGCAAGTATGTCACAAAGAAATTATTATGGTATTCAGTATTCCTTTAAATTAGATAGGTTAGTTAGTGACATTCAATTTGTTTCAGAATTAGATGGGGATGTTAATAATTATAATGTGGAACGCTACCGTAAGTTAACGAATCACCATTTAACAGTCATAGATAAAAAAGTAGAGGGTGCTAAAGCGTCTCTTTTAGTTAGAACCAATCAATCTAATATTGAAGTGTACCAAGAAAGTCGTTTATTAAGCCAAGACATTAATTTAAATAAACTAGATAATCAAATATTAGATAAAAAAATAAAACAACAAGTTACGATAACTGCTGAAGCAGATAAATGGTTGACTGTTGAAAAAATCGTTTTTATGACCAAAAATCAAACCGAAGATAAAGCTTTAAATGAGTTTCCCAAATATACTAATTTACTTTTGGAATCAGAAAAAGAATGGGAAAAATTGTGGGAAGAAGCGGCCATTAAAGTTACTGGTGATTTGATGTCGCAAAAAATGCTAAACCTTCATACTTATCATATGTTAAGTTCAGCTTCGCCAAATGGTAATAAAGACTTAGATGCTTCTATTACAGCTAGAGGATTACATGGTGAAGCTTATCGTGGTCATATTTTTTGGGATGAATTATTCATGCTACCCTTTTATATCATTCATTTTCCGGAAACAGCGAAACAATTATTAATGTATCGTTATGACCGTTTAGAGATGGCAAAACAATTAGCGAAAGAAGAGGGCCATTTAGGAGCAATGTACCCGTGGCAATCAGGATTAGATGGAAGAGAGCAATCACAAAAATTACATCTTAATCCGTTAAGCGGAGAATGGAAAGAAGACCATAGTCGCAGACAACGCCATGTTTCATTAGCGATTGCCTATAATGTGTGGTCATACTATCAATACACGAAAGATCAGGATTTTTTAAATAATTATGGTACAGAAATGTTAACAGAAATAACTAAATTTTGGTTATCATTGACAACCTATGATGAAAAGAAAGATCGCTATTCAATCAAAGGTGTTATGGGTCCGGATGAATTTCATGAAGCATATTCTGGCAGCAAAGAAGGTGGATTAGATAATAATGCCTATACTAACTTGATGGTAACTTGGTTACTAGGTATCATGCCGATAGTAAAAAAAGAGAGTCTTACAGCTGTGAATCTTGATTTTGAAACAATTAATAATATTCAAAAAAAATTAAAACTAGATATTAATGAAGCTGGAGTTATTGCTCAATTTGAAGGTTATTTCAATTTGAAAGAAATTGACTGGGATTATTATCAAAATAAATACGGAAATGTTTACAGAATGGATCGTATTTTGAATGCTGAAGGAAAATCGCCAGATGATTACAAGGTGGCTAAACAAGCGGATAGTTTGATGATTTTCTATAATTTTCCAAAAGAGAAAGTGACTGAATTATTGACGACTCTAAACTATCATTTACCAGAAGACTATGTAGAAAAGAACCTATTGTATTATTTAAATCGGACATCCCATGGCTCAACGTTATCTAGAGTAGTTCATTCCCAGTTAGCTGAAATGGTAGATGATCGTGAATTAGCGTGGAAACTCTATCAAGAGGCTCTTTATTCAGATTATCGAGATATTCAGGGTGGAACAACAGCTGAAGGAATTCATACTGGCGTCATGGCTTCAACGTTGCATATCACATTATCTGCATTTGCTGGTCTTGATATACGAGGAGATTTGATTAAATTAAATCCGCATTTACCAGAACAATGGTCAGAGTTAAGTTTTACCTTTAGTAAACAATTAATTCATTTTAAAGTTACTGTAACTAAAAACACAATAGTTATTTATGTGAATAAAGACTGTTCAGTTATGATTGGTTCCGAATGTGTGTCTTTAAAAGCAAAGGAAAATAATGTGATTAACTATTAATTTCTTTTTTTCAGATTGCATATCAAGAAGCTCGCCTTTATAATAAGTGATAGAGGAGCGACTGTATGAACAAATTTAAAGAAATTTTTCTAGATTTAGAAGAAAAAATATTAAACAATGAATACCCGGCCCATACTTTATTACCTAGTGAGAATCAGTTAATAAAAATGTATGGTGTTTCAAGAGAAACGATTAGAAAAGCTTTAAACTTATTAACAAATGCTGGTTATATTCATAAAAAGCAAGGAAAAGGTTCCATTGTATTGGATATGAATCGTTTTGACTTTCCGATATCAGGTTTAACCAGTTATAAAGAGTTACAGGATAATCAGCGTATACCAAGTGAAACTATTGTTGTGGAATTAAAAAAAATAGCAACATCTAAAGAGCTAAGTAAATTAACAGAATGGCCCGTAGCGTCTGAGATTTGGAAAGTAGTCAGACAAAGAAAGATTGATGGAGAGGTCGTCATTTTAGATAAAGACTTCCTACTGAGTGAGATTATTGAAGAGTTACCAAAAGAAAAAGCAGAAGAATCGATTTATAAGTATTTTGAGGAAGAACTTGATTTGACCATTGCTTATGCTCAAAAAGAAATATCAGTAGAACCAGTTACTAAAGAGATTCGAGATTTAATGGATTTGCATGGAGATCAGCATGTCGTAGCTGTTAAGAGTTTAGTTTATTTAGAAGATACAAGATGCTTTGAGTACACAGAGTCCCTCCATCGTTTGGATAAATTTAGATTTGTAGAGTTTGCTAGACGAAGAAAAACCTAATTAAATATTACTATTAAGGCGAAGAGAGTTCTCTTCGTCTTAATGTTATTATTTTACAATAATAATTAGAGTATGTGAAAGTTAGATAAAGGTTTAGGAGGAGAAACAATGGGACAAGAAAAGTTAAAAAAAGAAATTTCGCTATTAGGTGCGTTTTCAACTGTTATGGGGACTGTAATTGGTGCGGGCGTATTCTTTAAAGTTGCAACCGTTACAAAAGAAGCTGGATCGCCAGGCATGACATTACTGGCTTGGGCTCTTGGTGGGATACTTACTTTATGTGCAGGTCTTACAAGTGCAGAGTTGGCAACAGCTATTCCTAAAACTGGTGGAGCAGTTAAATATATTGAATATACTTATGGAAAATTATGGGGATTCTTATTGGGTTGGGCACAGATGATGATTTATTTTCCAGCTAATATTGCGGCCCTATCGATTATATTTAGTACGCAATTAATTAATTTATTCCAACTAAAGGTGGGATACTTACTACCAATCGCTATGGTTGTTGGTTTTTCAGTTACATGTATTAACTTATTAGGAACAAAAGTTGCCTCAAGGTTTCAATCAATTTCTTTGGTTCTAAAACTTATTCCCATTTTATTAATTATTGTTGTCGGATTGTTTAAAGGGAGTGGGGAAACTATTTCATTGATTCCTCAAACAAGTGGTAATCACAGTTTCATGAGTCAATTCAGTGGCGCATTATTTGCGACCTTGTTTGCTTATGATGGTTGGTTAGGTGTTGGAGCTGTTGCTGGAGAGATGAAGAATCCGGAGAGAGACTTACCTAAAGCAATTTTTTCAGGTCTTTTTTTTATAACTTGTGTGTATGTTGTGATTAATTTTGTATTTTTAAAAACGTTACCTTTTGAATCAATTGTTGGAAATGTGAATGCTGCCAGTGATGTTGCTAATAAACTTTTTGGGGACTTTGGTGGTAAATTAGTAACCATCGGTATTTTACTTTCTGTTTATGGTGCTCTAAACGGCTACACAATGACAGGTATTAGAGTACCCTATGCTTTAGCAGAAGAAGAACTTCTTATAGGAAGTAAGTATTTGAAAAAATTATCAAAACACACAAAAATTCCTTATATAGCAGCACTTTTACAAGTGGGAATCGCTATGATTATGATGTCTTTAGGATCGTTTGATTTGTTAACAGACATGTTGGTATTTGTCATTTGGATTTTTAGTGTCATGATTTTTGTAGCAGTTTTTATTTTGAGAAAAAGAGAACCAGAACTTAACCGTCCCTACAAGGTACCTATTTATCCTGTTATTCCGATTATAGCGATTGTAGGTGGTGTTTTTATCTTAGCGGTAACGATTATTACCCAGTTTAAGCTAGCTATTATAGGAATAGGTATTACTTTACTAGGAGTTCCAATCTATCTAATTCAAGCAAAAAAAGTGAAGAAAGACTAATTGGTCTTTCTTCACTTTTTTAGAGTGGAGGTCTTTTTCATCACAATAAGCTTAGTTTGTTTTCATTAACTCAGTAACATAAGCCACAGTTTCTGGTTGTGTTGCTTCAATTTTTTCAATACTCTCTTTAAATTGTGGCAGATGATCTTTGTGAGCAATCAATAATTCATCAAGAATAGTTTTAGCCATTGTTCCACCAGGGATTAAAGGATTCACAGTAAACGCATGTAATGCAGCCCCGTAACTACCTGTAATCGCTGCTTTAATAACCGTTTCTTCCATACCTTTCATGTTTTGAATAACGCCACGAGCAGCAGGTGGAAAGCTACCCCAATTATAAGGTTCGTGGCCATGAGAAGTGACAGGTCCTGAAACCTCAACGACACAATCGTAAGGTAAATCAGTAATAGTACCATTATTTTGAGTAGATACAACCATATCAGTTCTCTTATCATTGAAAATCGAAGCAATTAACTCACATGCAGCATCACTATAGTGAGTGCCGCCACGTTGTTCTAATTCTTTTGGTTTATAGTCTAGATTTGGGTCTTTATAAAGATCGAAAAGTTTAGCTTCAGTTTCTTTAACAACTTGTGCACGAGTTTCACCACGCTTGAATTCTTCGACAGAGTGTTGTAGCATCTCATCTTCAATGTAGTAATAACGATGGTAGCCACAAGGTAGTAATCCTAGATCTTTTAGTTGTTCATAGTGGAAAGGAGCATCCCAAATATTTTTAAGATGACTTTCTTGCTCATTCTGTGGACCATAAATTAAATCAATTAATTCGTCAGTGCGTTCATTGCCGGCTTTATCCCAAACACGGTGCCAATGGAAATGATTAATTCCAGCAAACTTGAAGAATAAATCTTCTTCTGGAACATTTAATTTTTCAGCGGCTTGTTTTCTATGTCCAATTGGCACATTACAAAGACCGGCTGTTTTTGCCCAACCACCATGTTTGATAGCTGCTTCTGTCACCATGCCTGCCGGATTGGTAAAGTTAACTAACCAAGCGTCAGGACATAATTCTTTCATGTCTTCGATGATGCTTAAAATGACAGGGATTGTTCGTAGAGCTTTAAAAATGCCTCCAGCCCCGTTTGTTTCTTGTCCTAAAACACCATGTGACAAGGGAATTCTCTCATCTTTAACACGTGCTTCTAAAAGGCCAACTCTAAATTGTGTGGAAACAAAATCAGCATCTTTTAGAGCTTCCTGACGATCTAATGTTAAATAAACACGCCAATCAAGACCTGCTGCCTTGACCATTCTTTTTGCCATTTCGCCAACAATTTCTAATTTTTCTTTGCCTTCTTCAATATCAACTAGCCAAATTTCTTTAATCGGCAATTGATCCTGTCTTTTAATATATCCTTCAATTAATTCTGGTGTATAACTAGAACCGCCACCAATAGTTACGATTTTCAAAGCATCTCTACTCATGTTTTTCCTCCTAAAATTAATAATTAATTCGCTTACAAATTTAGGATACTTTGTGGGAATGTTCCCATGTCAAGCATTATTTATGCTAAAATTAAAATAAAAAAAGGACAGATTAAAATGCCAACAATTATTGATGTCGCAAAAACTGCTGGAGTATCAAAATCAACCGTTTCAAGAGTGTTAACAGATAATGGTTATGTTAGTAAAGAAAGTCGAAAAAAAGTTTTAAGCGCAATGGAGGAAATTGGCTATATTCCCAATATTTTAGCTAGACAATTTCAATCAGGTGTGACAAAAACAATCGGATTTATAGCACCTAGCTATATGAATACAATGGGAAAATTTTTACAAGTTTTTATGGAGACTGCTAAAAAATATGGTTATTTTGTCAATCTATACTTAACAAGTGAGGATAAACAAAAGGAGATTGAGGCGTTGAATCAAATGAAATTTAAACAAATTGATGGAATTTTTATTTTGACAAGAACTAATGAGTGGGAAGTTATAAAAAAATTTAGTCAATATGGACCAATTTCAACTTGGAACCGAATTGAGGAAGATTGGATTTACTCTTCTTATTTTGATCACTATGAAGGATATTTAAAAGCTCTTAATTATTTGTATAATCAAGGTTATCGTCAGTTTGGTCATGTACTTGGCAATTCACAAAATTTAAATACTAAAGCGCGGCTAAAAGCACTTCATGAATTTCATCAAAATAAAGGACTTAAATTAGATGATGAGTGGTTGATTCAAGAATCTTCTTTATATGATGATGGCAAATTAATCGGAGAAAAGTGGATTGACAGTAAGAGTAAACCGGATGTTCTAGCTTTTTATTCTGATTACATAGCCGCTCAATTCATATCTAGAATTGAAGAAAAAGGGTTTAAGTCACCAGAAAATATCGGTGTATTAGGATTTGATAATAGTGAAATCAGCGAGTTGATGCACTTAACAACCGTTGATTACTCGATTGAAAAACAAGCCTATAATTCGTTTATCTATTTATATAATCAATTGAATGAGGAAAATATAGCTGAAAAAAAACTAACAACAAAAATAATAAAACGAAAAACAATTGTAAATCGAACATAATAAAATAAAAGAGTAGATCAAATGTTTTTTGGGTGAAGTTGACGTGGGAGCAAACATTCTATCCCTTGCTAGTTCAATAAATAAAAAATAAGGGGTATGACAAACGTAAGCCACACTCCCTTAATTATGAATACTTCTGTTTTAAACTCTTATTTTGTTAAAGTTTTACAAGATATTTTTTTAATATTCTTAAGGCAATATCAGGAAATTTATCAGAAAGAAGTCCCATAGCAGATAAAATATAAGACTGATCTAAATAAAAATTAGGTTGGATAGGTTTTAAATAGGAATCATTTTCTACACGTAAACAAGCAGCCATCATCTCTTCTGATTTTTTACTGTGAATCAAGATTCCACCAGTTCCTATAATAGCATCGAACGCACCTAAATCTTTACCTGTTTGATAAAGTAAAATACGTGAAGGGGTGGGTTCTCTACGATAACTACCAGCATGCCGATTGAAAGCTGTTTCGATAGCTATTTTCCCCATTACTTCATCAAAATTAGTTTCTCCAGTAGTTTTAGCGACCATTTCTGGATGAGTAGAACGAAAGGCGCATGCTCGATAAATATCTTCTTCTTCCATATCAGGTAGATAATGGTTAAATTTCTTATATTTTACAGATTCCAATAAACTAAGAGCAGAATATCTCATACCAAGATCACCTTCCACTGTTCTTTTAGAATTAGGTTCTTGTAAACCTTCCATTCGTATTTCTGGATTACTGGGTTTGCCATCACCAATAGAATGCAAATCCGTAGTGGCGCCACCAATGTCAATTACGAGGACACTATCAAGGCCGTTCTCGGTTGCAGTTCCATTTGCCAATAGTTCTGCAGCGTGAAGAACTGCTGTTGGTGTAGGCATTAAAATATTGCCAATTTCTTTTTCTGCTGTATCCATTCCTTTAGCTTCTACAATTTTTTTCATGAAAATATCTCGTAAAATTTCCCTAGTCGGTTGATCATTTAAGACGTTTATTTGTGGCATGACGTTCTCAGTTAAATAGTAAGGAAGATTTGTAGTTTTCAGTAGTTCTTCAATTATAGGATAAGCTTCTTCATTTCCGGCAACGACAAGTGGAAATGGCTGTCTTAATGAGGTAAGTAGTTTAGTATCATTGATAATGCCTTCCGTATTACCCCCGTTCGTCCCACCGCAAACTAGAATAATATCAGGATTGAGTGTTTCGATTTCTACAATATCTTCTTTCTTAAGACCATAACTATAAACTTTAAGGATTCGAGTGCCAGCCCCCAAAGCTGCTCTTTTTGCTGCTTCAGTTGTTAGAGTTGGAGAAAGACCAATAGCAATCATTCTAAACCCACCACGAGCAGATGAACAAGCGAAATGATGTTTAAATTCTATATTGGGTTGATCTATTTTTTCAAGTAGTTCTTTTTTAGCTGTATAAAAACCATCCATAATAGATGTTTCAATTGTAGTTTTTGATTTTGAGGTCCCTAAAATTATCTCCTGAGTTAAATCGACAGCAGTTAATTTTGTATAGGTACTCCCAAAATCAATCAGTAAACAAGCAGTCATTATATTTCCTTCTTTCTTTAAAAATAAAAAAATGTTATTTTATAGTTTTTTTAGTTATCTATTTTCCGTCAAATGAGCGTCTAAATTGATAGTGTAAAAGTTTGGGTGGAGTGGGATTTTATTTTTTATAAATAATGATAAAATAAAAAATATGAAAAAAAATAATAAAAGAATAGCAAATATGATTTTATTTTGACAGAAAGTAACAGCTGTTTAATAAAGAATATCTTTGTTTTTATTTAAACAAGATATTGTTATATAGGCAAACTATTATAAGTAAAAAGGGTGAAAGTCAAAAAAATGTCAAAAATAGGCAGCAAGCAATAATAATAAAAAATAGAAAAATTAAATAACAAAAAAATCAGTTTAAAATGAAGAATAAATATTTAAGAATAATGCTTATAA
This sequence comes from Vagococcus fluvialis bH819, assembly GCF_900163795.1. Classification (GTDB taxonomy): domain Bacteria; phylum Bacillota; class Bacilli; order Lactobacillales; family Vagococcaceae; genus Vagococcus; species Vagococcus fluvialis_A. Next base: position 169,564 of record NZ_FWFD01000003.1, on the reverse strand, counting down.
ACTATGTAATTTAAGGTGTTAGGCGTGTTGACACACAAAAAAAGCAGTGTTATTCTTTGTGTGTAATTGAAAGCGCTGTACTTGACAAAAAACAAAAAACTAACTTTTTCAAAAGGGGAAGTTTACAAGAAATTTTTGTTCGGTAGTTCACTGATTTGTTTTTATTAAGTATAATGTATATTAAAATAGAATGAGGTAAGAATACTTACTGTCATTTGTTTTTAACAAAAATAGAGAGGAAGTTGTTTCAATGGCAAAAATAATTGAATGTGTACCAAATTTTAGTGAAGGTAAAAATGAAGAGGTAATTAATGGATTAGTATCAATTGCTAAAAGTGTTGGAGGAGTGACTCTTTTAGATCATTCATCAGACGCTAGCCACAATCGTAGCGTATTTACATTAGTAGGTGACGAAGTAGGGATCCAAGAAGCAGCATTCCAATTAGTAAAATATGCAAGTGAAAACATTGATATGACAAAACAACACGGTGAACATCCACGTATGGGTGCAACAGATGTTGTTCCATTTATTCCTATTAAAGATTCTTCAGTTGAAGAATGTGTTGAAATTTCTAAAAAAGTAGCTAAACGAATTAATGACGAATTAAATATTCCGATTTTCTTATATGAAGATTCAGCTTCTACGCCAAGTCGTAAAAACTTAGCGAAAGTTCGCAAAGGACAATTTGAAGGAATGCCCGAAAAATTAAAAGAAGAAGAATGGGCACCAGATTTTGGTGAAAGAAAAATCCATCCAACTGCTGGAATTACAGCTGTAGGAGCAAGAATGCCACTTGTAGCATTCAACGTAAACTTAGATACATCAGATATTACAATTGCTAACAAAATTGCTAAAATTATCCGTGCTTCAGGTGGTGGATTCAAATATGCTAAAGGTATCGGCGTTATGTTAGAAGATCGTAACATCGCTCAAGTATCAATGAATATGGTTAACTTTGAAGGAACGCCATTATATAGAACATTTGAAACAATCCGTATGGAAGCTAAACGTTATGGTGTTAACATCATCGGAAGTGAAATCATTGGATTAACTCCAGCTAAAGCAATGATTGATTGTGCTGAGTACTACTTGCAAGTAGAAGACTTTGATTATGGCAAACAAATTTTAGAAAACCACTTATTAGGATAAGGAGAGACACATAGATGAAATTAGTAGACTTAACAGTAACAGATTTTATTGAAACATTAGGTTCAGACGCGCCAGCTCCTGGTGGTGGTTCTGCGGCAGCTTTATCAGCAGCAATGGGAATCTCATTAACTAAAATGGTGTGTGAATTAACAATTGGTAAGAAAAAATACGCTGAATTCGAAGATGAAATTAAATTAGTCTTTGATGAAACAAAAGCACTTCAAGATCACTTATTAAAAGCGATTGACGAAGATACAGAAGCTTTTAACGTGGTTTCTGCAGTTTTCAGTATGCCAAAAGAAACAGATGAAGACAAAGCAGCACGACGTAAAGCAATGCAATCAGCTTTAGAAGGTGCAGCTGAATCTCCATTTAGAATGATGAAATTAATGGTTAATGCTTTAGAAGTTACTCAAAAAGCTATTGGTAAATCTAATACAAATGCAGCAAGTGATTTAGGTGTTGCAGCACTTAACTTAAAAGCAGGTCTTCAAGGTGCTTGGTTAAATGTTTTAATTAACCTTTCAGGTATTAAAAATGAAGAATTTGTCGCACAACATCGTGGCGAAGGTGAAAAATTATTAGCAATGGGAACTGCCTTAGCTGATGATATTTATGTTGAAACATTAAAAGTCGTTTAAATCTTTAAAAAAATAAAAAATTAGTTTTTCTAAGAATGAAAGGATGAAATTTTACACATGTCATATTTATCAGATATTGAAATTGCAAACCAAGTTACAATGAAACCTATTAAAGATGTAGTTGCTCCTTTAGGAATTGAAGAAGATCAATTAACTCTTTACGGAAATTATAAAGCTAAATTAAGCGCACACGAATTAGGTAAATTACAAGATAAAAAAGATGGTAAATTAATCTTAGTAACAGCTATTACACCCACTCCAGCTGGAGAAGGTAAAACAACAACTTCTGTTGGTTTAGCTGATGGATTTGCTAAATTAGGTAAAACTGCCATGATCGCTTTAAGAGAACCATCATTAGGACCTGTCTTTGGTGTTAAAGGTGGCGCTGCTGGTGGAGGACACGCACAAGTTGTTCCTATGGAAGATATTAACTTACACTTTACGGGTGACTTCCATGCCATTGGAGCTGCTAACAACCTTTTAGCTGCTTTAATCGACAACCATATTCACCACGGTAACGCATTAAACATTGACAGCCGTAACATTACTTGGAAACGTGTTGTGGATATGAATGACCGTCAATTACGCCATATTGTTAACGGACTTCAAGGTCGTGTCAATGGTGTGCCTCGTGAAGACGGATATGATATTACTGTAGCATCTGAAATTATGGCTGTTTTATGTTTAGCTAACGATCCAGATGATTTAAAAGTAAAACTTAACAAAATGATTATTGGTTACAACTTTGAAGGTAACCCAGTAACTGCAGGAGACTTAAAAGCAGGTGGCGCTTTAGCTGCCTTACTTAAAGATGCGATCCATCCAAACTTAGTTCAAACATTAGAACACACACCTGCAATCATCCACGGTGGCCCATTTGCCAATATCGCTCATGGTTGTAACAGTGTGATCGCAACTAAATTAGCATTAAAATATGCTGATTATGCAATTACAGAAGCTGGTTTTGGAGCTGACTTAGGTGCTGAAAAATTCATCGACATCAAATGTCGCTTAGGAAACTTAAAACCAGACGCAGTTGTTTTAGTAGCAACAATTCGTGCTCTTAAAATGCATGGTGGCGTTCCTAAAAAAGAATTAGAACCAGAAAATGTTGAAGCAGTTATGGCTGGTTTAACTAACTTAGACAAACATATTGAAAACATTCAAGAAGTTTATGGTATGCCAGTTGTTGTAGCAATCAACAAATTCCCATTAGATACAGATGCTGAATTACTAGCTGTAGAAGAAGCTTGTAAAGAGCGTGGCGTAGACGTTGTTCTTTCAGACGTATGGGCTAACGGTGGTGAAGGTGGGAAAGATTTAGCTGAGAAAGTAATCGAATTAGCTGAACGTCCAAACAACTTCAAATTTGTTTATGATTTAGAAGATACTATTGAAGAAAAATTAAACAAAATTGTTCAAAAAGTTTATGGTGGAACTGGCGTAGAAATCGTTCCTGCTGCTCGTAAACAATTGAAAAAATTAGAAGAATTAGGTTTTGGAAACTTACCAATTTGTATGGCTAAAACGCAATATTCATTCTCTGATGATCAAACTAAGATTGGAGCACCTAAAGACTTTACAGTGACTATTCGTAACTTAAAAGTATCTGCAGGGGCTGGATTTATTGTCGCACTTACGGGAGCTGTTATGACAATGCCAGGTTTACCAAAATCACCAGCATCAGAAAGAATTGATATTGATTCAGATGGTAACATTATCGGTTTATTCTAGAAAAAAGGTGAAAGAGATGAACAAAAAAATTATCTCACAATCTGATTATTCAGTGTCTAACTGGAGTGGTGGAGAAACAGCAGAAGTGTTTCTCTACCCACCAGATGGGCAGTATGCTTTAAATAAATTTGATTTTAGAATTTCAACTGCGAAAGTTTCGTTAAATGAAAGTAATTTTTCTAGTTTGCCTGAATACAAACGCATTATTATGTCTTTAGATAATCCTTTAGAACTTCATCATAGTGGCAAAAAAGGATTTCGAAAAGAAGTTTTGGCACCATTTCAAACAGATTACTTTTGTGGAAGTGATATAACAAAAAGTTTTGGAAAATGTACAGATTTCAATTTAATCTACTTACCAAAATATGGTGGTGAAATGACGACTAGACAATCTGATGCAGAAATAGTATTGAAAAAGAATGTCTTTTATCTTTATTTTGCCTTAGAAGATAGTCAGTTGATCATTAATGGAACATCAGCTGAAAAAGAAATAATTAATGTTAAAAAAGGTGATAGTTTAGTTTTAACTGATACTCTCGGTGGAGAAAAAGTTAAAGTTTGTTCGACTATAGAAGGACGCCTGCCGATTGTTGTTGAAGTGAGTGTCCGTTGACAAAAAAGATGCAAGAAGAGCGTATCAAAAAATTGCCAGAAAGATAGTGACAAAACTTGAAATAGAACGTAAGTGAACCGTCCGTTTCGTCAGAAAACAGATTTGGATAGGAAGTCTTTTTGATAAACTCTTTAAATTTTAAAAATTTGGATGTAAAAAAAGAACCAAAGTTAAGTGATCTGACAGATCAGAGAGGGGATTTACAATGAGTTCAGAAACAGAAAATGCAAAATTCAGTTTGAGCGGCGCGACGTTATATGGAATTAACGCAGTAGTCGGCTCAGGAATTTTCTTATTACCACGTACTATTTATATGGATTTAGGTCCAGCGTCGCTACTAGCAATGCTTTTTGATGCGGTGTTAGTATTATTACTTGCTGTGTGTTTTGCGGAAGTATCTTGTTACTTTGATAAAAACGGAGGAGCTTTCCAATACTCTAAATCAGCATTTGGAGATTTTGTCGGATTTATCGTGGGATTACTTGGTTGGTTTGTAACAATTATCGCCTGGTCAGCGATGGCGGCAGGATTTGCTAAGCTGTTAATCATGGCTTTTCCAGCTTTAAAGGGTATGAATACATTTATTAGTATTGCACTAGTTATTTTATTATCTATTATTAACAGTACCGGATTAAAATCATCTAAAATCTTTACAATCACAGTAACAATTGCTAAATTAATTCCAATTGTTGCCTTTGTATTTATCTCAATCTTCTTCTTAAAAGGTGGATTTGATAACGGTAACTTTACACCATTCTTACGACTTAAAGAAGGTATGTCATTATCCAAAGCATTAGGTTCAACATCAATGACAATTTTCTACGCATTTATCGGATTTGAAGCATTACCAGTAGTTGCTGGTGAAATGAGAGATGCGAAGAAAAATATGCCGCGTGCGATTTTAGGATCAATTACAGTGGTATCAGTTCTTTATTTTATGATTATTGCAGGAACAATTGCAATGTTAGGTGTCGGTATTTTAGAAAGTGGCGCACCTGTTCAAGATGCTTTTGGACAAATGGTTGGTCCATGGGGTAAATGGATTATCTCAGTAGGAGCATTAATTTCAATCTTAGGTCTTAACGTTGGGGATTCAATGATGATTCCTAGATACGGCGCTTCAATCGCTGACGAAGGTTTATTACCAAAAGTATTTGCTAAGAAAAACTCTAAAGAAGCGCCATATGTGGCGATTATCGTCTCATGTGTGTTAACTTCTGGTTTATTATTAACTGGTAGTTTTGAACAATTAGCAGAACTTAGTGTTGTGTTCCGTTTCATCCAATATATTCCAACAGCATTAGCGGTTATTTTCTTACGTAAGAAAAATCCAGATGCTAAAACAGCCTTTAGATTACCACTCGGACCAACGATTCCAATTTTAGCAATTGTCGTTAGTATTTGGATGTTGAAAGAGGGAGCTAATTCAAGTAGCTTGATTGCTGGTGGTGTCGGTATCGTCATTGCAGGAATTTTATACTTTGTCTTAAATGGCAGTAAAAAACAAACAAGTTAATCTCTAAAATTTGACATTTTTTAGATAACATTGATTATAATAAGGTTATAGGTTAGGCAACATAAGTAATAAAGTTTAAACATTAGGTTAAATGTAATCAGATGGCTCTAGAAAAACTAGAACCCATAGGAGGAAAATTGATAATGAGCGAAAAAATTATTTTAAATGGTAGAGATTTAACATTGGATCAAGTTGTTGAAGTATCACGTAAAGGAACTCAAATTGCATTAGCTGAAACAGCTATTGATGCCGTTAAAGCATCTCGTAAAATTATTGATGACATTGTTGAAAGTAAACGCACTGTTTACGGTGTAAATACTGGTTTTGGTTCTTTAGTAAAAGTAAGTATTCCACAAGAGGAAACACGTCAATTACAAGAAAACTTAATCCGTACTCACTCAAGCGGCTTTGGCGATCCTTTAAAAGAAGACGAAGTTCGTGCAATCATGTTAATCCGTGTTAACTCTTTATTAAAAGGACACTCAGGTATCCGTTTAAGTACAATCGAAACATTAATGGCAATGTTAAATAATGGTGTCGTTCCTCACATTCCAGAAAAAGGATCTTTAGGAGCTTCAGGAGATTTAGCACCATTATCACATATGGTATTACCAATGTTAGGTTTAGGCCGTGCTTTCTTTAACGGAGAATTAATGACTGGTAAAGAAGCAATGGAAAAAGCAGGCGTTCCTGTAATCCACTTAGAAGCTAAAGAAGGTTTAGCTTTAATCAACGGTACAACTGTATTAACAGCAATTGGTGCTTTAGCTACTCATGATTCAATCGAATTATTAAAACTTGCTGATATTGCAGGAGCCTTATCATTAGAAGTACATAACGGAATCGTTAATGCGTTTGACGAAGAATTACATATTATCCGCCCTCACAGTGGACAATTAGCAACTGCTAAAAATGTTCGTGCATTGATTGCAGGAAGTACTTTAACAACACCAGCAACAGCTGAACGTGTACAAGATGCTTACTCATTACGTTGTATGCCTCAAATTCACGGTGCAAGTAAAGATACAATCGCTTTTGTTAAAACAAAAGTTGAAATTGAAATTAACTCTGTAACAGATAACCCAATCATTACTCGTAGTGGGGATGTTATCTCTGGTGGTAACTTCCACGGTGAACCAATGGCACAACCATTTGACTATTTAGGAATTGGTGCTGCTGAAATTGGTAACGTATCTGAACGTCGTGTGGAACGCTTAGTTAACACTAACTTAAGTGGATTACCTTCATTCTTAGTGAAACATCCAGGTGTTAACTCTGGTTTCATGATTACACAATACGCTGCTGCTTCATTAGCATCAGAAAACAAAATTTTAGCTCATCCAGCAAGTGTTGACTCAATTACATCTTGTGAAAACCAAGAAGACTTTGTAAGTATGGGAACAACTGCAGCTCGTACAGCTCGTGATATCTTAATCAACTCTCGTCGTATTGTTGCAACTGAAATCATGGCTGCTTGTCAAGCCATCGAATTTGTATCAGATCGTGGTGTGATGGGTAAAGGGACTCAAGTAGCCTATGATACATTTAGAAAATATGTTAATGTCATTGAAAATGATAAAGACATTGAAATCTACGATGAATTAGAAAAAGCAACTGATGTTTTAATCAGTGGTGATTTATTAAGAGCCGTTGAAGAAGTAGTCGATTTAGAAATTGAATTTGACTTCAAATAAAAATTAAATACAATAAAGCTTCCGAATATTTAGATATTCGGGGCTTTATTTGCAAAAAGAAGGGGGAGGACTTGTATCAGCTCCCTTTTTTTTGTACTATAAACTTAACAATAATAAGAGGAAGTGTTATATATGGGATATCAAAAACCAAAAGGAACCGCAGATATATTACCAGGTGAGGTAGAAAAATGGCAATATGTAGAAACGGTCGCAAGAAAAGTATTTAAGCGTTATGACATTCATGAAGTAAGAACACCGATGTTTGAGCATATTGAAGTAATCACTCGTGGTGTTGGAGATACAACAGATATTGTGACAAAAGAAATGTATGATTTCCAAGATAAGGGTGGGCGCCATATTACCTTACGTCCTGAAAATACAGCCCCACTTGTTAGATCTTATGTAGAAAACAAATTATTTGGACCAGAACACCAAAATCCATTTAAAGCCTTTTACATCGGACCAATGTTCCGTTATGAACGCGCCCAATTTGGTCGTTTCCGTCAATTTCACCAAATTGGTATTGAAATGATTGGAAGTGCTAATCCTGCCATTGATGTGGAAGGAATTCTTTCTGCGTTAGACTTTTATAGAGAATTAGGCGTTACTCATACTAAATTAGTAATTAATTCTTTAGGTACAAGGGAATGTCGTATGGAATATCGTCAAGCATTAATTGATTATTTAGAACCACAATTTGATGAATTAAGTGGCGATTCACAACGTCGTTTACACACTAATCCCTTACGAGTTTTAGATAGTAAAGATGAAAAAGACAAAGTGATTGTTGAAAATGCACCGTCTATTTTAGATTATTTAGATGAGTATTCAGCTAAATTCTTTGAAGAAGTTAAAGAATTATTAGATGCAGTAGATGTTGACTATGTAGTCGATCATCGCATGGTTCGTGGGTTAGATTACTACAACCACACTGTTTTTGAAATTATGAGTAATGCACCAGGCTATAATGGTAAAATTACAACAATTTGTGCTGGTGGTCGTTATGATGGTTTAGTGAAAGAATTTGAAGGACCTGATAGTCATGATGCAGCCTTTGGTTATGCTTTAGGCTTAGAACGTGCGATTATTAGCATGGAAGCTGAAGGAGTAGCGCTTCCGACAACTCCAGGAGTAGATGTTTACGTAGTTGGTCTTGGCGAAAAAACCAATATTGAAACGTTGAAATTAATCCAAAAAGTTAGAGAAGCAGGCTATACAGCTGAGCGTGACTACTCAAATCGTAAAGCCAAAGCACAATTCAAAACAGCATCTAAACTCAATGCTAAAGTTGCTTTAACGATTGGTGACGATGAATTAGAACGAGAAGTTGTTCGTATGAAGAATATGGATACTGGTGTTGAAGAAGAAGTGAAATTAAGTGATTTATACGCTGATTTTAAAGGGATTGTTGGAGAAAATATTCCTAAAAATTGTAAATGTAAGAACAAGAAATAAAAGGGAGTTTTGAGAAGTGAAACCTCAGATGTACGAGGAAAAAGGAACCATATCAGAATATACACATAAGTTAACGGTGGCGTTTTTATATGCCATGTTATACGCCATTGCTTTAAATTTTTTCTGGCGACCAGCGAATATTTACACGGGAGGAATTACAGGTTTTTCTCAAATAATTACTACAGTATTTGAGAAATTTACAGGTTTTGAGCCTTCAATGTCAGTTATTTATTATTTAATAAATTTACCATTTTTGATTTATGGTTGGTTTAAAATGAATAAAAAATTAGTCATTTTCACTGTCATTAGTGTAACCTTTGCCTCAATAGCTATTGAAATGGTCCCAACGATTGTTTTAACAAAAGATCCTATTATTTGTGCATTATTTGGTGGTGCTATTGGTGGGACATCGATGGGACTTGCTTTAAAGAACGGGATTGCTACAGGTGGTTTAGATATTGGTATTATTGCAATCAGACGGAAAACAGGGAAAAGTATAGGTTCAATATCAATGATTATCAATGGTATTATTGTTATAGCTGCGGGAGCTTTATTTGGTTTTCCATATGCTTTTTATAGTGTAATATCAATTATTGTTAGTGGAAAAGTGATGGATTTTGTTTATACGAAACAACAAAAAATGCAAGTTTTAATTATTACAAGAAACCCAGAGGATGTTATATGTTCTCTTAAGAAAAGATTATTAAGAGGAGTGACTGTTTTAAATGATGAGGCAGAAGGTGCCTATGATCACCGTAAAAAAACAGTCCTTTTAACAGTTATTACAAGATATGAGTTAAATCAGTTAGAAGAAGCAATTGAGGAAGGCGATCCGACTAGTTTTGTGAGTATTTCAGAAAATGTCCATACTTTAGGGAAGTTTGATGATTTTGGTTTGTAAGTTTATTTGAGTATAAAGTAAAGAATTTAAAAACATTTTTATTGGCTATATACTATTAATTTAACAGAAGGGATGATCTAAGTGAAACCCTATGGTATTTTGTTTAATCCAAATGCAGGAAATGGCGAGTCAGAAAGAAAAGCTAAGAATCTTCAAGAAAAATTAAAAAATAATAAAATTGATTCTTTTTTTATAGCAGGAGATAGCCCAGAAAATACTATTCAAAAGTTGATAGATAGAATGTCTGAAATTTCAGCTATTATAGCAATTGGTGGAGATGGAACGCTTAATATAGTCGGGACCGCTTTTATCAGAAGTAATCGAAGTGTCCCTCTAGGAATTATTCCAGGAGGAACGATTAATAATTTTGCGAAACGCTGGAATATTCCGATAGACACAGAGAAAGCGATAGCTGTTATTCTTGATAATTATACGAATAAAGTTAGTATTGGAAAGTGTAACGATCAGGCTATTATTAGTTCTTTTACATTTGGTAAACTAGCAGACATCTCAAATGATGTGAGACAAAGCGAAAAGCAAAAATATGGGCTTATTGTTTATCCGTATCAAGCGTTAAAAAAAATAGGAAGTAAAACGTCATATTTAATTCGTTTTAAAACTGAAAAAGAAGAACAAGATTTAAAAACATGGGTGACGCTGATAACAACAACATCTTATGTAGGAGGATTGCCTTATACTTTAGATGATCCAAATGCATTTCATATTAATATCTTAAATAACATGACGATGTCAAAAGCGATGGCTTATTTGACATATGCTTTTACGGGCCACTTAAAGGGAAAAAAAACCATTACTAGATTAGAAGCAGAGAGTCTTGAAATAATTAATTTAGATTCTGAAATAAAAATACAATCAAGAATTGATGGTGATCCTGGTCCAGACTTACCTCTGCACTTAGAGTGGAAAAAAGACCTAATTGATTTAATGGTTCCAATCAAAAAAGAATAGTAAAAAAGGTGACTAAAAAAATTAATTTTTAGTCACCTTTTTATATTAAAGAATTTGATGATTTTTAGAAACGAGCTCACCGTGTTTATACACGTCTTGAACAAGATTTGTTGCAAAGAAATATAATGGATAGTCAACATTTGGTGCGTCCCAAATGGCAATATCAGCTAATTTTCCTTCTTTAAAACTACCAATTGTATCGCCTAAACCGACAGAGTAAGCAGCATTAATTGTAACTGCATTGAAGACTTGGACTGGTGTTAGATACATTTTGAAACAACCTAATTGCATAATAAATTGGATGTTTGAGGTTGGACAACTTCCTGGGTTACTATCTGTTGACAAGGTAATTGCCATACCTGCTTCTAGCATTTTTTTAGCTGGAGCGTAAGTGTCTTTCATTAAACTAAAAGTTGTTCCTGGTAGTAAGTTACCAATCACGCCACTTTCACTCATTTTTTTGATGCCTTCATCAGTAGCTGCCATTAAATGTTCAGCACTTACCGATTTTAACTCAGCAGCTACATCAACCCCGCCGATTGAATCAATTTCATCAGCGTGGATACGTAATTTAAAGCCTAATTCTTTTGCAGCTTCAAGTAAACGGAATGATTGTTTAGCTGTGAAAACACCTGTTTCACAGAAGATATCACAAAATTCTGCTAAGTTTTCTTCTTTAACTTGCGGTAACATCTCAGCAATGATCATTTCGATAAACGCATCCCCATCCCCATCAAATTCAGGTGGGACAGCGTGGGCTGCCATAAATGTTGAAACTAAATCAATGGGATGATTATGATTTAATTCTTTGACCACTTCTAATTGACGTTTTTCTGTTTCCCAATTTAAACCATAACCACTTTTAGCTTCCACAGTAGTAACACCGTGAATGATCATTTGATCTAATAAGCGTTTTGATTTATCGTATAAGTTTTCAAAAGAAGCGGAACGAGTAGAACGAACGGTACTTAAAATACCGCCACCTTCTTTTAAAATGTCTAAATAACTCACACCATTTAATTTTTTAGCAAATTCATTTTCACGACTTCCACCATAAACTAAATGAGTATGACAGTCGATTAAACCAGGAGAAGCTAATTTTCCAGAATAATCAACAATTTTTGTATGAGAACCGATAAGGGATGTTTCAGGTTCACCTGCTGCTACTTTTAATATTTTTCCATCTTTAATGGCGATAAAACCGTTTTCAATAACGTCTGCTTGATCCATTTCAGCACCCTTTAAAGGTTGTCCATTATCAATCGGACAAAAAATTTGGCTAAAATTTGTTAAAATCTTATCTGCTATCATATTGCTTTTTTCCTCCTTTGATTTACAATAATATTATAACAATATTTACTCGTAATTACTGTAGCTTTTTATCGACTAATTTTTGTCAAATTATTGTAATCGTTTTATTTAGAATGTTTTTTTATAAAAATATTTATTTTATACAAGGGATAGACAGTAAATAGACCGTCTCGTTTTATAGTAGTGGTATAACCTAAAAGAAACATTACTTATGTGAAAAAACAGTAATAACGTATCAACATTTATGCACTTTTTATTGATAATTTTAAGGAGGAAGTAAAATGATTAGTAACACAGATATTAGTAAAGCAATGACAATTAAATTGCCAGAAGTATTACCAGATATGCCGGTATTTCAAGAAGGTATTAGACGTGCTCCAGATAGAGGGTTCCGTTTATCAGAATCGCAAACAATATTAGCATTAAAAAATGCTTTAAGATATGTACCAGAACAATTTCATGATCAAGTCATTCCAGAATTTTTAGAAGAATTAAGAACTCGTGGACGTATTTACGGCTATCGTTGGTATCCAAAAACACGTGTTTACGGAAAACCAATTGATGAGTATAAAGGAAAATGTGTCGCTGCTAAAGCAATGCAAGTTATGATTGATAACAACTTAGACTTTGATATCGCACTTTATCCATATGAGTTAGTAACTTACGGGGAAACTGGACAAGTATGTTCAAACTGGATGCAATACCAATTAATCATGAGCTACTTAGAAGAAATGACAGATGAGCAAACATTAGTTGTAGAATCTGGACATCCAATGGGATTATTCGCTTCTAAAAAAGATGCGCCACGCGTTATCATTACTAATGGTTTATTAATTGGAGAATACGATAACATTAAAGATTGGGAAATTGGGGAACAAATGGGTGTCACTAACTACGGTCAAATGACTGCTGGTGGTTGGATGTATATTGGCCCTCAAGGTATTGTTCATGGAACATTCAATACATTATTAAATGCTGGACGCTTGAAATTAGGCGTTGCTGATGATGGTGATTTAAGAGGTAAATTATTCATTACATCAGGACTTGGTGGTATGAGTGGGGCTCAAGGTAAAGCAGGAGAAATTGCTAAAGCTGTAGCAATTGTAGCAGAAGTTGACCGCTCTCGTATTGATACTCGTTTAGAACAAGGTTGGATTTCTCACGTAACTGAAACACCAGCAGACACAATGAAATTAGCAAAAGAATACATGGATAAAGAAGAAACAACGTCTATTGCTTACCATGGTAACATTGTTGATTTATTAGAGTATATTAATGAAAATGATATTCACGTACATTTATTATCTGACCAAACATCTTGTCATAATGTTTACGAAGGCGGCTATTGTCCAGCTGGTATTTCATTTGAAGAAAGAACAAGACTTCTAGGTGAAGATCAAGATAAATTCCGTGTTGAAATTGACAAAACATTGAAACGTCACTTTGAAGTTATCAAAGCATTAACAGCTAAAGGAACTTATTTCTTTGACTATGGTAACTCATTCATGAAAGCTATCTATGATACAGGAATTAAAGAAATTTCTAAAAATGGTGTGGATGATAAAGACGGATTTATCTGGCCATCATACGTAGAAGATATCATGGGACCTATGTTATTTGACTATGGTTATGGACCATTCCGTTGGGCATGTTTAAGCCGTAAACACGAAGATTTAATGGCTACTGATAAAGCAGCTATGGAAGTAATTGATCCAACACGTCGCTATCAAGATCGTGATAACTATAATTGGATTCGTGACGCTGAAGAAAATAAATTAGTTGTAGGTACTGAAGCACGTATTCTTTATCAAGATGCTATGGGACGTGTTAATATCGCCCTTAAATTCAATGAAATGGTAAGAGAAGGTAAAATTGGACCTGTTATGATCGGTCGTGACCATCATGATGTATCTGGTACAGACTCTCCATTCCGTGAAACTTCAAATATCAAAGATGGTAGTAATATTACTGCTGATATGGCAACACAATGTTACGCAGGTAACGCAGCTCGTGGTATGAGTTTAATCGCTCTACATAACGGTGGTGGTGTTGGTATTGGTAAATCTATCAATGGTGGCTTTGGTTTAGTATTAGACGGAAGTGAAACAACTGACGAAATTATTAAATCTGCTATTGCTTGGGATACTATGGGTGGCGTTGCTCGTCGTAGTTGGGCACGTAATCCACATGCTATTGAAACATCAATGGAATACAATGAAATGCGTAAAGGATTAGACCATATCACAATCCCTTACATTGCTGATGATGCTAAAGTAGAAGCAGCAATTAAACCTTTATTTAAATAATGATTGTGTGAACTTCCTATCCAAGTCATTGTTGTAAAAAAATAATCTACTAAGAACCTTAAGAATTTAGAGAATATCTTTCTTCTTAAGGTCTTTTTGTATCTGCATTTAAAACTATAAAAAATGGTATTTGTTGATATTGTGGTAGTGACGATTGCCATCTGAGTTATGCTAAAATTTAATAGACTTCTTATAAAATACGCTATTTATTGATCGTTTAATGAAAAAAAGTTTAACTTTACTTGTTAACAGTTCTTTCACAAAAAAATGATTAATTTATTCAATAAATGAGGTTTCTTTGTGGACAGTTTGTTTATTTTATCACTAAAAAAAGGTATAATGAATTTTGTAAATGTTTTAACAGATAAAATGTATGACTGTTACAAAGAATGACTAGTTAGGAGGAAGTAAACTTGTCTAACCGCTTAAGTTGTAAAATGTTTGGACATCCTGAAATAAGATTAAACGATGAAGCAATTCTTTTTTCTTTTTCTAAAATAGATGCTTTGCTTTATTACTTGATAGTAACTAAATCAGCAAGTAGAGATGAAGTTGCCGGTTTGCTTTGGCCAGATAAAAGCGACCAAAATGCAAAAAAGAATTTAAGAAACGCTATCTATCAAGCGAATAAAATTTTAGGTGTAGAGATCATTAGTTCTCCAAATAAAGCATTACTCGTATTGAATGGATCGGTTGATCTAGATATTGATGTTGATAATTTTATGAAACAAACTCAGGAAAATTTATTTTTATATAAAGATGAATTTTTAAAAGGTTTTTTCTTAAAGGATTGTGAAGGATTTGAAATTTGGGTTGTAAAAATGCGTAGCTTTTACGAGAAAAAGTTTTTACAAGAATGTTTGAGAAAAATTGAACAAGATATTGAAAATGGAAATTTAGAAGATGTTGAAAAGAATATTTACCAGTTAATTCATATTGATGAGTTTGACGAATCAAATTATCAATTATTAATGAAATTTTATCAGACAAACCAAAGAGATGGAAAAGTGGTTGAAACATATTATAATTTATCCAATACTTTGAAAACAGAACTAGGAATTACACCTAATAAACAAACAAAAAAAATATATGAAGATTCATTAGACCATTTAAATAACCATAATAATCAAGGGAAACAACGATTTAGTTCTTTATTTTATGGACGTTTTGATGAACTAAAACAAATTGAAACTCAGTTGAATTCATTTAAAAATAACCAGTCTTTTCTATCTATGGTAATTAGTGGAGAAGCTGGTATTGGAAAAAGTGCGCTGGCTAACGTTGTTTTGGATAATATCCAAAATGAGGTAACTGTTGTTGAGACACAGTGTTACCAAGTAGAAGAAAAGTATTCTTTTAGGCCTTGGAAAAAAATTATCGATAAATTATCAATGATTATTAAAGAAAACCAACAAATAAATTTAGAAATTTGGGAAGAAGCTATTTCAAAAATTTTTCCAAATATTGAGGCACATTTAGCTGGAGCGAAGTTAGTTGAACGAGAGTCCTCGGTTAATTTAAATGTTTTATCCGATGTTTTGATTGATACTATCAATCGTATTTCTGAGAAAAGTAAGTTGTTAATTTTTATTGAAGATATTCAATGGATGGATTCAAGTAGTCTAGAACTATTAACAAATGTCATGATGAATGTAAGTGAAAATGTCATTTTTTTAATGACTTCTAGAAAAGTAAACCGTGTAGAATTAGACTTCTTTTTAAATAATTTAATTCAGTGTTCTCTATTAAAAATGATTAAATTAAACCCCTTTACATATCAAGAGACAAACGAGTTTATTCTAAAAAAATTAGATAATGATCAAGTGACAGATCACTTAGTTGAAAATGTCTATAAACACACAGAAGGAAATTTGTTTTTCTTAATTGAATATGTCAGTTTACTTCAAAGTAATGCTAACTTAAATACGATGACTGTTAAAATGAAAGATGCTTTAAAAAATAGATTTTTGTATTTAACTGAAGGAGAACAAGAAGTAGTTAATATTGTTTCTTATTTTTATGATTATGCTTTATTGGATGATTTAGTAGAAATTCTAGGTATGGACAGCTTAATAATTGTTAACATGATTGAAAATCTTGTTAAGAAAAATATTCTTAAGGAATTAGATATAAATGGTGAGATGGGCACCACTTTTACTCATATTAAGTTAAGAGAATTTATTTATATGAATCAATCAATTGGGAAAAAACGTATTATTCATAAAAAAATAGCACATTATTTAGAAAGTAAGATACACTTGAATGGTGTAGATAATTTACTTTATGATAATATCTCTTACCATTATAAAAAAGGGAAAGATGATTTAAAAGCGTTGAAATATAAATTATTATATCTTGAAAAATATTTAGGTTTTTATCATGAACTTTTCCCGATTGATATAGAAACTCAAGGAACATTTAAAGAAGAGCTGACATTCAGTCAAGAAAAAGTTTTTAAACAATTTGATAAAATTCAAAACTCTTTAGATTTATTGAAAGTTCAGTACCAAGGAAACGAAGTGTTTGAACAGTTAACACGTCAGTTTTTATATCTAGAAGGTCGTTATTTAATCAAATATGGTGAATATAAAAAAGGAGTTCAAGATATTGAACAAGTTATTACTCGCTCAAAAGAATTAAAAGACAACGGCTATCTTTTGGCAGGATACAAACAAATGATTTATTACTATATTCAAATTGATGAACCAGAAAAAATGATTGGTTACATTGAGTTAGCACTGGATTTATCAATTAAAGAAAATAATCATCAATCCATAGGTGTTTTGTTAAGACTCAAAGGATTATATCAAATCATGTGTGGTAATAACTTGATTGCTGAAAAATTACTTCGAGAGTCTATTAATACCTTTATGTTAACCGATGAAATCGCTAAAAAATATGCGGTAAACATTGCAGCGGCGTATAACTATCTAGGTGAAATCAGATTTAATGAAAATAACTACAGCGAAGCCTACGAAATGTTTATAAAATCAATTGAGTTGTGTGAAGAAAAAAATACACTATCGAGTTTGTCGGTTTTTTATACGAATGCAGGAGCAGCTTGCTTTGCTCAAGGAAATCTAGAAAAAGCTAAAGATTTATTATTGAAATCTCGAGCTATTTACGAAGAGCTCCGTACGTTTTGGAAAAGACCACGTCTAGATGCTTATATGGCTTTAATTTATTTACAAGAAAAAGATTATGAACAAGTTAAATACTATTTAGATAAGGGAAAAGAATTTGCTGAACGAATGGGGAATAATAGAGATATTGGAATTGTTGAATTTGGTAAATCTGTTGTGAGCAAAGAGTTAGTTGCTCAAGGAGAGAGTTTATCAGATTGGCAAAATTGGCTGTCACGTGATTCAGAATCATATGCAATAGACGCATTAAGTCACTTAAATCAATATCAAGATGCCTATGAAATTAATTTTTTAAAAGATATTTTATAAATAAAAACTAGATCAGATGTCCCGTATCAAATAACGAGATAAATGGTCTGTTTTTTTGTTAGAATAATAGCAAAATTTTTGAATAAAAAAATCTTATGATACTTAACAAATATAAAAGATATTTGTCATGTTTAATGATAAAATAAATATACATAATAAAAAAATTTGATGAGGAATGATGAGATGTTTGCTTGGGTTGTTGGAATTATTTTTATAGTTTTAATCAGTATTTGTATTTACGGAGCTAATTTTTTTGTCAATGTAGCATTTTTTAAAGACTCAACTTGGTTTGCTAAAAAAGGACATGCTTTATTTAACCCCGATAATTTTAGTAAAGAAAAAACGGTTTACACAGAAATTGAAGACAGACAAAACGAAGAAGGACATTCTTTTTGGGAAGAAGAGGCAACTGAAGAAATATTTATGCCATGGAACAATGAAACACTATGTGCTAGAGTATTTAGGGCTGTTCCGACAACTAGTAAATGGATCATAGCTGTACATGGCTATCGTTCTTCTGGTAAAAGAGATATGTCTTATCCAGCGAAAGTTTTGAATGAAGCAGGATTCAATGTCTTAGTACCAGATTTACAAAGTCATGGAAAGAGCACAGGAAACGAAATTGGAATGGGTTGGCTTGAAAAAGAAAATGTCAAAGCCTGGATTGACAAAATCATTAGCCATTATCCAGAGGCTGAAATTATTTTATTTGGTGGGTCAATGGGTGCGGCCACAGTTATGATGACGAGTGGCGATCAATTGCCGGAGCAGGTGAAAATTTTAATTGCTGATTGCGGATATATCAATATTTATGATGAGTTTTCGTATTTGTTATCTTCAGCCCTAAAATTACCAGCGACCCCCATTTTATTTTTTGCTAATTATCTTGCTAAATTTAAACTAGGTTTTACATTAAAAGAAGCATCTAGTGTCGAGCAACTTAAAAAAAATAAGCTACCAATATTATTTTTCCATGGCACAAAAGATAAATTTGTTCCTCATGAGATGGTCTATAAAAATATGGAAGCAACTATTGGTATCAAAGAATTGGTACTAGTAGAAGATGCGCCTCATTTATGTTCATGGGTTTATGAAGAGAAAAAATATTTTGAGACCATTTTAAATTTTATTAATGAGAATTTAACCAAAGGAGATAGACATGGAAAATAAAAAGAATATGAAATTAGCAATGACTCTAATTTTACTTGCAGCAACGATGAGTAGTTTAGGGCAGTTAGCCTGGAAAATAGGAGCAGATGCAAGTGATAACAAGTTTGCTTATTTAATGTATTTTATTGGTTTAGTAGCTGCAGGAATTGGGATGGTTGTTTTAATGATTTCCTTTAGATTTGGAGAAGTTTCTATTTTGCAACCTATGATGAGTGTTGGTTTTGCTTTATCGATTATTTTTGGTGCTATGTTTTTAAATGAAGGAATCACAACTTTGAAAGTTGTAGGGACACTTTTTATTATTGGTGGCTCAGCTCTCTTAGGATATGAAGGGGGAAAAGATAATGACTGATATGCTTAAAATTATTCTTATTCTGATTATCACAACTCTTTCAGGAAGTATCGGCGCATTAGCTTTAAAGCAAGGTATGAACGAACTGGCTGAAGTAACTTTTATCAAATCAATTACGAATAAATGGTTACTTATTGGTTGTTTTTTATACATTGTTAGTGCGGCAACTAATATTGTTTTATTTAAATTTTTAGATTATTCTATCGCTTTTCCGATGACATCCTTAACATATGTTTGGACTGTTTTTATTTCATACTTTACATTTAAAGAAAAAATTACTCCTTTAAAATTATTATCAGTTGGTTTGATTATGATTGGTGTTGTTATTATTAGTCAGTAATTAAATTAGAGTGCTTTGGTGAATAAAATCAACAAGGTGAGTCAAAAAGTTATTTTACTCTTCTGACTATTAAAAGCTATTTACATAAATAAGATAGAAGCTGACAATTGGGTCAGCTTCTTTTATTCTTTCATCTCATTTTGGAAAAGATATAATAAATGGTAAAATGTAATGAAGCGAAACTTAGGAAAAGGTGGACAATAAAAGATGTATCGATTAGCCATTGACGTTGGAACAACCAACATCAAACTTAGTTTATTTGAAAAATATCAATTAATAGATAAAATTGAGATTAGAATTGAAACACAATATAAAGAGTTTGGAAAAGTCTTTCAAAATCCAGCTGAAATTTTACAACATATTAAAAGTGGTATCAAAAAATTCGGTGAAAAAGGAATCGAAATAGAGCAAATTAGTTTCAGTACTGCTATGCATAGTATTATGCCTGTAATAGACACATTGTATGATGAAGAAATGTTCATTTGGTTAGATACACAAGCAAGTTCTTTTGTTAAAGAATTTAAAAAAGAAGAACTGGCTAATCGTTTTTATCAGAAAACGGGAACACCAATTCATGAGATGTCTCCTTTTTCAAAAATGGCCTTTATGAAAAATAAAATATGGTTTAAAGAGGTAAAAAAATGGATTGGATTAAAAGAATATCTGATGTCTGCTTTTACTGGCCAAGAAGTGATAGATTATTCCACAGCATCAGCTACAGGATTATTTAATATTCACGAAAAAAAATGGGACGAAGAAATACTTGATTTTCTTGAAATAGAAAAAGAAAAATTGGCAGAACTTGTCGATACAGATGCTTATTACGTTATTAAGAAAGAATTAGCAGATGAGCTATTTATATCTCAAGATATCTTAGTTTATATTGGTGCGTGTGATGGCTGTTTAGCCAGTTACGCAAGTTATTTAGGCAACGGAACGATGAATACTCTAACAATAGGAACAAGTGGAGCCGTTAGAAAATTAACCAAAAAAATTGAACTTGATAAAGAAGGAAAAACATTTTGTTATTATTTAAATAAAGAGTATTGGGTCGTTGGTGGAGCTAGTAATAACGGAGGGCAAGTTCTTGAATGGGCGAGTGATGTTTTTTGTCAAAATCAATCAATTTATGAAGAACTTGATCAGATTTTTAAGTTATCGCCAATTGGAAGTAATGGTGTTTTATTCTTACCTTATATTGCTGGCGAGAGAGCTCCGTTGTGGAACGCAAAGGCTACAGGTGGCTTTAAAAAAATATCTATCCATAATAAGAGGGAAGATTTACTTAGAAGTTTGAGTGAAGGTATTTTATTTAATTTGCGCTATATCAGTGAATTGATCAATCTTGATACAAGAGAAATTTCAGTTAGTGGTGGTTTTTTTGATTCACCAATTTTAGCGACACTTGCTGCAGATATTTTTGGTAAAAATTGTATCCAGTCCGTTTTTTCTGAACCAAGTTTTGGCTTAATTTGTTTAATTGAGCCTCCAAAAAAATCAATTATTTTAGATCAAAAACGAATATTTACAAGTTTAGAAAATCATTTGAAATATAAAAATATCTATAATATGTTTGTGGAAGAGTTAAAAACCGAACTATAATATAAAAATAATTAATTAAATTCGTTTATTTGTTGACCCTTTTTAACTCAGTTGCTAGAATGAAAGAAATGAAAGGGGTCATATTCTGATGATTGATGTATCTGTCATAATGGGAAGTATTTCCGATTGGGAAACAATGAAAGAAGCGTGTCAAATTTTAGAAGAGTTTGGAGTTTTATATGAAAAGAAGATAATATCAGCTCATCGTACGCCAGACTTAATGTTCGACTTTTCAAAGAATGCAAGAAAAAAAGGAATTAAAATAATTATTGCAGGTGCAGGCGGTGCCGCGCATTTACCAGGAATGGTGGCAGCTAAAACAACTTTACCAGTTATTGGTGTTCCTGTAGAGTCAAAAATATTAAAAGGGATGGATTCTTTATTGTCTATTGTTCAAATGCCAGGTGGGATTCCCGTTGCCACGACAGCTATTGGAAAAGCTGGCGCTAAAAATGCGGGCTTACTCGCTGTCCAAATTTTATCAGTTAATAATAGAGAATTAGAACTTAAGTTAGAGGACTATCGCGATAAATTAAAAGAGATGGTTATCGAAAGTGAGGTTCATTTTGACTAAAATTATTTTACCACAACAAACTATAGGGATTATTGGTGGTGGACAATTAGGACAAATGATGGCTTTAAGTGCTAAAGAGATGGGTTTTGTCGTTGGAATTCTTGACCCGACAACAAATTGTCCTGCCTCACAAGTAGCTGATTGGCATATTAAAGCCGCTTATGATGATTCAAAAGCTATCGAAAAATTAGTGGCTAAATCAGATGTGGTGACTTATGAATTTGAAAATGTGGATGCTGAAGTTTTAGTAAAATGTACTGAACTAGGAAAATTACCACAAGGCTTAGAGTTACTTAAAATTAGTCAAAATCGAAAACATGAAAAATCTTTTTTAAGTCAGTTGAATTTACCAACTGCCCCTTATGAAATTATCAATAATCAGGATGAACTAAAAAATGGCATCGATTCATTAGGGTATCCTTCTGTTTTGAAAACATGTTCTGGTGGTTATGATGGTAAAGGACAAGTAGTTATTAAACATGAAAAGGATATTAAATCAGCAACCTCACTTTTACATTTTGGTGAGTGTGTTCTAGAAAAATGGCTAACTTTTGAAAAAGAAATATCGGTTATTGTGTCAGGAAGTAGCCACAGTCAATTTGAAGTCTTTCCGATTGCTGAAAATAGGCATCAAAACAATGTCTTGCACACCTCGCTTATTCCAGCTGACATTTTAGAGGATTGCGAATCACAAGCAAAAAAGATGGCTAAAAAAATAGCAAAGAACCTTCAAATTAAAGGAACAATTACTGTAGAAATGTTTGTGACAAAAAATGGGGGCTTGATTATAAATGAAATGGCACCTAGGCCACACAATTCAGGGCATTACTCTATTGAAGCTTGCAACGTAAGTCAGTTTGATTCACATATCAGAGGGATTTGTGGTTGGCCACTTCCAAAAGTTATTTTACATCAATCCTCAATTATGATGAACTTGTTAGGTGAGGAAGCAAACCGAGCAAAAGAATGGATTAATCAAAAACCTGAATGGAATTTTCACTATTATGGAAAAAAAGAAGTAAAAGATGGTAGAAAAATGGGCCATATTACGATATTATCAAATAGTCTTGAAAGAACATTAGAAGAAATCAATCAAACCAATATTTGGAAATAGAGAGGATAAGACAATGTTAGAACGTTATACACGAGAAGAAATGGGTAAAATTTGGACAGACGACAATCGTTATCAAGCTTGGCTAGAAGTGGAAATTTTAGCTGATGAAGCTTGGGCTGAATTAGGAGAAATTCCGAAAGAAGATGTAGTAAAGATTCGTGAAAATGCTAGTTTTGATGTTGATCGTATTTTAGAAATTGAAGCCGAAACAAGACATGATGTGGTTGCTTTCACACGTGCTGTTTCTGAAAGCTTAGGAGAAGAACGTAAATGGGTTCACTATGGCTTAACAAGTACGGATGTGGTAGATACAGCTTACGGTTATTTATTAAAACAAGCCAATGACATTTTAAGAAAAGACTTAGCTAACTTTACTGAGATTATCGGTGAAAAAGCCAAAGAACATAAATATACTGTTATGATGGGAAGAACTCACGGAGTCCATGCTGAGCCAACAACTTTTGGTTTAAAACTTGCTTTATGGTACTCAGAAATGAAACGTAATATGGAACGTTTTGACCATGCAGCTAAGGCAGTTGAAGCAGGCAAAGTCAGTGGAGCAGTAGGAACATTTGCTAACACACCACCATTTGTAGAAGAATATGTTTGCGAAAAATTAGGTTTACGTGCCCAAGATATCTCAACACAAGTCTTACCTCGTGATTTACACGCTGAGTACTTATCATCAATGGCGTTAATCGCCACAAGTATTGAAAAATTTGCCACAGAAATCCGTGGACTACAAAAATCTGAAACACGTGAAGTGGAAGAATTTTTTGCTAAAGGTCAAAAAGGTTCATCAGCAATGCCACATAAACGTAACCCGATTGGTTCTGAAAACATGACAGGTTTAGCTCGTGTCATTCGTGGACATATGGTTACAGCTTATGAAAATGTTTCCTTATGGCATGAAAGAGATATTTCTCACTCGTCAGCTGAGCGTATCATTATTCCTGACACAACGATTCTTTTAAACTACATGCTAAACCGTTTTGGTAATATCGTTAAAAATCTAACGGTTTTCCCAGAAAATATGAAACGTAACATGGATGCGACATTTGGTTTGATTTATAGCCAACGTGTCTTACTTAAACTAATTGATAAAGGGATGTCTCGTGAAGGTTCATATGATTTGGTTCAACCAAAAACGGCCTACGCCTGGGATCACCAAGTTCAATTTAGAACACTTTTAGAAGAAGATGAAAAAATTACTTCTGTTTTAACACCAGAAGAAATCAACGATGCTTTTGACTATAACTATCATTTAAAAAATGTAGATGTTATTTTCGAAAGAGTCGGGTTAGAATAAAAATGAAGAAGACTGTGCCTTAAGTGGATTGCAGTCTTTTTTTACGTAAAAAAAACGAAATTGTATTTTATAAAGGCTAGTTTGATAGCGTTTGTTATTTATTCTTAACTTAAAAAAACCGTTTTAAGCACAGAATTAACATTATTTCACATAGTTCGTTAAACTAATTCTTGGATAGGAGAGTGGTTTAGATGAAAATGAAAAAAATAGTAACGTTAGGATTAATGATAGGATTATTTGTTTTAGTTAATCCAGTGTTTGCTGAGGAAATAAAAAGTGATCAGCAAGGAGTAACAACTCAAAGTGTAAATTTAGAAAAAGACTATTCAAAGTACTCAGCCGAAGAATTAGCTGAACTAGTTAGAAGTAAAAAAGTAACCAGTGAAGAATTAGTTAAACAGGCGACACGGAAAGTTAATCAAGAAAATCCAGCTCTAAATGCAGTTATCGGTTTAAGAGAAGAAGCAGCGTTAAAAGAAGCTAGAGAAATCCAAGATACTGGACAGCCTTTTTTAGGTGTTCCGATTTTAGTTAAGGGCTTGGGGCACACAATAAAAGGGATGCCAAACTCAAATGGGTTTCCATTTGCAAAAGATCAAATTGCAGGTGGGACAAGTTCTTTTGTCAAAGCACTCCAAAATGCTGGTTTTATTGTGATTGGTCAAACTAATTTTCCAGAGATGGGATGGCGTAATATTACCGATTCAGCTCTTTATGGTCCCACTGGAAGTCCGTGGAATCCTAATTATCAAGCGGGAGGCTCATCAGGTGGTGCAGCGGCTAGTATTGCTTCAGGGATGAATCCTGTCGCTTCTGGGAGTGATGCAGGAGGATCTATTAGAATTCCAGCGTCATGGAATGGTATTGTGGGTTTAAAACCCTCAAGAGGTGTCTTAAAAGGAAATAGTGCTTCAACAAAAGGGCAGGTTGTTCATTTTGCTAATACAAAATATATGAATGATACAAGAATTTTATTTAACACGTTAAAAAATGACCCAACAGCTAAAGGGCAAACTTTATCAAAAGATATGAAAATAGCTTACTCTACAGAGTCGCCAGTGGGCACACCAGTAACGAAGGACGCGTTAGCGGCTGTAGAAAATGCTGTGGCATTTTTGAAATCTCAAGGGTATCAAGTAGAAGAAGCAAAGCCAGAGATTGATGGTGTCAAATTAATGGAAAACTACTATACGATTGCTGCCGGTTCAGGTGGTATGGCAGAGTATTTAGGTAATCAGATATTAAAACGTCCGATTACAATTGATGATGTGGATATATTAACCTGGGCACTCTTTCAAACAGGAAAAGTGACCACTAAAGATGAAATAAATGCAGCATGGGATTTTAACCATCAAGCAGAAGCGACTATGGCAGAGTTTCATAAACAGTACCCGATTTATTTAACGCCAACCACCGCTTCAACAGCGCCAAAAGTTGGTGATCCATTAATTACGCCAGCTAATTTAGAAAAAATGAAAAACATTGAGACAGCATCAGCTGAGGATCGGAAAAAGTTGATTTATGATCAGTGGTTAGATGCATTAACCTATACACCATATACGCAACTAGCTAACTTAACAGGAGAACCTGCGATTAGCTTACCGACCTATGTCTCAAATGAAGGGTTACCACTGGGGATTCAATTTAATGCTGGTTTTGGCAATGATGAGTTACTTATGGACTTAGGCGATCTGTTTGAAACAAATAGCCAGTTTAAATTATTGGAAAACCAAGAACCAGAAACAGAACCAAGTACGAGCACAACTGAAGAAGGTAGTTCCACAGTTGAAACGATAAGTACAGGTGAAGCAAATAGTAGTTCAACAGAAAATGCAAGCACAAGTGAAGCAAGTAGTAGCCCAACGGAAAGCACAGTCACAAGTGAATCGACTAAAACTACGAATAGTTCAACCACTCATTCTAAAACTGGCGTTGGGACTGTTAACTCTTCATCCAATAAGAAAGAATGGTTCCCAAAGGCAAAAAAAATATTACCACAAACAGGAGAAGAAAATTCAATGCTTCTAATCTTGTTTGGTGTAATAGGTGTGATTGTTGTTTTAGCTTATATCGGCTTTAAAGTAGAATTTAAAAAGACGGATAGTTAACTTCTGTGTTATAATTAAGCTAAAGCATAGGAGTTGATGAAGATGACAGACAAGAAACTGTTAAAATCTGAAAAAATAAGACTCAAAAATGATAAGTTACGTGCTAAAGGAAAAGATCCAGTTAAAGGTTGGGGACAAATGATTAACACAGGACTTGGTGGTATTAACAAAGGTGAAAATTTATCTGCTAGATTTGATAATAAAGGTTTCATCGCTAGTGAGCAGAAAAAAATAGCGGAAGATAATCAAAGAAAACGAGAAAAGAATAATTAATATAAATTGATAATCAGTGAGTGTTAGACGAAATCAACGTCTAACACTCTTTTTTTATATAACTATCGTTCGGTTTTTAAGCAACGTTAAGTTAATAAAACCGGTTTAGAATGATATTTGATTAAAACGCGAACTATAAATATAAAAACATAAGTAAAAGTTAATAAATATTTGACTATCATTTTAAAGGTTGATACACTCAAAGTGAATTAACCGAACTTTTCGTTTTGAGATTAGAAAAACGATCATTAATAGGAGATGAATTAAGCGTGGTTTCAACTATTTTATATCAAGGCAAAGCTAAAAACGTACATTCTACAGAAGATGATAATATCTTACGATTAGAGTATCTTGATCAAGCAACTGCTTTAAATGGTAAAAAGAAAGATGCAATTCGTGGTAAGGGTGAGTTGAATAATCAAATTACTTCCTTAATTTTTTCAGAATTAACTAAGCAAGGAATTAAGAATCATTGGTTAGAAAGTATTTCAGATAACGAACAATTAGTTAAGAAAGTTGAGATTATTCCTTTAGAAGTCGTTTTAAGAAATATTGCAACTGGTAGTTTTACAAAACGTTTAGGCGTTGAAGAAGGTACTAAGCTACCTTTTCCAATCATTGAATTTTATTACAAAGATGATAAATTAGATGATCCTTTTATTAATGAAGATCATATCAAGTACTTGGAGATTGCCAGTGAGAGTGAAATGGCAAATCTTAAAGAACAAGCCCTTGAAATTAATCAAAAACTGCGAGAATTATTCCAATCAATTGATGTGACCTTAGTTGATTTTAAACTAGAGTTTGGTAAAGACACGTTTAACGAGATTATTTTATCTGATGAAATTACACCAGATACTTGTCGTCTATGGGATCAAAAAACAGGACAGTCCCTAGACAAAGATATCTACCGTAAAGACTTAGGTGAAATTATTCCCGTATATCAAGAAATATTAAATCGCTTAAAAGAAAGAGGAGAATAACTATGTTTAAAGTCAGAGTATATGTAAGTTATAAGGAATCAGTTTTAGATCCACAAGCAGAAGTAATCGAAGGAGCAATTACTCGATTAGGTTATGAAAATATCTCAGATCTTAAATTAGGAAAGTTCTTTGATTTTGATGTCAAAGCAGAGACAGAACAAGAAGCCGTCGAAACCGCTGAAAAAATAAGTGATCAATTGTTAGCGAATATCAATATGGAAAGTTTCCGTGTCCAAGTACTGGAGGCAAAATAAATGAAATTTGGGGTACTAGTTTTTCCAGGTTCAAACTGTGATATTGATTTATATTTAGCAATTAAAGATATTATTAAGGAAGAAGTCGAATACATTCGTCACACACAAACAGATTTATCGGAATTTGACGCAATTTTAATTCCTGGAGGCTTTTCTTATGGGGATTATTTAAGATGTGGGGCGATTGCTCGTTTTTCATCAGTGATGGATGAAGTAGCGAAATTTGCTAAAGCAGGTAAACCTGTGTTCGGAACGTGTAATGGATTTCAAATTTTAACAGAAGCAGGTCTTTTACCAGGTGTGTTGCTTAAAAATGATTCTCTAAAATTTGTCTGCCAAACGCAATCAGTTAAGGTCTCAAATAATCAAAGTTTATTTACTTCTCAATACGAGCAAGATGAATTACTATCTTTACCGATCGCTCATGGTGAAGGTAATTACTACTGTGACGAAGAAACATTAGCAGAATTAAAGAAGAACAATCAGATCATTTTTACCTATGAAGGGAATAATCCCAATGGAAGTTTAGAAAAGATCGCAGGAATTACTAATAAAGAAGGCAATATCTTAGGCATGATGCCTCATCCAGAACGTGCGATGGAAGAGTTATTAGGCAGTGATTCAGGGCGTAAGTTATTTGCCTCAATGGTTGATTATCTAAGAAAGGTGAGTCAAAATTAATGTTAAAAATTCATGAACTGACACCAGAAGAAGTAAGAGATCAAAAAATTTATCAAGAGTGGGGCTTAACTGATGAAGAGTATCAATTAATAAGCGAAAATATTTTAGGTCGCTTACCTAATTATACTGAAACAGGACTTTTTTCAGTGATGTGGAGCGAACATTGCTCTTACAAAAATAGTAAACCCGTCTTGAGAAAATTCCTAACTTCTGGCAAACACGTGTTACAAGGACCTGGAGAAGGTGCTGGAATTGTTGATATTGGTGATGATTTAGCAGTCGTTTTCAAAGCAGAAAGTCATAATCACCCATCAGCTGTCGAGCCTTATGAAGGGGCAGCGACAGGAGTGGGCGGTATTATTCGGGATATTTTTAGTATGGGAGCAAGACCTATTGCCATGCTAAATTCATTACGTTTTGGAGAACTAGATAATAATCGTACTAAATATTTATTAGAGCAAGTGGTGGCTGGCATTGGCGGCTATGGTAACTGTATTGGCATTCCAACTGTGGGTGGCGAGATTGGTTTTGACCCTTGTTATGAGGGAAATCCTTTAGTCAATGCCATGTGTGTTGGTTTAATAGAACATAAAGATATCCAAAAAGGGCAAGCCAAAGGAACTGGCAACACGATTATGTACGTTGGGGCTAAAACTGGACGTGACGGAATTCACGGAGCAACATTTGCTTCTGAGGAATTTACTGAAGGGGAAGAACAACAACGTTCTGCCGTTCAGGTTGGGGACCCGTTCATGGAAAAACTGTTAATGGAAGCTTGTTTAGACTTAATTCTAAATCACTCAGATATTTTAGTCGGCATTCAAGACATGGGAGCGGCTGGCTTAGTTTCTTCCAGTTCAGAAATGGCTTCAAAAGCGGGTTCTGGTTTAGAACTTTTCTTAGATGATGTGCCTCAAAGAGAAACGAATATGACACCATATGAAATGATGCTTTCTGAATCTCAAGAAAGAATGCTATTATGCATAAAAAAAGGTGAAGAACAACAAGTCGTTGATTTGTTTGAGTCTTATGATTTAGATGCGGTAAACATTGGGAAAGTTACAGACGATAAGCATTACCGGTTATTCCATAAAGGTATTCAAGTAGCAGATTTACCAGTTGATGCTTTAGCAGAAGAAGCGCCTGAGTATCAAAAAGAGCAAAAAGAACCCGCTCGCATAAAAGATTTTAAAAAGTTAACTCCCTTTAATCCAGAAATAAAAAAACCCGATGAAATTTTGCTTGAATTACTACAACAACCGACAATCGCCTCTAAAAAAGCAATCTTTGAAACGTATGATTCTCAGGTCAGAACGAATACAGTTGTAGGACCTGGAAGTGATGCGGCTGTTTTAAGAGTGCGAGGAACCAATAAAGGCTTAGCAATGACGATGGATTGTAATAGTCGCTACCTTTACTTAAACCCAGAAATCGGTGGACAATTAGCAGTAGCCGAAGCAGCTAGAAACATTGTTGCTAGTGGTGGACGTCCTTTAGCGATTACAGATTGCCTAAATTACGGTTCTCCTGACAAACCAGAAGGCTTCTGGGAATTAAGCACATCAGCAGACGGCATTGCTAAAGCGTGTCGTGAACTTGAAACCCCAGTTATTTCGGGAAATGTTTCTTTATACAATGAGACAAATAATAATGCAGTTTATCCAACACCAGTCATTGGGATGGTTGGTCTTGTTGAAGACATGAAACATGTGACAACTCAAGACTTCAAAGTGTCTGAGGATTTAGTTTATGTGGTTGGTGAAACAAACGCAGACTTTAACGGTTCAGAACTTCAAAAATTATTAACAGGAAAAATTGAAGGTGTTTTGAATGAGTTTGATTTAGAAAAAGAGAAGCAAAATCAAGACTTAGTATTAGAAAGCATTCAAAAAGGACAACTACAAAGTGCTCATGATTGTTCTGAAGGTGGTTTAGGCATTGCATTAATGGAAGCTTGTTTTAGAAATAATTTGGGTTTTAAAGGTGAGTTTAATCAGGCTTCTGAGTTACTATTTTCTGAAACACCGTCACGTTTTGTAGTATCAGTTAAACCAGAAAATCAAGAGACATTTGAAGGCTTACTAGGAGAAAAAGCTGTTTTACTTGGGCAAGTAACAAGTGAGCCAATATTTAATTTAGTAACTGAGACAGAAGCGATTAATGTGGAGATAACAAAAGCCAAAGAACTTTGGGAGGACGCAATTACATGTCTTATGAAGTAAAAAGTTTAAATGAAGAGTGTGGCGTTTTTGGTATTTGGGGACATCCTGAAGCTTCAAGAGTGACTTATTTTGGTCTTCATTCACTTCAACATAGAGGGCAAGAAGGTGCAGGGATAGTTTCTAATAATCAAGGTGTATTAAAAGGTCATCGTGATTTGGGACTACTTACTGAAGTGTTTGGGAAAGCTGAAAATTTAGAAAAATTAACAGGAAATGCATCGATTGGACATGTTCGTTATGCCACTTCTGGAACGGGTGAAGTGAATAACATCCAACCTTTCTTATTTAAATTTTTTGATGGTGATTTTGCTTTAGCTCATAATGGTAATTTAACAAATGCCAAAACATTACGCCATGAAGTAGAAAAAGAAGGTGGCATTTTTCATTCGAATTCAGATACAGAAATTTTAATGCACTTGATTAGACGAAGTGAAAAAGAAACATTTAAAAACCGTTTGAAAGAAGCGTTGAACCAAGTAAAAGGTGGCTTTGCTTATGTACTATTAACAGATGATGCGTTGTATGCAGCTCTTGATTCGAATGCTTTTAGACCTCTTGCAGTTGGTCAAATGAAAAGTGGGGCGTATGTTGTAGCAAGCGAAACCTGTGCCCTTGATTCTGTCGGTGCAGAATTTGTTCGTGACGTTGAACCTGGCGAAGTGATTATTATAAATGATGAAGGTATGACCATTGAAACCTACACGAAAGAAACACAATATTCGATCTGTTCTATGGAATATATTTATTTTGCTAGACCTGATTCTAACATTAAAGGGATTAATGTCCATTCAGCTCGAAAAAAAATGGGGAAAACCTTAGCTAAAGAAGCACCCGTTGAAGCAGATATGGTAATTGGAGTGCCTAACTCGTCTTTATCAGCGGCTAGTGGATATGCTGAAGAAAGTGGTATTCCTTATGAGATGGGGCTTGTTAAAAATCAATATGTGGCAAGAACCTTTATTCAACCAACACAAGAACTCCGCGAAGAAGGGGTTCGAATGAAACTTTCAGCCGTTCGTGGTGTAGTTGAAGGGAAGAAAATTATCTTAGTGGATGATTCTATCGTCAGAGGAACAACGAGTCGCAGAATTGTTAAACTTTTGAAAGACGCAGGAGCCAAAGAAGTGCATGTCAGAATTTCAGCTCCACCACTAAAATACCCTTGTTTTTATGGGATCGATATACAAACGAAGAAAGAGTTAATTGCCTCTAATCATTCGAATGAAGAAATCAGAGAAATAATTGAAGCTGATTCTTTAGAATTTATTAGTGAAGAAGGGTTAATTAACTCAATTGGTCTTAAATTAGATGCGCCTTATTCAGGTCTGTGTATGGCCTATTTTAATGGTGACTACCCAACGGAACTTTACGATTACCAACAAAATTTAGCTAATTAAAGGAGTAAGTCAATGAAGAACGCCTATCAAAAAGCAGGAGTTAGTGTAGAAGCAGGTTATGAGGTCGTAGATCGTATCAAAAAACATGCCAAAAGAACAGAACGTTTAGGTGTTATGGGCGGTTTAGGAGGTTTTGGAGGTGCATTTGATTTAAGTTCACTCGGTGTTAAGAAGCCTGTTCTTGTATCAGGAACAGATGGTGTCGGGACAAAGTTAATGTTAGCCATTGAAGCAGATAAACACGACACAATTGGAATTGACTGTGTGGCAATGTGTGTGAACGACATCTTAGCTGCAGGAGCAGAACCGTTATATTTTTTAGATTATTTAGCGACAGGAAAAACCAATCCAGAACAAGTGGAGCAAATTGTCGCAGGAGTTGCGGAAGGATGTCATCAAGGAAATATGGCGTTAATTGGTGGAGAGACAGCTGAGATGCCTGACATGTATGCTGATTCAGATTATGATTTAGCTGGTTTTGCGGTGGGAGTGGCAGAGAAGGGTCAGTTACTCACTAAAGAAAAAGTTCAATCAGGAGATATTTTAATTGGGTTAGCTTCAAGCGGGATTCATTCAAACGGCTACTCATTGGTGAGAAAAATATTTTTTAAAGATAATGATTTTTCGTTAACGGATAAATTACCAAAATTAGGAAATCAAACATTAGGTGACGCTTTATTAGAGCCAACAAGAATTTATGTTAAGAGTGTACTACCACTGATTAAATCCTCATTAATTCACGGAATTTCTCATGTGACAGGTGGTGGATTTGTTGAAAACTTACCTAGAATGTTATCTGAAAACTTAGCAGTTGAAATTAACAAAGGAACTTGGGAGATACCGGCTATTTTTTCAGTGATGCAAGAGCAAGGGAATTTAAAAGAAGCTGAGATGTATGAAATTTTCAATATGGGAATTGGCATGGTTTTAGCCATTTCTCCTGAGAAGGTATCAGAAGTGAAAGCGAACTTATTAAAATTGGGAGAAACACCTTATGAAATAGGTCGTGTGATAACTAAAGAATCAGAAGAAATTGTTTTTATTGAGGAATTACGATGAGATTTGCTATCTTTGCCTCGGGGAATGGGTCGAATTTTGAATCGATTGTCGAACATGTGAAAAATCAGTTGATTTCTGGTGAATTGGTGTGTTTATTTACCGATCAAGAATCTGCTTATGTGATTGAAAGAGCTAAAAAGCACTACATTCCTTACTATGTATTTCCTAAGACAAAAGAATTATCTAAAGCTGAATATGAAGCACACATTTTAAATTTCCTTAAAGCAGAAGAAATCGAATTAATCATTTTAGCTGGTTACATGCGAATAATAGGTTCAACTCTTTTAAAAGCATATCCAAACCGAATACTTAATTTACACCCTTCTTTGTTGCCCAATTTTCCTGGAAAGCAAGGGATTTATGATGCATTTCATTCTGAGGTAATGGAAACAGGAATTACGATTCATCTAGTAGATAATGGCATAGACACTGGTCCAATTATTTTTCAAAAAAGCCTAGAAAGAAATGAAGAAGAAACGCTTGAAGAATTAGAAAAAAGAATTCATTCGTTAGAATACATGTATTACCCAAAAATAATTGCAGATTTTATAAGGGAGAACGAAAAATAATGACAAAAAAAAGAGCGTTGATTAGTGTTTCAGATAAAACTGGAATTATCGAGTTTTCTAAAGAATTGATCGCACTAGGATTTGAGATTGTTTCAACAGGTGGCACACAAAAAGTATTATCTGAAGCTAATATAGCAACTATTGGGATTGAAACAGTGACGAATTTTCCTGAAATGTTAGATGGACGCGTAAAAACACTTCATCCAAAAATTCACGGTGGCTTATTAGGTAAAAGGAGTGATACCGCACATGTAGAGACAATGAAACACCATGAAATCAAGGCAATTGATCTAGTCTGTGTTAATCTTTATCCCTTTAAAGAAACCATTCAACAACCAAATGTAACAGAAGTCGAAGCGATTGAAAACATTGATATCGGTGGGCCTAGTATGCTACGTAGCGCCAGTAAAAATTTTGAAAGTGTGACAGTTGTCATTGATCCTTGTGATTATAAAAAAGTGATAAAACAGATGAAAGAAGAAGGCAACACGACGGTTAAAATTCGTAAAGAACTAGCCGCCAAAGCATTTCGACACACAGCTAGTTATGATGCTTTAATTGCAGATTATTTAACAAAACAAGTGGAAGAGTTAAACCAAGAATCTTTAACGCTAACTTTTGATTTAAAACAAGAACTACGATACGGCGAGAATGGGCATCAAAAAGCAAGTTTCTACGGTTCAGCTGTTCCTAGTCCTTTTTCGATTGCTTCGGCTGAACAGTTACATGGTAAAGAGTTGTCATATAATAATATTAAAGATGCTGATGCTTGTTTGCGAATAATCAGTGAATTTAGTGCTCCAACGGCAGTAGCTGTTAAACACATGAACCCATGTGGTATTGGAAATGGCTCAACGATTTATAACGCTTTTTTGAATGCTTACAAAAGTGATCCTATTTCAATTTTTGGTGGCATTATTGCTCTTAATCGAGAAGTTGATTTAAAAACAGCAGAAGAACTAGGGAAAATTTTCTTAGAAATTATCATTGCACCAAAATTTTCAAAAGAAGCTTTAGCAGTTTTAAGCCAAAAGAAAAATATTCGCCTATTAGAACTGAATATGACAGAACAAAAAGATATAGCTGAAAAAGAATATGTTTCAGTTTTAGGTGGCTTATTAGTCCAAGAAATGGATACGTTAGTTGAGGAAGCAGCAACTTGGAAAATAGTAACGAAACGTCAACCATCTCATGAAGAATTAGAAGCTATGATTTTTGCTAATAAGTGCGTGAAGCATGTTAAAAGTAATGCGATCGTTCTAGCAAATAAAGAGCGGACACTTGGAGTCGGAGCAGGTCAAATGAATCGAGTCGGCTCAGTGGAAATTGCAATTAAGCAGGGACAAGAGTATGTAGAAGAAGCAGTTCTTGCTAGTGATGCATTTTTTCCAATGCCTGATAGCGTGGAATTAATAGGAAAGCAGGGTATTAAAGCAATTATTCAGCCAGGTGGAAGTATTAAAGATCAAGAATCTATCGATATGGCAGATAAATACGGTATTGCAATGATTTTCACTAATGTAAGACATTTCAAGCATTAAAAGGAGCTAATGATGAAAAGAAAAATATTAGTTATTGGTAGTGGCGGAAGAGAACACGCTATTTGTAAAAAATTACTTGAAAGCCCTAAAGTAGAGACTGTTTTTTGTGCAAAAGGAAATGCAGGTATGTTGTTTGATGGCATTGAAATTGTTGATATTTCAGAAGATAATCACGATGAATTGATTGTTTTTTCTAAAAAAATGGCAATTGATTGGGTTTTAGTCGGGCCAGAAGTTCCATTGATGAATGGCATAGTAGATGATTTTAAACAGGCTGGTATTAAAATTTTTGGGCCGAGTAAGGCGGCAGCAATGATTGAAGGTTCAAAAGAATTTGCTAAAAAAATAATGGTTAAATACGATATTTCGACAGCAAATTACCAAGGCTTTTCAGATTATGCTGAAGCATTAGAATACGTTAAAAAAAATAAGTTGCCGATTGTTATTAAAGAGGATGGGCTTGCAGCTGGTAAAGGTGTAACGATTGTCTATACGTTAGAAGAAGCTCAAACTGTTTTAAAAGCGATTTTAGGAGAGGCTTCATCACGAGTAGTCATTGAAGAGTTCTTAATTGGGAAAGAATTTTCATTATTGTCTTTTGTTAATGAAACAGGATTTTATCCGATGGTTGCAGCAAAAGATCATAAAGCTATTTTTGATGGTGACAAGGGATTGAATACTGGTGGAATGGGCGCGTATAGTCCTGTTGATTATGTGACAAAAGAAGTGGAAGAAACAGTCATTCAGGATATTATTCAACCGACAATTGAAGGGATGAAAAAAGAAGGCATTCCTTTTGAAGGTATTTTATATACGGGATTAATCTTAACAAATGAAGGTCCTAAAGTGATTGAATATAATGCTAGATTTGGAGATCCGGAAACACAAGTCTTGCTTGAAAGATTAGACTCCGATTTTTGTTTGGTAATTGAGTCATTATTAAGTCAAGAAGTACCTAAGATTATATGGAAAAAAGAAGGAACTAGCCTTGGTGTTGTCGTATCAGCAAAAGGATACCCAGAAGTCTACGAAAAAGGAATTGAAATTCCAGATTTTGGTGCAGAACATGAAGTAAAAATTATCTATTCAGGTGTTAGCCAAAATAATGATACCTTAGTTTCTAATGGTGGACGTGTTTTTTTAGTTGCAGTAACTGAAAAGTCCCGAAAAATAGCGCATAAAAAGATATATGAATGGTTGGAAAATCAAGATTTAAAAAAATTCTATTATCGGAAAGATATTGGGAATAATTAAGAATATAATAAATAGAGTAAAACCGTTAGTCCTTTGTAACGGTTTTTTTATAGTTAAAAAGTATCTATTGAATTGTTTTTAGTGAATTTTAGAAGAAAATAGCGTATAATGGTGAAAAGTGTGGGAGGCCAAGATGTGTCTCCTATTTTTTATGAAAGGAAGTCACTATGTTTGAAAAATATAAACCGACATGGATGATTGAAGCCATTTATGATATTACACCTAATCAATTGAAGGACCACGGGATTGAAGCTGTTTTAACGGATTTAGATAACACGTTAATTGCTTGGAACAATCCAGATGGCACACCTGAATTGTTAACTTGGATTGAAACAATGAAAGCTGCTAATATTCCAGTGATTGTTGTGTCTAATAATAAAGCTTCACGAGTGGAACGTGCAGTGAATCATTTAGGTCTTGAGTATGTATCACGGGCAATGAAGCCATTCGCCAAAGGATTTAATGAAGTTGAAAAAAGATATAACTTACCTAATGAAAAATTAATTATGGTAGGTGATCAATTAATGACAGATATTAAAGGTGCCAACAGTGCGGGTATTAGAAGCGTGCTTGTTAAACCAATTATTGAAACAGATGCTTGGAATACGAAATTCAACCGAACAATGGAGAAAAAAATAAAAAGATATTTACATAAAAAACACTCGGATATGAAATGGAGGAAATCACTTAATGACTGAGGAAATACGCTGTATAGGTTGTGGGACAGTTATTCAGACAGAGGACAAAGAGGGGATTGGGTTTACACCGAATTCAGCTCTTGAAAAAGGCTTAGAAAGTGGCGATGTTTATTGTCAACGTTGTTTTAGATTAAGACACTATAATGACATTCAAGATGTGGCTATTACAGATAAGGAATTCTTAGCTCTTTTAAACAGTATTGGAGATTCAGATGCTTTAATAGTTAATGTGGTAGATATCTTTGATTTTAATGGAAGTTTAATTCCAGGATTACACCGTTTTGTTGGTAATAATCCAGTTTTACTGGTTGGAAATAAAGTGGATATTTTACCTAAATCATTAAAACGTGGCAAGATGACCCAATGGATGAAGGAAAGAGCTTTTGAAGTTGGTTTAAGACCAACAGATGTGACCTTAACAAGTGCGAAAAGTAGTTCAGATATTGAAGAGTTACTTGAATTGATTGAGGAACATCGTGCAGGGCGTGATGTGTATGTAGTAGGTGTTACAAACGTTGGTAAATCAACATTGATTAATGCAATCATCAATCATTCAGCTGGAGTAAAAGACTTAATTACTACGTCACAATTTCCTGGAACAACTTTAGATAAGATTGAAATTCCTTTAGAGGATGGTCGCTTCTTAATCGACACACCAGGAATTATTCATCGTCATCAAATGGCGCATTATTTAGGTAAAAAAGATTTAATGCTTGTTTCACCAAAAAAAGAAATTAAGCCAAAAGTTTACCAATTAAATGCAGGTCAGACACTATTTTTAGGTGGTTTAGCACGTTTTGATTTTATTCAAGGAAATAAACAAGGATTTATTACGTATGTTTCTAATGACTTAACGATACATCGTACTAAATTAGAAACCGCCACAGAATTTTATGAAAAACATGCAGGTGGACTATTACAGCCGCCACGAGAAAATGAACTAGATGAGTTTCCTGAACTTGTTCGCTTTGAATTTTCAGTGAAGGAAAAAACTGATTTAGTATTTGCAGGTCTTGGTTGGGTAACTATTCCGGATGCAGGTGTTGTAGCAGGTTGGGCGCCAAAAGGTGTTGACGTGATTCAAAGAAAATCACTAATTTAAAAATAGAAGAGGTAAGAAGAATGAAATTAAGAGGAAAACAAAAACGCTTTTTAAGAAGCGAAGCACACCATATGAATCCACTGGTTCAAATTGGAAAAAATGGCATTAGTGAAACATTACTAGATCAAGTAGATGATTTGCTTGAAAGAAGAGAATTAATTAAAGTTAATTTGTTGCAAAATACAGATGAAGAAGCAAAAGATGTAGCTGATGTTTTTGAAGAAACACTTCATTGTGAAGTTGTTCAAATAATTGGGCGTATCTTAGTTGTTTACCGTGAATCATCTAAAGAAAAATTTCAAAAAATTTCTAAACAAGTTCAATCAATTTAATTGTGGTGAAAGTATGAAATCAGAAGTTAATATAATGATGCACGCACAAGAAAAAGTAAATTCAATCCCTTCTAAAAGAAAAAGAGTAGGTATCTTAGGTGGTGGATTTAATCCTATTCACATGGGACATTTAATAATGGCAGATCAAGTGTGCCATCAATTAGCATTAGATAGTTTTTTTCTAATGCCGTCGTATGAATCACCACATGTTGATAAAAAAGAAACCATTGATTCTAATGAACGTGTTCAAATGTTGAAATTAGCTACTGAAGACAATCCAAAGCTAGGAATAGAATTAGCTGAAATCAATAGAAAAGGTAAAAGTTATACTTATGATACGATGAAAAATTTAATTGAAGCTAATCCTGATACAGATTATTATTTTATCATTGGTGGCGACATGATTGAGTATTTACCAAAATGGTATAAGATTGATGAATTGATGAAGATGATTCAATTTGTCGGTGTGGAGCGAGTGGGATCTAGTAAAGAAACCCCTTATCCTATTATTTGGGTAGATTTACCATTGATTGAAATTAGTTCTAGTGATATTCGTAAAAAAATTGCTTCAAATTGTTCAGCAAAGTACTTTTTACCTGAGAATGTGTTAAACTATATTCATAAAAAAGGATTGTATCAAAATGGAGTACAGTAACCAATATACGAAACATACAAGAGATGAGTTAATTAAATTAGTTTCTGCTCAAATGAGTGATAAACGATTTCAGCATGTTTTAAGAGTTGAAAAAAAAGCTCTTGAGCTTGCTGAAAAGTATGATGTTGATTTGGAAAAAGCAAGTATCGCTGCTTTGACTCATGATTATGCAAAAGAAAGACCGGATGAAGAGATGATTACTCTCATTAGACAGTCAGAAATAGATAATGATATTATTCGATATGGTAATAATATCTGGCATGGAATTGTAGGCGCTCGTTTAGTTTTAAAAGAGTTAGGCATTTCCAATCAAGATATACTGAAGGCTATCGAATCACACACGACGGGTAGCCAATCTATGAGTGAACTAGAAAAAGTTATCTATGTGGCAGATTATATTGAAGAGGGACGTCATTTCCCTGTAGTGGAAGAAGCTCGCCTTGTAGCTAACAAAAATTTAGATGAAGCTGTCGCTTTTGAAACAAAGCATACCTTGCTTTATTTAATAAATAATCAAAATAAAATTTACCCCAAGACATTAGAAACATATAATGCTTGGGTCGTGAGATGAAAATAGGAGGAATTATTATTAATAGTAATAATATATTAGAATTAGTTGTTAAAGCAGCTGATTCAAAACGTGCAGAAGATATAGTAGCGTTAGACGTAGCAGAGGTTTCTTTATTAGCTGATTATTTTGTTGTTTGCCATGGTAATAGTGACAAACAAGTAATGGCAATCGCAAGTGAAATCATAACTGCTGCTCAAAAAAGTCAAATCGAAGTAAAACGTGTGGAAGGTAAGGAATCAGCTCGTTGGGTCTTAATTGATTTAGGCGATGTGATTGTTCATGTTTTCCATAATGAAGAAAGAGAATTTTATAATCTAGAAAAATTATGGTCAGATGCACCACTTGTTAATATTACAAGTATGGTTGACTAGGCATGGCAAGTTACGAAACATTTGCAAAGATTTATGATGAAGTGATGGATGAAAATCTGTACTTAGATTGGTTAGAATTTACGTGTCGACATCTTGAAAAAAGACAGCAAAAAGTCTTAGAACTTGCTTGTGGGACAGGTATTCTATCAGTTGAATTAGCCAATTTAGGTTTTAATGTCTGCGGGTTAGATTTATCTGAGGACATGATTACCTTAGCTAAAAAAAGAATTACATCGGACGACGAAAAATTATCTTTTAAAACAGGAGATATGCTCGATTTAGATGAAAAAAATAGTTATGATGTTGTAACTTGTTATTCAGACTCGATTTGTTATATGCCTGATAAAAAAGCAGTAGGTCAAGTTTTTTCAGGTGTTTATAATAGTCTAAAAGAGAATGGAACATTTATTTTTGATGTTCATTCAACTTTTCAGATGGAAGAATCTTTTTCAGAATACAGTTATCATTATCAAACAGATGAATTTGCCTTTCTTTGGGAAAGTTACCCAGGAGATCATGAGTACAGTGTTGAACATTTTTTAACATTCTTTGTTTCAGATAAGAAAGGAAAGTTTGAGCGTTTTGATGAACTTCATGAAGAACGAACTTACGATATCTCAACTTATAAAACTCTGATTAAAGATGCTGGATTTAAATCAGTTGAAGTTTATGCTGATTTTGAAGATGTTGCACCAAGTGAAGAATCCAATCGTTGGTTTTTTGTTTGTCAAAAATAAAAAATCGCCAAATATTATAAGTAAAGCTGTGTTATCTTTAAATAAAGATAACCGGCTTTTTTAAGGATGTGAAAAAATGAAAAGTTGTGGAGTAATAGTCGAGTATAATCCTTTCCATAATGGTCATAAATATCATATAGAACAAGCCAGAAAGAAATCACAAGCTGATGTTATTGTGGCAGTCATGAGTGGCAATTTTTTACAGCGAGGAGAACCAGCTGTAATAGATAAGTGGTTAAGGGCAAAAGAGGCTTTAAGTAATGGAGCGGACCTAGTGATAGAATTACCCTTTGCCTATGCTGTGCAATCTGCTGATTACTTTACAAGAGGAGGTGTCAAAATCCTCCAAGAGTTAAAAGTAGATAGTTTATGCTTTGGTACAGATAGTAGTAAATCAGTAGATTATGAGTCTTTTGGCCGTTTTCATAACGAAAATATCGATAGAATAAATCAAAAATATCGAGAAATTAAAAATAATGGAAGTAACTATCCACAACTTATGACTCAAGTTTATCGTGAATTGTATCCGGAATGGCAACTTGATTTTTCTTCACCTAATCATATATTAGGTATGGGATACGCTAAAGAAAATGCGAAGTACGATCAACCAATGAGTTTATATTCGATTCAAAGAGTGGGGAATAACTATCATGATACAAAAGTTAGTCACAAAAAATTTGCTAGCGCGACCTCTATTAGGGAAAAAATTTTATCAGATCAATTGGAAAATCTAGAAGATTTAGTACCAATTAAGACCTGTCAAGATTTAGAATTAAATCCTTTAGCTAGTTGGGAAAATGCCTGGCCCTATTTAAAGTACCAATTAACCATTCAAACTGTGGAAGAGTT
The DNA here is from genome assembly GCF_900163795.1 of Vagococcus fluvialis bH819. Taxonomy (GTDB): domain Bacteria; phylum Bacillota; class Bacilli; order Lactobacillales; family Vagococcaceae; genus Vagococcus; species Vagococcus fluvialis_A. Next base: position 127,705 of record NZ_FWFD01000003.1, on the reverse strand, counting down.
AAGAAATTGTTATCAAATGGTCGAAGGGTTAGAGTATCGCTTAAAAGAAGCGGCATTATCTTCTGAGAACTTTAATGAATTTATTCAAAAAGTTAAGAGTAAACGGTATACTTGGACCAGAATTCAGAGATTGTGCACTTATGTGTTACTTCAAGTTAAACAAGAAGATATTGAGCAGGTGTGGGAAAATACATGCATAAGAGTATTAGGTTTTACGGACGAAGGAAGAAATTTTTTGAAGAATAAAAAAAAAGAAATAGCTTGTCCAATGGTTACAAATATTAATAAAAAAAATGAATCTTATCTAAGTTTAGATATTAGAGCAGGTCTGTTATATACTATGATTAGTAAGAGTGATGACCATCAGGATTATTACAGAGCACCAATTTATTTGAAGGAGGAATAAGAAATGAAAGTTGTATTTCATATTGACAAGCAAGAAAAATGGCAAACAGTTTTAAGCAATATTATTAATTTATTAGAATCAGGAAAAAAAGACATTAGAAGTGTTGAAGTAGTTGCAAATGGTAAAGCTGTATTAGGATATGTAGACTCAAATTTAGCGATTCCGATGCATGAATTAACTGAATTAGGCGTTTGTTTTAGTAGCTGTCAAAATGCAATGAACGCAAATGAAGTAGATAAAATAAGCATTCACCCATTTATTAAAGTTGTTCCAGCAGGCGTTTTACGTTTAGTTGAATTGCAAACTGCTAAGTATGCTTATATCAAGCCTTAAAAAAATATTTAACTTTAAACAATAAGCTATCTAACGAGGGTAAACTTTTTATTCCCTGACTATTAAAAAAATTATTCGTATAAATAAAAATGAGACTGATATTTTGAATCAGTCTCATTTTTTGTTAATCAATATTAATTTATTGTTTTACGATAAGAAAGTATTGACTTACGAAAAATAAAATGATATATTTATTTCATCAAATGAAAGAAAGCAGGAATTAACATGATGAAAAATAATCAGTCACCGAAATTGACAATACTATCTATTATTTTATTAATAATTGGTGGGAGTAGCCTTTTTATAAAAGGTTTTTTACCTGAATATGTAGATGCTCAAGGATTTTTAATCGAACCGTACTTCTTTTTAATTCCAATTGGGTTTTTTATTGTATTTTTAGGTTTAATAATTGGAGCAATTGCATTTATAAGAAATATGACAGGTTTAAGAAAGTAGTACCCTAGACTAGATAAAGGTTCTTATACAAATTTAAGAACCTCTATCTTTTTTTAGATTGTATTATGATATAATAGAAACTAGCCTCGTAAGGAGTTAAAAAATGACAATAAAAAAAATTAACCTACTTTTTAAATCAATTATTACTATTTTAGGATTGAGTGGAGCTGTATTACTATTAGTCGTAGGACCAAAAATTAGTGATTATCTAGAAACCACAACTTTTGAAAAATTAATTGTGTTTCTGTTATGGATAACAGCAATTCCTGTTGTATTTATTCTATTTAAACTTTGGAAAATAAGTTCAGACTTGTTAAAAGAAGAGATATTTTCAGAAAAAAATAGCCAACGATTGATTCAAATAGCCTATGCTAGTTTAATTGAAAGTGGTATTTATGGGATTGGAATTATTATCGGCTTATTTGAATTAAAAGGAAATTATCCATTCTTTTTAATTTGTTTCTTTTTCTTTTTTGTTGGATTAACACTCTCAGTCATTGCCTCACTATTATCTTATATATTTAAAATGGCAGGTAATCTAAAATCGGAGAATGATCTAACTATTTAAAAGAAAAGGAAGTGCTGAAAAATGCCGATTCGCGTTAATTTAGATGTGATGCTTGCTAAAAGAAAAATGTCAGTTACTGAGTTATCTGAACATGTAGGTATTACAATGGCTAATCTGTCTATCTTAAAAAATGAAAAAGCCAAGGCTGTGAAATTTTCGACTTTAGAAAAGATATGTGAAGCACTTGATTGCCAACCAGGAGATATTTTAGAATATGAAAAAAACGAGTGAGAAACAAGTTGAAAACTTGAGTCTCTCTCGTTTTTATTGATGTTTGAAATTAATATGACGTTGTGTACACCAGTTGACTAAATCAGGTGAGAGAACGATTGGTTTTCTCTCAATCTCAACGATTCTTTTAGCACCAATCATTGTCATTAGAAACGTTAATTCTTCTTTCCAACTTTCTATTTGTTCGATAGATACTTGGTTTCCTTTAGTTAGAATCATATGCAAAAATTCTCCAGAAATCCCAACTGCTTTGGCGCCGAGTCCAAAAGCAGCAAGCATTTGGAGAGGATTTTTTATACCTCCAGAAGCGATAAAATCGGCTTGTTTTCGGTAAAAATGAGCTTCGAGTAAAGATTCAGCCGTTGTTTGTCCCCAATTCAGTAAATAATCAAATTCTTTATGATCTCGACGTTCGTTTTCGATATGAATAAAATTAGTCCCACCTCGACCGCTGACATCAATGACACCCACCCCAATATCAAGTAATTGTTGAATGGTTTCTTTTGACATTCCAAACCCGACTTCTTTAACGATAACTGGTGCTTGAACATTTTTGACAATACGTTCAATGTTACTCAGCCAATTAGTAAAGTCACGATCACCTTCTGGCATGACCAATTCTTGTGGCGTGTTGACGTGAATTTGTAGAGCATTAGCCTCTAATAAATCTATTGCACGTTTAGCACTATCTACAGAATGATGAGCCCCTAAATTAGAAATGATTAAGCCATCAGGATTATTTTTTCTAACTACCTTAAAACTTTCAATAGTACTAGGTTCTTTAAGTGCGACACTGACAGAACCAACAGCCATTGCTAAGTGAGTTTCTTTGGCAATCATGGCTAGATTTTGGTTGATGACATGAGCTTTTTCACTACCACCAGTCATAGCATTTATGAAGAAAGGATAGTCTAATGAAAGACTACCCAAAGTTGTATTTAGTTTTACATCATCTGTTTTGATTTCAGAAAAAGATTGATGAATAAAACGAACTTCATCTAATCCATTTGAAGAGGTTTCATTGTACTGCATCTCAGCTAAATGGATGTGTTGATCTTTTCGATTCCAATGAGTTGTCATTCTTAGTCCTCCCACATAATTGATGAATAATCAGTTTTTTCTTCTTTATAAACCTGTAGAGGTAAATTTACAATCCCTTGTTCACGCCAATTATTAACCATAGGCAAAATTTCATCATGTTGATTAAATAAAACAATCCCACAATCTCCACCACCAGCGCCAGAAGATTTAGCAGCGCCATTGAAACTTTCGGCAATGGTACAAAGATCTGTCAGTGCTTGAGTTTCGATATCAACCCCACTTTTTTGTGCTAATGATTTTAATAAATCACGATTGATTCGAATTCCTTTTTGGATTTTTTCGATATCTTTGTTTTTAAACGCATTAATAATAGAAGTAACACATTGATTACTATCGAGAAGGAATTGCTTATAGAAACCATTCATTTCATTTTGTTCATCATTTAATTGATCGACAAGAGAAGTGGTGGAAGCAGGTGAGCCTGTCCAACCAATTAAAAGTCTTAAATCAGCAGGTGCTTTTAGTGGCTCAATCATTAATTTCGGCCACTCTTGTAAAAGAAGAGAATTAATCTTTTCACCCTCAGCTAATTGTTCAATAACCCATTCTCTTTCAAAACAAGCATAGGCAATCCAGCCACCATAAGAACTGGCGGCTAAGTCGCCAAAAGAGCCATTACTATTTAGAGATAAGTGGGTAATAGCAGCTAATTTATAAAGTAATTCTGAATCATAAGTAATCTTATAAAGTGACAATATAGCTTTTATTGTTGCGATCGTTACAGCACCACTTGAACCTAAACCGTATTTACGACCATCCTTATTGTCTAATTCACTTTCGATCGTTAAATCAAAATATTTTAAGTCATAATTTAATTCTTGTAGATATTGTTCTACAATGGTGACTGATTTAGTTATATATGAGAAGGGATTTTCTCTTTCATCAATATAAAATTTACCGTTTTTTCTTGTCCACGGGATTGAAATACCATTGGAGTAGCTTGAACAAATACTACCTTGTTTGTCAGCTTCTTTAAGTGTTACGGTAATAAATTGATCCAGGGCTACAATGAGTGCAGGATGTCCGGGCTCAAGAACAGCATATTCTCCCGCAATATATAATTTTCCTGGAGCACTTGCTTTTATCAAAAAAATCTCTCCTTTAATAATTCCATTCTGATCTATTTAATAGTCGGATTCCTTCACCAATCTTAGAAGGAATGATTTGTTCTTCTTTGAATTCTTCTAATAGAAGTTGCTCTATTTTTAACATATCCGATTGTTTACATAATACCTTAACGTTCGGACCAGCATCCATTGTAACATAGCATGGAATGCCTGTCTCACGAATTTCTTTGACTTTCTGGATGGCTTTTACACTGTCTGGCTCCCAATAAGAAATTGGCGGAAAAGCACCTAACATTGTCGCATGCATTTTCATTCCGTTGGATTCTGTAATTTCACCTAATTGGATAAAATCTTGCTTTTTAATCGCTTCTTTCATTTTTGTAAGGTCTGAGGTAGCTGTTTCAACCCAAGATGAATAAAAGGGCGACGTTTTGATGGTCTGTTTCATTCCGACACGGCTGGATAATTTCTTACGCCCCGTATTAACTGCAATCACAATCATCCCAATATCCCATGATGCATCATCAACAGGGATTGCATGACTTGAAGTCGTTTCATCATCATTCCCCATAAACCACTCAACAAAACCTCCGTAGACACTCCTAGTAGCACTACCACTACCTTGTCTAGCAAAAGTAGATAGAGTTTTTAAATCTAAGTTAAGACCAATTGCCTGATTCATTGCTCCAGCTAGAGCTGAAAAAGCGGAAGCAGAAGAGGCTAAACCGGCAGCAGTCGGAACATGATTATAACTCTTTACACAAGCTTTTGTCTCAATTTTAGCTAAATTCCTAAACAAATTTAAGAATTCTGTAATCTTTTGAGTTTCTTCGACCCCTTGTTTAGTGTCATCTAAATAGAATTCATCTGAAGTTAAGTTATCATCTAAAACTACTTCAGTATCAGTAAAAAAAGCATCCAAAGTTAATGAAAGGCTACTGTTCATAGGTAGGAAGAGTTCTTCATTTCGTTTTCCCCAATATTTAATTAAAGCGATATTTGTATGTGCACGGCATCGGCCAGTTGATTTCATTTAAATTCCTCTTCTCATATCGTAAACCCAAGTTGTTTTAGCACCATTATCTGCTAATGCCTGGGCGATTTTCTCAGCACTCATTTTATCATGGGTTAAGGCAATCATACAACCACCACGACCGCCACCAGTTAATTTAGCTCCTATTGCGCCATTATTTTCTGCAGTTTCTACTAATCGATTTAATTCAGAACTAGAAACTCCGAGTTGATTTAGAAGTTGGTGAACGTGTGACATAGTTAAACCAAGTTTTGCAGCTTCATTGTTTTCTAAAAAGTAGCGTCCTTTTTTTGCTAGTTCTCCAAGTTGATTAATCCTTTTTTTTGTATTGACTGAATCAGTGTTAGTTAGTTTTTTTGAAATACTAGCAACAGCTTCTTTTGTTTGGCCAGTTTTCCCAGTGTCACCCACTACTAAATAAGCGTCTAAATTTAATTTTAAAGGTTCAAAAGGTTGACCTTTAGTATAGTAGTAAGGCGATGAACTACTTGTCATTAGGGCATCTAAACCACTGGGATTTCCATGGGCAATTTTTTCAGAAATATCAACGATTGCCAGTAAATTTTCTTGTGTTAAGTCTGTGTTAAAAAAATCAAATAATGCTCGTGTTGTGGCGACTGAAACTGCAGCGCTTGATCCCATACCACGTTCAGCAGGAATCTGACTCTCAATTGTAATAGCAAGAGGATAATTTTCTTTATGTAATTGCTTCAGTGTGACACGAATTGTTTCTTTTAAACTCTCTAATAATTCTGGCATATCTTCTAATAGGCCTTGATAAAATTCACAACTGATCACTGTTTGATCCCTTGTTTCTTTAACAACTGCCTTAACTTTAGCAGCAGGAAAAGGAATAGCGATAGATGGTTGATTGTAAACAACAGAATGTTCTCCTAAAAGAATAATCTTAGCATTTGATTCACCAACACCTTGCGTTTCTTTTTTCATAGTCGTCGCTCCTTTTATTTATAACTAATAATTTGAATGATAAATGGTGCAGCATAAAGTGCCATAAACTGAACACCATAGCTTACACCCAACCGGTTTAGTGTACCACAGATAATACCAATTAATAAAACACCAAATATATTTATTAAGCCGGCATCAATATAAGCAAGTAAAAACACAAGAGCGATAAATAAAGCAAGTAAACTTTCATGGGGAATTTTAGTTAAGACAAAAGAAGTAAGCTTCTCAGAAAGTTTTGTTGCGATAAAGTAAACTAGTAAAAGTGCAATTAAACTACCCATCACAAAAGCAGTGATTAACTGTGGTTGAGAATAAGCTTGCGTGATGGTTGCCCCGATTTTAAAAACTGGTGGGGATTCAAAAAAAGCAGCACCAGGACCAATTGCAGTTGGTGCTAAAGGAATTCCAATAGCGACAATTGAGATTAAAAGGCCTGAAATATAAGTCCCTTGAGCTAAAGCATTCATTGTTGTTACTGTAAGTTCAGCTCTTTTTAGCTCATCAGATTCTCTTTTACCAACTGATTCTCCTATAAGTAAAATTAAACCTACTGGACTTAAAACGAATAAAAAATTAGCAATAAAAGTTGATAAACTTGCGAAAATAGTTTCTTTCTTTGTTAGTGACTGTTTATTTTTCTTAATAGTAGGCAGTGTGATGTTTTTCGTAGAAGTTACAGTTACCTTGTCTAATTCATTCTTTTGTAATAAGGATAAAAGAGAAAGAATTAGTGGTGCAACAGTAATGCCAAGAAAAAAAGACGTTGTGATATTTTTTTCTAAAGGTACAGCCCCGCTTTCCCAATACAGATGTCGAATCCCTTGAAATAGCATAGCTAAAGGAACAATACTGATAAGAGACAAAATTTTAGCTGAACTTAATAGAGATAAAAAAATAGCACCACCAATAAATAGCCAACTGGCATAGGAAGTAATGGTTGTCGCAAAAGGGGCGATTAGATTAGCAATAATAATACTAATAATCAAAGAAACAAGAACACCAATCACGCTAGCACGGGCTATTTTTTTAATCACAGCACTAGTTCGACCATACTTTTTAATAATTAAAGCATGCTCAATCATAGGAGCAGAAAGAACACCACCAGGTAACCCTGCAATCAGGGTCGGTATAGCGTTCATTAAATTTAGTGTGACACAGGCAGCGATAAAAAAAGTTAATACTACAATAGGGTTAATACCACCTAAAATAAGAGCGAGTGTTACGGGCATCAAAACACTGGTTTCATCTGTCCCGGGAATTAGCCCAATGAAAGAATAGAGGGTTACAGCTAAAATACTGGCAATTATCATTTCGATAAGTAAACTAGTTGTCATGATCCATCTCCTTAGAAGGTGTGACATGATCATGAAGCTTTCTTTTTGGTGTAATGAAAAACGAATTAACGGTAAAAGCAATGATAGCTCCTAATAGTCCGAAAAATAATTGTTGTGTGGGACTATTTTTATCTGCAAGATTATATAGCCCCATCGTTAAAATAATAGAAATTAAAAGAGCTTTTATTAAATCAACTATTCCAACAATATCTCCCCAAATTGTAATTAAACGTTGCTTTTTCATGTTATTCTCCTTTTAATAAAATCTTTGTTATTTAATAATAACTAAAAGATGAGAATGAAGATACATTTAAATAGAGTTTTTATAAATTCTTATAGGATTTTCATTCTGTTTCCATAAAAAATTAAGAAAAGATGAGGATTAAGAGATGAATTGTGATAAACTAATAAAAAAGTTTGGAAGGTGGAATGTATTATGGTAGACATCAAATGGGACGAATTGGGATTTTCTTACATCAAAACACCACTAAGATATCTTTCGTATTGGAAAGATGGTAGTTGGGATGACGGGATTATGACTGAGGATAATCAATTACATATTAGTGAAGGTTCTCCAGCAATTCACTATGGTCAACAGTGTTTTGAAGGATTAAAAGCATATCGAACTAATGACGGAACAATTAATTTGTTTAGAGTAGAAGAAAATGCCAAACGAATTAATCAAAGTGGACGTCGTTTGATGATACCTCATATGCCTGAAGATAAATTTATAGATGCAGTTAAAAAAGTTGTGGCAGCTAATCATGAATACGTTCCGCCTTACGGTTCAGGAGGCACACTATATCTTAGGCCAATAATTATTGGTGTTGGTGATTCAATCGGTGTTGCACCAGCTCAAGAATACATCTTTACTGTTTTTTGTATGCCAGTAGGTCCTTATTTCAAAGGTGGTATGAAACCAACCAATTTTGTGATATCTGATTATGATAGAGCGGCTCCAGCGGGAACTGGTGCGGTTAAAGTTGGTGGAAATTATGCCGCTAGTTTGTTACCAGGAACAGAAGCAAAAGAGAGATTATTTTCTGATTGCATTTATCTTGATCCGGCAACACATACTAAGATAGAAGAAGTAGGTGCTGCTAATTTTTTTGGTATTACAAAAGACAATCGTTTTATCACTCCAATTTCCCCCTCCATTTTGCCTAGTATCACTAAATACTCATTGCTTTACTTGGCTAAAGAGCGTTTAGGGATGGAGGCTATTGAGGGAGATTGTTACTTAACTGAACTTGATCAATTTAGTGAGGCGGGAGCATGTGGAACAGCGGCAGTGATTTCTCCAATTGGTGGGATTCAACTGGAAGAGGATTTTCATGTCTTTTATTCTGAAATAGAAGTTGGACCAGTAACTAAACGCCTATATGATGAATTAACTGGCATTCAATTTGGTGACATTGAAGCACCAAAAGGTTGGATTACAAAAGTAGAGTGGTGAAAAAAAGCGAAGCTGACATAAAGTCGACTTCGCTTTTTGTTATTTTTTCGCTTCTTGTAAAATATTGATTTTTTCGATTTTAACCTCTTTTTTAGGCTTATCAGCTTCGCCAGTCTCAACAGCAGCAATTTTATCTACGACATCCAAACCTTCAGTTACTTGACCGAAAACAGTATGTTTACCATCTAAATGAGGAGTGCCTCCATCTTTGTAGGCGTCAATAATTTTCGATGGATAAACTTCTGATAACAAACCGTCGGACATATCATCATTATTTTGAACGATAAAGAATTGACTACCGTTTGTATTAGGACCTGAATTAGCCATAGATAAAGCACCACGTAAGTTATAAAGTTGGTTTGAGAATTCATCTTCAAAGGCTTCCTTCCAAATACTTTCACCACCAGTACCGTCCCCTTTAGGATCGCCACCTTGAATCATAAAATTATTCATCACTCTATGGAAAGCTAATCCATTATAGTAGCCATCTTTTGCATGGGTCATAAAATTTTCTACCGTTTTTGGTGCTTGTTCTGGAAATAGTTTGATTTTGATTGTTCCCTCAGATGTAACCATTTCAACTAATGCTTCATTTTCAGCTACTTCCTTATTTAATTGAGGTAATTCTAATTTGTTAAGGTCAACTTTTTCTTTCTTTTCAGTTGAAGATTGCGCTGTGTCACTAGATTTTGATTTAGTTTCTTTAGTGTCACCATTACCACATGCCCCTAATAACATAACAGATAATAAAAGTGTTGCAGAACCTATGAATAATTTATTTCTTTTCATACAATTTTCCTTCCGTTGTTCAAATAGTAGTGTTCTTATTTATAGTAACAAAAATAGAAGTATCTGCCAACAGTTAAAAATATAAAAGTGGTCTAGACAATTAATGAAGCTCTTGTTATAATGAAAAGGCATTCAGAATAAACTAGGAGGTTCTTCAATGGGACAATTAGGTATTTCGATTTATCCAGAACGTTCAACATTTGAGAAAGATAAAGCTTATTTAGATTTAGCACATAAATATGGTTTTAAACGTGTGTTTACAAGTTTACTACAGGTTAACGATGATAAGGAAAAAGTTATAGCAGAGTTTAAAAAAGTAGTAGATTATGCGAATCAATTAGATTTTGATGTGATGGTCGACATTAATCCATCACTATTTGGTCAATTAGGTATTTCCTATGATGATTTGTCTTTTTTCCATGAACTAGGGGCAGATGGAATTCGTTTAGATCTTGGCTTTACTGGAGCAGAAGAAGCAAAAATGACGAGAAATCCGTATGGAATTAAAATAGAAATAAATATGAGTTCAGGTACACGCTATGTAGATAATATTATGAGTTACTCACCTAATGTCAATAATCTGTTAGGCTCTCATAATTTCTACCCACATCGTTATTCAGGTTTGGAGTATCAACATTTTGTGAACTGTTCCAATCAATTTAGACAATATAATATTAATACGATGGCTTTTGTTAATTCACATGATGCTACATTTGGTCCGTGGCCGACACAAGATGGGTTATGTACTTTAGAAGATCATCGTGATTTAGAAATAGGAACGCAAGTAAAACATTTCTTGTTAACTGGTTTGATTGATGATATTACTGTGGGGAATGCTTACGCTTCAGAAAAAGAATTAAAAGAAATGTCAGAAGCGTTCTTTTCTGAAAATCCTAAAATTAAAGTGGACGTTCTTGAAACAATTACAGAAGATGAACGTGTTGTTCTATTCGATAACTTACATGATTACCGTGGTGATCGTTCAGCCTACATTTTACGTTCAACGATGACTCGAATTAAATATAAAGATTTAGCGTTTCCTAAAACCAATACACCAGATATGACTAGGGGGGACGTGTTAATTGATAATGTTGGCTATGGTCAATACAAAGGTGAAACACAAATAGCTCTCAAAGAAATGACAAATGATGGTCGTGTGAATGTTGTTGGAAAAATCGCAAAAGATGAATTATTTCTATTAGATTTTCTAAAACCATGGTCGAGTTTTGAGCTAATTGAAAATAAATAATAATGATGTAGGTTAGTACGACTAAAGTGCTAACCTATTTTTGTTTATCTTTCTATGATTTTAAGCTAAAATAAGAAAGTAAGAAGCAATAAAAGGAGAACAATTTCATGGATCATAAAGAGATCACTGATCTTTTGGAGAAAAATTATAGAATTCTTAACGAATCTAACGCCAAATGGTTAGATAAACGTGTTAAGTATTTATTAGCAAGAATTTTTACTGGGAAAGGACAAATTTTACCATTAACTGAGTTTGATTGGCTAGACAAAGCATTTATTCATAAGTCTGGTTTGTTTACAAGTTTCTCAAAAGTTACAAGATACACGTTAACTGGTTTAATGCTATCAAGCCAATTAAATTCAGTTGAAGGAATTGAAGAGTTATTTTTTAATAAAAAAATTTTAAAAGATAATGGATTTAAGTCTTCTGGGGCAACCTATTTTGCCGCGTATCAACTTTTTTTATCTAAAAATGAGGATAGAGAAGCAATTGTTCAACGGGCAGATCGATTATATAAAGAGATAAAGGCCATCCACCCATTTATTACAACGACAAATGATTACAGTGCGGTTGTTTCTTTAGCACAAGCTGAACAATTGGCTCATTTAAGCGAAGTCGAAATCTGTGGGATTGTGGAATATTATTTTGAAGAATTTCAAGCTATCGGATTGAAGAATAGAGATAGTTGTCTTGTCGCCTCTACATTATCGACACTTATGAATGGTAAAAAAGATTTGGAGTATTTATCTCATCTTAGTACTTTAATTGAATTTTTTGAAAATAATCGTATCAAAATTAAAAGTGTACACTTTGTCCCGTTAGTATCATTGACTTATTTGAGGCAACAGACTGATTTAGTTGATTTAGAGGAGTTGCTTATTTTTATGGATGAAGTTTGTAAAAATATTTCTATTTACTTTGAAGCTGATTATAAAGAGTCTTTAGCAATGAGCCTATACGCGGAAAGTAAATCAAATACTTTAAATCGGTCAAACATGACAACGTTATCGGTTTCTTTTAATCAAATTATAGTTCAAGAACAAACGATGCTTGCCAGTAATTCGGTCGCATTAATCAATTAAAAGGCTTAAAATTACAAGAAAAACGTTAGAAGAAATTGGACAAATGCTATTGCAACAAGTACAATGATGAAGAGATTTTTTAGAATATGAGGAGGACAAGAGATGTCCATGTTTTTAGATCAGGTTACAATTAATGTTAAGGCTGGAAAAGGTGGCGACGGAATGGTTGCTTTCCGTCGTGAAAAATACGTTCCAGATGGTGGACCAGCAGGTGGGGATGGCGGAAAAGGCGGTAGCGTCATTCTTATTGTAGATGAAGGTTTACGTACGCTGATGGACTTTAGATTTAACCGTCATTTTGCGGCTGATGCTGGTGAAAATGGTATGAGTAAAAGTATGCACGGTAGAGGATCAGAAGATAAATTTATCAAAGTCCCAGCTGGAACAACAGTTAGAGATAAAGAAACTGGGGAATTATTAGGAGATTTAGTTAAACACGGTGAACAGTTACAAATTGCCCGTGGAGGACGCGGTGGACGTGGAAATAATCGTTTTGCAACACCAAGAAATCCAGCACCAGAAGTGGCTGAAAACGGTGAACCAGGACAAGAACGCCAAATAGAAATGGAATTAAAAGTCTTAGCAGACGTTGGTTTAGTAGGCTTTCCATCTGTTGGAAAATCAACTATTCTTTCTATTGTATCAAAAGCAAGACCAAAAATTGGGGCGTATCACTTTACAACCCTAGTACCAAACTTAGGTATGGTAGCAACATCAGATGGTGATAGTTTTGTTATGGCTGATTTACCAGGATTGATTGAAGGGGCATCAGAGGGAATTGGTTTAGGTACTCAATTTTTACGTCATATTGAACGTACCCGTGTTATCTTACATGTCGTTGATATGAGTGGTATGGAAGGTCGCGATCCCTATGAAGATTATGTGTTAATCAATAAGGAATTAGAAACACATAATATGCGTCTTTTAGAACGTCCACAAATTATTGTCGCTAATAAAATGGATATGCCTAATGCAGAAGAAAATTTGGCTATTTTTAAAGAACAAATTGCAGCATTAAAGGAAGACGAGTTTGCTGATGATTTACCAATCTTCCCTATCTCAAGTATTGCAAGACAGGGGATTGAACCATTGCTGAACGCAACAGCTAAGTTAGTCGATATTACACCAGAGTTTCCGATGTATCAAGAAGAAGAAGTGGAAGATGTGGTTCATTATGATTATAAAGCTGAAGAGCCAGATTTCACTGTTTCTCGTGATGATGACGCAACATGGGTATTGTTAGGTGATAAGCTCGAAAAATTATTTGTTATGACCAACTTTGACCGTGAAGAAAGTGTCATGAAATTTGCCCGTCAATTAAGAGGGATGGGTGTTGATGAAACACTTAGATCAATGGGCGCTAAAGATGGCGATTTTGTAAGAATTAAAGAGTTTGTATTTGAGTTTGTCGATTAAAATTTAAATAAATCCAAAGAATCAAAAAGGAGTAAATACTCTCTTTTGGTTCTTTTTTTGTTTTTTACTTGTGATAATCAATTTCATTTGCTATACTGTGAGTAAGTTTTAGGTAACCCTAAAAAATAAATTAATTAAACCGAAATAGAAAAGAGGGTGTTCATTTATGATGAATACAACAACCGCATCTTATGAGGTGCATGAAGAATTAACTAGTAAGCCAATTGAAGTGTCTAACATGACAGTGGCTTATCAACATAAAAAAGCAATCGAGAATGTAAGTGTTTCGATTGAACCTGGAAAAATAACAGGAATTATTGGACCAAATGGTGCTGGTAAGTCAACTTTATTAAAAGCAATGATTGGTTTGATCAAAACAGAGTCAGGAGAAGTAACTGTTTCTGGTAAGTCATTAGACGTGATTAGAAAAAAAATAGCTTACGTTGAACAAAGAAGTGCGATTGATTTAACTTTTCCAATTAAAGTCGATGAAGTCGTTCTTTTAGGAACATTTCCAAATCTTGGCTTGTTTAGAAGACCTAAAAAGGCTCAAAAAGAAAAAGTTGTCGAGTGTTTAAAACAAGTGAAAATGGAAGACTTCTCTAATCGACAAATTGGTAATTTATCTGGTGGTCAACTGCAACGAGTTTTTATTGCTAGAGCTTTAGCACAAGAAGCAGATATTATCTTTTTAGATGAACCGTTTGTAGGAATTGATATGGTAAGTGAGAAAGTTATTGTAGATTTATTAAAAGAGTTAAGAAATCAAGGGAAAACAATTGTTATCGTCCATCATGATTTACATAAAACACGTGAATACTTCGATAATTTAATTATTATGAATAAACAATTAGTTGCTTCTGGTAGTGTTGAAAGTACTTTTGTTACTAAAAATATTCAGGCTGCTTATGGAGATACTATGGGTGAGATTGTGATAAAAGGAGTGAATGACTAATGATTCAAAATTTTATAAGTGGTTTAATGCAATATGAGTTTTTACAAAATGCTTTAATGACATCTATTATTGTTGGTGTTGTTTCTGGTGTCATCGGAAGTTTTATTATTCTTAGAGGAATGTCACTGATGGGAGATGCTATATCTCATGCTGTATTGCCTGGAGTGGCTGTTAGTTATATTGTGGGAGCTAATTTTATGATTGGGGCGTCAATTTTTGGGATTGCGGCTGCAGGATTAATCGGATTTGTGACACAGAAAAGTAAATTAAAAAGTGATACAGCTATCGGTATTGTTTTTAGTTCGTTCTTTGCTTTAGGTATTATTCTAATCTCTTTTGCACAAAGTTCGACAGATTTATACCATATTTTGTTTGGTAATGTTTTAGCTGTAAGGCCAAGTGATTTGTATACTACATTAGGTGTAGCAGTTGCGGTAATATTATTTGTCGCTCTATTCTATAAAGAGTTATTAGTTAGCTCTTTTGATCCAGTGATGTCAGAAGCTTATGGGTTAAAAGTTCAAGTTATTCATTATGCATTAATGTTCTTTTTAACACTTGTTGCAGTATCTTCATTGCAAACAGTAGGAACTGTTTTAGTGGTGGCGATGTTAGTTACACCAGCAGCAACAGCTTATCTTTTAACTGATAGATTATCAGTCATGATTTTCTTATCAAGCTTAATTGGTGGCGTAAGTGCCGTTGTCGGGTTGTTCTTTAGTTACTCTTACAATCTAGCATCAGGTGCAACTATTGTTTTAACAACTGCTATGTTCTTTATCATAGCCTTTATATTCTCACCTAAACAAGGATTTATTTTTAAAAAGAAAGAGGTTGTTATTATTGAAGAAATCTAGAATTGTATTTATCGGACTAGTTTCCTTTTTGGTTATGTTTACCCTAGTGGGGTGTGGTGGAGGAACTTCTAATAATTCAGAAAAAGAAAAAAATGATGAAGGTAAAATAAAGATTGTAGCGACAAACTCAATCATAGCGGATATGGTTGAACAAGTAGGAAAAGATAAGGTTTCAGTTCACAGTATTGTCCCTCGTGGAACAGATCCTCATGAATTTGAACCATTACCAGCAGATATTTCTAAAGCAACGGATGCAGACCTTATTTTCTATAATGGATTAAATCTTGAAACTGGTGGTGGCGGTTGGTTCATGAAATTAATGAAAACATCTAAAAAAGAAGATGGTAAAGATTATTTTGTGACAAGTAAAAATGTGGAACCATTATTTTTAACGAGTAAAGGGCAAGAGAGTGAACAAGATCCTCATGCTTGGTTATCTTTAGAAAACGGGATTATCTATGTTAATAATATTAAAGATGTCTTAGTTGAAAAAGATGTAGAAAATAAAGAATTTTACGAAAAAAATGCCAAAGAATATACACAAGAACTACAAACATTACATGATGATAATGTTAAACGGTATAAAGATATACCAGAGGATAAAAACCTTTTAGTCACAAGTGAGGGAGCTTTTAAGTATTATTCACAAGCTTATGGAACAAAGGCTGCTTATATCTGGGAAATTAACACAGAAAGCCAAGGAACTCCTGACCAAATGAGTCAAATTATCGATCAAATTAGAAAAACAAAAGTACCTTCTCTGTTTGTTGAACAAAGTGTGGATCCTAGGAGTATGGAATCTGTTTCAAGAGAAACCAAAATTCCGATTTATGATACAATTTTTACGGATTCTTTAGCTAAAGAAGGCGAAGAAGGAGATACTTATTTAACGATGATGACATGGAATTTAGATAAAATTCATGAAGGATTAACTAAATAATATATAAATGAGGATGACAAAAAATGTCATCCTTATTTTTTTTGAAATTTATTTATAGTCAGTCGAAAAAATTAATTTGGCTGTGTGATACAAAATGATTTTTAACCTATCTTGATTTTTTGAACTTCAATATATGGAGCGGTAAATTGATATGAATTATCAAGAAAACCAGTGGAAATGACTAACTCATTCTCTTCAACATTATTTTCCCAATATGGAGCAATCCGATGATAAAAAGTATCATAGGGATATAGCGCACAATAGTACTCCCCTTTGGGTAGGCAAGTAATTAATTTTAACTGTTCTGTCGAAAAATCTTCTTTAATAATTTCAGAAAAAATATAATGTTTATACGTATTGCCAACTTTTTTTTTGATCATTCCACGATTAGTAAGCGCAGATAATCCATTGGAATAAATAATTTTATAAACATCTATGAGTGAATTAGAAAATTCTAAATAAGTTATATGTTTATTCATGAATTCACTGGCAACGATATATCGTTCATCCATGGTTTCGAAATAGGGTGAACTCTTTTTTTTCTTTTTTTGAAATGAATCTAGGTTATCCCTCAGGGAATTTAAAGTCGTTTGTAGCATATTGTAATGCTCAAAATCTTCTGTTAATTTTTCTTGAGTGACATTCACAAACTTCTCTAAACTAAGATTGTTATCTTCAAGTGTAAATTTATGAATACTTGATAAGGGAACATCAAAATGATTGCACAGTTGAAGAAAATAAAGTTTACCTAATTGAGAGGGTGCATAGTAACGATAGCCACTATTTTCATCAATGAATTCAGGTATTAAAAACCCTTTTTTATCATAGTAGCGTAAGGCTCGAACAGATATACCAGATGCTTTTGAAAGCTCACCAATACTAATTAAATCCATAAATTAATCTCCTTGTCTTGACTCTCTATTCGTGTCAGAGTTTATAGTAACGAATGTCGAGATTTTATTATTATTTATTTACAACGTTTATTCTACAGTATTTTTAACTATGAATATAGGAAAAAAGATAAGTAATAATTTTTTTGACCTAACTTGTCACAAGGGTGTCACGTCGAATTCACTTAGATGACATATCATTTTTTTAGAATTGATGACGTAAGGGAAGAAATTAAAAAGGAGGTCATTAATAAAAAATATTAAATAAATATACTAGAAAGGAGGAAAAGATGTGATAAAGAAATTATTTTCGTTAGTTATATTTTGTGTTAGTACTCTGATGTTTCCGATGATTGGTTTAGCAGCAGGTCAATTAAATCAACCTACTAACTTGATCGAACAAGAAGTTAAAACAACTCAAAATAGTAGGGGGGTTGATATTGAACAATATCAAGATTTTGATCCAAATAATGATTGGACTGAAATTTTTAAAATGGAAGAAGGTCGAATAAATTTAAGTAGTAACCAACAACTAGCGTATTATTTTGGTCCTGAGAGTTTTCTAGGAAAAGACAAATCAGCACCGTACAACCTGACTACACCTAATATAAACTTTATTAATGAAAATGAAAAAATATTTGCTTATTATGATGCTAAATATAGATTAAAGTCAACATTACCAATACTAATTGGTACGAATCAAACAAACATGTCAGGGGTATCTCCAACTTTGGATGGCTCTAATACTCGTTACTACAAAAAAGAATTAACGAATGGGCTACCAGCATTTTTGATGGTTGTTGAAGATGATATAAGAGGAATTAAAGCATCAACAATTCAGTATGGGGTTCAAACTGGTTTTGTACGGGTCAACACTCGTTATACTAATTCAACAAAGGAAGTAAAAAAGAATACTTTTTTTGCTTCTACATATGACACGATGCTCAACAACAATGATGATGTACCAATCAAGTATTTAGGAAATAATAAAGGTTTATACATTGAATCAGGCAACTATACATTACAGTATCGTTTTAATGTTCCTGATGGACCGGAAAATTGGTTAGGTGGTCACTATCTAACGTTACTTAGTTTTTTTGGAGATATCGGATTTAAAGATATAGATAGTCCGGGAATGGAAATAAATAATGCACCTTTTGGTTCAGTAGCAGCAGATAAAATAGATACTGGGATTTCTATGAAAAGTCATCGTATGAACTTAGAACCTGGAAAAAGTTTTGATATGGGATATATTGTAGGAATTCAAAAAAATGATGGTGAACCTGTAATGACTCTTAATGAAGAGGATCAGTATTTTGAAGGGACTGACTTCAAATTATCTGGGGAATGGTATGATCGTGAAGCAAAATTTGTGAATTTGTATTACGTATTAGATGATGGTCAACCAATTAAATTTGCTGAAAATATACCAAATACAAGACTTGGAGAATCCTACGAGTGGGAAACAACGATTTCAAATTTAGATAAAAAAAATCATAAAATTAAAGTGTATCTTGTTAGTTCGAGTGAAGAACAATCTAAAGAAAAAAATGTCCATTTAACGTATCTTCTAAAACCCCAAATAAAAGAAATGGTTTTTCATGAAGATAACAGTGTAGCAAATGAGGCGTATTCTGGGGAAAAGCTCCATTATGTGATTGAAGTAGCACCAATTTCTGATGTGAAATCTAATTATGAAAACTTGACATTTATAACACAACTAAGTGAATTTTTAGAAAATGTATCAACTATTGAAGTGATATCAGAGAATGGAGAAAAGGTAGAAATAAATAATTCGGACATAAATAACAAACAATTAATAATTGAATTGTCTAAAAAGATACCTCTTAACGAGAAGTTAACTGTTAAGTATTCAGCAAAAATCAAAAAAGACGTGCCTGCCGGAAAAGAGATTAAAGCGCAAATGGCGTTAGAAGGAACAGTTGGGAATCAAATGAAAATGGGGAAAGTTATCTCTAATCAAGTGATAACTAAAATTATACCAACCACAGGAAAATTAGTATCTGAGGTTTTTCATCAAAATGGTACACAGGCATTAAATGGAACAGTGGGAGAAACGCTTAATTTTTCACTCAAATTATCACCTAATAATTCGTTAAAGGACAGAACATATACAGATCTCAAATTTTCTGTCAACATAGATGATAAGTTAGAAGAACCAACCAATATTTTACTAATTGGTGAAAATAGAGAGAAAATTGGAACTGGATTTTTTGATAGTCAAACAAGACAGGTTCATTTTCAGTTAGAAAAAAAAATACCGACAACAGACACTGTTTTTTGTATGTATTCTTCAAAAATAAAACCAATTAATGACTCGGGAATTATATCGGTTAAAGGTTCTCTAATAGAGGGCTATGCAGATGATGTATTACTATCTAAAGTTGATTCCAATGAAAGTCAAATTAAGGTGGAAGAAGGTAATTTAGAGTTTATCTCATCCCCTCCAAGCGTTTCTTTTGGCAATCAGTTAGAAATTAAAGGAAGTAAAACAGAATTTTCGTTGTACCACAAAGAAGGCGATTTAAAAGTTCGAGATAATCGTTGGGGAGATCATAGGTGGAGAATGACAGCACGATTGCTAGATGATTTTAAAAATACTGATAATGATCTATTGAAGCAAACGTTATTTTTAAGAAAAAATAATCAAGAATCAATCATTGGCGTAGAAATGGATGCTGTAATCAAACAAGAGTCTAGTTCATTTAATGAAGTGGTTAATATCAGTGGTGACTGGAATGAGAATGAAGGGATTTTTATTTCAATTCCACCTGGAACAGCTAAAGAAGCTGCGTATCAGGCTAAAATACAGTGGACATTGCAAGATGTACCTATGAATTAAAAATAAAAAAAGAATGGAAGCTTAAAAATGAAAAAAAACAACAAAATTTTAGGTAGTATTACTTTATTAAGTTTTTTGATGTTAGTGGGAATGTCAAAAAATGTTGTAGCTTCAGAAATTCAGAAAAAAGATACAGAGGCAGAAATTAGTTTTAAAGCCTCAAAAGAGCCATTAACAATAGATTTTGCTCCTAATTTAAATTTTAGTTCAAACGAAATTAGTGTTTATGATCAAGTTTATAATGCAACAATTGTTGATTCAGAAAATAAAAATATGCCAGTGTACGTTCAAGTAACTGACAATAGAGGAGCACTATCAGGCTGGGATTTAGACGTGAAACAAAATGGACAGTTTGAATCAGTTTCAACAAATCACGAACTAAAGGGAGCTGTAATTGAGTTTAAAAACGGAGAACTTCAAACCGATTCTTTAAGTCAACCAGGTCAAGTTACTGAAGCTTTTAAATTAGATCCAAGTGGCTCTATTCAAAAAGTAATGAATTTTTCTAAAAATCAAGGTGCTGGAACATGGAAAGCTGTTTTTGGGAATGAATCGACTGTTGAAGATAAAGGTGACTTTAAAGTAACGAATAGTTTACAATTAACAGTTCCAGGTAATTCTGAAAAAGTAAGCGACACGTATAAAACAAGTTTTACGTGGATCTTATCTGATGTACCTTCGAATTAAAAAAGTATAGGAAATAAAATAAATTACTTTTTCCTGACTATCATTATAATTTAGGAAAATGAAAAGAGGTTGACCATTTGAGTCAGCCTCTTTTTCAAGGAAAGGAAAAAAATGAAAAAAAGAATTTTAATAATCGGCTTTTTTCTAACTTTTTGCTCGTGTGGTTTGTCAGCAAAGTCATCAGAATTGAAGTTTAATGTAAAGTCACAAATTCCAGAAAACCAGATCGATAAAACGCAAACGTATTTTGATTTAAAAATGTCTCCTAACATGTCACAAGATATTTATATAGAAGTGACCAATCATTCAAATGAAGACATAATAGTTGTTCCGTCTATCAGTAATGCAACAACTAATATGAATGGTGTTGTTGAATACATGAAATCAAAGAATAACGTTAATAAAGACACACCCTTGGAAATAGAAAAAGTAGTCCGTATAGATAAAAAACAAAAAGAATTAAAAATATCTAAAGGAAAAAGCCAACAGTTAAAACTAGCTATTACATTACCTAAAGAGGAATTCAAAGGAATCATCGCTGGCGGAATTACCTTGCAAGAAAAAATAGCAGATGAATCAGAGAGTAATAAAAAAAAGAACTTAAAAATAGAAAATTTACATGCGTATACCATTGCTCTTGTTATTCGAGAAGATGTGAAAGAACTTATACCTAATCTTGAATTTAAAGAGGTTAAAGCAGGGCAATCTAACTACCGCAATGTTATTTTTACAGAATTAATTAACCCGGTTTCTAATTACGTTAATAATTTGGAAATAAAAACTAAAATTTTTAATAAAGAAAAAAAAGAAATTTATTTTACAGAATAAAAAAAAAATCTGCAAATGGCTCCTAATTCATCTTTAAAACTACCGATTTCTCTAAATGGTGAGAAATTAGAGGCAGGAGACTATTCTATGGAGATGTTAGCGACATCAAATGATTTAGAGTGGCATTTTTCCAAAGATTTCACAATCTATAAAGATGAAGCAAAAAAATTTAATAAGAGTGATGTGACTATAAAAAAAGAATGGAAACTTCTATTAATTATTAGTTTAGTTAGTTTGATTATTCTATTAATTATTATACTATTTGTTGTGGTAATGAAAAATAAAAAAAAGAATCACAAGAAGAAAAAAAGAAAAAAACATAGGGATACTAATTAGAATAATAGTTGGCTGGTAAAGGGGATGTCAAAATGAAGATTTTATTAGTTGAGAATGATACTGAACGGCAAAAATTATTACGAGCATATTTAGAAAATGAAGGTTATGAAGTTATATTATCTTATGAAAAAGAGGAGATATTATTTCTTGTAACATGTAGTGAAATTAAATTAGTTATTATTGACGCTGAGTTTTTAAATGAAGACAAAGTAGAATTATGTCATGCTATAAGATCATCGAATCATTCTGTAAAAATCTTATTGCTGACATGTGACAATTCGTCATTAGATGAATTAAAAATACTCATTGCTGGAGCTGATGATTATATAATCAAACCATATGATATTTCAGTTTTACTTGTGAGAATTAGAAAGATGTTGATTGCAAATTCTTTACATATATACGGTCAATTAACTTTGAATACTGAAACTTGTGAAGTAAGAAAAAAAGATGAAATAGTAAACTTAACAAGAAAAGAATATGAGTTATTATGTTATTTTATGAATAATATTAATATTGTATTAAGTAGAGCTCAAATTTTAGATTATGTATGGGGAATGAATTATGAAGGTGATGAACGAACAGTCGATACACATGTGAAACGATTGAGGCGAAAAATTGGTAGCTCTTATATTGTGACAAAAATAGGTATGGGTTATTTAATGGGCTATAAAAGTAACTAAATAATATGATATAAAAATTGTCAGATGTTTCCCTTGTTTTAAAAGGACGCTTCTGCTTTTTTTATTGTTTTAAATTAGGCTAAAATATTGTTACAATGATATAGAAAGAAACTCTTAATTTTATAAAACAAGTGTTGCTTAACTAGTCAATCTTTCATAAAATATAACAAGTAAACTTAAAAAAGAAAAGTAGGTACAATATGGAAATTCAATTTTTAGGAACAGGTGCAGGAGTACCTTCAAAACAGCGTAATGTTACAGGAATTGCGCTTAAATTATTAGATGAAAGAAATGCTGTTTGGTTATTTGATTGTGGAGAAGGAACACAACAGCAAATTTTAAATACAACGATTCGACCAAGAAAAATAGAAAAAATTTTTATTACTCATTTACACGGTGATCATATTTTTGGTTTACCCGGATTATTAAGTAGTCGTTCTTTCCAAAATGGGGAAGGAACGCTTGAAATCTATGGACCAAAAGGAATCCGTAATTTTATTTTAACAAGTTTAAAAGTATCAGAAACACATTTAAAATACCAAATTAAATTCATTGAAATTGAGGAATCAGGTTTAGTTTTTGAAGATCAAGGCTTTAAAGTCTATTGTGAAGAGTTAGATCATAGAATTAAATGCTATGGCTACCGTGTAGTTGAAGCTGACTTCCAAGGTGAATTGTTAGTTGATAAATTAAAAGAAATGAATATACCATCAGGACCTATTTATAAAAGAATAAAAAATGGTGAGATTTGTGAATTAAAAGATGGTCGAGTTATCGACGGAAAAGATTTTGTTGGTGACTCTCGAGATGGTCGTATTGTAACTATTCTAGGCGATACAAGAATACATCCTAATAGTTTAAAACTTGCTCAAGATGCAGATGTTTTAGTTCATGAGAGTACATTCAGCCATGATGAAAGTAAGATGGCTAAGAGTTATTATCATTCTACATCAACACAGGCAGCGACAATCGCAAAAGATGCTAATGTAAAGCAATTGCTTCTCACTCATATTAGTGCCAGATATTTAGGGAAAGCAGTATATGATTTAGAAAATGAGGCAAAATCAGTCTTTCTTAATACTAAAATTGTTCGTGATTTTGATATGATTGAAATACCATTGAAAAGAAGTTAGGAGTTGCAAGATGGCAAGAGTATTTGAAAATTTAATAGGTAAAACAGTCTTAATTACTGGTGCGTCAAGCGGTTTAGGTGAACAAATTGCCTATGAAGCATCTAAAGCTGGAGCAAGAGTAATTTTATGTGCTAGAAGAGTTGAAAAATTAGTAGAGATTGCAGAGAAATGTGAAGATTATTCTAAACTAGAAGCCTATTTTTTTGCTATTGATGTGGCTAATTTTGAAGATGTAGAATCAAAATTACAAGCGTTAGCACAAGAGAATCTGACAATCGATGTTTTAGTAAATTGTGCTGGCTTTGGTTTATTTGAGCCATTCTTAGAAACTAATTTTTCTGATACTCAAAGAATGTTTTCAGTCAATGTTCTCGGGTTGATATATATTACTCAAAAAATTGGGATTCAAATGGCAGAAAATGGTCAGGGTCATATTATCAATGTTGCATCACAAGCAGGCAAAATGGCAACGCCTAAATCTAGTATCTATGCAGCAACTAAATTTGCAGTCATAGGTTTTTCCAATAGTTTACGATTAGAAATGAAGCCTTTAGGTGTTAGTGTGACAACCGTTAATCCTGGCCCAATTAAAACACCATTTTTTGATTTAGCTGATCCAAGTGGTAGTTACTTAAAAAATGTTGGAAAACTAGCTTTAGATCCTCAAAAATTAGCCCGGCGAATTGTAAAATCGATGGGAACGACTAAAAGAGAAATTAATGCGCCTTTTATAATGGAATTTGGAAGCAAAGCCTACCAATTATTTCCTTACACAGGTGATTTGTTAGCTCAAACGATTTTTAATAAAAAGTAGGAGATGGTAGAAATGAAGAATACAACCAAATTATTTTTAGTTTTAATTTTATCATTTATTGTGGTTCTGTTCTCAGTTATTAATGCACAACAAATTGAAGTTAATTTTATGATAACTAAAATATCACTTCCTTTAGTTGTTATCATAATTGGCGCTGTGTTCATTGGTGCGTTAATCGTTTCGATTGTAATGTGGAGTAATGTTTGGCAAAAAAATAAAGAAATAAAACATCTTAAACAAGAAACACACGCCCTTAAAACAACTAAAGAAACGCCTTTTGATTTTGAAGAAGACGAAGAAGTGTTAAATTTAAAACAAGAATTGAAAAATAGGGAGTTAGAAATATCTGATTTAAAACATCAATTGGTCAATCAGATGATGTCAGAAAAAAAAGACTCACCAGAAATTAGTGAATGGCAAAATAAGCTAAATGATGAATTATAAGCGACTCAGACTAGCGTAATTAGAAAAGAATAGTATAATACTAGTTATGTTTAATGAAAACAAACCAGAAAAGAGAGGAATTATGCAGAGAAGAAATAAAGATTTAACTAAACAAATAGACTACGGGATCTTACTTCCAGTCTTTTTATTGTCTATTGTAGGGATGCTATCATTGTATGTTGCTTTAGATAAAGATGCTGGAATGAAGAATATTATTTCTCAAATGGCGCAGCAAGGTTTATGGTATATCATTGGTGGCGTGTTGATATTTGTCATCATGCAATTTAGTCCAAGAGCGATTTGGAAATTAACGCCATATGGTTATATTCTAGGTCTAGGTGTAATGACAGCTCTTTTATTCTATTATGATGCAAACTTAGCCACTCGAACAGGGTCTAAAAACTGGTTCCGGGTTGGGAGTTTAACGTTTCAGCCAGCTGAATTAATGAAAATTGCTTATATATTGATTTTGTCTTATATTGTCACAGGACATAATTTAAAAACAAAAATCAGAACGTTAAAGACGGATGGCATGTTAATTTTGAAATTAATTATTGCTACAATTCCGGTAGCTATTTTATTAAAGCTACAAAATGATTTTGGAACAATGCTTGTTTTTGTGGCTATTTTGGGCGGTATTTTTATCATGTCTGGAATATCATGGAAAATAATTATTCCAGTTGCGGTAACTTTTGGTATTTTAGGTGCAGGCATTTTATACTTAGTTACAACAGATGCGGGTAGAGAACTACTTTACAATGTTGGTTTTAAAAGTTATCAATTTGCTCGTATTGACAGTTGGATTGACCCCTTTCATGATGCCACAGGGAATTCTTATCAACAAGCTCAAGCTTTAAAAGCCATTGGATCTGGTGGGATTGGTGGTAAAGGTTTTAACGTATCTGATGTGTATGTACCAGTTAGAGAGTCAGATATGATTTTTTCAGTTATTGCTGAAAATTTTGGCTTTATTGGTAGTACCTTTGTTATCCTTTTATATTTTATTTTAATTTATAGAATGATCAGAGTCTGTTTCGACACGAATAATGAATTTTTCTCTTACATTGCAACGGGAGTTATTATGATGATTTTATTCCATGTGTTTGAAAATATTGGAGCTAATATCGGACTATTACCATTGACAGGGATACCGTTACCATTTATTAGTCAGGGAGGGTCTTCTCTTATGAGTAATATGATTGGTGTGGGTCTTGTTATGTTGATGAGGTACCAGTATCAGCCTGAAGAAATTGATTTAACAAACATGAAACGTTCAAAATAAAAAAGTAGTTAAGATCAACCCATATTGTGGGCTTAGTCTTAACTACTTTTTTAATATGAAAAAATAATTTGAGCTTGTTTAAAGCTAATGTGATGAGTACTACTATCATCATTTATGGTAAAAATAATCAATTCATTAAATTCATCTATTTCAATAATATGGATAATGTCACGAATATTAAGATTAATAGTACTCATGTAATTTAAAATATTAGCATCATCCATCACACGACAGATCATAGGTGAATCACCAACTGTAAATGAAGAGATGGGTTTAACTGCTTTTTCAATAAAAGAATCCTCTGTAGGAATAATACCGCCATGAGGACAAGTCTCTGGCTCTCCAAGAAATTCATAAAGTTTTGAAAAGAAAACAGAATCTTTAACATGTTCTAATTCTTCTGAAAGATGATGAAGATCATGGAGTGAGTAACCTAATTTTTCATAGAGAAAAGTTTCGATAATCCGGTGATTTCTAATAATTAAGACGGTTTGGTTTAACCCTTCTTGTGTTAGTTTGACTCCAGTATAAGGTTTATATTCAATTAAACCGTCATTTTGTAATTTTTCAACCATTTCAGTAACGGAGGCAGGAGAGACACCTAGATGAGTAGATAAAGTTTTATTTGCAACAAATTCATGAATGCCATTATTCTCATAAATTGCTTTTAGGTAATCCTCTTTATTGCTTGATGAAGTTTTCATTGTTTTCCTCCTACATATATATCAATCCGTTAAAGCTATCCTTAACCTATCTATTCTAACATATTTTTAGTGATTTATGAAAAAAATAGACAAATACTTTTTTTTCTGATTATGATATACTTAACAAAGTAAAATTGAAAGTGAGGCAAAAATTATGGCAATTTTTTATTGGTACCCAAAATGTTCGACATGTAAAAAAGCAAAAATTTGGTTAGATGAGAATAAAATTGAATATGATATGATCGATATGATTGAGACACCACCAGCAAAAGAATTACTGGTTAAGTGGATGAAAAACAATGAATATCCTATCCGTCGCTTCTTTAATACAAGTGGGATTCGTTATAGAGAACAAAGTTTAAAAAATATAGTGAATGATTTTTCAGAAGAAGAGGCTGCTGAGCGTCTTTGTGTTGATGGAATGTTGATCAAACGTCCGATTATGGTACTTGGTGATAAAGTACTGTTAGGATTTAAAGAAACAGAATATGAAAAGGCATTTCTGTAAGAAAGTTGGATAAAAATGACTGAAAAGAATCTATGGATGAAAGAAGATACAGATGGAATTATTGTTGGTTTAACAGCATTTGCTCAAGATGATTTAGGAAGTATTAGCTTTGCGATGTTACCAAAAGTAGGTAGCCAAATTACTGCTGGTGAAGGTGTTGTCGAGCTCGAAGCTGAAAAAGCTGTTGTTGAATATGATGCACCAACCTCAGGTGTGATTCTTGCTGTAAATGAAGAAGCTGTAAAAAATGTAAAAATTTTAGACGAACCAGAAGCTTGGTTATATAAAATTACAAAATAGTACAAGTCTAAAGATTTCCCGTGAATGTTACTATGGGGAATCTTTTTTTGTTCGTTTAATATGAATTTTGAGAGTTGGTGATTGAGAATGATTTATAAATTAAAAATAACAGCAGGTGATATAGTGAAAAAAATAGTTATCCTATGCTTTTTTATCGTTATATTACCAATCAATGCTGAAAGTATCTCTAGGGAACAAAACCAAGAAATCCAAACTTTATTGGATGATGCTTGTCGTATTTCCAAAACTCCTGGAGTTGCTGTTACAGTGACAGAAAGTAAAGAAGAATTTTTTTTCACTTCTGGTTACGCAGACAGAGAAAAAAATTCTTTGGTAGATAAGGAAACGCTGTTTGAACTGGCTTCAATGAGTAAAGCTTTTACAGGATTAGGTATTTTATTATTAGAGGAAGAAGGAAAGTTATCTTTAGATGATTCAATTGATAAGTATCTTCCAGAGCTTGAATTCAAATTTAAGGGAATACCTGTTGACATGAAAACGTTAACTGTAAAAAACTTTTTATTCCATACAAGTGGTTTAACAAATGAAGATCATGGAGCTCTTTTTTATTTTGAAAAACCTGATACTTCTTTGGCTCAAACAATCGATGCTTTTTCAACAAGTGAACTTTCGTTTAAACCAGGTGAGAGGTTCCAATATGGAACGATGAATTATGATATTTTAGGACGTGTAATTGAAAATGTCTCTCATCAAGAATATAGTGATTTTATGACTGAAAAAATCCTTATTCCCCTAAAACTTTCAGGAACATATAGTGATAGACAAAAAGCGCAGAGTACAGAAAAATTAGCAACAGGTTATCATGCGTACTTTGGAAATACAAAACCTTATAATGCTCCAGAATTTATTGGTAATCGACCAGCTGGATACCTGATCTCAAACAGTAAAGATATGGCACGATGGCTGAAAATTCAGATGGGAGTTGTTCAGGATATTCCTGATATCTTCAAAAAAATAGTTATAAAATCACATATAGCTAATCAGTCAGTACCACCTGTTAATAAAAAATCATATTCTTCTGGTTGGTTTATATCAGAAAAAGCTAATGAAATAGAGCATCCAGGAGGAAATCCTAATTTCGTTTCAAGGATAAAAGTATCACTGGATAATCAAAGGGCAATTAGTGTACTTGCAAATAGTAATAGTATGAATGTTAACTTACTTAATCAAATCGAAGATATTTTAAATGAGAAAAAAACTACAAAGTATAAAATGAGCCAACTACAGGTAATTGATTATTTATCTACATTTTTAACGTTGGTAGCATTGTTACTAAGTATTTTATTATCAAGTTTAATTTTTAGAAAAAAATATCATCAAAAAAATAGCATGATGAAGCACCACGCTAAGATAAAATTTTATTTGTCTCTCTTTAGTTCAATTCTTTTGTTAATTATCTTAATTAGCATTGGAAATGATTGGTTAAATTTTTATCTGTGGCAACCAATCAGTATTTTAACGATGGTAATTTCAAGTCTCTTTTTAACTTTTTTACTCACAGTTTATTATCATGTACCACATGAAAATTAATTTTATTTGTGAAAAAAACATAAAAGAAAATGTATATTCACAAAAGGTCTATTATTATTCAAAATAATAATTTCACATTTTTTTAAAATTGGGTTCATCTTGACTTATTTTTATGTTAAAATTTGGGTACGAAGATTTGTGAAAAGATTGATAAAGATAAAATTTTATAGGAGGAAATAATATGACTTTAGCAAAAATTGTTTATGCAAGTATGACAGGAAATACAGAAGAAATTTCTGATATTATTGAAGAAAAATTAGAAGATGAAGGTATTGAGATTGAAAGAGAAGAATGTTCAGATGTGGATTCTGACTTTTTTGGAGATGCTGATGTTTGTATTATTGCTACTTATACATATGGTGATGGGGAATTACCATTTGAATTTGAAGATTTTTTTGAAGATTTAAAAGGTGAAGACCTAGAAGGCAAACTATTTGGCGTTGTCGGATCAGGAGATAAGGAGTACGGGGAATATTACTGCCAATCAGCAAGAGACTTCGTTGAACAGTTTAAATTAACAGGTGCAACGCAAGGAGCTGAACTTGTTTGTATTGAAAATAATGCAGAAGATGAAGACATCGATGCTCTACAAAAATTTGTGAATGAGTTAATAGAAAATTCAAAATAAATTAGATAAACGAGGCTGGCACAAGTTGAGTCAGCCTCTCTTTATTTTTAACTATAAAAAAAGAAAAAGAGGTTACAAAATGAGTAAGCAACGAGTGACAATGGATGGAAATACAGCAGCTGCTTATATTTCTTATGCGTTTAGTGAAGTAGCAGCTGTCTACCCAATCACACCAAGCTCAACAATGGCAGAAGTTGTTGAGGAATGGTCAGTGAAAGGTAGAAAAAACATCTTTGGTGAGCCGATTAAAGTAGTTAATATGCAATCTGAGGCGGGAGCAGCAGGAGCAGTTCATGGCTCTTTGAAATCAGGCGCATTGACGACAACGTACACAGCCTCCCAAGGATTACTTTTAATGATCCCGAATATGTATAAAATAGCAGGAGAGTTATTACCAACTGTCTTTCACATTGCTTCTCGTGCTGTAACAACCAATGCATTAAGTATTTTTGGAGATCACGGGGATGTGATGGCGGCTAGACAAACAGGTTTTTGTATGTTAGCGGAAAGCTCAGTTCAAGAAGTTATGGATCTATCTGCTGTGGCTCACTTAACAAGCTTGAAGGCAAGTTTACCTTTTATGAACTTTTTTGATGGATTCAGAACAAGCCATGAACTTCAAAAAATTGATGTGATTCCATATGAAGAATTAGCTAAATTAGTTGATCCAGAAGATATTAATCGCTTTAGAAAAAGAGGGATGAATCCCAATCATCCGACTGTATCAGGAACAGCTCAAAATCCGGATATTCATTTTCAACAAAGAGAAACGATAAATAGTTATTATGATATAGTCCCTGAAATAGTTCAGAATTATATGAACGAGATTAATGAAATTAGAGAAACTAATTATGATTTAACGAATTATTATGGACATGAAGAAGCAACAGAAGTCATCATTTCCATGGGTTCAGTGTCTCCCACAATTCAACAAACGGTGGCTTACCTAAATCAACAAGGTCGGAAAGTAGGACATATTAATATTCATTTGTATCGACCGTTTCCTGTTAAAAACTTATTAGAAAAACTGCCAAGTACTGTAGAAAAGGTGGCTGTTTTAGATAGAACTAAAGAACCAGGTTCTGATGGTGAACCCTTGTTGTTAGACGTTCAAAGCGCACTATATCGTCATCCGAATCGCCCAATCGTGATTGGAGGAAGATATGGATTAGGTTCAAAAGATGTCCCACCTAATCAAATTAAAGCTGTTTATGATCATTTATTGTCACAACCAGATAAGTTAAATTATCGCTTTACTATTGGGATTACAGATGATGTCACACATTTATCTCTTCCTGTGGAGGAAAGTTTAGATTTAACACCAAAAGACACATTCCAAGCGAAATTTTGGGGTTTTGGTTCGGATGGAACTGTAGGAGCGAATAAACAAGCTATCAAAATTATTGGGGATCATACGGATATGTATGCCCAAGCTTATTTTTCTTATGATTCTAAAAAATCTGGTGGGTTAACTAACTCACATTTACGATTTGGAAAAGAACCTATTCAATCAACTTATTTGGTTGAGCAAGCTGATTTTATTGGTTGTCATAATGCCTCTTATATTCATCAATATGATTTAATTAAAGGGTTGAAACAAGAAGGTATTTTCCTTTTAAATACAACTTGGACAAAAGAACAAGTTGTTAGATTATTGCCTAAACATCTAAAAAAAGAACTAGCTAAAAAAAATATACAATTTTATATAGTAAATGGGATGAAGATTGCCCAAGATGCTGGTTTAGGTCGACGAATTAATATGGTCATGTCGACAGCCTTTTTTGAATTAACTAAATTACTTGATAGGGCTGACTTTGTTCGTTACTTGAAAGAAGAGGCAGAAAAAGCTTACGGTAAGAAATCACAAGAAATTGTCAAACGAAATCATCAAGCCATTGATGCGACATTTGCTGATTTAATTAAAATTGATGTACCAAGTGACTGGGCTGATATTGTGATACCTGAAAAAGTTGTAGATCATAATAAACCTCAATATGTGCGTGAAATTTTAGAGCCGATTAATCGTCAGGAAGGGGATCAATTAACCGTTAAAAATTTAGTTGATAATCAAATGACGGATGGTAGTGTGCCACTTGGGACAACTGCTTATGAAAAAAGAGGGGTTGCCTTAGAAGTTCCTGAATGGGATATGGATGCTTGTACTATGTGTAATGAATGTGCTTTTGTTTGTCCTCATGCGGCAATCAGACCATTCTTAGTAGATGAAGAAGAGATGGCAGAAGCACCTGAAGGATTTATGACACGTGAGATGCGAGGGGCTGATGGCTTGATGTACCGTATCCAAGTATCATTAGAAGATTGTACTGGTTGTGGACTGTGTGTGGATGTCTGTCCAGCAAAAGGTAAAGCACTTTTTATGAAACCTTATGAAGAACAAAAGGAACAAGCAATGAACTGGGCTTTTGCGATGACATTAAAACAAAAAGCCAATCCTATTAAGAAAAAAGAGAGTATTAAAGGCTCTCAGTTTGAGAAACCGTTACTTGAATTTTCTGGAGCTTGTTCAGGTTGTGGAGAAACACCCTATATTAAATTATTAACACAACTTTATGGTGATCGAATGTTGATTGCTAATGCAACAGGATGTGCCTCAATATGGGGTGGGGCAGCACCGTCTACCCCTTATACAACAAACGATGAAGGTCAGGGGCCAGCGTGGAGTAATTCTTTATTTGAAGATAATGCGGAATTTGGATACGGCATGTATTTAGCTAATCAAACGAAACGTAAACATCTAGGGAATATGATGATTGAATATTTAAGTTCTGGTTCACAAGTCTCTACCGAGCTAAAAGATTTAATGGAAAATTGGCTTGAAAACAAAGATATTGGTGAAGGTTCAAGACAACGATCAACTAAATTAGAAGCAGCTCTAAACGAAGAAAAAGGAGCAGATTCTTGCTTGAATAAAATTTATGCTGAGCGAGATTTGTTTATCAAACCAAGCCAGTGGATCATTGGTGGAGATGGTTGGGCCTATGATATTGGTTTTGGAGGAATCGATCATGTATTGTCTAGTGGTGAGGATGTCAATATATTTGTAATGGATAATGAAGTTTATTCTAATACTGGTGGTCAAACATCGAAAGCAACTCCAACTGGTGCAATTGCTAAGTTCTCTACTCACGGAAAGAAAACAGGGAAAAAAGACTTAGGTTTAATTGCAATGACTTATGGTAATGTTTATGTGGCTCAAGTAGCTTTAAATGCTAATCCAACTCAAACAATTAAAGCTTTAGATGAAGCTGAAAAATATCCAGGACCTTCTCTTGTGATTGGATATGTTCCTTGTATTAATCATGGAATCAAAGGAGGGATGAGCCAAGCAGTAGAGATAACCAAAGAAGCTGTTGAATCTGGTTATTGGCCACTCTATCGTTTTGATCCTCGTCTAAGTGAAAAAGGCAAAGAACCACTTAGAATTGATTATAAAAAATCAGACTTTGAAAAATTACCTGATTTCTTCAAACATCAAACTCGTTTTTCTGCTCTAGAAAATGTCTTAGAGGCAGAAGAAGTGACTAGTTTATTAGGTAAATCAGCGGATGAAGTGATCGAAAAAGCTCAAACTTATAAAGAATTATCTGGAAAATAAAAAAAAGACCAATCAATCAATGCATTGTTTGGTCTTTTTTTTGTATGTAAAGCACTTTTTCAATAAATTTAATTTGATCTTTACCTTGTTTTTTAGCTTCGTATAAAGTAGCATCTGCTAAAGAAAATAAATCCTGGACTGTCAGCGCTGGCGAGTCTGTTTCAGATATTTCTTCGGGATAAAAATCCACAAGTCCGATAGAAAGAGTGATCTGTTGTTTGTATAGTGGCATTCTTTTTGAAGTTGCTTCGATTTCACGAAGACAATCTTTAATAAATTTCAGTGCATCATAATCTTCGTGTTTAAAGATAATACCAAACTCATCTCCACCAATTCGACATACTCTGATTCTTGAATTAGGGCTTAGCTTATTTTTAAAAATAGACGCAACTTTTTGTAAAGTATGATCTCCTGCTAAATGTCCATAGGTATCATTGATTCCT
The DNA here is from genome assembly GCF_900163795.1 of Vagococcus fluvialis bH819. Taxonomy (GTDB): domain Bacteria; phylum Bacillota; class Bacilli; order Lactobacillales; family Vagococcaceae; genus Vagococcus; species Vagococcus fluvialis_A. The sequence continues at coordinate 93,753 of NZ_FWFD01000003.1, read as the reverse complement.
TTAAAATCATCAAAATCAATGATGGCTAGTGAAAAGCGATGGCCTTTTTGAATGGCTTCATTATAAGTTAAATCGAGAAAAAAATAAAAAGACTCTTGATTATATAAGCCAGTTAATTTATCAAATGTAGAGGAAGTTCGATAAATATGGATTTCTTTAGAAATAGTAAATGCAGTGTGAAATAGCCAACCTGTCAATAAAAATAAGCTCGAAAAGATAACTGAGTGAATTAATATATGTAAAAGAATAGTTGGATTTAATCCAGGAGTTAAAAAGAGACTTAATAAAATTGTTCTTATAATAATAGTTAAAACCAAACAAAGAATAATGGCTTTTTTGGGAGATACTTTCCTTTTTGTGATGATAATACTGATAGCTAATATAGAGAAAGTTAGTATAACATTATTCCAATACTCAGCCGGGATCCCTGTGATATATAAGTATTGGAAGGTTTTAGCAGTGATCAAAGTTAAGGTTGAAATAGTACCTATCAAGGGTGAACCATAAGACACAGAAAAATAAATGGGTAAATATCTGACATCAACAGGTCGTAACTGGTCAATTGGAATCCGATTTAAAGAAATAATAAAAGACATTATTCCAATAAAAATTCCTAAGAGAATTTGAGAAATAATAGATAAGTAGACACTAGTTGAACCAAGTAGAAACTCTGAGTCAGCATCATTATGTTTTAATGAATGCCGTAAAGAAAAAAAATATAAAGCAAAAACTGTCGCGACGATAATAGATAAATTGACAACATAAGCATTTATAAAATTTAAGATCATTTTTATTCCTCTTTATCTTTTTAGGGTCTATTTATTCAAACTTTTTACATTAATTTTATTGATTTTATTGATATTTTTTCTAAGAGTTCCCCAGTCATTTCCTGATGGAATATCGTCCATGACAACTAATTTATCATTAGGTAAAAGTTTTGTATTAAAATTTGTTATCAAAATATCGTAGTCATCAAATAATTCTTTTGGTTCATTTTCGAGAAATGAAATAGAGCCTGCAAAAGTATCGATGTTTGCCTTAAATCTAAAATTATTTCTAATTTGTTTAGCCATAAAATTTGAATGGTCTTTTCCAAGATTACTTAAAATCAAGATCTCAGCTTTTTCTTTTTTATCTTCCAATATTTCAGGAAGATCATGCCATTTGATCATTAAAAAATAAAGAACAACATCGTGATATTCCGATTCCCAAGGAAATTTTGTATTTTTTTCTAATTTATTAAGAGCTTTGGTGACGACAGTATCAAATACAGGATAATTATTTTTGATAACCGATCCATTATAGAAATATTTATCAAAAATAATGTAATTTCGATATGGATACAATTGGTGGTATTGATACAGAAAAAGCATATTACTTTCGATTTTATGTGAAATAGAATTGCTTAGTTTTATATCAAAAACATCTCTAATATTTTTGATAAAGCAGCCGATTTCATTGGTAACTAAAAATTTTTCTTCAGCATCTTTCCAATCAGATTGATGGAAAAAAATCGTAAGTATGATATCATTTAACAGTTTATCATCAATTTTGAGCTTATAAGTTTGTGCAATTTTATTTAAGTTAGTTTTATCATTAAGTAATAATTGTTGTAATTCTTTATGATTATTAAAGCATAGGTCTCTTTCGGCATAAAAACCTTGACTCTGTCTAATCAAACAAACATTAAAAAGATAGTTAATATGATTGACTTGATTTTCATCTAAATCAAAATTGATTATATTTAGAATGCTTTGAATATAATCAAAGGATAATTTTTTATCAACTGGAAATGGCCACTCGGTTATGTTATAAGCTTCTCTAAAGAAACTAGTATAAAAATAACGAACATAAAACTCGTTTTCACCAATAATACGACAAGGTTTTTTTTCAAGTATCAGACCGTATTTTTTTAAAGAAATAGACATAACATTTGTAATTCTATATAAAGAAGACTCGCTAATGTAAAGTTTTTCACCCCATTTTTCAATGCTTAAACTGGTATCAAAAAACATGGATTCTAATAGGCGAAAGGCTTCAGAATTTTTTAAAACATATCGATAAACAAATTCGACATGGCTACTAGCTTGTGTTTTAAGTCTGACCCCATTCTTTTTTGATGTTTCAATCAGCAATAGTGGATGCCAATTTTCCTTTAGGTAACTAACATCATTATTAATTGTTCTTAAAGAAGCATTATTTTGTTGAGCTAATTCATTGGAACTAATCCAAGTAGAAACTTCATTTAAAATTTCTAATATTTTTAAACGTCTTTGTGTGGGTGTATCTAATAGTTCTCGCAATCCACTGTCCCTCCCCTTGAAACGGTTTTCTACGTAATTTTAAAAAACTAGTTTAAAAGAACAAGGATACTATCATGTTCAAATATCCTTTATTATTAAGATACATCATTTTTAATAATAAATCCACTTAATAAAACAACATCTTGTTTTTTTATTGGTTATTTTATTAATAACGGCATAAAAATAAAATTCACAAAAGGTTCAAAGGAAAGACTAACATATTATAAAAAAATTTGATAAACTTACTGATATAAAATTATTTGGAGGGATTTGTTTATGTTTATGCCATATATGTTTTTTGACAAAACTTATATACTAATTATTATCGGTGTGGCTATCTCAGCGTGGGCGTCTAGCTATGTTAATAGTACTTATCGAAAATTTGAAAAAGTATCGAATAAAAAAGGATTAAAAGCGTCTGATGTGGCCCGCTTAATTTTAAGAGATGCCAATATTAATGGGGTTGCCGTTCAGCAGATTTCAGGAGATTTAACGGATAATTATAATTCGCACACTAAAATCCTTAGTTTATCAGAAAGAGTTTCTGAATCTCGTTCAGTCTCTGCCATCGGTGTTGCAGCACATGAATGTGGTCATGCGATTCAAGATGAAGTGGGTTATGCCCCACTAAAACTTAGAGGAGCTTTAGTACCAGTGGTTAATTTTGGTTCCAAAATTTCAATTCCTTTAATTATTATTGGTGCAATATTTTTTAGTAGTTCACCATTTCTCATCACTTTAGGTATTTGGTGCTTTGCTTTAACTTTCCTATTTCAAGTGGTGACACTCCCAGTAGAGTTCAATGCTTCAAGAAGAGCTTTAGCTGTTTTAGCAGAGAATCAATCTTTAGATGAAGAAGAATTAGTAATGGCTAGAAAAGTCTTAACAGCTGCAGCCTTAACTTATGTTGCTGCAGCCGTTGCCTCATTACTACAAGTATTAAGATTGGTTATTCTTTTTGGTGGAAATCGAAGAGATTAATTAATGAGAAGATAGCAGAGTGTTAAATCATTCATATCTTTTAATGAAAAACCAGTACGCTCGTTAAATTTTTCAAGGCGATATTGCAACGTATTTCTATGAATGTAAAGTTCTTTAGAGGTCGATGTGATGTTGCCTTGTTTTAACCAAAGCGTTTTGATGATTAACTTTAATTCATCATCGATACTCAATGTGTCTTTAAGTGTTTGCATGATTGAACTTTTGGCGATTGTATTTTTAGTTAAATAATCAATTGCCACATCTTGAAAAGAAAAAACATTTTTTCGATGTTTGTAATAAGATTCAAATATTTTTTGTTCTTCAGCAAAATAAAGGGAAAAATTTTGATTTATTTCGTTAAAAGAGCCAAGAAAAGCATTTGCTTGAATTAAAAACTCACTTTCAAGAGTTAAAATCATGCCATCTAAATCTGTTTTTTGATAAACGACAGGTGATTTTTCTTCTACTAGAATAGCCGTTGTTTTATCAATAAAGAAATAATCTTCTACTTGATTGAAGAGTTTAGAAAAATGAGTTAACCAATCTATCGCGTTTGGGGACTCTTTTTTTATTTTTAATTGAATAATACGGTATGGTTGTTCAACAGTTGGAAACGGTTTGTTTTGGAATAAATATTGATACCAAGGGTGTTTTTTTAGTTGAATTAAGTAATTCGATTCAGGTAATAAATTTTGTAATAGTTTCATTTCACTGTTAGATAAATTATTTTTGGGTAAATAAAACCATTTATTCTCAATTGGCAGAATCAAATATTTTTCATCGGCTTCTTTAGATGTAAGAACTTTTCCTTGAGGATAAATGCTTTGTAGTTCATTTAATTTCATATAAAGCATTCCTTTCAATAAATGTATCATCATTTTAACATAAAGGTATCATAAACAAAGTTTTTTGTGATAATATGATAAAAACAAGAAAAATAGAGGGATGTTATGTTTATTCGTTCGGTAAAATTTACACAAGAAGAAAAAGAATATTTTATGAGAGAAGCTCTTTTAGAAGCTAAAAAAGCTGAAATTATGGGCGAGGTACCTATTGGAGCAGTGGTTGTTTTAGATGGTCAGATTATTGGACGTGGTCATAATGTTCGAGAGCTTTCTCAAGATGCAACTACTCATGCTGAGATGATTGCTATTCAAGAAGCTAATCGAAGGACTAAAAGCTGGAGATTAGAAAAGGCCCAACTATTTGTAACGCTAGAGCCTTGTCCGATGTGCTGTGGCGGTATCTTGCTCTCCAGAATAGATCAAGTATTCTATGGGGCTAAAGATCCTAAGGGAGGCACGGCAGGTAGTTTAATGAATCTTTTACAAGATATGAGATTCAATCATTCTTGTTATGTTGAAACTGGAATACTAGAAGAGGAATGTGGTAATATTTTAACAAATTTTTTTAGACAAATTCGAAAAAAGCAAAAAGAAGCAAAAAAAGAGTAGTATTTTTAATTGAGATGAAGTATAATGAATATTGCCGCAAGGCTAGGACAATGGTGGGCTTATGAAGCGTGTCAGATCTGGAAGGAAGCAGCACTAAGTAGGTGCCGCCATGTGTCTGAATAAATGTAGCAACGACAAGGCTTAGTGCCTTATTTTTTTTGGTCTAAATGAAAAAAATAGAATAAAAGTAGCAAGTAGTCTAATTGACTTCGATAGTTGACTTTATTTACATATGACTTTTTCTAAATTCATAAAGCAACTATACACGACTTGAGACCTATACAACTCAGTTATTAATCATGTTACAATTATTATAAATAAAAGATAAGGAATGGGTGAACAATATGTTACCAAGTATTTTTTTATGGGGATTTGGCTTACTATTAGCAGTATGGGGATTTTACCGAATGAAAACAGACTTTAAAAATCATAAAGGAGAAAATAATATAATTCAGTTGATTTTTACAGGTCAAGCATCTGGGATTGGACAGTTTTCATCTGGAATTGCGATGATTATTATTGGTTTTGTTGCGTTTCATTTTAGTAAATAATAGAATAAAAAAAGGGATTCAACACAAAGCTTATCTTTGTATTGAATTCCTTTTTTATTATCTAATTTTCTCAAGTTTTTTTAGTACCATATTTATAACTTCTTTAGCAGCAGTCTCGTCTTCCACAAAATTAAATTGATCCCCATCTATTTGAATTTTAGGACTTTCATTATAGTCAATAAACCATTGTTCATAGCGTTGATTAAGTTCTTTATAATAATCATACAAATTAGGATCGAAGCTTAATTGTTCATACGGACGATTTCTTTTTTCGATTCGTTCTAACATAGTCTCGAATGAAACCTTAATGTGAACCAATAAATCAGGTTGTTTTTTATGTGAAGCAAAAGGTAGTTCTTCCATCATATTTTTAAGAAGTTCGTCGTAAACTTCGACTTCTTGTGTCGATGCACGTCCTAAATCAGCATTTAAATGAAATAATAATGAATCTTCATAAATTGAGCGATCTAATACGTTGTTATCATGAACAAGCGCTTCTTTAATACTTTTGAATCGTTTATTTAAAAAATATATTTGAAGCAGAAAAGAATACTTCTCTGGATCTTGATAAAATAATGGTAGAATTTCATTATTTTCTACACTTTCAAAAAATACTTCTGTTTCTAATTCTTTGGCTATCATCTCTGATAAACTTGTCTTTCCAGCACCAATCGTGCCTGCTAATACTATCACTGTCATTTCCTCCTCAAACCCCTTAGCTATATATAGCGTTTGTAGCTTACAAAACATATGATAATACACAATATATAGTATATCAAGTAAAAATACTAAAGTTGTGTCGAAATACAATTTAAAGTATAATTAAATGAAAATTAGTAAGGGGAGAAAACAATGAAATCAAAAGAAGAATGGATTAATGAATTAGGGTTAGAAGCTCACCCAGAAGGTGGCTTTTATTTAAGAACAGAAGCGTCAGAAAATTATCTTTCAGTGAATGATGATGAGCGCAAGCTTTATACAAGTATTTATTTTTTATTAACCGAGGAAAGCCCTTCCCATTTTCATCAGTTGACGGCAGATGAAATTTGGTACTATCATGATGGTAATCCGTTGACAGTTCATTGCCTTTTTCCTGATGGACGTTATGAAGCTGTTAAAGTAGGCAAAAATACATTAGAAGGTGAACGTCTGCATTACTTAGTACCCAAAGGAACAATATTTGGTTCCACAGTATCAAATGACTATTCATTAGTTAGTTGTGTTGTTGTTCCAGGTTTTGAGTTTACAGATTTTAAGCTTTTTACTCAAAAGGAATTATTAGAAAACTATCCCGAACATGAAGACATTATAAAGAAATTAGCATTTGAAGAAATTTAGAACGATTATCTTATAAAAATAAAAGCCTGCAAAAGAGATGTGTATCGTCTTTTGCAGGCTTTTTTGCTTTATTAGTTATTGTCTTTTACTTCATCAAAAGATTTAAGTCCAGTATAAACTTCTTCTTTGAGAACATTTTTCTTTTGAGTTTTGATGCGGTAGATATGGTAGATAAAGACAGCCACGTTTGCTGCTAAAGCAAGGAAACTTGCTACAAATAATGCAGTACTGCTGTGAGTACTTTGAACTGAAAATTGAGATTCACCAACAAAGGCAGGGAATGTCATAGTGAACATCATCCAGAAAGCTAATGTTTGAGCTCTATGTTGTAACCAAGCGCCTTTTTTGATAAAGAAAGCAGGAATAGTACAAGATAGTAACAATGCTAAACCAGCGTAGAATGAGTGATCTGATACACAGTTGTAAACATAAGCAAAGTTCCATAAATCATAAGCAATAATCCAGAACCACATTTGATCAGCCCAGACCATATCTTTTTGTTTATTTTTACTAATTTGGATACCCATCCAACCAGAAATAGTCAAGATGTTTAAAATACCAGCGACACCATTCATGATGTTCCAAATACCACCATTCATGTATACTCCATCAATCATTCCATGTAAAGAATAAACTTGGAAATCACGAATAACAGCTTCCATAATATTGATAGCTAAAATTAAAGCTGGGAAAGCCATCATGTATTTGTTGTTTTGAGCACCTTTGATAAATCGTAGAGCTAAAAATCCTAAACAACCAGCTAAGGCTGAATAAACTTTTACCCAGTGGAACCAAGTACCGGTACTACTTCCAGCGCCAGCTGTTGTTGGCCAAACGAAGATTGTTAAGATGATAGGTAGTGCGGTAAATAAAACAATTGCTACCCATTTGTTAGCACGAGCTAATTCATTCATGAGAATTAACCCACCTAGTACGACAAACCACATAAGAACTGAAGTTAGTGGCATACTTTCAAAGAAAAACATATAAACTCCTCCTAAAATAGTTAAATGATAATTACATTACTATCATACGAATTTTGAGAGGAAATAACATAAACAAACGTGATAAATTGCACAAAAATTGGACAAAAACTAAATTTTGTCCAATTTTTGTGTTTGATTTTGGATGATTAATTCAAACATACCCTTTGTTACGCGCTCGATTCTTGTAATTAATTGATCTTTTGGCTCATCAAGACGAGTCGTTAACCAATGAATAACTTGGGCAACGATACCCCGTCCGTAAAAATCAGCGATTTGTTCTTTTAACTCCGTAGCCAATACTTTTTCACTATAGGATTGACTCATAATAGAAACGAGCATTTGGTAAGTAATATTATAAAGAAAGATTTCCAATCGATCACGATTAAAAGAATGGAAAGTATTTAAACAAAATTTGCGGTTTTCTTCAGTGTAATTAAGAACACTTAGCAAACCATCATTCCAAGTATTAAGATCTTCATAATTTTCTAACCCTTTAACAATTTCATTATCAAAGGTCCAAGCAAGAAGTTCGTTAATATCTGAAAAATGATAGTAAAAAGTATTTCTTGACACACCAGCTTCTGCAGTGACATCATTAATGGTTATTTTTTCAAAGGGAATATGATTCATTATTTCTTTGAGAGCTTGTGATAAAGCTTTTTTAGTTAAGTTCATAGTGAAATAGCTCCTTTTTTTACATAACTATATTATAATTTGAATTGAAGAAGAAAACAAAGAATTTAATAAAAAATTGTCAGTTACATTTAAAACTGCTACACTAAAAAATAATATGGCTAAACGAGGTGAAAAAATGGCAACCATCAAGGATATTGCAAAATATACAGGGGTCAGTCCCACAACTGTGTCAAATGTGATACATGGTAGAGACGCCAAAGTATCAATTGAAACAAAAGAAAAAGTTAATAAAGCATTAAAAGAGTTAAATTATACAGCCAACATGGGAGGTCGATTACTGGCTAATCATGGTTCTCGAATCATTGGTGTTATTATTCAGGATACAGAAGCAGTTAATGAAGCCTTTTTTGATAATCCTTATCACGGAGAATTAATTCAAACTTTAGAAGCTAAGATCAAAGAAGCTGGCTATTTTATGATGTTTCATCGGGTCTCTGATTTTGAAGAAGGAGCTAAGTTAGCAGATATGTGGAATTTAGAAGGGTTAATTGTTTCTGGGACATCTGCTAATGATATTAATAAGTGGCAAACTCGAGTTTCTGTACCAATTGTTTTTATTGATTCTTACGGACAGGGGATCAATCGCCCTAAATTAAATGTTGGAATAGATGATCGTGCGGGTGCTTTAAATATGACAAAATACTTACTTAGAAAAGGTTATTCTGATATTGTCTTTATTGCTAAAAGTGACTCACCATCTGATTGGAAAGGCTTAGATTTAGAGCGTTCACTGGGAGTTAAAGAAGCCATGGAAGAAGTTAATTTATTACCAAAATTCGTGAGTATTCCAACAACATATACGAATTATGGCACATTTATTAAGCGGTTTTTGTTACCCATAGTAAGGAATGAAACAGTTTTTTTCTGTTCTTCTGATCTATTAGCAATTCAGGTTATTTCAGAGCTATATAAAGAGGGGATAACAGTTCCAAATGATATTTCTATTGTTAGTTTTGATGGAACAGCATACTCTAAATACGCGACCCCACAAATTACTAGTATGCGCCAAGATGTTTTTGAAAAGGCAACAGCAATCATGACTTTAATGGTTGAAAATATAGAAAAAAACAATCAAAAAGAGCAGTCAAAAGAAATTAAAACGGTGCTAGTTGAAGGTGGATCTGTTAAGAATATCAGAAACAAGTGAAAACGTTTTACAAAATAATTGACTATAAAAAATAAAAATGTTATATTTTATGCAGGTGTTGCGAAACACTTGGTTAGAAGTTTTTATTTTTTTATTAAAAGGTGTTACGTAACACCTTAGGAGGGAAATTATGAAAAGTTTAAAGTTAAAAGGAATTTTTGTCGTTGGTTTCAGTTTATTGCTACTTTCTGGATGTTCTTCAAAAGAAGCAACAGATAAAGTGACAATTGAAGTATTTAATAATAAATCAGAGAATCAACAAATTATGAGAAGCTTTATCGAAGAATATGAGGAAAAGAATCCAAATATAAAAGTAGTATTCAGTTCACCACCTGATGCGGGAACAGTTCTTAGAACGAGATTGGTAAAAAATGATATTCCTAATATTATTTCTTATGGAGGGGACATAACCTATACAGAACTTGCTAATGTAGGAATGTTAGAAGATTTATCAAAAGAAGATTTTGCTAATAATATCGTTCCTGCTTATAAAGAAATGACGATTGATTTACAACAAGAAAAAGATAAATTATATGGTATTCCATACGCAACCAATGCGTCAGGAGTTATTTATAATCAAGAATTATTTGATCAATATAATTTAGAAATCCCTAAAACGTGGGATGAATTTATTGCGGTATGTGAGTTATTTGAAAAAGAAGGGATTACTCCAATTGAAGCAACCTATAAAGATGCGTGGACATTGTCTTCATTATTCAATCCAATGGCAGGAATTTTAGCCAATGATGAATTAATGACTGATCGAAAAATAGGTAAACAAAAGTTTGTTGATGGTTGGGTGGAGCCGATGGAGCAAGTTTCTGAGGTCATGAAGCATACCCAAAAAGATGCTATGGGAACTGGATATGCTGACGGCGTTCAAGCATTTGCTAAGGGAAAAGCAGCCATGTTGATTAATGGAACCTGGGCAATCCCAGAAGTCCAAAAAGCAAATAAAGACATGAAAGTAAGCATCTTTGCTTTACCAGCTAGTAATGATGTGGCTAAAAATAAAGTCACAAGTGGTGTAGACGTGATGTTTATGATTGGTAAAGACACAAAAAATCAAAAGGAATCAAAAGATTTTATAAATTTCCTTTTAGAAAAAGAACAAGCGCAACGTTATGTAGATGATCAATTTGCCTTTTCAGCCCAACAAGGAATTAAACAAAAGGACCCAGCATTGACACAAGTTAGCCCGATGATTGAAGCTGGGAAAGTAAATGATTTTATTGATCATTTCTTACCGAATGGCTATGACATGGCAGCTTTATTATCTGAATTTGCTTTAGAACAAAACAAGGCACCAGATAATACAACTAAGAATATAAATAATACGCTGAAAAAAATGGATAAAGCGTATGATGCAGCAAATATTGAATAGGGGGAGTTAAAAAATGAGAAGTGGTCGAAAAATACATCCAGCATTTTATCTCATGGTAGTACCAGTCGCAATTCTATTTTTTATTTTCCACACGATTCCATTTTTACAAGGAATTTTTTATAGCTTTACTAATTGGCGTGGCTATGGTGAGTGGGATTTTGTTGGATTTAAGAATTACTTACACATGTTTCAAGATGCAGATATTTTAAATAGTTATGTATTTACGTTTAAATTTGCTATTATTTCAACAATTTTGGTAAACATAATTGGTTTATTTTTAGCTATTGGATTAAATTCAAAAATTAAATTCCAAAAAATTCTTAAAGCCGTTTATTTTCTACCATATATGTTAGGAACATTAATTATTGGTTTTATTTTTAATTTTATTTTTGCTCGTTTAGTTCCTGAATTTGGAATTGGGGCTGGTATTGAAGCTTTAAGTGTCAATATTTTGGGGACAGAATATGCGTGGGTAGGAATTGTGATAGTCACCGTATGGCAATCTCTAGCTTTTACCACTTTAATTTACCTATCTGGTCTGCAAACGGTGGATCAAGATATTTATGAAGCAGCAGATTTAGATGGTGCGAGCGGTTTTACTTTATTCAGAAAAATCACTTTCCCTCTGCTAGCACCATTCTTTACCATTAATATGGTCTTATCAGCTAAAGGTTTTTTAATGGCATTCGATCAAATTGTTGCTATGACAAATGGAGGACCAGGAACATCAACGACATCTATTTCCCTTCTTATCTATAAAAAAGGATTCACAGGTGGGCAATTTGCGTATCAATCAGCTAACTCAGTGGTGCTTTTCCTAGTAGTTGTGATTATTTCAATCGTTCAACTTAGAATTTTGGAGAAAAGAGAGGCGAATATGGGATGATGAAAGAGAAAAAGAAAAATATTTTAAAACGAAGCAATGGAACTGTTAATTGGCCTTTGACGATTTTTTTAATGGCTTTAGCCATGTTCACAATTATTGGGCCTCTCTATATGACGCTAATGATAGCTGTGAAAGACCCAAGCCAAATGGATTCGATTCTGAGTTGGCCAACAAGTTTTCATTGGAGCAACTTTACCGATGCGTGGAAATTAACGAACTACCCTGAGAAATTTAAAAATACTTTTATTATTACAGGAATTAATTTGATTTTTACGATCTTTACGAACAGTTTAGCCGCTTATGCGATTACTAGAAAAAGATCTCATTCTAAGTTCTTTAACGCTTTGTACTATTATTTTATTAGTGCTATGTTTATTCCTTTTAATGTCATCATGTTACCTTTAGTAAAGCAAGCATCTATGTTTAATTTAGATAATTTAGCAGGAATCACATTTTTATATATTATTTTCGGTTTACCAATGAACACATTTTTATACACAGGTTTTATTAAAAAAATACCTGTAGCAATGGACGAAGCAGCAGAAATAGACGGAGCTTCACCTCTACAAGTTTTCTGGTACGTCATTTTTCCTATGCTAAAACCAGTTCATGCTACTGTAGCGATTTTAAGTTTTATGTGGACTTGGAATGACTTCCTGATGCCTTTAATTTTCTTAAGTAAGCCAGAACAACAAACCTTGCAATTATCTCAATATATATTCCAAGGTCAATTTTCAACACAGTATAACTTAGCATTCGCCTCTTACTTATTAGTTATTTTACCTGTATTATTAATCTATATTTTATTTCAAAAATGGATTATTGCTGGTGTAACTGACGGGGCAGTCAAATAAAAGTGAAACAATAAAAATATATGGAGGTTTTTTCATGACAGTTAAACAAAATAAATGGTGGCAATCAGCCGTACTTTATCAAATTTATCCAAGAAGTTTTCAAGATACAACAGGAACTGGTGTGGGAGATTTACGTGGAATTATTGAACGTTTAGAATATCTAGAAAAATTAGGGATTAATGCTATTTGGTTAAGTCCAGTATATAAATCACCAAATGATGATAATGGCTATGATATCAGTGATTATGAGGATATTATGGAAGAATTTGGAACAATGGCTGATATGGATGAGCTGATTGAAGAGGCAAAAAAACGTGATATTCGCATTATTATGGATTTAGTGGTTAACCACACATCTGATGAGCATGCTTGGTTTGTAGAAGCTAAAAAAGGCAAAGATAATCCTTTCCGTGATTTTTATGTCTGGCGTGACCCGGTAAATGGAGAAGCTCCAAATGATATGGAATCTACCTTTAGTGGGAGTGCATGGCAATTTGATGAAGCGAGTGGCCAGTATTATTTACATTTATTTAGTAAAAAGCAACCTGATTTAAATTGGGAAAATGAAACAGTTCGAAATAAAGTCAATGACATGATGAATTTCTGGTTAGATAAAGGTGTGGGTGGGTTCCGCATGGACGTAATTGACTTGATTGGTAAAATTCCAGATGAAAAAATCACAGGAAACGGTCCTAAACTTCATGATTATCTAAAAGAAATGAATAAAGCAACTTTTGGCAATCATGATGTGATGACTGTGGGTGAGACTTGGGGTGCAACACCAGAAATCGCTAAAATGTACTCAGATCCAGAACGTCATGAGTTATCAATGGTCTTCCAATTTGAACACATTGGCTTAGATCAAGAGCATGGCGAAGGTAAGCATAAATGGGACTTAAAACCATTAGAGATGAAAGATTTAAAAGAGGTTCTTTCCAAATGGCAAACGTCTTTAGGGAATCAAGGATGGAATAGTTTATTCTGGAATAATCATGACTTACCTCGCGTGATTTCTCGTTGGGGAAATGACCAAGAATACCGTGTTGAAAGTGCCAAAGCTTTTGCTATCTTACTCCACATGATGAAAGGAACACCATATATCTATCAAGGCGAAGAAATTGGGATGACAAATTATCCTGTTTCAAGTATTGATGAAGTAGAGGATATTGAAAGTGTGAACATGTATCATGATCGTATTAGTCAAGGTTTCTCAAAAGAAGAAATTATCACGTCAATTAATGCGAAAGGACGTGACAATGCGAGAACACCAATGCAATGGAATACATCAGAAAATGGAGGATTCACAACAGGAACACCTTGGTTACATGTGAATCCGAATCATCAAGAAATTAACGTGGAAGCAGCTTTAGCTGATAAAAACTCAGTCTTCTATACCTATCAAAAATTAATTCAGTTGAGAAAAGATCACCCAATCGTTGTTTGGGGTGAGTATGAATTACAGGAAACAGCAGACAAAGTGTTTTCATACAAAAGAACTTTTGAAGATAAAACATGGTTAGTCGTAGCTAATTTATCAGATGACGTACAAGAATTTACAACTGAAGATGTAGTTAAAAATATCTTGATTGAAAATATGACAACACCAAGTAGTTTAGTAAATATCAAATTAAATCCTTGGCAAGCATTTTCAGTAGAAATATAAAAAATAAATATTCAGATTAACACTAGTATTTAAAAAAATAGATGGATTGGCGTTAAGTCAACTTCATCTATTTTTTTTGACTATCTTTAAAATTAAATTATCCCTAAATTTTTTAAAAGTTAGTCGCTTTTTTGAATGATAATGATTAGAATAGGTAAGTAAATAAAAAGCGCTTTTATAAATGTAGGAGGTTTTTGTTAGTGAAAGAAGTTGTAATTGTATCTGCCAAAAGAACAGCAATCGGTAGTTTTGGAGGTAGTTTTAAAGATATATCAGCTGTAGAATTAGGTACGCAGTTGGTTCAAAAAAGTCTAGCAGAAATAAACTTAGCCGCTAATTTAATTGATGAAGTAATTATGGGAAATGTATTATCAGCTGGCTTAGGTCAAAATATAGCTAGACAAATAGCAGTAAATGCCGGTGTTCCGATAGAGGCATCTGCTTTTACAGTTAATAAAGTTTGCGGTTCGGGATTAAAAGCTGTCATATTGGGAGCTCAATCTATTCAATTAGGAGAGAACGAAATTGTAATTGCTGGTGGAACTGAAAGCATGAGTCAATCACCCTATATTGTTCCGAATCACCGTTTTGGTCAAAAAATAGGAAATGGCACAATGATTGATACAATGATGAAGGACGGTTTAACGGATGCTTTTGATGAGCTACCAATGGGAAATACGGCAGAAAATATTGCAGAGTTGTATCACTTTACTAGAGAAGCACAAGATGAATTCTCAGCAAAAAGTCAACAAAAAGCAGAAGTTGCGATTAAGTCAGGAAAGTTTAAAGATGAAATAATACCGATTGAAGTGCCAACTAGAAAAGGGAATCCAATTTTAGTTGAGACGGATGAATTTCCAAGGTTTGGCTCAACAACAGAAACACTTGCTAAATTAAGACCGTCATTTAAAAAAGAAGGTAGTGTGACAGCAGGTAACTCATCAGGTATTAATGATGGGGCAGCCATGGTTATTTTAATGACATTAGAAAAAGCACAAGAATTAGGACTTGAAATTTTAGGGAAAATAACGTCATATGCAACAAGTGGTGTAGACCCAAAAACTATGGGTATTGCTCCAGTTAAAGCCACTCAAAAAGCATTGGAAAAAGCAAACAAACAAGTAACTGATTTGGATTTGATTGAAGCTAATGAAGCCTTTGCCTCACAATCATTAAGTGTGATAAAAGAATTAACAATAGATCCATCAATAATAAATGTCAATGGTGGAGCAATCGCACTAGGTCACCCAATTGGGGCAAGTGGTGCGCGTATTTTAGTTACTTTACTTCATGAAATGAAAAAAAGAGAAGTCCATACTGGATTAGCAACCTTATGTATTGGTGGTGGACAAGGTATTTCTTTGATTGTGGAGAGATAAAAATAAAAAATAGAGTGGATCAAAGGTCGTTTCTTCCGAGCTACTGGAGGTAAAAATAAACAAGCACTCTTTTATCCATTGACTATAAAAAATATTTGTATAAACAAGACAGAGGCTGACAGTTGGTTAGCCTCTTATTTTTGTGATTCGAACAACCAACATATATTTGACTTTATTCAGGAAACAGCGTACAGTCGAATTAACAAATGACCACCGTCTTACGTTAGGTGAGGCTCCTATATAGAAATATGCTACTGCCCTGCAAACTATCCAGAGATTTTTGTATGGGTCAACAGGAACTGTCGAATAAGGCTTTTCTTAATGTAGCTGATAGTAATTATCTACGCTATATAGTGCTAAAACTCCACGAAGAGATTAACAGAATCTGCTTTTTAGTGAAGCCAATTTTCTGGCACTCTCCAAGTTGGGGGTGTCTTTTTGTGTTTAAGATAAGAAGTTACTAAAAATGAAAGGGTGGGAGATATGAAAAAAGATATGACAAATACAAACAAGGATATGGAGTTAAAAAAATTAGCGACATTATCTGACCGTGAGTTGATGATGGAGTTTCGAACATCACCCAGTGGTTTAACTTACGAAGATGCAACGAACCGTTTAGAAGAGTATGGTGAAAATAAAATTGATATCCAAAAACCAGATGCATGGTTTGTTATATTGATTAAGTCGTTCATGGATCCTTTTATTTATGTTTTATTTGGTCTGTTGGTCGTATCGGCTTTAACAAGAGATTATGAGGCAGTGGTTGTCATGGCGCTCATGATTACTGTCAGTGCAATTATTCGTTTTGTTCAGGACATTAAGGCTCAAAAAGAATCCTTGGCTCTTCAAAATCTAGTGAAACATACCTGTGGCATTAAAAGAAATAATAAGATAAAAGAGATTCCGATGGAAGAGGTTGTTCCAGGAGATATCGTTTACTTATCAGCAGGAGACATGATCCCTGCCGATAGTTTATTGATTTGGACAAAAGATTTATTCGTTAATCAGTCTTCACTGACTGGTGAATCAATGCCAGTGGAAAAATATGAATCCAAAAAAGTAACTGTTACATCTATAGATGCAAGCTCAGCGATTGATCTTTCTAACCTTGTGTTTATGGGGACGGATGTATTAAGTGGGCAAGCAGAGGCGATTATCCTTAAAACAGGACAACAAACTTTTTTTGGTGATATAGCTAAGCATGCTAGTACTAAAAGAGAATTAACCAATTTTGACCGTGATTTAAAACATATCAGTAAATTACTCATAAGAATGGTCACAATTTTATTTCCAATAGTGTTCTTAATAAATGGAGTAATGAAAGGTGACTGGACGCAAGCTTTCTTCTTTGCAATTGCAGTAGCAGTAGGATTAACACCAGAGATGTTACCGATGATTGTAACCAGTAATCTTGCTAAAGGGTCGCAAGCTTTGGCTAAAAAGAAAGTTATTGTCAAAGAATTGAATGCTATCCAAAATTTAGGAGCAATGAATATTTTATGTACAGATAAGACAGGTACTATCACAGAAGATCGAGTTGTATTAGTAGAACACGTTAGCCCACTTGGTGAAGATGATGATCCTAAAGTATTAGACATGGCTTTTTTAAATTCAAATTATCAAACTGGTTGGAAGAATTTAATGGATCATGCCATAATTAACTATTACGAAACACATCCTGAGAAAGATGCAGAAAAAAATATTGAGAAAATAGATGAAATTCCTTTCGATTTTTCAAGACGTCGATTGACGGTTGCGTTAAAACAATCAGATCACCATTTGATGATTACTAAAGGTGCTGTTGAAGAGATGATTGAAGTATGCTCTCATGTAGAGATAGATAATGAGATTATTCCACTAACAGATGAGTTACTTAATCAAATGAATGAAGTAAATATCAAAATGAATCAACAAGGAATGCGTGTGATCACTGTAGCTTATAAACGAGATGTTCATAGTGAAGCCACCTATACAGTAGCAGATGAAAAAGAAATGATACTAGTCGGATTTGTTGGTTTTTTAGATCCTGCTAAACAATCAGCAATAGAAGCCATATCTTCCTTACATCAACATGGTGTGAATGTAAAAGTCTTAACTGGTGATAATGAAATAGTCTCAAGAAAAGTCTGTGGAGATGTGGGTATTGAAGTTGATCGCGTTTATGTAGGCAGTCAGCTAGACCAGTTGTCAGAAGCAGAATTTGAATTAGCAGTTAATGAGACCAATCTTTTTGCCAAACTAAACCCAATGCAAAAAGCAAAAATTATAAAAACACTCCAAAATCAAGGGAATACTGTTGGTTTTATGGGAGATGGTATCAATGATGCGCCGGCTTTAAGAACAGCTGATATCGGAATATCTGTCGATACGGCAGCAGATATCACAAAAGAAGCGAGCTCTATTATTTTACTTGAAAAAAGCTTAACGGTACTAGAAGATGGTGTTATTGAAGGTCGAAAAGTATTTAAAAATATGATGAAGTATATCATGATTACTATTAGTTCAAATTTCGGGAATGTTTTTTCAGTTTTAATTGCTAGTGCATTCTTACCATTTTTACCTATGTTATCATTGCAACTATTAGTCCAAAATTTGATATATGATATTTCGCAGCTTGCAATGCCTTGGGACAATGTCGATGAGAGTCAAATTATGGAACCTGTTAAATTTGATACAAAAAATTTATTTAAATTCACTGTTTTTATTGGTCCAATTAGTAGTATTTTTGATCTTATCACTTTTGGTGTCATGTGGTTTATTATTGGTGCTAATACAGTAGCTGATCAAAGTCTTTTTCAAACAGGTTGGTTTTTAGTAGGTTTAGTTAGTCAGACTTTGGTTGTTCATATGGTCAGAACAGAAAAAATACCTTTCCTTCAAAGTAGAGGAAGTGTGTCAATGGTACTTATGAGCTTACTAGCTGTTATCACTGGAGTAATGATTGTCTTAATAGAACCGCTAAGAAATGCATTTGATTTTACAGCGTTACCAGGTGATTATTGGGGATGGTTGATAGGGATCGTTGCTATGTACATGATTTTAATTCAGTTTGTGAAAGTTAAATATATAAAAAAATATAATAACTGGATTTAATAAGCATAGTTATATTCTTCACTATCTTGATTGGAAAACGAAAAAAAGAAAACATATTTATTAAAAAAAGAACTTATAATCTTCAATATAAGTTCTTTTTTTTATTTTATACTCCTTTAATAGAACAGTGATTAGTAGATGAAAAACAATAAGAATGATGAAGTAACATAGTGTTTTAATGCTTTCAGAAAATTGCTATATAACAGTTAGAAATATTTTTTAAAACAGAATGATACAGAAGAAGTTTAGGAAATTGTAAAAAAACAAACAAAGTTCGTTTGTATAGTGAAAACGATCACTATCTATTGATCGCTGATTCTAACAGCTTTTTAATGAAAAGAATTCAGAGTTAATTACTTGCATTCATTAATTTGTCGTGGTAACTTATAGGTGTCGAAGCGAAAGAAAATGATACAGTTTTTCTTTCTGTTTGAGAACAAAATGAAATTGTAATAAGAGAGGATTGTGCAACAGTATGGCTAAGAAAAAAGTAAACCCACTTGATTTTGCAGCATTTCTGGAAGGTATAGATGAAAACTTCCCAACTGTACAAGTATTAGATGTCAACGGGAAAGTAGTAGATGAAAGTTTAGTACCTGATTTATCAGATGATGAGTTAGTAGAATTAATGAGTAGAATGGTTTGGTCTCGTGTGCTTGATCAACGTTCAACTGCATTAAATCGTCAAGGT
The DNA here is from genome assembly GCF_900163795.1 of Vagococcus fluvialis bH819. Lineage (GTDB taxonomy): Bacteria > Bacillota > Bacilli > Lactobacillales > Vagococcaceae > Vagococcus > Vagococcus fluvialis_A. The sequence continues at coordinate 74,347 of NZ_FWFD01000003.1, read as the reverse complement.
CGTTTAGGATTCTTCGCTCCAACAGCTGGACAAGAAGCAAGTCAATTAGCAAGTCACTTTGCTATGACTAAAGAAGATGTTTTACTACCAGGTTACCGTGATGTTCCTCAATTAATTCAACATGGTTTACCATTAAAAGAAGCTTTCCTTTGGTCAAAAGGACATGCTGCAGGTAATGAATATCCAGAAGACTTAAAAGCTCTTCCACCACAAATTATCATTGGTGCTCAATATGTTCAAGCAGCAGGTGTTGCTTTAGGACTTAAAAAACGTAACAAACCAAATGTAGCCTTTACATATACAGGTGACGGTGGTTCTTCACAAGGTGATTTCTATGAAGGAATTAACTTTGCAGGAGCTATGAAAGCCAACGCAGTATTCTTTATTCAAAACAATGGCTATGCTATCTCTACACCTCGTGAATTACAAACAGCAGCAACAACATTAGCTCAAAAAGGTTTAGCAGCTGGTATTCCAAGTATTCAAGTTGATGGTATGGATGCTTTAGCAGTTTATAAAGTAACAAAAGCAGCACGTGACTGGGCAATCGCTGGAAACGGTCCTGTTTTAATCGAAACATTAACTTACCGTTATGGTCCACATACATTATCAGGTGATGATCCAACAAGATATCGTTCTCAAGAAACTGATGATGAATGGGCTGCAAAAGACCCATTAACTCGTTTCCGTATTTACTTGACTGAAAAAGGTTTATGGTCAGAAGAAAAAGAAGAAGCAGTAATCGAAGCAACAAAAGAAGAAGTTAAAGAAGCAATTAAAGCAACAGATGCTACACCAAAACAAAAAGTATCAGATTTCTTGAAAAACATGTTTGAAGTTTCACCACAAAGTATTCAAGAACAAATTGATATCTACGAAGCAAAGGAGTCGAAATAAATCATGGCACAAAAAACAATGATCCAAGCAATTACAGATGCTCTAGCTTCAGAACTTGAAGCAAACAAAGATGTATTAGTATTCGGTGAAGATGTAGGTAATAACGGTGGGGTTTTCCGTGCTACTGAAGGCTTACAAGCAAAATTTGGTGAAGATCGTGTATTCGATGCACCTTTAGCAGAATCAGGTATTGGTGGTTTGGCTTTTGGTTTGGCATTAGAAAACTTCCGTCCAGTTGCAGAAATTCAATTCTTTGGATTTGTCTTTGAAGTAATGGATGAAATCGTTGCTCAAATGGCACGTACTCGTTACCGTATGAGTGGTACAAGAACAATGCCAGTTACAATCCGTGCGCCATTTGGTGGTGGAGTTCATACACCAGAATTACATGCTGACAATTTAGAAGGATTGATTGCTCAATCTCCTGGTATCCGTGTTGTTATTCCAAGTAACCCATATGATGCTAAAGGATTACTAATTTCTGCTATTCGTGACAACGATCCAGTTGTTTTCTTAGAACATATGAAATTATATCGTTCATTCCGTGATGAAGTACCAGATGAGTCTTATACTGTTCCTTTAGATAAAGCTGCAGTAGCTAAAGAAGGATCTGATATTTCTGTTATTACTTATGGTGCAATGGTTCGTGAATCACTTAAAGTAGCTGAAAAATTAGAAGCTGAAGGCATCTCTGTAGAAGTTATTGACTTACGTACAGTTGCTCCTTTAGATGTAGCAACAATTATTGCTTCTGTTGAAAAAACAGGACGTGTAGTTGTCGTTCAAGAAGCCCAAAAACAAGCAGGTGTTGGTGCACAAGTTGTTTCAGAAATCTCAGAAAGAGCTGTTCTTTCATTAGAAGCTCCAGTTGGTCGCGTTTCAGCTCCAGATACAGTTTTCCCATTCGGTATGGCAGAAAATGCTTGGTTACCAAATGCATCTGATATCGAAGCGAAAATTAAAGAAATCCACGCATTTTAATTAAGTGCTTGAAACAAGATAGAAGGAGAGAAAACTAAAATGGCTTTTAAATTTAAATTACCAGATATTGGTGAAGGTATTGCAGAAGGCGAAATCGTAAAATGGTTCGTTAAAGAAGGCGATACTATCAACGAAGACGATACAATGTTAGAAGTACAAAACGATAAATCAGTAGAAGAAATTCCTTCTCCTGTAACAGGTAAAGTTCTTAAAGTAGTAGTAGCTGAAGGAACAGTAGCAAACGTAGGTGACGTATTAGTAGAAATCGATGCTCCAGGGCATGAAGATGATACTGAAGAAGCGGCTCCAGCCGTTGAAGCAGCACCAGTTGCAACGCCAGCAACAGCTCCATCTGGCGGTGTTTTCCAATTCAAATTACCAGATATTGGTGAAGGTATTGCAGAAGGCGAAATCGTAAAATGGTTCGTTAAAGAAGGCGACACAATCAACGAAGACGATACAATGTTAGAAGTACAAAACGATAAATCAGTAGAAGAAATTCCTTCTCCTGTAACAGGTAAAGTTCTTAAAGTAGTAGTAGCTGAAGGAACAGTAGCAAATGTAGGTGACGTATTAGTAGAAATTGATGCACCAGGACACAATAATGCGGCTCCAGTAGCACCAGCTACAACGGCAGCACCAGTGGCTGAAGCAAAAGCAGCAGCATCAACGACTCCAACTGGCGCACCAAGCAAACGCGTTTTAGCTATGCCTTCAGTTCGTCAACATGCACGTGAAAAAGGTGTGGATATTACTTTAGTAACGCCAACTGGTAAAGGTGGACGTGTTGTTAAATCTGATATTGATAACTTTGGTGGTGCACCAGTTGTAGCAGCAGTTGAAACAACAACAGAAGCAGCAACTTCAACAGCGAAACCAATAGCAGCAGCGAAAGCAGCACCAGCACCATTTGTGGGCGCTCCTGAAGCTGAAGTTCGTGAAAAAATGACACCAACGCGTAAAGCCATTGCTAAAGCGATGGTTAACAGTAAACATACTGCACCTCACGTAACCTTACATGATGATGTAGAAGTTTCTGCACTTTGGGATCACCGTAAGAAATTTAAAGATGTTGCAGCAACAAGAAATACTAAATTAACATTCTTACCATACGTTGTTAAAGCCTTAACAGCTACTATGAAAGAATTCCCAATCATGAATGCATCAATTGATGATACAACAGATGAAGTTGTTTACAAAAACTACTTCAATATCGGTATCGCAACTGATACAGATCATGGTTTATATGTACCAAACGTTAAAGATGCTAACACTAAGAGCATGTTTGATATTGCTGATGAAATCAATGCCAAAGCAGCTCTTGCAATCGAAGGTAAATTAACAGCAGCTGACATGCGTGGTGGAACTGTCACAATCAGTAACATCGGTTCTGTTGGTGGTGGTTGGTTCACACCAGTTATTAACTACCCAGAAGTAGCTATCTTAGGTGTTGGTACAATTACACAACAACCAGTTGTTAATTCAGATGGTGAATTAGCTGTTGGCCGTATGATGAAATTATCATTAAGTTTTGATCACCGTATTGTCGATGGAGCAACTGCTCAAAAAGCTATGAATAACATTAAACGTTTATTAGCTAATCCAGAATTATTATTAATGGAAGGATAAGGTGAGTCGAACATGGTAGTAGGAGATTTCGCAGTAGAATTAGATACAGTTGTTATTGGAGCTGGACCTGGAGGATACGTTGCAGCGATTCGTGCCGCACAAATGGGTCAAAAGGTTGCTATCATTGAACGTGAATACATCGGCGGCGTTTGTTTAAACGTCGGCTGTATTCCTTCAAAAGCCCTAATTAACGCTGGACATAGATTCCACGAAGCTAAACATGCTGAAACATTTGGTATTACAGCTGAAAACGTAACATTAGATTTCGCTAAAACGCAAGAGTGGAAAGACAACGGTGTTGTTAACAAATTAACAACAGGCGTTAAATTCTTACTTAAAAAGAATAAAGTTGAAGTTATCGAAGGTGAAGCATTCTTCGTTGACGAAAATACATTACGTGTAATGACTGAAGAAAGTGCTCAAACTTATTCATTCAATAACGCAATCGTAGCAACTGGTTCTCGTCCAATTGAAATCAAAGGTTTCAAATTTGGAAAACGTATTATTGATTCAACTGGTGGTTTAAACTTAACTGAAGTACCTAAAAAACTTGTCATCGTTGGTGGTGGAGTTATTGGTGCTGAATTAGGTGGAGCATACGCTAACTTAGGTTCAGAAGTAACTATTTTAGAAGGTTCTCCTCAAATTTTACCAACATTTGAAAAAGATATGGTTAAACTAGTTGAAAAAGATTTTAAAGAAAAAGGTATTACAACTGTAACTAAAGCGATGGCTAAAGAAGCCATTGACAATGGTGACAGCGTAACTGTTAAATATGAAGCTAACGGTAAAGAAGAAGCAATCGAAGCTGATTATGTTATGGTAACTGTAGGCCGCCGTCCAAACACGGATGACTTAGGTTTAGAAATCTTAGGTGTTGACATGACTGATCGTGGATTAGTTAAAGTTGATAACCAAGGACGTACAAATGTGAAAAGCATTTGGGCAATTGGTGATATTGTTGCTGGAGCTGCTTTAGCTCATAAAGCAAGTTATGAAGCTAAAATTGCTGCTGAAGCTATTTCTGGTAAAGCAGTCGCTGTAGACTACGTAGCAATGCCTGCTGTAGCCTTTACAGATCCAGAACTTGCAACAGTTGGTTATACTGAAAAAGAAGCTAAAGAAGCTGGCTTAGACGTAAAAGCTTATAAATTCCCATTAGGTGGAAATGGCCGTGCTATTTCTCTTGATAAAATGGAAGGTTTTGTACGTTTAGTAACAACTAAAGAAGATAATGTTTTAGTTGGTGCACAAGTTGCCGGAGTTAGCGCAAGTGATGTTATTGCTGAATTAGGAATCGCTGTTGAATCTGGTATGAACGCAGAAGATATTGCTTTAACAATTCACTCACATCCTTCATTAGCAGAGGTAACAATGGATGCTGCTGAATTAGCATTAGGTTTACCAATCCACATGTAAGAAACAAGTAGAAACAAATGTCCGGACGTAACTTATTAATATAAGTTTTAAAATAGAGGCTAGAATAGAACTTTTAGGAGTTCCATTCTAGTCTCATTTTTTAATTATTTTTTAGCTAGCCATTCTCTTTTCAAAATGCCAAAAATTAGACTATCTGTCCATTCACCTTTATTCCAATAATCTTCAATATGGTGGGCTTCTTTTCTCATAAATAGATTTTCGCATAGTCGAGCAGATTTAAAATTTCGAGCATCCACATCAGCATAAATTCGGTGTGTCTCTTTATTTAAAAAGAGGTAGTCGAAAGTGGCTGTTAATGCTTCAAGTGCAAAGCCTTGATGAGCGTAGTCAGAATTGAAAATATAGCCTATTTCAATTGTATCTTTCATATCACATGAAATAATAGATATTTCACCGATTGCTTTATTTTTAAAAACAACGGAGAGTAATGTGGAGCTTCTTTTAAGAAAGCTTTTATTCTCTAATTTGGGTTTAAAGTTTTCATCCATATTGTCTTTGTTCCAAGGCTCGTTTAAAAGATAACGGCAATTTTCTTCATCTGAATAAAAAGCAAAATAATCGGTGATATCTTCTTGAATGATGGGTCTTAAAATAAGTCTTTCTGTAGTTATGTTCATGTTAATAACCCTTTCTATTGTAAATTTGTTGACTAAATTGTACCATAGATAGAAGATATATAGAGTATAATAATAAATAAGTTTCATAAAAATAATTGGTAAAATTTTAGGAGGAAACATAATGTTAGGTATCGGGTTAATAGTGGCAACACTAAAATTTGGAATAGGATTTTTTATAGCAATTATTTTAGGAATTGTTGTGACAAAAAATAAAAAAAGTATTTTAAAGAAATCAGTTAAATCAAGTCTTTTCTATTTGTTGGTAAGTTTTATTTACGTTTATTTTTCTTTACCGGCACAATCATTAAGTAGTCTATTGTTTAATAATATTGTGTCATTTTTGATTGGGATGTTTTTTGTATTGTTTATGACAGGAACGACAACGAAAATATCTGGTTCCAAAGATAAAAAAGGGACACAAATTTCTTTTAATTCACCTAAAATAATTAGAAATAGTACAATTATTGCTGTTCTTTTAGCGATAGCCTATTTTATTATTATTCCAGTCGGTCGTATCTTAAGTACAGATGAAATTTATGAGACTATTTCAGTGAAGAAAGTAACTGAAACAGAGGAATTAAAATCAACTAAAGAAACACCGATTGCCATGTCAACTAAGAGTGCTCGCAACAAGATGCAAAAAATGATGAGTAGTGTACCTAATTATAGTGCGTATGAATTGGGTACAACAACGGCACAAATGATTGATGATGAGTATGTTTATGTTTCAGCATTGGAGTATAGAAGTGTTTGGAAATGGAATCGATTTAAACAAGTTCCTGGTTATTTTAAAATAAGTGCCACAAACATAAATGCACAACCTGAGTTTGTTGAAAAAGGAATGAAGTATGTACCAAGTGGTTACTTATGGCAAGATGCAGAGCGAAAAATTTATTCTAAGTCATCTAATCTAGCAAGAACTGGTGTAGTGAATTTAGAGATAGGTGAAGACGGCACACCATACTATGTTCAAACACTTTACAAAGAATATGGTATTAGCGGTAAAAAACGTTACGATAAATTTCAAACAGCTATTTTAAACGCGGAGACAGGCGAAACTAAAATTTATAATTTAAAAGATGTTCCTAAAGAAATTGATGCACCGATTACAAGTTCTGTAGCAAGTAGTATGAATAGTTATTATGGAAAATATGGTAAGGGTTGGTGGAATAGTCTTTTTGCTAAAGACGATGTGAAACAACCAACGTCTAATGGTATTTATTCATCAGGTGCTGTCACACCATTAATGTCAAAAAATGGTGAATTACTCTATTTTACTGATTTTACCAGTGATGATGAAAAGCAAGACAGTGCGTTAGGTTATAGTTTAATTAATGCTAGAACGGGTGTCATGGAATTCTACCGTGATAAAAAAGGCATGATGGACAGTGATGGTGCGATTCAAATTGCTGAAAAAATATACCCTGAAAAGAAATGGGAAGCCAAAATGCCAATTCTTTATAATATCGAAGGAATGCCAACTTGGATTGTTTCGTTGCTTGATACAAATGGAATTTTTAAAGGTTATGTTTATATTTCAGCGACAGATAGTGATATCTTAGTTGATGGGAATGATGCAGAGAAAACATTGCAAGCATTTAAAGTTAAATTGAGCTTAAAAGGAAGTAATAACAAAAACACCAGTAAATCTGATGCTAAAAAAGTAACTGGAAAAGTCAAACGAGTGAATAAAATCGTGATTGATGGCACAGAAACAGTCTCTTTTATGTTAGAAGATGATAAGCAAGTGTATACCATTAGCACCGCAAATAATGTTTATAGTATGTTTTTAAAAGAAGGAGATCAAGTGTCGTTTGAGGCGAATATCAGTAGTGATAATCCAATGACAACGATTGATGATATTACGATTGAAGAAGTGACACCGATTAATTAATAAAAAACTTTTGTCATTTATTAATTTTTCCTTTTAATACTAAAATTTTTTCTTTAAAATTGACATCTAAAACCAAACATTGTAAAGTATTTGTTGGGCACCCTTTTAATAGGGGAAGAAGTTAACGAAAATATCCGCTCCCTTATTCAATAAGAATAAGGGAGCTTTTTCTTATTTCTAAAGCTTTACCAAAAGAGAAGAAAGAGGGAAGACAAATGACAAAATATATTTTCGTAACAGGTGGCGTTGTGTCATCAATCGGTAAGGGAATCGTCGCAGCATCATTGGGGAGACTACTTAAAAATCGTGGACTAAAGGTAACAATTCAAAAATTTGATCCTTATATTAATATTGATCCGGGAACAATGAGTCCGTATCAACATGGGGAAGTTTTTGTCACAGATGATGGGGCGGAAACGGATTTAGATTTAGGACATTATGAACGTTTTATTGATATTAACTTAAATAAGTACTCAAATGTAACAACAGGTAAAATTTATTCAGAAGTGTTACAAAAAGAGAGAAGAGGCGAATACTTAGGTGCTACTGTCCAAGTAATCCCTCATATTACCAATGAAATTAAAGACAAAATAATGCGTGCTGCTAGTACAACAGATTCTGATATCATCATTACAGAAGTTGGGGGAACAGTGGGAGATATTGAGTCACTGCCATTTTTAGAAGCGTTACGTCAAATCAAATCAGATGTCGGTCCTGAAAATGTGATGTATATTCATACAACCTTAATTCCTTATTTAAAAGCAGCAGGCGAGATGAAAACAAAACCAACTCAACATAGTGTGAAAGAGTTAAGAAGTTTAGGAATTCAACCTAATATTTTAGTGATTAGAACAGAACAAGAAGTTTCAGAAGGAACCAAAGAAAAATTAGCCCAATTTTGTGATGTGCCAAAAGAAGCGGTGATTGAATCTCGTGACGTAGATACGTTATACTCAATTCCTTTAAACTTACAAGCACAAAATATGGATCAAATTGTCTGCGATCATTTAAAAATTGAGGCACCAGCTGCTGATATGACAGAGTGGAAACAATTAGAACAACGTGTCTTGAATTTAGAGAAATCAGTAAAAATAGCTTTAGTTGGTAAATACGTTGAATTACCAGATGCTTATCTTTCTGTCGTCGAAGCGTTGAAACATGCTGGTTTTGAATCGAATTCAGACATTGATATTAAATGGGTGCAAGCAGAAGAACTTACAGAAGAAAACGTGTCAGAATACTTATCAGATGTGGATGGAATTTTAGTTCCTGGCGGCTTTGGAGATAGAGGATTAGAAGGGAAAATCGAAGCGATTCGTTTTGCTCGTGAAAATGATGTGCCATTCTTAGGGATTTGTTTAGGGATGCAAATGGCTTGTGTGGAATTTGCTAGAAATGTTGTAGGACTTGAAGGAGCTGCATCAGCAGAGACAACACCGGATACGGACCATAAAATTATTGACTTAATGAAAGACCAAGAAAATATTGAAAACTTAGGTGGTACCTTACGTTTAGGTTTATATCCATGTCAGATTAGACCGGAAACTAAAACTGCTGAAGCTTATAATAATCAAGAAGTCGTTGAAGAAAGACACCGTCACCGTTATGAATTCAATAATGATTATCGTGAAATGTTTGAGGCAAAAGGTTTAACATTTTCAGGCGTTTCACCAGATAATCGTTTAGTTGAAATCGTTGAATTATCAGATAAAAAATTCTTCGTAGCAGCACAGTTCCATCCAGAGTTAATTTCCAGACCGACAAAACCACAAGCTTTGTTTAATGGATTTATTAAGGCGAGTTTGAAATAGAAAATTTATCATTATATATAGAAAAGGAGTCTTAAAAAGGCTTCTTTTTTTATAGAATATTTCTAATTTACTTTTCTGTTTAACAAAGACTATTCAACACATTTTTTGGTGTAGTTTACAGTCTTATTCTATATTATGAGAAAACATTGAGTACTTACTAATAAATCCGCTTACAATTATGATAATTTGACTAGAATTTTTCATTTTATAGAAAGCGTTTCAAAAAATAGTTATAATGGTAGTATAAAATACTTGGAGGTTTTTGTTTATGAGTTATATGAGTCCAAAGTTAGAAAGTTTTTTAGATGAAGGATTAGGTAATTTAAAATCAAAAGGATTGTACTCAACAATTGATGTTTTAGATGGTGCTAATGGTCCGATGATTACAATTAATGGTCAAGAAAAAATTAATTTAGCATCCAATAATTATCTAGGATTTGCCACACACCCAGAGATGATAAAAGCGGCAAATGAAGCCACAGAAACATACGGAGTAGGTGCTGGAGCCGTTAGAACGATTAATGGTACATTAGCTATCCACCGAGAATTAGAAGAGCGTATTGCTAAATTTAAAGGAACAGAAGCTGCAATAGCATTCCAATCAGGTTTTAACTGTAACATGGGAGCAATCTCTGCAGTTATGAATAAAGAAGATGCAATTCTTTCAGATAGCTTAAATCATGCGTCAATTATAGATGGCTGTCGTTTATCTGGGGCAAAAATTATTAGAGTTAATCACTCCGATATGAAGGATTTAGAAGAAAAGGCTAAAGCTGCTGTTGAAAGTGGTCTTTATAAAAAAATAATGTATATAACTGATGGTGTTTTTTCAATGGATGGTGATGTTGCTAAAATGCCAGAAATTATGAAAGTTGCTGAAAAGTATAATTTGATTGTTTATGTCGATGACGCTCATGGTTCAGGTGTCCTTGGAAAAGGTGCTGGAACAGTTAAAGAGTTTGGTTTATCAGATAAAGTGGATTTCCAAATGGGGACTTTGTCTAAAGCAATTGGTGTTGTCGGTGGTTATGTAGCTGGCTCAGAGAAATTAATTAGCTGGTTAAAATCACAAGCTAGACCATTTTTATTCTCAACTTCATTGACACCAGGAGCTTCAGCAGCAGTTATCAAAGCGATTGATTTAATGGAGCATGATTCAAGTTATGTTGATAATTTATGGGAAAATGCTAACTATTTTAAAGCAAAATTAAAAGGAATTGGCTATGACATTGGTCATTCAGAAACACCAATTACACCAGTTATCTTAGGTGATGAAAAATTAGCTCAAGAATTTGCGAAGAATTTAATTGCAAATGGCGTTTATGTGAAGCCAATCGTCTTTCCTACAGTACCATTAGGAACAGGACGTGTAAGAAACATGCCAACAGCGGCTCATACAAAAGAGATGCTGGACAAGGCTGTAGCAGTTTATGAAAAAGTCGGAAAAGAAATGAAAATTATTTAGTGAGGGTGACTACTTATGGAAAGAATTATGATCACAGGTTGTTTAGGACAAATCGGCTCTGAATTAGTGGATCGTTTAAGAAGAGAAAAAGGCGTGGATAATGTATTAGCAACAGACATTAGAAAACCAGAAGATCATCGAATTGTGAAGGGTGGCTTATTTGAAGTATTGGATGTACTAGATGAAGACCGAATGTATGAGTTAGCTAAAGAGTTTAAAGCTGACACTATGATTCATTTAGCGTCACTCTTGTCATCTGTGGCAGAAGACAAGCCGCAAATCGCATGGCATATTAATATGTCTGGTTTGATGAACGCTTTAGAAGTTGCTAGAAAACTTGATTTACAATTTTTTACACCGAGTTCAATTGGTGCATTTGGTCCAGAAACACCTAAACAAGGAACACCACAAGATACCTTACAACGCCCTAAAACAATGTATGGTATCACTAAAGTAGCTGGTGAATTATTATGTGATTATTACCATGATAAATTTGGTGTCGACACTAGAGGGGTTCGTTTTCCAGGGTTGATTTCTTATGATACGCTTCCAGGTGGAGGAACCACTGACTATGCGGTGGAAATTTACTATGAAGCATTAAAAGCTGGCAAATATACCTGTCCAATTGGTGCAGAAACATCAATGGACATGATGTACATGCCTGATGCGATTAATGCGATTATTCAACTAATGGAAATTCCTGAAGATCGCTTAACTCATCGTAATGCTTTTAATATTTCTGCCATGTCATTCACACCAGAACAGATTAAAGCAAGCATTCAAAAAGAGATGCCTGATTTTACCATGACGTATGATGTGAATCCTAAATTACAAGGGATTGCCGATTCATGGCCAGATTCACTGGATTGCCAAGCAGCTGAAAAAGAGTGGGATTTTAAACCACAATATAGTCTAGATAAAATGACTGAAGATATGTTAGTTAAGCTAAAAGCGAAGTTGTTTGTGGAAGCTTAAAAATATCCAAAGTTAATAATTTAAAACATTCTTGCCTTTTAAGAATGTTTTTTTGTTTGAAAAAAACTTCTAATTTACCATATTTACTTTTAGAGTGGTGTTAAGCCTTGGTGGAATATGAAATTTTCGAACAATTCCTATTCAATTGTTGTATATTTTTGATTGGATAATAATATAAAATAACTAATATTTAATTTTTTTCACGTTCTTCTGTTGTTAGATGAGTGGATGTCGTGAGAAAATCTTCCGCTTTTATACTTTAATTCGTCATATGCATGTTGAGTAGATGGGTGAATAACGGTCATACCTGTATTAAAAGCCCAATCAAAATAAGCTAAACAGGCATTATCTAATGAAATATCGATCTGTTCTAAAACGCTATCAAGATATGGTGCTCTATCATTTTTATCCCACTTTAGTTTATCAGAAATAAATATAAGTTTATCGAAGTCTGATGCATTCATTTTTAAAGTAGTGTGGCAAGCCATTGATGATAAGATTTTTTCATCATTGATATTAAAAAGCTCTTCTGAAATATAAGAGGAGAAGTCTTGATGAAGGAGTAGAGGTAACTCTTTATCAGCTTCAAAAATAGTCATGTTTAATTTAGTTGCTAATCGAATTCGTTCGTTATTTGGGATAACTCCACCAACGTCATGAAGAAGGCCGGCTATATAGGCTTTTTGTGGACATAAATTAAACTTGCTTGCTAACCTTTTAGCTTCTTTGGCTACTTCTAAAGAATGTTGCGCAGTTTCATCCATATCATAATAGTTCATAAAGTAAAACATATTTTCTTTGATTTTTTCTTTTGGAAATGGCAATTCGATAAAAAAATCTTCAATATTTATCATACTATTTCTCCTTAGAAATAAAATTAAAATAGTTAAGCACTTCTGAAAGATAGGTATTTTTATTCTCAATAGATTTCAAAAAAACACTATCGTGGGTTTTAGAACTACCTTCGTTTAACATTTTTTTATAGACATCAATGTAAGGAAGGCCTAAACTCATAGCTTCTTTAATTTCTTTATCAACATCGTATTCAACTTGTTTGAAAAATATTTGAGGGACTCCCTTTGAATTAATGTCTAATATTGCATATTGAGAAAAGCCACTCTTCCTCAGATTTTTTCTTTTTAAAAAAGGATATCCAATTGAACCTGGATTAATAATTAATTGTTCAGAACTACTATATCTCATCATTTGATGATGAACATGACCATAAATAGCGATATCAGCGTTATTTGTATCAAATAATAAATCAAAATTTTTCTGTTTTTCAGTTGGAAGTAAATCTCTACCATAATTTTTATTAGGTAAATTATGTGAAATGCTGATATTCAAACCATTTATATTTTTAAGAACGTGTAGTGGCAAATCTTCTAAGTCATTTATATTTTGTTGTGTCATTTTTGAAAGTAAATCTATGCCTAATTTTGCTATAAATATATCAGAGGGATCATTAATATCAATTTCTTTCTTTGAATAGATATAAAGGAATAGGTCATCCCAATTCCCTTTAACCCAAACAGAAGGCTTTAAATGGTATATTCTATCAAAAATTTCAGTAGATCCACCACCGTGCATAATAACATCACCAATAATCCAATAATCGTCAACATTTTCTTTTTTTGAATCTGCTATGACTGCATCAAATGCTGTAGTGTTTCCATGTATATCTGAGAATAAAGCAATTCTTGTGTTCATTATTTTACACTCCAAACTAATTTATTATTATTTTTTATTCAAATCATATCATAAGTAAAAAAAAATAATCTATAAAAATAAGTGGTGTAGTGCTTTCACCAACATATCTTCAATTTTCAAACATAAGTATTTGGATACTACTTGTTATTATCTTTATATATCTCTATTCAATGATTTTAGGTTCAAGATTAGTTTTTGAGAGAAAAGATATTTAAAAAACCCAGCTTCTACTTAATCAGGTAAGAGCTGGGTTTTTCGTTTAAATATCTTTAGTTATTTCTTCTAACCAAGTGTTTTCTTCTTTCGTTAAGTGAGAACCAATTAAGTTACGTACTAAAGCATGATAGTTATTTAACCATGTTTTTTCTTCTTCAAGTAACATATCAATAGTCATTGCATCAACATCAAAAGGTACATAAGACATTGTTTCAAACTGCATAAATTGTCCGTACTCATTTTTTTCAGCTTCAACAACTAAGAGTTCATTTTCAAGACGAACACCATGAGAACCTTGAATGTAAACGCCAGGCTCGTTAGTTACAACCATACCAGCTTCAAAAGGATGTGATTCGCCTGGACGATATTGCCAACGTAAGCCTATCGGACCTTCATGGATATTTAATAAATAACCAACACCATGACCTGTTCCGTGATTATAGTTTAAGCCTTCACGCCAGAAGGGTTGACGAGCTAGAATATCTAAATTCGTTCCATTAACACCGTGTAAAAATTTAGCCATATCCATTTGAATATTACTTCTTAGGGTAATAGTGTAATGTTTTTTCAATTCATCAGATACTTCACCCAAAGCAAATGTTCTGGTAATGTCAGTTGATCCTTCATAGAAACCAGCACCTGTGTCACTTAGTAGGAATGTTCCTTTACTCAACTCAACATCTGTTTCTTCAGTGGCTTCGTAATGGACAATCGCACCATGTTCGCCAAAAGCTGTGATTGGGGCAAAACTTTGGCGGATATAACCTTCTTGTTCTTTTCTTAAATCTTCTAATTTTTTAGTCGCACTTAATTCTGTGATTTTAATGTTGCCAACATTATGTTTCAACCAATACATATATTTAGTGTGAGCCACACCATCTTTAATTTGAGCTTGTTTCATATTTTTGATCTCTGTTTCATTTTTAACTGCTTTAAAAAGCACTGTAGGGTTAGCTGTTTCAGTAATTTGAACAGTATCTGCTACATTTTTAATAAGAGCATAGTTCATTCTTACTGGGTCTGCTAATAAAGAAATAGTTGAATCGAACCCTTTAACAAATTCATAGATGTCATTATAGGCATGAACATTTACTCTATTTTTAGTAAATTCAGCGTGAATTTCATCGTTTAACTTAGATTCATCAATAAATAATTCAACCTCATTCATCGTAACAACGGCATAGCTTAGAACCATTGGGAAAAAGTCGATATCATCACCACGAATATTTAACAACCAACAAATATCATCTAATGAAGTTAAAACATGCGTGTTTGAATTATTAAAGCTCATTTTTTCACGTAATCGGCTTAGTTTAGAAGCAGTATCTTCACCTGAATACTTTGTTTCTAAGAAAAAGGCAGGTTTAGTTGAAAGAGAAGGGCGGTCTGACCACAATTTATCAATCAAATCCTGATCATACTTGATAAAACCTTCATGATTTTTAGCAATGGCTTCATAAGACAAGCCGTCTCCCATAGAAACAGTTCGTCCATCAAAACCAATCGTTTGTCCTTTTGTAAGTGATTGGTTCAAAAATTCTGGAATGGTTGGGACTTCTGGTTCACCCATTTTAAACAAGTCAACACCAGAGCCTTTTAATTGTTCTGCTGCTGCGATAAAGTAACGACCATCTGTCCATAGACCGGCATTTTTAAGAGCAATGATTGCTGTTCCAGCAGAGCCGCCAAATCCAGTAATCCATTTTCTAACTTTGAAATGTTCACCAACATATTCACTTTGATGATAATCGGCTGTCGGAACCACATAGTAATCGATTCCTTGTTGTTCCATCAATTTTCTGAGTTGCGCAATTCGTTCTGATACTTTCATTCTTGTAACACTCCTTTACATTTTTTAAAGCTATCTTCATTCTATCACTATTTAATAACTATAGTTTTATTTTTTGCTAAATTCTCATTTTAAACTTTGCTCTTAAAAAGAGCTTAATTTATTTTAGGATAAATAAAATGCGTATAACTTGTATTTATGATAAGCTATTAAGAATAAATAATGGTTGGCACAAGATCAAATTTATTTTATAATGGTGTGTCAGACTATTTAGTGGAGGGATATCATCATGAAAAAAATTGGCTTTGATTCTCAAAAATATATTGAAGAACAATCGAAGTATATCTTAGAAAGAGTGAATGACTACGATAAATTGTACTTAGAATTCGGTGGGAAGTTAATCGGAGATAAACATGCCAAACGCGTTTTACCAGGATTTGATGAAGATTCTAAAATTAAAATATTACAAAAATTAAAAGATAAAGCAGAAGTTATTATCTGTGCATTTGCTGGGGATATTGAACGTAATAAAATTCGTGGAGATTACGGTATTACTTATGACATGGATATTTTGAAATCAATTGATGAATTTACGGAGTATGGTTTAAAAGTTAATAGTGTATTAATTACACGTTATAGTGGTCAACCAGCTACTAAAGTTTTTATTAACAAACTAGAGAAACGTAATATTAAAGTTTACACTCATGAAGCTATTGAAGGTTATCCGTATAATATTGATCAAATTGTTAGTGATGAAGGGTTTGGAAAAAATCCGTATATTCCGACAACAAAACCGATTGTTGTCGTTACTGCCCCAGGTGCTGGAAGCGGAAAATTAGCGACAAGTTTAAGCCAAATATATCATGAAAGTAAACTTGGACGAATTGCTGGCTATTCAAAATTCGAAACTTTTCCAGTTTGGAATATTCCGTTAAAACACCCTGTTAATATTGCTTATGAAGCTGCGACAGTAGATTTAAAGGATGTTAATATGATTGACTCTTATCACTATGAAGCATATGGCGAAGTTGCGGTTAATTATAATCGAGATATCGAAACTTTCCCAGTGATTAAGCGTATCATTGAAAGGATTACTAATCAAGAATCTGTTTTTCAATCACCAACTGATATGGGTGTTAACCGGGTTGGGTTCGGTATTATTGACGATGAAGCAGTGAAAGAAGCATCTAAAGAAGAAATTATCCGACGTTGTTTTGATACGGAGTGTTTCTACAAGCGTGGTATGGCAGATGATGACGCGGTGAATCGTATTCAAATGATTATGGAAGAGATGGAACTAAAGAAAGAAGATCGACGTCCAGTTATTCCAGCAAGAGAGTATGCCTCACTTGTTAAAAAGAAAGAGACAACTGATGAATTAACGATTGCTCCAGTTTCAGTGGTGGCTTTTGAATTACCAGATGGCAAAATTATTACAGGGCGTTCAACCGATTTGATGGACTCTACAGCTGCAGCGATTCTTAATTCAATAAAATACTTGGCAAATATTTCAGATGAAATTTTATTACTATCACCAGTTATTTTGGAAACGATTCGTAAAATGAAGGACGTAGACTTACATAGTAAGATTACTTCTTTAAATGCAAATGAAGTCTTAATTGCTTTGTCGATTAGTGCTGTAACTAATCCAACTGCTCAAATCGCTTATGAAAAATTGTCATCTTTAGAAGGAACACAAGCTCACTCAACTGTGATGCTAAATAAAGATGATGAACAAATCTTAAAACGTTTGGGAATGGATATTACAAGTGATCCAATCTTCTCGTCAGAGAATCTGTTTTATATTTAAGGATTTAAGAGCTAATCAGCAAATGGTTGGCTCTTTTTCTTAAGGAGGAATATAAGTTGGGATACTTGATCCATTCGAGATGGTGAAGGTATTGAAATATGTCAGGATATAGTTAAAAAAAAGAGAGTATGACTACCCAAAAGTAAGTCACGCTCTCTTTTAGTTTGGATGAAAAATCTGCTCCATCGGTAACTTCAGGAATGAAAATCAATTCCAAAAGCACGAATTGTTTTTCGTTTCTTCTAGCTGCTTGGAGCTAAACGCCTTTTTCATCACGTTTATTATCGGGAATAAAAAATCTGCTCCTTCGATAACTTCAAGAATAATCAATAATCCAAAAAGCGTGGATTATTGGTTATTCCTTCCAGTTACTTAGAGCAAAACAATTTTTTATTCACCTTATTGATAAATAGCCTTAATAGGGTCCATTTTAGCTGCATTAATCGCTGGAATTACCCCGAAGATTAATCCGATTCCAGCTGAAATACCCGCTGACATAAAGGCCATTTTGGGGCTAACAATAGCTTCGATATCAGGAACAACATTTGAAATTAAATTAGCGATTCCTGAGCCAAGAAGAACACCGAGAATACCACCAATTAAAGTAATAAAGGCAGCTTCAAGCAAGAATTGAATCAAGATATTAGAAGGTTTCGCACCGATAGCTCGTCTAATACCAATTTCTCGTTTACGCTCAGAAACAGAGACATACATGATATTCATAACCCCAATCCCACCAACAAGAAGTGAAATAGCCGTAATGAATAATAGCCCCATCACAACCCCTTGTAACATTTGTTCCATTTCCTGTCTGAATTTTTCGTTACTACGATCTTCTTCAAAATTACCAACTAATTCAGGATGATAGTCTTTTAGAAGTTTATTAGCTTCTTCAACAACTGTCATCCGGTCGGTTCCTTCTTTAGCTTTTAATTTAATGGCATTAATAGGTTTATTTTTGGCTAAACTATTATATGCTTTTTTAGGGACAGTATTCGTAAAAATTGAAGAGTCTGTAATCATTTCATTCTCACCAATTTTTTTCTTTACTCCAACTACTTGGAATTTTTCACCTTCAACATCAATTGCTTTTCCAATGATATCTTTAGGTTTTTTGATATTTAGTTGACTTTGCATCGTATCATAAGACAAGACAATTTTATTTTTATCAAAATCAGTATCTTTAAAGTCAGAACCATACATAACATTTTTATCTGGTTTAGAATAAGATTGAACCATACCACCAGCTTTAGTATCAAAGTAAGCCATTTGTACATCAATACCTTCAAAACCGCCAAATCCCATACTATAGTCAGCGCTAATATTATCAACACCGTCTAATTTTCTAAGCATTTTTAAGTCAGACATATTAAAAGCGAATTGATCAAATGACTGACTAGCAACAGCTGAATCATCCTCTTGATCCACTTTATAAATTAAGCGAATACTATTGGCATCTGCTGATTCCATCATTTTTAAACTTTTTTGTTTCATTCCTTCACCAATTGCAGAAACTGTTACAACTGCAGTGATTCCGATGATAATCCCAACCATAGTTAGAAAAACACGTAATTTATGGGCTTTTAAGCTGAGGAGGGTACTTAATAATAGGTTTTTAAGCATTAGTAAATTCCTCCTCGTTTAAGAAAATCCCATCTTTCATATAAACAACACGAGAGGCATATTTCTTCATATCATTATCATGAGTAACCATAACAATTGTTTTACCTTCTTTGTTGAGCTCAGTTAAAATATTCATGATGTCTTTACTAGTCTCACTATCAAGAGCGCCAGTGGGTTCATCTGCCATTATAAGTAATGGTTCGTTAACCAAAGCGCGAGCGATTGCAACACGTTGTTGTTGTCCACCAGATAATTCGGTTGTTTTAGAGTTCTCTTTCCCCTCTAAGCCGACTAAATGTAGATAATGTTCAGCAATTTTTTTCCTCTCAGCTTCTTTTTTGGTTCCCTCATAGACCATAGGTAATTCAACATTTTGAGAGACATTCAATGATTGAATTAAGAAAAATTGTTGAAAAATAAAGCCAATATATTTGTTTCTTAAATCTGATTTTTGATTTTCAGTTAGTTTCGATACGTCTTGCTCATCGAAGATATAAGTACCATCAGATGACTGATCTAAAAAGCCAATAATATTCATTAAAGTTGTTTTTCCACTACCAGATTTCCCCATGATCATTAAAAATTCACCACGTTCAATGGTTAAATTTAATTCTTTAAGAACATGAAGTTGTTCTTTTCCAACTGGATAGTATTTATTAAGTTCAGTCATTTCAATGAGAGAAGAAGAGGAAACAGATAATTCACTGTTTAATTGTTCAGTCATCTATTTCATCTCCCCTGAATTTTCCGTATTTGGTTCACCGATTAATTCACCACTTTTAAGTTTTTTGTCAGATTTAACAATAACCTTGTCTAATCCTTCTAGACCACTATTTATGATAACTTTTCCTTTGTCAGCACCTTTATCAGCTATTTCAATATCTTTTCTTAAAACTGTTCCAAAATCATCAACGAATACATATTTCTTTTTATCTTTATCATCTGTATGGATAGCTTCTTCAGGAATTTGGATTTTTTTGTCATCTAGTTTAATAGAAGCTTGCACGTGGAATCCTTTACGAACCTTTTTAGCATCTTTTAATGACAATTTAACAGTGTAAGTTGATAGAGCACCACTTCCACCAGCGTTACCCCCACCCATTCCACCAGCAGCGCCAGCTTGAGTTTGTGCTGTAGTAGGAGAATTTGAAATATGGATAATTTCACCTTTATAAACATTATTATCTGCAATTGTTCTTACTTCAGCTGGTTGTTTTTCTTTAATTTTTTCTAAGTCACGCTCATTCACTTCACCCTCAACGTAGAAATCATTAGAAGTTAAAGTCATAATAGCACTGTCACGATTTTGGTCTTGAGGAATTGTAATCTGACCATTAAAGGGTGCTGTTACTTGATTCACTTGTTTGGCATTTAATGTATCAATTTGACTTTGTTGTTGATTCATTTTGATATCAAAACCATTCAAATCATATTTTAAACGAATATTCTCTTCAGAAGAAGTAGGAGCTCCAGCTTCTTTGGCAGCTTTATTAGCATTTGCTAATTCGTTAATTTCAAGTTGCATTTGTCTAGCTGCTTTATCTTTTTCTGCCTGAGTTGACTCCATTTGGAATTTCAATTCAGTAATTTGGTTATCAGTCGTTTCATCTACATATTGATATAAAATAGTGCCTTTTTCTACCATGTCGCCATTTTTAACATTTAAATCGCCTAATTTACCCAAAGTCGCATCTTTAGTAAACTCTTTTGATTCTGTGGGCGTAACAATTCCATTGATAAATACTTGAGGGACATCTTCAACAGTAAAGTAATCAATATTAGGCATATCTGTTGCTACTTCTTGTTTAGAACCTCCAAGTAAGAATTTTGCCCCGATTAAAACAATAATAACACCAACCGTAACACCGATAATAATCTTTTTCTTTTTAGACATTTTCTAAGTCTCCTTTTTATTTATGTTATGCTAATTATTTTACAGGAGTAAAGTTGTAATTTATATAGGACGAAAGACGTAGATTTTATATTCAATACATAATTGACTAAAATAGAAAAAATAACTGAATATATATAATTATTTGATAAAAAAGCATAATTACTTACTTAATTAAAAGTAAAAGTCTTCGTATACTATGTTTGTGAAGTGTAATTTAAAAAGAAAGGAGAAAATTTTTTAAACATAAATGTAAGCGTTTTTAAAAGAAAGGGAGTATAAAATGAAAAAAAACACTAAAATTTCCAGTGTTAAATGGTTAGGTCTTTCTTTGGTTTGTGGAGCAATTTTAGTTTCAAATGGTGTTGTGGGAAATGCAGGCGATACTTGGCCAGCAAAAGACGAGTCAAAAATTGGCAAAGCACAACCTCATTTTAGTGGCTATCGTGTGAGAGATATCGAAAAGTGGGACGCTCAAACAGATCCCTATTCTGAATTTATGAAGGCAGAAATTCCGCTTCAAGAAAAAAATAAAGCTTTTAGAGAAACGCAAGCAAATCCAGAGTTAACAGCGCCAGTTGAAACGATGTTAATGCAAGGTGATTATGGAAATTCCTTTATGGAAAGTACCATTTATAATAATGATTTTGGAAATTTAGCTTTTAATTTTTGGCAATATACTGATCTATTTAGCCCATGGCATGGTGCGGCAACGATTGGTACACCATCATCACTTTATGATCCAGCAACAAGTGATTGGCGGGCAAGAGGATTTGAATTTGGAATTGTGAATATTCCTAACCAAGCATATATTAATGCGGCACATAAAAATGGAGTAAAAGCAATTGCATGTGTTTATTTTGACCCTTATTTTAGACCAGGACAAACAAAAAAAGAAATGTTTGAAAAAGATGCTAATGGTGAATACATTATTGCTAAAAAGCTGATTGAATTAGCCGATTATTATGGGATAGATGGCTTTTTCTTAAATGATGAAGAATCAGGTCCAGATGAGTTTAAAGAATTAATGATTTACTTAACTAAAAATGGTTTATATACGCAATTTTATAATACAAATAGTTTCTTTGATGAAAGTAAACAATCTTATTTAAAAGATAGTAATGGCAATCAAATTCATAACTCGGTTTTTGTAAACTATGGTTGGCCAAGTGCACCAGATCGTTTATTATCTCAAATTGAAGCTTCTAAAACAAAAGGTTATGACCCTTACAAAGAAGCGTTTATCGGTGTAGAAGCCTTACAGGCCGGATTTAAAGGTGGTCATCCAACCTCAGCTGTAGAAAAACTTTATTTGAAAGATAGTAAAAACCCAATGGCAAGTATTGCTTTATTCACACCAAGTGATTATTACCAAAGAGAATTAGATACTGATCTTAAAAAAGATGGTGATGATGGCAAATTCCCATTACATCAACAAAAAGAATACCAATGGATGATAGCTAACCGTGAACGCATGTACTTCTCGGGTGTTAAAGATAATCCAAGAGAAACAGGACGAGCAACAGGTGCTAAACGTAGTGAAGTAGGTGTAAATGATGCTTCTAAATGGGCAGGAGTTGCTGATTTTAAAGCAGAAAATTCGGTTATTAGAGGCAAGAAATTCTATTCTAATTTTAATATTGGAAAAGGAATGGCTTATTACACCAATGGAAAAGTCTCTAGCAATGAAGAGTGGTCAAATCTTAATGATCAAGATATTTTACCAACATGGCAATGGTGGCTTGATAGTGACAAAGACAAACTGAGTGTTGATTTTGACTTTGGTAAAAATGAAGAACGAAAAGATGTTAATCGTGAAAAAATGACCACTGATTATGCACAACAAGGTGCGTATCAAGGTGGTAACTCACTTGTGACTTATGGATCGATTACTTCAGAAAATACCTTACGTTTATTTAAAACGTCTCTAGATGTGGTGAAAGAAACAACGGTTAGTGTGACAGCTAAAACAAATAAAGATTCTGAAGTGAGCACATCAATTGGGTTAATTTTTGAAGATCAACCAGAAAAAATTGAAAAAGTAGCTTTAAAAGGAAATAAATCAACTAATTGGGAAGCACAAACTATTTCTTTAGAAAAATTTGCAGGTAGAAAAGTCGCAATGATTGCTTTAATTTTTGATGGCGATGAAAAAGATTTCCAATATAATTTAGGTGAAATCAGCTTTAGTGATGACAATCAAAAACCAAGTGCACCAAAAGACGTTAAGATTGATCAATTGTTTAATACAAAAGAAGCGAATATTAGTTGGACACCTGATTCTTATGAGACAGTGGATAAATACCGTATTTACTCATTGGATAACGAAGGAAATCGTCAAGCTCTAGGTGGTATTTATGGTAGCAATTACTACATTAAAGACACTAAAATGGCAGATGAAAAACTTACTCTAGAAGTCGTTGCTGTTGGTAAAAATGGTCTTGAAAGTGAACCAACAAAAGTAACTCAAGATGTAAATAAAATGATTTCAGATGTTAAAGTGGCAGAAGCTCCAACAAAAACTAACCTTTATAACCAAGCTGCTAATTTAGGAAAAGTAGAAGTTTCTTGGCAAGCACCAAAAGAGTTTACGCCAGAAAGTTTTGAAATTTTTGTTCAACCAATAAATGTAGAGGGTGAACAAAGTAAAGGTTGGCGTACAAAGGTAAGTGGTAATGAAACGCAAGCTGTTGTTGAAACTGGCAAAACAGAAGGTATGGATTATAACGTGACTGTTCAAGCTGTTAAGGAAGGACAAAGTCTACCTGGTGTTACTTATCGTGGAAAACTACATGATGATATCGCTAAAAATTTAACAGTATCTGATATTAAAGTGGCAAATAAAGGCACAGGTATTATCCTGAAATCACCGTTAACTCAAGATTGGCGTTATGTTAGAGTCTTTTCAAAAGATAAAGAAGTTAGAAAACTTGAACGTGGAGTTACTACTAATTATGATAACGCTATCAAATTTGAAAATGACAATGGTAAAAATGTACCATTAAGAATTCAGTTAGAGGACTATGCAGGAAATATTTCAGAAGATCTAGTGATTAGTACAAATAGTCAACAAGAAATTGTTGCTTTAAAAGCTGTAAAAGATTCTGAATTAGAGAAAAAATTAAAAGAAGCAGAAACTTTATTACAAGCAGGTGGCTACACAGAAGAAAGCCTTAATCAGTTAAGAGAACAAGTAGAGCAATTAAAAGAAGCAACAAAATTTGGTTACTTAAGTGAAGAAGATATGGCAGTAGGTATTGAACAGTTAGCTCAAATGATCGCTCAACTGGAACAAGAAATCTTACCTGAAAAAGTATCAACAGATTTAAAAGGCTTAACAGTGATGAAAAAAGGTGATGAAAAAGACTTTAAATTAATATTCACACCAGAATCAGCTAATGTCACTAAAATTGACTATAAATTTGAAAACGAAGGTGTTGTTACAGTTGAAAATCAAAAATTAGCCGCTAAAAAAATTGGAATGACCAGAGTAACTGGAACAACTAAAAATGGTAAAACAATGACATTTACAGTGAGAGTGACACCGTAATTTGAAGAAAGGAGACTAAGATGAAAATTAAATATCCTATTTTTTTAGCTTTAGTCTCCTGTTTTATTTTATTTTCATTTAAAACAATCACAAAAGGAATGACACCTTATTTTGTTCAAGAGGTTCATATTGAATTTGATGAGTTTATGATGAAAACAGAAGAAACACAAGAGATGGAGAAAAAAGATAAAAAAGAAGTAGTAGAAAAATTAGATCAAGAGACAGAAAGTAAAACAACTGAAAAAGATACCAAACTTGATGAACATGAACTTGAGGCTTCTAAATTAGAGGATAAGAAGGAAAGGACAGATGACAGTGATGCAGTTGAATAAGGAAACTCCCATAGTAAAGTCAAAAAATTACTTATCTGCTTTTTTCTGGGGAGTGGTGCTGTTTATTATCTTATCTTCGGTTCTGATGCGATTAAATGTTCTTCAGTCGATAGTAGGCTTTAATTTTTGGGTAGTTCGAACAGAAAGTATGACGCCAAAAATCAATGCTGGGGATCTTATTGTTTCCTACAAGTCTTCCAGTGATTCTTATAAGGAAGGGGATGTCATTGTTTTTGATTCTTTAGATAAAACAATAGTGACTCACCGAATTATTGATTCATCACAAGCAGGTTATGTTACTAAAGGAGATGCCAATGAAGAAAGAGATGAACAACAAGTCGCTCCAAGTCAAGTTCATGGGAAATTCGTTTTTAGAATACCTTTCTTAGGAAAGATCTTTTTAATGATTCAAACATTAAGTGGCAAAATCTTATTAGTTATCTTGATTATGATTGGATTTATTTTAAAAAAATTACAACAATTACTAACAAAAGAAAAAGAGGAGGGATACCATGAAGGAAAAAACATGGTTGAATAAAAAAAGTAAAATTATTATGGCGGTGGCAGCATTAGTCTTATTAGTCGTTGGTGGAACATACGCTTGGTGGGTAGCTAATAAAAAGGTAGAACAAACGGTTTCAATGGGAAAACTTGATTTTACTGCAGAGTTTCCTAAGCTTGTTCTAGATGAGTATTATGAACCGGGACTTTCAATTGATTTTGCTGGTAAGATTAAAAATACTGGTAATTTATCGATTGCTATAAAAATAGACAATGATTCAGATATTAAATTTGTGTATTCAGATGATCAACAAACACCAATTGAAGCTTCTAAACAACAATTTGTGAAAGATACTGACAATTTAATTGAGTTAAGCTTTGAACCAAAAGATGGTGATTATTTTGGTAACCCAAATGCTTATTGGTTTACTGATGAAACAAATTCAGATGTCAGAATTTTAATGTTAGAACCAAAGGCTGAAATTGAAGTAACTAATCAAGCAGTTTTATCAGGAGAAATGGGAAATAAATATCAAGAAGCAACGGTTAAAGTTGGAGCTAATCTAAAAGGAACGCAAGTTTTAGGCGGTGCTCTATTAGCTGAGTTGGGAGTGGATGAAGCTAACATGATCCCTCTTGAAAACAAATCAAGTAATAGAGGGATTCAAGCAAGATCAATGATGAGTACTCCTTCTCAAAATGCTCAAAAAGCAGATCAAAAATTACGTGAATTATTAAAACGTGGAAAATAATAAACTAAAAGGTTTTGTTTTATTTTCATTTATAGTCTGCCTATTTTTATCAATCACTTCAGAAGCTGCTCAAACACAAGAGCTAATAATTACTAGAGAAAAACAAGTTAATATTATTAAGGGAGATACAGCAGCTCCAGATCTTAATCCCGTAGAACCTGGTAGACAGTATCGTGCTAATCAAGTAACTATCAAAAATGAGTTACAAAAAACGGTTAATGTCACTCTTAATTATGATTTTATTAATATGGAAGAAATAAAGCCTTATGTTATTGGCTATCTTAATGAAGGAAAAATTAATGATCAAAAAGGAAAAAGCTTTACTTTAAACGCCAATGAATCCAAAACAATGGATTTATTTCTAGCTTTTGAAGGACTACCTATAAAAAATGATAATCAAGAAAAAGAATGGGAAATTGAGTGGGTTTTTAAAGTTGAAGGAAGTAGAAGTCAAGAGAATGAAAAAATACTACCTAAAACATCTGAAAAAATCAATCGCATAGAAAGATATGCTCTAATTTTTATCGTTATTTTATTATTAGTTATTTTAAAAATAAAATTTGGAAGAGCGTATGATGACACAGTTGGTTAGAATAAATAGTAAAGATCACAAAAATTGAAAAATTTTTGTGGTTTTTACTTTATTTTAAGCTAACTAATGATGTAATACTAATTGTTTATAATTGAAGTTCTTTCATCTTTTTCCTAATAAAAATAATTTTACCTATAATCTGTAGATAAAAAACCATGTTTTATGAGTTTCTGAAAAAGCGTTTTCTTTCTATAATAAGACTATAGTTATTATTAAAAAGGAGGAGTGAGATGAAGCGATTAAAAAGACTGAAAAATAATCGAACCTTACTTTTAATGTCTTTACCCGGAATGTTATGGTTAATTGTTTTTTTCTATATTCCAGTATTTGGGAATGTAGTAGCATTTAAAAACTTTAAGATTTCAGAAGGTGGATTTATTAAAAGTTTAATGGACAGTCCATGGGTTGGGTTAAAAAACTTTGAATTTTTATTTAGTACATCGAACGCTTATATTATTACAAGAAATACAGTACTTTATAATGTAGCATTTATTATTCTAAACTTAATAATGGCAGTCTTTTTTGCTGTAATACTAAGTCAACTAAGATCAAAAAGAAGTATAAAAATAATACAAACATCAATGTTGTTACCTTATTTCCTATCGTGGGTAATTATTAGTCATTTCCTATATTCATTTTTAAGTCCAGAAAAAGGGCTGTTTAATGCAATGATTATGTCTAATGGCGGTGAAGGAATTAGTTGGTACAATGAACCGAAATACTGGCCTGGAATCATTCTTTTCATGGGAGTTTGGAAAGGAATTGGCTACAATAGTATCATTTATTTTGCTTCTATCATGGGAATTGACATGACGTATTACGAAGCAGCGGAAGTAGATGGAGCAAGTAAATGGCAGCAAATTATTCATGTCACGATTCCACAATTAATACCACTAATGATGGTGTTAACAATTCTAGCTGTGGGAAATATATTTAAAGCTGATTTTGGTTTGTTCTATCAACTGCCAAAAGACTCAGGAACACTTTATGATGTAACAAACGTTTTAGATACCTATGTTTACCGTGGCTTAACAAGTAGTGGGGACATTGGTATGGCAGCAGCCGCTGGTCTTTATCAATCAGTTGTTGGTTGTATACTTTTAGTTGGAACAAACTTAATTGCTAGAAAATACGATGAGAGTTCAGCATTATTTTAGGAAAGGGGAATATCATGAAAAAAAAATCTAAAATTGATACAGTGAATCTCAAAGGATTTAGTAAAAAATCGAATATCTTTTTTACAGTTTTGATGAGTCTTGTAGCAATCGCGTGTGTCTTCCCTTTTGTCTTTGTTATTATTATTTCATTTACAAGTGAGCAGGCTATTAGTTTAAATGGGTATCGCTTGATTCCATCAGAATGGAGTTTAGCAGGTTATCAGTATTTGTTTGAGATGAAAGAGGAAATTTTGCAGTCTCTTTTTATTACGGTGTTTGTAACAGTTGTAGGTACAATTGTGAATGTAACGTTCACTTCAACCTATGCTTACGCTATTTCTAGAAACAACTTTGCTTATAAGAAGTTCTTTACGATGTTTGCTTTAGCATCCATGCTATTTAGTGCTGGAATGGTACCAAGCTATATTGTGATGAACAATATGCTAGGACTTAAAGACACGGTTTGGGCATTGATTTTACCAATGGCATTATCACCCTTTAATATCATCGTGATGCGAACGTTCTACAGGCGTTCAGTGCCAGATGCAATTATTGAAGCAGCAAAAATTGATGGAGCCAGTGATTTAAGAACCTTCATTCAAATTGTGTTACCATTATCTGTTCCAGGAATTGCAACCATTAGTTTGTTTGCTGCTCTTGCCTATTGGAATGATTGGTTTAACGCACTACTTTATATTCAAAGTGATAATTTAGTACCACTTCAATATTTACTTATGAAAATTCAAGCAAATATTGATTTTATGATGCAAAATACTTCCTTGGGTGCCCAAGTTACTGGAAACATGGTTATACCAAAAGAAGCAACAAGGATGGCAATGGTTGTTATTGCCACAGTTCCAATCGCTGCAACATATCCATTCTTCCAAAAATATTTTGTGGGTGGATTAACAATTGGTGGCGTGAAAGAATAGTGATGTTATTAAGCCAAGGTGTCTTTTTTAAAAGGCATCTTGGAATAAATAAAAAATATGTTGGAGGGAAAAAAAAGTGAAAAATACACTTAAGAAAGTTTTGTTAGCAAGTACTGTTTTAGCTGTTTCAGCTGGAGTCTTGGCAGGTTGTGGTAACCTATCAGGAGATAAGCAAAAGTCAAAAAGTAAAGAAAAAGATGGTGCAACTACACTTTTAATGTATCGTGTGGGAGAAAAACCAACGAACTACGACGAATTAATGACTGAAATCAACAAAACGATGAAGGAAAAAATTGGCGCTGAGTTGAATGTTCAATACATTGGTTGGGGAGATTATCAAAAGAAAATGTCAGTCATAACGTCATCTGGTGAAGACTATGATATCGCTTTTGCTGATAGTTACGTGAATACAGCTCAAAAAGGAGCTTATAAAGATTTAACTGAATTAGCACCAAAATACGCAAAAGAAACATATGAAAATTTAGATCCAACCTATATTGAAGGAAATAAAGTAGATGGCAAACTTTACGCTATACCAGTAAATGCAAACGTTTACGCACAACAAATGATGACATTTGATAAAGAGTTGTTAGATAAATATAAATTAGACATTTCAGGTATTAAAACATTAGCAGATGCAGAACCTTTATTAGAAGTTATTAAAGAAAAAGAACCTAACGTTGTTCCTTTCCCAGCTTTTAAAGATATTCGTTTAGGTGATTTTGATTATGTTTACGATGTGAATGTGCCTCTTGGTATTGATATTAAGGGTGATCAAAAGAAAATTGTTAACCCATATGCTGATTCAGATCGTATGATTCAAGATTTAAAAGATATGCACTTACTATATTCTAAAAAATACATTCATCAAGATGCTGCAACAAGTGATGAAATCTATCGTTTAGATGACAAGACATGGTTTGCTAGAACTGAAACACAAGGACCTTTTGATTACGGTGATACTATTTTAACTCGTGCAGCTGGACGTGAATTAGTTTCTGTGCCACTAACAACACCGTTAAAAAACAATGCTCAAATGTTCGTTGCTAACTGGGTTGTTTCTAATACAAGTAAAAATGCTGAAAAAGCATTAGAAGCGATTAACTTAATCAATACTGATAAAGATTTAATGACAACGATGGTTTTTGGTCTTGAAGGTAAGGGTTGGGAAAAAGTTGGCGAAGACCGTATGAAGACTCTTAAAGGTTATGATGCTAGTGCAAAAGTTATTGGTGGTGCTTGGATGACAGGGGATAACAATAACTTATACTTAGATGAAAAAATTACTGATGAGATGGTTAAAGAACGTGATGAAAATATTGAAAAAGCTGAACGTTCACCATTATTAGGCTTCAACTTTAATGCTGAAAGCGTGAAAACAGAAATTTCTAACATTAGTAATGTGACAGCTCAATACAAATCAGGTTTAAGTACAGGAACACTGAATCCAGATGAAAAATTACCAGAATTCAATAAAAAATTAGAAGAAGCAGGACTTAAAAAAGTTCAAGAAGAAATGCAAAAACAATTTGACGAATTCATCAAAGGTAAATAAGAGTTATCTTTAAAGCGTTTAGCTTCAAGAGGTAAGAAGTAACTCACAAAAATTGCTTTTCAAATTTTAGTGAGTTTCAGCTTAACTTCGAAGAAGCTGCTTAAAAGATACGGATTAAATAAGAGTTATCTTTAAAGCGTTTAGCTTCAAGAGATAAGAAGAAAATGATAAAAAAATAAGGAGCTGTGAACAAGTTTTTAAAGCTTGTGTCACAGTTCCTTGTTCCATTTTTTATATTTGGTCGAAATCATGATAAGATAAGAATAGAAGGTGCGAAGATGATTGAAAAAGGTTTAGTTGAGGGAATGAATAAGATTTATTTTTTATTGAAGCTGAGTCTCTATTTTTGGATAATTGCGTTAATGGGCGGATTTGTTTTAGGGGTAGGTCCAGCCTTAATTGCGGCCATAGAGATAATTAGTGAAGCAGATTGGGACTTTAAAGAAATTTCTTTTAAGAAGATGACATTGCTTTTTAAAGAGAATTTCAAGAGAGGCAATCAAATATTTTATACTTTTGGTCTGATTTGTTTGTTTTTATTTTTAAGTTTGTACACATCAAGTCAAATGACAGGCATGCTGTTTTTAGTGATTGATTTCTTATTAGTCTTGTTACTAATTATTGTCGCTATTTCAGGCTTGTTTAGTTACTCAGTTGTTTCTACTTATGAAATTTCTTTTAAAAATTTAGTCAAATTATCTTTGATTTTATTTTTTAAAGAAGTAAAAGGAAGTGTTTCAATTGTGATATTTGTCCTTATACTAAGCATAGTAGCGGTTAAGTTTCCGGCAATTGCCTTTTTTATGGGCAGTGGTCTATTAGCATATTTCTTATATCGTCTAGGTGAAAAGATAAATCAAAACCTTCGTATTAATTAAAGATAAAAGGAATGAAAGCGTTATGAATATTAAAGGGAATTTGATGTATCGCTTGTTGAAAATCTATTCGATAGCATTAATTGTAATTATCACATTATTTTCTTTTGGAATCAGTATGATTGTCAATCAAGAAAAATCTAATCGTGCTGAAAGATTAAGTCAGAATGGGTTAACTAGAATGAGTTATTTTGTTGAAGAAAAACAAGCAAAAGTAGATGATTTAGCTAATAGTATTGCCAGAAGTGAACAATATTATCAAGGCCTTACTAGTTATTTTTCGATGAATGATTCGGAATTTTTAGCATACACATTAAAAAATAATTATGTAATCAGTAACTTTACAAATTATATTGAGCAAATAACTTTAACAGATAAAGACGTTGAATTTATCGCAATAGATACACAATTTTCTAAAGAACGCTATTTATCCGATGCTAAAAGTTTATATGGTAGAAAAGTTAAAACGATTGAAAAAGGGAATACACTTATGTTAGATTCTACAATAAAACCAGCTGGATGGAACTTTATAGGGAATGCTTATTTAGGAATTAATCGGATTCCCATTGATGATATGCTAGACCAACTTTCTGTAGAATTCGATACCAATATTTTTTTAATTTCTGATCGTGGTCAGATGGTGTACACAAATACGAAGAATAAAGAGCTCGAACAAAATATTACAGAGAAACTAAAAAAAGGAGTCTCTTTCTCAAGTGAATCTTTTAGTAATCGTTACTTTGTTCAAGAAGCGCAAATTACGAATAAACAATACCGGTTAATTTCTTTAGTTGATAAAAAAGAAGTATCTAAAAATTCCAGATTATTTTTTCTCTTAATGACGTTAGCAAGCCTCTTAATTAGTGTTGTTTTGCTATTGTTATTGTATCGTTTATTTAATGGCTACGTTTTTCAAATTAATGATATTTTAAAAACGATAAAAGATGTGTCAGAAGGTAAGAGAAATGTTCGAATAAGCCAAGAAGATAAAAAATCTGAACTACTGGATATTACAATCGGGATCAATCAAATGCTAGAAAGTTTGAATACGTTTATTAGAGAAAATTATGAACTTGAATTGAGACAAAAAGAAGCTGAATTTAGTGCATTACAAGCTCAGATAAACCCGCATTTTATGTATAACACGTTAGAGTATATAAGGATGTCTGCTTTAAGTGAAGGAATGGAAGATTTATCTGAAGTAGTATTTGCCTTTGCTTCTATTTTGAGAAATAATATCTCGCAAAGTAAAGTTATAACTCTTGAAAACGAGCTAAAATTTTTAGAACAGTATGTTTATCTTTATCAAATGCGGTATCCTAAAAATATTGGTTACTCATTTAAAATAGAGGAAAAATTAAAAAAACAAGAAATACCTAAATTTAGTTTACAGCCATTAATTGAAAATTATTTTGCTCATGGAGTTGATTTTAGACGAATTAATAATGCGATTAGTGTGAATGTTTATCAACATAATGAGACAATAATGATTGAAATTAAAGATAATGGTAAAGGAATGACGTCGGATAAACTAACAGAAATTAATGATTATTTAGTAGGAAAAAGGGAGTTTACTTCTGAATCTATTGGAATAAAAAATGTGAATGAGCGATTAAAAATTATTTTTGACGATAAATATCGAATGTTATTTAAAGAAACTAAAGGTGGCGGAGTGACAATTTTAATTTCAATTGAATTAAAGTAAGGGGAGATGGTTTGATGTTTAATGTTTTGTTGGTAGATGATGAATAGATGATAATCAGTGGATTAAAATATTTAATTCCCTGGGAAGAAAAAGGCTTGAATTTAGTTGGAACCGCATTTAATGGGGAAGAAGCTTTAGAAGTCTTAAAAAAAGAAAAGATTGATATAGTTATTTCAGATGTAACGATGCCAATCATGTCTGGGATTGATTTTATAAGAGAAGCACGTGAACAAGAATATCATTTTCAAACAATTTTTTTATCAGGTTATCAAGAATTCGAATATGCTAAGGAAGGCATGGCATTAGGAGCCATTAATTATTTACTTAAACCAGTTGACCGAGTAGAGTTATTTGCTTCCCTAGATAAAGCTATAAAAAAAATAAAAGAAAAGAATGACATCAGAAAAATTATTCAATTTAAAGAAAAGAATAAAGTGAAGCAGTGGTTAGAAAAAGGCATTGCTGAGGAGACAAATACAGAGTCTGAGATGGGTAAAGCAACGTCGTATAATGTTTTTGTTGGTAGTTTTTTAGATGCTTCTTTTTTAGAAGATTTAGATAAAGATCCGAGTATATTTTATTATGTAGAAGAAGATAGAATATCAGGGATTATTATTAATCAAAGTAAAGAAGCACTAAAAGAATATTATATTAAGTTAGCACAAAAATACCCTGAAAATGTTTTTCTGTTCTCAGGTCCTGTTGTAACTGACTCAGAAAAAATAAGTGAAAGCTATAAGGTGGCGGTTAGCTTAGAAGATAGTTACTATTTTTATGATTTAGTTCAAGAAGGCTGTATTTGGATTGAATTAAATAATCATTTGGAAGAGATTTAT
This sequence comes from Vagococcus fluvialis bH819, assembly GCF_900163795.1. GTDB lineage: Bacteria > Bacillota > Bacilli > Lactobacillales > Vagococcaceae > Vagococcus > Vagococcus fluvialis_A. Next base: position 40,812 of record NZ_FWFD01000003.1, on the reverse strand, counting down.
TACAATAATAACGAAGAGCTGCCACTATTATCCCATTTTTCAAAACAAAATAGTTTAGAAGATGGGATCAATAATATTTTAACTTTCTTTAATAAAACACCGATTCCTCCAAATCATGTCAGATATTTTACACTATTATTATTATCCGACGCGAGAACATACTATGACTTGAAACACTCGAAAAGTTATCAAGAAGAAGTAGATGATATTAGAAGTTTAAAAAATATTAGCGAAGTAGAAGCTGTTTTTAAAAATCTAGAGATTGAAATCAAAGACTGGTTGAATAAGCGTTCTTATAGCGATTTGACCAATAGAGTGATTGAAGTAATTCATCAAGATTTTGGTCAAGATATTCGTTTAAAAGAAGTGGCAGAGGATTTATTTGTCAATGCTATGTATCTAGGACAAATTTTTAAAAGAGACACAAACCAAACTTTTTCTCAATTTTTGAATACTTATCGGATGAAAAAATCAGAAGAATTATTACTTAAGACAATGAAAAATGTGAATGAAATTGCCTTAGAGGTGGGATATTCAAGTTCAGGGTATTTCTACAAAAACTTCAAAGATGCTTACGGTACAACACCAAGAGATTTCAGAGAACAATATTTGAGTATGTGATATAGCGTGGATAAAAAAATCGGATGACCTCAACAGGCATCCGATTTTTTTAACTTCTAATTTTCTCTAACAATTCTTTAGCCACCATCGAATTCATTTTTGCTTCTTTTCTAAGTAGTTTTGTAAGGATAGCTATTTCTTCATCTTTAGCCCCAACTTGAATGGCCAGAGAAGAGGCGTGTAAATTCATATGTCCTTTTTGAATGCCGACTGTGACTAATGCTTTAAGAGCGGCAAAATTTTGAGCAAGGCCCACACACATAACCACACGGGCTAATTCTTCTGAACTTGAAACATTCAGCATATCTAGACTTACTTTTGCCATTGGTAAGACTGAAATAGCACCACCTACAGATCCCACAGCCATTGGAAGGGTCAACTCTCCAATTAAGCAGTCTTTACTAATTTCCCAGTTAGTCATCGCTTCGTATTGCCCGTGACGACTAGCGTAGGCATGGGCACCAGCTTCAACAGCTCGGGGATCATTTCCAGTCGCAATTACGACTGAATCAATACCGTTCATAATTCCTTTATTATGTGTTGCCGCCCGATATGGATCAAGTTTAGCATAAGTATTCGCTTCGACAATTTTTTTTGCAATATCATACCCACTAAAGTCTGATGTTGTTAGTTCACTAAATGGAACGCAGCATGTTGCTGTTACTAGGCACTCTGTGTTGTAGTTACTCAATATAGACATGAGGGAAGCACCTGTTGTTAACTCTAAAATAAAGGGTGTGACACCTTCTAAAATAGTGTTAATAATATTAGCTCCCATTGCGTCCTTAACATCGACCATTAAATGAATCGTTAAGAATGAATGAGACAAATGAGTTTGTTCAATTAAGCGAACAGAGATATCTTTTAACCCGCCACCACGAGAAACAATAGAAGGGTGACTTTCTTCAGCTAATTTAAAAATAGTTTCCCGCTGATCTAAAATTGCTTGTTTCGCTATTTCTAAGTCGGGAATTTCTTTTAAAATAATTTGTCCAATCATCTCACGTTTTTTTATATTTGTACTAAATCCTTTAGTTTTCATAATTTTTGCGGCATTACTACAAGCTGCAATAACAGAAGGTTCTTCAACGACCATGGGAATAGTCATTTTTTGTCCATCTATTTTAAAATTACGTGCCACACCAAGTGGAAGAGGAAATTGAGTGACTTGATTTTCAATCAGTGAATTAGCGACAGCATCATCTAATAAAGGGTTATCTATAAATAATTCAGCCTGTTTTTCATTTAAAAAGCCTTCTTGAATTAATGTTTGAATTCGTTCAATACGGGTTTGCTTGTAAAATTTAGGTTCCAAAGTAACGACGACTCCTTATTGACGTTTTGAGTAATGTCTCTGATGATTAGTAATACTTGATAAGTAGAAAAGACTATTATCAAATTTTGCCTCACTTAAAGGATGAATGCCATCTTCTTTAGGTAATACTTTATTAAAAATAGTTTCATACTCATCGATAGAAAGTGCGTAACGATTTTCAAGGGATGTTTGATGTTCTTTTTTTAATAAATGATTTTCAAATCCTTTAACTAGACGACCGTAGAATAATTCACCTACAGCACCAGAACCATAACTAAATAGCCCAATTAAATCATTGTCCTTTAATGAATGAGCATCACTATCAAGAAGTGACATTAAACTAAGATATAGAGAGCCTGTATAGATATTACCGATATCTCTTGTATATGTAGTTGATAAATTATAATGATGAAGAATTAATTCTTTGATTTCATCTGATTCATTTTCAAGAAGAGGTAACAATGCTTTTTTACCCATTTTTGTATAAGGGAGATGGAAGCAAAAAGCTTTAAAATCTTCAAAAGAAAGTTCTGTTTGCTTTGAAAATTCATGCCAAATCGTTTTAAAGAAATTGATGTAAGCTTCATTTGAAAATTTACCATCAACAATGGCTGTATCTGAGTAATTTGGACGCCAAAAATCGAAAATACTTTCAGTCATGGAAACACTTGTATCTTCTAAAGCTAGAATACGAGGATTTTCTGAGACTAACATCGCAATCGCTCCAGCACCTTGTGTTACTTCACCAGACGTTTTCAAACCGTATCTTGAGATATCTGAGCCAATGACTAAAGCTTTTCTACCAGGATGTGCTTTAATGAAATCTTGCGCCATCATTAATCCAGCAGTAGCACCGTAACATGCTTGTTTGATTTCTATTGCTTTAGCAAATGGGTGGATATTTAGTAGTTGATGAATAAATGAAGCCGCTGATTTTGATTCATCAATCCCAGTTTCAGTTCCAACAACAACCAAATCAATTTTATTTAAATCTTCTTTATCTAAAATTGGAAAAGCAGCATTAGCTCCCATTGAAACAGTATCTTGGGTGATTGTTGGGACAGCCATCTTGGCTTGACCGATACCGATTGTAAATTTATCTGGATCAATCCCACGATGTTTTGCTAAAGTCACTAAGTCAATGTATGTATTTGGTGTAAAGAAATTTATTTTATCTATTCCGATCAAATTTGAACACTCCTAATTATAATAATTAAACCTCCATCATTTTATCATAGATTAAGAAAAGTCTATAGTAAGGGGAATAAGTTTAAACGTTGCTTAATGAATTTTCAGAAAAAAAGGTGAAAAAGTAAAGAAAAAAGGATGACGTTTTAAGGTCATCCTTTTGTGTTATTAATATTATTCAGCTGATTTGTCGTTGATAACTTCTGGATCACTTGCTTCGCCAGAAATTTCTTCCTCTGTTTGAGCAGATACCTCAGTAACCGCACAGATTTGTTCTTCAGCGTCTGTAACAATAGTGAAGTCAGCGTGTTTTGGAATATCACCAATAACAAGAGATTCACCGATTGCTAAGTTTGTGATGTCTACTTCCACACGTTCAGGTAATTTATCAGGTGTAGCTGATACCATAACAGTGTAAAGGTTTTGTTCTAATGCACCACCTGATTTAACACCAGTAGAAGTTCCTACTAATACTAATTCAGCTTCTACTTCAGTTTCTTGTGTCATATCAACTGCTAAAAATTGGGCATGTATCCATGCTTTAGTAAAAGTATCTAATTGATAATCTTTTAGTAAAGTACTGATTTTTTTACCATTTAAATCTAGAGTATAAACAGCATTCAAACCATGTTCACGAATTGATTTATCAAGTTCAAGGGCATCTACTGAAAATGAAATATTATCAATATTGTGTCCATGAACAGAACTAGGAACTCTTCCTTCTTCTCTTAATTTTCTACGGATAGAACGAGGTCTAACCGCTCTTTCTTCTGCTTTTAATACTACTGACATAAATAATCTTCCTCCTTTAGAATAAAATCTTAATTCAGTTCGTTATTTAGTTCTGCAGTTTTAATCGAGAATTGAGCACATCGATTAGCTTGCACTTAAAAAATGAATGTCAGCACTTTTTAAGGACGAACCATAAACTTAAAAAAATAGTGATATAGGCGATTTTAATCGAATAGAAAGAAGCTACTCAAAATTAAAAAGACGAAACAAAACTTAAGTCCTTCGTCAGTTACCTGCTCATCGTGGTTCAAAAAACCACACTATAATATAAGCTTATGTACTAACCATACATGTTATTCGATTAAAGGTCAAGTGAAGAGGTTACATATAAACTTTTAATAAAAAAATGAACGATTGTGTTTTATGATAATTCACTAAACAAATATTTAGAAACTAGTTGTTCAGTAGCGTCAATAGACTCTTGATGAGTCCGTTCAAAGGCATGACTGGCTTCAATTCCAGCGCCAATCAAACCATGTTTTACATCAGCACCAGCTCGCATAGCAGCAGAAGCATCACTTCCATAGAATGGGTAAATATCCAGCTTGTATGCTATTTTATTTGTTTCACACAGATTAACAAAATGATTTCTCAGACCTAAATGATAGGGTCCGCTAGCATCTTTCACACAAATAGAAACCGTGTATTCATCAGTTTGTTGATCATCTCCCATTGCTCCCATATCAACAGCCAAGTATTCGATTACTTTTTCATCAATATTTGAGTTTCCACCGTAACCAATTTCTTCGTTGTTAGAGAAGAAGAAGTGTGTTGTATAAGGTAGTGTTTCATTATTTTTCTTAAGGTTGATTAAAAAATTAATTAAAATCGCCGCACTTACTTTATCATCTAAATGACGAGATTTAATAAAACCGCTTGGTGTAATTTCAGTTCGAGAATCAAAGCTAATAAAATCTCCTACTTGGATGCCTAGTTTTTTAGTATCATCTTCTGAGAATGATTTTTCATCAATTCTAACTTCCATATTTGCTTGATTTCGTTCCGCAGAACCAGCATCTTTATAAACGTGGACACTTGTTTGATGCATCAAAATAGTTCCAGTGTACTCTTTACCAGATTGAGTATGAATCTTACAATATTCTCCTTCAATTGAGTTGTACTTAAAGCCACCAATTAAATCTAATTTTAAGCGTCCGTCTGGTTTAATTCCACGAACCATAGCGCCTAATGTATCGATGTGAGCAGTAATAAAACGATGGTTTTCTGCGTCTTTTCCAGGAACAGTGATGATTAAACTTCCTTTGCGGTTAATGATGCCTTGATAACCATTATTTTGTAGCTCTTGATCAATAAAGTTAATGATTTTAGTTGTATCTCCTGTTGGTGAGGGAATATTCGTTAGTGTTTTGACTAGTTCAATTGTAGATTGTGACATGTTAATACCTTCTTTCATTTTTTTGTTTTTATAAGATAAGATTAATCCAAATAGTAAGGTGAAGCAAGAGAAAAAACATCTTTACCAAAGTTCCTCTAGGTATAAATAGAGAGGGGAATTTTAGTAGAGATGTTTTTGATTAAGCTGTTATTTCTTCTGTGTCTGTTTCGTCTTGATCAAGTCCAATACTAAATTTTAAAAGTAGGGGAGAGATCAAAGTTGTAATTATGATAGAAGCAATCACAGCAGTAAAAAATTCGTTTGAAATATAACCTGCTTCTTGTCCGATTTTGGCAACAATTAAAGCCATCTCACCACGAGAAACCATGCCAGAACCAACTACGAAGGCCGATTTTTTATTGATTTTCATTAGCCTAGAAGCGATATATCCACCAACAAGTTTTGTAACAACTGCGGCAATTGATAAAATTAATATTAAGCCAAATTGAGAGAAGAGAGCTTCAATACTGATACCAAGTCCGATGGAAACAAAAAATACTGGGATGAAAAGACTATTTCCAATCGTATCGACATCTTTTTCAATTGAGTGAGCTGATTCATGGCCAGATAACATCATTCCAATGAAGAAAGCACCAATGATATCACTTAATCCCATTTCTTCTGCAAAAATTGTAAATGCAAAACAGAGGACCAAAGCCATAGCAGTTTTTGCTTTAACTGCAACTAATTTTGAAGCTAAACTCATAGCGGGAGTAATCAGATATTTTGCGACTAGGTACATCATGGCGAAAAAGAGGATTTTTTTACCTATTAATTCCCAGGCCATAGGTGCTGTAAACCCTACGCTAGAATCAAAAGTAATTGCAGCTGTGAAAATACTGATAAGGAGAACGACAAGTGTGTCATCTAAGATAGCAGCCCCTAATGTGATGGAACCTGCTTCATTATCGAGATAATTATATTCTTTTAAGACTTGAACGGTAATACTTAATGAGGTGGCACTGAAAATAATGCCAAGAAAGAATGATTCTGTGGTTCCCATTCCAATGAATTGGCCGAGAATAGAGATGAAGATAAAGGGAACAAAAACGCCAAATAAAGCAACTGTGATGGCTGGTTTTAAGTATCTCTTTAGAAGATCAAGATCACTTTCTAATCCAACTAAAAACATAAGGAGGATAATCCCGATTTCTGAAAACATAGCAATTCCATCTGTTTCTAAAACTAGATTAAGAATAGCTGGGCCTAGGATTAACCCTAGTAGTAATTCACCGAATACAACAGGTAAGTTAAACCTGTTACATAAGTGTCCTGCAATTTTTGTGCCTAATAAGATAAAAATGACCATTTTTAATAATTCTAAAGTCAAATGCATCCACTCCTTTTATATTTTATTTTAGGTACACTTTTATACTAAGTTATTTATAAAACTGATGCAAATATTTTGTTTTTTTATTATAGATAAAAACTATGTTTAAGAATTATAATAAACAATTTGTTTTTGTAATTATTTTTATTTAATATATTTTTAATCAAAAAAATGTATAATTATAAAAAATAAAGAATAAAAAAACCGATAGAAATCTATCGGCTGTTTCGGTACATGTATTGTTGTTTTTCTTTTATATAGCGTTCGTGTTGCTTGCTTTTATAACTTTTTTCGTCCCATACCATGAGCCAAATCATAACTAGGGGAGTCAAAACGACTAAGGCAGCCTGCCAACCTAAAGTTCCTAACACGACACCTAGCACTAAAACAATTAACAAAACTGTATACCTTCTGATTGCTTCCATTTTGATCACTCCTAAATATAATTAGAACAAATGTTCGTATTTTTATTATACAAACGTTTGTTCGTTTTGTAAAGAAAAAAATAAAGCATTTAAGCTTTATTTTTTAAATATGGTTTCGGTACAATCCAACAACTTTTCCTAAGATAGAAACGTTGTCTAAAATGATAGGTTCTAAACTGTCGTTTTCGGGTTGTAATCGAATGTAGGTGGTTTCTTTGAAGAATCGTTTACACGTCGCTTCGTTTTCGTCGGTCATAGCAATCACGACGTCCCCATTATTAGCTGCGGATTGTTTTCTAACGATAACATGATCACCATCAAAAATCCCAGCATTGATCATACTTTCGCCACGAATTGTTAGCATGAATAAACTGTTTTCTTCATATTTTAAGTCAGGTGGTAAAGGAAAGAAATCAGACGCATCCTCAACAGCTAAAATCGGTTCTCCAGCAGTAACCACTCCTAGCATTGGGATCGTTGTTGGTTTAACTCCGATTAAATCTAATCCTTCAGATGTTAATTCGATAGCTCTTGGTTTTGTTGGGTCACGATGAATCAATCCTTTTTTTTCTAATCTAGATAAATGTCCATGAACAGTAGAAGTAGAGGAAAGGTTAACGGCTTCTCCAATTTCTCTTACTGTAGGTGGGTAACCACGTGATTCAACTTGTTCGTATATAAAACGCAAGACATCTACTTGTCTTGAAGACTGCTTTTTAGTCATAAGTCGGCCTCTTTTCTTTTTTTTTGAGTGTAACATATTTTGAAAGCTAAATCAAACGGGTGTTCGCTTTTTTTGTAGCTTAATTAATTGAAATATTAACAGAATTAGGCTAAAATTAAAGAAGTTTGTAAAGGAGGTTTATCGATGTTATCAAAAGAAAAATTAGCAAGAATTAATGAATTAGCAAAAAAAGCAAAAACTGAAATTGGTTTAACTGATAATGAAAAAAAAGAACAAGCTGAATTACGAGAAGAATATCTGCACCGTTTTAGAGGTGGCATGCGTAATCATATCGAGGGCATGAAAGTTGTTGATACTGAAGGCAATGATGTTACACCAGATAAATTAAAAGAAATTCAAAAAGATAAGGGACTACACGGAAGATAGTCGTCCCTTATCTTTTTGTGTTAAAAACTGGAAAGCCTTGCAAAATATTAGTTAACGAGTTAAAATAAAAAGTGATAAAGGTAAAATAAACCTAAATAGGAGGATATTTTTTATGAAGTTCGATCAAACAGATCAATTAGGTGTTAATGCAATTCGTACATTAAGTTTAGATATGATTCAAAAAGCTAACTCAGGTCACCCTGGTTTACCAATGGGTGCAGCTCCAATGGCTTATACATTATGGACAAAACATTTAAACGTTAATCCAACAACATCAAGAAACTGGGCAGACCGTGACCGTTTTATTTTATCAGCAGGACATGGTTCAGCAATGTTATACAGCTTACTTCATTTATCTGGCTACAACTTACCAATGTCAGAAATTAAAAATTTCCGTCAATGGGATAGTTTAACACCAGGACATCCTGAAGTTCACCACACAGATGGTATTGAAGCAACAACAGGACCTCTAGGACAAGGGATTGCAATGAGTGTTGGTTTTGCTATGGCAGAAGCTCATTTAGCAGCAACTTATAATAAAGATAACTTTAAAGTAGTAGATCACTATACATATGCTTTATGTGGCGATGGCGACTTAATGGAAGGTATCTCACAAGAAGCAGCCAGTTTAGCTGGTCACTTAAAATTAGATAAATTAATCGTTCTTTATGATTCAAATGATATCTCTCTAGATGGACCATTAGATAAATCATTTAGCGAAAGTGTTAAAGGCCGTTTTGAAGCAACTGGTTGGCAACATATCTTAGTGAAAGATGGCAATGATTTAGAAGCTATTTCAAATGCAATCGAAGAAGCTAAGAAAGAAACAAGCAAACCTACAATTATCGAAGTTAAAACAATTATCGGATTTGGTGCTGAATTACAAGGAACAAACAAAGTTCACGGTGCTCCATTAGGCGCTGAAGGCCTTGCAGTAGCTAAAAAAGCTTACGGATGGGATTACCCAGAATTCACAGTTCCTGAAGAAGTAACAGCACGCTTTAAAGAAGATATGATTGTTAAAGGTCAAAAAGCTGAAGCTGAGTGGAATGAATTATTTGCTTCATACAAAGCTGAATATCCAGAACTTGCTACTCAATTTGTAGATGCCTTTAAAGGTGAAGTGACAGTTGATTTAGAAAAAGCATTACCTGTTTATGAAGTAGGAGATTCGTCTGCAAGTCGTATTACAAGTAAAGAAGCGATTCAAGAATTAGCCAAAGCAATGCCTGAATTATGGGGTGGATCAGCCGATCTTTCTTCATCAAACAATACAATGATTGCTGGGGAAAAAGATTTTGAACCAGGTCAATACGAAGGACGCAACATTTGGTATGGTGTGCGTGAATTTGGTATGGCAGCAGCAATGAACGGTATTGCACTACACGGTGGAACTCGCGTTTACGGTGCGACATTCTTCGTATTTGTGGATTATTTACGCCCAGCTGTTAGATTATCAGCTATCCAAAAAGCACCAGTAACTTATGTATTAACACATGATTCAATCGCTGTAGGTGAAGATGGCCCAACTCATGAGCCAATTGAACAATTATCAAGCTTACGCAGTATTCCAAACGTTAACTTAATTCGTCCAGCTGATGGAAATGAAGTAGCCGCTGCATGGAAAGTTGCTGCAACATCTATGGAAACACCAACAGTTTTAGCTTTATCTCGTCAAAACTTACCAGTTCTTGAAGGAACGAAGGAAAAAGCATATGAAGGTGTTGCCCGTGGTGGCTATGTATTGTCAGCACAAGAAGGTAATACACCAGCAGGAATCATCATTGCAACAGGTTCAGAAGTCAACTTAGCAATGGAAGCTCAAAAAGAATTACGCAAAGAAGGCATCGATGTATCAGTTGTTTCAATGCCATCGACAGCTTCATTTGACGCACAAGATGCTGCATATAAGGAATCTGTCTTACCACTTTCAGTAAGAAAACGCGTATCAATCGAAATGGGAGCTTCATTAGGTTGGGAACGTTACGTAGGATTTGAAGGTAAAGTAATGGGAATTGATAAATTCGGAGCAAGCGCACCAGGAAACACAGTCATCGAAAAATACGGCTTCACAGTAGAAAATGTTGTAAAAACATATAAGAGTTTGTAATTTAGAGTGTTTCAAAAGGCGTTTAGCCCCGAGCAACTGGAGGAACCAATAATTAATCCCTGCTTTTGGGATTAATTATTGGTTGTGAATTTGCCGTGGGGGCTGCCTTTAGAAACCGGACTACACCAGAGTGGTGAAACAAGCGCTTAGCTCCGAGCGACTGGAAGGAATAAAAAAAAATTCGTGTTTTTTTGAATTGGTTTTTATTCCTGAAGTTGTTGAAGGAGTTGCTTGTTGACCCCGGACTATAAAATAATGCTATAATTAAATAAACTGACAAAAAGAGTTGCCTTAGTGGTGGCTCTTTTTTTAGATAGGAGATCACTATGGAAATTAGAATAGCAGTAGAACAAGATATCACAGTACTTACTAAATATGATCATCATATAAGTAAAGATGAATTATTAAACAGTATCAGATTGAATCGTGTTTACATTGGTGAAATGGATGGTAAATTTATCGGCTGGTTAAGATTTAATTTGTTTTGGGATAATACCCCGTTTATGAATATGTTGTTTCTTTTAGACGATTACCGAGGTTCTGGTTTTGGTAAAGAACTAGTTAATTATTGGGAAGAAAAAATGAAAAAATTAAACCATGAAGTAGTGATGACATCTACAGCATCAGACGAGTATGCCCAGCATTTTTATGTTAAGAAAGGTTATCAAACAGTGGGTGGCTTTAATTTTTTAGAAGCCCCTTATGAAATTATTATGATGAAGAAACTCTAATGTTTAGCGTTATATTTGTGTTCTTAAAGACTAGCTAATATGTTACACTTTAACTAAGAAATTTAATTAAAGGAGAGTCTGATATGTACCATAAATGGATTAAAGAATATGGAAAAAGCACACGATTTTTATCAGCTTATAATGGTGTGACAGGTGTTCCTTATATAGAAATAGATGATGAATCAAAATTATCACAAGATGATTTTTTACAAATTCTAGAGGATTTTAGAGTATTAGTATTAAAGCATTTTGGTGCAGATATTGAGTCATGGAGTATCGGACCCTTACAGGATGGAATAATTGATTCAATGCCTAAGTTTATAGAGATAGATAATGCTGTAATTCTAGAATTCCAAGTGATTCTCAATAATTTTTTAATGTTTTTAGAAGAGCGCTTCTATGTACCAAATGCTAAAAAATTAATTATTACTGTCGCTGAGTCTATTCCTCGATGTTTAGAGTTGAATCTAGATGTAGAATTTTGGTCACCTTTCAAGCGAAAAAATATTGAATCATATATGGAGTATATGGATGAACAAATGGAAGCAATCAACGATCTTTTAGATGATTTAGAAGGAAATATGATGAAGAATGAGTTGTTTCCACCTAAGATGAATCAAAAACATCAAGATAATGTGATTCCAATGATTCCTCAAAATAAAATTTTACCGAGTGGAGGAAATAAACAGGCAGACAATAAAATTTATCAACTAAGAATAGATATCGCAGGAGCGAAACCACCTATTTGGCGTCGCATTTTAGTGCCATCAGAAATGACATTTGAAGATTTGCATGAAGTTATTCAAACAGCATTTGAATGGGACACAGCTCATTTGTATCAATTTAACGTGGGAAATACTCTTTTAACTGATTTTGAAGCAGAAAAATTACTTGGAGATACGTCTGATTTTTATTTTGCTTCCCAAGTAAAAAAAGACATGGCTAAAGTAAAGCTGAATCAGTTAGTTTCTGAAGGGGATAAATTTAATTATATTTATGATTATGGTGATTCTTGGGAGCATAAAATTGTTGTAGAAGAAATCTTAGAGCGTGATCCATCAATTCCTTTTTATCCTTATTGTACGAAAGGAAAGAGAACTGCACCTTTTGAGGATTTCGGAGGTATTGAAAGATTTGATGATTTTGTAGCGGATTTTAAGAAAAACGCGAATCGAAAATCAGTTCAAGATGTTTTAGAGTGGTATATGCATGGAGAAAGTGAAAGATTCTATCCTGATTATGTAGATATTGATGAGATCAATGAAGCTTTTGAGCTGATGTGGTAGGAAAAAAAGGAGTGATGTAAATGATGTATGGACCAAATCCTAATGATATTTATCCAAATGAACAGGTTAAAAATTTCTGTTTTATTAAGAATACTGTCACTAATCCCAATATCATAATCGGTGATTACACCTATTATGATAGCGGTGTTGATGGGTTAGATCACTTTGAAGAGCATGTGTCGCATCATTATGATTTTATAGGTGATAAACTAATTATTGGTAAATTTTGTGCGATTGCTAAAGGTGTTGAATTTATAATGAATGGTGCCAATCATCGCATGAATAGTGTTACAACCTATCCTTTTAATGTCTTTGGTAATGGGTGGGAGAACAGCGCACCAAGCTTAGAAGAATTACCATTCAAAGGTGATACAGTGATTGGCAATGATGTGTGGATTGGGCAAAATGTAACGATTATGCCAGGTGTTCAGATAGGTGACGGTGCTATTATTGCAGCGAATACTGTCGTTACATCTAATGTAGAAGCCTATCAAATATACGGTGGCAATCCAGCTCGTTTAATTAAACAACGTTTTGATGATGACTTAATCCACCATTTGCTCGATATAAAATGGTGGGCTTGGGATGCTGAAAAGATATTTAATAATCTTGAAACGTTGTGTAGTGCAGATTTGGATTTGATCAAGGAGATATAAAGTAGAGTAAAACGATTATCTAGAAATGGGTAGTCGTTTTTTCGTTAGATTTAAAACTTTATTATTGTTGATTCATGGTAACAATGATAAAGTAATTGCTACTATAGTTACTATCTAAACAGCTAGTTACTAACCTTTTTTAAGTAAAGTAATAAAACTTCCACATTAATGTAGAAGTAAGGTTTGATTTACTAGAGGGAGATAATGACTTAATGTGTAGATAAGGAAAGCGCTTCCTGGAGGGTGAGTTAAATGCTTAGTAAGAGGGAAAGGAAATTACTTAAATTATTATTGAATCAAGAAGATTATCAGTCGGCTAATTTTTTTAGAGATTCATTAAAAGTATCAACGAAAACAATCTATAAAGATTTGGAAGAAATACAATCAGAGCTGCAGCCTCTTGATATCAAAATTAATAAAGTGCCAAGAAAAGGAATTAAATTAGAGTATCAAGAAAAGCAACGTGAACAAATAAAGTTATTGTTTCTTTATGAAACAACAAGTCAGGAGAAGTTTACCCCCGAGTATCGACAATTAATTATTTTAGAGAAGGAATTATTTTCAAAAGAGACTCTGACCTATCAAGAGTATGCAAATTTATTTTATGTAACACCTCAAACCGTAAAAAACGATCGAGATGAAGTGTCAAATTTTTTTGAAAAATACAACGTAGATTTTTCAAAAATTAAACAGCATGTTTATGAAGAATCATTGATTCAAAAGATTCTTCACGATTATATTCAAAATCAAAAAATAAAAACAAAACAAGATTTGCACTTTTTATTTGATAAAACGTTAATTGAAAAGACTGAAAATTATGTCGATGAAATGATCGAGAATGCTCAACTGAATTTAAGTAACTATATGAAACAGTCTTTATTTCATAAATTACTTATATTTTTTACAAGGACTGGGATTGGAAATCATATTGAAATCGAACGCAAGATGATGTTTTTAGAGATCCAAAATATGGAATTATATATGAGTAGTATGTCATTATCGGAAAAAATAAATAAAGATTTAGGGATTGTTTTTACGACTTCAGATATTCAGTATCTAAGTTCTTGTCTGTTCTCTCATGGTATTCAACCTTTTGTGATGGATATAAATATGGATGAATATTTTGAACATGAAGTGTTAAAAATGATTAGCCAAATGAGTCTGCTGTTAGATGTTAATTTTTCCGATGATCGTGAACTGCCAAAGTTTTTACTATCTCATATTATTCCAATGGTACATCGATTAAATACGGGAATACATGTAAGAAACCCATTACTTAATAGTATAAAAAAGCAGTATTCAACCATGTTTAGTTTAGTTAGATTAGTTATATCAGGTCTTGAGGAAAGTTTTGGAATTATTCTACCTGATGATGAAATTGGCTTTTTAACCATTCATTTTCAATTAGCTTTTGAAAAAATAGAAGTGACTAAGCATGTATTGATTGTTTGCTCCTACGGTATAGTGACCTCTGAGCTGATTTTAAATCGAATTGAAAGAAATATTTCTAAAAATATTATTATAGAAATTTCAGATGAAAAAACGTTGAATAAAGTAGATATATCATCAGTTGATTTAATTATTTCAACAGTACCATTAGAAATAGAAGAAAAATTAACACCAGTTATCTATGTATCTCCATTACCATCAAATGAAGAAATATCTAAAATATCGTCTGTGATATCTGAAATGGATCAGTTTGGACAAAATTTTTCTTCAGAAAAAAATATCAAAAATGACCTTATTATTAATTATTTAGATCCTCGGTTACTTTTTTTTGAAAGAAAATTTGATAATAAAGAAGATGTTTTATCTTTTATTTCCCAAGAAATGAAAGCTCTTTCTTTTGTGGAACCATCATTTGAACAACAGTTGTTGAAGAGAGAAGAGATGGGAAGCACAGGTTTAGATATTGGTGTGGCGTTTCCTCACGGTGATCCAAAAACAGTTGTTGAAACAAAACTAGCTATTGTTTGCTTAGAGGAACCAATTTTATGGGGTGAAGTTCAAGTTAAAGTCATTTGTTTAGTTGCTATAGCTGAAAAAAATATGTCTGAAGCAAAAGATATTATTGCAACTCTTTATGATTTGTTTAACAAAAAGAATTATATAGATAAACTAGCACAAACCAAAACAACAAAAGATTTAATCAGTTTAATTATTTCGAAAGGAGACATATAGCTATGTACTTTGATGATAAAATTATTATTTTAAATTCAAAAGCAACAACAAAAGAAGAGGCATTAACTGAAATTGGAAACCTCATGAGAGAAAAAAATAGTGTAAAACAAAACTTTTTAGAGAATGTCTTAAAAAGAGAAGAAGTTTATCCTACGGGTCTTTCTGTAAATGGTATTGGTATTGCTATTCCTCATACTGATAGTGAATATGTTAATAAATCACAACTAGGGTTCATGTCATTAGAAAATCCAGTGGTGTTTAATGAGATGGGCACTTTAGATAAGGAAGTAAAAGTTAATTTGATTTTTATGCTCGCTTTAAAAGAAGCCCATGAACAATTAAACATGCTGCAGCAATTAGTTGAGATGTTTCAAAATAAAGAAGTGATAACAGCACTTTTTGAAGTAAAAACAGAACAAGAATTTATTGATTTAATTAGTACACAAAATTTGGATTAAAAAGGGGAGAAAATCATGTTAGATGCACTACAATGGTTTGTTGATTTAGGTTCTATTGTGGTATTACCAATTTTAATATTTGTTTTTGGATTAGTTTTAGGAACAAAACCAGGAAAAGCTTTTACATCTGCTTTAATGGTAGGTGTGGGATTTGTTGGATTGAATTTAGTGATTGATTTACTTGGTGGAAGCTTAGGACCTGCAGCTCAGCAAATGGTTGAGCGATTTGGTTTGAATCTGACAACCATTGATATTGGTTGGCCAGCAGCAGCAGCTATTTCTTACGGAACTGTTTTAGGTAGTTTAGCGATTCCAATCGGCGTTGGTTTAAATATTTTACTAATTATTTTAGGTTTAACGAAAACATTAAATGTTGATATTTGGAATATTTGGCACGCAGCATTTATTTCTTCTTTAGTGTATGCGCTAACAAATAACTTTGCGATGGGAATTTTTGCAACGGTTGTTTACCTAATGATGATCTTGTTAATGGGTGATATTTTAGGTCCAGTCATTAAGAAATTTTATGGATTTCCTAATATCACTTTTCCACATGGAACAGCAGCACCAGGTTTTATCTTTGCAATCCCACTAAATTGGTTATTTGATAGAACACCAGGACTAAAAAATTGGAAAGCAGACCCAGAAACAATTCAGAAAAAGTTTGGCGTTTTTGGAGACTCAACTGTAATGGGCTTCATGATTGGTTTAGTAATGGGAATTTTAGCTGGTTACGATGTAGCGGGTACAGGTCAATTGGCTGTCAAAACTGCAGCAGTAATGGTTTTAATGCCTAAAATGGTTGCTCTACTAATGGAAGGGTTAACTCCAATTTCAGAATCTGCCAATCAATTTGTCCAAAAAAAATTCCCTGGAAGAGAGTTATATATTGGGATGGATGCCGCATTATCAGTAGGACATCCAGCAGTTTTATCATCATCACTATTATTAGTACCAATTACTATTTTACTAGCAGTTATTTTACCTGGTAATACAACTTTACCATTTGGAGATTTAGCAACTATTCCGTTTCTTGTTTGTTTAATGGCAGCCGTTTTTGGCGGAAATATTATTCGAACAGTTATTGGTGGTTCTATTTATATGGTAACTATTCTTTATGTAACATCTTGGGTGGCGCCATTAGTAACGGCATCAGCCAAAGCAGCAAACTTCGATTTACAAGGTAATTCAATGATTACAGCCTTAGCAGAAGGTGGTTTATGGACAACGTGGATGTATGTTGGCTTAACTAAGTTATTAAGTTGGGGTGGATTAGCTATTATCGGGGCTGTTGTATTAGTCGGATTAATTTATGTTAATAAAATACTACCTAAAAAGAAAGGCGAGATGATTTAAAATGAAAAAATTACTAATTATGTGTGGTACAGGAGTGGCTACTTCAACGATTGTAACAAGTAAAGTAAAACAATGGTTAAAAGATAAAGGATTGGAGCAAGAGGTTCATTTATATCAGTCTAAAATTGCTGATGAAATGAATAAAATCGACGATTACGACATTATTGTGAGTACAACGGTTGTACCAGATAATATAAAAGATAAAGTGATTATGGGAATTCCGTTATTAACAGGTATCGGTATGGATGCTATGTTTGAGGAAATTGAAGAAAAAATAAGAAATTAAGAGGAGATTATTATGTTAGTTAGTTCAAAAGAACTGTTTCAATTAGCACAAAAAAATAGTTTTGCCATTCCAGCAACTAATTTTATTGATCTTGATTCAGCAAGAACGTATGTTGAAACAGCAGAAAAATGTCGTAAACCAATTATTTTAGCTTTTGCTGAGTCTCATATGGATTTGATTTCCTTAGAGGAAGCAGCGTTAATCGGAAAATACTTAGCACAAAAAAGTACAACTCCTGTCGTTTTACATTTAGATCACGGAGAAACTGAAGAAGTTATAAAAAAAGCGATTGAATTAGGTTTTTCATCTGTTATGATTGACGCTTCAAAAGATAGTATTGAGGAAAATATCCGAAAAACCAAACGAATAGTTGAGTATGCACATGCTAGAAATGTTGTCGTTGAAGCTGAAATTGGGCATGTTGGTTCTGGTGTTAATTACGAAACACCAGAGGAAACGGATAGTATTTATACAGAAGTCGCTGATGCCATTCGTTTTGTTGAAGAAACAAGTGTAGATTCATTAGCGGTTTCTATAGGGACTGCTCATGGCTTTTATAAAGGGGTTCCTAAAATCAATTTTGAACGATTAGAGGAAATTAGATCATCTGTATCAGTCCCTCTCGTATTACATGGAGGTTCATCATCTGGAGATGAAAACTTAGAAAAATGTGCTGTAAGCGGAATTTGTAAAATCAATATTTTTACAGACTTCTTAACTTCTGGAATGAAACAGATTGAATCAGGAAAACCAGAAGATTATATTCAACTAAAAGCATTAGTTAATCAAGGAATGAAAGAAACATTAGTCCATTATTTTGATGTTTTTCATACTGAAGAGGTGACAAATTAATGAAAAGAGAATTAAGAACACCCTTTTTTGTGGTCAATCCTAAAGCCTATTTATATGGAGAGAAATCCTTAGAATTAGCCTTACAGGCGGATGCTCTTTCTGAAAAATACGATGTGGATATCTTATTTACAGTTCAACATGCTGACGCTTATCGAATTAGTCAACAAACAAAACATTTAATAATAACCGTTCAACATATGGATAGCTTAGTGCCAGGTCGAGGAATGGGTTATATTTTACCTGAAGGACTTGTTGAAAATGGGGTTGCAGCGACATTTCTGAATCATGCAGAACATCCAGTTCAAGTATCTGAGTTAGTTCAAGTAATGAAGCGAGCCGATGAATTAGATCTATTAACGATTGTTTGTGCAGATTCCATTGCTGAAGCTAAAGCGATTGCGTCACTTAATCCAGATATTATGATTTGTGAACCAACAGAATTAATTGGAACAGGACAATCTAGTGACATTGAATATATGCGAAATACCAATGAAAGTGTGAATTCTGTTAACCCAGACATACTTGTTTTACAAGCAGCAGGAATCAGCTCACCAGAAGACGTCAGAAAAGCATTAATGTCAGGAGCGGATGCAACGGGAGGTACAAGTGGTATTATTGCTGCTGATAATCCTGTTGAGATGCTAGAAGAGATGTTAAAAGAGCTAGTTAGGTTTAGGGAGGAACAAACTGAATGAAAACATACACAGATACGTTAACACTTACATCAAATGGTAGTCGAGTGACCTATCATAATATTACAGAACAGATTCGTGCTATAGTGAAAAAATCAGGGGTGACAACAGGTACTTGTTTAGTACAATCACCTCACACAACATGTTCCGTGATTTTTGAGGAATTTGTTCACGATAAGGATTTTAATGGGGATGAGTATCTTCAAGTAGATTTAAATAATATCTTGGACAGAATCATTCCAAGAGAATTGAGTGAAAATACGAATTATCGTTATCCTGGTCCAGAACATTTAGATTTTTTAATGGGACTGAACGATCCAAATTATCCAAGCGATCCAGGAACTATTTTAAATGGAGATGCGCACATTAGAGCGTCGCTATTTGGTGCAAGTGAAAACTTTATTATTAAAGACAGTACACCTCAAATTGGAACAGTAGGCTATATCTATTTTGTAGATTTTGATCAAAATAGAGTTCGAGATAGAAAATGCCATGTTTTAGTAATGGGAGAATAAGAGGAAATAGAGGAGACAAAATCGGTAATGATTTTGTCTTTTTTTGCGTTATTCCGCTTATTTTCCAGGAATTCTATCCAAATATTCAAGAATATAGTAAGATGGTAGATGGTCAACAAAAAACTGAGATTAAGATAATACAAATGTATGGAAAGAAGGATTATATAGATGGCACTATCAAGTGAGCAACAAACAAAAATGTGGAACATGCTGAATAAAACTCGTGGAAAGATTGGGTTAACAGCTTATAAAGATTATATTTTCGGAATTTTATTTTATAAATACTTATCAGAAAAAGCAACAACATGGTTAGATAAAGTTTTGCGTGGAGAAACATGGGAGAATGTTTACAATCAAGACAATAAAAAAGCCATGGATTATATGAAACAAAATCTTGGTTATGCCATTCAACCGGGAGACTTTTTTAGTGATTGGCAAGCAGCAATTAATAGTGATCGTTTTAATATTGGTTTAATGAGTGATACATTTGGTCGATTTAATCAACAAGTAGCCTTTGAGGCAAAAGCTGATTTTGAAGGTATTTTTGACGGGATGCGTTTTGATAGTGCTGATTTAGGCTCTAATGCTCAATCTCGTTCAGGAGTGATGATTTCAATGATTGAATTATTATCAACCCCTGAATTTGATTTATCTGGAGATGGTGATACAGTTTCAGATATTTATGAATATTTAGTGGCTCAATTTGCGACAGTTTTAGCTTCTGATATGGGGCAATACTATACGCCAAAAGAAATCTCAAATGTCATGGCAAGAATTTTAACTCATGGACATGAAGAAAAAGAAAGCTTCTCAATTTATGATCCAACAGTTGGTTCGGGTTCGTTATTATTAACAACAGCGAGTTACATGAAAAATTCTCATAAACGTGGGATGATCAAATATTTCGGACAAGAAAGTGATGCAACGCCTTACCGATTAGCACGTATGAACTTAATGATGCACGGTGTGGAGTACAACGATATTAATATTAATCACGCTGATACCCTAGAGAGTGATTGGCCAGATGGAGTAGTAGATGGAAAAGACAACCCTAGGATGTTTGATGCTGTTATGGCAAATCCACCATACTCTGCTGATTGGAACAATAAGGACCGAGAAGATGATCCTCGTTGGCGAGAATATGGTGTGGCACCAAAAACAAAAGGTGATTATGCCTTCCTTTTACATTGCTTGTATCACTTAGAAGATAGTGGACGTATGGCGATTGTATTACCTCACGGCGTTTTATTTAGAGGAGCGGCAGAAGGTAGAATTCGTAAAGCATTGATTGATAAACACCAGATTGAAGCGGTGATTGGCTTTCCAGATAAATTATTCTTAAACACAGGAATTCCTGTCTGTGTATTGATTCTTCAAAAAAATCGTATGGACTCAGATATTTTATTCATTGATGCTAGTAAAGAATTTGGCAAGCAAAAAAGTCAAAATCATTTAAGACCAGAAGATGTGGATAAAATTGTTGAGACAGTCATTAATAGAGAAACAATAGAAAAATATTCTTATGTGGCAAGTTTGGATGAAATTAAAGAAAATGACTATAATTTGAATATTCCACGTTATGTGGATACGTTTGAAGAAGAAGAACCAGTCGATATGGAATCCGTAGCAGATCAGTTAATCGAAGTGGAAGAACAGTTAAATAATAGTACGCAAAAACTAATGACGATGTTCCAAGAATTAGTCGGAACAACCCCAGAATCCCAAACAGAATTAGAAATAACAAGAGAGAAAATGACTAAAATCTGGCAAAACGAGAAAGGGATTGAATAAAATGAAAGATCAATTAATCCCTGATATACGGTTTGAAGGGTATACGGAAGATTGGGAACAGCGTAAGTTGGGGGAGTTAGGAATAGTAACTACTGGAAAGGCATTTAGTAGTACAGAATTTGATAAAAATGGAAAGTATCTGGTTATTACTAACAAAGATATTTCAGATAGTTCAAGATCTAAAAATACTGAAACTGACAAAATTACTCCTAGAGACAAAAATATTATTGAAAAATTTAATTTAAGTGGAAAAAATATTTTAGTAACTATGGATGGTGTTAATTTAGGAAAAACGGCTTTATATAGTAATGAAGATGCTTTACTTGCACAACGAGTTGGGCGAATACAATCATCATGTTTAGACTTTATATTTCAATTGACGATAAATAGAACATTCCTAATAAAAATGCAAACACTGTCAGTTGGAAATGCAATTAAACATATTTCATTGAGTCAAATTTCTAATTATTCAGCTATGGTTCCTAAAACAGATGAAGAACAAATCAAAATCGGTAACTTTTTCAAACAACTAGACGAAACTATTACTCTTCAAGAGCGTAAGTTAAATTTGTTAAAAGAACAGAAAAAAGGTTATTTACAGAAAATGTTTCCGAAAAAAAATGAAAAATTTCCAGAGCTTAGATTTGAAGGATTTACTGGCGATTGGGAACAGCGTAAGTTGGGGGAGTTAGCTAGATTCTCTAAAGGAAATGGTTATACCAAAAGCGACTTAATTGATTCTGGTACACCTATAATTTTATATGGAAGTTTATACACTAATTATCAATCAAGTATATCCAAAGTGAAAACCTATGTAGAATTGAAAGAAAAATCGGTTATTAGTAAGGGGAATGAGGTTATTGTCCCTTCTTCTGGAGAAAGTTCAGAAGATATTTCAAGAGCATCGGTAGTTGATACTGCGGGAATTATACTTGGTGGAGATTTAAATATTATCAAAGTTACTGATTTAATTAATCCATTATTTTTAGCATTAACAATCTCTAATGGTACCCAACAAAAAGAATTGAGTAAAAGAGCTCAAGGAAAATCTGTAGTTCATTTAAATAATTCTGATTTAAAATCAGTTAACTTAATATTTCCTAAGACTGAAGAACAAACCAAAATCGGTAACTTCTTCAAACAACTCGATGAAACTATTACTCTTCAAGAGCAACAGTTAGAAAAAATGAAAGAAATGAAAAAAGGTTTTCTGCAAAAATTATTTATTTAGATTTTTTTGTGTCAAAATGAAAATATAGGGGTAAAAAAATGGGAAGTAAAATAAAATTATCTTGGAGGTTGTTTAGACAAACTCCTCTTAAAAAGAACTTAATTAATTGGTTTGGGGTAACAATGAGTTTGATTGGTATTGGTTTAACAATAAAAGAAATTATCGATTTTGGTGGTGGTAAGTCCCCTTTTGTACGAAAAGATAGTGTTTGGTTAGTCGTAATTTCTATATTTATTGGATTAATTATAGTAATCCTAAAAAATATTAATCTATTAAATAAAACATTTGAATGGAAACATGGCTATGAAGTTACCGTTGTTGTAGGAGATTATTTTGATGTTTTAGATAAATTTCCAGAAGGTACCGCTGTTAGTGGAATGAGTACAACAATAAAAACTAAACATGCTAAAATAGATTCAGTTTATTATGGAATATATGAAAAGTTCTTTCAAACAAAGAAAGAAAATTTAACTGATGAGATGGCAGATCGATTTGATGAGATTGTGGAAATTGGTTTAAAAAGGAGAGTTAACAATCATAAGTGTGATTATGGAGAAATCTCTCAAATTGTTTATCCAGAATATAGTAATTCAAAGAAGACAGCATTTTTAATTGCTAATTCAACTAAAGAAATTGGACGACATGAATTTCATGGAAATAGTGAAACATTAAGTCACTTATGTAAACTATGGAATAAAATTTATGAAGGAGACGTGTTTCCTGATCCTATAGTGATGCCTATGTTAGGTACCGGTCATTCAGGTGATAACTCTGAAATGAGTGCAGCAATTGGGATTGTAGAGAGTTATTTTGAACTTTGCTATATTAATCCTAAAGGCAAAAAAAATAATAAAACTTTGGTTAAGTCGTTAGTTTTATCTGTTCCAAGTTCTTTTGTTGCTGAGGAAAAAATAATTTTAAGTGATTTACATGATTACATTAGTTTAAAAAATAATCTTTTAGATATTTTATATGTTAATAAAGGAAAATATGAGAAGGTTATAGATTCAGAATGTTTTAAAGCTGACAGAAAGAACATGAATAGAAAATATAAAAGTAAAGGGTAGTACTAAAAGCACTTCTCGTTGAATTCACGTAAAATGAATGTAACGGAGGTGCTTTTATCATGAAAAATAAAGATATTTTGTTTCATGAATACTTTAGTGAGTGGATTCAATTGTATAAGGTTGGTGCAGTTCGTGATGTTACTCTTGCCAAATATAAAATGTCACTTAATCATTTGAAAAAAATTGCTCCAGATATTAAAGTCTCTGAAATTGACAGAAGGAAGTACCAACAAATTTTAAATACCTATGCGTTGACACATGAAAAACAAACGACAACGGATTTCCACCATCAATTAAAAGGAGCAATCATTGATGCTGTAGATGAAAGGTTAATTTTAGTTGATCCAACAAGGAAGGTTGTAATAAAAGGGCGACCACCAACTAGAAAGAAAACCAAATTTATTAGTCAGTTCGATTTACAAAAGTTGTTGAATGGTTTGAAATTAGAGGATGAAATAAATTTTGACTGGTTAATCTTGCTAATTGCAAAAACTGGCTTACGTTTTTCAGAAGCTTTAGCCCTAACAAAAGAAGATTTTAACTTTGCGTACCAGACTATATCAGTCACAAAAACATGGAATTACAAAAATCACAGCGGTGGCTTCCAAGAGACTAAAAATTTTTCTTCGAAAAGGGTGGTTCAACTTGATTGGAAAACGAACATGCAGTTTGCTCAATTGTTAGAGAATTTTCCAGAAGACCAACTAATCTTTGTCAAAGGACGTATTTTTAATTCAACAGTCAACAATCGCTTGAAAAGACACTGTCAAAAAGTTGATATACCAGTGATTTCAATCCATGGGTTAAGACATACTCATGCGTCTTTGTTGTTATTTGCTGGTGTATCAATCGCAAGTGTTGCCAGAAGATTAGGTCATGCCAATATGAGTACCACTCAGCAAATTTATTTACACATTATTCAAGAGTTGGAAAACCAAGATAATGACAAAATAATGAGGTATTTATCAAGCATTTAAGCAAACGCTCTTGAAGAGTAATAGTTTCGTCGAGTCGTTTGAAGAAGTTACCGATTTTAGTTTGTTCATTGATTTTAGGAATAACAATTGGCATTTTTGCCATCTGTTTACCTGATACCTCGACAAAAGTTGAGCCTGCACCTGTTATTTCACCATATTTTTTCAATTCGCTTGTTCTTGAATAAATAAAATACGATTCAAGTTGATTTACTTTTGGAATAATTGATTGAAATCCTTGGTTTGTTGCACCGTCTTTAGAGAGTATAGCAGTGTTTCCAATACCTGCGCGAGAAGTAAAAAGAACAGTTCCGATTGGCAAAACTTTTGCAGAACTTTTTCCAAGACCTAATTTAGTTATTTTTCTTTTACTGCTGTTAACAAAAATATCGTTACCTATTTCAGCAGGCGCATACCAATCTATTTCTCCATCCCAATACTCGCTAACGCTAGTACTAGGAGTTCCACCACCAATTACATCCGCAACTTCCCCTAACTTACGCTGTTCCCAAGCGTAATATTCTATCAAAACAGTTTTTTATAACCTAATTCATCTAAAAACTAGCCTATTTTTATCAAAATTATTAAACTAGCAAAAATAATATACGACAAATTTTCATATTTCATGACAAAGGTAGCATAAATTTTTAAATTTATCGTATAATGAAAACAGAATATTAATAAACTTTGAAAATAGATAACAGATAATGAAAAAGAAAAGGTCAAGAGGAGTGTAGGGGAGTGGCAGAAGCAAAGTTCGAACAAGCGTTAATAAAAAAGCTTGAAAGTGAAGGTTGGACATATCGAAAGGATTTGTCTGGTGTTAGTACAAAGGTTTTAGAGGAACATTGGAGAGATGTTTTAAATCAAACGAATGCTCATAAATTAAATGGCGATAAATTATCAGATATTGAATTTGGCTTAATTATGCAAGAATTACAAAGAATCCGTACCCCTTATGATGCCCAATTATTATTAGTGGGTGCTGGAGGAGTTGGCTCGATTCCAATTACTCGTGATGATGGTTCGAACTTAGAAGTTGAAATTTTCTATGAAGATGACGTGGCTGGCGGTCGTTCTAGGTATGAGATAGTGAATCAAATTAATTTTACGGAATTACCTAAAGCACTAACAACTAAGCGGATTATTGATGTGATGTTACTAATAAACGGTTTGCCAGTTGCTCACATTGAATTAAAAGATGAACACTTGCAAAATCAGTGGACGGCGTTTGAGCAATTAAAAGGCTATCATGGTGATGGGATGTATACAGGGTTATTCTCTTTTGTTCAGGTTCAATTTATTCTAAGCCAACATTCGGCTTATTATTTAGCGAGACCTAATGCTTTTGAACACTACAATAAAACTTTTGTCTTTGGTTGGCGTGATGATCGTGGACAAGATGTGACAGATGCTTTTGAATTTTCTCATCAAGTAATGGGAATCCCTGCTCTTCATCGTTTAGTGACCGTTAATATGATTCCTGATGCTTCTAATGATAATTTGATGGTGATGCGCAGTTATCAAATACAGGCAACACGGGCAATCTTACAACGCATGAAAGATATGGAACAAAGTGGTATGATTCAAAAAGAGGGAGGTTATATCTGGCATACAACAGGGTCAGGTAAGACGGTAACTTCTTTTAAAGTTGCACAACTTTTAGCGGCTGCCCCAAGAATAAAGAATGTTTTATTCATTGTCGACCGGGTTGATTTAATCGATCAGACCATGGAAAATTTTAAAGATTTTGCCTATACTCATTTTAAAAATCGTATCAAAAAAGTGAATGGTAGAGAGCTTAAAAAAGAACTAAAACATAAGGGTGCGTCACAAATCCTATTGATTTCAGTTCAGGGGTTAACTAAAGCTGTTAAAAATGGTTTGAAAAATGATGAGTGGAACGTCATTATTATGGATGAGGCTCATCGTTCAGCAAGTGGTGAGTCTGTCGAACTAATTAAAGAAGCATTTAGTAAAACAACGTGGTTTGGTTTCACTGGAACACCTAATTTTTATAGTGACACTTTAAACGAAGTAACAACAACTCGTGATATTTCAACTCATGATATTTTTGGTAAACGTCTACACAGTTATACCATCAAAGACGCGATTGGAGACGGGAATGTTCTTGGTTTTGATGTGACATATTACCGTCCAAGCTACACAGTAACAAATAAAGTAGAAGAATTTTCAGATAAAGATTATGAAAAAGAAGTTTATGGTAGTATGCTTTATAGAACCCAAGTAGTAGAGGATATTATAGAGAATTGGGAAAAGAATTCTGGTGGAGAAGTGATTGGTGGTATTCGTGAGAAAAATGTTTTTCAAGCCATGTTAGCTGTGTCTGGAAAACAAGCGGTGGTGGCGTACTATAATCTTTTCAAAGAAATGGCGCCAGATTTAAAAGTTACCATGACATTTTCTCGAGATGAAACCAATGACCGAGGAACTAAAGAGCAAAATGAAAGCTTAAAAAAGGCAATATTGACATATACTGAGATGTATCAAACACCAAGTATCTTGAATGCTAAAGAACCTGAACGTGCTTTTATTACAGATATAACGAAACGATTAGCACGAAAGAAACCTTATAATCAAGGCAAGGAAGAAGACCGATTAGATTTAGTGATTGTCTCAGATCAACTTCTAACAGGTTTTGATTCTAAGTATATTAATATGATTTACATGGATAAGATGCTAAAAGAAGGTATGTTAATTCAAGCAATGTCTCGTACTAATCGAACCCTTGATCGAAATAGTAAGCCTTACGGAAAGGTTCGTTTTTATCGCAAGGGTGATGATATGCAAGAATACGTTGAAAATGCCTTACGTATTTATACAAAAGGTGGCAATGATACGTTAACTGAAGCTGAAAAGGAAAGTAAGCAACTGAAAGAAAAAGACTTAGAAGATGATGGGATTTTTGCAGCACCTCAAAGTGATCAGATTAAAGAATTAGAACCAGCGATTGAACGACTAAAAGAACTTTCTGGAGATATTTTTAGTCAAATCCCACGTTCAGAAACCGAACAAGAAGAATTTGCTAAACTTGCGGCTAGAACCCAAGATAAGATTCAACGCTTACTTAGACAAGGATACGAATTAGGTTCAGAAATCAATGAATTAGATGTTTTAGGTCAAGAAACTGGTCATAAGATTACTTTGGATATTAAAGATTCTGAAACATTAGGCGCACTACAAGCGAGAATGAATGATGTTGTGGAATTACTACCACCTGAAAAAAGACCCGATATTACAGAAATACGAGTGGCTTTAGAGAAGTATTCAGAAGAGATTATCGACTACGATAAATTAGTTGAATTGATGAATAACTTTATTGATGAGACGACAGAGGTGAATAAAGTAGCCATCGAAGAGCATATTATTCCGATGGATGAAGACAGTCGTCAAGAGATAAATGCGATTGTAACTGATATTGAAGAAGGTCGAATCACGCAACACTTTACAACAGAGTCACTTGTAACGACTAGAAAAAAATATCGAACAGAGCAACAAGAATTAAAAATTCGACGTTGGGCGGCAGACCAAGATGTTAACAGTAATCGAATCATGGAAGCTTACGCCGTTTATTTACCAGGACATTCTCTGATAGATAATCCTAACCTTGCAGATGTGGTTCATAAAATTGAAGACGAAGAAAATATTGGATTCTTTGGTGCTTCTGAGTTTGAAGATTCACTCATGAACTTTTTTGAAGGAATGTAGAAATAGAAGAGTTACCTTTGTGGTGACTCTTTTTATCTATTAAAAACAACATCAACACCTTTCAACGTATCTTTTTAAAAAGGTTTCTCTAACCAGTAAAAGCCACAATAAAAAGGAAGATACCAATGAAAAAGAAAATAGCTATATCGCTAATAATTATAGTAATCACAATCCTCAGCATTGGCTACACCAATCAATCAAAAAATAAAAATGAAATCAAGGGAAAAATAATTGAAATTTCAAAAGATTCATTAATCATTGAAGATGACAAAAATGGACATTACATTATAAATAAAGAGGACTATCCATTCTCTGAAACTGAGGTTAAACAAGGCAGCAAAGTTGTTATAACCTATAAAGATGAAATCTTTGAAACATCACCAGCACGATTCAAGAAAATCATAGCAATCAAAAAAGACTGACATTTTCGTCAGTCTTTTTGCATATAATTCATTAATAACTTAAAGCTAAACGACTTTTTACCTTTTTTATTGTAATCCAGGTTCAAAAGGCAGCTTCTGCGACAATTTCAGGAATAGCAATCAATCCGAAAAGCACGAATTGTTTGCAATTCCTTCCAATTGCTTAAAGCTAAACACCTTTTTACCCTTTTTTAGTCCATCTCAACGTCTGAATCTTAGCCGGCTTAATCACCGTCTCAAACTCCGTATCTTCTTTAATTTCTTCAATCATATTTGCTTCGTGAGCAGTATATTGATCAATCGAAGAAGTCACGTCACAGCTTTCAGTGTTTGATAGGTTAAAGCCACGAGTGATGATGTCTTCGCCGTGTTCTTTACGTTTAATCGCTGTTAAGGCGTATTGGTTACTATCAATATTTAAGAATTGATGAGTTGCAGCTAAACTTCCTGTGTGATGATCTGCTTTAGCAACGATCATTGGTACTTGGAATTGTTTGGCTTCGATGAATGATTGATACATATCATCTGTTCCGTGGAAGCCAATTGCAAATTCCACCGATTGTTCACCTAAACATTGTGCTTCTGGTGTTGGGAAGTAGCCCCAGTCACCAAGCTCCCCAACGGCTCTCAAGATTGTTAAGGCAATGGTACTGTTTTCTGATAATAATTCATATTCATTTAAACCAAAGTTAGCTACTGTCATTCCCACTTTTTCATCATGAACATTCACGAATGCTTGTTGATGTTGTGGGTTTGTTGGGTTCTCCCAAGTTGCTTCATTGACTTTGTTTGGTCTTTCAACGACTTCAAAGATACTTTCAGCAAAGTGAGTGGTTGTTTCTAGTCCAGAAGGGAAGAGCACACGCAAGCGGTGATCTTTCATTTGGTTGTTGAAAGCAGTCTTGAATGTGACTTGACGGCTGTCTTTTTCTAGTCGAACGATTGTTTTGATTTCAAATGGCACTAATTTATCGTTACGGTTTGCTTTTCTTTCACGCATTTCGTAAACGGCACGCATCTCTAAATCAAGTAATTCTTCGGCTGCTTCTGGAATCATCATCGTTTGAGTGATTAAGATTTCAGCAACAAAAGGACTGTTTGTGATAACTTCTCTTGTTGTTGGGTAGTCATGAGCATAAAGTGCTTTATCTTCCCAAGGTTGTTTGAAGATATATTCATTCCCAACGTCACCAACGTTTTCATAAATCAAGCCACTTGGATAGGTGTGGTTTCTTAATTTATCTGTAAAGTTGATTAACCCATTTTCTAAAACTTCTGCTTTAACAAACTCGTTTTTTAAAATCATTGACGCTTCATCAACTAAAGTTGTGCTTTCTAAAGTTTGTTTTCCTTCAGCAAGGGCAAAAGTTGTCCATGACATACCAGGCATTGCTGTTAAGTTTAAGCGAATTGTTACGTAAATCGCCATGTATGGAATACGGAAGCGATCTGTTGGTAAGTCATAATCAAAAGCCACATCTGTTTTGATGATTTCAGCAGGAACGGCTTGTCCATTTTCATCAACCACGTGGAAGTCTATCAGTTCTTTTGCTTCTTTTTCTAACTTGTGGAACAATTCAAGTGGCACACCTTCAGCGAATGTATGACGTTTCCATTCGATGGTTGTTTCGATCACTTGATTTTTAGAGTGACCTGATGTGTTGAAAATGACAAAAGGTTTCGTTGCTTCAGAGAAGTTAGAGGTATCAATGGTACCTGTTAGGGCAGCTAACGCTTCGTCTGCTAGGAATTTACCAACTTCTTCTGATTTTTGGTAACGAGTCATCATCTCTTGGTGTACTTCATCCACACTACAGCCACAAATACTGTCATGAGGGTGGTTTTGCATTAAAGTTTTCCATGCATAACGCAATTCGTCATGAGGGTATGTTCCTGTGACTTCGTAAGCCATTGTCGCTAAAGGCTCAGTGATATTTTCTAATTGACGTTCAACCGTTGTATTTTTTTGTTTTAAGTAAATACGGGCAGAAGAGGTATTCGCTAATGTATACCAACCGTCAGTTTCTTGAGACGTTAATTCTCCTTCAACGGTACTTAAGTTTTCTGGTAAGTCGTTCATCACAGCTTCTAAATAATCATCAAAGTTACTATGGATGAATTCATAATCAGGATATAATTCGTTAGCTAATTTAATCGCCGTTGTAACATCACTTTGAACAGGTTGGTGATCCACACCGTTCATCATTAGTAAGTGATCGGTTGAAGCGTATTGTTCAGCGTCTGGTAATTTTTGTTCCCAAAAGGCGATCGCTTCGTCTTTTTCAGTTGGGATTTCATTTCCGTTACTGTACCAGTTAGCGAAAAGAAGGGCAAAGACGTTTGATTTGTCTGGACCTTCCCACCACATTTCAGAGAATTGTGAGGCATATTTTTCATCGTTAATAACGGCATTGTTAAAGCCTGTTGGTTTCACACCACGACCAAAGGCAGCTGCTTTAATGCCAGCTTCTTCCATCATTTGTGGGGTTTGTCCCATGTTACCAAACGTATCTGGGAAGTAACCTAACATCGTAGGATTTCCCCATTTACGTGATTCTTCTAAACCAATTAAGGTATTACGAGCGTTGGCTTCACTACTGATCAAGAAATCATCTTGTAAAATGTAGAAAGGACCGATTTTTAATTTTCCATTATCAATCGCTGTCTGAACTTCTTCACGTTTTTCAGGACGAACTTGTAAATAGTCATCTAAAATAATCGTTTGTCCATCAAGGTGGAAGCTGTTAAAATTTGGATCAGTTTTGAATAATTCTAATAATTCATCCATTAAACGGATTAATCTCATGTGATGTTGCTCATAAGGCATGTACCATTCACGGTCCCAATGACTATGAGAGATAATATAAACTTTTTTCTTTGACATATTAGTTACGCTCCTTAGTTGTAGTGTGCATCAATGCGAATATCGTAGAAATCCATAACAAGTTCACAGAACATCATGTTAGCCCATGAGAACCAGTCACGTGTAAATTGATTTGGATCGTTCACGTCAAAGCCTTCGTGCATTAAGTTTGTTCCACCGTCACAATCAACAAGTAAGTTTAAAATACGTTCTTTTTCAGACTTGTCATTTGTTGTTAACCCTTCAATTGAAAGGGCAATTGGCCAAACATAGTTTTCAGGTGTATGTGAGCTACCGATTCCTTTAGCGAATTTTCCTTCATAGAAATATGGATTTTCTTTACTTAATAATGTTTTTCTTGTGGCTAAGTAAGTTGGGTCTTCTTTGTCACAGTAACCTAAGTAAGGGGCTGCCATTAAACTTGGGACGTTTGAATCGTCCATGATTGAGTAACCACCAAGTCCGTCCACTTCGTAAGCAAAAACATCTTCACTTGCTTTATTAGGAACAACAGCGAATTTTTTAATGCCAGTTTCGATTTGGGCTTTTAATTCTTTCGCTTGAGTCACGATATCAGCATCATCAAAGAGTGTTGAATATAACTCAGCAATGTAACCTAAAACAACTGTCGCAAACATGTTAGAAGGGACTAAGTAACCATAGATACAGGCGTCATCACTTGGTCTAAATCCTGACCATGTCATACCAGTTTCAGCAACAGGTGTTCCTTTTCCACTGTGAGTTAATGTATCTTCCTTACGCCAAGTTTCACGCTCAAAGTTATAAGGTGAGTTGTCATGATTTTGTTCCACTTTCCAAAGGTGTAAAATTTTCTTCACGCCTTCGTGGAAGTCTTCGTTAAACTGACTTGTGTCACCTGTTTGTTTATATAGAAGGTAAGACAGTTGAACTGGGTAGCATAGTGAGTCAATCTCATATTTTCTTTCCCATGTCCATGGTGTCATTTCTGTATCATCTGTTTGGTGTCCTTTTCCGTTAGCTTCTTCATTGAAAGCGTTGGCATAGGGATCCATGTTGATATATCTAAATTGACGCTTGACCAAACCACTAATCATTGAGCGGATATCTTCGTCTTCTTTAGCAATCACTAAGTAAGGGCGGAATTGAGCCGTTGAATCTCTTAACCACATGGCTGGAATGTCACCAGTTAATAAGAAAGTTGTGCCGTCATCATAGCGACGAACCGTTGTTAGTAATGTGTTAGCGAATCCTGCTTTAAAGTTTTCAGCCCATCTTGGGTGATCTTTCTCGCAAAGTGCGCTCATTTTATTCATAAATTCTTGAACTGATGCTGGAACTTCTGTATATGCCATAATTAATTTCCTCCAATTAAATGATATATCAAATATTTACAATTCGAATTATATGATATATCATTATAGATGTCTAGTAATAAATTAATGTTTTTTATGAAAAAATTATATGATATGATATATCATGAGAAAAGAAGAGAACTGGATGGATGAAAAATGAAAAATCAACCTTTATATAAAAAGATATACCAAGACTTAAAAAAACAAATTTTCACAGGTGAATTAGTAGAAGATGCCCAACTGCCGACAGAATTAGAATTATCTGAGATGTACGAGGTCAGTCGGATTACGTCAAAACGAGCTTTAGTTGAATTAGAGACAGAAGGACTAATTTACCGAGTGCGTGGGAAGGGCAGTTTTGTTAAAAAACGTGAATTTGTCCCAACGACTAACCAAAATGACACGGTTCTATTTATTATGCCATTTGCCCAAAATGAAGGCTTTGGTAATTATGCAGAAGGTATTTTAGAAAGTTTTAAAGATACTGATTTTAGGCTGCAAATGCAACCTCATGAATGGTTAAATTCAGGAAATGACTACACATTGAAACAGGATTATGCAGGAATTATTTATTATCCGATTAACACGCAAGTCAGTTTGGATTTCCTTTATAAATGCCAAGTTCAAGGAATTCCTGTAGTGATTTTAGATAAATCTATTGAAAAGATTGAGTACGATTCAGTGGTAGCAGACAATCATTCTGGTGGTAAGATTTCAGCGGAGTATTTCATCGAACAAGACATTGAAGATATCTTCTTCATCAGTGCCAATCGTTTGGCAGATGTGTCTTCTGTTCGTGATCGTTACTTAGGTTATTTATCAACGATGTACAAACACCAACAAGAACCCTTACATTTAGTTAATGATGGGGGCAAAGAATTAGAAGACTTTTTTGGTGATATTTTAGAAAAAGTCAAAGCAAAACAAACGGCTAAAAACAGTGTGGGGTTAGTGGTTGAAAACGATGTGATTGCCATTCGTTTAATGACTTACTTAAAACAGCATAATTTAAAAGTGCCAGAAGATGTGGGGATTATTGGCTTTGATAATATTCAAGCGGCTAGTTTAATGGACCCACCACTGACAACGATTGCTCAAAACTTTTACAAAATGGGCAAAGTTGCGGGGGATTTACTGGTGAAACAAATTAATTTTCCAACGAAAGATTTTTCAGAACACATACTACCAGTTAAATTAATTGAGCGAGAAAGTGGAAAAATAAGATAGGGGATGTTTTTGGATGTTGTATTATGATGAAGTAATGATAGATAGAGAGTATTCTTATGTAGAAAAGGAAAAAATAGTGATTCGTTTTGAAGGCTATTTTTTCCGATTTGAAACCTATCAAGCCGTGATTGATGAGGAATTATTTAGTGACTATGTGACATGGCAAAATAATGACGTTGACACAGCCTTCGATTTCACCTTGAAACATGTTTATGATCGAGAATTAACTCATGATAGCTTTAGTTTGAAAATTGGTTCAGATAAAGTGATTACCATTGCTACAAAAACAAGACGTGGCTTTGATTACGCTCAAAAAGCTCTAGTTGAGATGCTGGTAAAAAAAGAAAAGGGTATTTTAGTGAAACATGGTCAAATCACTCACACTCCGTCATTTGAAATGCGTGGAATTATTGAAGGTTTTTACGGAGTGCCTTGGACGTGGGAGAATCGTCAAGATTGTATCCAATTACTAGCTGAAAATCAAATGAATACATACATGTATGCCCCAAAAGATGATGAGTATCAACGTAAATTATGGCGTGAATTATATCCAGAAAATTATTTGAATGAATTTAAAAATTTACTTAAAACAGCAGAAGAGAAAAAAATCGATTTTTGGTACATGATTAGCCCAGGAAACGATATTGATTACTTGAAACAGTCAGAACTAGAAGTCTTATTTACTAAATTACGTCAGATGATTGACTTAGGAATTAATCATTTCGGGTTGCTTCTAGATGATATCGATTACATTTTAAAAGGACAAGCGAAAATAAAATTTGGAACAAGTGCCAAAGCTCATGCCTATATTGTGAATCAAGTGGATGAATTCTTACGTGGGGAACTGGCTAACTATCAGTTGGTGGCTTGTCCAACAGAATATGACAATCATCATGATGCAGAGTATTTGGAAATACTGAATGCCAATCTAAAACCACATATCCCATTATTCTGGACAGGTCCAAGTACATTAGCTGCTAGAATTAGTCATGAGGATATTCAAAAAATGGCAGCAGTTTATCAACGTGAAATCATTATTTGGGACAATGTGCCAGTGAATGATTTTGAAAAAGATGATGAGCGCCTATTTTTAAGTCCTTATTCTAATCGTTCTAAGTTTTTAGCAGACGAAAAATATCACGTTAGAGGAATTGTTTTAAATCCAATGGCACAGTGGGAATGGTCTAAAATCACGATCAATCACTCTGCTCGTTACTTATGGCAAGTCAGCTCTTTCAATCAAGCAACAGTCTGGTTAGAAAGTTTGAAGCAGTCATTTGATGAAGAATATTTAGAAGCTGTACAAGTTTTCTTGAAGCATAACCATAACCGACATACCCTTAATGTGTGCAGTTTTGAGATGGAACAAGCTCTTGAGATGAAAGATAAAAATAAACTATCTGAGTGGTTGATTGAGTTAAATGTCGCAATTGAGAAATTATTGGAATTAGAGAATCATCCAATGATTAAGGAAGGTGCTCCTTGGTTTGAACGAGCAAAACTAGACTTTGAGTTATGGCAAGCTGTATTGGCCTCTGATAAGGTGAAAGTAGAAGAATTAAAAGAAGTGTGCCAACAATCAAATTACCGAATTGGAACAGATTTGGTGATGGGGTATTTGGGATAAAATAAAAGAGAGGTTGTAACAGAAGTGTTCAGCTTCAAGAAATAAGAAGGAAATCACGAAAATTGCTTTTCAAATTTTTGTGATTTTCGGCCTATTTCCGAAGAAGCTACTTTTGTGACACCGTTTAGTTTGTAAAGGGACTGTGACGCACTTATGTCACAGTCCCATCTTTTTATTTATTCTTTTTTATCTTTATCCTTATCAACCCAAAATGAAAGTATTTGATCAATATTTGAAGCGTTCCATAGGTAAAGGCCAAAACCGACTACAGCAATTAAAATTAATAGTAAAGTCATAGTGGTCACATCCTTTTCTTTTATTGATTTAATTATATCATGGGTTGATGAAAAGTGTATAATTTACATAGACGGGGGATAAAAAGTCTGCTCCCACGGCAACTGGAGGCAAAACGACTTTTTTCCCACCTTATTTCACAACTTCTCTTTTCCCTGCTTTCAAACCTACAAATAATAAAACGACTGTAAATCCAAGTAACAAGTACAAAGGAACGTGCCAATTATTTGTCGTGTCATGAAGTAGTCCAAAGAGGAAAGGACCTGTTGCGGCTAACAAGTAACCCACAGATTGAGCCATGCCAGATAATTCGGACGCTTCACCAGCACTTGATGTTCTAAGATTAAAGAACATCATGGAAAGACTAAAGGCAACCCCACCAGCGATGCCGATACCAATAACAGAGGCACCGATAATCAGAGTTTGAGTAAACATTAAGCCGCCAATTCCTAAAAAGAATAACACAAAAGATAAAACCGCAAGTGAGCGTTGATTGTCTCTTTTTTCAATCACCATTGGCATAATAAAGGACACGGGAAGGAGTGTTACTTGTAATAATGAAAGCATGCCGCCTGCTTTTCCAGTAGGCATGCCTTGACTGATTAACATGGTGGGTAGCCATGCCACTAAAACGTAAAAAATTAAGGATTGAATCCCCATAAATAGTGTAACTGACCAAGCAAGAGGAGATTTCCAAAGATTTACTTCCGTTTCAGTGTGTTGGGTCGTAGCGATCACTTGTTTTTTCTTCACTTGTGGTAACCAACCTAGAAAAGCCACGCAAGCTAAAAGTGCCCATAAACTTAAAGCTTGGTTCCAACTTAAACCAAAATTGTTCACCAAAGGAATACTAACGCCAGAAGCAATTGCCCCACTTAAACTCATACTGACAGAGTAAAGACCGGTGACCAGTCCACCTTGTTGATAAAATTCCTTTTTAACCAGTCCAGGAAGTAAGACGTTAGACACCGCAATGGCGCATCCTAGTACCATGGTTCCTAAAAATAAAGTTGGGATTGAGGGAACATAACGAATACTCATTCCAATAATTAATAAAATTAAAGAAGCAAAAATCGTCCTCTCCATTCCGAATCGTTTCGCAAATTTTGGTGCCAAAGGAGAAATCAAAGCAAAGGATAGTAAGGGAATCGTTGTAATAAGTCCAGCTTGCGCTCCTGATAGAGATAGTTCCTTTGAAATTAGACCAGATAAAGGGCCAACTGAGGTAATGGGTGCCCTTAAATTAGTTGCCACCAAAATAATTCCTAATAATAATATATAATCAATTTTCTTTTTCATAAAAATCCTTTCTAAAAAAACATATAATATAATATGGACAAACCATATTATATTATATGTTTTTATATTTTACAACTACATTGATAAAAAGATCTTCGTCAGTATCATTGATATATTCATGAGAACAATCAGCATCAAAGTTAATACTATCGAAAGTCTCTAGGTAATAGGTTTTTTTGCCAACGATTAATGTCAGTTTACCATTCATAACAGTAATGATTTCAGTTGAATCTTTGGATTGATATTCTTGTTTCTTAGCAGAGTGAGCTTTTATGCAGACTCTGAAAATATCTACATTGTCTTCTTGAAACAAAGGTTGAACAACCCAACCTTTCTCTAAATCATTGACGAAGTAAGCATTAGATGATTTAGAGATTGTATTTGTTTCATTGGAGTAGCCTAAAATAGTTGTTAAGGGAATATTTAGAGCTTCGGTTAACTTCCAAAGAATATTTAAAGTTGGGTTAGAGCGACCATTTTCAATATTACTAATGGTAATACCGCTAACTTCTGACTGTTGAGCGAGTTGCTCAATCGTTAATTGTTGTTCTTTTCTTAGTTTGCGAATCTGTTTGCCCACCTGATCAATGGAAGGCATCGTCGAATCTTCTTTCATCAATCTTTCACGTCTCCTGTATTAATCACAGGTTGTGTGCCTTTATCTGTAATAATTGAAACGAGTAAGTTGTTGATTAATTGAACCCGACGATCATCTGTAAATTGAATGTCTTGTCCATTTTCGATTTGTTCTAAAGCCATTTGTGTCATAGAAACAGCCCCTTCAACAATGGTTTGACGGGCAGAAAGAATCGCTCTAGCTTGTTGACGTTGCAGCATGGCACTCGCAATTTCAGTGGCATAAGCTAAGTGATTTAAGCGTGTTTCAATGACTTCCACTCCAGCAATTTCCAAACGTTCTTCTAGTTCTATTTTTAATTTTTCAGAAACTTCTGAAGTATTTCCACGTAACGTAATATCTTGATCTTCAAAGGTGTCATATGGGTATTGAGAGGCGATATGTCTTAAAGCAGTTTCACTTTGAATGGCCACAAAATCACGGTAGTTATCTACTGCAAATAAAGCTTTAGATGAATCAACCACTTTAAACACCACAACGGCAGAAATCTCAATCGGGTTTCCATCTGAATCATTTACTTTCAACAAAGCAGTATTAAAGTTGCGCACTCTTAAAGAAAGAGAAATTTTTTGTGTTAATGGTGTTGTGATGAATAAACCATTTTCTTTAATGGTACCTAAGTATTTACCGAAAAAGAGAATCGCTTTGGCTTCATTAGGGCTAACAATCGTTAGAGAGCTAATAAATAAGCCTGAGATAATCCAAATGATAGAGCCAAAAATAGCGGTGCTAATTGTTTCATTGATGACTGTTAGATAAAATAAATACCCACCAGCAAGAATCATTGCTAATAAAATTAATAAACCAAGATACCCGTTAATATGAAATGGTTTTTTTTCCTTCATTTTTAATCACGTCCTTTATGAAGCTTAGTATAATACAAGATGGAGGAAAAGGGTAGGAGGAAGAAGTAAATAGACAATTTTATGTATAGTGAATATAAAAAGAGAGAAGTGTTATAATAAAGAAAAAGACTTAGGGTAAGAAAGGAGAATAGAAATGAAAAAATTT
Source organism: Vagococcus fluvialis bH819 (assembly GCF_900163795.1). Taxonomy (GTDB): domain Bacteria; phylum Bacillota; class Bacilli; order Lactobacillales; family Vagococcaceae; genus Vagococcus; species Vagococcus fluvialis_A. Next base: position 2,005 of record NZ_FWFD01000003.1, on the reverse strand, counting down.
GTCTTATGTTTAGTGTTGTTATTTACTTTAACTGGTTGTGTCTATATGAGTAAGTTTGTTGGTAGTAGTCAAGGTGGAGAAGACTATTTTAAATTATCATATGAAGTTTTAAATATGTCGGATTCCAGGGATTTAACCTTGGAAAAAGGGGATGTTGTTCGTTGCAAAGTCAATAACACTCGAGGAAAAATAATGATTAAAGTAACATCAAAAAAAGATAAAGAAGAAGTTTTTAGTAAAGAGTACAAAAAAGAAAAAGATGAGTTTGATTTTAAAGCAGATAAAGCGGGTGAATACACGTTTGCAGTAGCGGGTAAACGGGCAGTGGGGGAAGTTGATTTTAAATTAGAGTGAGATAGTGTACACTTAAATTAACAAGTGATAAGTGGGTGTGAAAATGAAACTATATTTTATCGAACCAAATCCAGAATTAAATCAGCCAATTCTTTTAAATCTAGATTATCTCACAGAAGGTGCTTATGGTTATTTTCTTGATGATGAAGTTGAAGTGAAAAGAACTGGTGATTTCAAAGATATTAAAGAACTTAAAAATTATTTAGAAAAAGCCGATGTGATTTATTTAATGGGAGAATTGGATCAGTCTAGCTATTTTGAAATGGGCGTGTGTCAAGGTTTAGGTAAAACAATTCGGATTGCAGATGATAGCTTGAATTTTAACAGTCAAATGTTAAATCTTAACATGGAACTAGATTTAGATGTGGTAACAATCTCAAATTTTTTTAATTAAAGCAAAAAAGGCCTGTGATTAAAGTTATCACAGGCTTTTTTGGTTATATCTCCAACTCTCTAATCTCACTAAAATATCCACGTCCACCAACAAAAACTTTCTCCACTTGATGTTCCGTATTTGCCTCAATTCGAACCAAAATTTCAGAAGGAGAATCCAGAGCATAGCCTTGTTCAAAGACGTAATTGTCATGGCGTAAAAAATCATACTCATACAAATAAGAAGCCAATGCCGCATTAGAAGTCCCAGTTGCAGATTCTTCGTCGATATCATAAAGTGGGGCAAAATTACGACAGATAATCCGGTCGTCTTCCAGCATAAAGAGATGAGTGCCAACTACATCATAGGTTTCACTAATTTTTTTGATTTGGTCAAAATCAGGAGCTAATTCATGGAGAGCGTTATTACTTTTAATCGGAATTAAAATATCTTTTAGCCCAGTCGAAACAATTTGAATAGGGTAATCATTATTGATTGCTTCTAAATCAAAACAAGCATCAAAATCTTGTGGCTCAATTTTTTCGTAAAAACTAGGCTTGTTTTGTTCCATAAAAATTTCATCATTTTTAATAGTAATTGAAAGAACACCGCTTTTGGTTTCGATAGTGTAGTTATTTTTGGTTAGTTGATTAAGGTGCATCAGAATCGCAAATGAACCAATTGTGGCATGTCCACATAAATCAACTTCCTCTTTTGGCGTAAAATATTCTATTTTAAAATCAGCTTGGCTAGATTCTGTGATAAAAGCTGTTTCAGCATAACCAAGTTGTTTAGCAATTGCCATTTTTTGAGTGGTGGTTAAGTTATCTTGGTTTAACACTACACCGGCCTTATTACCACCTTGGTTGTTTTTACTGAAGGCACTTGCGACATAAACAGATAATGTCATGGAAAACATCCTTTCTTTAATCATAATGGCATTGTAGCATAGTTTGAATAAAAATAAAGAGGATGACTTCGATTAAAAGTCATCCTTCAGTTGCTTGGAGCAAAACGATTTTTTCATCACGCTGTGTAGTCTGGAATAAAAAATCTGCTCTTTCGGTAACTTCAAAAACCAGAATCAATCCGAAAAGCATGGATTGTTTCTGGTTTCCTCCAGTTACTCAGAGCAAAACGATTTTTTATTCACTCTAATGTAGTCTGGATTCAAAAGACAGCTCCTACGGCAACTTCGCAAATACTAATCAATCCGAAAAGCATGGATTGTTTAGTATTCACTCCAGTTGCTTGGAGCTAAACGCCTTTTTCATCACT
>NZ_FWFD01000019.1 GCF_900163795.1 Vagococcus fluvialis bH819 | reverse complement strand
AACCCACGACAACGTATACTGTAAAATCTGGTGACAACTTAGGGGCAATTGCCTTAAAATTCGGAATGACAATGGCTCAAATTCAATCATTGAATGGTATAAGCAATCCGGATAAAATTCAAATTGGTCAAGTGTTAAAAGTATACGGTAAATCAACAGGTGGCAATGGTGGAACAACTAAACCCACGACAACGTATACTGTAAAATCTGGTGACAACTTAGGGGCAATTGCCTTGAAATTCGGAATGACAATGGCTCAAATTCAATCATTGAATGGTATAAGCAATCCGGATAAAATTCAAATTGGTCAAGTGTTAAAAGTATACGGTAAATCAACAGGTGGCAATACAGGTGGTAATACAGGTGGTAATACAGGTGGTAATACAGGCGGTAACGATGGATCAAATAAAAAAGGTAAATACGTTTCGGCTAGTCAACTTCGTCAAATAAATTGGGTGAATATAACTGACCATTTGGTAGACGATTTAAACAATTGTTTAGCTATGTTTAATATTACTAGCCGAGTGCGAATCATTCATTTTATCAGCCAATGTTCACATGAATCTAATGCCGGATTATGGCCAACCGAATTGGCTTCGGGAGCTGACTATCAAGGTCGAACGGATTTAGGTAATATCCAACCGGGCGATGGCGTAAGATTTAAAGGGGGAGGCTTTATTCAAACAACAGGTAGGTATAATTACACAAACCTTGCTAATTACTTAGGCGATCAAGAAGTTGTTAGACAGGGTGCTACTTACGTTAGTAAAAAATATCCGTGGACTAGTGCCGGTTTTTGGTGGCACAATAATAATATGAATGCACTTTGTGATACATCCCCTTCAGTAGAACAAGTTACGCTTCGTGTTAATGGCGGTTACAACGGGTTAGCAGATCGAATTGAACGATATAATTTATGTGACAGAGTTTTTTAGGAAAAAATAAAATGTATAACCCATTGACTACTTGTAGTCAATGGGTTATAATTTGTTATAGAGTTAATTAAGAAGGGGAGCGAATGAACATGTCAGCTAAATATTCAGTTTCAGATTTAAAAAAAGAAATTAGAGCAATTGGGAATAATAAACCAATCGAAATTTTTTATATTTATGAAGGTGGTTTTTATTTTAATGATTATCAATTAGATATAGTTTTATCCTATCGCTTAGGAAAAGATCGGTTTGAAACGGCTGAGGAACATGCTAAAGGAATTTTTGAAGAAATGTCAGAACATAATTAATGTCTTTTTACTGTCAAAACTTAAAACTAATGACAGTGATAATTGGTGGTGGTATAATAAGGGTTATTAGACTGTCAAAAGTTACTGTCAAAAGTGAGGGGATAAAATATGACAATTTACGGTTACGCAAGAGTTAGTACAGGAAGTCAAGATTTTCCTACGCAACTAGAATTGTTAGAAAAATCTGGTTGTGAAATAATTTTTAAAGAAAAACATACTGGGTCTAAAATCAATAGGCCGGAATTTATTAAATTGAAAAATTTGTTAAAAAAAGGTGATACCTTCGTTGTTACAAAGCTAGATAGGTTTGCTCGATCAACAATAGAGGGTCTAACAACTACTAAGGAATTATTTGAACGTGGTGTAAGCGTTCATATTTTAAATCAAGGACTAATTGAAAATACTCCTAATGGCAGATTGATTTTAACGCAATTATTCGCCTTTGCAGAATATGAGCGAGATATGATTATTGAGCGGACGCAAGAAGGCAAGGCGTTTGCAAAAAAGAACGATCCTAATTTTAAAGATGGCCGGCCTAAAAAATTTACTAAAGATCAACTAGATTTAGCTTTTACATTACTAGAAAATAACAGTGTGAAAAAAGTATCTAAAATGACGGGGATTAGTGAAAGTACGCTGTATCGAGAAAAACGAAGACGAGAAAATATAATCATCTAACAAATTCAAAAGGGGAAAAGAAATTATGAATAGGTTGAAGGAAATAAGGAATGAACATAAATTAATCTTATCAGATGTAAGCAAGGAAATAGGAATGAGCAAACAAGCGTTAGGGGCTTATGAAAGAGAAGAAAGATGGCCTAACAAAGAAAGGTGGGTCAAATTGGCGGAATATTACAATGTAGATCCGGCATATATTATGGGGTTATCTAAGTTTAGAAATGCGGAATCTGATCGTGTAGAGAGGGATATTTCTGAAACAGGAAAAAGAATTCTATTAATTAGACAGTCAAAAAGTTTAACTATGGAAGAATTTTCTTCTTTGATTGGGGCTTCCAATTCCAGTGCCGTTAATAATTGGGAAAAAGGGTATAACCTACCTAATAAAACAAGGTTAGAGAGAATAGCTGTTATTGGTGAAAATACAGTTGATTGGCTACTATCCGGACATACTAATTATCAAGAAGAAATTATTCAGAATTTGAAAATGGAAAATGAAATACTTAATAATAAAATAAATGAAATGAAAAAAATATTATTTGGGGAAACAATAGATGTGTGAGGTGGCAAATGAAAATTAATCTTGTAGAGTCCGGAATTCGTATCAAACAGATTAGAGAAGAACATAACTACACTATGGCAGATTTAGGGAAGTTAGTTGATACTAGTAGCCCAAGCACGATTAATAATTGGGAAAAAGGTAATAATTTACCTAATAAAAATAGATTAGAAAAAATTGCCCTTTTAGGCAATACTACGACTGATTGGATTAAGTACGGGGGGGTTGGTGATTACGTCTGTAAATTGACTTATCTACAGGAAAAAGAAGTTCTTACTCGCTCTGGTGAGGATTCCCTTATTAAGTACCGAAATAATTTGTTAGAAATTTTAAATAGGCAAAAAATAAGTTATGAGGAAGACCTAGTTATAATTCAATGTGCCAACCATTTGTTAGAAATATTATATATGAATGAAAATGATTCCCCAGATAATAAGCCAAATCCTAAATTAACAGGACAAATAATACGAACCATTAGAAAATCTAAAAATATGACTATGAAAGAATTTGCTGATTTAATAGGAAGTTCACAAAAAGGAAATGTTAATAATTGGGAACGAGGGTTTACATTACCGAACAAAAAAAGGTTGTCTAGGATTGCTGAAATTGGTGATACAACAGTTGAATGGTTGCTACATGGCCGTATTGATTATAAAGATGAAGTTATCAAAAATTTGAAGTTAGAAAATGAAAAGTTTAAAAAAATAATAGAGAATTTGAGGGGAAAGCTATCATGAATAGGTTTAGTAATAAAGAAGGGGAAAAAGTTAAGGCTATAGGTTATGGTGAACGAATCGAACAAATCAGAAAAAGTATGAAGTTAACCTTAGAACAGTTTGGAAAACTTTTTGACCCACCTGCTTCTAAAGGATTAGTTAGAAATTGGGAAATAGAAAATAATTTACCAAACAAAGATCGTCTGTTAGACATCGCTATGATAGGAAACGTTACAGTGGATTATATTATATACGGGGAAAGTAATCAAAATATACTTGAAAAAAATAATACTAATATAGATCCACAAAAAGTAGGCCAAAGAATAAAGCAAATCCGTTTGTTAAATGGGTGGACTATGGAACACTTAGGAAGATTATTGGGGGGATCTCCGAAAAGCACTATCGCAACTTGGGAGAGCGGAAGAAATTTGCCTAAAAAGAAATATATAGATAAGTTAGCTGAAATAAGTCAAGTAACGGCGGAATGGATATTACTTGGTGAAGAAGATTTTAAAGATATTATTATTAATAATTTAAAAATTGAAAATACAAAGTTAATAAGAATAATTAATGATATTGAAAATACTAGTTATGAAAAAAAAATTAATCCTTTAGCAGTTGGAAAAAGAATAAAAGAATTAAGACAATTGAAAGGTTGGACAATGGAAGAATTGGGAGAGAAATCAGATAACTCACCTAGAGCAACTGTTTCTAATTGGGAACGTGGAACTAATTTTCCTAGCAAAAAAAAATTACTGTTACTAGCCAACGTTGGTGAAACAACAATTGATTGGCTGTTATCCGGTCAAATTGATTTAAAAGATCAAACCATTCAAGAACAAGAAAAAGAAATTAAATCACTAAAAAGAAAAATAGAACAAATTAAAGAAATAGTAGTTAACTACCACTAACAAAGACTACAAGTAGTCGGATTGGAAGGCGTAAAATGGGTCAAGCGAACGAACCTAAATATGATAAGATTGTAAAAAAAGTGAAAGGGTTATTAGCAATTTCTAAGGATCAAAAAAATGATGAAGAAAGCCAATCAGCTTTTGTACTCGCTCAAAAACTAATGATCCAGTATAACATTAACAAAATTGATGTGGAAGATTCAGAAGTTTCTACAGAAATTATCGGTGAAGACAGCGTGACAATTTATAAAAAATTATTCTGGTGGGAACGCCAACTAGCTATTATTATTGCAGAAAATTTTAGAGTGAAAAATTTTATTTCTAGTAAACGGTTGTCTGGATCAATGCACCAAAAAAGAAAAATTGTTTTTTATGGAATGGAAAAAGATTTAGAGTTGGCCAAAGAAATGTATTTATTAGCTTATGAAATTATTGTTTTTCATAGTAAAAAATTCATTAATGATTTTTATTTAGAGAATGATTTAATTAGAGAGAGATACTATACAGAAAGCCTTAAATCAAGCTATATAAGAGGTTTTTTGATAGGTTTAGATAATAAATTTAAAGAACAGGTTTCAGAATTGAGAAAAAGCTATGAATTAGTGGTTCTTATGCCGAAAGAGGTTGAGGACGCCTACAAAATCAAAACAGAAAGTTTTGGTAAACCTTTAGAAACAAACATACCGCCAGTAGAAATTATAGAAGCTTATAAAAACGGATTAAAACAAGGTGGTTCGGTAGATTTTACAAAAAGTAGTATCTATACAGATTATTCTAGTTTAGTAGGTAAATGTATTCGGTTTTCACAAGGCGTAACTAGCGATTTACAAGCTAAAGTTACTAGAGTAGACAATGACACTCTTTATATGATAGTTGTTAACACAACAAGTAATGGAGCTTTAAAAGGGCGTCCTAGCGTCTACGAATGGGAATTACCAGTAAGTTATGACTTTGATTTTGTTAATGAGAGTGATATTGAATTTATAGAGAATTCTATAAAGAAAGAATTCCCGTCCTAGTATATTCTAAGGCGGTTTTGAAAAGATGAATAGTAAGTATTTTTTTATATAAATTAAGATAATAGAAAGAAGGAGCTAAACAGATGTATTATCAATTGGTGTTAGATAAGTGCCTAAATATAGAAAATTGTAGAAAGGATTGAGATTATGAGAGATAAAAATAAAAAAGTAACAGCTGTATCACTTTTAAGAGAAAGTTTTGGAATGGTATTCGCTGTAACGGTCTTAATAGTTGGTTTAATCGTTTTAAATGAATTATTCTTATCAGATTCAATTGATACGGAAAAGACGCCTACAATCACTGATACGGAAAAGAAGCCTATAATCATTGATAAGAAAAAGATACATACAATCATTGATAAAGTAACGTCTGACGCTCTTGCACCAATCCTTGTAGGCGTAATGTTTGTAAATCTTGATAGGTATTATAAGAATATAGAAGCAGTTGAAAAAGCGAATGATTTAAAAAAGATCCGTAAACGGCGAAAAGGTAGGAAAAAAGTATGCGTATAATAGGAAGAATGATGGGATTGATTTTAGCACTGGAACTAATTATGTTTTTTGGATTTGTTTTTATATCTAAACCTTTCTTTTTTGTATTTGGACTAATGGTTCATTTTTTTCTTGCTTATGTGATAACAAAAGTAGGGCAGAGATTTTAGATAATAACAACAAATGTGTAATGGGGTGACGGACAGAATGAATGAACGGAAAAGAAAAAAACAATTAGAAAAAAAATTGAGAAGGAATAAAAGTTTAATTGCTTTTTTATCTCCTAAAATAAAAACAACATTTTTTTTTAAAAAAGAGATTGTTGAGAATGTACCTGTTTCAAATTTAAAAAAATTGAAGCACTAAAAAAAGAAAATTTAAAAATTATTGCAGAACTCAAATCGCATAACACATGATTAGTATTACTTAAAATAATAAAAAGTGAGGTAATGTAAATGAATGAAGTATTCGAAAAGATTTACGCTAACCGTAAACAAATGGAAAAAGAAGTTTTTAATTTAGATACAGGTCAAACCGAAACAGGATACGACATAGTAAAAGTTAGAAAAGTCTGTGTAGAAGAAGGCGTTAGTTTCTATGAGTTTTTAAAATTCGCACAAGCAAAAGTCGTTATGGAAAATTAGTGATTACCTAGAACAATAGCAACGTGTGTATTACTTAAAATAATAACAAGAAGATTAATAAGAAAGTGTAAACAGGTGAGCAATATGGCAAGGGATTGGTTAAAGGCTTTTGAAGAAAAGTATGACTTGAATTTTTTTGAACAAAAAAACGTAAGCATTAAAAGAAAAGCATATTTTGAAAAAACAAATCATTTTGAATGGTTTATTGAAATTGATGAAAACAAAAAAACTATTACTCTACCTAAGTTTAATCTAAATAGTTACAGGGAAAGTGAACTTAAAGAAAAACAAATTATTGGTGATTTATTAGAGAATATAAGTAATTGGAACATAATTGGTCTATCAAATTGTAGTGGGGTATATGAAATATCAAAAATTACTCCGTCTAACGATAAATATATTATTCATTATGCAGAAAAAGAAAGTATCAATGCCTTTGGCTATTTGGATTGGGATAATTTTTAGGGTGGGAAAGGATAGATAGTAGTAATATAAGTCCTATGAAGGATTTAAAAGCATTAAAAGTTTACGATGACATGTTATTATTGGAAAAAATTAAAGGCTTTAGAACGCATATTAACAATGAAAATACTATCAGAAATGCTAACCTAATTATTAAAAAGTTAGGTTTTTAATTTTTAACCTATTGACTACTTGTAGTCGAGTGTGCTATATTAGTTGTAACAGCAAATGACTACAAGTAGTCATTTAGAAAGAAGGGTTTTATGAAAAAAGAATTGACGTTTGCAAGTGTTAAAAATGGTGAGTTTGAATTGGTTTATCAGATAGCTAGTGAGGTAGGCGAACGCTACGAAGATTTAACATCATTCCGTAGAGGGCGAGATTTCAATGTAGAAGTTAAAGGCTATATAATAGATTTTGTATCTAAATTTCAAGATTTATCAACTAGTGAGAATGAAAATGAATTGAATGAAAGGTTAGTACAATACAATAAATTAGTAGTCGATTTAAGAACTAGTATTTTACAAGGAACTACCATTCCCTCGGTTATGATTTGTGGTGGGGCTAACTATCCCGTTAGAAAAAAAGAAAAAGAACTAGCTAGGATTCACGAACGAGAAAAAGAACTATATTCAAAATCTGGAAAACACGCAAAATTTTTAAATAATACAAGAAAAATGTTCGATCCGGTATTGCTAGATCAACAAGTTAAAACAGAGAAAATGAGGAAAGAAAGAGCAGAAGAAAAAGGGTGGCAATCATTTTATAAAGAATTAAATCATGATGAACTGGTGGGCTATGGCATAGACTTAGAAAATAATCGAGTATATATAAAGACTGACGGAAAACCTTGCGATGAAACTAGAACGCTATTAAAAAAGGGTTCTCTTAGATGGTCACCAAAAAATGAAAGATGGCAAAGGATATTAACTGACAATGCTATCTATAGTATAATTAGAAGTGTGTTTAATGAATTAGAATTAGAAGTAAATGTAACTGATTTTAAATAATATAATAGAATTCTTAGAGTGACTTCTTGTAGTCATTCTAAGTTAATTATAAAAAGGGCTAATAATATGAATACAATCAAAGTTAATTTACCTAGAAATGAACAAGGCTTTAATGGTGGATATGGTGAGGGGTGCTTTGTAGAAGTCGCTAAAGAGGTTTCAGATAAATATGATAGTAATGATCGTGGCGGACATTTTGAAGGCGTCTTAGCCAATGACAGCTATTATTATCCAGAACTGAAAACAGGCGACAAAATACAGTTTACAATGAGGGGTGACAAAAGACCAGTTGCATTGATAGAAAAATTTTTAGAAAATTATTATGCTATAAATGACGAGGAATTTAATGAGTTGATAGAAAAACTCGCTTATAAATAAACTTCTATCGAGGTTTATTTTTTTGAAATATGCCACAAATGCAATATGTCACGCTTGACATACAAGCGTATAAATGCTATAATTAGTTATAAAGTTGAAGGGGGGATTTACATAGTAAATAATGTGAGAGAGGTAAAGGCAAATGTATGAGTTAACTTTTTATGAAACTAAAAAAGGTGTTGTGCCAGTTGATGAATTCATTGAAACACTGAAAGAAAGTAAGGTTAACAGGTTGTTGTTAATATTTGATGAATTAGAAAAAAAGGGTGCTAGAAAGGGTCGTCCAGTAGTGGGGCATATTGAAGGCAAGATGTATGAAATTGTTCTCGATAGGCATAGAATTTTCTTTTATGTAAAGGGCAATGAGCTAATCTTGTTACACTCTTTTTTAAAACAGACACAAAAAACGCCTAAAGCTGAAATTAAAAAAGCTTTTAGAGAAATTGACGACTGGTTAAATCGTGGGGGCTAACGCTCCCTTACCAGTTATCAAACATAGGAAGAAACTATTAAGAATAGATAGGTATGAGTATGAAAGAAAGATATTCCTACCGGCAAAGGTTTGAACTTTAAAAGATCATTAAAGGAAAGAAGGGTTAATATATGAAATATTCAGAAATAAAAAAGAGAATGATTGATCGTGGCCAAACTACTGAATTAGATTTACAGTTAATTGAGATCGTCAATGCTATTAAATTTGCTAGGGAAGATAAAAAAATTACACAAGTTGAAATTGCTGAAAAAACCGGAATGAGTCAAGTTCAGTATTCTAAATTTGAAAATTATTACAATAGACCAACGCTAGAAACTGTTGTAAGGGTCTTAAATGCCTTAGATTTTGATGTAGCAAACATTTTTTCAATGGGGATCGAGCAACAAATAAACAAAGGAAAACAAGAAAAAGCTGTAGCTCATGTTTAACAGTTAGCTATCAACTTGACGTAGTTTTATATTGATACTGCGTCAAGTTTTTTTTTAAAAAACTCATAGACTACTTGTAGTCATTGGGTTATAATAAAGGTACTACAAATAAAGATAGGTGGGAATCAATATGAAGGAATTAGTATTTATTAATCCGGATCATGAAGAATTTTATATGAAAAATAAAACTGATTCGGACGTTTACAGAAACAGTTTGTTTTATCTTATAGGTCTAACAGAAGACACAAGAAACCACTTTTTAGAAATATATAGTGAAGGTGGTATTAATCGTTCTGTTATAAATAGTGCGTGGGTTACTGGCGAAACTATGCGACTGCTGATACTAGGATTCAATTTGTTTAATGGTTACAGTTACGGTTATAGTGATCCTAAAAATGATGAAATTGATTACGAAGATTTTAGTAAGGATCAACTTATTGAAATGGTTAAATTTGGTTTTAGAAATAATATTGATTGGATTTTTTCTGGTGGGTTGGGCTATTATTACTTTCAAGCAATCAATATTAGGTTCAAAGTTACTGAAGGGGAAAAAAGCAGAAAAGAATTAGATTCTATAATAGAAAGAATGAGTGCAGAGGAACAAAGCAAGTAGACTACAAGTAGTAAAGTTATAGTGTGGAATACAGGGGGTATTTAAAGACTGTTGACGGATAATCGGCCATTGCTGTTTACGAAAACGTCTTTAAATGCTCCTCTGGTGATGTCAAATTGATAGATAAAGGTGGAATTATGAGAATAAGTGAAGAAAACGAAAAATTTATAAAATTAGTTATCTTATGTTTTATTTTGATTTGTCTAGTTTCACAACAAGGATTTTTTATGCTTGTAATGTCTGGTGGTATGATGTTAATTATGATTATGTTTCAATATTGGTTAGCAATGCTATTTTTATTTAATGTAGTCTGCTTACTAATGTATATCTTAAAATGGAAGAAAGAAACTAATAAAGATAAATTAATTCTAAGGGGGAAGAAACTATTATTTTTTGAAATTATTTATTTGGTCAGTGTGCAAAGCAAACTATTTTTTGTTATCTGGGTGGTTATCATGATAGATTGGTTGTGTGTGTTTCTGCTAATGAAATTAAAATTAATTGTAGATGAATTTTTAAAAAAATTGTAATATAGAAGGTTTTTAACTTCACAAAAAAATACTAACGATCACATCGTTAAGCTAGGGGATTTAAAGATGGAAGAAACTAACGGTAAACAAAAAAAGAATAAATTGAAGGGGTTGCATAATCATGAATATTTCTATTTAGATTTGGTTAGAATTTTCAAAATATTGTTTTCATTATTTTGTATGATTTTTTTAAGTATTCTTGCAAATAACGGCTTTTCTAATTTGTATTCTCTTTTCTCTTTAATTGTTGGTAATGAAGATACTTATGCAAATGTTGCGTCTGGGGAACTAAAAGACTTAGTAAACAATATAGGTCAAGCGATATTTTCATTATCACTTTTGGGCTGTACTGGAATAATATTGTTGGAAGCAGTGACAAGATATAATCATCTTTCTTTTAGTTTCATTAAACTTATAAGGAAGTATGTTAAAGCAATTAACAGCATATTTCGTATCGGTATTGCATTGTATTTTATAACATTTTTAAATAGTTCTGTAGTAGTGGTTAGGCCATATGATAATAATAGAGGTGTTGTAATTTTATTACTTATTTTTGGCTTGATATATGGGCTAATATATATTGCCGAAAAAATGTGCTTGAATAAAATAAAGAGAAAAATACAAGCGGATCTAATTATCAAAGAGATTGATATAGTAACTAATTACGGTAAATTAGATAAAGTACCGTTTCTATTTTTTAAATCAAATAGTTGTTGGGGTGACTATAGTATGATTATTAGACAAACAAGCGTATCGACAATGGATCAAAATATATTATTTAATGATATTGAAAGCGAAAGGTTAAAACGTGGGGGGTTGTATGACAATGAGCCGTTACTTATTAATGATTTATTTAAGGACTATGTTTTAAGTATTGAGTGGCCAGTTTCCAGAGTGGCAGAAGAATAGAGTTAAATAAAAACAAAAAAAGGACTAAGAAAAAATTTAGTCCTTTTTTTTGTATGAAAAAAGCCACTGACAGCTACCACACTGTAAGTGACATTTCAGCTCTTTGTGACCTAGTTTTTGGCGAACGTTCACAAGAACCTATTTCATAATTTTTAAATTTATATTATCAGTATACTAAACAATTATATAAAAGACAAGTGTTTAAATTCATAATAGCCCAATATTAACGCTATATGATAGCTAATGATAGTTTATGATAGTTTTTAATAGACTACAAGTAGTCTGTCGAGTGTAAGGCTACAAGTAGTCGAACAGATAAAAAAAGGTTTTTGAAAAAAAGTAATTGACTACTTGTAGTCAAGTGTGGTATACTTAGTATAGAAATAAAGGACAGGAAAGGAAGTCATCACAATAAATTCAAAACCCAAAACCCAAAACCCAAAACCCAAAACCCAAAACCCAAAACCCAAAACAAGAAAGCAAATAGAAACTAGGCTAAATTCATTTATAAAAGAACAGGTTGAAGTAAAAGAATGGTTTGCTAAGAAAAAAGAAGCTACTGAAAAAAATTTAGTTGTTATTCAAAAGAAAAATTACTTAATGGATTTTTCTTTAGATAATGCAACGATAGATAAAGAAGATGAAATAAAAAGAATGGTATGGAATGAAGGTGATCGCTCTTATAGTGAAAATGCTCCAAAAACTGTGCAAAGTAAAATCAATTCAATTAGTACGCTACTGTCAGATTGGTTTAATAAATTAAAGAGATTGGAAAGAGTGCCAGAATTAATCACTAAGTATCAAAATGAATTAGAAAAATTCGGCGATTTATCTCCAGAACAAATTAAGCAAATTGAAGAACAAAAAAAAGAAAGGGAATTATATAAATACATTAAGGAACAAATTGATAATATTAAAATAAAAAGTCTTGATGATTGGTTAGAAGAATATAAAACAATTTATGAATCATGGGTAATGGAAAATCTTAAAGGTTACGAACAAACAAGAGCAATGAGAGAAACAGAAACCGTAGTAAGAAATCAGAAAATTAGTATTGTTGTTAAATCTTATGAACGAGTTGGAGAAATTAAAGATATTAAATTTGGGCGTTTGGGATCAGATGGAACGTTTAACGGAACAGTGATAGGGGAAAAAGGAACTGCAAACATTGAAACTATCCTTGCCGGTGGCTATAATATCCAAAGACTTCACTATAGAGTATTAGTTAAATAAGGGGCGTGTAAAGGGGGATTAAGTTCTCCCTTTAAAATGGCATTATTGACTACTTGTAGTCGTAAGGGCTTTGGCGTAGCTGTCCATGAGCTATTGACTACTTGTGGACGTTTGATAAAAATAGTATATGACTACTTGTAGTCGGGGAAGGTGGAAGGCAATGAATTATGAAATTAATGCGATATATCGGGATAGCGTTAAGTTACGTTCGGTTAAACCGTTGTTTGATAAATTTAATTATGGTGCTGTTTTAACGTTTGTAACAAGTGAAGGGATCGAATTGATTTGGAAATGTGTTTCAGTTATTTCTACAGGCGGTTTTAAAGAAATTGATAATATAAATATTTCGTTTAAAGTAAAAGAGATCCTAAATGATAAAAAAATTGAAATTTGGGAAGTTTCTGCATTTTAATTTTTTACTTGTATAATTTGTAAATTTGTGAGTATAATGTGTTTATAGTTTTTAACGCCAATAAAAACACGAAAAAATTCTAGCTAGAAAAAACATTTTTCTATTGCTAAGTAAAAAAATCAATAAATATAATTTAATAAAAAAAGACACAAACATAACTGATACTACCATAATTTAAGTTTTGTTTGTAAATTTGTAATCTAGTTCTGGCGGACATTACAAGTCTTTTACTAATTGTTTTTTGAGTTAGTAAAAAATCAATCTAACAACCTTTCTTACCACCATTGGATAACTGTAGTAGTTTTTATTGGCGGATCAAAAGTAAAGATTTAGGGATTGTAAGACTTTGTTTGAGAGCTTACAAAACCTAAGTCTTTTTTTGTTCTCAAAAAAGGAGGTAAGCACCATGTTAGATGATAAAAAATATTCAGAACTTTTAGAAAACATACTGCACAAAGGATTAAAAAAATATTCTTCTGATAGTATTGTTCCCTTTGGATATAAAGAAAGCGAAGATAAAAAGGGGAAAGTTTTTGGTTATTTTTCTAAACGTGATTTAATTCGTGGAACAGGAACGATATATCATTCACTGCAACACCTTTTAAGCACGTATGAGTTATTATCTCACTGGACACCAAACATTTTTTCTTACGGTAAATACGGGGAAAATAACATTGTTAGCGGTCATTTTGAGCGTAATTTAGTACAAATTAACACGTTTGTTGTTGATCTTGATTTCCATAACATAAATGATAAAGTGGCTTTGAAAAAATTAATATCAGTATTAGTTGATATGGATTTATTGCCTACCATGATTCTGAATACTCCTAAAGGCTATCACTTGTATTTTGTTATAAATAATAAAGATACAAAAACTGGGGAATATACAAAACCTAGTTATATTTCAAGTGCAAACGATTATAAATCGTTAGATGTTGCTAAAAGAATTTCAGAAAATATTAGATTAAGAATAAATCAAGTATTGCCGTTTGTAGATTTAGGGTGCAATCATTTTGGTGTATTCCGTTATCCGACTAGAGAAAATATCCTACACTACGATCAAAATTCGACTAAGACTTTTGAAGGGTATTTGGAATGGTCAATAAAAGTAGAAAAACAAAACAATTGGTCAACGTCTGCAAGAAAATTATCAGTAGCCGGCCAACGCAATATCCGACAAGTTGAAACTAAATGGTTTAGATTATTAGCAAATGTAAAGAGCTATGACAGCTCGTATGGGTATGGCCGTAATCATGCCGTCTATACGTTGTCTTTGGCCTGTAAACAATCTGAAATAGGTTTAAATGACTGCATAGATATGATGGACGAATTTAATTCGGCTTTAAATAATCCTTTAAGAGATAAAGAAGTTGTTAGTTGTGTTAAAGGGGCTTACAGAAACGATAAACAAGGGGCTAGTAGAAAATTTGTTAATTATCTATTAGAAGCCTACGCTCCGGATTCACCAGTGACGTTTGATGATATTACGTTAACAAATAATCGTGGGTGGTATAAATTTAAAAAAGCTCGTGAAGACCGTAAATATTCTCATGATTCTGAAAGTATAGAAGATCTTTTGGCTTTTGTAGAAGCCAATCAACAAGAAGATTTACATATCCAATTTACACTACCAGAAATTTCAAATAAAACAGGAATTCCTTTATCGTCTTTAAAACGAATTCTGAACAAATTACAAGAAAATCGTGTCATTCATCGTAAAGTTACTCGTGGGCGTAATGGGTCAACAAGAATAGCACTTACAAGCCAACTAAACAAACAATTAGTAATATCTTATTTACTAAAAAAAGGATCTATGGCGTCTATAACGGCTGATTTACCAGATCTTACCGAGGAAGAACACAAAACAGTTAAGGTTATCTTAGAAGCCTACAGAACGGAAACCATGACGGAAAAAGAGCGAAACAAACGCTTAATACATTACCAGATGTCGATAAGCAGTTGATACTTTTCTACCGGCAAAAAGCCCTTGAT
The DNA here is from genome assembly GCF_900163795.1 of Vagococcus fluvialis bH819. GTDB lineage: Bacteria > Bacillota > Bacilli > Lactobacillales > Vagococcaceae > Vagococcus > Vagococcus fluvialis_A. Next base: position 44,952 of record NZ_FWFD01000019.1, on the reverse strand, counting down.
TTTTTTAAAAATAAAACAGCTCAATTGCCAAAGAACATATCTAGTTAATAGTTTGCTAGGTTTAGGCTACCAGATAATAAGCTAGTTATATTTATTAGTGAAGTATGATAAACTAGAGATAGTTACTGTCTAACCGATAGATAATTATTGAGAATTGAAAGGGGGGCTAGGTTGGGTTGAGTAAAAGAAAAGATGGGGTATTATATCCTAAAGATTTTTTGAATGAATTTAGTGATATTAAGCGTAATGAATATTTGTTCCCAGAAGAGGTAGGAAAGTATACTGTTGAAGGTATTGTTCTTTGTAGGTATTGGGGTAAAAAAGGAAATATTATTTTATTAGTGGATAGCAGTTGCGGTAGGAAGTTAAAGTTTTCTTTTTGGAATAATGCTAAGTATTGTCCTCAACCTATAGGGGAACAGAAAAAGGTTTTAGATGTTGAGAAACATAGTGTCAGATTTTTTAGTGATGGAATACGCATAGAACTTGTTTATGAAAGGTTAGAGGGGTGGAATCATACTAGGGTTCGTTGGATTGAGAAATTAAATTAAAAGGAATGTGAGGGGCTATTTATGACTACAGTTATATTAGCGGAGAAGCCAGATCAAGCGAAAAAATTTGCTAGTGCGTTGTCTGGTGAAGTTTTAAAAAATCAAGGTGGTTATTTTGAATTTAAAAGTGATATATTTGGTGAAACGGTTGTAACATGGGCTATAGGTCACTTGGTTGGATTAGCATTGCCTAATGAATATGAATCAACGCCTAATAAAAAAGGGTTTGATTATGCGAATATACCTTTCTTACCCGAAAGCCAAAACATGAAATATAAAGTGATTGAAGGTAAAGAAAAGCAATTTAAAGCAGTTAAAGGGCAACTTGAAAAAGCGAGTACAATTATTATTGCAACTGATCCAGATAGAGAAGGTGAAAATATTGCCTATAATATTTTCAAACTATGTAAGAGTAGTATTTTTAATAAACCGATGAAACGTCTTTGGATCAATTCGTTAACAACGAAAGAATTATTAAGAGGTTTTCAAAATTTGCGTGACGCTGTAGAAACTGAACCATTTTTTGATGAAGCAAATGCACGACAAATGGCTGATTATTTGGTAGGTATGAATTATAGTCAATTATTTACTTTAAAATTAAGAGGGAAGGGCTTAACAAATACTTATTCGTTAGGAAGATTGCAGACGCCGGTTAATACGTTAGTTGTGGAAAATGATTTAAGTATTAGTAATTTTAAATCAGAAAATTATCAACAATATATTTGCAAAACTAAAGAAAAAGAACGACAAGTTATTTTTAAGAATTCTATCGAATATTTTTCAGAAGAAGAATTTTTGAATGACACGAAAAAATATCAGCTTGATACCGCTAGTAAAGGTATTATCACTAGTAAAATTGTGGAAGAAAAACAGCAGTTGTCACCAAAATTATTTAATTTAGGTGGGATTCAAAGTTTTGCTAATAACAAGTGGAAATTTCCAACTAAAAAGACAGATGAAATAATTCAAAGTCTTTATCAAAAAGAATATTTGTCTTATCCTCGTACTGATTCAGAATATATTACTAATAATGAATTTGATTATTTGTTAAATAATTTAGAAGATTATAAAAGGGTGCTTGGAATTACTGTAGAAACTACGAATTTAACAGCAAATAAAAATTATGTGAATGATGGGAAGGTTTTAGAACATTACGCTTTAATTCCAACTGATAAAATTCCTAATTTGAGTAGTTTGTCAGACGATGAAAAGAAAGTTTATGAAGTTGTAGTAACTAGAACGCTTTTAATGTTTAGTCAACCGTATATTTATGAATCAACTAAACTAGTTTTAGACGTGAACGGATTAGAGTTTAAAACGACTGGTAACAGGCCTATTAATCTTGGGTGGAAAGTAATTGCTAATAAAATTGATGATTCTAAACAGGAAGAAGTAATTGAATTACCAGATTTTCAAGAAAACGAACAAATTTCAATAAAAATAGAGCAGTTGAAGAAACAAACTAAGCCACCAACTCGGTTAACAGAAGCTAGATTAGTTGGAAAAGGCGGTTTGATGGAAAAAATGAATTTAGGAACGCAAGCGACTAGATCGAATACAGTTGAAACGTTAGTTAAGCGAGGATATATCAAAATTGAAGCTACAAAAATCACGCCTACGGCTACAGGTTATCTTTTGTGGGATCTCACTAAAAATCGTGATCTTTTGATTGGCAAACCAGAAATGACGGCTAAATGGGAAAGTGTTTTGGTTAAGATTGGAAAAAGAGAATACACAAAAATAAAATTCATGGAAAATATTCATAAGTTCTTAAATGAAACCGTAGTAAGATTAAAAGATGATCCTTTTGATAGTGATTATTTTGAAAAAAGTATTAATCAAAATTTGATAGAAATTGGCGATTATTTGTTGGAAGATAAAGGGGCTTTGTATGATGTTAGGCCTAAAGACGGCAGTGGCGATTTTAAATTATGGAAAAAGTTCTCTGGTAAGTTATTAACTCAAAAGAATCTAACGGATCTTTTGACAAAAGGTAAGACAAGTTCAAAAGTAAAAGGATTGATTAAAAAGAACAAAGAGAAATACGAAGCTGTCATATTTTTTGATAAAGATACGAAGAAATTAGGGTTTGAAAAAAAAAATAATTAATATTTTTATATTAATATATTTGTAGAAAGGTATATATTATATACATTTTGCTGTATAATATGGTGAGTACATGAAACACACAACACATTTATTAATTAGTACGGCTGTAGCAATACCGATTATGGCCAATACAGGAACGTTAACAGTAACCAGTATGCTTGCTTTATCATTAGGGGCATTAGCACCGGATATTGATGAACCAGAAAGTTATATTGGACGAAGGACAAGAGGGGTTTCGGATTTAATAAAACTTCTTTTCGGTCATAGAGGATTAACTCATACATTAGTTGGATTATTTTTTGGTATGTTTCTAGCATTATTGCTAGGAACATATTTTATTAAGGATCATACGTTGATTTATTATTTTATTTTGGGGTATTTTCTTCATTTGCTTGAAGATAGTTTCTCAAAAAGTAGTATTATGTGGTTATACCCGTTTACTGAAAAAACCATACATTTTCCTTTTTATTATGTTACTGGTAGTTTTACAGAAGCAATTATAGGATTTGTGGCTATGGGAATAGTATATTTACAGTTAACAAAGACAGACTACGCTTTCATTTCTGATCCCTACATAAACTTTAATAATTTGACACAATTGTTTGATGTACTGTTTAATAGACTTAGTAGGATTTTTATTAGATGATGTAATGAAAGGTTGGTTTGCTAATGAGCGATATTCGGAATGACAAAAAGCTATATGTTGTGTCTGATGGGTATATAAAAAAATTGCAAAAAGAAGACTATCGTGTTCAGAACAACTATAAAGGCAATCGCTTATATTACAAAAGCAAGCTGACAGTTCCAGATAATGAGGACGTAAATTACTATATTCCGTTATCGTCTGCAAAAGAAAGTCAAAAAAAAATAAATAATCAGTCTGTGTTTAAAATCTATGGTTCTGAAAATGATTCTGAGGACTTCTTAGGCGTTTTGCACGTAAACAATATGATTCCCGTACCAGATAGCAAAGCGAAGCAGTGGGAGCCTAATAATGGCAATACAGATGAACGTTATAATATGTTAATCATTAAACAGAGTAAATTCATATTTAAGAATGTAGACCAAATAGAAAAACAAGCACAATTACTTTTTGATTCGAATAACAATAATGTTGATCCGGAATATTTTAAAAAAAATAAGCGTAATAGATCAGAAATTATGTTGTATAAGCGAATTATGCCGGATTTAAAAAAATTAGAAGATGTTAGTATAAAAGAAAATAAAAAAGAAAATCGTCAAGATTTAGAGTACGATTTTAATTAAAAGAGAAGCTACATTCTAGCTTCTCTTTTGTTATATTTTTTTAAAATGTCCTATTGGGAATTATCGTTCAGTTGGTGCGACAACCCCGTAACTAGTAATAAATGATTTTTTAAACTATTTAACTCTTTTTCTTTATCTTCTCCAATAGTAAATTTATCTCTATCTATGGTTACCTTGTTATTTTTTGAAACTTGAATATCTTGTACCACTTTATTTTCCTTGTAAAATTTTATTTGATATTTGAATATCTTTTGTTCTGATGTCAAGTCCATATCAAAACGTTGAGCATTCGTATCAGATTTATCAAATAGTAGATTTATATTCCCTAATAATGTTTTTAAGAAGTTTGAATCTTGTCCCTCCCACGAATGTTCTTTCCCTTTATCATCTTTAACGAAAATAACAGCTTTATCAACTTTATCTGCGGAAATAACAGGATTGCTAGTTTTCTTGCAAGCACTTAAAAAGATTAAACAACATAGTGAAACTACCGTCATAATAATAAACTTATTTTTTTTCATTCTACTCGCCCCTTATCTAATTATGTTAATATAAAATAACTTATTACACTATTCTAACTGTTTCGTTTGTTTTATTCAAAGAAAACGGTTACAATGAATTTGAGTATACTCATATAATTTAAAAATAAAAAATAAGGAGCTGTAGAAATGAAATTAAAAAGGTTTATAAGTCCAATTTTAGCTAGTACATTTCTTTTAGGTTTTCTTGGTTTAAGCATGTTAACAACTCATCAAGTTTACGCAAGTGAACTAACAATAAACGATAGTATATCTAGCGAAATTGATTTGAATTCTGATATGGTAACAGAATCAGAAAAAATGACAAAAGAAGAAGTGATACAATCAATTTCGAATGAGTTTGGAATTTCCAAAGAACAGGCTGAGCAAAATATATTTAAAGGTAATGAACGAGTGAAACGTCAAGTAAATGATGAAAGTTTTGTTTTACTAAGAGCTACTTGGCAAGACCGACAAATTAATAATAGTGTCGAAGGTGGAACTGCATATTTTTACTGTAGAACAACCGAAAGTGGCGGATTTAGAGCAATCAAAGAAATTATATATGCCGGATTTAATCACCCAAAATATGGATTCGCCGGAAGCTTACAATATGGGCTTCCAGACGCTAACCGTATTCACTATACTTTGAACGGAGCTTTATATAAACATGCGACAACAAGTGTTACAGGTGGTGGGAGTGTAGGTGTAGGTGGAGTAGGATCAGTTAACCTAAGTTCAACAGTGACTAGCAATTTTGTTAAAAATGTTTTTGTAACAAAAGATGTTAGGTTCTAAATAAAAGACTTACTGGTTTGAATAGTAAACTTTCATACCTCTTTTTAAAGAAAAATATGCTAAAACCTTGATATTAAAAGGTTTTTAGCATGTTTTTTTTTTTATAGTTGTTAAAGGGGGATTTGGAAATTTCCGTATCTTCTTTTATCTTGTTGTTATGACTAGCTTTGTATGATAATATTAATTATATGACAGATATATAATAACTAGGGGGGTTCTCCGGTGAACGAAAACAAAACTACCACAATTAAAAATCGACTATTAGAGGAATTAAATCAAGAATTTATTGACTATTGCAATACAGGTGTGATTATTGATGATTTATTTGATAATGAATTTGAAGTGATTTCAAATTTAAAATCGCTTATCAGTAATGTTATAAAAAAAGAAAAATTTGATTTGAAAAAATTAGAGATTATTTTTGGTACATTCGTAGTATTAATTAATGTCTATGACCTTCTCATTGATCTTTTAAGCCGGCAGAAACAATTAGATGATGAATTAGTTGTTGATTGCTTTGAAAGTCTATTACGATCAACGTAGAAAGCAAGGTGTTCATTTTGGCCAGACCTAAAATATATACTAAAGAACAAGAAAAGAAAGCAAGAAAAAAATCGCAAAAAAAATGGGCAAAAAAAAATCAATCTAAGATCGACTATAATCGTGCGAAATCAGCTACGAAAAAATTTGTAAAAGAAGCTAAAAAAGAAGATATTGAATTGGTTGAATCGTGGATTGATGAAAGAAAAACCATTATAAACAGCGAAGGTAAGGACTTTTAAAAAAAGTTCTTCTTTCTTTTTAAAACACTTGACTACTTGTAGTCAAAAGAGTATACTATGTTTATAAAGTTACTACTTGTAGTCAATTGACTACTTAAATAGTTGTAGGTCAGCAAGTTTATAAGTATACTACTTGTAGTCAAACTTTAATATAAAAACGCACTTGTTTGTAAAAATTTATAAGTTTTACGGGGGGAGAATTACGGGTTATGATCGAGAAAAAGTTAGTATCTGTAATACAATGTATCGACAACAATCAAGATGATTTAAAGTTGGTTGAAACAATCGTGTTCAATACCATTGCTTTAAACTTGAAAGTATCAAATGATTTAAACGGCGAGGGTTGTGTTGTTACAAGTATGATTTTAGATAGAGAATCAGCTAAAGAGTTAGGGGAAGCCTTGCTAAATTGGGTTTCTGAATAAAAAAAATTGTCCAATTGACTACTTGTAGTATTGACTACTTGTAGTAAAAGGGATAGAATTAAAAAGAATAGAAAGTAGGGAAAATGATGGCAAAAAGAAAAGATGGAAAAATAATCACAATAAATATGTTTAAAGGTGGAGTAGGTAAAACAACACTAACTCAAATGTTAGGTACGTTACTTTCAGACAAAGGTTATAAAGTTTTGATAATAGATTGTGACCCACAAGAAACTTTAACTAATAAAATTTTTCGCCAATTTGAAGGGTTTGACCGTCACAAAGCCGGTAGCTTTTATGATGGTTTAGTTGATTTATCTTTCAAAAATTGTATAAATGAAGTTACTGAAAATTTAGATATTATTGTAGGATCTAAAAAGATGGCAAGTTTTAGTCAATTGTTGCGTGATATGTGGAAAGAATCTGGTTTGACCGAAGAAGGAGAAAAAGTATTCTGGGATCTTTTTAGATATATTTTTGAAGCAGATGATATTAGAAGCCAGTACGATTTCATTTTAATTGATACTATACCTACAGTTTCAGATTTTACGGATAATTGTTATATTGCTAGTGATTATTTATTAGTGCCAACACAAACAGAACAAGATAGTGTTGATAATTTGAACAGCACAATTTATGATTATACAGATGTGGCCAAAGAAATTAATAACGATTTACAAGTAATGGGGATTGTTCCTTATTTGGTCGATAATAAACTTAAAACTGGTAAAGATGTCTTAGAAGAACTGAAAGACGAATATGAAGATCTTATTTTTGAAAATGTTATTACTGATAGTGGTGTAGTTAAAACATGGGGTCGTGAAGGTGTTAAATATTCAATTCCTTACGGTAGAATTGCTAAAAAAATGTATGATAACGTTGCAGATGAATTTATTGCAAGATTTAATGAAATGGAAAAAAAGAAAGCATAAGGTGAACGATAATGGATAAGAAAAAAGATAAAGTCAAACGACTTGAACCAAACGAACGAGTTAAGAAATTAGATGATCGACCTAAAGTGAATCCTTTTAGTATTGGTGCAAGTGCAAATAAAGAGAAAACAGCAACTACGAGTAATATTGGCCAAACTATGTTAGAAAGTAAGGTACAAGTAAAGGAAACCGGAGATAAGCGAAAAGCTGTAAGAATGCCAACTGAATTATATGATGATTTAATGAGTAGTCGGAATGATTGGGGGGCAAAGGGATCATTATTGACAGGCGTTCTTGATGGTTTTTATACAGCTTTCCAAAGAGAAGGTGAGAAGCTACTGACTACAAATAGTCACGGGGAAACTAGGCCTGTAAAAGTTAGTACGGCAGATTTTAAACTACTTAAATTAATCAAGTTTGAAACGGATATGTCATACACTGATATTATTGCTAGTGCGATACTATATCATAATAAAGTGACTAAAAAAAGTAAAAAATAAAAAAGGAAGTGAGAGCAGATGGGAGAGGAAAAAGTAACTAATGATTATCCAATCAAAGAACGTGCTTACTATATTTGGCCAATCTTAATATTTATATTGTTTGGTATTGTAGTTACTAAATGGCTAATTATACCTATTTTGAAATCTGTTATTATCTACGGCGTTCCTGTGTTTTGGTCGTATGTAGGTTATTTTTTAATTATTTGGGTATTTTATAAATTTTGTAAAATACTTTGGTATCCTATTTATTCAATTTTGGGTAAATGGTCTTTATTAATACCGTTAGCAACTATAATATATATTTTTTGGAGTGTTTCAAAATGATTAAAGAGCTAAACGATAATAAAAGAAAAATCGTTTTATCTTTGTTAGGGATTATTTTAGTTAACGTTGTTTTTAGTTTTTTTAGAGCAAACAATGAGCCGGTAGAAGAAGTTTTAACCTTTAGTTTCACGCTGACTGGATATTTACTATCGGCTTTTTTTTCTCCTTTTTTTGAAGAAACATTAATGCGTGGTATTTTTCAAAATTATTTAATGAAGAAGAAATGGCTTAACAATTTGTGGATTAGTATTGTACTATCTAGTGTTTTTGCTTTACTTCATTTAGATCTATTTTTTTTACCATATTTTATAACAGGACTAATTTTATCGAACTTGTTTATAAAAACTAACGGATCATTACTAAGCAATATCGTTGTTCATTCTTTATATAATAATTTTGTTTTTATCATTTTTTTCTTAATAAAATATTTGTCATAATAACTGTTGAAACGTTGAATAATTAACGTTTTGGCAGTTTGTTTCTATCTGTCGGGTAGACAGTTATCGGAAAAGATGTTATAATAGGTTATGAGTTGAGAAACTCATGTTTTTAAAATAGTTTGATGGTAGAAAGGAGTGGGGATTTGGATAATCAAATCGCAATAGAGAAAACTAATGAGAGAAAGAGCCTTCCGGTTAAAAAGTCAGCGAAGAAAAAATTTAAAGCGGTAAGCCCGACTGATGTGTTACAATCGGCTTGGATAGTTAGAACTTTTGACGAAGACCGTTTCCTTAAAGTTTCGTTAAATGGTTTGTTCGTCCAGATTGGTAACTACTCGAATTTTCGTACGATTGATGAATTATATCCAGAGATACGAACTGTTGTTGACGCAAAAGGTTTAATCATTTCTAAAAGAAAAAACCGAAACAATCAACTGGCGTATTGCAAAGACAAAGGAAAATTCATACCGTTACCATTGAACTACTAATAAAAAATGTCCTTTGAAAATTTAATACGGCTCGTACTGTGGCAATGTCGTTTTGTTGCAGATAAAGGCGGAAGGCTATAAAGCGAAAAAACGACAAATAATCATTACATAAAATTATTTGCGAAGACACTTTTATGAAGTAGAGCGAAATTATTTTTAAGGTTTAAGCTCGAAAGAGTATGTGTTTCAAGCCAAAAAACACTGAAAACTCCGTTCAAGGAGGTGAGAAAAATATTATTAGCAATTAAATTGCACGAAAAAATTCGACATGTTAATGTCAGAGAAACAAATTTTAATTATAGTTGACCAGACTAGTGGAGGTAAGGCTGTCTGGCAATTGATAAAATGTTAGATGTGCCTTTCTTGTATAGAAGGGAGAGTAATATGAGTTTTAAGAAAAGAAGGTTCTTTTTGTCTGTTTGTATTTTAAGTGCTTTATGTACTGGCGTATTTGCTAGTTCTAGTTACGCAAAAGAGAAATCTGTTTTAACTGAAAAAGTCGGTGAAACAATTGAGCTTAAAAAACACGTTCTTTCAGATGAAACGAACGGAAATGCTGTGCAAGGTGCTGATGGATTGTGGTATGTAGTAGTCGAAAATGAAGAAACTTTGTTAATTCCAGAAACACCAGAAGTTATGTCGCCTTCAATAAAAAACGATGATGAAGCGATTGAAGTTGGTGTAGATAAATCTAGGCAAAGAAAGGCCGATAACGCCAAAGACGATGTATCTGATTTTGAAGATATAGATGTTAAAGACGTTCGATCTTTGCAATCTGCACTTAATGCAGAAGATTTCCCTTTTGTTGATGAATCCGAAAAAAAAGAAGCGTCCAGTACAGTTGAACAAGATGAAATCCATGAAAAAACGAAAACTTTTTTCGTTGAAAGGATTTTAGAAGAAACTAAAAATATGAATGATATTCCTAGTGGTTTTAAAGCTAGAAATAAAGCAATCGTTGCTTATGCAACGTCTAAATTATCAACGACACTTATTAGTCCGCCCTCTGGTTATGGTTGGGTTTTTTATATCATACTAAACAACGGTAGTTCTTATACAGAAAACTATTCTACTCGAAAAGTGATAAATGGTAAGGACGCTTTTTGTTTAGAACCCGGAATTGCCACAGGTGTTTCATACACATCGGCGAATTTAACAAGCTTTTTGAGCGTTAAGCAAGCTGAAAGGGTTTCGGCTTTGGTAACTGCATATAGACAAACCGGAGGATATAATCAAACTAATTATTTAGCTACACAGTTAGCTATTTGGGATAACGTGCCTACTAAGCCACGTTCTGTATCTATAACTCCTAACTGGCGAACGTCTATCGGAAATGCTAAAAAGGTAATTAACAATAGTGCTACATTGATTCAACAAGTTACCAAATTTAATAGAACGTCTGTTACTGTTAATCAAGGTCAAAATGCAACTTTCACGATTACTAATTCTGAAAAAAATGTAAGCATAAGTAGCGTGTCGAATGGTGGAACGGCTAAAATTAGTGGGAAAACTATAACGGTTAATACTAACAACGCCACTGCAAATCAAATTAAAGTTGTGATTTCAAAAGGCGTTACAGAAGCACAAGCTAAGGCGGAACCACAATATGTTTGGAATAGCGGATCGGCTCAAAAGCTAGTTACGGGTCTTTACAGAAAGAATGTTGCTACACTGACAGTTAATGTGAATCGTACTGGTGTTTTAGAAGTTACTAAAACCGGAACTGTAGACGGGAAACCGTTAAACAATGTAACTTTTAAAATATATGATGTAAAGAATAAAAAAGATTATAAAACTGGATTGAAAACAAACGCAACAGGCAAGTTGACTGTAAAAGATATACCTATAGGTGATTATTATTTACAAGAAACGGCAACCGTAACAGGATATACACTAGATAACAGTCAGTATAAGTTTACTATTACAACGAAAAATACAGTTTCTGTCCCTTATAAGATCGCAATAAAAAATAATTATTCGATTGCTGTTTCTAAAACAGTTTCCGATAGTGACGAAAAAAACGTTATTAATAATACGTTGTTTTCAGATGATAGTTTTTCTTACGAAGTATTATCTAGTGTGATCCGTAAATCTGGAGATAAGAATTTAACGAAAGTTCAGCTTACAGATCGTTTTGATTTTTCTAAAGTTGAGGTAAAAGAGGTTTTAGTTCTAAATGAAAAACAAACGAATGTCACGAATTTATTTGATGTTAAATTTGATTCAACTACAGGGATAGTTACCGGTACTGCTAAAGCAACAACTTTAGCGAGTGCGGATTTTTATAATCATTCGTATACTCTTAAAACAACTTTAAAGTTTAAAGAATCAATATTTACGGAGAAAAAGTTAGATATAAAAATGATACATAACGGAAAGTTAGAAGTTGGTTTGTTATCAGTGGATTCAAATAATGTATCAAGTGTATTGCCGGTATATCAAATGACTGTTAATCACTCGATCGTTGATAAATCTGATAAAAAAACGGTATTAGCAACGATGGAAAACACAAAAATACCGTTGTATCGTGGTGAAAAATATCTATTTAAAGCTATGTCTAACGGCAAGTTTAAAATTAATAATAAAGAAATCCCTTTTTATTTTGCAGAAGATTTAGGGGATAAGGAATACAACGGAAAGGCTACAAGTAGTCAAGTTGTTTCTTTTTATTATTATTCTATTAATCACGTTATCCAACTAGATGAAGTGACAATTGATACGAAGAATTTTAAAAACGGTCTTGAAGCAAAGGTTAGGTCAAGTCTTAGTAGCTTTATTCCTAATGCTAATGCGAACGATTTAAAAGCTAAGATTAAATTAGAAGTGACGCCTAAAAAAACTCAAAAAGTGTTGTATTCAAAAGAATATACTTTGTTAGAGTTAACGACTAATGATGGAATAGAACTTAAACTACCTGTAGAAAACTTTCTACTAGCAGATTCTAAAGATGATTTTTCTTTTAAGTTGATAGTCGTTGACAAAAATTCTTACTCTTTATCAAACTTCAATGAGGGGCAAGAGTTTTTATCTTTAGAAGGTTACACCGCTAGCGAAAGAATGTTAACTGCGAATTCTTCAAAGGACGCAAAATTAAGTTATTCTGGTGTTGTTAGAACTTTAGTAAATCGGGAAAATCCTAGTAAGACAGAATACGATTATGAAACGTTTAATATTAACTTGACAGCGATTAAAGATGTTCAAAGTGGTTATTCTAGAGAGTTTAATTTTATAGTGAATTATCAAAATCCTATTAATAAAGATACTTCTGAAATGCCAGAACTTGAAACTAGGCTTTATGTAACAGAAAACTTACTTGATACATCTATGACGCTAAAAAAAGAAAAAGGTTTATCTTATTATGAAATGGAAATTGTTGAGGCTGATAAGGAAAAAACAAAACAAGAATTATCAATTAAAATGCCAAAGATAATGATCGAGGAAAAAACCGGTAATTCGTATTTAAGTACATCAACAAATGGTAGTGAGTACAAGTTGATTGAAGGGGGCAGAGGGTTATATGTTCCGATTTGGATAGATACATTAGGGGTCTACAGTCCAGAATTTCAGAATGTAGGTGTCATTGGTGTAAATCAATTTAAATTCAAAGTTGTTAACCCAATGGAAGTATATGCTTTTATGTATGCCACTATTGGTAGTAAGACAGTACATAAAGATTCTATTCTATTAGAGCCGATTTATCCAGACACTAAGGTTCCTAATGGTTGGACAGAATCGCAAAAAAAATGGTTGCGTAATTAATATCTATCTGTTAGTCTTTAATCAGCAAAGCGAATAGGAGAAAATCAAAATGAGAGTGCATAGTTCGGGTTATGGGAACAGCGTTTTTGATGTAAGGCGTGAGTATAGAAGCGGTCAAAAAAAAATAATCAAATTGAGCGTATACTTTGCTTTGTTTAGCTTTGGATTCTATGTTTTGCGTTTTGTGTTTGAAATCAATATGGCGGTTATAAAGGACATGGCAATGAAAGCTATCTCTGGTGACATCGAGAGCATTAATCTTGATGTTTATGCTGATCGTTTTAAAAGTAATCAAGTGGTTGCGTTTATTATCAGTAGTTACTATGTGGTAGAAAAATTTGCCGGCAATGTAAAAACTTTTATAATCAATATTATTGATAAGTCACTTCTTTTTTTTAAGGAGAAAGTTAATTAGTAGAAAGGTGGTGTAATAATGGACGATAATTTAAATAAAATCATGTGGGCTATCGGTATTCTTGGACTTGTTGGGGGTATCATCTTGGTTGCCGGAAAAGCATTCCCAGAATTAACAACAATGGTTGTTGATGTTGTAAAATCAAAGCTTACTAATGGTTTCAATTAGTAAACACGAAAAAATCTACACAAGTTATTGATGTGTAAGTAAACTATATAAAGAACACGCAAAAAGAAAATTTTTGTGTGTTTTTTATTTTTAAGGAAGTGGCTATCTAATGAGAGATATACCGAAAATATTCTTAATAATATGTATAGGTGGGTTTTTTATGACGTTAATCTTGAATAATTCCATGCTTAGTTTTACGCAAGATTCCAATGTTAAAGGCATTACTGAAACGTTGAGAACAACGGCTATTGCTAATCGTGATGATAGTACAAGAGTTAAACAGGGTCAATTTAAAATAATGAAATCTGATTTTGAAAAAGATTTTAAGAAAAGTTTTGAAAAAAGTAAATTGGTAAAATCAAAAACATTATCTTATACATTTGATTATTTGCCGGACAGTTCAGATGGCATTAAAGCAATAAGGGTTAAAGTTGTTGGTGATGGTCAAGAATATCAAGCAACTTGTGTTGTTAATTTTGCCGAAAGTTAGAATGAGGTGAAGAATTGAGAATTATAAAAAGCGAAAATCCAGAAAAGGCAGTTGTCGTGAATGAACCACTTAAAGAACCTAAAAAAAGTTTTGTTCCTTCTTTTGATTTTGGTAAGAAATCACCTGTAGTAGAAGCATTGACTAAAGATGAATTAGTTGATTTTTTAACTACTGATATTTCTGGAATGGAAAAGCCGGTATCAGATGATCGTTTAGACGCAATTCGTGACGATATAACAACTTATTATAGTAAAGAGGTATTAGATGGTCTTACAGACGACACTATAAGGGTTAATCTGGTAGAAACAGTATTGAAACAATACAAGGCCATTCTTGGTAGTGACACTAAAAAAGCGAGAGAAAAAGCTGAATATATTGTTCGTGAATGTGTCGGAACTGGTGTAATTGAAAAAATCCTATTAGATGATAGGATCACTGATATTGGTTGGAACGGAAAGTTGTTGTCAGTTAAAACAAATGATAATAAATGGATCGTTGAAGGTGAAAAAGTTGGGATAACTCAAAAGTATATGGATCAAGTAGTATCTAAGTATGCTGTAGCTAATGACTTAGAAATTAATGACGGCAATCCGATTTTTAACGGAATGTTTAAAAATCTTCGTATATCAGCTACTTACCAAACTAATGCTCCAACTGGAACAACGGTGGCAATGCGTGTGGCAAGACCTCGATTAGCATTAGATAGAGAAAACTTTCACCATTTTGCACCAGATTACATGCTTGAATTTTTTGAAAAGGTTGTGCGAACAAAAAGCAATATTGTTATATCCGGTGAAACAGGAACGGGTAAAACAGAATTTCAAAAATTATTATTAAGTTTTATTGATCCGATTGATCGTATCGTGATGATTGAAGATGTACAAGAAACACACGCCCAAATTTTATTTCCAGATAAAGATATTTTTTCTTGGGTCACTGGTAATGGGCTGTCAATATCTGATTTAGTATCACAAAGTCTTAGAAATGAGCCACGATATATAATCGTAGCGGAAACTCGTGATAAGGAAGCTTATGAAATGTTAAAAGCTATTTTGTCCGGACACTCGGTTATAACTACGCTCCATGCGATTGATTGTAGAGCGATTCCTAGAAGGTTTGTTAATATGTGTGCGTCTGGTTACGACATTAACGAGGAATCAGTAGAATCGGATATTAATAGATACTTTGATTTTGGTTGTCATATCAAGAGTGTTAAAGTTGATGGAAAAACAATCAGATACCTTAATGAAGTAGTTGAATTTAACCAAAACGAAACAGTGACTTTGTTTAAACAAAAATTCGTTAGAGGTGAATTTATTTGTGAGGTAGGCGGTGAATTGTCAGAGAAATTCAGAGAACGTATGCACGAAAGATTTATTGAATTTGAATTTCCAACAGAACCGGAAGAAATCGAGGATCAAACTGACGATAGTGTTCTATTAGAGGTGGTCGAATAATGGATATAAAAAAAGTTACAACAAAAAGAAAAGGGCTTGTGGATCTAAATGAACTAAACGCTATTCAAGTTGCTTATGGAAAGCCGATAAACCACAAAGATTACTTGAATTATGTTGGTATACCGGCATTTTTTCTAGCCTTATTCAGTTTTTTATTACTTTTCTATTGGTGGGTGTCACTTGGATTCGCTGTTTTGGGGGCTGTTTACGGCCTTAAAGTAATAATGCCCAAATCAATTAAAAGGGCATACGAAATGGCTAGTTTGAACGAAAGAAATTCTTTTATCAATAGCATGACGCAAATTTTAACTGATAAAAATAAGACCGTTTCAAAGGCTTTAGAAATAGTAGCAAGTCGTTTAAGTGGTGAATTAAAAGAAGACGTTGAAGTTTTGTTGGCTCGTACAACGGGAGCTGATCGTTTTCAAGTATCAAAAGCATTTTCTATGATTAGTAAAAAGTATGAAAAAGATGTTGTCTTTTGTCAATACTTAGAACAACTTGAAACTTCAATTTATGAAGGTAGGGAAAATGTTGATACGTTTAAACAAATAAAAACACATCATAAAGACGTTTTGCTAAAAACAAATAAATTTCTATCCATTAAAAATGGCCACTTAATGAATATGAAGATCATGTTATCTGCAATCTTTTTATTCATAATTATGGCTATTTTTTCTAATACGCCAGAACAATATTACAATCAATATTCAAGGCATATAATCGGTTGGATTACTAGCGGGGTATACATGGCCGTAATTTCAACGTTGATTAGTGGTTTTTTTAAAAAGTATTTTGATGATGAAATTATGAGCTTATGATCGGTCTGGTAGGAAGGAGTTTATATGAAAAAATTTGTTGAAAGTTACAAAATGAAAAAAGGAACAAAGAATATTATTAAAAGTTCCCAAAAAAACAAAGTTAAAATAACCAGACGGAAAAACGGTGTTTTTATCGACTTGTTAGGTAATGATAGATACGAAAAACTTTTAGAAATGGGTAATAGCAAAAGCTTTATTTTGAAATGGCAAAGAAAAAGAGTGATTAATGCGGTGGTTACTATTTCTATAGGTGGCTTGTTATCTTTGGGATTTGGGAAGTTTCAATTTGTAGGGATCACTACAGCAGTAGCGGTGGCGTTATATGTTTTACAATCTATGAAAGTAGATACGATTTATAAGCAGTTTAGATTTGAACGCCATCTAGCTTTTTCTAAGTTTACAAGAATGTTAGTGCCATATTTGCAACAAAAAAAAGATGGTGGTAATTTATATGGCGTATTTAATAAAATTCTTAAACGGTTAGATCATGAAACAGATAAAAAAATATTACAGCGATTAATGCAAGAAATGAGAGATAATCCGAAAGAAATTCAGCCATTTATCGACTTTGCGAAACGTACTTCTGGAACTAATATGAGTATATTATTTATGTGTACTATTTTTGATGTTAGTCAAGGGTATGCTGATTTAGATGTTGTTAAAGAATTAGATGAAATGGCTTCTCATGAATTAATGATTGGAATAGATTCGATCATAGAGTATAAATCACGTAAATTTAATACTTATCCAACTAAGTTTGTAATGTCAGTAATGATTATTATGGTTGGTATTGGAACGGCCAGAATATTACAAACAATTCAAGAAATGTTTCTATCTAACTTTTAAAAAAGAAAGGTTGATTTTATGGAACATGGAATCGCTGAATTAGCAAAAATTTACATTGGTTTTATGTTGATATTGACCGTTGTTAGTGCCGGATTATTTATGTTTCAAGTACAAGATGTTAACACATTTAAGCAATCTGTTAACTATCAAATTGAGCGTTCTGGTGGCTTAACAACCGAAGCAGTCAATAATATTAATAAACATTCAAAAGAAAATTTCGGCGGTAAATATACAATTAAAAGTAGTCAATTAAATAAAAAACTTGATTACGGTTCACAAGTTGACTATCAAGTAATAGCAACTATTCCAATCGTATTTTTACCGATACCAGATGTGAACCTAGTTTTCGGTGGGAATTCAGTTTCTCAAATTCGATAAGGTGGTTTTAATATGGACGATAATTTAGCTCGGATAATGCTACTATCTGCCGGATTTATTGTAATGGTTGGAGTGATAGCAATTATTTCAACACATTGGGAAGAAATTCTAGGGATAATAGAAGTAATTAATCAAAAACGAATTATTAAAATGTAAAGGGGAATATACATGAATCATACAGTACCTAGTAATAACAATTCTACGCAAGTTCCAGAAACTAAAAAAGAAGAAAAAAAGAGACGGGCAACTAAAAAGGATCAATTACTAATTGATACGGATTTAATTATTAAAAGTCAAGGGCTAACGCCTACGGCTTTTGACAAAAAAGTTGTCAAAGAAGCTAGAGAAGCCTTGTTAAATGAATTTTTAGGCGGTTTCTCTGTTGCAGAATTACTAGCAGTAAATAAAAGCAAATAAAAATTAGGAGTGTGAAAAAATGTTTACAAATGTTTTATCAAAATTAGGTGTACTACAAAGAATGGACTTCTTTGATAACGTTAATAAATTTATGTCAAATATGACAGGAAAACTACAAGGTGTATCATTATCAGTAATCATTTTCTGTGTATCTGTTACTGGTTTAATGTTCTTATTTGGTGAAGGGCCATCAAGAACAGCTAAAAAATGGTTAACGTATATTGTTATTGGTGCTTGTATCGTGTTTGGGGCATCAACTATTGGGAATACAATTAAATCAGTTGGTGGATTTTAATATATCTTTGAGGGAAGCAAATAAAAAATGCTTCTCTCTTTTTTTTTAAGAAAGGAAAGTTGATAATGGATAATAGATTTCAATTTAGTTTTGAAGCGGTAGACAAAAAGATTTTGAGAAAAAATAAAGATTTTAAAAGCAAAAACAAGTATTCTTTAAAAGAAGTGGACAGTTTAATTAATTGGATTCAAAATAATTGGAAGTACCAATCTGAAATTGCTTTGGTATGTCAAGATAAACAAGAAGGTGATACATTAGCATTTGATGTTATTTCAGTCACGCCTTTTTCTATTGGCGGAAAAGCGATAGACATTATGCAAGAGATTGAACAGCAGTTACTTTCTCTAAATGCAGATGTTTTAAGCAATCCAGATGATTTATTTTTAGCATTTAACAACCAATTCAAAAATGAGCCAGATATTCGGCCATTAGAAAATAACAACGGTCATAACGAAAAAAACGTGCCGGCTTCAAATAATAAATTTTCACTAGGGTTTTTAAAGAAAAAAGCTAAAGAGACGATTACTAATACTAATTTGACTGAAAGTATCTTTGAACCAGAAGACGAATTAGAATATGAACCCGATCCGGTAGTAGTTAGCGAAAGTGACACGTTGGCCAATGATGGAAGCGAAGACTTACAAGCTGACGATCCAGAATCACTTATGATTCAAGATGATGAATTGATCGATGAAGACGATTATTACGAAGACCCAGAAGAAACTGACATAAATCAGCCAGAAAGTTTTTATCCGGCTACAAGTAGTCAAATTCCGGAAGGTGGCTACAGTCCGGCTAATCAACAATATCATGTACCTGTTATTCAAAAGAAACATGAATCAGTTAGACTTGTACCTTATGAAGAATATGTGGAGATAGACGATACTATTCTAAATGCAATAAGTACAATGGAAAAGAAGCTTAGTCCAGAAAGTTTAATTAACTTTGTTGGTATTGCTAGTAAAGGGATCACGAATACCAAAATTGAAAAATATCGCATTGATTTTGTTAAGCGAACTTTATCAGAAGTCAAATTCGAGCGTTTGCGTGAACATCATAGAACTGAAACAAGCCGTTTGGTAAGTGAATATGTATCTAGCTTGAAAAAAGGTGTAACGAGGGCTTGGGGCGTTAACTATGAAGAAAAAGCAATTGAAAATAAAGCCGAATTATTAGAAATGTTAAATGAAACAGCACAAACGAGAATTGCTGATTTCACTGAAAAGCAAGAAAACATTTCAAACGAAAAAGTGAAAAAATTACAGGCAGAACAACAAATTGCGTTACAATCATTTTTAGCTAAACAGCAAGCAGAGTATGATTTAGTTGTTGCTACAGAATCAGAACGTGTTAGATCGCTAACCGATACATTCAAAGATTCTACTACAAGCGAATTAAAAGCTAAAAAAGAAGAAGTTATCGACAATGAGTGGTGCAATGTTAAAAATGCTACAAATGTTCTATTGATTGACGGAAAACAGGAACTTTCTGATTCAACGTCCGTAGATATTCAACTTGCCAATGATGATGTTTGGAATAAAGCGATGGAGTATATTATAGAAATTCAAGAAATTTTAGAACAAAAAACGCCATTGTGGGCTTCTGAAATTAAAGAATTTAGCCAACTTGAAGAACAAGAACATAATCGTAAAGTTTCCAGTGAAGAATTACGTTTGAAATCAGAACGACTTGAAATTGAACGGGCAAAAGCAGAAGTTGATTTAGAAAAAATGAAACGTACTCAACAAGAGTTAGACATGGCTAACCTTAAATTAGAAAAAGAATCGGGCAAAAATGAATTGTTAGAAATGCGTTTATCACAACTGCAAGAAGAAAAACAATCATCAAAACCAAACATGCTGAAAAAAATTATTGGATAGGGGTGTAAATAATGACTGTATTTACAAATAACATGACGGTTAAGGGAAGAATTAACCATATCGGTTCACATGTAGGCGAAAAATTTTCAACGTTATTTTTGAAAATAGGATTTAAACATTCTTTTTCTAATGGCAACGAAGAATACGAATCAGTAAATGCTCGAATTACGGTGAAGATTGATAACGAGGGTAAGCCGGTAGTTAAAAATAATAGTGCCAGATCTTTACAAAATGTTAATATTTTTAATTACTTAAATAATAATGCTGTTGTTGGTATGCCAATAGAGTTATACGGGGCTGTACGGGGAAGTGATATGGCGTATGTAAATGGTTATTGGAAATTGTTTAAATCTCTTACAGAAGACGAGAGAGCCGTTTACGAAGCAACAAAGATCGCTAAGAACGAAACGTATCTTTATATTGAAGAAGCACAACTTTTAGCTAGAAAAGAAGAATTTCTAGCACGTCAAGAAAAACAAGAACCAGACGGCCAACAAGAAGGAATGAAGGCGGAACAGGAAAAAATAAATGACGCTGAAAAAGTTGAAGAAAAAGATTTAGATAATGATGAATTGGAAGTTATCGAAGCAGAAATCATTGAACAAAATGAAGCGAATAGAAGACAAAAAGCGTCAATGAGTGGTCAAGGAAAACGTGAAGGATATGTTCCTTTTGATTCGGTGGTCTTTCCAGATATTTTAGTTGATGATCCAATTGATTTGCCGTATTAAAGGGGGCATAAAGATTGAAAATAACGAAAAGTACGCCCCGAAAAAATGTAAGAGATTTATTAAAAAAAGGTTTGACCAGTGCGAATAATATTGAAATATCCTCTATTATTTCAAAAATAAGACGTCCTAAAAATCAATATCATAAAAATGGAATTGATGGTGAAGATTTACCAGAAAAAGAACAAGTGATTAATAAAAAATTAATTTTATTAGGTTTGCTTGCCGGCAATGTTGTTTTCTTCTTTGGTAATTATGGTATTAATATGTTTTGGAACTTTTTAGACAGTATCATGACTTCTGATAAAAGTTTGTTAGACAATAATATTAATACCTCTTTTAACTTTAAATATTTCTTTGTTAATAGTGGCGGTAGTAAGTTATTTATCCCGATGTATTTTATAATGGTTCTCGGAATTACAACACTTCTATACGTTAAACTAAAAAGAAATTCAAAAGAAAGTATCGCCTACGGTCAAAAAGGGGATAGTCGTTTAGCAACTATTAAAGATATTCAACAACAATATGCGGAAATTCCAGAAAAAACAGTAACATATAAAGGGATAGGCGGTGTGCCTATTTCACATTATATGGATAAATATTATGTTGATGTTGATACAGTTAATACTATTGTTCTTGGGGCTTCTCGTTCCGGTAAAGGTGAAACTTTCATTGTGCCAATGATTGACAATTTAAGTCGTGCGACTGAACAAAGTAATATGGTTGTCAATGATCCAAAAGGTGAGTTGTTTTCTGCAAGTAAAGAAACGTTAGAAAAAAGAGGTTATCGGGTACTTGTTTTAAATATTGATGATCCATTACAATCAATGTCTTTTAATCCATTGCAACTAGTTATTGATTCTTGGGCTAACAAAGATTATCACGAAGCAAGCAAGAGAGCGAATACGTTAACCGCCATGCTGTTTGCTTCTGGTATGGGTACAGATAACGAATTCTTCTATAAGTCGGCTAAATCGGCCGTTAATGCAATAATTTTAACTATCGTAGAAGATTGTTTTAAAAATAATGCAATTGAAAAAATCACAATGTACAATGTCGCCCAGATGTTGAATGAATTAGGTAGTTTGTTCTATACAGATCCAACTAATCCAAACAAAGAATTAAACGCCTTAGACGAATATTTCAATACGTTGCCACAAGGTAATCAAGCGAAAATTCAATACGGTTCAACAAGTTTTGCGGGTGATAAGGCCAAAGGTTCAATTTTATCTACGGCTAGTCAAGGTATTGAAATGTTTACAAGTGATTTATTCGGTAAATTAACAAGTAAAATGTCAATTGATTTGAAAGAAATCGGTTTTCCAAAATCATTGCAATTTAGACTTGATACGTCATTAACTGGAAAACGTGTTTTTGTAAGGTTTCTTAGAAAAGAAGGTAATACTTTAACTTTAATAAGTGAAAATCGCATTAAGGTTAAGGCGTTAGGTTTATGTGTGTTAAATTTTGATGAACAGCTAAAACATGGGGATATTTTGGAAGTTGTTTATAAAGAATCTGACAGTAAAAAACAGCACGTTAGATATTCAATGGATTTCAGCGGTCAGATAAAAGATCCGCATGATTCAAGTGTAGAATTAAGAAAATATAAAACTGGAAAAGGTTTTACTGCCTTATCTACAGAAAAAATAGTTTTAAAATATACTGATAAACCAACGGCCGTATTTATGGTTATTCCGGATTATGACCCTAGTAACCATGTTATCGGTTCAATATTTATCTCACAATTATATACAGAATTAGCGACTAACTGTAAAGATACACCATCAAAAAAATGCTTTAGACGAGTACACTTTATTTTAGATGAATTTGGTAACATGCCGGCCATAGATAATATGAGCGGTATTATGACCGTTTGCTTAGGTCGTAATATATTGTTTAATCTAGCTGTGCAATCGTATAGTCAGTTGGAAGATAAATACGATAAAGGGGCTAAAACAATTAAAGAAAACTGTCAAAATCACATTTTGATTATGACTAATGATCCAGATACAATCGAAGAAATATCCAAAAAATGCGGTAGGAAAACAGAAGCTGTATATAGTTCAAACGGAAAACACATGGATATTGACCCGTCAATTGGCCGTAGTGCTGACGAACAGCGTTTGATTACGCCAGAACGTGCTAGTCAATTAATTGAAGGTGAACAAGTAATTTTAAGAAATCTGCATAGGCAAGATAAAGATAGAAATAAAATTAGACCGTTTCCGATATTTAATACCAAAGAAACTAACATGCCCTATAGATGGCAGTTTTTAAATGATGATTTTGATACAAGAAAAGATATAAATGATATAGATATTGAATGTTCACATATTGATTTATCGCTATATGATAATTTGATTCCTTTTGCGTCCTTTATCAAGGATTTAAAAACCAGATTACATTACTCCATTTTAAATAAAACTAAAATTACTATGAAAGATTTTGAATTATTTAGTCTTTTACCACCTAAACAACAAGAACAATTTGATTATGAAGAAATTGTTAGTTTGTTAGAAAATGAAAGAAATCAAAGTAATGTGGTTGATATGGAAGCGAAAAAAATAGATGAACAACTAAAAAATTCAATAAGTAGTTTTAGAGAAGTGGTTGAAAGTTTAAAATTAAGTTTTAAACGTGTTCCGGAAGATCAAATAAATGAGGAACAAATCCAATTTTTTGAAAGACACTTATTTAGCAAAGATTTTTGTCAAATGATGTTGGACAGTCATATACAATCAATAACTTTAGAGGACTTAATGAAGTTTATTCCAGATATAGAAGCGTGTTTAAAATTAACTCAACACGTCACACTAACTTTAAAAGCTCCTGTGGTTATCATCAAAAATGCTACGAAAGTTAATGAATCTATGGAAAGGCTGTTAGACGTTACCAAAGTAGCGTAAAGGGTGTGTAATAATGATAAGTAAATTAAATAGTCAAAAAGCAAAAGTAATTTATTTTGCGAATAAAAACCATAAAAAGATTTTATGGTTTTTATTTTTTAGTTTAGTAGTAATGATGATAGTGTTGCCGACTAGTGCTTTAGCTAGTTTTTGGGAAGATGATGAAGACATTTTAAATTTTCTAGTGAAGTATAAAGAAAACTTGAAATATACTAAAGGCGGTTGGGGAAGCGTCTTGGTGCAATCATTAACATGGGGGATTGTTCGTGGTGCTTATTGGATATGTGTTAAGGTCGAAGGCTTAGTTCCGGAAGCTTTGTCACTATTTAGTTTTGTAAATGGAAGTGGTGTGAATTCCGTTTATAATGCTGTTTTAAATACAATAGTAGTCACTCTTATGATTTTATCGCTTGTGATTATTGGATTTAAAATGATTACTCAAAAAGGGTCGCCAGACTTTAAAACGGTTGGAATGAACGTGGTTATGTCGATAACTTTAATTCTATTAATGCCAACAATGATTACATCTGGGATTCAATTTGCAAAAACTTTTTATTCGGACGCAACTTCTATTTCAAAAGGTGATAATGGTGTAGCTTGGAAGCTGATAGAAGACGGCGTAACGGATATTGTTTATATTAATAAACAAAATGGTTATGACCGACTAGGAAAAGAAGCCGAAAAGAAAAATGCTCTAAAAGCAAAAGATTTCTTTGTTTACGATTTGGGGGAAATTGTCACGCCCGATAGTGCGAAGGATCTTGAATCGGATAATAAAAATGCTAAATATTTAAAATATAAATTGACGACTGACGGTGACGGTAATCAAGTTGCTGTCAAAATAGATAAAAGTTGGATGTCAGTTTTTTCCGATAGTTTTAAGGGTGGTTATTACCGATATACTAAAAATACTTTTTCTTTAGTAATTGGCATGGTTGCTTTATCGGTGGCTTACCTTTTTAGTGCTTTTGTAATAATAACGGCCATCTTAGAATTAGCTTTTAAACGTGTTTTAGGGGTCTTGGTTTTTGCTACAGACCTAGAAACAGGTCAACGATCTAAAATGGTAGTATCAGATGTTTTAAGCTGTTATTTGACAGTAGGGTTTCAAGGTCTTGGAATGAGTTTCTTTGCTTTATTTATAACATATCTCGGCTCTGGCGGTGGGGCGTCTACCAATCCAATTTTAAAAGCTATAGCTTATGTGTGTGCCGTCTTTGTCTTAATTAAAGGATCAAGCACGATAATGAGATACTTTGGCATTGATATTGGTGTAAGTGACGGGTTCGGAAAAATTTCAAGCACTTTAGCGTTAGGTTCTATGGCACTTAGAAATAGAAAAAATGGTTCTTCTGGAAAAGCAGAAAAAGGATCAACCGATTCAGAACCAGAAAAGAATTTTGGGGCTTCTATCCAAAATAGAGCAAATAGAGCAACACAAGGTCTTTCATACGCTAAAGAGCGTGGTTTTAAAGGGTTAGCTAAAGATGGTTTAGAAAGTGTTGGTAATCAAGCTAAGAAGCCTGTAGAAGCATTTAAAACGTCTGCTGAAAACTTGAAAAACAGTGCCAATGACGGAACGGCCGAAGCGATTAAGAAAAACATGACTAAATCGCCAGTAAGTAAACCAGAAGAAACAGGTAATAATATTGAAAGTCTTGATAAAACAAGGATATCTCGTAAATTACCTTCTGAAAATGTAGGATCTACTTCTACCGGCAATGATGAACAAAAACGTTCTGAAGCAATGAAAAATCAAGCTTCAGTTAATGAGCAAATGAAGCAAGATATTAAGCAACGAATTATTAAAGATTCAGCAAGCGAAACAGAAAAAAGTCGTGAAGCCTTTGTTAGAGAGCGAATGGAAAAGGCAACTGCAAACGTACCTCAAACAAGGTCAGAAATGCTTAAACAGCAATCAGAATCGAATAATATTAATGATAACGAACGTGTAAAACAGGCAAGAGAAAATCTAACGAGATCTGTTGATCTAAAAGAAAACTCTCATGGTTCTGGATCGGGTGTAAGGGAACAAGCTGTTAATCTTAAAGAAAACGTTCAAAATGCTAGTTCCGGTGCAAGAGAACAGGCAGTTAATCTTAAAGAGAACGTACAAAATTCTGGATCTGGGATAAGAGAACAGGTTGTACAAGAAAGAGTTCAAAGAGATCCTAGTGCCAGTATGACAAGTCAGCGGAATCAAATTGTAAAAGAATCAACGGACGGAATAAATGAAACAAGCGAACGTACTCAACGTGTAAACATTGTAGAACAAAGAAGTAATAGTGTTGACAGTAGCGATAAGGTAAAAAATGTTACGGTCAAAGAAAATATTGAAACTGGTCAAGCAACACCAATCAATAGAAGTAACAAAGGAAGCATAGAAAAAAATCCTTTATTTAGTAGCAACAAAAAGAAAAATCCATTTTTTGATTAAGCAAAAGGCTGACAAATAAAATTGTCAGTCTTTTTTTATAGGAGGAAAAAAGATGTATAGAAACCCAAAAAATATAAAACAAGAAATTAAATTATTTTTCTTTTATTTATTGGATCTTGGGATCATTTCAGCGTGTGTAATGTTTAGTGTTTATTTTGCAAAATTATTGCCAATATCTCCATACATGAAACTTTTATTTTACGGTCTATCTGGTGTTGTTGGTTTATGGTTATGCGTTAGGACGCCGGCACACCCGAAAGAAAGAAATTTGCAAATTGTCTTTCACATGTTTAGTAGAGATAAAAATAAATATCATGACGTAGAATTTAAGAGAACTAAGAGGGGGAAAATTGAATTATGAAAGTTGTTGAATCAAATCAAGAAAGTCCTATTATAAAAGCCAAAAATTATTTTTTGTCTTTTATTGTTTCGGCAGATAAAAGTATTACGGATCGTTTCCCTTATAAAAGGGTGCTAGATGATGGAACATTAGTTACTAAAAATAATACTTATCAAGCATACCTAAAAGTAAAAACAACGGATCTAACTTCAATTAGTGAAGATGGATTTATGCGACTGGTTAATAAATTAACTTATTTGAATAGAGTTTTTTTAGATGATTTTAAAATCGTGTCGCTAACCTATCCTACA
The DNA here is from genome assembly GCF_900163795.1 of Vagococcus fluvialis bH819. Taxonomy (GTDB): domain Bacteria; phylum Bacillota; class Bacilli; order Lactobacillales; family Vagococcaceae; genus Vagococcus; species Vagococcus fluvialis_A. The sequence goes on along the minus strand of NZ_FWFD01000019.1, from coordinate 18,171 downwards.
GAAACGATTGAACAAGGCATGTACTGGAAAAGAAGAATAGCACAAGCAAAGAGAGAATTATTTAATAACGAACATGCCCACTTAGATACTTATTTAAAATGGAATTTGAAATTAGCTTATGATAATTTATCTCGTGTTGATTTCGTATCGACATTGCCGGAATTAACATTTTCTATTGTTGTTTACGGAAAAACCAGAAAAGAATTAAAAAATAATGTTGAAGTTATTCGTCAAGCCGGCGGTAAAGAATTAAATTTACGAGTACAAACGCAAGAAGAAGTTACCAATATTGTAAAAAAATTACTAAATATGAATTCACCACTATAAACACAAGGAGGGATCAAGGTGATTATTGAATTAGAAAAAGGTAAAGTTCATAACGTGGCTACTTGTAGTCATGTTATGTGTGACGTTAAAAAAAATAAATGTGAAAAAAACACTTTAATTATTAGTAATATAGTAGGCCATTATCCAGAAGGTGTTAGGGTGATACAACAACCGTTGATCGACTTACAAATGCTAAACCTTTTAGATGATATTTTGGAATGTTATAGCCAATATAATTATATTATTTTAGATAGTTATATTAGTGAAACGAAACGAGAAATAATTTTAAATAAAATGGATAAGATAGCCACGAAAAATAAAGTGGTTATCTTATCCATTCAAAATGAAAAAATGGGGGCTGTTTAAATATGTTAGCGACAAAAAAGCAAGTTAGAACACTAATCGAACAAGGTTACGATTTAAACTTTATCGAAAAAGTACAAACTAAAGGTGGTTTGAAATTTGGTGAACGTCATATATCTACAGGCGATGGTTATGTTAGTTGTATTGCTGTGTATGAATTTGCCGAAGATGTTAACTCCCGTTGGTTAATTGATATTATGGGGATCACTGACACTGTGGCAACGCTTGATATTGCAACTGCTGATAAAGAAGATTTGTTGAAAAAAATAAATACTTCAATTGGTGAGTTGGATTATAGATCTACAAATGAAAATAGAACAACTGATAAAACGGACGCTGTTTTAGATAAATATAACTTAGAAGATTTTGCCTTAGAAATCACTAAACGAGGTGAAGTTGTTAAAGTTGTTCAAGCTAGAATTTTTGTTTATAACGATTCTTTAGAAGAATTAGAGAAAAAAATTGCTGAAATCAGAAAAGATTTGGGAAGTGTTAATCATAAAGCAGTAGTACCGTTATTTCGTATGGATCAAGAATGGCAATCCCTTTTTGAAAATTGTTCATCACAAGAAGCACAAATTTTCGCAAGAAAAGGACTAACAGTTCCGGCAAAAAATATTGGTGGCGGTATTCCGTTTCATCATAAGGCTTTAAAAGATCCGCAAGGCTTCTATCTTGGTACAACGTCAACTGGTGGTGCATTTATTTTCGATCCGTTCTATTCAACACAACAACGCCGGTCTTTTAATGGATTTATTTTAGGTAAAATGGGCTTTGGTAAATCTACAACCTTAAAACAATTTCAAGAAGGTTTACAAGCTAAAAATTGCTTTATTAGAGGGTTTGATAAGTCTGGTGAATATGAAGAAATGGTTCGACAATCTGGGGGCGTATACGTTGATTTAAGTGGTGGTGATATGACGGTTAATCCTTTACAAGTCTATTCAACCGTAATTGATAAGTTTGGTAATGTTGACGAAAGCAAAAGCTTTCAGAATCACATGACTAAATGTTCTAATCAATTAAGATTCTTAGAACCAGATATTCCTAACTCGGCCATTCGTGAATACAAACTATTACTACAGGAATTTTACTTAGAAACGGGATTACTTCCTAGAACATGGGTAACGGCAAAAGATGATAACGAACGTAATTCATTAAATACGAATATTTGTAATTTAAGAAATGAACAATATCCAATCTATGAAGATTTTTTATCATATATGAAAGAACGACAATACAAATTAAAAAATCCAACGCCGGAACGTGTGCGTGATATTGAAATGGTTATCTTAATTGTAACTGACATGTGTGTTAGCAATCCTCAAATCTTCAATGGTATAACGACAATGCCGAATTTTGATACAACTAAAATTGTTTACTATAACATTGATAATATTAGTAAATTAGATGAACCCGTTTTTCATTGTCAATTATTTACGGCACTAACGACTATTTGGAATAGTGCGTTACAAAACGGAAAAACACAAACAAAGCTAATTAGAGATAAGAAAATTCAGTTACAAGATTCTTTAGACTTCATGGTGTTAATTGATGAGTGCCACAATGTTATTAATGCAAATAATAAATATGCTTGTAAGTATGTGTTAAGTTTTCAACGTGAAATGCGTAAAATGAGAGCCGGTGTTTACTTTGCAACACAAACCCCAGAAGAAATTATTCCTAAAGATGGTTCATCAGAAGTAGCAGATATTATTAGAAATATTTTTAACCTATGTACTTTTAAATGCTTCTTTAACTTAGATTCAGCATTATTAGAGGACTTGAAAAAAGTATTAAAAAATAGTGTAACAGATACAGAATTGATGTTATTACCTAACTTAAACGTTGGTGAAGCAGTTGTTCAAACAACGGGGGAAGATACTTACTTAGTGTTCTTTGATCCAGAGAAAGACCAACTAGAGCGGTTTAATGGGGGGGAATAAATATGGAACAGCAACCTCAAAAAAAGAAGCCTAATAAAATAGGTAAAAAAATAAATAAAGGTATAACAAAAAAATACGGTAAATTATTTAAGATTAAATTTTGGGCTATAGTTGGTATTGTTGGATTGATAGTAATGTTGGTTATTGGTGTAACGTCTTCTATGCAGTCTTTCACGTCTAGCAAAAAAAGCAGTGGCTCAACTATAGTTGGTGGCTCAAAACCTTTGTCAGAAGATGTTAAAAAATGGCAAAGCGTAGTTGAGCGTTATTGTAAAGAACATGGAATACCGGAAATGGTTCCGTACGTTTTAGCGATAATGCAAGTTGAAACGGGCGGAAGGTATGCAGATTTAATGCAGTCAAGCGAATCTTTAGGTCTGCCAGTTAATACATTGACAGAAGAAGCAAGTATCGAACAAGGGGTTAAATATTTAAAAAGTGCTTGGAATTTATCAAAAGCTAATGGTAATGACGTGGATATGTTGGGTGTTGTCCAGTCGTATAATTTCGGTACGGCGTATGTTTCCTATCTATCCCGTAATTCTCTAACTCATAATGTTGATGTTGCTGAACAGTATTCTAAAACTGTAGTTGCACCTAGTCTTGGAAATTCAAGCGGTGCAACTTATAGTTACGTTAACGAGGTATCACAAAAATATTTAAAGCCTTACCTATATACTAATGGCGGTAACTTTTTATATTCTTACTTAGTTCAACAATATTTAGGTGGGAATGGAAGTGGTGTTCCAACAAATCCATCAGAATTTTTCGATCAAATGCGTGATGAAATGGAAAAATTTAATGGTTTTCCTTATGTCTGGGGTGGCAAATCTCCAACAACTGGTTTTGATTGTAGTGGTTTAACTGGTTATCTTTACATGAAAATTTTAGGTGTAGATATTTCAACGTATACAGTTACACAATATGAAGCAAGCGAAGCAGTATCGTTAAGTGAAGCACAATCGGGGGATTTAATTTTCTTTAGGGGAACTTATGGATCACCAGATTTTATTTCTCATGTGGGTATTTATGTAAACGAAACGACAATGTACGATTCAAACGGTTCTGGTACAGGTTATCATAATTGGCAAGATTCGTATTGGCAAAATCACTCGCCAGAAATTAGACGAGTAAAAAACTAAAAAATAAGAGGTGTACTAAATGATGAAAGATAGTAAATATTTGAAAATTGCGGTATTAGTTTTGATTAGTGTTTGTCTAATAGGGGGAATGTTATTAAACCAAAGTCGCATTTCTGCGAAAAAAGAAAAGATGGATTTAGCGTCAACTGTTGAACGGCTTGAAGGTGAAAATAAAAAAATAAAGGAAAATTATGAAAACTTGTACGGCCGTATTAAAGAAAACGAATCAAAAGAAAACGATTCAAGTGTGGCGTTTAAAATGAATGAGGTAGCGAATAAATTCGTTACTTTATATCCAGTATATGATATTCAAACTATATCGGATAAGAAAAAACAATTAAATGAACTATCAATAAAAAATGTAGCTAATACTATTGTTCCGGAAGATATGATTAAGGAAAGTGAAAAATTAAAAGAAAGTCCAGAAGATTTAAACTCGGTTTATTCTTCTGACCCAACTTTTAAAAGCTTCTATGAAGACGCTGAAACGTACACGCAATACATTAGTGAAGATCTAACTAATTACTTTTCAAAGATCACTTACAATACAACAAGTAGCTCTGGTGACACTGTGAATACAACTTATATTGAATTTAGCGTTGAAAATGTTGAAGGCAAATTTTTAGTTACTAAAATTAATGTCCTCTACTTCAAATAAAAAGGAGTGTCAATAATGGAAAATAAACCTTATTCAATTAAAAATAAAAATGTTAAAAGCAGAAAAAGCAAAAGGGAAATTGACAAAGTTTATAAAAAAATATCGCATACTAAATTGTATTTAGGGGCGTTATCAACTTTCGTAGTCTTAACTATTGTTATCGTGTTTTCGCCACTAGTTACAGGTAAATCGTATGAATACAATACAGTAAAATTAGATGATCCGATAAATGTTGTCGCTAGTTTAAACCTAACTGTAACTGAAATGGAAATAAATAAAGAAAACGGGTTGTTCAAAGTAACGTTTAGTTATTTTGATGAAACGAATCAAAAATCGTTATCTAATTTACAGTATGACTACAAGTTGAATTACATTACTAATAAAGGAAAAACGAATACCAAACAATCAATAGTCAAAGTAGAAGATAACTATAATGTTGTTTACTTTGAGAATTTACCGAAAGATTTTGGTGTTATATCTATGACGATCATTCCTAGATATATCTATCCAGAATTAGAATCGACTAATGATTTAGAAACAAAAGAAATAAAAGTTTATGCAGTTGATGAAGATATTAAAGTAAATAATAAGCTTAAAATTCAAAATGAATATCAGTTAAAAGTACAAAATTTTGAATATCAAATCAAAACTATAGAAGAACAAATAGCGAATGAAAATTCTAACATTGAACAATATCAAACGGGAATAAAAATCAAAAAACAAGATATTGAGAAGTTAGAGAATGAAATTGCGTTTCAGACTAGTGCTGAACAAGTGCAAACTCAAACAGAAATTAGCAGTAAAATTAGCCAGATTGAAACAACTAACGGGCAAATAAATGAATCAAATGAAAAAATTAAAGAGTTGAAAAAGAAAATAATCAAAGTGAATGAAAATAAGCAAGTGTACAAATAAAAAAGGGTGGGGATTTCCCCACTCTTTTTTTTGTTGTTTTAATTAATTCCTAAAGGGCTGTTTTCTTATATGATAAATATTCTTCAATAAGACTTAAACGGTCTTTAATAAGACTTGAACGGTCTTTTATAAGACTGAAAAGTGCTTGGATAAGACTATGAAATGATTGTATTTAGTCCTTAAAAATGGTAAAATTAGAGTATAAATGGGGTCACAAAATGTTAGACGTAAATCATTAAAAACGTAGTTGGCACAGCCAACTTCCCAACTTTGAAAATCAAAGTGGGGATAGTTTCCCTTATGCCCTTTACTCAATTTACTCAATTATTTTCTTTTTTCCTTAGTTATTCAAAAAATGAACTTTTAAGAAGGGAAGTGTTTCGATTTGGAAATTAAAGTGCGTGATGTTGACCCACAATATATAAGTGAAATAGATAAAAAATGTAAGGTTATGTCTGAAAGAAGCGGTAGGAATTATAGTCGCAATGATTACTTAAAACAGTTGATAAGAACTGATAGTGAAATTGATCTTATTGACTATAGAAAAAGTGAATTTGATATAGCCATCGACGAAATGAAGTTAGCTTTTAAATCTAACGAGGAATCAATAAAAGGGTTAACTGATACTTATAAGATGTTGTTTGACTATCTTATAAAAAATATTGAATAGGGGTGAAAAAATGAGTGGCAAAACTGAAAAAGTGGCTCTGTACTTAACTGTTGAGGAATTAAATAAAGTGAATGATTTTGTTAAGTTGAATGAGGGGTTGTTTACCAATAAGCAAAATCTTTTTAGATATGTAGTAAATAACTTGAATGAAATCGGGGCAGAAACAACGCTGATTAAAAATAGCACTACAATTAAATTGCATGAGGCTGAAATTGAAATTGCGATTTTGAAAGAAAAAAACAAAGCGTTAAAAAGGGAACTTGAACTATTTAATGACTTGTCAAAAATGGAAGAAACGATAGATGTTATTGAAGTTGTCGTTAGCAGTGATTTTCTTTTGACTAATGAAATTAAGGGGTCAAAAAACACAAAAACTTATAATGAAGCTTTGGCGGAAGTGAAAAAGAGAAAAGTAAATCCTAGCGTTATAGTAGAAGATGTAAGCAAATCTGAACGTAAAAAAGAAGCGAAAAATCTTATGGATTCTTGGTAGACCGCCTGTAGAAAAAAATTGGGGTGATTGAATGGCAAATTCATCAAGTATTGTATTAGTTTGTAATTTTTCTGTTGGTAATAGACATTCTGGAAAAGGTAAACAGAAAAAAAGTGCAACGCTAGAATCGTTTGTTGATTATATGGCACGACAAGAAGCGTTAAGAAAGAGTGAAAAAAAGAATGGTTTATCAGATGATGAATTAGAAGAAATGAAACGAATTGAAAAAGCTTTGGAAAAAATTTCTATTTCAGATGAACCAGATCAAGAAGGTGTAGTAAAAGATGTTTTGCAAATAGAAAAATATATTGACTATATGGCAAGAAAAAAAGCGTTAGTAGATAAAGGTAATGAGGAAGTTTTAGGCGGTGCATTTAGTAGTTGGAAACGCCACATGACGCAAGAAGATGTAAAAGGAATTAAAAAAATGGTTGTAAAGGCTAAAAAAAATAATGCGGTTATGTATCGTGATGTATTGTCTTTTGATAATAATTTTTTGATAGAAGAAGGTTATCTAGATCCTAAAACTAATAAGTTAGACGAGGAAGCAATGTATAGAGCTGTTACTGAAATGACCGGTGTTTGTTCTGAACAAGAGAAGCTTTCTAATAATTTTTGGTTTGGTGCAATTCATAGGAATACGGATAACATTCATATACATGTAACATTAATGGAAAATGTTAATACAAGACGCATAGTTGATTTTGAAGACCAATTAGAAGCAAGGGGAATGAGAAAAAAAAGTACAATTGATTCAATGAAACATGCTGTTGGTAATTCATTGCTAAATCAAAAAAAAGAGTTAAGTAGAATTAGCGAATTGAGATCCAGTGTTCCTAAAGAATTTTCTAATGAGTTAAAAAATGGATTGATGGGTATTTATATTTCACAAGAAGATCATAAAGATAAAAATTTAATCATTCATAATTTGGTTAAATCTTTAAAAGAAGAAATACCTCGAAATGTTAGAGGGTATAATGAATTGCCGGAAGAAACAAGAATTAAAATTAATGTTGTTACTAAAAGCTTAACGAAAAATAATGCCGGAAGAAAAGAGTATTTAGATAATGCAAGAGTGATGGACGATTTATACAAAAAAACTTATGGTGATAGTCATAAAGCAAATTCATTTTACGAAAATAGAGAGCAGATTTTAAACGAAAGATTGGGTAATGCTTTTGTAAGAGAAATGAAAAATGTGAAAAATAGTGAAAGTAAAAAATTATCTGGTGGCGATTTAAAAAAAATGTTATTGGAAAAAAACAGAACGTATAATCCAATAGGTAAGCCCAATTTGAAAACGAAAGTAGGTGAAGAACGATATAAAGAATTCGTAAAAAAAGTAGAGTCAAATAGATTAGTGAAAGAAGAACGAGAAAAAAGCATTAATAAAGTAGTTACAAAAAATCTAAACAGGAAAGATTTTAAGAAAGTGGATCGTGCTATTAATGATGATTCTGAAATGAATTCAGCAGAACAAGACTATGAAGAAATGATTCGTAAAGTAGAGAGGGAAAAATACTTGCGTGAACAAGGTTTTGAAATGTAAGTCTAGTATCAAGTTTGATACACTAAAAAATTCAGTGCAAAAGCACTAGCAAAAAAATCAAGACCTAAAACCGCCTGTAGAAAAAAATTGGGGTGGCTATTATGGAAAAAAATGAAATGGATCTAATCGGCTGTATCTATGGCCGGTTAGAAGTTACAAAAATTAGCTCGATTAGTGGTAACGTTATTTGTGTATGTGAATGTGGTGAAACAATAGATGTTAGAATTGCTTGTCTTAAACGTGGGCGTAAAAGTTGTGGGTGTCTAAGACATGCTGACTACTTGAATAAAAAAGTTGGTAAATTATTGGTAATAGAAAAAGTTAAAAATCCGAAGGCTTTAGGATTTGAATATAAAAGTCAAATGATTTACTGGAAATGTATTTGTGATTGTGGTAAAGAATGTTATAAAACTAGTGGCCAATTAAATATAAAAAACTAAACTATAGTATATCGTGTGGTTGTTTGTTAGAATTAAGTCAAAAGAATTTTGGTAAGCGTACAACTTTTTTAGATTTAACTGGAAAAACTTTTAAAAACTATACTGTTATAAATGAATCTCCGGATCGTTCTAAAGGCGGTAGTGTCATGTGGTATTGCAATTGTCACTTGTGCGGAAGGTTTTTCTTAATGCCACAAACGGCATACAAAAAAGATAATCCCTGTAATTGTCTTTGGGCGATCAGAAAAAAAGAAATTGGTGCAAGGCTTTATAAAGAACAGGTTCAAAAATTTCATGTAGAGGGTACGTTTTTACCGCTGTTATTAAAAGAAGATAATGTAAATAATACTAGTGGCGTTCGTGGTGTTAGTTTTAATGAAAAAACTGGTAGGTGGGTAGCTTACATGTCTTTTAAGGGAAAGAATGTATTGAGAAAAAGTTTTGAGTGTAAAGAAGAAGCTATCAGAGAAAGACGCAAAGCAGAATTGTTTTATTTTCGGCCGGTGTTAAAAAAATATGTGAGTGAAGGGGTGTTATGAATGGGTCAAAAAAAGAAGGTAAAAATTGGTTTAGTTTTTCTAATGAGTATAATTCTATCGGTTGTTTTAGTTGGGTGTGGAAGTTCTGAAAAGTCTTTAGAAAAAAAATTGTTGGAAGGTACTGCAACATGGCAAGCTGTTGTCAGTGATGGCGAAGGTTTTAAAATTACTTTTTTTGAAGATGGGAACGCTAGTGTTTTAGAAGATGGTGGAAGTGTTAGTGACGAAGGGAAGTATGCAATTAAAGGAAACTCTATTCAGTTTTTAGGTGAAGATGATGAAGTTTTAAACTCTATAGAAGATGTTAAAACACAAAAAAATACTGTTAACGGAATGATGGTTAATAAGAATTCAGATGAAAAAAAATCTGTAATCATGACACAAAAATAATAATTTTTTAAAAAGGATTTGACGAAAGTTGAGTTCTTTTTTTTGTTTAAAAAACTGCTATAAAGCTTGATATATCGCTGTTTATAGTGGATAAATAACTATATATCTGGTATAATATAATTGTACTTAATAATAAAATAGGAGGGCGTTTGTGGTCGATGAAATAAAAAGATCTAGTGGGAAGCTTGATAATCAAGCACGAAAAAATACCTTTGCGAACAGCAAAGAGAGATACCAAAATATAATTGAAGGGAAAAGCTTTACTGGTGAAGCAGATTTTAACACATTTAAAGATGGATATTTTCAAGATAGAAGATTTGTTTCTTGTCACTTTGATAAAATTATGATGTCAAATAGTGATTTTGAAGGGGCATATTTTTCTGATTGTAAATTTTCTAATGTTAATTTGTCTGGTAGTTCTTTAAAAGGTGCGGTGGTTCTTGGTTCTCGTTTCGATCATGCTAATTTAACAAGCGTTGATCTTGAAGGGGCTATCGTTAAACAAAGTGTTTTAACTAATCAGACTAATCTTTCTAATGCTAGTTTATTACTAGCAAAATTTGATAGTGTTAATCTGGATAGTGTTGTAATAGGTCAGTCGGTTAGATTTTTAGATCATTTAGAAGTAAGTAGCGGTGGGGCTACTCGTGAAGAAAATAAGCTACAAAAATCTAACGTGATTGAAAAACTAAATCGTCCTAATTTTAATCGTGAATTAGATCCAGAAAAATCTGATTTAAAATTTAATGACGCTTTAAAAAAGGGGCTAGATGTTCCGGAATCAAAACGTTATTATGAAAATATGTTGTCGTTTTATGCTGATAAGTATAAAGATATTGTTGAAATTGAAAATGAAACAGGTGTTGTGAGAGGTTACAGTATAGGTGAAAATAAATTACAGTATCATTCTGATACCAAAGAAGTTGTATTGTTAGATATGTATGGTGTTACGGGTGAAAATACAAGCACAAGTGAACATGATTGGAAAATCCATTCACCTTATAGGGATAATATGCAAGCGAATTATATAGAATCTTTCGTAGCAGAATCAATAAAAGCCTATGAAATATATGAAATAATGGGTGTTGATCCAAAAACGCTTAATAACATACAAACAGAAGCTCTGGGTGTTGTGGGGTTAAAAGAAATAGCTAAAAATGAAGTTAGCTATAACCTTTCTGATTCATTAGAAAATCATAATGATCCAGAATCTTGGAACGAAGAATTAGCCAAACAAAGTAATCTGTCTACTATTGAGGATCTAAATATTATTGTTAGTGTGTCTGAATTCTATAAAAATAATAAAAGTGAAATAGAAAAAACGATTGATGGAATTTCAGAAGAAACGGCAGTAAGTATTAGAGAAAGTATTCCCGAAAAAAAATATGAAGAAAGAGTATCAACCATTGCCTATAATAAAGCGTCGAGTGATCTTTTAAGCGATTTTAAGAAAGGTAATTTTGAAATTCCTGTTAATAAAAATATCTCTAGTGATACAAAATCAAGCAGTTTGAAACAGTCGTTTGAAATAGAATAAAAATACTGACGTTAGGGGATAAAAACATGGCCAAAAAAACTTTTACAAGTAAAACGACGGAACAGAAGCAGAAAGAATTAGACGACTTGTTGGATCGTTCGCTAAGTCGGATAAAAAGCTATAAAGATAGTCCAGAGGATCTCAAAGAATTTATGGATTTTATGTCAAAAATTCATAAATACTCACCAACTAATTTATCATTAATTCAAGAACAGTTTGAAGGGGCAACGGCAGTAGCTAGTTATAAAGATTGGAAAGATAAAGGGTTTCAAGTTCAACGTGGTGAAAAAGGCATTGAAATGTATGTATATACACCAGTTAAGACGTTTAAAAATGCAGATGGTGACATAAAAATGATTAGCAAGGCTACGCCACAAGAAAAAGCTAAAATTAGTTCTGGTGAGTATAAAGTTAGCTCAAAACCTCATTTTTCTAAAGGGAATGTTTTTGATGTATCGCAAACAAACGCTACAAAAGAGGATTTACCTAAAATGTTTCCGAATCAAGTGTGGAATTTCGATATTGATGGTGAAAGTAGCCTTAAAGAGCTTTCAGTAGCAGTAGGGGGGTTGTCTGATAAGTTAGGTATTGATATTAAAGATATGAAAGACAGTTCGTTAGGTGAGTTAGGATCTGCTCGTGGTGCTTATATTCAATACATTGACGGAAAAGAAGAAATATCTCTAAATAGTAGAAATTCAAGTTCGCAAAATGTCGCAACCGCAATCCATGAGTTAGCACATAAAAAGCTTCATAATTTAGATCGCTTAGATAACATGGGCGATAAATACAATAATAGCAAAGTATCTGCTAAAGCTATTAAAGAATTTGAAGCTGAAATGACTTCTTACATTGTTTGTAAAAATTACGGAATGGACACTAGCGAAAAAGCTATTCCTTATATAGCAAAGTGGACAAATAATGCTCAAGAAATAGATCCTAAGCTGATGAAAGATATTTTGGGGGATATAAAGGCAACGGTTAACGAGTTTACTCAATCAATGGACGAAACAATTTTGGAAATGCGTAAAAACGAATCTATAGAGCAAAAGCAAGAGGTTAATTACAGTAAAATTATTGAATCGTTAAATGACTTAGTTATTTATGATGTTGATGAAAGTGATGGAACTATTTTTGAAAATAGAATAGGTGACGCTATAGATGGGGTCGGATTAACTTTCGGGGATAAAGATGATTTCATAAACATAATTAATATCAATGTTGATAGGTCACAATTAACAGGGCTTAAAAGTTTTGAAGATTATTCTAAAAAGGTTAATTTGGCCGAATTAGTCGAGGCTAAAGAAACAATAATTTCACCGGATCAATTACCAGATGGTATTTATATGTTTGGGTATGATGGCTTAGGCTATGAATTGACTTACTCAACTAATGCAAAAGACGCAATAGATCAAGCAGTAGAAGTTGACGCCCTTTTAAGTGTAGGTTCTGATTTGTCAGATGATGAAGATGAAATCGTTAGATACTTTGATTATTCAGAAGTTACTAAAGAATTCGGAATAGACGATGAAGCAACTGAAAAAGGAATTGCCGGCAGTCTGACAGCTAAACCGGAGATAGAATTTTACGATCGTTTAGCTGAAATGAATAAATTAGAAAATATTTTATCACAATTAACTGAAGGCGAGCAAGAAATATTTTTCCAAAGAGCCAAAATGTCAATTCAAGAGTATAACAACAGATATGCTGAAATGTCTAATCATGAAGAAATGAGTAAGTATTACTCAATGCTTCAAGAACAATCACTACCTTTAGATAGTACGGATAAAGCGACTAAATTATTTAAAGAAAATGTATTAGAAATTGAAGGGTCTTCTAGTAATTTTTCAGCAGACGGCAAAATAAAAGTTGAAAATATTGAACATTTAAAACGAGAAATAGAAATTAATAGTTTGTTTTCAAAGCCACAAACACAAAAAAATCCCTCTGAATCATTATTTGATAATGTTAAGAGAGCAAACGAAGAACAGTTTAAAAATATTATGGCGGAATTGTCACTAGTAGAACAAGATTTATTCATGAAAAAAAATGGTCAAGCTGTGGAATCGCTAGATAATTACTATCGGGAATTGTCAAATAATGATAAAGCTATTGAATATAAAGAATTTGCTGAATCAATGCCCGATGAATCAATAGCCAAAGTTAATCAATTGTTTTTTGAAAATGTCTATCAAGGAACGGGAGCAAGCCCAGAAGGTATGATCCATATAGACGGGGTATCAGATTTAAAAAATAATTATGATAATGAAGTTATTATTCAAAAAGAAGCAGAACCGGCCACTTACAATTATAATGTGAGTGCAAAACAAGCTATCGAAAAAGATATTAATAGAGGGGATTCAAAGCAAGAACATTTTAGAAACATCATGATCGAACTAACACCACAAGAACAAGATCTATTCATGAAAAAAAATGCAGAAGCTATTGAATCGTTAAACAATTTTTATTCTGATTCATCTAAGCATTATGAGAGCAAAGCTTATGATGAATTAGCAAAAACTATGCCGGAAGAATCTGTATCGAAAGTTAAGCAGATATTCAAAGAAAATATTTATGATTCAACGGGTATGGGAAAAGAAAATGATATTCACATTGATAATGTTCCGGATCTAAAAAAACAATATGACAAGGATCAAATTTTATTAAGTGAATTCGGATCGTCAAAATCGGATCAGTCAACATACGAATATAATTATAATGTTAATGGAGAAGCAGAAGTTAAAAATTCAACTATAATAACGAATGAAGTTGATTCATTAAGTAATACACCAACGGCTATTAAAGACGTAGTAATTAACGAAAGTGTTTATCGTTTAAGTGAAAATATGTCTAATTACTATGATATTGACAGTTGGTCAAAAGATTTAACAGATCAATTAGAAATGACTGATTTTGGAAAATTAGAAACGGTTATGCCGGCAGAACAATTTTATAATACACATTTTGAAGAAATCGAAGAAACGTTGGATCATGTTGAAACTAATTCTGGTTTAAATATCCGTGATGGATTAACAGAAAATTATAAATCAGAAGCAAGTTTGATGGCCTACAAAGTGAATGTGATAGCCCTACAAAGCGACTTGAAAGTAAATGACTTCGCTATTCCTAAAGTTAAAAATGAGCCTGTAGATGAAGCTAAACAGACTATTCAGTCAACTGGTTATGAAATGGATTGATTCAGACAGGGGGAACTTATGGCAACGTTAGTTGATAAACTAAAAAAAATTAATATAGTAGATTTTTGTGAAGAAAATGGAATAAATATCAAACAGGATTCCAAAGACTATTTCAGATTAGTTGAGAATGATTCGTGTGTTGTAAACCAACGTAAGAACGTGTTTTCATGGAATTCACGTTCTAAGTCTGGTGATATAATTGATTTTGTACAGGCCTATTATGAGTGTGATTTTAAAGAAGCCAAACAAAAATTATTAGAAAAAGAATACGAACCGCATGTATATGTTGAACGTGAAAAAAAAGATTTTGCTTATGATTCTACAAAGGAACGGCCAGTAAATGAAGCAAGAAACTACTTAGTGAACGAAAGAAATATTAATCCAAAAATAGTAGATCCTTTAGTTGAAAAAGGCTTAATTCGTCAAGATGATAGAAAAAACGTGCTGTTTTGTTGGGCTGATTCAGAAAAAATAGTTGGTGTGACAGAACAAGGTACAAGCAAATTTTTTGATAAAAAATCAGAAGAAATGAAGTCGTGGAAAAAAATTCAAGCTGACGGAAAAGAAGACTTTGGATTTAATGTAAAAGTGGGGAAGCCGGACAATGTTTATTTCTTTGAATCAGAAATTGATAAGTTGTCTTACATGACGCTATATCCCCAAAAAATGAATAATGCACATTTTATTTCTATGAACGGTGTTAAACCTCAAACGGTAGTAAACGTTTTGAACGAAAATTATTCTCAAACAGGCGAAATCCCAAAATCTGTGACAATTTGTACGGATAATGATAAAGCCGGACGTAATTTTTTTGATGAATATTTTAAAGATAAAGGGATCGGTGTTAGAGGAACGGAAAATTATGTAGAATTTAAAAAAGATTTACCTAAAAAAGAAGGGGCAGACTGGAACGATGTTTTGAGAACTAAAATCAAAAGTAAGGTCATGAGCCTATCTAAAAAAGATTTATCTATGATAATACCTAAAAATATTAATGAAGCACCAAAAAAACAATTAGAAATGAGTTGAAATTATATGTATAATCACATGCTTTATGATGTTTTAATTGATGGCAATAAAGAGTTAGGATTAATAAATATATCAGACGGAACAGTCTTAGAGGTTGAAGAATTTAAAAAAGTGGTAGCTTCCTTAAATAAAACGATTGAATCTCTCGATAATGAAGAAATGAAAGAAGAAATAAAAATCTATAACACATTTAAACATTTATCACTATTAAATACGATGGATCGTGAAAGTAATAGTAGGTATCCAATTTCTTTTTTAAAAATAAAATATATTAAATTAACGGGAGCTAAACTTGATTCATCTGGTAAACCGTATAAGTGTATGGCGTGTGATCGTGATTTTCATTTGAATTTAAATGACTATAAATGGGAGTTGAATCCACGATCAAGTCTTTCTAATAGTTTTATAGATTTTAATGGTGATACTGAATCAGTAAGGGGGGATTGTTGTTCCGAAAGTTGCTTGATAAACGTTGCTAAGAACATCGCAATAAATAGTATTAAACCAGAGAAAATAGAATATTTTGAGTTGGAACATTTAGAAAATGATATAAAGCGTGTCATAACTGATTTGGTAGGTATAGTTTAATGATGAAAGAATTTGATGAAATAGTTATTAGCTCGGATTCTTTAATTAATCTTGGGAAAATCGAAACGGACTATATGATAATTGAAAATGAATTGAAAAATAAAAATCCGGATTTTGATGTGAAAGAAAAATCATTATTGATGAAAAGAAAAATCTTTGACTACGAAAGCATGATAAATTTTGTTTTATCTCTTGTAGAAAAATATGGATTAACTTATTATCAAGTGAAACTCATTAATCACAAAACATTAAAAGAAGAATTTTATTCTTATCAAGCTTTTTTTGAAACTGGATCAATATTTTTGAATGAAACGACAGTAATATAAGATATATAAAATAGCCCAATGACTAAAAACGTTGTAGGGTTATTTTTTTCGGCATAAGTCTTACAAAGTTGAAACGTAAGATAACGTTTACAAACGTATAGTGGAATGGTAATATATTAAGAGAACGTACGTTCTTTTAATGTGACGGGAGAAGTTTGAAAGAGAATTGACATGATAAATAACAATAAGAGAATTATTATGATAGTATCTTCCTCAAAAAAATAAAGGGGGGCTATCTTATGGAAAAGCCTATATTTGATAATAATATGGACTTAAATGATATTTACTTAAATCCATACATCTATTTATTAATTATTGTAATAATAGTTGATATTTTTACAGGGTTAGCAAAAGCTATATTTTCTAGAAATTATCCAGATCTAGATAGTACAATCGGTCTTAGAGGGTTAATTAAACATGTGGTAGTTCTTATTTTGGTAATAGTTTTTAACGCTTATTGCGTTATGTTTCAGTTGTCGGCTTATTCAGATTTATTTATTCTTTTTTATATTGGAAATTATGGTTTATCAATAATTGAAAATTTAGGGGCATTGGGAATTCCAATACCAAACTTTATAAAAAAACACATAAATAAATTGAAATAAATTTTTTGAGGGGGAGTATGTATATCATGAGAATTGACAAAAAAGAAATAAGAAAAAAGGGCAATGGCTTTCTTACGGATTATAGAACTATCTATAGAATGTCACCCCGAAGTACAAGTCCTAAATTAACCAAAGATTTTTTTTTAGAGGTAAAGGGTAGCGAAACTATTTCGAAAAACTCGTACGAATATGAATGTTATTTTAAAGATTTTGTTGAAGCTTTCAACAAACTTGAATTAGATGAAAGAATTCTTATTTATGATAAATATATCCATTTTGAAAAAAAAGACAATATAACGTTATATTGCAAACACAATATGAGTGAGAGTACATTTTATAGACAATTAAGTATAGCGATTATCCATTTTTCAGAAGCTTATAAGCAAGGAGTCTTATTAAAAATAACACGTTAAAAGTGTGAAATGTTTAAGAATTAGTAAAGAGGGCTTTGAAATGTAATGAAATTGTAATACAATTAACTTTAAGCGGTAACATTAATGAGAAAAAAGTAATGAAAGGGGTTTTAAATATGAAAAAAAAGATTAGTGGTTTAATAGTTGCAATAATATTTATGTTATTTTTAGGTGCTTGTTCTACGACGAAAGATGATTCCGTAAAGGAGGAAAAGAAGAAAACAGTTACATCTATTGAAAAAAATAAAGAAGATAAAAAAGAGAAAGAAAATTCTTCAATCTCAAATGATGAATCTGAAAATTTGAAAAATAGTGAATCAGCAATTATGGATAGCTCATTTAACAATATAAATGAATCTGATGTTGAAAATCATAATCCGTTGGTTGGATATTCTGACGAACAAATTGAATACAGTCGAGTATGGTTGCAGTTAATGGGAGATATACTGACTGATGAGACGTATACCGGATTAGAAACATTATATGTTGATAGAAAGAAGGAAGGCTCATATTTAGATTCTACGGATAAAACAAGCGTAGTATATCCGATTGAGGTCGTTAGATTATCTGGCACTCGAGAAATAGACGGATATTTGACGTATAAAAGTAACGGAAATGGAACAATAACTGTATATGATTTCCCTTATCGTTGGGATCATTCTGTTAAGGAATATTTAAATAATAATAACATTAATAGTGCTGAATATGCTCAATCAATAATCGATAATGGTCATACTGTTAGTATTGGAGTAGGTAATAATGAAGAAATAAAAGAAATTATAAACGTTATGAATATAAGATAAGTATTACTTAAATGATTAGAATAGATAGTTAAAAAAGGCGAATATTAAAATTCGTCTTTTTTTTATTTTTATAACAGATAAGTGACAGATAAGCGATAGTTTCTATATATATATTTGTCTTATTCTAATAGTACAAAGTAGATCTACTTTAAAAATAAAAAAAGTGAGGTAAGAATTATGACAACATATACTGTAAAATCTGGTGACAACTTAGGGGCAATTGCCTTAAAATTCGGAATGA
>NZ_FWFD01000004.1 GCF_900163795.1 Vagococcus fluvialis bH819 | reverse complement strand
TTAAGACACCGCCCTTTCACGGCGGTATCACGGGTTCGATTCCCGTACGGGTCATAAAGCTCAGAATTGATTAATTCAATTCTGAGCTTTTTTAGTTTATTTAAATAAAAAGGAGTTTTCTAAAAATGAAAAAAAAATTATCCATGAAAGAAAGGTTGTTTGTTGGGTCGCTTATATTTGGTTTATTTTTTGGGGCAGGAAATCTAATTTTTCCTATTCAAATGGGACAAGAAGCTGGGGAGAATATTCTAAAAGCTAATTTGGGGTTTTTAATTACAGGGATAGGATTACCTTTTTTAGGCATTATTGCTTTTGGTTTATCGTCTAGTCGTGATTTATATGAATTGTCTAGTAAGGTTGGTAAAAAATATGGTTTAATATTTACAACTGTTCTATATTTAGTGATTGGCCCTTTTTTTGCTATGCCGAGATTGGCTAGTACATCATTTGAAATTGCATTATCCCCTTTTTTACCTGAAAACAGTCAAAAGATAACTCTTTTTATGTTTAGTTTCTTTTTCTTTCTGATTGTTTGGTTTTTTTCTAGAAAACCAAGTAAAATATTAGATTATGTTGGAAAATTCTTAACACCGTTATTTTTAGTCTTACTATTTTCATTATTAATTTTAGCATTTATAAATCCGTTAGGAACTGTTAATGGAAGTTCTGTTCAGGCAACCTATGAATCAAGTGCTTTTTTCAAAGGTTTTACTAATGGATATAATACGTTAGATGCTTTAGCAGCTCTAGCCTTTGGTATGATAATAATCGAAAATATTCAAAATTTAGGTATAAAAAAACCTAGTCTAGTTGCTAAAGAGGCAACTAAATCAGGTTTTATAGGCATTATTTTAATGGGGATTATTTACACGTTACTTTCTCTTCTGGGTGCAATGAGTTTAGGTACTTTTTCATTAAATAAAAATGGAGGTATCACTTTAGCACTGGTTGCACAACATTATTTAGGAACAGCAGGAAGTGTTTTACTTGCTGCCATTGTGATTGTTGCGTGCTTAAAAACAGCTATTGGATTGAGCACAGCATTTGGAAGAACTTTTAATGAATTATATCCATCTAAATCGTACTCATTTTTTACAGTATCGTGTATTTTATTAGCTACACTGATTGCTAATGTTGGTTTAAATGAAATTATTCAAATCTCGCTTCCTGTTTTAATGTTTATCTATCCTTTAGCGATGACATTGATCTTAATGGGACTTTTTAATCGTTTTATTGGGAATAAATCAGATGTATTCAAATGTGTAACTTACTTAACTATGTTTGCTGGTTTTTTTGATGCTTTAAATAGTTTACCGGAAAGTTTAAAAGAATCAACTTTTGTATCTAGTTTATTATCTTTTGCTAGTAAATTTATTCCGTTTTTTACAAGTGGGTTAGGTTGGATAACAATTGCATTGTTAGGATTGATAATTGGCTTACTTATAGATAAAAAAAAGAACTTGTCATAATGACAAGTTCTTTTTTGATTATAAGTAATATTTTTTTGATAATGTTAAATCATCGTTTAGTTCATAAACAAGTGGTTGGCCAGTAGGTATCTCTAGTGCCATGATGTCATCATCAGAAATATTTTCAATATGTTTTGCTAGAGCTCGTAGTGAATTTCCGTGTGCAGCTACTAAAACGGTCTCTCCTTTTAGTAAAGAAGGTGCTATGTGATCTTCCCAGAATGGTAAGGCACGTTCTAATGTTACTTTCAGATTTTCGCCGCCAGGAATACTTTGTTTATCTAAAAGAGCATATTTAGGATCTTGTGAGGCAGATTTAGGATCTGATGGATCTACTAATGGTGGCAATGTATCGTATGAACGACGCCAAAGCTGAACTTGATCAGCACCATATTTATCAGCTGTTTCTTGTTTATTTAATCCTTGTAAAGCACCGTAATGACGTTCGTTTAAGCGCCATGATTTCACTTCTGGAATCCATAGTTGATCAGATTCTTCTAGTACGTAATGAGACGTTTTAATGGCACGTTTCAAGTATGAAGTATAAGCAATATCGAAAGTTATTTCAGCTTGTTTAATTTTCTGTCCAGCTTCTTTTGCTTCCTTCACACCTGTATCACTTAAATCTACATCTTCCCAACCAGTAAATAGATTAAGTGCATTCCACTCGCTTAATCCGTGACGTACAAAAACTAATTTTTTCATCTTCTTCATCCTTTCTATGTTATCTAGATACTTCGATTGTTTGAACACCATTCTCAGAAGTACCTACGATGACCCGTGACGCCATATCTAAGAATAGGCCATGTTCTACTACACCGACTTGATGATCTAACCATGTTGCTAATTCTTTTGGCTCATCGATTTCTTTTAAATACAAGTCAATAATATAATTTTTACTGTCAGTTAGCAAAGGATTACCATTATCTTGTACTCTAATTTTAGGATTCAATTCTTTACTGTTAAATAAATGTAATAGTTGATTGCTACCATATGGGATAACTTCAACAGGCAATGGAAATGCACCTAGTTTATCCACCATCTTAGATTCGTCAACGATCCAAATAGTTTCCTTAGAATAAGTAGCAACGATTTTTTCGAATAAGAGGGCAGCACCACCACCTTTAATACCATGAAAATCTTTAGAAATTTCATCGGCACCATCAATTGTAATATCTACATGATCTACTTCATCAATACTTTTTAAAGGGATACCTAACTCTTTTGCTTGTTTTTCCGTGGCTTTAGAAGTAGTTACACCAGTGATATCAAGGTTTTCTTCTCGCATACGTCGACCGATTTCTTCTACCATATAAAATGCTGTTGAGCCAGTTCCCAAGCCAACAGTCATCCCATTTTTGACATATTTTGCAGATTCAACGCCAACCATTTGTTTTAAATTCATAAGTCGCCTCCAAGTAAATTTTGTTATATACCTTTATTGTAATCATATCTAGGATAAATTGAAAGATAGAAATTATTAAAAAAATATCTAAAAAACTATTGACTAATTTTGTTTTACTATGCTATAGTTACAAAGGTGCTTGGACAGGTCTCGTTAAGACGTGCTAACTAGTAAGAAGGCACGAGCTAAATGCAGGTAACCTTGCATTAATTTTTTTAAATAAAAAAAAGAACCACCTGGATGTGTGGGTCTATAAGAAGTTTTAAGGAAGGAGGAACTATCATGCCTACAATTAATCAATTGGTACGTAAGTCTCGTAAATCACAAACTACTAAATCTGGCTCTCCCGCTTTAGGAAAGAGCTACAATAGTTTCAAAAAATCTCAAACAAATGTGAACTCTCCACAAAAACGTGGGGTTTGTACACGTGTGGGAACGATGACACCTAAAAAACCTAACTCGGCGTTACGTAAATATGCCCGTGTTCGCTTGTCTAACTTAATTGAAGTGACAGCTTACATTCCTGGTATTGGACATAACTTGCAAGAGCATAGTGTTGTTTTAATTCGTGGTGGACGTGTGAAAGATTTACCTGGAGTACGTTACCATGTTGTCCGTGGAGCTTTAGATACTGCTGGTGTTACAGATCGTAAACAAAGCCGCTCTAAATACGGAACTAAAAAACCTAAGAAATAAATCTTTTAAAAAATAAAATACTTGGAAGGAGGAGTTACACATGCCTCGAAAAGGTCCTGTTACAAAACGTGAAGTTTTACCAGATCCGATTTATAATTCTAAATTAGTTACCCGTTTAATCAACCGCGTAATGATTGATGGTAAGCGTGGTGTTGCTTCAAGCATTATTTATGATGCATTCGATATTATTAAAGAATCTACAGGGAATGATCCATTAGAAGTTTTCGAACAAGCTATGGAAAATATCATGCCTGTTCTTGAAGTTAAAGCTCGCCGTGTTGGTGGTTCTAACTATCAAGTACCAGTTGAAGTTCGCCCAGAGCGTCGTTCTACTTTAGGCTTACGTTGGTTAGTGAACTATGCACGTTTACGTGGAGAGCACACTATGGATCAACGTTTAGCTAAAGAAATTATGGATGCTGCTAACAATTCTGGCGCTTCTGTTAAGAAACGTGAAGACGTACATAAAATGGCTGAAGCCAACAGAGCATTTGCACATTACCGTTGGTAAAATCCTCTTATCTATAGTGAGTAAAAGCTTACTATAGATTAAGTATTGATAACATTGAACTACAATAAGAGAGGAGAAACAATTTAAGATGGCAAGAGAATTCTCGTTAGATAATACACGTAATATTGGAATTATGGCCCATGTTGATGCTGGTAAAACAACAACAACAGAGCGTATCCTTTATTATACAGGTAAAATCCATAAACTTGGTGAAACTCATGAAGGAGCTTCACAAATGGACTGGATGGAACAAGAACAAGAACGTGGTATCACAATCACTTCTGCAGCAACAACTGCACAGTGGAAAGGTTACCGAGTTAATATCATCGATACACCAGGACATGTGGATTTCACTATTGAAGTTCAACGTTCACTACGCGTATTAGATGGTGCTGTAACGGTTCTTGATTCACAATCAGGTGTTGAACCTCAAACAGAAACAGTTTGGCGTCAAGCGACTGATTATAAAGTTCCACGTATCGTTTTCTGTAATAAAATGGATAAAATTGGTGCAGATTTCTTGTATTCTGTAAAATCTTTACATGATCGCTTACAAGCAAATGCTCATCCAATTCAATTACCAATTGGTGCAGAAGATAACTTCACAGGAATTATTGATTTAATCACGATGAAAGCTGAAATCTATACAAATGATTTAGGAACTGACATCCGTGAGGAAGAAATTCCTGAAGAGTATATGGAACAAGCAATTGAATGGCGTGAAAAATTAGTTGAAGCGGTAGCTGAAACTGATGAAGATTTAATGATGAAATACTTAGATGGAGAAGAAATCTCTATTGAAGAATTAAAAGCTGGTATTCGTCGTGCGACGATAAATGTTGAATTCTTCCCAGTAATGGCTGGATCAGCCTTTAAAAATAAAGGTGTTCAGTTAATGCTTGATGCGGTATTAGATTACTTACCTGCTCCAACGGATGTTGAAGCAATTAAAGGAACTGATACTAAAACAGAAGAAGAAACAACTCGTCCTGCTGATGATACTGCTCCGTTTGCATCATTAGCATTTAAAGTTATGACAGATCCATTCGTTGGACGTTTAACTTTCTTCCGTGTTTATTCAGGAACTTTAGAAAGCGGATCATATGTATTGAACGCTTCTAAAGACAAAAAAGAACGTATCGGACGTATCCTACAAATGCATGCAAATAGCCGTGAAGAAATAAACCAAGTTTATTCTGGTGATATTGCAGCAGCTGTTGGTTTGAAAGATACAACAACAGGGGATACTTTGTGTGCACTTGATGCACCAGTTATCTTAGAATCAATTGAGTTCCCAGAACCAGTTATTCAAGTAGCCGTAGAACCTAAATCTAAAGCTGACCAAGATAAAATGGGTGTTGCTTTACAAAAACTTGCTGAAGAAGATCCTTCATTCCGAGTTGAAACAAACGTTGAAACTGGAGAAACAGTTATCTCTGGTATGGGTGAATTACACTTAGACGTTTTAGTAGACCGTATGAGACGTGAATTTAGAGTAGAAGCTAATGTAGGAGCACCTCAAGTTTCATACCGTGAAACATTTAGAGCACCTCTTACTCAAGCAGAAGGTAAATTCGTTCGTCAATCTGGTGGTAAAGGTCAATACGGACATGTCTGGGTTGAATTTACACCTAATGAAGAAGGAAAAGGCTTTGAATTCGAAAACGCAATCGTTGGTGGTGTGGTTCCACGTGAATACATCCCAGCTGTTGAAAAAGGATTAGCAGAATCTATGAACAATGGTGTTCTTGCTGGTTATCCGTTAGTAGATATTAAAGCTAAACTTTATGATGGTTCATATCATGATGTCGATTCAAATGAAACGGCATTCCGTGTGGCAGCATCTATGGCATTACGTGCCGCAGCTAAGAAAGCTCAACCAGCAATCTTAGAACCAATGATGAAAGTTACTGTAACAGTTCCTGAAGAATATTTAGGAGACATTATGGGACATGTAACAAGTCGTCGTGGACGTGTTGAAGGTATGGAAGCTCATGGAAATTCACAAATTGTTAACGCACTTGTGCCATTAGCTGAAATGTTTGGATACGCAACAACATTACGTTCTGCAACTCAAGGACGTGGTACATTTATGATGGTATTTAACCACTATGAAGACGTACCAAAATCTATTCAAGAAGAAATCATCAAGAAAAATGGTGGATCTGCTGATTAGAATGACTAGGCATTTTCCTAGATTTCATGTAAAATGAATAGTCGAAGGAATGAAATTTGATTTTATTCCTTCTTCAATATATTATAAAAATAACTTTCATCTTTTAGGAGGAATTATACAAAATGGCAAAAGAAAAATTTGACCGCTCGAAATCCCATGTAAACATCGGAACAATCGGACATGTCGATCACGGTAAAACAACTTTATCTGCAGCAATCGCTACAGTATTAGCAAAAAATGGTTTCGGTGAAGCTCAAAACTACGCTGATATCGATAACGCTCCAGAAGAAAAAGAACGTGGAATCACGATCAACACTTCTCATATCGAATATGAAACAGAAACTCGTCACTACGCTCACGTGGATTGTCCAGGACATGCGGATTATGTTAAAAACATGATCACTGGTGCTGCTCAAATGGACGGTGCTATCTTAGTAGTATCTGCTGCTGATGGCCCAATGCCACAAACTCGCGAGCATATCCTTTTATCTCGTAACGTTGGTGTACCATACATCGTTGTTTTCTTAAACAAAATGGATATGGTTGATGATGAAGAATTATTAGAATTAGTTGAAATGGAAGTTCGTGACTTATTATCAGATTACGATTTCCCTGGTGATGACACTCCAGTTATCGCTGGTTCAGCTCTTAAAGCATTAGAAGGTGAAGCTTCTTACGAAGAAAAAATCTTAGAATTAATGGCTGCTGTTGATGAGTATATCCCAACTCCAGAACGTCAAACTGACAAACCATTCATGATGCCAGTTGAGGATGTGTTCTCAATTACTGGACGTGGAACTGTTGCTACAGGACGTGTTGAACGTGGACAAGTACGTGTTGGTGACGAAGTTGAATTAGTAGGTATTGCTGAAGCTACTGCTAAATCAACTGTTACAGGTGTTGAAATGTTCCGTAAATTATTAGATTACGCTGAAGCTGGCGATAACATCGGTGCTTTATTACGTGGGGTAGCTCGTGAAGATATCCAACGTGGACAAGTATTAGCAGCTCCAGGAACAATCACTCCACATACAAAATTCAAAGCGGAAGTTTATGTTTTATCTAAAGAAGAAGGTGGACGTCATACTCCATTCTTCACTAACTACCGCCCACAATTCTATTTCCGTACTACTGACGTAACTGGCGTTTGTCAATTACCAGAAGGTATCGAAATGGTTATGCCTGGTGATAACGTAGCTATGGAAGTGGAATTAATCCACCCAATCGCTATCGAAGATGGTACTCGTTTCTCTATCCGTGAGGGTGGACGTACTGTTGGTTCAGGTGTTGTATCTGAAATCTTAGGATAATTCTTAATTATCTTTCAAATAAGTAACAAAGTAACACGTGTCCGGACGTAAGGTTGAAAACTTTTGTTTTCAACCTTTTTTTGTTATGTTATAATTTAAACTTAAACGCGTAAATTTATAACATAGGATACTAAAATGTGTAAGGAGGAGTCCAAGAATGAAAAAAATAAATAAAGTAATTTGGTTGTTTATTTCTATTGTTTTTGCAATGGGGGCATTTATTATAGGGAGTAGATACGAAAAAAGTCAAACAAGCATGTTAGGTGAAACATCTAATGTAAAGACAAAACAGTCTAAAACTAAATCAAAAGATGATTCTAAAACAAAAGAGGATTTAACGTCATTATATTCTGATCAAAAAAAGGGCTTTTTAGCAAATGATGTTACAAAGCAAAAAATCAATTCTTTCGAGAAAAATGCAAAAGATAAAGAAGATCAAAAAATAATGAAGGATTTAAATAAACGACTAAATATCCAAACAAGATTTAATGAATTATTTGTTGAACCTGTTTTAGTAGAGGATGCGTTTAAAAAAGATGTTCAAGTTAAAGAAGAAAAAAACTCTTTGGAAGCAAAACAAGAGTTGATTAAGGATGTAAAAGAAATACCCGAAAAAGATGATTTTTATGAGGGGATTTTAAAATACCTTGGATCGAGCGAAGATAAACCTAGTTCTGATCAATCAGCTAGTGGTCAAGTTGCGCAAGAAGCAATTAATCGGATTATCATAGAGGGACAAGTTCAGTCAGATTTCACATTAGATGATTATTATACTGCTAAATCTGCTGTTGATAGTTTGCCACAAGGTGATGAAAAAGAGAGTTTAATGAATCAAATTGAGCAAATTCAAACAGCATTGACTAACATGGGAATTACATATTAAAAAAAGTTAAAAAAAAGCTTGTCATCAGGCTTTTTTTTTAGTATACTTTTAAAAGTGCTGAAATAAAAAAAAGTATGTCGGTATCTATTGATGAATACCACGGCTTTGAAGCGAGAGGTTGCGACACGCCAGGGAGCATTGCCATGGTGGCGAGTTGGAGATTTTCGTGGAGCTAGTCTACTTACAAAAAATAGACGAAGGAGGGAATATAATGGCAAAACAAAAAATTCGTATCCGCTTAAAAGCGTATGAACATCGTGTATTAGATCAATCTGCAGAGAAAATTGTAGAAACAGCAAAAAGAACAGGGGCAGAAGTTTCTGGACCAATTCCATTACCAACTGACCGTTCAGTTTATACAGTTATCCGTGCGACTCATAAATACAAAGATTCACGCGAGCAATTCGAAATGCGTACTCACAAACGTTTAATTGACATCGTGAGTCCAACACCTAAGACAGTTGATGCTTTAATGAAGCTAGACTTACCAAGCGGTGTAAATATTGAAATTAAATTATAATAAATTCATGGAGGTGTACTCATGACTAAAGGAATCTTAGGAAAAAAAGTAGGAATGACACAAGTCTTTACTGAAAATGGTGAATTAATCCCAGTTACTGTTGTTGAAGCAACTCCAAACGTTATTTTACAATTAAAAACAATGGCAACTGATGGTTACGAAGCTATTCAAGTTGGCTTCCAAGATAAACGTGAAGTTTTATCAAACAAACCTGCTAAAGGTCATGTTGCAAAAGCAAATACTGCTCCTAAGCGCTTCATTAAAGAATTCAATGATGTTGAGCTTGGAGATTACAAAGTAGGACAAGAAATTAAAGTTGATGTATTTCAAGTAGGAGATATCGTTGATGTTACAGGAACGACTAAAGGACATGGTTTCCAAGGCGTTATCAAACGTCACGGACAATCACGCGGACCTATGTCACATGGTTCACGTTACCACCGTCGCCCTGGGTCAATGGGTGCTGCATCAGATCCATCACGTGTATTTAAAGGTAAAAAACTTGCAGGACGTATGGGTGGAGATCGTGTAACGATTCAAAACTTAGAAATCGTAAGAGTTGATACTGATAAAAATGTTATTTTAATTAAAGGTAATGTACCTGGCGTTAAAAAATCATTAGTTGAAATCAAAACAGCAGTTAAGGCTGCTAAATAATTGCGAGAGGAGGAACTAAAGAATGACATCTGTAGCATTATTTAAACAAGATGGAACTCAAAATGGCGAAGTTACTTTAAACGAAGCTATTTTTGGTATTGAGCCAAACGAAAATGTTGTCTATGATGCAATCATCATGCAACGTGCTTCATTAAGACAAGGAACACACGCTGTTAAAAATCGTAGTGCAGTACGCGGTGGTGGTCGTAAACCATGGCGTCAAAAAGGAACTGGTCGTGCGCGTCAAGGATCAATTCGTTCACCACAATGGCGTGGAGGTGGTATTGTCTTCGGACCAACACCACGTTCATACAGCTATAAATTACCTAAAAAAGTTCGTCGCTTAGCAATTAAATCAGTTTTATCTGAAAAAGTTGCTGAGAACAAACTAGTTGTTGTTGAAGGATTATCTTTCGACGCTCCAAAAACAAAAGAATTTAAACAAGTTTTAACTAACTTGAGTGTAGATACAAAAGTATTAGTTGTTTTAGAAAGTGGCAATGATTTTGCAGCTTTATCAGGACGTAACTTACCTAACGTTTCAATCGTTGAATCTGATAACGTAAGTGTTCTTGATGTAGTAGCAGCAGACAAAATGTTAATTACTAAAGCAGCTCTGACTCATGTAGAGGAGGTACTTGCATAATGGAATTAATCGATGTAATCAAACGCCCAGTTATCACAGAAATGTCTGTGGCAGCAATGGACGAAAAAAAATACACGTTTGAAGTGGACACAAGAGCCAATAAAACATTAGTTAAGCAAGCCGTAGAATCTGTTTTCGGCGTTAAAGTTAAAAAAGTGAATATCATGAACGTAAAACCAAAATTCAAAAGAATGGGTAAATACGCTGGATACACTAAAAAACGTCGTAAAGCTATCGTACAATTAACTGAAGAATCAAAAGACATTCAAATTTTTGACGCTGAATAATAAAATGTGTCATATAAAGTAGGAGGGAATCACGTGGGCATTAGAAAGTATAAACCTACCACAAATGGCCGTCGTAACATGACTGGTTCAGATTTTGCTGAAATAACAACATCTACACCAGAAAAAACTTTGTTACAACCACTTAAAAAGAACGCTGGACGTAACAACCAAGGTAAAATTACTGTTCGTCATCAAGCGGGTGGACACAAGCGCCAATATCGTGTAATCGATTTTAAACGTAATAAAGATAATGTAGTCGGTGTTGTAAAAACTGTAGAATACGATCCAAATAGATCTGCAAATATTGCATTGATTCATTATACTGATGGAGTTAAAGCTTACATCTTAGCACCAAAAGGTCTTAATGTAGGTGATAGAATTGAATCAGGTGTTAATGCTGATATTAAAACTGGTAATTCATTACCATTAAACAATATTCCAGTAGGTACAGTTATTCATAACATCGAATTAAAACCTGGTAAAGGTGGACAATTAATTCGTTCTGCTGGTACAAGTGCACAAGTACTTGGTAAAGAAGGCAAATACATGTTAGTTCGTTTAAACTCAGGAGAAGTTCGCATGATTTTAGGAACTTGTCGTGCAACAATCGGTACTGTTGGTAATGAACAACATGAATTAATTAACATTGGTAAAGCTGGCCGTAGTCGTTGGATGGGTAAACGTCCGACAGTACGTGGTAGCGTAATGAACCCTAACGATCACCCACACGGTGGTGGTGAAGGTAAAGCACCAATTGGACGTCCATCACCAATGAGTCCTTGGGGCAAACCAACACTTGGATACAAAACACGTAACAAAAAAGCAAAATCAGACAAACTTATCGTTCGTCGTCGTAAAACTAAATAATTATAAACTCTTAACGGAGTTTGAAATCTTGAGAGGAGGTTCACCATGGGTCGCAGCTTAAAAAAAGGACCTTTTGTAGATGAACACTTAATGAAAAAAGTGGAAGCTCAAAAAGATCTTTCAAAGAAAAAAGTTATCAAAACATGGTCTCGACGTTCAACAATTTTCCCTAACTTTATAGGATATACCATCGCAGTATATGATGGAAGGAAACATGTTCCTGTTTATATCCAAGAAGATATGGTAGGACACAAATTAGGTGAATTCGCACCAACAAGAACTTATCGTGGTCACGTGAATGACGATAAGAAAACAAAACGCTAATTAGAGGGAGGCAACGAACATGTCAGAAAGAATTACTTCAGCGAAAGCAACTGCTAAAACAGTTCGCGTTTCACCTCGTAAATCAAGATTAGTGATTGACTTAATTAGAGGTAAAAGCGTAGGAGAAGCTATTTCAATCTTGAAATTCTCACCTAACAAAGCGGCAGGAGTTATTGAAAAAGTACTCATGTCAGCAATTGCAAATGCAGAAAATAATTTTGACTTAGATGTTGAAGATTTATTTGTATCAGAAGCTTTTGTTAACGAAGGACCAACAATGAAACGTTTCCGTCCACGTGCAAAAGGATCTGCATCACCAATCAACAAACGTACAAGTCATTTAACAGTAGTAGTATCAGAAAAATAAGAGGAGGGACAACTAGTGGGACAAAAAGTACATCCAATTGGAATGCGTGTCGGAGTCATTCGTGACTGGAACGCTAAATGGTATGCAGAAAAAGAATATGCTGAATACCTACATGAAGATTTAAACATACGTAAGTTTATCGCGACTAGATTGGCTGATGCTTCTGTTTCTACCATTGAAACTGAACGTGCTGCAAACCGCGTGAACGTTTCAATTCATACTGCTAAACCAGGTATGGTAATCGGTAAAGGCGGATCTGAAGTTGAAGCTTTAAGAAAAGAATTAAACAAAATTACTGGAAAAAGAGTTCACATTAATATTGTTGAAATCAAAAAACCAGATTTAGATGCAAAATTAGTGGGTGAAGGAATTGCACGTCAATTAGAAAACCGTGTTGCATTCCGTCGTGCACAAAAACAAGCTATCCAACGTACTATGAGAGCTGGAGCTAAGGGTATTAAAACTCAAGTTTCAGGTCGTTTAAATGGTGCTGATATGGCTCGTTCTGAAGGTTATTCTGAAGGAACTGTTCCTTTACATACTTTAAGAGCAGACATTGATTACGCTTGGGAAGAAGCAGACACAACATACGGAAAACTAGGAGTTAAAGTGTGGATTTATCGTGGAGAAATTCTTCCAGAAAAGAAAAACACTGAGAAAGGAGGGAAATAATCATGTTAGTACCTAAACGCGTGAAACACCGTCGTGAATTTAGAGGTAAAATGCGTGGTGAAGCTAAAGGTGGTAAAGAAGTATCTTTTGGAGAATTCGGCTTACAAGCTGTAGAATCTCATTGGATCACTAACCGTCAAATAGAAGCATCTCGTATTGCAATGACCCGTTACATGAAACGTGGTGGGAAAGTATGGATTAAAATTTTCCCTCATAAATCATACACATCTAAAGCAATTGGTGTTCGTATGGGTTCAGGTAAAGGTGCTCCAGAAGGTTGGGTTTCTCCTGTTAAACGTGGAAAAATCATATTTGAAGTTGCAGGTGTTCCTGAGGATGTAGCTCGTGAAGCCTTAAGACTTGCTTCTCACAAATTACCTTTAAAAACAAAAATTGTAAAACGTGAAGAAATGGGTGGTGAATCGAATGAAGGTTAAAGATATCAGAGAATTAACCACTACCGAAATGATCGCTAAAGAAAAAGAATTTAAAGAAGAATTATTTAACTTAAGATTCCAATTAGCTACAGGTCAATTAGAAAATACAGCGCGAGTTTCTGAAGTTCGTAAATCGATTGCACGCATTAAAACAGTTTTGCGTGAAGAAACAGCTAAGTAATAGTGGAAGGAGGCCATTTATAGATGACTCAAGAGAGAAATGAACGTAAAGTTTACACTGGACGTGTGGTTTCAGACAAAATGGATAAAACTATCGTTGTTGTTGTAGAAACTAAAAAAACTCACAAGATTTATGGTAAACGTGTTAAATATTCTAAAAAATATTACGCACACGATGAGAACAACGTAGCAAAAATGGGAGACATCGTTAAAATTATGGAAACTCGTCCATTATCTGCGAAGAAACGCTTCCGTTTATTAGAAGTGGTGGAAGAAGCCGTAATTATTTAATTCGAATTTTCCTATAAAAGTTAGAAAGTTTGAGAGGAGGATACCCAAGTGATCCAACAAGAAAGTCGTATGAAAGTTGCTGATAATTCAGGAGCTCGTGAAGTATTAACTATTAAAGTACTTGGTGGTTCTGGACGTAAAACTGCAAACATCGGTGATGTAGTAGTTTGTACAGTTAAACAAGCAACACCAGGTGGAGTTGTTAAAAAAGGTGAAGTAGTTAAAGCTGTTATCGTTCGTACAAAATCTGGAGCTCGTCGTCCTGACGGTTCATATATCAAATTTGATGAAAATGCCTGTGTGATTATCCGTGATGATAAGAGTCCACGTGGAACTCGTATCTTTGGACCTGTTGCCCGTGAATTACGCGACAACAACTTCATGAAGATAGTCTCACTAGCACCAGAAGTATTATAATATAAACTCATTGTTTAAAGGAGGTGCGAAACAAGATGTTCGTTAAAAAAGGCGATAAAGTAAAAGTTATTTCAGGTAAAGATAAAAGCAAAGAGGGAATCGTTCTTCAATCATTTCCGAAAAAAGATCGCGTCATCGTTGAAGGTGTTAACGTTATGAAAAAACACCAAAAACCTAGCGCATCAGCTCCTCAAGGAGGAATTATCGAAATGGAAGCATCTATTCACGTTTCTAATGTAATGGTGATTGATCCGTCAAACGGAGAGCCAACACGTGTAGGATACAAAGTAATAGATGGTAAAAAAGTACGTATTTCTAAGAAAACTGGCGAAGTTTTAGACAAATAATTCGTGAGGAAGGAGGACAAATCTAGATGAACCGCTTAAAAACAAAGTATGTTAGTGAAGTAACACCTTCATTGATGGAAAAATTTAACTACTCATCAGTAATGCAAACACCGAAAGTTGATAAAATTGTTATCAACATGGGTGTGGGTGATGCTGTTTCAAATACTAAAAACCTAGATAAAGCTGTTGAAGAATTAGCTTTAATCTCAGGACAAAAACCAATTATCACAAAAGCTAAGAAATCTATCGCAGGTTTCCGTTTACGTGAAGGTATGCCAATCGGTTGTAAAGTAACTTTACGTGGAGAAAGAATGTACGAATTTTTAGATAAATTAGTATCTGTCTCTTTACCTCGTGTACGTGACTTCCATGGTATTAGTAATAAATCATTCGACGGTCGTGGAAACTATACTTTAGGTGTTAAAGAACAATTAATCTTCCCTGAAGTTGACTACGATTTAGTAGATAAAGTTCGAGGAATGGACATTGTTATTGTTACAACTGCTAACAGTGACGAAGAAGGTCGTGAGTTATTAACTCAACTTGGAATGCCATTCCAAAAATAATTTAAGGAGGCGAACTACGTGGCTAAAAAATCAATGATCGCTAAGAATAAACGTCCTGCAAAATTTGCAGTACAGGAGTACACACGTTGTGAACGTTGTGGACGTCCACATTCAGTATATCGTAAATTTAAACTTTGTCGTATTTGCTTCCGTGAACTTGCCTATAAAGGACAAATTCCCGGCGTGAAGAAAGCAAGCTGGTAAAAAAAGTAAACCGCTAAAAGGAGGTAAATAATCAATGGTGATGACAGATCCAATTGCAGATTTTCTAACACGCATTCGTAATGCCAACATGGTAAAACACGAATCATTAGAATTGCCTGCATCAACTATCAAACTTGAAGTCGCAAAAATCTTACAACGTGAAGGTTTTGTGCGTGACGTAGAATTCATCGAAGATGACAAACAAGGCATCATCCGTGTTTTCTTAAAATATGGTAAAAACGACGAACGCGTTATTACTAACTTAAAACGTATCTCAAAACCAGGTTTACGTGCTTATGTAAAAGCAAATGAAGTACCTAAAGTATTAAATGGTTTAGGTATCGCAATTATCTCAACTTCAGAAGGTATTGTTACTGATAAAGAAGCAAGAGAACGTAACATCGGTGGAGAAGTATTAGCATACGTTTGGTAAAAAATATTTGAAGAAGGAGGTGTCCTAGAATGAGTCGTATTGGAAATAAACCAGTCGTTGTTCCTGCAGGTGTAACTGTAACGCAAAACGGAACGACTGTAACTGTTAAAGGACCTAAAGGTGAATTAACTCGTGAGTTTTCACCAAATATTACTTTAAGCATTGAAGAAGGCGTTGTTACTTTAACACGTCCTAACGATGATAAACAAAACAAAGCATTACATGGTACTATGCGCGCTAACTTAAACAACATGGTTGTTGGAGTTAACGAAGGCTTTTCAAAAGCTTTAGAATTAATCGGGGTTGGTTACCGTGCTCAATTACAAGGTAAAAAACTTGTATTAAGCGTTGGATATTCACATCCAGTTGAATTCGAAGCTATCGAAGGTATCGAAATAGAAGTTCCTTCAAACACATCTATTATTGTTAAAGGATCTAACAAAGAAGTTGTTGGAGAATTAGCAGCTAATATTCGTGGAACACGTCCACCAGAGCCATATAAAGGCAAAGGAATTCGCTATGTTGGCGAACACGTAAGACGTAAAGAAGGTAAAACAGGTAAATAGTAAATAAAAAAAATTCGAGGTGACAAGTGTGATTACAAAACCAGATAAAAATAAAACTCGCCAAAAGAGACATGCTCGTGTGCGTAGTAAAATCTCTGGTACTGCAGAGTGCCCACGCTTGAACGTTTTTCGTTCTAACAAAAACATCTACGCTCAATTAATTGATGACGTAGCGGGTGTGACACTTGCAAGTGCCTCTACTGTTGATAAAGATATCGCAGGAGACAATAAAACAGAATCAGCAAAAGCTGTTGGTGCAGCAATTGCTACTAAAGCAACAGAAAAAGGTATTAAAGTAGTAGTTTTTGACCGTGGTGGATACCTTTACCATGGACGTGTAGCTGCATTAGCTGAAGCAGCACGTGAAAATGGATTAGAATTTTAGAAAAAGGAGGAATACCATTCATGACTAATATTGATGCTAGACAATTTGATTTAGAAGATCGCGTTGTGGCAATTAACCGCGTTTCTAAAGTTGTTAAAGGTGGACGTCGTCTACGTTTTGCTGCTTTAGTAGTAGTTGGTGACAGAAACGGACATGTAGGATTTGGTACTGGTAAAGCACAAGAAGTTCCAGAAGCAATCCGTAAAGCCGTTGAAGACGCTAAAAAGAATGTAATCGAAGTACCAATGGTGGGTTCAACAATTCCTCACGAAGTTATCGGATCTTTCTGTGGTGGCCGCATTTTAATGAAGCCTGCAGTAGCCGGTTCTGGAGTTGCCGCTGGTGGACCAGTTCGTGCCGTACTTGAGTTAGCAGGTATCTCTGATATCACAAGTAAATCATTAGGATCAAACACACCTGTAAACGTTGTTCGCGCAACTGTTGAAGGATTAAATAGATTAAAAAAAGCAGAAGATGTTGCTGAACTTAGAGGCATTTCTGTTGATAAATTAATCGGATAAGGGGACCAAAAATGAGTGAATTAAAAATTACTTTAAAACGTAGTATCATTGGACGTCCTCAAAACCAACGTGACACAGTTAAAGCTTTAGGTTTAAACAAAATGCACGCAACTGTAGTTAAACCTAATAACGAAGCCATCAAAGGTATGGTTAACACTGTTTCACATTTAGTGGACGTAGAAGAAATTTAATTAAAGATATTTTCAAAACTAGTTTAAGGAGGTGCCGAGTTAATGAAACTTCATGAATTACATCCGGCAGAAGGATCAAGACACGTACGCAATCGCGTTGGACGTGGATCATCATCTGGTAACGGTAAAACATCAGGTCGTGGACAAAAAGGTCAAAAATCACGTTCAGGTGGTGGCGTACGTTTAGGATTTGAAGGTGGTCAAACACCATTATTCATGCGTTTACCAAAACGTGGCTTTACAAACATCAATCGTAAAGATTTTGCAATCGTCAATTTAGACGTATTAAACCGATTTGAAGATGGTACCGAAGTAACACCTACTACTTTAATCGAAGCAGGAATCGTGAAAGATGCTAAATCGGGAATTAAAATTTTAGGAAACGGCGAGTTAACTAAAAAATTAACAGTGAAAGCTGCTAAATTCTCAAAATCTGCACAAACTGCTATTGAAGCAGCTGGTGGCTCAATAGAGGTGATCTAATGTTTAAACTGTTGAAGGATTCGTTTAAAGTGAAGAGTATCCGTAGTAAGATATTTTTCACGCTATTCATTCTCTTCGCGTTTAGAGTTGGGGCCCATATTACTGTTCCAGGCGTTGATGCTAAAGCGTTGCTAGAACTTAACGACTTAGCATTAGTGGCAATGTTTAATCAAGTTAGTGGTAATGCTATGGAAAGATTCTCATTGTTCGCAATGGGGGTTTCACCATATATCACTGCTTCAATCATCATCCAATTACTTCAAATGGATATCGTTCCAAAATTTGTAGAGTGGGCAAAACAAGGGGAAGTTGGTCGACGTAAGTTGAACCAAGCGACTCGTTACTTAACATTAGTGTTAGGGTTTGTACAATCCATTGCGATTACAGCAGGTTTTAACTTCTATACAAATGCAGGTCTTGTAAAAGAACCTAATCCAATGACTTATATTAGTATCGGTATTATTTTAACTGCTGGTACGATGTTAGTAACGTGGATGGGTGAACAGATATCTGAAAAAGGTATTGGTAATGGTGTTTCAATGATTATCTTTGCTGGTATCATTGCGAAACTACCTAGCAGTATTAAAGAAATATATGAAGCTTATTTTGTCAATATTGATCAATCTGAATTGACTCGTTCATTCATTTTTATAGCAATTTTAATTGTAGCCGTGTTGTTAATTGTTACTATGGTAACGTATGTACAACAAGCTGAAAGAAAAATTCCAATTCAATATACAAAACGTGTTGCTGGAGCACCACAAAGTAGTTATTTACCATTAAAAGTAAATGCAGCAGGCGTTATTCCTGTCATCTTTGCAAGTTCTTTCATCGCAACACCTTCGACAATATTAACTGCATTTAAAACAAGCCATGGTGGAGAAGCCTGGTTTAAAGTACTAGAACAAATATTTAACTATTCAACTATTCCTGGTGGAATAATATATACAGTACTGATTATTGCTTTTACATTCTTCTATGCATTTGTTCAGGTTAATCCTGAAAAAGTAGCTGAGAATTTGCAAAAGCAAGGAAGTTATATTCCAAGTGTACGACCTGGTAAGGCAACTGAGCAATTTATCTCAAGTCTTTTAATGAGACTGAGTACAGTTGGTTCATTGTTCTTAGGGTTAGTAGCAATTTTACCTATTATTGCTCAAAACGTTTGGAACCTACCTCAATCTATCGGATTGGGTGGGACAAGTTTATTGATTGTTATTAGTGTGGCTCTTGAAACTAACAAACAGCTTGAAGGATTATTATTAAAACGTCAATATACTGGTTTTATCAGAGAGTAAGAGTGGTGTGTTGAGGATATTCCTCAGCACTTTTCTCGAACTTAAGGAGGAAAACAAATGAATCTCATCCTAATGGGATTGCCAGGAGCAGGTAAAGGGACGCAAGCGGAGAGAATAATCGACGTTTATGGAATTCCCCACATCTCAACTGGAGACATGTTTCGTGATGCAATGAAGAATGAAACGGAATTAGGCCTACTAGCTAAATCATTTATTGATAAAGGCGAATTAGTTCCTGATGAAGTGACAAACGGCATTGTTAAAGATCGTCTATCTCAAGACGATACAGAAAAAGGTTTCCTATTAGATGGTTTCCCTCGTACACTAGCTCAAGCAGAAGAATTAGATAAAATTTTAGAGGAATTAGGTAAAAAAGTAGACAACGTCTTAAACATTCATGTTGAAGCAGAAGTTTTAATTGATCGTTTAGCGGGTCGTTTTATCTGTAAAGATTGTGGTGCAACTTATCATAAATTATTCAATCCGCCAAAAGTGGAAGGAACTTGTGATCGTTGTGGAGGCCATAACTTCTACCAAAGAGAAGACGATAAACCAGAAACGGTTAAAAATCGTCTGGAAGTTAACATCAAAAACTCTGAACCAATTCTAGCGTATTATGAAAACCAAAAGGTAATGCAAACTATTGATGGTGATCGTGATATCCAAGAGGTTTTTAAAGATATCGAAAAAATTATCGGTTCTAAAAACTAGTCATTTATCTAGCTATCTATTATTCTTTGAGAATCAGGCCTTTTTCTTGCTTTATAAGTTGAATCAGGGATTTTTTTTCCTCTCAACTTTATTTTGTAATAGAGTTATGCTATAATACAAAAGTTGGAAAGAAATAGGTTGAATTCTATTTTTGTCAATTTGTCGTATATGTCAGATGCAAACAATGTATAAGGAGGTACTAGTTGTGGCGAAAGAAGATATGATTGAAATTGAAGGTACAGTCGTCGAAACTTTGCCGAATGCAATGTTTAAAGTTGAATTAGAAAACGGCCATGTTGTTTTAGCACATGTTTCAGGAAAGATTAGAATGCATTACATTCGTATTTTACCTGGTGATAAAGTGACGGTTGAATTATCTCCGTATGATTTAACAAGAGGTCGTATTACATATCGCTTTAAATAGTTGTACTCCGTAAAATTCAAGGAGGTATAATCATGAAAGTAAGACCATCAGTAAAACCCATTTGTGAAAAATGTAAAATAATTCGTCGTAAAGGTCGAGTTATGGTTATCTGTGAAAACCCAAAACATAAACAACGTCAAGGATAAAAGGAGGTTAACGTATAATGGCTCGTATTGCAGGTGTAGATATTCCTCGTGATAAACGTGTTGTTATTTCGCTTACTTATATTTTCGGAATTGGAAAGAAAACTTCTCAACAAGTTTTAGCTGAAGCAGGAGTTTCTGAAGAAATCCGTGTACGCGATTTAACTAACGAACAAACAGATTCAATTCGTGCAGCGATTGATAAATTAAAAGTTGAAGGTGACTTACGTCGTGAAGTAAACTTAAACATCAAACGCTTAATGGAAATTGGTTCATACAGAGGTATGCGTCATCGTCGTGGATTACCAACTCGTGGACAAAACACGAAAAATAATGCACGCACAAGAAAAGGACCAGCTCGTTCTATCGCTGGTAAGAAAAAATAAGAATTAAAGTGAAGGAGGTATAAAGCTTCATGGTAGCTAAAAAAGTTTCTAGAAAACGTCGTGTGAAAAAGAATATTGAAGCAGGTGTGGCACATATCCACTCAACATTCAATAACACAATCGTAATGTTAACAGATGTTCATGGTAATGCAATTGCATGGTCATCAGCAGGTTCATTAGGATTTAGAGGAAGTAAAAAATCAACACCATTCGCAGCTCAAATGGCAGCAGAAGTTGCAGCTAAAGCAGCAATGGAACATGGTTTAAAAACTGTTGACGTAACTGTAAAAGGACCAGGTTCTGGTCGTGAAGCAGCTATTCGTTCATTACAAGCAACAGGATTAGAAGTGACAGCAATTCGTGACGTGACTCCAGTTCCTCATAATGGATGCCGCCCTCCAAAACGCCGTCGTGTTTAGTGAGTGAGTTTATTCTAATGAGTAGAACTTTTGCGACATTGAGCAGGACACTTTTCGTTTTGAAAGGGGTATAGACAAGAATGATTGAATTTGAGAAACCAAGAATCACAAAGATTGATGAAGATAGAGATTATGGCAAGTTCGTCATCGAGCCACTTGAAAGAGGCTATGGAACTACGTTAGGTAATTCGTTACGCCGTATTTTATTGTCATCTCTTCCAGGTGCTGCAATCACAAATCTTCAAATTGATGGTGTATTACATGAGTTTTCTACTGTCAAGGGAGTGCGTGAAGATGTCACTCAAATAATTTTAAACATCAAAGGCTTAGCACTTAAATTATATGCTGAAGAAGAAAAAACTTTAGAGATCGATATTACTGGTCCAGCTAATGTTACTGCTGGTGACATTATTACTGACAGTGATGTTGAAATCATGAACAAAGATTTATTCATCTGTAGCGTATCTGAAGGTGCAACGTTCCGTGCTAGTTTAACTGTTAAACCAGGCCGTGGTTATGTACAAGCTGATGAAAATAAAAGTGAAGATATGCCAATTGGTGTTTTACCAGTGGATTCTATCTACACACCAATTACTCGTGTTAACTACCAAGTAGAGAATACGCGTGTTGGACATCGTGAAGATTTCGATAAATTAACTTTGGATGTTTGGACAGACGGTTCTATTGCGCCACAAGAGGCTATCAGTTTATCTGCTAAAATCTTGACTGAGCACTTAGATATATTCGTTAACTTAACTGACGAAGCGAAAAATGCTGAAATCATGATCGAAAAAGAAGAAACACAAAAAGAAAAAATGTTGGAAACAACAATAGAAGAATTAGATCTATCTGTTCGCTCTTATAACTGTTTGAAACGCGCAGGCATCAATACATTACAAGAATTAACAAATAAATCTGAGGCTGAAATGATTAAAGTCCGTAACTTAGGCCGTAAATCACTTGAAGAAGTAAAAGCTAAATTAGCTGATTTAGAACTAGGATTACGTCAAGACGATTAATCGAATTGACTAAGGAGGGAATACGACGTGAGTTATCGTAAATTAGGCCGCACAAGCAGCCAAAGAAAAGCTATGTTACGTGATTTGACAACTGATCTTATCATGAACGAACGCATCGAAACAACTGAAGCTCGTGCCAAAGAAATCCGTTCAACTACTGAAAAAATGATTACTTTAGGTAAACGTGGAGATCTTCATGCTCGTCGTCAAGCTGCAGCTTATGTAAGAAATGAATTACTAGAAGCTCGTTTAGACGAATCAGGAGAAGAAATCATCCAAGAAACAGCTTTACAAAAATTATTTAATGACTTGGGACCTCGTTACCAAGATCGCCAAGGTGGTTACACACGTATCCTTAAAAAAGGACAACGTCGCGGTGACGCTGCACCAATGGTAATTATTGAATTAGTTTAATAATACTGTTTTAAATATGTTGCATCACTTTATAGATGATTCTTTTAGAGTGTTATGATGTTGGAAATTAATTTTTCCGAGTCTAGCTCGGTGCTGGTCCTCTAGTTTTTTAACTAGAGGGCACGCGCTCATCATATAAAGTGCTTTTTTTATACCCGTTAAGTAACACGATTTAATTGTCAAATAGCTGAATATCGACTAAGATGAATAAGTGCTTATCTTAGCCCACAAGAATGTTTCCTTGTATTTTTAATAATTATATTATTAAGAATAGAATGAAACATTTTTTTAAAATAATGAGATAAAGAATAGGGAAGAATTAATATGGAGACTCCTTTAATTGAATTAAAAAATATTACATTTAAATATCATGGTGAAGAAGAAAAAAATGCACTAAATGATGTTTCATTAAATATATACCCGGGTGAGTGGGTGGCTTTAATTGGTCATAATGGCTCTGGTAAGTCTACTTTAGCTAAAACAATCAATGGGCTGATAGTCGCTAATAAAGGTGATATCTTTGTTAAGGGTGAAAAAGTAACGGAAGAAACACTTTGGGATATTCGTCGAATGATTGGAATGGTTTTTCAAAACCCTGACAATCAGTTTGTGGGCTCTACAGTGGAAGACGATGTAGCTTTTGGTTTAGAAAATCAGGGTGTTCCGCGTGAAGATATGGTTACACGTGTGAAGGATGCTTTAGATATGGTAAGAATGTCTGAATTTAGCACTAAAGAACCAGCCCGTCTTTCTGGTGGCCAAAAACAACGAGTAGCAATTGCTGGTGTGATTGCTTTGCGCCCTGATGTGATCATTTTAGATGAGGCGACTTCTATGCTTGATCCTCAAGGTCGTAAAGAAGTGATTGATACGATAAAAAAAATTAAAGAAGATTCTAATTTGACTGTTATTTCGATTACTCATGATATTGATGAAGCCGCTTTTGCTAATCGAGTGTTAGTCATGCGTGAGGGAGAGATTATTCAGGAAGGAACACCGGGTGATATCTTCTCTCATGGTGAAGAACTGATTGAACTTGGTTTAGATGTTCCGTTCCCTGAAAAATTGAAAGCCGCTTTAAAAAATCGTGACATCGATGTGCCTGATGAATATTTAACTGAAGAAGGGATGGTGGACTGGCTATGGACATCCGGTTTGAACAAGTAGATTTTACTTACCAACCTAATAGCCCTTTTGAACAGAGAGTGCTTTTTGATATTAATTTGGAAATTCCAACAAATAGTTATACAGCCATTGTTGGTCATACAGGAAGTGGAAAATCCACCTTACTCCAACATTTAAATGCGCTGCTTAAACCAACTAAAGGCAAAGTAACAATAGGTGATCGTGTGATTACGCCGGAAACGGATAATAAAAACTTGAAGCCCATCCGCAAAAAGGTAGGAATTGTTTTTCAATTTCCAGAGTCCCAGTTATTTGATGAAACTGTAGCCCGTGATATTGCTTTTGGTCCTAAGAATTTTGGTGTATCAGAAGAAGAAAGCTTGAAATTAGCAGCTGAAATGCTCGATTTAGTTGGTTTAGATGAGTCTTATATGGAAAGGTCACCATTTGACCTATCTGGTGGGCAAATGCGTCGTGTGGCGATTGCTGGCGTTTTAGCGATGGAGCCTGAAGTGGTAATTTTAGATGAACCAACAGCTGGACTTGATCCTCGTGGTCGGAAAGACATGATGGAAATGTTTTATCGTCTTCATAAAGAAAAAGGGATCAATATTATTTTAGTGACTCATTTAATGGATGATGTAGCGGAGTACGCTGACTATATGGTGGTTCTTGAAAAAGGAAAAATCCATAAAAAAGGTCATCCTCGTGAAATATTTGAAGATGTTGCTTGGTTGAATGAAAAGCAACTGGGTGTGCCTACTGCGACGGACTTTGCTTTTAAACTGATAGAAAAAGGGTATCAATTTGACCAATTACCATTAACTGCTACAGAACTTGCAGATGAGTTAGCCCGTGATTTGAAGGAGGGTGACGCTCATGATGAATAAATTAATCTTAGGTCGTTTTATTCCTGGTGATTCATTCATCCATAACTTAGATCCAAGAGCCAAACTTGTCGCAAGTTTTTATTTTATTGGCATTATTTTCTTATGTAATAATTTTGTATCATTTGGTTTAATGTTTGCTTTTACACTTTTTGCGATTCTTTTATCCAAAATTAGTTTACGTTTCTTTATCAAGGGTGTTAAACCTTTGATTTGGTTGATTCTATTTACAGTTATCTTGCAAGTTCTCTTCTCAAGAGGGGGCCAAGTGTACTTTGAATGGGGAATCTTTAGTATTAGTGAGTTTGGTCTTAAAAATGGAGCGTATATTTTCATTCGTTTTGTGTTAATTATTTTTATGTCAACGTTACTAACCTTGACGACGCCTCCCTTATCACTAGCTGATGCGATTGAGTACTTACTTCGTCCGTTAAAAGCGATTAAGTTTCCTGCTCATGAAATTTCGTTAATGCTGTCGATTGCCTTGCGATTTGTACCAACGTTAATGGATGAAACAGAAAAAATTATGAATGCTCAACGGGCACGTGGTGTGGACTTTGGTTCTGGAAATTTGATGGACAAAATGAAATCAATCGTCCCGTTGTTAATTCCACTCTTTGTGAGTAGTTTTAACCGAGCGGAAGATTTAGCGATTGCCATGGAAGCAAGAGGATACCAGGGGGGCGAAGGTCGCACGAAGTATCGTGTCTTACATTGGGAAAAGAATGACACCTTCGTTGTGATTGGTTTTGCGATTTTAACCGGTCTGTTGATCTGGTTACGAGGATAAAAAAGAGTTGTGAAAGAAGTATATAGCTTACTTTTGTAGAGGCTGACTCCAATGTCAGTCTCTTTCGTATTTTAATAGTCAGGGATAAAAAGTCTGCTCCAGTTGCTTGGAACAGAACGACTTTTTATCCACCCTAAATTTAGGAGGAAATATTATGCCACGTTATAAAGCGGTAATTAGTTATGATGGAACCAATTATGCAGGCTTTCAAATTCAGAATAATGCCCATACGATTCAAGCTGAAATTGAAAATACGTTGAGACGAATTAATGGTGGGAAATCGATCACGATTCATCCTTCTGGTCGGACAGATTCTGGCGTGCATGCTAAGGGACAGGTGATTCATTTTGATTATCCACATGAAAGAGATAGTGAGAAATTTCGTTTTGCGCTAGATACACAAACGCCAGCTGATATTTGTTTTTTGTCAGTAGAACAAGTGGATGACGAGTTCCATGCCCGTTATTTGGCTAAGGAAAAAATTTATCATTATCATGTGGACTTGGGTCAATCTCCTGATCCCTTTAAACGCCTATATTCAGCGCACTACCGCTATACACCAGATTTGGATATAATGAAGCAAGCAGCTAAGTATATTGAAGGAGAGCACGATTTTAGTATCTTCTGCGCAACAGGGAGCGCGGTACAAGATAAAACAAGAACAATACATGAGGTGACTATCGAAAAAATAAGTGAAACAGAAC
This sequence comes from Vagococcus fluvialis bH819, assembly GCF_900163795.1. Taxonomy (GTDB): domain Bacteria; phylum Bacillota; class Bacilli; order Lactobacillales; family Vagococcaceae; genus Vagococcus; species Vagococcus fluvialis_A. Next base: position 30,105 of record NZ_FWFD01000004.1, on the reverse strand, counting down.
TTATTTTTATTTTTAGAGGAAATGGCTTTTTATATAAAATGGTTCGTATGTTGGTGGGAACATTACTGAAAATCGGTAATGGACAATTACCAGTAGATGCCATTGAAAAAGCCTTACTTAATCAAGACAAGAAGATGACAGGACCCACAGCGCATCCTGAAGGGCTCTTCTTGATGAATGTCAGTTACAAATAATTAAAAAAAGTAAAAAAATACAGTGAATTTTATTGACATATCAATGAAATCACGATAATATGATAAATGGTATTGTTTGACCACAACATGGTGAGCCCCGGAAACTTATTATGTAATGCCCAAACAACGTAAAGAAAATATTGGAGGAAAAACACCCATGCGTACAACATATATGGCCAAAAATGGCGAAATTGATCGTAAGTGGTTTGTAGTAGACGCGACAGATATTCCTTTAGGTCGTCTATCTACAGTCGTAGCATCTATCTTACGCGGTAAAAATAAACCAACATTCACACCTCATGTAGACACTGGTGATTATGTTATTGTAATCAATGCAGACAAAGTAAAATTAACTGGTAAAAAAGCAAGTGACAAGATTTACTATCGTCACAGCCAACACCCAGGTGGTTTGAAATCAGTTACTGCTGGTGAATTACGTGACAAAAACTCTCGTCGTTTATTAGAAAACTCAATCAAAGGCATGTTACCAAAAAATACTTTAGGCCGCCAACAAGGTTCTAAATTATTCGTTTATGGTGAAGCTGAACACAAACATGAAGCACAACAACCAGAAGTATTAGATATCACTAACTTAATTTAAGGAGGGAATTTCATTGGCTAAAGTACAATATTTAGGCACAGGCCGTCGTAAAACATCTGTAGCTCGCGTACGCTTAGTACCCGGTACAGGTAAAATTATCATGAACAAAAAAGACATTGAAGAATATATTCCACATGCTGATTTACGTGAAGTAATCATGCAACCACTAGTATTAACAGAAACTAAAGGCGCATATGACGTATTAGTTAACGTTGACGGTGGAGGATATGCAGGACAAGCTGGGGCAACTCGCCACGGTATTTCTCGCGCTCTTTTACAAGTAGATCCAGATTTCCGTCCAGCTCTTAAACGTGCAGGATTGTTAACTCGTGATGCTCGTATGGTAGAACGTAAAAAACCAGGTCTTAAAAAAGCTCGTAAAGCATCACAATTCTCAAAACGTTAATTCGTTTATATACAGAATTTCAAGGCATCTTCCATTTGGAGGGTGTCTTTTTTTTGATGCTATATTTCTAATATTTGGGTGGCTTTTATAAATCTACCCAATAATTTGATTAAATGATATTTAAAAAATTTATCATAATTAAGTGGAATAATACTATTTAGTAGAATTAATAAAATTAAGAAATTTAATCCGCGAAACATCTTTTATTTCAAACATAGATCTTGTTGAAACACCTTTTATATGCGATCCTAAAGTAGCAGATAAAAAGTATAAGAGGTATGAAATGATGAAAAAAGAGATTAATGTTGTGGGAGCAATTATTATTAAAGATAAAAAGATCCTTTGTTGTCAAAGAGGTCCTGGGAGAGCTTTAGCGAATCTTTGGGAGTTTCCTGGTGGGAAGATAGAAGAGGATGAATTAAAAGTTCAAGCCTTAAAACGGGAGATTAAAGAAGAGCTAAAAATTCAAGTGGATATAGTGGAAGAAGAGTTTGCTTTTTGCCGGTATGAATATGATTTTGGTTATGTTAATTTAACGACGTTCATCTGTTATTCGAAGTCGGGTGAACCACAATTAACGGAGCATCTCCAAGTTAAGTGGTTAAAGGCAGAAGAACTAAATTCATTAGAATGGGCACCTGCTGATATTCCGACCGTAGACAAATTAATGAATGAGGAAATCGAGGAACTGTGAGATGGATTTATTAGAAACAGCGTTAAAAAGAGCTTTTATTAATAAGCTAGTTCCAAGTGATACGTTAAATCCTAAATTTATTGTCAACAATCCTAAGAAGAAGGATTTTTTATTAACAACGGTTCAAAATGATTTAGATAAGTGTCAGTCTTTTGTTATCTCCGTTGCTTTCATTACCCAAAGCGGGTTAAATGCGATTAAAGTTCAGTTGGCTGATTTGGAACAACGAGGCATTAAAGGACGTATCTTAACATCTACCTATTTAGGTTTTAATCAGCCAGAGGTTTTTGAGTCTTTATTGAAAATATCTAATGTTGATATTCGGATTTCAGATAAAGAAGGATTTCATGCTAAGGGTTATTTGTTTGATATGGGAGATTATCAGAGTTTTATTATTGGTAGTTCTAATTTAACTATGGCTGCTCTAAAACAAAATTATGAGTGGAACGTTAAGCTAACTTCTTATGACAATGGTGAGATGATTACCACAATTCAAGAGCACTTAGAAAATGAATGGCAGAGTGCTGAACCTTTAACAGATGATTGGATAACTAAATTTAAAAAGTCTTATCGTCCCATTATCAATTCTAAAATAATTAAACAAGAAAAAACAGTTTTAGATGAAGAATATGCTGCTTATATTACGCCTAATAAGATGCAGAAATCTGCTCTTAACAGTTTGAAAGACTTACGTAAAACAGGTGCTAGTAAAGGTTTGATTATTTCTGCGACTGGAACTGGGAAAACATATTTGGCAGCGTTAGATGCAGCATCTTATCAACCTAAAAGAATGTTGTTTATTGTCCATAGAGAGCAGATTCTAAAAAAAGCGAGGGCTTCATTCAAAAAAGTAATTGGTGGTGAGGATTCAGATTATGGTATTTTATCTGGTAACTCAAAAGAAATAGATGCTAAATACTTATTTGCCACTATCCAAACTATTTCGAAAGATAATTATCAAGAGCTTTTAGGCAAATCAGCTTTTGATTATATTTTAATAGATGAGGTGCATAAAGCAGGGGCTGAGACATATCAGAAAGTCATTGATTATTTTTCACCAGATTTTTTATTAGGAATGACCGCAACGCCTGAACGAACAGATGGCTTCAATATTTTTGAATTGTTTGATTATAATGTGGCATACGAAATTAGACTTCAAGAAGCGCTAGAAGAGGATATTTTATGTCCTTTCCATTACTTTGGAGTAACGGACTATGAGAAAAATGGTCTGCTAATTAATGAAACGTCAGAACTTAAATATTTAGTTAATCAGGAACGAATTGATTTTCTGATTCATAAAATTGATTACTATGGTTGTTCTGGAAATCAGGCAAAAGGTTTGGTTTTTTGTAGTAGAAAAGAAGAAGCCAAAGAATTAGCCGCACTTTTTAATCAGAGGGGTATTCCAAGTTCCTATCTTTCTGGAGATGATAAACTAGACGCTCGGGAATCTGAGATTGAGAAATTGGAACAAGGGAAAATTCATTATATTTTTACTGTGGATATTTTCAACGAGGGGATTGATATTCCTAAGGTGAACCAAGTTATTATGCTGAGAAATACAGAATCGAGTATTATTTTTATTCAGCAATTAGGGCGTGGCTTGCGCAAAGATGAATCCAAAGACTTTGTGACAGTGATTGATTTTATTGGGAACTATAGAAATAATTACATGATACCCATGGCGTTATCAGGGGATCATTCTAGAAATAAAAATAATTTAAGACGAGATACGATTGATGCTTCATATATTTCGGGTTTATCGGCAATTAATTTTGAAAAAATTGCCAAGGAACGAATTTTTTCATCGATTGATCAAGCTAAATTGGATTCCATGGTTGAGTTAAAGAGGAATTTTTATTTATTGAAAAATCGTTTGAATCAAGTGCCGTACTTATTAGATTTTGAAGAAGCAGGAAGTATTGATCCTTTACTGATTACTGGGAAAACTAAAACCTATTATCAATTTCTAGAAAAATTAGGAGAAACGGAAGGGGATATTTCTGATGAAGAATCACAGGCATTAAAATATGTTTCTTCAGAATTATTATCAGGCATTCGGCCACATGAATTACTCATTTTGGCGCATGTTTTAAAAATTAAAAAAGAAGGACTAACTATAAAGCAGATTGAGGAACTGTTTGTTGAGCAATCGATTTTTTATACACAGGGTATATTAGAATCTTCTCTGAAGGTTTTGGACTTATCATTTTATGAGTCAGGGCTGAGAAAAAGATATTTACCTTTTCAGATGTTTAAAGTTGAATCGGAAAAACTAATGATAACTGATAATTTTAAAGAGTATTTGAAAAATCCTTATTTTGTGAAATTGCTAGAGGATTTGATTTTAACAGGTTTAAAAAAATCAGAGAACTATGAAATAACTCAACCTCTGAACCTGTATAAAAAATACCGAAGAAAAGATGCGTTGCGTCAACTCAATATGACCTTTAAGCAAAATGAACAGGGAATTGGTGGCTACACATCGAGCAATAACCACTTTACAATCTTTGTGACATTAGACAAAGGAAAGGATTTTAAAGCGTCACTGATAGCGTATGAAGATGAATTTTTAGATGAGCGGACGTTTCGTTGGTTCACGAAAGCACCTAGAACATTGGAATCTAAGGAAGTAAAAGATATACGAGATTTAGACGATTTACATATCCATCTCTTTATTAAACGAAAGTACACTAATAAGGATAACGAAACAGACTTTTATTACATGGGTGAGATGAAACCAATTAAAGAATCGATTACTCAAAAGCAGAAACCAACCTCTGATGGAAAAATGAAGAATGTTGTGGAGATAGATTTTAAATTAGAGACAGCGGTGGAATCTAATATGTATGAGTTTTTGACTAAGGTACTAGAATAAATAATAAGCAAAATAAAAGAGCCAATCCTTTAAATTGAAAAGGATTAGCTCTTTTCCTATCTCCCTAAACCGCCATCTCAGCTGCCTTCTCTTGTTCTTCTTTCAGCAACTTATTATCATAAAATCTAATAAACGGTAACCAGATAAAGAAGGCTAAGATCGCACATAAAACTGCTAAAATAGCTGCTTTCCAGTCTCCACCACTGCCGACAAATGCTCCAACCCCAACTGGAGAAGGCCATGGCATTTGAGCCAACATTGGTTTAACGATTTCTAACTTAATAGCAAAATAAGCAAGTGAAGCAGAAGCCATTGGTGCTAAGAAGAAAGGTACTGCTAGATAAGGATTATAAACAATCGGCATACCGAAGATAATCGGTTCATTAATATTGAAAATACCAGGAACAAGAGATGCTTTTCCTAAAACTTTTAATTGGTCTGATTTTGCTAAAAAGGCAATAAAGATGATTAAACCAAGTGTGGCACCAGACCCACCAACCGTTACGTAAGAGTTGTTAAACTCACCAGCAAGTGGAATTGAAGCACCGTTTGCATTTGCTGCCATGTTAGCTAAAACAATCGGTGTTAAGAAAGAAGAGATAATGTTGGCACCATGAATACCGACGATCCAAAGGGCGTGAATTAAGAAGTAAATCACCATAACTCCTAGCCAAGTATTGGTTAGATTAGTAACAAATCCAAAAGGAATTGAGATAATTTTGAAAATATCTGTTCCCAAAGCTACTAAAGTTCCGTTAATAATCATTACGACAAAAGCAATTAGAAAAGTTGGAATTAGTGCTGTAAATGATCTAGAAACACCAGGTGGTACTACATCTGGCATTTTAATCACCCATTTTCTCTTAACACATAAAACGTAAAGTTCAACGGCAATATATGACATGATAATACCAGTAAAGATACCTGATGTTCCTAAACGTTCCACAAAGCCACCCATTCGAATCCCGTTAACCACTGTTTCCGCATCAGTGATACTTGAAATAAGAGAAATCTTACCATCGGACATAACAAGCTCTGGAATACACATGAAGAAGGCAAAAACTGCAAGTAGCGCACCAGTTAGTGGGTTGACGGCCACTTCTTGTTCGTCTCTTTCGATAGAAGTTAATTCATAAGCAAAAACAATAGCAAAATAAATAGATAAGATTCCCATAGTCATCGTATTAACAATCATGTACAAATCGCTAATTTTAAAGAATGTGGCATTGAAAAAACCTTCAAGAAACGGAAATGGTAACGGTAGAATATTTAAAACTAAGAACATTGAACCAACAATAGTAAACGGGATAGAGGCCATCCCAGCAGCCATAACAGATCTTACGACTTTTAATTGAGCAACTTTACTCATTGGACCCATTAAGTATTTTTGTAAAAAGTTAAACATTGTATTACTCCCTTCTTAAATACCCAGTAATTTTTCATATTTTTTAACACGGTCGTACTGTTTATCTTGATTTTGTTGGATTTTAGTTAGACGTTGAAGCATAATTAAAGATAAAATAACACCAACTAATAAAATAAAAATAGCAGAAAGTTTTCCTCCTTTGTCTTGATTCATAAAAAAGAAAAGCTCTTTAAAAATTGGGGTAAAACTTGTTGTTATTAAAACAAAGTTAGCTCCTAGTTGAATTTTATAGTATATTTTTGTTAGAGGAGCGTTACTTGTTGGTTCTCGGTACAATTTAATTTGTTCAATGATTGGTAACAACGAACTACCTAATAACAATAAAGGAATGATAAAACCAGAACTCTTTTGGTACAGCAAAAATACCATCCAATAGAGATTTGAAAAGAAAAAGACAGCAGTAGTATAACGAATCATCAGAAATCTGTTGTATGACATTACTTTAAGGCTCAGTTTCTTTTTGTTAAGTTCAACACTTTCTTCCATAACTAACTGCCCCTCCTTTTAGGTTCTTTCTTGATACAAAAATTCCATTTCTTTTGCGACTTCTAATAAAGTCATAGTGGTCATTAGGTGATCTTGAGCGTGAACCATGATGATTTCCATCTCAATTTTTTTCCCACCAGCATATTCTTTTAATAGCTTTGTTTGAGATTGATGAGCAATCAAAATGCTGTCATTAGCTCCTGTTAGTTTTTGATCTGCTGTTTCAAAATCTTTTTTTCTCATAGAAGCAAAAGCTTCATGTATAAGAGTTCTAGCGTTGCCGCTATTTAATATAATTTCAAAAGCAGTGACTTGTAGTTCTTCACTAGTAGTTATTCCTTCCACTTAATCGACCTCCTGTTGGTTTGCTATTTTGAGAAAATGATTCTGAAAGTTATTAAAGCTAGGATCGTTCAAAATAGCTTGTTGTGTGTCCAAATCATCGACAAGTTTGACGATGTTTTTTGTTAAATAAGTAATTCCTTCATTTTCAATGTAAGAAGGGGAAATCAGAAAAACAAATTGAATCTTATTATTTTGATTCCAATTTATCCCATTTGGAATAATCCCAACTGCCATTTTTGTTGTAATGCCTATAGGTTTTGCAGGATGAGGAACGACGATGCTCTCACTAAAAATAATTTGTCCCATATGTTCTCTTTGTTTTATTTGAACTATCATTTTCTCGATATAGTCGGGATCTTCATCTTGATTTAATTGTGTTAACAAATCTAATAAGACATCTTCTTTTGTGACTGGTTTTGTATAAACTGTAAAAAGCTTTTCTGAGAGATGTTCATCAACATAGTGGACACCTTCTTTATTTGTTAAGGAATGATGTGAGTTTTCATTAACAGATGTTCTAATATCAATTATTTTTGTTTCATTTTTGATTTTTTCAATGTCTTGGTTATTTAGAAAGACACTGACATGAATGACTGGTACTTTAAATAAAACTGAAGATAAATTAATTGATGAAATAATTAAATCAATGTTTGCTAAACTATTCTCATTTAGTTCGTAATAACCTAAAACATCCACCACATTCAGGCTGTTACTAAATTCATTATTTACCCGATTACGTAAGAGCTGAGCACTTCCGTAACCTGTGGCACAAATAATAAGTACCTGTAATTTACGAGTGTTTTTATTTTTTTCAATTGCAGCCATTATATGGAGTGAGAGGTATGCCCATTCATCTTCATTAATTGAATAAGAGTCAAAAATTTTCATAGGTTTCATATGCTTTTTAGTCAATTCAAAAGCTTCAGGATAATTTTTTTTGATATCTTCTCTTAAAGGGTTTTTTAAACTAATATTTTTGTCTAATCGGACTAACATAGGTTTAATGTGTTCCAATAGTCCGTTATAAAGCTGATAGTCGTCCATTAAATTAATGCCAATGTCTAAAGACAATTCTTGAATCATTTGTATGAGTGAATGATGAACTTTTTTATTTTTACGCTTAGAAGTTTGATTAGACTTAGCCATCAAATGGAGAGTGAGGTAACCAATTTCTTCTTTTGGAAATTGAATGTCTAAATTTGCTTCTACTCGCCTCATAATCTTAGTAGCAACTTTATATTCCTTTTGATTGGTTTCATCTATGTTAATACCTGAATTTGTTAATTCAAAGCCTTCCTTAATTCGTTTAATCGCAAGAGAAAGGTGTAACACTAGATTTTGAATGATAACATCTGATAGTTTTAATCGCTCTTCTCTGGACTCATCAAGAATAATAATCGTTAATTCTTCAAAGGTGATATCTGTAAAAAGATCACTATTACTAATATGTTCTTTTAATGGATTTCGATAGTTTTTACCAAAAAAATTATCCATAATGAAATGTCTTTTTTCTTGTTCAAGACCTTCAACCCAGAAACCGGTACCAGATTTGGTTTGAATGATAAGATGATAATCTTTCAAGCGGTCACGAATTTCATTCACATCTTTAGTGACACTTGATTGGCTAATGAAAAGTCGTTCTGATAAACCTTCAAAAGTTAAAATAGCATCTTCTAGTAATAATTTATTTAAAATATAATTTTGTCGATCCTCAATTTCCATGACTTGGGGGCGATCACCTCGAAGAATAGATCCAACTTTTTGTTGTTTTAAAAATAAATCAAAAGTTCCACGTTGTTTTATTTCAAGCTGATAACCGTGGCCTGTTTTCGAATGGATCATGGCACCATGGTCTATAACAGTGGGTTTTAATTTATTAATATACGTTCGAATGGTTCGGTCGGATAAAGAAAATTCTTCAGCAAGTTCTTGGCTAGTGATGTAGTTACTTTGGTTTTCCAATAAGTATTTGATAATATTTTGTTCCTTTTGATTCATCAAATACACCATTTTTTCTACAGACTCTCTTCGATAAGATCAGCCATTTTTTGAATTCCTGTTGGTATAGGAACATAGGCTTGGAAAGGAATACTGACAACGGGTTTATTCACGTTGTCTCCTAATTTTTTAAACTTATCGAAAAACATGGTTGTTTGAGGACTAATCAGAAATAAATCAAAATCACTATTTTTAATCATTTTGTCACCTTCTGTCGCTGAGACAGCATCGACTTCAATTTCAAGTCCTTTATCTTTAAAGTAAGTCGTTGTTTTTGATGCCATCATTGAAGATGACATTCCCGCTGCGCAAATAATTAATGCTTTTTTCATGTGTGTTTCCTCCTAATTATAGTTGTTCGCCATTACTTTGAATGACTTGTTGATACCAATAAAATGATTCTTTTCTACTACGTTCTAATGTCCCTTGTCCTTGATTGTCTTTATCAACAAAAATGAAACCATAGCGTTTTTCCATTTCTCCTGTCCCTGCCGAGACTAAGTCAATACAACCCCAAGGCGTGTAGCCCATTAAATCAACGCCATCTTCAATCACTGCTAAGCGCATTTGCTCAATATGAGCTTTTAGATAATTGATTCGATAAGTGTCATGAATAGTCCCGTCAGCTTCCTTTTTATCGTAAGCCCCAAAGCCATTTTCAACAATGAAGAGTGGCAAGCGGTAAACGTCGGTTAACCAATTCAAAATATATCTAAGACCAACTGGATCAATTTGCCAACCCCAATCTGATCTTTCCACAAATTCATTTTTAATCAAATCTTTTGTCTCATCGTAATCATAATAAGTATTGTCAGGACGGTGTTTGGTGGCGTGAGACATATAGTAACTAAGACCGATATAATCAACCGTTCCTTTTTTTAGCTCTGCCAAGTCTTCTTCTGTGATATCTAAAGTGATTTTATTTCTCTTCCAGTAATTGAGAATATGATTTGGATAACTACCGAAAACATGCACATCGGCAAAGTAATAACGTTTTTCCATAATTTTTAATGCCATTAAGTTATTTTTAGGTTGGCAATTTTCAGGATAAACAGGGGACATCGCCATCATACAACCAATTTCAAAATTAGGATTAATCGTTTTTCCAATTTGAACTGCTTTGGCACTTGCGACTAATTCATAATGAGCGGCTTGATACATGACCGCTTCCCGGTTTTCTCCTGGTTGATAAAAAATACCTGAATTTGTAAAGGGGGCAAAATCTTCATTGAAGTTAGCTTGATTGTTAATTTCATTAAACGTCATCCAGTACTTAACTTTTGATTGATAGCGTGTGAAACACGTTTCAGCAAAATTAACAAAAAAATCAATGAGTTTTCGGTTTCTAAAGCCACCATACTCTGTCACGAGATGATAAGGCATTTCAAAATGAGATAGTGTGACAATCGGTTCGATATTATATTTTAGACACTCATCGAATAAGTCATCATAAAATTGTAAACCAGCTTCATTTGGTTCGTGCTCATCTCCTTTAGGAAAAATTCGTGTCCAAGCAATGGAAGTCCTAAAACATTTAAAGCCCATTTCCGCAAATAATTTGATGTCTTCTTTATAGTGATGGTAAAAATCAATGGCTTCGTGATTAGGATAATACTCGAAATCTAGAACACCCTCTGTAATAGATCGATAGCTAGTTGTACTACCAACAGTCATAACATCTGCCACGCTAGGACCTTTGCCATCAACATTCCAAGCACCTTCTAATTGGTGAGCCGCTACAGCGCCACCCCATAAAAAATTGTTTGGTAATTTATTTGTCATTTTATCACTCCTGTTTTTTTATTTGACTTTATTATATGTTGTTAGCGTTTTCTTATCAAAATTTAATTTTCCTTAGGATTAAGGAAATAAAATATTTTTTATCAAGGAACATAATAATCAATAATAGAAGGATTATTATGTTAAAATGGGAAGAATACAATTTTGATTCCGAAAGTTAAACGAAAGAGTGATAAATAATGGCAGAAAAAACAGCAAAAGAAAAAATGTTAGACTTGATTAAAAACAAGCAATCAGGCGGACGTTCTAAAACAATGGCTGATCCTAAAAATGACGTAAAGAACATGCGTAAAGGTCCAAAGATTTTTAATTAATACAATGAAGCATCTTTCACTAAGTTGGAGGGTGTTTTTTTGTTGAGTTTATTTTTCTAAACCATGAGATATGATGATAATAATAAGAGGAGTACATTTTTATGAATGATTATTTAAGTGATATTTTTGAAAATATAGGAATTGATGAATCTATTAAGGAAGTAGAACTGAATTTACCGATAGCTTATCAAAAAAAATACATACTAGCAGAAATTAATTTCGATAATGAGTCGTAGTTTTCGGTGATAGCCGCTTAAAAAAATTAAACGGTGTCACAAATCCAATATTATGTAGTATCGCAGAAGAAATTAGTAAAACAAGTGAAGTTGCTTATCAGGAAGGTTTTTTAGAAGTATTGATTGAGCAGATAAAAAATTATTATTTATTATAAATAGAGGAAAATAAAACTGTAAGTGACACCCGATTTTCAATATATTATAACTCAAAAAACACCTCCTAATTATTTGAAAGGTGTTTTTTCGTTGTTTCGTTAAGCGTCATTTTCAATGTTTTTATTGAAATTACTGCTTATTTTAGTATATAGTGAACAATATAATACAATTAGGGAAGTTAGCTAAAAAATTGGAGGTGCCAACATGTCGACAAGTCATTTATTTAAAAAAGCCACAAAAGAATTTTTTTCAAACTGTGTCAATTATTTGATTCTATTTTTTAGTATAAATATTATGCTGTTTCTAGCAGTGACTCTATTTGATTTTTTAGCTTCATTGATTTTACAATCACAGGAAATTCCGTATATTTCTTATACTAATTTAAATGTGTTTCTCCATAAACCATTAGCCATTATTGGTTTGCTACTGTTATTAGGTATTTTAATTTTAACGATTTTTTTTCAATTTGCTTATTTGTTATTGGGGGTTAGGCAGATTTATCAGCGTCATTTTAATTTAGTGGAACTATTAAAAGAAAGTTGGGTAATTCTTCGGAAACAAACGGTAGGCTCATTTCTTTTTTTTCTCTTTTATTTTATGTTGATTTTGCCTTTTTCTCATGAAATATTTAATACTCAGCTATTGAACAAAGTGGTCATTCCCGTTTTTATTATGGATTTTATTGAAACTAATGTACTGTATGCGGTGCTACTAGGAATGGCTGGTATGATTGTTGGTTATATAGCTATTCGTTGGCTTTTTATTCTTCCGCTTGTTATCTTAGGTGAATTACCAACAAAAATAGCGGTTCAGCAGAGTTTGGCTTTAACTAAGCATAAATTTTGGCATTTTATGTGGCGAATGTTTGTGCTAGGTTTTATTAGTATGGCTCTTAAATACGTTGTTTTTATAATGATTTGCATACTACAAGCAGGATTAGATCAATTAGCAAATCCCTATCCGTTAATTGGTGCGATGATTAATTTATCTTTAGTTCAACTGATTAATGTTATTGGAGGCGCTTGGACTAGTGTTTTACTGCTGTTTTTATTATTAACTAATCCAGAAATTATTCCTTTCATGGGGTATGGAGAAAAAATAAAACCTCGACGAGTGGCCCCACGTTGGTTTAATCGAATGAACCTAACGATTCTAGTTGGAACAGGATTAATGGTTCTATTATTTAATGTATTGTATCTTAATGGGATGACACAACAAACACCCAAAATAATTTCACATCGTGGCGTAGATAGTTTGGAAAATCCTAATGGCGTTCAGAATACGATTCCAGCACTAAAAGAAACAATGAAATTGAAACCAGATTACGTAGAAATGGATATTCAAGAAACAAAAGAAGGACAATTTGTGACGATGCATGATCCAGATTTGAAAAATCTGACTGGTGTTGATGGGGCACCGCAACAATATACTTTGGATGAGCTAACACAACTGACAGTTAAAGAAAAAGGTTTGGAAGCTAAAGTAGCTAGTTTTGATGAGTATTTATCCACTGCTAATTTAGGTAAGCAAAAATTATTGATTGAAATCAAAGCGTCTAAGCTGGATTCTTCAGAGATGATGACTAATTTTATTGAAAAATATAAAGCTGATATTTTAAAAAATCATCATGAAGTACAATCTTTGGATTATAACGTGGTGACATTTTTAAAAAGCAAAGCACCAGAGATACCTGTTTCTTACATCTTGTCATATAATTTTGTTTTCCCAAACACTAAATCCAATACGTATACAATGGAATCTACAACGTTAAATGATACGTTTATATTAAAGGCTCATGCCACTAAACGAAGGGTTTACGCTTGGACTATCAATGATACAGAGACAATGGATAAGATGATGTTTTTAGATGTCGATGGCATAATTACGGATGAATTGACTGTATTAAAACAAGAAATTAAAGAATTTCAAAACTCGCCTAATTACGCTAACCGGATTATGAATTATATTTCTGTTATACCAGATGATTTGTGAGAATGAATGTTTAATCATATCTAACTCTCAAAGTACTGTAATATTGTACTTTGGGAGTTTTTTTCTTTTAAAAATTCTCTAGATATTCCTTTTTCCTCGACAATATTCCTTTGGTGTCAAACCCACATATTTTTTAAAAACCTTAATAAAATAGCTGACATCTGTAAAATTTAATAAAGAACTAATCGTACTCATATCATACTGGTTGAAAGCAAGGAGTCGTTTACTTTCTTCTATTTTTTGCTTCATGACATATTGATTCAGAGAGAGACCAACTTCTTGTTTAAATAAAGCAGATAGATGCGGAACGGAGTAGTTAGCGTAATCAGCAATCATTGGAACCGACAGTTTAGTATAAGTATTTTTTTGGATAAACTCACAGGTTTTTTTTATAGTAGGCGAGTAATTAATATGCTGGTATTTGATGACTTCTTTGGTAAAGAGCAACATGATATCTAATTCTGGGGGTTCATCTTTTTTAAAAAAACTCTTTTTTTCGATTTCTTGGATTATTTTATCACTAAGAGTATAGGCTCGCTCACTAGGAACACCCCCACGAATAGCGTATCTGGTTGATACGGCAACAGTGACAATCAAAATATTTTTTTTATTTCGTAGTTTTGATTCTGTAGATAACTTACCAAGTTGTGAGTATTTTTGAAAAGAATAAAAACGGCTAATCAGCCTTTCTTGATTGCCATTCATTAGTTCTAAAAAGAGAGCTTCTTCACTTTCGTAATCATGGTGATAAATTTCTTGCTCGATTTTCTGGCTAATTATTTTATCAATGACACTTTCTTTTAAATAAAGAATATTTTGATTAATTGAGAGAATTTCTTTTTTTGAAAAGGGACGTTCGGTTACGAATAAATGAATCATTTCTGCTATTTTAAGTAATTGATCATTATAATAGATGACCCGATTAATCTCATCATCGATGAATAGAAGTAATAATTGCGCTTCATCGGTCATATTATAAGCCATGAGCAGTAGGTGTTGTTCTTTTAGATAATAATTAAAAATCGTCGTCGTTGGTTTTAAAAGTTCCGTTAGTTGTTTATCAGACAAAGTGATATCAGTTAAATTTTTTTGTGAGATAGTTTCTTGAGTTTTCTTATTGATTAAAAGATAAGAAAAGTTAGTGATTTCTGTTAAATGTTTTAAAAAATAAGTTAAAGGTTTCATTTTGTCACTCCTTACATATAAAAATACTATTAATCAGTTAAAATTACTATAATGTTAATCGTATAAAAAGTAAAATATAATTGTAAGCGCTGTAATAAATGTGGGAGGAATTAGTATGACACAATCGACTCATTATTTAAGTATTGATATTGGAGGGACCTTTATCAAGCATGCTTTAATTAACCGAAGTGGCCAAATAGTTTTTGTAAAAAAAGAGGCTACACCTGAAAATTTAGCGGATTTTAAAGTAGTATTAACGATGATTTTAAAACAATATGATAATCAAATAAAAGCTGTAGCAGTTAGTTGTCCAGGGAAAATCGATTCTGAAGAAGGTGTTATCTATCATGGAGGAGCACTGACTTTCTTACATGAATTTCCTTTGAAAGCATTTATCGAAAAAGAAATGAAATTGCCCTGTAGTGTGATGAATGATGGAAAATCAGCTGCCCTTGCTGAATTATGGTTAGGGCAATTAAAAAATATTTCGAATGGTGGCGTCATGACCTTAGGAACTGGCGTTGGAGGTGGGTTGATATTGAATGGCTCACTTCACTCTGGAGCTCATTTTCAAGCTGGGGAATTTAGTATGCTCATGATGGCAACAGAATACCCAGTGGATTTAGGAACCATTGGAGGAGCAAAAGGTTCGGCAGTAAGATTTATTAGACAAGCAACAGAAAAACTTAGTTTGGACGATCGATTAGACGGGCGTCGTGTATTTGAAGCCCTAGAAACAAAGAATGAACTAATCTATCCATTATTCGAAACCTATTGTCGAGATGTTGCCTTCATTATGATGAATGTCCAAGCAGTCGTGGATTTAGAAAAAATAGCGATTGGTGGTGGCATTAGTGCTCAACCGTTACTGATTGAAGAAATTAAAAGACAACACCAACAAATATTAGCATCATTTCCAATTTTTTCAAGTATGATCCCACCTGTTGAAATTGTTCCATGTCATTTTAGAAATGAAGCGGGATTATTGGGTGCGTTATATCATTTATTAGAAGAAATAGAATGAAATGAAACAACGAACTAGGAGGTTTATGAGATGACAAGAAAATATGATATAACACTAGTTGATAAAATTAAAGAAAAACAATATCAAATGACACGTCGTGATGTGGCAGTTACAGTCAAACCAATTCCAGATTGTGATATCACAGGGGCAATGGACCCAAGACTTTATCAAACACAGAAAAAAATAAGCTTACTTATGAAATTTATGCCCAAGAGTTTAATGAAATTTGATGCCAGTCCAAAATCAATTAAGCGTCTTAGAAAAATGTTTAATAATGTAGATGCGACACCGATTGTAGAAGAAACAATAGATGAGTTTAATTTTACTGTGAAAGCAGAAGACGGATATGAAATTCCTATGATTCGGTTTCAAACAGAAACACCAATAGAAAATTCTCCTGTTCTTTATTTTATCCATGGTGGTGGCTTCTTTGCGGGTAGTATTGATGTGATTCGTGAGGCACTTCGCTTATTTGTTAGCCAAACTAATATGATAGCGGTAAGTATTGATTACCGACTAGCCCCTGAAAATCCTTATCCAACTGGTCATAAAGATTGTTACTCTGGTTTGAGGTGGTTAGCAGATAATGCCAAGGAGTGGGGGGCTGATCCGCAAAGTATTTTTGTGGCAGGTGACAGTGCCGGTGGTAATTTGACGGCTTATTGTAGCAATCGTGACATTGAAGAAAATCGTCAAGATGTCTGTGGTCAGATTTTATTATATCCAACGCTTAATATGGGGGAAATCAAGGATCAATATACAGAATTTGATATTACTCGAGATGTAATGATGTATAAAAAACATGAAAATGTGATCCGCCCGACAATTGAAATTTTTTCAGGTATGACAAGTGGTTTATCAGAAATTCTAGGAACAGATAATGTACTGAATAAATACTTAACACCTTACATGTCGGTCAGTGAAAAAATGCCGCCAACTATGATTACATCAGGGGAACATGATTTTCTGACATTTGAAAGTTTAGCTTATGCAAAAAAATTAGTCGATTTAGGTGTGAATACGACAGTGACAATTTATAATGGAATGGGTCATGCTTATATTGATCAAATTGGGAATTTTCCGCAAGCAGAAGATTGTATCTATGATATGATTGATTTTGTTAAAAAAAATAGGCGATAGTGATTTATAAAATAGACATTAAAGACTTGAAGAAGTAGTTTTAAATAACTATTTTTTCAAGTTTTTTTATTGTGTTAAGAAATATCTCTTGACAATTTAGAACTACGATTGTAAACTCGGTTAATAAATTACATTTGTAAACCGAAAGAGGAGTCGACATGAAAAGTATTTTGAAAGTAGTTAATTTGAAAAAAGTATTCCAGAAAGCGAATGGTGAATCCCATGTAGCCGTGAACGGAATTACATTTGATTTAAGAAAAGGTGAAATCTTTAGTTTTTTAGGGCCAAATGGTGCAGGTAAAAGCACGACGATTAATATGGTAACCACACAACTATCTCCAACTTCTGGTGATATTTACATTAATGGTGAGGATATTAAGAAAAATCCGATTGCGGCTAGAGCGAAAATTGGAATTGTTGCCCAACATAATAATTTAGATCGTGGGTTAACAGCTTATGAAAATTTGATTTATCATGGTCGTTACTTTGGTTTAAGTGAAAAAGAAGCAAAGGATCGTGCTAATGTGCTATTAAAAGATTTTGGTTTGTATGATTGGAAAGATGATTATGTTAAAAGTTTTTCAGGTGGGATGGCTCAACGTTTGAAAATTGCTAGAGCCATCATGCATAAACCTGATATTTTATTCCTAGACGAACCAACAACAGGGCTTGATCCAGGCTATCGTGAAATTCTTTGGAATCATGTATTGAAATTAAATAAAGAGAATAAAACGACAGTCTTTTTAACCACACACTATATGGAAGAGCCAGAACGCTTTTCAGATCGAGTAGCAATTTATAGTAAGGGCGAGATAAAAGCTATTGGAACCATCGATGAATTGAAAAAAGAAATTCCATCAGAAAACCTCATTTACTTAAAAGTTGATAAAACAACAGATTTATTCTTCAAACAAATTTCAAAATTAGAAACAGTAAAAAATATTAATAAAGTTAATGATAAAGAGTATCGTATTTACCCTTATGATAGCAAAAAAGCACTGACAGAAATTCTTCATTTGTTTGATACATCAATGACGAAATTAGAAAAGATCCAACTAAGTTCAACTACTTTAGATGACATCTTTATCCATTTAACAACAACGCACGAAGGGGAGAAATAATATGAATAATCAAGTGAAAACATCAACAGTCTTTTGGATTATGGTTAAAAGAGATTTAGTCATTCAACTAAGGAACTGGGCAGAGTTTATTTTTAGGGTAGCGATGTTGCCATTTATTTTAATCTTAACTTATGGTTATGTTCTACCTAAAATAGGTATTTTATCAGAAGATTTCCCCAATCAAATGTTCCCTGGGATGATTGGTATGAGTTTGCTAATTACAGGTATTCACGGAACAGCTGTCCCATTGTCAATGGATTTTAATAATTCGAGAGAGATTGAGGATCGTTTACAAGCCCCAGTTAGTATTAAAGTAACCGCTTGGTCGAAGATGGTTGTCGGGATTATTGAATCATGGATTGGAGCGTTAATTGTTTCACCGGTTTCGGTTATTTTCATGGGAAGTTACTTGAATTTCTCAATGACATCAGTAGATATTCTACAGTTGATTTTAATTCTATTAATTAGTTCAGTTACGTCTGCAACGTTAGGATTATTAGTAGGAACAATTGTTAAACCAATGCAAATTGCGGCAATGTTCCCAGGCTTTCTAATGCCAATTATCTTTACTGGGGCTATTTTCTTCAATTGGGCATCTTTAAGTGCTATTCCAGTAATGAAAGGGTTGGTTTTATTAAATCCCTTAGTATATATTAATGAAGCGTTAAGAAGCACAATGATTGAAACGTCGGATGCCATGCCAATTTGGTTAAGTTTAGGTGGAATTGTCGTATTTACTCTTGTGATGGGAATTGTTGGAATGAAACGATTCAAGAAAATGGCAGCCCGTTAATAGTAGATTTTTGAGTGAAACTACCTAAAGATGATAAAAATATAAAGGAGAGGATAAAAAAATAAAAAGTTGAGGAGAATGTAAAATGTTAATTAAAAAGACAGCAACATCAAATGACTATGAATTAATTTTAACTATTTGGGAATTGTCAGTCAAAGCGACACATCACTTCCTTAGTTCGGAAGATCAAGCCTTCTATAAAATGCAGATTCCAAAATTCTTAGATGCAGTAGAGCTATCTCTTTGGTATAACGGAAATCAAGTAGTTGGTTTTAGTGGAGGTAATGCTCAAGAATTAGAAATGCTTTTTCTAGATCCAAAGTATATAGGCAAAGGTTATGGTAATTGGATCTTAACGTGGTTGATCGAGCATAAAAATATTCGGTACATTGATGTGAATAAGCAGAATAAAAATGCCAAAGAATTCTATTTAAAACATGGTTTTGAAGTAGCATCTGAAAGTCAGACAGATGGGTTTGGCAAACCTTATCCAATATTGCATTTGAAAAGATAAATGAATGAAGTAAAAAAGGCTTTCAGAATTTTTCTGAGAGCCTTTTTTATGGTCTAATCTTCTTTTTTTCTTTCCTTTATTTTTATTTCGTCAGGTAAAATAATATCAGTATTTTTTGAATTTAAGTTTCTCATCAATTCGTCACTAAACTTTTCTTTTAGAATGATTTCTTTGTCTACCTCTTTAATAGAATCACTTGCAGGGGTAGGTGGATTAGGAATATACGGGTTATCATTAGACATAAAAAATCCTCTTTTCTTTAGTTTATTTGATAGTTATATTTTATCATGAAATATCTTTAAAACCTAAATAAATAAAGCGTTCTCATTCTATACTCGATCAGACCGTAAAATACTATAAAAGGCTACATCAACAATCCCTTGGTTATTTAATCCGGCTTTTCTTAAAATCCCTTCAAAGGTCATTCCAGATTTCTCCATAACTCGGCCAGATCCAGGGTTTTCTATATCGTGTTCTGCATCAATTCGGTTCACATCAGTTGTTTCAAATAAAAATTCAATGACTTTTGTTAAAGATTCACTCATATAACCTTGATTCCAAAATTTTTCACCTAATGCATAACCTAGTGTTTTCGATTTAATTTTGGGCTTATCCTCAATAACAGAAATATTTCCAATTAATTGATTGGTTTCTTTTAGTATGATTCCCCAGTCTACAGTGTCACTTTTTTCTTGGAAGGTTAACCAATCTTTTGTTATATCGACGGAAGAATGTGGAGCCCAAGTTAGATACCTTGCTACAGCTTCAGAACTTGTCCAATTTTCAAAGACTTCTTCAGAATCAGCAACGGTCATTTTTCGTAATGTTAAACGTGGTGTCTCTAACGTTTCTACCATTTTAATCACTCCTCATTTTTTATAGTTAATTTAAGTAATCGTAGTTTAGACAAGTTAGTCAGTGTTGATTTTTTCTAAATACCAAGGACGAATGGGACCTGAAGAATTTTGACTATCAGAGGTATAAATTTTTGTCATAGTTAAACGATCATCACAAAGAGAAAATTTATATCTCGCAGAGTTATCACTGCTAGAAAAAGAACTGTAACCACTTGTAGTGTTAAAAAAACCGACAGCATCTTCTGGAGCTAAGATGCTGAGTTCAAGTTGATTTGTTTCAAGATTTTCATAAATATCTATCTCCATAGGCCAATTTTGTTCTGTGGATTACCGTCTACTTAGTAGATATTCTTTAGATAATTTTATTTGATTGATCTTAGAAGTCGTTGTATTAGTTAGTGTGGAGCTATTAACTGTTTGAATTTTTTATTTTTAGGTTTACACCCATAAGCAAATAGACTAAAACTAATTAAGATAAAAAAGATTATCTTTTTTTATTCAAACATCACCTTTTTAATTGATAATTTTATCATAGTTATTTAAATAAAAGGTAGTAATAAATTTTTTTATCCTAAATATATCAGAATAAGTGGTTTTATCTTAGCTTATTTTTCTAACTTTCAATTAGTTAATTAAAAATTAGAAAAAAATAAGTCTATAGACCGATGAGTTAAAAAAAATCCGCATTATAATTAAGGTACGTATTAAAAGAAAGGTGGTTTATTTATGAGGAGAAATATATTATCTATAGGTATTTTCACATTTTTATTTCTTATGTTTTTGACGAATACTGAGGTTCACGCATCTGAAAGAGAAAATTTAGAAGAAACCAAAGAAGCAGTGATTAAAAAGGTTCCAATATCAGATTTTGAATTAAAACAAACTGCTGAAGTTTATGGGGAAAATCATAAAAAAATTAAGAATAGTTGGGATGATCATTGGGAACAGTTTACATTTTCTGATTACAATATTTTTATCACTAATGGATCTAAAGCTTACTTTATTTCAGATGATAAAGTAAACAATGTAGATTTAAATAGTTATTCAGCCAAAAAAGCATTGAAAAAAGCTGATAATACAGTAGGATCTTTTAGTAAAATTACTTTTAATAAAAAAAGAAGTATATCACTATTTTTAGGTAAATCTGCTGATGTTTTTACAGATATTGAAAGAGATAATTTTTATGATCTTGCTATGCATGAATCTTTTCATTTTTATGAACAAAAAAATTGGCCGGAAGAATCTGGTTATGAAAAAAGAGGAACATCATATCCTATTCAAGAAAAATCAAGAACACTACGAATAAGTATTTATGACCGCCTGTTATTAGGATACAAAGAAAAAGATGCGGAGAAAAAGCAAGAATATATTTCAGAAGCTGCCTACTTACATGACCGCTGGAAAAAAGAGTTTAAGCAAGAATACTTAGAGACATTATCTACAGATATTTCAGAAGGTACTGCTTCATATTTTGAAAAAAGTTTGCGACGTTTTTTAAGTGGAGATGAAATAGACGGCATTTACCCTATTGATACAGTGGTTACTGAATTATCTGGAAATGCTGAAATTGAAAGCTATATACTTGGAGATTTAGCGTTATCTTTAATAAATCAATTAAATAAAATAGATACAATTGAATTTAAAAAAAATAAAAAGTCACCTTTAGACCTTTTATTTGAAACGAGTGCAAGAAAAAAAATTGATTTAGATCAAGAAAATATAGTCTTACCAATTAAAAAAAATTTTAATAATATAAATAAAACAATTGGAGAATCATTTGATGAATTAATAAGAAAAGATTCTCAAGGATCAGCAACTTACATTAATATTTCACTTGCTGAATTTACAGATAATCTGACAAGTCAAGGTGTATACTTATTTCCTTCTATTCAAAAATCAGGGATAATAAATACCACTATACAAAATGAAAAAATAATGATAAAACATAAAAATATTTTTATGTTTGAAACGTATTTACAAATTCCAGTTGAAAAAGAAGATGTGGTAATCGAAAAAAATCGTCTATCAATAAAAAATAAAGAGGGATTGATAATAGATAAAATGAAATTTAATAAAAAAAAGGACAGTAATGGTAATAATGTGTATCAAATAAAAACGAGTATTTTCTCTTATATAAAAATGTATTTTGAGTAAAAAATTATACAGAAAAAAGTATTACAGAAGGTATCTCTTATTTTATAATTTTTTGAAATCACTCCAAGTGCTGCTCCTGTGACCATTGCAAAAGCAAGCATATCAATCTGTAAAATAAGGTAATAATAAAATATGTTCTTTTTTTTCATAAAATAATTAATCATTTATAAATTTTTAAAACATTGTGTCAGTTTACTAGAAATGTCTACGTTAATTGTATCATGGGGGCCTTTTTGTAATTGTTAAATGGTATATTTATTGTTAGTTAGAAACATTTTTTTATAGTATTAGTGTAAATCTCACAAATCAAAAGGTTTTTGTGTTATACTAATATAGTAATTGAATTTGACATGTAATAAGGATACTAAATATATATTTATAATTCTTCTTTTGCTTATCAAACGTCTATTGCAACAAAACGCATACTAAGATATGCATAGGAGGAAATTATATGAATAACGGTACAGTAAAATGGTTTAATGCAGACAAAGGTTTTGGTTTTATTACAGGAGAAAACGGTGAAGATCTTTTCGCACATTTCTCAGCAATCCAATCAGACGGATTTAAAACACTTGACGAAGGTCAAGCAGTAACATTTGAAATTGAAGAAGGCCAACGTGGAATGCAAGCTGTTAACATTCACAAAGCTTAATTTTAAAGGGTAAAAAGATCTAATTATTTTAGGTCTTTTTTTTTGAAGGAGGAAAATAATTATGGGATTTGGACAATGGAAACCGCAAGAAAAGATAATAGAAAACCAACAATTTTATAAAAATCAAAAAGTATCTTTCGTATACAAAAAAGAATTATATGAGGGTAGAATTAGTAAATTATTGATCAATTCGGCAATTGTCACAGTTCCTACATTTTCTAAAACAAGCACTTTATCAGAAAAAACAGTGATTAGTTATAAAGATTTGATTAAATAGAGTTATAGTAGATAATAAAAATAAAGTGGGACTAAATTTGTTTTTAAATAAATTTAGCCCTATTTTGTTTTTTATGAAAATTTTCATAATTTTTTTCATTAAAAAAGCACAAAGCAGATTAAAAAGTGTTAGAATATGTTCAAGGTAAGTGAAAGGAAGATTACTTTTGAAAGTTATGAAGCAGTTATTCGTCATATTTTTATTTTCTTTTTTAGGAGAGATTGTCTCAAAAATCATCCCCATTCCAGGAAGTGTGATAGGCATGGTGCTTTTATTTTGTGCCCTTCATTTTAAATGGATTAAGATGAATCAAGTAGAGGATACCGGACATTGGCTTATTAATAATATGGGACTATTTTTCGTTCCAGCAGGAGTTGGCTTAATGGCTAATTTTGATATGTTAAAGGACATTTGGTGGCAGTTACTTATTATTATGGTTATTACAACGGGGCTGATGATTGTCTTTGTGGGACGTGTGGTTCAACGAATTAAACGTCGTTTTGATAAAAAAACTCTATTAAAAAAGGAATTAAAATCTCATGTTGAATGATATATTGAAAAATCCCTTACTTTGGATTACGTTGACATTTGGTTTTTACTTGTTATCTAGCCATTTAAAAGCCAAGTATCCTTCCAATCCATTATTTACACCTTTATCTTTTACGATCATTGCAATCATTATTTTGTTGATGGTTTTTGATGTTCCATTAAATACTTATCAAGAGGGTGGCAAGTATTTTAGCTTGTTTATTACACCGGCAACAGTTTCTTTAGCTATTTCCTTAGAGAAAAATTTTGATTATCTCCGTCGTTATTTTCCAGCAATTTTAAGTGGTATTTTTTTAGGCGTTCTTTTCCATACGATGTTGATTTTCTTATTTGCGAAAGTCTTTAATTTTAATCAAGAAATGGTCATAACGTTGATTCCCAAATCCATTACGACAGCGATTGCGGTAGGCGTTTCTGATTCTCTAGGTGGAATTGTTTCTCTAACCGTTGGCTTAGTGGTAATCACAGGCGTTTTGGGCGCTATGATTGGACCAAGTGTTATGAAATGGTTTGGTGTGGATGACCCAGTGGCGCAAGGGATTGCTCTAGGTAGTGCGTCCCATGCGATTGGAACATCACGTGCGATTGAGATGGGAGAAGTCCAAGGAGCTATGGCGGGACTTGCAATTGTGGTGACTGGTATAACCGTTGTGGCATTAGCGCCTATTGCAGCGATTGTTGCTAGTTGGGTGATTTAAAAAAATAGTCAGTATTCAGTGGGCCTGATTCACTGAATACTGACTGTTTTTTTAGGTGTCGTTTCCACTTTGCTTCTTTTTTTATTTATTAGTATAATGGTGATGCTTTTATTCAGAAGGAAACACAAAATAATCAAGACAATGAACGGAGATATAAATTATGACAACTAATTTTTGGGCAGAGTTACCAAAGCCCTTTTTTATTTTAGCACCGATGGAAGATGTGACAGATGTGGTATTTCGACATGTGGTAAAAAAAGCTGGTGCACCAGATGTCTTTTTTACAGAATTTACTAATTCAGATAGTTACTGCCATCCAGAGGGCCGTGATAGCGTGCGGGGCCGTTTAGTTTTTACGGAAGATGAGCAACCTGTTGTGGCGCATATCTGGGGAGATAAACCGGAATTTTTTCGTGAGATGAGTATTGGATTAGCAGAAATGGGATTTAAGGGAATTGACTTAAATATGGGATGTCCTGTACCTAATGTGGCAGATCGTGGGAAAGGGAGTGGATTAATTTTAAGACCAGAAGTAGCAGCTGACTTAATTCAAGCAGCTAAAGTTGGGGGCTTACCTGTAAGTGTGAAGACTCGTTTAGGTTTTAAAGAACTGTCAGAAATGGAAGCGTGGATTACACATTTATTGAAGCAAGATATCGCTAATTTATCGATTCATTTAAGAACAAGAGATGAGATGAGTAAGGTAGAGGCTCATTGGGACTTAATTCCCGAAATTATGGCTATTAGAGATAAAGTGGCGCCAAATACTCTCATTACAATTAATGGTGATATCCTAGATCGCCAACAAGGTATGGAACTAGCAGAAAAATATGGCGTTGATGGTATTATGATTGGCCGAGGAATTTTTAAAAATCCTTTTGCTTTTGAAAAAACACCAAGACAACATAGTTCTTCAGAATTATTAGGATTACTACAAATGCAAATAGATCTACAAGACAAGTTTAGTGAATTAGTACCGCGATCAATTGTTGGTTTACATCGCTTCTTTAAAATCTATGTTAAGGGATTCCCGGGTGCTAATGATTTACGAGTGAAATTGATGAATACTAAATCAACAGACGAAGTGAGAAATATTTTGGAAGAATGTAACTTTCATATTATAAAGGACTGATTATCCTTATAAGGTTTTTTATTGTCTATCTAATAAGATGTTTTATTCTTAAAAGTTGAATACTTTGTATATATGTAAAAAGAAGATGGTTATTAATCATCTTCTTTTTTTTATTAAAAAACAAGACTATTTTATTACAAAAAAACATTTTTAGAGTATATACTGTTATTTAAAATAAATTAAGACATATAAAGTCTTATTAATAAGACAATATATTAATATAAAAGACTTATTAAAAGGATTAATATCTATAAAATTTTATACCTAAAAATTATAAAAAAGTAATCAAAATTTTTTTATTGTTATTTAATTATTACTATAACGTTTTAAAAATAAAAAAGAAAGATGCTTTGTTTTAGTAAGTTTGGTAACGTATACATAACTAATTGTTGTTAAAATCACAAAAAAATGATGTTGTTATATTGCATATGGTGGTGTAAAAAGAGAGAATGTCATTTGAAAAATAACCTCTATAATTGAATTTGCCGAATAAATGAAACCGTGAATAAGTACGATGTCTACCCAGACGTCGTTTTTTTTACGAGTATTTTAAAAATAAGGGATGGGGAAAAGTTGAATAAGAATTTAAAAAAAGCGTTAGTCTTTTTTGTGACGTTTTTATTTACTGCGCAGTCATTTTTACCAATTATGGCGTTAGCGGAAAATGAAAAGGTGACAGGTGTATTATTAGAAACATTTAAGGTTATTTCAGAGAGTGAAGAAGAAATTGCGACAGAAATAACAGCTCACGTAACTAATGTAACAGAAGTAGATGAAAAGTTTGAAATTCTTTTGAATGAAGGAATAGCAGCAACTGTTTCAAGTACTAGTGGGGCAGTACAAGAAGATGTTGCGATTGAGAATGGCAATAAACTTTTAATCAATAGCCGAGCTCAGAGTCAATCAGCTCTTAAAATTAAATTGAGTATTCGTCGTGATTCAGTTGAAGGCCTAAGTGAATTGAGTGCCTCAACTATTTCACAAAAAATAACGGTACCATTAGAAATGAAAAAATATGAAATTGAATCATCAGATATATCAGAAATGGATACTTCTACAACAGCCTCTTCAGAGGAAAAAGAAATAGTTAAAGAACAACCTGTAGTCAAACAACAGATGCAAAGAAATGTAGTGGATCAACCCTCTAGTCTAGAGATGATTTTAGAGCTTAATGGTTCTAAATTTAATGGGATACCAATTATTAATGAAAATGATACATTTACTTTTCGTTTAGGGTATCAAGCAGGATCGACTGATTTAATAGGAAAAACAGTTCCGATTATTTTTCCAGAAGAGTTAGAACTGCCCGACAGTATTTTAAAAGTTCCAGCAGGAAATGAAAATATTGAAAGCATTACTCGTGATCCCAATAATC
Organism: Vagococcus fluvialis bH819; assembly: GCF_900163795.1. Taxonomy (GTDB): domain Bacteria; phylum Bacillota; class Bacilli; order Lactobacillales; family Vagococcaceae; genus Vagococcus; species Vagococcus fluvialis_A. Next base: position 3,108 of record NZ_FWFD01000004.1, on the reverse strand, counting down.
CCCAAAAAATTAATATTAAATTTAAAGATAGCACGATTAACAGTAATGGTGAATTTACGATTTCTGGTAAATATCATTTAACACAAAAAGAAAAAAATGAAGAACGTCATTTATCTTGGTCTTTGGATGGAGATGAAGGCACAGTCACAATTATCGAAAAAGTACCAGGGTCAAAAATTCCAAGTACCAACTATAAAAATCGAACTAAAAAAAATGTTGAAAATGGTAATAAATATGCTATCACCCAAGATGAAAAGGGTAAGGTTACTATTACTGAAAATAAACAGGCCAATGTTAAATACAAATTAAATTGGGAAACAGCTGAAGGAGTGACTGGTGGAACGATTACGGATGAAATTGATTCACGATGGAACATTAATTCAGATGTATCAAAAATAAAAGCTAAAGTAACAACAACAACCGTTATGGATGAATTGAATGAAGTAACAGAAACAAAAGAGTATCCATTGGACGCTTCTAATATTGTTATTGTAGATAATAAATTAACATTAACAAATATTAATTTGCCAGCAAATTCTAAGTTAGAGCTGAACTATACTGCTTTTATGACAGAATCTGGTAAGGAAGAGCTTATCAAGGAAGCTGAAAAAGAGTTAGAAACAAAAGATCAAGGTAATTATGTTGTTAAAAACATTGCTAAATTCAATGATAAAGAAGAAACAGGTCAATTTTCAATAGGCTATTCAAAAGCAACAAAACCAGGAGTTATTGATCCTAATCAAGAGAATACCTGGGACATTATTAATAAAACAGTGGATCAAGATTTTATGAAACATCGTTTAACAGATGATGGTTATTTTATTGATGAAGCAGATAAGCCGACAACGGTTGATCTAAATTATCAAGTCGATATTAATTTGAATAAGTTTAAAACAGAAGGAACAAACGCTTTAAAAGAAAATACCGTTTTGGTTGATATTTTACCGACAAATATTGAATATCAAATCTCAGCGCTTAATGTAATGCAGGGTGATAAATCAATTGGAAAAGATGTTAGTAGTCAATATCAAGAAATTCATGATGGTGATATGATTACTGAGTTAGCTAAAGCACCAGTCTTTTCTTATGCTTTAAAAAATGGCAGATTATATGTGAATGTAGGTAAAGATAAAAATCAGTCGTATCAATTAAAAATGACACTAAAGGTTAGTCGGATGATAAATGGACAATACGTTGGAAAATACAACCGTCCAACTTGGTCTATTAGAAATTGGGCGATATTACATGATGGTCCTAATCAGTACCCGACATACGTTGATACGGGGATAGAGAAGAAAGAAACCGTGACTCCTCCTGTCAAAGAAGATAAAGCCTTTAAAAAGAATGCTAAAAGTAATATCCAAATTGAAAAAGGTGAAGCAGCAACTATTGACTATGCGTTTGAGATTAATGGATGGGATAAACCAATTAGTCGCATGGATGATTTTGAATTAATTGATTGGGTTAACTTGGATTATTTTGATGAATCAGAGTTATTAAATGCTAAATTATCTGGAGAATTAGGTTGGGGCGAAAGAGAACTGGCAGATTTATTAACGCTTTCTCTAGGTGATAAGAATGAAAATAATGAACAACAATTAATCATTCGACCGAACGATAAATTTAAAGAATTAGCAGCAGGTTTTCAAGATGGTAAACGCATGAAAATTAATTTATCTTTGAAAACAAAAGTCTTTGACAAGAAGGTATTACTAGATATTAAAAATACAGCAACTTTCAATGTCAAAGGGCATGAAGAAGTTTATACAAGTACTAAAGAAACAGAAGTTAATTCTTTTGGTGATGAGATGGCTTTAGATAAGCAAGTTGCTTCAATGGACGAGCAAGTCTTTAAAAAATCTTTAAACCTGGATATGAAAGAAAAAAATAGTGATGATATCGTGGTTTATCAAATTAAATTATTACCAAATGGTGGTTATACTGGTGCTTTTGGTTTTGAAGTGATTGATGAATTACCAAAGGAGATTGAATTTTTAGGTTTTGTTCCTGAAAATAACTTATTTACTTCTCTTCCAACAGAAAAAAATAAATTATCAGAAATTAAATTATTAGATAAATCAGGTAAATATCAAGCAGTTTATGACAATAATGAAATTAAAATAAGTAATTCTAAAGGGAACAATATTCAAGGAAAAGAGACCAGTGTTTATTTTTACGCACGAGTAAAATCCTATGAAAAAGATCAACCTATTATTAACTCTTTAAAAAATACAGATGTTGAAGCAACTGTTGTTCCTAAAGTAGTCAGTCTACCCATTACAAAAATTTGGGAAGATTATGACAATCACTTTAATACTCGTCCAGACAGCATTAAAGTAGCTTTGTTACAAAATGAAAAAGAATTTAAAGAAATAGAATTATCAGGACAAGACAATGAATGGACTTATAATTTTACTAATTTACCGCAACAAGATGCTTTAGGTAATGACTATCGATATACAGTGCAAGAAATCAAAGTACCAGAAAACTACACAAGTAAAGTGGAAGGTACAACGATCACGAACACTTACGTTAATAAAGATACTGTTGAAGTCCCAGTAACTAAGATTTGGGAAGATTATAGTAACCAATTTAATACTCGTCCAGAAAACATTACCGTTGAATTACTTAAAAATGGTAAATCAGAAATGGTTCAAGAGTTAAAAGGTGATTCAGACAAGTGGAGTTATACTTTTAAAAATCTACCTAAGTATGACAACAAAGGGAAAGAATACAGCTACAGCGTCAAAGAAATCAAAGTACCAGAAAACTACACAAGTAAAGTAGAAGGCACAACGATTACAAATACTTACGTCAATAAAGAAACAACAGAATTACCAGTAACCAAGATTTGGGAAGATTATAGTAACCAATTCAAAACTCGTCCAGAAAACATTACTGTTGAGTTATTGAAAAATGGAGAGTCAGAAAAAGTAGAAGAAATAAAAGGTAATTCAGACAAATGGATTTACACTTTTAAAGACTTACCTAAGTACGACAATAAAGGTAAAGAGTACAGCTACAGCGTCAAAGAAATCAAAGTACCAGAAAACTACACAAGTAAAGTAGAAGGTACAACAATTACAAACACTTATGTCAATAAAGAAA
>NZ_FWFD01000009.1 GCF_900163795.1 Vagococcus fluvialis bH819 | reverse complement strand
TTAAGACACCGCCCTTTCACGGCGGTATCACGGGTTCGATTCCCGTACGGGTCATGTAATATAATATTCATATTTATATGGAGGTTTAGCTCAGCTGGGAGAGCACCTGCCTTACAAGCAGGGGGTCAGCGGTTCGATCCCGTTAACCTCCATTATCTAAATTGGTTCCGTGGTGTAGGGGTTAACATGCCTGCCTGTCACGCAGGAGATCGCGGGTTCAAATCCCGTCGGGACCGTTTTAGGCGCAGTAGCTCAGTTGGTAGAGCAACGGATTGAAGCTCCGTGTGTCGGCAGTTCGATTCTGTCTTGCGCCATTATATGGAGGGGTAGCGAAGTGGCTAAACGCGGCGGACTGTAAATCCGCTCCTTTGGGTTCGGCAGTTCGAATCTGCCCCCCTCCATTATTATATTATTTAAACTATAGGGGTATAGTTTAGCGGTAGAACTACGGTCTCCAAAACCGTCAGCGTGGGTTCGATTCCTACTACCCCTGTTTTATTGTGGCGATTGTGGTGAAGTGGTTAACACATCGGATTGTGGTTCCGACATGCGTGGGTTCGATTCCCATCAGTCGCCTATTATAATATTGGGCTATAGCCAAGCGGTAAGGCAACGGACTTTGACTCCGTCATCGTTGGTTCGAATCCAGCTAGCCCAGTTGTCGGCGGTATAGCCAAGTGGTAAGGCAGAGGTCTGCAACACCTCTATCATCGGTTCAAATCCGGTTACCGCCTTTTATTATTTATTCTTATGCCGGCGTGGCGGAATTGGCAGACGCGCTGGACTCAAAATCCTGTGCCCGTTAGGGCGTGCCGGTTCGACCCCGGCCGCCGGTATTGTAATTTTATTTACATGCTGTAAGGATAAATTAATAATTAAATAATCCGGCATAGCTCAGTTGGTAGTAGCGCATGACTGTTAATCATGATGTCGTAGGTTCGAGTCCTACTGCCGGAGTTTTTACTTAAAATAAGTTTTGACCCAGGAGAGTTGTCCGAGTTGGCCGAAGGAGCATGATTGGAAATCATGTAGGCGGTAATAACTGTCTCAAGGGTTCGAATCCCTTACTTTCCGTAAATTAGGTATTATATAGAGGCCCGTTGGTCAAGCGGTTAAGACACCGCCCTTTCACGGCGGTATCACGGGTTCGATTCCCGTACGGGTCATTACTAAACTATGCTTGATAGTTTAGGCGCAGTAGCTCAGTTGGTAGAGCAACGGATTGAAGCTCCGTGTGTCGGCAGTTCGATTCTGTCTTGCGCCATTATATGGAGGGGTAGCGAAGTGGCTAAACGCGGCGGACTGTAAATCCGCTCCTTTGGGTTCGGCAGTTCGAATCTGCCCCCCTCCATTATTATTATGGCGATTGTGGTGAAGTGGTTAACACATCGGATTGTGGTTCCGACATGCGTGGGTTCGATTCCCATCAGTCGCCTATTATAATATTGGGCTATAGCCAAGCGGTAAGGCAACGGACTTTGACTCCGTCATCGTTGGTTCGAATCCAGCTAGCCCAGTGAAAGACTTGAAATCAAGTCTTTTTTTTTATCAGATTTTTGTTAGTTATGTGAAAATAGGCTGTTTAATCTGAACAAAATTACTATCAATAAAGTTATTAATACATTATATTACTTTTGTATTACGAATATTTCTATTATGACTTTATCTAGGTCTTAAGTCGTAGGTAAAATTACAACATATGCTTGATTCACATAAAAAAAAATTGATATATAATTTTCTTATGATTAAGGCGAGAGGATGAATAAAAATGGAAATGAAAAAAGTAATTAAAAATGAAGAATCAAGATATTGGTTATCTTTTGTTGGAAAAACAGCGCTTTATGCAACTATATTGTTAGGCTTAATCTATTTATATCATTATAGTTCTGTAGGCGGAGGATCCTTTATTTACAACCAATTCTAGAAGGGGTATTTGATAGATGAAAAATATAATCTTAGAAACAGTCAAAAAATGGTCTGATGAAAAAGCAGCAACTATTTTTTTCGACGAAGGGACACTAAGCCCTACGTATTCAGATTTAGAAAATCAATCTGATTCACTTGCGTTTTACTTAGAAAACAATTATCAAAACAAAGATAATATTTTAGTTTATGGTGGACAAAATAGCCAAATGGTTACTAGCTTCTTGGCTTGTACTAAATCGGGTCATGGTTACATTCCAGTAGATGCTCATACGCCAGTCGACCGTGTTCAAATGATTTTAGAAGAGTCACAAGCAACATGTGTCATTTCTTTAAGTGAATGGCCTTTGAATATCTCTGATAAAGTAATTACCCTAGAAAAATATGAAACATTGACTATTTCAGGGGATAAAGCTTCCTTGAAACATATGGTAGCAGGTGAAGATGTTTACTATACAATCTTTACTTCAGGTACAACTGGAAAACCAAAAGGCGTTCAAATTACTTATAATAATTTAGAAAGTTTTTGTGAGTGGATGTTGTCAGATTTTAGTCTAAAGACAGGGCAACGTTTTTTATGCCAAGCACCATTTTCTTTCGACTTGTCAGTAATGGATTTATATCCTTCATTACTAACAGCAGGAACTTTAGTGCCAATGGAGAAAAATATGGTAGAAAGTTTTCCATTACTGTTTAGTAGTATTCCTAAAATGGATTTAAACGTGTGGGTATCAACGCCTTCGCTTGTTGAAATTTGTTTACTAAATCCAGATTTCACTGGAGAAAAATTACCTAGTTTGGAAAACTTCCAATTTTGTGGTGAAGAGTTACCTCATGGAGTGGCTCAAAAATTATTGGAACGCTTTCCAGAAGCGATAATTTTTAATACGTATGGTCCAACAGAAGCTACTGTTGCTATCACAAGTGTTCAAATTACACAAGACATTTTAGATAGTAACGAAAGATTACCTTTAGGTCGAGTGAAGTCAGACACACGATTAATTATTTTAAATGATGAAGGGCAAGCTCAACGAAAAGGAGAAATCGGTGAAATTATTATCGAAGGCCCTGGTGTCTCCACAGGTTACTTCAATAATATTGAAAAAACAGAAGAAGCTTTCTTTTCTTATGAAGGTAAACCTGCTTATAAAACAGGCGACGCAGGCTTACTTAAAGATGGTCTGCTATACTATAAAGGACGCTTAGATTTCCAAATTAAATGGCATGGCTACCGAATTGAATTAGGGGACATTGATCATCATTTAATGGAGAATTCACGTATTAGACATGCGTGTGTTGTACCGAAATATAATAAAAATCATAAGGTTCAACAATTGATTGCTTATGTGGTTCTTGAGTGTGAAAGTGATTTTGAAGAAAAAGAACTAACCAAAGTTTTAAAAACTGAATTAGAATCTAGTGTTATGGACTATATGATTCCGCAACGCTTCATTTATGTGGATCAATTACCATTAACATCTAATGGTAAGGTTGATCGCAAAGCGTTGATTAATGAGGTAAACAAATGATAGATAAATTAGCACAGTTTATTACTTATTTAACACCTTATGAAAAACCATTTTATTTTGTATTAATTGCCGTTTTATTTATTCCTTCAATTATTTATTCCTTAAGAGGCAAGAGGTTGCACTGGTATCAAACACTGTTAACGGTTTTCTTTCTGTGGATTAGTTTTGCAGGACCTAATTTAAAACAAGGCTATGCTTTGATTGGTTATGTTATCTGGCAATGTCTTTTAACGGGGATTTACTTTAGATATCGTCAGAAAGCTAATAGTACTTTTTGGTTTTATCTAGCAGTATTTTTAAGTATTGTCCCAATGATTATCTTAAAAGTAGGACCGCTGACGGATAGTAAATCATTCTTGCTATTTTACTTCTTAGGTTATTCTTACTTAACGTTTAAATCTGTTCAAGTGATTATGGAAATTAGAGATGGCATTATTAAAGATTACAAACTTAAGCACTATATTCAATTCTTACTCTTCTTTCCAACGATTTCTTCAGGACCGATTGACCGTTACCGAAGATTTTTAAAAGATTTAAATAATCCACCGTCAAAAGAAAAATATACTGAGCTACTAGGTAAAGGGATTCATTTTATCTTCTTAGGCTTTTTATATAAATTTTTAATTGGTTATGCTTTAGGTAGTCATTTATTACCTTTAGTCCAATCTTTTGCTTTGACAAGAGAAGGTGTATTCCTTGGAACATTAGGTTATATGTATGTCTATAGTTTGTATTTATTCTTTGATTTTGCAGGTTATAGTTTGTTTGCGGTAGGGGTAAGTTATCTACTTGGTTATGAAACACCAATCAACTTTAACAAACCCTTTTTAAGTCCAAACATCAAAGAATTCTGGAACAGATGGCACATGTCCCTCTCTTTCTGGTTTAGAGATTATGTTTACATGAGATTAATGTTTACCTTGATGAAGAAAAAAGTATTTAAGAGTAGAATTGTGGCATCAAACGTCGGCTACTTTGCTTTATTCTTAATCATGGGTGTGTGGCACGGTTTAACATGGTATTATATTGTTTACGGTCTATATCATGCTCTGTTGATTTGTACGTGTGATGCATGGTTGAGATTTAAGAAAAAACACAAAGAACAATTACCTAGTAATAAATGGACCAATGCTTTTGCAATATTTTTAACGTTTAATGCAGTATGTTTTAGTTTCTTGATTTTCTCAGGATTCTTAGATACACTAGCTAAGCAATTATTCAATATATAATAATAGGAGATGACAATAATGGATATTAAAGAAACAGTATTAGCAATTTTAGAAGATTTAACAGGTCAAGACGTAAGTGGGACTTTAGATTTAGATTTATATGATGAAGGGTTACTAGATTCAATGGCAACTGTTCAAATGCTTGTAGAAGTAGATGGGCAATTAGGTATTACAATACCAGTCTCAGAATATGAAAGAAGCGAATGGGGAACACCACAACAAATTATTAATCAAATCATAGCTTTACAAGGATGATTTCTAAGAAAAAATTATTTACTGCGATTGGGCCACTTTTTGTAGCGTTAATTATTGTTGGCGCGATTATCTTTTCCCCAATCAAATGGTTTTCTAAACCTTCGCCTAAAGCAGTACATAATTCGGCATCATCGATGGCAGTAAATGTTTTAAAAGGAAATGATTTAAAAAATGAAGCTATGGGTAGTGGTAGATACTTACCTTTCTTTGGCTCATCAGAATTAAGTCGCGTAAATGCGTTTCACCCGTCAGTATTAGCTCAGAAATATGATCGACCTTACGAGCCATATCTACTAGGTGCTCCAGGTACTCAATCTTTAACTCACTTTTTTATGTTGAATTCGATGGAAAAGGAATTAAAAAATAAAAAAGTAGTCTTTGTTATCTCACCACAATGGTTTGTTAAAGATGGTGTGGGTGATCCAATGTTTTCACTTTTTTATTCACCATTACAGGTCAATCAATGGCTAATGGATTTAGATCACGTTGATGAAAATGACCAATATTTAGCAAGACGTATGTTAAAATTTTCAAGTGTTAGAACTGATACTCAGATGAAATTAATGATGAAAAAAATTAAATCTGGTGAAAATATATCATCAATGAATTATAATCGAGCAGCGTATAATTATGAAGTTCTTTCAAAAGAAGATAGTTTATTTAGTCGTATTGGAATCACTTCAAAATGTCAAAAAATTACAGACAAAACAAAAAAATTACCTAGTGAATATGATTATAAAGAATTAGATGAAATGGCATTTAAAGCAGGGGAAAAAGGGACTAGTAACAACTCATTTGAAATTGCCAATTCTTTTTATACAAAAAGAATTAGTCCTATGAAGGGGAAATTAGAAAATTCGCAAACTAAGTTTGATTATACTATTTCACCAGAATTTTCAGATTTTCAACTTGTTTTAAATAAATTAGCTGAGAATAATATTGATGCAATGTTTGTGATCCCTCCTGTCAATAAAAAATGGTCAGATTATACTGGCCTGTCAACAGAAATGTTAGATACGTTTAGTAAAAAAATCAATTATCAATTAAAATCACAAGGATTTAATCACGTGTATGATTATACGGATAAAAGATCTGAACCTTATTTTATGGAAGACACCATTCATTTAGGTTGGCGTGGTTGGATGCAAATGGATCAAGATTTACAAGGTTTCTTAAAAGATACATCTAGCCCAACCTATAAAATAAATTCTGAAGAATTTTTATCTAAGGAATGGCAAAATAAAGTAGATTTTAAGTAAAAGTTATTTCACTTCATTATATGAAAGGTTGACCTTTAAAGTTAGCCTTTTTTTATACCTTAATTATGGCTTAAGTTTTCTTTTTATACTTGATTAGAGTAATAAATTATGACAAAATAATGCATGGGTAAAAAAATAGTAAAGGGAGCAATAAATAGTTGAAAGTAAAGAAAAGACCTTTTTTTAAAAAATTTATATTTACTTTATTACTTGGGCTATTAGTCCTCTCTATTGTTACAGTCTTTATATTAAGAAAACAAGTCAAAAATGTTATGGTTTGGGAAGAAAAGGTAACAACTGCAGCCAAACAATATGGGATTGAAGAATACAGTGATGTGATTTTAGCAATCATCTATACTGAAAGTAAAGGTGACCATGTAGATTTAATGCAGAGTAGTGAAAGTAAGTATGGTACAAGAAATCGAATATTTACAAGTGAAGAGAGCATAGAATCAGGGGTGGAGCATCTAGCTGAAGTAGTTAAAGAGGCTGATCGACAAAATTGTGATGTGTGGACGGCAGTTCAAGCTTATAATTTTGGTTCGAAATACATTGATTATGTAGCACAACATGGTAATAAAAATACTTTAGAAATTTCTGAAAAATATTCGAGAGATATTTTAGCCCCTTTGTTAGGGAATAAAACAAAAGAAACTTATTTTTATAAGCATCCATTTGCATTACTTCATAATGGAGGTAAGTTATATAAAGATGGTGGGAATTTTTTTTATGCAGAAAGTGTTAAGTGGAATTTAAAGTTAATTAGACTCTTTTCAAAATTTTAAAATAGAAAAACGTTAATCACATTTTGTGATTAACGCTTTTTTTATTCATATGAAGTTATAAATTGACCGAAGGCTTCTCCTGTGTAACCTGGTGAAATCCGAACTCTTTTTAAACCAAATAGGCCATCTGATTTTTTAGCATAACCAGGTTCAGTTGTGACAGCCATTTTATAGCCTGCATCTTGCGCAATTTTTTTAACTCGATCATCATAACGCCCTGCTGGGTAACATAATAAAGCTGTTTCTTGATTCAATTCCTTATCAAGCCATGATTTAGAATCTTTTAATTCTGTGATGATGTGATTATCTTCTAAAGTATTCAAATCTAAATGAGACACAGTGTGACTTTCAATATTAACATATTTACTTTGACTCATTTCTTTCATTTGATCAAGATCAAAATAATTAGCTGATCCTAGTTTTGAGGTAATGTAATTAATAGTGGCATTTATCTCTAATTTTTTAAGGATAGGAAAACCATCTGTATAATTATTTAGATAGCCGTCATCAAGTGTAACCCAGACAATTTTTTCAGCGGGTTTTTTATTTTCTGTGAGAACGATATAGGCTTCTTCTGGTGTTAGGGTATAGTAACCATTGTCTTTCAACCATTTCATGTGCTCTTCAAATTCTATTGGTGGAACCTTTAAAGAATTACCTTCTGGTTCTGTTAAACTATGATACATTAAGATTGGAAAATTTATCTCAGTATCACTTTCAATCCATTTTATATCTTCTTTAGTTGACGATGTTGTATCAGATTGTGTGGTTGTTGTTATTTCTGAGGAAGCTGGTGTATTTTTTACAACTTCTTTCGTTTTGAACGGATTAATAAAGATGAAACTTGCCAAAGCTACTTCTACAACTAACAAGAACAAAAGTAACCAAACCCATTTCTTTTTCATAATTGCCTCCTAAATTTATGTTTCTATTAGAAAGTTTAACAAATCATAGGGTTTGAGGCAAGATAGAGATGAGTATCTGTTTCCTCTTTATTCTAATTTGTGCTAAAATGGGTGAAGAGACAGGGGTCTTTTTTTTATTGTAAAAAGTCTAAGATCAGGAGTGTTAACTTGAAAGAATCACTATATAAATGGAATCTCAATGAAGATGTAGAACAGTCTAATTCCCTAATTCCAGAATTAGATAAATTGAAAATTAATGCCGAATTAGCGCCACTACTTTGGAGAAGAGGAATGACTGATCCTAATAATATAAATTCATATCTAAAGCCAACAGTGGCTAATTTCCATGATCCTTTTTTACTTTTTGATATGGAGAAAAGTGTTGAAAGGATTCAAAAAGCTGTAGAGTCAGGAGAAACTATTCTTGTCTATGGAGACTATGATGCCGATGGTATAACTAGTACAACTGTGATGAAAGAAGCAATTGAGTTGATTGGGGGAAATGTCAGTTACTACTTACCTAATCGATTTACTGATGGTTATGGCCCGAATATAGATGTTTATAGAAGGATGATTGAAGAAGAGGGCGTGCAATTAATTGTGACTGTTGATAATGGCGTTAGTGGTCATGAAGCGATAGAGTATGCTAACTCAAAAGGAATTGATGTTATCATAACAGATCACCATGAATTACCTGAAGAATTGCCTAAAGCTTTTTCTGTGATTCATCCAAGGCATCCTCAAGGTAATTATCCATTTAATGATTTAGCGGGTGTCGGTGTTGCGTTTAAAGTAGCGACAGCTTTACTAGGTGAAATTCCTATTGAGAGTTTAGATTTAGTGGCCATTGGAACGATTGCTGATTTGGTTTCTTTAACAGATGAAAATCGTGCACTAGTAAAAATTGGGTTAGAGATAATGAAGCAGAGTGAACGAGTTGGATTAAATGCCCTTGCGGATGTTTCTAAGGTCGATTTGCTTGAGGCGACAGAAGAGACAGTTGGTTTTACTATTGCACCTAGATTGAATGCGATTGGTAGATTAGGGGATGCTTCACCTGGTGTAGAATTATTATCAACTTTTGACGAGGTAGAGGCAGCTAATATCGCAACATTTATTCAACAAAAAAATACTGAAAGACAATCAATCGTTAAAGAGATAACAACTGAAGCTCTTGAAATGGCAAAAAATAATACAGAGGATTCAATTTTATTTTTAATTAATAAAAATTGGCATCAAGGAGTACTTGGGATTGTAGCTAGCAGGATTGTTCAAGAGACACACAAACCAACCATTGTATTAAATCTAGATGAAGCAACTGGTTTTTTAAAAGGATCTGGAAGAAGCGTACAAGGTATAGATTTATTCCAAGTACTTAGTTCAGCTAAATCTGATTTAGAAAGCTTTGGTGGTCATCATATGGCTGCGGGAGTAACGTTCCATCAGGATCAACTAGTCTCAGTAAAATCTAAAGTAAATCAAGCAATTCAAGATTTAGGCATATCATCATCTGAAAAGGAGGAACTGTTGATCGATGGTGTTCTTTCTATAGAGACAATTAATGTTGAGTTCATCGAAAGATTAAAATTGTTAGCTCCCTTTGGTACAGACAATCCAGCTCCATACTTTTTAATTAAATCAGATAAATTGCAAAATTTAAAACAAATTGGTGCTGACAACGCTCATTTAAAATGTCAATTAAATAAAAAAGAACTGGCTGTAGATTGTATTGCTTTCAATCGAGGCATGGAACTCCATGAGTTTGAATATGCTGATGAAATTGAAGTCGTTGGACAATTATCAATTAATGAGTGGAATGGTTTTAGAAAGCCACAAGTGATGTTATCCGACTATGCAATATCCGACTGGCAAATTTTTGATGCTCGAGGCAAGAAAAAATTAGAAATTAAACCTCAAACAGATAATGTTGCTTATCTAGTCTTTGAAGAAAAAGTATACTCAAAGATAATTGAAAAGACTGGGCATACATATCTAGTTGATTCAATAGATAAAGATTTTATGAAAATAATTAATGGTTATGACGAAGTAGTTATTGTAGATTGTCCTTACGATCTGACAAAAGCTAAATTAATATTTAGCCAATTAAAAGTTGCAAGAATTTATTTTGAAGTTAATGTGATTCAAGAGCATTACTTAACAGGGCTTCCTTCAAGAGAACAATTCGGTCAATTATTCAAGTTAATTGCTTCTCAAGAATCGATTGATATAAGGCATAAACTAAAAGAAATTTCAGCTTATCTAAAAATAAATAAAAATCTATTAATTTTTATGATTAACGTGTTTTTTGACTTGGGATTTGTTACAATAGATGATGGTCTGATGACTAAAGTCCAAAATCCGGTGAATAAACCCTTACAAGAAAGTAAAATCTATCAAAATTATCAGAAAAAAATTGAGATGGAGAAATTATTTTTGTATAGTGATATTAAAGAAATTAAACAGTGGATTTTGCAACAGGAGGAAATCAAATGAATTTAAAAGATTATATTGCTAGCATACCAGATTATCCAAAAGAAGGTGTTATCTTTAGAGATATTTCACCTTTAATGGGTGATGGCGCAGCCTATCAAGAAGCAACAAGACAAATTGTTTCATATGCAAAAGAACGTGGAGCTGAAATGGTAGTTGGCCCTGAAGCCCGTGGATTTATTATTGGATGTCCGGTTGCTTATGAGTTAGGAATAGGCTTTGCTCCTGCGCGTAAAAAAGGAAAATTACCTCGTGAAACAATTGAAGTTGAATATGGATTAGAGTATGGCACTGATATTTTAACTATTCATAAAGATGCAATAAAACCGGGCCAAAAAGTAATTATTTGTGATGATTTACTTGCTACCGGTGGAACAATTGCCGCAACAATTGAATTAGTAGAGCAATTAGGTGGTATCGTAGTTGGCTGTGCCTTTTTAGTCGAGTTAAATGAACTTAAGGGTCGTAAAAAAATAGAGGGCTATGATATTTTAAGATTAATGGAATTTTAATTAAATAAAAAAAGGACTTAGATAATTATTATGCTAAGTCCTTTTTTATTGGGTCATTCGTATACGTTGTTTTCTGGTTTCTGAATGCTTTTTCATTCTGTTTTGATTTTTAATGTATTGATGTAACCTTTTTTCGTCTTTGGGTGATTCTAAAATCATTACCCGTGATGTTTGGTTATACAGGTTTGTTTTGATATTGGGCAATCTTTTTTTAAAGCGGTGATTCCATTTGAAAAGTTTAAACATACGTTTGATAACTTTTTTCTTTTGTGCAAAGGTTCTAGAATTATCAAAAACCTGAGAAATAGTTCTTTTTAGGACTCTAAACTGGGTAATAAAAATAGGATAATCTAAAATAACAATCAGTTGTGATTCATCAAATGTTTGTTTAGTCCATGAACTTACTTGAACACCCTCAACAATCCATGAATCTAATGATAATAATCGAGAATTAAGTAAATTATAGCGTTGTTTTTTATCTTTTATTTTTAAGTAATCATCTAAAGAGATTCCTTGTATTTGGTATTTTTCTTGTAGTTTTATCGTTAGCGAGGTTTTGCCACTTCCAGCATAACCAATAATTCTAATTTTCATTTATAGTTGTCTCCAGTCTAATAGATACCTATTAAGACTACCTCAAAAAGACTATTATTTCAATAACCGTACAGAATATATTTTACTTTACGAAAGACAAAGTAAGTTGATATTGAGATAAATTAGTTTCTAATCCAAGAGAATGAATCATTTTGTATTCTTTGGAAGACATATCAAAATTATTAATTGTAATCTTTCTTTTATAAGAATTGGCTAAATAAATTAAAATATCTTCGATTAATTGTAATTTTTGTTCATCGAATATCACTAATTGTTGGATTGATAAGCTAGATGCTGTTTCAGAGAAGCTAAGATAACCTATGATGGAGTCTGTATCACCTATTAAATAGCAATTTTTAGTAAATACTAAGCGGTTTTGCCATGGGATAAGATTTGGTTCGTTAATTAAAATATTTTGATGAGGAAAATTAAAAAGAGTGATATCATTTATTTTTTTAGTTGGAAGATAGTTTAATTCTGCTATTGATAGTTCATTTAAAACTTGGTAAGAAAGAGATTCGTATAATTTTTTTGCTTTATGGTTAGTTGAAATAACTTCTAATCGAATTTCGTCACATTCGTTTTTGTGTGCTAAATCTTCAGCATGTTTCATCATTTTGGTAGCAATCATTTGTCCTCTAGCTTGTGGAATAACAGAAATACCACCAACCCACATTATTTTTTGTTTATTTAATTGTTGGATACCTAAAAGCATGACACCTAAATAATCATCATCTTGTTTGTAGACGCAAGAGAGATCTCGAGATAAATTTAATGAGTTTACTCGATTATTCAGTTGTTTTTCAGACATGTTTATAGGAACCACGTAATCGCTAAAACCACTGTTCCAAGTGTTAGTTACTAAAGTCATATTAGCTTGTGATAAAGATATTATCATAAAAAAACTCCTTCAATTATTTATTGGCATATTAATAAATGTACTTGTATTCAGAATAAGAAGCAAATTATTAGCATTTTCTAAAAGGAGATTGACTTATTTTAAAGAAAACGGTATCCTAGTGAAAGTCCGATAGTATTTGCCGCCTTAGCTCAGTAGGTAGAGCGTTTGCATGGTAAGCAAAAGGTCACCAGTTCGATTCTGGTAGGTGGCTTAGTAAGAATTGTTAAATAAAAAACACTAATAATCGTGAAATGATGCTTAAATTTCATTGATTATTAGTGTTTTTTACGTAAGTATTATAATTTTTTTACAAATTCTGATTTTAATTTCATCGGTCCAAAACCATTTATTTTACAATCGATGTTGTGATCACTATCAACTAATTTAATATTTTTAACTTTAGTTCCTTGTTTAATCGGGCTGCTCGCACCCTTTACTTTTAAATCTTTAATCACGGATACGTTATCACCATCAATAAGAATATTGCCATTGGAATCTTTCACAATAAACTCAGAATTTTCATCATTAGTTTGATCTTGTGACCATTCATTTGCGCATTCAGGACATACGAATAATCCTCTATCTTCATAAGTATAGGCTGATTCACAATTTGGACAATTAGGTAATGTAGTCATATGTATTCTCCTTTAAATTTTATCATATTTATTGTAACCTATTGCTTTTAAAAAAGGAAGTTTATTCTTAATACCCTGTTTTACTAATAATTCATGTTATGATATAAAGTCAAATATTAAATATTAAATATTTTTTTATTTAATAATTGGAATTCTTGCAGAATCATGTATAATGATAGGAGCAAAATTAAAAAAAAGAAGTTAAGGAGGACCACTTTTTGACGAATAATAAAGATGATAATTTTAACCAAAAAGATGATAGTCCCAAGTCAGGTAAAGATTTAAAGGATTACGTATTAAATTCGCTACAAGATGATTCGGAATCAGAGCAAGCAGATAGAGGGAATTCTGAAATTAAAGAGGAAATACCCAAACGAACTCGAGGAAACAATCAAGCTAAATATAGTTCTCGTAAGAAAGAAAATAATATGGTGAAAAAGATTGTTTTGATTATATCATTAGCTTTAGTTATCACTATTGCTGTAGCCGTGTTCTCTTTTTATAGTTTCTTTAAATCGAGTTTAAAACCACTGGACCCAGGTAATGATAAGCTAATTCAAATTGAAATTCCAATAGGGAGCTCTAGTAAAGAAATAGGGCAAGTATTAGAAAAGAGTAAAATTATTAAAAGTGGCTTAGTCTTTTCTTATTATGTGAAAATGAATAACATTGCTGATTTCCAAGCAGGATATTACCAAATGGCACCTAATATGAAGCTTGAAGACATCACCAAAGATTTGCAAGCAGGTGGGACTTCTGAACCAGAAGCTCTAGCAGATGCTAAAATAACAATACCAGAAGGTTCTTCAATTGACCAAATTGCTGAATTATTCGAGAAAAAAACAGATGTAAAAAAAGCTGAATTTATGAAAGTTATTGAAGATGAAAAATTCTTTAACAAAATGGCTGGGAAATACCCTGAGTTATTAACAAGTGCAAAACAAGCTAAAGATGTTCGTTACCGATTAGAAGGTTACTTATATCCGGCTACCTATAACTACTATAAAGAAACATCACTTGAAGATATTATTGAACAAATGATTGTAAAAACCAATCAAGTAATGACACCTTTTTATGAGGGAATTACAGAAAAAAAATTAACTGTTCAAGACGTACTTACGTTATCTTCTTTAGTTGAAAAAGAAGGTAGTTTAAAGGAAGATCGACAAAAAATTGCACAAGTCTTTTTTAATAGAATAGAAGCTGATATGCCTTTGCAATCTGATATTTCAATCTTGTATGCAATGGATGAGCATAAAATTCATTTATCAAACAAAGATACTCAGGTTGAATCTCCCTATAATCTTTATGTTAATAAAGGAACAGGGCCTGGACCATTTAATAACCCAAGTGAAGAAGCCATTTCTGCAGTAATGAATCCTGAACCAAATGACTTTGTTTATTTCCTAGCAGATGTAACTACAGGTAAGGTATATTACGCCAAGACATACGAAGAACATTTAGCACTAAAAAAAGAATATATTGATGATAAGAAATAGAAAAGATATTTTTTAATAGTGAACAAAAAAAATTAATTTTGATGTTTACTTTTTAATACTAACATGGTAATCTGTTTGTTATGTTGTAAGTGAAAAGCTTTTCCGATACATTTCGGAAAAGCTCTTCATTTGTCAAATAACTTAATATCGTTTTAAGGAGACGTGAGTCGATTATGGAAAAAGTTTATCCGATGACTTTAGAAGGTAAAGAAAAATTAGAACAAGAACTTGAAGAACTAAAAACAGTTAAACGTAAAGAAATCGTAGAACGTATAAAAATAGCAAGAAGTTTTGGTGATTTGTCTGAAAACTCAGAGTATGAGTCTGCAAAAGATGAACAAGCTTTTGTTGAAGGTAGAATCACTACTTTGGAAAACATGATACGTTTAGCACAAATTATTGATAATAATAATGTGTCAAAAGACGAAGTTTCAATAGGTAGAACAGTTCGTTTCATAGAACTCCCCGATGGTGACGAAGAAGAGTATACTATTGTCGGGAGTGCAGAGGCGGACCCATTCTCTGGTAAAATTTCGAATGATTCTCCTATTGCTAAAGCATTAATAGGACATAAACTAAGAGAAACTGTGACAATTAGTACACCAGGTGGAGATATGGACGTTCGTATAGAAGAAATTTCTTAAGTATAGAAGAATGTGGACATTAATATCTGATAAAAAACGAGTCATTAACCATAAAAATTGTTTCTTGATTTTTGTGGCTAATGACTTTTTTATCATAAAAGTCTTTAACTAAGACTAAAGTCGTAGAGAAGATTCGTTCTTTTGTGGTTTTATTATTATAGCTTTTGAATATATACTTGTGATAGAGAAATTTAAGTATAGGTAAAGGAGAGAGATTATGCAAAGTTCATGGCGCTTTTTTATTGTGACGGAATTATTATTATTATTATGGGCCATCTATCAATTATTTGATAATGTCCTCATTTTATTATTCTTAATTTTTGCCATTATAAATTTTGTGTATTCTGCAAAAAAAATTTATAAGACTTCATTTAATCAATTTCAAAAATTTGCTAGTTTAGTTGCTATTTTAATTTGTCTTTTAAATATTCCTGCTGTATGGCTAATGCTGGTTATAGCCATTCTGTTTATTGGTCTTAAAGGAGTGGAAGTATCAGGTATTGACCTCTTTTCAAGTGCGCCTTGGCGAAAAAAACAAATTAAGATGGTTAAGACGGTCACTAGTGAAACTAAATCAGGTCGGCGATTTAAAAGACCGTGGATAGGTAATCAGCGCTTTGGTAATGATACCTATGAGTGGGATGATATTAATATGTCAATTTTATATGGGGATACAATCATAGACTTAGGTAATACACTACTACCTAAAGAAGATAATGTCGTTATCGTGAGAAAAGGCTTTGGTAAAACTCGAATTTTAGTTCCAACTGGTATTGGTGTCGTATTAGAGCATTCAGCTATGGTTGGTCAAGCTGTATTTGAAGGAGAGCACTTTCAATTAAAAAATGAATCACTTAAATTATATAGCAATGAGTATGATGAAGCTGTACGAAGAATTAAAATAGTAACCAATACACTATTTGGAGACGTTGAGGTGATAAGGGTATGATTTCTAAAAAAAGTCGCCCTCTCATTTTTTTCTATGCTTTTTTAATGACATTCATGGTCCTTATTTTTACACTGTATAGTTATTTTTATGCAAAAAATCAAAAAAAATGGATGTTGGAGTTAATCAATACCACAATGTTTAAAGTACCAATTATTATTTATGTAATTGTGATAGCTCTAGCTGTCAGTGGAATTGTTATTGGTATTTTATTTGTTTCAAATCGTAAAATATATAGTAAAATTGAAGAAAAACTTCAATTACTTGCTAACGGTCATTATGAACATGAATTATTTACAAAAGCGTCTGAAATTGAAAATAATGATATTTTTATTTCAGAATTAGAGCAAGATATTTTTAAGATTAGAAATAAAATGATTATCTTATCTAAAGAAGTGCAAGAATCTAATAACTTTCCTAAAATTCTTGAAGGTGAGACAAAAGAAGAAGTTATAAAAGAAGAACGTCATCGAATTGCAAGAGAGCTTCACGATTCAGTGAGCCAGCAATTATTTGCTGCGACAATGATGCTTTCAGCTTTAAATGAGGGTGTTTCAGAGTTAGACGTTCCTGAAGTGGTTGAAAAACAGATTCAAATGATTGCTAATATTATTAATGCTTCTCAATCAGAAATGAGAGCATTATTGTTGCATTTAAGACCTATTAATTTAGAAGCAAAATCTTTAAAGCAAGGAATCGAAATGTTATTAAATGAACTTCAAACAAAAATTAATATAGAACTAGTTTGGAATGTAGAAGATGTTTGCTTACAAAGTTCGATTGAAGATAATCTTTTTAGAATTATTCAAGAGTTACTTTCCAATACATTAAGACATGCGAATGCAAAATCTTTAGAAGTTTACTTGAAAAAAATTGATGAAACAGTTTTACTTAGAGTAGTTGATGACGGAGAAGGTTTTGATATGAATAATAAAAAAGTTGGTAGCTATGGATTAAATAATATTAGAGAACGGGTTGCTGGCATGGGTGGTACTTGTCGAATTGTAAGTTTTAAGATGCAAGGAACAAGTATTGAAATAAAAGTCCCTGTATTAGAGGAGAGTGAAAAGAATGATTAAAGTACTATTAGTTGATGATCATGAGATGGTTAGATTAGGTGTATCTTCTTATTTAATGATTCAGTCAGATATAGAAGTTATTGCTGAAGCTGAAAATGGGTTAATGGGCTATGAGAAGGCACTAGACTTAAAGCCAGATGTTATTTTGATGGATCT
Organism: Vagococcus fluvialis bH819; assembly: GCF_900163795.1. Classification (GTDB taxonomy): domain Bacteria; phylum Bacillota; class Bacilli; order Lactobacillales; family Vagococcaceae; genus Vagococcus; species Vagococcus fluvialis_A. Next base: position 301,847 of record NZ_FWFD01000009.1, on the reverse strand, counting down.
GGTAATGGATGTAATGGATGGGATAGAATCAACTAAAAAAATATTAGCGGAATGGCCAGAAGCAAGAATAATTATCGTAACAAGTTTTATCGATGATGAAAAAGTTTATCCAGCCATTGAAGCTGGAGCAGCAGGCTATTTATTAAAAACCTCCTCAGCTAAAGACATCGCTAATGCTATTCGTTCTGCACATCAAGGTGAAAAAGTGTTGGAGCCAGAAGTAACAAGTAAAATGATGGAGCGTTTATCTAAGCCTAAGGAACATGTATTACATGAAGATTTAACTAATCGTGAAAAAGAGATATTATTATTAATTTCTGAAGGTAAAAGTAATCAAGAGATAGCGGATGAATTGTTTATAACATTGAAGACAGTCAAAACACATGTCTCGAATATTTTATCAAAACTTGATGTAGAAGATAGAACGCAAGCTGCCATTTATGCTTTTAAACAAGGAATTGTAAAATAAAAATTATCAGTAGGGAGAATAACTATGCGTAAGTCATTTGCTATTATCGGTTTAGGAAGATTTGGTGGAAGTGTTTGTCGAGAATTAATTAAATCTGATCAAGAAGTACTTGCTATTGACAGTTGTGAGGATCGGGTCAATGAATATATGAACATAGCGACACATGCTGTTGTAGCTAATGCGCAAGACGAAGCCACGTTGCGATCACTTGGACTCAGAAATTTTGATCATGTAATTGTTGCGATTGGTGAAGATATTCAAGCGAGTATTTTAGTAACTTTAATGGCCAAAGAGATGGGTGTTCCCAAAATAACTGCTAAAGCTCAAGATGAGTATCATGCTCGAGTATTGGACAAAGTAGGAGCAGACACTGTTGTTCATCCTGAAAGAGATATGGGAATCCGTTTAGGTCACAAATTAACTTCTAACAACATGCTAGATTTTATTGAGCTATCAGAAGATTATTCACTAGCTGAAGTTATGGTAACTCATAAGAAATTTTATGATAAAACAATTGAGGAGATTAATTTCAGACAGCGTTTTAATGTGACGATTGTTGCGATAAGAAGAGGAAGAAATGAATTGATCGTTTCACCTCCTGCGGATCAATTGATTATTGAAAATGATATTTTATTAGTTGTTGGTCATAATCAGGATGTAGATTTTTTAGATGAAAAAATGAATCATTAGCAATGAGCAAAAAGCTCATTGCTTTTTTTTAAATATGTTACAATACTTTGGAAAGAACGGAGTGATGAAATGAAACTAGAAATAACACCTCAAGCAGTTGAATGGTTCGAAAAAGAGCTGTTACTGGATTCAGGGGACAGTCTCAGAATTTATGGTAAGTATGGTGGATCTACTAACGTTCATGTTGGTTTTTCTACGGGGATAGAGGTAACAACTCCAAATAAAGTGTTGGTTGAAAAAGTAGAAAAAGGTATTACTTTCTTTACTGAAGTTGGGGATGAGTGGTTTTTTGCAGAATACACTTTGGAAGTTTCCTTAGATGAAAAATTAAAAGAGCCTACTTATTTTTATAGATAATATTTAATAAAATAAAAAAGTTGAGATTAACCATTTAGTCAATCTCAACTTTTTTTATTTTATTTTTTTATTCTTAGGAAAGATATTGAAGTAAATAAGTAATGTTAAGGCAAGTCCAGCAGACCCTATTGACAAGCTTGGCCATAAAAATTGTAGGAGCATTGTTAAAATAGTTGGTATAGTTGCACAATATACAAGAATTTTGAAAATCTCACCAAATTTTAAATTAATTAATTTTAATTTGGTAAAGAGATTAGCAAAAAAAGTCATCACGATTAAGTCAAATAGTAAACTTAAGAAAATAACGAATCCGGAAGTTAATAAGACGAAAACGAACAATATCATCTTTCGAGAATCGTCAGTTAGCATATTGGTTAAAAAATCTTTGTTTAGTATTTTTAATTGTGGTGTTGTGTAGGGTAACGATAAAACACTACTATCTAAAACATCAGCAGTAGAACCAACTGTTGGTAAAACTAAAACAATCTCATTTTTTAGTAATGCAACAGTCATTAAACCGCGAGATGCATCTGTTTCGATATCTTTTTTATTTCTTTTTCCATCTGGATCAAACGTGAAAATCATAGAATTTGTTTGATAAATAAAACCAGAATCTTTTTTATCCGTTTTAAGTGTCCCATCTGTAATTGAAAACTCAGGAACTTTCTGAATAATCTTATCTCCATCTTCTTTTAAAGAATCAAGAAAATGCATACTTTGAATGACAGTAGGTAAACTAAGTACGATGGATAGAAGAAGCATAAATAAAAAAACATGAAACCCTTTTTTCTTTCTAGCTTCAATTAAAAGAGAAGGTTGTTTAAATGTGGCTTGAATTAATTTAAATGTACTCATAAGATCTCCTTTATAAAATTGTCAATACTCTTCATTGTAACTCGTTTGTTTGTTCGAAACAAGGTTTTAAGATAAATGTTTTTTTCAGTTCAATTTTTTGTTTTTATCTGGGGTTAATGTTATATTGATTGTGTTAAGTCAGACCAATTAGGATTGATTAACTAAATATTAGGAGGCTTTTAAAATGACATACACATTACCAGAATTACCATACGCATACGATGCATTAGAACCACATATTGATGAATTAACAATGAAATTACATCATGATAAACATCATAATACTTATGTAACAAACTTAAATGCAGCAATTGATAAACATTCAGAATTAGGCTCAAAATCAGTTGAAGAATTAGTTTCTAATTTAAATGAGTTGCCTGAAGACATTCGCATGGCAGTTAGAAATAACGGTGGCGGTCATGCCAACCATACTTTCTTCTGGGAAATTATGGCAGCCAATGCTGGTGGTGAACCTACTGGTGCCATTAAAGGTGCAATCGAAAGTGCATTCGGTAACTATGAAGACTTCAAAGCAGCATTTACAGCAGCAGCTTTAGGTCGTTTTGGATCAGGTTGGGCTTGGTTAGTTGACAATGATGGTAAATTAGAAATCATGTCGACACCAAATCAAGATTCACCATTATCAGAAGGTAAAACACCTTTATTAGGGCTTGACGTATGGGAACATGCTTATTATAAAAAATATAGTAATGTTCGTCCTGATTATATTAAAGCTTTCTTTAATGTTATCAACTGGGACGAAGTAAACAAGCGTTACGCAGCGGTAAAATAAATTAATAGTTTTAAGAGACTGACTAAAATTGTCAGTCTTTTTTTATTTAGTAGAATTCTTTACAAGGGTAGTTGAAATAGATTATTATATAGAGGAGACGCTAATTTTTTTTAACATATTGCAACACAAGCAAAAGACAAGGATATGTTATAATAATATAAGCAACTAAGGAGGTCTATCATGATTCTAGAGATAGTAAAAGCAGAGGCTTTAGAAGAATTAAATAAAGAAGCTTCAAAGATAAGACAATTAATTACTAATCAAAGAAACTATCAGTGTATCACGCAATGTAAAGCATTCGAAGAAGTTGTGGATACACAAATGTATGGTTTTTCTAAACAAATAGATTATGCTAAAAAAATTGGCATTTTAACTAGAGAAGAAGGCAGTAAAATAATTAGTGATTTAGAGCAAGAATTAAATCAAGTGTATGGGTCTGTTTATGACGAGCAAAAGAAAAAAGAAGAAATAGGTAAATAATGAGAGGAAGTGATTTTTTGCCGAAACAAATCAATAAACGCTTGTATTTAGATTATGGTATTTTAATTCCTTATTTATTTTTATCAATTATGGGAATTATTATGGTATATAGTGCTAGCTCTGCCAAATTAGCATTACAAGGGAGAAATCCTGCGTCTGATGCGGTTAAGCAAGCTGCTTTTTTTGTGATTGGCTTACTTGCTGTCACATTTATTTATAAAATGAAAACAAGAGTATTTCAAAATAAAAATTTTATTATGGTAGCAATCAGTGTTATTAGTTTAATGTTAATCTTAACGAAATTTACCAATATGGGACAATCAGGTGGTGGTGCTGATGGATGGTTGAGTATTGGAGGTATTACACTTCAACCAGCGGAGTTCTTAAAGATTGTGATTATTTGGTATCTTGCCTATATTTTGTCTAGACGACAAAATGTGATTAATAGTAATTTTAAAGAAGCAGCGATGAAACCTCTAATTTTAATTGGTGGGTTAATCTTTCTAGTTATCATTCAACCAGACAACGGGGGCGCAGTTATCCTAGCAATGATTGCTTCGGTTATGATATTTGCCAGTGGAATTAACTATTTTTATACAGTGGTTGCTATGGGGACTGGAATTGTGGGATCATTTTTAGCTGTTCATGGGATTTTATTAACAGGAGGATTAATCTTTCCAGATCGGTTTCAATATGTCTATAATCGTTTTAGGACGTTCTCTAATCCGTTTATTGACCCATTAGGAGCAGGTCATCAGATGGTGAATTCTTATTATGCCATGAGTAATGGTGGCTGGTTTGGTCTCGGAATAGGGAACAGTATTCAAAAAAAAGGCTTTTTACCTGAAGCTCAAACAGATTTTATGTTTTCAATTGTCATTGAGGAACTAGGGTTAGTTATCTCATTTATCATTTTAGGAATATTACTATTTTTAATCTTAAGAATTTTAATAATCGGAATTAAATCAAAAAATACGTTTAATTCTATGATGTGCATTGGTATTGGTGGGATGATGTTAATTCAAACATTTATCAATATTGGAGGAATTACTGGGATTATTCCCTTAACAGGAGTAACATTTCCCTTTCTAAGTCAAGGTGGTTCAAGTCTGATTACGCTCTCAATTGCAGTCGGCTTTGCATTGAATATTAGTGCAGATGAGAAGAAATTACACTTTGATAAACACAATGAAAGATTGGAAATTGAATACTCAAAAGAACAAACAACACGTATGCTTGAATATCACCAGTAAGGATGGAGGAATTAAATATGAAAAAAGTGTTAGTAGCTAACCGTGGCGAGATTGCTATTCGTATTTTTCGCGCATGTACAGAGCTAGGTATCCAAACAGTAGGTATTTATGCCATGGAAGATGAGATGTCAATTCATCGCTTTAAAGCTGATGAAGCTTATCTAGTAGGTAAAGGAAAAAAACCAACTGACGCTTATCTCGATATCGAAGATATTATTCGCATTGCAAAAACAAGTGGCGTTGATGCTATCCATCCGGGATATGGCTTTTTATCCGAAAATTTAGGTTTTGCCAAAAGATGTCAAGAAGAGGGGATTATATTTATCGGCCCAACGTTACATCATTTGGATATTTTTGGTGATAAAATAAAAGCCAAAGAAGCAGCTATTTCGGCAGGTGTTCAATCAATTCCAGGAACAAATGGGCCTGTAGAATCTGTAGATGATGTCTTAGCGTTTGCAGAAGAATTTAGCTATCCTATTATGATTAAAGCCACATTAGGTGGTGGAGGCCGTGGTATGCGCGTTGCCCGTAACGAAGAAGAAGCAAGAGATGGTTATCAGCGTGCTAAAAGTGAAGCAAAAGCAGCTTTTGGGAACGATGAAATTTATGCGGAAAAATATATTTCTAATCCTAAACATATCGAAGTTCAAATTTTAGGTGATATGCATGGTAATGTCGTACACTTGTTTGAAAGAGATTGCTCGGTTCAAAGACGTCATCAAAAAGTGGTCGAAGTGGCACCATCTGTTTCAATGTCAGACAAACAGCGTGAAGAAATCTGTCAAGCGGCAGTTCAATTAATGAGACATGTGGGATACGTAAATGCTGGAACTGTTGAATTTTTAGTTGAAGGAAATAATTTCTACTTCATTGAAGTTAACCCTCGTGTTCAAGTGGAGCATACTATTACAGAATTAATAACAGATATTGATATTGTAATGACCCAACTAGAGATTGCAATGGGGAAAGACTTGCATCAAGAAATCGGTATTCCTCAACAAGAAAAAATTAGTATTCATGGGTATGCTATTCAGTGTCGTATAACAACAGAAGACCCATTAAATAATTTTATGCCTGATACTGGTAAAATTGATACGTATCGTTCACCAGGTGGTTATGGAATTCGACTTGATTTAGGTAATGCTTTTGCTGGAGCTGTGGTTACACCTTATTTTGATTCTTTGTTAGTAAAAGTATGTACTCACGGCATCACATTTGATCAAACGATTTCTAAAATGGACCGTGCGCTGAAAGAATTCCGTATAAGAGGAGTTAAAACTAATATTCCATTTTTAGCAAATGTTATTTCACATCCGACATTTAGATCTGGTAGTGCAATAACAACATTTATTGATGAATCTCCAGAACTTTTTGAATTTCCACGAGTTAGAGATCGTGGTAACAAGACAATGAAATATATTGGTGAGGTCACAGTTAATGGTTTTCCAGGTGTTGGAAAACTTGAAAAAGACTTCCAAAGTGAAGCAAGAATCCCTAGTAAGATTGTTTCTAAGCCGAAAATTAAAACGGCTAAAAGTATCTTAGAGACTTCAGGAGCTGATGGGGTTGTTGATTGGATCAAGAATAAAGAAGAAGTATTATTAACAGATACAACATTTAGAGATGCTCATCAAAGTTTGCTAGCAACTCGTGTTAGAACGAATGATTTAAAACGAATTGCGCAACTAACTGATGAAGGAATTCCAGAGTTGTTTTCAAGTGAAATGTGGGGCGGTGCAACTTTTGATGTGGCCTATCGATTCTTAAATGAAGATCCTTGGGTGCGATTGCGTAAGTTAAGAAAGTTAATGCCTAATACATTATTCCAAATGTTATTTAGAGGTTCTAATGCAGTAGGTTATCAAAATTATCCAGATAATGTATTAAAAGAATTTATTGAAGTTTCTGCAGCTGAAGGAATTGATGTATTCCGTATTTTTGATAGCTTGAATTGGTTACCGCAAATGGAAAAAAGTATTCAGTATGTCCGTGATACAGGTAAAATTGCAGAAGCAGCCATCTGTTATACGGGGGATGTTTTGGATCCGAATCGTGCGAAGTATAATTTAGCTTATTACTGTAATATGGCTAAAGAATTAGAAAAAATGGGTGCCCATATAATTGCTATTAAAGATATGGCAGGACTTTTAAAACCCCAAGCTGCATACCATTTGATTACTGAATTAAAATCAGCAGTGGATGTTCCTATTCATTTACACACCCATGACACATCAGGTAATGGGATTATTACTTATTCGGCAGCAACAAAAGCTGGAGTAGACATTATTGATGTTGCAATGAGTGCAATGAGTAGTGCGACAAGTCAGCCAAGTATGAGTAGTTTATACTATGCCCTTAATAATGGTCCTAGAACACCTGATGTAAATATTGAAAATATCCAGCAAATCAACCATTACTGGGAAGACGTTCGTAAGTTTTATGCCCCTTTTGAAAATGGTATTAGCGCGCCGCAAACAGAAGTTTACTCTCACGAGATGCCAGGAGGTCAATATTCTAATTTACAACAACAAGCTAAAGCAGTTGGCTTGGAAGAAAAGTGGGAAGATATTAAAGAAATGTATTCAGATGTGAATGAGTTGTTTGGTGATATTGTCAAAGTAACACCATCTTCTAAAGTGGTAGGAGATATGGCTTTATTCATGATTCAAAATAATTTGACATCGGATGATATTTATCAACGGGGACGTGAATTAAACTATCCTGAGTCAGTGATTAGTTTCTTTAAAGGAGATTTGGGACAACCAACAGGCGGATTTCCCAAAGAACTAAAAGAAATTATTTTAAACGGTCGGGAATCAATTGAGGTAAGACCAGGAAGTTTAGCTAAAGAAGTTGATTTTGAAGCAGTTAAATTAGAGTTAAAAGGCTTAGTAGGCTTTAATCCAAGTAAACAAGATGTTATTAGTTACATTATGTATCCACAAGTTTTTCTTGATTACTGTAAAATGCATGATAGTTTTGGTGATGTTGAGTTACTCGATACGTTAACTTTCTTTAAAGGAATGCGTGCAGGAGAAACGGTCGAAGTGCGGATTGAAAAAGGAAAGACTTTAATTATCACATTAGATGAGATTGGTGAGCCTAATTTAGAGGGAAATCGTGTCTTATTCTTTAATCTAAATGGTCAACGAAGAGAAATTGTAATTAAGGATCAAAATATTAAATCAAAAATATTACTAAAAGAGAAGGCAGAACCTACCAATAAAGAACATGTAGCTGCAACTATGTCTGGATCGGTATTAGATGTTTTAGTTAGTGTAGGCGATACTGTTCAAAAGGGAGATGCTCTTCTCGTAACTGAGGCAATGAAGATGGAAACAACGATCTATTCTAAAAGAAATGGTGTTGTTAAGCGTGTTTTAGTAGCAAACACTGATGCTATTCAATCTGGTGATTTAATGATTGAGTTAACCGTTTAATTTGAAGGAAAGTAGGCAGAAGAAGTGAAACGAGTGATCGAGTTTTTTGTTTGTTTGATCGTGGTGTTTAGTATTGTTTATATGAAACCGGTCGTTTCTGCATACAAGAATCCAAAACCTAAGAACGATCTATCAATTGAAAAAGTAAAAATGACTCATAAATCTGTTCCGTATTATGAATTAAATACAACTGGAATGGCAAATCATATTGGGAAAACCAAAGATGAATTTTTAAAAGAATTTCCTAATCCCAAAAAAACATGGCTCTCTTATGATAAAGCGGAATGGCTAGTATATGGGGATTCAACAAAAGATTATTATCAAGTAGAAATTAAGAATCATGTGGTTGCTAGTGTGTTTGTGCTTGGAAGTACAGTTGATTCTACACCATTTACAATGGATATGAATTTAGTCGATTTAGCAGAAATTACAACTATTTTTTCTAATTTTAATTTCGAGTATGGTGATGAAAAATACGAAGTAGAGTTGACAGAAGATGATATGAATTATCGTCCTCTGGTTGCTTTTAATAACGATACTTTTGCAATTCTTCATATGAATCAATTGACGGGAAAGTTACTTGCTATTCGATATTTGGATAAACAAACTCTTTTAAGTATTATGCCGTATCAGATGGAGCAAGAAAATCATGTTAAAGAAAAAAATATAGATGAAGGTCATGATTCTAAAAAAATAAATGATGCTAATCGAGAGCAGTTGACAACGTTACTTAATCTTTTTAGAGAAAAAGATGAAAAAAGAAGTTATCATTTAGATACTGATTTACAAGTAAAGGCAACAAAAGGCATACAAATTTTAACAGAAAAACCAGAAACTATTATTACAAGTGAAGATCATTTTTCAGATTGGGAAAAAATAATGAAACAGCAGTCTGAAGAGATATTCCTTTTAGAAAACGAAGAGTTGACTAAATTAACAAAAGAAGTAGATTTAAAAAATAAAAAAAATCATGCTATTTTTTATGCACCTGTTACTGACGTTCCGTTTATGATTACTAATTGGTATGGTAGTCGCTTTTATCATGAAGAAATAGATCATAAGAGAGATTCAACGATAGGTATGGCATTTGATAAGGATAAAACCCTTATTTTCTTTGGCGAAGAAGAAAAAAAACAGACAACTGAAAGTAGTGGAAAGCTTTGATTTATAATGAAGATTTTTTTGAGATTGAAAATCTGGTTAATGAATTATCTGATGAATTATTAAGTAGCCAGCTTGTTTCTGAATATGTCTCTGTTTATTTAGAAATGGACCAAAATAAAGAAGTAGATACGATATTAGTTGATTTTTTAAAAGCAAAAGAAGCATTTGAATTGATAGAACCGTATGGAAAATATGCACCTGATTTTAAAGAAAAAAGGCGTAATGTACGGCAGCATAAACGTATTCTTGATACAAATGAGTTAGTGTCAAATTTTAAATTTAAAGAAACCTCACTTCAAAATATGTTAGATTACGTAACATTTGATATTGCTAAATCAATTTCAGAAGATATCAAAATAGATGCGGGTAATCCATTTTTTGAATTTGCTAAAAGAGGATGTGGAGGTAGTTGTCATGTTAGCTAATGAAATTGAAGATACATTAGAACTAGTACCAAGAAGAGGATTAGTTGTCTGGGTCTATAGTTTAAAACAATTAAAGAATCTACGTCGCTTTGGCTATGTTCATCATGTATCAAAAAAAATGAAATATGTTGTATTATACGTGGATGACATTGATGTAGACCAAAAAGTAGAAAAATTAGAAAAACAATTTTTTGTCCGAAGTGTCGAAAAATCAATGCGACCAGATATCAATATGAATTTTGATAATCGTTTAGGCAATAAAACGGTAACAGAAGTCGAACCTTTAGAATTTGAAGAACAAAAAACAGAAATCCGCCTTGCGGAATTTGTGGAATAGGAAACTTAGAAGACTGATTTTAAATAATCAGTCTTTTTTTGTTGTAATTATGAAGTGTTTAACTAGATTATACATCTGTTTAAACACTCTTTGACAATCTATAATTACTGATATAACAGCGTTTTAGATGATGTTTAAAATTGGCATGATAATTGCTTATATATAAATGAGGTGAGAAATAAATGAAAAGAAATTATCTAATTGCAACACACGGAGAACTGGCTAAAGGCATTCAAAGTTCTCTTAATATTTTAGCTGGAAAAGGAGATGATGTGACAGTTATTAATGCCTACATGACAGATGAAGACTACACACCTGTTATCGTTGATTTCATTAAAGGCATCAACGAAAATGAACAAGGCGTTATTTTTACTGATTTATTTGGTGGGAGTGTGAATCAAAAAGTCGTAACAGAAGTCGTAACAGCAGGTAGAGAAGATATTTTTATTTTATCTAATGTTAATTTAGCTATTATATTATCGATTCTATTTCTACCAGAAGAAAGTGCGATCACTACTGAAATGATTCAAGAGGCTATCAATGAAAGTCAAGTAACACTTGTACAAACAAATCAAAATGATGAAGCAGAAGATATCTTTTAGGAGGAAAAAAGAATGATTACACAAGTTAGAGTTGATGACAGATTAATCCACGGACAAGTCGCAGTTGTCTGGACAAAAGAATTAAATGCCCCACTTTTAGTTGTAGCAAATGACGAGGCAGCTAAAAATAATGTGATGCAAATGACATTGAAAATGGCTGTACCTAATGGGATGAAATTATTGATTCGTTCAGTTGAGGATGCAATTGAATTATTTAATGATCCAAGAGGAAAAGATAAACGAATTTTTGTTATTGTGAACAGCGTTTCTGATGCGAATAAAATTGCTCAAAATGTGGCAGATTTGGATGCAGTTAATGTAGCCAATGCAGGTCGTTTTGATAAATCAGATCCAGCAACGAAACAAATGGTCTTTCCAAGTGTTCAATTAAATCCAGAAGAGATTTTGGCAGCTAAAGAGTTGGCAGAGTTAGAAAGAGTGAAAAGTTATAACCAAGTTTTACCAACAAATCCACAAATAGATTTAAAAGAAACAATAAGTAAATTTTAAAAGGGGGAAATTGAGTTATGTTAATGAATGCATCCATGGCAGCTTTAGCTGTATTTATCTGTTTTGCGGGAAACTATTTAACAGGTCAAAGCATGATGGAAAGACCGCTTGTTGTTGGACTTGTAACGGGTATGCTTTTAGGTGATATGAAAACAGGGGTTTTAATGGGAGCAGCTTTAGAAGCTGTTTTCTTAGGTAATGTAAATATTGGTGGAGTGATTGCAGCAGAACCGGTAACAGCAACCACTTTAGCAACAACATTTGCTATTATTTCAAATATTGATCAAAAAGCGGCCATGACTTTGGCTGTGCCAATCGGTATGTTAGCAGCTTTTGTCGTGATGTTTTTAAAAAATGTTTTTATGAATATTTTTGCGCCAATGCTTGATAAAGCAGCCCGTGAAAATAATCAAAAAATGATTGTGACGCTTCATTATGGAACTTGGATTATCTATTACTTAATTATTGCGTCTATTTCATTTATCGGAATTTTAGCCGGAAGTGGTCCGGTTAATACTTTTGTTGAAAATATTCCCGAACGCTTGATGAATGGTTTAAGTGCTGCAGGAGGGTTATTACCAGCTGTAGGTTTTGCCATGTTAATGAAATTATTATGGGATAAAAAATTATCAGTCTTTTATATTTTAGGGTTTGTTTTAACGGCTTATTTAAATTTACCAGCTGTTGCAGTGGCTGTTTTAGGTGTGGTTATTTGTGTGGTCAGCGCTCAACGTGATTTACAAATCCAAGAAATTCCTTCAAGTGGTGTAAAAGCAGCAGCCAGTGGAACAGTATCTAAACAAGATGAAGAGGAGGACTTTTTCGCATGAAATTCCAAGAAAATTTAAATAAAGAAGAAAAGAAAATGATGCGTTCTGTCTTTTGGCGCTCATGGACAATGAATGCTAGTCGTACAGGAGCGACACAATATCATGCGGTAGGAGTTATTTACACGTTACTGCCAGTTATCAACCGTTTTTACAAAACAGATGAAGAGCGTGCTGAGGCCATTGTTCGACATACAACATGGTTTAACGCCACAATGCACATTAATAACTTCATTATGGGATTGGTAGCTTCAATGGAAAAACAAAACAGTGAAGATGAAACCTTCGATGATAGTTCAATCACTGCGGTTAAAGCATCATTAATGGGTCCAATTTCAGGTATTGGTGATTCGTTCTTTTGGGGTATTCTAAGAGTTATCGCTGCTGGTATTGGGATTTCTTTAGCGGCTACAGGCTCACCTATGGGCGCAATTGTTTTCTTATTACTTTATAACATTCCAGCCTTTTTAATTCACTATTATGCTCTTTACAGTGGGTATTCAGTTGGTGCTAGTTTCATTCAGAGAATGTATGAATCTGGAGGAATGAAAATTCTAACAAAAGCTTCTAGCATGTTAGGTTTAATGATGATGGGTAGTATGACAGCTTCAAACGTTAAATTTAAAACGATTTTAGAAGTGAGCGTTAAGGGGAGTAAAGAAGCCATGAAGATGCAGGTCTACTTAGATCAATTGTTCGTTGGTCTGATCCCGTTAATTGTTACCCTAGGTGCATTTTGGTTACTACGTAAAAAAGTCAATGTTAATGTAGTCATGTTTGGTATTATGTTCCTAGGAATTATTCTCGGACTGTTAGGTATTTGTTAATATTAGTAACGATTAATGTAAAAAATGACTATATTTACTAATAAAACGTCATTTTTACGTTATACTAAATGTTGTTTGGTAATGAATAGAAAGCAATGCAGACACTTAATTTAAGTTTTGTTTGTATTGCTTTTTTAGAAGATTAATTTAGGTTATTTTTACTTAAAGTTAATAGATCAGAGATGTAGAAGGTGGTTAGGATGAAAAAAGAAACTCATGACCTAATATTAAAAATACTGGAAAATGAAAAAGAAGGTCTAACAACAACAGAAATAGCAAAGGCACTTGATTTAAGTCGTTCAGCTACTAGTTTGTATTTAAATAAATTACTAGAAAAAAGAGAAATCGATCAAAAAGGAAGTCGCCCTGTTTTATGGCAATCCATAGGTTTAAATCAAACAGAGTCTCAGGATGTTTTTCAACAATACATCGGCTATGACGGTAGTGCTCGAGAAGCAATTGAAAAATGTAAAGCAGCGATTTTGTATCCTCCAATTGGCTTACCTTTATTATTGTGTGGTCCAAGTGGTGTGGGGAAAAGTTTTTTAGCCAAAATTATTTTTGATTACTTGAAGGAGCACAGAAAAGAGGAAGCAAAGACTTTTATTACATTTAACTGTGCAGACTACGCGAATAATCCAGAGTTATTATCGTCAATTTTATTTGGACACACAAAAGGTGCTTTTACAGGAGCCGAAAATGATAAAAAAGGCTTATTACTTCAAGCAAATGGCGGCGTCTTATTTTTAGATGAAGTTCATCGATTATCAAAAGAAAATCAAGAAAAATTGTTTCAATTTATGGATAGTGGGAAATTTAGACCCATGGGTGAAGAAAGCAAAGTTGTTTCTAGTCAAGTTCGTCTACTATTTGCTACAACGGAAGAACCAAAAGAAGTCTTATTGCCCACTTTTTACCGGCGGATTTCAGTTGTTGTTAAGCTACCTGCGCTTCATGAACGGTCTATTTTGGAGCGGATTTCTTTAGTCAATCATTTATTTATGCGGGAATCATTGCGTTTAAATTGTGATTTGAAAATTGAGAGTAAAATCTTTAAACAGTTACTGGATCAACAAATTCCAGGAAATGTTGGGAGTTTGATTAATGAAATTCAAATGTACTGTGCGAATGCTTTAAGAAAAAGTACCACACCAGAAGTCTTAGAAATAAGTGAAGGTAAACAAACAGAATTTACAATGATTTCTTATCAGACACATCAATGTAGCGATAAAATAGATTATATTAGTCAATTAAACGAGGCCTTTACCTCATTAATAAGTAGTGAGACAGCTATCATTGATTTAAAGGAAGAACTCTTACAGTTTGATACTCATTTTTTAGAAGGTAATTTTCATGTGGAAAATGATGTCTTAGGTAATCAACTAATGCTTCAAATAGATGAGAATAATCAACAAATAATTAACGACCTACAGTTAACTTGTCGTTGTGTTAAAAGTATTATTCGATTTCTCCAAATTAATAAAAATTCCTTATCGATCAAAACTCTTGAAGACCTTAAAAGAAAAGTCGCCAAAGAATATCCTCGGACAGCTTTATTTGCTCATTATGTGACAGAAAAAGTATCGTCTGAAATAAAGTTATTTGTGGAAGTTATGTTAAGTGTTTTGCTTATTGATAAGATTTCAGAGGATATTAGATACCATGCCTTGCTGGTCGCTCATGGAGATACGACAGCGTCAAGTATTCGTGGAGTGGCTAATAAGTTGTGTGGCGAGTATATTTTTGATGCAATCAATATGCCCTTAACTTCGTCTATTAGAGATGTTGTGGCTCAGGTGAAAATTTGGCTATCAGAAAGAGACACATCAGAAGGGGTTATTATGCTTGTTGATATGGGTTCCTTGACTCATTTATACAAAAGTCTCAAACCTCAAATATTAGGGGAATTACTTGTGATAAATAACCTAACAACGTCCTACGCACTTGAAATTGGACAGCAATTAGTCAACGGTCAGATGTTTTATGACGTCGCTAAACACGCAGAAAAAACATTTCAAACCAATGTTCAATATTTTGAAGGTTTTTCGGTTGAAAAAAATATTATTATTGCTAGTATCTCTGGTCATGATATTTCTAAGAAACTAAAAGAAATTTGCGAAAAAAACTTTAATCCTGATATAAAAATAATTACGTTAAATTTTAATGAATTAAGAAATATTTTAGATCGGGCCAGTAATGAGCAGGATTATTTGAAAGAAACCTCTCTCATCCTAACTACATCTTATTTAGATAATCAAACAGACGTTCCAAGTGTCAATTTACTTGATGTTTTAGATGAGGACGCAGAAAAACAATTGGATATAACCTTTAAAAATTTGATTCATCCAAATAATGTGGCAAATATTTTAAATGAGTTTATTCATTTTTTTTCAAAAGAAGGCTTGTCTGAAAAATTAGAGTTTTTAAACCCAGATGTGATTATTAAGCAAGTTGAAAATACCACTGAAAAATGTGAGAAACGCTTTAACTTGCAATTAAGTGCTAAAATGAAATTCAATTTTACGATGCATTTGGCTTTAATGATTGAACGAATGATGTTAGGAGATACTGATTATCCTGTTCCAAGTAATTTGTCGGAACTTAAATTAAATAATAAGTTTTTTTATCAGAATATGAAAGACATCCTCTATAATTTAGAACAATTTTACCGAATTCAAATTTCAGATTGGGAATTATTCGTTTTATATGAAATATTAAATGCTTAACAGAGAATGACAGGAGAGTAAAAAAAGCTCTTGCTGTCATTTTTTTTTATACCAATTTTTTAGTAGATACAGCGTTGTATCTATACCAATATATTTAAAAAAACATTTTTTTAATGGTTTTTATTGACTAAACGTTGAAATAGAGATAAGATATTCTTGTTTCTGTTATAAATATCACGAGGAGGATAGTGTACCAATTAATTGGATAGCGCCAGACCTGCTTTAGACAGGTGACGAGGAAGAACTTATCGAAGATTTCGGCGGGTAGTTCTAGGAAACTGCATCCTAAAGATGAACAGTAAAATTAGGCAGTAATGTCTTTGACAAAGTGTTGATCACGCAGAGCAGAAAACAATTAAATTTAAAATGAAAGTTGGATAATATAGTATGTGTGGAATCGTTGGAGTCGTAGGAAGTCAAAATACAAAGAATATTTTATTAAATGGATTACATAAATTAGAGTATCGAGGTTATGATTCAGCAGGAATTATGCTAAGTAATGAACAGGGCATGTATGTGTCAAAAACACCAGGACGCGTGGCTGAATTAGAAGCTTTAGTCTCAGATCAAAAAGATGCTGGAACAGGAATTGGGCATACTCGTTGGGCAACTCATGGTCAACCAACTGAAAATAACGCTCATCCTCATTTAGCAAAAAGTGGTCGTTTTGGTTTAGTTCATAATGGCGTGATTGAAAACTATGAAACTTTAAGAGATACATATTTAACAGATATTACATTAGCAGGCGACACTGATAGCGAAATTATCGTTGAAGTGGTTGATTATTTTTCAAGACAAGGTTTATCAACTTTAGATGCCTTTACAAAAATGTTAGGTGAAGTGAAAGGTTCATATGCCTTAGCCTTAATCGATGTGGAAGATGATCAAAAAATTTATTTGGCTAAAAATAAAAGTCCATTATTAATTGGTTTAGCAGATGGTTATAACTTAGTAGGTAGTGATGCTTTAGCAATGATTGCTGAAACAGATCGCTTTGTTGAAATTATGGATGGGGAAAGAATTATTTTAACAGCAACTCAAGTAACAATTTTAGATGTAAACAATCAAGAAGTCTCAAGAGACTTTTATGTAGCTGAAATTGATGCAAATGATGCAGAAAAAGGGTTGTATCCTCATTACATGGCCAAAGAAATTGATGAGCAACCAGCAGTTATGAGAACATTAATTCAAGAATATATGACAATAGATGGTAAGAGTACCATTGATTCAGCAATTTTAGATGAAATGACAGCAAGTGACCGTATTTATATTGTTGGTTGTGGAACAAGCTGGCATGCAGGGATTGTTGGTAAAAAAATTATTGAAGAGTTAACTGGTATTCCAGTTGAGATTCATTTAGCAAGTGAGATGGGATATGATATGCCGATTCTTTCTAAAAAACCTTACTTCATTTTCTTAACTCAAAGTGGAGAAACAGCTGATAGCCGTCAAGTATTGGTAAAAGTTAATGCTATGAAATTACCATCATTAACCATCACTAACGTAAAAGGGTCAACACTATCACGTGAAGCAACCCACACATTATTATTACATGCTGGACCTGAAATTGCCGTTGCCTCAACTAAAGCATACACATCACAAATTGCTGTTATGGCCTTTTTAGCCAAAGCAATGGGAGAAAAATTAAGTAACGCTTACGCACAAGCATTAGACTTAGTTCATGAGTTAGGGATAGTTGCTGCAGGTATGGAAACGTTGGTTGATATGAAAGAAGATTTCGCTAAATTGAGTGAAGATTTCTTTTTTGAAACAAGAAATGCTTTCTACATTGGACGTGGTTTAGATTACGCAGTTTCACTAGAAGGATCTTTAAAACTAAAAGAAATTTCTTACATTCAAGCAGAAGGATTTGCAGCTGGAGAATTAAAACATGGAACCATAGCATTAATCGAAGATAATACACCGGTTGTTGCGATTATTTCAAATGAAGAAATGGGAAGCCATACACGTGGTAACGTTAAAGAAGTAGAGTCACGTGGAGCTAAAACCTTAGTTATCGCTGTTGAAGGATTTGAAAAAGACACGGATGCGATTGTATTACCACATGTCCATGGCTTAATCAGTCCATTATTAACGGTGATTCCATTACAATTCTTAGCATACTATGCTAGTTTACAACGTGATTTAGATGTTGATAAACCAAGAAATCTTGCTAAGAGTGTAACAGTTGAATAAGTTTCATTTGCCTATGGGTTATGCTATACTGAATAAATAAAAAATGAAAGAGGTGATCATTCAATGGTTTGCATAGACAAGTTAAATAACAAAACTGAATTAAAGTTCTTGTACCTTTGTCGTGCAATTATTTCCGTATTTTTAATAAATTGGATTAGTGTGTCTAAATTTAATAAAAATATATGAAAACGGCCATTTTATGAGAAGCTTTTTATCAAGTTAAATAACGAGGTCGTAGATTTTGATTATCTACGGTCTCTTTTTTTCTCAGTGGTTAAGAAAGAGGAAAATAATATGTTGCAAATAAATCAAGTAACTAAAACGATGTTTGGAAATTTGTTATTCAACGATGTAACAGAACAAATAAATGATGGTCAAAAAATAGCGTTAGTTGGGGCAAATGGAAGTGGTAAGTCCACACTACTAAAGATTATTGCTGGAATAGAAGGAGTAGATAGTGGGTCTATTTCAATCTCTAAAAATCAGCAAATAAGTTACTTAGAACAGCATAGCATTGTTACTGCAGAAGAAACAGTTTACGATTACATTTATAATGGTCAAAAAGAAATTAAAGAGATGGCAATTCAACTAACAACTTTAGAAAAAAGATTATCAGATCCAGAAGAAACTAACTTTGAGAAAATTATGAACCGCTATGGTGAAATTCAAGAGAAATTCATGGAAAAAGATGGTTATGTTATTGAAGAGATGATTAAAAGTATAGCTACAGGATTAAGAATTGAATCGCTATTATATCATGGGATTTCTGAACTGAGTGGCGGACAGCAAACATTAGCTAAGTTAGCTCGTTGTTTACTAGAAAACAACGAAATTTTATTGCTAGATGAACCGACTAATCATTTGGATGAGGAAGGTCTTAATTGGTTAGAAAATCATTTGAAATATTGTAAACAAACAGTTATTATTGTTTCTCATGATCGTTATTTTCTAGATAAAGTTGCTGATTGCGTATTATTGATTGATCAGAAAAAAATAACGAATTATATTGGAAACTATACAAAATTTAAAGAACTTAGAGAATTAGAATTAATTGAGCAACAAAAAAATTATTTGATTCAACAAAAAGAAATTAAACAAACAGAAGAGGCTATTAGAAGATTTAGGCATTGGGGAGCAATTAGCGATGATGAGAAACATTTTAAAAAAGCTAAACGATTAGAATCACAATTAGAAAAAATGGACAAAGTAGACTCTCCTCAAAAGACAAATAATATTTCTTCAAGTCAAGGATTCAAAGAAAGAAGACGCTCAGGAAAAGAAGTCATTCAGTTAGTTGGTGTGAGTAAATCTTTTGAAGAAAAAGTAGTGCTTAGAAATATTAACATGATAGTTTATCGTCAAGATCGCTTGGTGATTACAGGTGTTAATGGTTCTGGAAAATCAACGTTGATAAAATCAATAATCGGTGCCGAGAAAATTAGTTCGGGGGAAATAAAAAGAGGTAATAGCGTTGAAATAGGTTATTTGTCACAAGTTATTTTGTATAATGAGGAAAATCAAACAGTACTTGACTATTTTAAAAATCATGTGGAGGTTTTTGAAGAAGATGCTAGAAGAATCTTGTCTTATTTCAAATTTTTCAAAGACGATGTTTTTAAAAAGGTAGTTAATTTAAGTGGTGGTGAAAAAGTGAGGTTGGAACTGGCGTGCCTAATGAATCAGCCAATCAACTGTTTGATTTTAGATGAACCGACTAATCATTTAGATATTGAGACACGTGAATGGTTAGAAGAACAGTTAATAAGCTTTAATGGCACTTTAATCCTAGTTAGTCATGATCGTTATTTTGTTCAGAAGTTGTCAAACAGAGAATTTAAAATAGAAAAAATGGAAGCAAAAAAATAGCTGTACCCTTGTTTTTGATGAATAAAGGATGTATAATTGGACTATACCAAAAATACGGAGGGTATCCTTATGAAAATAATAACTGTAAAGAATGAAGCTGAAGGTGGAAAAGTTGCTTTTGATATCATTAAGAATGAAATGATGACTGGAAATGTAAAAACCTTTGGATTAGCAACAGGTAGTACTCCAGAAACGTTATATCAGGAAATCGTAGCAAGTGATTTAGATTTCACTGAGATGAATTCAGTAAATTTGGATGAGTATGTTGGTTTAGTATCTGATAACGATCAAAGCTATCATTATTTTATGAAGAAACATTTATTTGAGGCAAAACCTTTTAAAACTAATTATTTACCAGACGGCACAGTAACAGATGCAAAAAAAGAATGTGAACGTTATGATCGAGTAATAGCAGAAAATCCAATTGATATCCAAATTTTAGGGATTGGTGAAAATGCTCATATTGGTTTTAATGAGCCAGGGTCTTCATTTGAAGGAACAACGAGTAAAGTAAAATTAACTGAATCAACAATTGCTGCGAACAGCCGTAATTTTGCTAAAAAAGAAGATGTGCCAACACATGCCTACTCTATGGGAATTAAATCAATTATGCAATCTAAGAAAATTATCTTACTTGCTTATGGTACTAAAAAAGCAGAAGCTATTTTTAATAGTTTACAAGGACCTGTGACAGAAAATGTTCCAGGTAGTGCATTGCAAAATCATTCTGATGTGATAGTTATTGTGGATGAAGCAGCTGCTAAATTATTGAAATAATTATGAAAGACTCTACAATCAAAATGATTGGGAGTCTTTTTTTGCAATTAAAGAATACTTTTGTAAGAAATAACAATTTTACCTTTATATGTCTGTTTTTCATAATAACTTAAATCAGGATTTGAAGTTATATCGATTAAACAACTATGAGTGTATTTTTTTAGAATAGTTCCCGTAAAAATACGTGGATCATTAGGATAACTAAAAGAAATAGTCTCGTTGGTATCGTACATGATATTGTAATTATTTTCTTTTATCTCGATATTTAAAGAATAGGGTTTGTTATTGTAAGCCATTATTTTTTCCTCCTAATAGATAAAAACCTAATAAGTTAATTATATCCTATGGGAATAATGAGTAAGCGATAATCTTAAGAAAAAATTAATTTTTATATTTTTTTATAAATGATCAAATTAATAAAAAGTGATGGATTATTAGGGGGTTATGTATCTATTATTTATTAATAAAAAATATTAGTTTTTTTTGTTTTTAAATTGACACTTACAGCTCTCAATGATACGTTTAACTAGTGTTTTATTGATCAAACAAATAAGAAGGAGATACATTTATTATTTAAATGATAATAAAGTGTTAGAAAACTATTCTAATTCAATTGATTGTATGGACATCAATAAGTAACTAAATAATGTGAACTGTTATTAAGATTAAAAAAATGGAGGAAAATTAAAATGAAAAAATTTAAAATGTTGGTGGTACCAGTAGTCTTAGGGATGATTTTAGTTGGATGTGGTGACAAAAAAAAGGACGAGTCAGGTTCGACAAAAACTTCAAAAAGCGATGTCGCAAATGTTGAAGTCAAAGAAGGAAATTACATTAAGCTTCCAAGTGATAAAGGAAAAGAAAGTATTGAATTAAATGTTAATGTGAAAAATAACTCAAAGTCAAAATTTTATGTAGCAGAAGATTCTTTTTATTTAATTGAAAAAGGTAAAGATGAAAAAATCTCAGCAAAAGAAATGATGGGATCGGATATGGGATCACTTGATATCTATAAAAGTATTATTAATGGGGATTTGTCTCCTGATAAAAGTTTAAGTGGAAAAATTTTCTTTGAAATAGAAGAGGGAAAAGAATACGTCTTGAATTTTTCTAGCCATGGTTTTGATGAAAAATCTGGTAAAGAATTAGAAGAAATTGAAGTACCATTAGATTTAAAGAAAATGGAAGACTCTAAAAAAACATTAGACGAGCCTGTTAAAGCTTTTGAAGCATATCTTGATGTAGTGTTTCTAAATAAAGAAAATGAAAATTACAAAAAATTAGTGAGTAACGATAAAGAGAAAGATCAAGAAATTCTAAAAAAAGAATTTTCAAAAGCAATGAAAGGTATGATTTTCTCATCTAACACAAGTGATGAAAAAATTAGTAAAGCATATGAACAATTTTATAGAGAGCAAGCTTCAAAATTTAAAGTTGAGACTGATTTGGAAACGAGATTAAGTGATGTCGCAATTATTGATGCTAAAATATCAGGAATCAACGACCAGTCTATTACGTCAGCAGCATCAAAAATTAAAGAGGAGTACTATGATAAAACAGGTGATTTTGATATGGAAAAAGAAAGTGAATATTTAGTTAATAATTTTGAAAAAGCGTTAAAAGAAGGTCAAGTGAATCATTTACAAGATACTAAAGTAACCATGATAAAAAAAGACAAAAAATGGAATTTAGAGCTTAATTCAGATAATTATTATGAAAATAAAAAAATGGTAAGTAGCTTCTTAGGGAATAACTATTAGTTAATCATTAGGAGGAAATACAATGAAAAAGAGATTAGGTTGGCCAATCGTTATTATATGGACATGTCTATTATTAGTTGGTTGTAGCAGTTCTTCTAAAAATAAATTTGTTAAATTCATTAAAACTAGTAGTGAAGGAAATGAATTTAATTATGATTTTAATTTAAAAATATCAGATTTGGAATTAGTTGATATGTCTGGTAGCAGAACACCGAATCCAATTATCAAAATAACGGAAACTCAAATTAAAGATTTTTCTATAAAAGGAAACTTACAAAGTAATATAAAAAATAAAAAATGCCAATTTGAAATAGATTCAAAAACGAAAATTTTAGGAACTGAAATACCTATAGAACTAGTCGGGAATATAGGCAAAAATAATGAAATTTATATGAGTACTAATTCATATTTTAGTGTTATCGACATGCTAAACTCGATGTTTGATGAACATATTATGGGAATGAAAATCGATAAAAAACAATTTGAAGGAAAATATATTGATTATACAAGCACTATTTCTGATACGGCTAAAAAAGAGATGACAGAAAATATGGAACCTTTCCTAGAGTCTCCAAAAAAGTTTAATCAAAATCTTGCCTTATGGTTATCAACTTTAGAGTCTGAAAATTTTCAGCAAAAAGAAGATGAAGTTACTTTATCACTTGAAAAAAAAGATTTAATTGAATTGATAAAGAAATCTGAAACAGATGACAATAAAAAAGAGGTCTATGACTTAATTGATATGTATGAAAATGAATTTAATCGTTTTGCCATCAAACATCATGTGAACTTAAAAACGAAACAGCAAAAAATGGAAATTATTATGGAAATTAAGGATAATAAAGCAATTGAAGCTGGATTCAAAAAAATGACAATCAATTTGGAATACAAAAATAAGGATAAAAAAGTTACTATTAAACAACCAGATAAACTTGATATTCTAGCAGTGGATGAATTATTTGATCAAGTTTTATCACAAGCGGATAGCTTGGATGATTTGTTAGGTGAGCGTGAGGATAATTCAAAAGAAGCTTTAAAAAGTGAGGTAGCTAAAAAAGATATTAACCTAAATATTTTTACTCCTAATCCTACTGACGATGAAGAAGTGCGTTATGAGTCTGATGGGGATAGAATAGTAGCGTGTGTTCCAGATTATGAGCACTATTCGGAAGATGAAGTGAAGGCGCTGTTAGGAGAGCCAAGCGTTATTTTAGATGATTCAAAAATTATTTCAGAGATGTTATCAGGAAAAGAGTTCGATTTAATTACTGAAGAATTTCAATTGGATAAATTAACAGAATCACAAGCAAAGGCCTTTGCTTTTTCGGCCAAAGATCTATCCATTGCTGTTGATATGGGGACAGAAGTAAAAGTATGGGTCTACGAAGATGATAAGCCAAACGTCTATTTTAAAGAGGGGCAAGTGGTCTTTATCACACCTAAAACAGAGTATATAAATTTTAAAGGAAAAATTGAAAATAAAAAAATTTAAGAAAAGCTTAATCCAAATAGTTGATATGTCCCTATTTTTAAAATAAAATTGTTTCAATACTAAAAAGAACGGGTGGAATTTAATTTTCAGCCGTTCTTTTGTCTTTTTTCAAAATGTCCGATAATCTTTTGATTTGTTGTCTCATGATTAAGTAAATGATGAACAGCTTTTTTACCGACTTCTTTTAAGTGGAAATCAAGACTATCTATCGAAAATATTTCACTAAATAGCTGATTATCTTCGCTGATTAAATAAAAATCTCGATTCATCTTATAATTCGTTTCTAAACTAGCTTTAAAAATACCAGCAGTAACCTCATCACCATTGCCATAAAGAATAAAAGGTTCTTTAAATTGATTAAATAATTGTTTTCCTAATTTGTAACCATCTTCAAAATTAGTTAAACCATCAAGAAAAGCATCCCCTTCTTTTTTTTCTGGGAAATACTCAGAAAAAATAGCCATTTTTCGCTCGGTACTATAGCTTTCAGATTTTGGACGGTGAACTGTAACGAAAATATCATTATATTGAGTTAACTGAGATAAATATTTAAAAGCAAGGTGAAACATGGCGACACGATCTGGATAGACAGAAGGCACACTACTAAACTTCGTCTTTTCTGTCGTCACGATTGGGCCGTATTGGCTTAGCTCAGATAAAAAAGTGTCATCTTGTGTCTTTGAAGTAACGATTATGCCATCTACTGTTTTATCACGAAGTAAAGTATAGTACGTTTTTTCTAGATCTTGATCAAAATATGTGGGCAATATCATTACTTTTTGATGTTGTTTTGTGGCCTCTTCAAGAACACTTTCAACTAATTGATCATAACAAGAATTTCTAATATAAGGAACGACTAATCCGATGACATTATTTTTTCCATTACTAAGATTAATAGCATTTTGATTAGGGACATAATCAATTTCTGCCATCACATCTAGCACACGTTGACGTTTATCTTCTTTAACGTAAGGATGTTGATTGATAACTCGAGAAACAGTGCTAGTTGATACACCAGCAAGTTTTGCAATTTTTCTGATACTCATGTGAACCTCCCATTAGCAAGCTAACAAATTTAATCTTTCATCTAATAGTTTACCAAAATATTTGATGGTGTGATTTCCATATTCAACAAATTTATATTGAAGCCCTTGATAGTAAAATGAAATTTCCTCTGTAGCAAAAATCGTTTGTGTTTTGAATTTTGTTATATCATTTAAAGGTATACTTAAGTTTAAAGGTTTTTTCCCATTTGAACGATCACTTAAGACAATATCATTTTCTACAATATCAATTGTAACAAAGTAAAAAGCAAGTGTGTTCCTATTTTCAATTTCAACCAATCCATACATTTCATTCATAAAAATTCTCCTTTATTGTTTGATGTAAGTAAACAATAATCTATGAAACGCGTCTCATAGCAAGAGAAAAGATTTAAAAATAAAAAAGAACTCAAAAATCGAGTTCTTTATACTAATTGAAGTGCCATCTCGTAAACTCTTCTTCGTTTCTCATCAGCACTAATATTCAAAATAAAACCAATCATAACTGAAAGAGTCAAGAGGTTGGATCCACCATAACTCATAAAAGGAAAAGGAACACCAGTCATTGGGATTAGGCTTAAGATACCACCTAGATTGATAAATACTTGAATTAAAATGGCAGAACCAACTCCGATACAAACAAGTGAATTGAAAGAGGATTGTGCTTTAATCCCAATAGCAAAAATTCTCAAAATTAAGAAAAGTAAGATGCCTAGAATAATCATTGAGAGAATAAGACCAAGTTCTTCAATAGTAACAGAAAAAATAAAGTCTGTTTCCGCGACAGGTAAGAATCCTTTTTTTTGAATACTCTTCCCCAGACCTAAGCCAAACCAACCACCATTAAAAATAGCAAAGTAAGAATTAACTAACTGAAATCCATTATCAAGTTGATCTTCAAAAGGATTTTTAACAACTGAAAAGCGATCATAAACATGATGATAGCGGTTTGGAATTAACCAACCATCCTTGAAAAGAACAAGTTGGGTCATGATAAAACTAAAGATAAGTGTAATACTGAATCCACCTACCATATAAGGATATGGAATCCCGCTTGCCATCAAAATGATTAAATAAATTAAGGTTAAGATAGTTGCCCCACCAACATTTGGTTGTGTAAAAACAAGTAAAATTAAGATACCGATAATAACACTTGGTGCAAGAACCGTTTCTTTAAAGTGAGAATTAATTTGATTTTGTTTTCTGGAAAAAATGTAGGATGCGTATAAAATAATGGTCACCATGATGAATTCAGAAGGTTGAATCGTAATAGGCCCAATATTTATCCACCTTTGAGCACCACCAACTGTGTTCCCTAATCCTAGAACAGAAGTGGAAATTAAGATTAAGGCAGAAGTACCAATTAATATTTTATGAAAAATAGCTGTTTGATACAGGCTTAATTTGGTTCGATAAATTAAAATAATCAGAAGGATGGAAATAACCAAAAAAAACGATTGTTTTGAAGCGATAGATATAGAGCTTTTTCCTCGTTGGTCTAAATTATAGGAACTTGCGCTAAAAATCATAATGATACCAGTAATATTCAAAATAATATATGGAATTAGAATTTTAAAATCGATAAATTTAAATTTATGTAACATAACTTTTTGACACTCCCTTTCGGTCAAAATTTAGTGTAACATATCCATTAAAAAGACACGAGTGTTTATAGAAATTACTTTCTAAAAAAAGGATATTTAAAAAAATATTAATATATTCTGTTTTTTTTGATGAGAAATTGTGCAAGTAGATTGAAAAAAAGGCTTATATTATTTATGATTGAGATAATAAAAATAAAGGGATGTGACAGCGTGGGTAATATTATTAAAGGTCAAGATGTTGCACAAAGTTTAATTTTAAATAACTATAAAAAAGTCTCTACAGAAATCAAACCAAGGCTAGCAGTTATTAGAGTTGGTAACCATCCGAGTGAAATTTCCTATGAACGTTCAGTTGTTAATAAGTTGGTGCCAATGGGAATTGAATGTATTTCTTATGTTTATGATC
This sequence comes from Vagococcus fluvialis bH819, assembly GCF_900163795.1. Taxonomy (GTDB): domain Bacteria; phylum Bacillota; class Bacilli; order Lactobacillales; family Vagococcaceae; genus Vagococcus; species Vagococcus fluvialis_A. The sequence continues at coordinate 274,945 of NZ_FWFD01000009.1, read as the reverse complement.
AAAATATTATACAGAAAGATTTTGACCAGGCTTTTGATCGAATAAATTTAGATGAAAGTGTTCATAGTATTCTTTTGTTAAAACCATTACCGAAACATTTATCATTAGAGCACGTTATTCAAACCATTGATCCTTTGAAAGATGTCGATTGTATTGGTATGATTAATATGGAAAAAATTTATCAAGAAGGTCCTAAAGGATTTCTACCGTGTACAGCAGAAGCAGTTTTGAATATTGTCTCTTATGAAGGGATAGAATTAAAAGGAAAATCAATTGTCATGATCGGTTTTGGAATGGTTATTGGTCGACCATTAACATTACTGCTACTAGAGGCAGGTAGTACAGTAACCGTATGTAATGAATATACAAAAGATTTAAAAGCAGAAAGTTCTCGTGCAGATGTTTTAATTGTAGCCACAGGAGTTATACACTTAATAAATGAGGAACATGTAAAAAAAGATGCTGTTGTAATTGATGTTGGAATAAATGTTAATGACAAAGGGCGTCTTGTTGGAGATGTTGATTTTGAAAACGTTTTAGAGAAAGCGGCTAGTGTAACACCTGTTCCGGGTGGTGTGGGCACCGTAACGACGTATGTATTAGCAACACATGTTTTTCAAGCTTATGAACAACAAAACAAATTGAGGTAGATTCAGAAAGTTGGATAATATGAATCAAAAAATAAATAAAGTAACACCTTTTGCAGTATCAGGAATATCATTACTTTTAACCAGCGGAATGTCCGTTAATGCAACGTTGCCTTACATTAAAGAACATCTATCTTTAAATCAAACACAAAGTGAATTACTCAGCACTATACCAAGTTTAACAGTCGTTACTTTTTTGTTATTATCAACGAGAATTATTAATAAAATAGGAATGAAAAAAACAGTCTTAATAGGCTTAATATTAGTTGCCGTTGGCGGTGTATTACCAGCTTTTACTCCAGATAGTTATAAACTAATTTTAGTTAGTCGTTTAATGTTAGGGGCTGGATTGGGTATGTATGTGTCATCGGCTGTCAACTATATTAATGAATTGTTTGTAGGTAAACAACGAATGACGCTATTAGGTATTAGAAATTCTATGGAAAGTATCGGGCAAATGATCTTAACTTTTGTAGCAGGAATTTTATTAGGTTTTGGTTGGCAATTTTCTTTTCTAGTCTATTTATTTGCCATTCCTGTGGGCATATTATTTTATTTTTTTGTACCAGATGTAAAAATAGATAAAGTTGTATCTGAAAAAAAAGTAAAAATTAAAGCATTACCCCTTTTAACTTTTTTCTTTGCTTCAATCATGGTAATGAACAGTATTGCTATTGCTGTAAGATTCCCGACTTTGGCGATAGATTTAAAAGGACCAGGCTACAACCCAAGTAATTATCTAGCTTTAATGCCAGTTTTAGGGATTATTGCTGGCTTCTTATTTCAAAAGTTGGCATCAACGTTGAAGTATCGAATTTTATATTTGGCAGTGTTTATTAATTTAGTTGCTAATTTATTTATTGCATTGTCATATCAATCATTTTTACTCTTAGTCATTGGCTTACTTATTTCAAGTATTCCAGTCGCTTGGGTATTGCCTTTTATTTTTAATCATATCGAAAGAATTGCAAGTGGAATGCCAACGAGATTTCTAACTTCCTTTATTTTTTTAGGGTGTAATTTTGGTGTTCTAACAGCACCACTTGTCATGCAGGGAATGACATACTTTGGAGGAACATCTAACCTATATTTCCCTTTTTATATTTTCACAATTATTTTTGGGATTTTATTAGTCTGTTTAATACTACTACGAAAAAAATTAACAAAAACGCTATGATATTTACATGGCGTTTTTATTAGATTAAAATAAGAAATTGCGAGATTAATTAAATATAAATTGCTCCTAACTCGATTTATGTGATAAGCTTAATTTGTGAAAGTAAGCGCTTTCTTTATTTAAGCTGATAAGGAGGAATACATTATGAATTTATTTGAAGAAATGGAATTTTACGACTATGAACAGGTGGTTTTTTGCCAAGACAAAGAATCAGGTTTAAAGGGAATTATTGCTATTCATGATACAACATTAGGACCGGCTCTTGGAGGCTGTCGAATGTGGCCTTATGAAACAGAAGAAGAAGCCTTAAGAGATGTTTTAAGATTATCTAAAGGAATGACATATAAAAATGCAGCAGCAGGTCTTAATATTGGTGGTGGAAAATCAGTTATTATAGGAGATCCTAAAACAGATAAAAGTGAAGCTTTGTTTCGTGCGATGGGGCGTTACGTAGAAAGTTTGAATGGTCGGTATATTATTGCTGAAGATGTAGGGACAACAGAGCAAGATATGAATGATATGTACCTAGAGACTGATTATGTGACTGGCAGTACAGCACGTGCAGGGGCATCAGGTAACCCTAGTCCTAAAACAGCCTTAGGAATTTATTATTCAATGAAAAGAACAGCTAAAGAGGTTTTTGGTTCAGATTCACTTAAGGGTAAAAAAATATCTGTTCAAGGTGTTGGAAATGTTGCTTATGAATTGTGTCGATTAATTCACGAAGATGGTGGTCAGCTGATTGTCACAGATATTAATCAAGATGCTGTTAAACGAGCGGTTGATGATTTTGATGCAGTAAGTGTAGGAATCAATGACATCTATGAAGTAGAAGCGGATATTTTCGCTCCCTGTGCGTTAGGAGCGGTTTTAAATGACGAGACGATCCCTAAGTTAAAAGTCAAGGCAGTATGCGGTTCTGCAAATAATCAGTTAGCAGAAGGCTTAAAACATAGTAAAATGCTAGAAGATAAAAATATATTATATGCACCAGATTTTATTGTAAATAGCGGTGGTGTTATTAATGTAGCTGATGAGTTAAGTGGTTATAATGAAGAGAGAGCACTATTAAAAATAAAGGCAATTTATGATCAGATGGGACATGTTTTTAGAATTGCAAAAGAACAAAATATTTCAACAGTAGAGGCAGCAGATCATTTAGCGGAAGAACGCATTGATCAAATACTAAAAGTTCGTAGTTCTTTTTTAAGAAGCGAGAAGTCTTCGATTTGTAAAAGATAAAAATAAGAACCTGAAACAGAAACATTTTCTCTGTTTTAGGTTCTTAAAATTGTGTGTTTAGTAACAGAGTGAAGTAATCGTTCTAGCTACAGATTCTTCTGTAATAGATATCCCTTTAAAGGTATTTTCTATTGTGTTCCCAATAATATAACTTTTTGATGCGTGTTCAAACATAGGAAGGTCATTAGCATCATTTCCGAACATAATGAAAGGTTCATTAAAATACAATGACTTAAAAGCTGTCCACTTTGATATTTCTTTTGGAGAAAGATCAATTAATTGTTCCGAACCATGAAGATAAATAGTAATTTGTAGTTTTTTTAGTTGCTGAATAATTTGTGGCTCAGTTGTAAAAAGAACTGCTTTAATAATTGGATACAATGAAGACAGTTCTTTATTTTTAGCTGTTTTTAGGGGATCAACACCTAAAAATAGTGGATGATTGGAGTCTCCTCTAAAAGAATAATCCCAACTACTATCAACCATATAGTCTAATTGATTAATTTCGATTAGTTTAAGAATAATAGTGGTTTCTTTTTCTGAAAATGAGGTTGCTGTGATTAGACCTTTATTTTTTATAAAAGCCCCATTACCACCAATTAACGTAAAATCATGAAAAGAAGGTGGTAAAACAGGCAACATGTCTCTAATGGGTCTTGCAGAAGCGAAAATTATTTTTCTTTGTTTACTTAGTTTTGCGATGGCTTGTTCAATATCTTTCGACATTTTTTTACCTTTAAAAATTGTCGTACCATCTAAATCAAAAACAACAGTCATTACATATTCTCCCTTCGACATTGTAACCATCGTTCATAGTTTACTCGGAGGGTATACTTTAACTCTAGGTAGGTTATTTTTTTTAAATTAGCTAAAAATTGAAGGTTTTTTTCTTGGATAGTAACATAATCAAGTTTATCTTCTTCTAGCTGATGAGCCCAACTTAAAGCACTTAAACCATCAGACTCAAAAAGTAATCTATCTAATGGTACTTTTGTGGCTATATTTTGAATAACAGGATCATTTATAATCGAAGGTCCGATGGTAAAATAACAATCTAAAGCAATATATCTATCTAAGTGAGAATCGGAAGAGTACCAATGAACTAAGTAACTATTTGGATAATCTTGAATGATTTCTGCAATCTCTAATTCTTGTCCTTTTGTATGAAGAATGACAGGTTTACGAAGTTTATAAGCAATTTCTAATTGTTGGACAAATACTTGTTCTTGAATTTCTAAGGGAATAGTAGTCCAGGTATTATCCATACCAATCTCACCAATGATTTCTGTTTTATTTAGCATTGGGAAGAATGTGTCGATATCAAGAAAGTCACTATCCCAGGGATGAATGCCAGCACTTAAATCTAAGAATGAGTGATCTTTTATCGCTATAGAATGATGATACCACTCGTTTTCATTTTGACAATTGATTGTCGCTGGAATTTTTTCTTGGATTAATAGATTTAGTAGGATTCCTTTAGAATCAAGATGACAATGAGCATCAATCATGATCACTAGCCATGATCTGTTTATTTTTAATGGTTTGATAAATTGTTTCTCTTAAATCACCTTGATGAGCAAGCCAGCTTCTTGTTTGTTCTTCTTCAGTTAAATTAATTTCAGAAATAATTTGACTAGGCGTTTGTCCCATAATAAGGATTCTATCGGATAGGTAGATGGCTTCATCAATGTCATGAGTGACCAAAATAATCGTTTTATTTAAGCTGTTTGCGATTGTTTTTAACCAATCTTGTAATGTTTGACGAGTAAAAATATCTAAAGCACCAAAAGGTTCATCAAGCAACAAGATATCTCGATCGACAAGAACTGTTCTTAAAAAAGCAACGCGTTGTTTCATTCCACCAGACAGTTCATCCGGATAACTATTTTTAACAGTAAATAAACCAAATTTTTTTAATAGCTGTTCATTTTTTTGGTTATCAATAGGAAGGTGATGAATTTTTTGATACAAAGAAATATTTTCTTGCACGGTTTTTGAGTTAAACAATAGATCGTCTTGGGGCATATAAGAAAAATAATGATTAAGTCCGATGATTTGTTTGTCATCAATAAAAACTTCACCAAGAGTTGCAGATAAAGTTCCGGCTAAAATATTTAATAAACTAGATTTACCACAACCACTAGGTCCAAGAATAGTAATGAATTCGTTTTGTTTAATCTGGAAGTTAAGGTCTTTAAAGACCCATTCATTTTTATAAGTTAGACCTAAATTTTTACAAACAATTTGTTTCATAATTAGTCATCCTTTGTAATAAATTGATTAGTAAATAATTTACTTGAGGTGATTTTTTGATCAATTAACTTGTTTTCAAACATGAAATCAGTATAATTTGTCCAAACTTTTTCTGTCATGACTCCCCAGTTTTCGGAGTTTGAGGTATAGTTCTTCGATAAAAATTCTTGCGATTTTTCTAAAAAGTCTAAATCTTGATCTGGTGTTGCTTGGTGGAGTATTTTAGCACTTTCTTTTGGTTCTTTGATGGCAAATTGATAGCCTTTTTTAGTGGCGTCTATAAATGATTGAACTAATTTGCTATCTTTTTCAATCGTTTCATCTCTCGTAACAATAATAGGTGTATAATAATCCAGTCGTGGATCTAAGTCTCTTAACGGTAAGTAGTTTAGGTCATACTTATCCATTTTAGCTTTGGTTAAATCCCATCCTTCAAAGAACCATTTTATATCAACATTCTTGCCTAAATCACTAGCGCCAATACCGGAATTGCCAACAGTTGTTAATTTTGAATAATCTGCATTGTCATTTTTCATAACGGCTTTTAACATAGCTTCTTCGCTAGGTGATTGCCAACCAGCGTAAACTCTACCTTCAAAGTCTTTAGGTGATTTTATATTTTCAGATTTTAAACTAACAAACCCAGAAGTGTTATGTTCTAATACCGTAGCAATTGCCTTAACAGGTATCGGTGAGTTAGAGGATTGAGCATAGGTAAGGTCCTCTTGATAACTTAAAGCAAACTCAGCCTTACCAGCACCGAGTAAAGCTAAACTGGTATTGTTCTCACCAGGTTCAATAATTTCTAGATCAATCCCTTGATCCTTATAGTAACCTTTTTCATTCGCAACATAGATACCTGTATGATTTGTATTTGGTAAATAATCCAATATCAGGGTTACTTTTTTTAAATTTTTAGTTGTTGTACCTTCTTTTTTAGTTTCAGAACTACAGGCGCCAACCAGAAATAAGAAGAAAGTTAATAGAATAATAATTGCTTTTTTATTAGATTTATACATTTGAAATCATCCTTTTTTTTATCAATATTTTTTCGATGCTTAAAACAAGATAGTTTAACAATAAACTCAAGCACATGATAACGACAACCGTCGCAAAAACTTTATCTAAAAGATAGCCATTTTTAGCACGAATCATATAATAACCAAGTCCAGAAGATGCGCTAAGCCATTCACCAACAATGGCTCCTCCCATACAATAAGTGGCCGATATTTTTAGACCAGAAAAAAAGGCTGGCATTGCTTCAGGAATTTTAACCATTTTATAAATTTGTCGATTACTCGCACCGTATGTTTTCAATAGATTTATTTTTTCCTGATTACTATTTTTTAAGGCATCTGTAAAAGCAACAACAATTGGGAAAAAGCACATTAGAATGACAATAAGAATCTTAGGTGTTAGGCCAAAGCCAAACCAAATGGAGAATATTGGCCCTAGAACGAGTACAGGAATTGTCTGTGAAATAACTAAGTGAGGTAGAAACATCAACCTCACTTTATTAAAACGATCCATCAAGATAGCAATAAAAAAAGCGAAAATAGCTGATAGTAAAAGCCCAATAATAGCTTCTTCCATTGTAACAACAGCATGTTTAAATAAAATAACACGTTCATTTATTAAGGATTGGATAATTTGAGAAGGAAGAGGAAGAATATATAAAGGGACTTTTAATAGTCTTCCGAGTATCTCCCAAAAACCAATAATGACCGAGAAACTAAAAATAGGATAGACCCATTTTTTATTCATTTTTTTCACCTCTTTCAATTTTTTTACATAAAAAAAGACAAGGAAGTATAACTCACCTTGTCGAAAATACATGTTATGTATTCGTAATTACTCCCTACGACGGTTCTAACCGACAGGTTCAAAGGGTCTAAACTTTAGCTTACTCTCAGGTCGTCACACGACCTCCCCTGCATATTCTAATGTAATTGGAGTGTATCATTTAAAATGAAAGCGGTCAACTCTATCAACTTAAAAAGAATTTTGCGTAATTTTAATAAAACGTTATACTAGGAATAGAAAAAATAAAGTAGATAAAGAGGGGTTAGAATGGGGAATCATCAAGGAATAGTAGCTGACCTACTAAAAATTAATTCTATTTTAATTAATGAAAATAATCGTCATTCATTTAGTTTGTTTTACGTCATTCATGGTGAATATACCTGTTATAAAAAAAATCAAAAACCGTTTATTTTAAAAGAAGGAAATTATATATTAAATAATAGCTCTGAAAAATTAATGATTGAGCAAATCACACAGTATAATGCTATTTTACATCTAACTTTTTATTTTTCGGAAATTGAAAAAATTATTGGACAAGACTGGCGTCCTTTTTTCAATGATGAACTTTTAGAATTTGTTAATGAAGAAGAGAAACAAGAATTAACTGAAAAAATGTTTCGCTTGATATTAGATAGTTCTGATATTACAGCAGAAAATCATCCATTTACTAGTATGAATTACTTACTATCATTTTTAGAACAATTAAATAAAATAGTTCTAACTGAACAATCTTCAAAAGAAAAAAAACTGCATTTAATAACTGAGCATCCTAAAGTGTTGTCTGTGATTAAATACGTTGAAGAATATTATCAACAAAAAATTACACTTCAAGAAATAGCACAAAAAGAATATTTATCTGAAGCTTATTTATCTCGGTTATTTAAAGAAGAAACAGGAGTAAATTTTACAGATTATGTGGATTATATTAGATTAAACCATGCTGTAGAGGAGTTGAGAAGTTCGAGATTACCTATTCTATCGATTGCTCTAAATAATGGTTTTTCTACTGGGAAAAGATTTTCAAAATTATTTAAAAAGAAATACGGCATGACGCCGAATTTTTATCGAAAACAAGAGGTTGCTAAGCAAGAAGATTCTAAACTAGAGATAACTGTTAAAGAAGATTATGAGATATTTCCCAAAGTAGAAATGCTTCAATTAATCGCACAGTTCATGTTAAATCAAAATATTCAAAAAGAAAGCGTTGATTTACCAGAACACTATCAATTAAAAATAAATAATGAAAAATGTAAAGTGTTAAAAAAACCAGAAAAAATTATTAATATTGGTTTAGCCGAAAACGGTATTTCGGAAGATGTTAGGCATCAAATCAGACAGATTCAAGAAAAAATTCCTTTTGAATATATTCGTTTTTCAGGACTGTGCGATGAAACAGATAAAAAACATTATGTCATTATGGATAAGCATGTTAATAATCATCGTCTATTCGGTTTTATTAATGAAATGCGATTGAAACCTATTATTGTTTTAGAGGTAACAAAAGAGATGACAATCCAATCCTTTAAAAAAGAATTAGCTTATTTAAAACGTGTTATTCAAGGTTATGTTCATTTTGAAGCGAGTTTTAAATCCGGATGGTACTTAGAATTAAAAATAACAGAAGATGTAAATTTTGAAGACTATAAAAAATTTTATAATTATTCTTACCATTTTTTAAATAATAATTTTACAACTGGCTTTTTTGGCATTACTCATTCTTACAAAAAACATGATTTCTTTAAAGAAGCTTATATATGGATGACAGAGGAAGAGCAACTCCCTAATTTTATTTCTTTTATTTACCGGGATTATGCTTTCAAAAAGACGAGGGAAGAGTCTGATCATTTAGAATTTATTGATAAGTTAGATCAATTATTAGAGTGGTTAAATACCGAAACACAAACTTCTTTTGTTCCAGATGTTTTGGTGACAGAATGGAATATTATTGCAAGTGATGGTCATGTTTTAAGTGGCACTTTTTTTAGGTCAGGAATAGTTATGAAATCTTTGGTTCAGCTCTCTACACGAGTGAAGGGTGTTGGCTTCTGGTTGAATTTAGAAAGTGAACTTTGTCAAGATATTAATAATCAGGACTCTAATTTATCAATTTTTCTGCACGGACCGTTACGAAGGCCTTTATTTTTTGTACTAACTTTATTTGAACGTGTAGGAGATCAAGTGATTATTGAAACGGATCGATATATTGTTACGAAACGATTCAATTCTTACTATCTTTTATTTTACAATTATTACTATCTTGATCCAGCAGATACAGCGTATGAAAATCTCTGGAAAACATCAAGAAAAGAAGCTGTTTTTAATTTTAGTGAATTAAAAAATGGTCATTATTTGGTTAAAAAATTTTTACTAGATAGTAATCATGGTGGGATTTATAATCAGTGGCTGAAAGCTGGTGGAACAATAGAAATGGATACGGATATCCAAGAATATTTACTTCAATCGGTTGTTCCTGACTTTCAAATGCGTAAAATTGAAGTGAAAAATGGTTGCTTAGAAGAAAGATCAGTATTAGAAATCAATGCTTGCTATTTATTGATCTTAAATCGAATTACGGGTGATTAAACAAGAAGTAAAAAAAAGAGGGCTTAATTTTGACCTTCATAAAAAAAACATTATAAATAAGAAAAATTAAACCATAGAGAGAACAAAAAAAGGCACGACAATCATGAGGGAACATTCTATGATTAAAGTGTGAAAACGTTAAAGAGGTGCGCAATTAATGAAAAAAGTATTGGTATTACACACAGGTGGAACCATTTCAATGACGCAAGAAAAAGATGGTGCTGTCAGTTTATCTAATCATCATCCGCTACAAGAAACCATGGATTTACTACCACAAAATATCAAGGTTGTTGTGGAGGAAACGTTTAATCTACCTTCACCACATATTACGCCAAAAGAGATGCTGATTTTAAAAAATCGTATTGAAAAAGCACAAAAAGAGAATTTTGATGGTGTTGTGATTACACATGGCACAGACACTTTAGAAGAGACAGCATATTTTCTTGATATTTCATTTAAAAAAGAAATCGCTGTTGTTTTGACAGGAGCGATGAGATCAAGCAATGAACTGGGAGCAGATGGTTTATACAATTATGTTCAGGCTATTATTACTGCTTCGGATGACAAATCAAAAGATCAAGGTGTCTTAGTTGTGATGAATGACGAAATTCATGCTGGCCGTTTTGTAACTAAAACACATACAACAAGCGTTGATACCTTCAGAACACCAACATTTGGACCTATTGGAATTATTTCTAAAAGTCAGGTGATTTTTCTAAAAGAAGTGGTAGAACACCATTCATTAACGATTACAGATGTTTCAGGGAAAGTTATTTTACTAAAAGCTTATGCGGGAATGGATGCTATGTTATTTGATGTTTTAAGAGAAGCAAAAGTTGACGGTGTGGTTGTGGAAGCTTTGGGAGCTGGAAACTTACCTCCGAAAGTTATTAAAAGCCTAGAAGAAATGATTGCTGAAGGAATACCAGTTGCTTTAGTATCGAGATGTTCTAACGGAATTGCTCAAGACATTTATGACTACGAAGGTGGCGGTATCCCGTTAAGAAAATTAGGTGTTATGTTTGTCAAAGGATTAACTGGTCCTAAAGCTAGATTGCGCATGCTAGTAGGATTAAATGCACGTTTATCACATCATGAATTACGTCAGTTTATGACAGAATAAACTAAAAATATAAAGGGGATAATTAACATGATGTATCGGACAGAAAGAGATAGTGTTGGGGAACTGGAAGTACCTGTAGATAGTTATTATGGTGTTCATTCTTTACGCGCAAAAATTAATTTTCCAATTACAAACCAAACATTGGATCAAGATTTTATCATTAGTTTGGCACAAGTAAAAAAAGCTGCAGCCCTTGCTAATCATAAGTTAGGTTTGTTACCTGACTTAAAAACAAAAGCAATTGTTCAAGCAAGTGATGAGATTATCTCAGGAAAATTACATGATCAATTTATAGTTGATCCGATACAAGGTGGTGCTGGTACCAGTAGCAATATGAATGTTAATGAAGTTATCACTAATCGTGCTATTGAACTTTTAGGTGGTGTAAAAGGCGATTTTTCAGTGATTCATCCCAATGATGATGTTAATAAAGGTCAATCAACTAACGATGTTTATCCAACGGCAGGAAAATTAACTATGTTAAAAAAAATTCCAGCTTTAATGGTTGAATTAGAGAGATTAAAAGACGTATTTGAAGAAAAATCAAATGAATTTAAAGATATTCTGAAATTAGGTAGAACTCAGTTAAGTGATGCTGTTCCGATTACTTTAGGACAAGAATTTCATGCCTATTATACGGTAACTAAGCGAAACATGAAACGTTTAGAACATGTGAAATCTGAAATGGAGACAATTAATTTAGGTGGAACTGCTATTGGAACCGGAATTACAGCTCATCCTGAATTATCAGAAACAGTTGTTCCTTATCTAAACACGATTACGGATGAAGTATTAGTAACTTCTGATGACTTAGTCGATGGTACACAAAATATTGAGCAGTATGTCATTCTTTCGGATGTATTAAAATCAATTGCCATCAGTTTATCAAAAATTGCAAATGATATTCGACTATTATCATCAGGACCTAATTCTGGTATCGGTGAGATTACTATTCCAGCAAGGCAAAATGGCTCTTCTATCATGCCAGGAAAAATAAATCCAGTCATTCCGGAAGTTGTTACTCAGTGTTCTTTTGTTGTTATGGGAAATAATGCAATTATTGGGTCAGCTGCAGAGGCTGGTCAATTAGAGTTAAATGCCTTTGAGCCAGTTGTTTTTTACAAATTATTAGAATCCTTCCAAGTCTTAACTAATGGGATTTCGACATTTGTGGATCATTGTGTATCGGGAATTGAGGCAAATGAGGCAAGATGTAAAGACAATTTAGAAAGAAGTACCTACTTAGCAACGGTTCTTTCTGAAACAATTGGTTACACAAAAGCTGCAGATATTGCTAAGGTTAGTCTGACAACAGGAAAAACGATTAGAGAAGTCGCAGAATCTCAAGGGATTCAGATTGAGATGAAAGAAAAGAAAGTTTCTTTAGTTAAATAGTTGGGAAGAAGGTTGAACTTTAAATGAATTTAAAGGAACAAGCATTAAAGGTGCATGAAGAAAATCATGGAAAACTAGCAATAAAAAGTAAATTAAGTGTAAAAACAAATGAAGAATTAGCTTTAGCTTATACACCGGGTGTGGCTGAACCTTGTAAAAAAATTGCTGAAAATCCAGAAGATAGTTATAAATACACATCGAGAGGCAATCTAGTAGCAGTTATTTCTGATGGTACAGCTGTCTTAGGTTTAGGAGATATAGGCCCAAGAGCGGCTATGCCAGTCATGGAAGGAAAAGCTATTTTATTTAAAGAATTTGCTGATATTGATTCTTATCCACTCGTTTTAAATGAAACCAATCCAGACAAATTAGTTGAGATTATTTCAGCACTTCAATATAGTTTTGGTGGAATTAATTTAGAAGATATTTCAGCGCCACGATGTTTTGAAGTTGAACAGAAACTGAAAAAAAGAGTTGATATTCCAGTTTTTCATGATGATCAACATGGAACGGCCATTGTTGTTGTTTCTGGTATTATTAATAGTTTAAAGATAGTTGATAAGAAAATAGAAGAGACGAAAATTGTTCTAAATGGGCCTGGTGCTGCAGGAACAGCGATTATCAAACTTTTACAAGTTTTAGGTGCTACTGACATTATTGCATGTGATCAGTTTGGAATTTTAGATCTTGAAAGTGACAACTTAACAGAAACTCACAAAATTGATTTAGCCCACACAACAAACCCAAGAAGAATTAAAGGTAATTTAGTTGATGCTATTAAAGGGGCAGATATTTTTATTGGTGTATCTGTTCCTGGTATTTTAACAAAAGAGATGGTTAAAACCATGGGTAAAGACCCAATTGTTTTTGCGATGGCTAATCCAGTTCCTGAAATCATGTATGAGGAAGCTATTGAAGCAGGTGTTAAAGTGATGGGAACTGGCAGATCAGATTTTCCTAATCAAATTAATAATGTACTAGCATTTCCTGGTATTTTTAAAGGTGCATTATCTGTTCGTGCCAGTGAAATTAATGAAGAAATGAAGAAAGCAGCAGCCTATGCGATTGCTGGATTAATCACTGAAGAAGAGCTATCTAACGAGTACGTTATCCCTGATCCATTTGATAAACGAGTGGTGGAAGCAGTAGCAAATGCCGTAGCAAAAGCAGCCCAAGAAACAGGAGTTGCAAAAAATACAGGAGGAATGTGATGTGTCATTTCGAATTGAGAAAGATTCATTAGGAGAAGTAAAGGTTTCAATGAATCATAAATGGGGTGCGCAGACACAGCGCAGCTTAGAAAATTTTAAAATTGGAACTGATATAATTCCGATTTCTGTAGTCTATGGTTTAATTGAAATAAAACGTGCCGCAGCAATAGTTAATCATAATTTAGGGAAATTATCACAAGAAAAATCAGAAATGATCGTTCTAGTGTGTGATGAGATTTTAGCTGGAAAATGGGATGAAGAATTTCCACTCAAAGTGTATCAAACAGGAAGTGGCACTCAAAGCAACATGAATGCAAATGAAGTTATTGCTCACTTATGCCAAGAAAAAGGAATTCCTATTCATCCCAATGACGATGTCAACATGTCTCAAAGTTCTAACGATACTTTTCCAACAGCAATGCATATTGGCGCATCGTTAGAATTACAGCCGTTATTTAAAGAATTAGATAATTGGATTAAACTATTAGCTGAATTAGAGGACATTAACAAAAATATTATAAAAATTGGTAGAACACACTTACAAGATGCAACACCGCTGACTTTTGGACAAGAAATTAGTGGTTGGAAAACCATGATTGAAAAATCAAAACAATTTATTAAAATAAGTAGTGAGTCCTTACATTTTCTAGCGATTGGCGGCACTGCTGTGGGAACTGGATTGAATGCTCCTAAAGATTTTGATGTGAAGATGGCTAAAGAAATTACGAGTCATACTAAGTTTCCTTTTGAAACAGAAAAAAATAAATTTTATGGTTTGACGAGTCATTCGGGTATGTCATTTACTCATGGTGCTTTAAGAGCCTTAGCGAGTGACTTGATGAAAATAGCTAATGATATCCGCTGGTTAGCTAGTGGACCAAGAGCTGGGCTGGGTGAAATTAATATCCCAGAAAATGAACCAGGTAGCTCGATTATGCCGGGGAAAGTTAATCCAACTCAAGCTGAAAGTTTAACGATGATAGCTTGTCAGATTATGGGGAATGACACAACGATTCAAGTTGCTAGTAGTCAAGGTAATTTTGAGTTAAATGTATTTAAACCAGTTATCATTAATAATTTTTTAGAAAGTGTTACGCTATTAGTAGATGGCATGACTTCATTTAGACTTCATTGTTTAAGCGGATTAGAAGCAAAAAAAGAGGCAATGGCGGAAGGTGTTAACCGTTCGTTAATGTTAGTAACGGCACTTAGCCCTTATATTGGCTATGAAAAATGTGCTGAAGTTGCTAAATATGCTCATAAAAATAAGCTCTCATTAAAAGAAGCCGTATTGCAATTAGAATATGCTACAGAAAAAGAATTTAACAATTGGGTTAGACCTGAAAGTATGATATAAAAAATAACAAGAGCTATCAGACACATTTTGTGAGTTGATAGCTTTTTTGAGTCGGAACAGAAAGTGTAGTAAACTAAAGAAAAAAAGTTGGTGAATGAATGAAAATTTTCCTTGTAGAAGATGACATGAAGTTAAGAAAATTAATAAAAATGCAACTTGAAAAATTTCAATATGAGGTTAAAGCTGCTGAAAAATTTGATAACATTACTGAATTATTTAAAAAAGAAGGGCCAGATTTAGTGTTAATGGATATTAATTTACCTTATTTTGATGGGTTTTATTGGACAACTCAGATAAGAATAATATCTAAATGTCCGATTATTTTTATTTCGGCAAGAGATGGTCAAATGGATCAAGTCATGGCTCTTGAATATGGAGGCGATGACTATATTATCAAACCATTTTCTTCTGAGTTACTCATAGCAAAAGTTAAGAGTCAGTTAAGAAGAGCTTATGGTGAATATTCTAGCATTAAAGAAGAACGTATTTTGAGTCAAAGAAATTTAATCTTTTATCCTGAAAGATTTGAAATGGAAGTGCATCAAAACACAGAACGTTTATCACAAAAAGAAGCACAACTTTTGGAAATTCTTCTGGAGCGATTTCCAGAAGTTGTTTCTAGGCAAGAACTATTGAAACAAATATGGGATGTCGAATCTTTTGTAGATGATAATACGCTATCAGTTAATATCACGAGACTCAGAAAAAAATTGATGCATCTTGGATTAGAAAATAGTATTATCACTATTCGAGGAAAGGGGTATCGATTGGTTTTATCAATTGATTAAATACATATGAAATTATTTATGAAACATCAGTTACCTTACTTAGTTGTTATTGCTTTAACTTTTAGTCTATTTATCAGTTTAATTTGGTTGGATGGTTATCGAAAAATTAATATACTCATTTATGGTTCCGTATTATGCCTTTTTTTATGGATAATTTTTTTAAGCCTTAGTTGGTTTAGACAAAGAAATTTGTATCAACTTTTTTCCAAACAGACTACTTACTTTGAAGAATTATCTCAAGATAGCTCAGAATTATCAAACGAAATTTATCACTTGATATCCTTAGAAAAACAAAGGCACTACCAAGATATTAAAACTTATAAAAATAAAATGAATGAACACCAAACATTCATGTACGAGTGGGTTCATCAGATGAAGACACCTCTTTCAATTATGGAACTTATGATTGAAGAAGAAGAATTAGATAAAGCAAGTTTACTTGAAGAGACTGATAGAATAAAAGAAGGGTTAAATTTAGCCTTAAATATGGCTCGACTAGATTCGTTCTCTCAAGATTTTATCATCGAACAAGTTGATTTGAGAAAAATTGCCATTGAAGTCATGAATGAACAAAAGCGTCATTTGATTCGTAATGAAATTTTTCCAAAAGTAATTATAGCGGAAAATTTAATGATAGAAACGGATAAAAAATGGTTGAATTTTTGTTTAACTCAAATTATTTTAAATAGTATTAAATATACAGAACCAGTCGAAAAACGCTTGCTTATTTCATCAGAGGAAACAGAAACAGAGGTGAAAGTGAGTATCAAAGATTATGGCATTGGTATTTCCAAAGTTGATTTACCAAGAATTTTTAATCCATTCTTTACTGGTAAAACAGGCAGAATTACTCGAGAAGCAACAGGAATGGGCTTATATTTAGTCAAGCAAGTATGTCAAAAATTAACTCATACACTCACAGTTGAATCGGAGCTTAATGAAGGAACACAAGTTACTATTCATTTTCAAAAGAGGGGGAGTAAATAATATGATGACAAAGTTTATCTTAGAAGGAACAATAGAAAATAAACTTCCGATGGAAAAATATATGAGAAACCGCTATTCATTTGTAGGAGTGAAAGCCCCGATTAGGCGTGAACAAAGTAAAGAAATTATTCAAAAGAGTAAGGAAGTTAGTTTGGATCAGCTTTTTACTTGGATAGAAGAATTATATAGTAGGCATGAGCGAGAGTATCAGAACGTTGCAATTGACATGTGTGAAGCTAATATCAAGCGATTAAGTTGGAATGAACTAGAAAAATACTCACAATTTATTAGTAAAAAAGCTTGGTGGGATACAGTGGATGCTTGGCGAAAAATTTATGGTTTATATATTAAAAAGAATCCAAAAGAGAAAGAAAAAGTTTTTGATTTCTTTTTTGGACATGAAGATTTCTGGATGAGACGAGTAGCTATAACATTGCAATTGATGGAAAAAGGCCAGACAGATCTTGATTTATTAACTAAAGCTATTATGTTTGATTTAACAACTGATGAATTTTTCATTCAAAAAGCAATCGGTTGGTCTTTGAGACAATACGGCAAAATAAATGAAAAATGGGTGGTCACTTTTACTGAAGAAGTGGAGCTGACACCGTTTGCGAAAAAAGAAGCTTTGAAATTAATAAAATAAAATATTGCAATGAGATTCTGAATGTCTTATAGTGATTAAGTGTACAAACTTGCGAAAGTAGGAATTAAAAATGAAACCATCAATTTATGGATTGACTCAAGAAGAATTGAATGAATGGCTTGTAGATAACGGTGAAAAAAAATTTAGAGGGACTCAAATTTGGGATTGGTTATATCAAAAGAGAGTCCAAAATTTTAGTGAAATGAGAAACTTATCAAAAGACTTAATTAATAAGTTAGAAATCGAATTTATTATTAACCCTTTAAAAGAAGTGATCGTTCAAGAATCAAATGACGGTACTGTTAAATATTTATTTGAATTAGAAGATAAACACATGATTGAAACTGTATTGATGCGTCAAAAATATGGATTATCTGTTTGTGTAACAACTCAAATTGGCTGTAACATTGGTTGTTCTTTTTGTGCTAGTGGACTACTCAAGAAGCAACGAAACCTAACAGCAGGAGAAATTGTTGCTCAAATTATGCAAGTTCAACATTATTTTGATCAGCGTGAAGAAGACGAGCGTGTGAGTCATATTGTAGTCATGGGAATTGGCGAACCTTTTGACAACTATGATAATGTGATGAATTTCTTACATATTATGAATGATCCGAATGGTTTGGCAATTGGGGCTAGACATATGACTGTTTCAACTAGTGGATTGGTGCCAAAGATTAAACAATTTGCAAAACTTGGCTTGCAAGTTAACTTAGCTATTTCACTTCATGCGCCAAATAATGACGTAAGAACAGCTATGATGGTAATTAATAAAGCCTATCCTTTAGAAAAATTAATGGATGCAGTGGATTACTACATTGCAGAAACAAATCGTCGTGTAACGTTTGAATATATTATGCTATCAAATGTAAACGATCGACCAGAACACGCCCAACAGCTAGCTGATTTATTAAGTGACAAGAAAAAATTGACGTATGTTAATTTAATTCCTTACAACCCAGTGAGTGAACATGATAATTATCAAAGAAGTACAAAAAAAGATATTGTTGCATTTTATGATATTCTCCAAAAAAATAATATCAATGCTGTTATTCGCCAAGAATTGGGAACAGACATAGATGCAGCATGTGGTCAGTTAAGAAGTAAACAAATGAAAAAGAAAAAAGAAGCTAAATAGTCAAAGAGGCTGACCAAAACGTCAGCCTCTTTTTTGTTTATTCATTGACTTATAGTAAGCAATTTGTTAAGCTCTTTCCAATACATTAAAATCAAATGAGACGTTATTCATATTTTGTTTTTGGTGATAACATTAAAGGGGTGGTTTATTTGAAAAAAATGACGCAATCATTATTCATTGCTTATTTTATTAGTCGTTTGTGTATCAAATTTAAGGACTTTTCTGTCCAAGAATCGGAAGACCATCAATGTTGTTGCATCTTTTTCTAAATAAAAATAAATTTGAAAAAAGAGGAAAACGAATGACGAAGAAACCAATAGTTGGTATTTCAGCCAATGATATAGAAGATTCAGGAAATAAATTACACAATTTACCAATTAGTTATATTCCATCAGGATATGTTAAAGGGGTTCAGTTGGCAGGAGGTTTACCAGTCCTGTTACCATTAGGTACAAAACAAGATGCTACTATGTATGTTACACAAATTGACAAATTAATTTTAACAGGTGGTCAAAATGTTGACCCAAAATTTTATAATGAAACACCAAAATTTGATCATTCTCTTATGATGACAAAGCGTGATGAATTTGAGATGGCTTTGATTGAAGAGGCGATGAAACAAAAGAAACCAATTTTTGGTGTCTGCCGTGGTCTACAACTTTTGAATGTCACTTTAGGTGGTAGTTTACATCAAGATATTAGTGTAAGAGAGAATCAAAAAATTCAACACATGCAAGATCCTGTTCCAAGACAAACTCCGACACATAAAATTCAGACAGAAAAGGACAGTATTTTAAGAAATATTTACGGAAAAACAACATTTGTTAATTCCTTCCACTTTCAATCGATTAATCAACTAGCTTCGTCTTTAAAATTGACAGCAATGAGTGAGGATCAAATTATTGAAGGTGTGGAAAGTATTTCGAAAGAACAAAGATTACTGGGTGTTCAATGGCATCCTGATTTTTCTTATGAAGAATTAGAACAGGAACGACGAATGTTTCAATATGTTGTGAATGAATTGTAATGGAGGGAAATAGAATGAAAAAAATATTAGGTCTCGTATTGGTTGCATCAATGGCATTACTTGTAGGTTGTGGTACAAAGGATAAATCAGGTTCTAAAGAAAATAATCAAGAGGTCAAACAAGAAATTAATGTTATTTCAAATGGTGAATTATCAACGTTAGACAGTGCCTTTTACACCGATGTTAACAGCTCAGATATGATTGGGCAAACGACGGAAGGCTTGTATCGATTAGATGCTAAGGGACAACCAGAACTTGCCATGGCAAAATCAGAACCTAAAGTAAGTGAAGACGGCTTAGTTTATACATTTACGCTAAAAGATGATCTTAAGTGGTCAAATGGTGATCGAGTAGTTGCTCAAGATTTTGTGACATCATTTAAAAATGTTGTTGATCCGAAGTACGGATCAACAAGTAGCAATCAAATGGATATTTTTAAAAATGGAAGAAGTATTCGTGAAGGTTCTAAAACCTTAGAAGAGTTTGGTGTTGTTGCAAAAGATGAAAAAACATTAGAGTTAACTTTAGAATATCCAATCCCCTACTTGTCTCAGGTCTTGATTGGAACTCCCTTTATGCCGAAAAACACAAAATTTGTCGAAACTAAAGGTAGCGATTATGGGACAACTGCTGATAATTTTGTTGGGAATGGACCATTTTTGATAAAAGGTTGGAATGGAACAAACGATACGTGGCAGTTAGAAAAGAATCCTGATTACTGGGACGTTAAAAATGTTAAGTTAGACAAAATAAATGTTCAAGTTGTTAAAGAAGTTGCCACAAGTGTGCAATTATTTGAAGCAGGTGAAGTAGATTATACAACTATATCTGATACTTATGCGCAACAATATAAAGATTCAAAACAAGCTACTTTTGTTCCTAAAGCGATGGTAGGTTATTTAAGCCCTAACCATAAACGTGAAGTGACAGGTAATGTCAATGTTAGAAAAGCCATGATTCAAGGGATTGATAAGGAACAATTTGCTAAAGAAATCTTAGGTGATGGTTCTATTGGTTTAAATGGTTTTATTCCAGAAAATTTTGCTAAAGATCCTAAAAATGGTAAAGATTTCAGAAAAGAAAATGGGGACCTACTAATTTTTGATGCTAAAGAAGCAAAAAAAAGCTGGGAATTAGCGAAAAAAGAATTAGGAAAAGATAAAATTGAATTGGAATTATTATCTGCTGACACAGGTAATGCTAAGAAAACAATTGAATTTGTTCAAGGTCAATTAGAACAAAATTTACCTGGGCTCAAAATAAATATTAAATCAATGCCGCTTCAAAATAGATTAGATTTACAAAATAAAGGTGAATTTGATTTAGTTTTTGGAACATGGACACCAGATTATGCAGATCCAATCAATTTTTTAGAATTTTATGATTCTAAAAGCGGACTAAATACAGCAAAGTATGACAATGCTATGTATGATAAAGGCTTAGATGAGGCTCGATTTGATTTAGCCAATAATCCAGAGAAACGTTGGGAAAAATTACGTGATTTAGAAACGATTTTAGTAAAAGAAGATGCTGCAGTGTTACCTTTATATCAAGGAGCAGTTGGTTACTTAAAATCTGATAAATTAGAAGGAATCCAAGTCTTTCCGTTTGGGAGGACAGTGTCTTATCGTTTGGCACATGTTAAATAATTGCTTTAAGTAAAAAATACTTTTATCTTCTTGACTTTTATGTGAAATTTACATAAAATGATAAAGTAGAATAAATCGTACAGATAACACAAAGAAATTTGTGTCGAGATAGAGGCGAAATTTATCATTGGATAAGTTTCGTCTCTTTTTTATGTAAGGAGTGGAAAAAATGGAAACAAAGAAATTTCATGTTAATTTAGCAGTCTTAGCAACGGGAATGATGGCTTTTTCAGGGGTATTAATTGAAACCGCTATGAATGTGACATTCCCAACGTTAATGGAACAGTTTGGTATTACAACAAGTCAAGTACAATGGGTGACAACCATCTATCTATTAATGATCTCAATCGTTGTTCCACTATCATCTTATTTAATGAAAAATTATAGTAAGCGTCAACTATTTATTGCTTCAAGCTTATTTTTTGTAGCAGGTGTTTTAGTAGATGCGTTTGCTTTTTCATTCAGTATGTTATTAGTTGGTCGTCTGTTACAAGGGGTAGCAACAGGGATTGCTTTACCACTGATGTTCAATATTATATTAACAAAAGTTCCAATAAAAAAACGCGGAATGATGATTGGAATTGGTAACTTAACAACTTCTATCGCACCAGCAATGGGTCCAACGTATGGTGGTATTTTAACAACTAACTTAGATTGGACTTACATTTATAAATTTTTAATTCCCGTATTAATTATTTCAACTATTGTTGGTTTATACGCTATTCCAAAAGAACCACAAGGTAAAACAGATAAGATTAATAGTAAAGCAGCATTATATTTATCTGTTATGTTTACCGGGTTGTTATTCTTCTTTAGCTATTTACAATCACCAATTGGCTATGTTTCGTTGTTGGTCGGATTAGTAGCATCTTACTTGTTCTATCGTTCAAATAAAGAAAAAGAATTACTGAATTTATCAGTCTTTTCAAATAAAATGTTTACAGTTTACTTAGTATCATTTTTAGTTTACCAAGTATTATTATTAGGAGTTTCATTTGTTCTACCAAACTTTATCCAAATAGTAAGTGATGTTCCAGCATCAAAAGCTGGTTTAATGATGTTCCCAGGAGCGCTAGTAGGAGCCTTATTCGCACCGGTTTCTGGTAAGATACTTGATAAAATGGGATATAAAAAACCAATTGGATTAGGTATATTATTTGCGGTTGTTGGTTGGCTAAGCTTAATTTTAGTGATTCAAACAGGTAATATGCTTCTGATTACAGCTTCTCATGTTATCTTTATGATTGGTGTTGGCTTATCTTATAGTAATGTTATGACAGTTGGCTTGTCATCAATTGATCCATTGTTACAAGATGATGGAAATGCGATTTTTAGTACGCTACAACAATTCATGGGAGCTGTTTCTACTTCCTTTGTAGCAATCATTGTTGGATTGTTCCAAAGTAATGCAACAAACTATCAACATGGCACAAGTGCAGGGTCAAAAGTGGCTTTAATTTGTTTATTTGTTTTACTTGTATTGAGTGGACTAGCTGTTATTAAAACTTTCTCAAAAAAAAACAGATATGAATTAAAATAAATACCTTGTTGGAAAAAATATTTTACTTAGTTTGTTGAAAGTGACATATTTTTATCTCCTGACTATTAAAAATTATTCATATAAATAAAAAGGAGGCTGACAATTATGTCAGTCTCTTTTTTTGTGAAATAAATAGTTATATTTCTTTACTAATTTTAATTTTCCAACCTTTAAAGTATGTTATGATTAATATGTAAAGCGGTTACATTACTTTTTATGTTTTAATATGGAGAGGATGGATGTTATGGATAAAAAAACACCACTTTATGAAACACATGTTTCACTAAAGGGAAAGATAGTACCTTTTGGTGGCTACTTATTACCAGTTCAATATTCTGGTTTAGGTTTGGTAAGTGAGCATAACGCTGTTAGAAAATCAGTAGGGATGTTCGATGTGTCTCATATGGGAGAAATCGTTATTCAAGGAAAAGAAGCTTTAAAAAATGTTCAAAGATTATTCACAAATGATTTTGAGAACATGACAAATGGTCAGATTAAATATACCCTAATGTGCAATCAAGAAGGTGGTATCATTGATGATCTGATTCTTTATAAGTATCATGATGAGAAATTCATGGGTGTGGTAAATGCTTCAAACAAGGAAAAAGATTTTAAATGGATTACGGAAAATTTAGTAGGTAAGGCAAAAGCAATAGATAGTTCTGAAGAGATTGCATTAATTGCGATTCAAGGCCCTAATGCTAAAGCTACTCTACAGAAGTTAATAGCTAAAGAAGATTTTCCAGAAAAATATTACACATTTAACGAAAATATTGACATAAAAGGAATGGACATTGATTTTTCTGAAACTGGTTATACAGGTGAGGAAGGATTTGAACTTTATACAAAAGCAGATGATGTCACCAAAATATGGGAACTATTAATGGATGCAGGAGCAGAATTTAATATTGTTCCATGTGGCTTAGGCTCTCGTGATACTTTAAGATTAGAAGCAGGTATGCCTTTATATGGTCATGAAATGAATGAAACAATTAATCCTATACAAGCAGGACTTAAATTTGCAGTAAAATTAAATAAAAAAGATTTTATTGGAAAAGAAGCCCTTGAGAAATCAGAAATAAGTCAAAAAAGAGTGGGCCTTAAAATATTAGGTAAAGGAATTGTTCGTGAAGAGGCTCCTGTATTTATTGATGATCAGCAAGTTGGAATGAGTACTTCCGGAACACATGCACCATATTTAGGTTATGCAATTGCGATGGCATATCTAGACAAAGAATATGCTTCAATCGGGCAGAAAGTAGAAGTAGAAGTCAGAGGAAGAAGAATTCAAGCAGAAGTAACACCTATGCCATTTTACAAAAAATAATATTTAGGAGGAAATGAATATGTCAAGACCAAAAGAAGTTAGCTATTTAAAAACACATGAATGGGTTAAATTTATTGATGAAACTACAGCACAAGTGGGGATCACAGATTTTGCCCAAGAACAGTTAGGCGACATTGTTTTTGTTGAACTCCCAGAAATAGGTCAAGAAGTAACAAAAGGAGATCAAATTGCGGAAGTAGAATCAGTAAAAACAGTTTCTAACATTTATACACCATTTACAGGTGTGATTTCTAAAATCAACGATAACCTGGAAGATGCACCAGAAAGTGTAAATGAAGCACCTTTTGTCAATTGGTTATTTGAAGTTAAAGAAATTACAGACAAGGAAGATGTCTTAACTGCTGATGAGTATGAGCAAGTAGTTGAAGAGGAGGCTTAAAAACAGATGGGAAACTATAACTACATTCCTTCCAGTCAAAAAGAGCAAGAAGAGTTAGTTTCTATCTTAGGTCTGGAAAGTATAGATGATTTATTTAAGGACATCCCAGAGGAGCTGAAAATATCTGAATTAAACATACCAAATGGAAAATCAGAATTAGAAGTTCGTCGGATTATGGAGCAAATTGCTAGTAAAAACCAAGTATTTCGTTCGATTTTTAGAGGTGCCGGCGCCTATAATCACTATATTCCGTCTATTGTTAAGCAAATAACAACGAAAGAAGAATTTTTGACAGCCTATACTCCTTATCAGGCAGAAATTAGTCAAGGGATTCTACAATCTATTTTTGAATTTCAAACGATGGTCTCTGAGTTGACAGGTATGCCCATTGCGAATGCTTCAGTTTATGATGGATCAAATGCAGCAGCAGAAGCAGTTAATATGTGTTTAGACAAAAAAAGAAAAAAAGTGTTAATATCTGAAACAAGTCATCCTATGACAATTGCAACAATAAAAACTTATTGTCATGGTATGGGAACTTTAGTTGAGATGGTTCCTGAAAAAAATGGTGTGACAGATACAGACCTTCTCAATCAAATGATGGATGAGACAGTTGCTTGTTTCTATATGGAGCATCCAAATTTTTATGGTTGTTTAGAAGATGCTGAAACAATTGAAAAAATAGTTCATGAGGATAAAGCAAAATGGATTATGAGAGTTTCCCCTATCGCAACCTCTTTATTAAAAACACCTTTTGAATATGGTGCTGATATTGCTACTGGTGAGGGACAACCTTTAGGCCTAGCAATGAGCTTTGGGGGACCTTATCTTGGCTTTATGGCAACAACTGAAAAAATGATGAGAAAGTTACCTGGTAGAATCGTAGGTCAGACAATGGATAAGAATGGAGAAAGGGCCTTTGTTTTGACGTTACAAGCTAGAGAACAACATATTAGACGTGAAAAAGCTTCTTCTAATATTTGTTCTAATCAAGCTCATTGTGCTTTAACAGCGAGTGTTTATCTTTCGGCTATGGGACCAGACGGATTGCGAGATATTGCCGAACAGAGCTATAGTAAAGCTCATTATCTTCAAAATGAATTAAGTAAAATTAATGGTTTTCAAAAAGTGAACAATAGTGAATTTTTTAATGAGTTTATGACGCATTCACCTATACCACCAATAGAACTAAATGAAAAATTACAAAAAAAAGGAATATTAGGTGGTTTACCTATTGAAGAAAATATTCTTTGGTGTACAACCGAAATGAATAGTAAAGCTGAAATAGATGAATTAGTGGCGATAGTAAGGGAGGCTTGTCAAGCATGAAACTAGTTTTTGAAAGAAGTATGGAAGGTAGAAGAAATGACTTTATTCCTGAATTAGATGTGGAACACTACTCTTTACCTGTTGAACTAACAAGAAAACAAGCGTTACGTTTACCTGAAATTTCCCAAGTTGACATGAGCCGTCATTATACAGAATTGGCTGACAATAGTTTTGGTGTTAATAATGGTTTTTATCCATTGGGGTCATGTACCATGAAATATAATCCTAAAATTAATGATGAGATGAGCCAGTTACCAGGATTTGCTAACATTCATCCCTTGCAACCAATTGAAACGGCTCAAGGATCACTTGAAGTCTATTATACGGCTGAAAAATTATTAACAGAAATTACCGGAATGGATGCTATGACCTTTCAACCAGCTGCTGGTGCTCAAGGTGAATTGACTGGTATCATGTTAATTAAAGCGTATCATGAAAATAATCAAGATTTAAAACGAAATAAAATAATTGTACCTGATTCAGCTCATGGTACTAACCCAGCAACAGCATCAATGGTTAATTATGAAACAATCAACATTCCGTCTAAACCAAATGGTCGAGTTGATTTAGAGAAGTTAAAAGAAGTGGTTGGAGATGATACGGCAGGGTTGATGCTTACTAATCCAAGTACCGTTGGTTTGTTTGAACATGATATTATTGAAATCACTAAAATCATTCATAATGCAGGCGGACTTTGCTATTATGATGGTGCCAATTTAAATGCTATTATGGGAACTGTCAGACCGGGAGATATGGGCTTTGATGTGGTTCATTTAAATATACATAAAACTTTCTCAACACCTCATGGAGGAGGCGGTCCAGGAGCCGGACCAATAGGTTGTAAAGAATTTTTAAAACCTTATCTTCCAAATTATCACGTGGTTAAAGAGGGTGAGCATTTTTCATTTGAGATGCCTGAAAAATCAATAGGTAATGTAAAAACATTCTATGGACATTTTGGTGTCGTTGTTAGGGCATTAACTTATATTTTGACTTTAGGAAAAGAGGGAATTCCTCAAGCGTCCCAAACAGCAGTGTTAAATGCTAATTATATGAGAGAACAACTAAAAGATAGTTTCGAGATGGCTTATGAAGGCCCTTGTATGCATGAATTTGTCATGACACTAGATAAATTGAAAAAAGAGACTGGCATTACAGCTTTAGATGTATCAAAGGCTTTACTTGATAATGGCATGCATCCACCTACCATGTATTTCCCGGATGTAGTAAAAGAAGCTTTAATGTTAGAACCAACAGAAACGGAAAGTAAAGAAACTTTGGATCAAGTTATCGAAGTCTTTAAACAAATTAAAGAGCAAGCGTACAAAGAGCCACAAAGTATTAAAGAAGCACCAAGCAAAACATTAATTGGAAGGGTAGATGAGACAAGCGCTGCTAGAAATCCGATTTTAACGTATCAATATTAAAAAAATAAAACACAATTCATTATTTCTGAATTGTGTTTTTTTGTCTCAAAAATATTAAGCAACCTATTTTGAACATAAATTGAACAAAAAAGTTATAAAATATTAGTATTTAGAAATTTGTTTTTGTGAAAAAGTATAGTAAAATAGGTAGCATTACTTATTTTAACTAAAATTAAAATTTAGTAAATATTAGATAAAGGGGAGATAATATAAGTGGAGTGGATTAAGTTAATAGGTATCGTTATTATCGTTTTAGGGTTTATTTTTAAATTTGATACGATTGCCGTAGTTGTTGTGGCAGGTCTT
Source organism: Vagococcus fluvialis bH819 (assembly GCF_900163795.1). Classification (GTDB taxonomy): domain Bacteria; phylum Bacillota; class Bacilli; order Lactobacillales; family Vagococcaceae; genus Vagococcus; species Vagococcus fluvialis_A. The sequence goes on along the minus strand of NZ_FWFD01000009.1, from coordinate 247,590 downwards.
GCGACAGCATTAGTTTCAGGTATTACACCTGTTGAGTTTTTAGAAGAATTAGGAAAGGCTTTTGTTGATCAACGTATTGTAACGATTTTCTTTATTACTTTACCGTTAATTGGTTTAGCGGAATCTCATGGTTTAAAGGAACAAGCAGTTAATCTAATAAAAAAAGTCAGTGGTTTAACCACAGGGTGGTTCTTGTCGATTTATTTAATTATTAGAGAAATTGCAGGTGCGTTGTCGATTCGTCTTGGTGGTCATCCGCAATTTGTTAGACCACTCGTTCAACCAATGGCAGAAGCTTCAGCTGAAGCTAAATATGGTGAATTAGAAGAAGAAGATAAAGAATTAATTAAAGCAAAATCAGCTGCTATGGATAACTATGGTAACTTTTTTGGTCAAAATACCTTTTTAAGTGCCGGAGGAGTTTTATTAATCGTTGGTACATTAGATTCAATGGGCTACAAGGTGAGCGGTTTAGATATTGCTAAAGCGTCAATACCAGTAGCGTTAATCATGATTTTAATGGGTATTTTATCCAATATTTATTTTGATAAAAAATTAGCTAAAAAATATAGAAATAAAGGAGAACAAAAATAATGGAAATATTTTTTAATAATTTATTAGAATTCTTCTTTATTTTGATTGGTTTGCAATTAGTTTATACAGGCTATAAAGTATTTAAGGATCTAAATAATACGAAAAGAATCGGAACATCTCTTTTTTGGTTAGATTTAGGCATTTTATTTATGTTAGGTAAATTTTTACCAAATGTTGTTAATGGTGGATTGGTAGCATTTTTAGGTGTTATCTCACTATTTAAACAATTTGAAATAAGTAAATTTACACCTGTCAAGCAAGAAAAATTGGAAGCAGATGCTAAGAAATATGGAAATGCAATTTTTGTACCTGTATTGGCGCTAGCTATTATCTCAGTTTTGTTAGCCATGTTTATTAAGCCATCAAGTAAGGCTGCAATTGGTGTAGCTGCAGTAATTGGTATTATTTTAGCAATGGCTATCTTTAAATCAAAACCTAAAGAAGTAGCTTATGAAAGTGATCGCATGATGCAAGCGATGGGAACATCTGGTATTTTACCACAACTTTTAGCAGCTTTAGGGGCTATCTTCACCATCGCTGGTGTGGGTGACGTAATTGCTCAAATGATTGGTGGTTTTGTTCCGGAAGGCAATCGTTTAGCAGGTTCTATTGCTTATGTTCTAGGTATGGTTATTTTTACAGTTATCATGGGGAATGGTTTTGCGGCTTTTACAGTGATTACTGCTGGTGTCGGTGTTCCTTTTGTCATCATGCAAGGCGCTGATCCGGCTATTGCGGGAGCATTAGCTTTAACTGCAGGCTATTGTGGTACTTTGCTAACACCAATGGCTGCTAATTTTAACGCGCTACCTGCATCACTTCTTGAAATGAAAAATCCTTATGGCGTTATTAAAGAGCAAGTTCCTATTGCGCTTATGATGATTATTGTACACATTGCTTTAATGTATTTCTGGGCATTTTAATTAAGAGAGGAAGAAAAAAATGAAAATTTTAGTTACTGGATTTGATCCATTTGGAACAGATACAATGAATCCTGCAATCGAGGCAGTTAAAAAATTGCCAAATACAATTGCAGGTGCAGAAATTATAAAGTTAGAAATTCCAACTGTTTTTGGTAAAAGTGCTGAAGTGACACGTGAAGCACTAAATAAACATGATGTGGATTATGTTTTAAATATTGGACAAGCCGGTGGACGTTTTGATTTAACACCTGAAAGAGTGGCGATTAATTTAGACGACGCTCGTATCCCGGATAATGATGGCAATCAACCAATAGATATGATGATTAAATCTGATGGAGAGAGTGCTTATTTCACACAACATCCTGTTAAAGCAATGGTTACTGCTATTAAAGAAGCTGGATTACCAGCATCAGTATCAAATACAGCAGGAACATTTGTCTGTAACCACATTATGTATCAATGTTTATACATGGCTCACACTGAATTTCCAAAAGTTAAAGCTGGATTTATGCATGTGCCATTTTTACCAGAACAAGTAGTAGAAAGACCGGGAATGCCAGCAATGAGTCTAGAAGATATTACTAGAGGTATTGTTGCTGCTCTTGAAGCGATTGTTGTATTTGACGGTAAAGAAGATTTAAATATTGTTGGTGGGCAAACTCACTAGTTTAATATTTTTTAATAATAAACAAGCCATCTCACCTAAGTTTAAAGTGAGGTGGCTCTTTTTAAATTAAATTGTTTTTTGAAACTCATGACTAATTTGTTTAATGTAGCGTTTAAAGTATTTTATTTCTTGTTGTTTATTAAAGTATAAATAAAAATCCCTAGTTATTTTAGGAGAGTTTTCAATCACAACTTGCTGAAATTTACCAGAATCAATTAATGACTTTGCTTGAATGCTAGAGCATAGGTAAAGACCATTTTTATATTCACATAAAAGCAATGCTTCGGCATGAGTTGCTACTTGATTTGAAAAAGTGACATTAGGCTGTTTCCAATTATTTAAAATTTCTTGAATAAAACTTCCTGCTTCTCGTTTAATAAATTGATAATCAGATAATTGGCTTTTAGAAAGATGATTTTCGCAATAATCTGGATGAGATAAAAAGATTAATTCATCAGAAAATAATTTTTCTTTCTCAAAATGAGCGAAAGAGTCTGATTCTGGAAGAATAGCGACATCGATTAATTCATTCACTAATAATTGAGCGATTTTTTTTGTATTACCTGTCGTTAATTCAATTTTAATAGAATCAAAGGAATCGTTTATCAAAATATTCTTAATGAACTCCTCACTATTAAGTTGCGTAAGACCTACTTTTAATGGATAATGAGTACTTTTTTGATTAAGAAAACATTCGATTTTATCCGCTTGTTGGAATAAAATATGGCATTCTTTGATTAATTCATTACCGATAGAAGTTAAAGTGATATGACGACCATTTTTTTCGTAAAGCTTAACACCATAGTCTTCCTCTAAATTTTTGATGTGTTTTGTTAAGGCTGGTTGGCTGATATGTAGATGGTGACTGGCTTCGGTGAGACTTGGATAGAAAGAAGCGTCATAAAAATATCGTAGTGAGTGTAAGTTCATTATTTCCTCCTATAACTTTTTATTATGGGTAAAGGTGATAAAAGTATTATAAATCAAATCAGCTTTCTTTTAAACTGTTAGGTAGGTATTAAGTAAGAAGGGAAGAGAAAAAATGAAAACAACACTCTATTTAATTAGACATGGTCAGACGGTTTGGAATGAGATGAAAAAAATGCAAGGATTGAAAAATTCAGATTTAACAGAAAGAGGAATTCAGCAAGCAACGTTACTAGGAGAAAAATTAGCTAGTGAACCTATTGATTTGATTTGTACAAGTCCTAGTATTCGAGCGATAAAAACAAGTGAGCTAGTCAATCAACAGTTAAAAGTTCCTGTTATTAAGGACGACGGCTTTCAAGAAATCGATATGGGACTTTGGGAAGGAAAGACATATACCGAAATTGAAAATAAATACCCAAAAGAATGGGATTTATTTTGGCATAATCCGCTGAATTTTCAAGCAGAAAATAAAGGCGAAACATTTGCTGAATTAAGTGAAAGAAGTGCTAATAGTTTAGATGGGATAATTAAGTCGCTTCCTGAAAAACATGTCGCTGTTGTCTCACATAGAATTACGATTAAAACGATGGTTTCCGATTTACTAGATATTCCATTGACTGAATTAGAAGATGTTTTACCTAATAGTTTGACTAAAATTATTGTAGAAGATGGAAAAGCTAGCTTAATCGATTATAGTAATATATCACACTATCAAGAACAGAGTGTTTAGAAAAAACAAAGAAACTCAAAATCGATTGAAAGAGTCGATTTTGAGTTTCTTTGCTTGAAGTTACCCGCCCTATCTAAAGACATCGTCCAAACATTTTCCGTCAGTTTTTTTAGGAAAGGTTTTTAAATTTAATAATTTGGCGAATGTTGGAGCTTCGTCTATTAGGTTAGCATGCTCGATAATATGATTTTCTTTGATTGTTGGTCCAAAGAAGCAAGCGGTTGTTTCATAATTGGGTTTATCTGGATGAAATCCATGAACGCCAAAGTAGCGGTTAATTTTACCTATATCTTGTTTGGTCACTTTCTCAAAAAGTGTTCCTTGTGCCTCATCGTTAAAATAAAAACCTGGTTTAGCCTCTACCATCAGAGTCGCGTTAGGATCGGCTCCCATCTTCTTGATTTCATCTGCGAGATAAACATGTTCGATACCGTCTAAATGAATAATACTTTCCTTGATTATTTCAGTCGCAACCCGACAGTTTTGACTACAATAGATGTAAGTTGATCCATCACAACTTTTAGCGTAAACTTGCCAATTTGGTTTGATTGAACCATTTTTTTTGAGTTTGGACCACCCTTTTTTGACAAATAGAGCATTCAATTTGATCATAGTCGCAACGTCTATTTGATAATGGTCACCTAAAACAACAAAATGAGTTTGATCAAATGTTCCGTTGTCTTTAGTGGCTTGAATAATTTTTTCTAGACGAGCATCCTGTCTTTGAAGGGCATCAATTGCTTCTTTAGATTGAACACCATAAGCATGACGCATAGAATCCATATCGACTAAATGAACTAAAGTTAAATTAGGCGATTTAGTCAGGATAGTATCAACAGTACATGCTGTAATGAAATCATCAAGAAAAGGTTGCATGATTCCTTTTCGCAAGTGTCCATATTTTTGATTCATTGTTAATAAGAATAAAGGAGAACTTGCTTTTAGAGAAATCATAACTTGGTTATTCCAAATTCGGTTAGGAAAAATTTCTGCGATATTATAATCAATGGAACTACTAGCAGTAACCGGCCAAAGAAAAGAAGCAGTTGTTAAGCCTTCTTTTCTTGCAGTATCATAAACGGTGGGAACCTTGATTTCTCGGTCATACCAAAACCAGTCTGGAGATAAGCGAGCCGATTGGTTTTTAGTATTATTTATAATCCCGTGATTCTTAGGATACATCCCTGTCATTAAAGTAACGTGAGAGGGGTAAGCTAGTGTTGGATAAATTCCTTTTATTTTTTTGACAAGAGTTCCTTTTTTGATAAGTGAATATAAAGTGGGGATTTTTTCTTGATGTAAGTCAATATCAATAGCACCAAGTGCATCAATAGAAATAACGATTAGTTTGGTAGTCAATTTTCTTCACCTTCCTTTTGTGATAGTATACCAAAAAAATGAATTAGGAAAAATAAATTGACATTGAAAATATTTATGGTTATACTGTGAACAATTATTAAATAAAAAACCCGTTGGAGTGAATGACATGAATAAAAATAATATCCGTCTTACCTCACAACTGAATAACTTTTACTTTAGCTATTATAGATGATGTTTGTGCCCTATTAACGGATACAAACAAAGACAGTTTGTATCTATGAAGGCTAAAGATCTTTAAATTGACTTTAAAGAGCCACATAGATGATTAAAAATCTATAGTGGCTTTTCTTATATTTTGAATCGATGTATTCAAGAAAGACGGTAACTATAGATTTGATTATTCAATCTATGAAAAGTTATCGTCTTTTATTTGTAATTAGAGGGGAGAAATTATGGAAGATTATATATCGGGATATACACGATTAGCTGGTGTAATAGCTAATCCAATAAAGCATAGTTTATCACCTAGAATTCACAATACTGCTTATTCTTTGACTCAAACAAATGCTGTTTATTTAGCCTTTGAAACAACTGAATCTGATTTTGAAAAGGTGATGGCTTCTGTAAAAGCATTAGATATGCTAGGTGTTAATATATCAATGCCTTATAAAAAAAAAGCTTACCAAATGTGTGATGAGTTATCACCAGTAGCAAAACTGATTGGTGTCGTCAATACTGTTGTACAGAAAAACAAACTATTATATGGTCACAATACTGATGGATTAGGATTTATCAAAAGTTTAGAAGAACAAGATGTGATGATTAAAAATAAAACAATGACTATTTTAGGTGCAGGTGGAGCATCAAGAGCCATCATTTGTCAATGCGCCCTAGATGGTATTTCTGAAATTAATGTTTTTAAAAGAAAAAACGAAACATTCGAAACAGTGGCTCATGAATTAAAAGAAATAGCAGATAAAACAGAAACTATAATCCGAGTCTTTGATTATGCTGACACGACGGAACTTATTCAAAAAATCAAAGAAAGTCAAATTCTGGTTAACGCTACACAAATCGGTATGGGAGATAGTTGTGAGCTTCCTATAAGTCAGATAAATGCTATAACACCGGAACATATTGTGGTTGATTTGATTTATCATCCACTAGAGACTCAGTTTTTAAAAGAAGCCAAAAAGCAAAATGCTGTAACAATCAATGGCTTAGGGATGTTGATATATCAAGCAGCTATTGCATTTGAATTAATGACAAATAAAAAAATGCCAGTTAAAGAAATCAAACATATATTATTATCAGAACTTAATGAAAAGGGGAAAAATAAATGATCGTTATAATGAAACCAGAGGCAACGAAAGAACAAGTGAATGCAGTGATTAAACGAATTAAAGAAGAAGGATTAGAGGTCCATTTAAGTGAGGGGAAAGATCATACAGTCATTGGTTTAGTGGGCAATGTCGAAAAAATGATTGATGTGCCTTTTAGAAGTTATGATGGGGTTTCTGACACAGTGAAAATTACCAGCAGTTACAAATTAACAAGCCGTGAATTCCATCCAACAGATACAGTGGTGGATGTTGATGGTGTAAAAATTGGTGGAGAAGAAAATTTTGTAACAATGGCAGGCCCTTGCTCGATTGAAGGTTTGGAACAAATTATGGAGTGTGCTCGAATAGCTAAAAAAGGTGGAGCGACTATCCTAAGAGGAGGAGCGTTTAAACCAAGAACATCTCCTTACGCATTCCAAGGATTAGAAGAAGAAGGTTTGAAATACATTCGTCAAGCAGCTGACAAATACGATATGAAAGTTATCACAGAAGTCATGGACGAAGCTAATTTAGAGTTAGTGGCAAAGTACACAGATATTTTGCAGATTGGCGCACGTAATATGCAAAATTTCAAATTGCTTCAAGCCGTTGGGAAAACAGGACTTCCAGTTGCATTAAAACGTGGTATTTCAGGAACAATTGATGAATGGTTAAATGCGGCAGAATATATTGCTGCTACAGGAAACCAAAAGGTGATTTTTGTTGAACGTGGTATTCGAACTTATGAAACAGCAACACGTAATACAATGGATTTAAGTGCCGTACCAGTGATTCAAAAATTAAGTCATTTCCCAATAATTGTGGATCCAAGTCATGGTGTAGGTGTTTGGGATTATGTGACGCCAATGGCTGTAGCAGGGATTGCAGCAGGTGCTTCAGGTATGATCGTTGAAATTCATCCGGATCCAAATAACGCATGGTCTGATGGACAGCAATCTCTAAATGAAAAACGTTACATGAATATGATGGAACAAATCCACGTGATGGAAAAAACGATGAAAGAAATCAAAAAAATCAGAGAAAAAATTTAGAGGTGTAAAAAATGAAGTTAAGTGTGACACTACCAAATAAAAACTATGATTTATTAATTGAAAAGGGCGGTTTAACTCATGTTGGAACATGGGTTAAATCACTTTGGAAACCTCAACAGATTGTGATTATTTCAGATGACAATGTGGAAAATCTTTACGGTGAACAAGTGGAAAAAGCGATTCGAGAAGCAGGATTTGAGGTTTCTTTAATTGCGGTTAAACCAGGAGAAACAAGTAAAAATTTAGCGACTGCAGAAAAAATTTATCACTATTTAGCAGAATGTGGGATGACTAGAAAAGATGGTGTGATTATTCTTGGTGGAGGTGTTGTGGGAGACTTAGGGGCATTTGTAGCATCTACTTATATGAGAGGTATTCATTTCTTGCAAATTCCGACAACACTTTTAGCACAAGTAGACAGTAGTATTGGTGGTAAAACAGCAGTTAATACAAGTGTAGCTAAAAATTTAGTGGGAACTTTTGCTCAACCAGATGGCGTATTAATTGATCCTAACACCTTGTTAACTTTAGAAGATAGACGTCTGCAAGAGGGAATGGCTGAAGTCGTAAAAGCAGCAGCTGTTGCAGATAAGGAACTCTGGGATTTACTAAGTACTATTAAAGATGAAAAAGATATTTTAAACTACTCTGAGGAAATTATTTTTGCTTGCTGCAAAGTAAAACGAAACGTTGTGGAAGAGGATGAATTTGATACAGGTATTAGACTTATTCTGAATTTTGGACATACAATAGGTCATGCTATCGAACAAACACAAGGATTTGGAGTTATTACGCATGGTGAAGCTGTTGCTATCGGGATGTGCCAGCTTACTAAAAATGCTGAGAAGCTAGGAACTATGCCGAGTGGCTTATTAAATGAATTAGAAAGTATGTTAACTAAATTTCATTTGCCAATACACTTAGAAGAGTGGGAAGAGGATAAACTATTCGAAGCTTTGACTCATGATAAAAAAACAAGAGGAGATAGTATCCATATTATTCTTTTAGAAAAAATTGGGAAAGCTAAAATTGAAACCATATCAATAGAAGAAATGAAAAATTATTTAGAAAAATAAATTGGGGGAATGAGTATGCGTTATTTTACTGCAGGAGAATCACATGGACCAGAATTAACAGCCATTATTGATGGGATGCCAGCCGGAATTACATTATCGATTGAAGATATAAATGATGATTTAAAAAGACGTCAAGGTGGTTATGGACGTGGCGGACGAATGTTAATTGAAACAGATACAGTCGAAATTACATCAGGCGTCAGACACGGTAAAACGTTAGGTTCACCTATCACACTGGTTGTTAAAAATGATGATTTTAAAAATTGGGAAACAGTTATGGGAATCGAACCAGTAGACGACCGAGCAAAAAAAATACGGCGTTTAGCAAAACCAAGACCAGGACATGCAGATTTGGTAGGTGGCATCAAATACAAACAGGATGATTTAAGAAATGTTTTAGAAAGATCTTCTGCTAGAGAAACAACTATGCGTGTTGCTATTGCGGCTGTTTGTAAAAGAATGCTTAAAGAATTAGAGATAGATGTGGCTGGCCATGTTTTAGAAATTGGTGGTGTTCGTGGCACAATACCAGAGACCATGACTGTTGCTGAAATTAAAGAAAAAGCGGAAAAATCAGCCGTAAGATGCGTAGATCCAAAAATTGAAGAAGCAATGAAAGAAAAAATTGATGCGACTAAAAAAGAAGGAAATACCATTGGTGGTGTTGTAGAGGTTGTTGTGGGTGGTGTTCCGATTGGATTAGGTAGCTACACACAGTGGGATCAAAAATTAGATGGAAAAATCGCCCAAGCAGTCGTTTCAATTAACGCGTTTAAAGGGGTTGAATTTGGCGTTGGTTTTGAAGCCGCTAGACTTTATGGCAGTGAAGTGATGGATGAAATCATTTGGAGCAAAGAAACAGGTTATACTCGCACGAGCAATAATTTAGGTGGATTTGAAGGTGGCATGACAAATGGAATGCCTGTTGTGGTTCGTGGTGTCATGAAGCCAATACCAACACTTTACAAACCATTACAATCAGTAAATATAGATACTAAAGAGCCTTATAAAGCAAGTGTAGAACGCTCAGATAGCTCTGCTGTTCCTGCGGCTTGTGTGGTGGCAGAAGCGATGGTGACGATTGAAATTGCCAAAGCAATGTTAGATAAATTTGAAAGTGATTCTTTTGAAAGAATGAAAGATGAAGTAAAACGTTATCGTGACTATACTCTTAATTTTTAAAAAAATATAAGGAGGAACGAAACGTGAAAAATATTTTAATGATTGGCATCGGCTTGATTGGTTCATCCGTTGCTTTATGTTTAAAAGGAAAAAATAAAGAATTGCGTATTGTTGGTTTTAGTGAAAATATTGAAGAGCTAATAGGTGCTTATCAGCATAAAATTATTGATGACTATACTCAAAATTTTAAACAAGCTTGTGAACAGGCGGATGTAATCTTTTTTTGTACACCTGTTTCAATTACTCTATCTTTAATGCCCAAAATAGTCCATTTTAATTTAAAAAAGAATGTATTGATAACTGACGTGGGAAGCACCAAAGGTGAAATATTAGAAACAGCTAAAGAAGTGTTTAAAAATAAATATGATTTTATCGGAGGGCATCCGATGGCGGGATCACATAAGTCAGGTTTTATAGCAGCTGATATAAATTTATTTGAGAACGCCTATTATATTTTAGTACCAAATGATGGTGTTTCAGCTGAAAAAGTAGCTCAGTTAAAATCATTATTAAGGTTAACTAAGGCAAAGTTTATTGAACTAGATGCTTCTGAACATGACAAAATGACAGGTATTTTAAGTCATATGCCTCATATTATTGCCTCTCAACTTGTGACACAAGCTGATAATTTAATGGAAGAGTTACCTATGGCTAAAAAATTGGCAGCTGGTGGTTTTAGAGATATTACTCGCATTGCTTCTTCTAATCCAAAAATGTGGGTAGATATTTCAATCAGTAATCGTTATATTTTAATAGAAGAAATCGAGCGTTGGATAAACGAACTAGGTGGTATAAAAGTAAAATTAGCTACTGGTGATCGTAAAGAATTATACCAATTTTTTGAAGAGGCAAAAAAAGTTAGAGATGAGATACCTGTTCATAAGGAGGGCGTTATTCCAGGGTTTTATGATTTATATGTCAATGTACCGGATTACCCTGGAGCAATTGCTGAAGTGACTAGTATTTTAGCGAAGGAAAAAATAAGTTTGATTAATATTAAAATCATGGAAACAAGAGATGATATCTTTGGTATTTTACGTATCTCATTTAAAAATGAAAAAGATTTGATGCAAGCAAAATCAGTTATTTCTACACAGTCAGTTTACACCTGCATGATATCTTAGGAGGAAAGTAATGAAATTAAAAATAAATGCGACTTCTTTAAATGGCGAATTAAAAGTACCGGGAGATAAATCAATTTCTCATCGTAGTATTATGTTTGGTTCACTAGCAGAAGGTGAGACGGTTATTACTGATTTTTTAAGAGCAGATGATTGCCTTGATACTTTGAAAATTTTCAGGCAGTTAGGTGTCCCAATTCATGATGATGGTCATAAAATCACAATTGAAGGTCAAGGGATGAAAGGTCTTAAAAAGCCAAAAGAGGTTCTGGATGTAGGCAATTCAGGGACAACAATCCGTTTACTAATGGGGATTTTAGCGGGACAAGGGTTTGATGTAACGTTAACAGGAGATTCTTCTATTCAAAAAAGACCCATGAATCGAGTAATGCTACCGTTAAGAGAAATGGGCGTCTCTGTAATGGGTTATGAGAGCACGGAGTTTCCGCCAATAAAATTAAATGAAAATTCCGATTTAAAAGCGATTAAGTATCAATTACCTGTCGCCAGTGCTCAGGTAAAATCAGCTCTTTTATTTGCAGCTCTTCAAGCAGAAGGAGAAACTGAATTAATAGAAAAAGAAAAAACACGTGATCATACAGAAGTCATGATTAAGCAATTTGGTGGACAGATTAAAGTAGAGGGGAAAAAAATTACGCTAAGTGGGGACCAACGATTTACTGGACAAAAAGTGAATGTACCTGGTGATATTTCTTCTGCTGCTTTTTTTATTGTAGCTGGTTTAATTGTTCCGAATAGTCATATTGTTCTTAAAAATGTTGGCTTAAGTGAAACTAGAACAGGGATTATTGATGTTGTAAAAGCAATGGATGGAAATATTAGTCTCACAGACGTCGATGAGCTAAATGATTCTGGAACGATTACGGTAACTTCAAGTACTTTAATTGGTACTGAAATTTCTGGAGATATAATTCCGAGATTAATTGATGAGCTACCAATTATCGCTCTTTTAGCAACTCAAGCGACAGGTGAAACGATCATCAAAGATGCTGAAGAGTTACGAGTAAAAGAAACAGATCGTATCCAAGCTGTTTCTGATGAGTTAACAAAAATGGGAGCCAATATTGTGCCGACCATTGATGGAATGATTATCCAAGGAAATACAACATTGTCGGGTAGTAGAGTAACTAGTTATGGAGATCATCGGATTGGTATGATGCTTCAAATAGCTGCACTGCTAGTTAAAAAGGATGAGGTTATTTTAGATAAAAGCGACGCTGTCTCTGTATCGTATCCTCATTTCTTTGATGATTTAGAAAGTTTGATGAAATGATGTCTATTATATTGATTGGTTTTATGGGGTCTGGAAAATCTACGACCGGTAGAGAATTAGCCAACAGATTAGCCTGTAGTTTTAGTGAGATGGATCAGTTAATCGAGTTAAAAGCTCAAAAAAAAATTCCTGAGATTTTTAAAAATCAAGGAGAAGCAATCTTTAGGCAAATGGAATATCAAGTCTTAATTGAGAATCTAATAACAGAAACGGTAATCGCTACAGGCGGTGGCATTATTACATTTGAAAAAAGTTTGGCAGAACTTAAACATCAAAGGTGTGTAATTTATTTAAAAGGCAATCTTGAAACATTAATCAAAAGAATTCAAGAAGATCAAGAAAATAAGCGCCCTTTAGCAGATGATTCCTCTCGTGAAGAAATAGCTGAGTTATTCTTTTCACGAGAACAAAAATATAGAGAGGCAGCCACTATTATTGTGGATATAGAAGATAAATCAGTGGGAAAGATTGTAAGCGAGATAATGTTGAAAATCAAGGAGGTGGAGTAATGACTATTGGTTACTTAGGTCCTGTGGGTTCTTTCACCTATTCAGCCACTAAATTTATATTTCCTTCTGAGATGCTAACTCCGTTTCAAACGATTGTTGCTTGTCTAAAGGGAGTGGAATTGGGACAAGTTGATTATGTAGTAGTTCCGATTGAAAACAGCATTGAAGGAACAGTCAATCAAACACTAGACTATTTATATCATTATTCGAGTCTGCCCATTCAAGCAGAGATAATCTTACCTATTAATCAAAATTTAATGGTTCATCCAAATTGGAAAGAATCGTGGAAAAGTATAAAAATAGTCAAATCTCACCCACAAGCGTTGGCACAAACACAACAATTTATTTCTGAGTATTTACCTAATACAAAGCAAGAAATAACAAATTCTACAACAGAGGCAGCAGAATGGTTGAAAAACAATCCGAATGAATGTGTAGGGGCTGTTGCCTCAAAAGAAGCAGCAGAAAGATATGGTTTATCTGTTGTTAACGCCAATATTCAAGATATACCTAACAATCAAACGAGGTTTTGGGTAATTGGTAAAGATCAATTACATCATGGAAAATTCAAAAGTCAGATTCAGCGAAAAACAATCGCTGTCGAGATGGAAAAAAATAAACCCGGTAATTTACATAAGATACTCTCTACTCTTAGTTGGAGAGAAATTGATTTAACTAAAATTGAATCAAGACCTTTAAAAACTAAACTAGGTGACTATTTCTTTCTATTGGATATAAAATGCGAGGATTTATCATTAATCAATTTAGCATTAGAAGAAATGAGCACTTTAGGAGCAAAAATTAAAGATTTAGGTTGCTATCCTGTTTATTTAAAAAAGTAGTGTAAAAATATGATAAGATTCAGAGCTTTCTATTCCTTTATTTTTCAAAATAGTTTATCCTTAATTAGATTTTATTTATAGACTAAGAGAGGGATCTAAATGGCGAATATGACAAGAATGGATAAAAGACGTCAAGAAGAACTTGAAAAAGAAGCAAAAAAGAAAACCAACAAAAAAATTGAATCGGAAGTAAAAAATCAATCACAACAACCAATTGAAAAACAGATAAAAAAACCTAAGAAAAAGAAACGAAAAGGTCGAATAGTTCTGTGGTTTCTAATAATTCTTCTGGTATTAGGTTTATTTGGTTATTTAAAAGGTATAATGGCTACTAAGTTTGATAAAAATAATAAACAAGCAGATGTAGGGACTTTTTTAGGAGAAAAAAGTGGCGATGGCTCGACTAATATTTTACTCCTTGGAAGTGATTCTCGTGGTGAAGATCAAGGGCGATCAGACTCAATCATGATTGCTCATTATGATAAGAAAAATAGGCAACCAAAATTAGTTTCTATTATGCGTGATACCTATGTCTCAATTCCAACTGATAATGGTTTGGAAAGTAATAAAATAAACGCGGCTTATTCGTATGGGGGACCTGAATTGGTTCGGAAAACTGTCAAAGAAACATTTGGCATTCCAATTCAATATTACGCTATTGTTAATTTTGACTCTTTTCCCAAAATTGTTGATACATTAGCGCCATCAGGTTTACAAATTGATGCTGAAAAAGACTTGGAAGTCGAAGGGACTGTTATCAAGAAGGGACCACAAAAAATGAGTGGGGAACAAGCACTTCAATATGCCCGTTTTAGAAAAGATGAGGAAAGTGATTTTGGTCGAGTAAGGCGACAACAACAAGTTATGACAGCTTTATTAAAACAAGGATTTAATCCGCTAAATGCCTGGCGTTTTCCTGAAGCGGTTGGGAAAGTTCAAGGCTATACACAAACTGATATCCCATTTAGTTTCTATCCAGGTGCAGGATCAAGTTACTTATTTAGTAGTCACAAACCCTTAGAAATATTAACAGTACCTGTTGAAGGCACTTGGAGTGATGGTTATTACGATCATGCAGGAAGTGTTTTAGAAATCGATACAGCTGCTAATAGCGAAGCAATTAAGAGTTTTTTGAGTAAATAATTCGTCATTCTTTTTCTTTACATTAAGAAAATAGAACTCTATAATGAATGCTAGGTGTAATTTACCCGAAAGATAAAAGAATAGAGGAATAATAATAATGAAAATTGCAGTCGTCACGGATAGCACCGTTTTCTTAAAAGATGACTATCGAAGTCGTGAAGATCTATTCATCGTACCAGTACCATTGATTATTGATGAAACTGTTTATAATGAAGGAATAGACATTCATGTGGATGGCTTCTACGATCTATTAAATAATGCCAAAAATTTTCCTAAAACATCACAACCATCAATTGGTGAACTTTTTGAACTTTACGAAAAAATTGCTAAAAAAGGCTATGATGCGGTTATAAGCATTCATATGTCATCAGGTATCTCTGGATTTATTAGCTCTTTGAAGAGTATTGCTAGTGAAGTAGAGGATATCACCATTTATCCATTTGACTCACTATTAACGAGCGGACCAATGGGGAAAATGGTGGAAATTGCTCTTGATATGGTAAATGAACCGGAAATGAAACCGGAATTAATTACAGATAAATTAACAGTCGTTAGAGAGCTGGTTGAAGGTTATATTGTTGTAGATGATTTAAACCACTTAGTTCGTGGAGGTCGTTTAAAAAATGGAGCAGCAGTAATTGGCACCCTTTTAAAAATAAAACCAATACTTTGCTTTAAAGAAGGAAATATTATTTTAAGTGAAAAAATACGTTCACAAAAAAAAGCTTTAAATAGAATTGAAGAAATCGTTCTAAATGAAATAAAAAGCAACCCCGAAAATAGTTCTTTTTATGTTATTCATTGTAATAATTACGAAATAGCCACACAAGTTGAATCTAATTTATTAGAGAAATATCCAGATTTAGATGTAGTTATATGTGATTTTGGTCCAGTGGTAGGGACTCACCTTGGAGAGAAAGCTGTAGCAATAGGTGTTGCACCAAAGAATTAACCAAAAGAGGCTGACCCAAACGTCAGTCTCTTTTTTATTGATATGGTAGACAAACTAACTAACCATTCTATTAAAATAGTAAAAGTGAAAAGAGGAGAAGAGGATGATACCAAGTACTTATCGATCAAGTCGATTAAAAATAAATTTAGATGCCATAGATTTTAACATCAAAGAAGAAATAAAGAGACTAAATTCTTCTCAAACGTTATATGCTGTTGTAAAAGCTAATGGCTATGGACATGGAGCCGTCGCAACTGCTAAAACTGCAATAAAAGCTGGGGCGAGAGGTTTATGTGTTTCTAATTTAAATGAGGCCCTAGAATTACGAGAAGCTGAGATAAAGGAACCGATTATTGTTTTGAGTTATGTGGAAATTGAATACATAAATAAAGCTATTCAACATGATATTACATTAACAGCAACTTCTCTAGAATGGTTAATGTTACTAGATAAAAAAGTAAAAAGCCCGATTAAAATTCACTTAAAAATTGATACTGGTATGGGAAGAATAGGATTAAGAGAAGAATCAGAAATGAAAGAAGCCAAAAAAATATTAGAGAATAATCCTTTAATAGAGTTTGAAGGGATATTTACTCATTTTTCTAAGGCAGATTCTCAAGATTTTTCTTATGTAGAGCTACAGAAAAAAAGGTTTGTTAATGCGTTAGACATTTTTGGAAGAGAAATGAAGTATATCCATACTTCTAATTCAGCAACAGCTTTATGGCATGGTGCTTGGGAGAGTAACTTGATTCGTTTTGGAGATGCCATGTATGGAATGAATCCTTCAGGTAATGAATTAGAAGAACCATTCAAGTTAAAGCAAGCGCTAAGTTTGGAAACCAAAATCATTCATATAAAAAAATTACCGAGAGGTGAAAAAATAGGTTATGGAGCAACGTATGAAACATTAGAATCTGAGTGGATAGCAACACTGCCAATTGGTTATGCTGATGGTTTGGTTCGTGATTTTCAAGGATTTCATGTTTTAGTAGATGGAAAAAAATGTCCAATTGTTGGGCGGATTTGTATGGATCAATGCATGATTAGATTAGATCAAGAATATAAAACTGGAACAATAGTAACCATTTTTGGTGAAAACAAAGGAACGTTCAATTCAATTCAATCGGGAGCTGAATTTGTTAAGACAATTAATTATGAAATAACATGTGGTTTAACCGATAGATTGCCAAGAATCTATATAAAGAATGGTCAGGAGGTTGAATTAAACTAAATGATTGCAGCTTATTTAAATATTTTAGTCGTTTTTGCGATTATTTTGCTAAGTTATATTTTAACTTGGAGAAAGTGGTTTGATAATCATACGGCAGACGTTTTTTCTAAATTAGTTTTAAATATCACATTGCCTTTAAGTATGTTTTTAAATATGACACAAAAATTTACAAGATCAGAGTTTTTAGAATTATTTAAGGGAATTGCTTTACCCTTTACATCTATTATCATTACATTTGGCATTAGCTTTATTTATGCCAAAGTAACGAAGGTCCCCATAACTAGACGTGGTTCTTTTATGACTATGTTTACGGCAGCAAATACTATTTTTATGGGGTTACCAGTAAATATGGCGATTTTTGGAGAAAAAGCAATTCCATATGCTTTGCTTTATTATATGTGTAACACAACCTTTTTCTTTACGATAGGCATTCTTTTAATTGCCAATGATAATCCTGAAATTGATATAAAAAAAGCCAAATTTAGCTTTAAAAAATTATTAAAACAATTACTTTCTCCTGCTTTAATGGGATTTGTAGTGGGAATAATGTGGTTACTAACAGGAATCGATGTACCAAAGCCTTTGTTTGATTTTTCAACTTATGTAGGTGGGATGACAACAGCTCTTTCCTTATTTGTGATTGGAATTATTATTTATCAAACTGGGATTAAAAATATCAAAATGAATAAAGATGTAGCAGGTGTCCTTTTAGGGAGATACTTTATTTCGCCTTTAGTGGTTTACCTGTTATCATGGGTTATACCCGTTCCTCCTTTAATGTTAAATGTCTTTATTCTACAATCAGCCATGCCTGTTCAAAATGCTATGCCGATTTTAGCGAGAAGTTATGGAGCAGATGAAGAGTTCACAACAAGTAGTTTAACGTATTCAATTTTAAGTTATTTTGTGTTTATCTTAATCATTTTAAAACTATTCTTTTAAAATGTGCTATAATGCCAAAGGGTAAAAAAAAGAGAAGGAAGGTGAAAGAATGAATTTATTTAAACAATATAATTTTCAAGAATTTATAATGAACGCTTTAGATGAAAAGAAATTTCTTAAACCAACAGCAGTACAAGAAAAACTAATCCCAGTTATTATGAATGGGAAAAACGTAGTGGGTCAATCACAAACAGGCTCTGGAAAAACACATACATTCTTACTACCAATGATGAATGCAGTGGATACTGAAAAAGATGAAGTTCAAGGAATTATTACAACACCAAGTCGTGAGTTAGCTGAGCAAATTTATCAAGCTGCACTTCAAATTGCTAAACACTCTCCAAATGAAATTAGAGTGTCTCAATATGTTGGAGGAACAGATAAAAAACGTCAAATAGAGAAACTTAAATCAAGTCAACCGCATATCGTAATTGGTACACCTGGTAGGATTTTAGATTTAGTAAACAGTCAATCATTAAAAACATTTACAGCTAATCATTTTGTTGTGGATGAGGCTGATATGACTTTAGACATGGGATTTTTAGAAGATGTTGATAAAATTGCAGCAACACTTCCTAAAGATTTACAAATGTTAGTCTTTTCAGCAACGATTCCAAATAAATTACAACCGTTTCTAAAGAAATACATGAGCAATCCTGTTGTGGAACATATTAAACCTTCATCTGTTATTTCAGATACAATTGATAATTGGGCTATTTCAACAAAGGGACAAGATGTTAATAAAGTTATTTATCAATTATTAAACATTGGACAACCTTATTTAGTTATGGTTTTTGCTAACACTAAACAACGTGTAAATGAAATTGCAGCTTATTTGAAAGAACAAGGTTTAAAAGTGGCAACCATCCATGGAGATATTCCTCCACGTGAAAGAAAACGTGTCATGAAGAACGTCCAAAATTTGGATTATCAATTTGTTGTGGCAACTGATTTAGCTGCTCGCGGAATTGATATTGAGGGTGTTTCTCATGTTATTAATGCAGAAATTCCAGTTGATTTGGAATTCTTTATTCACCGTGTCGGTCGTACTGGTCGTAATGGATTGGAAGGAACTGCCATTACATTGTATCAACCAAGTGATGAAAATCAACTGGCTGAATTAGAAAAATTAGGTATCGAATTTCATCCTAAAGTGATCCGTGGTGGAGAAATTGTCGATTCATATGACCGTAATCGTCGTGAAAAACGTGAAAAATCACAGAAACAATTAGATATTTCAATGATTGGTTTAGTTAAGAAGAAAAAGAAAAAAGTAAAACCAGCTTACAAGAAAAAATTACAATATGCTATTGATGATAATGAGAAACAAAAACGTAAAATCGATCGTCGTCAAACAGATCGTGCAAAGAGAAAATCAAGAAAACAAGATTATTAAATCTAAAAGAGACAAGTACAATCTACTATTTTTAGATTGTGACTTGTCTCTTTGTTATTTTAAAAGATATTCTTCTCAAGTTTAACGCAAATAATACCATCTTCAATAAATTCATCAGAAACAACCTGATAGCCCAGTTTTTCATAAAAAGGAACGGCTTGTTTTTCACCGTGAATTCGTGAAAGTGTACAGCTGTTTTTGCGGCCCTGTTGTTCAAGTTCTAAAATAACACGACGTCCAAGCCCTTTTTTTCGCCATTCACGTTTAACACAAACTCGGTCTGGCCTAACAGTTGTTATATCATCTTGTTGGTATCGACCAGTGGCAATCGGTGTCTTATCGTAAAAAATGACAAGATAATTCGTTTGATCGGAATCATAGGCATCAAATTCCGCTTTAGGTGAAATTTTTTGTTCTTGAACAAAAATTAGTGTTCTTAAGTAATAAGAAGCTGCTTTTACCCATTGTCGATTATCAAAAATAATTGAGATCATGAGAACCATCCTTTTCAAGTTTTATTAACACTTATATCATAACATGTTTAAGGAGATATCTATGAAAAAAAAACTAATAATAATTATTTTAAGTCTTTTGGTTTTAGTAACAGTCGTCTTAGGTGTCGGTGTTAACTATTTATTTAATTATGCGATTGTTTCAGGAGAAAAAGAGTTTATTAAATCAGAAAGTAAAGAAAATATGGCTAAAAACTGGTTGTTTGCAGATAAAAAATTGGAAACAATAACTGTACAATCAGAAGATAATTTAAGGTTACAAGCAAAATTGATAACAAATAAAAAGCCAACAAACAAAACAGTCATTGTTGCTCATGGTTATATGAGCGAAGGAAACGCAATGGGAAGATATGCACAACTATTTTATGATTTAGGTTATGACGTTCTGGTTCCAGATAATCGAGGTCATGGAAAAAGTGAGGGTGATTATACTGGTTTTGGTTGGTTGGACCGAAAAGATTATGTTAAATGGATAGATGAAATCATCACGCGTCAAGGCGTAGATGAAGAAATTATTTTATTTGGTGTAAGTATGGGAGCTTCAACAGTTATGATGACTAGCGGAGAAAAATTACCTAAGCAAGTAAAAGCAATTATCGCTGATTGTGGTTATGACACTGTCCAAAATGAATTAACCTATCAAATAAATGAAATGTTTAATTTGCCGGCATTTCCATTAATCCCACTGACATCTATTTATACTAAATTAAGAGTAGGTTATTCTTTTAAAGAAGCCAGTGCAGTAGATCAACTTAAAAAGAATAAGTTACCGTTGCTTTTAATTCATGGAGATGAGGATGATTTTGTTCCTACAGAATTCGTTTATAAATTAAAAGAAGCAACAAAAGGACCAAGTGAACTTGTTATTTTTGAAGGTGCAAAACATGGAATGAGTTATAGCACTAATCCAGACAAATATAAAACTATAGTGTCAAATTTTTTATCAATGTATTTAAATAAATGATGTTTTATTATTTTAATCTACAAAATTTTAAATAAAAATAAGTCAGTTGACAGAGTTAATTCTTTTCATTATAATTTGATAAGCGAGTAAAGAACAAATTTTGTCAGCAGTGAAGAGAGCTTTCTGTCAGGTGAAAAGAAAGACTGCTTAAAAATATTGGCTACTTTACCAAAAATGATAAGAAATTATCACGACTTACTTTGCGTTAAAAAGTACTTAAGAGGTAATGAATGCTAAAGCATCGTTGCAATCAAGGTGGTACCGCGTAAATCGTCCTTGACTGCAAGGTGCTTTTTTCTATTTTTAGGAGGAAAAAAGATGAAACCATTAACAAGTGTTGAAGTAAGACAGATGTATCTAGATTTTTTTAAATCAAAAGGTCACCAAGTAGAGCCAAGTGCCTCTTTGGTACCGATTGAAGATCCAAGTTTATTATGGATTAACTCAGGTGTTGCCACATTAAAAAAATATTTTGATGGTACTGTGACACCTGAAAATCCCAAAATTACAAATTCACAAAAAAGTATCCGCACAAACGATATTGAGAATGTTGGTAAAACAGCTCGTCACCATACGATGTTTGAAATGCTAGGGAACTTCTCAATTGGAGATTATTTTAAGAAAGAAGCCATTCATTGGGCGTGGGAATTATTAACAAGCGAAGAATGGTTTGCTTTAGATAAATCTAAATTATATGTGACTGTCTATCCAGAAGACACAGAAACTCGTCGAATTTGGCATGAAGAAGTTGGCTTACCACAAGAATCAATTATCGATATTGAAGATAATTTTTGGGATATTGGAGCTGGACCATGTGGACCAGACTCTGAAATTTTCTATGATCGTGGTCAAGCATTTAACGATGTGTCAGAAGATGATCCAGAGAATTACCCTGGTGGAGAAAATGAGCGTTACTTAGAAATTTGGAACTTAGTATTTTCTGAATTCAATCACACAGAAAACCATGAGTACGAACCATTACCACACAAAAATATTGATACAGGCATGGGATTAGAGCGTATGGTATCGATCTTCCAAGATGCACCGACAAACTTTGAAACGGACCTGTTCTTACCAATTATTCACGCAACGGAAGAAATGTCAGCTAATAAAAAATATGAGGATGATTTAGCGACAAAAACATCATTTAAAGTGATTGCAGATCATGTCCGCGCAGTATCGTTTGCAATTGGTGATGGTGCGTTACCATCTAATGAAGGTCGTGGGTACGTGCTACGTCGCTTATTACGTCGTGCTGTGATGCATGGTAAAAAGTTAGGGATTGATGAAGCTTTTCTTTATAAATTAGTACCAGTTGTGGGGAACATTATGGAGAGTTACTATCCAGAAGTTTTAGAAAAACAAGCGTTCATTCAAAAAATTATCCGCACAGAAGAAGAAAGATTCCATGAAACAATTAATGATGGCTTACAAATTATTACCGATTTAATTGCTTCTATGAAATCAGAAGGAAAAGATACACTTGCAGGAAAAGATATCTTTAAATTATATGATACATATGGCTTCCCGGTTGAATTAACAGAAGAAATGGCAGAAGAACAAGGCCTTAAAGTTGACCACGAAGGATTTGAAGTTGAAATGACAGCTCAGAGAGAACGTGCTCGTGCTGCTCGTTCAACAGAAAGCTCAATGAATGTTCAATCAGCTGTTTTATCAGAACTTAAAGCTGAGAGTGAATTCATGGGATACACTGAAACAAAAGCAACGGCAAAATTAGTGGCAATCGTTCAAGAGGATGCTATCCAAGAAAAAGTGTCTCAAAAAGACGCACAACTTGTTTTTGATATCACACCTTTCTACGCTGAAATGGGTGGACAGGTTGCAGATAAAGGAACGATTCAAACAGCGTCAGGCGAAATTGTAGCGAATGTTTTAAATGTTAAAAAAGCACCAAATAGTCAACCACTTCACTTAGTAGAGGTTGTTGGTGAATTAGTCTTAGGTCAAACTTATGAACTAGTTGTTGATGAGATGTTACGAAATAAAATTATTAAAAACCATACAGCAACCCATCTTTTACACCGTGCTTTAAAAGATGTATTAGGCGAGCATGCGAACCAAGCAGGTTCATTAGTTGCTTCAGGTAACTTACGTTTTGACTTCACTCACTTTGAACAAGTAACAGCTGAAGAATTGGCTGAAATGGAGCGCAAAGTAAATGAAAAAATCTGGGAAAGTATTCCAGTATCAACCATCGAAACAGACGTAGCAACAGCTAAAGAAATGAGCGCTATGGCATTATTTGGTGAAAAATATGGTAAAGTTGTCCGTGTTGTGAGTGTTTCTGATTACTCTGTTGAGCTATGTGGTGGGGTTCATGTTAGAAATACATCTGATATCGGTATCTTCAAAATTGTTTCCGAATCAGGAATTGGTGCTGGTGTAAGACGGATTGAGGCAGTAACAAGTAAAGAAGCTTTTGAACTTTTACATGAAGAAGAAATGGCGTTAAAAGAAATTTCTCATATGGTGAAAGCACCGCAACTTAAAGAGGCAGTTTCAAAAGTGAATACCTTACAAGAACAGTTACGAGAGTTACAAAAAGAAAATGAAGCTTTATCATCTAAATTAGCAAATGCTGAAGGAGATCAAATCTTTAAAGATATCCAAACTGTTAATGGTGCAACTGTAATTGCCGCTGAAGTTAACGTAAAAGATATGAATCAATTACGCCAATTAGCTGATCAATGGAAACAAAACGACTACTCAGATATTTTAGTTCTAGGAACAGCCCAAGACGGAAAAGTCAGCTTACTTGTGGCTATGAATAAAGAGATGAACGCTAAAGGCTTAAAAGCGGGTGACTTAATTAAAGAAATCGCTCCTAAAGTTGGCGGTGGCGGTGGTGGTCGTCCAGATATGGCTCAAGCTGGGGGCAAAAATCCGGCAGGTATGAAAGATGCTTTAGCAGCTGTGATAACATGGTTGGAAAGTAAATAGTAGGGTGTAAAAAAAGGCGCTTAGTTCCTCCAGTTGCCGAAAGAGCTGCCTATTTTTACTAAACTGAAAATAAAATAGTAAGGAGATGATTTTTTAGTCATCTCTTTATTTATCTAGGAGAATAAACATGACATTAGAAGCGATTATTTTTGATATGGATGGTGTTCTGATTGATTCTGAAAAATTTTATATGGAATCAGAGCAACTTATTTTAAAATCATTTGGAATAGAAGTGGAACCGCTTCACTTTAGAAAATATTGCGGAACGACACAAGATTATATTTGGAGTCATATTAAAGAAGAGTTTGATTTACCAGTTTCAGTGGCAGAATTGAAAGAAATAGCACCTGAATACTTATTGAAACTATTTAAAGAAAAAGGGGTAGAGCTGATACCGGGTGTCAAAAAGGTTGTCACTGATTTAGCAGACTCACCTTTAAAAACAGCAGTTGCCTCTTCAACGGGTAAAAAATTAATCAAAGAACATTTAACTGAGTTAGATATTGTGACTTGTTTTGATACATTGCAATCCGGAGAAGAAGTAGAGCATTCAAAGCCGGCACCAGATGTTTTCTTGAAAGCAGCCGAAGTGTTAGGTGTTAAACCAGAAAATTGTCTTGTTATCGAGGATTCACGAAATGGTGTTCTTGCAGCAAAAGCAGCGGGAATGACTTGTATTGGTTTTAATAATTTAAATTATCCACCTATTGACATCAAAGAAGCAGATGAGATTATTACAGACATGTCAGTTTTAACGTTAGATTTTTTAAAAGAAGGATATAAAAATAGTAAGCTTATATAAGTTTTGAACTCAACGGTAGAAAGTACTGTTGAGTTTTTTATGTGTCGTAAATATAAAATATAGATTAAATGTAATATTTGTAATTTATTTGTAATATTAGTTGCTTTATTGTCATAATATATTGTAGAATAAGGTTAAGAAAAGAAATAGTTATTTAAAGAAAGGATGAGTGAAATGAAAAAAGTAAGCGGATTATTTATAACAATGTTACTTCTGTCACTTTCTGCTCCAATGATCTCTTTAGCTACAGATGAGGTTTCCACAACATCAAGTACTAAAAAAGAGCAAGTCACTCCTGTTCTTGAAGTGAAAAATTTATTTGTAAAAGATGTTAACTTACCAACGGGTACCAAATGGGATGCTTCGTTAGGGTTTAATGGTGTAGAAATGTCAGATGGAACAAAACTTGCATGGAAAGACGTTGTTAATGATTTAATAGTAACAGGAGATGTGAACTCAGAACAACCTGGTACATATCCGGTGACATATACTTATGGGAATAAAAAAGCAACGATGAACGTGACTGTAAAAATGATGGAAGTAGTAAAAGTACAGGCAATTTCACTTAAAGATATCAATCTGCCATTAGGTATTGAATGGCAGCCAATTAACAGCTTTAATTATATCGAAATGTCAGATGGAACAAAACTATCATGGGAAAAAGTTGCTAAAGATATTAAAGTGACGGGCGTGGTAGATTCTCAAAAACAAGGAGTTTATAAAGTTAGTTACTCTTATGAAGATCAACAAGGCACAGCAAACGTGACTGTAAAAGATATGGAAGTTATTAAAGTACAAGAAATTTCAGTAAAAGATATTAATCTTCCAATTGGTGAAAAATGGGATGCTTCCCAAAATTTTAACTATATCCTATTATCAAATGGTGTCAAACTTTATTGGAAAGACGTTGTTAATGATATCAAGGTGGATCAACAGGCAATTGATACTAATCAGCCAGGAACACATAAAGTAACTTATACTTATGATGATAAGTCAGCGTCAGCAAATGTTACAGTTGGTATTTTTGAAGTTATTAAAGTTCAGCAAATTATATTAAAAAATACGACAATTCCTAACGGTAGTAAATGGCAGACATCTGATAATTTTGTAACCGCTAAAATGTCAGATGGAACTGAGAGAAATTGGGCAGAAATTTCTAAGGATATAAAAATAATTGGAACTGTAGATACAAATAAAGATGGTGTTTATAAAGTAACATACAGACTAGAGGATAAAGAAGAAACAGCAATGATTACTGTGACAAGTAAAAAAATACTACCTCAAACAGGAGAAAGCAAATCAACAATTATGTTTGTTATAGGTGTACTACTAATTCCTTTAGCTGCTGGAATAATGATTTACAAGAAGAAAAAAATTAATTTAGATTAAAATCGAAAAGAGGTTGACCATTTTAGGTCAGCCTCTTAATTATTTATGTGAATAATTTTTAATCGTCAAGGAATAAAAAGTTTACTTTACAGGCTATTGGAAGTAAACAGCTCTTCCGCCACCTTGTTTTTATTTTTTAAATAGCTTTTTATCTTATATGACTATCACAAATTCTATTTTTTTGATACACTGAATTACAAGAGGAAAAGGTGAAACGATGAAAGAAAATTATAATTATCCGTTAAATCCCGAATGGACAACAGAAGAACTGATCTTAGTAGTGAATTTATGGGGTATCTTAGAAGCAGCTTATGAAAAAAAAGTCACGGCTGAGGATTTTCTAAAAAACTATACTGAGTTTAAAACCGTTGTCAAAAGTATTGGAGAAGAACGTGAACTTGGTCGAGATTTTGAAGAAGCTTCGGGTTATTCTTTATACCATGTAGTTAAGCAAGCTAAAATCCAAAAAACGGGTATCCTTAAAAGAAAGGATTTTGACAAATGACAAATGAGACATTGATGAACCAAGTTATTGACTGGGTAAATGAAGCGGCAGATCAAATACGAGAAAAATTAATGTTACCAATTGAAATTGAAGAAAAAAGCAGCCGTCATGACCTAGTTACGAATGTGGATAAAGAAACTGAAACTTTTTTAGTTAATAAAATCAGAACATTTTACCCGGAAGACCATATATTAGGTGAAGAGGGTTTAGGAGATCAGTTAAAGGATACAAAAGGACGAGTCTGGATTATTGACCCAATTGATGGAACGTTAAATTTTGTTAAACAGCAGGAAAATTTTTGTATTATGATTGGTATTTTTGTAGATAATGTACCGATTTTGGGCTTTATTTATGATGTTATAAAAGATGAATTCGCTTATGGTGGACGTGAAACAGGAGTCTTTGTTAATGGTAAACCAGTAGAAAAAATAAAAAATATTGGTTTAAGAGATGGCTTAATTGGGGTTAACGGGGCAATGTTTTGTCACAATATATTTAAAGTTAGAGAAATCGCCACTGAAGCTGTGGGAGTCCGCATGTTAGGGTGTGCTGGACTTGATTTTCTCAATGTGATTAGAGGTAAACAAAATGGCTATATTTCAAATTTAGCACCTTGGGATTTTTCCGCAGGGGTTGCGCTTAGTGAGCCTTTAGGGTTAAAATGTTCTAAGTTCGATGGAAGTCAATATGACGTTCTAGGTGAGCGGCAATATTTTATTGTTGCAACTGAAAAAACCTATAATGAAATAGTAAATTATTAAATTTTTTAAAAAAAATCGTGAAATGAAAACTTTTCACTTTTTTTCAGGCGTTTTTTTTGTTATAATAAGCAGTCGGAAAAATTAGGCAAGCAAGGCTTGTCTATTGTTTTAATAGAGTGAGGAGAGTCTATAATAGTGAAATTAAGAGAAGATATTCGTAATGTGGCAATTATTGCCCACGTCGATCATGGTAAAACAACGTTGGTTGATGAATTGTTGAAGCAGTCAAACACATTTGATGATCATGCACAAATTCAAGAGAGAGCCATGGATTCAGGAGATATCGAAAAAGAACGTGGTATTACAATTTTAGCTAAAAATACTGCCATTAACTACAAAGACAAACATATCAACATTTTAGATACACCAGGACATGCTGATTTTGGTGGCGAAGTTGAACGTATTATGAAAATGGTAGATGGTGTTATCTTAGTAGTAGATGCTTATGAAGGGACTATGCCCCAGACACGTTTCGTATTGAAAAAAGCTTTAGAACAAAAATTAACACCAATCGTTGTTGTTAATAAAATTGATAAAGCAACAGCTCGTCCTGCAGAAGTTGTGGATGAAGTTTTAGAATTACTAATCGAATTAGGTGCAGATGATGACCAATTAGAGTTTCCAGTAGTTTACGCTTCTGCCGTGAATGGAACGACTAGTTTATCAGATGACCCAGCAGATCAAGAAGCAACAATGGACTATGTATATGATGCTATCTTAGAACATATTCCTGCACCTGTTGATAATAGTGATGAGTCATTACAATTCCAAGTATCGTTATTAGATTATAGTGATTATGTTGGACGTATTGGTATCGGCCGTGTGTTCCGTGGAACAATCAAGGTCGGGGATCAGGTAGCTTTAATGAAACTTGATGGCGAAGTTAAAAAATTCAGGGTAACCAAACTTTTAGGATTCTTCGGTTTAGATCGTGTAGAAATTCAAGAAGCTAAAGCTGGAGATTTAATTGCTGTTTCTGGTATGGAAGATATCTTTGTTGGAGAAACAGTTACACCTGTTGATAACCAAGATGCATTGCCAATCTTACATATTGATGAGCCAACATTACAAATGACTTTCTTAGTTAATAATTCACCATTTGCTGGTAAAGAAGGTAAATACGTTACTTCACGTAAAATTGAAGAACGCTTATCTAACCAACTACAAACGGATGTGTCACTAAAAGTTGAAGAAACAGAATCTCCAGATAAGTGGACTGTATCAGGCCGTGGAGAGTTACATTTATCAATTTTAATTGAAAACATGCGTCGTGAAGGCTTTGAATTACAAGTTTCTCGCCCAACAGTTATTTATCGTGAAGTTGATGGAACTCTTTGTGAACCTTTCGAACGTGTTCAAATAGATACACCAGAGGAGTACATGGGTGGCGTTATTGAATCATTAGGTCAACGTAAAGCAGAAATGCAAGATATGATTAACTCAGGAAACGGTCAAGTAAGATTAGTCTTTTTAGCACCTGCTCGTGGATTAATTGGCTATTCTACAGAATTTATGTCACTGACTCGTGGATACGGCATTATGAATCACACGTTTGATTCTTATTTACCTGTAATTTCTGGATTAGTAAGTGGTCGTCGTAACGGTGCGCTTGTTTCTATTGATCAAGGGAAAGCAACTACGTATAGTATCATGAGTATTGAAGAACGTGGAACTGTTTATATTGAACCAGGTACTGAAGTATATGAAGGTATGATCGTCGGACAAAATAGCCGTGAAAATGACTTAGGTGTTAATATTACTAAAGCCAAACAAATGACTAACGTTCGTTCTGCTAATAAAGATCAAACATCTGTCATTAAAAAACCAAAAATATTGACGTTAGAAGAATCATTACAATTCTTAAATGATGATGAGTACTGTGAAGTAACACCAGAAAGTATTCGTTTAAGAAAACAAATTTTAAATAAATCTGAACGTGAAAAAGCAGCTAAAAAGAAAAAAACTGCTGATAACTAAGAAAATGAGGCGATATCGCCTCATTTTTTTTTGTATATTTTACTATTTCATTTTGTATAGTAAAAAAGCCTAGAATTAATGCAAAAATCTTCTCATTTTGAAGAAATATAATGGTTTTTTTGCTATAATGGAAAAGATTTGATAAGAAAGGGTGTTCGTACATCATGAGTAAAAAAGATAGCCTCATCCAAGGCTTAAATCAAAAACAAAAAGAAGCGGTAATGACAATTAACGGTCCGCTTTTAATTATGGCTGGAGCTGGTAGTGGGAAAACACGTGTTTTAACTCATAGGATTGCGTACATTATCCATGAAAAAGATATTAATCCATGGAATATTTTAGCTATTACTTTTACGAACAAAGCGGCTAAAGAGATGAAAGAGCGTGTTGTTGATATTTTAGGCACGACAGGAGAAGATGTCTGGGTATCTACTTTTCACTCGATGTGTGTTCGGATGTTACGTCGAGATGTAGATGTAATAGGCTTTAATCGTAATTTCACGATTTTAGATAGTAGTGATCAGTTAACTTTGATGAAACGAATTTTAAAAGAAGAAAATATTGATCCAAAAAAATATGATCCACGTAGTATGATTAGTGCAATTAGTAATGCTAAGAATGAATTATTAACACCAGAATTATATACAGAACGTTATACAGGCTTCTTTGAGAAAGTTGTGGGAACTTGCTATAAACGTTATCAAAAAGAATTGCGTCAAAATCAATCCATGGATTTTGATGATTTAATTATGTTAACGATTCGTTTGTTAAAAGAAAATCCAGATATTTTAAAGTACTATCAAAATAAGTTTCAGTATATTCACGTAGATGAGTATCAAGATACTAACCATGCTCAATATACGTTAGTTAATATGTTGGCTAAGAGATTTAATAATTTATGTGTTGTTGGGGATGCTGATCAAAGTATTTATGGTTGGCGTGGTGCTGATATGCAAAATATTTTAGATTTTGAAAAAGATTATCCAGATGCAACGACAATTCTTTTAGAACAAAATTATCGTTCAAGTAAAAATATCTTACAAGCAGCGAATAGTGTGATTGATAATAATGATAACCGTAAGAAAAAAGCACTTTGGACTGATAATGATGAAGGTGATAAAATCATTTATTTTCGTGGTGAAAATGAACGTGATGAAACACAATTTATTGTCTCTAATATACAAAAATTAGTAGCTGAAGAGAATAAACAATATGGAGATTTTTGTGTTTTATACCGAACAAACGCAATGAGTCGTGTGGTTGAGGAAACATTCTTAAAGTCTAATGTTCCTTATAAAATGGTCGGTGGACATAAGTTTTATGATCGTAAGGAAATTAGAGATATTTTAGCTTATTTAAATGTAATCTCTAATGAGATGGATTCTTTGAGTTTTGAGCGGGTAGTTAATTCTCCAAAACGTGGAATAGGACCTGGGACAGTCCAGAAATTACGTGATTTTGCAGATATTCATTCTTGGTCATTACTTCAAGCAGCAATTGATGTCGATTTGACAGGTATTACTGGGAAAGCGCGTAATGAATTAGCTGGATTTGGTGCAATGATGGAAGATTTTAAAAACATGATTTCATTTTTAAGTGTGACAGAGTTAGTAGAACAAGTTCTAGATAAAAGTGATTATAGAGAAGATTTAAGACGGCAAAATACTTTAGAAGCTCATTCTAGACTAGAAAACTTAGAAGAGTTCTTATCTGTGACAAAAGAATTCGACAAGCGTTTCGAAATAGGTGACTATGATAGTGGAGAGCCAGAAGAAGAACAACCAAATAAATTAACGCTGTTTTTAAATGATCTAGCTCTAGTTTCTGACATCGATAGTTTAGAAGAAGGTCAGACACAAGTGACATTCATGACACTTCATGCGGCAAAAGGCTTGGAATTTTCTCATGTTTTCTTAATGGGAATGGAAGAGGGTGTTTTTCCACTATCAAGAGCCTTACTTGAAAATGATGAATTAGAAGAAGAACGACGTTTAGCTTATGTAGGAATTACCCGGGCAGAGGAAAAATTATTCTTAACAAACGCCTTTAGCCGAACTCTTTATGGCCGAACTCAGTACAACCGTCCCTCACGCTTTTTAGGTGAAATTGATGAAAAAGTGATGGAATCATTTGGACGTGAAAATAAAGTGGTTCGACAAACGCCAATTGGTGAAAGAAAAACACGTTCTAGTTACATTCAGCCAGAAAATACTAAGGTTTCTAGTAAAGTTCAAACGGGTGGTGAAACAAGTGTTTGGAAACCAGGGGATAAAGCAGAGCATAAAAAATGGGGCGTAGGAACAGTTGTTAAGGTTTCTGGGACAAGTAAAGACTTAGAATTAGATATAGCCTTTCCACAACAAGGAATCAAGCGATTATTAGCTGCCTTTGCACCAATTACTAAAGTAGACTAAGGGAGTGATAGGAATTGGATAAAGAACAAGTAAAAACAGAACTTTTGGAACGCAATCAACAATTAAAAAAATGGGCCAAAGAATACTATGAATTAGATACACCAACTGTGGAAGATTCTGAGTATGATCAGTTATACCAACAATTAGTAACTTTAGAGGAAGCTCATCCAGAACTTGTTTCATCTGACTCAATCACTCAGAAAATTGGTGGACAAATTTCATCTGGTTTTACTAAAGTAACTCATAATATTCCGATGATGAGTTTAGGAAATGCTTTTAATAAAGAAGATTTATTGAGCTTTGATCAGCGAATTAAAAAACTAACAGATATTACAATAGAGTACATGGTCGAATTAAAAATTGATGGATTGGCAATTAATTTACGCTATGAAGATGGTCAATTTGTACAAGGGGCAACACGGGGAGATGGTTCTGTTGGCGAGGACATTACTCAAAATTTAAAAACAGTTAAATCGATTCCTATGAAGTTAAAAGAACCTTTAACTGTTGATGTTCGTGGGGAATGTTACATGTCAAAAAAATCATTTATTCAACTGAATGAAACGCGAGAACAGTCAGGTGAAAACGTCTTTGCAAATCCGAGGAATGCAGCAGCAGGTAGTCTAAGATTGTTAGATTCAAGCATAACGGCTCAAAGAAATTTAAGTACATTCATTTATTCTGTAGCTGATACAGATAATTTTATGATGAGTACTCAAAGTGATTCGTTAGAGAAATTAGATACGTTAGGTTTTAAAACGAACCAACAACGTAAACTGTGCCAGTCTATTGAAGAAGTTTGGGACTACATTGAAAGTTTTCTAGATCATCGTCATGAGTTAGATTATGAAATTGACGGCATTGTAATCAAGGTTAACGATTTCAATGCACAACAAGAAATTGGCTTTACGGTGAAAGCTCCTAAATGGGCAATTGCCTATAAATTTCCAGCAGAGGAAGCTGAAACAGTTATTAGAGATATTGAATGGACGGTTGGTCGAACAGGTGTTGTGACCCCAACTGCTGTGATGGATCCAGTGCAATTAGCTGGTTCAACAGTGGCTCGTGCCAGTCTTCATAATGTCGATTTAATTAAAGAAAAAGATATCCGATTATTAGATGCAGTGATGATCCATAAAGCAGGAGATATCATACCTGAAGTTACGCGTGTCTTAGTTGATAAAAGAGATCCATCAAGTAAACCATACGAAATTCCAACGCATTGCCCTGCTTGTGAGTCAGAACTTGAGCGAATTGAATCAGAAGTAGCCTTAAGATGTATGAACCCAATGTGTCCAGCACAGATTAAAGAAGGACTCAACCATTTTGTATCAAGAAACGCGATGAATATTGATGGCTTAGGCCCTCGTGTTTTAGAGCAGATGTATGACAAAGGGATTATTAAAAATGTAGCAGATTTATACTTTGTGACAGAAGAAGAATTATTGACGTTAGATAAAATTAAAGAGAAATCAGCCAATAATATTTTATCAGCAATTTCAAATAGTAAAGATAATTCGTTAGAAAAATTAATATTTGGTTTAGGGATTCAACATGTAGGAGCTAAAGCAGCTAAGTTGATTGCTGAGAGATTTAAATATTTGGATGAGATCATAAAGGCATCTAAAGAGGAAATTAGTGCCATCGATGCGATTGGGCCAGTGATCGCTGATAGTCTGGTAAAGTATTTTGAAAATGAAGAAGTTCATGAGCTAGTTTCTGAATTAAAGCGTGCAGAACTTAATTTGGCATATTTAGGACAAACTGCAGAAGATTTAAATCAAATAGAGTCTCCTTTTAAAGATAAGGTGGTTGTTTTAACAGGAAAACTGACACACTTTAGTCGCAATGAAGCGAAAGAAAAAATTGAAGCACTAGGTGGAAAAGTGACGGGAAGTGTTTCTAAAAAAACAGATATCGTTGTAGCGGGTGAAGAAGCAGGAAGCAAGTTTGAAAAGGCAGAAAAACTTGAAATTACAGTGTGGAATGAAATTCAGATGGTAGATGCCATTGAAAATAGTACAAAAGTTGAATAAAATAGTGTAATGTATAAGTATTATGATTATTAGTAATGTAAGGAGCGAAAAATAAATATGGCAATCTCTAAAGAAGAAGTCAAACGTGTAGCTAATCTATCCAAACTTCAGTTTAGCGAAAATGAGTTGGAAGTTTTCACAACACAAATGGGGCAAATTATAGAAATGGTAGAACAATTAGAAGGTGTAAATACAGAAGGTGTCGCATTTACATCTAATGTAGCATCTGAAATCAGTGTTTTAAGAGACGATATTGTGATTCCTGGTGAATCTCGTGAAGAACTACTAAAAAATGTTCCAGAAACAAAAGATGGCTTTATTAAAGTGCCAGCTATTATGGATAATGGGGAGGCAGGCGCATAATGAGCGAATTATTTAAGTTAGGTGTCAAAGAGCTATCAGATAAAATTCAAACAAAAGAAGTCTCAGTAACAGAAGTAGTGAAAGAAACTTTTTCTAGAATAGAAGCAACAGAAAATCAATTAGAAGCTTTTATCACATTGAATGAAGAAAAAGCGATGGCAATAGCTAAAGAATTAGATGCTAAAGGGCCTTCAAGTGACAAACCGCTTGCAGGAATTCCAATTGGGATTAAAGATAATATTGTAACTAAAGATTTATTAACGACTGCAGCAAGTAAAATGCTACATAATTTTAATCCACCGTATGATGCGACAGTTATGACAAACATCTACGGATCAGACATGATCCCTGTTGGTAAATTAAACATGGACGAATTTGCTATGGGCTCATCAACTGAAACTTCATATTTCAAAAAAACAAAGAATGCTTGGAGTGCTGAAAAAGTTCCAGGTGGTTCTTCAGGTGGTTCAGCAGCGAGTGTTGCTGCCGGACAAATCCCAGCTTCACTTGGATCAGATACTGGAGGAAGTATCCGCCAACCAGCATCATATAACGGAATCGTAGGAATGAAACCAACATATGGACGTGTGTCACGTTTTGGTTTAATTGCTTTTGCTTCAAGTTTAGATCAAATTGGTCCTATGACTCGTAATGTAGAAGACAACGCAATGATTTTAAATGCAATTTCTAGTTATGATGTTAATGATAGTACAAGTTCTAAAAAAGAAATTCCTAATTTTTCATCATTGATTGGTGAAAGTGTTAAAGGAATGAAGATTGGTGTACCAAAAGAATTTATGACAGAAGGCGTGGATCCTGAAGTTAGAAAATCAATCGAAGAAGCGATTAAAACATACCGAGAATTAGGGGCAACTGTGGAAGAAGTCAGCTTACCTCACTCACCTTATGGCGTACAAGTTTATTATATTATTGCTTCATCAGAGGCCTCATCAAACTTACAACGTTTTGATGGAATCCGCTATGGTTACCGAACTGAAAATATAACAAATTTAGAAGATGTATATATCAATTCCCGATCTGAAGGATTTGGAGCTGAAGTTAAGCGTCGAATTATGTTAGGTACATTTTCATTAAGCTCTGGTTTTTATGATGCTTACTTTAAAAAAGCGGGTCAAGTCAGAACCTTAATTATTGATGATTTTAAACAAGTTTTTAGTGATTACGATTTAATATTAGGACCTGTTTCACCAACTATCGCTCATGATTTTGGAACGGATAAAGATGATCCAGTGACAGCTTACTTGCGTGATGTGCTAACAATTCCTGTTAACTTAGCAGGACTTCCTGGAATTAGTTTACCTTGTGGATTTTCTGAAGGAATGCCGATTGGATTGCAATTAATTGGTAATTACTTTGAAGAAGAAAAAATCTATCAAGCAGCTAGTGCTTTTGAAGCAGCAACAGAGTTTCATAAGATGAAACCTGTGATTTTAGGAGGTAATGCTTAATGAATTTTGAAACAATTATCGGACTTGAAGTTCATGTGGAGTTAAAAACAAACTCAAAAATCTTCTCATCTTCTGCAGCACATTTTGGGGCAGATCCTAATACAAATACAAACGTAGTTGATTTTAGTATGCCAGGTGTCCTACCTGTGATGAATAAAGGTGCTTTAGAATTTGGTATGCGTGCAGCACTAGCTTTAAACTGTACGATTTCTCAATCAACTCACTTTGACCGTAAAAACTATTTCTATCCAGATAACCCAAAAGCTTATCAAATTTCTCAAGCAGATGAGCCAATTGGTCATGACGGATGGCTTGAAATTGAAGTTGAGGGCAAAAAGAAAATTATCCGTATTGAACGTGTCCATTTAGAAGAGGATGCCGGTAAAAACATTCATGGTACAGATGGCTTCTCATATGTAGATTTAAATAGACAAGGAACACCATTAATAGAAATCGTCTCAGAAGCTGATATGCGCTCACCAGAAGAGGCTGCAGCGTATCTTGAAGCTATCAGATCAATTATCCAGTTTTCTGGTGTCAGTGACGTTAAAATGGAAGAAGGTTCAATGCGTTGTGATGCGAATATTTCGCTACGTCCTTATGGTCAAGAAAAATTTGGAACAAAAGCTGAGCTTAAAAATCTAAATTCAATTAGTAATGTAAAATTAGGTTTGATTCATGAAGAAAAACGTCAAGCAAAAGTTTTATTATCAGGTGGCGAGATTCAACAAGAAACAAGAAAATACGATGAGGCAACAAAATCAACCATTTTAATGCGTATCAAAGAAGGGGCTAGTGATTATCGCTACTTCCCAGAACCTGATGTTCCACGTATTGAGATTTCAGATGAGTGGGTTGAAGAAATTCGTCAGAGTATTCCTGAGCTTCCTGCGGCAAGACGAGCGCGTTATGTAAAAGAACTAGGATTACCAGAATATGATGCTATGGTTCTAACACTATCTCGTGATATGTCAGACTTCTTTAATGCTACTTTAGAAGAAGGCGCGGATGCTAAGCAAGCTTCTAACTGGTTGATGGGTGAGGTTTCAGCTTACTTAAATAGTGCAAAATTAGAGTTGTTAGAAACTAAATTAACACCTAGTAATTTAGCTGGGATGATTGAAGTTATCGCAGATGGCACTATTAGTTCAAAAATTGCTAAAACAGTCTTCAAAGAATTAATCGAGAACGGTGGAAACGCACGTGAAGTAGTTGAAGCTAAAGGATTAGTTCAATTATCAGATCCTGCTCAATTATTGCCAGTTATTAATGATATTTTAGATAACAATGAACAATCTATTGAAGATTTTAAAAATGGTAAGGGAAGAGCTGTCGGCTTCCTAGTAGGACAAATTATGAAAGCAACAAAAGGTAAAGCAAACCCAGGTGTTGTTAATAAACTATTGACGGAAGAATTATCGAAACGATAATCTAGTCAAAAAAGGAGTAAGGCCATGAAGGCAAGACTAATTTATAATCCAACATCTGGTAAAGAGTTACTTAAAAAGAATCTAGCAGATATTTTAAATGTTATGGAAAAAGCTGGTTATGAATCCAGTGCCTACGCTACCACAGCAGAACCTTTTTCAGCTAAGAATGAGGCTAAGCGCTGTGGATTAGCAGGTTTTGATTTAATTGTTGCAGCAGGAGGAGATGGTACCATTAATGAAGTGATTAATGGTATTGCTCCACTTAGCGAACGACCTAAAATGGCAATTATTCCAGGAGGCACAACTAATGATTTTGCGAGAGCTCTTCATATTCCACGAGATAATGTGGTTAAAGCAGCTGAGGTTATCTTAAAAAATCAAATGATTAAATCAGATATTGGTAAAGCTAATGATACTTATTTTATGAATATTGGTGCAGGTGGCTACTTGACAGAATTAACTTACGAAGTACCTTCTCAATTAAAAAGTGTTTTTGGTTACCTTGCCTATTTAGTGAAGGGAGCAGAAATGTTACCTCGTGTTAAGCCAATTGATATGAAATTGATTTATGATGAGGGCGTTTACGAAGGGAAAGCTTCTATGTTTTTCTTAGGCTTAACCAATTCAATTGGTGGGTTTGAACAAATCGCACCTGATGCTCAATTGGATGATGGAAAATTTTCATTAATTATTGTTAAAACTGCTAATGTATTAGAAATAATGCATCTTGTGACCATGATGATTAATGGTGGCAAACATGTGAATGACCCTCGTGTTATCTATACAAAAACATCAAAATTTTATGCAGAAGCAAAAGACAAAGATTTTCGTATGATGATTAATTTAGATGGAGAGTATGGTGGGGATGCACCGATGACATTTGAAAACTTGAAACAACACATTGAAATTTATGCTAATTTAGATGATATTCCTGACTCAGCAGTGTCTGGTGATATGGAAGAAGCAAGTGACCAGTTCGTTAAAGAAATGGAGCAATTAACGAACGAAGATTTAAATGGAGATGGAACAATCTCTGGAAACGAATAAAGAAAAAGGGCGGACTATATGACGAAAGAAAAAAAAGTAATACCTGTAAATAAGAATGACAAAGTATGGATAAAAATTGAAGATTTAACCCATGATGGGCGTGGTGTTGGTAAAGTTGATTATTATCCTATTTTTGTTGAAAATGCTATTCCTGGCGAGGAAGTTGAAGTAAGAATCTTAAAAATAACAAAAAAATTCGCTTATGGTAAGGTATTGCAATGGAAAGTCAAAAGTGAAAATCGTGTGGAAGATATTGTATCTGATTGGATCAGAACAGGTATTGCGCCATTACACCACATGACTTATGAAGCTCAATTAGAGTTCAAACAAAACCAAGTTGATAAAGTGATAAAACGTATTGGTGGGTTTGAAAATGTGGAAGTGAAAGCTGTTAAAGGAATGGAGGATCCATCTAAATACCGTAACAAAGCACAAATTCCAGTGCGCAAGGTAGAAGATCGTCTTCAAACAGGGTTCTTTAGAAGAAATAGTCATGATTTAGTTCCGATTGAAGACTTCTATATTCAAGAACCAGAAATTGACGCAGCTTTAATCGCAATTAAACCTATTTTAGAACAATACAATGTAAAGCCATACGATGAAGAAAAACAAGGTGGAAACCTTAAAAATATTGTAATCAGAAAAGGACATTATACAAATGAATTAATGATTGTTCTGGTAACGAAAAAGAAAAAAATCTTTAAAATTGGAGAAATATGTAAAGAAATCACTGCAGCTGTCCCTAATGTGACTTCAATTATTCAAAGTATCCATACTGAAAATAATAATGTTATCTTAGGCAAAGAATTTGTCCGTCTATACGGGAAAGAATATATCGAAGATCAGTTACTAGGGAATACGTATCATATTTCTGCTAAATCATTTTATCAAGTTAATACAAAACAAGCAGAAGTTTTATACCAAGAAGTTATTGAACGTGCTGAATTAAAAAAATCAGATATTGTTTTAGATGCTTATTGCGGTATTGGAACGATTGGTTTATCATTAGCAAATCAAGTTCAACATGTTTATGGTGTAGAGATGGTCCAAGATGCTATAGATGATGCAGAGAAAAATGCTGAAATTAATGGTATTGAGAATGTAGACTTTAAAGTAGGTAAAGCTGAATTTGTTTTCGAAAAATGGCTAGAAGATGGGATTAAACCAAATGTTATTATTGTTGACCCTCCAAGAAAAGGTTTAACAGAAAGTTTTATCGAAGCAAGTTCTAAAATGAATCCTGAAAAAATTGTTTATGTATCATGTGATCCAGCAACATTTGCTCGTGATTTAAAACTATATGCAGAACGTGGTTACACGCCGGATTATGTCCAACCAATTGATATGTTCCCGCAAACGTCACATATTGAGTGCGTGACAGTTTTAACTAAATAAAATCAATTTTATAGAATTCTAAAAAAATAGGTACCTCAAGATTAATCTTGAGGTACCTATTTTTAATACATTTAAAATAACTGGTTAAGCATTAAACATTGATCATAATAACTAGATTCAGCAATCGACTTATTAGGAGTAACCATAATAACTGCAACACCTGAAAGTCGGGTGAATTTTTTTAAAAGAGGCATCAAATTAATTAAGAAAGTAGTTGAGTCATTGGCTGAATCAAAAATAATGATATTTTGTTTCAAAGCAAGAGCACGAATAATTTGATAAATCATTTGTTCTGTTTCATTTAGAGAATTAGCAGGCTGAGATAATTCTTTTTTATCGATTTTAAAATGTATTAAAATATGATCTACTGTATTTAAATAATTCTTTTTATTTTTTTTTGAGATACCAAGTAATAAATTGTCTTGAACGGAGAGAAACGGAATCATGGTATTCTCTCGTCCCATAAGAGCGTAATAATTATCTTGCTTCAATGATTTAAAGAAAGAAGAAATATCGCTTCTATGGTTTTCTTGGTTAGATTCGAGTATAAGTGATAATTTATTTGAGAAATAACTAGAAAAAATTTCTTCTTGTCTGGTTCTACTTTCATTTATCATACGGTTTGATGCCTCCTGCTTAAAAAGAGTGTTGTGTAACTATAGAAACCCAATAAACAACCTAAAAAACTTGTTAAACATAATTTACTAAAATTAATTAAGATTATTGTAAAAGTTTTTCTGAAAGAATTACTTTTAACGTGAAATTCAAACAAAGTTGCTTCATTATATGGAGATAAACCATTTCTTACAGGTGTGGTTACTTTTGAATCTTTAGTTAATTTTGATACAGTTGATTGCTGATTAATGTTATTTGTTTCATGAATGGAAAGTAATTCTTCATCAAAGTAATTATTAACCATATTTCGATTGATATTAACAGAACGATTAATTAATTGATTCTGAAAAATTAAGAATAATAGCATAATAAAAGATAGACTTAGAATGATTGGAAGTAAAAGATCCATTAATAAGTGTTTTAAAATTATCTTTTTTTTAATTCCTATGTATTGCATGGTTTGGATGTCTTCTTTTCTATTTTTAGCAATATAAATACTTAATAAAAAGAAGATAAATATAGAACTAAGCAAGGATGCAACATAAAAATTATCATAAATAGTTGTAATATAATGATTGCTACTTATCAGTTGTTCATTAAAATTAGTGTTAGCTTGAGGAAGTATCGTCTTAAGATAATCCCATTTTTTTGAGATAAAAGACATCATAGCTTCTTGTGAATAGATAAGCTGAGATATAAAAGTCAATAAGAATAGTAGCAATGAAAATAACAAGAAAAATATGATAGTTATTTTCTTGTGATATTTAGCTGCTTTGTACGATTGTGTTAGAGTAGTCATTCTCTCAACCTCCATAATCAAAATTATAACTATTAGTTGTGAAAAATATATGAATAATCAAAAATAAAAAAAAGACTTTAGTTTAAATTCTAAAGTCTTTCTATCTTATTTCTTATTTTCAGTAGAAGAACTACTACTTGAGCTACTATTTTGTGTTCCGTTGTACTCTTGATATGTCTTTGTTTCATATAAATCTTCGGTTGATTTATTTCCGTGTTTAGAATAAACACTCGTTGATTTATTTCCTTTTTTCTCTTCAATAGCCTTTAATTTTTCTAAACCATTTTTATAATCGTAATCTTCTGGATTGATTGGTTCTAAGCCACTTTCAGTGTAAAATCTTAGTAAATCACCATTTGTTAAAGCGTCAGACATATTTAATTGTGTACTGGCTTTATTTCGAATCACATCTATTTCACTTAATTGGTCTTCGGTCAAGGTTTCTAAAAGTTCACTTGTTTCATTCAAGTAAACTGACTGTCCGATAATAGTATATTTAGGTGTTAATATGGTTCCATTTCTAAAGGCTACAATTTGATCGTTATCTTTAGAAAACAGATCTTGACCTAATTGAATATATTTAGAAGAATCG
Source organism: Vagococcus fluvialis bH819 (assembly GCF_900163795.1). Taxonomy (GTDB): domain Bacteria; phylum Bacillota; class Bacilli; order Lactobacillales; family Vagococcaceae; genus Vagococcus; species Vagococcus fluvialis_A. The sequence continues at coordinate 206,330 of NZ_FWFD01000009.1, read as the reverse complement.
ATTCCTAGTAAGTGTAAAAGAGTAGGTAGGACATCAATTTGTCCACCATATGTTTCCATTACTTTACCATTATCTTGGCCTGGAATATGATACATCACGGGAACACGTTGCATTTGTGCATCATCAAAATCGTTCCAATCATCTTTTGATTTTCCAACTAGATCAGCTAAATACTTGTTTCTTGAATTTGAAATACCATAATGGTCTCCATAAAGAACAATAATGGAATTATCATACAACCCACTTTTTTTCAAATAATCGAAAAATTCTTTAACAGCAGTATCTAAATAATTTGCTGTTGCAAAATAGCCATTAATTGTTGTATCTGGCGTTTTAGCAATTGGGAATCCAGCATTCTCATCTTTAAATTGAGAATAAGGATAGTGGTTTGTTACGGCAATAAATTTAGAGTAGAACGGTTGTTGTAGATGTTCTAAATACTTAACTGATTGTTCCATAAAAGGTTTATCATGTAAACCGTATTGGAATGAGTTTTTTTCATTAACATCATAATAACTTGCATCAAAGAAATAGTCATAGCCTAAATGCTTGTAAGTCTCATTTCTATTCCAGAAAGCTCCACCATTACCGTGGAAAACAGCACTTGTATAGCCTGCTTCTTGATTTAAAATGGCTGGTGCTGCTTGGAAGGTATTTTTATCACCTAATTGAGTAAATAAAGGACCTTGTCCTAAGCCAAAAAATGAATTTTCTAACATTGTTTCAGCATCACTTGTCTTACCAGAACCTACTTGATGGAAGGCATTGTTAAAACTATAAGTTTCATTTGCATGGTAGATACTGTTTAAGAATGGTGTGACTTCGTGTTCTACACCGTTCTCATCCTTTAATTTATAATCAATTAAAAATTGTTGGAAACTTTCTAAATGAATGTAGATAACGTTACGATCTTTAGCTATTCCAAACGTTTCCTTGTTTGGTTTTGATTGGTGCTCTTTAACATAGTTTTGAACATCAACTAAATCATTCTCACTGGCTTGAGCCCGTCTTTGGTTCGCATGGTAAGTCTGAACACCATCATAAACGGTAAAGACGTTCATACCTAAATATTTAACAATATGATCACGAGAGAAGGTTCTCTTTAGTAATTCTGGACGATCCATTTCTGCTAGCGTTAAATTAGCTGCAAAAAGGAAGACTGAAAAACTTGTTACTGCAAGAGCAGTTCTTGCTTTAATGGGACGGTCATCTAACTTAATTACTTTAAAAGCAAGTAATCCGATTAAAACAACAATATCAATCCAATATAAGAAGTCATATGGTCTAAACATGCGAAGCGCACTTTCTCCTAAACTAGATGAGACTTTTCCAGCACCGAGCATTGTATTAACTGTAATAAAATCAGTAAATTCACGGTAATAAATGACATTTGAAAATAATAACAGCGTTGTTAATGCCGAAATTATTATTATCGCAGTATATGCTCGTTTTGAATTTTTAACATATAATGAAGCTGAGAATAAAAAAATCGTCGTGGCAATTGGACTTAGAAAAAGAATGAAGTATTGAAAAGGACTTTCAATTCCTAAGTTAAAATCTACTAGGTATGCCATGATTGTTTTCGCCCATGTTAAAAAAGCTAAGAGCGTGAAAAAACCTAACCTCGTATTCAGTAGATTTTTATAGTAATTATGTTTCACATTTAAACTTCCTTTCTTACATTCCAACCCTTATTTACTAACTTTTTAGTTATATTAAACATACTAACACATTTTACCTTTATCATGAAAGAGTGTCAATTCCTATAGGTACCATTTTAAAAAAATTAAGACTTAAGTCTTAGATAAAAAAGTGTGGAACGCAAGAGACTAAACTGATATAGTAATATATAGTAAAGAAAAATGAGAAAAGAGTATTTTAATGAGACGAATAATTTTAAAAAATAAAGTAACACCTAAATTTAAAAAAAAGTATCCTTTAGTTCGTAAAGAAGATCTAAATCAAGATAGTGATGTAACTAACCCAGAACAAGTTTCCTTTTTTTCTGAAAATAATCAATTTATTGGTTATGGTTATTTAGGAATCCAGAATAAAGGATACGGTTGGATCTTAAGTTTTGATGAAGAACAACCAATAAATTCTGATTTATTAAAAGGAATATTAAAGAATGCAATTGAAAAAAGAAAAATGTATTTTCAAGATGACCAAACAACAGCTTTCCGACTTCTGAATGGTGAAGGTGATGGATTGGGTGGTTTAACTATTGATTGGTACGACCATTATTTAGTTTTATCTTGGTATAACGAAACTATTTACCATTACAAGAAACAGATGTTAGCTGTTTTAAAAGAAGTGTTGCCAGAAGTGAAAGGATTCTACGAAAAAATTAGATTTCAATCTGATACTATAGACAATTCATCATTTGTAGAAGGTCAAGTTGCCGAAGAGCCGTTGATTGTTAAAGAAAATGGTGTTAATTACGCTACCTATTTAAATGAAGGTTTAATGACAGGTATTTTTTTAGATCAAAAAGAGGTCAGAAATTATTTAGTTGACGGCTTTGCTGCTGGAAAATCATTACTTAATACTTTTAGCTATACAGGTGCTTTTTCTGTTGCTGCCACTGTAGGAGGTTCATATGAAACGACTAGTGTTGATTTAGCTAAAAGAAGTATTGAAAAAACAGAAGAGCAGTTTAGAGTAAATGGCATCGATCCAAGTAGTCAAAAAATTCTTGTAATGGATGTGTTTAATTACTTTAAGTATGCAAAGAAAAAAGAGTTATCTTTTGACATAGTCGTTCTGGATCCACCAAGTTTTGCAAGGAATAAAAAGAAAACTTTTTCGGTAAGTAAAGATTATGGTAAGTTAACAACTGAAGCTGTGGATTTAATTAATCCTAAAGGTCATTTAATCGCCTCGACCAATGCAGCTAATGTAACAATTGACAAATTTACGGAGATGGTTGAAAAAGGTATTGTGGAAACTGGACGTAAATTTTCTAAGAAAAAAACGTTTAGACTCCCCAGTGATTTTGAGGTATCTAAAAATTTTCAGGATGGTAATTATTTAAAAGTTTTAATTTACGAAATTTTATAAAAATGGTCAGAGAAATGATAGATGGGATAGATAATTATGTCTAAATTAAAGGTTAGAAACATAACGCTAGGAAGTGAACAACCTAAGGTATGTGTGTCACTAATAGCGAGTAATTTTGAAGAGTTGTTTGCAGAAGCGATGAGAATCAGTCGTTTGGACTGTGATGTGATAGAATGGCGTGCGGATTATTTTATGTATGTTAATGATATTTCATTTATGAGAAAAGCAGCTTATTTTATAAGGTACGCTATTGAAGATAAACCATTAATCTTTACCTTTAGAACATTAGGTGAGGGTGGTGGACAATATATTGAACCAGAATATTATTTTGAATTAAATCGTTATATGGTGCACACTGGTCTAGTGGATGTAATCGATTTAGAATTAGCATTATTAACTGAAATTCAAACAGATGTAATCCATTTTGCTAAACAAAATAATGTAAAAGTTTTAATTTCTAGTCATGATTATCAAGGAACACCTAATGAAAATCAGCTAACAGAAATGATTTATGATATGAGATATTTAGGAGCAGATATTTCTAAAATAGCGGTCACACCAAATGACATGCAAGATGTGCTGACGATTTTACAAAGTTCCAACAAAATTAATACTGAAAGAGAAGATGTTCCTTTTGTTATTATTGGGATGGGAGAAGTGGGGCGTTTAACAAGATTAACTGGTGAATTATTTGGTTCAGTTCTAACGTTTGCTTCTTCAGGAAAATACAATTCAGCGCCAGGTCAAATACCTATACCGGAGTTGCGTAGGGGATTAGACGTAATTGGAAAAAGAGATGAAGGTGTTTATTTTGGTAAAAAAGAAAAAGCATAAAACAAATGCAGTTCGATTACTCGAACAAAAAGGAATATCTTTTAGTATTTCTGAATATGCTTTTTCAGAAGGTCATACAAGTGCTAAAGAAACTGCTAAAGAATTAGGACTGGATGAAGCAAGTATATTTAAAACACTTGTTGCTGTTGGAAATAAAACGGGACCAATAGTGGGGGTAGTTCCTGGTAATAAGGAATTAGACTTAAAAAAGATTGCCAAAGCAAGTGGTAATAAAAAAGTAGAGATGTTACCAATGAAAGAATTAGAGCCTTTAACAGGGTACATACATGGTGGCTGTTCACCTATTGGAATGAAAAAAAAATTACCAACTTTTGTTGCGATAGAAGCTAAAGAGTTAGTTTTTTTTCATTGTTCAGCAGGAATGAGAGGCTTACAGTTAAAAATTAATCCTGAAGAGATAGTGAAACTACTTAATGGAGAATTTGCGGATATTACAATATAAAACAAGAGGCTGACATTTTAGTTAGCCTCTTAATTATTTATACAACAGTTAGTAATTAAAATAGCTAGCAACTTCAGCTGCATGTTTACCAGCGACATGTCCTGTCACAAAAGCAGCAGTAATGTTATATCCGCCAGTATATCCATTAACATCTAATAATTCCCCGGCAAAGAAAAGACCATTAACTAATTTACTTTCCATCGTTTTAGGGCTGATTTCTTTTAGTTCGACCCCACCACCAGTGACAAATGATTTATCTAATGGATAAGTATCGTACGCAGTGAACATAAAGTTTTTAATTTTATTAATGAAAGCAAGTTTTTCTGCTTCTGTTAATTGTTTTAAGCTATTAGAGGAGTCAATATTCACTTCATTTAATAGAAATTCTAAATAACGTTCTGGCAAGAGATTTTTAAGTCCGTTTTTAATAGATTTACCACCTTGTTCTTGGATACGTGCATCAACCTCTTTTAGAATGTCGTCTTTTTCAAGATGAGGTAGAGCATCCAATGAAAGTGGTACTTGGGGGTTTCCTTTATCTAACTCTTTATTTACAAACATACTACATCTTAAGGCAGCAGGTCCAGATACACCAAAATGAGTAAATAGGATATCCATCTCATGAGAAACAATAATTTTTTCTTTATCAGTTAGAACGGATAGTTTAATATCTCGTAAAGATAAGCCTTGTAGCGTTTTATTTAAAATAAATGTATCATTTGATTTTATAGGTGATTCTGTGGGAAAAAGCGGTGTGATTGTATGACCAAATTTCTTAGCAAATTTATATCCATCACCAGTTGATCCCGTGTATTGAAATGTTTTACCACCGGTTGTCAAAACAACACAGGGAGCAAAATACTCTTCACCTAAATCAGTTGTGACACTGGCTATTTGTCCATCTTTAGCTTTAATGTTTCTAGCAACTGATTTCATGATAATTGTAACGCCTAATTCTTTTAGTTTTTTCGCAAGTCCTTCTACTATGGCTTTTGATGTATTCTCTACAGGGAAAAGCCTACCATGATCTTCTTCTTTTAATGGAACACCGTTTGTTTCAAAAAATTCCATAATGTCGTAATTTGTGAATTGTGAAAAAGCACTATATAAGAACTTTCCGTTTCCGGGAATAAAGTTTATGATTTCTTCAGGAGGTCTGTTATTTGTCACGTTACAACGTCCGCCACCAGTTAATCTAAGTTTTTTACCTAACATTCTATTTTTATCAATAATAGCGACTTTTGCTCCATTTTCAGCTGCTGAAATGGCAGCCATCATGCCACTTGTACCACCGCCAATTATTATTACATCAAAGTGATTCATATTTAACCTCCTAGTATTTCGTTCTCTATTTTAACATAAAATTTTTGTATTATCGAAAAATTACGATATACTATGACTAATCAAGAAAAGGTGTGTGATAATATGACAGAAACTAAACAATACTTAGCCAATTTGGAAAAAGATCTTAAATTAAAGTACGCAGAGCAAAAGGAATTTATTCAAGCAGTTCAAGAATTTCTTGATACAGTAGAGCCTTTTTTAATTAAGAATCCTGAATTTGTAGAAAAAAATATTTTAGAAATGCTTTTAATCCCTGAAAGAGTAATCGAATTTAGAATCCCATGGATGAATGATAATGGCGATTGGAAAGTTAATATTGGGTATCGTGTTCAGTATAATTCTGCATTAGGTCCTTATAAAGGCGGCATGAGATTGCACCCAACAGTTAATCAAAGTATTATGAAATTTTTAGCATTCGAGCAAATTTTTAAAAATAGTTTAACCTCACTTCCAATTGGTGGTGGTAAAGGCGGGAGTGATTTTGATCCAAAAGGAAAATCAGATGGAGAAATCATGCGTTTTTGTCAAAGTTTAATGCAAGAATTACAAAAATATATTGGGCCAAATGAAGATGTTCCTGCAGGGGATATCGGAGTTGGTGCTCGTGAAATTGGTTACTTGTTTGGTGAATACAAACGTCTTAATGGTTATCATGCCGGCGTTCTTACAGGGAAACCTTTGTCATATTGGGGTAGCTTGGCAAGAACCGAAGCAACTGGTTATGGCTTAGTTTATTTTGTTTCACACTTATTAAAAGACCAAAATGATAGTTTGGAAGGCAAAAAAGTATTAGTTTCTGGTAGTGGAAATGTGGCAATCTATGCAATTGAAAAAGCGCAAGAATTAGGCGCAATGGTATATGGATGTTGCGATTCATCAGGTTCGATTATTGACCCAGACGGAATTGATTTAGCTCTTTTAAAAGAAATTAAAGAAGTGAAACGAGCAAGAATTAATACTTATCTGGAAGTCCGTCCGAACGCAGTGTTTTATCCCAATCAATCCGTTTGGGAGCTGGATTTCAAATACGATATTGCTTTACCATGCGCAACTCAAAATGAAATTCCAGAGAATTTAGCTGAAAAATTAGTTGAAAATGGTGTTAAAATCGTTGCTGAAGGGGCGAATATGCCAACCACTCTAGAAGCCTTAGAAATTTTAAAAGAAAATAATGTCATCTATTGCCCAGGCAAAGCAGCAAATGCTGGTGGTGTAGCTGTATCTGCCTTAGAAATGGCCCAAAATGCACAACGTTTACCTTGGACATTTGAAAAAGTAGATGCAGAGTTAAATCTTATTATGAAGAATATTTTTGAAACTTGTCGAGATACATCGAATGAATATGTTGGAGACTTCGACTTAGTTGCTGGAGCAAATATTGCCGGTTTTGAACGAGTAGCCAAAGCGATGTTGAGTCAAGGATTGGTATAGACGTTTGTTACAAGTAACAAGTTTTGAAATATTTGATGAAAATAACTACCAAAATTTCAAAAAAATGGTAAAATGTAGTGGTAATCGTGTCTAAAGACACAACAAAATATAGGAGGATGATTATGTCTCATATTAGTTTAGATTATTCTAAAATGGATAAATTTATTGGTGAACATGAACTTGGTTATATGCAATCAAGCGTTACTGCAGCTCATACTGCTTTAAGAGAAGGTACAGGAGCAGGTAATGACTTTTTAGGATGGATCGATTTACCAGAAAACTACGATAAAGATGAATTCGCAAGAATCAAAAAAGCAGCAGAAAAAATCAAATCAGATTCAGAAGTACTAGTGGTAATCGGAATTGGTGGTTCTTATTTAGGAGCTAAAGCAGCGATTGATTTCTTGAATCACTCATTCTATAACTTATTAGATAACGAAGAAAGAAAAGCACCGCAAGTTTTCTTTGCTGGAAATAGCATTAGTTCTTCATATTTAGCTGATTTAATCCATGTGATTGGAGATCGTGATTTCTCAGTTAACGTGATTTCAAAATCTGGGACAACGACTGAACCAGCTATTGCTTTTAGAGTATTCAAAGATTTACTAGTTAAAAAATATGGTAAAGAAGAAGCCAACAAACGTATTTACGCAACAACTGACAGAGCTCGTGGAGCTGTTAAAGTTGAAGCTGACGCTGAAGGTTGGGAAACTTTTGTTATTCCTGATGATGTTGGTGGACGTTTTACTGTCTTAACACCAGTTGGTTTATTACCAATCGCTGTGACAGGTGCTGACATTGATAGCATGATGAAAGGTGCTGCTGACGCTCGTATCGCTTACAGCAATGACGACTTAGCAACTAACGAAGCTTACCAATACGCTGCACTACGTAATGTTTTATACCGTAAAGGTAAAGTAACTGAGTTATTAATCAATTACGAGCCAAACTTACAATACTTCTCTGAATGGTGGAAACAATTATTCGGCGAATCAGAAGGTAAAGATCAAAAGGGTATTTACCCATCAAGTGCTAACTTCTCAACTGACTTACATTCATTAGGTCAATACATTCAAGAAGGTCGTCGTAATATCTTTGAAACAGTTATCAAAGTTGACAAAGCGCGTCACGAATTAACTATTCCTGAAATGGAACAAGATTTAGATGGTTTAGGTTATATTCAAGGTAATATGATTGATTTTGTTAATACAAAAGCTTTCCAAGGAACGTTATTAGCTCATACTGATGGCGATGTTCCTAACTTTGTTTTAACTATTCCTGAAACAGATGCTTACACTTTAGGTTACATGATGTACTTCTTCGAAATCGCAGTAGGTATCTCAGGTTACTTAAATGGCGTAAATCCATTTGACCAACCAGGTGTGGAAGCTTATAAAGCTAACATGTTCGCTCTTCTAGGTAAACCAGGATTTGAAGATTTAGCTAAAGAATTGAATGAACGTCTGTAAAAAATAGATTGCACTATTGATCTAAATATATATCATTACAGGTTAGAAAAGACACTTAAACTTTTGAAAGTTTAGGTGTTTTTTTATTTATACTTTACAACATAGACAATGAAATAATAAAAGCTAACATATTAACTAACTCAAGTTAAAAAATACTCTCATAGTAATTTCCTCTTTTAATTTATTTTATCGATAAAAAATTAGAAAGCGTTCTCTAATATACTATGGTTAATTGTAATTATTTTCACAAAATATAGAACTAAAAAGAAAATCATGTTATCTTAGGTGTGTTAAAAGAAAACTAGGGGGAGAATTAAAATGGCGATTGAAAAATTTGAAGCAGTAGTGGAAAGTGTTAATGGGTTGCAAGTATCATGTAAATCTAGAGAATTTGAGTTTACTTTGGATGAGCCTAAAAACTTAGGCGGAACAAATACTGGTATGAACCCTGTAGAAGCATTACTTAACTCTTTAGGTGCTTGTAAAGTAATTGTAGCTAAGAGTTTTGCAAGAATGCATAAAATTGACTTGAAATCGATTAAGATTGAAATAGAAGGAGAATTAGATCCTGACGGTTTTATGGGAAAAAATAAAGAAGCTAAAATTGGTTTTTCTAAAATCACAACTAATTTTTTTATTGAAGCTAATAATACGGATGAAGAAATAGAAAAATTTGTGACATTTATTAACCGGACTTGTCCAGTTGCAGATACTTTAGAAAATTCACCAATGATGATTTCAAAAATTATTAAATAAAATTTCTATCAAAAAAATAAAATAATGATCTTTTTATGAACGGTTGATAAATAACATTAATTTCAATAATAAGTAGATTCATTATTTCTAATTGTGTGTAATCTTTCATTTAACAAATTAGCAATATTTTGTTATAATTCATTTCGTAAAGTCTGAAATGGGAGGTGGAAGTGGCATGGCTAACAAAAATACACAAGGAAAATCAAAATTAGTTTTGAAATCTGTCCTATTTATTTATATTGTTGAACTTATTTGGTTCTTTTATTCTCAAATTATTGTAAAACTAATGAATGGACAAAAAATTGATTTAGAATCTAAGGAACTTGGTATTATTTTAGTAATTGGATTATTAGCTATTATTGTCTTTTTTGTCCTGAAAAAATCACGAAAAATAGGGAGTATATTGATAGGTGGCTTAATTGTAAGTGTTCTGTTATTTTGTATAATTGCGCCTTTGTTTGATGTCTATATTCCGATGATTTGGCAACTTTTTCACAATTTAAAATAAAATGTTGGTTTATTTAAACCAACATTTTTTTGTTTTATTAATTAATAATGGTTTTTTTCTGAAAGCGAGTATGATAGACTGTATACAGTGAAATAAAAGGAATGATAGCGATGTTAAATCTTTCAGATAAAAGAGAGCATTTTCGTTTTCCTGCTTATGATGATGAAGTAGGAGTAAAACTTGAAAAAAAGCGAAATAGAGAATTTTTAAAAGATATATTGGATGATGGATTTATTTATAATGAACCAATATCTTTTCCAAATAACTCAAGTAGAAAAAAAACAAAAAATAATATAGCTATTGATCCCGTAGAAATAATTGATGCACCTGATTATTTTGGAAAAGAGGCTGTATTAGAGACTGAAAAAATTTCAGCAGAACCCAAAGTTTCAAAAACAGCTTTTCATGAAAAAAAGGTTAAGTTAGATAAAAAAACAGTTTCGATTGAGAAGAAAAATACTTATATGGCTTCAAATAGTCAGAACTACAAATCGCCACAGTCTAGTTTCTCTAATAATTTGTTTGAAACAGATAATTATGGAAATGCTAAACATAAAAAGGCAGATAAAGGACGTTCTCAATTTGAGTCATCTTATGATTTACCTGGAGAAAAGAGTAAAACAATATTTAAACCCAAACATATTCCAGCCTCTTTAATTGAAGATAAAGGATCAGAAGATAGACCAAAACATAATCGTGAATTAATTGTTGATGAGCTAAGAAAAGTTTCGACTAACAATTTAATGATGATGGAAGAACAAATAGTCCTTGATCCAGTGTATGGAGAATCCTTTAATGATAACAGTATAAAAGAAGTTGAAATGGTAGATAATAAAAAAAATCAACGTCTTGAAAAAACATTGTCTGGTATTATTGAAGAAGAAAGTAGTATGAAGTTAGACAGTTATTATTTTGATTAGTTGAATACTTACGCGGTTCTATTACCCGTGTAAGTATTTTTTATTGATTATTTAAATAAATTGTACGATAATAAATAAGACATTTATGTAACAACATTAAAAGTACATAAGAGAAAAGGGGATTTTTTTATGGAAATTCATAAAAATAAAACATATCATTTTGTAGGAATCAAGGGCTCAGGTATGAGTTCATTGGCCTTATTATTACATCAAAAAGGATTTAAAGTTCAAGGATCTGATGTAGAGAAATACTTCTTTACTCAACGTGAATTGGAACGGGAACATATTAAAATATTACCTTTTAATGAACTGAATATAACAGATGATTTAATCGTGATTGCCGGAAATGCATTTCCAGATTCTCATGAAGAAATTCAAGCAGCTTTGAAAAAAGGATTAAAAGTAATTAGATATCATCGTTTTTTAGGTGACTTTATTGAAATGTATACAAGTATTGCAGTAACTGGTTCACATGGTAAGACAAGCACTACTGGCTTACTTGCTCATGTACTATCAGGAGTTGAACCAACTAGCTATTTAATAGGTGATGGAACAGGGCATGGGGAAATGGATGCTAGATTCTTTGCGTTTGAAGCTTGTGAGTATCGTCGTCATTTCCTATCTTATCAACCAGATTATGCCATAATTACGAACGTTGATTTTGACCATCCTGATTACTACGAAAGTATTGATGATGTGTTTAGTGCCTTTCAAGAGTTTGGAACAGGTGTAAAAAAAGGTATCGTTGCTTTTGGAGATGATGATTACCTGAGGAGATTGAAAAGTAACGTACCTGTTTATTATTATGGGATTAATGATAATGATGATTTTCAAGCTATTAATGTTGAGAGAACGACAATCGGCTCTCATTTTGAAGTGTTGCACAAAAATAAAATTATTGGTAAGTTTACAGTTCCAGCTTACGGATTACATAATGTAATGAATGCTCTTAGTGTTATCTCAATTAGTTATCTGGAAGGGTTAGATATGCAAAAAGTAGCTGACGAGATGGTTACTTTTAATGGTGTTAAACGTCGCTTTAGTGAAAAAAAAGTAGCTGATATGGTTTTAGTGGATGATTACGCACATCATCCAGCAGAAATTCAAGCAACTATTGATGCTGCAAGACAAAAATACCCAGAAAAAGAAATAATTGCTGTATTTCAGCCACATACATTCTCTCGTACGATTGCTTTATTGGATGAGTTTGCAATGTCACTAGATTTAGCAGATAAGGTTTATTTATGTGATATATTTGCATCGGCAAGAGAAAATGCCGGAGATGTTAAAATTGAAGATCTAGGCTCTAAAATTTCTAAAGGTGGAACAGTTGTAAATATTGATGATATGTCACCATTATTAAATCATAAAAATGCTGTTGTTATTTTTATGGGAGCTGGCGACGTTCAAAAATTTGAAGTTGCATATGAAACGCTTTTAGGTAATACTATAAGAAATAACATGTAACTGTTATTTGAAATGAGTTGGAAGGTGTGTGCAAAAGATGCTGAATCATCCAAAGAAAAATGGTAAAAAGATTAATGAGTTGGTAGAGGGTGAATCTTTAAGTATTACTGAAACGATTGAAGATAGCCAATTGTTATTGTACTTAGGTTTAACTAATGACGCTAATCCACTATACATTCAACACCAGTTCACAGAAAAAACAGAGTATGGTCAGCCCATTGTACCAAGTATCATGCTAATGGGAATTATTTCAAGTGTTATTTCTAAACACTTACCAGGTCCAGGATCAAATATTGTTAATTTTTCTTTTAATTTAATTCAACCTGTTCATCATTATGAGACACTTACGTTTCACTTTGAAGTGATTAAGATTGATTTGATGAAAGAAGTTGTTACAATCTCTGTAAGGGGGCAAAATTACGAAGAAGAACGAGTACTAGATGCTGTCGTAATGGTAAAACCAACGAAAATTAATGAAGATGATGAAAAGGACGTGGATATCTATGATGGACAATAATCAACAAGTTCAAGAAACAACAGGGTTATCTAAATTTTACAGTAAAGTTTATGGTTACCTTGGTTTAGGAATTTTATTAAGTGCGATGACGTCGTATGTTATGCTTAATTATTTTAAAGCGCAAGTAGCACAATTTTTAAATGGTGGCAGCCTTTATTTACTGTTGTTGTGGGGTGTACAAATTGGATTAGTTGTTTATCTAGGGAAAAATGCCTTTACTAACTCTGGTAAGACACTAGTGGGTTATATGGTCTATACTGTTTTAACAGGAATAACACTGTCTCTTACTTTGGCTATGTATACGACTGGGACAATTGTATTGGCTTTTACGACTACAGCCGGAATGTTTATCGGAATGTCTTTAATTGGTATTTTTATTAAGAAAGACTTAACTGCCATGGGACACGCGATGTACAGCTTGTTAATTGGTGCATTGATTGCGATTGTTTTAAATGTTTTCTTTATGAAAAGTTCTGCAGTAGATTTATTTATTTCTTTAGCTATGGTTGTTATTTTCTCTGGTTTAATTGCTTACGATAACCAAAAAATCAAAAAAATGTATCTACAAGCAGGGGAACAAACAGCTTCTGGATTAGCAGTTTATTGTGCTTTAACACTTTACTTAGATATTGTAAACTTATTCATCTACCTATTACGTATCTTCGGTAGAGATTAAAACTTAAATTTTTCGGACTGAAAAGTAGTTCTTACTTTTTCAGTCTTTTTTTATGTAGTAGATTCTTTTAGCAATCCCAAGCTATTTTTGTTAAAATGGTTTGGAAGTAGGGTGGAAATGGAGTGACAATATGTCAAAAAATAAATTACTATTAGTCGATGGCAACAGTATTGCTTTTAGAGGATTCTTTGCCTTGTATCAATCATTAGAAAGATTTAAAAATACTAACGGTTTACATACCAACGCGTTATATGCTGTTAATAATATGTTAGAAAACGTCTTAGAAAAAGAAAAACCAACGCATGCCTTAGTAGCTTTTGATGCGGGTAAAACGACCTTTAGGCACTCAGTTTATGATGAGTATAAAGCAGGACGCGCTAAAACGCCAAGTGAATTTAAAGAACAGATGCCTTATTTAAGAGATTTAATTGAAGGTTTAGGGATGAAACATTATGAGCTTGAAAATTATGAGGCAGATGATATTATTGGAACTCTTGCAACTCAAGTAGATAAAGACTTGTATGATGTGGTTATTATTTCAGGAGATAAGGATTTAACTCAATTAGCTTCTGACAATGTGAAAGTTAATGTGACCGTGAAAGGTGTGAGTGAAATTGAATCATATACACCAGAACATATCATGGAAAAGTATGGACTAACACCGAATCAGATTATTGATATGAAAGGTTTAGCCGGAGATCAATCAGATAATATTCCTGGAGTGACAAAAATAGGTGAAAAAACAGCGATTAAGTTATTAAAGGAGTTTGAAACTGTCGAAGGTGTTTATGAGAATGTTGAAACGTTTAAGAAAAGTAAAATGAAAGAAAATCTAATCAATGAAAAAGAAATTGCATTGATGAGTAAACAACTAGCCACAATCAACGTAGACTCACCCATTACAGTTAAAGTAGATGATTTAGTTTTTAATGGAAAAGATTTAGATAAATTAATTCCGTTTTACAAAGAAATGGATTTCAATACATTTTTAAATAAGTTAGATACTAGTTCCGTTGATGTCGAAATCGAAGAAAAAAAAGAAATTTCATTTGAAATTATTGACCAAGTGGTTGAAGACATGTTTGTTCCTGATATGACTCTTTATGTGGAAATGCTGGAAGAGAACTATCACACTTCAGAAATTGTTGGGATAGCATTTGGGAATCAAGATCATTATTATGTGAGCACTCAACTAGATATTTTAGAAAACCCAATATTTGTTAATTGGTTAGAAGATGAGAGTTTGAGTAAAAAAGTATTCGATGCTAAACGGACGACAGTTTCTTTAAATCGTTATGATATCAAAGTGACAGGGATTAAATTTGATCTACTATTGGCTTCGTATTTAATTGATTCAGCCAATAATAGTGAGGATTTAGCTGAAATTGCACAAAAATTTAATTACTATGATGTCGATCGTGATGAAGTGATTTATGGTAAGGGAGCTAAACGTGGTCTTCCAGAAGATGAATCAAAAACGCATGAACACTTAGCTAGAAAATTAATGGCTATTGAAACTCTTTATGAGCCAATCATGGGTGATTTAGAAAATAAAAATCAATTGGACTTATTTTTTGATATTGAACTTCCTTTAGCTAAAATTCTAGGTGAGATGGAGATTAAGGGGATTACGGTTAATGCAAGTCGTCTTCAAGAGATGAGAGGTGAGTTTGCGGAAAGACTATTAGAAATTGAGAAAAAAGTTTACGCAGAGGCGGGTGAAGAATTCAATCTAAATTCACCTAAACAATTAGGTGTTATTTTATTTGAAAAAATGGGACTTCCAGTTGTTAAGAAAACAAAAACGGGTTACTCTACAGCAGTTGATGTATTGGAAAAATTAAAAGGAGAATCGCCTATTATTGAAGATATTTTAGCATACCGTCAGATTGCTAAAATTCAATCAACTTATGTAGAAGGTCTACTAAAAGTCATTTTTTCTGATAATAAGATTCATACACGCTATGTTCAAACTTTAACTCAAACAGGGCGATTAAGTTCTGTTGATCCTAATCTTCAAAATATTCCTATCCGTTTAGAAGAAGGACGTAAAATTAGACAAGCCTTTATTCCTCGTGATAAAGATTGGCAACTTTTTTCTTCAGACTATTCTCAAATTGAGTTAAGAGTGCTGGCACATATTTCAGATGATGAGCATTTGAAGGCAGCGTTTCTTGAAGGACAAGATATTCATTCTAGTACTGCAATGCGCGTTTTTGGCGTTGAAAAAGAAGAAGATGTGGATAGTAATCTTCGTCGCCAAGCGAAAGCCGTGAATTTTGGGATTGTTTATGGTATAAGTGACTATGGCTTATCTCAAAATTTAGATATTACCAGAAAAGAAGCCCAAGATTTTATTGATACCTATTTTGAGAAATATCCAGGTGTGAAAGACTACATGGAATCTGTGGTTCGTGAGGCAAAAGACAAGGGTTATGTAGAAACGTTGTATCATCGTCGCCGCTATTTACCTGATATCAATGCTCGTAACTTTAATATCAGAAGTTTCGCAGAAAGAACAGCTATTAATACGCCTATCCAAGGAAGTGCTGCTGATATTCTTAAGATTGCGATGATTCAAATTGATGCAAAACTAAAAGAAGAAAACATGGAAGCCGCTATGTTACTACAGGTGCATGATGAGCTTGTTTTTGAGGCACCTAAATCAGAAATCCCTCGATTACAACAAATTGTAGAAGAAACGATGGCTCATGCAGTAGAATTAACAGTGCCATTAAAAGCAGATAGTAGTATCGGAAACACTTGGTATGAAGCTAAATAAAATGAATAAGTAAAAGGAAGAGGCGGTGTGGAATTGAATTTATCAATAGTATATAGATAAAGACCTCCACTTATGTCTTACCGATTATTTTATATAAGGAGTTTTTTTATGCCGGAATTACCAGAAGTTGAGACGGTCCGAAAAGGATTAGAGAATCTTGTTAAAGGAAAAACCATTGAGAATGTTGCTGTTTATTGGCCTAGAATTATTGAAACTCCTTTTGTCGATGAATTTAAAATTAATTTAATCGGTGAAACGATTGAGAATGTCGAACGTCGAGGTAAGTATCTTATTTTCAAGTTAACTCACTTTGATATGATTAGTCATCTACGGATGGAAGGTAAGTTTGAGTATCATTCCAGTGAAGATGCGTTATTGAAACATAGTCATGTGGTGTTTCATTTTAATGATAATACAGAATTAAGATATTTGGATGTTCGTAAATTTGGCCGTTTTGTATTATTTCCTAAAGATACGGCGAATGAGTATAAAGGGTTAAAAAAATTAGGTCCTGAGCCAGTTGCTTCAGAATTTGATTTAACGATGTTTATGAAAGAATTAAAAAAGAAAAAGAAAAGTATTAAGCCTTTGCTACTAGATCAGATTTTAGTAACAGGGTTAGGTAATATTTATGTGGATGAAGCATTATTTAGAGCACAAATCCATCCTGAACAAGAAGCTAATACCCTGAATCAAGCAGAGGTTAAACGATTGCATCGAGAAATTATTGCTGTGTTAGGCGAAGCTGTAGAAGCGGGAGGTACCACGATTCGATCTTATAAAAATGCTCTTGGAGATGCAGGATCTTTTCAAGTATCTTTACTCGTTTATGGTCAAAATGGAGAAAGTTGCCCGAGATGCGGTTCAGAGATTTTAAAGAAAAAAGTTGCTCAACGGGGGACACATTATTGTCCAATTTGCCAAGTGTACCATAAGAGGAAAGGAAGTTAATATGTCATTTGTATTAGGATTAACCGGAGGAATAGCCTCTGGAAAAAGTACTGTTAGTCAATATTTTTTAGAAAAAAATATTCCAGTGATTGATGCAGATATCATTGCTAAGGAAGTAGTAGAACCCAGAACGCCAGGACTTGCTAAGGTGATTTCACACTTTGGATCGAGTATTCTAACAGAATCTGGAGAGCTTGATCGAAAAAAACTTGGAGAAATAATCTTTAATAACGAGAAGGAAAGAGTCGAGCTGAATCATATTTTACACGGTGAAATAGAACATCGTGTAGATCAATTATTATCAGAGATGAAACAAGAAAATAAACCATTAATAATTATGGATATTCCTTTATTATATGAAGTCGATTATCAATATAAATGCGATGAAGTTATGACCGTTTTTGTTTCACAAAATACGCAAGTCAAACGGTTAATGACAAGAGAAGAGCTTAATGAAGAGGAAGCATTGGAAAGAATTAATACGCAAATGCCTTTAATTGATAAAGCATTACTTTCAGATGTTATTATTGATAATGAAGGGTCGATTCAAAATACTAGATTACAAGTAGACAGATGGCTTGCAATATTTGAACAAACAAGATAAAAGAAGCGATAAGCTTCTTTTTTTGTTTACTAATTAAAGGTAATCAGACTATACCTTTCTAGTTATCTCATGTTATAATAGCACTATTAATAAAAGAAATTTTCAGTAAATACTGATAAAATAGATGAGGTGAAGCAGATGCAATGTCCAAAATGTCATTATAACGGTTCTAGAGTAGTGGATAGTCGACCTGCTGATGATGGTAGAGCTATTAGAAGAAGAAGAGAATGTGAAGATTGTGGATTTAGATTTACAACCTTTGAAAGAGTAGAAGTTGCGCCTATTTTAGTTGTGAAAAAAAATGGAGCGCGCGAAGAATTCAATCGTGAAAAAGTACTAAGAGGTCTAGTTAGATCAGCTGAAAAACGTCCTGTTTCAATGGATGCAATGGAGCAAATTGTCATTAATGTCGAAAATCGAGTACGTAGTTTAGGTGAGAATGAAGTGTCAACAACAAAAATTGGTGAATTTGTTATGGAAGATTTAGTTAATTTAGATGAAATTGCCTATATTAGATTTGCTAGTGTGTATCGTCAATTTAAGGATATGAGCGTTTTCCTTGAAGAACTACAAGAAGTGATTGATAAGGAAAACAAATAAAAGAGAGTGAGCGATACCAGTGAACGAAGCATGGTCAAAATTAAAACCAAAAGATAAGTTTTCTGTAAAGAAAGCACAATATATTTCTGAAACGGATTATGTCGTTTTAAGCATGTTATATCAACCAATTATCGGTATGGATGGTTGGTCATTAATTAATGCATTACTGGTAGAGGATAAAATCGGGAAAAATCAAAAAAATCAGCAACATAGTGTTTTGTTGAATCAATTAGATATTGGAATTCCTAATTTTTATTTAGCTCGAGAAAAATTAGAAGCAGTTGGCTTGTTAAAAAGTTTTGTCAAAAAATTAGACAATGAAAGTCATTTTATTTACATTATCCAACCACCGTTAGAACCAAGTGTCTTTTTACATGATGACATACTTTCACTTTTATTAATCGAGAAAGTAGGATATCAAAAGGCAGAGGAATTAGGCCATTTATTTGATTATTCTACGGAGGATATGGGAGATTATATTGAGGTGACTAAATCTTTTACAGATGTCTTTAATTCTGTTTCTTCAAGATTAAAGAATAAAGAAGAAGAATTAATCAAAATTAAAGAAGTTGTGACGCCTAAAGTAAAAGTGGAAGAACTTAACATAATTACCAAATCATTTGATTGGCTTTTTTTTAATAGTTTAATTGAAAATTTGCATATTGAACAAAATCAAATAGAAGTTGAATTAAAAAGAACGATTGAATTGTTCCATCAACTCTACGGTATTAACGAACTTGAAATGTTCGATTATATTAAACAATCAGTTGATTATGTTAGCAATCGAGTGATTGAAAAGGACTTTAAGCAGTCTGTCTATAAAGGGTATCACAGTAGAAAAAAACAAGAAACTGTTCAAAATAATCAAAAAGATACTGTTAAGCGCTCTTTGACAGAAACTGAAAAAGAACAACTCAGAAAAAATTCGTTACGTTTAACCGGTTTTACAGATCAAGAAATTGCAGTGATCAACTCATGTGAAACAATTCCTCCTCTTGTTTTTTTAAAAGCTATAAAAAAACAAAAGGGCGGCTTTGTAAGTTTTAGTGAGAGTCAAACAATTGAAAATTTGAAAACTCAGTCAGGTTTGCCTGATGCAGTAATAAATGTAATTATCCATTATACACTTGTTGTTCAGGGAAAGCCTTCTATTGTTCAAAGCTTAGTTATGTCAATTGCTAATGACTGGGCACAGAAGAAAATTTTTTCACCGGAAGATGCAGTGAAGCAAGTGCAAAATCTTCAGAGAGAAAGAGAAAAACCAAAACAAAAAAAGAAAACAACATATATCAATCAAAATCAAAGAAAAGAAACGTTACCAGATTGGGCAAGAGAAGAAAATAATAAAAAAAATACACCACTTTCTAAAGATGAAGAAGCATTTTTTCAAGAGCAACTAAAAAAATTAACGAATAAGCCAAAAGAAGGTGACAATTAATGGAAAATATTGGAAAAGGAATTGATAAAGCATTAAAAGCTAAAAATTTTACAGGGAAACTAGATCAATTAATGGAAGATGTTATGAATGATCCAGATGTTCAAACATTTATCCAAGATAATCGTGAAAAATTAACGGATGATGATATTGTAAAAAGCTATGCGAAATTGTATGAATTCGTTCAAGAAAAAAAGAAATTCGAATTGAAAGATGCTACAATGATTGCGCCCGGCTATGAACCGCGTCTATTTATGAATTTTCATTTCATAGACGTGACTTATGTACCAACAGAAAGTTTAATTAAACAAAAAGAGCAAGCGGTAATTAGAAACAGAGTGAAAGCAATGGATATGCCAAAAGACATTAGAGATGCTAGGATGGATTATTTTGAAATTGACTTAGAACGTAAAGAAGCCTTTTTAGAAGCGATTAAATTTATTAATAATTTTGAAGATTCACCAAAGTCATTCCATCAAGGATTGTACCTTCAAGGAACGTTTGGCGTGGGAAAAACGTATCTTTTAGGGGCTGTTGCCAATACGTTAGCGGAGAAAGGTTTTCAAACTACGTTAGTACACTTTCCGACTTTTGCTGTGGAAATGAAGCAGTCAATTCAAAAAGATACTGTGGGTGAAAAACTAGATATGGTTAAAAAAGCTCAGGTATTAATGATAGATGATATCGGAGCAGATTCAATGAGTAGCTGGATACGAGATGATATTTTAGGAGTAATTTTACAGTACCGGATGCAAGAACAACTGCCAACATTCTTTTCTTCTAATTTCAATATGAAGCAACTAGAAGAAGAGCATTTACGTGTTACACAACGTGGAGAAGAGGAGCCGTTGAAAGCTAAAAGAATTATGGAACGTGTGAGATATCTAACAAAAGAGATCAATATGATTGGTGAAAATAGACGGATAACCGAGTAGGAAAAGTTTGCTGAAAACAAGGTGAAACTGATTGACAAAGGGATTGCGGACTAGTATAATTATTTTTGTTGCTTAAGGGGTGATTGAATGAAGTGGGCATTGGCTGAATTAAACAAATTCAAGAATAGTCAAGTGGATTTTAAAGAAGCATTAAATCTAAAAGAATCTTTACAAACAAGAGAACCATTTATCTTAGATTTGGAAGCTGTTTTAGTTGAAGGATTTATTCAAGTAGATAAATTAGGTTATCTCGCTCATTTTACAGTAGAGACTGTGATTACTTTACCTTCATCTCGTTCATTAGAACCTGTAGAAGTTCCGTTGTCTTTAGTAATTGATGAGGAATATATGACAGATTCTCAGATTGAAGCATTAAAAGATATAAGTGATGAGGAAAAAGAATTAATCATACCTTTAGAAAAAGATTTGATTGATTTAACTGAGGCAGTAGAGGATTATATATTGCTTAACCTACCATTACAGGTTTTAACTGCTGAAGAGGAACAAAGCACATTAGAACTTCCAAAAGGAGATTTTTGGCAAGTTTTATCTGAAGAAGACATCGCTTTTGCGGAAAGTATAGATTCAGAAACTAAGATTGATCCTCGTCTTGCAAAACTATCTGAGTTACTTGTAACAAAAGATGATGAGTAAGATTGGAATATATGTGTTTTTATAACACGTTTTTTATTGTTTAGGGAGGTGTAACAACTATGGCAGTACCAGCTAGAAAAACGTCAAAAGCTAAAAAAGCAAGACGTCGTACTCATTACAAATTGTCAGCCCCAGGTTTAACAGCTTGTTCAAACTGTGGCGAAATGAGAAAAAGTCATCATGTATGTCCTTCTTGTGGTCATTATGATGGAAAAAACGTTATGACAAAAGAAGCATAAAACATTTTTGTGAAAATGTAAAAACTGTAGACTAACCATGGGGTCTACAGTTTTTTTATATTCAGATGAATCTTATAAAAATGTTATGTAAACCTAAAGCGGTTGTGAAAAGTAATAGAGAAGAGAAAAAATATTTTATCTCCAGATAAAAACATTTAAACTAAAAACAACAGGCTAGCATTTGAGGCAGCCTGTTGTTTTTAATTTAATATTTAATACTATTTGTTTGGCTATAGTAACCGTGTAGGGGTCTTTCTTGCATTTCATAAAGTTCATCAATTGTTACGAAAGTATAACCTTTTCGTCGTAAGTTATCAATCATTTCAGAAACTGAGTTGACTGAAGGTTGATGGATATCATGTAAAAGAATGATAGCACCATTATGAATATTATTATTTACTACGCTGTTAATCATGTATGGGTTTCGAGATTCCCAATCTCGAGTATCAATACTCCACATGATAGCAGGTTTAGAAACTAGAGTTGAAACATTGTAGTTGATAGCTCCATAAGGTGGTCTGAAAGTTTTAGGTAACTTACCTGTAGCGTAATAAATAGCTTTATCTGTTTGACGCATTTGACTTTGAACTTGAGAGCTCGATAAACTTGTTAATTGTGGATGAGAATAACTGTGGCTTCCAATTTGATGTCCTTCGTTACTAACTCTTTTTGCGACGTTTGGATAAGCATTGACCCCATTACCAACCATAAAAAAGCTAGCTTTGACATTTTTAGATTTTAAAATATTTAAGAGTTGTGGAGTT
The DNA here is from genome assembly GCF_900163795.1 of Vagococcus fluvialis bH819. Taxonomy (GTDB): domain Bacteria; phylum Bacillota; class Bacilli; order Lactobacillales; family Vagococcaceae; genus Vagococcus; species Vagococcus fluvialis_A. The sequence goes on along the minus strand of NZ_FWFD01000009.1, from coordinate 183,921 downwards.
GTTATGGGATTTGGCCCATCATCAAAAGTCAACGCAACGTATTTTTTATTTTTATTAAGTTTAGGAATAGCTCCTTTTATTTGTTTTTCAGGTAAAAGGTGATAGTTGACAGCAGGAGCAATTTCTTTAGGTGTTAATTTAACTTCTTCAACACCAAGTCCACGTCCTTTTAATGATACAACAAAATGATTATCTTTAAATTTTATCTGACTCCGGCTAATTACCGACATGTTTAAAACCTTATCAATAATATTACTTGGTTTTGAAGATGTGTCTAATATTTTTTGACAAACTATTTGGTGGACTGCCAGTAAACTTTCTGTATTAGGAATCAGTTTATTCATATCATAATTTTGAGCAGCATCTGTATTAATATAACCAATCCATTTATTTTTATTGTAGATGGTGTAATAGCTTGAGCCGTTATAATGATAATAAATACCTCGAGCTGTTAAAGTTTTGCCTTTCACAGTGTCCGTTGTATTTTGCTTACTCCAATTGAAATCACGCCAGACAGAATAATTGCTATATGAAAAAGTAGTGTCTTCCCAAAGAGAGTGATAAATGCCTTGTGGTCCTTCTGCAAGTGAGACACCATTCTTATTTACATAACCTAACCATTGATTTTTGTTATTAAAAAGTGAATAGTATGTGCTACCATTGTAATGTTTATACATTCCTTTTGCATATGTCGTTTGATTACGGTAGTTACCTGTAGTATTTTTCTTTTTCCAATTAAAATTTTGCCAGAGATCGTAATTACTTGTTGTTATAGAAACGTATTTGTTGAATTTTTGGTAAGATCCTTCAGGAGAATTTTTAACACTTGCTCCTGTTTCGTTAAGGTAACCCATCCATTTACCTTTATTATCATAAACACTTAGATATTTATTACCGTTAAAGTGATAATAAATGCCTCGAGCTTTGTAAGTATTACCGTAGTATGTAGAACTATGACCTCGTTGATTCCATGAAAAACTATTCCATAAATCATAATTTTTACTTTTAATCGTAATATACTTGTCATATGAGTGATATGTTCCCTGTTGTCCATCAGCTAAAGAAGTTGCTTTTTCATTGATATAGCCAAGCCAGCGATTTTCGTTATTATAAACAGAAAGGTATCGCTCCCCGTTAAAATTATTATAAATTCCCTTAGCAAGCAAAGTTTGTTTCATATGTTTATCAGATTTAGATTTAGGTGTCCAATTAAAATTATTCCACAAATCATAATTTTTTTTTGTTAGAGTTATGTATTTACCGTATGAAACGTAATTACCTTGTTTACCATCAGATTTAAGGGTATCTTTTTCTTTGATATAACCAACCCATTTCTGATTTTGATCAAAAACTGAGAGGTAATTTTCTCCATTGTAATGATAGTAGATACCTTTAGCAAAAAGAGTTTTATTTAAAAAATTTGAAGTGTTATTTTTTTATCAAAATTAAAATTTTGGTAAATATCTTGATTGTTATTAGTGATATTTATGTATTTTTCAAGTGGCTGATAGCTACCTTGAGGAGTTTCAGAAAGTGAAACCTCTGATTTATTAACAAAACCGATAAGTTCGTCTTTAGAATTAAAGATAGATAAATAAGTTGTCTCTTTAACTGTAATTTCTTCTTGTATTTTGAAAGTTTTTTGTTGTATTAAAACTGGATCAATTGTTTCAGTTAATTTTATATCTTTAAAAATAATTGTTGATGAAGTGGAGTTTGGAATAGTGGCATATTGATTTGTTTCAGTTCTTTGGATATCCGTTTGATTAATAAAACCTGTCACACCATTAGATGCCTCGAAATAATAATAGACTTCCTTTGTTGATGTTTCTATTTCTTTGCTTAGCTCAAGTATTAGATTACTGAGTATTTGAGAATCTTTCGGATTTTTATTATTTTCTAAATCCTCAGCTGATTCGAAATATGAATTGCTTTCTTTTAATAAAATACCGTGTTTTTTAGGAGATAAAGTTGTTTCTTCTAATGATTTTTTGAGTGTTTCCTCGCTTGTACTACTATTTGTACTTTGATTAACACTAGCAGTATTGCTAATCTCTGAACTTGAATTTTCGAATTCTGATGTTGATTTTGTGATATCTGTTATTGTACTGTTTGTTGTAGATGCACTAGCTGTAGCTAGAGTATTGACAGAACTTAAACTTAATAAAGCACCAACGCATATTAACTTAACCCATTGCTTATTCATTTGTACAACCTCCTTTATACCTTTCATTATACCAATATCAGCAGAAAAAAATAAGACTGATTCCTTATTATTATGAGAAAGAATGAAATAAAAAAAAGAGCCTGGGCTCTTATTTTTTTTCTGATTTGTTTAATCCGAAAGGTACACGACTTTCGGTACCATTTTTTATTCTTTTAATATTATCTCGATGTCTTATGATTATAAATAATGTAATCGAGGCAGCTAAAATTGTGAGTAGCCAATCTTGTTGTTGTAAGATAGCAGGGAAAAATATGGGTAGTAAAACAGTTGAGGTTGCGATAAGTAAAGCACTGAGCATACTTGTTAAACTAACCATACTTGTCAAATATAGTAGAATAATAAAAATACTAGCCGAATAAACAAAAAACAAAGGGCTATATGCAAGTAACATTCCAGCACTCGTAGCTACGGCTTTTCCACCTTTGAATTTACCGAAAATAGGGAATGTATGACCTAATATCGCAGCTACACCAAACCATAAAGGGTTAAGTGGTAAGTTAAAAATAATAGGAAGAGAAGTGGCTAATGTTCCTTTTAAAATATCCATGAATAAAACAATAGTTCCAGCTTTTTTCCCTAAAACTCGAAATGTGTTAGTTGTTCCTGTATTTCCGCTGCCAAAATTTCTAATATCTTTTTTATAAAATAGTTGACCAATCCAAACCCCAGATTGTAGTGACCCTAAAAGATAAGCAATCACTAAAAATAATACTTCTTTCAACAAAAAAACCTCCTTAGGTTAAAAGTAATTTTACCACGAAAGGTTTATTGCGACAATAGAATTAATAAGAGAAAGTCAGAAGATAATATAGCAAATTTATGTGTAATTAATTTTTTAAAATTGAAATAACTTGATACCATTTTTTATCGTCAGTTTGATATTTTTTGTAATTTGCTCCAGACATAGAAAAACCTAAAGCAGTAACCACAAAACCAGTAATCATCATTCCCACACTAATTAAAACAATTTTTTTACTAAATTCTTTGGAATATTTCATTAGAATAGCCTTCCTTTCTGCCTAAAAATTCTAGTTAATGGAGTACTTAATTTTTTGGTTAATGAAAAAATAACTTGAGAAGAGTAGGTTGTTCCAAGTAATAAAAGTAAGCCTAATCCAGCTGTGAAGATACCAACTCCTAATTGTGTCACGACATAGTAAATGCCGCTATTAAAAGTCGCCCCCACTAAACTCACGATACCTGTAAGTAAAAAAGCAAAACTTAAAGAACCTAATGTTAAAGGGAGACACCATAAAATAATAATACCTGAAGCAATCAATAAAATAATAGATAATAAAATTGATAACCATAGCGGTGAACCAATAATTAATAAGGTCCAAATTAAAGGACTTTTTGAATTTTTATGTATAACGTCGATGGGTTGATTTTTTTCTTTAGTAATAGTGGCTACAATATCATCTATTGCACCAATTTTAGCAACAGCTGATTCCTCTGTAAAGCCATCTTCAATGTAATCTGCAATGATTTCTTGATAATAATTGATGTGTGTTTCTGTATCGAGAACATTTCTTTTCAGTAGTTCACGTCTTAATGTAGTAATAAATTGATTTTGTGTCATCCTTCGTTAGCTCCTTTTATATAGTAATATACTTTTTCAATTTCAGACCATTCATCGTTAAATGAAATGAGTTTTTGAATCCCTTTAGTCGTTATTTTGTAATATTTTCTTAACCTCCCATTATGCTCAACTGAATAGGAAGAGACGAAAGAATTAGTTTCTAATCTTTTTAAAATAGGATAAAGAGTTGATTCAGATATTTCTAAAATGGGGGTCATTTTTTTGATAATCATGTATCCATATGAGTCGGCTTCTTTAAGAACAGCTAATACACAGTAATCAAGTAAACCACGACGTAATTGTATATCCAAAACATTATCCCTCCTGACACCTTATACTATACGAGACGATGTATAAGGTGTCAACAGGTATCTGATGAAATCAGACCAAAGTCTTACAAAATAAAATGGCATTTTAATTAAAAAAATGAATGTTAAATGAGTTAAAGTTTAGGGAAATCCGTTTAATTGTTATAAAGAATAAATAATAGGTATTATAAATGTAAAATATAGGTTTAAATCATGTAATTCATAGAATTATAGAATAACTGATGATATACTCAATGCAGTACAAAATGTACATAATAAAGCTTTTTAGGGGGAAATATTATTGTTTAAGAAGGTATTTAAGTATGCTGGCGTTTTAGCATTGGTTGTAACGTTGACTGCATGTGGTGGGAAATCAGATGGAGACAAAAAAAATTCAGATGGTTCAAAGTCAATTGATAAATTATCAGTTGGATTCGTTCCTTCACGTGACCCAGAAGAAATTGTTTCTGCTACAGATCCTTTAAAAAACTTGCTACAAGAAGAGTTGAAAAAAGAAGGATATGACGTTAAGAACATCGATATTACAGTAGGTACCAACTTTGAAGCTGTGGGTGAGTCGTTATCATCTGGAACATTAGATGTTGGATTTATACCAGGTGGAACATATGTATTATATGATGATGGTGCTGAAGTACTATTAACTGCAACTCGTGCAGGTCTTTCAATTGATTCTGATAAAGCAAAAGATTGGAATGATAATAAGCCAACAAAACCAACAGATAAGCAAGCTGAATCATATCGTGCGCTTATGATTGCTGGGCCTTCATCAAAAGGACAAGCATTAGCTAAAAAAGTTAATGAAGGAAAAGAATTATCTTGGGAAGATGTTAATGGGGCTTCTTGGAGTGTAATGAGTTCTTCTTCACCAGCTGGTTATATTTACCCGAGTTTATGGATGAAAGAAAACTTTGACAAAAACTTATCTGAGTTAAAAAATATCGTTCAATCTGATTCTTACGGTAGTGCCTTTGCTCGTTTGGCATCAGGTCAAGTTGATGTTGTATTAGCTTATGCAGATGCTCGTCGTGATTTTGAAAAGAATTGGACAAAAGAATATAACCGTGAAAAAGGTATCTGGGATGAAACCAACGTTATTGGCGTAACACCAGCTATTTATAATGATACAATTTCTGTTAGTAAAAATTCTAAGGTGATGGATGATGATTTGAAAAAAGCTTTACAAAAAGCATTTATCAATATCGGAAAAACTGAAGAAGGTAAAAAAGTTATCGAGATTTACAGTCATGAAGGTTATAAAGAATCAACATCTAAAGATTACGACAATGAACGTAAAGCTCAAAAGATGATTCAAGAATCAACTAAAAAATAAATGCCTCTTTTTGATAGAGATGAATAAACTGTGGCTATGTAAAAATAGCGACAGTTTATTTTTAAGAAAGGAATATTATGATTAAATTTGATAATGTCCAAAAGAAATACCCGAATGGATATGTTGGACTAAAAGACATTAATTTAGAAATTGAGCAAGGTGAGTTTGTTGCTATTATTGGTTTATCAGGTGCTGGAAAATCAACATTAATTCGTTGCATTAATCGGATGCACGATATTACAGATGGTACTTTAATGGTGAATGGAACAGATGTTAAAAATATTAAGGGAAAAGAAGTACGTGATTTCAGAAAAACCATTGGAATGATTTTCCAATCGTTCAACTTGATTACACGTGCCTCAGTTTTAAAAAATGTTTTAATTTCAGCGGTACCTGAATTATCTTGGTGGAGAAGATTATTAGGGGTTTTCCCAGAAGAGGCAAAAATTACTGCTTTAGAAAGTTTAGACAATGTTGGCATTTTAGATAAAGCGTATATTCGTGTGGATCAACTATCAGGTGGCCAACAACAACGTGTAGCATTAGCACGAACATTAGCAAAAAAACCAGAAGTTATTTTAGCTGACGAGCCAGTCGCAGCACTTGATCCTGTGACAGCAAAAGTTGTTATGGACGATTTTAAACGAATTAATCAAGATCTAAATATTTCTGTTTTAATCAACATTCATCATGTGGACTTAGCTTTAGAATACGCTGATCGTGTGATTGGTATTCGTAAAGGTGAAATTGTTTATGATGGTCCCTCAGATAAAGTTACACAAGACGTGTTAGATAAAATTTACTTGAAAGATGAACAGGAAGGTAAATAAACATGAAAACACTATTGAAAGGAAAAACCATTACTTTAAGCAATGGAAAAACGGTGATCGAAAAGCCATCAATCACACCATTTGTAGTTTTAATTCTTTTTGTTTTTACTGTTATTGCAATGAAAGTAACTAAATTTGATTTTTATGCACTTATTACTCGTGGAGAGCAATTTTTTGTTATTTTGAAAGGAATGTTTCCGCCAGATTTATCATTTTTAGATCGAGTTTGGGCACCGCTTTTTGATACGATTAAAATGTCTTTATTAGGTTCACTAGTTGGAGCAATTGTTTCAATCCCCTTAGCGTTGTTAGCTTCATCAAATATTGTACATAATCGAATGATTACAGGTTTTTTTAAGCTATTATTTAGTATCTTACGAACGTTACCAACAATTGTGACTGCTCTTATTGCCACTTTTATTTTTGGTCTAGGTACAATGGCAGGAACTTTAGCTATCTTTATTTTCACTGTAGCTTATGTTGGAAAACTAACCTATGAGCAAATTGAATCACTAGATATGTCAACTTTTGAAGCCTTGGAATCATTAGGTATGACACGTTTCCAAGCTTTCCGCTATGCAGTGGTACCAGAAATTTTACCTACTTTTTTATCAACGACTCTTTTTAATTTTGAAGGTAATTTAAGATATGCTTCAATTTTAGGTTATGTTGGAGCTGGTGGATTAGGTATTATTTTAAATGAACAATTAGGTTGGCGCGAATATGCGAATGTAGGAACTATATTAGTCGTTTTAGTAATAACAGTTGCTATTATTGAAACAATCAGTGAATACGCACGTAAAAAGTTACAATAGATGAAGGAGAACATAATGAATCAAGCAATAGAAGCAAAATTAAGACAAGAACCTTCTAAAAAAATGCAGTATTTACTGTTGACAACGATTATTGTTGGTTCTTTTATTTGGTCGCTTTCTGCGATTCAATTTAACGCAGTAGATGAAGGCGGTTGGAAAATAGCAAGTAAGATTATTCAAGGGATTTTAACACCCGATATGGACTTACTATGGAATTTTACTAATCAAGGTGTTTTTTACTTATTATTTGAAACAATTTGTATTGCATTTATAGGAACTATTTTTGGAGCTATTCTTTCGATTCCAGTCGCTTTTTTAATGGCACCAAGTATTGTTCCAAAACCAGTTTACTTAGTCATGAGATTTTTAGTTATTGTGATTAGAACAGTTCCGGCATTAGTTTACGGATTAATGTTTGTTCGTGTGACAGGACCAGGACCATTTGCAGGCGCTATGACGATGTCGCTAACATCAATTGGAATGGTCTCAAAACTATATGTAGACATCATTGAAGATATTGATCATGGTGTTCTTGAAGCAATGGATTCAATGGGATGTACAACATTTGAAAAGATTCGTTTTGGCATTATTCCTCAATTAATTGCTAACTTTTCATCAATAACAATCTATCGTTTTGATATGAATTTAAGGGATGCCACTATTTTAGGTTTAGTAGGAGCTGGTGGGATTGGTTCTCCACTTATTTTTGCGATGAACTCATATCGTTGGAATCAAGTAGGCTCAATTTTAATCGGTTTAATCATTCTTATCTTAATTGTTGAGGTTGTTTCTAACAAATTAAGAAATAAATTAGTTAATGGATAAGGGAGAGTTCAATGAAGTTAACAATATTATCAACAAGTGACACTCATGGTTACTTATATCCAACAGATTTTAGAAAAAGAGAACAATCTTTGGCTTTCGGCTTAACAAAAGTTAAAGAAAAAATGCTAACAATTGAGAATTCAGTTGAAGGATCATTATTAAAGATTGATAATGGGGATTTCTTGCAAGGTTCACCATTAAGTTATTTTTTAGCTAAAAACCCTGAAAAAGGCTCTATGGCTGATGTTATGAATGAGATGGGTTATGATTGTGGTGTTTTAGGCAACCATGAATTTAATTACGGATTAGAGTTTTTAGAAAATACTATTAATAAATTAAACTATCCAATTATTTGTGCGAATATTTTAAAGGATAATGGTGAATTTTTAACCAATTGTCCTTATATTATTACTGAGCGTGAAGGAGTAAAAATAGCGATTTTAGGATTAACTACGCAATATATTCCTAACTGGGAACAACCAAAAACAGTTGAAGGTTTAATCTTTAAATCAGCTTTAGAAACGGCTAAAGAGTTTGTTCCTAAATTAAGAGAAGAAGCAGATGTTATAGTTGTTAGTTATCATGGAGGATTTGAACGTGATTTAGAAACAGGAGAACCCACAGAAGTTCTAACAGGTGAGAATGAAGGTTACGCACTTCTTCATGAAGTTGAAGGGATTGATGTTTTATTAACAGGACATCAGCACCGTGTAATTACGTTAAATGAAGGAACTTGTCCGGTGACACAACCAGGAGATAAAGGCCGATATTTAGCTCGTGTCGATCTAAACTATGATGCGACGAGTCGACAAGTCACTCATTCAAAAGCCTCTTTAATCGAAATGGAACAAGTCACTGAAAATAAAGAATTGCATACTCATTTTTTACCATTATTAGATCAAGTCGAGAATTGGCTGGATGAACCACAAGGATCGGTAAGTGGTAATATGATAATTACAGATCCGATGGACGTCAGAATACATAGTCATCCGTATATTGAATTCATCCAAGATGTCCAAAAAGAAGTGACTGGAGTCGACATCTCAGGTACTGCATTATTTGATAATAATGGCACTGGTTTTGGTGAAAGCATTAGCATGCGTGATATTGTAACGAACTATATTTACCCAAATACTGTCGCTGTTTTAAATATTTCTGGAGCGGACTTGAAAGAGGCTTTAGAAAGATGTGCAAGCTACTTTGATTTGGATCAAGAGAATCAATTATGTGTAAGTAAAGAGTTTTTAGAGCCTAAAGTTGAGCATTACAACTATGATCTTTATAGTGGAATTGATTATTGTTTTGATATCACAAAAGAAAAAGGCAGCCGTGTAACACAATTATGTTACAATGGCCAAGAAGTGAAAAATGATGATCGTTTAGAAGTAGTGATGAATCAATATCGCGCAGTTGGTGGTGGGGACTATTTTATGTTTGGACCTGATAAAATTGTGAGAGAAATAACAATTGATATGACTGAACTGATATCAGATTATTTGCAAAAATACCCACAAATAAAAGCGACTCAACCAACCAATATAAAATTAAAAAAGTAATATTATTAAAAGGGATTGAAATTGACAAAATAGTCGGTTTCAATCCCTTTTAACACTTATTTTAAATAATCTATTGCTTCTTCTCGCGTCATATAAAAGTGAATACCATAAGTTGAATCAATCCAGCGATTATCGCAAAAATAGTCAGAATAAATCCATTCACCTTGATGGTAAATAAAATTTTCATCAACTAGAGATTGTGCATCATCATAAGTCTGAGTGTAATCAATATTTTTAATACTTAATACTTTTGCTTTATCACAACGACACGTATTATTTGTTGCTGAAGAACGTTTGGCGTCTGATGGAATGAGTAATTGAACCATTCTAAAATCCATGCATTGTTTGTAGGCAATAAATGCGCCAGTTTCTGGACAGGATAAATTTAGATAAAAAGCCTTTTCTTTGTTTTTTAAGTTATCTAATTGACAATCTACAATTAAAGAGTGTCTAAAGTTTGTTTGATCAACATTTGCATGGTTAAAACAGCAATTATTTAAGGTAGCTCCCAAAAAAATAGCGCCTTTTAAATTAGTACTGGAAAAATCACAAGAACAACAAATTGTATTAGAAAAATCAAAATATGACAAATTTTCGTTGGAAAAATCTTTATTAGTTAATTGTTGGTTAATAAAGTTAGACATTATTTTTTCCTCCATTTGAGTATTATTGATATATTAACTTAGTGTTTAAAGTCAATTTTAACAAAAATTAAACTAACAGATGTTAATAGACCAAGGCATAGAAAATAAATAAATGCAGTTAAAAAAGTCTCACTCCGTTCAACTAAAAAACCGATAGCAAGCTGTGCGACAGCACCACCTATTATACCGCCAGTTGCGATAGTCGAATAACTAGGAGCAAACTGAGCACCTTCGAACATTTTCATTGGAATTGCCATTAATGTAACAAAACCAATGGTCAAAAATAACGTTGCAAACCCAAGTACGAAAATAAATAAAAAGGGTTTATGAACAAAATAAGCAATAAATGCTAAGATCGAACCAATGATAGAGGTTACAATGATAACTAGTTTGTCTTTATGCTGAAAAAATTTACTGACAATATAGCCACCGACAATCGCACCGGTTAATGCAAAGACGCCTACTGCTGAACTAATCATTCCAGATTGTGTTAAAGTGACACCTCGATAAGAAGTTAAGAAAGTCGGTAACCAGTTATTTAAGCCGTACAGAAGATTGTTAATAAAAAATGCAGCCATAAATAAAAACCAAATAGTAGGGTTCTTCCAAACGGTGAAGATAGAAACACTTTCTTTTATTGTATGATCAATTAGCCCCTTTTTATCCTTTTTAGGAATTGAAAATGAAATAATCAAAGCTATAATAAGAGAAACGATCGTTAAAATACTATAAGCAAATCGCCAACCCTTCACTTCGATGATTGGAGATAGAAGGATAGGACCTAAAACACCTGCAACCCCAGATGATGAAATCAAGATTCCTTTTGCAAACGTTCTTTTTTCGACTGGAAAATTATCGATGACTTCTTTACTAGAAGAAGAAGCATAACCAGAATGAGCAAACATACCTGTAAGTAAGCGAACAGCTAAAAGCATTTGGATACTTTGACTCATTCCAAAAATTAAATCAAACATACCGATTAGTATTACTGATGTAATAACGACAGCTCTAGCTCCGAAACGATTGATTGCAAAGCTCATTGGAACTTGCATTAAAGCATAACCAATAAAAAAAGCACTTAAAATAAGTCCTTTGGTACTTTCTGACATTGGTAAATCTTTACTGATAGAAACAATCGAAATACCAACAGATAGTTTATCGATATATACCATGAAATATCCTAAAAATAAGGAACCTAATAAAACATTTAAATTAACGGGTTTCTTTTCTTGGTGCATATGACCACCCTTTCTTAATAACTACTCAGTTAAATATACACTTAAAAATGAAAGTAGGAAAGCCTTTTTTAGCTAAAATGGATATTTGATGGGCTACGTTAAAGTATTTTAAATTAAAATTCTCTTTCAAAGCTTTGCAACTTTTCAAAATTTATTATAGAATAGAAAAGTAGACGAAATGAAAAGGTGAAGCCAACTTGTCATCAAGTTGTTTTTTTTTGTTCTAAAAAATTTACTTTATCTTAAAATCATTTTGACGTACTATATAAAGAAGTGATTAGATATTTTTAGTATCTATTTAAATGATGTAAAGGAGTTTTTTCATGGTAGATAAAATTGAAAACCAATATGATGATACGTCGATTCAGGTTCTAGAAGGTCTTGAAGCTGTTAGAAAAAGACCTGGGATGTATATAGGCTCGACAGATTCTAAGGGGTTGCATCATTTAGTATTTGAAATTTTTGATAATGCGGTTGATGAAGCACTGTCTGGCTATGGTAATGAGATAGATGTAACAATTCATCAGGATAATAGTATTAGTGTTAGAGATTATGGTCGAGGTATGCCAACAGGGATGCATACATCTGGTAAGCCGACTGTGGAAGTTATTTTTACGGTACTTCATGCAGGTGGAAAATTTGGGCAAGGTGGCTATAAAACTTCAGGTGGATTACATGGAGTTGGAGCAAGTGTTGTGAATGCATTATCAAGTTACGTTCATGTTGAAACAGTTAAAAACGGTGAAGAAGTACAGATAGATTTTAAAGATGGTGGACACACAGATGGAAAACTAAAACGAATTAAATCATCTAAAAAGAAAAATGGTTCACTGATTACGTTTAAACCAGACCCAACAATTTTTTCAATGACTGTTTTTTCTTATGACATATTAGCGGAACGTTTAAGAGAGTCTGCCTTTTTACTTAAGGGGATTAAAATCACGCTTAAAGATGAACGAAATGAACAAGAAGAAGTATTTCTTTATGAAGACGGAATTAAACAATTTATTGATTATTTAAACGAAGATAAAGATACATTAACGCCAGTTATTTATTTTAATGGTGAAAAAGAAGGGATAGAGGTAGAATTTTCATGTCAGTATAATGATGGTTATTCTGAAAATACATTATCTTTTGTAAACAATGTCAGGACAAGAGATGGTGGAACCCATGAGGCTGGAATGAGAACTGCACTAACTAAATCGTTTAATGATTATGCAAGAAAAGCAAGTTTATTAAAAGAAAAAGATAAAAATTTAGAAGGTAGTGACTTTAGAGAAGGGTTATCAGCTATCATATCGATTAGAATTCCTGAAAACTTATTACAATTTGAAGGGCAAACTAAGGGGAAATTAGGCACACCAATTGCTCGTAATGTTGTAGAAACAGTTATCAGCGAACAATTAGGATTTTACTTACAAGAGAATAGTGAAATGTCTCAGATGCTAATTAGAAAAGCAATCAAAGCTCGTGAAGCCCGTGAAGCAGCAAGGAAAGCTCGTGAAGATAGCCGAAATGGTAAAAAACGTCGTAAAGGTGAATCATTACTATCTGGTAAATTAACACCAGCGCAATCAAGAAATCCTAAGAAAAATGAATTATATTTAGTCGAAGGGGATTCGGCTGGTGGCTCTGCCAAGCAAGGCCGGGATCGTAAATTCCAAGCTATCTTACCCTTACGTGGAAAAGTTATTAATACAGAAAAAGCAAAATTACAAGATATTATGAAAAATGAAGAAATTAACACGATGATTTATACAATTGGTGCGGGTGTGGGTGCAGATTTTGAGATTGCTGATTGTAATTACGATAAAGTTATTATTATGACCGATGCAGATACCGATGGTGCTCATATTCAAGTTTTGCTTTTAACTTTTTTCTATCGTTATATGAAACCTTTAGTTGAAGCCGGAAAAGTGTATATCGCTTTACCGCCTTTGTATAAAGTTCAAAAGGGTAATGGAAAAAAAGCAATTATTGAGTACGCTTGGACGGATGAAGAATTGAAACAAATTACTAATAATATAGGTAAAGGATACATGCTTCAACGTTACAAAGGTCTTGGTGAAATGAATGCAGATCAGTTATGGGAAACAACTATGGATCCAGAAACAAGAACATTGATTCAAGTTACTATAGAAGATAGTGAAAAAGCTGAGCGACGTGTGTCTACTTTAATGGGTGACAAAGTAGAGCCACGCCGCCGTTGGATTGAAAAAAATGTTCAATTCTCACTAGATGAAGATGGTAGTATTTTAGAAAGTACCACGCCAACAGAAAATGCAGGAACTACGGATAATAACTTTCCAGAAATTAATCTGTTTGATGAATAGAAATGAAGGAGAGATATGATAAATGAGTGAAGGACACGGAATTCAAAAGTTAACTCTAGAAGAGATTATGGGTGATCGTTTTGGACGATATTCAAAATACATTATTCAAGATAGAGCTCTACCTGACATTCGAGATGGATTGAAACCGGTGCAACGCCGTATTTTATATTCAATGAATAAAGATGGTAACACATATGAAAAAGCATTTCGTAAATCAGCAAAATCTGTAGGGAATATTATGGGGAATTACCATCCTCATGGTGACAGTAGTATTTATGAAGCAATGGTCCGAATGAGTCAGGATTGGAAATTGCGCAATCCTTTAATAGAAATGCATGGGAATAACGGTAGTATGGACGGCGATCCACCTGCTGCCATGCGTTATACTGAAGCTAGACTTTCAGAATTAAGCGGAGAATTATTAACTGATATCGAAAAAGAAACAGTCGATTTTGTCTGGAACTTTGATGATACAGAAAAAGAACCCACTGTTTTGCCAGCAAAATATCCGAATCTTTTAGTTAATGGTTCAACAGGTATCTCAGCTGGTTACGCTACAGAAATACCAACACATAACCTTGCTGAAGTTATTGATGGAGCAGTTTATTTAATCGACCATCCTAATGCCTCTTTAGATAAATTAATGGAATTTATTCCAGGCCCAGATTTTCCGACAGGTGGTATTTTGCAAGGGAAAAAAGAATTGAAAAAAGCTTATGAAACGGGTAAAGGAAAAGTAAACCTACGTTCTAAAACAGCAATTGAACCACTAAAAGCTGGTCGTGAACAAATTGTTATTACTGAGATTCCTTATGAAGTGAATAAAGCTGTTTTAGTAAAAAAAATGGATGAATTACGTTTGAATCGTCGTTTAGAAGGAATTTCAGAAGTTCGGGATGAAAGTGATCGGACAGGACTTAGAATTGTTGTTGAATTAAAAAAAGAAGTCGATGCAAATGCTGTGCTAAACTTCTTATTTAAGAATACTGATTTACAAATTAATTATAATTTTAATATGGTGGCAATTAATAACTTGCGTCCTGAACAAGTAGGACTACAAGCCATTTTAGGTGCTTATATTAGTCATAGAAAAACAGTTATTAGAAAACGTAGTGAGTTTGATCTTAAAAAAGCAAAAAACCGACAACATATTGTTAGTGGTTTGATCAAAGCTTTATCAATTTTGGATCAAGTGATAGCAACGATTCGTGGTAGTAAAGATAAAAAAGATGCGAAAATGAATTTAGTTGCTTCATATGCCTTTACAGAAGAGCAAGCAGAAGCAATTGTGTCATTACAACTTTACCGCTTAACTAATACGGATATCACAGCATTAGAAAAAGAAAATAAAGAGTTAGCTGAATTAATTGAAAAATTGATGCTGATTTTAAATAATGAAAAAGAACTTCTAAATGTGATGAAAACAGAATTAAGAGCAGTTAAAAAGCAATATCAATCGCCAAGAATGACTAAACTAGAAGAAGAAATTCAAGAAATTACGATTGAAACGGCTGTTTTAATTCCGCAAGAAGAAGTAATGGTGAGTATTACAAAAGAAGGCTATGTTAAACGCAGTAGTCTAAGGTCGTTTAGCGCTTCTAAAGAGGACCAAATTGAGATGAAGGAAACAGACAACTTAGTTTTTAGCGGACAGCTTAATACGCATCACCATCTTTTAATCGTGACTAACAAAGGAAACATGATTTATCGTCAAGTTCATGAATTATCAGATAAAAAGTGGAAAGACGTTGGGGAGCATTTCTCGTTAACGATCACATCTCTTGAAGCGACTGAAAAAATAATAGCCGTTTTCCCTTATGCTGAAATCGGAGAGAATCTTCAATTTGTTTTTGTGACAAAAGAAGGTATGATTAAACGGACTAGCATGAGTGAGTTTAACATTTGGCGAACCTATAAGAGTCGTCCGACATTAGGAATGAAATTAAAAACGGACACAGACGAAGTGATAGCTGTTGAATTAATTGATGGGACTCAAAGTAAAGATATTTTATTAGTGACCCATTTAGCGTTTGGATTATATTATGATTTAGAAGAAGTTCCTGTAGTTGGTGCAAAAGCTTCAGGAGTTAAAGCGATTAACCTAAAAGATCAAGATTATGTTGTGAATGGTCTTATTTTAGAGAAGAATGAAACATGTACTATTACGTTAGTAACTCAACGTGGTTCAGTAAAACGAATGAAAGTAAATGAGTTGAGTAAACTTGGTCGAGCAAAACGAGGGTTGATGGTGCTTCGTGAACTGAAAAGTAACCCACATCGTGTGTTTGCTGTTATTAAAAATAAAAAAGATCAAATAATACAAGTACAAACAGAATCGAACGCTGTTTATGCGATTAACTATAAGGATTTAGCGATTAATGATCGTCAGTCTAACGGTTCATTTGTTAATGATGAAAAAGTTGATGGTGGCGTAATCGAAGTGACAACACAAATTATTGAATAATCAATTAAATTTTAAAAACTACGAAACACAAGAATATTTTTGTGTTTCGTAGTTTTTTTAATTAAAGCACTTAAGCATGAATAGTTAGTGAAAAAATAATAATAATCACTTCTGTTATATGTCAGAAAGGAGGTTTTATCTTTCTGTTATAGTACAGAAACAGATTGAATTGATACAGTTTTAACAAGAGTTAATTTGTATAAAAGCTTATAACAATGCTTTTCAGAGTTAATTTTTAATAAAAAATAAAAATTAACCCTTTTTTTCACTATAACACTTGCATTGAGGTGTTTTTGTGTTATACTGAGCATGTAAAACATAAACGAAATAAAAAATTAAAAACAACAATTTTAAGGAGGCTCTCAATAATGGGACATTGGGATGGATTTAAAGGCGACAAATGGCGTACAAGCGTGGATGTTAGAGATTTTATTCAAAAAAACTACTCTGAGTACAAAGGTGATGACAGTTTCTTAGAGCCAGCTGCTGAAAGTACTGAAAAATTATGGGAAAAATTACAAGAATTATTCGAAGTACAACATGAAAAAAATGGTGTGTACGACATGGATAGTAATATTCCTGCTACAATTACTTCACATGAACCTGGTTATTTGATTAAAGAAGAAGAAAAAATTGTTGGTTTACAAACGGATGTGCCATTGAAACAAGCGTTTATGCCTTATGGTGGTATTAACATGGCAAACAATGCTTTAGTTTCTAACGGTTACGAAACTGATGAAGAAATGACAAAAATTTTCTCTGATTGGAGAAAAACACATAACCAAGGTGTCTTTGACGCATACACTCCTGAAATGAGAGCAGCTCGTAAAAATAAAATTATTACTGGACTTCCAGATGCATACGGACGTGGACGTATTATCGGTGATTACCGTCGTCTAGCTTTATACGGAATTGACTTTTTAATCGCTAAGAAAAAAGAAGACCAAGCCAATACTGGTAACAAAGTAATGACTGATGACGTTATCCGTTTAAGAGAAGAAATTGCTGAACAAGTAAGAGCTTTAAATTCTATTAAAGAAATGGCAACTTATTATGGCTTTGATATTTCAGTTCCAGCTAAAAATGCTCAAGAAGCAATCCAGTGGACTTATTTTGGTTACTTATCAGCTATTAAATCACAAAACGGTGCAGCAATGTCAATTGGACGTGTTTCTGCCTTCTTAGATATCTACATCCAACGTGATTTAGAAAATGGTGTTATTACTGAAAACGAAGCTCAAGAAATGATTGATCATTTAATCATGAAATTACGTATGGTTAAATTTGCTCGTACACCAGAATATAACCAATTATTCTCTGGCTATCCAATTTGGGCTACTTTATCAATCGCTGGTATGGGGGTTGACGGACGTTCATTAGTAACTAAAAATGATTTCCGTATCTTACATACATTAGTAAATATGGGACCATCTCCAGAACCAAACTTAACAGTTTTATATTCATCTCATTTACCAGAAGGATTCAGAACATTTGCTTCACATATTGCAAAAGAAAGTTCTTCAATCCAATTTGAAAATGATGATTTATTAAGAGCTAACTGGGGATCAGATGATTGTGCCATTGCTTGTTGTGTATCTGCAACTGTAATGGGTAAAGATATGCAATTCTTTGGTGCTCGTGCTAACTTAGCTAAAGCTGTTCTTTACGCTATCAATGGTGGTGTGGATGAAAAAACAAAAGCTCAAGTTGGACCTAAATACCGTCCAATGACAGGTGAAACATTAGATTATAATGAATTCATGGAACGTTATAAAGATATCATGGATTGGTTAGCAGAATTATATGTTAATACATTAAATGTGATTCATTTCATGCATGATAAATATGCTTATGAAGCGCCACAATTGGCGTTTATGGAATCTGAATTAAAACGTACATTCGCTACAGGTATTGCTGGTATCTCTCATGCAACTGATAGTGTTATGGCAATTAAACACGGTAACGTCAAAGTAATCCGTGATGAAGATGGTTTAGCAGTTGATTATGTGCCTCAAAATGAATTCCCAACTTATGGAAATGACAATGCTGAAGCAGATGCAATGGCTAACTGGATTCTAGAATATTTCATGACTCAAATTAAACGTCAACATACTTACCGTAATTCAACACCAACAACGTCACTTTTAACAATTACTTCTAACGTTGTTTATGGTAAAGCGACAGGTAATACACCTGACGGACGTCGTGCAGGTAAACCACTTGCTCCAGGAGCTAACCCAAGTTACCAAGATGGTAAATTCTTAGGTGAGAAAAATGGCTTATTAGCATCATTAAACTCGACAGCTAAATTAGAATATACTAACGCTCAAGATGGTATTTCAAATACTCAAACAATCAATCCTAACGGTTTAGGTAAAGATGACGCAACTCGCGTTAACAACTTACGTAATGTTATGGACGGATACTTTGACAATGGTGGTTACCACTTAAACGTTAACGTATTTACAACTGATTTGTTATTAGATGCTCAAGCGCATCCTGAAAAATATCCAAACTTAACAATTCGTGTATCTGGTTATGCCGTTAAATTCCGCGACCTTTCTCCAGAACAACAAGCAGATGTTATTTCAAGAACTGCTCATGAAAAAATGTAATAAAAAATAAATAATGAAGAGGCGGCTGAAGACTTCGGTCGCCTCTTTTAAAATAAGGGATGGAAAGTTATGACAGAAAAAGTTACTGGAAGAATTCACTCAACTGAAAATTTTGGAACTGTAGATGGACCAGGAGTTCGTTTTATCGTATTTATGCAGGGATGTCGCATGAGATGCGAGTTTTGTCATAATCCGGACACATGGAAGATCAATGGTGGACGTGAAGTGACAACTGATGAAATTTTAGAAGAAGCTTTGCGTTATAAGAGTTATTGGGGCGAAAAAGGTGGCATCACGATTAGCGGTGGCGAACCACTTTTACAGCCAGAATTTATCACTGATTTATTTAAAAAAGCCAAAGCTCATGGCATTCATACAACTATTGATACCTGTGGCCGACCGTTTACTTATGAAGAACCATTTATTAGTCAGTTTGATGAACTAATGAAATATACAGATTTATTATTATTTGATATTAAACATATTGATAATGAACAACATAAAAAATTGACAAAAAATCCGAATGATAATATTTTAGAAATGGCAAAACATTTATCTGATATTAACAAACCAGTTTGGATTAGACATGTCTTAGTTCCTTTTAGAAGTGACTATGATGAGTATTTAGTTCGTTTAGATGCTTTTATCAAAACATTGAACAATGTAGATAAAGTTGAAATTTTACCTTATCATACAATGGGACGCTATAAATGGGAAGAGTTAGGTTTAACGTATCCTTTAGAAGGAATCGATCCACCTACTCAAGAACGCGTGAAGAATGCACAAGATATTTTACATATTCAAGATTATACGAAATATCAAACGAGATAGTTGACTTTTATAATTGAGTTGCTATAATCTAATGATACTAATAGTAAAAGTACTTACTAGGGTTCCGTAATCATTTGATTAGTCTGGACCGAGAGTAAGCCCGTAGGTAATCAATCCTACGTACACGGAAGGATAAAAGCCTGGGAGATTTTTATTTCTCAGGCTTTTTTGTGTAAATTTTAAATTATAAGGAGAGATTGGTATGAATCGTAGTTGGTTTTTAATTTTAGTTGCAGCAGTTTTTGAGGTGATGTGGGTTGTAGGTCTAAAACACGCATCAAACCCATTAGAATGGGGAGGAACGATCATCGCAATTATGGTGAGTTTTTATTTAATGATTAAAGCAGGGGAAAAATTACCAGTAGGAACTGTCTATGCAGTATTCGTTGGACTTGGAACAACAGGAACTATTTTAATGGATGCTTTTGTCTTTAAGCAACCAGTCAATATAATGACAGTTGTATTTTTAGTTATTTTATTAATCGGAGTGATGGGGTTAAAATTATCATCTGACGATAAAAAAGAAAGTGAGGCAAAATAGTATGGCTTGGATTAGTTTAGTATTCGCAGGAGTTTTTGAAATGCTGGGTGTTAATAGTATTAATCAGTATGTGACAGAAAAATCAAAGAAAAACTTGGCTAAATTAATTGCGATGTTTGGCTTAAGTTTCATCCTTCTTTCTTATTCAATTGAAAGTTTGCCGATGAGTACGGCTTATGCGGTATGGACCGGAATCGGGGCTTCTGGAGGGGCTATTTTAGGAATTATTTTCTACAAAGAGCCTAAGGACCCTAAACGTCTTTTCTTTATCGGCTTAATTTTGTTTGCAGCAGTTGGATTAAAATTAATTAGTTAGTTGGCAACGTCCTTTTAGTTTTCCTATGGTATGATAATAGGAAAACTAGGAGGCGTTTTTTGATGGTAGAAAATATTAGTTTAATAAAACCGAGTATGGATTTTGAAAAGGGAATTTTAGCATATCAGGTTGAATTTTCGGAGTTCGTACATGGATCAAGTCTACTTGCTGAATTCGAAACGATTAATGGCTGGCTGGAGTATTTAAAATTATCAGAAAATAAAGAAACAATACCTAATAAAAATTTTGTTCCATGTATTGAGTATATGTTGGTGAATAATGACAGCAAAAAGGTTTTAGGATTATTAAATTTAAGACTAGAATTAAATGACTATTTAACTAAAATAGGTGGCTATATTGGTTATTCGGTTGCACCTTCTGAAAGGCGAAAAGGTTATGGCAGCCTGATGTTGAAAGAAGGATTGAAACTTGCTAAAACGTATCATATTGATCCAGTGTTATTGACATGTGATGATGATAATCTAGGTTCAGCTAGTGTGATTGAAAATAACGGTGGTGTCTTAGAGAATAAAGTATATATTGAAGAAGACAAAGTTTGGGTTAGAAGATACTGGATTGAAAATAATTAAGTCTGTGATTATCTAAATTTTCTTTCATAAACCTATTAAGATATTTTGGATTTATGCTATAATGAGGAGCAAGATATCGATATTGGAGGAATTAAAATTATGTCAAAAGTATTAGTTTTCGGACATCAAAACCCAGATACAGATGCAATTACATCTGCTATTTCTTATGCTTACTTACAAAATAAATTAGGGCTAGAAGCCGAAGCCGTTGCATTAGGCACACCCAATGAAGAAACATCATATGCACTTAACTACTTTAATGTTGAAGCGCCTCGTGTGATTGAAACAGCTAAAAATGAAGTGGATAGTGTCATGTTAGTCGACCACAATGAAGCACAACAAAGTGTTTCTGATATTAAAGAATTAGACGTTTTAGCTGTTGTGGATCACCACAGAATAGCAAACTTTGAAACAGCCAATCCTTTATACTACCGAGGCGAGCCAGTTGGTTGTACCAACACAATCATCTTAAAATTATACAAAGAACATGGTATTGAGATTCCTAAAAACATTGCTGGATTAATGCTTTCTGCAATCGTTTCAGATTCATTGCTATTTAAATCACCAACATGTACAGAAGAAGACGTGAAAGCAGCTAAAGAATTAGCTGAGATTGCTGACGTTGATGTGAACGTTTATGGCTTAGATATGTTAAAAGCTGGAACTAACTTATCAGATAAAACAGCATTGCAATTAATTGATGCTGACGCTAAATCATTCCCAATGGGTGGCAAAAACTTACGGATTGGTCAAGTTAACACTGTTGATGTGAACGATGTATTATCTCGTCAATCAGAATTGGAAATTGAAATGGCCAAACAAAATGAATTAAATAGTTTTGACATGTTTGTTTTAGTTATTACAAACATCTTAGAAAGTGACTCAGTCGTTCTTGTAGTTGGAGAACCTAAAGACAAAGTTGAATCTGCTTTTGGAGTTAAATTGGTAAACAATCAAGCAGTATTGAATGGTGTCGTATCACGTAAAAAACAAGTCGTTCCACCATTAACAAACGCATTTAACTAAAAAAGTAAAAGATCAAAACAAGAGATTTTATAACTTTTGTTTTGGTCTTTTTTTGAAAGGTGTTCCTTGTTATGATTGTTAAAATAAGTAATAATATATTCAATCCAGAAAAACAAAAACTAACTGAAAAGCCTATCTTTAATCAAGTGATTACCTATTTAATAGAACAACAAAATCAAGAAGTGACTTTACGAGATATTAAAAAAAATGTATCTGAAACAACTGATTTTGATCGATTGATCGATAATTTAATTGATTCTGATTTTGTAGAAAGGTATCATGGAAAATACTCGTTTTCTGGAGTCTTTGTTTCAAAAGAAAAACAAAAAATGCTTAATGAGCAGACAATAAATTATTTAAATAACGAAAAAATTTCTTTTATATCGCAATTTAATGAGGAAGTGAAATTATTACCTGTTGAAGAGCGTTTCTTGATTATTTTATATGAATTGTTTAAGGATCAATATTCATCAAAAATAACAGTTTACGAGCAAAGCGATCAAGCTAAAAAGTGGTTGAGATTGCCTACTAGATACACGGAAGTCCAAGTAAAAAAAGCCAGATATATTTCAATGGGAAGATATGTACCTTATTATTCCAATAATTTTGTTGATTTTTTTAATTATTTAAAAATGAGTCACAATGAGTCGCTAGATTCTTTTGTCAGAATTAGAAATAAGATCGGTGACGTGAACCAAGAATATTTTTTAAATTACTGTGAAAGAAAATTACGTCGCTTAGAAAAAGGAAAAGAATTATGGGTTCAAAAAAATGATATCTTTATGGAAACTTTATTTGAAATGGGCTATATAGCTATTAACAAGGATCAATACAGCTTCAATATGGTGCGATTATCATCAGAAAAACAAATTCCTTCTCTTTTAAAAATCCGCACTGAATTAATCGAAAATATACAAGGCAATTCTTTAGATCGACAAGAGCTGATGTTTATTGTTTCTTGTATTATAATTGAATGGTTAGAGCATCAAAACCTAATTCAAGACTTCAAAAAATATCATGGTGTGCTATAATAAAACATATAGTTTGGCATAACATCATTCGTTTTATATAATTGTTGTATACAAGGGGTGATGAAGTGTTTAAAAAAAATTAAAACTATTGAAGAATTAAAAAATAATATTTTAACGAATGAATTAGTATTTGTTTATTTTAGCCAACCAAATTGTAGTGTTTGTCATGGGCTAAAACCTCAAGTTGAAAGTAAACTTAAAGAATTTAGAAAAACTGTGGTGTTTATTGAAGTAGACGCAGTAGAAATCCCTAAAGTTTCAGGTGAATTTTCTGTTATGACAGCACCGGTTATCTTATTGTTTGTTGAGGGAAAAGAATATATGAGAAAAGCTCGATTTATTCCAATTCAAGAATTATATAGTGATGTAAAAAAAATCGTTGAGGGAACGGAAGCAGCGAAATTAATCGAGAGGGTGTAAGAATGAAGAAATTTTTTTCAATTTTAGTATTTGTTGTCATATTAGCTGGTGGAGGTTACTTTGTTTATAATGAATACATGCGAACTCAAAAGCCGGATGCAGTCGCAGTTGACACAGGAAAAATTACGGTAGATGAAATAAATCAAAAAGAATTTGAAAAATTAGATAAAGAAACCCAAGAAATTGCCAAAAAATATAAGTACCTAGAAAATTTTGAATCATTTGATCAATTAGATACTTTAAAACAAGAAGATGGTAGTTATAAGGTAGATAAGTACTCGGATGAAAAACTATTTTTAAAAGTTGCATCTAAACAAAAAGATGGTAGTGTCGTTGGAGTTTTTGATTCAAAAGAGTAGAATCTAGCAAAATGTTAGGTTCTTTTTTCTTTTTCACACAAAACTGTGATAGAATAGGTAGGACTTAGATTTAAGGAGCGAATAAATGGAATTATTAAAGTACACAATTAAAGATGAAAAAGGAAGATTGGATAAGGTTTTAACAGAAGCCTTCAAACAATTTTCAAGATCACAAATTCAAGCATGGTTAAAAGGTGAACATGTAACAGTAAATAAAGAAATTACCAGAGCGAACTATAAGGTTAAAGAAAATGACGAGATTATTATTGATCGTCCAGAGCCTCAAGTAATTGAAGCAATTGCTCAAGATATTCCTTTAGATATTGTTTTTGAAGATGACCAAGTAATGGTGATTAACAAACCCCAAGGAATGGTTGTTCATCCCTCAATGGGGCATCCTGATGGAACGCTTGTTAATGCGTTAATGAATCACAGTGATAAGTTGTCAACGATTAATGATGTGATTAGACCAGGGATTGTTCACCGTATTGATAAAGATACCTCTGGGTTACTGATGGTCGCTAAAAATGATGAGTCTCATCTCTTCTTAGCAGAACAATTAAAAGAAAGAAAAGCGTTAAGAAAATATGTGGCCTTAGTTCATGGTGTGATTCCTCACGAAAAAGGATCAATCAATGCGCCAATCGGTCGTAGTAAAGAAAATCGTCAAAAACAAGCTGTCGTTAAAGATGGAAAACCAGCTGTGACTCACTTTGAAGTATTAGAACGATTTGGTAAATTTACTTTAGTTGAATGCCAACTAGAAACGGGTAGAACACATCAAATTCGTGTTCATATGGATTATATTGGCTTCCAAATAGCAGGGGATCCTTTATACGGACCTAAAAAAACATTAAAAGGTAATGGTCAGTTCTTACATGCTAGAACGTTAGGCTTTGAACATCCAACAACCCATGAAATGATGACTTTTGATAGTGAATTACCAGAAATTTTTGTAGAAACTTTGGAAGAATTGCGCAAAAACATTGATTAGTTATTAATTTTAAGGTAAGATGATTTTAATAAATAAATAGAAGTCCTTTAAGAGTAGTCCAGAGAGGCTAAGAAGGAATTAAGTTAACCAATACTAGGGTATGTTGTACCTTGAAGTGGGTTAATTAATTTAAGTAGACAAATTCCCTCTTATTCTTTCACGGATAAGAGTTTTTTTATTGGATTTTTTTAGGAGGAAGCTAAGTGTTTGAAAATGAAATTGTTGATAAAATGACAATGAGTAGAGCTTTAACACGTATTACTTACGAAATCATAGAACGTCATAAAGGAATTGACGATATTGTTTTAGTGGGAATTAAAACAAGAGGAATCCACTTAGCAAGAAGAATTGCCGAACGATTAAAACAACTAGAAGGAATTGATGTGCCTGTTGGTGAGTTAGATATTACATTGTATCGTGATGATAATCATGAAGCTAAAAAAGAAGAACCCACGATTAACGCTTCAAATGTTCCATTTGCTATCGAGAATAAAGAAGTTATCTTGGTAGACGATGTTATCTTTACAGGAAGAACCATCCGCGCAGCACTTGATGCCATTATGGACATTGGTCGCCCAGATAAAATTTCACTGGCTGTCTTAGTCGATCGTGGACACAGAGAGCTTCCGATTCGTGCTGATTATGTAGGGAAAAATATTCCAACAGCAAAATCAGAACAAATTATTGTTGCGGTTGAAGAAGTCGAAGGATCAGATCGAATTTTGATCAGAAAAAATAAATAAGCTTTTTAATCAAGTCCAGAGAGACTAGGAAAAGCGAAGCAGATAGCTATATAGGGATAAATCTATTCTTTTATTGTCGATGTCTGTTTTCGTACGCCTCGTTTCTAATTTAGATACGAGGCTTTTTTTATACAAAAGGAGAAGATAAGAATGAATAAAGAATTTAGAAATCCAGATGTGGTTTTAGATATACATGATAAACCAAGCGGAATAAAGTGGTTAGGTCTTAGTTTGCAGCATCTCTTCACCATGTTTGGGGCAACGGTCTTAGTCCCCATCTTAGTTGGCATTAATCCAGGAATTGCCCTTTTCAGTTCAGGGTTAGGAACGTTAGTTTATCTTTTTGTAACAAAAGGAAAAATCCCAGCATATCTAGGAAGTAGCTTTGCTTTTATTGCTGCCATGCAGATGTTAATGAAAGATGCAGGTTACCCAGCCATTGCGCTAGGAGCTTTAACAACGGGAATGGTTTACTTGATTGTTTCCATGATTGTTAAAAAGGCGGGTTCAGCTTGGCTTGACCGCTTGTTACCACCGATTGTTGTTGGACCAGTTGTCATGGTAATCGGACTTGGCTTAGCAGCGAATGCCGCCAATCAAGCCATGTTTGAAAATTTAGGAACACCAGAACAACTTTATAATGTGAAATACATTGCAGTGGCACTTATTACTTTAGTTTTAACAATTATCTTTAACATGTATTTAAAAGGTTTCTTAGGGCTAATACCGATTTTACTAGGAATTGTTTCTGGCTATATCGTTGCTTTAATTTTCGGAATCGTTGATGTTCAACCGATTAAAGATGCGGCTTGGTTTGCAGTACCAAACTTCCAAGTACCATTTGTTACTTACTCACCTAAATTATATATAACAGCGATTGTCACTATGGCACCTATCGCTTTTGTCACCATGACGGAGCACGTTGGTCACTTGATGGTTCTTAATAAATTAACCAAACGTAATTTCTATGAAAATCCAGGCTTACACAAAACTCTAATGGGTGATGGGTTAGCGCAAATTGTTGCAGGTCTTGTAGGTGGACCTCCTGTAACGAGTTACGGAGAAAACATCGGCGTGTTAGCAATTACACGAGTTCACAGTGTCTTTGTTATCGGAGGAGCAGCCACATTAGCGATGATCTTAGGATTTGTTGGAAAATTAACAGCCATCATCCAAAGTATCCCTGGGCCAGTTATCGCCGGAATCAGCTTTATCTTGTTCGGAGTTATTGCTTCAAGTGGGTTGAAAATACTAATTGATAACAACATTGATTTTAACCAAAAACGCAATTTGCTTATTGCTTCAGTCATCTTAGTTATCGGAATTGGTGGCTTAACTTTCCAAGCAGGTACAGTAGCAGTCTCAGGTATGGCTTTGGCAACTTTATTCGGAATCATAATGAACGTGGTACTACCTCAACAAGCTAAAAGTGAAACGGAATAAATAAAATTTAACTTAATCAATAGGAGGAACGTACATGATAGTGACATCGGAAAAAATTAGTTTAAAACATCTTTTAACAGCGGAATCATTGAGTGATCAGGAAGTCATGGGCTTAATTCAAAGAGCTCAGCAGTTTAAACAAGGTGATAGGTCACAGCTAAATGAACAACAATTTTTCACAGCGAATTTATTTTTCGAAAACAGCACGAGAACTCATAAGAGTTTTGAAGTAGCTGAAAAGAAATTAGGAATTGATGTTATTGAATTTGATGCTAAAACTAGCTCTGTTTCAAAAGGAGAATCTCTTTATGATACAGTGTTGACGATGTCAGCTATCGGTGTTCATGCCTGTGTCATTAGACACGGTGAAGAGAATTATTACAATGAATTAATAGAAAGTAAAACGATAACTACTTCAATCATAAACGGAGGAGATGGGAGTGGTAATCATCCAACACAATGTTTACTTGATTTATTGACTATTTATGAAGAATTTGGTGAATTTGAGAATTTAGAAATTGCGATTTGTGGGGATTTAACCCATTCAAGAGTTGCTAACTCTAATATGAAAATGTTAAAAAGACTAGGTGCTAATCTTTTCTTCTGTGGTCCAGATGAATGGTACAACAAGCAATACGAAGCATACGGCGAGTTTATCACAATTGATGAAGCAATCAAAAAAGTTGATGTGATGATGATGTTAAGAGTACAACATGAACGTCACGAAGAAGGTCATGCTTTTTCAAAAGAGAATTATCACCGTGATTACGGCTTAACAAATGAACGTGCCCAACAAATGAAAGCTAAAGCAATTATCATGCATCCGGCACCAGTTAATAGAGATGTTGAGCTAGCAGATGAATTAGTAGAATCATACCAATCACGAATTACACAACAAATGAGTAATGGTGTCTTTATGAGAATGGCGATTTTAGAAGCCATATTACATGGAAAAGCATAGGAGGGAAAACATGAAAACATTAATTAAAAATGGTTATATTGTGACAAAAGATAATGAATTGAACCAAGTCGATGTTTGGATAGAAGGCACTAAAATTAAGGCGCTTGGAAATCTTGAAACAGAAGATTTGGAATTTGATCAAGTGATAGATGCTGAAGGCGGCTTAATTACACCAGGTTTAGTCGATGTTCATGTCCACTTTAGAGAACCAGGATTTGAATACAAAGAAACCATTGAAACAGGAAGTGCATCTGCAGCTAAAGGTGGATTTACCACAGTGTGTGCTATGCCCAACCTTAACCCAGTCCCAGACACGAAAGATAAATTAAACGATGTTAATCGAAGAATTGAAAAAGATAGTCACGTTAAGATTCTCCAATATGCACCAATTACAAAAGAATTAAATAGTGAAGAATTAGTTGATTTTAAGGCCTTAAAAGAAGCAAAAGCCTTTGCCTTCACAAATGACGGTGTCGGGGTTCAAACAGCAGGTATTATGTATCAAGCCATGGAAGAAGCTGCAAAAATTGATATGGCAATTGTCGCTCATACAGAAGATGAATCGCTTTTGTTCGGTGGGGTTATGCACAAAGGTCAGATTTCAGAAAAACTAGGCTTACCAGGTATCATGAGCGCCACAGAGTCCTCTCAAATCGCAAGAGATGTATTACTTGCAAAAGAGACAGGTGTTCACTACCATGTGTGTCACGTTTCAACAAAAGAAAGTGTTGAAGTGATTAGGCAAGCAAAAAAACATGGTGTTCATGTAACCTGTGAGGTTTGTCCTCATCATTTAATTATGAAGGATACAGATATTACAGAAGACAATGGCCGATTCAAAATGAACCCACCGCTTAGAGCGACTGAAGATCAACAAGCTTTAATCGATGGTTTACTAGATGGGACGATTGATTGTATCGCAACAGATCATGCCCCTCATAGTCATGAAGAAAAAAATCAAAGTATGGTTCATTCACCCTTTGGTATTATTGGTAGTGAGACAGCTTTTCAGTTAATGTATACACACTTTGTTCAAACGGGAAAATTCACTTTAGCGCAAGTAGTGAAGTGGATGACCCAAACACCTTCTGAGATATTTAATTTAAAAACAGGAACGTTAAATATAGGCAGTTGTGCGGACATTGCGATTTTTGACTTAAATAAAAAGTTAACCATAGAAGATAACTTTGTTTCAAAATCTAATAATACACCTTTTATTGGTGAAAAAGTCACAGGAGAAACACTATATACACTAGTAGATGGTCAAATAGTTTGGCATAGGGGAGAGTAGAAAATGAAACGATTGTTGATATTAGAAGATGGAACATATTTTGAAGGTGTCGGCTTTGGTGCACCAGGAATTGGAACAGGAGAAGTTGTTTTTACGACTGGAATGAGTGGGTACCAAGAAGTTTTGACTGATCCAAGTTTTAAGGGACAAATGATAATGTTTACTTACCCAACAATCGGAAATTACGGAATTAATCGAGATGACTTTGAATCAATGGAACCATCATGTAACGGAGTTATCGTTAAAGATTATGCAAGAGTAGCATCAAATTGGCGGAGTAAAATGACTTTAGATGAGTTTCTTAAAAATAAAAAAATACCGGGGATTTCAGGTATTGATACCCGTGCGTTAACTAGAAAATTAAGAGAATCTGGCACGATTAAAGGAAGTATTATTGATGTAGTAAACGATATTAATCATGAGTACGATCAATTAAAAGCAACCGTCTTACCTAATAATCAAGTCCATGAAGTGTCAACAACTAAAGCCTATCATATTCCGGGAGTGGGTAAAAACGTAGTGGTTGTTGACTATGGAATGAAACAAAGTATTTTAAGAGAATTAGTGGCTAGAAAGTGTGGCGTAACCGTTGTCCCTTACCATTACACAGCAGAACAAATATTAGAGTTAGCTCCTGATGGTGTTATGTTATCAAATGGACCAGGAGATCCTAAAGATGTCTTAAAAACATCTAGTATGATTTTAGGAATTCAAGGTAAAGTACCAATCTTTGGGATTTGCTTAGGTCACCAGTTACTTAGTCTTTCAAATGGTGCTGACACATTTAAATTGAAATATGGCCATCGTGGAAGTAATCATCCAGTAAAAGAGATTGCGTCGAACCAAGTTTACTTTACTTCTCAAAATCACGGCTATGCGGTGTCTCGAGATAGTTTGGATACAACAGAGTTAATGTTAACGCATATTGAAATAAATGATGGCACAGTTGAAGGAATTAAACATAAAAAATACCCATCATTCTCAGTTCAATTTCATCCAGATGCAGCACCGGGTCCACATGATGCTGTGTCATTGTTTGATGAATTTGTAGAATTAATGGAAACTTGGGGGATAAAAAATGCCGAAAAGAAATGATATTAAAAAAATATTAGTGATTGGTTCTGGTCCAATCATCATCGGACAAGCTGCCGAGTTTGATTATGCAGGTACACAAGCCTGTTTAGCGCTGAGAGAAGAAGGATACGAGGTTATTCTGATTAACTCTAACCCAGCAACCATTATGACAGATAAAGAAATTGCGGATAAAGTTTATATTGAACCAATTACGTTGGAATTTGTAGCAAAAATATTAAGAAAAGAACGACCTGATGCAATTTTACCAACTTTAGGTGGACAAACAGGGTTAAACATGGCGATGACTTTATCCGAAAGTGGGATTCTTGATGAACTAGATATTGAGCTTTTAGGTACGAAGTTAAGCGCGATTGATCAAGCAGAGGATCGTGATTTATTTAAACAATTAATGGAAGAATTAGGCGAACCAATTCCAGAGAGTGCGATTGTTACAACAGTTGAAGAAGCGTTAGAATTTGCAAAAGAAATTGGTTACCCTTTAATTGTTCGACCAGCTTTTACTTTAGGCGGAACAGGTGGCGGGATGTGTGACGATGAAGAATCGTTAATTGAGATTACTAAAAACGGCTTACATCTCTCACCTGCGACACAATGTTTAATCGAAAAGAGTATCGCAGGTTACAAAGAAATTGAATATGAAGTGATGCGAGATTCCAATGATAACGCCATTGTGGTCTGTCACATGGAAAACTTTGATCCAGTTGGGATTCATACGGGGGATTCGATTGTCTTTGCCCCATGTCAAACTCTATCAGACGTGGAAATTCAATTTTTAAGAGATGCGTCATTAAAAATAATCAAAGCGTTAAAAATTGAAGGTGGCTGTAATGTGCAGCTTGCCCTAGACCCACACAGCTACAAATATTACGTGATTGAGGTCAACCCTCGAGTAAGTCGGTCTTCAGCATTAGCAAGTAAGGCAACAGGCATTCCAATAGCAAAACTTGCTGCAAAAATTGCGGTTGGTTTAACACTAGATGAAGTGAAAAATCCAGTCACTGAAACAACCTATGCAATGTTTGAACCAGCACTAGATTATGTAGTAACCAAAATTCCGAGGTGGGCCTTTGACAAGTTTGAAAAAGGTAACCGTAAGCTGAGTACTCAGATGAAAGCAACTGGAGAAGTGATGTCATTAGGCCGTACGATTGAAGAGTCGCTACTTAAAGCAGTTCGCTCTTTAGAAATTGGAGCCTATCACATTGAACTAGAAGAATTAACCCCTTTGTCAGATGATGAGATTACCTATGGCATGATTCACGCTCAAGATGATCGCTTGTTCTATGTTTCAGAAGCTATTAGACGAGGCTTTACAATTTATGAAGTTGCTGACTTTACTAAAATAGATGTTTTTTTCTTAGATAAATTACTCCACATTGTTGAAGTAGAAACTCAAATCAAAGAAAACAAACAAAATATCGAAGTATTGAAAGAAGCGAAGCAACTTGGTTTTTCAGATGTTTACATTGCGGATAAGTGGGAGATGTCAATTAAAGAAGTCTATGACCTAAGAAAAGAAAAAAATATTTTCCCAGTTTACAAAATGGTAGACACGTGTGCCGCAGAATTTGCGTCTAAAACACCTTATTTTTATGGAACATATGAAATAGAGAATGAAAGTATCAAATCAGAAAAAGAATCGATTATCGTTTTAGGCTCAGGACCAATTAGAATTGGGCAAGGTGTGGAATTTGATTACGCCACTGTTCATTCAGTAAGAGCGATTCAAAATGCCGGGTATGAAGCGATTATTATGAATAGTAACCCAGAAACAGTTTCAACAGATTTTTCCATCTCAGACAAGTTATACTTCGAACCTTTAACCCTAGAAGATGTGATGCACGTCATTGAATTAGAACAACCAAAAGGCGTCATCGTCCAATTTGGTGGACAAACAGCAATCAACTTAGCAGAAGGGTTAACAGAACACGGAGTTAAGATTATTGGAACAACGATCGAAGACTTGGACCGTGCTGAAAATAGAGATAAATTCGAACAAGCATTAAAAGAATTAGGGATTCCGCAACCAGAAGGGGCAACAGCGACTAATACTGAGGATGCCATCGTTATCGCTGAAAGAATTAAATATCCTGTTTTAGTTAGGCCGAGTTACGTTCTAGGTGGACGTGCCATGGAAATTGTCTGGAGTACCAGCGACTTAAAGAGATACATGAAAGAAGCGGTGAAAGCCTCGCCAGAACACCCGGTTTTAATTGATCGTTATTTAGTGGGGACAGAGTGTGAAGTAGATGCTATCTGCGACGGTGAGAATGTCTTACTACCAGGTATCATGGAACATATTGAGCGCGCAGGAGTCCATTCAGGAGATTCGATGGCAGTTTATCCACCACAAAATTTATCGGAAGAAGTGATTGGAAAAATTGTAGATTATACAAAAAAACTTGCGTTAGGATTAAATTGTAAAGGTATGATGAACGTTCAATTTATCGCCCAAGATTCAGAAGTTTATGTGATTGAGGTTAACCCACGAGCTAGCCGAACGGTACCGTTTTTAAGTAAAGTTACTGGTATACCAATGGCGCAAGTCGCAACTAAATGTATTTTAGGGCAAGATCTAACAGAACTAGGCTATGAAGATGGTTTGTATAAAATATCTGACTTAGTTCATGTTAAAGCGCCAGTCTTTTCATTTGCGAAGCTTCAAGAAGTAGATACTCAACTTGGACCTGAGATGAAATCAACAGGTGAAGTGATGGGAACAGATAAAACACTGGAAAAAGCTCTTTATAAAGCTTTTGAAGCAAGTGGCATGCATTTACCGAATTACGGATCAGTTTTATTTACTATCGCTGATGAGTCAAAAGAAGAAGCACTTCAATTAGCCAAGCGATTTAGTGAAATTGGCTATGGACTTGTTGCGACAGAAGGAACTGGAGAATTTTTCAGAAGTCACGGTTTAGAAGTAAAAGTTGTCTCTAAATTAGACCAAAATAGTCAAGTAAATGTCTTGGATATGATTCGTCTAGGACAAACGCAACTGGTAATTAATACCACTGGAAATGAATCACAGCCAAAATCAGATGGATTTAAAATAAGACGAGTTTCAGTTGAAAACGGTGTGCCGTTAATGACCTCATTAGATACAGCTGATGCGATTTTAAAAGTTTTAGAAGATCGTAACTTTTCAGCCATCGCATTATAAAAGAATAAATAAAGGAGAGGGATTATGAAACAAGAAATGATGCTTATTGAGAGCCAGATTGAGCTGGCACCAAGAATATTTGAGTTAACATTGAAAGGAGAAATGGTAGACCAGATGGAAACATCTGGTCAGTTCCTCCATATTCGTGTCCCTCGTTCTGATTTATTATTAAGAAGACCTATTAGTTTAGCTGAAGTGAACCATGAAGAATCGACGTGTAAAGTAATTTACCGAGTAGATGGCTGTGGAACTAGAGCGATTAGTGAATTAACTAAAGGACAAGAAATCGATGTCTTAGGACCTTTAGGAAACGGCTTTACCACAGAGTTTGTAAAAGAAGATGATGTGATTTTTGTTGTAGGTGGAGGAATTGGTGTCCCACCTCTTTACGAATTAGGAAAAGGATTGAAAGATAAAAAAGCTAAACTAGTCTTTCTCCAAGGATTTGGCACAAAAGATGCCATTTTTTATGAAAAAGAATTTTCTGAATTAGGCATGCTAATGATTGCAACAGATGATGGTTCTTATGGCTATAAAGGTCATACGGGGCATTTAATTGAAAAAGCATTAAAAGTTTATCCTAATCCAGCAGGTGTTTTTGCTTGTGGTCCGACTGGATTACTTAGAGCCGTTGAAGGAGCGTTCACTGATCATCCACATGTGTATCTATCAATGGAAGAAAGAATGGCCTGTGGTGTAGGCGCTTGTTATGCCTGTGTGTGTCAATCGAAGGAAGACCTCACAGTGAATAAAAAAGTCTGTGATGAAGGACCAGTCTTTAAGTCAGGAGAAGTGATTATATGAGTCGATTAAGTGTGAAATTACCAGGTTTAGATTTGAAGAATCCAATTATGCCAGCTAGTGGTTGTTTTGGCTTTGGGGATGAATACAGTAAATATTATGATTTAAGTGTTCTAGGTTCGATTATGGTTAAGGCTACGACCTTAGAAAAGCGTTACGGCAATCCATCCCCTCGAGTAGCAGAGACACCAAGTGGCATGTTAAATGCAATCGGCCTTCAAAATCCGGGACTAGAAACCATTATGGCGAATCAACTACCTTCTCTTGAGAAGTATGATTTACCGATTATCGCAAATGTTGCCGGTTCTTCGGAAGATGAATACGTTGCTGTTTGTGCAAAAATTGGGGACGCTCCTAATGTAAAGGCGATCGAGCTTAATATTTCTTGTCCAAATGTTAAAGAAGGTGGGATTGCTTTTGGAACAAGCGCTGAGGTTGCTGCTAGTTTAACTCGCGCAGTCAAAAAAGTGGCTAAAGTGCCGGTCTACATTAAACTTTCTCCCAATGTAACAAGTATTGTTCCCATCGCAAAAGCTGTGGAAGAAGCTGGAGCAGATGGTATTACGATGATCAATACGTTACTTGGAATGCGAATCGATTTAAACACAAGAAAACCTGTTTTAGCTAATGGAACAGGTGGTTTATCAGGTCCTGGAATTAAACCAGTTGCCATTCGGATGATCAATGAAGTCACACAAGCTGTTGATATACCGGTTATTGGTATGGGTGGCGTGAGCTGTGTGGATGATGTGATTGAGATGTTTCTAGCAGGTGCCAGTGCGGTAGCTGTAGGAACAATGAATTTTACAGATCCGTATATTTGCCCGAAACTAATCGAAGAATTACCTAAGCGATTAGATGAATTAGGAATTGAAAGTATTGAAGCGTTAATAAAAGAAGTGAAGGAGTCACGTCAATGAAACGACCAATTATTGCCTTAGATTTTCCAAGTAAAGTAGAAGTTGACCAATTTTTAACTTTATTTCCGAATGATGAAAAATTATTTGTCAAAATCGGCATGGAATTATTTTATAGAGAAGGTCCAAGCGTTGTTAGAGAATTAACGACATGTGGACATGATGTGTTCTTAGATTTAAAACTACATGATATTCCAAATACTGTAAAATCAGCGATGAAAAATATCGCTTCATTAGGTGTAGCGATTACTAACGTTCATGCGGCAGGTGGTCGTGAAATGATGATAGCTGCTTTAGAAGGACTTAAAGAAGGTGCACAAACAGGTAGAGACGTACCTAAATTAATCGCTGTGACACAACTAACTTCAACGAGTGAAGAACAGATGCAGTCAGATCAATTAATTAAAGTGAGTTTAGAAGAAAGTGTTGCACATTACGCTAAAATGACAGAATTATCAGGTCTTGACGGGGTTGTTTGTTCAGCCTTAGAAGTAAGTACTATTAGAGATAAAACAAGTGAGAACTTCATTTGCTTAACTCCAGGAATTAGACCAAGCAACAGCGAAAAAGGGGATCAAAAACGTGTCATGACTCCTAGTCAAGCTAAAGCAATTGGTTCAAGTTACATCGTAGTGGGAAGACCGATTACTCAATCGGAAACACCTTATGAGAGTTATGTACAGATTAAAAATGAATGGAACGGTGAAAAATAATGAAACAAATCGCAGAACAATTATTAGAAATTAAAGCAGTGGCACTTAGTCCAAATGATCCTTTTACATGGGCAAGTGGTTTGAAAAGCCCGATTTACTGTGATAACCGTTTAACCATGAGTTTTCCAAAAGTTCGCCGTGACGTGGCACAAGGGTTAGCCAAAAAAATCAAAGAAACATATCCAGAGGTTGAAGTTATTGCAGGAACAGCGACAGCTGGTATCCCTCACGCAGCATGGGTTGCAGAGATTTTAGATTTACCAATGGTTTATATCCGTGGTAAAGCTAAAGATCATGGTAAAAAGAACCAGATTGAGGGGCAAATCTCTGAAAGTCAAAAAATGGTCGTTGTTGAAGATTTAATCTCAACGGGAGGAAGCGTACTTGAAGCGTGTGTTGCTGCTGAAAATGAAGGAGCTAAGGTTTTAGGTGTTGCAGCCATCTTCACTTATGAATTACCAAAAGGTATCAAAAATTTTGAAACTGCTAAAACATCGTTTGTGACCTTAACGAACTACAGTGAATTAATCGAGGTTGCTACAGAAAAAGACTATATTACAGAAGCAGACGCTGTTTTACTTAAGAAGTGGAAAGAAAATCCAGCAGAGTGGAATAAATAGAATATTTAATTAACAAGGAGATAACTTAATATTTCTTTGTTTTTTAGTATGATTAAAATTTAATAAGATATTAAATAACATAATTTGAAACAAGGTAGCGTGTAAAAATGTTATCTTGTTTTTGTTTTTATTAAGTTCAAAAAAAGAGTAGTCTTAAAAAATATCACTTCAATAAATATGTTCATTTCACAAATTTTAGATTATAAAAACATTTACATTTTGAATAATAACTCTTAAAAGTGTAAACGCTATATTAAATGAATAAAATTTTAATAATAAAGAACTGTCGTTGTTTTTTTGTGGTATTATATAACTATAAACAATATAAATTAACTCTTTTTATTTGTTTGTATCAATGTATTGGAAAGGGTGATGATTTAATTTATGAAAGTAACTGAATTACCAATTTTTCATGAAATTTCTCAAGGTCAAAAGAAATCATTTTTAACGGGTGAAAATTTCAAAAGCCAAGACGTATTAGGTGTTCATCAAATGGTTAAAGATGACACAGTGTATTATATTTTTCGAGTCTGGGCACCTCAGGCATTAGAAGTTTTTCTGGTAGGAGATTTCAATAATTGGCAAGATACAGAATTAATGTCTAAGGATGAAGAGACAGGTATTTGGGAAATTACTACAAACACACCTCAACAAATGGATTTGTATAAATATCACATTACACAACTTAATGGTCGTAAAATCATGAAGATTGACCCTTTTGCCAAAAAATTTGAACAAAGACCAGGTACTGCAGCTGTCGTTTATACTGAGACAGAAAAAAAATGGAAAGATGGACTTTGGAGAGGCAGAAATAAACGCATTAAACATGATAAGAGACCGCTAAACATATACGAAGTACATGCAAGTTCATTTAAACACCATTCTAATGGAGAGCCATACGGATTTAAAGAACTGAAAGATGATTTAATTCCTTACCTTATAAAGATGAATTATACTCATGTTGAATTTATGCCGTTAATGGAGCATCCTTTAGATCAGTCGTGGGGATACCAGTTAACAGGTTATTTTGCTTTATGTTCTTATTATGGAACGCCAGAAGACCTACAAGATTTTGTAGAAGAATGTCACCTAAACAACATTGGAGTGATTGTTGACTGGGTTCCAGGACACTTTTGTGTGAATGATGACGCACTTGCTTATTATGATGGAACACCGCAATTTGAATACACAGAAGAAGATCGAGCTAAGAATGTTCGTTGGGGATCAATTAATTTTGATTTAGGAAAACCAGAAGTCCAAAGCTTTTTAATCTCTAGTATTCTTTATTGGGTAGAGCATTTCCATATTGATGGTATCCGAGTTGACGCAGTTTCTAGCATGATTTATCGAAATTACGATGATGGACCATCTACGCTTAACCATGAAGGTGGTACTAGTAATTTAGAGGGATGTCATTTTTTAAAAAAATTAAATGCTGTCATGAAACATAAGCATCCTGAAGTTTTGATGATTGCTGAAGAAAGCTCATCTGAAACAAAAATCACAGGAAGTATCGAAGATTCTCTAGGTTTTGATTATAAATGGAATATGGGTTGGATGAATGATATTTTACGATTCTATGAGATGGACCCGTATTTTAGAAAAGATAATTTTAATTTAATGACTTTCTCTTTTATGTACATGCTGGACGAACGCTTTATCTTACCTTTATCTCATGATGAAGTCGTTCACGGGAAGAAAAGCTTAATGCATAAAATGTGGGGAGACCGATACAAACAATTTGCTCAACTGAGAAATTTATATACTTATTTAATGACACATCCAGGGAAAAAATTATTATTCATGGGAAGTGAATTTGGACAATTTCTTGAATGGAAGTTTAATGAATCCTTAGAATGGGCAGATTTAGAAGATGAAATGAATCAAAAAATGCAATTTTTCACTTCTGAATTGAATCAACTTTACAAAGAATCGTCATCTTTATGGGAATTAGAAGACAGTTCTCAAACAATTGAAATTATTGACGCTGATAACAGGGATGAAACGGTTTTATCTTTTATTAGGCAAGGCAAAAAGAAAAAAGATTTCTTGGTTGTTGTTCTAAATATGACACCAATTGAGCGAACTGATTTTCAAATTAGCGTTCCTTTTGAAGGAACATATACAGAAATCTGGAATACGGAAATGAAGGAATATGGCGGGACATGGGAAAGTCACAATATTGATTGTGAAACTTTTAACAATGGTGGAGAGTCTGAACATATCATAAAAACAATTGTCCCCGCATTAGGTGTTATTATTTTAAAGCCAACTGAGATTAAAATGACTCGAAAAAAATAACTGATCGAGAGGAGGCTGATGAAGGTTTGACTTCATCAGATTAGTATGAAAAAAGAAATGTTAGCAATGATTTTAGCAGGTGGTAAAGGCTCTAGACTTGGAAAATTAACTCAAAATAATGCTAAACCAGCAGTGCCTTTTGGGGGAAGATATCGAATTATCGATTTCACTTTGAGTAATTGTATTAATTCAAATATTTCAAATGTTGGAGTTGTTACACAATATGAGCCACTTGTTTTAAATTCACATCTAGGTAACGGGGATAGTTGGGGACTAGACGGAATTAATTCAGATTTAACAATATTACAACCATTCTCTGCCAACGATGGTAGTAAATGGTTTGAAGGAACGGCGCATGCCATTTTCCAAAATATGGATTATATTGACCGCATGGATCCTGAGTATGTATTAGTTCTATCAGGAGATCATATCTACACGATGGATTATGAAAAAATGTTAGAAGCTCATAAAGAAAAAAATGCCTCTCTTACGGTATCAGTTATTGAAGTACCTTATAAAGAAGCTTCACGATTCGGGATAATGAATACAGATAAAAATAATCGTGTGATTGAATTTGAAGAAAAACCAGAGGAACCTAAAAATAATTTAGCTTCAATGGGAATTTATATCTTTAATTGGGCTTATTTAAAAGAATTCTTCCTAACAACTCATCAAAAAGATGGTGAGATGTTAGATTTTGGTAAACATGTTATTCCTTCATATATAAACAGTGGAGAACGAGTTTATGCTTATGCTTTTAAAGGTTATTGGAAGGATGTAGGGACAGTAGAATCTTTATGGGAAGCTAATATGGAGTTTATTGATCCTAATAATGAACTGAACATACGTGATCGTAATTGGCGAATTACCACAAGACATCGCGTGTCTCCACCACAATTTTTAACTGAAAAAGCAAGTGTCAATGAATCTTTAATTTCTAGTGGCTGTTATGTGTCAGGAAATGTGAATCATAGTATCATCTCAACAGATGCTCAAATTCAAGAAGGAGCAAAAGTATCCGACAGTGTGATTATGTCAGGTGCTAGAATTGGAAAGAATGCGGTCGTTTATAAAG
Organism: Vagococcus fluvialis bH819; assembly: GCF_900163795.1. Classification (GTDB taxonomy): domain Bacteria; phylum Bacillota; class Bacilli; order Lactobacillales; family Vagococcaceae; genus Vagococcus; species Vagococcus fluvialis_A. The sequence goes on along the minus strand of NZ_FWFD01000009.1, from coordinate 143,905 downwards.
CCATTGTAGGCGAGAATGCTGTTGTAGGTGACAATGCAGTTATTGAAGGAAAAGAAGAAGTAGCTGTTGTAGGAAATGCTGAAATAATAGGAGTGTGTAGCGATGAAGACTAATAAGACATGTGCAATTTTAGCAGATATAAAAAAAATAGATGATTTACTACCATTAACTACCAGAAGACCCGTTTCTTTATTGCCGTTTGATAGTATTTACCGAATGATTGATTTTAATTTATCAAATGTTATCGATGCGGACATTCATTCGATTTATATGATTTTTAATCAAGGAATGACACAATCCGTAATTGATCATATTAGTGGTGGTAAGGAATGGAATTTAAGTAGTTTACCAAATCGCTATTTCATGCATTTCTTTGAAGGACTACAAGAGCGTGAGCCTGAGGATGATCATTATTATGATTCGGTTATTGAATATATCGAAAAATCAGATTCAGAATTCACTGTTTTTATGGGGAATAAAATGTTATGCAATCTTGATTTGAGTCAAGTAAAAAATGTCCATAAAATGCATCGTGAGGACATTACAGTTGTTTATAAAAAAATGCCTAAAAATCAGATTGCTGCAGGAGATATTATCTTAGATATTTCTAAAAATGGCAAAGTGGAAGGTATCTCAACTGCAAAAAATATGGAAACTGAGTTAGATAATCTGTTTATGAATATTTGCATCGTTAAATCAGATTGGCTAATTCAAGAATTAAAAAAATGGCGAACAAATGAAGATATTGTGACGATAGAAGATGTTTTAAAAGATGCAATGAAATCAAAAACAACGTGGGCATTTGAATATACAGGCTACTTAAGTAATATTTTTGATATTAAATCATACTATGATGCCAATATGGAAATGCTTGAATCCACTAAATTTTTATCATTGTTACATTCCAGTAAAAAAATCTATATGAAAAATATTAATGAAGTACCAACCTACTACTCAAAATCAAGTAGTGTAAGTAACAGTCAAATTGCTGCAGGATGTTTAATATATGGTAATGTGTCACGCTCGCTAATATCTTCTGGAACAATAATAAATGAAGAGGCAGAAGTTAATAACTCGATTATCATGGCGAAGTCAACGATCAAAAAGAATGCTATTGTGCGATACGCTATTTTAGATAAGAATGTAGTGATAGATGAGGGTGTACAAGTGATTGGTACATCAGAAAAACCAATTGTTATCAAAAAAAATGCTCATATTGTTGAAGATGTTATTCAAATGGAGGAACAAGTAGATGAAAGTCTTATTTTGCACAGCGGAGTGTAATCCGTTTTTTAAAACTGGTGGATTGGGCGATGTAGCAGGCGCTTTACCTAAAGAGTTAAAAAGAAATGGTATAGATGTAAGAGTGGTTTTACCCTTCTTTTCAAAAATTTCTCAAGAACTAAAAGATCAGTGTCAAGATATTGTAAATTTTACAGTCAATGTAGGCTGGAGAAAACAGTATTGTGGGATTAAATATTTAAATCATGAAGGTATCGATTATTACTTTATTGATAATTTATATTATTTTGATCGCCCTAATATTTATGGAGATTATGATGATGGCGAAAAATTCGCCTTTTTCCAACAGGCTATTATTGAAATGCTAGAGAAAATTGATTTTGTTCCTGATGTAATGCATCTCAATGATCATCATACAGCGATGATTCCTTTTTTGTTAAAAGAAAAATATAACTGGATTTCTGCTTATCAGCATATAAAAACAGTTCTAACGATTCATAATCTCGAATTTCAAGGGCAATATGGACCTGATCTTTTACCTGAATTATTTGGTATCGGAACCGATCGTTTTGACGATGGTACCTTACAATTTAATGGGGCATTGAATTTTATGAAGGCGGGTATCTTGTACGCTAATAAGATTACAACAGTTAGTCCAAGTTATGCCAGAGAAATCCAAACGACAGAATTCGGTTTTGGTTTAGATCCTATTTTAAGAATGGAATCTCATCATTTGAGTGGTATTTTAAATGGAATTGATTATGATGTCTTTAATCCAGAAACAGATGAGCGTTTAAATCACCATTACAATGTAGATAGTTTAGGTATTAAACAACTAAATAAAAAAGACTTGCAAGAGCGTCTAGGTTTACCAGTTAGAGAAGATGTTCCAATGATCGGTATGGTAAGTCGACTAACTTATCAAAAAGGCTTCCATATTTTATTACAAGAGATGGAGAATTTATTACAATTTGACGTACAAGTTGTTTTACTTGGCACAGGTGACCCAATGTTTGAACAACAATTTGAGTACTTTGGCTATAAATATCCTGAAAAAACAAGTATTAATATTTCTTTTGATGAAACTTTGGCTCAGCAAATTTACGCAGGATCAGATTTATTCCTGATGCCATCTGCCACTGAACCGTGTGGGCTTTCACAAATGATGGCCATGAGATATGGTACTCTACCAATCGTTCATGAAATCGGAGGATTAAGAGACAGTGTTCAATCTATGAATCCAATTACAGGTGAAGGAACTGGTTTTGGATTTGATAATTTCCAACCCTATTATTTGATGGATGTTATTAAAAAAGCGGTATTCTTATACTATGATGACCGAGAAATGTTTAACAATCTAATGAAACAAGCAATGACTAAAGATTTTAGTTGGAAACAATCGTCACAACAATATATAGCACTTTACAATGAATTACATAGTTAATTATTTTGTTCGTGTATTGAAAGGTAGATAAAAAATATAATGACATTCACCAAGAAAGAATTTAAAATCGAATTTAAGGAGAGGCTGCAAGAGCGCTTTGCACTTTCAGTCTCAGATGCATCAAGTAAAGAGTTATATGAGACACTCGGTAAATTAGTTACCTCTCATTATAGTGGGAATTGGAAAAATACGAGACAGGGCTATTTATCCGAAAAACAAAAACAAGTTTTTTATTTTTCAATTGAATTTTTACCAGGAAGAATGCTGAAAAGTAATTTACTTAACTTAGGAATTCTTGATGTAGTAGAAGAAGGACTGAGTGATTTAGGAATTGATTTAGAAGATTTAGTGCAAGAAGAACCAGATATGGCATTAGGAAATGGTGGTTTGGGACGATTAGCATCATGTTTTATGGACTCACTTGCTTCGATTGGGATGCCAGGTAATGGTAATGGTATTCGTTATGAATATGGCTTGTTTAAGCAACGTTTTGTTGACGGCTATCAAGTTGAATTACCGGATGAGTGGCTTAACCGTGGAAATATTTGGGAAGTACGTCGTGAAAGTAAAGCGGTGAATGTCCATTTTGGTGGTAAAGTGGACTTAATTGAAGAAGCTAATGGCCAATTAAAACCGATATATCGTGGTGGCTATTCAATTAAAGCGATTCCTTATGATACAGGAATGACTGGCTTTGAAAATGACACAGTCAATACAATGCGTTTGTGGAGTGCTGAGGTTACTCAAGAAGACAAAGCGAAGTTTCAAAATTTTGAAGGTAGACAAGAATTAGAGAATTTAACATCTGTTCTGTATCCAGATGATTCTAATGAACAAGGACGCCGCTTTAGGTTATCACAAGAATATTTCTTCGTATCAGCAGGGATGCAAAGTATTTTTAACTATTATAAGACGTTAAAATTACCAATGATTGATATGAATAAATATATCGCCATTCATATCAATGATACTCATCCAGCTATGTGTGTGGCTGAGTTGATGCGTTTATTAGTGGATGAAGAAAACATGTCTTGGGAAAAAGCATGGGATGTGACATCAAAAGTGATGAGTTATACCAATCATACGATTATGTCTGAGGCTTTAGAAAAATGGCAAAGTTCATTAATGAAAGAAGTTTGTCCTCGTATCTTCCAAATTATTGAAGAAATTGACCGTCGTTATGTAGAAGAATGGCAAGGTGTTTTTGATGATGACTTAATTAAGCGAACGCGTATCATTCGTCATGATCAAATTCATATGGCTCATTTGGCTATTATCGGTTCTCATTCAGTAAACGGAGTTGCAAAATTACATTCAGATCTTTTGAAATCAGTTGTGCTAAAAGATTTTTATGCCATTTATCCAGAGCGTTTTAATAACAAAACAAACGGTATTGCTCAAAGACGTTGGTCTCAATTAAGCAATCCAATGCTATCAAAAACGTTAGATGAATATATTGGTAAATCATGGCGTAAGGATACAACTAATTTACGTTTATTATTAAATCATCAGGACAATAATAAATTACTTTCAGATTTAGAACAAACAAAATTTGAAAATAAAAAGAAATTAGCTGCTTATATTAAAGAACATAATGATGTAACAGTTTCACCTAATGCTATTTTTGATATTCAAATCAAACGACTGCACGCATACAAACGTCAGTTAATGAATTTGATGCATATTATAAAATTATATTTAGACTTAAAAGAAAATCCTGAATTAGATATCACACCTAGAGTCTTTATGTTTGGAGCTAAAGCTGCACCCAGTTATCATTTTGCTAAGTCAGTAATCAAATTAATCAATGAGACAGCAAATTTAATCAATAACGATCTTGATATTCAAGATAAAATTAAAGTTGTCTTTTTAGAAAATTATAATGTGAGTTTAGCTGAGTTAATCATTCCAGCAGCTGATGTGAGCGAACAGATCTCTTTAGCATCTAAAGAAGCATCTGGGACATCAAACATGAAGTTTATGTTGAATGGTGCCATTACTTTAGCGACTCTTGACGGAGCTAATATAGAGATTAGAGATGCTGTCGGTGAAGAGAATATCGCAATTTTTGGGTTGACAGAATCTGAAGTATACCGTTATTACAATGAACAAAATTATAATTCAGCAGATATCTATCATAATAATCCAGTCATTAATCGAGTTGTTAATGCATTTGTAGATGGCACAATTCCGAATTGTTGTATGGAAGGACAAGAAATTTTTGATTCTCTAATTACTTATAATGATGAATTCTTTGTGTTAAGAGACTTTATGTCTTACTGTGATGCACAGGCTTGGATTGATGCCAGTTATAAAGATACTAAAAAATGGGGCAAAATGAGCTTAAATAATATTGCCCATGCTGGTCATTTTTCAGCAGATGATACTGTAAGAAAATATTCTGAAGATATTTGGCAAATAGAGCCAATTCGTAAGGGTTAGAAGAGGGGAAATCATTTTTGGACATTCAATATAATTCATGGTTAACTAAGTTTAAACAGCCCTTTGGTGCAATTAAATCAAATGATAAAGTTGAATTTAATATTTTTGTTGATTCCAAAGAGATAATTCACTCTGTCTCTTTGGTTATAAAAAAACAACAAGAAACCATTGAGATTGAAGAATTACCAATGACATTATTTGAAGAGAACAAGTACAAGTGCCACTACCAAGTAAAAAAAGGTAGTGGTTTGTATTTGTATTGCTTCAAAATACATGCTATCAATAAAGAGGGGCATCATTTTCATTTATATTATGGTAAAAATAAAACAGGTGGTCAGGGTCATCAGTACACGAGTGAGGCAGAAATTAGTTGGTATCAGCTAACAAGTTATTCTCAAATAGATGAAGCTCCTAGTTGGTATCGTAATGCCTGTTTTTATCAAATATTTCCAGATCGTTTTTTTAATGGCAATCCAGAAAAACAAGTAAATTCACCTAAAAAGAATACAATGATTTATGGAAGTGAAGAAGATCTACCTTTTTATATTAAAGATGAAACAGGAGACATTAAGAGATGGGATTTTTATGGTGGTAACTTAAAAGGGATTAAAGAAAAAATTCCTTACCTAAAAGAGTTGGGAATTACGGCACTGTACTTGAATCCTATATTTGAAGCCAATAGTAATCATCGTTATGATACCAATGATTATTTTAATATTGATCCTGTTCTTGGGACAAATGAAGAATTTAGGGATCTTGTAAATACATTACATGAAAATAATATGAATATTATTTTGGATGGTGTTTTTTCACATGTTGGTCGCAATAGTCGCTATTTTAACTATTCTGGAGAATACGGAAAGTATATTGGTGCCTATCAGAATCCTGAATCCAAATATTTCAGTTGGTTTAATTTTTTTAATTTTCCAGATGAGTATAAATCTTGGTGGGGAATTGCCGATCTCCCAGAAGTGAATAAGCACATTCCTTCATTTCAACAATTTATTTATGGTGACCAGGAGAGTGTTTTAGCTAAATGGGAAGATTATAATATTGATGGTTGGCGATTAGATGTGGCAGATGAGTTACCTAATTTCTTTTTAAAAGGGATCAGAGAAAAATTAAATCAAAAAGAGAATCAGGTATTAATCGGTGAGGTCTGGGAAGATGCTTCTAATAAAATAGCATATGGCGAAAGTAAAGAATATGCTTCTTATCCAGTTCTACATGGTGTCATGAACTATCCTTTGAGAGAGCAAATATTAGATTTAATCAATGAACAAAAGCCTGTTTGTGATGTTATCAGTGAGATGGTTACTTTAAAGGAAAATTATCCAAAATACTTTTATTATAATGCGTTGAACAATATTGGTACGCATGATACTGACCGGATTTATACAGAGTGTGGTGGGTCATATCAGAAGGTAGCGTTAGCTTTTGCTTTACTGTTTATGGTGCCTGGTGTTCCTTGTATCTATTACGGAGATGAAGTAGGACTAGAAGGGGAGAAGGATCCAGATAACCGTAGATTCTATCCTTGGAATTCACAGAATATAACCCTTAAAAAAGTTGTCCAAAACTGGACTAAATTAAGAGAAAGTCATCTTTCCTTATCAGAAGGTAATATATATTATCTATATAACACTAAAAATAATTTGATGGCGATTCATCGTTATGTTGATTCTGAAGAAAGTCTTTGTTTATTTAATTTCAGTGACTATGAAAAAGACTATTATGAAACAAGTTGGCAATGTGATGAATTAAATGCAATAGCAGTGTCCGAAATATTAAAAAGGTTTGACATCCCTAAGTTGAATGTATCAAAACAACACTATTTATTTTTAGTAAAGTCGAAACATAATAAAATATAAAAAAATATCCCCACTTTTTAAGTAAAAAAATTGACAACTTTGTTAATTAAAAGCTATTATATTAAAAAGAAATGGGGTTTTTTATGTTTAAAACGTATGAAAAAATACTTTATTCAATTGTTAATGTCTTTTTGTTTATATTGGCACTCTTGATTATTGCTTATATGGCCAGAGATTTGATAGGAGCGTTTAATTTAATTATGACTCCTTATGATCAAAGGTCATTGGAAGATATATCGGGTTATATTCTTTCTTTCTTTATGTTATTTGAATTTATTGTAATGATTGTTAAATACATTGAAGATGCTCATGATATTCCAATAAAATATTTGGTGATTATTAGTATTACAGCAATTTTAAGGCAACTTTTGGTTGTTCATAACGATGGATTACAGACACTATTATTAACTGTTTCAACGTTAGTATTAGCTATAGTGCTTTATGTACTAGAGCTCGCTAAAAAGAAAAAAATAGAAGATAAAAAATAAAAATTAGGGGTGAGCAAAATGGGATTAAATGAATTTATTTTAGGCTTAAATAATTTAGAGAAAATCACAAGAGCACCAGGTTTTTTTAAATATACAAAACATACGGTCGCGGCTCATTCTTATCGTGTAGCTTCGATTGCTCAAGTTCTAGGTGATATTGAAGAAGCTAACGGTGTGTCAATTGATTGGAAATCATTATATGAAAAATCTTTGAACCATGACTATACGGAGCGTTTTATTGGTGATATTAAAACACCGGTGAAGTATGCAAGTAAAGAACTAAGAGGGATGCTTCAAACTGTTGAAGAAAAAATGACTGAAGAATTTATTTCGCAAGAAATTCCTAATCAATTCCAAGATATTTATAGGAGACGTTTGTTTGAAGGTAAGGATGATAGCGTGGAGGGAGAAATTTTAGCAATTGCAGATAAAGTTGATTTACTTTATGAATCTTTTGAAGAAATTGTAAAAAGTAATCCTGAAGAAGTTTATATGGATATGTTTATTGAGTCTGTGCAAACTATCCACGCCTATTCACATAGGCCTTCAGTTAAATACTTTTTTCAAGAAATATTTCCTGAATTATTGAACAAAGATTTTTATGGTCGAGAGCATTTTATTGCTAAGATAGATCAAATTCATATTTAGTTATTTTAAAACAAAAAATGCTTAAATATATGCAACAAAACCATTGTAGTCTTAAATGTTATATGATAGAATAGTTATTGTAGTAATTGGATACGAGATTAGGAAAATATTTATTTTATATATAATTCTCCTATTAAGCGTCACATTTATTGCAATAATTCGCGTACAAAGATGCGCAATAGGAGGAACAGCACATGGCTAACGGTACAGTAAAATGGTTTAACGCAGAAAAAGGATTCGGATTTATCACTCAAGAGGACGGAACAGATGTATTTGCTCACTTCTCAGCTATCCAAGGTGAAGGATTCAAAACTTTAGAAGAAGGTCAAGAAGTTACTTTTGACGTAGAAGAAGGCCAACGTGGACTTCAAGCAACAAACATCGAAAAAGCTTAATTAAAGCTTACAAAACACTAGAGACTTGTTTCTAGTGTTTTTTTTGTCTAAAATAAGTGTTCAAAAAAAGAGGATGACCTAAATAAAAGTCATCCTCTTTTGTGTATTCACGAAAACCCTGATAGTTCGGGGTGAAATTAGCAACTTCTATGACAACTGAAGTTAAACGCCTTTTTCACCACTCTTTTTTTGAGCTCTTCTTGCAAAGAATGGGAAGATTGTTCCTAAACCAATTAAAATAATTGGAGTTAAAATATTCATAATAAATTGGAAAATGTAAGCTCTAGGGTCTTCAGCATAAGGAATCTTAGGTACAGCGCCTAAAATACAAGCGAAAGCTGTAAATAAGAAGCACCATAAACCTACAATATAGCCAATTTTGGGATTCTTGATGAATTTATAATCAGAATCAAACTCTTTATGCATTTTATTAATCATCATATAGGCAAAGAATACCCATAGATAACGAAGTGGCATCACGATTGAGTTTAAGTTTAGTAACCAAACATAGTTATCGTTCATATTTTTAATTCCTAAGCCAGGAACAATAATTAAAATACTCACTAAGATACCTGTTAAGATATAGCCTTTAACTGGCGTTCCTTTAGCGTTAGCTTTAGAGAAACTTTCAGGAATAAATTCCTTATCTGAATCAGCTAAAAGAATTTTAAGTGGCGCATCAATAGAAAAGGCAAGAGCTGAAATTTGAGCTAACATTTGAGCAATTGCGTAAACAACAACGAAGAAGTTACCCACGTTGTAATAAGCACCTAATTTTCCAAAGGCTTCATAAGCACCATTAGCCATTAAATCTTTAGGAACATTGTTACTATCAAATAACATACCCATTGAGAACGAACCTAAAATCGCACAAACACCGATCATAATAGCTAAAACAAGCATTCCTTTAGGAAATTCCTTTGATGCATTTTTTGTTTCATTCACATAAGGAGAGATTTTTTCAGCTCCACCAACTGCGAAAACTAACATTGAGATGGTTGTAAAATAGGCAAAATCAAATTTAGGAATATAAGATTTAATATTTCCCATATCTGGTGTAGCAAATGAGGCCCCAGTTAGAGAAGGTGCTGATACTGCTAATAAAATAAATAATAATGACATGATAAACATCGCAGTTCCTGCAACGCCACCAATCCTTTTTAATGTGGTTAATCCTTTTGAAGAAATCCATAAAAAGAATAAGAAAATCGCCAAACAAATCATAGCAATCGTTGTTGCGCTAGCTGTGTTAATAAAATTACCATTTTGTTTAAAGATCCAGCTTAGAGAAATAATAATACCTTGAGGTTTTTGTGCTAAGTAGGGGATATGCACGACCCAATAAGTCCAAGCAGCAAAATAACCAATTTTCTTAGTTGTTGTATTCTTAACCCAGCTACTAACACCACCAGGGCTGTCTTTAAATGTTGAACCTAATTGTCCGACTATTAATGCGTATGGTACAAAGTAAAGTGCCATGATAAGTATCCATGAAACTATAACAGAAAGCCCTTGTGTCGCATAATTATTAACGACATTTCCTAGACCCCATACAGAAACGAAAGCAATGATAGCAACGTTGTACCATCTTAATTGCTTAGATTTATCCATATTAAAATCACTCCTTTATATTTTAGTTACTTTAATATCATAATGATTAAGAGAAGGTATGACAATCAAAATATTAAGAAAAGAAGCTTAAATGATAAAGATATTAAAATTAAGTGAATTTTGAATAAAAAAAGAACACTTAAAAGTAAGTGTTCTTAGATAAATTTCATTTAAGGTGCTGTGCTAGAGCTCTCTTTTGTCGTTAACGATTTCTTATTAGGATTTAATAAATCAGTTGTATCAGAGTAATTAAGTCCTTTTAATTTAAAGATATCCTTACCATATGATAAACCAACACCACGGGTATCATCAAAACCAATACCACTATAAAACACATAGTATTGACCGTTGTCTTTTAATAAAGCACTCTTATAAAGTCCTTTACCATCGAATTGATGTTTATCACCAGAAGGGAAGATGATAGGTGTTAAATCGTCCCATGTTTTACCATCTTTAGATTTAGAGTAGTAGACGTTCATAACATGACGTTGAGAGAGTTGAATTGTCCCATCACTCTTGAATCCAGAAACAACTGTTTCATAGCCCAAATCTGTTTTTTGTACATCTAAATGCCAATGTTTCATCCCATCAGCATTAGAATAAGCCATTTTGACTTCAGTTGGTTTTGTCCATTTTAAGCCATCTTTACTTGTACGGTGCCAAATTTTAAAGCCATTAGCAACATACCAAACTTGATAACCGTTTTCATCTTTTACAAAGTCAGGAGAAATCCAATCACCTTTTTTACGATTCGCTTTATGGATCACTTTTTTATCGCTCCATGTTTTACCATCAGAAGAATCTATACGGTAAATGACAACATCTCCAGAAATATCATCTACATAACGCCAAAATAATTCTAAACGATTTTCTTCTTTGTTATAAATGATATTTGTATCAGAATCATACTGCAATGGTACTTCGCCATTAAATTTTTCTGACTTAGGTTCGTCTAAAGGGTTGTTATCGTCTGGGATCCATTCAATTAAATCGTTAGATTTGAAAACATGTGGGTTCTCATAAGTAGCAACGCCTTTAGGGTAGGCAGTAATTCCCATCCAGTATTTATAGCCATTCCATTTTTCTGGAAAACTAATAACAGATGGATGCGTATTTTCAATTGTATCATAAGCAGTAGGTAAGATGAGTCTTTCATGAGCATTAGCATGACTGACTACTTTTTTACCACTAACATACTGCACATTTGCATTATTAACGAATCCTTTTTTCTCTTTTACATATGTTATTGTATTAGGTAAAAATAAAGCAACTCCGGCAAATGCTACGATTAACATAAAGCAATTAAGCTTCCAATTTTTTAAATCTTTTTTGAAAAAATAACGATAGATAAAATAACTAAATCCAAATACCATAATACTAATTCCAACAAAAACTATTAACGCTTCTCTAAATCTCATAATTGTCCTCCATTTAATAACGCTTTATCAATTTTTTCTTTATTGGGTGTGATAAACAGTGTTTTTTGATTCTCATATATAACATAACCGGGTTTTGCCCCGTTTGGTTTCTTGACATGTTTCACTAATACATAGTCTACAGGAACTTGGGCCGATAGCCGATATTTTGAATAATATGCGGCTAGATTAGCTGCTTCTAATAAGGTTTCTTCGTCCACATCGTTACTGTTAATGATAACATGGGAACCAGGAATGTCTTTGGCATGTAGCCACGTATCAGTTTTTTTAGCTGATTTCAAAGTTAATTGATCATTTTGGAGGTTATTTTTACCTACAGAAATAATCAAACCAGTTGAAGATATGAATTTTTCAGGTTCACTTTTCTTTACTTTTTGCTTTTTCTTTCTTTGTCGATCTTTAATATATTTTTCGGCAATTAATTCTTCTCTAATTAAATCGATATCTTTTGGTGTGGCTAATTCAAGTTGATCAGCGACAGATTCTAAATATATTTGCTCAAAATTAGCTTTTTCAAGTTGTTCTTTAACAATTTTAACGCTGTTTTTTAATTTCTGATAGCGTTGGAAGTATTTTTGAGCATTTTGATTAGGAGATAGGGCTTCATTTAATGAAATATCAATAGGCTCATTATCTTTATAATAATTTAATAAGGTCACTTTTTTAGCTCCTCGTGGTACTTCGTGTAAAAAAGTTGTTAGAAGCTCACCTTTAATTCTAAAAATTTCTGCATTATCCGCATCAATTAAAGCTTGATCAAATTTCTTTACCTTTTTTTTGATTTTAGCTAAATCATTCTTAATTTTTTTAAAAAGTTCTCCAGCTTGCTGCTTAACGCGGTCCCTTTCAGCTTTTCCTTCATAGAAACCGTCTAATAAATGACTTAGTGACTTATAATAAACAAAAGTATTCTCCATCGATAAGAAGGGAATAGGGGTAAAGAATTCTTTTCCTTCTAATTGGTAAAGACAGGGGTTAGTCTGTTCGGATAATTCAGAAAAAAAGGCTTGCCAAATATTAAATTTATTTTTTAAATCTAAGTTTATTCGATAAGCTAACTCAGACGCGGTATCTTTACCAAAGCCTTGGAAATTATTTTGAATAAATGACGCATCTATATTGTCTGCTGTATTCATTAATTCAAATAATTGATTGTAAGGAATTTCAAAAGGATTTATTTTTTCTTGTTTAGGTGGAGAAATATAGTCTGCACCGGGTAAGATTGTACGATAGCTATTCATACTCGAACCAACATGTTTTATAGCATCAATTATTTTGTTAGATGACTGATTGAATAAAATGATATTGCTGTGACGGCCCATAAGTTCGATTGTAAGGATGATATTTTCTAAGTCTCCAATTTCGTTTCTGCTGGAAAAAGAAAAATGTAACACACGATCATTTTCTTTTTGAGAAATAGATTCAAGTAAACTTCCTTCGAGGTATTTTCTCATTACCATACAAAAATTAGGTGGAGTAGAGGGATTTTTATAATTAATTTCAGTCAGTTGAACACGAGAGTAGGAAGGATGAGCTGATAAAAGTAATGTATGATTTTTACTTTTATTTCTAATAACTAACATCAATTCATTCTCATAAGGTTGATGGATTTTTGAAATACGGCCACCAACAAGTTCATGGGTTAATTCTTTTGATATTAAGTGGGTAAATATACCATCAAATGACATATAGTTTCTCCTTTAAATTTAATAAAAATAGGGAAATAACAACCAAATTGTTATTTCCCTGTTTAGTTCTTTTAGTTTGGTCCGTTACCTTTGAACCAACCAGTCTTAGCATTGATTGTTACGACATAAAGTGGAAATTCTTCTGCTTTACTTTTCGGGAATATTTTTGAATTTGTAGTGGCGTATAAGTTATAGAAACCTTCACCATTTTCAATGTAAACAGGTTCAAGATAATAGCCACCTTCAGCTACGTAGCCTCGGCTAATAACTTCGGAAATAACTTTTTCTTGAATTCCAGGGTTCCAAGCCCAAGCATCATCATTATTATTGATATTACCGTCTTTACGATTTCCCCATTTATAATTAGGGTCTGTTGCTTTAAACGTACCACTAGAGTTGTTGTTATTATTGTTATTTGGGTTTGCTTGAATTTGTTGCTCTTGTTGAGCTATTTTTGCTTGTTCAGCAGCAAAAGCCTCAGCTTCAGCTTGTTTCTCTTTTTCTTTTTCATCTAGGAAAGCTTTTACTTTATCAAGTTTTTCAGAAAATTCTTTTTTAACTCCTGGGTCTTTGATAGCTTTAATCGCTTTTTCAGCGTCATCATATTGCTCTTTTGAAGCTTCTTTGACCACTTGATCTTCTTTATAAACAATAGACAAACTATCATTTGCTTTTGTTAATGAAGATTTTTGCTCTTCTGCTTCAGAAAATGCTTTATTATAAAGAATATCAAAGCCATCTTTTTCAGTTGCAATTTTATTCATCGATAGTTTATCTGCATTTTTTACATAAACTTTTGTATCCAATTGATCCGAATCAATAATAGGCTTTTTGAAAACTTCGTTGATCGCATTTTGCTTATTAAACTTTTCTTCAACAGTATCGAATTCTTTTTTTAAGTCCGCATAATCCTCTTTGCCCTTTAGTTTTTCTAAAGATTCTTTTGCTTTTTTGATGTCATCTTGTGTCACATTCTTTTTTAGGTAGATATGTTCAGACGAACTATATAGAGAATTAAGATTTAATTCTGTCGTTGAAACAAGTTCAGTTGTCGCTTTTTCTTCATTCTTTTTTTGTTGTGTAGAGTAGAAAGTTAAGCCTCCTACGATAAGGACAACTGTAGCAGACAATCCAATAATTGCTTTAGTTTTCTTTTTATTAGAAGAAGGTTGTTCTTTATTAGATTTAACCTCAACAGATTCTTTATCATCACTGACTACCACTTCAATTTCATTGATGGGTTCATTATTTACTTCTAACGGATCTTCAGAATGGATATCTAATGATTCTTCTTTATCAATAAAAGTTTCTTCGATCTCAGTTGTATCTTCAGAAGAGATATTTTCGTTAGAAATAGGTTGGTTTTTCTCTGTTTCAGGCTCTTTTTTTTCTTCTGATTGGTTGCTGATTGTTTCAGCTTCTTCAATAGTATCTGAAGTGTTATCTACTGATGTTTTTCCACGATGCTTAAACGTGGGCTCGCTGAAATTTTCATCAGACTTATTTTCAGTTTCTTTGAACGTTTTAAATGTTTGTGTTTTTTCAGGGTCAAAAGTTGCGTCATTTTCATTTTGTTCATTCATCGGAATAAAAAGGTCACAGTTTGGACAATACTCTTCTCCAGATTTGAATTGATGACCACAATTAGGGCATTTCTTAATTTCATTTGTCAAAATAATGTCTCTCCTAATCTTTAAAAATAGCTTTTCAATTAAACTATTATATACCATTATGAGTTAAAAATATAGTGAAAACTAAATATCTAACAAGATCAGTTACTGTTTTTATGATACTTGGTATTCTCAATCTTAAAATTATAAGTTATAATAGGACTATTAACAAAATAAGGTGGTTATTCAATGAAGGTAAAGACTACGAATAATGAGGGATTAGCGGGACAATTATTAACCGTATTAAAAAAGAAAAAAACGATAGCGATAATAGTTGTAGTCATAGCTTTTTTTATTATTAGTCATTTATTTGTTTCGGCATACAGAGAAACGATAAGAGAAAGACAGATAGAGTCAGTAGCGAAAGTCACATTTAAAAACAAACAATTTAAAAATGTTAAAAACGCTGATATCAATACAATACTATCGAGTAAAGAACCTGTTGTTTTAGGAATTATTAATCCTACCAACAATAAAGGTTACGATGAACTTGAAAAAATGTTTAATGAAGCAAAATCAATCGAAGGACTTCCAGAAATAGTGTATATTTATCAACCGATTTATGGTAATCAAAAAAGCGTTGATAATTTAAAATTAGACAAAAAAAATAATTTTTTGTTGATTGAAAATGGAAAAGAATCAAAACGATATGCATTTGATACATTAAAAAATGGTGCTTCAGAATTAGTTGATGAAGTAAACTTAATGATTAATCCTAAAATTCCGCAAAAAAAACCAAAGCGTGTTGAAAAGAAAGATGAGCTTGATTTTAATCCTAATCCTAGCGATGGCACACACACATCTGAAGTTGAATTTGAGTAATTATATATTGACTTTTATATTTTTTATGGGTAAGATATGTTTATTATTTTAACGAAAGAGGGATTGTCATGGAACAAATAACAAATAAATTTTCAGATTTTAAATTGAATAGCTTTTCATGGCAAACTTGGCGTAGATAGTTGTATTTAGGCTAATCATTTGGCGTGGGTACAGCTTTTTAGAAATTATTCTAAAAATATGTATCTATGTTGGGTAAAGATGAATTATACCGCATAGATTATGCGGTTTTTGTTTTGTCTATTATGATAGATGAGCGATAACCAATAATAGGTTATCGCTCTTTTTTTATTCTAAAGGAGGAAATATAAAAATGAAAAATAAAAAATTAAACATCACACTTATCTTATTATTCAGTTTCTTAATATCTAGCTTTATTATGGATAGTCAAAAATTAAAATCTGAGAATAAAAAATCAGATATTCCGGTAGTGGGAATCCTGCAATTTGTAAGTCATCCGGCATTGGATCAAATTTATCAAGGCTTAATTGACGAATTGAGAGAACAAGGATACGAAGATGGAAAAACGGTGAAAATCGTTTTCCAAAATGGACAAGCAGATCAAAGTAAGTTAACAAGCATGAGCCAACATTTGTTAAATGAAAAGTCAGATGTCCTTGTAGGAATAGCTACACCAGCTGCACAGGCACTCGCTAATCAAACTAAGGATATTCCCATTGTATTAGGAGCAATTAGTGATCCTGAAAGTGCTGGATTAGTCTTAGATAATGATAAACCAGGAGGAAATATTACAGGTGTTAGCGATCAATCACCTATTAAAGCCCAATTAGATTTAGTTCATCAGGTTTTACCAGAGAAGAAAAAAATGGGTGTTTTGTATTCATCTGCAGAAGATAACTCAGCTTATCAAGTAGATAAAATATCAGAAATTGCCACAAAAGAAGGGTATGATGTCAAAAAATATGCAGTCCCTTCTACAAATGAGATCCCACAAATGATGCAAGTTATGGCAAAAGAAATCGACTTTATCTATCTGCCAACAGATAATACAATGGCTAATGCCATGCAAACAATTGTTGATGTAGGAAATCAATATAAGATTCCGATTATCCCTTCTGTTGATACAATGGTTGAACAAGGTGGATTGGCAACGGTTGGTATAAACCAACATCAATTAGGCGTTCAGACAGGCAAGATGGTTGTTGATATTTTGAAAGGAAATAAAGAACCTAAAGATACACCTATTTATACTTTTGATACAGGTGATACAGTTGTGAATAAGAAACAAGCTCAATTATTAAATATCACAATTCCAGATAGTATTTTAGATAAAGCTATTATTAAAGGAGGACAATAAAATGATTGTATCAACAATTGCACAAGGTTTTTTATGGGCTGTTCTGGGATTAGGTATCTTTTTAACCTTTAGAATTCTTAATTTTCCTGATTTAACAACAGAAGGAAGTTTTCCTTTAGGTGGCGCTGTTTGTGTCACTGCAATTACACATGGCATATCTCCGATAATAGCGACTTTATTGGGCATTATAGCTGGAGTGTTAGCCGGTCTTACAACAGGTTTATTATTTACAAAAGGAAAAATACCGATTATCCTATCAGGAATATTAGTGATGAGTGGTTTAAATTCTGTCATTTTATTTATCATGAAATCACCAAATCTTTCATTATTAAATCAGAAAAAAATATTTGATAGTTTAAACTTTTTGAATTTACCACCTAATTTCGATAAAATTATCATTTCTCTTATTGTCTTAATAGTTGTAATTGGAGGTATTATCTTTTTTCTAACAACTAATATAGGTCAAGCATACGTTGCCACAGGAGATAATGAAGCAATGGCCAAATCGTTTGGCATTCATACAGATCGAATGAAAATTTTAGGTTTGATGGTTTCGAATGGTATTATCGCTCTTTCGGGTGCATTAATTGCCCAGAGTGAAGGTTATGCAGATGTGAATAAAGGAGTGGGAATCATTGTTATTGGTCTAGCTTCAATTATTTTAGGAGAATTGCTGTTTGGTAATTTGACTTTACCAGAACGCTTAATTGCGATTGTCATTGGTAGTATTTTATACCAACTTTTAATTTTAGTCGTAATCAAACTAAAATTTGATACGACTTATCTGAAGTTATATTCATCATTTATTCTAGCAGTATGTCTAATGGTTCCACAAATTAAAGATAGAATTTTTCCTAAAAAGGAGGTTATTAAATGAGATCACCCATACTAACCATTAAAGACGGTATCAAAGTAACTGATTCAGGCATGCGAATTATGGATCAACTAAATTTAGAAATTAACCAGGGTGATTTTATAACGATTCTTGGTGGAAACGGAGCAGGTAAATCCACGCTATTCAACTCAATTAGTGGTAATTTATTTTTAACTTCGGGTGAAATAATAATCAACGAAACAGTTATAACTCAACTTTCGGAGGAAAAACGAGCAAAATTTATCGGGCGAGTATTTCAAGATCCTAAGTTGGGAACAGCTCCCCGAATGACTGTTTCAGAAAACTTACTCATTGCTAGTTTGAGAGGTAAAAAGCGAGGCTTTTCTTTAAGAAAGTTAGCTAATAAGGAAATTTTGTTTCATGATCTTTGTAAAACGATTGGTAATGGTCTAGAAAATCATTTAGATACGCCTACAGGAGATCTTTCAGGAGGACAAAGACAAGCATTAAGCTTGTTAATGTCGACACTACAAAAACCAACCTTACTCTTGTTAGATGAACATACAGCCGCACTAGATCCTAAAACTGCCAAACATTTGATGACTTTGACAAATAATATTATAGAAGAAAATCATTTAACTTGTCTAATGATCACACATAGAATGGAAGATGCTTTGAAATATGGAAACCGTCTATTAGTGTTAGAACAAGGTAAAATAAAAAAAGATTTTAATCAACAAGAAAAAGAAAAATTAACAATGTCAGATGTCTTATCCTTTTTTTAATATATTAGTAATATGTAAACCATAAATTAGTTCTAAAGTCCAATAATAATTAGAACTTCCTTACGCTATAATAGAGTCTAAGGAGGTTTTTTTATGTTAAGTTTTGTCTTAGCTTTTGTTATATTAACCATTTATAATTATAAACATCAAAAAAGATTATTTAAAATAATGCATTACCGAGAGATTAATCATTATATTTTAGGGTATGGAGTAATGCTCTACTTGTTGATTATGTTAAAAGAAATTATTGGATTTCCAAGTTTATCAAATTGGCAGCGAGTTCTAAACGTACAAGGCAATATTTTTGATCCTAATATTAGTTTTATCCCATTTGGGACAGGAATACTTCACTCAGATTATTTAAATATCCTTATGTTCGTTCCTCTAGGATTCTTATTACCTCTTATGTGGAGCAAATATCACTCATTTAAAGAAACCTTAAAGTATGCCTTCTTCTTATCACTATTTATTGAGTTAAGCCAATTATTTACACGATTTAGAGCAACAGATATAAATGATCTTATCACTAATACTTTTGGAGCTGTTATTGGATGGTTGTTTTACTTAGCTGTATCAAAATGGCTTTTAGAAAAAGTAAAACCAATCCCTTTGTTTCAAGCAAGCCATTTTTTCTCTTTCGAGCCTAAGATGTATGTTTTGATTGCCGCAATTTGCAGTTTTATGAGTTAGGAGATTAAGATGAGTATTAAACTAGTTAAGGTAGATCAAGTTACAGATCAGCAACTTTTTATTTTTAAGAAGTCATTTTTACAAGAAAAAGAATTAATTCACGGTTCTTCTGGTCTAACAACAGCACCGGATATTAAAAAATGGAGAAAACAAGTGACAAAAAAAGAATTGAAACCATTAAAAAATCAAACAAAAGTAACGCAGTTTATGGCAGTAGACGAATTAAATAACTTAGTGGGAGTGGCGAGTGTGAATCATCAGTTGACTGGACAACTTCAACTAAATGGAGGTCATATTGCATATTCTGTTAGTAAACTTTATCGAGGAAAAGGGTATGGAAAGCAAATTCTAAAAGAAGTCTTATTTTTCTCAAAAATAGAGTTGCAACACTCACATGTATTACTCACATGTGAGTCAAATAATAATTTTTCTAGAACTGTTATTCTGTCGAGTGGTGGAATATTAGAAAGCAGAATCCAGATAAACCAAACAAATATAGAACGTTATTGGATAAATTTAAATAAAAATAATACTTTATAAAAAAGAAATCGATGTTTATACATTTCGATTTCTTTTTTTATTAACTTCTTATAAGTTTAAAAGAGGTTAGTTTCAGTTATTAATAACTGTTCATTATTATTTTTAATGGTTAGTTTTAGCTTTTTGTATGGTATACTGATTCTAAAGTAGGTGAGAATTATGATAGACATATTTCCAAATATAACAGATAATTTCGCGTTAAATTTTTTAAATACTCGATTAATGAGGAATGGAAAAGTAATAGAATTAATTCAATCGGTTGAAAATTTAAAAGAATGGTCAGAGTCTCCTATCGAAAAGAGTTCATCATACAATACACAACTTTCAATATTCAGTACTTACATAGAAGGAATAGATACGTTAGATCCTGTAATTACATTTAGAAACTATTTACACGAATTATTGGTTAGTTTCATCAATAGAGAAGTGACTGAAAATGAAATAAAAGAGCTAATTGAAGAAGAAACGCTAGCAAATCCTTTTTCTCTTATTTTTGTAGATAAAAAAGTGATTTACGTACCCACTAAAAATGGTTTAGAAGGTATTAAAGCCTTAGTTTTTTTATCGCTATCAGAACTCATTGAATCCAAAGAACTAAATAAAATAAGTCGGTGTGCTAATGATAGCTGTCCACTATTATTTATTAATAAAAACGGTAGAAGAAAATGGTGTTCGATGAAAATATGTGGTAACCGTTCCAAAGTTGAACGCTTTGAAAATAAAAAAAATAAATAAAGTATTTTCATTGACTGTGTGGTTACAACAAGATTTATACTAGTCGCAATAAAAGAAAGGTGATAGTAGATATGAAAAAAGTAATCAGTCAAATAGTCATTAGTTTAACCGTAACGGGTGTGGTGTTAACTTCTATTTTTATAATAGGAAATAATTACCAATTTAAAGAAGAAAAAATAGCAGTTAAAATAAAAAACAAAACATTGTCTTCAGTTATTGTGACTCCTAAAAAGGGAGAAGTAAAAGGTGTTATTTTCTTTGTTCATGGTGATGGCCCTCAAAACGCTACTCAGGATGGTGGTTATTATCCAATAATGGAACGTTTTGCTAAACAAGGGTTTGCCTCTGTTTCATGGGATAAACAAGGAGTAGGACAATCAAGTGGAAATTGGTTAGATCAATCAATGCAAGATCGCGCTAATGAAGTCAGTGATGTCATTGACTGGACAAAGAAAAATCGCCCAGAATTATCGGCTAAAATCGGCTTGTGGGGAGCTAGTCAAGCAGGTTGGGTAATTCCTAAAGTTGATAAAATGAGAGAAGATATTCAATTTTCTATCTTACTTGCTCCAGGAGTGAATTGGCTAAGTCAGAGTACTTATTTTACTGAAAATCAAGCCAAAAATAATGGTAAAAATGAAAAAGAAATCCAAACAGAAATTGATGGATTTCAAAAAGATAGTGATTTAATTTTAGAAAAAGAGAATTATGAAATATACCTTAAAGCTGGCGGAACAAGTAAAATGACAGAAGATCGTTATCAATTTGTTAAACGTAGTATGACTTTAGATGCTACTAATGATTTAAAAAAAATGAACAGTAACGTTCATCTGATTTTAGGTGAAAAAGATAAGAATGTAAATTCAAAGGATACAGAAAAAGCTTATAGAAAAAATGTGAATCCTGATAATTTGACAGTTAAAATGATAAAAAATGCAGAACACCGAATGGTAAACCCTTCGATTGCTAATTCTGAATTTTTAATGACCATTACAGCTGTGTTTTTACCTAAATATTATTTAGTAAGTGAAGAGTTTTTAAATTATTCAGAAAAACTTGTTAGAAATGAATAAATAAAATTAACTGAAACTAGTACATTTGTATTGGTTTTTTTATACAGTTGAACTGTACATTCTAACTGTATAGTAGTACTATATAGTTAGAATAAGGAGGTAAGTAAATGGAGAGGCCTAAACTACCCTTAACTGAAACTGTTTTTTATGTGCTAACTGCTTTTAAAAAACCAACATATGGTTATCTTGCTATAAAATCTATTGAAGAAATGAGCGAAGGAACTGTAAGAATTGCAGCTGGTACGATGTACGGAGCTATTGAAAATTTACTCAAGCAAAATCTTATAGAACAATTACCTTCAGAATTAGAAAGGCGAAAAATGTACCAAACTACAGAACTAGGTAACAAATTGCTGGTATTAGAAATTGAGCGAATGACACATTGTATATCGATTTGGAAGCAATCTTTAAAAGGAGAGGATTAATCTTGGAGAAGAGTAAATGTAAATATTTTTCAACTATTGAAAAAGAAGAAGCGTGGCTGAATAAAATGATGATAAATGGTTGGTCACTTATAGAGGCGCCTGGATTTGGGCAATATAGATTTATTGAAAATGATAATAATAATCTAGTTATCCGAATTGATGTCAGAGAGTTCAAAGAATATACTGAACGAAATGCATATGTTCAATTTATCAGTGATTCTGGTTGGGAGTATATAAAGTCAAGAGAGAAGAGTCATAAACTATATTTTTTAGGACAACTTGATAAGAGTAACGAATTATTTTCAGATGATCAATCAAAATATGAACGAGAATTACGATCTAAGAAAAAAATTGATACAACTAACAGTTTAATTATGCTATTTTATGTAATTCTTTTTTTTAATGAAAAAGATAAAGCGATTTTGTTTGATTTGAAAAAAGCCTTTTTAACACCAGGAATTTGGGAGAAAACAGGGGAAGCATTTAGAAAAGCCTTTTTATTTGAGTTACCTTTTGCGTTAGTGAGACTTTTGTTAGCGTTTGGCCCCTTTATTTTATTTGGTTATTTAATTTATCAATCATATTTAGTACGTAAGTCTATTAATCGATACAAACAAAGAACCTGAAATATTACTTCAGGTTCTTTTTACTGGACTATTTCCATCCGTGTATATTTAGCTTCTCGACTAATATGTTGATCAATTAGAGGAACTAGACGTTTGAAATGCTCTGTCTGTGTATGTAGATTCAGTGCCTCCTCATCAATCCAACGTTCTAAAAATAGGAAATGGCCTTCTTTTTTTAAATCTCGCGTCAATTCATAAGAAATACATCCAGATTCTTGTCGTGTTTTATAGACTAACTCTTCGTAATAGGGGAGGACAAGTGGAATTGATTCTACAATTATAAAGTCTTCAGCAATAAGTAATAACATTATTCTCTCCTTTATTTTTATTATGATCATTGTACCTCAAAGAAAAAGAGGGGGTCAATAAAAAAATCAATCCGAGATTATTCTCAGACTGATCAGGTGTCACTATGATTACCATTTTTTATTGAAGCTTTTACTGTAATCTTCTTTCGATGTTTCACTTAATTCAATAGCACATTCTTTATAGGCAGCTTCCCAGCTTGGTTGTCTAGTATCTTTATAGCCTTTTTCAGTGATAACATAATTTTCTGGTTTCAGAATCCAAACAATAGCTTGTTTTTCAACTAAAGTTTTAACAGATGATAAAATAACTTCGTCAGTAGCATTGTTATTACTTAGCTCTTTAATTAACGCTGTAACATCTGTAGTGAACATTTTTCCAGTGTAAGCATGTTCCCAGTGAAGCATAACATTAGAATTTAAAAGTGTATCCTCTTTACTCAATGATTTGTTTAATTTAGCAACATCTTGATCACTTAAGTTTTCTGCTACAGCAAGAAAACTAGGCTCTTCAATTATTTCAATGATTTTATCCATGCTAAATTTTAAACTGTAGTTGTGATTTCGTAAATCTTCTACACCTAAGCTTTTAGCAAAATCATCCGCACCTTTAGATACAAAAAGATTAAAGGGTAGGGTATTTCTCCAAGAAGCAGTCATAATAGTGATAGTCTCTGTGATCAGCATTGATTTTAATTCTTTTATCTGTTCATTTGATTCATGTGCAATTTCAGTGCTAAGAGTCACTGCAGTTTTAACTAGATCAGCAAAATAAGCAGTTCTACCGTTAATCAAAATTTCTCGATTGTTTCTGATTGTCTCCAATGTTATTTCTTTGGTTTGTATACTATTATTCAAATATTCCAGCTCCTAAATCTATTTTTTACTTATTTATTATAGCATTAATTTATGGGTTTGTATTTTTTTATAATGTGAATTTTTCAAAGAGGGCAGATGAACTATTTTTTAAAATTAAGAATAAACTAAAATTTCTCTTATTGGTTTACATAATATATATTAAACCAAGTTGATTTTAGAAGTTAAAATGTAGGTGTTTATGATTATTTTTAAGCATTCAATATAAATTCTTTATCTGTTTGTGTCTGTGACGTTTCATTTTCTATAAAGTTTATGGATGCTTGGTTGGTTATCTTTATGCACGTGAGCAATAATCTTTGTTATAGATAAATTCAACCATAATAAGTTAATAAGTTAATTAATTCTTTTAACATTTCATAAGTAATTTCTTGGCGCCAAAATTGACGATTCATTGTGTAACCAATTTCACAAAAAGTACCATTTTCAGCTAAAGAAACACTGATGATTCCAATAATTTTATATGTATTAATATCTTTTGTTTTTATAAAATAAAGCATTATAATAGTTATAACTAATTAAATTAATTGGAGGACTTTATTTATGCTTTTGGAAGAACAATTTGATCATATGGCAACTGGTAAAATGTATAACGATGTGACACCTGAATTAATCAACTACAGAGAACAAATTATTTTTAAAACAAATAAATATAATAAGAGTTTTGGTCACTCTGAACTGATTCGTACTGACCTATTGCGCCAAATTGTTGGAAAAATGGGGAAAACAGCGCATTTTGAACCTAATTTTAGGTGTGAGTTTGGCAAAAATATAATTTTAGGCGAAAATTTTTATGCTAATTTTGATTGTATCATGTTAGATGGCGCTAAAATTACAATTGGTGATAACGTCTTGTTTGGTCCTAGAGCAGGTATTTTTACATCTAATCACGCGATTGATCCTATTGAACGTGCTAATGGTGGTTGCTACGCAAAACCAGTAACCATTGGAAATAATGTGTGGTTTGGCGCTAATGTCACTGTCAATCAAGGTGTGACAATTGGCGATAATACTGTTATCGGTTCTGGTAGTGTTGTCACAAAGGACATTCCAGCTAATGTAGTGGCTGCAGGAGTACCCTGTCATGTCATTAGAGAGATAACTGAACAGGATAAAACAGATTATTCGGCTATAAATAGCTAGTTAGAATGAACGTTCTAGTTCGGTTTCAACTGAGCAAGTGGGTGAATTTTCATCAGGAGCTTCTACATAAACTATTTTGTTAAAACCAATTTCAGTCCAAAATTTCAAACCAAGATAATTAGAACCAGAAACGAGTAATTGACAGGTATTTATTCCTTTTTGACGGTATAAATTGTCTAATAATTCGATAGTTGATCTTCCAATGATATTTATACTGATAGGAGGGTTTCCAATTTTTTCTCTGATATCTTCTAATGGCTTTAAAGGCTCTCGACCTTCAACTTTAAGGAAATATGGAATAGATTCTTCGAAAATTTGATTTAAACTTTCTTGATGATCATTTGTACTTTTGGCTATTTTTATCATAACTGGTTTCTCCTTTACTCTAAAAACTATTGATTAATCTAACTGAATTATTGTCAGTAATCTCTATAATTTGAGTCTTTAATTGATTTTTAAGAACATAAACAGGGACACCATTACTATCAATACAGTAAGAAATTGGGATAGACACGCCACAATTTTTATAAGACCCATCAGAATGACTTGCTCCAATGACAATGGTATTAAATTTTTTTGCTATTTTAATTGCTTCGTTAAGCCAAAGGTCAAACTGCTCTTCTTTGAACATCCCGACTCCTATTGGTTGTAGTATAAAATCGTAATGAATAAGTGGTAAATCACGCATACCTTTAAGAATTTCCATACATAAGAGAAATCCAACGTTCTTTTGATGGTGAGAATCAGTGAAAAAGACTGGATTTACTAATTTTTCTTCATCATGTGAAGCTGTTTTTTTCCTGTTGTAAAGAATATCTCCGAAAGCGTCAATAACAATAGCCGTATCGCCATGATGACGTAAAGAACTAATGATATAGGTATGATATTTTTTAGCAAGCATCTTAGCTTTATTCAAACTATCAATGTTGTTTAGATAACCTTCAGGAAACAACATATAATCAATGTCAGGATAGTCAATTAGTAGTTTCTCAAGTGTTTCTAAATTATTTTCATGTTTTGCTTGGCAGAGTAGTGATTTCAATATTAATCACTCAATTCATCATAATTTTGTTCTAAAAACGCAAGTATACTATTTCTTATCTCATCATGTTTACTAGGTTGATAAGCTGTTTCTGGATTACTCCAATTAGAGGAATCATAAAGCCAAACAGGCATTTTACGGCGTTGTTCCTCTTCCCATTGATAACGCGGAAAGATATGCGCATGGAGGTAATTATCTGTATTTCCTAGAATATCATAGTTAATTCGTAAAGGTTTTAGAACCTCAATTAATGCGTCACCAATAATCGACATATCAAGAAGAAAAAGAGAACGTTCTTGTAAAGATAAATCGTTTAGAGAGTGTATTTCTTTTTTAGGAAGTAACACACAGTAACCTGGTAAAAATTGGACATCACCAAATACTAGAAAACCGCCTTTTAATTCTTTAATGAGCATAGGATTTGTTCCGTTTTGAGCCGATTTAATTCGATTTTCCTGCCATTTCATTTAATAACCTCCTTCTATCCATTTAAATTAAAGAATATCTAACAATTCACTAAAACCACTAATAATAAAATCAGAAGGATAGAGCAGACTTTCCATTTGAAACCTTGCCATACCTTGTTTAATTCTAATAGCTTTCATTCCCAACTGTTTAGCAGGGATTATATCATTATCAACACGGTCCCCAATGTAAACAGCAGATGAAGCATTTATATTGGCTTTCTCTAGCGCAAACTTAAAAATTTCTGGATCAGGTTTCTTTATATTTACATCTGCTGAAGAAACAATCAGTGAGAAGTAATCGAGAATTTCAAAAGAAGTTAATCTTTCTTTCAGTCCTACTCCTTGATTAGCAATGATTCCTAACTTATATTTTTGAGATAAGAGATATAAAATTTCTTTTACATTTGGATAAAGACACTCGTTTATATGTTGCCATTCAGGGCGTTTGTCTCTAACGTTAAATGCTTGCCAAGTGGCGTATAAAGGGCGTTTTTCATTTTGTTTGTAGTTATCTTCAATCATTTTTAAGTACGTACTTGGTGATACTTCGATGTTTTTTGTAGTTAATTGATGACTGCATCGAGTTGCATAATTAAGATAACTCTTTTTCTCATCAACTAGTGTTTCCCCAACATCGAAAAAAATCCATGAAATATCCTTCATTTTAGATACCAACTCCTCAATTCAATATTTAAAAAAGTAATAAAACCAAGAACATCACTAAAAATACGATAAAAAATGGTGGAATAAATTTAAAAATCCAAGCACTCAATTTTTTACCAACTTGTCGTTCTTTTTCAAATTCAGTCTTTTTTTGATCTTTTTTGAAATCTTTAAGACTTCGTGCTAAAAATAAACCATTTGTTTTATCCATAATAAATGCCATTAATAACAAAAACGTAGTAGTGAACAAACCGATAAAAGTAAATGCCAAAAGTGGTGTGAATTGATTTAATGAGGATTCCATAGTTAACACCTCACTTTAAGAAAGCTTGAATGGCTGCGAGTTCAGTGTCTGTCGGCATTATTTTGTGAGTATCAATCTCAAGCCATTTTTCTTTCGAAATCCCTAATAGTGCATAGAATTCATCATCAGAAATCTGTGTTTGTTGTCTTTTTCGGCTGACATCAGTTAACGCAATGATTAAATTAATTTCCTCGTCAGATATAGCTTGCTTGTCCAATTGATCAACCATTAATATTTCTTTAATCGAGTTCTTCGTTAGTAAATTACCTAAACCTTCAGCAGAACGTCGTATTTGGCGCATTAACCAATCTTTTTCTTCATACATATAAATTCCTCCTTAATTTTGTTAGTACTAATCAGAACTTAAAACAGCATGTTTGAATCATTTTCTCTCTCCTGTTCTAAAAAGACAGTTCTTTTCTACCTTTCTTGAAAGTAATCTCTTTCCGTAAAGGTAGACATAATATTTTTACGTGAAACTTGTTTAGTAATTTTTTAAATAAGTTAATAATTCAATTTTTAAATTTTCTGACAATTGACCTTCTGTTTCTAGTTTAAAATAAATGGCCTCTAGAAAATTATTAAAGTTACTTTGAATTTGGTAATCGATGACTTCTGTTAAAAGGAGTTTGATATTTCCTAGCCACTCCATAAATTCCTCTTCTGTTAATTTTTTATTTCCTAATAACTCAAGGATTACTACTGCCAGTCTTCTATCCTCTTGATGCGTTAAAGGTTCTTGAAGGTGTTTAAAAACAGACTCAATCGTTTTTAAAGCTCTCCTACTCTATTTTTACCAAAATCAGTGTGACAACATGAAGCTGCTAAAAAATCAACTCCCTATGCAATAGCATGAATCCACCCGTATTTCGTTGAGTGACCAGTTTGGCTTCTTTCTTTTCTTAAATATAAAATAGCTTGATTAAAAAAGTAATCTTTCTCTTCTTTTGTGAGCTGTCCATAGTACTTGTTTTCAACCTCATCATCTACAGCAATCAAACAAGCATTCATAAGTGCTGTGAAACTTCTTTGAAGCGTGCTAGGTATTCGTTGATGATATTGATCTAGAGTAAATTTCTCTTGAATTAATGAAAGTGAAATAGCATTATAAACAAGTTCATCTCTAATTACTGGATCAACATCCCCAATATGGTCGATTAACCATGTAACTTCATTATCTGTCCAAGTCATTTCTTCTAATTGTTCTAATTTACTTCTTACGATATTTTCCAAAGTATCACCTCTAGTCTTAGAATTTGATTTTTTTCTTGATTAAGAAAACTGTTGTTGCTCCTATAGTTACTAAAGAGATAATCATGAAACTGATAATCATCCATTCAGGCGCTTTAAAGACAATCGCAGTATAGATAATAATGGTAAATGGGATAATTTGTTTTAGAAAAAGATTCGTCACATTACTGTTGTTCTTTTCCTTCTTATTCCAAGAAATCTCGACGAATAACTCAATGAAAATTAATCCGATTATTAAGAAAGCTACAAGTTTGGGGAAGGAAATAGAAATTTTTAATAAATAGACAAAGGCACTTAGAACTAAGTTAAACACGCCAAAGAATAATAAGCATTTTCCTCGTAGTTTATTAGTGAAAGGTAAATATTCTTCCTTGTTCTTTCTAAAAAAATAAGAAGTATCGTTCCAAAGAGCATTTGGTGTAAACCGGGACAAGCTTCCGAATAAGCTTACAAAAGAAATGGCTATAAAAAACCAGACTGTTTCATTCATTTAAATCATCTTCTTTCTAACTTTTTTTATGACTAATTGTGGCCATTTTTCTTGCCAATTTTTCTTTGTGACTCGATTTTGATAGGTAAACATTCGTTCAGAGTCTTCTTCAAAGTAAGGTGTTGGTTGTACTAAGAAGGAAGTAATGTCGTCAATTCCATAAGGTGCTAAGAGTTCTATATTGCCTTCTTTAAGTCTTACGGAGATTGCTGTACAACGTTCAGGAAATTTGGACAAGGCATCTAGACTGCTTTTATAAGGTGCTGTGTTTGGATTATGAGAATGCATGTACACTTGATTTTTAAGCTCCCATTGATAATTAGGATAGCTACTCTTAAGTTCTAGTTCTAATCGAAGGGTTTCTTCATAAGTAATGGTTGGGTCAAAAAATATGACATCCACATCTGTTGTGAGTTGCGGTGCTTTTTTTTCAGATAAATAATCCCAAAAATAATTTCTAATTGTTCCAGCGCATAACCAACAATCCTTTAACTCGAGTTTTTCTATTATGTTTAAAAGAGCCATTAAGTTAGGTTCATCTCTAATAATTTGTTTAAATTCATCTAAAGTCATTACCTTGTTCTTTCCTCTTCTGCGTAGTTCAATATTAGTAGTATAGTAGTATTGAAACTTTGTTGCTTTTTATTGTTTAAAATATCTATTTGATAAGACTTAATACTCATCATTTTGTCCCCCTCAACTATAGTAATAAACTTTCTAAGTGCCACATGTTAATTATATCACTATCAAGTTAATTTTTGAATTTTGACAAAAGAGACAATCTATAATAATATTCATTGTAGGGAACGTATGTTTTTTCACGCGAAAGGAAACTAGAAAAATGAGCCGAGAAAAGATAAATAAACTAATTGAAATCGAAAATCAAAACCTACCTTGGTTTGTTAAAGAGTATTTGCACTCTAAAAGTATTGTCCCCTACTCTGCCGTGACTTTATATGAGTACGCCAAAGAGTTTCGTCGCTTTTTTGAGTGGTTAATCTCAGAAGATATCATCTCAGCTCCTACAACTCTAAAAATTGAGTTAGAGGACTTAGAAGAGTTAAGAAAAGAAGATGTAGAGCTATACAAATCTCATTTAATGCACTCACCAAAAGTTGGGACAGTAAAAGATAGTCGCTCTCGTTCGTTTGTGACGGTTCAACGATCCATTACAGCTCTTCGCTCATTGTTTAAATATCTAAATACACAAACGGAGACAAAGAACAACCAAGTCTACCTCTCTCAAAATGTTTTTCTGAAAATAGAAAACGTTAAGACAACCAAGACGCTCCAGGAACGTTCACGGAGTATTGAAAAGAAACTCCTACTGGATGATGAAGCGATTCTCTTTCTATATTACATTGATCAGGATTATGAAAACACTCTAACAAGCCACCAAGCAAAAGCAGCTTTTAAGCGAAATAAGATTAGAGATTTAGGGATTATTGCTTTGTTTCTAGGAACTGGGATTCGATTATCCGAGTTAGTGAATATGCAAGTATCTGATCTAGATACCCTGAATTTAGAGGCGACAGTCATTAGAAAAGGTGGATTTAAAGATATCGCTCTAATCTCCTCTTTGTTTATTGACTACATTGCTCAATACGAAGAAGCGCGTCAGCAACTTTACGCGCCAGATTCTCAAGAGAAAGCTTTATTTTTAACCACTTATAAGGGAGCAGCTAAAAGAATTGAACCTTCGACTGTTGAAAAAATGGTGGCTAAATACTCTAGTTCATTTAAAACGAGAATTACCCCCCATAAATTGAGACACACGGTAGGGACTCAACTCTATAAGAAAACCAATAGCTTATTGACTGTCTCTCATCAGTTAGGACAAACGGGAACAAGTGCGACAGCGATTTACACTCATATAGTGGATTCGGAACAAAGAGATGCCATGAATGATTTGTGGAATGATAACGAATAAAACCAGAGAAAACCGATATTTTTTCGGTCTACTCTGGTTTTTTGGTGATAAAAGAAGTTAAAAAAAGATAAATAATCCCTAGAATAGGTAAAACAATTGGAACTAGTCGATTAAGTTGATAGCTTAAAATGGTTTCTTCAAAGAGACCTGATTGAGCGGTATGTAAAATCGCATAATTAAAGGCAGAAAAACCGATAATTGAACCTATACTTAAAATGAATAGGCTAAAAATTAATAGTTGAAAAGCTATGTATAGTTGTATCATACGCGGTGTTTGTCCTAAGAGTAACATGGTGTGATGCTCTTCTTTTTGGGTTAGACTAAATAATTTTATATTTTTCTTCATGTTAAGTAGGGACATAATAAATAAGATACCAGTAATGATCACAGCACTATAAGCAAAAATTGCAATTGGTAGTAGATATGGCGTATTAAACTGAGCCTCTTCGATATTATGTTCAGCTTCCCAAAGCATCCCTTGTCTAATGAAGGAGAAAAAAAGAGCCAGATGTAACATAAAAAAGGTAAAACCACTTAAAAACAAATTACCGATTGTTGTTAGGATAATTCCTTTGGATCGAATGACTTCTTTTATCGCGTCTTGAAACGCATAGTAGACAACCATTAACTCACCTCTTTTTTGAATGTCTCAGCAAGTATCGATTCTCCTTTACTCTTTAGGTAAATATAGGGAATCTCTTTGTATTTTTTGTATTTCTCTGGATTGAGATTGAAATCTACGACTAACATATCACCGTATCTTTCTTCTAAAGCAATCATCTCTCGTAAGGCTACTAAGATTTTTTCAGAATCTCCTGTTACAAAAGAATTGCTTAATTGAGCTCTCGTTTCTTTATCTAAGTAATTTAAACTATGAGTGCATTCTTTTCCGTAATTTTTATTCCAACCTTCTTTAGCTGCGATGGTCCAGGTCATTGTTTGAACAACTTCTTCACGTGCTAATCGTAAATAAAACTCAGCTAGTAGCAATTGATTTCTTAGGGTTGCTTTTAAAATATTTGGTACCATCCACCAAAACTCGGTGATTGAATTTTCGACTTGCAGTTGGCTTGGTTTAGTTAAGTAGTAGTCTGATTCCGTTGGTACAGGGAGATTTTTTATTAGGTTGTCTTTATCTTCTATAATTAAAGTTAAGGAATCTTCAACTAAATAGTCTGTCAAAGTCTCTAGTAATCTAATTTGTAAGTCGATTCTAAGACCATCAACGTACTGAACCAAATAAACGTACCCTTTTCCTTTTAATAGCTCGTTAGGACAAACAGGATCATTCTCAGGTTCTGTCATGATTAAGATCTCACCGAATGTATTTAAAAAGCTAGGGTCTTTTATATATTTATCTAAATCCGTTGTAAAAAAGACCACGTCATAGTCTTTGAACTTGTCCTCTGGAATATTAGGATTTACTCTTGAGCCATTCATTCCGAAGACTTTTAAATCTTTTTGTTCACGGAAAAATTGTTTTAATTGTTGCATGGTTTCTGACATACTTAGTTGCCTCCTTCTTTTTTCATGTAGTAATTGATAAAGGTTTGCCCACGAAGGATCACCTGATTTTCTTTGATAACATCATAGCCAGACGCTTCAAAGAAAACTCGAGCTGTTTTTGAGGCATAGGTAGTGAAAGTCTCGCCTGGATGCTTATTTTCTAAAAAAGAAAGTAGTAATTGAGCAACGCCTCTTCTTTGATAAACAGAGTGAACGTATAAATGATCTAAGTAACCCGTATCATCCATATCAGCAAAACCAACAATTCGATCTTCTAGCGTCACAATAACTGCTTGATGATTTTCTAAGCCTTTTTCCCATGTTTCTGGATTAAAGTCAGCCCACGCTTCTACTTGATTTGAAGAATAGTCCTGTTTGTTGACTGTCTTAATTGTTTGTTTGATCAATGAGATAACTTCATCTCTATTTTCTTTTTGGTATTTGTCAATCTTCAACTAATAACTCCCCTTCGCTTAATCTAACAACATCATCGTTGAACTAAAGTATTGCTCAATAAAGTGAACTTTTTGATAAATCTCTTCTGTAGATACAGTCACACCCTCTTTAGCAACTATCCACTTATCTTCTATATCATCCTCTCTAACAATAACTGCGATGACTTCTCCTTTAAAATGTGTTCCCGTACAATCTGTTTCATCAAAGATATAAGCATCTTGCCATTCATCATCACCAGCAATGATTCCTTCTACATAACCATAATTTAGTGGGTAAACATTATTAAATCTATCCACGTAGCCTTTGGGGCGATCAATGGTCACTGTCACAGAAAAACGTTTCATGGCTTCCACTCCTTAAATCAATTTTGGTTAAACTTGCGGTAGGAATTGGGTAGGCTGTTTTTTTATTGGAATAAGCCTTTTTATTAATATGATGGAGAATGATATTAATTACTCCACCATGCGTTACAAGGCAGATATTTCCATCTGAGTTTTTGGTAAGGACTTCCCATGTATCGATAATGCGGTGATAAAATAATTCAGGACTCTCGCCTTCCGGGTATTTTTCCGTCCAATCTAGGGTTCTAAAATAAAGATTAGGATATAACTTTTCAGCTGTTGCGTTAGGCATACCTTCTAAAAGACCGTTATTCATCTCTCTTAAACGAGGATCATCAGTAATGGGCATCTCTGGTTGATAAGTCTTAAAAATAGCAGTAGTTTCTAAAGCTCGAGGTAAGTCACTGGTATAGAGATGATCTATCTGTAATTCTTTAAACTTCCGTCCTAGTTGATGAACTTCTTCTCTCCCTTTTGGAGTCAGAGGTGATTTTGACCAACCGCCTCGAATTTGATCATCATCTTGTCCATGCCTGATTAAATAAACAAACATTTAACACACCTACTTTTCAATTAGAATTTTTTGAACGGCTCTAGAATCATCCACAGATAATTCTAAGTTATTTAGGCGATACACATCTGTATGGGTTACTTTTTGAAGTTGATAGACAGCAGGTTTAACATCAGCGTCTTTAACATCATAAGTAAAATAAAATTGATAATTAGTAGGTCCCTCAAAGGCGATATCCGGAACGGCTGTATCATCGAGCTGTTTTGTAATTTCTTGAATGATTTTAATCTCTTCTTTATCTGTTACTGTTTGATAAGGTTTGAAGTTTTCAGCGTCAGTTTCAGTTTTTTCAACTTCGATGCCTGATAGTTTAATACTAGGATTATTTTGAGAACAGCTAACTAAAAAAATGAAACCAAGTAGAAAAAAACTAACTATTACTCGTTTATTTTTCATATAAAGCGCCTCCTTTAGTGTTCTTTAATTATATCGTTAAATAGACTGAGACACAAAAAGAAATGAGGCTCCTAAAGACAAGAACCTCATTTCTTTTTGATTAATCCGCACGTAAAGCAATTGCCGCGTCTTTTTTCGCAGCTATTTTTGCTGGAATATGTCCACCAATCATAGTTAGAACGGTTGAAACAGCAATCAATATTAACCCGTGAATAGGATTTAATTGTGCCACATTTTTTAAATCTGTCATATTGTATAGAAGACTGTTAATTGGAAAAGTAGCAAGCCAAGCAATACCAACGCCTAATGCACCTGATGCGATACCTAAGATACAAGTTTCAGCATCGAACACTCGGGTAATATCTTTTTTTCTTGCCCCTAGAGCTTTTAATACACCAATCTCTTTTGTTCTTTCAAGGACAGAAGTATAAGTAATAATTCCAATCATAATCATACTTGTTACTAGAGAAATACCAGCAAAAGCAATTAAGACATAAGTGATAGCGTCCATTAAACCACCCGTTAAATCGGTCATGGTACTAGCTAAATCTGAATACAGAATACGATCTTTTTTATCTTTTCCTTTATTGAAGTCGTCAAGATAACTTAAAACAGCTTCTTTATCCTGGTAGTTGTTTGGGTAAATCATAATGCTGTTTGGAACGCTTGATCCACCTAAATAGGCTAAGGTACTTTCTTTAGTCATCTCATCTAAAGGTTCATTGCTCATGACATTATTTTGACTTTCTTTTTGTGCTTTGACAATGTCAGAGTCTTGATTTTTTTCTACGATTTTAGAGGTTAGTTCATTACTATAGGCAAACCCAGGAGCTAGCAAATTCATTGTAGAGGATGATTTTACTCTTAGGATACCACTCACTTTTAAAGTTTCATTCTCCTTAGTGTTATACATATTTTGATACTCTTGACTTGGTACAAAATTACCAGTTGGCAGTTTTGTGTAGTAATCGTTATTTGAAATTAGCTTTAATTCTGTTCCAATAATAGTATCAAAGCTCAACGTATCATTTTCTTTAGCATCAACACCGATATTTTTAAGTGCATTGATGTTAGTACTGTTATTTCGATCCACAATTAAAACAATATCCGTTTCATCTTTAGGATAATCTCCAGCTAGAACTGTATAATTTTCTTTTAGAAAGTCATTAGAAGAACCATCTGAACTGGCAGGAAATGATGAAACACCAACACCTGTCATACTAGACATAGCACTTGCCATGGATCCACCTGTTTTACTGGCATCATTAGAGAATGATACAGGCTGGACTTTTCCATCTACTTCTCGTAATAAGTTCATGTTAACCAATCTTGTATAACCAATGCTGTTACTTAATTTAGGATCAATATTTTTAATGTAATCAACATATTTTTGATCTAGTTTATTTGTGTGTTGGGCTTTATCGCTATCACTCGTTTTTAAGGTGATTTCTTTTTTAGTTGAAAAGCTACCTTTATCAGATCCTAATGCTTCTTTAGGATTTTTGGTTTGATCGGTTGTGACTTTAGAGATAGTAATTGGAAATTTAGATAAAGTTTCTGATTGTGTTTG
Organism: Vagococcus fluvialis bH819; assembly: GCF_900163795.1. GTDB lineage: Bacteria > Bacillota > Bacilli > Lactobacillales > Vagococcaceae > Vagococcus > Vagococcus fluvialis_A. The sequence continues at coordinate 107,792 of NZ_FWFD01000009.1, read as the reverse complement.
ATTAATCTGTTTTTGGAAGCCGCTAGACAAGGCTAAAACAATACCAATACTAATGATACCAATACTTGAAGCAAAAGCAGTTAAAAAAGTTCTGCCTTTTTTAGTTCTTAAGTTGTTAAATGATAATTTTAAAGCCGTTATAAAGCTCATTTTTGTTCTTTTTAATTCGAACTGATCTTTTTTTTCTTTTTCAATATGAGGGTTTGAATCTGTTTTAATCCGACCATCAGAAAATTCGATGATTCTTCCAGCGTATTCGTGAGCTAACTCTGGATTATGAGTTACCATAATGATGAGTTTTTCTTTAGATAGCTCTTTGATTAAATTCATAATCTGAACACTTGTTTCAGTGTCTAAAGCACCAGTTGGCTCATCACAGAGTAAAATATCTGGATCGTTAGCTAATGCTCTAGCAATAGCTACCCGTTGCATTTGACCACCCGATAGCTGATTGGGCTTTTTATTCATATGATCTGTCAAACCAACCCTATGCAAAGCATCTTCAGCATGTTTTCGTTTAACCTCTTTTGAAACACCACTAAGTGTCATGCCTAATTCCACATTTTCAATGATTCCCAAATGACTAATTAAATTATAGCTTTGAAAAACAAAGCCGATTGAATTATTCCGATAAGCATCCCAATCACCATCTTTAAAGGTTTTTGTTGATTTTCCATCAATCACCATATCCCCTGAATCATAGTTATCCAATCCACCAATAACGTTTAACATCGTCGTCTTACCAGAACCACTAGCGCCTAATATTGCGACAAATTCTTGTCTTCTAAATGCAACTGAAACACCATCCAAAGCTTTTGTGACAGTATCCCCTACTTGATAATATTTTTTGATATCTTTTAATTCTAGCATCTGACCATCTCTTTCTTTAAGTAATGTTTAAAATATTAACATAGCTTTATTAACTCAAAATGAACAAAATTCATGTTGGATTCATCTCGTTCTGTTAAACTAATGAAAAGAAACAAGGAGGAAATCTATATGAACTATATTTTAATTGTTGAAGACGATGAAAACTTAGCGCTTCTTTATCAATCAACACTAAAAAAGCGCCAATTTAAGACAGTTATTGCTCAAAATGGAACTGAAGCTTTAGAACTATTTGATAACTATACGATTGATTTAGTCATTAGTGACATCATGATGCCAAACATGGATGGCTTTCAGCTAATTGAAGCCGTTCGTTCAGCGGGATATCAACTACCTTTTTTATTTATTACAGCCAAAGACTCATTTGAAGATAAAAAAAGAGGCTTTAAACTTGGTATAGATGACTATATGGTTAAACCAATTGATGTTAATGAAATGTTGCTACGTGTGGAAGCACTTTTGAGGCGAGCAAAGATTGTTTCAAGTCAAAAATTAATAGTAGGCGCTACGACTTTAAATAAAGAAACATTAGAAGTCAGTGATAATAACAAAATAGAGATGTTACCTCAAAAGGAATTTTTAGTTTTATACAAACTATTATCGTATCCTAATAAAATTTTTACTAGACAACAATTGATGGATGAAATATGGGGAATGGCATCGGATTCTGATGAAAGAACGATTGATGTTCATATTAAAAGACTACGAAATCGTTTAGAAAGTAATGCTGATTTTTCAATTGAAACAATTAGAGGACTTGGCTATAAAGTGGTTGTTCATTCATGAGAAAAAAATTACATTCACAACTCTGGATTTATTTTACCTTTTTTATCTTTTTCACAATCCTTTTTGTCCTAATTCTCTTTTTATTTTTAATTTTTCTTTTAAAAAAATATAATCTCTTAATTAATGGTCACTCAGAGCCTATTTTTCCTATCCTAATTGTAATGTTAATTAGTTTATTTATTGGTTTAGCACTTTCTGGCTTTATTGGAAGGAAAATATTAAAACCAATTGCCAAGTTAAGGGAATCGATGGGATTAGTTGCTAAAGGAGATTTTTCTATTCAGTTGGAAGAAAATCAAAAAATAAATGATGTTAATCAGCTGTATCATGATTTTAATGTAATGGTTACTGAATTACGGAGTATTGAAAGTATGCGTCATGATTTTGTTTCAAATGTTTCCCATGAATTTAAAACACCAATCGCAACTATTAGAGGTTATGTACAACTTTTACAGGATGATTCTCTTTCTTCTGGTGATCGAGAAATCTATCTCCATAGAATGCTAGATGGAACGCAGCAGTTGTCTTATTTAACAGATAACATTTTAAGATTAACAAAATTAGAAAATCAAAAAATTGGCTTAGAATATCACTCATTTCGTTTAGATGAACAGATTAGAGAAGTTATTCTCTTCTTACAGCCTAAATGGGAGCCACTAGAGATTGAATTTGAACTAGATTTGCCGACGACTTATTACACGGGGAATGAAGAATTGCTTTACCAGGTTTGGCTCAATGTTGTGGAAAATGGCATCAAGTATAATCAAGAGAAAGGTAAAATTAAAGTGATGCTTTTCTCTACTCCAGACGCTCTTTATATATCCCTTTCTGATAACGGTATTGGGATGTCTGAATCAACTGTTCGTCACGCCTTTGATAAATTCTATCAGAATGATGGTAGTCGGCAGTCAAAAGGGAATGGACTGGGTCTGCCTTTAGTTAAGCAAATAATTGGTTTACATCAAGGAACGGTTGAGATTGAGAGTGAATTAGCTGTTGGTAGTGAGATTAAAATACTATTACCTATAAAAAGAGTGAGTTAAAAGTCTGATTTGATATGACTTTTAACTCATTTTTTTATCTTCATTTAAAAAAATTATCATATTATTTCGGTTAATCATATAGCATGCTGCTTTCTTTGTGATCATATCATTCTCTTTTAAAAATTTAAGTGTATGCATATAATGACGATAACTGACACCTAGATATTCAGCAATTTCAGTATGTTTTTCATGGTATTCATCATCAATTGTAATATCAAGTAATAATTTAATTAGTCTAATTTTTAGTTCTTGTGTTTGTTGCTCTTTAAAGTGTTCTACTCTAAGGAGTAATTTTTTTCCAATATAATTAGCTAAAAAATAAAGAAATTCAGCATTGGGAATAAGTTTTGATTCTACTAAATCCATAGGAATCCCCAGACAAACCGTGCTTCCTAAAGCAATAACATCTTTAGTTTCTTCTTCTGCTTGGATAATGGTTAAATCCCCAATTAAATCTTGCTCATTTAAAAATTGTAAAATTAGTTGCTTGCCATTAGTTTGAGATGTCATAATCTTAGCTCGACCTGATAGAATGACATAAAGATAAGCCGGAACTTCATTTTGTCTGGTTATAAATTCTCCTTGCTTAAATTCAAAAACGATTGATTGAGACAGAATTGTAGTATCTATTCCTGCCATTTTTTGTTCAAAATTAATGGTTGATAAAGGGTAAAGTATTTTTTTCATATTTTCACCTCATAGTGTGCTATATCTCATACTAACATGTTTGGAAATGAGATACCATAGGCTTATCAAAGGAAAAAGGTGGTTATATTTATGAAAAAATTATTGCAATCATTACTGTATTACTTTATTAGTGCAATTGGTATTTCTTTAACGATTAAAGCCAATGTTGGGGTGAGTAGTTTTAATTCACTGAACGTCTCATTAAGCAATTTATGGGGTATTCAAATTGGGACAGTCACAACTTTATTAAATGTTAGTTTTTTAATAGGCTGCCTTATTTTAGATAAAGAACGTCGCATCTCAAAATATGTTCTTATGTTGGTTGCTGTTATGAGTTTTGGAGAAGTCATTAATTTTGTTTACTATCACCTATTAGGTAATATAATGTTGTCAGCTTATTCTCTACGTTTAGTTGTTTTTTTAATAGGTGTTTTGATTGCTGGAGCAGGTACCGGACAAGTTTTACGGTTGAGCTTATTAAAATTTCCGATAGAATCTTTTTGTCAGCTACTCGCAGATAAAACTAGATTTAAATTTTCAACTTATCGTTATGGTGTAGACATTGTCTGTGTTGTTATGTCTGTATTTATCTCCCTTACTTTTTCATTGCCTATCGTGATTAGAGAAGGAACGCTTATTAGTTTATTTCTACTTTCAGGAGTTATCAATTGGTCGAAAAATAAAAGTTTTTAAGCAGGTAAAAACTTGAATCCTCCCATTCAATATGAGAATATAAGAATTGAAGTATTTAATGAATAGGAGTTCATAAATGAAATTATCTGAATTTAAAATAAAATTGCCAGAAGAAATTGTGGAAGAACTAAAACTTTCAGAACAAAATACGATCTTTTTGAAAAAAGAAAATAATCGCATTGTTATCGAACGAAAGAAAAATACAGCAGAATTTCAAGACGTCTCCTTAAGATGGTTTTTAATACCTGTTATTCTAAGTAGCCTAGCTTTCTTTAGTTTCTTTTATTTTGAAAATAGTACTCAAATTCCAATGACTGGTGATCAATCTATTGCAAGTGCCGTTTCTGCTCTAGGTTTACTGAGTGGTGGGATATCTTTTATCTTCTTTTTTATTAAAGAAAAAAGGAATCATAAAAAGGATAATTTGAAGGATATTCTTTGGCGTAATGTACCAACCGTTATTTTTTCTTTTATTGTGATGTTGTCTTTAGGTATTTTATGTTTCTTTTGGATGATTGGTATCATGTTTGATGGCGCGAGTTTTGATATTTATACAGCGACCATGATTTTCTTTCTATTTACAGCTATTATTAATTACCTAATGATTTATGCCGCCCTAAGTTTTACATCGAACATGATTGTCAATCTATTAATTTTTGTCATAATCGGTGGTGTCTTTTTCGCAATGTTAACTAATAGCGAGAGTAAATGGTGGCAACATAATTTTAGTTTTTTAGGAACAAATGAAGCGGTTAATAGTTGGCAATTTAATTTAACTTTAATGTTATCAGCTTTATTATTAGTTGCTCTGATTGATTATCTTTTTGTTAATTTAAAGAAAAATGAGTACACTGGTTGGAAATTACTTATTTTAAGAATTCTTTTAACGCTAATGGCAATTTCATTAGGAGCTGTTGGTTTTTTCCCTAATAATGGGACAGGTCAATTGCATGTACTGCACACAAAAGCGGCCAACTGGCTTGTACTTTTAATCATTATTTTAATTATTGGAATTAAGTGGTTACTACCCAAAGTAACAAAAGAGTTCCTAATCATCTCTTATGGTATTGCGATATCTTTAGTTATAGCTAATTTTCTATTTCAAAATATTGGGTACCTCTCTTTAACTGTTTTTGAATTAATTGCTTTTGGTTTAGCTTTTAGTTGGATCTTATTAATGCTACAACATATCCAGAAGCTAACGCATTTTTCTAACACAGTCTATGAAATTGATCTTGAAGAAATCTAAAAAACATTCAACACAAAAATAAAATTGTGTTGAATGTTTTTTTATATTATTTTGGTTTACATAAAATAGTTATAAATATTATTTTAATGAGTGAATAAATTCTTTGTTTTTTGACACAGCAGATGTATCTTTAGCATCTTCAATCATACTAACTACAAGATATTTGCTTTCTTTGGCATCATAAGCTAAAACAAAGCTATTTTCCTGGCCTTTAGTGTCTTGTTTTTCTTTGATTTCTGCTGTTCCGGTTTTAGCTGCAATGCTATTATCACCTGTGGCTAAAGGGTGTGCAGTTCCGTTTTCATCTTCTACTGTTTTAATGAGTGAATTTGTGACTAACTCAGTAGCTGATTTTGATACAACGCCTTCTTTTTGTTTGACCTCTTCTCCAACAAGTATTTGTGGGTAGACAACGTTACCTTGATTAGCAAATGCTGAATACATAACCGCTTGTTGGATTGGATTAATCAGTAGTTGTCCTTGACCATATGAAGTATCAGCTAATAATATCTCAGATTTAATCTCATCATTACTAATTTGAGCGGGTGTCATTGGAATATGGACGTTCATTTTTTCTCCAAAAGGAAATTTTTTAAGCCCTGCTAAATACTTATCTTTTCCAATTTCTAATGCTTCTTGAGCAAAATAAATATTATCTGAATGAATCAATGCTGAATCCATGTTAACTACTGTTGCGGCATCTGTTATTCGGGTCACGAAATAATCGCCCCATGAACCATCTTTTTGCCACTTAAGCCCGCTAATTTCATGTGTTTTTTCAGGTGTTGTCACCTTTTCATCAATTCCAATAGCTGCTGTGATGGCTTTAAAGGTTGAGCCAGGGGCATAACCAGTTCCAAAACGTGCTAAGAATGGATTTAGCGGATCTTTTGCTATAGAATCGTATTCTTTTTGTGACATGCCTAAAACAAATTTGTTTGGATCGTAAGAGGGTGAGCTAACAATTGCTTTTAATTGTCCATTAGTAGGTGTTGTTACGACGGTTGACCCTGGTAAATTATCCAACGCTTCAAATGCACTTTTTTGAATTTGACGGTCAATTGTTAACTGAATATCTTTACCGTCTTGTTTTTTTTGTTCGATAAGGGTTTCTAAAAATTCTCCATTTTCATCAACAATCTCAATTTTCCCACCTGTTTTACCTCTTAATGCTTTATCAAACTGAGCTTCTAAACCTGTCTTACCAATTTCATCAAATCCTGTTAATGATTGGTCCTTTTCGATTTCCTCTGCTGTAGTTTTACCAGTATAACCAATTAACTGAGCACCTGCTTGTGCTAATGGATAGTACCGTTTGTTCACTGTTTGATTACTAATACCTGTTGTTTCATATTTTTCTAATTCTTCATTGAAATCCACTATTTTTATTGGAACGAAAGAATCTTCTTTGACCCACTCTTGGGATAAAATTCCCATTAATTGCTCTTCGGTCATATCAAATTTTTTACTAATCTCAGCTAGAGCTTGTTTTTTTGCGTCTCCTTCACCTAATTTGTTAGGGATAATTCCAAACTGAGGATAAGCATGTTCTGTAGCTAACGGCTGTTTGTTAACATCTTGAATTTCTCCTCGTTTAGGTGGCTCACTACTAATATAAACTTTATTTCCCTTTTCCATTTTAGAAAAAATTAAAGAGTAATTCCAATCAATAAGATATTGTCCATCTTCTTTGATTAATTTACCTGTCATTTTTTCCTTTTCTAATTTTCCAAAAGGTGTTGTCATATTGAAAGATAGATTAAACTCTTTTTTTGAGAGATTCTCAATATTTCCTTTAATACCAGCTATTCCTAAGCCATTAAAAATAGAATCGTATTTTTCGCTCACTTTTTTTTGATCTAACCCTTGATCTTTGACAGACTTTTTAGATAAAGTTGTTGCTAATTTATCAAAGTCTTTCTTTTCAAATGAAGTGACAAAATTATCCACGGCTTTTTTCTGTAATGATTTATCATGCTGCTGATAGGCAAAGTATCCTCCACCTGCTGCTAATAAAATAGCTGCAGTACTTGCACTAATAATTATTGTTTTTTTATTCATAGTACCCTCACTCTCACATTTCTTTTTTACTATAACATAGATTATTTAGTCAGGAAATGAGCTTACGTTTTTATTAATAATTTTTCTATCATAATCAAGTATCCATTAATTATATTTAGGATGATCGCAGTTCATTAAAAAAAGCCATATAATCACACTGATGATATGGCTTTTTTTGTCGTCTATTTCAATGTTTCGATATAAGATTCAGCTGCTGAGTAGTCACCCACATACGGTGTATCGACACCTTTTATTTTTTGATACTTATCTTGTCCTTTACCAGCGATAATAACTGAGTCATTTTTTTCAGCAAGTGAAAGTGCAGTTTGGATTGCTTCTACTCTGTCTACAATAATTTTTTGATTAACTTTTGGATTATTGATAGCCGCACTAATTTCCATAGCGATATCTTTAGGATTTTCTGAACCAGGATCATCAGCTGTTAAAATCGCAACATCTGTTAGCTCAGATAAAACTTGACCAAAGTCAGTACGTCTAGAAATACCTTTATCACCTGTGCTTCCGATAACCGTAATAATCTTACCCATTGGATGCGCTTGTTTAGCAAAAGTTAGTAGATTTTTTAGACTAGAATAATTATGAGCGTAATCGACAAAAACATTAGCGCCATTAGGATGTTTTAAATGCTCCATTCGACCTGGAACAAGTGTATTAGCTAACCCCTTTTTAGCCGCTTCTTTATTAGCACCAGCTATTTTTGTTGTAATCAAACTTGCTAAGGCGTTATCTTTATTGAAATCACCCATTAACTTGATTGTGTAGGTTTCATTAATATCTAAAGAATCTTCATGAGTAGAGTGGACAGTAAAGTCTAACAAACTATTATCGACAGTTTCCCAAGTATAATCAGCTTCTTTATCTGTACTACTATAAGAATAGTAGGGAATATTTTTACTTTCAGTTAATTCTTTTAATAAAATATAATCTTTTGTATCCGTATTTAAGACCATTCGTTTTGAATTTTCAATTAGTCTTCTTTTACAATAATAATAATCATCAAATGTTGGGTGCTCGATTGGCCCAATATGATCTGGTGAAATATTTAAAAAGATACCCACATCAAAAGTTAAACCATAGACACGATTCAACTTATAAGCTTGAGATGAGACTTCCATGATTAAATGGGTCATTTTATTAGAAACGGCTTCTGCCATCATTTTGTAAAGATCTAATGATTCTGGTGTCGTCAGAGCTGATTTAAAATAGTTTACACCATCTAAAGTTGTATTCATCGTTGATAACATAGCTGTTTTATTATCCGTTGCTTCATCTAAAATAAATTTTGTGAAGTACGCAGCGGTTGTTTTACCTTTGGTTCCTGTAAAACCAATAACTGTCAGCTTTTCTTGTGGTAAATCATAAAAATTCATACTAATTAAAGCCATTGCTATTCTAATATCCGTTACAATAATGCCTAACTTACTGTTAACTTCATAAGGTGTCTCTGAAATGTAATATTCTAAACCAGCTTCGATTGCTTTTTCCAGATATTCTTCTTTAAAGTTTAGACCTTTGCAAAAGAATAATGTATCAGGAGTTACTTTTCTTGAATCATAAGAAAGTTCCTTTATTTCTAATTCTACTGGTAGAGGTAAATTATAATACCAATTATTTTTGTAAACATACTCCTTTAATAAACCTGCTTCTTTTAATAAATTATCAATTTTAGTTAGTGTTAGTGTCATAGTCAACATCCTAGTATTTTTGTAATTAATTTATTTTAAAGATAAGTAAATTAATCCATTTTTTAATTCTATTTTATAGTATTGGGTCATTTTTTGTATGATTTGTTGTTTTTTTGAGTCTTCAATTGGCTGAAGCGACAATTGATGAAATAATTGACCAAGTAACCAAAGGACAGTTTCGTTAAATCCATGATTATGAGTGTCAGTTGTTACAGGTGTTTTAACAGTTCTTTGTTGCGAATTTTTTAAAGTTATATCTTGCAAAGTGGCATCAATCCAGATAATTTCATCTCGTCTAATGATTGCTTTTTCCAATTCTTCTAGTGTATTCACATACAGTGACGTCATCACAAAAGATCATCTCCTTTACGTCTAGGAACATCATATCATTTTTTGACAAATTTTCGTACCAATAAAAACATTAAATCTTCATTTTTTTTAAGTAAAATGAACTTACATTAAGGAAAGGACTGTTTAAATGAAACGCTTTATTTCATTACTATTTAAACTAGGACTAGTTTTTCTATTGTGTTACATATTTTTAACGCCAGAAGGTTCTGTCCGCCTAGGTATTCTAAGATCAGGTGATGTCAAAGGCTCAATAAATGCTGATATTACAAAGCTATCCGAAAATAAAGATCATTCCGTATATCAAATAAACAAAACTGTTGAAGACAAAGAAGGAACATCAGGTTATTGGAAGACACAAAATAAATCAGTTATTTACTGGAGTCAATCACTTAATCGTATTTAATCTTTTGTTCGCTTTACAAAGAGAACGTATATTCGTATAATCTTTTTAAGGAGCGAAGGATAAATGATTAAGTTAGACCATATAAAGAATAGTAACGTTGTAGAGATAATTAAAGAAAGTCAGCACTACCTCTCTTTCAATTGGGAGGATGAGGGAGCTTTTTTCATCATAAGAGTGCTTTTTGAAAAAGAAGTTCATCTGTCAATTTGTCAAAAAAGTGACAATGCCTTGTCTTTTGAGATAGAAAATAATCGTTTAAACCGGTTAAAGCAATTGTGTTTTGGTTACACTAAACCGATGAAAATAGTTAAAGGAAAAAACTGTCTCTACTTACAGTCTATTCCAGTAAACGAAAAGAAAAGCAATATCTTATTTTTGTGATAAGATATTGCTTTTTGTTATATTTTCCTGATAAATTCTAACATCATTTCTTTTAATATCTCAATATTCTGCTCATCAAATTTAGTATCTAATCCTGTATGAATATCATTAATATAATACCCAAATAAAGGTAATTTTTTAGCGGCAACCACTCCAACGCTATTTTTGAAAATCAATTGATCTGAAGTATAGATATGAGTCAGAGCTGGACCAAAGTGAGTAAATTTAGTTTCAGGTAGTGACACTTCTTCAACCGCCACCTTCAGTTGAGTAAATTTAAACGACTCTCTAAATTTTTTCTTATGAACAAAACAAAAGGTGTTTCCATTTGCGACACAATCGAAGTTGATTAAAGGGGTATCTTTGACCTCTGCTTCATGCTTTCGTTTAAAATTAGCAGCGCCGACTAACCCGATTTCTTCCTGATCAAAAAAGACAACACAAACTTTTTCACGCTCTTCCTTAGGTAAATCTTCTAAAATTGCTAGTAAAGTTGCGACCCCTGATGTGTTATCGTTAGCCGTATGTTTGTTGGCAAACCCTTTTGTTAATTGATAGAGGTATAAAATACAACTGATTCCTAAAATTAAAGCCATTAACACGTGGTTAATACTAAAATCAGCGATTAATGAGCCTATATGGTAGCTTGTAAAGTGAAGCAGTAAAATAGTGGGTAATAAGACCCAGACTTGGCTAATAAAAAAAGAAAGCCAGTTACTAAATCCCATAAATACCGGAATTACCCCATTAGGTTGAGTATCATAATGAGCTGTTAAAATAACCTCCGCAGTTTCTAGTTCCCCAATAACTAAGTTAGTGCCATTTTTTTCAAAAGCTTCTTCTCTTATCTGATAGTCGTAACTATTTAAATGTTCTTTTAACCATTTAATAAAGCGTTGTTTTTCCATTAATGATTTTCTGACTTGATACTGATTTAATAATGTTTGACTGCTACATCTCATTTCCTACGCCTCCTTGACCTGACATCTTTTAATCTATGTTATCTTTTCGTGTTCCCCTTTACAATAAGAACAAACGTTCGTATAATTAGTATATCAAATAAATGGAGTGATGATGTATGGCAAAAGAAAATTTAATTGGTGTGGTTGATAAAATTAAATGTTTATCGATGTATCCTAATATTTTACTACGTTTTACCTTAGTTATCGGTAGTGATAAAGTAAATTGTTTGGTGACTGATAAAGCTATCTGTCATCAACTACTCTTTTTAGAGAACGGTAAAAAAGAAGTCGCGTTGTTCGGTCAATACAATCAAAAACAGCAGTTGATTGTCAAAAAATTAGGGATTAGACATTCGGTAAGTATGGATAGACCCTTTTTAAAGGAGTGTGGCGCTTAATGAAATTGAATAATTATTACCATGATCGTGGGATTCAAAAATACATGGGCTTTTATCTCTCTGAACATACGAGAGAAATTGATAAAGAAAATCGTGAATCTAGGCGCTTTAATTTTGGATTAGAAGAGATGTCTTATGAAGCGATTTCTGAAGTCATTGAGATAGCTTTAGTGAAGGATCTACCCGTAGTGATTCAACCTAACGTGAAATCAATGGATAATCGAGGTTTTCGAGATAACATCATGGGAAAAGTTCTTGGTTTTAACGGAGATATTCTATTCCTTAGTAATGGACAGATACAGCTGGATTTAATTCGACACATTGTCATCACACCAAGTGTAAAGTGGTATTTGAAGGAAGGTGTCTCTTAAAGTGTGGCAAAAAAACAACCAATATTTTGATTACAGTGAAGAAAAAGTGGAGCCTATTTTATGTATTGATATGAAATCTTTTTATGCTTCAGTGGAGTGTGTGGAACGAGGTGAAGACCCTTTAAAAGCATTGCTTGTTGTGATGAGTGGTGGCGATTCACCTGGTGGGTTAGCCTTATCAGCATCACCAAAAGCAAAAGAAATCTTAGGTATTAGTAATGTCAGTCGAAGGTTTGAAATCCCCTATCATAAAGAACTCATTTTTGCGGAACCTCGTATGAATTTATATATTGAAAAGAATCTTCAACTAAATAATGTTTTTAAACAATACGTGTCAGATGAAGATATTTTGATTTATTCGATTGATGAAACCTTTGTCCGAGTGAAGGGATCGCAAAAATTATTTGGCCTCTCCCCTTACCAATTTGCTGAGCACTTTAGAGATGAAATCAAACTAAAATTAGGTCTACCGTGTACTGTAGGTATTGGCGACAACATGCTCCTAAGTAAACTAGCTCTGGATAACGGGGCCAAACATGAGCCGAGCATGATTGCTTCTTGGCACTACGAAGATGTTCCTGAAACCGTTTGGAAAATTAAAAAGATGACGGACTTTTGGGGGATTAATACCAAAACAGAAAAACGGTTAAATAATAAAGGAATTTATTCTATTTACGACTTAGCTCACTATGATTTTTTTAAGATGAAGGAATCTCTGGGAATTATTGGACAACAGTTAATCGCTCATGCGTGGGGAATTGATCGAACAGATATCTCAGAAAAATATACGCCAAAATCCAAAAACATTGGTAACAGCCAAGTATTGCTGAAAGACTATACTAATCCAGTTGAGACTAAACTTGTTCTTCGTGAGATGACAGAACAAGTTGCGGCAAGACTTCGAGCAAGAGAGATGCAAACTAGTTGTGTGCAGGTATCGATAAGTTATTCTAGAACGGAACTTTCTTCTGGATTTAGTCGCCAACTGAGTATTCCTAAAACGAATAGTTCAAAAGAATTAGTTTCCTATTGTTTACAACTTTTTGATAAATTTTATGATGGGAGTGCTGTTCGGAATGTTGCGGTTAATTTTTCCAAGTTGTCTACTGATACGTCTCTTCAACTTAATTTGTTTGATCAACCAGAAGAAAGCATGAGTAATCAGCTGCTTGATACAACGATTGATCAGATTAGAAAAGAATATGGATTTGATGCGATTTATCATACGAGTAGTTTGATGGAAGGCGCGACAGCTATTGCTCGCAGTCATTTAGTTGGTGGACATGCTGGTGGGATGGATGGGTTGTAACTTAATAACTTTTAACTCCTCGGTAGTATCATCTATTCTCTTATGTCATCAAATACCACTACCCTATTTATGAACCAAAGATTTCATTATATATTTTGAAAACTATAAATCGTATCATTTGTACTATTAAAGTCTTATATGTTAGAATTCACTTGTAACAAAAAGAATATCAAGGAGGTTTTTCTATGACTGATAAAGGTTTTACGGATAAAGTAAAAGGCAAGGCAAAGGAAGTGACCGGTGATATTACAAATGACAAAGGTATGAAAGCTGAGGGAATTGTCGATCAAGCGATTGGTAAAGCAAAAGAGGTCAAAGCAGATATTAAGGATATTTCCGAGGAGTTAGTCGAAAAAGCCAAGGAAAAATTAGATAAAAATAAAGATTAGTTAAATTAATAGATTTTTGAGGTTGGCAAATTTTATTGTCAGCCTCTATTTTTTGCAAAAAAACAAGCTAGAAAGCAAATAATCACCTTCTAGCTTATTTTTTATTATTCACTTTTCCTTGTCTTTCTTCTAGTAAGGAAAATAGCACTACTTGTAATGAGTGTCAGTAAACCTAGATAAAACATTTTATTGTTTAATTTTTCCCCAGTTGCTGGGAATTGTTGCTTTTTATTCGTCGTTTTTTTCTGTGGGTCTATTTTGTTTATAGTTGTGACTGGTAATATCGAGATATCTTTATTATTTCGTGTATTTATGATATCAAAACGGTCATAAGTTGTCTCATAAGTTGCTATTTTTTCTTGAGCAACTGAGTATTGGTACGTATCTAAAAGTGAGTCATATTTTTTTAACTCTTTAAAGCTGTATTTCCATTGACCATTTTGATCTGGAGTAACATCGATTGATTCCATAAGTAAATTTATTCCAAAAGTAGTCTGTTGATATAAATTTACTCTTACTTTTTCTGGTCGTTTACTTAGTTGTTTACTATCGTTTTTCCAGATGATATTACCAGAAACTTCTAATGTTTCTTTGTTTTGATAGGTGTTTCTAAAATTCGTTATGTTTCTTTGATAAGTTATCTCAGTTTGGTAATTTTTAATTTTTTCTTGTTCTACTCGGTACTCAATTTCATTACCTTCTTTATCATATTTTGGTAAATCATTAAAAGTATGTTTGTAGTTATTTTTTTTTTTGACTTCTATCTTTTCAATGGCATGTTGATCACCATAAAGTGTCACTGATACTTTTTCCGGTCGAGTATTTAACTTGTTATCGGTGTCTATCCACTCAACTGCTGCTTTCATTTCAATCAATTCATTGTTTTGATAATGATTTGTGATGATATGTTGATTGTTTTGAGAGTGATACTTTTCTACAGCTACTTGTTTTGTTGTGTAGCTGATTTCTTTGTTTATTTCATCGTTTTTAGCCAAATTTTTAAATTCAAATACCCAAGTATCTGTTTGTTGAGCTGAAACAATTTTAGTATCAATTAATTTTTGATTAGCATAAAGTTCAATTGTTACAGCTTCAGGTCGAGTGTCGAACTTATTACTGTAGTCATTCCACGTAATGTTACCTTCTACTGTTGTTTTTTCTTCATTCACAAAAGTATTCGTAAAATTAAATCCATCAGCTTTAACAGAGTATTCATTAGGCATATTACTCTGTTCTACGGTATAAGAGTAAGTCTTACCTTCTGAATCAACTTTCTTCAATTCATTAAACGCATAGGTACTTGTATCTGAAGTTGTAGAGATTACTTTCTCATCAACTTTCATTCCGTTCTGTTTAAGAATAAGCGTTAATTTCTCAGGACGAGTGTCGAACTTATTACTGTAGTCATTCCACGTAACGTTACCTTCTACCGTTGTCTTTTCTTCATTCACAAAAGTATTCGTAAAATTAAAACCGTCAGCTTTACCAGTGTATTTACTAGGTAGATTACTTTGTTCTACGGTATAAGAGTAAGTCTTACCTTCTGAATCAAATTGCTTTAATTCATCAAACGCATAGTTACTGGTATCTGAATCTGTAGAAATCTCTTTTTCATCAATTTTCAAACCGTTCTGTTTAAGGGCTAGTTTTAACTTCTCAGGTCGCGTATTGAATTCATTGCTGTAGTCATTCCACGTAACCTTACCTTCTGCTTTTGTTTTTTCAGGATATGTGTAAGTATTGATTATCAGGCTATCAGCGATACTTGTTTGATAGTTATCAATCGATTCTTGCACAATTTCATAGCCATAAGGCTCTAGATAATCATCATATTGTGGCAAATCATCAAAACTAAAATACCATTGATTATTTTGCTTATTTAAAGGAGCAGTTACCTTTATTGTTTTAAAAGGATTATCAGATGTTGACTTACCATCACTATCTTTTTGAATAAGCATTAGTTGCACATGATCTGGTCTACTAGAAAGTGATTCATTGCTATCAATCCAATTAATAGAGCCTGATAGATCAATGGTAGCAGTGTTAATGAATTTATTCTTAATTGTAAAGGAAGTTCCTGCCGTACTTAATTCATCCTTATTTAACAATTGATATTGATTGACGTCTCTCTGTGAAATGGTGTATTCATACAACTCACCGTCACTATCGAATTTAGGTAAATCTTTGAATTCAGCATAATCATTCATTTCTTTGGTAATCACTTTTTCTTGAAATTTCACTCCATTTTGATTTAATGACACAGAGGTACTATCAGGTCTGAGGTTTAATTTATTTTCTTCATCATCCCAAGTAACATCAACGACAATTGTTTTTTTATCTGTATTACGATAAGTATTCACAAATAAACTAGTATCATTAGAAATTTGCGTTAGTTGGTAGTTGTTAGGAACCTTTTCGTCTACTTTATATTTTATGGTATTCCCTTGTTCATCGTATATAGGTAGATTAGTTATTTCGTGGTACCATGTATCACTATCATCATTAGGGTTTTGAACAGTCACTTGTTCATCAAGAACTTCACCTTTATTGTTTGATAAGACAAAAGTGATTGATTCAGGACGAGTATTAAATTTATTGTGATAGTCATCCCATTTTTTGGTGATTGTTAGAGACTTAGTTTCCAGATTTTTATACGTATTAGTGATTAAGACATTCTTACTCACATCTCCAAAATCTAATGCGCTAAAATTATCAGGAAGCCATAGATAGCTAGTTTGATAATCCATTAAAGTCGAAGTACCACTACCAATATTTTCAATAGCACTATAACGGTAAGGAACACCGGTTGTATCATAACGTGGTAATTGACTAATCTTAAATGAAAATTCATCTCTACTTGTATCAGTCGTATCTAAGATTAACGTTTTTAAGAAGCGCTCATTTCGAAAGAAATCAATCGAAATTTTATCAGGACGTGTATCAAATTGATTATGGTAATCATCCCATTTTTTAGTCCCATTAATTTCAATGGTTGCTTGGTTTAGGTATTCAAAAGTGATATGTCTCTCATCTATTGAAAGAGATTTAGTATAACCTTCATTTAGAAAATCAGTTTCATTTTCAACAACAACTTGATATGAATAGTTGTTGTTTGTCGTATCATCTGTATTTTTTTGACTACCAAAAGAATAACGATAGTCGTTGTTTCTATTTAAAGCCAATGTTTGCGTCTGATCTGTTGGTTGATTGTCACGGAATAAACGTAAATTAATCGTTTCAAGGCGTGTTCCAAATTTGTTTTCATAATCTAAAATCGTCACAGTTCCTTCGATTTCAATTTCATCAGAAGTTCGGTAACTATTTTCAAATTTAAACCCTGTACTAGTTTGAAGTGGTCCTCGTGTTTGATAATCAGCAACTGTTTCTTGTCTAGCTGAGTAAACATAAAGATTACCATTTTCATCATATTTGGGAAAATCCGTGACCGTTTTTTCCCATGTATCAGTATTACCTTCTAGTTGTGTGCTCTTATCTGATAAGAGGCGATTATTTTGAAGAATTTCTACAGCGATATGACCAGGCCTTTTACCAGCGACTCCACCGTTGTCATCCCAAATACTTTCAAGGGTTAAAGAAACTTTTTCAGTATTTAGATAGGTATTTTTAATGATATCTCCTTTTAATTCTGAATGATAAGGAGAGTTTTCGGGAAGCGCTTCTTTAATCGTATAACGATACTCTTCTCCGAGACTATCATACTTAGGTAAATTTTCGAAGGATGAGGACCAAATATTCTCTTGTTTAGAGCCTGACACTAACATGTCTTTTAAGTAAGCATCATTTTGATAAAGTTCCACTTTTACTGAATCTGGTCGTGTATCAAACTTATTAGAGTAATCATCCCACATTTTGGTAATTTGTTTTGATACTTTGTCAGTATTTTTATGCTGATAAATAACATCTAAAGGATTACTTGCCTCAATTTTTTGCGTGTACTTATCGACTTCACCAAAATAAATTGTATAGTCGTAAGGTGTGGCATTAGGATCGTACTCTAACAAATCATCAAAGGTATAATGCCATACATCCGTATTATTAGTTGGAACTATTTGTGTCTGCCCAGTTGGTTGATTATTACGAAATAGACTAATTTCAATATTTTCAGGACGCGTGAGGAATTTGTTTTGATAATCATCCCAAGTAATCGCACCACTAACTTCTCTTTTACCTTCGTAAGTATTAGTAACCGCAAAGCCATCTTGACTAGATCCAGATACTTCAGTTTTGAAATCTGGAATTGCTGTAGTTTCTAGTGAATACTCAATCAACTCACCATCTGTTGTGAACTTTCTAACTTCTTCAAAGTTATCGTCAAAATTGTTCTCAGCTGTTAACATCTTATCATAGGATAAATCATGATTGTTAGTCAACGTTGCTGATACGTCAGGCTTATTCAGACTATCAGGTACGCCCTGCCACTTAACTTTGACTGGAACAACTGTCAGAATATCTGTAAATTTTCGGTTAGTGATTGTCCGAATTTCAGTGTCATCTTCAGTGACCCCAGTTTTTAAATTAATCTCAGTTTGATTTGAGGCATTTAACTGATAACCATCCGGTGCCTTTGTTTCAACTAACAGATAGTGATCAAATGTCAACTCGTTGAAAAATATCTTACCATTACTGTTGGTTTTTTTAATATCAACTATCTTTTCAGGATCGATTTTATTGCCCCTATAAAGGGTAAATTCAGCATCCGGTAACATAATACTTGTGTCTAAGGCATCTGCTTTATTTACAATAACACGCCCTGTTTTTCCTTCCACACCACCACCAGTTGAAGGCACAACACCAGAAACGCTTGTGGTAATGCGATGCTCACTATCTTTAGAAATATTACTTCCAGAAATAGATAAATTATTACTCATCACAAAAGGCATCCCTAAAGAATTAGGTGGATAAATTGGATTACTTGAAAAAAGTAAAGTGACTTTATTATTGGAAAAATCTTTTAGTAAGTCTATTTGAAAGGATCGTTCTGTATAAATTAACCGGTAATCCTGACCTTCAATCAACGGTTTATCTAAGCGAGAAATCGTATCATGTTCTGTTAGTTTAATGGTATTTTTAATGACTTTCATATTTTGCCATTCATTATTAGTCAAACTAACGTCTTTAATAGCTAATTCATTTAAATTAATCGTTGTTTTCCAATTGACTATATTGGTTCCTATATTGTTGGTTCCGGTCTCACTCAAAAAAGTTGAACCATCAGATATTGGGACCACGGAGCCACTAAACTCTTGCAAACTAGTATACTTATCTTGATACAAACCATTCATACTTAAGTCTTTTATACCATCGGGAATCATTTTACTAGTCGTCCTAAAGACGACACGACGTTGATAACTATTGGGTTTAAACTTAGCCGTAATTTCATTTGTTGCTGCATTGTATTGACTAGTGGCATTATAGTCGTTAGACCAGCTAGTTGATGAAGCTGAGTAGGAATATTCTAGTTTAACAGAGTTTGGGACAAGTTCTAGACCTTCCGTTATGGGAATTTTTAATTCAGCATTTTCAGCTAAATTTATTCTATTCTCATTAACATAAGCGATCCACTCAATCTGATTATTTTTTGGAAGGTACGTTCCAGTCATTTTTACTAGTGGCGACTTTCTCTGATCAGTAACTGACCATATCGCTTTTTTAGGACTTGTTCCATTTTTTGCTGGAGAATAGTTATAATCTGCTGTATTTTTTAATTTTCTTTCTTGATCAACAAAGGCAACTTCACTTACATCTGAGTTATATCTGATTTGATAAACAAACTTCCCAGCATTTTCCAAGTGAAGACTAAATCCATTTGTTTTACCATCTGGACGTTTTTTTAAATCTAACGTATATTTATCAGGTGAAACGGCTGTAAAACTATTTGTATTGCCTGTTGAACTTTTCTCAACAATGATTCCTTTATTTTCTTTAGATTCATCTAAAATAATATAACCTGAATCAAGTGTGTCAGTTATTTCTATTTTCTCTAATGTATCTACTTCTTGATACGGCCTTGGTTTGTTAGCAGTTATTGTCCAAGATGCTACATCATCTTTTACGGAACCTCTTTTTTCAACGGCGCTGTCTATATTACTCTTAGTTGGAGGAACTTTAACAGATGCTAAGCTATATTGCTTAGCAGAGTCGATACGATTACTTGCTAATCCTGATTCTCCACCTAGATATTTTGTTTGATAGTTAATCACTACTTTTTCGGTAATATCGCCTTGAAATTTAATTTTAAAACCTTTATTAGTCGGTTCTGAGACGTGTGGCAAGTTAGGTGTTAATTGAATACTTTCCTTAATAATCTCATGATTACTTCCTGAAATAGCATCTGTAATTATTGCTTCATCTTTAGGAATATGAACATTTTCAGGATTATAAACCGCTTCCCAAAACAAGGGTTGTCCACTTGCATAAGGTTGGGTACTACTTTTTGTGATAAGTGTAGCTCCTTGAACATTAACTTTCTGTATGTCGCTAGTCGACTTACTACCTGTAAATCTAGCAGTTGAGCTAATATTACCAATGACTCCAAAAGCAAGTGTTGTCTTTGTATAAATAATATAAGTTTCTTTTGAACCAGCAGGAAACTTAATATTTCCTTGACTATCTTTAACAAGTGTCACAGGTTCTTTTTCAATTATTTTAGAACCATCTATAGAAACATCTGCTGTGTAAGCCTTGATAATATCCAATTGTTTTAGATTGGTACCATCAAGTGTTTGTTTTAGAGTAGCACGCGTTAAATCTTCTTGGAGAGGATTTACAATAATTTTCCAGCTTAAGGATGTATAATGATTATTCTCTATTTTTTGATCAATAAATTGATGCGAAACTTGGGCTTGATTTGATTTGACATACACAAACCCACTCTCTATAGACGGAGGTACCTGTGTAAAAGGAACTTCATGTTTTCCTGGAAAATCTCCTGAATCTCTTTGAATTTGAAGCATGGCATAGATAGAGCCTCTAATCCCATTTAAATTTTCATTCGCCTTAAAAAAACTAATTTTAGCATGTCCCTCCGGACTGATAATAATCGTTCCGTGAGTTTCTCCTGATTGATCTTTTAGAGGTTGCGCTTTTCCCACAGAATTATCAATATACATTTTAACAAGATCAGTTTTCGGTAAATCAAATTCGAAATAATCTCCCTCTTGAATATTTAAGTAAAGTTCTTCTGGAATATCAAAATCATAAGTAACGTTGATTTTGTCACCTACAGAAATCGGAGCAAGTTCTGTTCCTGAATTTGTAATTTCAGCATCTTTTAGAATAGTAGGCTTGCCAACTTTATCTAAAGAAAGTTTATTTTTTCCGGTTAACGTTGTAATATCTTGCGTTTCTCTGCGTTCATTTTGTTCACTAGCAGACTTTAGTTCTGGAATTGATTCTGTGGTCTCTTGTTTTTTTATTTCTTCGGTTATTTTTGGTTCGGATACAGAAGATGATTCTGTTGAGCTTACGACGGAATCATCTGTTTGCTTCTTTGTTTCTTGGGTTATGTCTGTTTCCTCTACTCCTTCCCCAAACGCTATAATCGTATTGACTGATAATGAAAGATTAGTAACAATTCCCATCAAAAGCACCAACAGTAAAAATAAATTTTTACTTTTTTTCACTTCAAGTCCCCCTCTTTTATTTTTTGTAAAAAACGACGAATAAATGATTTTTGTGATGCAACTAAAAATGCTTTATCTGAAAAAGGTTTCTAATTATAGCTATCGACATTTTTAATCATTTTCTTAACGTTTTCTAATAAAATAAATTGAAATTTGTTAATTTGACTTATGATTAAAATACAGTCATAATGTTAAAATGATAGTTATTATTAATACTAATTTTATAATAAATACATTTAACACAGAAATTTAAATCAATAGAAATGAGGATTTTTATGGGATTATTTGATGGATTAATGGGGAACGCGAGCCAAGTGAAACACTCAGAAGTTGAAAGAGAATTAGAAACAGTTTTAATATCTGGAGAAACTATTGATCTTGCTTTCAAATTAGTAAGAGATTTAATTGTTTTTACAGACTCACGCTTAATTATTGTTGATAAACAAGGAATGACTGGGAAAAAATGTTCTTACAAATCAATTCCTTACCATAGTATTTCACGATTCAGTGTTGAAACATCAGGACATTTTGATTTAGATGCTGAACTTAAAATTTGGATTTCAAGTGGTGTTGAACCAGCAGAGTCACTGCAATTTAGAAAAGATAAAAATATTACTGCCGTTCAACAAGCATTGGCTATGGCGGTTTTAAAGTAGTTTATTAAGAATAAAAACATTATTTCAATGGAGAAATCTGTTGAGATAGTGTTTTTTTTATTTGGTTATCGTATATTATTAAGTGAAATAATAGAATTATAGGAGTTGGGTAAAATGGAAATTTTTAAAACAATTTTTTTAAATACTGAGTTAATGAAAATTTTGGGAATAACATTTTTATTTGGTTTATCTTTACATATATTAAAATTTACTATCCAAATAAAGCAAGCGCAAAAAATAAATCGAACAATTCATAGTTTAGCTGATAACTCTTTAGAATTAACACCTAAAGAGTACTTAGAATTAAGAAATAAAAAATTATATGGTGAAAAAGCACGACATGCTAATACTCAAAATTTTTCTGGTGTCTACATCCTTCATAATATAAGTAAAGATTTAATTTATGTTGGACAAAGTATTAAAGTGTTAGATAGAATTGGCAATCATTTTAAAGGGAATGGAGATGTTTATGCGGATTATAAATATGGAGATGAATTTAAGATTCGAACAATTTCATTAGATTTAAGTCCTTATGATAATTTAAATGACCTAGAAAGACATGCGATTAAAGTATTTGGTGCTTATGAGAAAGGGTATAATAAAAATCGTGGGAATAAAAGATAGCTATTATTAAGGAGTAATTTATTTTGAAATAGAAACTAATTTATACAGTGCTAGTCATTGTGACTGCCCTATTTATATTTATTCATGCTAACTCCAATCGATCTTTAAGATTTACGGTAATGCTTCACGGATTTCCTAAAGAGGCGCTTCATTCAAAAATTAACTATTCATTTCAAGATGGAGAGAATATAAAATATTACTTTTTAGATCCTACACCCGTTAGTTCAGCAACCGGACCTACAAATGCTTGGGAAGTTAAAAAGGTCAGTGTTTTTTATTTTTCTAGTTATTTTGGCGCTTAATAATCACCATGTATTCCTTCCCTATTCTTTGTTATAATATCTTTTTTTGGAGCAGGTTATATCTTAGGGACTGCTAAAAAGGGAGAAAATAATGAGAAAAAAGTTGAAGTAAAAACAAGTAGTTCGACGACAAAAATATCATCTAGTACGACTCAAGAAAGCAGTAAAGAATACACAAGCATAAGTTCAGTGAACAACGAACAAATTGCGCTAGATAAAATGGTTTCTTTAACAGGTAGATGGCAGTTCCACAATCAGGTAGTAATATTTATATTCATGAAGATGGTCATTGGTCGACGAGCGGTGTTGGTCCAGGAACTGATAGAGAGTTGAGTACTCAATTATTGTCAATATGATCAAGCTAGTAGTACAATCCAACTAAACGTCGATGGGAAAGCCACTAGTTTACAAATTATATCGAACACTGAAATAATTTAAAATTCTGGAGACGATGAATCAAGTCGATATGTTTTAATTCAATAAAATACTAAAATAATTAGTTTCTTTGATATGAGGTATTTGATGTTAATATATTATTTACTTTTAATAACTATTTCAGAGGGGATTATGTTTTGTTTCATATTTGCTGAAATAAGACTAGCAACATCAGAAGGTTTCATGAAGCGGCTTGTTTTTTCATTTGTTAGAATACCTTCCCAAAAATCAGTTTCCATACCACCCATATAAACACCACAAATACTAATATCAGTTGTTTTAAGTTCTAAATTAAGGCTCTCTGTAAAACCTTTAACACCAAATTTACTAGCACAATAAACAGATTCATTTATTTTACCTTGAAGTCCGGCTGTTGAAACGATATTAATAACTAAGCCACTATTATTTTCTTTCATCATAGGCAATACTTCTTGTGTACAAAAAATAGTGCCTTTTAAATTAGTATCAATCATTTGGTGAATAGCTAATTCTGGAATGTTTTCAGCTAAATCAAATGAGCCAAGACCGGCAGCGTTAATTAAAATATCAATTTTTCCTAACGTATTCTCTATAGCCCGAAATATATTGGAGACAGATTCTTTCTTAGAAACATCTACAGAATAGCAAGTAGTATGTTCTAATTGGTTTTGAATATTTTTTAGTTTGTCCATACTTCTGCCAAGTAGGACAACATGATTGCCTTCTTTTGAATATTCTTTGGCTAATTCAGCACCCAGTCCACTACCTGCTCCAGTGATAACAACTAATTTCATCATATAATATGACCTCTCTCTGTATGTTTTATTAAATACATTTTATCAAATAAAAGACTGTACTACCATTTTTAGTTTATGTATATATATAGGAAGATGACACAAAGAAACTCACTTTTCTGAATGTTTATTTTTTCTAAGATTATAATTGGTGATAGTGAATATAATAATTATCATACCAATGTAAAATAGTTTGTTTTTTCTTTTTTCTCCCGTATTATTATCTTCTAAAGTAGTGATCCTTTTTTTAATTGTTCTCTCAGATGTATTATTGTCTGTTTTGGATGTAAAAAATTCTTCATTAGTTCTTATATCAAGATTCTTAATAGAATTGCCAATTATTTTTTCTGATAAATGTTCCATTTGATTTTCTTGAGATGGTGACGTAGATTCTAAAGTATTTATATCCTGTTCCTGTTCTGCTTCTGTTTTACGATTGTTTTCTGCAAAAGCACTAATGGTATTAATCGACAGTGAAAAATTTGTAACAATGCCCATTAAAAGAACCATCAATAAAAATAATTTTTTATTATTTCTCATTTTAACCTTCCTTTCTAAAAAAGATTCTTATATTTATTATCGGTATATTCTAATTAAATTTTTAGCTGATTTTAATAAAAAATGATATTTTACAGATTTATTATCTACAAAAAAATAAAGGACTAGTCAAATTTTATCCTTTTTATTTAAAAATAATGATATAATTATAGGCGTAGTTATTTAATATGTTTAGTAATAAAGAGAGAATTTGGAGGATATATGTATGGAAAAGGAAAATCAAAAAGAAGCATTAAAAACATTAGGTAAAAAAGTAAGCGCTTTAAAAGAAAAGATTACAACAGAAGAAGCGACAAAAACATCTTTGATCATGCCTTTTTTTAGCTTGTTAGGTTATGATGTATTTAATCCTTTGGAATTTATTCCAGAATTTACAGCAGATGTTGGTATAAAAAAAGGAGAAAAAGTTGACTATGCTATTGTTGTAGACAATACACTCACTATTCTGATTGAAGCAAAGGCAATAACTGAAAAATTAAATAAACATGATTCACAACTATTCAGATATTTTGGAACAACAAATGCTAAATTCAGTATTTTGACAAATGGTCAAGAGTACCGTTTTTATACAGATTTAGAGCAAACAAATAAAATGGATAATATCCCTTTTTTAACCTTTAATATATCATCATTAAAAGAATCTCAAATTCCAGAAATTCTTAAATTTAGTAAAAATAATTTTGATATTAATGAAATAGTAAGTAGTGCTTCTGAATTAAAATATATAAATGCTTTGAAATTCTATATGGATGAACAATTTGAAACACCTTCAGAAGATTTCGTTAGATTTTTATCTAATAATATCTATGATGGCGTTAAAACAAAACAAATTATCGATAAATTTACACCTATTGTTAAAAAAGGTTTAAATCAAATTATTACAGAACTTGTTAATGAAAAATTATCTTCCGCTCTTAATACATCTGTTGAAGTAAAAGAAGTTGAATCAAAAGAAACTGAAGTAAAATCATCTATATTAGATGACTCAAATATTGTAACAACTCCTGAAGAATTAGAAGCGTTCACAGCAGTTAAAGTATTGTTAAATGAGGTTATAGATATCGAAAGATTATTTTATAGAGATAATCGCAGTTATTTCAATGTTTTATTGGATGATAATATTAGGAAATGGATACTACGATATTATGATTCTTCATCTAATAAAAGAATTGAACTAAATAATCCTGAACGAACAATCATTGAAGTCACTTCTCCATTAAATATTTTGAATTATAAAAATGAAGTATTAGAAGTTATTCATCAGTTTATCTAATTGTATTGTTTTAGTGGTTACTACTATTTTGTATATTTAAAAGCAAAAAACTTTCGATATCATTTTATCGAAAGTTTTTGCTTTTTCAGTTATCACAAACCCTTATTTCTTCTTACCTTCGTCCTCGTCCATCTTAAGAACTGCCATGAAGGCTTCTTGTGGAACTTCAACTGAACCGATTTGTTTCATCCGTTTCTTACCATCTTTTTGTTTTTCAAGAAGTTTACGTTTACGTGAGATATCCCCACCATAACATTTAGCTAATACGTTTTTACGTAGTGCTTTAATATCTGTACGAGCTACAATTTTAGTCCCAATAGCTGCTTGAATAGGCACTTCGAATTGTTGTCTTGGAATTAATTTTTTCAATTTATCAACGATTGCTTTACCACGTTCGTAAGAGAAATCTTTATGAACGATAAAGCTTAAAGCATCCACGTTTTCTGCATTAAGAAGGATGTCCATCTTAACTAAATTACTTGAGCGATAACCGGTTAATTCATAATCAAGTGAAGCATATCCTTTTGTTCCTGATTTTAATTTATCAAAGAAATCAAAAACAATTTCTGATAAAGGAATATTATAAACCACATTAACACGGTACTCATCTAAATAATCCATTGTGATAAATTCCCCACGTTTACGTTGAGAAATTTCCATAACAGCTCCTACGTATTCATTAGGAACCATAATTTGAGCTTTAACAAAAGGCTCTTCTACAGTATCAATCATACTAGGTTCTGGGAAATCAGCCGGATTATCAACAATAATTTTTTCGCCATTTGTTTTATTTACATGATAAATTACAGACGGGGCTGTTGTAATTAGATCTAAATTAAATTCACGTTCTAAACGCTCTTGAATAACATCCATATGAAGTAAACCTAAGAACCCACAACGGAAACCAAAACCAAGTGCTTGTGATGTTTCTGGTTCAAATTCTAGAGCTGAATCATTTAATTGTAATCTTTCTAGAGCTTCTCTTAAATCAGTATATTTTGATGTATCAATTGGATATAAACCACAATACACCATCGGATTCATCTTTCGATACCCTTTTAGAGGTTCACTTGCAGGGTTGTTGGCTAAAGTTACTGTATCCCCTACTTGTGTATCTTGGATATTTTTAATACTGGCAGTAATATAACCAACGTCACCTACCATAAGAAAATCTCGTGCAATTGTTTTAGGTGAAAAAATACCTACTTCTGTAACTTCATATTCTTTCCCATTTTGCATTAATTGGATAATATCTCCCGGTTTGACAACACCATCCATGACACGAACATTTAATACGACACCACGATACGAATCATAAACAGAGTCAAAAATTAAAGCTTTTAAAGGTGCTTCTAAATCACCATCTGGTGCGGGTACATTTTCCACAATTTGTTCTAGAATATCCTCGATACCGATCCCTGCTTTAGCGCTCGCAAGTACAGCATCTGTAGCGTCAATCCCAATAACTTCTTCGATTTCACCACGAACTCTTTCAGGATCTGCTGCTGGTAAGTCAATTTTATTAATAACTGGTAAAATTTCTAAATCATTATCCACTGCTAAATAAACATTAGCTAGTGTTTGAGCTTCAATTCCTTGAGCGGCATCAACCACTAAAACAGCACCCTCACAAGCGGCTAAACTTCTTGATACTTCATACGTGAAATCCACGTGTCCTGGTGTGTCGATTAAGTGAAAAATATACTCGTTTCCATCTTTCGCATTGTATGTTAGTTCCACAGCATTCAATTTAATTGTAATGCCGCGTTCTCTTTCTAAATCCATTGAATCTAATAATTGATCTTGCATTTCACGATCAGATACAGTATCTGTGTGTTGTAAAATACGGTCGGCCAAAGTGGATTTACCATGGTCAATATGTGCTATGATGGAGAAATTACGAATAGATTCTTGCCTTTTTTTCATCTCATTCAAATTCATATATATCTCCTACTTTCTTTTCAATCAGCATTTTTAATTATACCAAGCTTTAAGCAGTTTTTAAAGTATTTTAAGAAGGAGTTTGCTATAATAATTAGGAAAACAATTTTAGGAGCCTAAAAAATGGATAAAAAAGAAATTAAAGATTCGTTAATTTTAAAAAAAGTTGAATTAAAACACATCAAACAATTCAATGAGTTACTTCGTTATGTCTTCCAAGTAACTGATTCAGATATTGAAGAAGGTGGCTATGAAGACGAATCAGAAATTATTCGTGCTAAACGTCCTGTTCTTCGTGAAGCTGACGTGTATGGTTGGTTTACTCATGAAGAACGTTTAATATCTCAATTAGCCATTTATCCTTGTGAAGTGAATATTCATGATTCTGTTTATAAAATGGCAGGAGTGACAGGTGTTGGAACCTATCCTGAATACTCTAATTTTGGTTTAATGAGTGATTTAATCGGTTTAGGACTTAAGAAAATGCGTGAAAATGAACAATGGATTTCTTATCTTTATCCTTACAGCATTCCCTATTACCGTCGTAAAGGTTGGGAAATCATGTCAGATAAGGTAACCTTTGAAATTAAAGATACCCAACTTCCTAAACGTGTTGAAGTCCCTGGTTATGTGGAACGTGAAGATATTCATCATGAGGATGTCTTTAAAGTTTATGATCAATTTGCGGAGGTCAATCATGGAACGATGATTAGACAAGATTTAAATTGGGAAGAATATTGGCGTTGGGAAAACGAAGAAGAAAGAACTGCGGCCATTTATTATAATCGTGAAGGTGAACCGCAAGGAGTTTGTTTTTACTGGATTGCTGAAGAAATTTTTCATATCAAAGAAATGTTCTACTTGAATCAAGAAGCTCGACATGGTTTGTGGAATTTTGTTTCTGCTCATTTTTCAATGGTTGAATTAGTTCAAGGAGAAACTTATAAAAATGAACCGATTGCCTTTCTATTTGATGATAGCGAGATTAAAGAAACGATCGAACCTTATTTTATGGCTAGGATTGTCGATGTAGAAAAATTTATTGAATCGTATCCGTTCATCACAACAGGAAAACCATTCCATTTTGTGGTTGAAGATCCGATAGCTGAATGGAATAACCGAGTCTTTGGTTTGATTTGGGATGAAAACGATGACTTAACGATTACCGACGAGCCAATTGGAAATCCTGTTCAGATTGATGTTCAGACGATGGCTGCTTTATTTATGAGCTATAAGCGACCTTCTTATCTTTATAGAATTGAGCGATTAAAGACGGATAAAGAAACCTTGAGAACTTTAGAAAGAATTATCCCTGATCAAGAAGCTTATTTTAGTGACTACTTCTGATAGGAATAGTAAAACAAAAAAACACGTGCTAGAAAGAGCTATATTTCACTCTTTTTAGCACGTGTTTTATCTTTATTCTACTGACTCTTTATAAAAGTCTAACTGATTGTCAACTAACTCAATGATGACTTTTGTTTTTGGCGGAATTTTTCCACCAACAATTTCTTTTGCCAATGGTGTTTCGACCTCTTTTGTCAAGAATCGTTTAATTGGACGAGCACCGTAAATCGGATCATATGCTTGTTCGGCAATCCAGGTTTTAGCGGTATCAGACATCTCTAAATAAATGTCTTGATCACTTAGACGTTTAGTTAATTGTCGGATCATTTTAACAATTATTTCTTTTACGTTGTCTAAACTTAAAGGTGTGAATAAAATCGTATCATCAATTCGATTCAAGAATTCTGGTTTGAAATGAGCTTTAAGCATCGTCATAACGGCATCTGATGTTTCGCTAGAGATTTGACCTTCTTCAGAAACGCCCTCTAGTAATAATTGTGAACCGATATTACTTGTCATAATTAATACTGTATTTTTAAAATCTACTACACGACCCTTAGAATCGGTCAAACGACCATCGTCTAAAACTTGCAGTAAAATATTGAAGACATCAGGATGTGCTTTTTCGATTTCATCTAGTAAGACGATTGTGTAAGGGCTTCTTCTAACAGCTTCCGTTAATTGTCCTCCTTCTTCATAACCAATATAGCCAGGAGGTGCCCCAACAAGACGAGAGACACTATGTTTCTCCATGTACTCACTCATATCAATACGGACCATGTGTTCTTCCGAATCAAAAAGATTTTCCGCTAATGATTTAGCAAGCTCTGTTTTACCGACACCAGTTGGTCCTAAGAACAGAAATGAGCCTAATGGTCGATTTGGATCTTGAAGACCTGCACGTGAACGAATAACAGCATCTGACACAGCATCCACAGCTTCATCTTGTCCAATCACACGCTCATGCAAGGTGTGATTAAGTCGCAATATCTTTTCTCGCTCCCCTTCTTCTAATTTAGAAACGGGAATCCCTGTGAGACGTCCGACAACAGTAGCAATTTCTTTATCAGTAACAACTTCTTGAACCATTTTAGTATCACTGTTATCTTCTTTTGCTTCCAACTCTTTTAATTCTTGCTGTAATTTAGGAATGGTTCCATGTCTCAAAACAGCTGCTTCTTCTAAGTCATAGTTACTTTCAGCATTTTCTAACTGCGTTTTAGCAGCATCAATTTCAGTCCGTTTTTTATTGACTTTATCGACTTCTTCTTTTTCAGTTTCCCACTGCATTTTCAAAGTATTTGTTTCTTCACGTAATTCTGATAGCTCTTCTTGAAGTAGACTTAACCTTTTTTTACTAGCATCGTCCTCTTCTTTTTTCAGAGCTGCTTCTTCAATTTCTAATTGCATGAGTCGTCTGGTTACTTGATCTAGCTCTGTTGGCATAGAGTTCATCTCAACACGAATGGTCGCACATGCTTCATCCACTAAATCAATCGCTTTATCTGGTAAATAACGATCTGTAATGTAACGACTAGAAAGTGTTGTAGCTGCAACTAAAGCATTATCATGAATATTAACACCATGGTGAATTTCAAAACGTTCTTTCAACCCACGTAAAATACTAATAGTATCCTCTTCAGTCGGTTCTTTGACTAAAACTTTTTGGAATCGACGTTCTAAGGCTTTATCTTTTTCCATATATTCTCGGTATTCGTCTAAAGTTGTTGCACCGATACAATGCAACTCACCACGAGCAAGCATCGGTTTAAGTAAGTTTCCTGCATCCATACTACCTTCAGTCTTACCAGCACCGACAATAGTATGAATTTCATCAATAAACAGAATAATCTGTCCTTCACTTTTTTTCACTTCTTTAAGGACTGCTTTTAAACGCTCCTCAAACTCACCTCTAAATTTAGCACCAGCAATTAATGCTCCCATATCTAATGAAAAAATAGTTTTATCTTTTAAATTTTCTGGGACATCTTTTTTGACGATTCGTTGCGCTAAACCTTCGATAATAGCTGTTTTACCTACACCAGGTTCTCCAATTAGAACGGGATTATTCTTTGTTTTTCTTGAAAGAATTCGGATGACATCACGAATTTCTTCATCTCGCCCAATAATTGGGTCTTGCTTGCCACTTTTTACAGCTTCAACCATGTTAGTAGCATATTTTTCTAAAGCCTCATATTGTTCTTCTTGATTTTGAGAAGTCACACGGTCCCCTCCTCTAATGGTTAATATTTTTTCATTGATTCTTTCTTCTGTAATTTGTTGACTTAATAGATACTTAGTTAGTGGATGGTTTTTTAATTTCATTAACGCGGCCACAATGACTTCTGTTGCTAAAAAGTCATCCCCTAATTTTTCTCTAATTTTATCTGCTTCTTGAAGTAAATTAAATAAATTTTGACTTAAATTTTGTCCATACTGTATGTTACTACCACTAACTTGCGGTAATTTGTCTATTTCTTGATCAATTACTTGTTCAAATAACTCAACGTTAAGACCTAAACCACTATATAAGTTTCTAGCAAAGTGATTAGGTTGTAGGAATATTTTCCATAAATGGACAATGTCTATATTTTGTTGTTGTCTAACCATCGCTATTTGTTGTGCTTCTGCGATTGATTGTTGTAAAGTTGTTGTCATTTTTTCGATGTTCATTGTCATTCCTCCTTTAACTTATGATTACATTTTACTCCATTGGTCAAAAATGGTCAAACGATATGCTATTATTTTTTATAAATTTTTCAAAAAATAATCCTCTAACAATCACAAATACTAAACGTGATTGATTAGAGGATTCTAAAGATATTAAAACCAATAATTAATTTTTTTTCTATCGACTTCTTTTAAAGTAACCCCGATTCCATCACTCTCTAAAGCTCTCATTCTACCCCTTTTAAGGCTAAATTCCTCAATAATAACATCTTCTTTATAGTAACGATTAGAGGCTGATAAATCGCCTGGTAATGTAAATGATGGATGATTGGCTATGATTAGATTCAAACTGCGACCGACACCAGACTCAAGCATACCACCTATCCAGATAGAAAGATTAGTGTTGTGAGTGTATTCTAATATATCTAAACATTCTGTCAGACCACCCACTCGAGGAATTTTTAAATTAATACTTTGACAACTTCCTAAAGTATGGGCTAATTTAACATCACTTAGTGATCGAATATTTTCATCTAAACAAATAGGTGTGTTGATTTTTTTTTGTAAAAGAGCATGTTCGTAAAAATCACTCGTCCCAAGAGGTTGCTCGATCATCGCTAACGAAAAATTATCAAACTGCTTTAACAGTTTTTCATCAGATAAATGATAAGCAGAGTTGGCATCAACCATAATAATTAAGTCAGGAAAAGCTTCTCTAACATTTCTAATGTAACTAATATCTTTTCCTTTGTTAATTTTAATTTTTATCCGAGTATATCCCTGTTGAACGTATTCTTTTACCACCTTTAAAAGGGTTGCTTCGTCTTTTTGGATACCAATGCTCACACCAACTGAGATTGGTTTATTTGGCAAACCAATATATTCAGCTAAAGAAATTTTTCTTTCTTTAGCAAAAAGATCCCAAATAGCCGTCTCAAGTGCTGCTTTTGCCATTTGATTTCCTTTAACAGGTAAAAATAGGTCTCTTATTTGACGAGGTGAGTATAAAACTTGTTTTTTTAGTAGAGGGATTAAATAGTTTTTAATAATAAGCCGATCATTTTCTAAAGTTTCTTCAATATAATCAGGAGCTTCAAAACTAAGCAATTCTCCATAACCATTTGTTTTATTAAATGATTCTATGACGAAAATATCAGTTTTTTTTTGAGTTAGTTCACCATAACTTGTCCTAAAAGGAGTCAACAGATCTAAGGAATGTTCATAGGCGTAAACATCCTTAATTTCAATTCTTTTATCCTCAATAACAGCGTACAAAATATCATAAAAATAATCAGGAGTTTCTAAGTGAACACAATGACCGACACTTTCGATAACCACTATAGGGATATTTTTTTCTTTTTTTAGTTGTTGTCCAATTTGAACGTATTTTTGATCTAAACTACCAGCAATAAAAGTCGTAGGTATGTTATCAAATAAATCAGTCTTTAAAAAAAATTCTTGATTAGCTACTGAACCTGATAGCAGTGAAAGTATCATTGATTGTACATTTTGCTTCTTTTTAGTAGTAATTTCTTTGCTTACTATACTTTGTGGTAATAATTTTTGACTAGCAAATAAGGGATCGTCTTGCCACCAATCAACAAAAGAAGTCATTCCCATTTGATTTAATTTTTCAGCTAATTTTTGATCAGAATTTTTTCTCAGTTCTTTCTCTTTTTCGTTCCGAAGTCCTATAGATGCACTTTCTAAAAATAAATGAACCACTCTTTTAGGATAATGATAAGCATAAGTCTGTGCTACACGACCACCAAAAGAATAGCCTAGCAAATAAATTTGTTCTAATTTTAGTTCGTTAAAAATTTCTTCTAAGGCATTGGCAATTCTATACAGTTGATAATTTTCAGCGTGAGTTGATTGTTCTGATTGACCATGACCAAGTAAATCAATTCCAATAATATTCCAATCAGTTTTATTCTTTAAAAAATCAAAGGTTGTGTGATCACCCATAAAACCATGTAAACAAATTAATGTTTTTTGATTTTTCTTTTGTGAATTTAGGTAATGAATAGCGTACGTTCCAACTGTTGTTTTTATGGTTAACATAATATATCTACCGTTAACTCGTTATCGATTATTCGGGACATTTCTTTTCGTTTAGTCATTTCATTTTCTCTATCAGTAACAATTTCAACAATCCTAGATTTATTTTCAGCCATAATCTCTGGTAATATACTTTTCCATTCAGATAAATTAACTACTTTTAAATGATCATAACCAAATCCTTTAGCTAACGCTTCTATATTTAAAGATTGTGGCGTTCCGAATAAAGGTTCAAAGACTTCTTTTGGCAATTCTCCTTGTGGTAACATAGAAAAAATGCCACCACCATCATTATTAATCACAAAAATAGTTAAAGGTAAATCTTCATTTTTACCGACGGCTAATCCGTTTAGACTATGAAAAAAAGATAAATCTCCGATAATTAAGCCATTCCAAACATCAGGATTACTAGCAACCATTCCAAAAGCAGATGATAAAATACCATCAATTCCGTTAATGCCACGTGTCCCAAATAAATTAAACTTTTGGGTAGTACATGACAACACAGTATCAACATCTCGAATTGGCATACTATTAGAAATGAATAATTGGCCCTTTTCTGGTGTGTTCGCTAAAATATCAGCTATAATTGTTGTTTCTGAATGTTCTTTTATTAATGGTGTATTAATTAAAATTTGATTAATTTGCGTATCTAGCATAACCCAGGTATTTAGCCAGTTAGTTTTAGCCGTTATTTTAGCATGGTTTATACTTTCCTCTAACCATGAATTATGGTCTGATTCAATGACTAGATTACATTGATTTGAATAATCTAGTATCATTCCCGAATCATCAATCAAACAGTACTCGCCTTGGTAATTAGCTAAAAATTGATTTAGACTTTTGGAAAGTAGTGCCCGGCCTAGTCGAATAATTACTTTGGGTTGCAGTTCTTCATTAAGTCCTACTTGTTTCATTAACAAATCATGGTGATTAATAATAACGGAAGATTTAATCCCACTTGTTTTTAAATTAGCTAAGCTATCACTAAAAATTGGCCAACCTAACCTTTCAGCTAATAACACTAATTTATCCAAGTTGATCGATTCGGTAACTTCTCCTAATAAAAACAGACCTTTTTCTTCTTGGAATAATTTACTCACATCTTCTGGAAAATCATTGACTACCTTTTTTCCAACCATCCGTTTTTTTCGTTTTATTTCAGGTAACTTAGTTTCTAAACTAGGAATTAAAGGTTCTCTAAAAGGAAAATTAGCATGAACTGGTCCTTTGGGTGTTGTTTCAGCTCTTGAAATTAACTGAAACATTTGGTTATAACTATATTGAAGCATTTTTGGAGCCTCTTCAGCTAAAGGAAATTCCATAGAAAATTTAACTTTGTCACCATAGAGATGAACTTGTTCCATTGTTTGTGGTGCCCCGACATGTCTCAATTCATGAGGACGATCTGTTGTTAAGATAATCAAAGGAATTTGACTCTCCTTGGCTTCACAAATAGCCGGGAAATAATTAGCTGCGGCGGTACCCGATGTGCAGACACAGGCAACTGGTTTTTGTTTAACTTTTGCTAAACCTAATGCAAAAAATGCCGCTGAACGCTCGTCAACATCCATATAGACCTTAAAATCTGAATCTTGTTGTAAAATAATAGCTAAAGGCGTTGATCTTGAACCAGGAGACAAAATCACATCTTTAATTCCACTATCTTTTAATCCTTCTATACTTGCTTTTAAAAATCTGGTCAGCCTCTCACTCATTTATTTGTCCTCCTAACGCTCGTAACATCGGTTGAAATTTAACTTTTGTTTCTTCTCTTTCTAATGTAGCAATAGAATCCTCTACAATACCACAACCAGCATAGAGAATCGCTTGGTTATCACAAATATAAGCTGATCTAATGCCGACAACCACTTCCCCAGTGTCCTCTAAAATATTTCGCCACCCAAGAGGACCACCATATAAACCTCTAGGATAATACTCATGGTTTTTAATCCAATTTATCGCTTCTTTTTTAGGTAATCCCCCAAGTGCCGGTGAAGGATGTAATGCCGCAATTCCCTCTGAAAAGGTCACTTCTTTTTTTCGTTCTCCCTTAATAGGTAAAAATAAATGCTGAATATCTCTATTTTTTAGTAACGAGACAGGTATTTTTTTATCTAAAGAGGTTGTTAATTTAGTCATTTCTTCCTGCAACCAGCGAACTACGTAATGATGTTCTATCACATTTTTTTGATCACTCAATAATCCATCACCTAATTGTTGATCTTCTTTTAAAGTCTTACCTCGTTTGATTGATCCAGCAACACAAACAGTTGAATAGTCTGTTGTAGTTGCTTGAAGCAACCGCTCAGGAGTGGCACCGATAAAATAAGATTGATTCTTAGCTACGACAAAACGATAAGTATCAGGTTGCTCTGCTCTCAATCTTTTGAGCACATCGACTGGATTAATTGATTTTTCAGTCATAATTTTCAGTTGTCTAGCTAAAACAATTTTGTTAAGTGTTTCAGATGATTTTAGATGGGCAACAGATAATTCTACCTCTTGTAGCCAATCTTCAATTTTTAATTCTTCTTTGATCAAAATTTTATTAATTTTTTTAGTCGATGGTCGTTCTAATTGTCTAAATAGGTACAAATTTTTTATTTCTTCTTGCCACTGAACGAATAAATCTTCTGTGGAATTAACTAACATATTAATGGTTACCCATTGTTGATTCTGTTTTTCGGTTCGAATGATCTTAGGTAAATAAGTGACTGTTTGACTGAGTTCTCCCCAAATTTCAGAACTATCAGTGGTTTCATCAAATAACCCAGAAATCATTTCTATTGGTCCTGTCATTTCAACAGAAGCATTTGTTATAATTCTGGTGAATACTGCAGGAAGAGAGCCAACACCGTAAATCCCGCTATTATCAGTTGCATTTTCAAAATAAAAATGTTCAGCATAGTGGGTACTGGTTCTCTCGTAATCAGAAATTAATGGATCAGCATTTATATTAAAAACCCAACTTATCAGTGTGGGTTCTGTTATTATTTCATTTTTTAATTTTTCTGGTAACTCAAAATTAATTAGTTCTTTTTTCATATTTTTTTAACTCTTTCATTAAGTGACTTTTGTTAATTTTACCGGAAGTCGTTCTAGGTAATTGTTTCAAAAAATACCATTCTTTTGGCAATTTAAATTTAGCTAAACGATCTTGACCGAATGAATCAAGCTCTTTTTCGGATAAATTAGTAACGATAAAAGCAATTGGAATTGCTCCCCAAGTAATATCTTTTTTACCGACTACAGCTATTTCTTGAATTTCTACATTTTCAAGGAATGCTTGTTCTAATTCAGCTGGATAGATGTTTTCTCCACCAGAGATAATTAGTTCGTTTAGACGACTTTTAACATAAAGATAGCCTTCGTCATCAAGATAGCCTAGATCCCCTGTTTTAAACCAACCATCAGAAGTCCATGCTTTAGTTTCTTTTAAATAGTTCGTGATGACTTGGGGTCCTTTTAACCAAATCTCCCCTATTCTATTTTTGGGATTTCCAATTTTTAAAGAAATTCCTTCTAAAGGTAAACCGGAAGCGCCTATTTTTGATTTAGCATCGTGTTCATTCAAAGCAATCACCTGGGAACAAGTTTCAGTCATACCAAAAGACTGAACAACTGAGACATGATTCTTATGACAAGTTTCAATTAAATGAAGAGGAACACTGCCCCCTCCCACAAGCATTATCCGAAAATTATCAGAATAGCCTTCTTTAGGGTAGATAGACATTAGTTTCTCTAACATCACAGAAACGACAGAAACAACTGTAATCTGTCCTTTCTGTAATTCTTTTGTTAGGTATATTTCATCAAAAGAAGACATGAGATGAACAGTTAAGCCTAAAATTAAACTCCGACAAATAATAGATAAACCACTAATATGAATTAAAGGTGTTGCACAAGCCCATTCGTCTTCTGACGATAGCTTTAAATTTTTTTGTGTTGCCATGCAACTAGCATAGTGATTATCAAATGTTTGAATGACTCCTTTTGGATTGCCTGTGGTACCAGAAGTGAACATAATAGAAGCATTATTTGTTGGTGTATGTATTTCATTTTGAATTGAATGAATCACTGAAATTTGATCTATTTTTTCAAAAGGGTAAAAGGCAATTTTTTTGAGTTTTTCTTTTTGTTCTTCATCACCTAGGACGATCTTTGTTTGAGCTTCATTTAACTGAAACAGAAGTTCCTTCCTTGTTAATCTAAAATTAAGGAAAACAATTTCTCGATTAAGTTCCCATAGACTCAAGATAGTAAAATACATTTCCAACGAATTTTTACCAATTAAGGCAACACGTTTGTTATTACCAATAAGTGAAATTAGTTTATTTTTTTTTATATTAACCAAGTCGTAAACTTCAGAAAAGGTATAGAATTCGTCATTAAAGCGAATCGCTATACCTTTTCTGTTTTTAGCAACTTGTGTTTGTAGCCAAGTTTGCATAGTTAGCCTTCTTTTTAAGGAAATTTTGGAAATTGATCAAAATCAGGTTGACGCTTTTCTTTGAATGCGTCACGACCTTCTTGTGCCTCTTTCATTGTGTAGTATAAAAGAGTCGAGTCGCCAGCTAGTTGTTGAATTCCTGCCAAACCATCTGTATCTGCATTAAAAGCAGCTTTTAACATACGTAAAGCCAACGGTGATTTTTGTAAAATTTCTTCACACCAACTAATTGTCTCTTCTTCTACTTGATCAAGTGGAACAACCGTATTGATCCATCCCATATCTAAAGCTTCCTGTGCTGAATATTGGCGACACGTAAACCAAACTTCCTTCGCTTTTTTATGCCCAATATTACGAGCTAAATAACCTGCTCCATAACCACCATCAAAACTGCCAACATTAGGTCCAGTTTGTCCAAATTGAGCATTATCAGCAGCAATCGTTAAATCACAAACTAATTGTAAAACATTACCACCACCAATTGACCACCCCTTAACCATTGCAATAACAGGTTTTGGAATGACACGAATTAAGCGCTGTAAGTCTAAGACATTTAGTCTAGGAATGTTATCTTCCCCCACGTAGCCACCATTTCCACGAACTTTTTGATCTCCACCAGAACAAAAAGCCAGGTCACCTTCTCCAGTTAAGATGATAACACCAATACTTTGGTCATCACGACTGATCGAAAAAGCATCGATCATTTCAAAAACTGTTTTTGGTGTAAAAGCATTGTGAACATGTGGTCGATTAATACTTATTTTAGCAATTTTTCCAAGTCTGGAAAAAATAATTTCTTCATATTCTTTAATTGTTTCCCATTTATTCATTAATTGCTTCCCCCTTAAAATTGTACTTTTTCATTATACATTGTTTTTAGTATTTTCATAAGAATTTTGTTTGTATGAACTAAATCATGTGTTATACTCCCAAAAAAGAGGTGAATAACTATTAATTTTTTAGAACATTTAAATATTAAAATAATCAAACAAACAAATGAACAAATTGTTTTAAAAATGGAAATTGATACTCACCATAAACAACCCTTTGGATTAGTTCATGGTGGTATTAACGCTGTTTTAATCGAAACAGCAGCAAGTTTAGGTGGTATGCTTAATAAAGGACCTGATAGTGATTATGTTGTAGGGATTGATTTACAAGTGAACCATCTTAAAGGTATTTCAGAAGGTATTTTAACAACAATTGCTCTACCTAATCATGTAGGTAACACTACTCAAGTTTGGGAAGCGACTATTTTTAATGATAAAAATGAAAAAATAGCTGTGGGGCGATGTACTTTGTTAAACCATAAAAAGTCGTAAATCATTTTCATGTTTTACGACTTTTATATACTATTATTCTGCTTTTGAAATGGACTCACTTTTATCTTTTAAAATATATATCGGCCTTTTTTTTGTTTCCAGAAAAGTCTTTCCTAAATATTGACCTACAATTCCTAAGCAGAATAACTGCAATCCGCCTAATGCTAAAATAATACAAATCATCGAAGGCCAACCACTGGTAGAATCACCATAAACAGCAGCTCGGATAAAGAAGAAAATTAAAGCGCCACTAGCTACTATAAATGAAAACAGTCCAACAAAAGCAGATAAGACTAAAGGAAAGACAGAAAACGCAATAATCCCATCTAGAGAGTATTTAAATAGCTCCCAGAATGACCATGAAGAATCGCCTTCACTACGTTCAATATTTTCATACTCTAAATAGTATGTATTAAATCCTACCCAACTAAATAAACCTTTTGAAAAACGATTGTATTCTTTTAACTCTAAAATAGCATCTACCATAGGACGCTTCATTAACCTAAAATCACGAGCGCCATCAACAATATTAACATCAGATATTTTATTAATCACACGATAAAAACTTTTAGCAAAGAAAGAGCGGATCTTAGGCTCACCTTCTCTTGTGACTCTTCTTGTTCCAATGCAATCCAACTCATGATCATTTTCCAAAAGTTCAAACATTTTAGGTAAAAGAGAAGGTGGATCTTGTAAATCCACATCCATTACTGTTATAAATTCACCACTGGCATAGCTTAATCCCGCATATAGGGCAGCTTCTTTTCCAAAGTTTCTTGAAAAAGAAAGATACTTGACTTGATTAGGATCTTCTTTTTCAAGTTGTTTTAACATACTAAGTGTTTTATCTTTTGATCCATCATTGACAAAAATAAATTCAAATTCAATTTGTGGAATTAATGGTTTTATTTTTAAGACTTCATTATAAAATGTGTTGATTGTTTGTTCTTCATTATAACAAGGAACAATAATTGATAGTAAGTTAGACATAAACTAACTCCTTTCTAAAATGATAACTTATGTCATCATAACGTAAAAAGCTTTAAAAATAAAGCTATTATCACACAAAAAAACAGGACTAGTCTATTACTAATCCTGTTTTGAGATATTATTTAGCAGCATTCACTTTTGCGATTTCAACAATTAAGGCTGTTGCTTTTTGCATACTTTCAACTGCTACAAATTCAAAGCGTCCATGCATATTTTCTCCACCTGCAAAGATATTTGGTGTTGGAAGTCCCATATAAGAGATTTTAGAGCCATCAGTACCACCACGAACAGGTTCTTTGTTTGGTTTGATGTCTAAATTCAACATAGCTTCTTCAACTAAATCAACAATAGTCATGTCTTTTTGGATAACTTCTGCCATATTGTAGTAAGAATCACTCATTTCTAATTTAATGCGATCTTGACCGAAATCTTTATTAAATTTATCAACAATTGATTGTAATAAAGCTTTTCTTGCTTTAAATTTATCCATATCGTGATCACGGATAATATAAGACATAGAAGCCTCATCAGGGATACCTTTTAAATCTAATAAGTGGAAGAACCCTTGATAACCATCTGTTTTTTCAGGTACTTCTTCTTGTGGTAAAGCATTTTGTAAATCTATGGCTACTTGAATTGCGTTAATCATTGTGTTCTTAGCTGTACCTGGGTGAACATTTTTACCTTCAATGGTAATTTCAGCACCTGCGGCATTAAAAGTTTCAAATTGTAATTCGCCAACAGGTCCGCCATCCATGGTGTAAGCAAAGTCAACGTCAAATTCTTTCACGTCAAATTTATCTGCGCCAATGCCGATTTCTTCGTCTGGTCCAAAAGCAACCATTATTTTACCATGTTTAATTTCAGGGTGGTTAATTAAGTACTCCATTGCTGTCATAATTTCAGCAATTCCTGATTTATCATCTGCTCCAAGAAGTGTAGAACCATCTGTCGTAATTAAAGTTTGACCTTTATAATTTAAGAGATTTGGAAAATCAGTTGTCGTTAATTTGAATTTTCCTGCTTTATCTAAAGAAATATCTGATTTTCCATCGTAATTTTCAACAAATTGAGGATTCACCCCAACCGCGTTAAAGTCTGCTGTATCCATATGAGCGATAAATCCCATACTTCTGACTTCTTTATCAGTATTGCTTGGTAATGTTGATATTAAGAAACCGTTAGATTCATTGTAAAAGACATCTGACATACCAATTTCTTCTAATTCTTTTTTTAGCACTTTGGCAAATTCAACCTGTGTTTGTGTTGTAGGTGTCGTTGTGCTTGTTGGATCACTTTGCGTTTCTGTTTGAACATACTTGATAAAACGGGGTACTAAATTTGTATACATATTTCTCTCTCCTTTAAATAAATTCAAATGGGTTTGTATTGGTTTCACTCATAATAAATGAAACATCCCAGTTGTTTTCTAATTTCCATTCATTGAACAGTTCGATGTATTTTTCCTTACAACGCTGTTCAATATAGTGTCCAGGATCAATGACCGATAACTTTTCTTCAATCATGTCATGTGCTGTATGATAGTACACATCTCCTGTAATGTAAACATCTGCTCCTTTTT
The DNA here is from genome assembly GCF_900163795.1 of Vagococcus fluvialis bH819. GTDB lineage: Bacteria > Bacillota > Bacilli > Lactobacillales > Vagococcaceae > Vagococcus > Vagococcus fluvialis_A. Next base: position 65,485 of record NZ_FWFD01000009.1, on the reverse strand, counting down.
TCAGAGCGTCTCGGTAAAACTTCTCCCCACTGCCGCCACAAATGGCCACTGTCTGGATTTGTTTATCCTTCGTATTAGTAATTAATCTTAATCCATCAAGATGAAAGGTTTTTTTAACTTTTTTTGTAAAATCAACTAAAGACATGGGTTCTTTTAATTTTCCTATACGACCCAAACCGTAGTCATCCTTAATATTAGTAAGCTCAAAAAGGTCAAAAGCTGGCTCTTCATAAGGATGATTTTTTAAAAGTGTTTCAATCACACGTTTTTCTATTTTTTCTGGAAAAATAAATTCAAGTTTGTCTTCATCAACAATTTCTAAATCGTCGACTGACCCAATATAAGGTTTAGCCTCATTTATTGGTTTAAATCGACCACTCCCACTTGATGTAAAACTACAAAATTCATAATTATTTCCGTAGCTGCCAACTCCAATTTTACCAAGTGACTCTCTTAAAAGGTTACTATGGCTTCTGGGAGCATAAACTACTAATTTCTTATAATGGAATGAATGCGTTTGAGTGATAAAATCAAGGACTTCTATTTCCAAGTCCTCACAAAACCAATCATTTAAACCAGGTTTAACAATATCCATATTAGTATGTGCTGCGTAAACACTTATGTCATGTTTTAAAAGATCAACATACATTTTAGTTTGAAAATCATCAGTTGTTAATCTTTTGATAGGTCTAAAAATAGGCGGATGTTTAGCCACGATTAAATCAATTTTTTTATCAATAGCTTCTTTAACAACTTCAGGCCTAACGTCTAAAGTCATCATAACACGTTGAACTGGTTTGTTTAGTGTACCTAAGTGGAGACCAACAGGATCGCCATTTTCAGCTAAGTACTGAGGGCAATATTGTTCAAAACGATCAATAAATTCTTGACCTGTGATTGTCATTTTAACACCTCCTCAACCATTTCTATTTTTTTATTTATATCTGCTATTTTTTGGGAGACATCTTTTGTTGATTTTTTTAATTGCTTCAGAATATTTTTATCTTGCTTTAACTCACTTTCCCATTTCTCTTTAAAAATAACCGTTCTATTTTTTAATAAAATCGGACCAAACATAATTTCTTCTTCAGTTAAAGGTATATTTTTATCAGATTTTATCGCAACGATAATTTCATACGTTTTTTCATTTTCATAAATAATTTCTTCGTTTTCAATAATATAATTATGGTCAACCAACCACATACGCAAAGTTTGCTCACCGATATTAGCTTGTAATATTAATACTTCTTTTCCAGATAGTCTTCTTTGTAGATAGCCACGATTTAAAATATCTCTAATCAAAGTTCCTCCCATTCCGCAAATCGAAATAGCTGTGACATTGTCGGAGGAATTTATAACCTCTAGTCCATCACCTTTTCTGACAGAAATTTGTTTAGTTAAGTTAAGTTCAGCGACTAAATGTTTAGCTGATTGATAGGGACCCTCCACGACTTCACCAGCAATGGCGGTTTGAATTTGTTTATTTAAAATTAAATTTGCAGGTAGATAAGCATGATCCGACCCAATATCTGCTAATATCGCATTCTTTGGTACGAATTCTCCTACCCGTTCTAATCTTTTTGATAATTGTTTATGATCCATATATCTACCTTCCCGTTCTTCTACTCATAGCATTATTATAACACTAAAAAAAACTTTTTAAATAACTTAGATCAATAAAAAAAAGAGTTATCATGAATTGATAACCCTTTCTTAATCTTATTCTAAAAAGTCTTTTAATTGTTTAGAGCGACTTGGATGTCTTAATTTTCTTAAAGCTTTGGCTTCGATTTGACGAATACGTTCTCTTGTTACACCGAATACTTTTCCGACTTCTTCTAAGGTTCTTGTGCGTCCATCATCTAAACCAAAACGCAAGCGTAATACATTTTCTTCACGGTCAGTTAATGTATCTAACACACTCTCCAATTGTTCTTTCAACAACTCATAAGCGGCATGTTCAGCAGGGCTTGTTGCATCTTGATCCTCAATAAAATCTCCTAAATGAGAATCGTCTTCTTCCCCAATTGGTGTTTCAAGTGATACTGGTTCTTGAGCAATTTTTAAAATTTCTCGTACTTTTTCTGGTGTTAATTCCATTTCAGCACCAATTTCTTCTGGAGTGGGTTCGCGACCTAAATCTTGAAGCAATTGACGTTGGATACGGATTAATTTATTAATTGTTTCTACCATATGAACTGGAATACGAATTGTTCTAGCTTGATCCGCAATCGCACGTGTAATTGCTTGTCTAATCCACCATGTTGCGTAAGTTGAAAATTTAAATCCTTTTTCATGGTCAAATTTTTCAACGGCTTTCATTAATCCCATGTTACCTTCTTGAATTAAATCTAAAAATTGCATACCACGTCCAACATAACGTTTAGCAATACTTACAACCAAACGAAGATTGGCTTCTGCCAGTTCTTGTTTAGCTTCTGGATCTCCTTCTTTAATACGCAAAGCTAACGCAACTTCTTCATCAGCACTTAAAAGAGAAACACGACCAATTTCTTTTAGATACATACGAACAGGATCATTAATCTTAACACCAGCTGGTGCAATTAGATCTTCTTCTGGCTTTTCTTTTGCTTGTTTTTTTGTTGTTACTTTTAGACTATGCTCACTAGGATCTCCATTTTCGTCGACAACACTAATACCAGAGTCTTCTACTTTTTGGATCAATTCATCCATATCATCTGAATTTAATTCAAAAGGTGTCGCCAATTTGTTTGTTAACTCAGTATAGTTAACTGAACCCTTTAATTTATTTTCTTTTATAAACTTATTTAGTTCTTTTTTGTATGCTTCTTGATTTTTATTTTCTGACATAAAAGAAATCCCCCTTTTAAATTAAATAGCTTTTAATTGCTGTTGAAGTTGAATAATTTTGAGCGTTGCGTCGCCTTCTAACTCTCTATTACCAAGCTTACTCGCCTCTTTCTGTTCAAACTTTAACTGCTCTATCTGCTGCTCTAAAATTGCTCGTCTAAGTACTAACAAACAATCTTCTAATTCTTGTTTTGTACTTTCATTGCTTAAATTTTGCATTGTCACATTAATTAAGACATTTTTCAATTGATCTTCTTTTAAATAATTAAGAAAATCAGCGACTAAAATTTCACCATTCATAGAAATATAATTATTTAAATGAAGGTACAACTCTTGATAAACATCATGAATAAAAATAACATCTTCTCTTGCTAATAGGTACTGGTAACTGCTGCGTTCAGTTAAAACACGATAAATAAGTGTCATTTCAGCTTTTTCAACTTGATTAATTTTTTTTACTTCATGAAATTTTGGAATGACTATTTCTCTTTGAAATTCAGAAAATTTTGGCGTTGAAAAGTCGTTTTTATAACTTTGTTTTTTTGTTCTTAATTCAGATTGCAAAGTATCTTTAGAAATTAAAAATTCTGCAGACATCTGTGATAAAGCCGAATCGACTTCGACCATAGACGAGACTTTAGCTAACTCTGTTAATAACTCATCAATATACAAAAGTTTATCTGTTTCAATTTGAATATTTTTATCACGTTTTAAGTATTCTTTTTTGAACTGAAAAACGGTATCTCGACTTGTTTTGATTAGTTCATTTAAAGCATTATTTCCATATTTTACGCGATAATCATCTGGATCTTGCTTATTAGGTATGGAAATAATTTGAATAGACATTGTGCTTTGAGAAGCAATAAGATCTATGGCTCTACTTGTGGCTTCAATTCCCGCATTATCACCATCATAACAGATTAAAACATCTTCGCTTACCTTTTCAATTGCATTAATCTGGTCCACTGTCAAACTTGTTCCCATCGTTGCGACACCGTTTTTAACACCAGACATCCATGCAGAAATTACATCCATGAAACCTTCAAAAAGAATTACTTCATTTTTTTTTCTTATTTCAGCTCTAGCTTGATGAAAATTAAATAAAACAAATCGTTTATTAAATAGTTCTGTTTCAGGGCTATTTAAATATTTGGGTTGATCACTTGAATCGAAAGACTCTTCTTCAAGAATTCTACCAGAAAACCCAATAATTTTACCTTGAAAATTAGTAATAGGAAACATAATTCGTTGATAAAAACGATCTAACCAATTGTTATTATCTAATTGAAATAATAATCCCGATTTCTTTAAAGCATCTTCAGAAAAATTTTCTTTCTTAAGAATCTTATAAAGAAGCGTTCGATCAATTGGCGCAAATCCAATTTTAAACGTTTTAATTACATCTTCTGTTAAGCCTCTATCTTTAAGATAGGTCAATGCTTTTTCTCCAATTTGAGTATTCATTAGAATATGGTGATACAAATCGGCTGTTTTTTCATGAATTTCGATTAATTGGTGTTCCTCTAAAGCTTTAGGAGATAACGTTTTCGGCATACTGTCTAGATTGAAAGATACTTCAATCGATGATAGATTAGCCACTTTTTTTACAGACTCAGGAAAGTTTAATCCTTCGATTTCTTGAATAAAAGAAAAAACATTGCCACCTTTTCCACATCCAAAGCAATGAAAAATTTGTTTGTCTTCTGCCACAGAAAAAGAAGGTGTTTTTTCATTATGAAAAGGGCAAAGACCTACATAATTTTTTCCTGATTTTTTAAGTTGGACATATTGACCAACCACATCCACGATATTTGTTTGTTTTCTTATGTTTTCTATTGTTTCTTGAGGAATTAACTCGGACATATAGACATTCCCCCTTAACTTTTGAAGTAATAAAAGTCGCACTGAAAACAGCGCGACTATACGACATAAATCTACAAAATAAAGTATACCATATTCGTGAAAATTTACCAGTTTTTTGATTGATTTTCATGAAAAAATTATGCTCTCACTGAATCTTTTACAATTAATTTATCTAAAATTAGTTTTCCTACAAAGGTTATAATAACAAGGATTGCAAAAATTGGTAATGTATCACTTGTTAACATCGAAATTTCAAGTAAACCTTTAAAGAGCATGGCGGCTACATATGTTCCAATAGTTGTTGTTATAGCTAAGAATACACGTAATAAATTAAAAGGCATACAAGCTTTAATAACTGCCATTGCACTTACAGCAATAAGCATATAATACATTAGTGTTGTGATATCAATTTGTGCCCAGTTATTGGCATTTCCATAGAAATAAATAAATAGGACATTTAAAATGACTAAAACTGCATTAGGTAAAGCTCTTCTAAGTGCTGTAGGTAAAAATTTAGTCGTGACTTTTCGTTTATCGTTTTCAAATGATAAGAAGAATGTTGGATACCCTTCGATAGCTAAATCAAGTAGTGTAATTTGAATAGGAATAAAAGGAAACGCAACAGCTGTCAGAGCACATAAAATTGAAAGAACTAAAGAATAAATTGTTTTGATAAAGAAAATACTTGAAACTTTAGTCACATTATTAACGACACGACGTCCCTCAAATAAAACATCTGGAAGTGTTGTGAAATCAGAATTTAGTAACACTAAATTTGCAATCTGACGTGTGGCATTGTCCCCTTCGGCCATAGCGATACTACAGTCAGCTTCTTTAAGAGCGAGCACGTCATTGACACCATCACCAGTCATGGCTACTACATGTCCTTGAGCTTTTAATTCTTCAACAAGAATTTTTTTCTGTTGCGGTGAGACACGTCCAAAGACACGGTACTCATTAACAACTGATCTAACTTCTTCATCTGATGTTAATTCAGACAAATCAATGAATTTATCTGAATTTTCTAAACCAGCACGTCTTGCAACGTTGGAAACAGTTACCGGATTATCTCCAGAGATTACTTTAATATCCACACCTTCTTCTTTTAAATAAGCAAGCGTTTCATTTGTATTTGCTCGGATTGGATCATCGATTTTAAGAATTGCTAAAGGTTTTAAGTTTGGTAACTCAGATTCACTTAGAAAAGATTGTTCACTAATCCCCATCATTAAGACACGGTAACCCTCTTTTTGAGCTAATGCAATATCTGTTGGCAACTCACTTTCTTTAAATAGACGCTCAGGAGCACCTAATGCAATCACTCCAACAGAATCTAACACCATCGCTCCCCATTTTCTCTCAGAAGAAAAACTGATGACATCATTTGCTGTATAAGCAGTTGAAGTTTTATAGTGGTTTCTAATAGCTTGCATTGTAATATTATTATCTGATGAATTGTTTAAATAACTTCCGATAATTTCAGAAAATTTTTCATGATAAGCAGGATCTAAAATTTTTGTTTCTTGAAGTTTCATTTTACCTTCAGTAATAGTTCCTGTTTTGTCCAAACAAATAACATCTACATGGGCTAAGGTTTCTACAGAATACATGTCTTGGACTAGAACTTCTTTTTTTGCTAATTTTGCCACAGCAGTAGCTAGCGCAATCATAATAAGTAGAACCATTCCCTTTGGTAACATACCTAAAAGTGCAGCTGCAGAGGCCACAACAGAGGATTTTAATTCACCATCGCCAAAAAAGAAAGCTTCTGCAAATAAAATTAAACCTAAAGGCACAATAACAAAACTTGTAAACTTCGCAACTTTTCTAATAGAAGATACTAATTCAGAGGTAAATGGTTTATGGATTTTAGCTTCGTTTGCAATTTTAGTTGCATAATTATCTTTACCCACATGAATAACTTGACCGTAGCAACTTCCACTTGAAATAAAACTACCAGATAATAATTCGTGATCCTTCGTTTTAATAATCAAATCAGATTCACCTGTTAAAAGAGCTTCGTTAGCTTCTACTTGACCACTGACAACAAGCATGTCAGAAGGGACTTGATCTCCAGCAACTAATTTTACAATTTCATCTAAGACAATCTCATCAGATGAAATACTTATTTCTTGTCCATCACGAATAACCATTGATTTATCTTCATTAATAATTGATAGTTTAGCTACTAAGTTTCGTGCTCTAATTTCTTGAATAATACCTATTGTAATATTCATTAAAATGATAACCATAAAGAACAGGTTACTAAATGCACCAACTAGAGCTAAACAAATTCCGATAATCAGATTAAGTAAGTTAAATAAAGTTAAGACATTATCTTTTATAATATCTTTATTAGATTTAGAAACATCCTCATCAAAATTATTTTGTTGTCCTTGTTTTATTCTTGAGTTAACCTCATCCAAGGTCAACCCGATTATTTTTCTATCCATTTTTATTCAATCATTCCTTTATTTTTTGTTTAAAAGACTATCCTAAACATTATACCTGTTCTTCATTTTAAAAGAAACAATATTCATAAAAACTTTACACATAGAAAAAACACAAACTACTTTTCAGCAGTTTGTGTTTTTTCACTACCTTCTTTAGTAGTACTCAGATCTTGTTTACCAGGTAAATCCGCATATCTTCCATTACTAATTCCAAATGTGATATATGCATTTGAGGCAATGTATTGATTATATAAACTCATTTTAACAATTTGACCTTTTTCTTGTTCTGAATCCATGTAGTAGATACCATAAGTAATATTGGCGCCTTTAGAATTGAAGTCATCGTAAATTAATTTAGGGATGTCTCCTTCTAATTGGCCAAAGTAAGACTTAATGTAAGGTTGACCATACGAGTAAACAACTTTGACAGATTTTGAATCTTTTCCTGTTAATCGAGTACCTGCTTCAACCGATTGAGAAATAACTTGTCCATAAGGGATGTTATCAGCAAATACTTGTTTAACTGATACTTCTAATCCCTCAACAGCCCCTTGAGCGCTCTCAGCAGAATAATCAGCAAAATTAGGGACAACAGCTGCTTTCCCAACTGACACTTTGACTGTCATTTTATCATGCTTGGCAACTTTTTTATTCTTTTCGATATTTTGAGATAGAATTTTTCCTTCCTCTACTTTATCAGAATCAGCTTCTTCATAAGTCATTGCAACCCCATTTTTGTTTGCCCATTCTTGAACTTCACTTTTCATTTTGCCTGTAAAGTCAGGTACGGTTATATTTTTCTCAAAGGTTTCTTTTCCTTTTGAATAATAAACATTGACAGTATCACGACGTTTGTATGTATCTGCAGTCACTTCTTTATCATTAAACTCAACTTTAGTAAATTTCCCTTTTTCAATTTTGTCACTATACTCTGTTAAAATATTTAAATTTTCAGCCTTATTCTTTGTAACAAACTGGTTAGCTTCTTCTTGTGACAATGTTTTGAAATCTGGTAATTTAATCACTTCTTCTGGATTAGGACCTTCACTAATTGTAAACTTAACTATTTCCCCTTTTTTAACATTTTTCCCAGAGTTAATATCTTGTTTCATTACTATATTAGCTTCTTCTTTTAAGGAGAAGGCCTGTTTTAATTCAAGTTCCATACGATTTTCATTCGCCCATTTTTTAACATCAATAATTGATTTATCAGCAAAATCAGGCATTTTCACATGAGTCATTTGATAGTAAAAAATATAAACAATGATAACAGCAATAACGCTTGAAATACCTATGATTATTTTTTTGTTTCTTTGTTTTTTTTTGTATTCTGGATCAATCGACACCTCATGTAAATCATCTGATATATCTTCTGTTGGCTCTTTTAACAACAACGCATTGGATTGTTGTTCTTCAGTCTCAACTAAGTCAGGACTATCAAAAAGTTGAGCGTCATTAGTTTGAACTTCGGAAGCTGATTTAGCTTCAACATTTCTACGTTGCTTTCGTTTTCTTATTTTTTTAGGTCCTTTATTTTCTTCACTTTCATTATCTATAGGTTCTTCACTTTTTAGACTTTCTTTGGGTTTCTCATTCTCTTTTTTACTTTTCATGGTATTTTTATAATTATCATTTGAAAAGTTTGATAAAAAATCACTCATAATCTTTTAGAACTCCTTTTTTCAATAAAAATGCTTTGTCAGATTGTTGGGCAATCTCCTGAGAGTGAGTAACGACAATGACGCATTTATTATGTTCGTGAGCCAATGTTTTAAAAATCTTAACAATTTCTTGCTCCATTTCTTCATCTAAATTTCCTGTGGGTTCATCAGCTAAGATGATATCTACATTAGTTGCTAAAGCACGTGCAATCGCAACTCGCTGCTGTTCTCCACCTGAAAGCTGGTTAACAATCCGACTTGATTTATCTTTTCCAATACCAATATAATCAAGAAGATTATAGGCCACTTTAGTATTATCGGTCGGTAATTTATTTTCAGTAATTGCCATTGGCACCATTACATTTTCAACACCTGTCAAATAAGGAATTAAATTATAATGTTGGAAAATAATACTAATATCATTTCGACGGTAGTTTTCATAACCGATTTCTTTAATATTTTTATTTTCGTAATAAATGGCTCCCTTTTTAGGAGAATCTAAGCCACCAAGTAACGATAAAAGGGTTGTTTTACCCGAACCAGACTGGCCTAAAATAGTATAAAAAGTTCCTTTTTCAAAATCTATATTGGTGTCTTTCAAAATATAACGAAGTTTATCGCCATCTTGATAAAAATAATCTAATTTTCTTGCTTTTAGAATTGCCATCTTTTTTCCCCCTTTACATCATTATTTTCTTTGGATTAAGTCGCATAATATAGACTAATGGTGCTACAGTAGATATTAACACAACTCCAATACCTACAACATAGAATAAAATAATGTAAGAAGCATTTAATGAAATTTGGTATGCGTCTATGACATCATCTTCCGACACAGAATTATTTGTTAATTGGTTTAATTGCCAATCATCTTGACCGCTAAATCCCGCGTTTTCGGATTGCTCCGTTTTTTGTGTTTGCATTAAAGAATTTGAAAATCCTTTTGCTAACATATTTCCTGTGAAAACTGAAATTGTAATAGCAATAATTGCAACAGTCACTACTTCGATAACAATTTGTGCAATCACTTTACTTCTCTTTTCACCTAGAGCTAAGTAAATCCCCAGTTCATGCTTGCGATCTCTCAAGAATAAAATGGTGACTAGTGTAATAATTAAAATTGAAGCTAAAACTGAAATAATCAACACTAGTTTAGAAATTTTTGACATGCCTTTTACCGGCCCTGCGACTTGATCAAATTTATCTGAACTAATCAAAATTTTGCTATATTTAGCTTTATTATCAGTTAATATTTTTTCAGCTTTAATTCTGAAATCTTCTACCATTTCTGGTTTTTTTAAAATGTAAGTTGCTGATCCAAAATCTTCTTCTAGATTTTTTTTGAACTCTTCTTTTGAAATACCTTCAAAATTTTGTGGGAATTCTTCAAAGTTTTTTGTGGCCATTTCCTTATTTAATTTTTGAACAAAATCATTTGGTGCGTAGATAGCATTAACCCTTTCATAGTAATTCATGCTGTCCATCATCTTGTCATCTTGACTTTTTTTCTTACTACCTTTTTCAGCTTGAAGTACTTTAAAAGTACCAATAACTTCTACAGGGACATCTTTAACAATCTTTTTTTGATCTGCTTTGGTTTCTTCTCCATCACTCTCTTCACCGCCACCACTCATGCCCCCATACATTACATTGTAGTCTTGCAAGACGTAGTCAATGGTCATTTTATCACCAACGCGAAGATTATTTTCTTTAGCAACTTCCTCTGAAATAACAACGACTGCTTTACCATTTTTTATTTCATCTTTTTCAAAGACACGACCATCTTTCATCTCAATAATATTATTTTTAGAATCTAATATCTCATTAAAGTTAACTCCTTTAAGATTAAACCAATTCATTCCAGGTTCACCGATTTGAAAATTTTCATCTTTAGATTGAACCATTTTTAATTTTTCAGTCATTGGTCGAGATTGAACCGAATAATCAAAGTAATTAACCTCATCTAAATCACCAATCTCTTTTAACACTTTTGGCTTAGGAGGTTTAGCAGAAGCAGATTCATATACTTTTTCATCAGCTTGCCCATCTTTATCTATTTTTTCATAATCTTGAGTAACAGTGGCTACAGCCCCTAATTTTTTTTTAATCGTTGATTCTACACTCTTAGTTCCTTGATCAATCGCTATAGCACCTGCCATAACATTTCCTAAAATAAAAATAACTGCAAATAAAATAAGTGATTTTCCTTTTCTTCTTTTCAAGCTTGCCATCGCCCTTTTAAAATAATTCATTTTCATTCACTTCCTTCTTTATCTCTTTTAATTTATTCTATCATTCTTTTATTATAGACGCACCTTAAAACAAGAAAAAAGAAGGATAATTACCCTTCTTTTAAAGTAGTTACTTAACAATTAATTTGTCTAAACTCGCAAATGATAATGCCATAGCTGCTATTTCACGAAGTTGAACTAATCGGTTATTGCGAATTTGCTCATCTTCTACCATCACCATCGTATTATCAAAGTATGATTCAATAAGTGGATTTAATGCTTTTAAAGCCTCAAATACTTCAGCAAGTGATAAACTGTGGGCTGTTTCGGTAATTTGTTTGAAAGCTTCATATAATGCTTTTTCTGAATCATTTTCAAATAAATCAGGATTAACTTTAACTGAGGTATTTAAATCTAGTTTACTTGCTAAATTAATAACCCGTGTCAATGATTCCACTGTTGGTTTAAAGTCACTTTTTTCTGCATTATCTCTTAAAATTGTAGCAATCTCAAACATTTGATTTAAGTCGTCCTGTTTGCTTTCCACAACAGCTTCTACAATATCATGACGGATATTCTTTGTATTAAACCATTGTTTCATACGTCCCATTAAGAAATTGTGAATTCCTTCTTTTGTATCATTTAGATGTAAGCCAAAGATTGCTTGATTATTATTAATTTTTTCTTCAATGACAGTCTGTAATTGTTCGAGTGGGAATTTCCATCCTTTACTCTCAATAATTCTAATATTACCGTAAGCTTGTCGTCTAAGAGCATACGGATCATTTGAGCCTTTGGGTGTTAAACCGACTGAAAAGAACGTCATCAATGTATCTAATTTGTCTGATAAAGCAAGAACAGCACCAATATTACTCTCAGGTAGCTCACCGTCACTTGATTTAGGTAAATAATGTTCTTTAATTGCTTGTGCGACTTCTTTAGATTCATTATGTAATAAAGCATAACGTTCACCGATTACTCCTTGAAGTTCAGGGAATTCGTCGACCATTAAGGTTACCAAGTCGAACTTGTAAATTTCACTCGCTCGTTTTAGGTGTGTCAATTCTGCTTTTGTTAAACCGACTTCTGTTCCTATAATTTGTGCAATTGCACCCACTCGTTCTTGTTTTTCATAAATTGAACCGATTTTTTCATGGAAAGTTACTTGTTTTAATTTTTCAACATAGTTTTCGATAGGAATTTTAACATCTTCCTGGTAGAAAAACTCAGCATCTTCTAACCTTGCTTTAAGAACTTTGGCATTGCCTTTTGCTACATTATCAATGTGCTCAGCATTACCATTTCTAACTCCAATGAAGTGATTTAATAATTGGTTATTCGTATCTAACACTTCAAAATAACGTTGGTGCTCTTTCATAGAAGTGATTAATACTTCAGCAGGAACCGATAAATACTGCTCTTCAAAATCACCAACGAAAGCAGTAGGATATTCAACTAAATTGTTAACTTCTTCTAACAGTTTTTCATCCAAAGGAATAATCCAATTATTTTCTTTAGCAATAGCTTTAATTTGTTCTGAGATGAGTTCCTTTCTTTTAACAGGATCTGCAATAACATATTCTTGTGCTAGCATTTTTTCATAATCTTCTGCATGATTCATCGTTGTTTCCTGTCCTAAGAAACGATGTCCACGTGTTGTGCGTCCACTTCTAACTGAAAATAGTTCCATATCAATCAACTTGTCATCTAGTAAACTAATTAACCAGTGAACTGGACGAATAAATTTATAATCATAATCAGCCCAGTGCATTGAAACAGGGAAAGTCATTTGAGTGACAATACTTGGTAAATTAACTAAAACTTTTTCAGCCTCTTGACCTTCAATGAATTTATTAACATAGACGTATTCTTCACCGTTAAACTCTTCAAAAAATAAGTCATCAGTTGTCGCTTGTTGTCCACGAGCAAAACCAATTGCAGCCTTGCTCCACTCACCTTGATCATTTTGAGCAATTCTTTTAGCAGGGCCTTTAGCTTTTTCTTCAATATTTTCTTGTTTTTCAGCTAACTCATTCACTCGAATAGCTAAACGTCTTGGTGTTGAAAAAATTTCAATATTACTAAAATTTAAACGATTATCTTTTAAAAATTGAGTTGTTTTTTCAGCTAATTGATTAGCACTAGGTGTGACAATATGTGCTGGTATTTCTTCTAAACCAATTTCAAATAAAAATTGTTTTGTCATCTTATTTTTCCTCCTCTGATAATTTTTTTAGGAGTGGAAAACCTAATTTTTCTCTTTCTTCAACGAATGACTTAGCAAGTTCACGAGCCATATTACGAATACGAGCTAAGTAACCAGCTCTTTCTGTTACAGACACTGCTCCACGAGCATCTAATAAGTTAAATGTGTGGCTACATTTTAAAACAAAATCATAAGCCGGATGAACTAACCCTTTTTCAATACAGCGTTTCGCTTCTTTTTCATATGTATCAAAAAGTCCTAACAGCATGTCTTGATTACTTACTTCAAAAGAATATGTTGAATGTTCAAATTCTGGTTGGATAAATATTTCTCCATATTTAACACCTTGTGTCCACTCTAAGTCGTAAACACTATCCACTTCTTGAATATAAGAGGCTAACCTCTCGATACCGTATGTGATTTCTGAGGTTACAGGTTTACACTCTAACCCGCCAACTTGTTGGAAATAAGTGAATTGAGTAATTTCCATACCATCTAGCCAAACTTCCCAACCAAGACCAGCACAACCCATTGAAGGATTCTCCCAGTTATCTTCAACAAAACGAATATCATGTTGCAAGGGATCAATTCCCAATAATTTTAAACTCTCTAAATATAATTCTTGAATATTTAAAGGAGAAGGTTTCATAACTACTTGAAATTGATGATGTTGATACAGACGGTTAGGATTTTCTCCATAACGGCCATCATTGGGACGTCTTGAAGGTTCTACGTATGCTGCATTCCAAGGCTCAGGTCCGATAGCTCTTAAAAAAGTATAAGGGCTCATTGTTCCAGCACCTTTTTCAGTATCATAAGATTGCATGAGCATGCAGCCTTGATTTGACCAGTATTTTTGAAGCGTTTGAATCATTTCTTGTACAGTTAACTTGTGACTCATCTTTTTTCCTCCTTTAATTGTATACAAAAAGTCCCTATGTTTGCTTAAACAAACATAGGGACGATAATTTAATTTATCGCGGTTCCACCCTACTTCCAATCCAAATGATGACTGGCAGCTTCATTACTTTACTCAAGAGTGCCTTTTCAAAAAAATTTTATTTCTTGGCTTCCACTTTCCCAAAATCGCTATCAATAAATTTCTTTTTACTTTTCTCTGTCTACGTAAACAATATTTATAATTTTATATTAATCTTTAGAACGATTATTGTCAATATGAAAGAGATTATTTATCCTCTTTCAACATATTTTCCCACGATTTCATTGTTGTAATAAATTTTTTGCTTTTCAATTGAATCCCTACGTATTCATCATATAATTCATCAAGTGTTTTTCTAATTGAAAGTTTTGTTTCAGGTTTTAGTTTTATAGTACTGATTTGCTTATAATTAATTCTTGAAAACAGGCGAATAAAATGAATAGCATTCATTTCAAAATGCGATCTTCTTTCATCCATGTGAAAATGAGATTCGCACAAGAGCCCTGAATAAGAAGAAGAAAAATCAAAGCGACCTTCTGTTTTACCACATATCGCACACCGATCCCAATTAATTTTCACACCAAACCTTTCTAAGATCTGAACTTCAAAAATATTAGTGATGATTTCTGGGTCATAGTTTTTCTCTAAAAGAGTTAATGCTTCTAATGTAAAACCGTACAAGGCTGGATCATAAACACCATCCTCAATTGCTGTATCAACTAAATTCAACAAATAAGTAGCATAGGCAGAAATAAAAATATCTTGCTGAATATTTTTAAACGGATAGATTTCTTTTACATTATTTAAAAAAGACAAACCTTCTAATTTTATGTCAGCTATGTACACAGCTTTTGTATATGGTTGGATAGCAGCTTGAAAAGGGTTATTTTTTCGATTAGCATTTTTAACAAAAAACATTTTTTTTCCATGAGATTCAGTAAATAATTTGACTAATTTATCCTTTTCTCGATAATTTTTTGAAAATAAAACAAGTGCCTGAACTTCTTCTTGATGTCTCAAAAAACCTGTTCCTTTCTTATAAAAAAAGATTGAGGTTGACGAAATGGTCAACCTCATCATTTATTTTTTAATAATCCATTTCGCGATAACCGAAATTTTGTAAATCTTTTTGTTTATCACGCCAATTTTTTTGAACTTTAACCCATAATTCAAGATAAACTTTATCACCTAATAAATTTTCAATATCTTTACGACTTTTAACGCCAATGTTTTTCAGCATCTTACCGCCTTTACCAATGATAATTCCCTTTTGACTATCACGCTCAACGATAATAGAAGCTTGAATATGAACTTTATCATACTCATCTCGCTTCATACTTTCTGTTACCACAGCAATCGAATGAGGGACTTCTTGTTCAGTTAAGTGAAGTACTTTTTCTCTAATTAACTCTGATACGATAAAATACTCAGGATGGTCTGTTACTTGATCTTCTGGGTAGAACTGTGGTCCTTCCGGAAGGTCTCCCACCAAAGTTTTTAGAAGAGTTTCTACATTATTACCCTCAGTTGCAGAAATAGGGATAACTTCATTAAATTCTAACTCATTTTGGTAGTCTCTAATGATTGGTAATAAATCATCAGGTTTTACTGTGTCAATTTTGTTAATGATTAAGTAAACTGGCGCTTCTGATCGTTTTAATCTTTCAATAATAAAATCGTCTCCACGTCCTCTTGGTTGGTCTGCACTAACCATAAATAAAACAGCATCCACTTCACGTAAAGCGCTGTAAGCTGTCTCTACCATAAAATCACCTAATTTAGTTTTAGGCTTATGAATTCCTGGTGTATCAATAAAAATAATTTGTTCTTCTTTAGTTGTATAAACACCTTGAATTTTATTACGAGTGGTCTGTGCCTTATCACTCATTATCGCAATTTTTTGAGCTACAATTCTATTTAATAATGTTGATTTTCCAACATTTGGGCGCCCAATAATTGCAACAAAACCAGACTTAAAACCTTCTTTATACATCATATTCCTCCATTATATTATCATTTGCCATATTTTAGGTATAAAAATTACAATACCTATTAAACATGCTAGAACAGCACTTAGCAATACTGCACCTGCTGCCATATCTTTTATTTTTTTAGCAAGAATATGATAGCTCTTATCTGTCACTAAATCAACAATTGTTTCAAATGCTGTATTTATCGTTTCTGTTATTAAAACTAAAAAGATAGCTACAAGAATAAATAACCATTCTATATTAGATAAATGAAATAGAAAACTTAAAAAAATCACTATAATCATTAAAGAAATATGATACTTCATATTTCTTTCTTCTTTCAAAACAGTTACCAAACCGTTAGTAGCATGTCTAAGTGACTCAAAAAATGATTTGTTCTTTCTTATTTGCTTGTTATCTTTTAAGTCCATAATCATCTAAAATCTTTCTTTGAAGACCAAACATTTCTTTTTCATCAAGTTCAGTCATGTGATCAAATCCGTTTAAATGCAAGAAACCATGTACAACTAAAAAACCTAGTTCTCTTTCAAAAGAGTGATTAAATTCAGCTGCTTGTTCAGCTACTTTTTCTACTGATACAATAATATCACCTAAGTTTCTGGGGATTCCAAATTCTGAGAAATCGACAGATAGTTCGTCAATCCCTTCATCTTCTAATGCAAAACTAATGACATCAGTTGGCGCATTTTTATCTCGATATTGGCGATTAATAGTATGAATTTCTTCGTTGGTCACAAAAGTCACTGACATCTCCGTATCATCTGCTAAATCTAGAGTAGATTCTTTTGAGGCAAACTCAATGATATCACTTGTGAGTTTTAACTGAGTATCAGTTATTTTTTTTGTTTTATCAACAATTGTAATATCCATTTTTAGACCTTTCTTCCTTCCTGTTCTTGTTTCATTTTTTCTGCTTCTGACTTCATTTTTGGGTATTTAATCCGCGAATGGAAGGTACTACATAAGCCATCAACAATTGATTTTTCAATTATGGCAATTTCGTTTAATGTTAAGCCACTTTCGTTTAATTGTCCATCTTCAAGTCTTGAACGAATTAAGCCATGGACAAATTCTGAAATTTTTTGATTAGTTGGATGATCCATCGCTCTAACTGCAGCTTCTGCACTATCAGCGATATTTATAACACCAGCTTCTCTTGATTGTGGTTTAGGACCTGGATATCGAAACATCTCTTCCATAGTATCTGCGTTTCGTTCTTGTTCTTTAATATAAAAATACTTCATCAACGTTGTTCCGTGATGCTGTTGACACACATCTATAACAAATTGAGGCATTTTTGCTTCTTCTAAAATTTTAACCCCTTCAGTTACATGACTAAAAATAATTTCTTTACTATCAGATGGCAGTAAAAAATTATGTGGGTTTTCAACACCATCAGGTAGGTTTTCAACAAAAAAGTTAGCGTGTTTTATTTTTCCAATGTCATGGTAATAGCAGGCTACCCTAGTTAATAATGATCGCCCACCAATTTCAGCTACTGCGTTAGCACTAAGACTTGCAACCATCATACTATGATGGTATGTTCCTGGCGCTTCCTGTAACAATCTTTTAAGCAATGGTTGGTTTGGATTACTTAACTCATTTAAAATAATAACACTGTCATCTGTAAATAATAATTCAATATACGGATGCAGTCCAATCGAAAGAATAAAGGAGAATATTCCACCAGCCGAAGCAATAAAAAGACTTGTTAATGTTTTGCTATCACCGAAGTCTAAACCTTGATAAGCAGTTAAGATAGCAATAAATACGAAAGGAACTATAATTAATAAGAAAAAGGCGGATTTAATTTGAGATTCAATTCTTTTTCTGACTAAAAATGTTGCAATACACCCACTAAAGGCGTAAAACAATGTAATAACAAGGAGCGTTGTGGTTCCTGCTAAATTATAGAAAATAAAAATAGAGAAAATGGATTGGAACATTGCTATTAAAAGTCCCCACTTTCGGCTCATAAACATTGTTAAAATTACTGGAACAAATGCCGAAGGGAATAACAGCGACACATTACTAAACGTATCTTTTTGAAATAAATAAAGTAACTTCATAAAGAAAATTGAAATTAAAATACTACACACATAAAAAATAGTATTTTTCATAACAGTGTCTTCATCATCTTCAGTTTTAGAAATAAAATAAATTAAAGACAATTGTAAAACTAAAGTCAGAACCAAAGCTAACATTGGAAACACAGAAGTTGATTGATTAGCTAATCCTAAAATTTTTATTTTTTCCATTGCCTTTGAATCAATCTGTTCAGCTTCACGAACAATAATTTCACCTTGATAAATCATTACTGGTTGGACATTATTTTTGGCATTTTCTTTCATTTGCTCTGTAGCTTTTTCATTAGCAACTTCATTAACAACGATACTTTTATCAATGATAGAATTAATTGCTTGTCTCATGCTTGTTGTTATGTCAATATATTGCAAACGCTCTTTAGCGTTTTGCTTTTCAGTCTGTAAATTTGAATTTCTAATTTTACGATTCATGACTTCACTAACGACTGATTTACTTTCTTCTTTAACTCGTTTTAAATCACTAGAAGAATACGAAAATAATTGTTCATAAAAAGAATCAGGATAGGATTGAAAGTAAGCTAAATCATTAGGATTAAGCTTTTCAAATTGAGATTTCAGCATAGGAATTTTCTCTTCAACACTGACTTCGTTTACTGTTTTTTTATCCTTATCTTTAGCTTTACTCACGTTATCATTGTACGTTTTTTCAGCATCTGAATTAGTTTTCTCAACCATTTCAAACATTTTAGAAACTAAGGTACCTTGTGCATCAGCTTTAGTCCCATCATAAGTATATTCTGGTGAAATACTTTCTATTGCAAGTCTCTGTTTTTCTTCTGTTTCAGATTTATTTTCAATTGTTTTATTAGCTCTTACTGTCTCTTCTGCTAACTGCCCCTCTTTAAAAACTTTTTGCTTTTGTGCAACACTGCCCCTCATAAAAACAAAAAGAATAATTGACATAACAATCAGAATAACCGGAATAAACTTCTTATCTAGCAAATTCGGTATTTTTTTTATATCAATTTTCATTACTATCCTCCTTTACTAAATGTACCCTATTTAACCAGCAGAATACGCTTTAATAATATCAGCAACTACCGGGTGTCTCACGACATCTGTTGTAGAAAACTCAACAAATTTTATTTTTTTGATTTCTCTTAGAATTTCCTGAGCATGTACCAATCCACTTGTTACCCCTTTAGGTAAATCTATTTGCGTCGCGTCTCCATTAATAATCATTTTTGATTGATTACCTAATCTTGTTAAAAACATCTTCATTTGTGATTTAGTCGTATTTTGTGCTTCATCTAGGATCACAAATGCTTCTTCAAGAGTTCGTCCTCGCATGTAGGCTAAGGGAGCAATCTCTATTACCCCTCTATCCATTAATCGATTCGTATGCTCCATCCCTAAAATAAGATACAAAGAATCATAGATAGGTCTTAAGTAAGGATTTACTTTTTCTTGTAAATCTCCTGGTAAAAAACCTAAGCTTTCACCCGCTTCAACTGCCGGACGAGTTAGGATGATTTTTTCAACTTCGCCATTTTTTAAAGCTGCAACCGCCATACAAACCGCTAAAAAGGTTTTTCCTGTCCCAGCCGGGCCCACTCCAAAAACAACATCATTTTTTTTGATTGCTTCTACGTAATTCTTTTGCCCTGTATTTTTAACTCTAATAGGAGTTCCCTTAGAATCTTTGATAATTGTTTTTTCATATAATGATAAAAAATTAGCCAAATCATCTTTTTTAGCCATTTGAACAGCCGTTACAATATCTGTTGTATTAATCTTATGTCCCCTCAAAGCCAATTTTTGAAGGTTCTTTAAAATCTCATGGGCATAAGTAACATTAGGCTCTAGTCCTTTAATTTTAATTACTTCACCACGACTAGTTATATTTATATTTAAATACTCTTCTAACATCGTTAAATGCTTATCATGTGCCCCAAATATTTCATTAACTTCTACCTGTTCATTTAAAACAATATCAATTGATTTTTCATCTACATTTGCCAAATAACTTACAGCTCCTTTAATAAACTATCATTAGTAAATAATACCATAAATATTGATTATGAAAAAGGGAGAGCTAAAAATAGACAAAAAAATAAGCAGTGAGTTAGATACTCACTGCTCAATGGATTCTAAGATATTAATTCTTTAACCAAAGCATTAATTTTTTGTCCGTCAGCTTTGCCCTTTGTTTTAGGCATTACAGTACTCATTACCTTCCCAAAATCCTTCATTGATGTTGCTCCCACAGATGCAATAGCCTCTGTAATAATAACTTTAAGCTCATCATCTGAAAGTTGTTCTGGTAAATAGCGAGCAACAATTGAAATTCCACTTTTAGCTTGTTCAACCAAATCTTGTCGATCTGCTTTTTCAAACTCAACGAGTGACTCTTTCCTTTGTTTCATTTCACGAGACACTAAAGTCAATTCTTCTTCAGGAGATAAATTATCCCCTTTACTGATTTGTTCATTTTGGATAGCAGTTTTAATCATTCTAAGAATGGCTAAAGTTTCCTTATCCCTGCTTCTCATCGCTAATTTAATATCATCATTTAACGTATCTAAAAGTGACATAATATCAGATCCATTCATTAAAAACTAGAATTTTTTACGCTTTCTTGCAGCTTCAGACTTTTTCTTACGCTTAACACTTGGCTTTTCGTAAAATTCACGCTTGCGGTATTCTTGTAAAGTACCAGTTTTTGAAACGGAACGTTTAAAGCGACGAAGAGCGTCATCTAATGATTCGTTCTTACGAACAACAGTTTTTGACATATAAATCCCTCCCTCCAAACTTTTAGGTAACCGTTTTTCATAAATTACATTAAAACAAAAAACCGTTCGTAGTATATTATACCTAATGTGTTTTTTTCAGTCAACTACCTCTTAAGGTTTTTTTGAGCATTTTTGACATTTTCCTAAAATTTCGAATCTATGTGATTCAATTTCACAATCTGGAAGCTGTTCATTAAAAAACGTCATAGGGCATAGATTGATCTCTTTTGTAGCACCACAATCTGTACAAATAAAGTGATGATGATGTGAATGTTTGTGACAACTAGACACATCACAATGAAAACGAACTTTTTTCTCACCCATTAATTCAGTTTCCTCAAGTAATCCCATTTTAGTAAAATCTCTTAAATTACGGTAAATAGTATCATAACTAATTCCAGAATGTTTTTTATTCATAAAGTCGAAAACTTCGATTGCACCAAGGTATCTGTTCTCTTGAATCAAAAAAAGTAAAATTTCTTCTCTTTTTTTAGTATATTTGTAGCCATTTTCTTTCATAATTTTAATGGCACTTTCTAATTGTTCTTTCACTATTTCACCTCACTAACTTCATTACGTTAACTACATTATATGATATAATATTCCATATGTAAAAAAATCGAGAAAGGAACAACTAAATGACCAACAACCAAATTTATATGTACATTATTTCTGATTCAGCTGGTGAAACAGCTTCTAAGCTAGCTCACGCTTCAATTGCTCAGTATGACCAACTAGACGTAGATGTCCAATTATTAAAGCAAACTTTCATCGAAGACCCTAGTGATTTAATGGTTGCCTTAGAAGAGGCAAAAAATTTAAACGCTATTGTACTTCAAACTCTGATTTCTGAAAAGCTAGTTCGGTTATCTAATGACTATTGTCAAAAAAATAATTTATTTACAATTGATGCTCTGTCCCCTATCGTTAATGAAGTAAAGAAAAGAACAGGCATTGAACCTAGCCGCGTTCCCGGAGCGTTACATTTTTTAAACGAAAACTATTTTGAAAGAATTAATGCTATGGAATTTGCTGTAAAATACGATGATGGTAAAGACCCTCGTGGTTTCTTAGAAGCGGATATTCTTTTATTAGGAGTTTCAAGGACTTCGAAAACACCTCTAAGTTTATTCTTAGCCAATAAAAATTTAAAAGTTGCCAATTTACCATTAATTCCTGAAGCTCATATTCCTTCACAAATTTGGGAAGTTGATCCCAAGAAAATTGTCGGACTGACCAATGATCCTAAAATTTTAAATGCTATTCGTGAAGATCGGATGCGTTCATACGGATTGAGACCAAATACAGCCTATTCTGATATTGGTAAAATAAAAGACGAGTTAAAGTTTGCTAATGAGCTTTACGAAAAGATTGGATGCCTTATTATTAATGTTGCCCAACGTTCGATTGAAGAAACAGCGTCGATTATTTTAACAGAACTTGGATTAGAAGATCACAGCTATTTTTGCTAATTTAACATCAAAGAGGTTAACGTGAGTTTTCACATTAACCTCTTTTTTATTTAACCGAAATGATAAAACTCTTTTCAAAAAGATCATCTTTGTGAATTAAATTCATTCCAACTTTTTCCTCTATTTTACCAGTAGATTCAATTGTATCCGCAATGCCAGCCCAAGGCTCGATACAGACAAAAGGGGCTTCTTTTGGATAAGGTGACCAGATACCAACATAAGGTAGCTCCTTATATGAAATTGTCACACCATGCTCTGTTACATCTGATAAAATTGAAAAGGCATTTTCACCTTTTGTTTCTAAAACAAGCGCATCCTTTTCGAAGATACTTCTTTCAATTTGTATGGATGTGTTTGTTTGAGCCAAGGTTTTTTCTGCTAAATTAATATATGCTCCATCTAATGGTAATGTAAATCTAGATTTTGAAGGGGCAAAATGAAGATAATAATCATTAAAATCTGTATTATCAGTGAGAGGAATATTAAAAGCAGGATGGCCTCCCACACCAAAGTACATTTCTTCTGATCTAGTCGTTACTTGATAAGTGATTTTTAAATCGTTAGCTTCTAATTGATAAATGATTCTAAAATCAAAGTCAAAAGGATAATTTATTAACGTATCAGCGTCACTACTTAGTAAAAATGATGCTGAATTCATAGTTGTTTCTTCTATTTTGAAATTCATATCACGAGCAAATCCATGTTGAGACATTTGATATGTTTGTCCCTTATAAGTGTATTTATTTTCTTTTAATTTTCCAACGAAAGGAAATAAAACAGGCGCATACCTTCCCCAATATTTATTATCAGCTTGCCAAATATATTCTAAATTAGCTTCTTTTAAAATAAAACTGCATAATTCTGCACCTTTTTCATTAATCTTTACTTGGCACGTACTATTCTCCAAAATAACTGACATACTATAACCTCCTACAAAAATTAAATAATGGTTTCTTTTTTTAATTCTTCTTTAAATCGGTCATTTTTGATCTTAATGAATGTTCCTTTCATACCTAAAGACCTAGCTTCAATAATTCCTGCCGATTCAAGTTTTCTGAGTGCATTGACAATAACTGAACGAGTGATACCAATCTCATCAGCAATTATCGATGCTGTAATACGTCCTTCGTTTCCTTCTAAAGTATCAAAAATTGCTTTTATAGCTTTTGTTTCGCTATAAGAAAGAGTGTTTATTGCCATTTTTACATTAGTTGATTCTCTTACTCTTTTTTCTATTTCTCGAGATTGCTGATACAGTATTTGCATACCAACTACAGTTGCACTATATTCTGCCAAAACGAGATCATCTGAATTAAAAGGTATTTCCAAGCGGCCTAAAATAATGGTTCCTAAACGTTCGCCCGCACCATAGATAGGAACAACCGTTGTGTACGCTTCTCTGATACCCGTTTCTTCCCGAAGTTCAATCGGGAAAACGGTCATTTCACTATCTATTTTAATATTTTCAGTTGTTAAATCAACATGGGAGATACTACGGATGTAATTTTTAGGGAATTGTTGTGCTAGTAACATATCTTTTACTCGCTCATTATTGAAGTCATGTAAAACAATGTACCCTAAAACAATTCCTTCTTTATTAATAATATACGCATTACAATCTAAAATATCTCCTAATGTATCAGCCATTTGGTTATAGGGTAGATCAGAAGATAAACTAAATGTATTTTCTTTTTGTAATAATTCATTTATCATTCGTGTTTTCACTAGTAATGTATCCATTAAAAACTCCCCCTCGAATATAATCAACTTGGTTATAAAATATAACGACTTAAATCTTTATCCGTTGCTATATGGTTTAATTTTTCGTTGACATAGCTTTCAGTTATTGTAATCTCTCCCATTTGCATATCTGGCGATTCAAATAGTAAATCTTCTAATAATTTTTCAAGAATTGTGTGTAAACGTCGAGCACCAATATTATCTGTTTCACTGTTCACGCTGAAAGCAATTTTGGCAATCGTTTCAATTGCTTCTTTAGTGAATGTAACCGCAATATTTTCAGTGCCTAAAAGAGCAATATATTGCTTCACAAGAGCATTATCTGGTTCTGTTAATATTTTAATGAAGTCCTCTGTTGTTAAGTCATCTAATTCAACTCTAATTGGAAAACGGCCTTGTAATTCAGGTATCAAATCACTCGGTTTACTCAGATGGAAAGCTCCTGAAGCAATAAATAGGATATGATCTGTTGAGATTGTCCCGTATTTAGTACTAACAAGGGAACCTTCAACGATTGGCAAAATATCACGTTGAACACCTTCTCTAGAAACCTGACCAGAATTTTCTGATTTTGATGTAATTTTATCAAATTCATCAATGAAAATAATTCCGTGATTTTGAGCCAAACGGATTGCTTCACTATGGATATCAGCATCATTCACTAATTTTTCTGATTCTTCATTAATTAAAATCTCACGTGCTTCTTTTACTGTTAATGTCCGTTTTACTTTTTTCTTAGGTGTTAATGCACTTAAGGTATCATTCAAATCAATACCCATTTGTTCTAATCCGTTATTCATGGCAGGAACATTTTTCTTTTCTTCAACTTCAATCGTAATTTCTCTATTTTCAAGTAAACCTTTTTCAAGTTGAGATTGAACAGTTTCGCGACTCACACGTATTGAATCATTGACTTCTTCTTTTTCTTCCTCTTGATTATTTCCCATACCATTCATCATATTCATCATCATATCAAACTGATTAGTATTTTTCTTTTGTTCTTTTTTAATTCCAGGAACCAATAATTTTACTAAACGTTCCTCAGCTTTTTTTAATGCTTGTGAGTAAACACGACTGTATTGTTCCTTTTTAACAATCACAATGCTTGATTCTACAAGATCACGAATCATCGATTCCACATCACGACCTACGTATCCAACTTCTGTAAATTTAGTAGCTTCGACTTTTACAAAAGGAGCGTTTACAATTTTAGCTAAACGTCGAGCAATTTCTGTTTTACCGACACCTGTTGGTCCAATCATTAAAAGGTTTTTAGGGGTGATTTCTTGTCGCATGTCTTCATCTAGTTGCATACGACGGTATCTATTTCTTAAAGCAACAGCTACTGATTTTTTAGCCGTATGTTGTCCAATAATATACTTATCTAATTCAGATACGATTTCTCTAGGTGTTGTTTGATTAGTTGTCATAGTTATCATTCCTTTAAAATTGTTCTACAATAATATTGTGATTGGTATAAACGCAAATATCTCCAGCAACATTTAAAGCTGCTTCTGCAATTTCACCTGCAGTTAATTCTTCTTTACCATTCGCTTTTAACGCTCTAGCTGCTGCTAATGCGTAGTTACCGCCTGAACCTATGGCTAAAATACCATCATCTGGGGCAATAACCTCGCCGGTACCTGAAACGACTAACATTTCTTTGTCATTCATAACAATTAGCATCGCTTCAAGTTTTTGCATCATCTTATCGCTACGCCATTCCATTGCAAGCTCTACAGCTGCTCGCATTAAATTCCCTTTAAATTCATTAAGCTTACCTTCAAATTTTTCTTCTAAATTAAATGCATCTGCTACACTACCAGCGAAACCGACAATCACTTGATCATTGTAAATTCGACGAACCTTTCTAGCAGTTCCTTTCATCACAACTGATTCTCCCATTGTTACTTGTCCGTCTCCGGCCATTGCAAATTTTCCGTCTTTTTCAACAGCACAAATTGTTGTTGAATGAAATGTTGTATATCCCATAATATTCGTCCTCTTTTCTAAGCTCTCGGATGAAAATTCCGATAACTTTTTTGCAGTGTATCTGTTGTTACATGTGTATATATTTGTGTCGATGACAAACTAGAATGTCCTAATAACTCCTGTACTGTTCTTAAATCTGCCCCGTTATTTAATAAATGAGTTGCAAATGTATGTCTAAACATATGCGGATGAATATCCGTTGTTAAACTACTTTTTTCAATAATTTTTTTTAATATGTATTGAATACCTGAATCAGTTAATTGATCGCCACGATGATTCACAAATAAAAAATCATGTGATTTCTGCCCTTTTAACATCAATTCCTTTCGAGCAAAATTAATATAATCAATCATTGCATCTTCAGCAAATGAACCAAAAGGAACATAGCGTTCTTTATTTCCTTTTCCAAAAATTAGTACAACCGATGAATCAAAATCAATATCTTTTATTTTGATATTCGCACATTCCGTCACTCGAATTCCAGTTCCATAAAGAACTTCAAGTAACGCTCTATTTCGATTGTCTAAAGCATCATCTCCTTGTATCTGTTGAAATAACGCATCCATTTCTTTTTCGTAAAAAAAACGAGGTAATTTAGCTTGTTTACGTTTCATTTGAACATAAGAAAATGGATTATCTTCTAAAATATTATTCTTGACTAGAAACTGATAAAACGATCGTAAACTTGAAATATTTCGACTAATTGTATTTCGACTATAGTTTTGATCATGCAATTGAGATAAATAAATCCTGATATCTTGAATTGTTACCGACAAATAGTCATCATTTCCAGTTTCCTTTAAAAAATTAAAAAAATTTATCACATCATCATGATATGCTTCTTTTGTTTTTTCGGAATATTGCCTTTCAATCATAATATATCTTAGAAATTCAGTTAAGTTATCCATTGTCAGATAAAGTCCTTTCAAATAAATTACAAGACAAATGTAACATAATCAATAATCTAAAACAAATGAATTGTCAGAATTTAACGAATTATACAGAAAAAGGGCACAATTTGTTCACAAAAATAGCACTCGAAACTATCGAGTGCTAAAAACTATCTTTTTTCCAATCCATTGTTTTTTCTAAATGTCCTGTTTCATCAATCAACTCTGAAACAACTTCGAACCCTTCTTTGATATAAAAATTTAAAGCTCGCCTATTCTCAACATAGACGCTTAATGACAATTTATCATATTTTCCTTTGATTTTTTTTAACATCTGTTTACCTATCCCTTTACCTTGCGCATTGTTTTTCACAAAGATTCCGGCAATGTTATTTTCTTCAAGTCCAACAAACCCTAAAATTTCTTGATTTTCTTCATAAACATAGACAATCGCTTGTGGCAACATTTCTTTAACAAAAGGAAATGCTTCTTTCCAATATGAAGCGTCAATAAATTTATGAGCGTCAATATTAGCACTTAACCATATATCAAAAACTTGTGGCCACCTAATATCTGTGGGATCTACTAGTTGTTTAATCATCTTATCTCTCGATCTTTTTAATGTCTTTTAACGCACGATCAGCAATCGCTTGGTATCGTTCTTTTTTATCTCTAATTTTCATTGGTAATTCAGGGAAGATACCAAAGTTAGCGTTCATTGGTTGGAAATTTTTACCTGACGTATGAGTAATGTAATGTGCCATACTTCCCATTGCAGTTGTTTCTGGGAAAACAATAGGTTCTTTATTTTTTGCTAAACGCGCTGCATTAATCCCTGCAACTAGACCACTCGCTGCACTTTCAACGTAACCTTCAACACCAGTCATTTGTCCAGCAAATAAAAGTGTCGGACGTTTTTTGGATTGATACGTTGGTTCTAATAATTCGGGTGAGTTCATGAATGTATTACGATGCATCACACCATAACGAACAATCTCAGCATTTTCTAATCCTGGAATCATTTGAATAATTCGCTTTTGCTCTCCCCATTTTAAATGGGTTTGGAATCCAACAATATTGTAAAGTGAAGCAGCTGCATCATCTTGGCGTAATTGAACGACAGCGTAGGCACGTTTACCTGTTTTAGGATCTTCTAACCCAACTGGTTTTAAAGGACCAAAAGTCATTGTTTTTTCACCACGAGCTGCCATAACTTCAATTGGCATACAGCCTTCAAAAAACTTTTCTTTTTCAAAAGATTTTAATGGTGCTACTTCTGCTGTGATTAAAGCTTCTCTAAACGCATAGAACTCTTCTTTGTTCATGGCACAATTTAAATAAGCTGCTTCCCCTTTATCATATCTTGATTTAAGGTAAACTTTATCCATATCAATCGTATTTTTATCTAAAATAGGCGCAGCTGCATCGTAAAAGTATAACCCTTCTGATTCCGTAAATTCTTTAATACTTTCGGCTAAAGGCTCACTTGTTAAGGGACCTGTTGCAATAATCGTAATGCCATCCTCTGGAATTTCAGTGATTTCTTCATGATGAACTGTTACATTTTCATGATTTGTTACTTTATCAGTTATGTACTGAGAAAAACTTTCCCTATCCACTGCCAAAGCACCGCCAGCTGGGACTTGGTTCACATCAGCTGAGTCAATAATGACAGAATCCAAATAACGCATTTCTTCTTTTAAAAGACCAGCAGCTATTGTCACACTATTACCTCTAAGGGAATTCGTACAAACAAGTTCCGCAAATTTATCCGTGTGATGAGCTGGTGTTTT
This sequence comes from Vagococcus fluvialis bH819, assembly GCF_900163795.1. GTDB lineage: Bacteria > Bacillota > Bacilli > Lactobacillales > Vagococcaceae > Vagococcus > Vagococcus fluvialis_A. The sequence continues at coordinate 36,581 of NZ_FWFD01000009.1, read as the reverse complement.
TTTGACCGCTCTCATTTCATATAAATCAACTTTGATACCGGCCTCAGCTACTTGAAACGCCGCCTCACTACCGGCAAGACCAGCACCAATTACAGTTACTTTCATTTCTGTCATTAAAAAAACCTTCTTTCTTTTTTAAAAAAATACTAAAGAGGTTGTGACAGAAGTGTTCAGCTTCAAGAAATAAAAAGGAAATCGCGAAAATTGCTTTTCAAATTTTTGTAATTTTCGGCTTATTTCCGAATAAGCTACTTCTGTGACACCGTTTAGTTTGTTAAAAAGAGAGTGTGACTTACTTTTGTCACACTCTCTCGACGATAGTATTATACACAATTTAATTAGTAATAGACAACATTTTATTTTTGGACATCCTCTGTATAATCACAATCACTACAAATAATCTGTTGACCACCACGGACTTTTTTAAGCACTAAGTAATGTGAACATTTTGGACAATCTCGACCAATTGGACGATCCCATGACGTAAACTCACATTCAGGATACTGGTCACATCCAAAGAAGATACGATTTTTCTTCGTTTTCTTCTCAATAACGTCTCCCTTTTTACAAGTTGGACACGTCACACCGATTTTTTTAACGATAGCTTTTGTATTACGACATTCTGGAAAATTACTGCACGCATAGAATTTACCATATTTACCTAATTTAATTAACATTGGATTACCGCATTCTTCACAGTCAAATCCAGCTGGCTCATCTTTTAACTGGACTTTTTCAATTTCTTTTTCAGCGATTTCAAGTTCTTTTGCAAAAGGTTTATAGAATTTATCAACAACATCTACCCAATTCTCTTGAGCAATTGCTATCATATCTAAATCTTTTTCCATTTCTGCAGTAAAGTTAACGTCCACTATTTTAGAGAAGAATTCACAAACTAATTTATTAACAATTTCTCCAAGTTCTGTTGGTTCAAAACGACGAGCAGTTAATTTAACATAGTAACGTCTTTGAATAGTTTCTAAAGTTGGTGCATATGTGGAAGGACGACCTACGCCATTTTCTTCTAAAGTTTTGATTAATGTTGCTTCACTAAATCTAGCTGGTGGTTGTGTAAAATGTTGTTTTTGCTCGATATCTGCCGACTTCACAACGTCACCCTCAACTAAATTTGGTAAGATATTCTCTTTATCTTCTTTTCCGTCATCTTTTCCTTCAATGTAAACTTTAGTAAAACCAGCAAATTTTACTTTTGAACCATTGGCTACAAATTTGATTCCGTTTTGTTCAAGATCAACACGCATTGTATCTAAAATAGCTGGTGCCATTTGACTAGCAACTGTTCTTGCCCAAATAAGAGAGTATAATTTAAATTGATCTTTATCTAAAAACTCCTTCACTGATTCTGGTGTTCTTAAAATACTTGATGGACGAATTGCCTCGTGAGCATCTTGTGCCCCTTTAGCATTTTTAGCTTTCTTAACGGTTCCACCTGTATATTCTTTACCATATTTTTCAACAATAAAGTTAAACGCTTCTTCTTTTACTGTATCAGAAAGACGGGTTGAATCTGTACGCATATAGGTAATTAACCCGACTGTGCCTTGACCTTTTCCTAATTTAATACCTTCATACAGCTGTTGAGCAACCATCATAGTTTTTCTTGTTCTAAAATTTAACTTACGAGCTGCTTCTTGTTGCATTCCACTTGTTGTAAAAGGTAAAGCCGGATTTCTCTTACGTTCTTTCTTAGTTACTTTTTTAATATCATAATCACGAGAAGTTAGTTTGTCTGTAATTTCTTTTACTTCCGCCGCATTATTTAATTTTAATTTTTTTCCATCAATACCATAAAAATTGGCTTTAAATTTGGATTTACCTTTAACAAAATCACCAGTAATACTCCAATATTCTTCTGGTTCAAAAGCTCTAATCTCTTCTTCTCGGTCAATAATAATTTTAAGAGCAATTGATTGAACACGACCTGCACTCAATCCTTTTTTAACTTTCTTCCATAGTAAAGGACTAATAGAATAACCTACTAAACGGTCTAAAATACGACGGGCTTGTTGAGCATCTACTAAGTCAACATTGATTTTTCTTGGTTCTTTAAAAGCTGCTTTCACAGCGTCTTTTGTGATTTCATTGAAAACAACCCGATTATTATCTTCTAAATCTAAATCTAAAATATGGGCTAGGTGCCATGCAATGGCTTCCCCTTCCCTATCCGGATCGGCTGCAAGGTAAACTTTATCCGCCTTTTTTGCATATTTTTTTAACTCTTTAATAATTGGACCTTTACCCCTAATATTTATATATTTTGGGTCATAGTTATCTTCAATATCAATACCCATTTTACTTTTAGGAAGGTCACGTATATGACCGACACTCGCTACGACTTTATAATTTCTGCCTAAGTATTTCTCGATCGTTTTAGCTTTTGCTGGGGATTCTACGATTACTAAATATTTATAACTCATGCTTTAATCCCTTTCTTTCACTTATTTTATCTTTTGATTTTTTTTGTTCAACAATCGATAACCATCTTAGTCCATTAAACAGATGTTTGTCAAGAAGCGAATGTATTTTTTAATTTTTACAGTTGCCATTCCTCAAGTATATCCGAAGATTTCCATGTACATTTAGCTCCATCTTGAATCAAAGATAAACACCCTTCTGAGCGATCCACAATTGGATTTCCTGGAACTGCAAAAACATCTCGTCCTTCTTCTAATGCAAGCTGCGCTGTAATAAATGTACCACTTTTCTTTTCTGCTTCCACAACGCAAACACCTTGACTAAGTCCAGCAATTATTCGATTTCGACTTGGAAAATGATAAGCTAAAGGCTTTGTTCCTGGTAAATATTCTGTCATCAATAAATGATTATTTGCTATAAATTCTTGCAATCGCCAGTTCTCTTTTGGATAGACACAATCCAGTCCGCACCCAATAATCGCAACAGTTTGTCCGTGATGTCTAATAGCTGCTTGATGAGCGTATGTGTCATTACCTTTTGCTAAACCACTAACAATTGTAATTTCTTTTTCACACAGATTCGGTACAAGAGTTTCAATCATTTTTTTGCCATGAGGAGTTGCTTTTCTCGACCCTATAATAGCTAATTTTTTAGAAGATAATAACTTAATATTTCCTTGATAAAATAGAGCAATAGGAGGATTATATATTTCTCTTAAATTTTCAGGGTAATCCTTATCCATTATAGTGATAAATGAATAAATTTCCAAAAAGTCTAAGAAATCATTTAAAGAAATTTCTTGCATTCGATTAAATGATTGTGAAAATATCTCTTGATACTGTTGTTTAACTCGTGCAACTTTTATCGCTTTTTCAACTGTTAATAAATCTTCAGGATAATCGATACTATATTGTAAAATTAATAATAGGCCTTTATTACCTATCCCTTTTAAATGCTTTAATTGAAAAATGAATAATTTTTGTCTTAACATAAAAAACCTCCTATTTAATGTACTACAAATAAAGTACGTAAATAGGAGATAACTTTCTTATTTAGATCATATTTTTAATTGGTGCAAATGTTTTTCGATGAATTGGGGTAATACCTAATTCATCTAAACCAGCTAAATGTTTTTTTGTTCCGTAACCAGAATTATTAGAAAAATCATAGCCAGGAAACAATAAATCGTACTCTTCCATCATCTTATCTCGCGTCACTTTAGCAATAATACTAGCACAGGCAATAGATATACTTCTAGCATCTCCCTTAATAATTTTTTCTTGAGGGATAGGTAGATCTAAAACCATGGCATCGATTAAAAGAAAATCAGGTGCTTTTTCTAAATTTTGAACTGCTGCTTTCATTGCTAATTTTGTCGCTTCATAGATGTTAACTTGATCGATGACTTGGTGATCTATTATACCAATTCCGATAGCTATCGCCTGTTTTTTAATCTTCACAAATAATTCTTCACGTTTTTTTAAAGACAATTGCTTGGAGTCGTTCACTTCATACAAATCAAAATCTTCTGGCAAAATAACTGCTGCTGAAACAACTGGACCAGCTAATGGTCCTCGACCGACTTCATCAATTCCAGCTATCCATTTATATCCAGCTTTTTTTGCTTCTTTTTCAAATATCTTCATTTCTTCAAAATGCTCATGTAATTTTTCAGTTTTAAGCAAACGATTTTTACATATTTTTACAGCTGATTGGACACTTTTTCTCTCATCTTCAGTAAATTCCAGTAATCTTGGATCATTTAACGAAGTGACGTCAACTAATACTTCTTTTACTTGTTGCGTTGTTAACTTGCTCATTTTAAATCCTCAACACGATCTAGCGTGTACTGCCCTAATCGACCATCACGAATTTCTTGGACAACCATAATACTAGCACGATCATAATTGTCTTTAAATCCTCTTTTTTCAGTGATTAATAACAAAATGTCGACTGGCGATAACTCCAGATCCTTTTCCGTTAATTGATATCTTTTACCTAACTGCTCTGGGTAATGTTTTTTAAAGTATTCCAACCCAAATAATGCCAAATCATCCATGTGAAGTAAAGTATCTTTAATTGCTCCTGTTAAAGCTAGTTTTCGCCCAATTTCTTGATCTTCAAACTTCGGCCATAAAATTCCTGGTGTATCCAATAATTCTAATTCATTACCTGTTTTTAACCATTGCTGTCCTTTGGTAACACCTGGTGTATTACCTGTTTTCGCCATATTTCTTTTAGCTAAGCGATTTAGCAAGGTTGACTTACCAACGTTTGGAATGCCAATACACATTGCTCTAATAGGTCTTGGTTTCATGCCTCTTAAACGCTGGCGTTCTATTTTTTCTGCTAATATCTCTTTTGCTTTAGGAACAATTTTCTTAATCCCTTTACCTTCATTTGCATTAATATTTAAACAAGCATGTCCTTGGGCTTCAAAATATCTTTGCCATCGTCCAGTTTCAATTGGGTCTGCTAAATCAGCTTTATTTAATAAAATAATTCTCGGTTTTTGTTGAATTAAACTATCTAACATTGGGTTTCTGCTTGAAATTGGTAATCTTGCATCAACTATTTCTAGAACGATATCGACTAATTTTAATTTTTCTGATACTTCTCTGCGGGCTTTCGCCATATGACCTGGGAACCATTGTATTGTCATTTTATCCACTCCTAATTACTATACTATCTTACTATGAAAAATTGGATAATAAACAATTCTAGCTTTGCCTAAAATAGACGTTTGACTAATTGTGCCAAATGACCTACTATCCTTACTCAATCTCCTATTATCGCCTAAAACAAAATATTGATTCTTAGGGATTTTTTTTGTCCCTAAAATTTCTGTAGAATCTAAATCTGTTGTAAATACATACTCATTTTTATGTTTTTTTATATCTTTTAAAAAAGGTTCATCAATTTTTTCATTGTTGATGTAAAGCTGATCTTTTTCATATTTTACATGGTCGCCAGGAAGTCCGACAACTCGTTTAATGTAGGTATTCCCATCTGGCGAAGTAAACACAATAATATCAAAACGATTTATTTGACTGAAATTTTCCATTACAATAAAATCATTTTCCTTCAGAGTCGGTGACATTGATTTACCAGTTACTTCGACTGGTACTAGGATAAAAGCTTGTAAGATAACCGCAAACACAGAACAAACTACAATTAATTTTATCCAATGCCACACAATATCCAAAATTTTCTTTTCCAATTTTTCACCGTCTTTCTTCCATATTATATGATATATAAAAATCAATTAAATTACTAGTCATTCACGCTTTAAAATTAAAAAAGGTTATAAAAGAAATTAAATTTCTCCTACAACCTTTGATTCTTATTTATTTTTTAGGACTTCGACTGCTTTATTATATTGAATGTCGTTGTCTTTCCAATGATTTCTGATACTGTCTTCTAATTTCTCAATTGATTCTTTATTCATGACGCCAGTCACTTCTAACTTATTATCAGTTTGATAAGCATGTACTGCACTAACTGTTTTCTCCGAATAAGAATCACTATCTTTATCAACACTATAACCTAGTTCATTCAGATACGTATTAATAATTTTCACATTAGGACTAATAACACCTTCTCTATATTCCATAGAACGATCAATGACCCTATTTTTTAGATAAGCTGGGTAATCAACTTTAATCGTTGGTTCTACACCCTTTTTATCAATCCATTTTCCGTCAGGGGTTAACCACTTACTAATGGTTAACTTCACTTCACCATGTCCTTCGATCGGAACCATTGTTTGGACAGTACCTTTACCATATGATTTAACACCAATCACTTCTAAACCATGGGCTTTGAAAGCACCTGCCATTATCTCTGATGCACTAGCACTATTTTCATCGATCAAAATTACAGATGGTTCTTTTATTTTTTTGCCATTATCCAATTTTTTACTCGCTACTTCTTCTTGTTTCACTTTTGCTTTATTTTCGAAACCAACAATTATTTTTCCATCTTCAATAAAACGACTGGTCATTTTTTCAACATTTTGGAGAACACCACCCGGATTTCCTCGGACGTCAATCACAAATTTCTTAGCACCGTCTTGTCTCATTTTATCAATGGCTTTGTCAAATTCATCTGATGTCGTTGTATTGAAACTGTTGATCTTAATATAGCCTATGGAAGGGTCTTTTTTATCAATATTAGCCTTAACAGATTCAACAAGTACTTTATCTCTTACAATTTCAACATTAAACGTTTCGTCTCCTCGTAAAACATCTAGTTTCACACGGGTTCCTTTTTTTCCACGAACCTTTGAAACTACTTCTTGAAGTGGTTTATCCTTTGTATCTTTACCATCTACCTTTACAATTATATCACCTTTTTTAAGTTTTGCTTTTTCAGCTGGTGATCCTTCAATTGGTGGTTCTGCAATCGAGGGATAATCATTTTCAAGCATCATAGTTGCCCCAATACCTTCAAAACTTCCAGATACACTTGTATCAAATTCTTCTGCCTCTTCTTCTGGGAAAAAACTAGAGTGAGGATCCCCAATTGCTTCTGTCATGCCTTCTAAAGCACCAGTTACTAATTTCTTTTGATCAACGTCTTCAATATATTGACTCGTAATTAATTCATTTAGCAATTCAATATTTTCTAAATCATCTTTGCTACTTCCCTTTGTTAATTTACTCATCGGATTGTTTACTTCATAAACAAACAACGTGATACCTGATGCTAGAATCCCTACAATCACAATAGTTATAATGTATTGGGTAAGTGATATTTTTTTTGAATCAGTTTGTTTCATATATAAACCGCATCCTTCATTAGTTAATTATTTTCAATATAAAGTTCCCACAATTTATCAAATATATCCATATTAGGAATATAGTAAGCATTTGTTTCTAAATAATGAGAAATTTCATCATAATTTTCAGATTGTTTAGGAAACTGAAGGTCTTTAAAAATATCCTCAGCTAATTTTGACTCATCTGTTTGTTTAAGCTTGCCTCTAAACGTTTGGGCATAATGATAAAAGCTACGCTTCATTTGCTTTACCATCCCATATTTTCTTTAAAAATTCTTTTCTAGAATGACTTGATAGTTTATATCTTTCAGGATTTTTTTTATAAAAATCTTGATGGTATTCTTCAGCCTCATAAAAGGCAACAGCTGGTTCAATTGTTGTCACTATCGGATCAATGTAATAACCTGAATCAATTAATTTTTGTTTACTTACTTGTGCTAATTCTTTTTGAGTAGTATTTGTATAATAGATAACCGGACGATAGCTGTCCCCACGATCTTCAAATTGACCAAATGCATCAGTTGGATCAGTTTGTTGCCAATAGATTGTCAGAAGCTCTTCATAGCTAATTAAATTAGGATCAAATTCAATTTTGACTGCTTCTGTGTGACCTGTTTTTCCAGAACAAACGTCTTCATACGTTGGGTTATCAAAATGTCCACCGGTATAGCCGGATAAAATTGTATGAATGCCTAGATGTTGATCAAAAGGCTTGATCATACACCAAAAACATCCTCCTGCAAATATTGCTGTTTCTTTCAATAGCATTCACATCACTTTTCTTTAGATTTTTGTTTGGATGTATCTTTCGTTGATTCTTTAGATGTTTCTTTTGATTTTTTATCTTTAGATTCTTCTTTGGGTAAGTATAAACTAAAACTAATATCATCATCAATTAAATTAATTTTCTTAGCTTTAATTGCTAACCCATTTTTCATTTTAAATTTGTCTAAGTGAAGATTAATAATCTGTTCATCTGCATCAATTTCAATCCAATTAGGTAAGTCTGTTGTTGACGAGATATAATTAATCATCGCTGGAATCGGAACATTTAAAGACCCTACCGAAAGACTTTTAGCCCTCAATTGAACGTTGCCATCACTCAATACAAAAGGATCAAAGTATAAATAGAAATGTGTTTCATGTCCTAATAGTTTAAAAGTGCCATCAATCATTGCATCGTTTTCTAAGTTAAATGAATAATCTACTCCAGATTCTTCCATCATGTCTTTCATAAAAAAATTAAGAGATTCATTAATTTGGGCTTTTTTCATGTTTATATCTAATATTGCTTTATTTTTTGTTTCAATTTTGGGTTCTGATTTATCGTAGGTCATTCTTGGTGTTGTTATTCGGTTGATCAATACTAAAGAAAAACCAACTAAAATAGCTACTAAAACAATAAAAGCTATTCTCCAAGGATTATTAAAAAATTGGACTGCTTTTGAATTTTTAGGTTTTTCTTGTCTATTTTCTTTTTTTGTCATTTTCACACCTCATGTACTATTTCTGTAACCATTTTTGTTTAGTTGATTCCATTTTTAAGCGGAATGCATTGGATATAATTTGATAACCAAGATTATTGGGATGAAAACTATCCTCTTCTGATATCAAATTATTAATTAAATCTTGACTACTTTTACTTTTAGATTTTTTATTGGTCGTAGTAGAATCTACGGTTGCTTCAATATCTGGTAAACCATTATATATTTCATCGTTAATTGGTACAAAATAAGCATTTTTTTGCTTTTCTACAAATTCTTTGCTTCCTTCATTCCAAAAATCTACAATATCTTGCATTTCTTCTATTTCAGAAAAATTCTTATAAAATGGATTATAAATACCTAGTTGATATATCGGTGCTTTTGGATTTAATTTTCTAATTTCAGAATATAAATCTTCTAATTGTTTTTGATATTTAGTACGTGGTTTACTAAATGTTTTTAATGATAATTTATCAAATATTTTTGTCTGAATAACTTTCATCAAATCATTGCCACCTACTGTTAAAAGAATAACATCAGCTTTTTTTATTGATTCTTGTATTTCTTCATTTTTCTTGATTCTTTTTAATATTTGATCACTACGATCACCAGATTTACCATGATTATCGGCTTGAACAACATCAATCGGATACCTCTCGCTTAAATCAGTTTGGAGCAATGGAACGTAGCCACCTGTATGCGTTGTGTCTCCGATACCTTCAGTTAAAGAATCCCCTACTGCACTAATTCGCAGGATATCCATGTGTGTTTCATTTTGCTTGGAGTGTTTGTCAGTTGAACTTATTTTTTCCGCTTTAGGAATTATCATTGATCCTACAAAAAAGGTTACTAGTAAGGTAACAAAAAATAAGCCAAAAAAAGATGTACTATTTTTAATTTTTTTCATTTAATCCCTCGATTTAAAAAAGCAGACCAATTGATCTGCCTTAACTTTTTTTAATTAGTGTAAAACATAACCGCAAAAGCACCTTTACCTGCATGTGTCGCAACAAGCGGTGTTGTTCTTATAATTGGAATTTTTAATTCAGGTAATACTTTTATAATAGAATTTTTTAATTCAAGAGAGATATCCATGCCATCAGCTTCTGAAAAACCCAAACAATTGATTGAATACGTCTCTAATTTTTCTTCTAAATTAGACATCCATTTAGTGAATGTTTTATTACCACGACCTTTAGATATTACTTCCAATTCGCCATTTGTTAACTGACAAAGGACTTTCATATTTAAAAATCCTGAAACAGCACCAACTAATTTACCAATACGACCACCTTTAACTAAATTATCCAAAGTAGCAACACCTATATATAGTTGTGTTTTATTTTTAACTTCCTCAATACGCGTTACTATTTGATCCATAGTAGCCCCGTTTTTAGCTAGAGTAGCAGCTTCATACACTTGAAAACCTAATGCCTGATCAATGTAATCACTATCAACTACTGTCACTTTTGATTGGGACATTTGAGCAGCTTGACGTGCTGTATTAACAGTACCACTTAATTTTTCAGTCAGATGAATTGAAATAATTTCACTCCCATCTTTACCTAGCTCATCATAAAGTGCGATAAATTCTCCAATAGGTGGTTGACTTGTTTTAGGTAGTGATGGTGAATTTTCCATCATTTTAATAAATTCGTTTTTATCTAATTCATTTTGATCAGCGTAAATAGTCCCGTCAATCATAATTGACAAGCTGATTGTATTAATTTCTAGGTCCTTCATTCTATCTGAATCGATAATGCAAGAAGAATCCGTTACAATTTTTATTTTTGTCATTCTCAAACCTCTTTCAAAAAACAGCATATTCGTGTAGAATAGTAATAATCTATCTGTTGTACAGTATAACAGATAAAAAAATTTTTTTCACTTAAAATATGAAAGGATGTTTGATATGGAACAAACGACTTTTACGAAGAAGTATTTAATCGTTAATGAAGTTTTTAACGCCATCACACATGGTATAGGGACTGGTTTAAGTATTGCTGGTCTTGTTTTATTAATAATAAAAGGAGCACAAATGGGTTCCCCGATTCGAATTGTCTCTTACTCTATATTCGGTGCTTCTATGATTTTATTGTTTTTATTTTCAACTTTATTTCATAGCTTGATTTTCACAAAAGCCAAAAAAGTGTTTCAGGTTTTTGATCATAGTTCGATTTATCTGCTAATTGCGGGAAGCTACACTCCCTTTTGCTTGGTAACGATTCAAGGCTGGTTAGGCTGGACGTTATTCGGCATCGTTTGGTCAATTGCGATTGCAGGTATTGTCTTTAAATCCCTTTGGTTACAAAAACGTGGAAAGACAGATGTCGTTCTTTATATTATTATGGGATGGATTTGCTTAATTGCCATTAAACCACTTTATATTGGTTTAGGATCGACTGGATTTCTACTGTTATTTTTAGGAGGGGTATCCTATACTGTTGGTGCAATCTTTTATAGTATGAAAAATGTTAAATTTATGCATGTCGTATGGCATTTATTCGTCATGTTAGGGGCTATATTTATTTATTTTTCGATTTATTTATTTACTTAGATAGAAAGCTCTTTCTTCTAGATTGCTCACTGTTAGTGACGTTTCTATGAGATCAGTCTTTTATCTCCTGGTTATTAAAAATGACCTGTATAAATTAAAAAGAGTCTAGCATATCAATTTGTTAGGCTCTTTTTTTATGTATCATATTTTTAGGACTAAAGACCAATGTAATTACTGTTATTATTTTATATAATAGCAATATAAAAGGAATTAATGAGGTAGCTGTATATGGAAATATTTTTAATTTACTCCGCTAATAATAGTTTTTTATCAAAAGCAATCAAATGTTACACTAAAGAAAAATACAATCATGTGTCACTAGCACTGGATATTAATCTAAAAGATACTTATAGTTTTGGTAGAAAAAAAATGAATAATCCTTTAGTTGGTGGTTTTGTTAAAGAGGATTTTCACGATTCTTTTTTTCTTACTAGCCATTGCTTAATTTATTCTCTAGAAATAACAGAAGATGAGTACACACAATTACAAAAAAATATTAGTTATTTCGAAATAAACAAACAACTTTTTCAATATAATCTTTTAGGATTAGTTGCTCTATCTATGAAATACTGCTTAGAACGAGAGTATGCTTATTTTTGTTCAGAATTCGTAGCGACATTATTAACAGAAAGTCAAATAGTAACTTTTCAAAAAAGAAATCAACTTATCACGCCACATGACTTATTAGCGATAGATAATTTAACAAAAGTGTATGAAGGACAAATGATTAATTACTTACTGGAAAGCACTGCATATTCTGATCCTTTAGCAGAATTATCTTATGTTTGAATAAAAAAACGTCGTCCAACTCCCAAATGGGACTGACGACGTTTTATGCTAAAGCTTTTTTAAGCATTTCGTTGATACGTTTCAAAATCATGAGGGTAGATATTTTTATCATCTACTTCTCCCTCACTTGTACTAACAATATTCCATTCTTCCCAATCTAAATAAGGAAAGTAAGTATCTCCTTCAAATTTAGCTTTAATTAACGTTCTATAGAGAACATCGATATGTGGCAAGAAGTTTTTATATATTTCTCCACCACCTGTGATAAAAGTAATTCCTTCAAATTCATTAGAAAATGCTAAAACCTCTTCCACAGAATGCATGACTAAAGCGCCATTAGCATCATAATTTTGGTCAGACGTTAAAACAATAGTTTGGCGATTAGGTAGTAAATGTTTCCCCATTCCTTCAAAAGTTTTTCTTCCCATAACAATGACATTATTTTCAGTCATTTGTTTAAAGAACTGTAAATCATTTGGCAAATGCCAAGGAAGTACTTCCTCTTTCCCTATTAAACCATTTTCATCCTGAGCCCATATAGCTGCTATCATTAATAAATATCCTCCCAAATAATTCCTTTGTCCCTTATACCGCAATTGGTGCTTTAATTGATGGATGCGGATTATAACCAGTTACTTTGATATCTTCCATTTCAAAATCAAAAATAGATTGTTTTTCTAAATTTAATTCAAGTGTTGGAAACTCACGGATTTTTCTTGATAATTGTTCTTGAATTTGCTCCATATGATTTAAATAAAGATGAGCATCCCCAAACGTATGAACAAAATCACCAACTTCTAAACCTGTTTCATGAGCAATTAAATGCGTCAACAAAGCATAACTAGCGATGTTAAAAGGCACACCTAGAAAAACATCAGCACTTCTTTGATAAAGCTGACAACTTAGTTTACCATTTGCTACGTAGAATTGGAATAGGGAGTGACAAGGTGGCAATGCCATGTTTGGAATATCTTCTGGATTCCAAGCAGAAACAATTAATCGTCTTGAATCTGGATTATGCTTGATCATTTCAATTAGATCACTGATCTGATCAATCGTTTCTCCCTGACTTGTTTTCCAGTGACGCCATTGTGACCCATAAATATTTCCAAGTTCGCCATATTTTTCAGCAAATTCTTCATTTGATAAAATTTGTTCACAAAATTTTGTCATCTCTTTTTTATAAATCTCATTAAAATTTGAATCAGATGTAGCTCTGCGACCAAAATCAGTCATATCAGGACCGTGATAGTCTGAGCTTTTAATGTAACGTTCAAACGCCCATTCATCCCAAATATGATTATTATGTTCTAATAAATATTTGATATTTGTACCACCTTTTAAAAACCATAAAAGTTCGCTTTTAATTAATGAAAAAGGAACACGCTTTGTTGTTAGTAATGGAAAGCCCTGACTTAAATCAAAACGAATTTGATGCCCAAATAAACTTTTCGTGCCAGTTCCTGTTCGATCATGTTTTTCTGTGCCTTCTTCTAAGATCTTTGTTGCTAAATCTAAATAAGCTTGCTCCATTTAAAATTCCCCCTACTCTTCTATGTATTGACTTAGGTATTCCCAACGTGCCATTTTAGTTTCTAATTTTTCTTCATTCTCTGCCACTTCTTTTTGCATCATTTGCAGTTTGACCGCGTCACTTGAATGATTTAACATATCAGATTGTAATGACTCAATTGTTGTTTCAAGAGTTTCAATATCATCTTCAATTGTTTCCCATTCTTTTTGTTCCATATAAGTTAATTTATGTTTTTCTGTAGTATCTTGTTTTGTTTCCTTTACAGTTGATGTTTGACTAACTGTTAGTACCTCATTTTTTTCAGTACTTAAATATTCACTCATTGAGCCGAAGAATGGTTCAATAACACTATTTCCTTGAAAAACTAATAATTTCTCCATTGTTTTATCTAAAAAGTATCGATCATGACTCACCGTAATAACTGCTCCGGCAAAATTATTTAGATAGTCTTCCAAAATAGTTAAGGTTTCAATATCTAAATCATTTGTTGGCTCATCTAAAAGCAATACATTAGGTTGCTGAATTAAGATATTTAATAGATACAAACGTCTTTTTTCCCCACCAGACAACCGACTAATAACTGTTCCGTGCATATTCCTTGGAAAAAGGAAGCGTTCTAACATCTCTGTTGTAGAAATTGTAGAACCATCTTTTTGTTCCACTAACTCCGCTTGTTCCTGTAAGTATTGAATCATTCGTTTACTTTCGTCTAAGCCTTCATTTTCCTGCGTATAGTAGCCAATTTTGACTGTTTCACCTAGATCAATGGTACCACTGTCTAAGTTTAATTTTCCAGCAATTAAGTTTAGCAATGTTGATTTCCCAGCACCATTTTCTCCTGTAATACCTAGTCTCTCTCTCGACTGAATCAACAAGCTAAAATCGTTTATCAACTGTTTTTCTTCAATCGAAAAATACGCATGATTGATTTCTAAAACTTTCTTACCTAAGCGTTTAGTCCCAACCGAAATATCTAAATTTTCTTTGTTATCGCTACCTGAAACCGCTTCTTTCAGTTCACCAAAACGATTAATTCTAGCTTGTTGTTTAGTTCCTCTAGCCTTAACACCCGCACGCATCCATGCTAATTCTTGCTTAAACAACTGTTTGTTCTTATGACTTTGCTTTCCTTCAACTTCTTCTCTTTCAGCACGCAAGGTTAGATAAGATTCATAATTTCCTTCATACTCATGAAGAACTCCCTTAGAAAGTTCCATAATTCTATTTGTAACTCGATCTAAAAAGTAACGATCATGAGTTGTAATAACAAGAGATCCTTTGTAATCTTTTAAATAGTTCTCTAACCAGCTAATACTCTGATAATCCAAGTGGTTAGTTGGCTCATCTAAAAGTAATAAATCAGGAGCTTGGATCAATACTTGCGCTAACCCAAGTCGTTTTTTTTGTCCACCAGATAATTCCGAGACTTTCTTTTCTAAAAATAAAATACCTAGCTTACTTAAAATTGTTTTAGCATTCGTATCTGCTAACCACGCATCTTCTCGATTCATCAATTCTTCAGCTTGTTGATACTTTTTTTGAAACACAGGGTTCTCACCATCATTAGCTAATTGACTTAAAGCTAATTCATAACCCTTAACAGCCTTTATAATTGGAGAATTGCCTTCAAAAACAGTATCTAAAACAGTTAAATTTTCATCAAAATTTATTTGTTGTGATAGGTAACCTATCTGATAATCATGTGGATAATCAAGACCTCCCACTTCTGCTTTATCAAGACCAGCTAAAATATTCATTAAAGTTGACTTACCGGTCCCATTTATTCCAATCAAACCAATGCGGTCTCCTTCACGTATTAAAAAAGAAACATCAGTTAATAGATCTTTTATTCCATATGATTTTTTTAAATTATCCGCACGCAGAATTTTCATTCATCTTCCCTACTCTCAAAATAGTCCAACCTATTCTACCAAATATATGGATTTGAAACAAGCGTGATGAAAAAGGCGTTTAACACCAAGCAACTGGAAGAACTTATAAACAATCCATGCTTTGGGGATTTTTATAAGTTGTGAAGTTGTCGAGGGTGTTGCTTTTTGAATCCAAACTACAAGCATGATGAAAAAGGCGTTTAACACCAAGCAAAAAAAAGACTGCCTCTTTTAAAGGTCAGTCTCTATCACTCTATTAAAATTTATCTGAATAAACATCTGTTACTATTTTCTCAGCGTCAATAACAATATATAATTTGTTATCTGCTGATATTTTTGTTGTTTGGTAAGTATTGTCTAATCCTTCTTGACCAGGCGTTGCTTTGTCTTTATATGGGAAATAAATTAAATCACTTGAACCATCGTCGAAATTAATACTCATTTTTTCGATATCTTGATATTTTACGGCTCTAGAGAACATTCCTAACTCTAAACCACCTAAATTAATATCATCTGTTTGTACGTGATCTGCTTCTTGGAAAATTTCTATTTTTAACCCTTCACAAGGATTAATCTTTTGGAAATCACTTCCGTTTATTCTACCGTAACTAGTCGTAACTTTACTAATCCACAAGTCACCAATATGTTCACGTTTAATTGTCCATGTTTCATCATTTCTAAAATAGAATTTGAAGCTGTTCATTTCTTTTGACATCTATGATCTCCTCTTTCCTCTTGATTATTACATAATTAGTATACCATGATAAAAACAAAAAATAAACAAGTTTATTAAAAAATTCACAAATTGTACTGATTATTTTATGTGAGATAAAAATGAACTAGTTGTTACAATTACTCGCTCATGTTTTCCTTTACCAATTAAACAATCTTTATCAAACATTTCAAAAGAAAAACATATTTTTTTCTCTGTGCTTTCTTCTATGTTAGCAATAACCATTATTTCAGCACCTACAAGGGAAGCTTTTATGTGTTTGAACTCTATAAAAGTTCCCACAGTTGTTTGTGTCTCAGATAAAGGTGAAGAGCATAGAGTCATGCATGTATTTTCTGCCATGGCAATAGCACTTGGTGTTGCTAGAACCTCAAGTGTACCCGACCCCATATTTAGAGCTGTTTGATTATCTGTTACGATAAATTCTTTTCTTAATATCATTTAAGACTCCTCCTTTATAAATGTTTCAGCAGCTTTTAGTAAGCTATTTTTTTCATTTAGAAGATTACCTTGAACAACTTGTTTTTCTAAATAAGCTAATGTTTTTCCTAGCCATGGTCCGGGAGTCTTATCTAAATAAGTTAGGAGTTCTTTCCCTCCAACCGATAAATCTTTAATTGATTTAATAGCTAGCTCTTCATACAACTGTAGAGCTAATTTCTCATCGCTTGACTGATTCATTATAAATCTGACTTGTTCAACATAAGAAACAATTTCTCGACCAGCTTGATATAAATCTAAATTCTGCCACTCTTTTACTTCTCTATTTTTAAGCTGAAAAACACCTTCTTTTACTGCTATGATCATTCTATTAGAAGCTTTCCAACCTTTCAATAATAGAGAAGTGTCCTTAATTTTTAAAGAATAACAAATTAATAACCAAGCGATGATTTCATTCTCTATTACTTTTCTATCATCTAACAATAAAAGATTATTTAACTCCGATTCTTTATTCTTAAATCCTGGGCAATAACTGAAACATCCTGTCTCAGTAAATAATCTTAACCCTTGATTTCGACTTTCACCCATTAATAATTTGATCCATTCAACATAGATTCGCTCAACAGAGATTTTGCTTAATAATGAATGGTGTGTCTGAATAGCTTGCAGCGTCTTTTCTTCAATTGAAAAACTTAATTGACTCGCAAACCTTAACCCTCTCATCATCCGAAGAGCATCTTCATTAAATCTTTCAGAAGCATCCCCCACAGCTACGATTACTCTATTTTTGATTGCTTCAATACCATTAAAATGATCTATGATAATGCCATCTTTATTCATTGCTAAAGCATTCATTGTAAAATCACGACGTTTTAAATCTTCCTCTAAAGATCTGACAAAAGTTACCTCATCTGGTCTTCTATAGTCTTGATAAGTAGACTCTGTTCTAAATGTTGTGATTTCATATTGTTCTTCATCAAACAGTACCAAAACAGTACCATGCTCAATGCCTACATCTATTGTTTTTGGGAAAATCTGTTTTACCTCTTCTGGAAATGCACTAGTTGCAATATCAACATCATGTATTTTATGGTCCAAAATAATGTCACGGACACTCCCTCCAACAAAATAAGCCTCATAACCAGCTTCTTCAATTTTTTTAATAATGGGCAGTGCTTTTATAAATTCCGTAGGTAGCTTATCTATCTTCATCTTTATTATTCCAATCTCTTAATTTTTTTCATTTTTACGAGCAAATCGATACTTATCTCTTTGATTGAACTTATTCATGTTTTCATTAAACGTTTCTGCCAAATTAATATCAAAAGAATTTGCCATAATAATCGTAGAGATTAGAACATCACCTAACTCTTCTTTAATACTATTTGGTAGCTCTGTTTCTTTCTTTTGTTTTTCACCATAAGTATGATTAATTTCTCTAGCAAGTTCTCCTAATTCCTCTGTTAATCTAGCTAATTGAACTAAGGGAGAAAAATAACCCTTTTCAAATTGATTAATGTAGACATCTAATTCCGATTGCATTTCTGTTATTGTTTTTTCATTTTTAGTCATTTCTTTTTCAGTCCTTCATCTATCTCTATTATATATCTTATAAAATATAAGTTAATATTTCAACTACCTTCTCTTGTAGGCTTATATTCTTAGTGATAAGATAACAATAAGGATGTGATTAGATGAAGTTTAATAAACAAACAATAATTGAAATGATCATTATTTTTTTAGGTGCAAGTATTTACGCTTTTGGACTAGTAACATTTAATATCCCAAATCAATTAGCAGAAGGTGGAATGACAGGTATTACTTTAATTCTTTTCAATCTTACAGGATTTAATCCAGCATACAGTACTTTACTTTTGAATATACCATTAATACTTATCGGTTTCAAAATTTTCGGAATCCAAACATTAATTTACACTTTAGTTGGAACTTTTTCTTTATCTATGAATATTTTATTTTGGCAAAATATGAATATTGCTATTTCTGTCGAAAATGATTTGCTGATTGCCGCTCTTTTAGCTGGATTATTTGGCGGGATTGGAAGTGGGATTATCTACAAAGTAGGAGGGACAACGGGAGGAACGGATATTGTAGCAAGAATTTTAGAAAAAAACTTTGGTTTAACGATTGGACGCTCTCTTTTGATTTTAGATATAATGGTCCTTTTGCTCTCTTTAACTTATCTTTCTATCAAAGAAATGATGTACACCCTAATAGCAGTCTTCGTTTTTAGCATTGTTGTTGATTTTGTTCAAGGTGGAACATATAGTGCCAAAGGTATTTTTATTATTTCTGATAAAAATGAAATCATCTCAACTCGAATCCTAACCGAGTTAGAAAGAGGAACTACCTTCTTAAAATCAGAAGGGGCCTACTCTAATCAAGAAAGAAATATTATTTATTGTGTAGCAACTCATCCAGAAATCAATGCAATCAAAGATATCTGTAAAGAAGAGGATGAAAAAGCCTTTATCTCTGTCATAACTGTCAACGAGGCTATTGGAGAAGGGTTCTCTTATGAAAAAATGAAAAAAATGAAACGAATAAAAAAATGAAGAAGTTGACATATCGTCTTCCTCTTCATTTTTTTGATCTAATATATTTGTAGCTAATTAAACTCATTAGCTAATTCTGTACCATCTAACACTCTTAAAGCACCATTTCTGAGTGCTTCCATTTCAAATTCACCAGGAATCGCTGAAACTGGTGCAATAAATGATACTCGTTCTGTCACCCAGTTGATGATGCGTTTAGAATAAGCAAATCCTCCGGTGATAACGATTTGATCAACTTGTCCATTTAGTACTGTGCCAAGTTCACCAATCCCTTTGGCAACTTGGTAAGCCATTGCTTCTAAAATAAGTTCAGCTTCCTTGTCACCTGCATCAATTCTTTTTTCTACTTCAATACCACTATTTGTTCCTAAGTATGAAATCATACCACCTTTTTTACGTGTCCAACTTGTGATTTCTTCTTGCGTCATTTGATAACAAAAAGGAATAAATTCTTTCAAGCATAAGCTGCCTGTTCGTTCCACAGAAAAGGGACCTTCATCATCAATTGATAAATCAATCATCCGACCTTTTTGATGCGCACTTATTGTTGAACCGCTTCCTAAATGAGCAACGATCAAGTTTGTTTCTTCATAAGGTTTGCCTAAATCTTCGGCAGTTTTCATCGCAATCGCGCGCATATTTAACATGTGACCGATACTTCGACGATTAACACCTTTCAAACCAGAAATACGAGATAAATCATGAAATTGATCCACTGTGATTGGATCGTAAATCATCGCAATACACTCTGATTTAGCTTTTTCTTTAAATCCTTGAGCTAACATCGCACCTAAATTAGAGGCATGATGAACGTCTGTTTTATTAACTAACCAATCAATCATTTGATCATTGACTAGATAAGCACCTGCTTCTACTGGTGGAAGTGAACCTCCACGGCCAACAACAGCATCTAATTCAGAAATATCGATGCCCTCTTTTTCTAAAAACGTTGTAATTAAAGCTAAACGGTAATCGTATTGATCTGCAATTGTTTTAAATTCAGCTAATTCAGAATCATCATGAAAAACATTTTCATTTAAACGTTCCTCTTTATCTTCATAATAAGCAATTTTAGTTGATGTTGAACCTGGATTGATAACTAATATTTTTTTCATTTCTTTACTCCTCACATTGCACAAGCAATCATTAATGAATTTATTTTTTCTTCAGCTGTTGAGCCACGAGAGGTAATAATAATTGGCACGGTTGCTCCCAAGACAAGACCTGCCATTTTACCATTTCCAAAAGTCATCATACTTTTTCCAAGTAAATTTCCAGAAACAATATCTGAAACTAGTAAAACATCTGCCTCTCCTGCTACTGGACTTTCATATTCTTTTTCTTTGGCAATTTCTGTACTTAGAGAAAGGTCAAGAGATATCGGTCCTTCTACAATTGCTTCACCAAACATACCGATTTCAGAACGTTTTTTTAGTTCTTCTGCATCTAAAGAGGCTTGTAGTTTTGGATTTACATTCTCGCTAGCGTCCAAGACAGCTACTTTTGTTTTTTCATACCCCAATTGCTTGGTTAAGTCTAAAACATTCATTAGAATAGCTTGTTTTGTATCAATATCAGGTGTTAAAACCATACCACCATCTGTTAAAAATAGTAATTTATGATAATAAGGGATCTCATTAATCGACACATGGGATAGCACACTCTGTTTCCTAATACCTTTTTCTTTATTAACTACCGCCTTTAATAAATCTCTTGTTTGGATATGCCCCTTCATTAGGACGTCTCCCATACCTTGACGAATTAAAGACACGCTTTTCTCAGCTATTTCTGTCTCTCCTGAAACATCAACAATTTCTAATGTTGATGTTTCAGTGATTGACAATTCATCTAGGCCCTCTAGTATTTTAATTTTTTCACCCACAAGAATAGGAAAAAGAATTTTTTCATCATAGAGTGACATAACAGCGGAAAGTGTTTGTGAATCAGTTGGATTAGCAACGACCACTCGTTTTAATTTATCTTGATTTGTTGAAAGGTGTTTTTTTAGTGCAGCAAATGACTCTAAAATCATTTCAACACCTCCATTTTCCTAATTTTTTAGTAACATTAAGTTCGGATCACCTAAAGCTTTTTTAAAGGCTGCTAAAGCATTTTGTGCTTCCACACCATCCACTAATCTGTGATCAAAAGCAAAAGATAATCTCATAATTGAAGCAACTTCCATTTCACGATTCGCATTAACAACAACTTCATCAGAAATACGAGAAATTCCCATAATCATTGATTCAGGATAATTAATGATTGGCGTTGACCAAACACCACCAGCATCAGGCATTCCACCAATATTAGTGATAGTTGCTGAACTACCGCTCATATCGGCACGAGTTAATTCGTTCGCCATTGCTTTTTTAGATAAGTGAGAAATTTCTTCTGCAATCTCAAAGACGCTCTTACGATCAGCGTTTTTAATCACTGGTACAAATAAACCATGTTCTGTGTTTGTCGCAATCCCAATATTAATATTGCCACGATGAACAATTTCAGATTTTGTCATATTAACTGAAGCATTTAAAGAAGGATAAGCTTTTAACATTGCAACCATTGCTTTAACAACATATGGCAAGAATGTTAATTTAACATCTTCTTCTTTCGCAATTTCTTTGTACATGTTACGGTGTTCCACTAATTTTTCAGTTCTTAATTTATCAAAAACAGTTACGTGTGGAATTTCAGTTCGACTTGTTACCATTGCTTTAGCAATTGCACGACGTGTTGGCGTCATTTTTTCAACCCAATCTTCACCTTGAACTGTAACTGGCGCAGGAGCAGCTTTTTCTACTTTTGGTGCTGAGGCAGAAGCTGGTGTTGCTGATACTGTTGATGTTACTACTTCTGGAGTAGGAGCTGACGAGCCTCCTGCCAGATAAGCATCCACATCAGATTTCAAGATTTTGTTATTTGGTCCACTAGCAACAACTTGTGCTAAATCAACTTGTTGTTGTCTTGCATAGCGACGAACAGATGGTAATGCTCTCACAATACCTGTTGTTTTTGAAGTACTTGTAGCAACTGGTGCTGCTGAAGCCACCACTTCTGTTTTAGCTTCTGCTTTTGGTGCTGCAACTGGGCTATCACCTTTATTAATTTCAATAATAGCTTCATCCACTTGAGCCACGCCTTCAGGAACTAAAATTTTAACCACTGTTCCTGCCACTGGTGACGGAATTTCCATTGATGATTTATCATTTTGAATCTCAACTAAAGGATCATCCACTTTAACGACATCGCCTTCTTTTACAAACCATTGTAAAATATCCGCTTCTGTCAATCCTTCTCCAACATCTGGTAATTCAAAAACATAATTGCCAGAGCTTTCTGATGGTGCTGCTTCTACTGTTTCAACTTTAACTGTCTCAACAACTACATCATCACCTGTATTGATTTCAATAATACCTTCATCTACTTGAGCCACACCGTCTGGTACTAAAATCTTAACCACTGTTCCTGCTACTGGTGACGGAATTTCCATTGATGATTTGTCATTTTGGATTTCTACTAAAGGATCATCCACTTTAACTACGTCGCCTTCTTTAACAAACCATTGTAAAATATCTGCTTCTGTTAAACCTTCTCCAACATCTGGTAATTTAAATATATAAGCCATGAGTCATCCTCCTATTTTCTATTCAGCCATTGTCTTTCTAACTTGTTCTTCAATTGTTTTTGCATTTGGTAACCAAATAGATTCTGCTTGACCAAATGGGAAGTGACTATCTGGTGCAGCGACACGTCCGATTGATGCTTCAAGTTCATACATTGCACCTTCAGCAATTTCAGCCATAATTTGATTGCCAATACCTGTTAAACGTTGCGCTTCTTGGACAACAACGACACGTCCAGTTTTCTTAACAGAAGCTAAAATAGTATCAATATCAAAAGGAGCAACTGTTCTTAAGTCGATTAATTCAACTGAGATACCATCCTTAGCTAATTTTTCAATCGCTTTTTTAGATTCATGAACCATCGCACCATAAGTCACGATTGTAATATCAGTTCCTTCTTGAACGATATTTGCTTTATCTAATTCAATAACATATGACTCTTCTGGCACTTCTTCTTTGATAGAACGGTATAATTTTAAATGCTCTAAGAAGTAAACTGGGTCATTATTTCTAATTGCTGCTGTTAATAAGCCTTTTGCATCATAAGGTCCACTAGGAATAACCACACGTAAACCTGGTGATTGACTAAACAGTCCTTCTAGGTTGTCTGAGTGAAGTTCTGGAGTTCCAACGCCACCGCCAAATGTTGAGCGAATCGTTACAGGAACTCCTTCACTTCCACCCATACGATAACGATGACGAGCTAATTGACCAAGTAAACCGTCAATTGCTTCCATCGTAAAACCAGAGAATTGAATTTCTGGAACTGGCCTGTAGCCACCTAAAGCCATTCCCATAGCCATTCCCATAATGCCTGACTCAGCTAAAGGTGTATCAAACACGCGATCTGCGCCTAACTCATTACTCATACCATCGGTTACACGGAAAACCCCACCGTTTGTTCCTACGTCTTCACCAAAAACTAAAACTTTTTCGTCACGTTTCATTTCTGCTGTTAAGGCTTCATTAATAGCCTGTACCATATTTTTAATAGCCATCTCTATTTTTCCTCCTTAGCTTGATGCATTTTAATTTCTTTTGCGATACGAGGGGTTGGAACTTCAAACACATTACTCAATAATTCAGATACTTTTTGTTTTGGTTCGTTATCAGCAGCATCAATTGCATCATTCACTTCTTTTGTTGTTGCATCAATGACATCTTGCTCCATTTCTTCTGTCCAAATACCTTTTTCTGTTAAGTATTTTTTCATTCGAATCATATAATCTTTTTTAATCCACTCATCTAATTCCTCTTGACTACGATATCTTGTTGGATCATCTGATAAAGTGTGTGGTCCGAAACGATAAGTTAGTGTTTCAATTAATACTGGTCCATTACCAGCCATTGTATATTCTCTGGCAAGCTTAGTTACTTCATATAATGCAAGTGGATCCATACCATCAACTTGAATTCCAGGAATTCCTGCTGCTGCTGCTTTTTGAGCTAAAGTACCAGCTTTACTTTGCATCTCACGAGGAACAGAAATACCGTATTTATTATTTTGAACAATAAAGACTGTTTGAGCATTGAAAACACCCGCAAAGTTAATTCCTTCATAGAAATCACCTTGTGATGACCCACCATCTCCAATGTACGTCATAGCCACTTGATCTTTACCATCACGTTTATAAGCCATACCTAATCCTGCTGCTTGGACATATTGAGAACCAATAATAACTTGAGCAGGTAAACCATGTACATCTTCTGGTAAAATGTTTGCTGCCACATGACCACGGTACCAAAGAATGGCATTTTTCATTGGCATACCATGCTGAACCAATGGAATCACGTCACGGTATGTTGGAAATAGGAAATCTGTTTTATTCATGGCGAAAAGTGTTGCTAATTGTGAGGCTTCTTGTCCCTCAGAAGGAGGTAAGTTTCCAATACGACCTTGACGACCAGCTAAAATAAGACGCTCATTTACCGTTCTACCCCAAACTAAAACTTTCATCATTTCAACTAGCTCTTCATCCGTTAAACTACTCTTTAATCCTTTATTAACGATCTTGCCTTTTTCATCTAAAATCTGTACTAAGGGAACTGCTTCTTCACTTTTTTTAACCATGTCATTAAATAATTTATAATCTTGTTTACTCATAATATTTCGCTCCTTTTCTTAATTAAAATTCAATTTATAGTCATCTGAACTTGAAATACCTAATTTTTTATTAAACAAATAGTTAAAGACAAAGCCTAAACAAATTGGAACAACTAAAAAGGCAATGACCACTTTAATCACATTACCCACGCTCCAGCCTCCTGGTGCTAATGCCAATGCGTTGATTGGTCCAATTAATCCACTAAATCCAAAACCAGCACTAAACGGTGTGCCTTGTAAGTCTAAAAAGGCTGCTAATGAACCTGTAATCGCTGCATTACATAAAATTGGTAACATAATTTTTGGTTTTTTCACTACATTAGCCATTTGCATTTTTGGTGAACCAATAAAATGAGCTAGAGATGTTGGAATGGCGTTGGCTTTCCATCCAGCAATACACAAACCAAACCCAGCTGCACAAATCCCTAAATTAGCTGCACCTGATGCAATTCCTGATAAAGAAATAGCTGTAGCAATTCCCACTGTAGCAATTGGTGAAACAATCATCATTGAGAACATTAAGGCAATAGCAATAGCCATTGGAACAGGCTGTAAATCTGTCAATGTCGCAATAAATTGACCTAACATCGTTGTTAGTGACTTAACATAAGGAAGTAATAATAATCCCAGACCTCCACCGACAACGGTTACAATTGTTGGAATAACTAATATTGTAAAGGCTTGCAATTTTTCACCTAAAACTAAAATAATCAGTACTGCGATTGCTGCTGTAAGACCTGTATTAATAACATCTCCAGATCCTTGAAAAATAAAACCACCATCTGGATTTACTCTAGCAACTCCAGATCCTACCACACAGGCCATTCCTAATGAACCAATTTGAATGGGAGTAAACTTAAAATTGATTGCCACTGCTACTCCAACAACGATTGGCATTAGAGATTGAGCGATTCCTGTTGACGTTAGACCAAAAGACCAATCCAACGCTTTCGATAGTTCACTTAGAAGAGCACCAGGAATAAGCGACACCACAACTCCTAAAGCAACACCATTTAATATGTTCATTGTAAATTCTTTTGGTTTAACACTCTTAATCGACATATAATCATCTCCTATTGATGAATTTCTTTTTTAGATATGAATGGGTAATCCTAAACCGACCTCGGCAGCTTCCATAATCGTTTCACTAATCGTTGGATGTGGGTGAACGGTTAAAGAAACATCTTCTAGTGTTGCATTAGTTTCAATCGCTAATGTAATTTCAGAAATCAAATCACTCGCATTAACACCGGCAATTTGTCCTCCTAAAATTTCACCAGTTTCCTTATCACTAACTAATTGAATTAAGCCTTCTGCTTTGCCCATAGATAGAGCACGACCATTTCCTTGGAATGGAAATTCCGACACTTTGACTTGATAGCCTTTTTCTTCTGCTTCTTTTTTAGTAAACCCTGTAGATGCAAGCTCTGGATCAGTAAAACAAACAGCAGGCATGGCACGATAATCTAGTGAAACATCTTGTCCATCAATTACTTCTGCCGCAACTTTTGCTTCATAACTCGCTTTATGCGCTAAGGCAAGTCCTGGAACAATATCACCGATAGCATAAACATGATCTAATGTTGTTTGACACTTATCATTAATTTTAATCAATCCACGTTCATCTAGCTCAACGCCAATTCTTTCTAGTCCTAGCTCTTGAGTATTGGCTTTTCTTCCAACCGATACTAAAACATAATCACAAATAATTTCTTTTTCTTCTCCATCTACTTCATACGTAACCGCAACATTTTCTTCAGTCGTTAAAGCAGACTTAGCAAGTGCGTTCGTTTCAATAGAGACATCTAATTTTTTAAATGATTTTTCTACAAATGAAACAAGTTTTTTATCAAAATTCGGTAAAATAGCTGATTGACCTTCTAATATAGTGACTTCTGTTCCTAGATTAGCAAAGACACCTGCTAGCTCACTTCCTATGTATCCCCCACCAATGACAACTAATTTTTTAGGCAGTTCTTTTAATCCTAATAATCCTGTAGAATCTAGTACTCGTTTACCAAATTTAAATCCAGGAATTTCAATTGGTGTACTACCTGTAGCAATAATGGCATTTTCAAATGTATACGTCTCGCCACCAAATTCATGCATCACACGGATTCGGTTTTCATCCATAAAATAGCCTGTTCCTTCAAGAACTGTTATTTTATTTTTTTTAAGTAAAAATTTGACACCATCTGTTAATTTTTTGACAACTTGCATGTCTTTCCATTCTTGAATTTCCGTGAAATCCAAGCTAATATCTTTAGCTTCAATTCCTTTAAATGGAGAATGGGCTAAACTATGATAATGATGACTAGCTTCAATTAGTGCTTTTGAAGGAATGCATCCCACATTTAAACAAGTACCTCCTATATGAGTCTTTTCAATTAACGTAACATTTTGTCCTAGTTGAGCTGCCCTAATTGCTGCTACATATCCCCCAGGTCCTGCTCCGATAACTACTGTCTCTAAACTAGTTTCGAAATCACCGACAACCATTTTCGCTACTTCCTTTCTTTTCTACTTTATAATGCTTAGTTTGTGAGGTATACTAAATTAGTCTATTTAGTAAAGCCTTTTCAAGTAAGCGTTTTATTTATGTGACACTCTTAGTATAGGGCTCATTTTCACATATTTGAAATTGGCAATTTCTATAGCAAGATCAATTTTATCAAAAAGGGGAGGATTCGATGGAATTCAGACAGCTAAGATATTTTTTAGAAATAATCAAGGCCCAAAATTATTCTCATGCTGCTAAAAACTTATTTGTAACACAACCCACGCTTTCATGGAATATGAATAAACTTCAAGAAGAACTTGGTGCCAAGCTTCTATACCAAGTAGGCAACAAAGTTATGCCAACAACAGCAGGAACGATTCTATTTGAGCAAGGTCAAAAAATAATCAATGATTTAGATGATTTAACTGAACAAATTGAAACAGATCATATATATGAAAAAAAAGAACTAACTATAGGTTCAAATGCTGTCATATCACCTGTTTTTATGCCTTTAATTCAACAATTTATGTCAATTTATCCTAATTTTTCAATTACAATAGAAGAAGATGGTTCTGTAAAAACACAACAAAAGGTTGCAAACGGTGAATTAGAAATCGGGATTGTTTCATTCCCAATTACTGAAGGAAATCTTGAAATTGAACGAAATATTTTTGAAGTTTTCAAATATGATGCTTATGTCTTGATGAGAGAAGATCATCCTCTTTCTAACAGCAAAGAATTAAGTATTAAAGAACTAAAAAATGAAACTTTTTCATCTATGAGTAAAGACTATGTCTTATGGCATGTTTTAAAAAATAAAGCACGAGAGTATGGCTTCTCCCCTAAGATTAATTTAATGAGTAATAACCACGAAGTACTTGTTAATTCCATCTTAAAAGACAACTCAATTGCCTTATTACCTATTCAATTAAAAGAAATATACAAGAGCGCTCCCCTCACTTGGATTCCGTTAAAAGATAAAATAAAACCCTTTGATATTGTCGTTGTTCATAAAAAAGATCAGCCACTTAGCCCGGCAGCAGCCCTTTGTTTAGAATTTATAACAAACCAAAAAAAGATCATTATCGATTAATTCTATAGCCTTATAGAATTTATTGATTCGCTCAATTTACTCCTTTTACCTATACTTAGGTTGTTACTTAATTAACAAATTAGAAAGGAGTTTTATGTATGAGCAAGATTTTAATGATGGGTGCAAGAGAAGATGAGAAAGAATTTGCATTGAGGTGGGCTGAAGAAAATCAAGCAAGTGTTACCGTGACTAACGAAATATTAAGTGATGAAACTTATCACCTATTAGAAGGTTTTGATGGCATCAGTTTACAACAAACAATGGGAATTCCTATCGAGATGTATCAAAAATTAAGACAAGATGGTTTTAAGCAAATTGCTCAGCGCTCAGCTGGTTTTGATATGTACCATTTGGAAGAGGCAAAAAAACAAAAAATTTCTATTACAAATGTCCCTGCATACTCCCCTAATTCAGTAGCCGAATTCACGGTAAATAGCGCTTTAAATTGCCTTAGACATACCGAATTAATTCAAAAAAGAGTTACTTCTAATGATTTTACTTGGGATAAAAAGATCCTTTCAAGAGAAGTTCGCTCGTTGACAATCGGTATTTTAGGAACTGGACGAATTGGACAGATTACTGGGGAAATCTTCAAAGGGTTTGGCGCTGAAATTATTGGATATGATTTATATAAAAATCCCAATGCTGAAAAAATACTAAGGTATGAGGATAATTTTGACCATTTCCTTGAGCAATCAGATATTATATCCATCCATATGCCACTAACAGAAGATAATCATCATTTATTCAATGAAGAAACGTTTAGTAAGATGAAAAAAAATTCAATACTAATTAACGCTGCTAGAGGAGCCATTGTTGATACGAAGGCATTAATACAGGCCCTAGATCAAGAAAAGATTTCTTGCTGCGCACTAGACACATATGAAAATGAGATGCCTTATGTGACTAAAAATTGGCAAAGCAAGCCTCTTGAAGATCCTATCTTAGAGGAATTAATTAAAAGAGACGACGTTATTTATACACCGCACATCGCTTTTTATACTGAAACATCTGTTGAAAATCTAGTTTATGGTGGATTAGATGCTTGTCTTTCTATTTTAAATACAGGTACTGCAGACACAATTGTGAATCCATAAAAAAAAGCGACACTCACAAAAGATAATTTTGTGAGTGAACGCTTATTTTTTTAATTCTGAATATTTTTTTGAATAGTTTAAAAATGCTTGTTCATCATTTTCTTCAAGAGCTTCATTTATTTTTTTTAGTAACTCTTGTAGTTGAAAATTAACTTCTTCCTCTTTTAAAAAAAGGTTGATTTCTTTTGCAATTTCTTTTTCTAACTTAGGATCTAGTGACTGGTAAGGGTTCTCTTCAATGATTGACAAATAATAATTAGAAGAATACATGCCATCAAAAGAAATGCCTACAAATAAAGGTGCTTTTCTATTCATTCGAATATCGTGAAATATTTGATTCGGGTCACTAAACAATACACTTTGATTCACCATTTCTAACCCAACACCTTCAACAGTTTGATCTGTTATTAATAATCCTCTTGGTGTCGATAAAACATCTTCCACAAAAGTCACTCGATCTAATAAAAACTCATGATTCAAAAGATAATTTAGAATCCAATAAGATTCTCTTTTCTTTAAAGATACCGATTGAATTAACCAGTTAACAAATTTTTTCTTACTTGCTAGTTCAATCATCATTTTACCACCCTTCGTTTTCAATTAAAGAGGCAACTTCAAGATCTCCTGGTTCCATACTAATATATGCTTTTAACAATCGGCCTGATTCTTCAGTATTTCCTTCTTCTCTCAAGAATAAAGCGTAATCTTTAACAAATTCAGGATCATCTAGTAAAGTACCTTTAGCCGCTTCATAATGCTCGCTTGCCTTAGAAAAATCTTCTAAGCCATTATAAGCTTGAGCCAAAATCCACTCAGCAAAAGATTGCTCTTTTACTTCTAATGTGTTAATTAATTCAATAACTTCATCAAAATTATTTTCTTTTAATAACAGTTCTGCTAATTTCATTTTCGAAATATCCGCTTCAATCTCCAAAGAAATAACTTCCTCTAAATATTGTTTGGCTTGCTCTTTATCTCCTAAATGATAAGATGTTTCAGAAGCAAGATGATACAAAGCTGTTTCGTATGGATTTTGAGAAATACCCAGCTCAATTGTTTCAATCGTTTCTTCATGGCGACCTTCATCAAATAGAATTTGTGCTAAAGGATAATAAACTTGACTAAACGCCTCATCCATTAATCTAACCTGTGTCAACAGATCAATTGCTCGCTCATTTTCTTCTAATTGATAATATGTTAAAGCTAACTGAAATAAACGCTCAACAGTTTCTTCTACTTCAATTGCTTCTTCTAAATAAGTTACCGCTTGTTCAAAATCACCGATTCTAGATAGAGAAACGCCAATTCTTTCAGAAATATTAATTGGAGATTCTTCAACAGACAAGATTTCTTTCAATTCTTCATATACTTTAATTGCCTTAATATAATCTTCATTTGAAAAGTATAATTCTGCCAATGACAAATCTAACAATGGTTCATTTGGTAATAATTTTTTAGCTTGATTTAGTTTACTTTCACTTACTTCTGGAATATTTAACATTTGATAAATATCTGCTTGTGTGATTAAACTTTGTGCGTATAGATCACTTGTTTCTTCGATTGACTCTAAATAAGTAAAGGCTTTATCCAAATCATCGTTCTCAATAGCAATTTCAGCTAATGATATTTTAAATGTCTCTTCTTCTGGAAATTCTTCAAATAATTTAAGATACAAAGCTTCTGATTCCTCAACAAATCCAAGTTGAAATAAATTATCAGCTAATTGTAATCTTTCTTCTGCTAAATCCTCGATTTGAGCTTTTTCAAAAGCAAGTTTCGCTGCAACTAAATCTCCATTTGATAATGCTTGTAACATTTCTTTACTATTAGACATATTATTCCCTCAACTGTTCTTTTTTATAGTTCGATATTCTTCAATTACTTCATACATTTCCTCAATTAAAGGTATTTTTCTAACTCCAAGAGAGCCAATTTCTTTTATATAGGCTACATTTTCCTGTCGATCAAGTTCTGTAACAATGCTTTCAGCTAAGTCAGACGATAACATTTGCTCTGGAAGCGATAAATCCTGAGCAACAATCTGTTCAAACCAAACATAAAATTTTTCATACTCAAAATTAAAATTACCTACTTTTTTACTCCACAAAAGATGAATAAAAAAACCAATATATTGTTTCTGAGCCATATTCAAATAGTGTGCTTCGCCTAAATGGTAAAAAGCCTTAGTAAAAGCTGTTCCAAAAGGGATTAAATAAGTCACCTGATTATCATTTAGAACTGTTTTAATAACCGTCTCAATATAAGGTGAAAAATTTTTGTAATTAACCGACTGTGAGGCTTGATACAACTGTCTTAGTAAATCAGCATTTTTAGTAACAGCTAAATTCACTAAAGAATAAAAAGAGGTTGCCCATAATTGAGGTTTTTCTAACTCACTCAACATTGTATCGTAAACCAAAACATCTGGCAAAACATATTGTTTGACAACTGGGATTGTTTTTTCATTTAATAAATAAGTTTCACCTATTAAAGAATCAACAAATCCTGACATTGTCGTTGGTAAATAGATAAAAGTCGATAAATAAAGAGAATTATTGACTAACTGGCCACAAACATGATAAATTTCAGCTTTTCCACCACCAAGAATTAAGGTGTCACTAGGCAAGTTAACTTCTTCAATAAAATCTAAAATCTCATGGTATGCCTCAACTTGTTGAAGTCGTTTATTATTGGGGCAGATATACCAATGAAATTTTTTATCTGAGCTAAAAAGAGTCGTGAATTTTTCATAAAAATATTCGTAAAACGGTTGCGTACATACAAACAACACGCAAGAATGTTGATTTATATGATCAAAAAAACCTTGTAATACTAGCCTATTTACAGATTCAGCATATACAATTTCTATTTTTTGCTCTTTTTCTATCCGCAATTTCCTCATCCATTTCACCTTCTTTCTACTATTTTAACATAAAAAAAAAGATCATCGAGATGATCCCTCTTACTTTCTTGTAAAAAGCGAAACAACTGCTATAACAATAACAGCTCCCAAAATAGAAGGTACAATAGCCATTCCCGCAAGATGTCCGCCCCAGTCACTACCAAATAACTTCTGACCAACACTAGATCCAACTAAACCAGCAATAATATTAAAAATACAGCCCTTTGGATTTTTACCACCAGTTAAACTTCCTGCTATAGCACCTATTACTGCACCAATTAATAATACCCAAATCCAATACATGGTATAACCTCCTTACTTTTGTTACCTTTATTGTAAGTTAATACCAAAAAAATAGTCAAGCATAAATTAATAACCTTGACTATTGAATATATAAACTCTGCTGACCAGTTTTAATGTAAATTTGTTCAAAGATATTTTTTTTGACTATCACTTCTTTTCCGTAAGGATCGTTTAGAAAGACTTCTTCCTGATTAAAACCTATGATGACTGCTGCATGATGTTTAATCGAAAATTGCTTCATTCCGTTTCTGGTTGGCCAATCTACCAGATCATTATCCTTAGGTTCTTGATAATCAATGGTTGTAATTACCCAAACTGGATGACCTTCATGAACTTTTTCTAGTATTTCATTTAAAGGTAATCCACTACTATTGACTACTTTATAAGGTGATTTTACTACTTGTGTAGCTAATTCATAAATAGGTTCTACATTAACTCCTGATCCTGGTGTTTTTCCAGAAGCATCTCCAACAAACCCCATATCAGGATCCCCAAAATAGTTATGCTTATCTTGATAAGGTTCTTTTTTTATTTTTTCTTGAAGAACATTTTTATTATAGTCATAAGAATAGTAGTTTAGTAACATACTCAAAGCAGTTACTTCACAGCCATTTTCTAATGATGGTTCATCTAATTGGTTGGCTAAAGAAACTGGTAAGCGATAATCCTCTGTGTTATCAATCAGCATACTTGAATCACCACCTGTACCGACCAATAAATTAGTTTTACGTTTTAAGTAAATATAACTTGTTTCTTTTGATACTTTAGCATTTTCAATTGCCATAGACACAATTATTTTTGTCCCCAAAAAACCCGCAATTGAAATAACCAAGATAATAAAAATTTTAGCTATCTTTTTCATAAATAATAATCCTATAGGGCCACCCAAGTTTCTAATAATTCCTCTAACATTTTCTTAACAAGCGCCACTCGTTCTTTATTTTTTTCAGTATTTGCTAATAATAATTGGTTATACATAAAGTCATAAAGTGATATTAATTGATCAGGAACATCACTCTCTGTCGTAGGTGCAACTGCATATTTTAATTCTAAAACAATATCTTGAACCTTTATTAACTGAGAGTTAACTTCTTGTAAATTTCCATTATCTAAATGATGAATTGCTATTTTTGAATGTTTAATTCCAGCCTCATAAAGTATTTCAATCAATTTTTTTGGTGAAGCTGTTAAAATCTGATTATTTACGTATGCTGAATTTCCTTTGTTATTATATGTCATAATATACTCCTTAATTATTACTAAAAATCTTTGTCAATAAAGAATGACTCTGAATACTGTTTAATATACTGACTAGCAATTTTATCAGATTGATTTAACTGGGTCATTTTATCGAACAGCACAACTTTTTCATTATCTAAGTAGGTCATTAATTTTTTTAACTCAGTAAATAAAAGCTTTAAATTATTTTTATCTTGCTCTTTTAAATTTGTTAAAGGTAAACTTTGATAAACTTCCATTAATTCCGTATTTTTATTAAGAATCTCGGTTGCTTCTTCTATATCTTGTGTTTCATCCCATAGAGAAATATTATCGAGCATTTTTTTTATTAAAACTCCTGGTTTATCTGTAAGCTCAGCCAAAAAAGTTACACACTCCTTACGTTATTATTTTCCTGATCCAAATGAATCTAATTGAGTGATTAGAGTAGCCATTTGTTGTTCTGCTTGCATCATAACTTGATCCAATCTAGTGAATGTCCTAACATAGTAATCACGTTTTTTATCTAATTTTTCAGTAAATCGATCAATTCGTTCATCTAAATCTTTAAGACTTTTCTCATAAGATTCTTTTTTAGTAGTATAAACACTCTTTTGACCTGCTTGATCTTTTAAATAAGAATTCATTAACTCATTTAGTTTTACTGTATAACCAAATTCTTTCTTATCAAGTTCCATAATAGCATTGCCATCTTCATCTTTAATAACATTGCCAAATTCATCTTTTTTCTCAACCATTGTTTTTTCAGCGTAATAGAAAAAATTTTGAACGTTTTGTGGGTCTTCCTTTAGTAATTCTTTAAACTTCTCTTCATCTAAAGAAAGAACTCCTTTTTTATCTACAGAAATCCCTACTTCTGAAGGAAACTTAAAAGTAGTATGAGGATTTTGGTCTGGAAGACCTGTTGCCAACATCTTTAAGCTAGATTGAAGTCTAGAAGCCGTACTATCTCCTGCTAATGGGCCTGGTTTATTGTCTTTTTTGCTCGGGTCACCAACATCCATTTTTTCATTTAGGAAGTCCATTAAACCATTGTACTGCTCTACAAATGCGTTGACAGCTTCTACTGGTTTATCCAAATCCCTTTTTAAGCCAACTGTTACATTCTCCTCTGTTTTTCCATGTAAATGGATGGTTACCCCTTCAACAACATCACTAACATCATTAGACGTTCGTTCGACTGCCATTCCGTCAATTGTAAATTTAGAATTTATTCCTTTATTATAAGTTGGAGCATTGGTTGCTGAGTTTTTATCCATTCCAAGATCACCTAATAAAGCTTGATCCCCACCAACATTAAAATCTGTTGCGCCCGTTTCAACATTACTAAGAACTAAATGATTATCAACAATCGTTGCTTTAACCCCAGTTTCTTTTGATTCACTATTAATTTTATTCGTAATATCTTTTAAGCTATCATTTTGATTAATTTCGATGGTTATTTTCTCACCATCTGGATCTTTAGAATCTAATTCTAAATTCCCAGAAGTACCTAAACCGTCATAAATGGTCTTCCCATCCATTTTTTCAATATCACCAGAAACTTGTCGAGAAGAAGTAGCTATCTGTTGCACGGTAATATCAAATGAATCTTCCATCGCTTTATCAGTACCTGAGATGGTCACTTTATCAGGTTTTGAACTTGTTGTCACCTTTGAATTCCATGTTTCATTTTTTTGAAGTGTTTCGATTGTTTTGAATAAGGAGTTCATTCTCATTCTAACGTCTTTCCATGCGTTTTGTTGCTCAAGTATTAAAGATTTTTGATTATTCATTCTTAAAAGAGGAGTAGATTCCGCCTCAATCATTTGATCAATTTGTTCTGAACCAATTCCTGAATAACTTCCTAATGTAGAACTTATTCCTGTTGGACTTGTTACTGCTGGCATAGTATCATCCTTCCTTATTCACTATTATCCCTACCATCTTCCAAATATTAGCAATTGAATCTAACATTTTTTCTGAAGGGATCTCTTTAACAATTTCATCCGTTTCTGTATCAACTAAAGTAATCATTGTTTTATGCGTTGTTTCGTGGATTTTGAATTCCATCTTAACGTCTTTTCCGTTCAATTGACGATTGGATTCTTCAATTATTTTCTCTAATTGCTCTCTCTTATAATCTGAAAGACCGTTAGAAAAATATTCATTTCCTTCTGGCTCTCTAAATTTTTCATTTTGTGTATTTGTCTCCAAGTCTGTTGTAACTTTTGTGACTGGTGCAATACTTTCAACTTTTTCCACATTATTATGAGCACTTAACCAATTTACATGATTAATATTAAGCATAATTTTCACTTCCTCCAATTTAAGTAACTTAGTAAAGAAAAGCCGACCAAATATTTCAGTCGGCTTAAAAATTAATTACTGTAATAGAGAAAGAACACTTTGTGGCATTGCATTAGCTTGTGCCAACATTGAAGTTGCTGCTTGAGAAAGAATATTATTCTTAGTGAAGTTCATCATTTCTTCAGCCATATCTACGTCTCTAATACGAGAAT
>NZ_FWFD01000013.1 GCF_900163795.1 Vagococcus fluvialis bH819 | reverse complement strand
TGTCGAAGAGGAAGCTATTACTGATATCGAGTCCATCCAACCAGAAACACCTAAAACTGAGGTTGAGAAAAATGAATTAATTGAGCCAAAAGACGTAAAATCGACTCAACCTGAAATTAAAGTCGGAGAATCTGAGTCTGTTGTCGAAGAGGAATCTATTACTGATATCGAGTCCATCCAACCAGAAACACCTAAAACTGAGGTTGAGAAAAATGAATTAATTGAGCCAAAAGACGTAAAATCGACTCAACCTGAAATTAAAGTTGTCAAACCAATTAAAGAAACACTAGGTAAAACAGAAGAAGCTAAAAAAGAAATCACACTAGAAAAAACACCTAGAATAGATCAGACAACTAAAGAATCTCTAGTTGTTATCAATTCAGAGGAACTAGATATACCAAACAATAGCGAAATATTACCAACTACTACGCAAAGAACTTTACCAAAAACTAGTTCTAAAAATAATTGGTTAATTGTTACTCTTGGTACTATGATGACTCTTTTTTCTGGGATAATCATAATTACTCGTCTGAAAAAAATCTAAAAAAACAATCTAAAGTCACCTCTTCTAGGTACTTTAGATTGTTTTTATTTCTAATTCAAGCCATGCATCCTGCTCTAAATTAATTGACCAAAAATCATCTATGCTTGATACATAACTAACTATTGTTCTGATTACACCTAAATGACTAATGATCACCACATTGTCGGTTGTGGTTTCAATCATCTCCTGAAACGCAGTTAATACTCTTTTTTTAAAATCACTAAAATTTTCCGCTTCTGGTGGTGTGTAATCGAAAGGGGCATCTAGCCATTTTTGCCATTCTTCGGGATATGATTTTTCTATGGCATTTGCATCAAGACCCTCCCACTCACCAAATCCTTTTTCCGCAAAACGTTCTTCAATAATCTTAGCTTGCTTCGGAAATACTATATCAGCTGTTTCCTTTGTTCTTTTTTTTCCACTAATAAAAATATTATTTGGATTTATTTCTAGAAAAGCTTCTTTTAAGCTCAGGGCTTGACGTTTTCCTGTGTTATTAATTGAAACATCCAAACTACCATAAAAACATTTTGCCTTATTTAAATCAGTTTCACCATGTCTGATAAGATAAATTTTACGGGTCATAATTTTAACATCCATCTAATAAACAACATAAAAACGATTTGACTCAATGGTGATGCCGCACCCAACGTATCTCCATTTAAACCATCAATTTTTTTATAGACAAATTTTTTATAAAGTAAAACAAAAAGAAATACCGCAACATAAACGATTAAACCTTGATAATCAAACATCAAAAAAAGAATAACCAAACCAGATACTTGAGCAATCAAGATATCTATTAATTTTACACCAACAAAAACAGTGCCTAACCCCTTAGGATTACTTCCAGAATAAGTCATTCTATAAAATAAAAGTGAAATACTCATTTTTCCAATAAGATTAAAAGCAATGACAAGATAAATTCCTGTTTTAACGTCTAAACTTGAAGCTATTTCAAAGAATGAAACAAAACAAATTAAGTAATAAAATATTAAAACTAAAACACCATTACTACCTACTCGGCTATCTTTCATTATCTCTAGCATTCGTTCTTTTTTTCGAGAAGAAAATAAACCATCTGC
Source organism: Vagococcus fluvialis bH819 (assembly GCF_900163795.1). Taxonomy (GTDB): domain Bacteria; phylum Bacillota; class Bacilli; order Lactobacillales; family Vagococcaceae; genus Vagococcus; species Vagococcus fluvialis_A. The sequence goes on along the minus strand of NZ_FWFD01000013.1, from coordinate 207,220 downwards.
CATGTCAGCTACAGCATCCAAATGAAAGCCACCCGTTAAAATAATATCCGCAAAGAGGACTACTAGCCAAGCCATCGACAAACTCATTACTTGTGTACTAATCAAAAAAATAAGTCCCTCAATTATCCCAACTAACAAACCAAAAAAGGAAAAATATTTTATTCCCGTTCTCATTTTTTCAGTTGGATTATCGACTCCAATCGGAATAGGAATTTGAGTGAAAAATTGAAAATAGAGAATCAGACTTTTTATCATTTAATCATCACCGGAATCCCAGCCACAACTAAGTACACATTATCTGATTCCTTTCCTAACAATTGATTAACACGTCCATAGACATCTCGAAACCATCTCGTGAAAGAATTTTCTGGTACGATTCCTAACCCCACTTCATTAGACACTATGTAGATATCACCTTCGACACTTTTAACTTCCCTTAATATATGTTGCCATTCATTCATAATTTGGCTCTCGATTTTATCTTTTTCGTCTTCTGTAAATTGAGCTATTATCTGATCAATCATCTCATAGTTCTTTCCGTATTGATCCGTCATCATGGCATAAAAATAATTCATGGAAAGAGTCGTCGCACAATCTAATAAATAACCATCATAATTTTTATTCTTAGAAAGATAATCGCCTATATTACGATATCTTTCTTCTGTGTGCCATGTGCTAGGTCTTTGTTTTCTATGTTTTCTAACACGTTCAACCATTTCAGTATCCTCTGAATCTACCAAGCTTGTGGCTAAATAGCACACTGATGATTTCTCTTGTAATTTGGCTTCTGCAAAAGTAGATTTACCACTTCTAGCACCGCCAATTACTAAAATTATTTTCCCCATTCAGACTGTTCACTCCTATTTAAATTGCCCAATTTCAACAACATTTGTATGATTTAAGTTAAATTTTTCTCGTTCTTTTTCCAGGACAACAACTAAAACAACTGTTGATGGACCTGCTGATCTTTTTAATGTTTCATCGTTTGGATGATAAAATTCAATTTCTAACTCATTATCCCTAGCTAAAATTTGACTCTCATACTTGATCCCTTTTGAGCCAACCGGTAACATATCTATCACACTAAAATCTGATTTTAGTTGATAGAGATCATTATAATCACACAACGAATCTAAATTAGCGATCACTTCATTCCCCACATAAGGTTGCCCTAGTTGGTACAAATAATCATTTTTATGAATGATAGGTTGTATAAACTTACCCTCTATTTCACCAATCACAGTAATACCAAGTGAAGACATTTGTGTTAACATATTTTCTTCCGTACTTCCATTTATCGGGAGATTTTCTAGTTCTGCTTTTTTGAGTTCTGATTGAATGCCTGAAATCATTTTTTTCCCTGTTGTATCATACTCATTACCTATCATATCCACTACTAAGTTAGGTTTTGCTCCGACACATATCAACTCAAATAGCGGCACTCTTAAACAACAAGCTGCTACTATTTCTGGATCAATCTTAACGGCATCATACTCTTTATGGCCAATACTAGCACTACTATCACAAGCCACAACTAATTGTAAACCATGAGTGACTGTCATAATTGTTAAGTCTCTGTAACTACTTACCTTCATAAACAATACCTTTTTTAGCTAAAGCTTCAAACGTTTCATTAAAAGCTTGAAGCGTTTTTTCTATGTCTTCATTTGTATGAGCGGTTGACATAAAATTCGTTTCAAACTGGGAAGGTGATAAATAAATACCTTGATTCAACATCTCTTTATGGAAATGAGAGAAGAAATGTTGATCACTTGCCTTAGAAGTTTTAAAATCAATCACTGGACTTTCGTTAAAGAAGAAGCCCCACATCGTTCCTCTTGCTGAAACTTGAATCGGAATGTGATGTTGATTGGCGATTTCTTTAATGCCATCAGTTAATCGAAGAACTTTTTTATTCATCTCTTCATAATCTTCTTTTGTTAATTGCTCCAAAGTAGCGATTCCTGCTGCCATCGCCAAAGGATTACCTGATAACGTTCCTGCTTGATAAACAGCTCCCACTGGTGCTATCTGATCCATATATTTTTTCTTACCACCAAAGACTGCTGCCGGAAGTCCTCCTCCAACCACTTTACCTAACGTAGTTAAATCTGGATCAATTCCATATAGACCTTGGGCAGAATCATAATCACATCTGAAACCTGTCATTACTTCATCAAAAATAAATAATGCGCCATACTCTTTTGTTAATCTTCTAATGCCTTTAAGAAATTCAGGTTTAGCTGGAATCAAGCCCATATTTCCAGCAATTGGTTCGATAATAACTGCTGCAATTTCTTCTGGGTATCTCTTGAATGCTTCTTCTACTGCTTCTAAATCATTAAAATCCAAACTTAGCGTTGCTTTGATTAGCTCTTTAGGAACACCAGGTGAATCTTCTAATTCAAATGTTGCTACACCAGAACCTGCATTCACTAAAAAGGAATCACTATGACCGTGATAACAGCCATTAAATTTAATAAATTTTTCTCTTTTAGTGTAACCTCTTGCTAAACGAATCGCACTCATTGTCGCTTCGGTACCAGAGTTAACCATTCTCATGGTTTCGATTGAAGGCACTCTTTTCTTAACCCAACTTGCCAGTTCTGTTTCTAAAGGAGATGGTGCTCCAAAACTTGTCCCTTTTTGTGCTGTTTCCATCACTGATTTGACCACTTTATCTTGGGCATGACCTAAAATCATTGGTCCCCACGACAAAACATAATCCACATAGTCATTTCCATCTACATCATAAATATGAGAACCCTTGGCTTTATCAATAAATAAAGGTGTTCCTCCCACTGAGCCAAATGCTCTAACTGGACTATTTACTCCACCTGGAAAAACGTTATTTGATTGTTTAAATTCTAATTCTGATTTAGTTGTTTGTCTCATTTTATTTTTCAACTTCTTTCATTCTTTTGGCAATATCTTTGGCAAAATAAGTCATAATCATATCGGCTCCTGCTCGTTTCATAGAGATTAGCATTTCATTAACCACGCGCTCTTCATCAATCCAACCATTTTGACTAGCTGCTTTAACCATTGAATATTCACCACTTACATTGTAACAAATAATTGGTGCGTCTGTTTTTCCACGAGCTTCTTTCACCACATCTAAGAAAGACATACTTGGTTTAATAATAAACATATCAGCACCTTCTGCAATATCACTTTCCAGCTCCCTCATTGCTTCACGTCCATTAGCAGGATCCATTTGATACGTTTTACGGTCACCAAATTGTGGTGCACTTCCTGCGGCTTCCCTAAATGGACCATAAAAACTTGAGGCATACTTCACAGCGTAAGACATAATTGGTATATTCGTAAATCCAGCTTCATCTAAACCTTTTCTAATCGCATAAACAAACCCATCCATCGCATTAGATGGTGCAATAATATCAGCCCCACTTTTTGCCTGACTAACAGCTGTTTGAACAAGTAATTCTAAACTTTCATCATTTTTTACGTAACCATCTTCAACAACACCACAATGACCATGATCTGTGTATTCACAAAGACATGTATCTGCAATAACTAATATTTCAGGATATTTCTTTTTGCAAATTCTAATAGCTTCTTGAACAATTCCGTGATTATGATACGCTCCTGTTCCCACAGCATCTTTGCATTCAGGAATACCAAATAAAAGAATTGCCTTGATACCTAATTGATTTAATTCATCTAATTCAGTACTAAAATCGGTTAATGTATATTGATAGATTCCTGGCATGGAGCTGATTTCTTTTGTTTGACCGCTTTCTACTACAAACATTGGATAGATTAAATCATCTAAAATTAACTGATTTTCTCTGACCATGTCTCTCATATAATTTGATTGTCTTAGTCTTCTATGACGCATGAATTTTTCCATTGTTTTTGATCTCCTTTAAAATAACTTCATATAAATGTGACATATCATAAATCGTACTTTGCTTTGATACAACTTCGCCTGTTTTTTCAATCGCTTGTGTAGTGATAGTACCAATTGAATAAAATGACCACTCACTTAAATCCACTTGCTCCTCATCTGCCACTTGCTTAAAATGATGCCAAGCGCTTGGGCTAGCAAATATTCCAGACATGATTTCTTTTTTACGAAAAACTTCTTTTAATTTAGCCTTTGACTCACTTGGAAAAAATGTTTGATATACATGTTTCTCTATTACTCTGTGTGCTTCATTTTCTAACATTTTTGGTATTATCTCTCTAGCTAACGTGCTATTGGGTAGAAAAACTGTTTGTTTTTTTGACTGTGTTGCCAGCCATTCTAGACTCATTACTTCTGCAACTGCTTCTGTGGGCTCAAAATCAATTAAAATTCCTTTTTTTCTTAAAGCATCACTTGTTTTTTTCCCGATTGAAGCTACTTTAATTTTTTTTAAATCCAATCCTTGATTAAGATATCTTATTGTATTAGGGCTTGTAAAAAAAATCCAATCAATCGTTTCTGTGGGTAATTCGTGTGCTAGTCCCACTGTTTTAATCATTGGTACCTCTATAATATTAACTTGAACTTCTTGGAATTCTTTTTTAATAGCTTCCGGGCATGAGTCTTCCCGTGTGTAAAGGATTGTTCTTAACATAAGATTGACACTCCCTAATAAGTCTTTCAGCGCCTTGGTTTAATAGCTTTTCACCTAATAAACGCCCCGCTTCAATGGGATCTTCATGACGACAGATTTCTCTAATCATTTCAGTTCCATTATAGTTAGATATCATTCCTTCAACAATAACTTGTTTACTTTCAATTCTAGCAAATCCCCCGATTGGAAAGGTACAACTACCATCCATTGTTCGAAGAAAAGCTCGTTCTGCTTCAACTGCTTGCCTTGTCTCTTTGTCCTCCATACTATTAAGAAGTTTTAATACTTCCATATCTTCTTTTCGGCATTGAAGTGCTAATGCACCTTGACCGATAGCAGGTAAACACTCTTTGCTGGTTAAAACATTAAAAAAGACGTCATCTTCTGAAACTGCTAATCGTTGTATTCCGGCATGTGCCAACATAATCGCATCATAATGACCTTCAACTAAACGTTTGATACGTGTATCAATATTTCCTCTTAACGGTAATATGTCTAAATCTGGTCTTATCTTTAACAACTGAGATTGCCTTCTTAAGCTACTTGTTCCAACTTTAGCTCCTTTTGGTAAAGTTTCTAAATTGTAGTGTTTATCTTTCACAATTAAGCAGTCATAAGGACTTTTTCGTTTCAACGTACAGCCAATTTCTAATTCATTCGGAATAACGGTTGGTAGATCTTTTAAGCTATGAATTGCTATATCAATTTCTTTAGCAAGCAACTGATGTTCAATTTCCTTAACAAAAGCCCCTTGACCACCAATTGTTGTTAAACTATGATCTTTTAATCGATCACCTTTAGTCACAATTTCAATTAGTTCTAATTGAATATTTGGATATCTTTCTTTGATCTCTGCCATTGCTTGTTTGGTTTGTGTTGTTGCTAGTTGGCTCCCTCTTGTTCCAACTCGAATTATTCGTTCCACTCTAATTCTCCTTTTCAAGTTCAATCCCAAATATTCGTTTAAATAACTGGATATCATAAACAGCATTTTCTTCCGTTGATAATTCTTTAATTTCTCTAATGGGTGTTCTTAACGATTGATTCACAATGCTTTTCATGTGTTTTCTTATAATTTTAACTTCTCTTTCAGACAAATCTGGCAATTTACTTTGTAGACTTTTAAGTGCACTTTCTTCTGCCTCTAATGTTTTAATTCTCAGTTCTGTGATCACTGGGATAATGCCTAATTGTTTTTCCCACTCTTCAAAATCTGCAACAGATACATCCACTTCTTTAGCAACCTTAATCATCAATTCTTGACGTTTTTTAGCACCTTGATTAATACGCTCACCGATACTATCTACATTGTAAAGTGTAACATGTTCAACCAATTGACAGTGAGGATTAATATTTCTTGGTAAGCCCAAATCAAATAGTAAAATTTTTTTACTTAATTCAGCTTCATGAAGCATTGTTTTAGTAATCAACGTTTGTGGCGTTGAAATAGCTGAGATAACTAAATCTGCTTGTTCCAATTTTTCAGTCAACTCTTCTAGCGGATAGTAATTCATCTCAACTTGAGAAAATTGACTTAATTTTTTAGCATTTTCTAAGGTACGATTGAAAATACTAATCTTTTTTAAATCAAAATTTTGTAAATTTTTGATAACCAACTCGCTCATTTGCCCTGCGCCAATGACAAATAAATGTTTATCAGATAAATCGTGATATTCTTCATTGGCAATTTGTAAAGCTGATTGGCTTAATGAAGCGGATGTCTCATTAAATTTATATGAGCTATGCATTTTTTTTGAAAAACAAATCATCTCATTAAATAGTTTATTAAATATTGTCCCAGTTGTTCCTGATTTTTGCGATTCTAAAAAACTGGTTTTTAATTGCCCTAATATTTGTGTTTCACCTAGTACTGCTGAATCTAAACCACACCCCAATCTAAATGCATGAACCAACGCTTCATGGTCTTCTTTAAACGTTAAGTAGTTCTCTAATTCTTCAACTGGCAAGTTAAAAAAATCTGCTAAAAAGTGTTTGGTATAGTATTTCCCGGTATGTAACTGATCCACCACCACATATAGCTCTGTTCGATTACACGTTGAAATAATCACATTTTCAAGAATACTCTTTGTTCTAAATAATTGCTGATTAGCTGATTGAATATCTTGATTTAAAAATGTCGCTCGTTCTCTTAATCTAACCGGCGTGTTTTTATAAGTTAATCCCACATATAAAATATGCATTACGCATTACTCCTCTTTATTCTTTAACCATTCTTGTAGTTTTATTCTTGTCTCTTTAGCAACTAGAGGAGAAGCTCCTTCTGTTGAAATCCCAATTTTTAAACCTTGATGCTTAATCATCGACATATTATAAAAATCTGATGTCTCTTTATTACTAACCACATTAACTAATTGAGATGGTAGCGCATCATTTAAGACTTGTTCGTTTAAGACTTTATCATCTGTACAAGCGAAAATTAGCTGAATTTTTGGTGTGATATCCGTAGATTCGTATTCTTTTTTTAGCCACGTCACACATTTTTCATCAATTTCACTATGTAGTGAAGGTGAGACTATTGTAATATGAGCGCCTTCACCTAATAGTCCTTTTATTTTTCGTGCCGCAATTTTACCGCCACCAATAATCAACACTTGTTTGTTTTTTAAATTAACCGTTATCGGATACACTTTTCTTCCTCCTAGAAAATACTTGTGGGCTATTTTCGTAGTCTAATTCTAATTCTCCAGCGCGATAATTAATTAAGCGTGCTAAGACAAAAAAATAGTCTGATAATCGATTTAAAAAGACAAGCACCTCTTGATTAATAGCTTCTCCTTCATCCATTAAAAATACAACACATCGTTCTGAACGTCTTGTAACAGTTCTTGCCACTTGTAAAGAACTAGCAAATGGTGTGCCTCCTGGTAATATAAATTTATTAATTTTAGGACATTCTTTCCAATAAGCATCGATTCTTTTTTCTAGCCACAAATGACTTTCTTTCGTTACTTTATAAGGTCTCATCCCCTCATTAGGCACAGCTAAATCACTAGAGCAATCAAAAATAAATTGTTGTATTTTAACTAACTCAGGTTTGAATTCATCATCTTCAATTGCTAAGAGTGATAGGCTGTGCCCTAATAAAGAACATAACTCATCTGTCGTTCCATACGCTTCAACGCGAGGGTGATATTTTCTAACTTTCACACCACCTACTAATTTAGTTGAACCCTGATCACCTGTTCGTGTGTACACCGCCATCTAATCACTTCCTTTATCAGACTGGTTAATAATTTCATATATTTTTTTCATATCTAAGTTTTGACGTAAGCAATCTGCTAATTTATCATACTGCTCTTCTTTAAACACTTTATATTCTTGGGTCTTTTCTTTTAAAGGTGCTATTCCTTTAGTTTGTCTGACTTGATTAAAGAAATCATGTCTAAAGTCGCTCCCATCAAAAATACCATGCAGATACGTTCCATATACTTTTCCATCTTCACTCACAGCGCCATCTAGTCGATCTACTTCTTGATTATTCTCTTTTAAAATTCTAGCAAAAGGTTGGCCTTTTTTTAAAATAGTTTCTCCCATATGGATTTCATAACCAGAAACATTTAACTGATTCCTTTTACCTTCTACTTGGGCAGTTACTTTAATGTCTTGAATCGTTGTTTCTACCGGTAATAGACCTAGACCGTTTACTGTACCAGTCGTGGATTCCATTTGTTTAGGATCATGTAATGTCTCTCCAAGCAACTGATAACCACCACAAATACCAAAAATATAAGTTTCGCTTTTTCTTAATGCTTGAATTTGCTTAGCTAAACCACTCTCTTGTAAAAACACACTATCTTCTAAGGTATTTTTGCTACCTGGAATAATTAAAACATCTGGCTGACCAATTTTATCTCCAGAAAAGACATATCTAACAGAAACATCTGGTTCTAATTCTAAACTATTAAAATCAGTGAAATTTGACATTTTACTTAAAGAAATCACCGCAACATCAATTTTTTTATTTGAATCAAAGAAGCGATTCACATTTTTTAAAGCAACGCTATCCTCATCTTCAATTTTAAAGTGTTCATAGGGAACAACACCTAAAACAGGAATATTAGTCAAATTTTCAATCATCTCAAGGCCTGGATCAAGTAGGGCTTTATCACCCCTGAATTTATTAATAATAACGCCTTTTACTCGAGCTCTTTCTTCTTTTTCGAGTAATTCTACTGTGCCATAAATCGAAGCAAAAACTCCACCTCGATCAATATCTGCCACTAAAATAACAGGTGCGTCTGCTATTTTTGCCATTCCCATGTTAGCAATATCTCGGCTATTTAAATTAATTTCAGCTGGACTTCCTGCTCCCTCAATCACAACAACATCATTTTTAGCACCTAGTTCTTCATATATTTCTGAGATTTTTTGACTAAGAGTTGGTTTAAATTCATGATACTCCACAGCATCCATATTAGATAAAACTTTCCCATTAAAAATGACTTGAGATTTACGATCTGATGTCGGCTTTAAGAGGACTGGATTCATTCGAACATCTGGTTCTTTGCCTGCTGCTTCAGATTGAAAAACTTGAGCTCTTCCCATTTCATGGCCAGTTAATGTAATATAAGAATTTAAAGCCATATTCTGAGATTTAAACGGCACACAGGCATAACCATCTTGAGCCAAAATACGACACAAGCCTGCTACTAAGATACTTTTTCCTACGTCTGAGGCGGTTCCTTGAACCATTATACTTTTCACCATTATTACTTATCCCCTAACTCTTGTATTTTTATAAAACGTTTCTTCATCTGGATATAAAGGTATTTCTAATTGTTGATGCATCTTTACTAACCAAGGTTGTTCCAGCTTTGCATCCAATAAGAGATCTCGATCTAGAAAAATAGCTTCTTTTTCTCCTTCAAGAATCACCGATCCTTCTTTAAGAACGTAAAAATAGCGACAAACCTCATACATTAAATCCATATCATGGCTTGATAAAACCACTTTTTTATTTTCTAAAATCAGTCGCTTTATAATTTCAATCATATGTCCTCGACCAGCTGGATCTAAACCTGCTGTTGGTTCATCTAATAATAACCACTCTGTTTCTAAAACAATCACACTAGCAATTGCTACGCGCTTTTTTTGACCATAACTTAGATACTGAATCGGCTTTTCTCTAAGATGTTGAATCTCTAACAAATCAAATGCTTTATTCATTCTCTTAACAATTTCACTTTCTGAAACTCCTAAGTTCTTTAATGCAAATGCTACATCATCCTCCACGATTGAATAAAACATTTGCTGTTCTGGTTCTTGAAATACAATGCCAACTTTTTTTCTAAATTCTGTTAATTGTTTTTTTTTATATGACAACTTTTGATCGTAGAAATAAATATTTCCCTTTGTTGGCTTTAATAATCCAACTATTGTTTGAAATAAGGTTGATTTTCCAGAACCATTTGCACCAATAATACCAATCGGTGTATTTTCTTTAAAATCCATACAAATATCATTTAAAATTTGATTCTTTTTATCATAAGAAACACAAACATTTTCAATTCTTAACATTTTTAAACCTTCTTTCAATTCAAGGGAAAATCACCGTTAAAAAATTTCATCTCTAAGGCAATCATCATTTTGTTGTACCTTGCCATACTTTGGATAAATAGAACTCTTAATAACAGTCCTAATGAATGATAGCTTGTTCTGATTGTTTGATAGCCAAAACGCATACTTTGAGATTGATGAATTAACAACATTTCGTCAATTAAAATAAAAATAAAACGATACATTAACATCGTAATTTCAATTAAATAGCTCGGTAAATGACATCTATTTAAGACATATAAAATTTGATTAAAAGGCACACTCATCGCATAAAAATAAGTACACACTAAACAGCCTAATGACCTAAAAAATAATTGATATCCCATTAGTAAAGACGATGACGTTGTTCCTATATACCTCCCAAAAAGATGAGTTGAAAAAATCAACTCACTTTGAGAAGTAGAAATCGTCAAAATAATAGTAATAAAACTAATCAATAAAAATGGCAATGGCACTAACAACCACTTAATGTATCTGACAACTGAAATTCGTGAAGTGTAAATGGTAATAGCTCCTAAAACAATAATGCCAATTCCTTGAAATACCGGTGATGACGCAAACATATAAACAAGTAAGAAAAGGTAACCGATTGTTTTTAAAATAGGAGAGACACTTTTTAATCGACTTTCATAAGCGATTTTATCAATCAATAACATGTTTATTCTTGCCTTTATTGAAACCTATAACATAAGCGATAATAGCTGCTCCGATACTTCCTTGTAATGTAAATAATAAACTTTCAATTTCACCACTTTTTGGTTCAATTAATGGCTCGAACCAAGGTTCATAGTCAGGTTTAATTTCAGTGATCATGGCTTCTGCTGCGCCATCTGACCCTTCAAATTCGCCTTTTGGTTGTAATAATAATGCACTAATAACCAATACAACAATTGCTACTACCATAATAAGATTAACTTTTGTTTTATTCCCTTTTTTCATCGTAAGATACCTCCTTGTTCTTTCAAGCTAGATGATAATAAATTGTACACAACAACTGTTAATAAACCTTCTGCAATTCCAATTGGGATTTGTGTGAATAAGAAGACACCCATAAATTTAACAATAGCACCCATAATACCAGTACTAGGATCAGGGAAAACTATACCTAATTGAATAGATGTCATTAAGTAAGTCGCGATATCTGCTAGAAAAGCACAAGCGAATAAACTAATAGATGTGTTAAGTTTCATTTTTGTACATAATTTATAAACACCATATCCTACAAATGGACCAACAACCGCCATTGAAAAAGCATTAGCTCCTAAAGTTGTAATACCACCGTGTGCTAAAAATAATGCTTGAAATAATAAACAAATAGTTCCTAAAACACTGATAACTGCTGGCCCAAAAATGGCAGTTCCTAAACCAACACCTGTTGGATGAGACGTAGAACCCGTTACTGACGGAATTTTTAATGCTGATAAAACAAAAATAAGTGCACCACTTAAAGCTAATAAAATTTTATTTTGTTTGTCTGCTTCAACAATTTTCTTCATTTGCATTAAACCATAAATAAAAAATGGAGCAAAAGCAACGTACCAAAAAATACTCCAACCAACTGGTAAAAAGCCTTCCATAATATGCATTGCATGTGCTTCTTGAGGTAAAATTGTCATTAAAATACCCACAAGAGCAATTCCTAATCCTAGTTTTTTCAATATTTTTTTCATTTTCTTTATTCTCCTTTATATTTTTCTGGTTTTATAAACAATGATTGTTGAAAAATAAGATATCCTTTTTGTTTCATCTAAAGACTCTAGTCCCATCATAATTACCTCATTTTCCATAGAAGCATTACTAATTAAAACAGCAGAATCTAACAAATCTTGTTCTTCAAGCATTCTTTTAATTTTAGGTAATTCTACTGAAACCTTCATAATAATAACAGTTGAAAATGTTTCTAAAGCAGTCTTGATAACCTCTTCATTCGCTGTTGCTGGGACAACTGAATAGGTTTCTTCATCCATTACAAGAGGAATTTGAAGAATATTAGACATGCTAGAAAATGATGATATTCCAGGTATTGTTTCAGTTTCTATTACATCTGATAAACGCTCAAGTAAATAACTATAAGTACTGTAAACCATAGGATCACCTAAAGTTACAAAACCGACATTTTTGCCAGATCTAACATCTTCTAAAATCTCTTGAGCCACTAAATCCCAAGCTTCTTCTTTTACAGATAAATCAGTCACCATTGGAAAATGACGTTGCTTGATTTCCAGAGTTTCTGGAAGGTAAGGTGATACAATTGATAATGCCAAACTTTTTCCTTTTTTCTTAGGTTCTGGAGTATACAAATAATCAATCTTTTCTAATACTTTTTTCCCTCTAATCGTTAATAAATCAGAGTCACCTGGTCCAGTTCCAATCCCGTAAAATTTTGCCATCTACTCGCCTCTTTCTACTACTTTTTCAGCATGTGATAAGAATAAATTTTGAATTTTAGGGTATTCTCCCATTCCTTTTAAAATTGGCTCAACTATAAATCCTGCTTTTGTTAATTGAGATTTCCATGAATCTTCTTCATCAGATGCCATATCATTCGTTGCATGATCTCCAGCAACTAACATAAATGGATGTAAATAAACTTTTTCAATATTTCGTTCCTTTAATTTTTCCACAACGGTCTCTACTGAAGGGTAACTTTCTACTGCACAAATAAAAATTGGCTCTTTATTTAACATATGATCTAAGCAAGCATATGCTGTGAATGCAGCATGTTGTGTCCCGTGCCCCATTAATACAACACCTTCATTTTTTTCTAAAGGTTGTGCTAAATCTTTCAACCATTCAACAATTTCTTCATAGTCTTCAAATTCTGTCATTAGTGGTTTGCCTACCTTGATAACATCAAAATCCTTTTTAAAATGATGTGCTTGATGGGCAGCTTTTGAATATTCATTGCCATTAATTACATGAAGTGGTTGAACATAAACTTCCTTATACCCTTTTTCTTTTAGTTCCAACATCAATTGATTAACAGTCGGAACTTTAATACCTTCTTTTTCTTTAATTTTTTTAATTACCATGTTTGAAGTAAAGGCTCTATAAACATCACATTCTGGAAAATTTTCAGTCATTCTTTTTTCTACAGCCTCAATAGTTTTTTCTCTTGTTTCTTTATAACTCGTACCAAAACTCACAATAATTAGTGCTTTTTTCATTACATATCCTCCTCGATCATTTTTGTTAGTACACTTTCAAAACTTGGCTTTTCAGATTGAATGACTGGAATGTTTTTTGTTGTAAAAACTTTTTTCGTTACTTCACCCATAACCATAATTTTTTTAGTTTTTAATCTTTCTAATTGTTCATCTGTTAAATCTTTTATAAAATAATAAGCTGCTTTCGAACTTGGTAAATAAAGATAATCAACTTCTTCTAAGGCTGCATTTTCTATTTTTTTACTATATGTTTCATAAGGAGTCCAAGAATGAATCCTATCATTCTGCTCTTTCAGCTGATCTACGTAACTCTTTTCACCAATAAATAGCACATTATTCAATTCTTTTTGAGTTAAATCGTAATCTGAAACAGTTGCGTAAGTCTCACTAGGTAAAATCCCTAAATTATTAAGAGCAAGTTCTGTATGATGTCCTATTGTGACAAAATCAACAAGTTGAAAGTGACGTATGTCTTGTTTATTACTTTTTATTTCTTCTATAAAATGGGTCACACTCTCAGCATCCAAAAACACAATTTTTTGAGTATTTTTTAATTTTAAGGTTTTTTTAGTTATTTTTTTTGTTAATTTGGGTAATTCTAAAACAGATGCTCCAGCATCAATTAAATGATGTGTCATACCCTTTTTTTCTGTATAAGGAATCATGACACGTTTTCCAAACAGCGGACGATTTTCATAGAAATTTAAGTGTTCTCTTTGTGTTACAACGTCCCCCATGACGATTAAACTTGGCGAGGTCATTTTAGCTTTTTCTGCAATATCACAGATAGTTTCTAACGTACCAGTCACAGTTTTTTGTTCTTTTCTAGTTGCCCAACGAACAATAGCAACTGGTGTTTCAACTGATTTTTTATGTTTCATTAATTGACTAGTAATTGTTTCCAATTCAGACATACCCATTAAAAAAACTAAAGTACCTTCCGTTTTAGCTAAATTTTCCCAATCCAATTGGTTGTCTTCAGTCTTTAAATGACCCGTTATAACATGAAAACTTGAAGCAAAATCACGGTGAGTAATCGGGATTCCCGCATAAGCTAATCCACCAATAGCAGAAGTTATTCCGGGAATAACTTCAAACTCTAGGTCATTTTCTTTTATTTTGCGACCTTCTTCACCACCGCGACCAAAAACATAAGGATCACCACTTTTTAAGCGAACAACTCTCTTACCTTCTTTAGCTTTTTCAATAATCAAATTTTCAATTTCTGATTGAGGCACTTTATGTTGTTTTGGTTTTTTTCCCACATCGATCATTTCACATTCATTAGAACAATAATTAAGTAAATCTTGATTAATTAAACGATCATAAAATACAGCATCAGCTTCTTGTAATTTTCTAACTGCTTTAACTGTCAATAGTTCGGGCTCACCAGGTCCAGCTCCGATAAGTGTTATCTGTCCTCTCACTTATATTCCTCCAAACTTTTATAAAGTTCTGCTGTTTCATTGAATAACTTTGGATAAGTAATATCTTCTCTAGCAATAACCACACATGGGATGTCTAACTGACGACAGGCTTCCATTTTTTCTAAGATACCACCCGCCAAGCCGCTCTCTTTAGTAATCATAACTTTAGCATCATTTTTAAGTAATAACTCTTTATTCATGTCTACAGAAAAAGGACCCTTAATTCCCTCAATTTGATGTGCTTGAAAGCCTAATTTTTCAGTCTCAGTTAAAACTTCAGCTGTTGGTAATACACGTGCAACTATGTTTTCTAGCGGTAAATTATCTCTAAAAAAGCTTAACGTTTTACTGCCAGTTGTTAGATAAATCATGCCTGATACATGTTCTGATACCCATTGACAAGCTTCTAAATTGCTACTTACTTTAACTGCCTCTTTCAAATCAACTCTTGGGCGCTCATAACGAATATAATCTGTTGTGCTATTTTTAGATACCTCAATGGCTGTTTTTGAAACAATAGCTGCAAAGGGATGAGTCCCATCTAAGATAAGGGAAACATTATGTTCAAGAACAAATTTCTCCATCTGCTCTTGATCCATACGACCTTTGACTATTTTAGCAACTTTTTTTTCAGCTAGTTGTTCTCCGTAATCTGTGACAACTGAAAAACAAATGTCATAGCCTTTTTTTTCAAGTGTTTCGGCTATTCTCAAACTATCTGACGTGCCGCCTAGCACAAGAATCATAGAGTATAGCCTCTAGGTGTGACCATTCGGCCATTCGATACATATGTTTCTTTATTCCCAACGATAACAACAGTTGTCATATCAACTAAATTTTCATCTAAATCTTTAATTGTTGTTAAAATAATTTCCTCTTTTGCACGACCGACATCTTTAGCAATTCCAACAACCGTATCTTCACCTTTGTACTGTTTCATAATATCAAGTGATGTTTTCAGGTGATGCGGACGACCTTTACTTCTTGGATTGTACAAGCAAATAACAAAATCAGCATCCGAAGCTGCATGAAGTCTTTTTTCAATCATTTCCCACGGTGTCATCAAATCACTTAAACTAATATGACAAAAATCATTCATCAATGGTGCTCCTAAAAGCGCAGCTCCACCGATACTAGCAGTAATTCCAGGAATGACTTTTACTGGAATATCAATCTTTTGGGTATGAATTAATTCTAAAATAAGTCCTGCCATGCCATAAACGCCTGCATCCCCACTGGAAATAACCGCAACATCTTTTCCATCAATCGCAATATCGATTGCTTTTTGGCAGCGTTCAACTTCTTGACGCATACCGTTGTGTACAAGCTCCTTACCTTTAACTAAATCTTTGACTAGTTTCATATACGTCACATAACCAACAATAACGTCTGAATTTAAAATCGCTTCTTTTGCCTCAAATGATAGTTGTTCACTTCCTCCGGGCCCTAATCCTACAACATATAACATATTTTCAATCCTTTCCTAATGCGAATGTCACGCCATTATGTCCATATCGATCAGTCATTACTTTGCCATTGGTAGCAAAATCTGCTGCAGATAAAGCTACATTTCCAATGCCAACAATTGATTTAACAAAATCTGATTGTGGATATTTCAATGACGAGGCTTCTAATTCTTCTTTTTTAAATGTTTCAAATGGCACTTCTAACTGATTAGCAAATGCAATAATGCCAGGTTCTTCTTTTTTCAAATCAATACTGACAATTTTTTTTATACTTCTAGAATGAATATCATGCAATCCGCAAAATATTTCAAATTCCTTTTCAATAACTGATAAGGGAGTATTTTTCTTAGCACCCATCCCTAAAACAAATTGCCTTGGTACTACTTGATAACAAGCCCTTGGTAAATTTGCTAACTGTCTGAAAGAGACTACTATAGTTGCCTCATATTGCTTAATAACATCATTAGCTAAATTATTAATCACTGTTAATCCTCTTGTATCAGAAACAATATTTTCTTCATCTAGAAGAGCTACCTTTTTGTGCGCAGCTAACAAACTATTCATTTTTTTTGTCGTCTCTTTAAAATCAGGATACCAACCATTGATCGACTGGCTTAAACTATCAATCGCTGTTACATTTTGAACATCAGTTGCAGTCGTGATGACCGCTTGAGCTTCCATTAATTCTGCAATTTCTCTTGTTAAGGCATTGCCTCCACCAACATGTCCAGATAATAAACTAATCACAAATTGACTTTTTTCATCCATAACAATAACAGCAGGATCTTTTTGTTTATCCTGAATTAAGGGTGCCAGATGCCTAACAACAATACCTGTCGCCATAATACAAACCAAATGATCATAAGAATTGAAAATTTCAGAAAAACCACTTTTAAATTGATGATTTTGGTACTCTTCTTTTTTCTCTTCCACATACTTTTCCAAACCATATAAATGGACTACTTCTACTTCATTCTCTGCTAAGCACTTTTTTAGTTTTTTTCCTAATTGATAACTTGTCTTTGTTAAGGTCAAAATAGCGATGCTACCAGTCATTATTTAGCATCACGATATTCATGCTGAAATTCTGCTGCATAAAGTTTTGAATAATAAAATTCTTCCCCTAAAAAGTCGCCTACCATAATTAAAGCCGTTTTAGTAATTTCTGCTTCAATTACTTTATCAGCAATATCAGCTAATGTTCCCACTACTTTTTTCTCTTCTGGCCATGTTGCTTTGTAAATAACGGCTGTTGGAGTCGTTTCTGGATAACCGCCTGCCACTAATTCAGCTACTACTTGATCCACTGATTGAACAGATAAGAAAATAACCATAGATGTTCTATGTTGTGCATATGAACGAATACTTTCTCGATCTGGGACTGGCGTTCTACCTGCCATCCGTGTAATAATCACGCTTTGAGAAACCTCAGGGACTGTATATTCTGCCCCTAGACTAGATGCCGCTCCAAGAAATGAGCTAACTCCTGGTGTACAGGTAAAGGGAAGATCACGTTTATTCATCTCTTCAATCTGTTCTCTAATTGAACCATAAATTGAAAAATCTCCTGTTTGCAAGCGAACAACTTCTTTATCTGATTTAATTCCACGTTCCATCGCGTCAATAATTTCTTTTAAAGTCATGGATGCACTATCTAAAATTTCACAATCTTCGCTACAATAAGTTAATAATTCAGGATTAACTAATGAACCTGCATAAATTACCATCCCCGCTTCTTGTAATAAGCGATAGCCTTTTAATGTGATTAAATCTGTTGCTCCAGGTCCTGCCCCAACAAAATGTACTTTTACCATTTATTTTCCCTCTTTCTTTGTTTCAATAATAATCACTGGATTCAGTGGTTTAAAATAATGTCCTGATCCCAGTTTTGTTCCATTACCTACTTGAATTTGAACCGTATCATAAGCCATATTTTGTTCTTCAAGCCATTTAAATGCGACTGTAGCATTTTCTAGTAAAATAAAATTCAAAACTAAAGAGCCGCCTGGATTCAAATGTTCAAAACTCCAATTTAAAATATCTTCTAAATTGCCCCCACTGCCTCCAACAAAAATACTGTCAAATTTTTTTTCTAACTCAATTGGCGCTTTTCCTTGTATGACTTCTAAATTCTCAACACCGAATTTTTCTTTATTTTCTAGAATTAAATCAACAGCTACGTCCTTTGTTTCAATAGCTGTCACTTCTAAATTAGGATACTCGACACATGCTTCAATTGAGATACTACCAGTACCAGCTCCTACATCTAAAAAGCGTTTTGCATGTTTTAAATTTAATTTTGCCAAACTAATTGTTCTAATTTCTTCTTTGGTCATCGGGACTTTTGACCTTACGAATAAACTATCCTTCATCTAACAACACCACCACATTCATATTAAATACTTCATTTGGGACATTTGATTCATCAAATTTTCTAATATTTTCATTTGGATAGCTTAAATTTTCACCAATAAAAATAGTTCGTTTTAAACCTCGACGACGAATTTCTTCTGCCAACTGATAGGGTCCAGTTTTTTCGTCAGTCACAAGTGCTACTTTTGATAAAGAGAAAATCAAATCATAATTTGGTTCTTTACCATGACTACTCGTAAAGTAAGTATCGTTCATTGATAATTTCAATTGACTGAACATATATTGCATAGAACTAATACCTGGTATGATTTGGATATCTTTTGCTTCAAACTTTGTCATCATCCAGTTACCTATTCCATAAAGTAATGGTTCACCCGATGCTAAAATAACAACTTTTTTATCTTTTTCCTTTTGTAAAAATACTTCTAGCTCTAGTAGCTTTTTAGGTAATTCTTTTTTTACTCCAGTGAACGTAACTGGAACAACATCTAATTGTCTACTACTTCCAATGACGATATCCGATTGTTCAATTTCATCTAACACTCGATTCAATAAAAGAGAAACTTCCCCTGGACCAATACCAGTAACTGTTATCATTGCCATTCCTCCATTAATTCTTTAATTGGTTTTGTAGAAGATAGTAATCCCGTTTTAGATGAAAAAATAACGACATCAACTTTCACTTTTGGCTCTCTAAATTTCAATAATTTTTCACTACGAAACTTAATTTTATCGGCAATAATTTTATACACACCTTCGTAACCCGTTTCACTAATAATATCACCAGCAGCCTCTGTTGTGAGGCAATTAGAAATCCTTTCTAAATCTGGTACTGACATCCCCATTAAAGCTAAATTGGCTACTAATATTTCAGCTCTAGCATCCGCATCCTTACTATGCGTAGAAAAAATTCCCGCAGAAACTTTGATTAACTTACCTAAATGGCCAATCATCAAGACTTCTTTAAAACCGATTCGCTGAACTTCTTTTAAAACATATCCAACAAAATTACTCATAGAGACAATCTTATTTTCATCAAGCATCATTTTATTAACCGCAAAATCTTCCCCGTAGTTTCCCGGACTTAAAATAATTCTCTCAAAACCTTGTTTCTTCTTCATCTCAAGTTCAATCGAAATGGCTGCCTTCCAACTGTCTTCTGACATAGGTGTTACAATTCCAGTTGTTCCTAATATTGAAATTCCACCAATAATTCCTAAGTTACGATTCATTGTTTGTTTGGCTATTTCATACCCTTCAGGTGCAAAAATCTGAATATCAGCTCCCTGATTATCACCGATTATTTTCCTCACATTATCTTGAATCATTTTTCTTGGCTTAGGGTTAATTGCCGGTTGCCCAATCGGAACAAGGAGTCCTTCTTGAGTCACTCGGCCTATACCTTCCCCACCTTCTATGATTATTTCAGAATCTTCTCGCAAAATAACTTTAGAATAGATCAACATACCATGAGTAGCATCAGCATCATCACCACCATTTTTTCTCACTGCGGCGATTACTGTCTTTTCATCCGTTCTTTTTAAGGAAACAATTGGAATTCGTATTTCTTTATCCACTGGAGATATAACCACTACTTCTTCACACTCTTCAGAGTTTAATAAAAGATGAGCAGCTGCAACTGAAGCCGCTGTTGCACAAGAACCTGTTGTGTAACCTTTTTTCAACTTTTTTCCATTAACATAAACAAATTCTTCCATGTTTATTCCACGTCCAATTGATAAATAATAGCATTAATAATTGCAGCAGCTACATTACTCCCACCTTTTCGGCCTCTAGCAACGATTGCTGGAATATCACTCTCAAATAAAGCTTCTTTAGATTCTGCAGCTCCTACAAAACCAACTGGTGCACCAACAACTGCTTTAACATTTAGATCTTTCGAATGAACCATTTCTAAAATTTTATAAATAGCAGTTGGTGCATTACCGATAACAAAAATTTTATCCCCGCTAAGTGTACTAGCATGTTCAATAGCTGCCATTGAGCGAGTTATTTGTTTTTCTTTTGCAATTTTTACGATTTCAGGATCAGAAATAAAACATTTATAAGAAATATTTAGTTTATCTAAAACACGTTTGTTAATTCCGCTCAACGCCATGGTTGTATCCGTATAAATAGTTCCATTACCTTGTATAAAAAATTCTTTCATTTTTTCAACAACATCATGAGTAAATTGTAAATTTTCTAGATAATCAAAATCCGCACTCGTATGAATTGCTCGCTTAATAATCATTTCTTCCATTTTATTATTAAATTGATATCCTGGATTAATCTCATCAATCGTATCTTGAATAATAACAAAGCTTTCAACTTCAATTCCTTTTGGATCTTTCATATAATTCATCATGGCTTCACATTCCTTTTTTGTTTTTTTATATTATTGAATCATAAATAAAATGATTGAAAATAAAATCAGACCTAGACAAGAAGAACAATATAATAGTGAGTTCATCTTTAAAATATCACGACTATCTGCCACTTTAAGTGAATCTCCGATTGTTGGTTTATAAATTTCAACACCGTGATAGCTATGACTTCCCCCAAGCTGAATTCCTAAAGCTCCAGATGATGGGGCTTCTAAGTAGCCACCATTAGGACTTTTGTGATTTTTACGATCTCTAATGCCAATTTTAAATGTATTTTTAGGATTCATATTAAGTAAGAGACTGCTTAAACACAAAAGCAAAAAACTAATTCTGGCAGGAATCAAATTCCATAAATCATCCATTTTGGCTGAAACATAACCAATTTCTTTATATTTAGGTGTCAAGTAACCAACCATTGAATCCAGAGTATTAACTGCTTTATATGCCATAGCAAGGGGTGGTCCGCCAATAAACAAGTAAATCATCGGAGCAATAACACCATCAGAGGTATTTTCAGCTATTGTTTCCACTGTCGCTTTTGTAATCTCTTCTTTTGTTAGTTGGCTTGTATCCCTTCCAACAATCATCGCGACTTGCTGCCTTGCTTCCTCTATTGTTCCAGTTTCCAGTATTTCTGCTATTTTTTTACCTTCTTTGGCTAAGCTTTTTGTTGCTAATGTCGTATAAGCTAAATAAATGAAAACTGCATATCCTAGATAATTATTAATTCTAAATGCTATAAAAAGTATTAACCAAGTAAACACATAAGATATTATCACGGTGCTGAGCCATAAAATCCCTCCCATAAAATAGTTCATTTTGATAGAAAATAAAGGCTTTATGAGATGTTTTTGAAAAAAACTAATATAGTTTCCGATGACTTTCACAGGATGGGGCCAAGTATAAGGATCGCCTAATATTAAATCCAAAATAAATGCCGAAAATAACAAAGTGATCGTCATCCCTTAGCCTCCTGTGTGGTTAATTTACTCATTAATTGATGGATAAAATTCTCATTTTGAAAGAAATGTAAATGTAAATAACTAGCAAACGTATTTTCCTTTTGGTAACCACCCTCCCAAGTTGAAACAATAACACCATCTCTGTTTTTTTCCATCAACATCATCGTTTTTTCTGTCGTCTCAAAAATCGAATGATGAAATTCGTGCCCAAATACTTTAGTACCGGCTTTACCAATTAAGCTATCTTTTTTTAGAATGCCATAGCAATATCCAAACCGTTTCAACCGTGAAGTCATGTGGCTTTCACCTTCAAAAATCCCAACCATCGGAAATACTTCATCTGCTATCTTTAACGAAGAACCCAGATACATTAAGCCGCCACATTCAGCAAGAATATGCTTTCTTTTTTTATGCGCTGATAAAACAGAAGCCAACATCTCTTGATTTCCAGACAATTCCACAGCAAATTCTTCCGGATAACCTCCACCAAAATAATACAAATCAGCTTCTGGCAGTGAGGTGTCCGTCATCGGACTAAATTCGATAATTTTAGCTCCTAAGGCCTCTAATAATTCTATGTTATCTGGATAATAAAAATGAAAAGCAGCATCTTTAGCAATCGCAATTTTTACATTTCTGTATGTTGGTGACGCTATGAAAGCTAGTTCTGATTGATTTAAGGCCTCATCTTTCAAATCTGAAAGTAAGCGATCAATATCAACGGTTTTCTCTAAGCTATCAGCGATTAAACTGATAATCTCCATTACATTATCAATTTCATTATCTGGTACTAAACCTAACTGCCTAGACGGCAAAGAAAAAGCTGGATTTTTACCTAAATAACCATATACAGTTGTATTCGTATACTTCTCTATTGCTCCCCTTACAAGATTAAAGTGATTGTCAGAAGCAATGTTATTAATAATGACACCTTGAATGGTTAAATCAGTATCAAATTCTGCAAATCCCTTAACAATAGCCGCAATTGAAGTAGAAGCTGACTTTCCATCTACAACAAGTAATACAGGACAATTTAATTGTTTAGCCATAGCTGAACTTGAGCAAGAATCTTTATCTATTCCAAAACCGTCAAATAACCCCATAACACCTTCAATAATTGCTATATCAGAATTAATAGCATTCTTATTAAATAAATATTGGATAGTTTCTTGATTTGGGACTAAAAAAGAATCCAAGTTCCTTGATGTTTTTTGAGTAATTCGACTATGATATTTGGTATCCACATAATCAGGTCCGACTTTAAATGGCTGGACAACTATTTTTTTTCGCTTTAAAACTTCTAATAATCCTAACGTAACTGTCGTTTTCCCAGATCCACTAGAAGCTGCACTAATCATCATTTTTTTCATTTTTTATCCCTCGCCTACTACTTGCTTTAATCCTTCAAAATAAGATTGATAGACTCCTGATTTTTTATAAAAATCATTAACGTCCAACTTAGAAACTTTTTTTTGAATCTCTTTTACTTCTGTTAAATTTTTCAATAGAATACCTATTACAGTTCCACTGTGGGCAACATTGACGCCAAATATTGATTGATGATTTTCCTTTAATAGAAGTATTTCTTCAAAATGAACTTTTGGTAATATTTTTTGACTTAGACAAGCACTTTTAGTTGCCGCTTCCCCTAATTTATCCAAATTTTTTTCACTAACTGCATGACTATACTCTTCGTATACTCCTTTAAATAAGCCCGCTTGTTCTTTAGCTAACGTTTCATTTTCTTTTGTATGATATTTTTGCGTTTCTATATTAGTTTCTGGTTCTAACATTAGAACAAAAAAATGAGGATACCAAAAAGATTTTTTTGCAACCGTTGCTGATTTTAAATCAAATTCAGTCATTGAGTTAAAAAACACACTATCTGTCGGCTCAATTTGAACACATAGGAAAGCGATTTCTTTTTCAGTGAGATTTTTACCATAATATAAAGCTATCCCGTATATAGTTGCCGCTACATCAGCTGTACTACTCGCCATTCCTTTTGACAAAGACAATTCAGACTGTATATCTATTTCCAACATATTTCGATACTCATTTGGAATATTTAAATAATCTTCAACTAATTTTATGGCACGTCTTGCTTTTTGACCGACTAGTTTTTTTTTACTTGAATAAGGTTGAACAGTCACATAGGAAAACAACCGAATGCCACAACTAACTAGATAGGGTATGTCATTTACATATCCTTGAATCAGCTCACCACAACTACCAGGACAACTAACTGTAATTTCCTCCATTAAAATACTCCTCGAATACTTTTATTAACATTTCATTTTCAGTATGGCTTCTGACCGCAATTCGGTAATAATTCCCAGATAAACCTTTATAATTAGAACAATCTCGGATTAGAATCCCTTTTTCTAATAACTCTTTTTGAATATTTTTAGGACTTGAACAACTAAAAAAAATAAAATTAACAGTACTGCTAAATAATTTTAATGCTGAAATTTCATTTAGCTTCTTTTCTAGAAAGATTCGTTCTATTTCAATATTAGCAATACTCTCAGTTAAATATTCCGAATCTTGCAAGGATACTTTCCCCGCTATTTCAGCAAAGCAATTTATTCTCCAAGGAACAGCTCTCTTATTGAGCTCTAGCATTACTTCTTGATTGCTTGTTAACAAGTAACCTAGTCTTAAGCCTGGAATAGCAAATATTTTAGTCAATGACCGAACAATAAATAAATTTTTATTAGCTACTATTTCCGTATCCAAAGACTCCTCTTGAGGTAAAAAGTCCATGAAAGCTTCATCAACAATTAAACGAATTTTTTTTGCTTGACAATAAGCTAATAACTGCTTCATTTCATTTTTTTTCACTATTTTTCCTGTAGGATTATTAGGGTTACACAAACAAATGGTGTCCACATTATTTTTTTCCACAGCTAATATTAATTCATTGATATTTACTTCAAAAGCTGAAGATTCTATTTCAAAGTAATAAATACCTGTTAATTTATGAGCAAAAGCGTCTTCGTATTCAGAGAATGTGGGAGCTAACACTAATAACTTTTCCACTTCTAATACGCTAGCTAATCCATAAATCACTTCTGCTGCACCATTTCCCAAAAAGACATAGTTCTCATTTAATTTATGATAGTTTGCTATGTCGTGCTTTAAATTTTTATATCTTAAATCAGGATAATGAAGAATTTGGTCAAAATTATTGTAAAGCTCTGCTTTGAGACGTTTAGAGACTCCCAATGGATTAATATTGGCACTAAAATCAACTATCTTTTTTTCTGATAACTGGTACAACTCTGTTAACTCTTTAATATTCCCACCATGAGTTCCTACCATTTTTAGTGTCCTTTCATATCCTGTTGAATTTTAGAATAATTTTTTATTTTTGAAGGTAAACAAGCGTATACTACTTCTGTTAAGAATAAATTAGCCAATGTTGCTATAGTTAATGGGACAAATAAAACAAAAACAACATCTCCCAAGAATGGATACAATAAAAGCAAATCTAAAGGAACGTTAATTATAAATGCCACAACTATTGAAATAATTTTTGATAGTACAGGGTATTTATTATATTTCCGTCTTATGAAACCGTATACAAATACACAAACCATCATCAAGGTTGCTATCATCAAATGGATAGGCAATGTATTAGGAAAGCCAGATAACATTGCTGAAACCATGTGACCAAAAAATGCAACTAATATACCGACACCTGGACCTAGAATAATTGTTGAAATAAATGCTGGAAACGAGTCTAATGCAATTGATCCTAACAGTTTGATGTTAGCGCCTAATACACTCAGGGCTATCATTAAAGCTACTAGTGTTATTTCTTTTGTTTTTTGGTTCATTTTTTCTCTCCTTCTTAATTTTTATATAAAAAAACAAACCATCATTCAATCAGAACGATAGTTTGTTTTTTTTGTATAGTATCCTTTGTCAGAAATCTTTTTTAGTAAAAAGAAGTTGCTAACAGACCAAAAAAAACAACTTCCCGATAGAATTATTTTTTCTCATCTTAGCTTGGATATCCTGACTTAGCCTCTTCCTACTTTTCTCACCTTCCAAATCTTTCGACAGTGGTTTATTAAGAATTTCGTCCGCATTACAGTAGAAAGGGTCTGTTGAGGAGTCACACCTCATTTCCCATCACTAGAATGTTTTTATTAAATTGTCATTATTGCTTCATTTTTAATAATATAACACCTGTGCCTCATTTTCAATAGCTTTTGACTATATTGTGAAAGTTTAATCATTCACTAATTTGAACTTAATTAATCATGATTAGTTTTAATCAGCTAATTCTTTTAACATAATATATTCTGCTATTTCAGGCATGTATGCTGCTTCTACTTTACCAACTTCTTTGTAACCCATACGTTCATACAACTTTTTAGCATTTATATTGAAATCACCAACCATAAGCGTTATTTTTTTCTTACCTAATGATCTAGCAATCGCTTCATAAATAGTTAATAAAAATGTGCCTATACCTTGACCTTGATAAGTGTTTTTAACACAAATTAATGCAAGGTATGGGTATTCATGAAAAAAGCCATTTTCTTCAACCCACATGATTGCGACAATTTCTCCTGAACTGGTTTTAGCCCCCCATAATTCATTACGCTGTAATCCAGTTTTTATCCAGTCTAGAACTTGTCCATCATATGCTTGATTTAACGACGATTCTCTAAAAGTTTCCATACATTCATTTAAATCAGATTTTAATAATTTATTTACCTCTGAAATCATGATATTCACGCCTTTTTTACTCTTTTACACTTGCAATAGCAATTCCTAAAGGTGTTACAAATTGAGGATAATCTGGTCTTGCCACATCTTTTCCAAGATACTTAGAAAATACCTTAGCAAAATCTTCAAAATAACTAGCTCCCCCAACCACAAATAACGGTTCTATTGGATACGCCTCAAGAAACTGTTTTGTAATGTTTGCCATTTTATCAATAACTGGTTTAATAATCATAAAGGTTTCTTGTTCTTGTTCTTTATCACGTTTTATTAATTCAGCTTCTGGAACAGATATTTTATGATAACCAGCTAAAACTAAAGACATATGAGTGCCTCCAGTCGGCTCATCAATCGTCTTAACTACGGTGTAATCTTCAATAATACTAATCCCTGTCGTTCCACCACCAACATCAATTACAGCACCTTTTTCTAGTTCTAATAAACGAGCTGCTGCTGATGGTTCATCAACAATAGTCGTTACATTTAAACCTGCAGATTCTAATACATTAGAAACAACTTTATAGTCATTACCTAAAGTTCCTGGTGGTACTGCTGTTGCAGCATCAGTTAATTCTACTCCAAGGATTTCTTCTGCTTCTTTAACTAATTTAGAGACGATTTGAACAGCTTCTATATAATTTACCACAAGCCCGTCACGAACAACTTCAGCGTATTCAAAACTACCATAGATTGGTTTATTGCTTTCATCTAGAATAGCTAAAACGATGGAAGAAGTTCCTAAATCGACTCCTACCTTCAATTGTTCATCCTTCGCAAAAGAACGACATTTTTTAGTATTTACGATTTCATTAAATTCTTGTAATATGTTATTCACTTGCTTTAAATCAACCATAATATCCTCCTAAAAAATTATTGTGACGCCCAGTCTGCTGGATAAGTGACATAAACAAATCGAGCATCACCTTCTACTGAGAATTGAATGCTGCTACTCTTAGGAACAAATATAATTTCTCCTGGTCCCGCACTAATTCTTCGACCATCAACAATGACAGTTAATGTTCCTTCAATAATGTAATCTACTTCATCATACTCAAGAGTCCAATCAAATGTTGTGTCCTTCATAACCATTAATCCACAGCCTAGACGAGGACTTTCTTCTAAAGTAACTAAATCTTTGCAATAAACAACATCTCCTGCAACACCTGTATCTAGTCGATCATTTTCATCCACTTCTAGAAGAGGTAATTTTACAGATAAAACACCACTCGGATCTACTGTTTTTGTTAATTGAGACAATCCGCTCATTTTTTCCATTAGCACTTGGCGAACAACATTTTCAATAATACTTTTTTGATTATCATCCATGATTATGCCACCTCTTTAACTGATTCTGCTTTTTTCATTGTTTTATTAGCAACAAAAATTGCCACTAAAATTGCAGTAATACCACCAACTAATTTTCCAACGATCATTGGGAAAATCATTGCTTTTTCTACTCCTGCTGTAAAGCCTAAGTGGTCTCCTAAAACAAATGAAGCTGATACTGCAAAGGCAACGTTAATAATTTTTCCACGTTCGTCCATGTCTTTCATTGTTTGGAACATAGCGATATTGTTAGCTAAAGTTGCTACTAAACCAGCTGCTGATGTTTCATTCATGCCTAAGATTTTACCTAAGCCTAATAATGGTTTCTTAAATACTCGAGTAATCACTTGAACTAATACAAACGCTCCTGCTAATGTTAGAGCAATACCACCAACTACTTCAATCCCTTCAGAGACTGGCGCAATTCCTTCAATTACTGTAATTCCAACTAGTTGTTGTAAAGCACCTAAAATTAAACCAATAATAGCAATAACAACAACGCCTTTACCAAAATAAGTAAAGCCTTTAATCATGCCATCTGGAATTAATAGTAATCCCACCATAACTAACGCTGCTACGATAACGATTGGAATTAAATTTTTAATAATCATCATAACGTCAAATCCTGCTACTAAACCGCCAACAAATGCACCAATCGGAATAGTTACCATTCCTGATAAAACACCTGTTGCTAAATATTTTTGATCTTCTTTTTTGATAATTCCTAATGCAACTGGAATTGTAAATACAATCGTAGGACCCATCATAGCTCCTAGAATTGTTCCTGCAAAAAGACCAGCTTCCGGTGTTTGAGCCATTTCCATTGCTAATGTATAACCACCCATATCATTTGCCAAAAGAGTTGTTGCAAACATTGCTGGATCTGCTCCTAAAGCTGTATAAATTGGAACAACAATTGGTTTTAATATATTGGCTAAAATTGGGGCAAGTGTGATAATCCCTACCATTGATAACGTAAGAGACCCCATTGCCATAATACCTTCTTCAAATTGATTACCTAAATTAAATTTATTACCTAAAATATAATCAATTCCACCTACAACCATAAAGAAAGCGATAATATACATAATAATTTCATTAATACTCATTGATTGCTACCTCCTAATATCCTTTTTTACTTATAATAATATTATTGATTTCTTTCAACAGAATCAATAATACCAACAATC
Organism: Vagococcus fluvialis bH819; assembly: GCF_900163795.1. Lineage (GTDB taxonomy): Bacteria > Bacillota > Bacilli > Lactobacillales > Vagococcaceae > Vagococcus > Vagococcus fluvialis_A. Next base: position 178,019 of record NZ_FWFD01000013.1, on the reverse strand, counting down.
GTTGCATCAACCGGAACTTCAGAAGAGCCCAGTGCTACTCTAGCAGAACCACCTGTTGTCACCAAAACCACGTCTCCAAATCCAGCACCTTCATTATCAGCTGCTACGATTGTTCTTTTAGGCGTTTCTTGAGACGTTTCTTCAATGTCCACTAATAAAAATTTTAAACCATTTAAATGTTCATTTTTTCGAGTTGCCCATAGACTCCCTGATACTGTTCCAATTAACATGATTATTCCTCTTCTCTTACATAATTAAGCTTTAATTGTTTTTCTCTAATAAAATCTTTTGCTAAAGGAGTTACAATCGTTGACTCTGTTACTGTCCATTCTGTAATACCTTGATTCATTTCTTTTTGTAATAATTCTTTTGTCCATACTCTGGATGTTGTCTTGTTTTTAGACACATTCGCTTTAACATTGATAAACTCAGCCCCATATTTTTCCCACTGATTTTCAGCTTTTAAAACATGTGCTTTGGCACTATAAGGACTTTTCTTCATAAGTGACGTATATTCTTTACCACTATTTAGAACATAAACTTTTTTCTTAGTCATTAATGCTTCAAATATGTGCTTTTCTCCTTCAGTTGAAGGTAACATTTCCGATATTCTCATTAAACTTTCTAAAGATAATTGTGAAACAACCACCCCTTGAGATGAACCATCTAATTTATCACCAGAGTAGTCAGTGTCTTTAAAAAATTGTGCCAAATCGGCTGTTTTTTCACCATATACACCTAATCTATTAGAAGTATCCTGATAAATGCCACTTTCTTTCCCTAAAGCTTCTAACACTTTTTGTGTCACAATCTGTACTAATTCTTCGAAATTATCCATTCCAATTACCTAATTTCTTGATGATCGTTCCTCTAGTCCCTTTTTTAAAGCCACAAGCATTGGCTTCATCATAATCAATATGCATATATGTTGCAAACTTAGGACTAACACGGATTACCACATCGTCGAAAATAAGTGGTCGCTCACCATCAATCTTAACTTGAACGATTTCACCTTGTTTCACTTTAAAGCGCCAAGCATCTTCCTCAGTTAAATGGACGTGACGTTTAGCAATAATTAATCCTTTAGATAATTGTAGACTTGTCATACCACTCATTAATAAAATTCCTGGTGTTCCGACAATATCGCCACTTTCTCTAACAGGTACTTTCACACCCAATGTTAAGGCATCTGTTCCTGATATTTCAGCTTGAGACTCTTTTCGTTCAGGTCCTAAAATGACAACATTTTTTAATACACCTTTGGGACCAACTAAATTAATTCGTTCCTTACACGCAAATTGACCTGGCTGAGAAAGATCTTTTAATTTAGTTAATTGATAGCCTTTTCCAAATAATGTATCAATATCTTTGCGAGATAAATGGACGTGACGACCACTTGCTTCCACTTCAAAATCACGTTTAGGCTGTAATCTTGAGACAACTTCTTTAATTATTTCATCAATATTCTCATTTGTTATTTCCACTGTTTTATAACCTCCTTCATTTAGAATAAAAGATGACTATATTAATGACTTAATAAATAGAGGGAATTTTACTTCTAGTTCAAGTAAATCTTCTCTTGTACAAATACCAAAACGATCCCTATAAGACTCTACTAACTCACAACAAGCATCTTCACAGAGTAACATTAACCGATATAAATCCAACTGATAGTCACTCATTTCAACGGAAACTTCAAGCTCTTTTGTCTGCTCTTCACAAGATAAATAGCCGGTATTAATCCAGTTTGTTTGACCAATGCCTAATATGACATCATCTATTATTTTTAAAATCAAGCTTAAAGAATCTTGGAAATCAACTGCTTTTTCTTCTGTTAAATTTTGTTGAAACTTAATAAATTCTACTTTTAATAATGACCACTGAATTCTATTTTTTTTCAATATAAAACTTGGCTCATTAACTATATCAGTTTCTTTCACTTCAATTTTTTTAGCTGATTCTCTTTCAACCGATTCGTCTATTTTTATTTCTTCTGATTCAAAGACTACAGATATTCCCTTATCATTCAAAAAACTTTTAGCTGAAGGCGTTACAATGGTTCCTTTTGTTATTATCATTTCCGTTAGACGTTCTTTTTTTAATCTATTTCGAACGTCAGATTCAGTTAAAACGGCCACGATAACACACCCTTCTCTTTGAGAAAAGGGTATATTCATATAGACATATACCCTTCAGACTCTTTATTTTTTTCTTATTTTAAGTTAAAGAATTAACCCATTTTTGGTAAAATTTCGTCAACTTCTGAATGTGGACGAGGAATTACGTGAACTGATAATAATTCTCCTACACGTTCAGCTGCTGCTGCTCCAGCGTCAGTTGCTGCTTTAACAGCACCTACGTCACCACGAACCATAACTGTTACTAATCCGCCACCTACTTGTTCTTTACCAATCAATGTTACGTTAGCTGCTTTCACCATTGCGTCTGCTGCTTCAATAGCTCCTACTAAACCTTTTGTTTCGATCATTCCTAATGCGTTTGCGTTCATAATAATGTTCCTCCTAATATTTTATGTATAATTTATTTTAATATAATTAAAACCAAATTTAAAGTTTTTCTAGCACTGCTGCCACAATCTTGTTGATTAGTTCATCTTTTGAATCTGTAGTTGAACATGTTTCAACTTTACTATCAACTAGATTAAGATCCTCACCACGTAATTCATCTAATTCACGAACTCCGTAAGCGACTTTTCTTAAGTTGAATAAGTTTTCTGGGCTGATATTGTCTGAAGTTGAACTTCCACCTACAGCACCACAACCTAATGTTAAAGCTGGATTAATATTTGTTGATGCGCCAATACCGCCTAAAGTTCCTGGAGTATTAACTAATAAACGAGAGACAGGTTTTTTCAAGCCAAATTCTCTTACAACGTTATCATCTTCGGTATGGATCACCATTGTGTGTCCTGCACCTTCATTAGTTAAGATTTCAATACATAACTGACAAGCATCTTCCCAGTCTTTTGTTGTATAAAAAGCTAAAATTGGTGCTAATTTTTCTCTAGAATATGGAACTTTCATTCCCACTCTATTTTCTTCAGCAATTAAGACACGTGTCCCTTGTGGGAAAGTTAAACCAGTTAATTTACTGATTGTATCAATCGATTTCCCTACAATCTGTGGATTCATTGTGCCATTAGCGCGCATGATGAATTTTTCTAATTGAGCAGCTTCTTCTTTAGTTAAGAAGTAAGCTCCTTGTTTTTTGAATTCATTCATCACTGCTTGTTTACTTACTTCTTCAACAACAACTGATTGTTCAGAAGCACAAATTGTACCATTATCAAATGTTTTTGAATCCATAATGTGTTTAACTGCTAAAGGAATATTAGCTGTTTTTTCGATAAAAGCAGGGCCATTACCTGGTCCAACACCGATTGCAGGTGTTCCTGATGAATACGCTGCTTTAACCATTGCTGACCCACCTGTTGCTAAGATCAGTTTAGTTAAATCATGTTTCATTAATTCAGCAGTACCTTGCATAGTTGGTGTTGTCATCACACTAATTGCACCGGCTGGACAGCCTTCTCTTACAGCTGCATTTCTAATAATATCTACTGTTTCAGTAATACATTTTAGAGCAGTTGGGTGTGGTGAAAAGACGATACTATTACCTGCTTTTAATGAAATAAGTGCTTTGTAGATTACAGTTGATGTTGGGTTAGTTGATGGAATTAAACCTGCAACAACTCCTACTGGAACTGCAATGTCCATGACTTTATTCATTTTATCTTCATTAATCACGCCAACTGTTTTCATGTCTTTCATGTTTTCCCAAACAGCTTTAGAAGCGAATGAATTTTTAACTACTTTGTCTTGCCAAATACCAAAGCCGGTTTCTTCATTGGCCATTTTAGCTAATTTCACTCGATTATCATATGCTGCCATTGTCATTGCTTTACAGATATTATCTATCTTTTCTTGTGAAAAAGTAGCTAATTCTTTTTGCGCTTCTGTCGCATCTTTAAGGAGATTACGTACTTCTTGAATTGATACTAAATCTTTATCTATTACGTTTACCAAAATTTATTCCCTCCTTATTTCTTTTTTGGTTTTGTTGTTTTTGTATCTTTTGATGTATTTTCTGATTTTTTCAAATCAATTTTAGGTATTTTTTTAGCAGTTGTCGTTACCACTTTAGGTTCTTCTTTAAGAACAACTTCTTCTACAACGACAGCTTCAACAAGTTCTTTTTCAACTTTATTTTTTTGTTTTTTTTCTTCAATGCTTGCCATTACCATTTTAGCTGTATCTTCTGCCATTCTTGGTATAACATGGCTAGAGATTAAACAATTTAAACTTTCTGCTGATAAACTACCTGCTTCTACAGCAACTTTTACTGCTGCTACATCTCCAGCTAACTGAATTGTTGTTTGTCCACCTTTAATTACTTCTGCATTTAAAAGTGCTACATCTGCTGTTTTTAAAGCAGCATCCGCTGCTGCGATTGCACCTAAAAATCCTTTAACTTCAATTAAACCTAGTGATTCTATTTTCAAAGTGGCTACCTCCCTTTATTATTAATTAAACGCTTAATATGATTTTGGATTAGCCGCTACTGATTGAACTGCTTGAGCAAAAGCATCACAAGCTGCTTGACAGGCTGATTGACTACCTGTCAATAACCCACCTGCGAAGTTTGTTTCAGATGGTGGCCCATAAAAGGCTGCTACTTCAACGTCTGCTGCTTTAATTGCTGCATCTAAAGCATACATGGCTTCAATCGGTGGAGCTATTAAGTAAGCCAAAGATTCACCTTCTTTGATACCTGCTTCTTTAGATAAATGAGTTCCAGTACGAGATACTAAATGAGCGTAGTAAGGAATACTATCATCCTCATTAGCACTTACAAATCCTGGGCTATTTTCAATTTCATAAACAACAACATCTAGGCCGCTTTTAACTTCAGCAGGATTAGGTCCGGCAATAATTCCAATAACCTCACCAGCAAGTTTTGTGCTAGCACTTCCCGCACCAGCGTAAAGACTGCGAGCATAGACAACATCAACCATTGCTTTTTTTGTTGCTTCATCTAATGCAACATAAGTGACATCATCACAATCTCCAGTAACTAAACCTAAACTACGATGTTTAACTGGATCCAAGTTTAATGCTTTTGCTAGTCCTGGATCAATATTAGAAATAATTTTCGAGCTTAATACGTTAGCTCCTAATGAATCATTAATCATTAACATTTCCTCCTCGTTTGTTTTAAAAGGTTATTCTGATTCTTTTAAATCAATACCTGATTTTTTCTTATCTACAATATTTTTAATAATTTCAGCAATATACGCCCCAGCTTCAACGGCTGGCGTTCCACCTCTATGAATGTTTGAAATGACTGTACGTCTTGCTTCAGGCATGCCTATAGTTGGCTTATAAGCTAAATAAGCACTCATTGATTCTGCTGTTACTAATCCAGGTCTTTCACCAATCAACATACAAACACAGTCAGCATCCGTTAATTCACCAATTTCATCCATTGCCCCAACACGTGAGTATTTAACAAAAACAGGTGTATCAAAATCAAGGTTAAACATTTTCAACCCTTGTTTGATTGATGGTAAAATTTCTTTTACATTCGCTTCAACAGCTGCTGAACTTAAGCCATCACCTATAACGATTTGAACTTTAGCGCCTTTAGTTGTATTGCTTTTGATGATTTCTTGATTTTCAGCGTCAAATTGACGGCCTAAATCCGGACGAGTTACGTACTCATCTTTATCTTGGCATTTAGTAATAACCGAAACAAATCCCATTTCTTTAACTAAGTCTTCTGACACATCAGAGAACACTGCATCTTGAGCGGCTGCATGGTCTGCTCTAAAACGTAACATTGATTGTGTTTTATAACGTGGACCTGAGCGCCATAATCCAAGACGAGCTGGCGTGAATGACTTCATTCTCAAGTACCCTTCTTCATCATGTGCGTTTGGTACTAAAAATTGTTTTCTAATATCGACTTCGGTAATATCTGGAATACATCCCTCTTCAACATCTGAAGATTCTTGTGATAATTGACTTTGAACACTAGAAACAACTTCTTCTGTCGTTGTTTGACCTTCTTGACCTGACATTTCAGCCAAAATTGTTTCAATTAGTGCTTTTAGATTTTTTTCATCTACCATTGTATTGTTTGACCTCCTTTACTTTTTCAAGAAAATTGATGCGTCACCAGCGATTTCTGTAAGACGACCATCTTCCATAAGTCCCATTTTTTCCATCCAAGTTTCAAATTCACGTGTTGGACGTTTGTTCATTAAATGACGTAATGTTGCTGTTTCATGGTAACCTGTTGTTTGATAATTTAACATAATATCATCAGCATGAGGAATTCCCATAATGAAGTTAACATTTGCTTGATTTAAAAGAACTGCTAAGTTTTCTGCATCATTTTGGTCAGCTTTCATATGGTTGGTGTAACATACGTCACAGCCCATTGAGATACCTGAAAGTTTACCCATAAAATGATCTTCTAAACCAGCTCTGATAACTTGTTTAGAGTCATATAGATACTCAGGTCCAATGAATCCTACTACAGTATTTACGATAAACGGATCATAACGTTTTGCAAATCCATAACAACGAGCTTCCATTGTTACTTGATCGGCTCCGTAATGAGCGTCTGATGATAGTTCAGATCCTTGACCCGTTTCAAAATACATCACATTTGGCCCAGCTACGGCTCCTGTTTCTAATGCTAAAGCTTTTGCTTCTGCTAAGTCATTAGCATCAAAACCAAAGGCTGTATTTCCTTTTTGAGAACCTGCAATTGATTGGAAAACCAGGCCTGTAGGTGCACCTTTTCGCATAGCTTCCATTTGTGTTTTAACATGAGCTAGTACACAAGTTTGTGTTGGGATTTCCCATTCATTTTTTATTTCTTCAAATTTATTTAAGATACGAACAACACTTTCAGTTGAATCATCAACTGGATTAAGTCCTAATACTGCATCTCCAATACCATATGACAAACCTTCTAATAACGACGCTGTAATACCATCAATATCATCTGTTGTATGATTTGGTTGTAAACGAGCCGACAAACGACCAGGTTCACCGATTGTTGTGTTAGCAGTTTTGATAACAACAATTTTTTGTGCTGCATAAACCAAATCCATATTTGACATTAATTTTGTTACCGCAGCAACCATTTCTGAAGTCAATCCACGAGCGATTTGTTTAATTTCATAATCGTTTGTTTTGAAATCTAAAATATATTCTCTTAGTTCTTCTACTGTCCAATGTTTAATTTGCTCGTACATTCTCTTGTTTACATCATCGATGATAATACGTGTCACCTCATCATCTTCATAAGGTACCACAGGGTTATTGAATAAATCTTTTAATTGTAATTGAGCTAAAACAACCTTAGCTGCTACTCTTTCTTCAGCAGAACCAGCCGCTACTCTCGCTAAGGTATCTCCTGATTTTACTTCATTAGCTTTAGCAAGCACTTCTTTAACTGAGTTAAATGCATACGTCTTGCCAAAAAGTCTAGTTTTTAAAATCATCTTTTAATTTCCTCCTCATTTAACTATTTATTTCATTTAGTTCTTTTGAACTAATTAAAAATCAATGTTTTTACTACTACTGGTAACACATTTCCATTAGCTACAGGCATTCCGATATCAATATAATCACCGTTTTCAACTTTGACGCTATCAATACAAACAAAAGGATAATCCTTTGGCAAAGTACTGAATAAACATTGTCCTAGCGCTTTAGCCATATCTTGTTGAACACTTATAACAAGTGGTTCTCGTCTTTGAATAATTGCATCTAAACCTTCAACAATCGCTTCTGCATAATCTAACACTCTTTGGAATGTTGGATTTTGTTCTCCTTCAATTCCTAATGCGATTGTTTGGAATTCATTTTCTAGCTGATACCATTTCATTTTCTGCCTAATAGAATCAGCTATATCGGATTTTTGACCTTTTTCATCCTGACTAGAAAGTTTCAAAATAGGCATGTTTTTAATTGGTAGAATCTCTTTCTTATAAGTAATCGTGCTACCACTTATGTCAGCTGTATGTGACCCTGCACCAACAACAGTCGCTCTAATTGTTTCAACAGATTCGATTACCTCAAATTCAGTCATAAGAACTGAATTTGCTATTTCTTGTCCCAGTAGTAAGCCAATATCTCCATATCTAAATGGATCCTGTAATTTTTCTTTCGTGATGCAATCTGCAACTCCTCCAGAAAATGAAATAGATTCTATTTTTCGACCAAAGGATAACCCTTTGTTAGTAATAATCCTGTCATAGTATGGGCTTTTGGTTCCAATATCAACACTGTTCTCTAATACATTCACCATTATTTTAATAATCGGTTGTAATTTTTCTGGTGATGTCTTTTGGCCAACTGTTATACCTAATTTTTCTTTGGATATAATTTCTTTAATTTTTGGGGCAATATACTGGATTTCTTGTGTTTGTTTATTGACTTTGATTAAACGTCCACCAATATCTAAACATCCAGTATCAAAAACTTCATCATCATAAAACAGGGCTAAATTTGTTGTACCGCCACCAATATCTAAATTGACTACAGTTGTGTGTTTCTCTTTTGAATACGTTTGGGCGCCAGCACCTCGTCCTGCAATAATACTTTCTAAATCAGGACCAGCAGTTGCGACTACAAAATCACCAGCATAACCACTCAATGCTTGTAGAACATTGCTCGAATTCTCTTTTCTGGCTGTTTCTCCAGTTATGATAACAGCACCAATTTGAATGTCATCTTTACTTATATTGGCTCGTTCATACTGAGTTTTAACAAATTTTTCAATTGCTTTAGCATCTATTAAATTATTTTCTAAAATAGGAGTGAACATAATATCACTTTTAAAGACGACTTCTTTATCCGTGATGGTAATTCTTGGAATTGTAAATGAAGATGCCATATTCTTGATATACAGTTTTGAAATGATCATTTGCGTCGTTGACGTCCCTAAATCAATCCCAACACTTAATACTATTTCTTCTGACACTTTATTCCTCCTCCCTATATTTTTTTATAAACTAAAAGTGCTCAAAATAACCCTAATTAAATTAGAATTATCTTAAGCACCTTTGCTTTATCTCCAAACAACATTGTTTAAAGTATATTAAATTTTAAAACTAAAGTAAGTTGAAGTTCCAGCATGGCTAGAAACAATTTTTAACTTACCTCTTAATTTATCTTTGACATAACTTGTGACAATTTTTAGTCCTAAGCTACTTTTATTATTAGTACCAGTATGATATCCTACACCATTATCTTTCACAGATACAGACACCATATTGTCACCCAATCGAGTAACTTCAACTTTAATTTTATTTGTTTTATTTTCTGTTAGAAAACCATGTTCAAAACTATTTTGTAATAACTCATTTGTTATCAGTGCCACAGTTACCGTCTTATCACTATCTAGAATAACACTTGGGTCAATTTTTTTTTCAATAATCACTTTTTTGTTGTCTAAAAATGCACGATAACAATTAGAAATAGTTACGTCTAATACTTCTGCTAAACTGATATCATTATCAATTTTTTTTGACAGTAACTCATGAGTCGCAGCAATAGCTAATATTCGGTACTCACTCTCTCTAAGTACCTTAACAACTTCTTGATTATCCGATCTTCTTGATTGAATCCTCAAAAGTGATACAACACTTTGTAAGTTATTTTTTACTCGGTGATGAATTTCTTTAATCGCCACTGATTTTTCCACAATTTCAACTTCACGGTTATAAATTTCTGTCTTATCGTGTAAAATCATTGTGAACATGCCGGATTTTTCATCAAAAAATCGTTTCATTTGAAAATGTGAACTACCAAAAACTATCTCTTTTTTTGAAATACTATTCCATTTATCTGTTCCCTTTAAATAAATTAGTTGTTCAAAAGTAGAGGTATCTAAGGATAAATTATCATAATGAAGTCCAATTATTTTTTCCATATAACCAAAGTGAAAATAATAGCTATTAGCTACTTCATTATTCATCTCTAGATAACCATTCGCGTCAAATATCAAAATAGCTTCATCTAAATTATCCATTAATGATTTGTAAAACAATGTACTAGCATCTACACATCCCAGACTTTTTTGAGAATTTTCAGTGATAGTCTCACCTCTGATTTCCTTGACTGGAAATTCTACGATCAGAACACCAATTGTTTCTTTATTATTACGTAAAGGAAAAACTTTTTGTCTAATCCAATGATTCTCTTGCGTCTTTGCAAGAAGTCCTTCTGTGATTAGAGCTGTTTCAAAGGTACGATATACCCCAGGTTCATTAAGTCTTTTTGCGATTTTTCCAACAACATCTTCACTGTATATTGACTCGTTTACACATGGTTTGCGATGGTAGACAACGACCGCTTCATCCGTTACATCAGACAATATATCAATAAAAACATCCTCTTCACGATATTTCATCGTTTCTTCAATTCGATTGGCTTCTTTGATTAACTCATCAATATCTGATTCGCTTAGACTAGAGTATTTTTGGCTTAATTCACGAATTCTTGATTCAATCATTAGCTAGCACAAGCATCTCTGCTACATCGATCATTGGACATCTTTTATCCATACTTAATTTACGTATTTGTTGATACGCATCTTCTTCACTAAGTGATTGCTTGGCCATCAAAATACCTTTAGCTTTTTCAATCAACTTACGCTGTTCTAATTTTTCAGATAGTTTATCGACATTTTTTTCAAGTCTTTCAACTTGATTTCCCTTAGTGATAGCCATCTCAACCATCGGTATAAATGACTTTTCATCTAGCGGTTTTACTAGATATCCGGCTGCACCAAATGCCATTGCTTTTTGACGATTATTGACATCGCTGTAGGCAGTTAACATTAATATGGAGCTAGCTAATCTTTCTGTCATAATTTTTTTCCCAGCACTTAAGCCATCAAGTAAAGGCATTTGAACATCCATAATAATTAAATCAGGGCGATATTTCTTCGCTAATTCAATTGCCTCAAAACCATCTGCAGCCTCACCGACAACATCATAGTTTTCTATTTCTAACATGTCTCTTAAGTCTACTCTTGTAAGAGGTTCATCATCGACAATGATAATTTTTCCTTTCACGAGCTTCACTCCTAGCTTTTATCATTTTACTTTTATCAAAACATCTATGTTTTGGTGACAACAGTACTAGCAAAATCTAAAGTTTCTTCTAAAAATCTAAGAGTATCAGAGAACGCGGATTCCATTGAAGACAAATCTCCTGTTAGAATAACCGTTCCACTAAATCGATCGATAAAACCAATCTCAACATCTCCTGATTTTAAAGCACAATCAACTGCTATAATGGTAGCCTCGCTTGGTGAAATGGTTAAAATACCAATTGAGCTGTAGCCTTCATTAGCCAAACCTAGCTTATCATAACTATCTTGAGTTGGATTAGCGATAATATGAGCCATCGTTATCTGTTTACCCGGAACATATTCTTGAATCAATCGTTGTTTTTCTTCCAAGCCGCTCATCCTTTCTACTTTTACTTCTCTCTATAAAAGTATTATACCCCCAAAATCACCTAATTATCAAAATAAATTTGTTACAATCTTTCTAACATCTTCTGCTGTTGGTGCTTTTGGATTTGTTTTAGTTGTTGGGTCCAATAATGCTTGCTCACTCACTTGACCTATAATTGGTGCAATATCTTCTTTTGTAAGTCCTGCTTCAATAAAGTTACTAGGCATATTTAGCTTAGATCTCAAATCAACAATTTCGTTTATTAAGTTTCTAACACCCATTTTACCTTTTGAATTAGACAGCCCTTGTTTTTTGGCTAAATGAGCATATCTTTCTAACGCTCTTTGACTTTCATTACCATTGTATTGAACAATTGACGGTAATAACACGCCATTGATTCGACCGTGAGCTAGATGCAATTTTCCACCAATTGTATGAGCAATTCCATGGCATAAACCTAATGAGGCTTGATTAAACGCAAGTCCTGCCAAACATGACGCATAATGAACTTGCTCTCTAGCTTCCAAATCGTCACCATTTTTATAAGCTCGGACTAAGTAATCGAAAATCAATTCTACAGCTTTTTCTGCTAAAGCATCTGAGAAAACAGTCGCTTCTGTGGAAACATAAGCTTCTAGAGCATGTGTTAAGACATCCATACCAGTATCTGCTGTAATCACTGGGGGAGCTGTTTTTACTAGGCGCGGATCTAGTATTGCCACATCCGGTTGAAGTCTCTCATCCACTAAAGGGTACTTCAAATTTTCTTTTTTGTTAGTAATTACTGAGAAATTAGTCACTTCTGAGCCTGTCCCACTTGTTGTTGGAATAATGATTAATTTAGCAGCGTTAATCAGGTTTAACTCAATCCCCATTAATTTAATTGCTTTAGCTGCATCAATAGCTGATCCGCCACCAAACGCTATCACTTGGCTTGGTTTAAACTGTGCTAATTTTTCAACACCACTCACGACGTTTTCAATTGTTGGATCTGGTACAATATCTGTAAAAATTTCATAAGTATTGGTATCATTGATTTCATTTGTTACATATTTAATGATATCAGATTCAACCATAAACTTATCTGTTACGATACATAAGCGTTCATTTTCAAATGTTTGCAAGAAGCTTAGTGCATCACTACCAATATAAATCTCTGTTCCAAATTTTATCTGTTTCATATTTCCACCTCCGATAATAAAAAAAACCACCAGAAAAATACCTTCTTAACAAGGAGTTTTCGGTAGCATCATTGCCAACTATTATATTAATTAGAAAACAAAAAAGGCAAGGATAGCACCCCTTTGTGCTACAACCTACCAGAAGTAAGTTTCTCCATTTGCCTGCTGTTTTATTAAAAACACGATTCATTGTGTTTTTTTCAGTATCGACTATTGGTACGCACTGTCAATAAAACAAGCGGCTAAATGTTAGAATACGTTACGTTTTGGTCTTCTAACTCCCACTGTTCTACCACGAAACAGTAAGTACCAATTTTTAACTTTCTAAAAAGACCTGACTTAAAGCATTATGCTTATTACAGTGGCGGGACCGTCTTGGATTTTCACCAAAGTTCCATTTAGAGAGGAAAATTTTAATCTATGTGTAGATATTAACATATTACTCTACTCGTGACAATACTTTTGAAGTAAAAATGTAACCGATTCATTAATCATTATAAAATACTTGGCTATTTCTTCGATAACTAACATCTGAACGATTTTCTCGATAATTAATTAAGCGAGCTGCTGCAAAGAAATAATCTGATAGACGATTTAAAAATTTTAAAACTTCTGGGTTAATTTCTGCTTCTAAACTTGTTGCAACAACGATTCTTTCAGCTCTTCGGGCAATCGTTCTAGCAAAATGAAGTTCACTTGCTACTGGATCTCCTCCTGGGATAATAAATTCAGTAATTGGTGGTGGTGAGATTAGATACTTATCAATACATTCTTCTAACCAAGTTGTTGATTCTTTTGCTGTTCGATAACCTTTTGTACTATTAGGTGTGGCCATATCTGTACCACAATCAAATAAAATTTGTTGAATTTCAGCTAAATCTTTCTTTACGTCTTGGCTATTTTTCATGTGACTGACAACAATGCCAATAAAGGAATTAAGTTCATCAATCGTTCCATATGCTTCTACTCTGTTAGAGCATTTAGCCATCTTTTCGCCACCTATAATGCTAGTTTCACCTTTGTCACCAGTTTTAGTATATATTTTAGCCATTCCTATTCCTCCTCATATTCCAAATAAGCTAAGAGTTCCTCCATACCTTCGTCCTCAACAGAAGACACTCTAAAAATTTGTCTTGCTCCTGAATTTCTTAGCGATTGTTCCGCTCTTTTGATTAACTCTGGATCATCTGTTTTATCCATTTTAGTAATGATTCCAATAACCGGTTTTGAAAACATTGAGCCAAAACCCGGTGGAAAAGTATTAAATTTTTCATCTACACTTTGGAGAATTCCGATACAATCCACACTACTTGATGTTACTTGTAGTGCACTATAAAATTGTCTTCTTTGAACGAACTCACCTGGTGTATCCACTATAAACTTACTTGCTTCAATTGCTTGGGTTTTCTGATATGTAATATCATGACCTTGGATTCTTTGGGTCAAAGTTGTTTTTCCTGTGCCAACCGCACCTATAAACATAATTTTTTTCATGATTAGTCCCACTTACTTTTTATGATTTTGTAACAGGTGTACTTGAAATGTGTAACAACTCATTCAATGTTTGATTGACCATTTCCATACTTGCTTCAACTGCAGTCACATCACCTGCTAAGACAACCGTCCCGCTAAATCGATCCATAAAAGCTACCTTAACTGCAGCTGCCTTTGAAGCCACATCTGCTGCGACAATAGCTGCTTCTCCTGGCGTTATAGTTAAAATACCTAAAGCTTCTCTTTCACAATCAAAAAGGCCTATTTTTTCATAGACTCTTTGGTCTGGACTAGCGATTACATGCGCGATGGTTATTTGACGACCTGGTACTGATTCTTGAATAACTCTCATTTTTTCTGACATTTTAATTTCCTCTTAACTTCATTTCTATTTTTTATCTACTTTAGCGATATAAATACCAATCTGGTGTTTCTAAAATACCTCGCCATAAGTTTCTTGGAATATTGTAAGTTTGCCTGGTTTCTCCAGTTAATAATTTTTCTGGTAATATAACTTCTTCTTGATTCACAATTTTTTCAGCCCAATTCGGAACAAAAATAAAGGGTCTACATGCTGATGCTAATTCGGTATGCTGTAAAGCTTGCTCAACTGATTCTGATTGCAGTAAATTTCCAGAGCTAATTACAGGCGTCTTGATTACTACTTGTTTGATAATTTCTAACAAATCAAAGGAATTATTATTTAACTCTTTTTTGGCTAAACAATCAGAACTCGTCAAATGAATGTAGTCTAACCCTAGTTGATCAAGGATTTTTAAAATGGCTAATGATTCTTTAAAAGATTTCTCTCTTTCATTATCCTCCATTAACATCGTATCTTCAAGTGAAAAACGAATACCTAATGCAAAAGGTGTCTCTTTATTCTCTTGAATAACCCTGAGTGATGCTTTGATAATCTCTTCAGTAAATTTCACTCTTTTTCTAAGACTCCCACCCCATTGATCATTCCGTAAATTCCAATTTGGTAATAAAAACTGATTAGGTAGATAAGAATTAGCAACGTGAAGTTCAACACCGTCAAAACCTGCTTTTACTGCTCTTAGAATTGCCTTAGAGTAATCAGAAATATTTTTTTGAATCTCCGTCTCAGTCAATTCATGATAGTCATTACTTCCTTCTAAATAAGTTGATTGATGACTTACACAGTAAAGAAGATCCGTATTATCTCTTCTTTTAGCATTGGCTCCTCCATGATAAATTTGTAAAATGGCCTTCGTTTCATTTTTTTGGATAGTCTGAGCAATTTTACTTAAACTTGGAATAAACCGATCATGGCTGATACTAATATTATTTCCATAGCCACGACCATTTTGTGATACATAAGCTGATGCCACGACTATCGCACCAACTTTACCCGTTCTTTGTCTAAAAAAGGCCAATTCATTTTCTGTTATTTTTCCATCTAAGGCATCCTCCATCGTTGAAATTGGTGCAAAAAAAAGTCTGTTTTTCAACTCAACTCCTGATGGTAACTTATATTTTTCTACTACCTTCATGCTTTTCCTCCTAACAAAAAAGACGCAAAAAGAACTTTCATCTTTTTGCGCCTTTGCAAGTCGAATTTACTTCTTCGTAAATCCATTCCTATTTGTACTAATTATTGTCATCATTATAGCAAAATTTAAATAATGCGTCTACCTTAGAGAAGTTTTCACAAAATGATTATGATTATCATTTTCAGTTATAGACATTTTTATTAATTAAGATTGATTTTAAAAAGTTAAGAGCTTACAATTGAACGTGACAACGACCTCTACATAAAAAATAAAAAGTGTAGGTGATTAAATGCTATTAGAAAAAATTCACAATTCTGGAATTGTCGGTGCTGGTGGTGCTGGCTTTCCAACTTCTAAAAAATTAAATGCTAAAGCTGAGTATCTCATCATCAATGCCGCTGAATGTGAGCCTCTCCTTAAAACTGACCACTATGTGATGAAGCATTTTGCCAAAGAATGTATCCAAGCCATTACAGAAGTCGGAAAAATTGTAGAATGTGAAAATATCGTCATTGCAACAAAAAATTATTATCATGAAGAAATTGCCTGTTTAGAAGCAGCAATTTCAGAACAAAACGCTCCCATCACCATTCATAAAATGGAAAATTTTTATCCTGCTGGAGACGAACAAGTTATGGTTTTCGAAGTCACTGGACGGACTGTTCCACCAACTGGGATTCCTTTACAAGTTGGTTGTATCGTTTCAAACATTACAACAATGCTAAATATTTATGAAGCAATGGAGCATGAAAAACCAGTAACTGAAAAACTAGTTACTATCACTGGGGCTGTTAATAAACCTACCATGATTCTTGTTCCAATTGGCACCTCTTTTTCCACTTGTCTTGAATTAGCTGGTGGCACACCACTTAAACAGTTTATCTTTTTAAATGGTGGACCAATGATGGGAAAAATTGGCAATCATAACAACTTTCATGATCAAGTCGTCACAAAAACAACTTCTGGTATTATTATTTTGGAAGAAAAAGAATATCTCTACTCTTTACATGAACGTCAAATGAGTCAAATCATTACCCAAGCAAAAGCTGCATGTATCCAGTGTCGATTATGTACACAATTATGTCCTCGTTTTCAGATAGGGATTCCTTTACATCCCCATCAAGTCATGAGACATCTCGCTACTAGTGATGTTCCAGATGATATCGATGATGATCCGGTTTGGAAGCAAGCAATTCTTTGTTGTGAGTGTGGTATTTGTGAAGTGATTGCTTGTCCAATGGCTCTTTCTCCAAGACAAGTTAATATTTATGTTAAGCAACGACTTGCTGAAAAAGGCATTCGTTATGAGTACAACGGTGAAGAATTAATTCCTCAACCAATGCGTGAGTATCAAAAAACACCACCTAAAAATATTCTTTTGAAAATGGGCTTAGAACAATATGTTGATAATGATTTAAGTCAGTTGATTACATTTGAACCTGATGAAGTCTTTATCCCATTAAAAATGCATATTGGTGCTCCTTGTCAGCCACTTGTAAAAAAAGGTGACCAAGTAATTAAAGGACAATTAATTGCTGAAATGGAAGACGGCAAATTAGGTGCACCTATCCATGCCAGTATTTCAGGTACGATTATTTGTACAAGTGACTCATTAATTCAAATTAAAAAGGATGTGGCTTAGTTATGGCAATTGATACATTAGGTTTTTTAGAATTAAATAGTATTGCTAAAGGAATTGAAGCAGTTGATTATATGTTAAAAGCTGCCGAATGTGAGTTAATTTCTGCCAAAGCAAGTTGTCCTGGTAAATATTATATTTTAATCTCCGGACGAGTTGACTCTATTAGTCAGTCTATCGAAGAAGGCGCTAGGATTGGTGGAATGCACGTGGTTGGTAAATTAATCATACCTAGAATTGATCCACAAGTTATTCGTGCGATTAATATGACTCATATCCCTGAAAATACAAAAGCCATTGGTGCGATTGAGTATTACTCTGCAGCCGGCTCAATTGTGGCTGCTGATTTCGCTGTAAAGGCAGCTAATGTTGATTTAATTAGTTTACAGCTCGCTACAGGAATTGCTGGAAAATCATTTGTTGTTATAACAGGTGATGTGGATGCTGTTAAAGCTGCTGTTGAAGCTGGAATTGAAGGCGCTAAGGATGAGGCTATGATTATCAACCATATTGTTTTACCTAATCCAAGAAAAGAATTAATTAATAGTCTAGTATTTTAATTAACTAAAAACTAAAACACTCTTAAAGTAAGAAAATACCCTTAACTTTAAGAGTGTTTTTTATGGATTAAATTGACTTTTTGATGAAACGAGAATATGGTTATTTTAATGAGAAACTCTTACTAGAAGGAGGCGAACTTTATGGATAAAAATGATAATATTTTAAGCATGCTTCGTTTTTTAGCTCGCTCATTAAAAGAAGATAAAATGAAACTTTTTATCAGCTTCATTTTACTATTAGGTATTTCTTTTTTTGAATTCAATATTCCTCAAATTACTCAAAAGATTATTGATCAGGCCATTCCACAAAAATCGATGTCACTCATTGGTTATCAAGTCGGATTATTATTAATTTGTGCTTTTTTCCTAAGCTGTCTTACTTATGCTTCAACTATGATCATGAGTCGTTTAAGTCAAAGCATGATCACACAATTACGCAATGATTTATATCAACATTTATTACGTCTGGATTTTTCTTTTTTTGAAAATGCTAAAACTGGAGACTTAATGACTCGATTAACGAGTGATGTTAAAACACTTCAGGATTTAATTTCACCTCAAAGTTTAAAATTAATTTCTAATTTATTCACATTTATTTTTATTTACGGATTTATGTTGTTTCAAGATGTCATCTTAACATTACTGATTACCATAACTTTTCCACTACTCTACCTGTTAAATTTATTTTTTAGTAAACACATTAAGCAAGCCTTTCGCAAAGTCAGAGCATCAACTTCAGAAATCAATAATCATTTACAAAATAGTTTAACTTCTATTTTATTAATTAAAACCTTTGTTAACGAAAAAAACGAAAGCCAAACATTTAAAGAATTAAATGATAGAAATAAGGACAATTATATAGAGGCAATGTCTTATCAAACTATTTTTGCTCCAAGTATTGATTTAGTTAACTATCTAGGAATGGCAATTGTCCTACTATACTCAGGATATTCCATAACACAAGGTAAACAAACAATTGGTGAATTAGTGGCTTATCTAGCCTATTTAAAAATGCTTCAAACACCTATTCGCTCATTTACTCAAATGGTCAGTCGTTTTCAACAAGCTGTAGTCTCTTATAACAGAATTGTCGAGCTCTATGACGTAAAGCCAACTGTAATTGAGACCAAATCACCTTTGCGCTTATCTCAAATAAAAGAAGGCATTATATTTGATCAAGTTAATTTCAGCTATTCAAACGGACAACCTATTTTAAAAAATGTTTCTTTTGAAATCAAACAAGGAAAAATGACGGCTCTTGTTGGCGTATCTGGATCAGGAAAAACAACAATTACTAAACTGATTGAAAGATTATATGATGTGACCAGTGGTTGTATTCTAATTGATAGTCAGCCTATTCAAGACTATACTTTGACTTCTCTTAGGCAACATATTAGTCTAGTCACCCAAGACATTGAGCTTATTGACGGTACTATTTTAGAAAACATTCTTTATGGATCAGAAGGAAAAACAGAAATTGAGGTGGAACATGCCGTAAAAGCTGCGAAATTAGCAGATTTTATTAGTTCTCTACCAGATAACATTCATACTGAAGTTGGAGAGCGAGGCATTAAACTTTCTGGTGGGCAAAAACAACGAATTGCCATTGCTAGAACCTTTTTGAAAAATGCCCCCCTGCTTATCTTAGATGAGGCAACCGCTTCGTTAGATAATGAATCAGAACGCTATATCCAGGCTTCATTGGATTCTTTATTAAGTCATCGAACCTCTTTAGTCATCGCCCACCGTTTGTCAACGATTCAAAAAGCGGATCAAATTATTGTCATGGAAGATGGACAAGTTGTTGAAATTGGGACTCACGAAACATTATTAAACAAATCCGGTAGATATCAAAAGCTTTATGATGCTCAGTTTACCTAAAAAAGGACTCAGAAAAACAAGATCAACATCTCCTGTTTTTCTGAGTCTTTATTTTAACTAGTCATCTATTACTTGGAGCTAATTGCCTGTTGAAATTTTCCAATCAATTCATTAAGTCTTACTTGAATTTTTTCGCCTGTTTCCTCGCTTACTTCATACATTTCTGTTGGAGTAACTCCTAAATCAATTAATTGGATTGGTTGCCAATTATTATTTTCTTTTTTTAATGTAATTTGAGGATTGACCACACTTCCACCACAAGGATCCATTAAAAGAAAAGCTAGTTCAACTTCTGTGTCCGATAATTCTCTGATTCGGTAGTAACCATTACCTAGATAGGTTTTATCAGAAGTAATATGTTGCTGTAATTCCTTTAATAAACTATCTTTCATTGTTTACTCATCCACCTTCATCACAATTTTACCTAGTGCTTGGCGCTCACTCATAACAAAATCTTGTGCTTTGTCAACTTCTTTAAGTGAAAAACTCTGTTCAATGACTGGTTTAACTCCTGATTTTAAAGCTGCCACAAGTTGATAACTATTTTCCTTACGTTCTTTTTCTGTCATGTTAGCTGAAATAAAGCCCATCACCTGAACATCTTTACTCATCATCAATCGAGGGTTAATCGTTACTTCACCACGATTCCCCACAATGACTACTCGTCCATTTAATGCCATGACTTCTAAATCTTTACCTAAATTGACATTAGCCAACATTTCAATAATCACATCAATCCCATGATGATTCGTGATTTTTTCAATGACTGACAGATAGTTTTCATCTCGATGATTCAGTACAAAGTCCACATCTAATTTTTTAAGCATCGCCATTCCGTTACTACTTCCAGCTGTTGCAATCACAATCGCTCCATGTAATTTGGCTAGTTGAACTGCTATATTTCCCACACCACCAGTTGCACCGTGGATTAAAACAAACTCCCCAGGTTTTATTTTTCCTTTTTGATGAAGAGCATGAACAGCAGTCATTCCCGTTGTTCCAAGTGCCGCCCCTTCTTCAAAATTTAAATTATCAGGTAATGGATAAATAAAGTCAGTACTACAAATAATTTCTTCAGCATATGTACCCCGTCGGTTATTTCCATTTACTGAAACAAACACTCGATCACCGATTTTAAAATTAGAGACTTCTTTCCCGACTTCCTCAATAATTCCTGCCCCATCTTTCCCTGGCGTATACGGTAACTCTGGTAAAAGACTATAGGTACCCTGGCGAATATAGGTTTCAACCGGATTAATTCCTATTGATCTTAAAGATATTTTTACTTCTTTATCACCAACAGCGACTTCTTCTAATTGTGTATAGGTTAAAACATCACTACTACCAAATTCTGAAACTAAAATACCTTTCATGTCATCCGTCCTTTTTTAATTGATATGGTTATTATATACTAACAAGGGGAAAACATGGAAAGAGAACATTTGCCATGAAGAGAATTTTAGCCTTAATTTAAATATAAACATGCAGTGAAAAACGATTAGATTGAATGATTACATCTAATCGCTTTAAATTTACAACAAACGGACTATACCTTACCTAGGAAGTGCTAGCCATAAAGAAACTAACAAACAAAGACCACCAGCCAATTTAAAAAATACATTAAACCGTTTATTCACTTTATTTCCAACAAAATATGAAACTAAACCTAAACATAATAGAGAAATCATTATCCAAAATCCCATAGTACCCCTCCTTTGTTTCATTGTATCAATTAAAGGTTAAGAACTTGGTAAGATTAGTATGTTTATTTTTAATTTTATATTAAGTTTGAACAACTATTATTATGGAATAATCATTTTATTACTAAGTTTCGTTTATTGAACTATGTTAAAAAACGATTAGATTGAGTCACCCCCAATCTAATCGCCTTTCGTTCTAGTCTAGTTCTACATTATGATATATACTTTGTACGTCTTCTAAATCATCTAAAGCATCCATCATTTTTTCAAAATTAGCTAAGTCATCTCCAGTTAACTCAACTTCACTTTGGGCTAACATTTGGATTTCAGCTACTGAAAATTCTTCAATCCCTTTTTCTTTTAACGCTTCTTGAATCGCATGAAAATCTATAGAATCACCATAAACGATGATTTGACCTTCTTCTTCAAAAACATCACGAACATCAATTTCTTTTTCCATTAAGAATTCAAAAATTTCATCCACGTCAGTTCCTGCAAAACCAAAGATAGCTGTGTTATCAAACATATAAGCAACAGCTCCAGAAACGCCCATATTACCACCATTTTTATTGAAGGCAGAGCGAACATCTGCTACAGTACGATTCACGTTATTGGTTAAAGTATCTACGATAACCATTGAACCATTAGGACCGAACCCTTCATAACGTAATTCAGAATAAGTTTCATCTCCAGAGCCCTTAGCTTTTTCGATTGCACGATCAATAATGTGTTTTGGTACATTATAAGTTTTAGCACGCTCAATAACGAAACGTAATTTTTGGTTAGAATGCGGATCAGGTTCACCTGATTTTGCTGCTGCATAAATCTCAATACCGAATTTTGCATAAATTTTACTGTTATTAGCGTCCTTAGCCGTTTTCTTAGCGACAATATTTGCCCATTTACGTCCCATAATTTCACTTCACTTTCTTATATTCTTTTTTAGTTGCCTATTTTTTTCAAAATATCCTGCTTCATTATACTCGCATTAACGTAATTATCCTAGTGTTTTATCAATAAAAAATCAAAATATCGTGAATTTATTCTTTTAGTTATTTCCTTTTTTACTATCCTAAAATGAAATTACATTGTAAAGGCAACTTTTTATTATGCTAAAAAGTAATGACTTTATCTGCCCACTCAACCATCTCCACACAATCAATCATCGTTGAAATTGGACAAGCTGTTTCTTTATCTAAATGACGTGAAATTAAACATGTACCACAAGCTAATAATTCACCTTTTAATTCCGTAAATTTTGTCAACTGCTCCACAACATCATACTGTTCATCTATAATTGATTCAATCTCAACAGCTTCTCCCATTAGAAATAATTTAACTTTGTGTCCTTGTTTTAGAGAGGTCACACAAAAACGTACTGCATTCCACGCTTTTTCATGCTCCTTTGTTTCTAGAATAATACCAAATCTCATATTTTCTCCTCCTCGTGAATTTATACACTATCAGTTTAACATAGAAATAGGGTGGGTCAAAAGTCGTTTTGCTCCAAGCAACTTTTTATCCCCTGACTATCAAATATTATTCGTATAAATAATAAAGAGGATGACTTTTTGGTCACCCTCTTAAACTATTTATTATTTTGTTACTTCTTCCCCTGCAATGCGTCCAAAAACAATAATATCAGCAATTGCATCAGAGCCTAAACGGTTTGTACCATGTACGTCACCTGTTACTTCTCCTGCTGCATAAACGTGAGGAATCACTTTTTTATCACCATCAACTAATTGCGCTTTAGTATTAATTGTTAATCCACCCATTGTATGGTGAACAGCTGGAATTGATTTCATGATATAGTATGGACCTTCACCAAAGGCAACTAACTCACCACGTTTGTTGAAGTCTTTATCTTTTCCATCTTTTGCATATTGATTGTAAGTATCTACCGTTTTTTGTAGTTCCTTAGCATCAATTTCAAAATGTTTTGCTGCTTCTTCAACTGTATCTGCTTTTACTAAAAGACCACGATTGATTAAACTTTCGTATTCTTTTTTATGTGTTTTATCTACTTTAGATTTATCCATTGCTGCTTGATCCCAGAACATATATGAATGTCCGTCAGATTGTTTTGTCACAGCTTTTGAAATCACATCACGACGTTCTAATTCTTCCACAAAACGTTTACCTTCTTTGTTAACTAAAATTGATAAACCTTCCATACGAACGTCACCCACATATAATAAACGACCAGTTTCAGGATCACAGGTTGGGTATGTTTGGATATATTCCATATCTGTTGTACCAGCACCAATGTCTTCACCAATCACAATCCCGTCTCCCATACTACCTGTACTTGTTGTTGACAGAATTTTTTCATCCATATCTTTATTATATTTTTTACGCATTTCTAAGTTAGCACCAAATCCACCAGAAGCGACAACTATTCCCTTTTTAGCTGAGAAAGTAACATCTTTATCATTTACTTTTGCTTCTACTTGGTTGAAATCATCTTTACCGTCTTTAGCAGTAATTTTTTTAGCGTCTGCGTTAGTTAATAACGTTACACCGCTATCTTTTGCTTTTTTCTCTAATTTCTTAACTAATTCGGCACCTGAAGCATTTTTTGGAACTAAACTTCTCTTAACGGAATGACCACCAAAGAATAATAAATAATCTTCAAATTCAACTTTTACATCATCTCTTAGCCATTCTGCAGCTGATAAAGCATTATCCGCTAAAACACGAACCAATTCAGGATCATTTTCAGCGTCCCCACCTTTGATAATATCTTCATAAAACTGATCATTACTATCTTTAATATTTTGTTCTTTTTGTAACCAGTTACCAGGAGCCGCCATTTCACCGCCTGAAATCATCGTGTTTCCACCGAGAACTGGTAGTTTTTCTAGTAATACAACTTCGCTTCCTTTTTCTGCAGCAGTAATAGCAGCTGAAAGCCCCGCACCACCACCACCAATGACTACAACATCATAATCTGTTTTACTAACTTCTTTTGCTTTAGGTAAGTTAGCTTTCACTTTTGACATTGCCGCAATATCGACACTTGATTTTTCAAGAGCATTTTTTACTGCATCAACAACTGCTTTACTTGTTGACGAAGCTCCTGTCACAGCATCCACGTCTAATCCCTGATCTTTAATAATTGCATCAGGAATTTGTTTTAAAGCCAAATCTGAAACCCCATCGGTCTCACTACTTTCAATGACTTTAATGTTCTCAATTGCGTCTTTTTTAACAGTCACTTCAACTTTGATTGGACCGTTAGCTCCTTTTGCTTCACCAACAAACTTACCATCCTTTGAACTACCAGACGAGCAAGCCACTAATGTGAATAAAAGAATACCGACAAATAACCTTTGTAACGTCTTTCTCATAAAAAATCTTCCTCCTAAATTTGTTAACTCGACTATTATAAGTTATAAATTTCACAAAATCAATCTTTGATGTAACCGTATTATTTTTGCTCATAAAAAAATAGTGTCAACGCTTGTGAACATCAACACTATATTAGTCTCCCAATTATATTATTAAACATATTTCAAGTTATTTGTGTATTATAAAAATTATATAATTTATTTTCCAAAAAAAATTATTTCAGTATCTTTTCTTTAAAATATATCCATTTGTTATAATAAACATACTATTTATATATATAATGTACTCTGATACCTTAAATAATTAATTAACTTATTAGGTAAACGAAAATACCCAGACAAAAAAGATTGTAAAAATTATCGCAAATTTATTTTAATTTCATTTTTATTATTATTGTAACTATATTTTAAAGCTTTTTGATCTACTTTATATATTTTAAAATCACCTTTTTTATTTTTTACTCTTATCTTTAAAAGTAAACTATTATTTAAATTTAATTCAAGTTCATCACTTGACAAGTTTGAATACTTTAATATCCGTTTATTATTTTTCCCTATTCTATTTCCAGTCTTTTTTATTTTTTTATTAGTTATATATAAATCTACTTTGTCATTTAAACAAGCGCCAGTTACTTTAATAGTCAGCTTAAATTTTCTTTTACTCAAATTGATCCGTTTAAAAAAATTAACCAAATTAAAAATAAAAAATAAAATAAAACCAATTGACAAAATAATGATCAATATTTCTTTTAACTTTCGAAATTTATCCTGTTTTTTTTTATCTTTTTTAACCTTATTTTGATATGGCACCCTCTTACCAGTCACAAGTAAGCGATGAGAGTTAATCATATAAGGTGTGCATGTAACTAATGTAACCAAATCTTGATTATCAACTATCAATAATGAGCTTGTTTCATTTGGTTCAACCACACTAATATTTTTAACCTCATATGCTAAGGTTTCATCAGGAAGTTCTAATAAAAAAATATCCTTTTTTTTCAATTTAGGAAGATGCGTAAATAATTCTCTATTAGGTAGCCCTCTATGTGCAGAAATAACAGCATGGTTATTTTTTTCTCCAACAGGATAGGATGTTCCATCAACAACTGTTGCTCCTACATCAAGTGTTCTAGAGTTTGTTGTATCAAACAAAGGTACTTCTATTCTGATTTTTGGTATATTTACTTTTCCAAGGTAATGCTTTTTCAAATATATGTCATCTCGATTATCATTTTTAGTACTAGGCTGATTAAAAACATCTTCTGTCATTGTCATTCCCGACTCCGCAATTTTTTTATTCTTCTCAACTAACTCCTCTCTTTGCTTTTTTAATTCTTGTTTACTTTTCTCTTGGTAGTTCTCGATTCTAATTGAATCAATAAAATTATTTAAAGAATTAATATAAAATGGATAAAACATAACAAGCGTTCCTGTGAAAAAAATGATTCTAATTAATAGTTGTGACTTCACATTCTTCTTAGCCATTTTTTCTCCTTTGATTTAAGGTCAATAGTATAAATTCTATTTCTTTTTTTTCTTACAGATAGCAAACTTTTAGGTGAAACAATAACAAAATTTTTATCTGATAACCTATAACTTCTAGCTTTTATTTTAGGGATATTTTCTTCATTAACTACTACAATGTCATATTTTCCACCAAATACTTTTTTAAATTTGACTAATCCTTTTTTATTACTTTTTACTTGACGATTTTTTTCTGAATATTTATTGTTTTTATGAACCAATTGAAAGACCACACCTTTAATAGGTTTTTTATTTTCCATTATATAAAAAGATAATTCATACAATTTTTTTGTACTTTTATAAAATCTTATTTTCCACCAAAACCAATAAATGATTAACGATAAAATAATTGGTATCCCTACAAAAAAAGAATAAAATTTTCGTTTATGATAATTTTCAGCTTTTTTAATTTGTTGACTTATTTCATTTTTTTTAATAGGTACTCTTTTCCCAGTGACTAACAGGCGATGAGTATTAACAGCATAAGGGGTACACGTAACTAATGTAACTAACTCTTTGCCCTTTTGAATATCTAACTTATCAATAGCATCTGGCTTAACAACTTTTATATCAAAAATTTCATATGCGTTTTTCTGTCCATAAACATCTACTATGAATTCATTTTTCTTTTTTAATTTTTCAACATCAGTAAATAACTTTTTATTACTCAAACCACTATGCCCAGTAATTGCTGAGTGAGTATTCATACCTCCAATTGGATACGAGGTGCCTTGAAGAACCGTTGCCCCTACTTCTAATAATTCACTATTCGTTTCATCAAAAAGCGGTAAACTTACATTAATAGTGGGGATATAAATCGCTCCAATTTGATGTTTTTTTAAATAGTTTTTATCAATATTTTTTTCTTCTAAATTTATTTCTTTGAAAGGATCTTTTAAAATACCTTTTTCTAATTTTTCTTTTTTATTTTCTTCTTCTAGTTCTTTTAATCGCTCTTTTCTAATATTATCTGATTCTTTATTATTTGCATCTTGAAATTTTTCTAGATTTTTTTGATCATAATAATTATTAATTGAATCTGCAATGAAAGGATAACTAAATATAATCGCTCCTAATACAAATAATATCATCATTGAAGATTGTAAAACCACATTAATTCTTTCATTTTTATTTTTCCTAATTATTTTAATCACCTCAAAAAAAACTAATATAAATTAAGAGGCTATGACATAAATACCAACAGTATCGTCATCGCCCCTCATCTTTTTATTTACTTTTATTTATTTGTTTATTCTATGCTCTTTTTGTATTATTTGCTTTTTTGAACCAAAAATAAGCTGAAGCCATCATTAATGAACCAATTGCTAAAAAGGCATAAATTCCGTTACCACCAGTTGATGGTAAGATTCCTTTAGGTGTATTTTTTACTTCGCCTAAATTCTTAGTTCCCTCATATGATCCTTGAACAACATCAAATGTCACATCTTTAGTTAATTTAACATATTTATCAGAAGGTGCTTTTACCTCTTCCAATTGATATCCGCCCTGTTTAAGACCAATAACTGAAAAACTACCAACTGTTAAATCATATTTGTTATTTTTTGCTGCAGAAACAATTTTTGTAGCTTCATTTTTTTCATTTGTCCATTTAACAAACGCATATTCGCCTTTTTTGTTTACTTCAAATTCAGCAAATTCATTACCTTTTTTCACGATAAATTCTGCGCCTTCTAAGCCATCACCATTGTGAGAATCTGTTTTGATAAATTTCTTACCACCTGTTCCAAAGACAACCGGTACTTCTGGATCTTTTGGTGTAATTGATGGTTGTGGTTTATTGTCAACAGAAACAGTTGCGCTGTTGTTTTGAAGCTCATCTGGTCTTACTTCAGCAGTTAATTTCATGCTATAACTAATTTTTAATTTACCACCATTTAAACTTTTAACTGTATCACTTGTCATAATTAAATCAAATTGGAAACCATTTCCTTCTTTTTTAACATTATAATCTGTCCCAGCAATTAGGTCTTTTGACTCACCTTCATTGTTAATTCCTGATACTACAAATGGTGTTTCAATAAACTCTAATCCTTCAGAAGGTGTATCTAATACTGAATAACTTTCTGTTTTTGTCATATCAGCTGGTAAAGCTAAATCTAAATCAAATTCAATAACTGATCCAGTTACTAAATTCCAAAATGTTTTACCACCAACTTCAACTTTATCAAATTGATCTAAATTACTAACAGTTTTTTTATCTGTAGTAGTCTCATTTTTTGGATATAAATGAACATTTTCTAACGGATTTTCTGTATCATAAGTATCATTTTCAAATGCAAAAACTGGCATTGATAAAACGATTGGTGCTGATTTTTTACTGATTGTAATTGAATCTGGAGTTTTTGTTTCTACAAAAACATAGACAGCATCTATTTTTTGCTTATCATCAGATAGCTCCGCTGATTTTGTTGGCAATTTAGAAAATACAGCTAAGCCTTCAGCATCAGTTATAATTGATGTGATTTTGTTAGTTGCACCTGCATCTGGAGTAACATACTTATTACTTAATTCTTTACTTACATCTTCTTGATTAGCATTCTCAACTTTCATTAAATCATAATATTCTTTTGAAATATCATAAACAGTAAATTCAACTCCCTCAAAAGGCTTACCACCAAACTCCATTAAATTACCTGTATTTTGAGCGTCTTTTCCTTCTGGTTTAGTATCTCCTTCTTTGTATATTCTCTTATGTATTGTTACATCAACGTTGTCAGGAATATCAGCAGCATTAGCCGTTATACCTCCAAATAGACTTGTTAATAATGGTAAAAAGACAACCATTGAAAAAATTAAATTCCAAACTTTTCTCATTTTTTTCATTTCATATTCCTCAACTTTCCGATACTTTTTTAATTACTTTGTTTTTTCATTTTAAAATAAAATGAAGACGACATTAATAAAAATCCTAAAAATACAAAAACTGATTTTTCTTCACCAGTTTTTGGGAGATTCTTATGGTTTTTCTTTAAAGTCGGTGGATCTTTTTCTTTTAATTTTTCTTTTTCATCGTTTACTTTTTTAGGATACAAGTGTATTGTCGAAAGATACTCATTGGCTTTTACTGGATTCTCAACTGGTAGTATAACTAACATTGTTTGATAATATTTTATTTTTCGATTCCCTTTTTCAATAAATAAAATAGACTGTCCATCAAACGTATTTGACAAAGATAGTTCTGCAACACCTGTTTCACCAGCAAATTCATCTGCTCTAATTTCTCTAATAAACTTCGCTTCACTTAATATTTCTTTTTGAATTTGCTCTTTTGGCATATTCATTACACGACTCATCGTTTTTTCTTTATTATTTTGCTTTTCTACGTATAGTGTTACATCATAAACCTCAAAACTAATATCATCTAATTTTTGCTGTATTTCATTTTTTTCTTCTTGAGAGGTCGACTTATGCAAGATAAATTGTATTTTGGAGGAATTATTTTCTGCATAACTATTTTTTTTATTTGAAAAACCTATTGTGAAAGAAAGAACTAATATTATTAATAAAAAATATCTTTTTTTTATTTTCATACTAACTTCTCCTTTCGATTATAATACAAATAAAAAACTCCCAAAATTAAAACTAGTAATGAAATAGCGTATATTAAATTTCTACGAATTGGGTTTTTAGTTCCACCTGTATGTGGTAATATACCTTTTCTTTGATTCACTACTTGAATCGATATATTGTTCCCCATCTCTGTTATAACTTTAGATTGTTCTTCTCCATCTACAGTTACAATCCCTTCTTTAGTTATTACTACACTAATCGGTTTTTCTAAACCTACATACTCATTTGGACTTAATGTTTCTTCCAATTGATAATTTCCAGGCCTTAAATTTTTAAAAGTAAAAATATTACTATTTGGGTTATCAGATTCTTTTTCAACTTCATAAGACTCACCTAAAAAATTTTTACCTGATAATTTGAATATGACATTGGAAACTGGTCTATTGAAATTGTCTATTTTTTCAACAGTTAAATTAAAATCTTCTAACTCATTTACTATTTTGTTATCTTTTGGTAATCCTTCAATACTAAGCTTATTCATTTCTTTTTCGACTATTTCGAAAGTGATTTCTTTATGCTTCTTATATCCTAAGGCTGGTTTTGTCTCTTTTAATACATAATTTCCTACCGGGAGATTCAAAAAATTTATTTTTCCTTGCTGATCAGAAGTTATTTTATCTATCAATTGTTCTTCTGGATTTTTCCTAAATAAAGTAAATTCAACACCTGGAATTACTTGATTAGCTTCATTTACTTTTTCTAGCATTAAATCTGTTGTTAATAATTTATTAGTGATTACTATATTTTTATCCTTCATACTTCCGTCTACACTATCTTTTGATATCTTGGGATTAGAATAGCCATAAACATGTTGCTTGCCATCCGATATTTCAATAATTCTGTAAGAAATTAATTTTCCGAATTCTTCAATAGGTACCTTTTCAAATTGCCCTTTTAGATTTTCACCACTGGACTCTTTTTTTATGTTCTTCAATTGTCCTGGAACATCTGTCCAAATACCTTGATTATTTTTTCTTTGGAGCTGAAAACTTATATCTTTTCTTAAATTCCACTGATTTTCGCCATCTATCCATTTTTTTTCAAACGGAATACTCATTTGAGAAACTGGATGTTTTATTGAAGGCACAGC
Source organism: Vagococcus fluvialis bH819 (assembly GCF_900163795.1). Lineage (GTDB taxonomy): Bacteria > Bacillota > Bacilli > Lactobacillales > Vagococcaceae > Vagococcus > Vagococcus fluvialis_A. Next base: position 146,983 of record NZ_FWFD01000013.1, on the reverse strand, counting down.
ATAGTGATAATAATCTTTTCTCTTATTAAAAACATAAGTTGACCCATTTGTTGGGTAAAATTTCCCGTCTTTATACTCTGGCTTCAACTCAACTTCATATTCGATACGATACCCATCTAATTGTTTCAATGAATTTCCCATCGTAATATTGGATAAATGAAGTTCTGAATCATTTTCTTCAGTTATTATATTTTTAGCATATTTTGGGAAGTTAGCTGCATTGGGAGAAATAACTTTAATATCTCCATCTTTTACCATTAAGGCATAAGACTTTAAATTTCCTTTGTAGTCAACATATTGACTCATTGGATCAATGACTTCTGCATTTAACAAAGGCCTAGTAAAAGAAATTGCAATATCTTTAAATACTTCTACAATTTCGCTGGTCCCATCGTCTGCTAAATAAAATTTATCCGCGCTAGAAGCAATTCTTTCCATCGTATTGATAGCATTGGTTACACCTTTTATACCAAATCCAATTGAGTAAACACTGATATCTGGATAATCAGATTTTAATTTATTCGAATAATGTACTGTTGCATCGGCTACTTCTTGGCTGCCCTTATTTTCATAAAATCGATCTTTATTTTCATAGCTTTTTTGAGAATAAGTTAAAACATAGTGGTCTTTACTCTTCTCATTAACTTGAACTTTATGATCATTTCTTTTTTCCTTAATTGCAGTATAAGGAGCACCATCTGTTAAAACGACCATAATTTTTTCTGCTTCCGGTCTTGCTCCATAATCAAAATCAGTATTGTATAGAACATCCGATCCAGCTTTCAAGCCCATTGTTATCGGTGTCCCAGATACTGGATCCCTTGTTAAAACCTTACTCGAATTTATTTCTTTTGGATCGGAACTAAAAGCTCCATTTTTAAATTTGGATACTTCAGATTGAATTTCTTTTGTAGTTCCTCGTTCGCTCTCCGGCATTCCCCAGTAGTTCGCTAATGCAACGCGGATATTATCGCCGTCTTTTTCTTCAAATAGTTCTTTTGTAAATTCCTCTACAGCAGCGATCATATTATTATTTCGATTATTATTTTTCATACTAGAAGATTTATCTAAAACTAAGACAATATCAAGCGGTTTTTTTTCTATTTCGACGCCACTTAGAAGATCTAACTGAATCTTAAATTGATTTTCTTCATTAGAAGGCATCACTGTTTTTTTTAATAGCGCGTTACCGTAGTCGTGATAGCCTCGATCAAAGCCAGTCCCCTTATTTATGACATTAGTTACTTTTTGATTACCTTCAGTATTTTCAAATCCAAAATTAAAATTAATTAATTGTTGATTAGTTAAACCACCAATATATTGGTTCGTAGAGTGATTGATATAATTACCTAATTGATTATTTTGATACTCAAAGGGGTCCTGAATAGTTCTCAAATTATTTATTTCCATTTTGTTTGTTTTTTTGTTTTCTTTTTGAAACGTAATCTGTTCCTTTATATTATCAATGTCATTAAAGGTTAAGTAGTGTGGACCTTCAATGTTTTTTTTTAGAATATCTTTATTTATGCTTTCGCTTTCGATATTTTTATGGTCCATTTGAATTTCAATACTGATATTGGGATTATCAGTAATAAAATCAACTGAACCATCCGGCTCACTACTATTCACTTCTATTAAACTCAAATCACCTTTATAAAAATTGCTATCAAAATGTAGTTCAGAATTATATTCAACGTGTTCTCCATCTGATTTTATTTTGAATTTCATTTGATATTCGTTTGATTTTTCTTGCTTCTTTTTATTGAAAAACACATGCCAAGTATACTGATCATTAACTTTTTCAACATTCGTTTCCATATATAATTCGGGACTTTCAATTGTTTGTTGATTTTCTCTAGTACTATTCACAGCATTAACTTTTTTGATTCCAAAAAATTGAGTAGTGATTGTTAAAAAAATAACAAGAAAGATCATCCAATTAATTCTTTTATTAGCCAATGTCATCCTCCTTTCTTTAGATCTTCTTTAACTCTCTCTTCAATTATTGAATCACAAATTGAAATTTAATAATTTTTTTCCTCCTTTCTTTTTTTAGGATTGCTACTAAATTTTTTTCAAAAAATCGATAAAAATTCATATTTTTTTGATATTATCTTTTAGTAGTCTGTGAAGACTATCTTCTTGGAATATCTTATTCCAAGAAATCACTTGTTTAACAAAGACTTAATCACATATATTAATCTATTTGACGGTCAGTTGACGGCTTAAAAAATAAAAAAACAACGCAAAATAAGTTTAATTTTGCATTGTTTTTTTATTTTTATTGATTCTATATTTCAATTTAAATAGATCAAATAATCTTTTTTTCATAGTATTCCATTTGTCTTTTTTCCATTTGATGGATCATTATTCTCTTTTGTCCAACCAAAGCATCAGTATAAATATCTAACGTCATTTTCACTGACTGATGCCCCAAAATAGAAGAGATAACACTTATATTTTCTTGAGCCTCTAAACATCTCGTTGCAAAAGTATGTCTGAGTTGATGGAAATGAACATTTTTCAATTCTGTATTATCAATCATTCTTTTAAAGCGATATCCTAGTAATCTTGGCTCCACTGGTCGACCATTAACTTCAAAAACAAATTTTTGATGTCCTTTTATTTTGAACCATTTTAGTAATCTTTTTTTAGTATCTTTTCCTATAGGTACAATACGATTTGAGCCAATTGTTTTAGTATCACTTAAGACTAGTTTTGATTTACTACCAAGTCCCATAATAGGTACTCTTTGATAAGTATATTGAACTTTTATAATGTTTTTTTCAAAATCAATATTCGACCATTTCAAACCTGAAATTTCACCAATTCTTAATCCTGTATATAACGCAATTAAGCATGGTAGTCCATGTTCATCATGATTTGCTATGGTTTCTAATAATTTTTGTTCACTCATTGAAAGTGCCCTTATTTTTTTAATTTTGTTGCTCAAACTTCTAATATTCAAACTAATATCTTTAGGAATATAATTATTATTAAATGCGTGTTTAAGACTCTTTTTGACAATCCCAATACTTACATTAATTGTACTAGCTGATAACTCTTTTTTTTCTAAAACTTTAATTAAATTTTCAATATCATTTGTTGTTAAATCAAGTAATTCTTTTGTACCAATATAAGGAATTATATATCTATTTAATTTATACTGATAACTTGCATAAGTTGATAACTTAACTCTGTTCTCTACATTTTCTAGCATCCATAAAGATAGCCAATTCTCGACTGTACCATAATAATAATCTTTTTGATAATTATTTTTTTGATAATTATATTTTAGTTCATTTAATTTTATTTTTGTTTCTTTATATGTTTTACCATAAACATATCCGTATTTTAATTTGCCATTATCTTTTCTTCCTTTTTTATAACGACCTTCCCATCTACCATCTTTTCTTTTATAAATATTTTCCCCTCGTCTTGACATATAAAATATCCTTTTTTTATAAAATTTGACGGCTTTCTTGACGGCTTTCACCAAAAATCAATAATTATTATGATTATCAACCACAAACATAGGTTTATTAAACATATATCAATTAAATAGTTATGTATTTTTTATAAAAAATACATATTTAGTTGATAAAAAAATTTTTGTATTGTATATTATCCATAATAGGGATTGATTTTTGTTTATTTTCTTGGAATAAGATATTCCAAGAAACAACCATCTTTTATAGTACACATATATATTGATTTTCCTGTTCTTTTAATTGTTTTTTTAACATTTAAAAGTATTATATACTATTATCCACTAACTTTAGCTAAACATCAACCTTTGATACAATAAAACGAGATGAAATGTCATGTTTTCCATACATTTTATCTCGTTTTTATTGTATAAAAATGGAAGAACTCATCAAATGATTTTCATCATAAACTTTGATAAGTTCTCTAATTTAAAATGTTTTCTTCATTATTGAATCAAAAGAGGAATATTTATAAATATTTTTTCACTAATAACGTCTTCGCCTTTTCAATATTCTTTTCATTTACAAGAATAATCGGTCCTGTACACCCCATACCGCTTTCAGCATAGATGTTTTCTTTCCACAAAACAATCAACGCATCATCTAAATCAAGAACATCAATTCCCGAAATCTCTTTTGTGACAATTTCTTTTTTAGGAATACTCACTTGTTCTTCTGAAATAGGATTTTTCTGTTTTTGACTCAATTCGTCACATAACTCTAATAACTGTGCTTTTTTAGCTTGTGTGTATTCTTTTTTAGTCACATCTTTTAAATGACCTTTAGCAAGCTCGTAAGCATATTGAAGAGCATTAGCAATAACAGGAGCACCACTTGCCCTTGATATAATACAAACATTTTGGATCTCACTATCTCCTATACCTGGTCCATAACCATAACCAACTGCTTCATAGTTACCACCTGTTTGATACGCTGAAAAAATTTTCATCAAAAGATTCCCTGTTAAGCTATCACAAACCATTACATCAGGCGTTCCCATTAACAGATCATTCCCTCTCATGGTAATCGTACCATCTGCCCGCTGACTTTTAGAGAAAGTTAAATCATAGCCATTAGTTTTTAACTCTTTCAGCACTCGTTCCACAGAATTAGCGCCATCAATATTTAAAATACCAACTGTTGGTTCTTTAATGCCACATGTTTTTGCTGCAATAACACCATTAACTGTATTTTTCACCATGGCTTCGATGCGATTAGAACTGGTCGTTCCAGTTGTGGTGGCAATATACATCTCTTTACCTGTACTTGGTACAATCACTCGTCCAACTGTTGAAACACCTATTGGAAAATTATAGTGAAGTGTTACACACCCTTGAATAGTTCCATTAGATAATAGCTCTTCCATTTTCTGATGATTATCGGCGTCACATTTCGTTTCATAATACTCAAAATTTCCAGCCCAATCTACTTTCGTTCCAATTAATACGATTTTAAACATTGCTTTATTTTGAATGAGTCTAAGTGCTTCTTTCATGACAGCTGAACCATGTTCACTACCATCGATAGTTAAGCCAATCTTGATATCATCGTAATAGCGATCAGATTCTAATTTTTCAGCCATTTCTACTAAAATTTCACTCATAACTTCTTTTACTGAACTAGACACTCACTTCACCTCTAATCCTCTGATAATTTTTTAGCAAAATCTCGTAAGACTTCTGCGATTTCAGATTTTACTGTTTCTTTCATCGATCCATTATCTGTGTTAATTTTACCAGTATTTCTTTCTATAATAATCGATACACCATCAAATAAATTAGTCATACGACCTAAGAATAAAGAACCTTTACCAACAATCATCGCTCTATTCTTATCGCCAGTTGTTAAATCTTCCACAGCAAATCCTAGATAAGGTACACCACTAGGAATGTGTCCTTGAGTTGGTGCCCATCCTGGAATTGATTTTTCATTCACAAAAGTCATTAAATCTTTTTTCTCTAATTGTTTCTTCAAAACGCCGATTGCACCAATCATTTTTAGATTGGCTAAAGGTACGTCCCCTGCTCCGGCTGGTTTGGTAATATCTGGATTTTGCATCTCAACAGAATATACATCTACGTCCTTAACTGTTAAACCTGCTTTTAATAATGGGTCCGCAATTAAAGCACTCGTCACTGCTTGAGGGCTAGAGCCACTAGAAACAGTATGACGACCCACGTAATCTGTTCGAATAATTGGATGTATGCCGTCGTTCTCACTAATAAGTGTCGCAAATCCTCCCAGAACATCTTCTATAATAGGCAATCCTTTTGCTACATGGGATTTACCATTCATCCCTAATTTCGCAATTGCCCCACCAGCTACAATCACTACATTTTTAAATATCTCAGCCTTAACTAAGGAAGAGGCTGAAATAAGTGCATGTGTTGGCGCAGCACAAAAACTTCTTAAATCACTACCAGTCGCATTCACACAGCCACACATTTCAGCAATTGACTTAGCAAAGTTGCCTCCACCACGTTGATTCATATCTCCACAAGCTTCTTCGCTACATTCAATCACATAATCAATATCGCTTGGATTCATTCCTTTTTCATTTAATAAATGACGTAATGCTAAAACGCCACTTGCTTTAACTGAAAGATTTTCCAACATTACATGAGCGTTCAAATTCACATCAATTTCATGGGCACGAGTCACACAGCCTACTAATTTTTGGTTATAGTATAAGCCTTCTGCTTCATGCTCATTTAGTTGCTCTTGTAGCCAGTCTTGAGTTGTACCTTCTTTAATTTTGGCTACATCTTCTTTAAATAACTTATGATTAGATAACGATTCTCTTACATCATTGGCAAAGTCTTTTTCTAAATGAACTAATTCAAAAACATCACAAATCTGTAATAAGCCGTAAAATTCTAGTTCAGGCATAATCTCGCCTTTATCACTATATCTTTGCCCTTCAATCGTTTTATTATTTATCCAAGGTTGCTCCATCTCTTTTAATTCTTTATAATTTAAATTACCAATAAATGTTTGATTAGGTCCATAATTCACTACCTCATCATAAGTTCTCATATTATCGTAGAGTGTTCTTAGATATTCACTCTCTGGATTAGTTATTTTTTCTGTTGTTTGAGTTGTCCCATTGTGTTCAATCATATCCGGTGTATGAACTAGAACATAACTGCTTGCTTTTAAGACTGGGAAGTTCATTCTTTAAGCTCCTTCCTTGAAAGAAAGAGGTTGACTATCATGTCAGCCTCTCTTATTTTTTTATAATTTGAGTTCAAAAGGTAACTCCTTCGGTAACTTCACAATTCATAATCAATCCGAAAACTATGGATTGTTTATGAATTCCTCCAGTTACTCAGAGCAAAACGACTTTTTCACTACCATGTTTAGTATTTCGTGTATTCTTTTCTGATACTTGATACTTCTTCAATGATGTCGTCTACATCTAAAACCATTTCCATCATGCCGATTTGGTCTTCGTATATTGTTTCGTCTACAAATGCTTTGAATTCTGGTTCTACTACATGGTATACAGCTAAACCTAGCTGTTGATTGGTTAATGGACCTGCGTAAGTTGGATCTCCGTTTGTGACAGTTTCTGCAGCTAATCCTGCTGCTTCGCCTTCTGCTGCTCCGATTAATACGGCGACATTTTCTGCACCGTATTTTTCAGCTGCTTCTTTCACTCGACGTTGATTCTCTAAGTCCATTGCACCTGCTGCCGTTCAGACAAAGCATTCTGTTGAAGAGAAAATGACTTCAGTCGTTGTGCCTTCTAAACAGGTTTCAATAGCAAGTCCTGGGATGCCATCACGGTCGCCGATGACCACGATTTTTTTATTATCTAAAGACATAGTATTGCCTCCTTTATTAAATATATTTTTTAATCATTGCTTCGATATTTTCTTTTGTACAATCATCTTTAGCTACTTCATCAATTTTTTCACCATTTTGATAAATTGAAATAACAGGTAATCCCATTATTTTATGTTGAATACAGAAACGGCGTACTTTCTTTTGAGAAGTATTAAATTTGGTGAAATAAATTTTATCAGCATAAGTTTGTGATAATTCTTCAACTGTTGGCATAATAGCTAAACAGTTTTCACATGTTTCCCCCCACCAATCCACAAGAACTGGTTTGTCTTTTTTTAACACTTCTTCTTCGAAATTATCTACAGTCAATTCAATCATTTTTCTAGCTCCTTTACTTATTAGTTTATTGATTCAATATATTTTTGAGCAGAGTGAGCAGCAATTGCTCCATCACCTGCTGCCGTAATTACTTGACGTAAAGTTTTAGGTCTAATGTCGCCTGCTGCAAATACGCCAGTAAGTGACGTTGACATATCTTCTTTAGTTTTGATATAACCCCATTGATCTAAATCAAGCACCCCTTTATAAAGGTCTGTTTTAGGAATATAGCCAATAAAAACAAAGATACCAAATGTTCCGTCATCCTCATCTGCTACAATTTCAGTTGTTTCTCCTGTTTCAGTATTTTTAATCACCATTGATTCTACCAATCCATCTCCATGAATTTCTTCAATAACGGTATTGAATTTATACTCAATTTTTGAATTTTTCTTGGCCTGTTCAATGGCAATTTCGTCTGCTGTTAAGTGACCTAAATTTTGGAGAATCGTTACTTTTCTCGCAAAACTTGTAATAAATTCAGCTTCTTCTACAGCAGAATTTCCGCCACCAACAACATAAACTTCCAAATCCTCGAAGAAGGCTCCATCACAAGTCGCACAATAAGATACGCCCTTACCTTGAAGTTCTTTTTCACCATGACAGCCAATCGGTCTTGGAGTTGCTCCATTAGAACAAATTACAGCTCGTGCATCATAGGCTGTTCCATCTCCACAGATTACGCGCTTAATTGTTCCTTCTAAATCAAGAGACACGACATCTTTTCCAATTAAAATCTCAGCACCATAAGTTGTTGCTTGATCTGCCATTCGTTTGATCAATTGTGGTCCAGAAGGCTCTTTATCATCTGCTCCCATAACTGAGCCTGGGAAGTTAGCAATTTCATGAGTTAAAGCAATTTGCCCACCTAATTTGGTTTTTTCTAAAACTAAAACTTTTAATCTTGCACGAGCATTGTATAAAGCAGCCGTTAAACCAGATGGACCACCACCAATAATCACTACATCATAGATTTCTTCCAAAATAATCACTCCTTCAACTTATCAAATGCCTAATTATTCAAAAACAGTTTGCTCTTCAACTGGCGTTTCTAAAGCTTTTAAAGCTTTTTTAACCAATTTCATCCGAAGTTTTTTCTCTTCTTTTTCATCCAGGCTTGGGTTACCAAGTGGATGAGGAATCGCAATAGCTGGCACAATTCTATTAGCTCCAACTGTTAGGGAAATTGGCACGACTGTACAAATATGAACCACTGGAATACCTGTTTTTTCAATCTCTTTTACCATCGTTGCACCGCAACGAGTACAGGTACCTCAGGTGGATGTTAATATAACGGCATCTACCCCGTCTGCCACTAAATCTTTTGCAATTTCAGCCGCATATTTTTTGGCATTGGCAACAGAAGTTCCATTACCAACAGTTGTATAGAAATATGGATAAATCTCACCTATTTCGCCTGCTTGTTCTAATTCACGTAACACGTCTACTGGTAGAACACGGTCTGCATTTTGATTCGCATAAACTGGATCATAACCACCATGTGCTGTTTCGTAGGTACTTTCTGTTAAATCTGTCACACTAGAAATGTCATACTTACCAAATTTAGAAGCACTACTTGATTCAATATGATCCGGGTTGCCTTTAGGTACAATACCACCAGATGTTACTAAAGCTATTTTGGCATGTTTCATATCTTTAACTGGTTGACCTGGTTCAACATTATCAAAAACAGGCATCGGATACTCTGTCACAAACTCTTCACCTTTTAGTTTGCTTACTAACATATCTACAGCACGCTTAGATCCTCTGAATGACGTTTCATAATTTTTACGTCCACGTACAAAATAGCTGTCTTCTTCTGGAGTCACAGCTTCTTTATTTAATAATTTAAGTCCTAATTTAGAGATAATTGGAACAGCTTTCCGCATAGTTGCCGCACTATTTCCGACTTGAACGATGTACGCATCTTTTTTATACATATCAGTTCCAGGATTTTCTTCATAAAGACCTGTTACAGCTGGAATATTCATCTCTTCCATGACTGCTTTGGCAACTGCTCCACAAGCCATTCCGTAGCGACCTGCATTAAATCCAGGCCCTGCAATTACTAAATCTGGTTTATATGAAGCAATCATTTCCATGACTTCTTTTAACGCTGAGTCTAAATTTTCATTAAAATAACTATCCCCACAAATAACTGTTCCAACGATTTCTACGTCTTCACCTAAAGCGCCTTTAAAAGCAATCCCAGGTCCAACGATTTCAGCTTTTGTGCTTGGTTTAATATCTGCTTTTTCTTCTCCACCAATTCCAGCATAGAATTGATTGATATAATGAACTACTCTATATTTAGCCATCTTCTTCCTCCTTAAAAATCTTAATTCTTTTAAATTTAGCTCCTCCAGTTGCTCAGAGCAAAACGATTTTTTCACTACTTTAATTAATATTTCGAATATTCTTTCCTAATACTCGATACTTCTTCAATGATATCGTCTACATCTAAAACCATTTCCATCATGCCGATTTGGTCTTCGTATATTGTTTCGTCTACAAATGCTTTGAATTCTGGTTCTACTACATGGTATACAGCTAAACCTAGCTGTTGATTGGTTAATGGACCTGCGTAAGTTGGATCTCCGTTTGTGACAGTTTCTGCAGCTAATCCTGCTGCTTCGCCTTCTGCTGCTCCGATTAATACGGCGACATTTTCTGCACCATATTTTTCAGCTGCTTCTTTCACTCGACGTTGATTCTCTAAGTCCATTGCACCTGCTGCCGTTCAGACAAAGCATTCTGTTGAAGAGAAAACGACTTCAGTCGTTGTGCCTTCTAAACAGGTTTCAATAGCAAGTCCTGGGATGCCATCACGGTCACCAATGACCACGATTTTTTTATTATCTAAAGACATAGTATTGCCTCCTTATTATTTTATTTTTTAATAACCTTTTGCTGATGTTAAGTTAAAACCAATTTCATTTGTCGCTCCTGTAATTGCCTGAAGTTCAACTTCGATACTGCCATCTTCACGTAAACTACCGTCAAAACCACCAGCTATGACATCTACATAATCTAATTGACCAATTAATTTTTCCATTGGCGGTAAGACAATCACTTCATTCGCATTTCCACCAGTTACAACTGCGTCTGCTAATGGATCAGCATCCGCTAATGACTGACTAGCACCATCACGTCCTGCGTATTCATCCGTCACGATAACTGTTTTAATTTGTTTTTCTTCAATTTTTTTACAATTCATAATTAAGTCTGTATCTGGATTTCCAAAACCTTCTTGAGTGATAATGACACCATCTAGACCAAGATATTCTGCTATTTTAGACGAGAAATCACTTGATCTTACTTTGTCTGCTAAATAAACGGTTTCATTCGTAATAATAACGCCCATAAAGTTAATGTCTTTTCCGTGACGACTATATAAATCATGAATAACCGGATTATTTAAATGATGGTACGTTGTATTTTTATCACACGCTGATACACAATTTCCGCTTAAAATAGCACCATCCATTACTTCAGTTGGATAAAGGATCGTTGGAATAATATGCTTCGCATCTGCTCCGTAAACGTAGGTATCATGTAATAGTCCTTGTGTTTGTAGCATATAAACATAGCCTACTTTTGGTAAATCTGGGTATTGTTCAATTTGTTTTAATAAGGGTTGTGTTTCATATGTTGTCATATCATCAGGTTCAATTGTTTCACCTAATTTACCTAAAAGACTACCCACTTTAAGACCAGCAAATCGTGCGGCCTCTTCGTAAATATGAGGATCTAATCCTTCTATAGGTTCTAATACTAAACAAATATTATGTAATTTTGAGAAGGGTGTTTGCTCTGCCCCAGGTCCAGACATATCTACAATTCCTTCTTGGAAACCAACTATCTTACCAACTGTCATCACTGCACATCCTTTTAAGACATGAGTACGACCTTCACCAACACCACTCATTTTCCCTATCACACCTGGGAAAATTTCAGCTGTTGAATCTACTTTACATCTAGGTTCAATCACATCTTTAACTGGTGTGATTCGTGTTTTATCTCCAGGATTAGCAATTTCGATAGTACATTTACTGATACGATCATCTTCTAAAACAAAATCAATGATTTTTTGTTCATTAATATAAAGAGTATGATCAGCTATTTTATTTTCATCACTTTTAATAATTTTATTAATATTAATGTTTCCTAATTCTAACTTCATTCTCTCACCTCTATAGTATTTATTTAGTTAAAACAACGACAACAAATGGCACTTCCTTTCCATAAATATTTATGACAACCACATATGTGGGAGTTAATAAACTAATAAACAGGTATTCTTGTTAAGGTGTCCTTAATCAAATAGTAGTCAACAAAAGCAAAATCCTCTAAGACTTTTTCTGTCCAATTAGGTCGCATCTTGTTTTTCATAAACTTTTGATAGACTTCAATACCCTGATCAATATAATCTAAACTTTCTATATCAATAGCTCCTGTCAGACCTTTTTTTAATACGACTGATTTGTAGTAGGTTTCATTGGGTTTTATACTTCCACTTAAAGGATGTGTCAACAGGACCATCTTTTCCTCTATAATAAGACGTTTTACTTCTTCAAAAACCCCTCCATACTCTACTTCCAAATAACTCATCGGAACATCTTTTATTTTCTCGTTTACTTTTGGGTTATTCGTTATTAAAATCATCCATTCACCTCCAAAAAAATAGTCAGACAAACAAATTGGCTTTTCATGCTTTCACTGACGTAAAAATGCACAAAAAGTCATCTTGTTTCTCTGACTGTTTCATCCTATTTAATTGTTCCATCGAACAACCTTGTCCTTTTTTTGTTCTTTGTCATGTAAAATATGTCCACATTATAATCACCTCTCCCTTTTCATGTAATCGTTTTCTTTTATATGTTCATATTATCACAATTACGTGAGTTAGAAAGTTTTATTAAAAAATTCTCTTCATATTCTTAAAAAATAACTACTTTCAAGTCAAATTTTAATAAAATTATTATTTTCAGTACATTAATTAATTACTTGAGTCAATTGTTCATATTTATCTTAAAATAAAAACATACTCACTTCTTATTGAGTCGTCAATCCCTAAAAAAGTTCAAAGATATTTTAATAAAAAAACATCTTTGAACTGATCAAAAAAATATTACGTCCATCATTATGAGCTCAATAATTAACAATAGAAAAATTTTCCTAATTATTTCTTTATGAATTTGAATAGACTCCATAAAATAATAGTCGGCAATAAAATAATGCTTAGAAAAATTAGAATAATTAGTAAGTCTCTATCTACAGAAATCATGAAAAAAGTACTCAGACAAATTAGTGCAACAAGTAGGTAATCATCATTTTCTTTAATAAAAGATAAAATAATTTTCATTTTTATCATCTCCTAAAATATTTCTTTACTGTCTTATATCCATCCAAATTCTATTGTCATCTAAGTTCATTGCATCATATTCATGGTCATACGGAACTATAGGTAAAAACATTTTATCTAGCTTGTCTTCATCCACAAAAAAGCCAAAGCGGTAAGTTATTGTTTCTTTAGGTTCTATAGTTAAAAATTCTTGTGACGAGCCTTTACCATCGTCAAAATAGTCAATGTTTAAAGTTTGAGATTGAGGCAGAAACATTTTATTTTTATCATCTATATAGTTCCATTTATTCATCTTTTCTTCAAAATAGACAATAGGTCCTGTCATATATAAATCTTTTATTGTTTTATTTGATAAATTAGTCACACTCGCTGTTAAGTAAATAAATTTAGGTTTAATTTCTTTTTCTTCTACGACTTTATTTAATTCGTCTACACCATCACCTAATTCATATACTGTTTGTTTATATTCATTTAACTGACCATTTTCATCTAGCATATTCAATGCTCTAACGTGTTCTAGAGATTCTGGATTAAACTGTTTTTGATCTAAAACACGCTTAATATTATCTAGCACTTCTATTTTATTTAATTTAAATGATAGTTTTTGTTTCTTTTGTTTATTATGATAAGTAATTTTTTCATCAGATAGATATAAATTTTTACTACTTTTTGGTAATCCCTTAACTAATTCTTCTTTTACTGAATTAGAATCTACTACTCTTTTTTCAAAATCACCTTCATCAAATATATAGTTACTTTCTTCTTTTGAGACTTCTTTCAGACTAGTACTCTCTAATATTTTTAATAATTCGTCATTTGTCATATTTTTAGAAACAGTTGCTTCGACTAAAATTTGTTCCTTGTCAAATACCATATAAACCGTTCGATTAAAATTACTAAATTCCTCATCAGCCTTTTTGAGAATAATACTTTTATGTCCAGATATATTTTTTTTCTCATAAGACTCAGTGAACAACTCTTGAAAATTAATCTCTTTACGAATTCTCCATAAATTAAAAATTATACTATCTTCATTTGCTTTATTTTTATACTTTAAATGGTTATCTTCTTGTATCATCTCTTTAGGGATAACTGGTAAACTCAATTGATAATATTTTTTTTCATTATTTTTCTCTACATTATTTTTTAAACTAATTGTTAGCTCATGTTTATTCTTATTAATTAACCATTCATACCAATTTTTCGCCCCATAGGCTGTGGTAGGAATAACTATAATAAATATGGCAGCTACCGCTATTTTGTGAGTGGACCATTCTGTAAAACGACCTTTTTTAGCTACTCTTTTTTTTAGTTTATTTTTTTTATGTTGGTATTTTATTGAAAACTGATGACTGTCTTGTACGTTATCAAATTCTTCTAAAGATAATTTTTCAGCAAATTCTTCTATTATTTTTTGATCATCTTTACTCACTTAAGTAACCTCCCATTACATTTTTTAGTTTTTCTTTTGCACGTTGGACTCTTTTTTTTATTGTTTCTTCTTTTTCATCTAAAATTAATGCTACTTCTTTTAATGTTAGTCCATAATAAACAACATAAATAAATGACTTCGCTGATTTTTTAGAAAGTAATGTTACTATTTCCTTAAATTGATCCTTCGTTATTAATTCCTCTAATTTTTCTTCAACATTTGATTCTGAATACTCTTCTACTTTTTGTTCTTTAAAATCATTAAAATATTTTATTTGTGTTTTATTTTTTCTATACATATCAATTGCCTTATTTTTTGATATTCTTAAAATAAATTTTTTCAAATCGATTGCTTCAAAATTAATTATTTTATCAATACAGATATACAATTCTTCAAATACATCTTGAGTAGCATCCTCTGATTGTTCTTCATTATGTAAAATTGAAAAAGCAACTTGATATATTTTTTGTTCGTACTCTTCATAGAGACGCTCAAAAAACAACCTTTTTTTCTTCATATGACACATCCTTTCGTTGCTCTATACTCTATATAACGTTTCAGCATCTGTTTTAGGGACATTTTTTTGAAATAAAAAAAGAAGAGGCTGACTAAAAAATGTCAGCCTCTTCTCGATAATTTATTAGGATATGGTGGAAATATTAAAACAATTTATCCAAAAAAGTTATTAACTACATATGATCTAATTCTTCAAAAAATGAAACAAAATCTAGAAAATATGATGTGATCTTATTAATCTCTAAATTGATAATTTGCTAATTTAAACGCATCAAATTTTGGAGAATAATTAAGTTCTTCTCGCGCTTTTGTGATATCTAAGCGTTTGTAAGTATTATCTGAAATACAATTATAAACACCGTATTTTTTACCAACTGTATTATTCAGTAAGCAATCTATCATATGATTAAAATCTTCTGGATCAAGATACGCACTCAAATCTCTGCGATTTAAACTTTGATTTGTTCTTTTAATTTCATCATATGCACCTATTCTTAAAGCAAAAACAGTTAATCCTTTTTGATGAACATAATAGTGACTTAGCTGCTCTAAATAAGTTTTAGAAACACCATACAAATTTTTAGGAGCAGTTAACATGTTTTCATTTGTTTGAACATCAACAGGATGCCCTTCATTTACTTGAGCACTGGATGCCACAATAACTTTTGTTTTTTTATTACCCACAAGCGATTTCAAAACATGATAACTACCCTTTATATTCAAATCTAGTAAGTCCTCAAATGCGCTATCTGGATGTGGAATACCGCCTAAATGAATCACCCAATCCACAGTATCATCTATTAAAGACAAACAGCTTTCCTGATTAGTAATATCTAATTTTTTGATTTCAATATTTTCAGTTTGAGAAAACATTTCTGTTAAGGGCATTAAGTTAATATCTGTAGCAATCACTTCATGTTGTCGTGCTAAATAGCTCGTTAAATTTAAACCAATATTTCCGCTTGCTCCTGTTATTAAAATTTTCATTTTTTTCATCCTCTCAGTATTATCTAATAATTAATCTAAAGGTAATTTTATTTCCCTCAAGTTTAACATTAATCTCAAAACCTAACTGATCCACCATTTTTTTGACTTGGTATAATCCTAGCCCTGTTCCAGATAGTTCCTTACTTCTTGACTGTTCCCCTACATAGTACGGAGTCCAAATACGTTTTAAATCTAAATCAGTATTTGCTACTTCATTAGAAATCTCAAAAATAACATTATTTTTAATTTGAACTAAATTTATGCTTATTTCATCTTTTGAAGTATATTTTATACTATTAGAAATCAAATTAGAAAGAATTGAATTTAGCCATTCTTCATTACTATTAATCATAATATTTTTTTCTAAGTCACTCACCAAAGTAATTTGACGCTCATTCATTAAAAAGAGATGTTCTTTCACTACTCTATTAATTTGTTCTGAAAAATTAAAATTGATTTTCTCAATCGTCATTTTTTCAACTTTTGAAATTAGTAATATTTTTTCAATCATCGTATTCATCTCTGTACTTTGATCAATGATCGTCTCAACAAACGTCCCATCATCTAAATTATCTTTTATCCCCTCAGAGTATAATTTAATTAAAGATACTGGTGTTTTTAAATCATGAGCGACATTATTCAAAAGATCTTCCATTTGCTGTTTCTTTTCTGTTAATTCTTCCTGATAAGAAACAACATCTTGTCCCATTTTGTTTAAAGTATTGGCAACCTCTTCTAATTCATCTTTTGTTTCTATGTTTAATGCTATAAAATGACCATTTCCCATATTTTTAGCAAATTGTTCAAATTCATTTAAAGGTTTAATTATTCTTCTAACTAAAATAATAATAAATATCATAGATAGTACCAGCATAATACCAATGGTTATCGCAAAAAAAGTATTCACAATACTAAAAGAATCTTCAATATTCGGAACAATCATGGCAATGGCGTATATTTCTTCATCTAGAGAAAGATACTTAACTAGCACGCTGTAGTTTAATTTCTCTTGTTCATATAACCTAATGCGATCAATCCCACTAATAACATCCTCATAATCTTGATCCCATAACCATAATTTTTTAAAGCCAATACCTTTTTTATTAAATAAGTCTCTTATCTCATTATTAACTTTTTCGTTATCATCATCTTTTACTGTTTCGACAATAATCACTTTTTCATCATTTTCGATTGTTTGAATGGCCTCTGCTACATTAGTTTTTGCTATTTTAGAAACAAATTCATCAGATACCTCATTCAATTCATTTTTTTTCTGATTAACGTAATACTTCGCAACATAGTTTTTATTAATTAAAACAGCTGATAATCCTGTAATTATTAAAATCAGACCAATTCCAATCATAAATTTTTTCGAGAGTTTAGTCATTATTTTTCACCCATCAGATAACCAATCCCTACCTTAGTTGCTATATAATGATTCCCAATTTTTTGGCGAAGTCTTTTCACATGAGTATCAACAGTTCGTATATCCCCTTCATAATTCATTCCCCAAACATTTGCTAATAATTGCTCTCGACTTAGGATAATATTTTTATTTTGCATAAAATAATAAAGTAGATTATATTCTTTTTTAGTCAGACTAATGAGGTCACTGGTTACTTTAACTTCATGAGTTTCAGGATTTAGTGTTAGTTGATCAAAAGCTAATATTTTTTCTGATTTAATCATTTTTTTAATTCTAACTAAGAGAACCGCTATATCAAAAGGTTTCGAGATGTAATCATCTGCTCCAGCTACCAAACCACGCAATTCATCTGTGGATGAATTTTTTGCTGTTAACATGATAATTTTTACTGGTAAATTCATTTGTCTAATCTCTCGACATAATGTTACACCATCCATCTTCGGCATCATCCAATCTAGAATAACTAAATCAAATTCTTCTTCAGTTACAAAACCGAGACCTTCTTCTCCATTAGAAGCCACTCTCACCTCATAGCCTTCATTTTCCAAGTATATTTTTAATATTTTTTGCATTTGCTTATCATCTTCGGCTAGTAAAATCTTCATTTTATTTCACTCCTAAATTCCTATTCTGAATAAAGTTATTTCTGGAGTCACACCAAATCTTGCAGAAATATGTGTCGTACCAATGCCAGAATTAACATAAATTTTACGGTCATCTTCTTTTTCTAAATCATAAAAACCACTACGATAATCTTTAGAATGAGAATGAAAAGACAATCCCGTTTCATTAATTGACGGGATAAACGGAATATTTATTTGCCCTCCATGGCTATGTCCTGATAAAATTATATCGTAATCTTCTACTGAATAATTCTTTACATAATCCGGTTCATGGGTTAAAAAAACTGAATAATCTGCGGTTATTTTTTCTTGTCCTAGTTCAGTACTTGGATTTCCCAATAACATATCATCAATTCCCGTAAAGGCGATACTTTTATCATTATTTGTTGTATATATTTCTGTTTGATTTGATAATAACATAAATCCAGCTTCTTGGACGATTCTAGTGTAATGCTGCCCCGCTCCGCCACCATAATCACGATTTCCCCAAATAGCAATTTTTCCATAATTAGCCTTTATTTTACTCAATTCATTAATAATATTCTGATCATCATGATAAATCGAATAATTATCATAGAGATCACCTGTAAACACTACAAAATCAGGATTTTGTTGATTTATTTTTTCGACTACTTTTGATAAATTCTTAAAAGTAAACTCTTCTTTAATATGGACGTCTGAAAATTGCACAATTCTTACCTCTGTATCCGAATCTTTATTTTTAACTGAAATATACTCTTTCACTTTTAATTGGTACGGTTCTATCTTGACTGCATAAAAGACAAGTAAACCAAATAGTCCAATCAAAAATATGATGACAAAAATACTTATTTTTAATAAATTCATTTTTTTCATTTTTCATTTCCTCCGAAATTATTATCTTAATAAGAGTATAATTTTCACCTGTGACATTCATGTGACAACTTAATTTAATTTGTACACATTAAAGTCAAAAGAAAAAAATAAGCTGTAACATTTGCCTATTTCAAATTATTATATCTGAGTAAACGAATGCACAGCCTATTTTCCTAATGTTTGTTTTTAATAAAAGTAGCCTGATTTTCAATTCTTCTAAGAACTTCTTCCTTATTAATTAGATAACTCGAATTTACTTTTTGCTCTTGTAATTCTAATAGAGCATTCAACAATTCGTCTTGTTGGATATTACTATTTTCTAAAATAATCGCATTCCCATTTTTTTTTGCAAACAAAGCATTTAGCATTTGCTCTCCTCTGCTTTGAGATACTGTTAAAGGAATACAAATCATTTTTTTCCCTAATAAAAGGCATTCTGAAACAACATTTGAACCAGATCTCGTCATAACAATATCCGCTTGATTATAGTAATACCTCATATCATCTATAAATTCGATTTGTTGATAACACGATGTATTTTTAATTTGCTCTCTTTTTTTACCTTTACCCGTTGCATGAATGACTGTATATTCTTTTGTTAGTTGCTCTAAATTTTTCCAAATCAGCTTATTTATTTGTTCTGCTCCCTGACTTCCACCTAATACTAAACAAACTGGTTTAACTTTAGATATAGCTTCCTCATTTTCTTCTTTTTCAAACAATTCAGGTCTAATAATCATACCATCATAATGACAAGGAATTTCATAGATACTAGTATCCGTTTCTGGAAAAGTTAAAAATAACTCGGACGCAAAGGGTATACACAATTTATTAGCCAATCCAATACTATAATCTGTTTCTCTGATAACGACTGGAATTCTTCTAAAATAAGCTGCCCAGACTACTGGAACTGATACATAGCCACCTGATGAATAAACCAAATCAGCTTTTTCTTTTTTTAGTAAAAAGTAAACTTGAAAAAAACCAAATATGATATTAAATAAATCTGTTACATTTTTCAAACTAAAATAACGTCTAAGTTTTCCTGATTTAATAGGAAAATAAGTCACCTGATCCAGCTTTTCAATCATCTGTTTTTCGATACCATTAATTGAACCAACATAGCTTGCTTCCATTCCCTTTTTTTGTATATAAGGAATCAAAATACTATTAACCATCGCATGTCCTGCTGTTCCACCACCTGTAAAAATCACTTTCATCCTAAATGCCTGCTACTTCTAAAAATTGAGCAGTTTGGTCGTAAGTCAATATATATTCATTAGATGTACAGTGAACACTATCTAAAGCTTTAACAACTTTATTAGCTTGCCAGCTATGGGCATCATCTTTTAAAATAACATACAGTTCTTCCGAAAATTCAAACAAATTTTGACGTTCATTTTCGGAAATTATTTGTTCACTAATTTTTTCTCCAGGACGTAAGCCAATAATAGAAATATTTGAGTTAGATAAATGTTTTTTTGTTAATAAGTACTTTGCAATATACTCAATTTTTACAGATGGCATCTTTGGTATAAATATTTCATTGCCAGCTGCTTTTTCAGCAATTTCAATTAGCATTTTAGCGGCCGTTTCAATACTAACAAAAAAACGATTCATTTTATCATCTGTCAAAGTTACCTGACTTGTTTCTGAAATTTGCTGATTAAAAATCGGGATAACACTGCCCGCACTATTTAATAGATTACCACCTCTAAAAACAATAAATTTAGTAGCTGTTTGTTGCTCATTTGCTGATAATATCAGTTTTTCACCCATCAATTTTGATGTACCATACGTACAATCTGGATTAACTGCCTTATCTGTGGATGAAAAAATAACTTTTTGGACATTATTTTCAATCGCAGCATCTATCACATGCTTAGTTCCTAAAATATTAGTAGCAATTACCTCATTTGGCATTTTCTCACATATTGGGACATGCTTTAAAGCAGCTAAATGAAAAACAAGATCTATTCCTCGAGATGCTTTAGAAATAGCTTCCTTATCTCTAATATCGCCAATGACCATTTTTATTTTACTAGATTCAAATTGCTGGATCATGGAAAACATCCTAAATTCATTTCTAGCAAATACCTTAATACTTGAAACTTCTTTGTTTAGTAACTCTTTGATTAAGCCTTTTCCAAAAGAACCAGTTCCACCAATTATTAATATATTTTTGTTATTCATATTTTTTTCCTCCATTATTGTCTTTTCTTAATTACAAATGAAGTGTAAAAAAACAATGTGACAAAAACGTGACAAGTTATTAAAAATCCATAAATAAAAAAGGCTGTTATGACAAAATTAAGTCATAACAACCTTTTTTACTATTAACTAATTAGTTATCAACACCATTAAATAAATAATGTAATGCTGCATTCCCCATAACTTGGGCAGAAATCAATAAACATTCTTCATCTATGACAAATTTTGGATGATGATGTGGATAGAAATCATTTCCTTTTTTAGTTGCTCCTATAAAAATAAAGCTACTTGGTTTTTCCTCTGCATAATAAGCAAAATCTTCAGAAGGTGTTAGCTGATCACAGCGGAATACTTCCGTTACTCTATCAAAATTAGCCTCTCTGGTTGCTCTTGCTATCATTTCTGTTAGTGCTGAATCATTAACCAACACTGGATAATCATGGACATAGTCTAATTCATATGTTATTCCAAATGCATCACAAATTCCTGCAAGTAATTTCTTAAATTCACGATCTACTAATTCACGAGAATCTTCTGTCATTATTCTAACGTCCCCAACAAGTTCAACTGTATCTTTAATCACATTAGCTGATCCTTTACCATCAAATGAACCAATTGTGACAGCAACCATATCAAATGGGTTAACTCGACGACTAACAATCGTTTGAAGAGCTGTTACAAATTGTGAAGCAGCAACAATCGTATCATTGGCGTCATGGGGCATAGATCCGTGCCCACTTTTTCCATGTAGAACTACTTTAAAGGTTGTTCTGCCACTCATGACTTCACCTTCTCGGTATGCAACTTTTCCAGTCTCAAATGACGTAAGAACATGTGCCCCGATAACATGGTCATAACCTTCTAGACAACCAGCTTTCACCATTCCTAAAGCGCCGCCTGGTGGTGTCTCTTCTGCTGGTTGATGAATAATTCTCACTCGACCTGGTAACTCATTCTTTAGCTCTATCAACGTATCCGCCAATACTAACATATATGCTGTATGAGCATCATGACCACACGCATGCATCACGCCTGGATTTTTTGAAGCAAATGATACCTCGGCTTCTTCTTGAATTGGAAGAGCATCAAAATCAGCACGAATCGCTAAGCTTGGACCAGGCATACCACCTTGAATATCAACTAATATACCGTAACCATCACCAAAATTTGTTTGAACAACACAATCTTTTCCACGATAAAAATCAGCAATATATTGAGCTGTCTTTTCCTCTTGGAAAGATAATTCTGGGTACTCATGCATGTGACGACGTAACTTGATAATTTCATCTTCTCTTTCTGATAATCGTTTGCTTAATTTTTTTTGTAATTCGTTCATGATTTATTTCTCCTTTCAAATTTGTGAGACCAACCTTATTACTTTTTTAACCTACCTTTTAGCAATATTTTCTGGATTGTAGATAAGATCCTATCCAACTCAGTAAAGTTCCTACTGTTAAAACTAATAATAAAATCCAAGCAACTTGATAAGATCCTGATTTGTCATAAATTGAAGCAACTAATAGTGAGCCAACCGACATACCTACTTGCATAGCACTACTTACATATCCATAAACTTCTCCGTATTGTTCTGTACTAAAAATAGATGAAGTTACTAATGGTGGAGAAACAGATCCAATACCTATTCCTAATCCGAATGTGATTGCTAAAGCATAAAGAGCAATCTGATTTTCACCAAATAACATAAACATAAATGCTAACCCAAATGTTAAACAGCCAAAAATTGAACTGGCAATAACACCCCATTTATCATTAACCCAACCTAAAATTAATTTGCCGGCAATACCAATCAATGAATATAATGAAATAATTGTGGCCGCAATTGCAGGTGATTGTAACCCTTCAAGAGCTGGTGGAAATTGCCCTAGTGCACCACTATTGATAATACCGTTAAGAATCATTCCGACAAGTAACAAAATAAAAAATGGTTTTTTAAAAATAGCTTTCGTTTCTAATTTTATGGTCGTTACTTTGTGGACTACTTTTCCTTCATCTGGTTTTTCTTCTGATCCATAAGCTACTAAGCCCATATCTTCTGGTTTCTTTTTAAAAACGAACAGCGAAACAGGTAAAGACACCACTAATAAAATAATTCCCATAATCATATATGTTTTACGCCAACCGTAGTTACTGATCCATAATGTGATAAGTGGGCTAAAAATAAAACCACCTAAGCCGATTCCGGCCATTGCAATACTCATAGCCAACCCTCTTTTTTTCACAAACCAATTGGTTATCATAATGCTAATTGGAATAATCGTTGCACATAGATAACAAATCCCAATAATAAAAGAAAGTAAGTATAAATGAATTGGGCTTTTGGCTAACCCATAAGAGGCATAACATATAGAAAATACAATAATAGCAATACTCTGAATTGATTTTAGATTTCCTTTACTTATTTTTTTGGCAATAAAGGGAGATAAAAATATTCCCATTGCTTGTAAAATAGTATTACTTAAAGTAAACGCACTTCTACTAATCCCCATATCTTCCGTCACAGGAATTAAAAATTTATTCGCCATTGCAACAACACTTGGCACAAGTGTGCTAGTAATTAAAACTGCACCTGCTACAATCCACCAACCATAAAATATTTTGTTCTTTTTCATCATTTCCCCTCGCATTCTCTTCATTAAATCCGCCAGCAACATTGATAAATTATTCTGGAAAGTGACTAAAATTTAGACATTATGAAACTGACATTACAATTACATTGTAACCGTTTTCTTTTAATTAATAAAGGTTTTCATGTGATAAAAGTTTTTTTGTCTATTTTAATCACCTAAATTTCAACTATTTTAACTTTATGTATAAAATTTTTTCTATACTTAGATATGCGGCAAGTTATAATTATATTGCTTAAAAATTATTGTAGGTATACATCAACGTTAAGTATTAATAATAAAAATTTTTAGCGGTTATAGTTACCTACAATAATATTATCCTATTTATTAATTCAATTTTAGTATGTCTCGATCTTTCTTAAAGGTTTGATCAAATACTTGGACATCTTTTGATTGGATACTTACTTTATCACCTTTAATTTCTACATCTTTTTTAGGTACCATTAGATAGTTAACTTCTTTGTCGCCCTCCATTGTTTTAATCAATTCAGATTGAGTTAACTTTAAGCGATTTTCACCTAATTTTACCTCTCTTGATATGGTTTCGATGGTAGCATCGTTTTCTTTAAATTTATAATTCACAGAACCAGTATGCATTTCAAAACCTAATTGTTCATCTGTGATCCGAACTTTCACTTTTACATAATCAGGGCTTTTTACTTTTTCATCTACACCCTCTACTTGTTGTTTTAATTGATTGTTTTGTGCTGTAAATTGTTCTTTTATACCTGCTGACAGTTTTTCGTTACCTTTATTTTCTTCAACACCATATTTTTCATAAAGGTACTTAACGGGATTTTGATTATCATCTTGAATTTCTTTCATCTGATTCAGTTGTAAAACATTAGCATAAGCTAACTCTCCAACCGCATAATATTCCATGTCTTCCATCCCCATTTGAATCATCTCGTCACTTACTCGATTATCTTTTAATATATTACTAATCGTTTCATCGTTAATGGACTTTTCATCATTTGCTTTTTCAGAAGTTGTGGCTATTCCTCTAGCTTCTGAATAAGCTGGTTGACCTTCTATTCGATCATATACTGCTTTTTTCTCATTTTCTGGGTTAGCTTCTAAATATTTTTTATAAAAATAGTTTCCTTTTTTTATATTAGAAACTCTTTCTTCTTCTGTTTTAGCTTTTACAGCTTCTCTATAATAAAATGTTTGTTGCGCTCTATAAATTCTTTCTTCATAAGGAATCGGATAAGTTAGTGCACGTTTTACTCCGTTTGCTGTACTCTCTAAAGAAGCTAAAGATTCACCTTTTTCAAGTTTTGGCTGCAAGTATTTATGAATAGATTCGTGTAGAATAGTCTGAACCAACACATTTACTTTTTTCTCCTTATTTCCTTCTAGCATAAACATTTGAGAATCAATATTTAAAAAATAAGTTTTTTTACCATTAAATTCTGTCTCCCCAAAGGCACCGGTCATAATATCTTTATTAGTAATAGTATCTGTTGAATACTCTACAACATCGTCTTTTTTTCCGTATTTTTCATCTTGACTATTCACTAAATAAGCAGTTTTACCTATGTTACTTACAATTAAAATTTGTTTATCTTTCATATTAAATTTTGGATGAATTTTTTCACTGTTATCAATCATTATTTTTTTTGATTTTTTAGCAATATCTGGCATTAACGATACAACTTCTTCTCTAGTAGGTGGTTGCTGTTGACCTGTTACTTTGTTATCTTCTGTTGCTACCTGTTCTGTTTGACTTGTTTTTGTTTCTTCTTTCTTAGGTTTAGACTGGCAAGCTGCCATATTTCCTAGAATCACCGCTGATAGTGTCATTAAGACTAATTTCTTCTTCATTTTTATTTTCCTCTTTTCTAATTTCTTCTAAGTAAATCAATTGGTAATAGATTGGCTGCTTTAGTTGCTGGAATGAAGCTTGCTAGTACACTGACAGTCACACCAAAAACAATCGCTGCACTACATGTAATAATACTTGGTTCAAAAACTGGGTAGTTCATCATTTTAATAACTAATGGATTAATTAAAAACTTAAGAATAACTGAAAGAACAACACCTGAAACAGAAGCTAGCGTTCCAATAAATAAAGCTTCAGATAAAAATAATTTTTTAATATCTTGTTTTGTTGCACCTACTGAGATAAATAGTCCAATCTCCCGTCTTCTTTCTAAGACACTAATGAATAAAATAATCCCAATCATGATCGCTGAAATAATTAAAATTAAAATCGCAGCGATTAACACGATCGTATTTAAATTTTTAAAGACAGTGGTTAATTCTTTTAAAACATCTGATGGTCTCGTTACTTTATAATCCTTTTTAAACGCATCATAAACTGACTCAACTGCTTCTTTATTTTTTACATATACACTCATGTTATCCGTTGGAATATCTGCTTCTTTACCTAAGAAGCGTGAGCGTTTGACAATTTCTTTATGCGTATCGTAAGGAATATAAGCAAAATCTTCTCCGACTAACGCTTTCTCAGTAATCCCCGTCACTTTAAAATCCTGATTATCCCATCTTGATGGATATTGATTCACTTCATCTTTGGCTAGAAATTTCAAATTGATCTTTTGACCTATTAAGGAGTTTGCTGATTTATCTTTGGCTAGTTTTTTTGCCATACTCATCGGTAAAACGATCTCTTTTTTGCCATCCTCAGGTAATTTACCAGTTGTCACACTAGGTTTTGCAAACTTATCTTGGTATTCTTTTGGTACGATGGATTTTACATTGAACTCAGAATCTTTACCTAATTCATTTGATTTAGCGTCTTTTGCTGTCATCGTGTATTCATCTTGGGCTAAAACCACATTTTTATTTTGCTTTAACTTAAAAATATCCTCAGAACTGATTTCATCATTTTTAGTAATAACAATTTTCTTTTCATCTACAATTTTTGTATTGATGTAATCCACGTAAGATTTCAAACCATTATTCAAGCCAAAAGCAATCGATAATGATGCTATCCCAATAATTAAACCAATACTAACTAGTAAATATCGCCAACGATTTTCACGCATTTTTTGAGCGGTTAATTTAAAAATCATTTTCTTTTCGAAAGAACGTTTATGTGATTTACCTTTAATTGTCGCCTCATCAACAACTGTAGGCAAATTTTCAGTGTGCTCTATTTTGATAACATCGCCATCAACGAGCGTCACGACTGCCGTTGCCATATGAGCATACTCTTCATCATGGGTAACTACGATAACAAGTTTTCCTGATTGAGATATCTGTTTTAATAAATTCATAATTTCAACAGATGTTTCACTGTCTAGCGCTCCAGTTGGTTCATCAGCAATTAAGATATCTGGTTCTTTAACTAATGCTCTTGCAATCGATACACGTTGCTTTTGCCCCCCTGATAATTCAGACGGTTTGTGATCAGCATGTTTAGTCAAACCAACTTTGTAAAGAATATCGTTCACTAAAGTATCTTTCTCTGTTTGAGGAATACTCGCTTCCATTGCTAAACCAATTTTGACATTCTCAAAAACACTTAAATGATCTAATAATTGGAAGTCTTGAAAAACAAAACCGATTTTATCTTTGCGATAATCAGCCATCTCAATACCTGAAAATTGAGATATATTTTTCCCGTCCAATAAAACCTCACCAGATGTTGGTTGGTCAAATCCTGCTAAAATATTTAGCAATGTTGATTTTCCTGATCCTGATTTCCCCAAAATACAGATAAATTCTCCTGCATTAAAGGTTAAGTTAATTCCTTTCAAAGCTTGTAGTGGTTGTGCATGTTGTGGGTTGTATATTTTGGCTATATTTTTTATTTCAAGCATGTCTTGTCGTCCTCTCAATTTGTTGATAGGACTATCATATAAAACGCATCTCTGTATCATGTATGTTGCATCTGTTTTTTATCTGTTTTTTTGAAAAATAGAAAATTAGTACATACATTTTTGATACAATAAGAATGAAAAGAAACAGAATAGGAGTTTTATTATGGTTCATATTTTATTAGTAGAAGATGAAGAAATGTTAAGTGAGATTGTATCTGAGTTTTTGGTAGATGCTGGCTTTGAAGTGACTATTGCTATAGATGGTGAAGAGGGATTAAATAAATTTAATGAACAAATAATAGATTTAGTCTTACTTGATATTATGCTTCCAAAGATTAGTGGCTTAGATGTTCTAAAAAAGATCCGAAAGTTAAGTAATGTTCCGATTATCATGATGACTGCTTTAGATGATGAATACACACAACTTGCTAGCTTTAATCAAGAAATCGATGATTATATTACGAAACCTTTTTCACCATCCATTCTAGTTAAACGAATTGAGACAGTTCTTAGAAGATGTCAACAAGTCACTGAAACAAAAGATTTAGGTGATTTGTTTATTTCATATGAAAACTATCAAGTATCCTATCAAGGTCATCTCATTGATTTAACTAAAAAAGAATTTGAAATTTTAGCTTGTCTAACTAAACGACCAAATATAGTGATTCCACGTGGCCAAATTATTTATATTGTTTGGGGATATCAAGATAATTTAGACAATCGCCTTTTAGATAATCACTTTAAAAATATCCGAAAAAAAATCCCCGAAATTAACATTCAGACAGTAACTGGCATTGGATATAAGTTAGAGGTGCCTTTATGAGAATATGGATGAAAAATTTCTTTTATACATCAGTTATTATTGCAATTGTATCTCTTGTTACTCTGCTGACTCTGTATTTATGGATGCCAAGTTACTATGAAAATAAGCTGAAATCAGAAGCTACTGTAAAAACAGAAGAATTAATTCAGTCTTTTGAACATAATTCCTTAAAAGAAATTAAGCGTAAAATTGAAACATCTATAGATTTTAACTATACTTATAAATTACTAGATCAGCAAGGAAAATTAATGACTGAATCTTTCCCTAATACTAGTACTTTTTTCTTATATGATAACCAAAAGAACCCAGAAGATTTAACGAATGAATTTACAGAAAAAGACATAACATCCATTTTCCCTGGTTTAATTACTCAAAAAAAGATATTTAAAGATAAAGATGGTAATTATTACACTTTAATTACTGAAATTTACTCTCAACCTATTTCAGATGCAAAAATGATTTTGCTAGATTTAGCTCCGTATATCATTGGGATTGCTTTAACATTGGGGATGATTGCGGCACTTTTCTACTCTAAGTTATCGACTAAACGAATTCGATCCGTTTCTGATACCACTCGAAAAATGCTTGATTTTGATCAAGATGTTGTGTGTCAGATTAATGGTCATGATGAAATAAGTGATCTTGCCAATGACATTAACGCTTTAAATGATACCTTGAAACAAGCCATTTATTCGTTGGAAGGAGAAATTTCTAAAAGAAAAGAATTAGAGAAAAATAAAGCTTATTTCGTTCAGAGTGCCGCTCATGAATTAAAAACACCTGTTGCAATCATGGCCGGTCTGGTTGAAGGTATGCGTTTAAATATTGGTAAATACCAAGATCACAAAACCTACTTACATAAGTGTCAGGAATTATTAGAACAGCAAACTTCATTAATAAGAGAAATAACTTCTGCTTATGAGATATCTGAAAATATGCGAAAAAAACATACCCTAAAAAAAATTCAAATTAACGAAATAATCCAAGCACTTATAACACCCTATGAGCTATTAACTGATCAACATAAAAAACGTTTCTTACTTAATCTTTCAGATATACCTATTTTGGCTGATCAAGAAGATTTAACTCGAATTCTATCTAATATTATAAGTAATGCTTATCGTTATTCAAATGATTCCAGCTCTATCAGTATTACTTACCATGAAAAAATCATCTCTGTTGAGAATAAATGCCCACCTTTGACATCAGAGGTTCTTTCTAAAATATTTGAGCCATTTTTCCGCCCGGATTTTTCTCGTAATAGAAACGATGGTGGCTCGGGTTTAGGTCTGTTTTTTGTTAAACAACTCGCTGATTTTCATGACTATCAGCTACGATTCGAATCAAACAAAGAAAATAATGGTATGATATTTGAAATTAAATTGAAATAAAAAAGGCCCTAATATAAGTATATATACTTGTATTAGCAGCCTTTTAATCATAATTATTATCGTATAAACATCATTACTTCTCTATTACTTCTTTCAGTAGCTGTGTATACTCCTCTTGTCCTTTAAGCGTTAAATGAATCCCATCTTCTTCTAATAAACCGTCGTTAGGGTGCTGATTAACATATATATCCCAATCAAATATACTGATGTTCTTATTATTTTTATCATACTCTTTCAATAGATTATTACTAGGTACTTTCCAGGCCAACTCAACAGCTGTTGTTATAAAGATGATCTGCTTATTATCTAATTCTTTGACGATTTGATCAAATTCGTTTTTTCGAACTAAGCCATTATTTCCCACACCAATAATAACTATTTCATACTGAGTTAAATCTGTTTCTTCCAGATCTGTGACAATCTCATAAGGTTGTTTGCCCACTCGA
The DNA here is from genome assembly GCF_900163795.1 of Vagococcus fluvialis bH819. Taxonomy (GTDB): domain Bacteria; phylum Bacillota; class Bacilli; order Lactobacillales; family Vagococcaceae; genus Vagococcus; species Vagococcus fluvialis_A. The sequence continues at coordinate 116,817 of NZ_FWFD01000013.1, read as the reverse complement.
GCTTTGATTGCTATATTTTTACCATTAAAAATTTCACTAATTTTTTCTTCTGCTCCTAACATAACAGAATCGCCTAAAAATAATAAATTATTTACTTCTTTTTTGGATTCGACTTTTTCTGTTGTAGAAAATTGAGTGGTTTCTTTGGTTACTATTTCCCGATTTTTTTCCTTAACTACTTCTTTTTCTGTAGAATTTGTAATTGTTTTTAGTTGTGTTTCTTTTAAGTTATTTAGCATAAAGTTGCTAGTAACAACTACCATTCCAACTAAAAATAAACATTCTAGGGCAATGATTAATTTAAAATTATTTTTTTTCCCTCTTTTTCCAACCATGTATTGAGACAGATAGTAAGTAAAATTACTCAAAACTAAAATAATCAATAATTGCAAACTGATATGAAACACTGGTAAGCTACCATCCCACTTAGCATATTTCTGATATAGAGCCAAAACAGGATAATACCATAAAAAGATGTCATAACTTCTAATTCCAATAAATTCAAAAAATTTGTTGGATAATAATTGATCTATTTTCGGCTGTGAGACGACTGCCCAGATTACAAGTGAACCTAATAAACTAAAAATAAACATGCCTATTAGGTAGGTTGACGCTTTATAATCCGAAATAAGTACAAAACACCCCAGCATAAGAATAATAGTAATTATACTCCTAGAAAAAGTTCTTTTTAAGTCAAAATTAAAATATAAAATACTCACTAATGACCCCATACTAAAAGAAAAAAATCTTGCTGTAAATAAATAATAAACGGTTGAATTTCCTTTAAATAAAAAGACAGACATCATAATTAACCATGATAATAAAGTGGCAATAACCAAGAATTCCCTAAGACGAGTCACACCATTTTTTTTATTAACTAAATATTGAACAATAAATGGCATCATTAAATAAAATTGTAATTCCACTGATAGAGACCATAAATGTTTTAATAAATTAAGATCTTTAAATTGTTCAAAATAAGAAACTTTATTACTTAATTGCCAAAGATTATTTACTCCTAGTAAAGAACTTCCCGCTTCCATCAGATACTTATAATCTTTTTCGATCAGGATAGCTATTAGTCCTACTATAATTATCATTACCAAAAGCGAAGGATAAATTCTTTTGATTCTTTTTAAGTAGAAACTTTTATAGTTGACACAATTAGACTTTGTTTTTTCTTCAATTAAAGGTGCTGTTATTAAAAAACCTGAAATTGAAAAAAATAATGGTACTCCTAAGAAGCCCCCTCTAAAAATATCAGGTAATAAATGATATAAAATAACACCAATTATCGCAATTGTCCGTAAACCGTCTAAACCATGATAATATTTTTTCAACTGTATTTCCTTCCTAACTACATTGCTTTTGTTACTAGTAATATATAAGAATACTATTTCAAAAAAATTGTAACCCTTTTGATAATATACCAAAACAAAAATAATGGCAATAAAACAGCTAATAAGATTGTTATTATAATCATATTATTAAAATTAAATTAGTATTCACTATTTATAATATAAACAATAAAAAAATCTCGCCAAAAATTAGATTTTCCACTAATTTCTGACGAGATATTTACATTTGCTATTCTGGTTTTGCTGCAAAAATTTCTATTTCAATTTTTATTTCAGGTAATCCTAATGCTGAAACATAAGCAATTGTCATAGACGGATTAACTACAAAAAAATGTTGCCAAATTGCATAAAAATGATCCCAATTAATTTCTTCAACAGACCACACATTCACTTTTGTAATATTTTTTTCTGTCAAATTTTCCGAAGCCAGTACTTTTTCAATATTTTTAAAAGTATTCTCAACTTGTTTCTGATGACTTAGGGGGATTTCTCCATTTGAATCAATTCCTATTTGGCCAGAAAATGTGTACAAAGTGCTATTTGGAGGAATCACTGTCACATGACTATAATCTCCGACAGGTGTTGGTACCGTTTTGGGGTTTTTACGAATAATTTGATTCATTTTATTTTCCTCTATTCTTTTTAGTCTAACTTTCGATAAATTTTATCAAGTGACCTCTTCACCTGAAGTTAGACAATTTTAGAAGAAAACAGCAGTTTGATAACCAATGCCTAAAGGCAAATAAGATAATATTCTTTTTTTCATTGGCTACTTCCTCCTTCTTTTCAAACACAATAACAAATTTATAACTTTTTGTAAATAAAATCATCTTTATTTTTAATCTATTAAAAATAAAAAAAAGTTGGCTTATCACCAACTTTTTTCTTCTAACTATCCTATTTTCTTTTTACTTAATGTTTTTTTCTGAAGACCAACAATGACTAACTTAGTAATTTCCATCATAGCTGTTGCAATGATAGCTAGTCCTATTGATATGGCAATATCATTCATTGAGAATGATGATGGTAACGAAAACACTTGGCGAACGCCTGGTATTAATGTCACACTATATAATACTGTACAGACTAGAATTGATACCATTACCATTTTATTAGAGAATAAGCCAGCTTTTAGCGCTGTCTCACTATTTGATCTTGCTGGTAGAGTTTGTAGTGTTCGGCTCCAAATTAATGTTGAAAATGCCATTGCAACACCTAATTCTGGTGATTCTTTCATACCTAACCATTGAGCAAAGATAACCACAATGGCAATAATTACGCCACGATAAGTGACAGATGTTAATGTTTTTCCTGTAAAGATCCCTTCCTTAGGGTTGCGAGGGGAGCGTTTCATGATAGTTGGTTCTGCTTTTTCCATACCTAATGCAATAGCAGGTAAAGAATCATTCACCAAATTAATAAATAATAATTGTAATGCCGTAAAGGGATTAGTCCAATCCATCACCAAAGCAAATAGGATTGCAATAATTGCGCCTAAGTTACCTGAAAAAAGATAGGAAATTGCTTTTTGAATGTTATCAAAAACGTTACGACCAACTTTGACTGCACTAATAATTGAAGCAAAGTTATCATCTGTTAAAATCAAAGCAGAAGCATCTTTTGCTACGTCCGTTCCTGTTCCCATCGCAATACCGATATCTGCTTGTTTTAATGCTGGTGCATCATTAACACCATCACCAGTCATTGCCGATACATGACCTTTAGCCTGCCACGCTTTAACAATACGGATTTTATTTTCTGGAGAAACACGTGCATAAACTGAAATTTTTTCTAATTTACCCATTAGCTCATCTTCAGATAAAATATCCAGTTCTGTTCCTGTTAATGCTAAGTCATTTTGTTCAGAGATACCAATTTCACGAGCAATTGCAACCGCTGTTGTCTTGTGATCTCCGGTAATCATAACCGTTTTAATTCCAGCGTTTTTAGCTTCACGGACTGCTTGAGTTACTGTTTCTCTAGGAGGATCAATCATTGCCATTAGTCCAACAAAAATCAAATCATTTTCATCTTCTAAAGCTAATTCTCTGTTTTCTAAAGGTTTATAAGCAAATGCTAACACACGTAATGCTCGATTTGAGAAAGCTTCATTCTGTTCTTGTATTTTAGTTAATATATCTTCTGTTAACGGAACTATTTCATTGTTTAACATAATTTTTGAACTACGCTCTAATACAATGTCAGGTCCACCTTTTGTTAACAATAAATAATCAGTATCAATTAAATGCAATGTTGACATTAACTTGCGATCTGAATCAAAAGGTAATTCTTGAAGACGTGGATAATTTTGTCTTACTTCACGATATGGTTGATTTAATTTTTCGCTATAATCTAGAAAGGCAATCTCTGTTGGGTCACCTAGTTTCTGATTATCATCATTAATCGTTGCGTCATTAGCAAGTAAGCTAATTTCAATTAATCGTTTGAATGAACTAGTCCATTTTTGGTGATCAGTCAATTCAACCTTAACTTGTTCTATTGGTAAATAAAAATCAACAATTGTCATTTTATTTTGAGTTAATGTTCCTGTTTTATCTGTACAGACCACACTTGCTGAACCTAGTGTTTCTACAGCCGGCAATTTACGAATGATGGCATGTTGACTGGCCATTTGCTTAGTTCCGATGGATAAAACAATGGTTACAATTGATTGAAGAGCTTCTGGAATTGCAGCAACAGCAACAGCAACAGCAAACATAAAAGCATTTAAAAAGTCAGCTGTCATATCTCCTGAGCCACCATTTATCATAATCCTAACCACTTGAACACCTAAAATAACCAACGATAACACTAAAATTGCTAGGCTTAATTTTTTACTAAAACTATCTAAACCTCTTTGAAGTGGTGTTTTTTGATCCACAGTACTTTCTAACAATGTAGCAACTTGTCCAATTTCGGTATCATTTCCGATGTCAGTAACAAGGTATAAACCACGACCGTAAGTCACTATCGTTCCACTAAAAACCATATTGTTACGATCCCCAATCGGAACTATTTCTGAAATGATATCTAAATTCTTTTCAGCTGGTACTGACTCACCTGTTAGCATCCCCTCATCTACTTTTAAAGAGCCTGCTTCGAGTAAACGACCATCCGCAGGAACATAATCACCTGCCTCTAAAATAACCACATCTCCAACTACGATTTCTTTGGCAGGAATGCTCATTTCTTTTCCATTACGAATTACCTTTGCGTCTGGTGCTGATAAGCTTTTTAAAGCATCTAGAGAGCCTTCTGCTTTCTTTGTTTGAATGACACTCACAACAGAATTCATTAAAAGAACAGCAAAGATTACTAATGATTCTATATAAGAACCCATGATCATTTGGATAACTGCAACAACTAACAATACAATAACCATAGCATCCTTAAATGTTTCTAAAAATAACGCAAAACTTGTTTTTTTAGGTGCTTCCTTTAATTGATTATAACCATTTTTTTCTAATCTATCTTTAGCTTCTTGATAAGATAATCCTTCTTTCTGAGATCTAACTCCTATCATTATTTCCTCGGTACTTTCTTGGTATACTTTTTTTCCCAATCAATATCCTTCCCTTTCTCTTTTTCTTAGAGGATTACCAAAAAAAAAGAGACTTAAGACAAGTGTTTTACTTGTCTTAAGTCTCACCATTTCATCTAATACCAGAAAACATTTCTGTTAACTTACTGTTGACATTAGCGCAGCTACCTATTAGTCTAGCCACCGGTTACTCCCCTAAGAGTTTTAATATTGTAGAACAATAGTAACAAATTATTTTATATTTAGCAACTATTTTATTTTAATTTTTTTTGAAACATAAAATCAGGATATCTTTTCTGATAAAATTTTCTCCATTTGGTATCGTTCCATCATAACTTCAAATCCTTGTTCTTTGATTAAATTTACTTCGTAAGAATCAGTATGTAAATTTAAAGCCTTAAAATATTTTATTTCAAAAGTTTGCTTTAAAGCAATTAAAACTTCTTTAAAACGTTTTGTCTCCAATAATGTTAACTGATAAATAATAACCATATCAGCAGCAACATCAAAATCACAGACAATTTCACCTACAATTCCTTGGTTTTTAGCTTCAATTTGAAATACTTGATGCTCATGATTTCTTCTATTTTGCCAAGGAATTGTTACATGATCATTTATCAGTTGATTTTCTACTTGCTTAAAAAATAATCGGTTATTATCACCGGTTGGCAACTCACCTTCAAACACAGATACTTTTCTTTTAGCTTGATATCCATTGCGTTCATACAACTTTAAAGCTCCTATATTTTCAGTAATCACTTCCAGAGTAATAGTAGAGACACCAGAATTTTTGGCAATATTTTCAACTTGATTAAGTAATAAAACACCTATGCCATTTTTTCTGAAATTGGGATGTACCGCTAATCCACCTACCCAAGCAATTTTTTGATTTTTTATTATTTTTTCACCGTAAAGAGTAATTCCTGCTGGTTTGTTATTTTCATACATAATGAAAGAAGAATCTTCACAAAGTTGTAAATGTTTCAAGCGATTATCTAGCTGTTCCTCAGTCATACTCATTGACGTTTGATAGCCAGAAAAACTTTCATTCCAAATTTTCGTCCTCTCTTTTGAAGATACTTGTTTATATGATTTTATCATTTATATCCCTTCTTTCATTTTATCTTTTCTAACAAAGTCGAATTTTAACATGATTGCTTTATTTTTTTCAAATAAAAAAATTTATTACTTATATTTTCTTATAAAACTCTCATTTAATACATATAACACGTTATTTTTTAACACTAGTTAAATAAATTGATTTTTATTTACCTGGAATTATTAGACTGTTATTATTAGTGTATAAACAAAAAATACAAAGGAGATGTTATGAATGAAAAAATTTATCAAGTTTTTTATCGCCTTTTCGATTTTTCTAATTTCGTTTTGGAAATTAAAAACTGAACTTGCTTCTATTAATTTTAAAGATGTTTATCACATTATTCAAAACAGGTCTATTTCATCTATCATGATTTTAATACTCGTTAGTTTATTAGGTATTTGGATTCTTAGTCTATATGATTTAGTTCTTGTTAAGTCTCAAAAATTAAAAGTTCCTCTACTAAAAACAATTAAAATGAGTTGGATTATTAACTCTCTCAATACACTCATTGGATTTGGAGGTATTATAGGTTCTACTATTAGGTATAACTATTTTCAAAATTATACTTCCACAGAGAAAGAGAAAAATAATTTAAAAAAGAGTATTTCCCTACTTTTACTTTCTATGATAACTGGAATTGGTGTTTTATCCATCCTTGTCGTTAGTAATGTTTTCTCTGCTTCTTTTTTATTAGATCAAAAACCATTCTTAAAAATTGGGTTATTTGTTTTGGCCGCTTTACTACCTATCTTTCTAATCGTTACTCTTATCAAACCACCAGTCAAAAATGATCGTCTACTAAGCTTAAAGTATACATTAGTTTCTGTTATGGACTATCTGTTTGTTGGAGTGGTCATGCACTTATCTTTAAAATTTGTTGGTGTTCATGTTAGCTTCTGGGAAATGGAAAGCGTCTTTATCATTGCGACTATTGCTGGGTTAATCAGTATGGTTCCTGGGGGCTTAGGCGCTTTCGATGTTATTTTCTTATTAGGTATGACTCATCAGTTTGATATTAAAGAAGGCCCGGTCCTTTTGGCACTTGTTTTTTATCGTCTAGCTTACTATATTTTACCTTTTTTCCTTGGTTTGATATTATCTATCAGTGAATTACAGCTTCTTGTTAAAGATAAAATCAATTCAGATAATAACTTTGTTATCTTCTCTAGAGAATTTGGCACTATTTTTGTCGATATTACTAAAAAAAGAGTTCAAACTATGATTAGATGGGTCATTATTTGTTTGATTTCTTTCGGTACTTTATTCTTCCTACAAGATACTCTCTTTAGTTTGGTTATGCTTTCACAATTAAAAGCTAATATATTCTTTATATTTATTGGGGTTCTTTATATGGTAACAACCGTCTTAATTATTCCCAATTTTGTTGGTTTAGCTTTTGGTTCAAAAGAAGCTTATACTAACACCTTTATACAATTACTGATTATATTAACTTGCCAGTTAATCTTATTAAATCAATCCATGTTTTTTGAAGGCATTATCTTTTCAGTAGTCTTACTATGTGTTTTATTTATTGCTAAAAGAAATTTCCCTTTAACTATTGCTATTAGATATAAAAGAGAGCGATTATTGTGGGTTCTTTCTTTGATTCTCCTATTCTATATTTCAGATTTAATTGCTTTTAATGCTGAGTACTTTGAATTGAATATTATGAAAAGTATCTACTCTTGTATTTTTATTACGACTATTCTTTGGTTAGGTTATATCTTTTTCAACCGTTATCGTTTACGACATAAATATACTTTTGATTTACAAGCTAAAAATGAGTTTATGAGTAACGATATATCAGATTTTGAAAATATTTTAGAGACTTATCAAGGTAGTAACTTAGCTAATCTCGGCTTCTTATCTTCTAACAATCTCTTGATTAATAAAGATCTAGGAACAAGTATTATCTATCAAGAAAAAGCCTACTACATCTTAGTATTAGGTGATCCTATTGGAAATAAAGAAAATTTTTTCCCATTTGTTAAAGACATCCATGAGTACGCGGCAAGTATTGGTAAAGAAATTATCTTTTACCAAACAACCACAGACAATATCCATATCTACACCGAGTTAAATTACACACTATTTAATTTAGGTGAGGAAGGAGAAATGGATGTAACTTGGTTTAAAACTTCTGGTAATAAAGGAAAGGTCTTTAGACAACTTCTGAATAAACAAGAACAAGAAGAGCTATCTTTCCAAATTGAAAAAGCTTCTACTGATCTAATTAATGAGTTAAAACCAGTATCTGATGAGTGGTTAGGTGATCGTAAGGAAATGAGTTTTTCACTTGGAAATTTTAATTCCGAGTATTTAATGAAACAAAATGTAGCAACTATCCGTGATAAAAATGGGCACATTATTGCCTTTGCTTCAATGATGCCTGCCTACATAGAAGGTAAAATTTCTGTCGACTTGATTAGATGGAAAGAGCATAATACGATTCAAATGATGGATTTACTTTATCTAAATCTCATTCTTTGGGCAAAGGAGCAGGAGTATACTATCTTTAACTTAGGTATGGCGCCACTATCTAGTACATTTGAAAGATCAAACAGTTTACTAAGTACGGTAACAACAAGTATCTATCATAACTCTTCTAGCCTTTATTCCTTTAAAGGTTTAAGAAATTATAAAAATAAATTTAAACCAAATTGGCAACCACGTTATTTAGTTTATCCAAGAAGATTACTAGTATCTCAAGCATTGATTCAAAGTTACCGAACAATTCATCCCAAAATTAAAGAATAGAAAAATTAATAAGAAAGAGCGATTACTCAATTGTCAGTCGCTCTTTCTTATTTAGTTTATATGCTCTTTCTCTTCCCGCCTAATTTATAGTGAGCGACTGCTGTAGAAAGTACTGGATTGATTATGCTTTCACATTCTTCATAATTTTTAACAGGTACATCAGTTCTAATATTACTAGATAATATTAAGATCTCTGATTATTTATAAAATTAATAAAAAATCAGCTACAGATATGAAATCAATTTATTAAACAAAAAATAATATTTTCCATCCTACTTACAAAAAAATAAAATATATCTATCCTCTATTTGCCTCAATCCATTCAACTGAAAAATCAACTAAATTTCTTTGCGACATTAGTCTCAGTGTAGATTCTCCTAGTTTCATACTATTAACTGGATATTTTATTTCAAATTCTTCACCTATTTTTCCAAAGTCTTCACCGTCAACATACAATGTCTCATACTTCTTCCAAACTCGTTTTCCATTTTCCAATATCGAGCTAAAGTGAGTTTCGGTATGTTTTGATGGATAATCAGCTAATTCATCAGCTAAATGTATTGATGTGTTCTTATCGTAATCAACACCTATTAATAAGATTTTAGCTTGCTTATTATATAGTTTATTTAGAGGTGATGTCGCGCCAAAAATATCTGATAAATCATGATTACTTATGATGTACTCAGCTAGTTTCCCATTAGCTGCAAATGATCTTGCCGGATGATCGCTTCGATGTGAACCAGGATATAGTCTAAACATCTCAGCTACGCTCCCCATCGTATTTGTTGGAGTAATATTTTTGTTATAAGCAGGCCAAGTTTGACGAATCACTTCAGCATCTTCTTTAGACACTTCCCCATGAACTCCCGTTTCTGGATCTAAATTTTTCCAACTTTGAGTAGGCATAACGATTGTTCCTTCAGATCCTATCGCTTCTAATAAACTTTCTATAATAGTTTGTGCTCCTCCTGAGACAACTCTTCCAAAACTGCTTAAAGAGGTGTGAACAATGATTAGATCTCCTTTTACCACACCAATCTCTTCTAAAGTTTTCACTATTTTTTCTTTTGTTAGGATCACTATAATCTTCCTTTTTAATATTAATTATATTTTTTAGTTATCAGTTACAAAAAAACCTAAACTATTCAGGTTTTATTCCCTTCAAGTATAGGTTATTCTACTATTAGATACCACATTTTTATTATATTTCTATTTTGACATCTAGAACTTTATTTTCTTTATCATAAATGACTTCAAAATTATTTTTACTATAAAAATTCTCTAATTTTTTTAATTCAGTCGAATCACTTGGTGCTAACTTTCCAACAATATTACTAAACCCCCATCTTCTAGCTTCTTTAATTAGATAAGTTAAAAGAATAGAGCCGTTACCGCTTTTATCTTCATCCTCCATAGAAAAAATATCTTCAATTATTAGCTTTTGATTTTCTTGGTTAGATGATACAACGACTTTTGGTTGCATATTTTCGCCTTGATATTTATTATTCCTTAGGCTATAAAGAATAAGCTCATTTGGTTCCATACTTCTTGTTGAAGCGACAACTACTGGAACACTAAATTCGTTGATTTCAATTCCTAAAATACTATAATTTTTTTTATCCAAGACTTCGTTCAATTCAATCAATAAATCTTTACCAACTAGAGATTCCTCCAGCGAAGCTCTCTCTTTTTTTGCTTCTTGCCTCATCTCGCCCATTATTCCTAAATAATCTGATTTTTCTTTTTCTCTCATCATCTCTAAACTACGATATTTTTTTTTGCTTACAAACATGACTGATTTCTCCTTTTTAAAAATTCTATAGTAATTATACTCCTATTTAACTTTGTTCCAAAATTTTATGTTTTGAATATGTACTAGTAATCTTCATATAAAAATAAAGAATTATAAAAACGAAGACATTAAAATTAACAACAACATTATTTATAGTTTTTTATACACAGTCTGCATATAGCTATTATTTTTACTTAATTTCATTACTCGCATTAATACCTGCTAATCTACCCGATGTGTAAGCAAATCCTAGCGTAGCTCCTTCAAAATTTACATAGACTTTACCATACATGCCTCCAGCATCTGCCCCTGCAATATACAGGTTAGGTATTTTCTCTCCGCTATCCGTCAAAGCTTGAATATTTTCATCAATTCTAACGCCACCTAAAGTTCCTAAATTTCTTGCTACAAATTTAATGGCATAGTAAGGACCTTCTTCTACTTTAATGAGACGTTTCGTGTCTGCAAAATATTGGGTATCTTTACCAGATTTTATCGCTTCATTGTACTGATTTACTGATTGATTTAATACTTTAGAGTCAACCTTCATTGATTTTGCTAATTCATCCACCGTTTCACCTTTAAATACCATTGGCGTTGAAACCATTGAATCTAGTAATTTCGCAAAATCATAAGGTGTTTCTTCTTCTTTTAAAAATTCGTCTGTATCATTAGGTTCATTAAATTCCATAAAATACTGACGATCACCTTTCCATTTTCCAAACTGCGATTCAATGGCTTGTGTTCCTGATTTTTTTATCTTGTTTAACATAGCTGAATCTACCACAACGTACTCTGATTGTTGTGGCTGCGCTGCTATTTCTGCACCATGAACAGAATAAAGTGTTGCTTTAGTTTCATCACTAAATCGTTTTCCATCTATATTAACTCGCAAATTTGGGTATTTAGAAAAAGTCGTTAACGCATTCCATTCTTCACCAACTTCTTTTGGTATCTCAGCTACAGCATTGGGATCAAATTTTTCCCAGAAATATTGAGTAACATCTGTCCCACTTTTTCCAGCTCCAGCTGCCCAAGCCATTTGAATCCCTTCACCTTTATTTTGCTCAATTTCACCTTTCGTATTAGGGGTTCCAATGTATTCATTTAACATATCTTCATTACCACCAAAACCACCTGTTGCAATAATAACAGACTTAGCATTGACTCTGAGTGTACTGCCATCTTCTTGTTTTGATTTAACCCCTGTTACTTTACCACTTTTATCAAGAATTAATTGATTTACTGGTGAATTAAAATAAACTTTTCCTCCTGCTTTTTCAAAGTTACTAACTAAATTAGTTATCGCTTTACTCCCACCTTCTTGGTAGCCATGAAGTGTTGCGGGATGACCAATATGCTCATAACCGCCACCTGTTCCAGCATCTGCTAACTTTAATTTAACACCATTTTCATTCAGCCAATCTACTGTCGAACCAGATTCATCAATAATTTTTCTCACTAAAATAGAGTTCATGCTACCTTGTGAAGCTTCCATGTATTGATCATATAACCATTTTTTATCAACCGTTTGATTACTTTCTTTTTGTTGCTTACTATCAGCCGCAAACATCCCACCTGCTAAGGTACCTGCCCCCATCGGTTTAGCTGTTTTTTCTAATAAAGCAACACTGGAACCATTTTGAAGGGCCGACATTGCAGCTGCTGAGCCTGCTGCTCCTGCACCAACAACGACAATATCAGCCTCTATTTCTTGATCAGCCACTTTTTTTACGTTTTTTTCAGCATTTTTGGCTAGTTCTTCAACATTGACATCAGCTGACTTTAAAGCCTCAGTTGCACCATCTATTATAGCATCGGAAATTAAAGTCGCGCCTGAGACAACATCCACATCTACACTTTGCTTATTAACAATTTCTTTTGGTATTTTTTCAACAGCTGGCGCTACAATATCAGCTGTCTCAGAATGTTCTTTTACTTTGACACTTTCGATTTTTTTATCAGATAATTTTACTTCTACCTTTACATCTCCATTTTTACCTGATCCTGTTCCTGTGTATGTTCCTGCCTTAAAATCACTATTTTTATTAGATTGGCAACCACCTAATAAAATTAATGCTACTAACCCTATTACTATTTTTTTCTTTTTCATATTATCCTCCCTCATAAAAAAACTCTTATTGATAAGTTTTTCACAATAAACTATATCAATAGGTGTTTCATTAAGTAAGGATATTTCCAACTATTATACTGCTCATTTCAAAGATTTTTTAAATTCTACTGGTGTAACATTAAAAAATTTCTTGAATTTCTTATAAAAAAAAGAACTTGAGCTATAGCCACATTCATAGGAAATTTGTTCAACCGAAAGATTAGAATTTTCTAATAGACCCTTGGCAACTTTCAGCCTTTGAGCTTGTATCAGTTCTAAATAACTTTGTCCTGTTTCTTGCTTTAATCGAGCAGATAAATAATTAGGATGGTAATTAAAAAAATCTGCCATTTGTTCCAAAGAATGATCTCTGTAATTTCTCTTAATATATGCCATAAAACTTTGAACAGATGTTAATGCTTTTTTGTGTAAGATTTTTTGATTGTAAAATCGTTCTAACTCAACGACTAAAGATATCAATAATGATTCAACTAGCACATCAGATAATCTCCAATTATCATAATATTCACATAAAATACGATCAATAATATAGGAAGGATCTTCCATTAAAGTCGTATTAAAACTTAGATAATTTGTTTCTTCCTTATTTTTAAAATGTTCTAATAATTGACTTTTATCATTTACTTTTTCAATTATTCTTTCAATTAGATATTTTTGAGGAATCAATAATAAACTGATGAGCGCTTGATCTTTATTAATTATTTCAAATGGTATATCAAGGTTAACTAAAAAAATCCCACCTTCTTTTAACTCGTGAGATTCGTCGTTTAATATCACACTACTGTTTCCCGAAAAGATATGAATTACTGTAAAGTAAGTTGCAAAATGATAATAAGATTTATTTTTATTTTTTTGAATTTGTAAAACATTTATACCTGAAAAATCAACATCAAATATTTCTGGATAGCCTGACATATGCTGTTTCAAATTTTCGATATTCATTATTTACTCCTAACAAAATAGTCATAATTTTTTATACATATATTAACATATAAATTTGTAAAAGAAAAAGTGGACAATCACTCTTTTTAATCGCAGACTATTAAAAATTATCAATATAAATAAAAAAGAGACTGACAGTTGTAGTCAGCCCCTTTAGGTTTAAGTATTATGTGTAACTACGCTTCATAAGCTTGTCTAAATAACTCGATAATGTCTTCTTTATTTCCTTTACGTGGATTTGAAAAAGCATTACCATCTTTTAAAGCATTTTCTGCCATTAATTCAAAATCTTCTTCTTTAGCACCAATTGATTTAATATTTGTTGGAATACCGACATCTTCCGAAATTCTCTCTAGAGCTTTAATGCCTCTTTCAGCAGCTTCCATTTTTGATAAACCATCTACGTTTTCACCTAATAATACAGCAATATCTTTAAAGCGTTCTGGATTAGAAATCATATTCCATCTCTCAACAGTCGGCATTAAAACAGCACAACATACACCATGAGGCGCATCGTATTGTCCACCAAGTTGATGAGCCATCGCATGAACATAACCTAAATCAGCATTATTAAAAGCCATACCTGCTAATAATGATGCATAGGCCATATTAGTTCTAGCTTCAATATCATGACCATTAGCAACTGCACGGCGTAAATTTTCATTAATTAGTTTTATCCCTTGAATAGCTTGAGCATCTGTAATTGGATTGCTATTTTCAGAAACATAAGACTCCACACAGTGACACAAAGCATCCATCCCAGTAGCTGCAGTTAGTTTAGTTGGTACTTCAAGCATTAACAATGGATCATTGAAAGAAACAAGTGGCACATTACGCCATGATACAACCACAAATTTTAAATGTGTATCTTCATTAGTTAACACAGCATGACGTGTTATTTCGGAAGCTGTTCCAGCTGTCGTATTAACTGCCATAAGCGGTGGTAATGGATTACTAAGTGTTTCAATACCTGCTAATTTAGTGATATCTCCTCCATTAGTTAACGCAATCCCAATTCCCTTAGCACAATCATGGGCCGATCCACCACCAACTGAAATAATACTATCACAATGATTGTCATTATAGAAAGAGACACCAGATTTTACATTACGCAATTTGGGATTTGGTTCTACTTCATCAAAAATGACATAATCAACACCAGCATTTTTTAAACTTGTTTCTGTCTGTTTAACAGGACCATCTACCATATTTTTTAAAAAATTATCTGTTACAATTAGCACTTTTTTCATATTAAGCATTTCTGCACGATCACCTATTTTTTCAATCACACCAGGACCAAAAAAGTTAACACTTGGCATCATAAAATCATAATTTTCTTTCATTATCTATCATCCTTTACTTTTTATTGATCAATTACTTCTATTTACAGTATAAAACTTTTCTCAACTATTTACATTAGATATTAATCGTGATATATTTCACATTAAGGTAGTACTCATTTGTAAAATAGTCTTTATTTGCTTTTTGTGAAAAAGGAGGAGAAATTTTGAATTTAAAAATAGAAGATATTCTTAACATGAAAGAATGGGAAAAATTACAAGATACTATTGCAGAAGTAACTAAATTAGCCATTATATTAGTCGACTATAAAGGGCATCCGATTGGCAAGCATAGTAATATTCAAAAATTTTGCTCAAATGTTCGTTCTAATCCTAAGCTAGCAAAATATTGTGAGAAATGTGATGCCAGAGGTGCTTTGGAAGCTGTGAGACAAGGAGAACCATTCGTCTATCGCTGTCATTTTAATCTAGTTGATATGGCCATCCCTATCATCATGGATGATCAGTATCTAGGTGCTATTATGGCTGGACAAATAAAAATTACCGATGAGAAAGAAACATTAGAACAATTATTAAGCATTGATAATGTAAATCAATATGTTGCATTTTATCTAAATCACTATAACTCTATCCCTACTTTAACCATTAATGAATTAGAAAAATCAGCGAATATGATCAACCAACTTTGTCAATATCTATTAACTGAAGTCGCAAATCACGAATACCTTGTTAAATCCATTGATAATAAGTTAATCATTAATAAACTTTCTAGTGATTTATCTGGTAACTCTTATCAGACTAAAGATCACACACTCCAACCTATTATTGATTTACTTTTTGAAAATAAGCAATATATGTACACATTAAATGAATTGTCAGAAACCTTTCATATCAGTCTTAGTTACTTAAGTCGCTTATTAAAAAAAGAATTTAGTGAGCCATTCAACAAATTTTATCCTCGCTTAAAAATTGAATGGGCGAAAAAATTACTAGAAAATTCTGATAAAAATATAACTGAAATAAGTGAAGCATTAGGCTTTTTAGATGTAAGTTACTTCATTAGAAGTTTTAAAAAATTTGAAGGAATATCACCCCTTAAATATCAGAAAAAGATGTGAAAAAATCAGTAACTTTTGCGGCTCGATAATACTATTCTAAAGGCTATTAATAAACCTCCTAAAGAAAATACAATCCCCATTGCAGAAGGAGAGTAATGTCCCAAATGGATATATAATTGTCCACCTACTATCGGACCTACGACTCTAGCTAATGACTGTATTGACTGACTGGCACCTTGGATTTTACCTTGTTCTTTATTGGAAACTGATTTTGATAACATACCATTAAAAGCAGGACTAAAAATTGACTCACCGAAGCCAAAAATCAATATTCCTATTATAAATAGTGGAAAATTAAGGAAGA
Source organism: Vagococcus fluvialis bH819 (assembly GCF_900163795.1). GTDB lineage: Bacteria > Bacillota > Bacilli > Lactobacillales > Vagococcaceae > Vagococcus > Vagococcus fluvialis_A. The sequence goes on along the minus strand of NZ_FWFD01000013.1, from coordinate 100,468 downwards.
GTTGAGAGCATGTTAAAAAAACATAGGCTAATAATTGAAAGAAAATCCCCATTGATATAATATGATGATCAGAATATTTCTTTAAGAGTATTGGCATAATAAAAGCTTGAGATAATATATCTTGAAAACCAATAATCGAAAAGACTAAACCAATCTGACTAGGTACTAACAGAAACGTATCAATTGAAAATTGAGAAAGAATCGATTGAAGAGCTCCATTTGGTAACCACAATAGAAAACCTAAGATTAAAATACTTCGAACACCACTGACTGCTAAAATTTCTTTTATCTGACTCAGTGGGTTTAATTTTAATAGATTTATTTTCTCTGCTTGTTTTTCTTTTGTGAGCGTTTCTTCCATAATCAAGTAGCCCAAAATAAAATTAGTAAATGAGATAGCTGCTCCAAAGAATAGAGGTGTTGCATTACCGTATCTAGTTAATATACCACCAATTGTTGGTCCCATGATAGTTCCAAATCCTGCCATAGCACTAATCCATCCGAAATATTTCGTCCAATCTTTCTCCGGTGTAATATCTGCAAAATAGGCGAATATCGTCGCAATACTTCCTCCTGTTATTCCTTCAATAATTCGACCTAAAAATAACATCTTTAATGAACCACCTATACCAAATATCAAAAAACCAACAGTTGCTCCTAGTAACGATATTAGCAATACGGGTCTTCTACCAAATCGATCACTCATAAAACCGATAATCGGTGCTGAAATAAAGACACATACAGCATAAGTTGACATTAATAGTGTCACAACCAATGCTTGTTGGTTATCACTAGTCACATAAGGTTCTACTAAAAATGGCGTAACAGGCATGACAATGCTGAAACCTAGTCCACATAAAAAAGTAGCAATCAGACCAAAAATTAATTGATGAAAAAATTTTGACTGTTTAAAATTAATATTATTCATTCAAACTCTCCTTTTTGTTTCTTGTTCAACAAAATAATATAGATTTTTTGTTTCTTTGTCAACAAAAAAAGAGCCGAGGCTCTAAAATAATTCATTGTTGTTTCAAGTCCTGTTTATCAATCATTTCTGTCAAATGCTGGTCGTACTTGGTTAAGAATAGGCTTAACTCTTTTAACATTTCTGGTTTTATTGTATCAAATACAGCTTTATCACGTTCTTTAAATTCTTGATGTAATTTCTTGTGAATGTCGTAAATTTTTTTTCCTTCTTCTGTTAATTCAAAGTATATTTCTTTTTTGTTTGATTCTTTTTTAAAACTACGAATCACGCCTTTTGTCATCAATTTTTTAGTAGCTTTGCTCATTGCACCACGAGTCATAAAAAAATTATCAGATAATTTAGTTACATTAACATCTGGTGTATTTCCAATGAATTCTAGCCAATGAACCTCTGAAGCTGAATAGCCTTTTAGTGCTTTTTTCATTTTTTCACCATTAAGCCAAGCCATTTTTTCATAAACAATTCGAATATCATCAAACATGTTATCTAGCTCATTCATCTTGTTCCTCCAAAAAATATATTTACCTTTATTATAGCACTGATTTTTATCCAAAATAAATAACCTCCCGAAAGTAAGATTTCATCCAACTTTCAAAAGGTCACTTAATTTATTTCTACCATTCTTTTTCTTCATAATCCAATTCTCTGAATAATCGTGCTTTTTCCTTCTTAGATAAATAGCGCCATTGTCCTATTGGCAATGTTCCTAGTTCGATACTCATAATACGTAATCTTTGTAGGCGACAAACTTGGTAACCAAGTTCCTCACACATCCGTCTAATTTGACGATTTAAGCCTTGAGTTAAAGTAATATTGAAATCATATTTTGACAACTGTTCTACTTTACAAGGCAATGTCTTTGTTCCCAAAATATTAACGCCTTCTGACATGCTTTTAATAAACTCAGGATTGATAGGGCGATCGACTGACACAACATATTCTTTTTCATGTTTGTTCTCTGAACGCAAAATCTCATTAACGATATCGCCATCATTTGTTAGTAAAATCAGACCTTCTGAATCTTTATCTAATCGCCCAATGTGGAATACTCGAGTAGAGTGATTAACTAAATCGACTATGTTTCCTTTAACACCTTTTTCAGTCGTACTTGTAATTCCCACTGGTTTATTCAAGGCAATATAAACATTATCTCGGGCAACATAAAGTTGATTACCATCAACAACAACGTCATCTCCTGGATTAACTTGGCTACCGACTTTTGCCTTTTTACCATTAACTTTTACACGGCCTTCTTCGATCAGTTTATCCGCACCTCGTCTTGAGGCTTTGCCTGCTTCACTGATAAATTTATTTAAACGCATGTTACTCACTTCCTTTATCTCTTGATAGTCATTTCTTCTTTCTCTACTATACGTTATTTGGAGGTGAAAACAAGTAAAATTTTTGATAAAAAATAAGTTAACCCTTATTCTTATTCTTCTTTAATCACTTTCAGAATTTTGGCAGGTGTCCCAGCAACAATCACATTATCAGGTACATTTTTAGTCACTGTTGAATCAGCGGAAACAATACTGTTCTCTCCAACAGTCACTCCCGGAAGAATAGTAACATTAGCTCCTAGCCAAGCATTTTTTTTAATATGAATTGGCTTAACTTGAAGTCCTCTTCTTTCAGATGGTTTTATCAAATGATTAACAGTAACTAGTCGACTCATTGGACCGATTAAAACATCATCTTCAATTGTAATTCCACCTAAATCAACAAAAGTAACGTTTTGATTAATGAATATGTTTTTGCCTAATTCTATGTGCTTTCCAAAATCAGTATAAAATGGTAATGAAATTTTTACAGTATCCTCAATAGATTGGTCAATGATTTGCCCTACAAGTTGATTAACTTCTTTAGAATTTCGGTAACAACTATTTAATTCCATAACTAATTGCTCGTTATTTTTTTTCATCGCGTGAATCTCATCGTATTCTTTTGACAATGGTAGAATTTTTTTATCAATAATTTTATTTAATAATTGTTTATTCATTTTCTCATCTTCCCTTTCAACTATTTGTTACTTTCACTATAACTTGTTAGAATCATAATAACTAATACTTATACTGAATAGCCAACTATAACTTTTAAATATAGAAAGGAAGTGTTACTTTGGAATTACGTGTTTTAAATTATTTTTTAACTGTTGTCAGAGAAAAAAATATCAGTCGAGCTGCCGAAGTTTTACATGTATCACAACCCACTTTGAGTAAGCAATTAAATGAATTGGAAACAGAATTAGGCGTCACCCTATTTATTCGCGGAAATCGCTATATTACTCTAACTGAGAGCGGTGTTTACTTAAAGAAAAGAAGTGAAGAGATCCTTTCCTTAGTCAGTCAAACAGAATCAAATCTTAAAATTAATGATATTATTGGTGGAACTCTTTCTATTGGAGGTGGAGAAACCATTCTTTTTAAATTGATTGCCGAAGTTGTTGATGAACTATTAGCAATCTATCCCGATATCAACACACAGCTGTATAGCGGAAATTTTGATGATATTTCCGAAAAAATAGACCGAGGGTTATTAGATTTTGCCTTAGTCATTGATCCTGTTGAAAAACTCAAATATGAGTCTCTTCAACTTCCCTATTCAGATACTTGGGGAATTCTAGTTAATAAAAACCATTCTTTAGCTAATAAATCTTATATTACTGCTAACGACTTATTCAATGTGCCGCTATTTAGCTCCAATCAATCTTTAATGAATCATCAACTTTATAATTGGTTTGGTAATAAGAAGAATCACTTAAACATTACAGGGCATTATAACTTACTATACAATGCCTCGTTATTAAGCGACGTTGGAAATATAGCCGTCCTTTGCATTGATGGTATTATCAACACAGCAGGTACGAACCTCAAATTCATTGAATTATTTCCAAAAATGACATCACCTGTTTATCTTATTTGGAAAAAAGATGTCGTACTATCCAACATTTCTAATTTATTTCTAAAAAATCTGAAAATTAAAATTGAGTGTTTAGAAAAAGCTGACAAATCTTATGAGTAAAGATTTGCCAGCTTTTAAATTAATATTTCTAGAATTTATTTTTCATTCACAATTCTACTAAATCCGTTATTCAACTCATTATTTTCAGTTACTTTAAAATGTAGATAATTTTCTTCATTTCCTTGATTTTGTTGGGTCACATAGACTTTAGGTACGCCATTTTCTATAATGAAAAAGTAGACATGTTTTTTTAAATACGGCTGCGTGTCTGCATCTGAATAAACGGCGACTAATTGATAAGTAGCAGCTCCTTCACCCGTTTCGGACCACTCCAATGGAACTGGCTGATTATTGATTGCCATTGTCCAATTTCCGTTAAGAAGTGCACTAGGCAATCCTACACCATAAAGATCCACATCACTCGTTTGATTGTATTCTTTATAGCTTTGATCCATCGTCACGCTAAAATCTGCCATAAAACCACGTAGTTTATTTTTCTTATCCGCATTCCAAATAGTCTTCGTTTCTTTTTTTTCTTCTTTTTTAGCTGTTTCTTCTGGTTCTTCTTTTTGAGACGCTAACTCCTCTTTATCTTTTTTTGCATACTCAACCAATTTTTCTGAACCATCTTTAATTTCGATCACATTATCTAATTTTACGAGTGCATTTTTAGTTTCCTTTTTCTCTTTAAAACTCATCGCTTCATTGTAAAACTGAATTTGACTTTGATAATTTTTAGCTGTTGGATCTTTCGGTTTGCTTTCTAACGCCATCTCTACAAAACCTTCTGCTTGTTCAAACTTTTGTTCGATAATAGCTTCTTTAGTTTTTTGCATGGATTGGTCAAAATTTTTATTATTGCTGCAAGATGCTAAAATGATTGATAGCATTGCTACTGAAATTATTTTCGTGATTTTTTTCATTTCTGCTCCTCCAATAATTTTCTATTTACTTCATTCTATCTCATTTTAATCATTTTTTATATTAATCTTCTAAGATTAATAAAAAAAGATTGCATTTGTCATACTAGTACTATATAGTTCTAGTATGACAAATCATAAAAAAATTAATAAAGACCATGTTGTTGAAACGGCCGCTAAACTATTTTTTGAAAAAGGTTTTGTTTATACGAGTATGGATGAAATTGTCCGCGTTAGTAATGTTTCAAAATCAAATGTGTACTATCATTTTTCTAATAAGGATGAACTTTTAGTTGCAGTGATTGATTTTTGGATTGAATTATATCAAAGAAACCTTGAGATAGCTCTCTCTCAAATTAATCTCTCTGTAGAGAAAAGAACCTTACTATTTTTAGACAATCTTTCTATAGGTATAAAGAATCGGGACTATCAAGGAGGTTGTCCTTTTATCACCTTAGCCATTCAAGCACCAAATAATACAACGATTGTCAAAGAAAAAATCGCTCAATTTTTTGCGAATTTAACTTTTGTCTGCGAACGCCTTATTCAAGAAGGGATTGAAACAAAAGAATTCAAGCAAGGTCTTAACCCAGCAGAGATTTCTCAACTATTTATTACCAATTTAGAAGGCGCACTATTTCTTGCAGAAATTCAAAAAGACAACCGGATTATCACAACAACAGCTAAACAATTATTTAAATTACTCGTTTAAGAGTAATTTTTTTAAATCTAATTAGTACTGAACGGTACTAAAAAGGAGAATAACTTATGAACGTATTAATTATTGGTGCCACAGGATTTATTGGTAGTGAACTTGTTACCCAGCTTGCTAAAAAAAATATTAATTTGACATTACTAGTTAGAAATAAAGAAAAAGCTCACTATCTAAAAATGCTTAATGACTCAAAGATTCAGCTGATCACTGGGGATTTAACCTTACCTAGCTTAGGTTTAAATAGTGATGACAAAAAAATCGCTCTTTCTTGTGATTCAATCATTCACTGCGGAGGACCAATGGATATAGCACTCCCAAAAGATGCTGCTAAAACAGCATTTCTAAACGGTGCGAAGCATGTCTCTGAATTAGCTACAGAAATTCATAAAAAAAGGGGACTACAACAACTAATTCATATTGTCGGCTACATGAGTCCCTTTAATGATAAACAAAAAGATTGGTTGAACTATGATGTTTTTAATAAGATGCACCCTTTATTAGTCAATGATTCTTACTATGAGCAAATGAAGTTTCAAGCTGATATCTTGATTCGCCAAATTGCCTTACAAGAAAATTTTCCATTGACAGTTATTAACCCACCCACTGTTATTGGTACAAAACACACAGGTGCAACAGAGCAACTAGCTGGGTTCGGATTATTTATGAAGATTATTAGACAAGGGCTTTTGCCTGTTATTCCTGGTGGAAAAAATTATCGATTACCTGTTATTCATAACGATATCTTTGTTAATTTTGTAGTGAGAGCTTTATTTTCCAAACCTAAAAAAACGGCTACTTACACGCTAGTACAAGATAAAAAAGAAGATTTAAATTTACCACAATTAATGACTCTTATTTCTCAATCGATGAATATGAAAATACCGAAAATAATAGCACCTATGCCTTTTCTAAAGGCTATTATGTCTTTAGGTGGTAGTCAGATTACTGGTGTTTCTAAATCCAGTCTAAATTTTATAACTGATAGAGAGTTTGAGAATCAACAGGTTAAAAAAGATTTTCCATTTCACTTAATTGATGAATTATCTGTTAATAACTCACTTGCTTTAGTTGTTGCTGATATTGATTACACACTTACTTTTGGAAAAATAGGTACCAATTCTTTCATTCGAACAACACTTAACCAAACAACCCTTTATCAACTGGAAGGAAATGGAAAACCTATTGTTTTAATTCACGGTTTATTTAGTGATGGTTCAGATTTATTTCCTTTAGGACGTGAATTAAATAAGCAAACTAATCGTCCTATTTGGATAATTGACTTACCTGGGTTTGGACGCTCACCTTTTCGACCAAATAAAGAGGTGCTTGAACCTTACCTAAAAATCATTCAAATGATTCAACAAGAAACTAACAACGAAGCAACTTTTGTTGGTCACTCTTTCGGTGCTGCCCTTTTATTGGAAGGTCTTCAAAGAGATATTTTATCAAGTAGTCAGCAACTTGTTTTACTACAACCTCCCATTCTTAAAATTAAAAAAAATCCACCCCGATGGTTGAGTAAAATCTTATTAAAATCAGTTAGTACCCAACAATTAAAACAATATTTTATGAAAAAAGGATTTTTCTCAAAAGAAGAAAAACTATCTGAAATTTATTTTGAAAAAGTAAAAAACAGCTTCAGTTCTCCGAGGATTTTAAATACAAATCTGCTTATAAATGAGATTCTACATAAAATGATTTTTAATAAACCAGAAATTAACTTAATACCGAGTATCTGGGGTTCAAAAGATAGCAGTTACAAACAACCTGAAAACTTTGATATTAAAGAAATTTTACCTTATGGGCACCATTTTCCAATTAGTCAACCTGTAGAAACAGCAAAAATCATTTCTAGTTTGATTTGAAACAATTATTTATAGACCTTCACTCAACAAAAAAACAGAGGCTGATCGAAATATCAGTCTCTGTTTTTTACACAAATATTTTTAATAGTCAAAGGTTGTATGACTTTTGTCCACCCTGTATCAATAGTTATTTAAGTAGAACCAGTAATTTTAAATCTATGTATCTTCTTTTACTCAGCTTTTACTCTTCTTCAGTGTTACGTCTTTTTCTAAATCCTAACAACGCTAATCCTGATAGAGCAAAGCCAATCAATCCTGCCAAGTAGCCAGTTTCTTCGCTACCTGTCTTAGGTAAAGTAGAGCGTCCTGTATTGCCAGATGTTCCTGATGTATAACCGCCACCTGAAGATGTTCCTTTTCCTCCGGTATTAGTTCCATTAATTCCGTTACCACCAGTTTTTCCAGGTATTTTTTTGCCTGGTTTATGTTGATTTTCAACAGATTCTACAGCATCCACTTTAACTTTTTCAATCGCATCCGCATCTTTAGCCTCACTAATCGCTTTTATTGCTTCTTCTAAGGCTTTATCAACTGCTTTGATTTGCGCTGCTTTTTCTTTTGCAGTTAAACTTGTATCTTTATTGATTGCTTCTCTCGTTTTTTCTGCAACTTTCTCAATTTCTTTTTTGGCTTCTTCTTTTTGTGTTTCTAATTTTTTACCAGGGACATGTTTTTTAGCAATTTCTTTTGTTCCCTTATCTTTTGCATTATTTACTTCATCAACAGTTTTTGCTGTATCAATTGCTTTCACTGCTTCTTCTAAGGCTTTATCAACTGCTTTTGTTTGTGTTTCTTTTTCTTTTGCAGTTAAACTTGAATCCTTGCTAATTGCTTCTTTTGTTGCCTTTGCTGCTTCGTCCAAGGCTTTTTTAGCCGCTTCTTTTTGTGATTCTACAGCTTTTCCTGATTCATGTTGCTTAGTGATATCGGAGATTCCTTGCCCTTTAGCACTATCTACATCATCTGCAGTTTTGGCTGCATCAATCGCTTCTTTAGCTTTCTTAGCTTCTGTTTCGACTGCTTTAGTTTGTGCTGCTTTTTCTTTTTCAGTTAATGTTGAATCTTTTGCAATTGCTGCTTTCGTTGCTTTTTCAGCTTCGTCTATTGCTTTTTTAGCCTCAGATTTACGTGTGTCTAAAACATTACCAGTTTTATATTCCTTATCGATACTTGTAATTCCTTGACCTTTCGCATTGTCTACGCCATCAGCATTCTTAGCCGCATCAATTGCTTTTTTAGCGTCTGTTGCTGCTTCATCTACGCCTTTACTTTGTTTTTCTTTTTCAGCTTTTGTTAAGGTAGAATCATTCGTAATTTTTTCTTTTGTTGCCTTTGCTGCTTCATCAATTGCTTTCTTAGCTTCTTCTTTACGACCGTCTAACTGATTTCCTGGTTGATAGTTATTGTCAACATTCGTAATGCCTTGTCCTTTGGCACTATCTACACCATCAGCATTTTTAGCCGCATCAATTGCTTTTTTAGCGTCTGTTGCTGCTTCATCTACACCTTTACTTTGTTTTTCTTTTTCTGCTTTTGTTAGGGTAGAATCATTATTAATCTTTTCTTTAATTAATTTTGCTTCGTTATCGATTGCTTTTTTAGCATCTTCTTTCCTACTATCTAAAGCACTTCCTGGCTGATACTCTTTATTGATAGTTGTGATGCCTTGACCCTTCGCACTGTCTACACCACTTGCATCGGTTGCTGTATCAATCGCTTCTTTAGCTTTTGTTGCTGCTTCATCTACACCAGCACTTTGTTTTGCTTTTTCTTCTTTCGTTAATGTAGAATCATTGTTGATTTTTTCTTTAATAGCTTTAGCCTCAGCATCAATACCTGCCTTAGCAGTTTCTTTACGTAAATCTAATGGGTTACCAGGTTGATAGTTATTGTCAATCGTTGTGATTCCTTGACCCTTCGCACTGTCTACACCATTTGCATCAGTTGCTGCGTCAATTGCTTCTTTGGCTTTTGTCGCTGCTTCATCTACACCGTTACTTTGTTTTGCTTTTTCTTCAGTTGTTAGTGTTGAATCATTCGTAATTTTTTCTTTTGTTGCTTTTGCCGCTTCATCGATATCAAACTTAGCTAAATCTTTACGTGTATCAAGTCCACTTCCTGGTTGATAGTTATTGTCAATATTCGTAATCCCTTGACCTTTTTCTCTATCCACGCCACTTGCATCTGTTGCTGCATCAATTGCTTCTTTGGCTTTTGTCGCTGCTTCAGCCACACCATTGCTTTGATTTGCTTTCTCTTCTGCTGTTAAAGTTGGATCATTAGCAATTTTTTCTTTTGCTTCCTGAGCTGCTTGATCAATTCCTGCTTTTGCTGTTTCTTTACGTCCATCTAAAGAAGTTCCTGGCTGATAATTATTGTCAATATTCGTGATTCCTTGACCTTTTTCTCTATCCACGCCACTTGCATCTGTCGCTGCATCGATTTCTGATTTAGCGATTGCCGCAGCTTGATCAACACCCGCACTTTGAATCGCTTTTTCTTCATCCGTCAGAGTTGGATCATTCGTAATTCGATTTTTCGCATCACTTGCTGCTTCATCAATTCTTACTTTAGCTGCTTCTTTGCGCTCTTCTAGCGGTTGACTTGTTTGGTATTGATTATCAATATTTGTCACACCTTGACCCTTAGAACCATCCACACCATTAGCGTCTGTTGCTGCATCAATGGCTATTTTAGCAGTTTCTGCTGCTTGGTCCACTCGATTGCTTTGTTCTATTTTTTCTTCCTCTGTTAAGGTTGGATCATTAGTAATCCGTTCTTTCGTTGAGCTGGCTTCTTGATCAATCGCATCTTTGGCTGCATTTTGACGATCAATTATTGAAATGCCAGGTTGGTATTGGTTATCGATTAACTCAATTCCCTTGCCTTTTGCGCTATCTACTTCACTTGCATTCGTTGCCGCATCAATCGCTGCCTTAGCAGTTGTTGCTTCTTGATCGACTCCGTTAATTTGATTTAATTTTTCGGCTTCTGTTAATGTTGCATCGTTACTAATTTGCTCTTTAGTAAAGGTTGCTTCTCTATCAATAGCATCTTTTGCTGATTCTTTACGGCTAACCAAAGAGTCACCTGTTTGATATTGATTATTAATTAGTTCAATTCCCTTACCCTTTGCACTATCTACTCCGCTTGCATCTGTCGCTGTATCAATATTTGCTTTAGCATGTTCTGCTTCTTGATCCACTCTACCAGCTTGTTCTACTTTTTCTTCATTTGTTAACGTTGGATCATTGTTAATACGATCTTTAATTAATGCTGCTTCTTGATCGATTACTTTTTTAGCATCTTCCTTACGAGCAACTAATGAATTTCCTGGTTGGTATTGATTATCAATTAGTTCAATTCCTTTACCTTTTGCTTCATCCACACCATCTGCAGTTTTAGCTGTATCTATTGCTGTTTTAGCCGTTTTCGCTTCTTGATCGACTTTACCAGCTTGTTCTGCTTTTTCTTCATCTGTTAGGGTTGGATCATTCATAATTTGTTCTTTTGTTAGTATTGCTTCTTGTTCAATTGCCTTTTTGGCAGATTCTTTACGGCTATCTAATGTACTTCCTGGTCGGTATTGATTATCGATTAATTCAATCCCTTTACCTTTTGCTTCATCTACACCATCCGCGGTAGTTGCTGTATCTATTGCTGTTTTAGCCGTTTTCGCTTCTTCATCCACCTTGCTACTTTGAAGTGCTTTTTCTTCTTTTGTTAAGGTTGGATCACTTGTGATTTTTTCCTTTATTACTTTTGCTTCTTGATCGATTACTTTTTTAGCATCTTCCTTACGAGCAACTAATGAATTTCCTGGTTGGTACTGATTATCGATTAATTCAATTCCTTTGCCTTTGGCTTCATCCACACCATCTGCAGTTTTAGCTGTGTCAATCGCTTTTTTAGCTGTTGTCGCTTCTTGATCGACTTTACCACTTTGACGTTCTTTTTCTTCTTTTGTTAAGGTCGGATCGTTTGTAATTTTTTCTTTTATTACTTTTGCTTCTTCATCAATTGCTTTTTTAGCGTCTTCTTTTCTAATATCTACAGCATCACCAGATTTATGTTGATTCGCAACTGTTTCAATCCCTTTAGCAGTCTCATTGTTAATTCCATCAGCATCAATCGCTACGTCAATCGCTTTTTTAGCTATTTCACCTTCGTTAACAGCTGCTTCACTTTGTTTTTCTTTTTCCGATGTAGTTAATGTTGGATCGTTTTCTATCGCTTTTTTAGTAGCGGCTACTTCTTGATCAATTAAATCTTTGGCTGTTTCTTTTCTAACATTTAAACCACTACCAGGAACATGCTCTTTAATAACTGCAGTTGTACCTGATTCTGTCGCTATTTTAAGATCTTCTGCTGCATTAGCCTTATCCATTGTCTCTTTTGCTGCTTTTCCTGTTTCATTCACAGCATTCTTTTGTGTTTCTTTTTCAGCTGCCGTTAAGGTTGGATCGTTTTCTATCGCTTCTTTCGTTTCTTTTATCACTTTATCAAGAGTTGCTCTGGCTTGATTTTTTTGTTCTTCTACTGACGTACCTGGTTTATATTCTACTTTAATATTAGTTGTTCCAGTTTCAAGTGCTGTTTTAAGATCCTCTGCATTGGCTGCATCTTCCAGTTCTTTTTTGGCTAATGTACCTGCTTCATCCACAGCTTTACTTTGTGCTTCTTTTTCAACATTCGTTAAAGTTGGATCATTTTCTATTGCTTTTTTCGTTTCTTTAATTACTTTATCAAGGGATTCTTTGGCTTGATTTTTTTGATCCTCTACTGACGTACCTGGTTTATGTTCAGCCTTTACATTACTTGTTCCAGTTTCAAGTGCCACTTTAAGATCATCGGCTGTATTAGTAGCATCAATAACGTCTTTTGCAGTTTTACCCGCTGTATCAACAGCTTTACTCTGTGTTTCTTTTTCAGCTGTCGTTAAAGTTCCATCGTTTTCTATTGCCTCTTTGGTCTCTTTGATTACTTTATCAAGAGTTTCTTTAGCTGCTTTTTGTTGCTCATCTAAAGTTTTTCCTTGTTTATATTCCTGTTCAATATTTTTTGTACCTTCAGTCACAACTTCTGATAACTCTTCTTCCGTTATTGCTTTGGAAAGATTTTCCTTTTCCTTTTCTAAAATTTTATCAACAGCTTTTTGTTGTTCTTTCTTTTCTTCTGTTGTTAATAACGGATCATCGTTGATTATTTTTTTAGTTTCTGCTGCTACTTTTTCAAGTTCTTTTGTATAAATATCTTCTTGAACCGGAACTGTATTAGATGTTCCTTCTTCTTTACCTGTGTTAGGAGTAGCTGTTAAAATTTCATCTTTAACTAATGGACGGGATGTTACTATTTTGAACTCACTGTTCGCATCCACAACGCCTTCACCTAATTTATTACCTTTACTATCTTTAATAACAATCTTATCACCCGGTATTCCTGTTCCATTTACTTCATTTCTACCTTCTAAAACAAGTTTAAATTCAGGTTTATGTGCTTCTTTATCAAATTCGTATACAAACACAACTTTTTCTTCATTTACATTTTGTTCATGCGGAGTCCCCGAAACATTATCAGGTACTTTCACCTTGTATCCTGGAATTTTAGGCACATTATCAATATTATAAGTATACGTTTGACCTTTATACATTCTGTAAACTTCCTCTGAAATTTCAGCACCTGAAACGTCTGTCATTCGCTTTCCAGAACTATCTTTAAAATTAGCAGTTACTTTTACTTCTCCAGGAATATAAATTCCTGAATCATCATTAACATCTCTTGCCCCATTTTCTCCCCAAGGTGTCGTATAATCGAAAGGCTTACCATTTAATCCAGCATTCCAGTTATAAGGTATATGTAACTTCTCTCCATCTTTACTGAAAAACGCATAAAAATTGCCTGATTTTTTCAGAGTGAACTCTTTTTGTCGAATAACACCCACTTTTCCTGGCTGAATCACTATAGATTCCTTACCTTCAAACTCAGTACCCTTTTTTTCAAATATTTGTACTTTTAAATCTTTTGTTGTTCTAGAAATTGCAATAGAATACATCACTGTTCCTGAGGCATTGCTATACACTCTGATTGGATAATATTTATCATCTGAAAGTAACGGAGCATTATTCGGATTGTTGATATTATCTTTAATAGTCATATTACCTTCAGTCGTTTCACCAGTTAATAAATTATTATTATCTAGAAAATTCATCGAGGGGAATGAGTTTAATCTGCCTCCACTAGTACTAACTGATTCTGCTGATGCAGAAAATACCGGTAATAAAAATGCAGATGTTGTTAATACACTAATCAATACCTTATTTTTCTTAACTAATCTTCCCTTACCTCGGTACTTTGTATCATATTTTGGACTTTGAATATTTTTATTTTTCATAAGAAATCTCCTTTTTCTATTTTATTTTTTCTTTTCTTGCTCTCCAATAGAATAACTTAAAAAAACAATATCATAATCACGTTTTTAGTCTCATGAAAAGACTATAAATTTATTTTAACAACACAAAACATTAAAAAGTTTTAAAAATATGTATAAACAAAGATTTAAATACCAATATTAGATAGATGTGAAAATTAAATCGCCATATTTTTTCACATACTATAAAATAAACAAGAACACTGAAAACCATTTAAAAGTAAGCGTTTACTGACTTTTTAAAAAAATATAGATAAAAATAATAAAACGAGTAACAGATTTTGTGAAAAAAAATTACTTTAGAGACATACTATCATATTTTTGAAAATTTAGGATAAGAAAATGCTCAAATTTTTCTCTTATTTTTTATATACCTGAATTAAATAACAAGTTCAATTTAAAACAAGTTGAATAAAAATATTTCATTTCTATATTTAGTCAATAATTCTAACAATATTTTATAATTTGATTATTTTTTTAAACTAATTTATTCATACTTTTTATTTATTAATTTTAATGGATAATACTTATTTTTTTAGCCCCTCTATTGAAGTCAAAACAACCATTCACCAATATATTTTCTTGATCTCCCGTAGAGGTTGACTAAAAAAGAATGATTGCTTGTTTATGAGCAAAACGACTTTTTACCACTCTGTTGTTCCCTTTCCTTTTGAGCATTTAATAACCACTTCTTTTTTAAAATATAAAAAAAGAAGTTAACTATTTTAGTCAACTTCTTTCTTGTCTATATAAATAATTTTAACAATCAGGAGACCAAAAACCTGCTCCTGCGACAACATTCATAGTTATCGTATTTTCTAATTTTTAATAGCTTCATTTTCTCGCCAATCAATAAGCACCTGATAAAAGGTTTGGATAAATAGATTAGCATCTCCCGGCCACCGTGCAGATACATAATGCCGATCTTTTACAACAAATGAACAATCTGTATTATCAATACTATCTCTTTTAGTTGTTATTTTCCCAGAACAAAATTGCTGCTTATTCTTTAATACGGAAATTACTTCTTCTTGAACCGAAGTTGAATATGTTCGATAATAGCTTTTTAGCCATAGACACGTTAAGTAATAAGCACTCATTTCCTGCTTTTTTAACAATGCCGTTGTCTTATACGAATACAACACAGATTTGCCAGTATTTTTGGTTTTACTTCTTGCTGCAAGAACAACTCCATGGCAAATCGCACCAATAGGTTTTTTTACCTTATAAAAAGAGGCTACTTTTTTTTGCAATACTTCACTTTCTAAATAACTTTTCATGCCGGGATCATGACCACCAGGTAAAATAAGTCCTTCAAACTCTTCACACTTGATTTCACTATATTTTATTGGATTGAGAAACTCAATCGATTTTATCATCGTCTCATATATTTCTATTATTTTTGATTCAGTCATTAACATTTTTTTTAATAAACCAAAGCTATCTCCTGTTAATAAACGTTGATCACCTCTTGCTATATTTCCATCTGGCGTCGCAAAAACTATTTTTTCTTTTTTGTTTATTAGAAAGAACCAAGGAACTGCTACTTCTGTCGGATCAAAACCATAACTAGGTAATGGAATCAAAATCATGAATATACTTCCTTTCATTAGTGCCTATCTATCTAATTTTATTATATTCCTAAAAAGATAGATATGAAATACTCCACTAAATTTAAGGTCTTAACATATCACCTTTTTCCCACGCCTCAATTAATCGATTCAGCCTTCTTAACTGAGTTTCTTCTTTTTTCGCACTCATTACCCACCAGATGGAATCTCTTTTATAAGAAGCTGGTAATTGATTAAAAAATTCCCAAGCACTTGAATTTTGTCTGATTAACTCTTCATTTTTCTTACTCAGTTCAACGTTTCGACTAACGGCTGAATAACCTGTTTGATCTTTTCTTTGATTAAAAACTGTTAATCCTTCTGGTTTCATTTTATCCAATTCAATTAGTTTTTCAACCTTTTGGACATTCACTTTACTCCAAACACTATTGAGTTTACGTGGCGTAAAGCGAATTTTATAGCTATCCTCATCCACTGTCTTTCGTATCCCGTCAATCCAGCCAAACATCAACGCACAATCTACAGATTCAGACCAGGTAAAACCTTCTTTATTCGCCTTTTTCTTAAAAAAGCCTAGCCAAATCTCAGTTGTTGTCTGATGATTCACTTCTAACCACTCAATAAATTCTCTTTGATTTCTAAAATAGAGGATGTCGCTCATTTTCCTAGCCAGTTTAAAATCATTTCGTTGAGTTCTTCTGGTCTTTCTTCTTGAACCCAATGACCTGCATCAAGACTCTTAACATCAATATTAGGTACAAAATCTTTAATATTAGGTAATGGTGGTATCACGTCTTTTTCACCATAAACCATTAGTGTTTTCTGATCAACAATTGGCGAGACCTCGCCTAATAAATGCCAGTTACGATCTAAATTTCTATACCAATTAATACTAGGTGTGAACCCGTTTTTCTGGAAGCCTGAAATATAAACAGAAAGATCCTCATCACTCATGACAGGTTCACCTAATGCTACCGGTGATTTCGCTAAATTAATCATTTCCATTCCCTCACCAGGAGCTTGAGCGGGTACATTTTTTCGATATAGATTCTGCATAAATTGCGTCACATTCTCATCTAATATCTCATCTGCCACACCTGGTTGTTTATTAAAGTGGACAAAGTAATAATCTTCTCCTAAGAATTCCTCCATAAACTCAATCCAAGGTTTTTCTCCACGCACTTGATAAGGTAAACATAAGTTGATCATTTTATCGACACGCTCTGGATGTAGCAAACTCATACTCCAAACAATGCTTGCTCCCCAATCATGTCCCATAAAGATTGCTTTTTCATACTCATAATGATCTAGTAAAGCAACCAGATCACCTGTTAAATGTTCTATATCATATTTTGTCACTTCTTTTGGGCACGTTGAGTTGCCATATCCACGTTGATTTGGAACAATCACATGATAACCTGCTTTAACTAACGGCTCCACTTGATATCTCCAAGAAAAGGCGTGTTCTGGCCAACCATGACATAAAATAATAGGATTTCCTTTATTTTCTTGTCCCGCTTCAAAAACTTCTAATGTCACATCGTTTACTGAAATAAGTGTTGGTTTTGGTAATTTAATAGTGTTTGTCATTTAATTTTCCCCCTAGTTAATATAAAAGTGTCTTACAAAAACAATCTTATCATGGTCCTTTGACAACAGTCTGTCAGCTTTGAGAAACAAATTTAATTATATTTATCAGCCATTAATTTCAGTCTATTCGCAACAGACTCACGTAGTTTCTTTGGTTCCAAGACTTCTACATGTTCCCCGAAACTAAAGACAAGGGAAAATAACCAGTCTTTATCAGGAAACATAGCTGTAATCAGAAACTCACCTGTTTCTAAAATTTCGATATCTTCTTGATTAAAAATATCCTCCACACGAGACTTCATATTGGGCGCAACTTTTAAAACCAACGTTATCATTTCAGCTTGTTCAAATTCTTGTGCAGTCATTTCATGATAGGATGTCTCTTGTCTTTCAAATGTTTGCCCTTCTAATTGGCAGTCCTTAATACGAGATACTCTAAATAATCTAAAATCTTCTTTTAATTGACAATATGCAAATAAATACCACGTATAGTTTTTAAAGATTAGTGACATCGGTTCTATTTGTCGTGTGCTCACCTCACTATCATAATTTCTATAATCAATCGTTAGTAACCGGGTTTGTGTAATAGCTTGTCGGATTGTTTTTACTAGCTCTTTTTGCTTAGGAGAATCACCATAAGGATGTAAGTCGATGATGATTTGTTCTGACTGCAGTTTTAATTCGGCTAGCTTATTTTCAGGCACAATATTCTGTAATTTTTCGATAGATGATTCTAATTCAATGTCATCAACTGTCGTGTTAATATCTTTTAGAATAGAAAGAAGAGAAGATAAATTATTAAGCGTTAAGACTTGATGATTAAGTTTATAATTTTCATAAATGCTGAAACCACCATTATTTCCAGAATGGGAGATAATCGGAATTCCTGCTAGATTGATAGTCTCAATATCTCGGTAAATTGTTCGAACTGAAACTTCAAATTTTTCTGCCAATTCATTGGCTGTGACACGTTTTCTGTTTAGTAGCATCACAATGATCGTTAACATTCGTTCTATTTTCATCTTTAGCTCCTTTCTCACTCTTGATAAGTTCGATTAATCTTATCTATCGTTTTTAAATATTCTTTTTCAAGTGAATCGTACTTCTCTGACTCTTTTTTATCTATCTCTTTATTTTTAATGGTGATATCATCTAGATCATCATCTGACATCTTATCAAGTTCAGGTATGAGAGGTGTGGTTTGGCTATCACGTATCAATTTTTCATTACCAAATTTAAATTTTTTAGATTCTCTACCTTCCATCATTACTTTGAATGCGCTATTCATTAAGTAAACTCTTCCTTGATTAGCCGTATCATGAGGAAAACTCGTCGGTGCATAAGTCGCGTCGACGTAAGAAGGGCTACCTAGCCATGTCGCAATTGATAGTTCTGGTGAAGCCATGGCAAGAAGCGCATCTGGTGATTTATTATTACTATTTGGAACAGTCCCCTCAAAATTACTTAATCCTGATTTCATCACATAGGTTTCCTGATTAAAGCCTGTATATTTAGGACCAGCATAAGGTTCTGAACCATTAGCACCTGTTACTTCTTTCAACATACTAACCATTGTTTTAGCAGTTGAGGAACTCATCGCCCGTTTACTTTCAGCTTCTGATAATTTGATTGGTCCTGAATCTGTTTGAATACTTTTAACGGTGGTAGGTTCCACTCTGACCCCATCATTTCCAAACGTACTAAACGCTGATGATAGCGCTAAAACATTAGTTGGGTAATTAATAGATTGTTCAGGATTATAACTCGCTCCATTCTGATTATAAGAATTCAAGCCAAAAGGTTCCATCATGCTATTTTTTTGTTGATTATTCGTCATTTGAAAGGCTTCTACAGCCGCTGAATTAAGGGACAACCCCAAAGCAAATGACGCTCTTACGTTACCGTAATTTTGATTACCGTAATTTTTAACCTTCCACTCTCCTACAGTAAAAGATGAGCCATTTTGAATCGTATCAGGGGTAAGCCCTGCATATTCAACAGCTGGCGCATAGTCTAATAATGGCTTAATCGTAGAACCTGATGATCTGGTTGCCGTATAAGGAATTAATGGGTTATCTGAGTTAGTCGCTAGTCCGGTGATATGCCCAGTTTTCGTCTCAATCACAGAAAGGGCGGTTAAACTTTCTTTGTGTTCGATATACCCATTAGGCAGTCGATCATCTTGGGGGTAAGTTCCCATAGCTATCTTGTGTAGTTCTTTTAACTGATTAGCATCTGCATAAGTTTTTACTGTAATCTTCACATTTTTTGGCAAATTCAATTGACTCAACTCATCTTTTACTTTAGAAACATAAGCTTGATATTCTTTTGGCGTCCCTTTTTGTTTATAACTTTTTAAAGTAAATTCTTCCTTTTCACTATCAACAACAGCAAGTGCTTCCTGGTACACATCCTCACCAATCAAAGTATTTTCCTTCATAATAGAAAGAATCGTTCTTGTACGGGCTTTGCCACTTTTATTAAAGTCCTGAATATAAGTCGATGGAGATTGTCCAAGCCCAGCCATAAAAGCTACTTGAGCTACTTGTTTTGGGTCTTTTGAATCAATTTTCGACATATCATCCCCAAATAACTCAATGGACGCAGCTTTTACGCCCACTGTGTTCGGTGTTAAACGTAATTCATTTAGATAAGCTTTCAAAATATCCTCTCGATCGTACTTCAGCGCAAGTTTTCTGGCATCAATTAATTGAATAATTTTGTCAGACACTGTGTTTTTGTTATTTGTGCCAAACACCATAAGTTTGACCAATTGCTGTTCAATGGTCGACCCACCTCTTGAGACTACATTTTTTCCTAACTTCCTTTTCACTTGAGAAACGACTGCTCCTGTTGTTCCTTTAATCGAGTATCCATTTGTTTTTCTAGTATAAAAAGAATTGTCTTCAACAGCTAGAAGCGTATCCAAGTATAACTTATCAATATTCCAAGTCGGTTCATGTTGGATAGGATCAAACTTAACAACCACCGTATTTTCATCTAGAGGTTGATCATTTTTATCTAAGATTACAAAAGACTGGGTAATTTTTTGATTGATATCTTGAATTTCAAGAAGAGAACTATAAGGACTATATCGCTTACTAATGATATACCCGCCAATTGACACAGATAACATCATCACTAGCGCCAGCATTCCCAGAATATTCAATATCAAACGGCGCCGTTTATTAGATTGTTTGCGTTTCTTCTTGATTTTTTTCTTACTAACCATTTGAAAACTCCTTTTCCTTTCTAGTTTTTACTCTCTATTATCATCATAACTACTTATAGTAGTACTAGATGTCACATCTGTACTACCTGATTTGCTTGTTGATGAATCAGATGTACTTGAACTACTTGGTGATGTTGTCTCTTTAGGCTTCTCAATCGCTTTATTTTCTACAGTTATTTTAATCATAGAGCCTTCGACAATGTATTCATAATCTAAGCGAGAAGGTTCTTGGCTAGTAATCTTATCTTGCTTATCATCATCCCACGTTTCTAAGTTTCTCTTACTTTCAGGAACTATGTCACCATTTCTATACAAATTATTAGTATAACCATACACAGTAGAATTTAGTTTCAATTTACTTAATTCCCTTTGCGCCTGCTCAATAGTCATTCCCACCAAATCAGGCATTTCTACCGATTTTTTGATTAACTGTTTATTCGTTGATAAATTAGTTTGAAGTTCTTTATATTTTTCCTCAAATTCTGCCACCATTATCTCGGCTTGTAAATAATCATTAGCCTTATACACATATCCATCTAGTTCCATTCCCAGTCTTGTTTTTGGTTCAGGTATTGGTTCTTTTAATAGTTCATAATTAATAAACATTGATTTTATTTGGTTCACTTCTTGAAAATTATTATTTACTTCTTCTAATAAAACAGCTGATTTATTAAACATGTCATCATTAGTAACCGCCAACATTCCTTTTTGGTTATATATTTTATTTAATAAATCCAATAATGCAAATATATCCTGGTAATCATCTCTTGGATCATCAACTGTCATATTCTGAAAAACACTATCTGCTTTTTCATAATGCTTCGGTAAAACTGTTTTATAATATAAAACATATAATTCCTCAACATCAGAATCATTGATTGTATCAATCTCTTTTTTTAAGCCTGAGATAACTTGATCAATTTCTGAAACCTTAACTTTTCCTTCTGTAACACTTGATATAACACCTTGCATTTTTTGTAACTGTTTAACTTTGTCACTATTGGCTTCATAAAGCCACGAATCAAATGCATCATTCTTTAAAGCTCTCACCAACTTAATATCTGATTCTCCAATTCGAGTCACATCGTATATTTCCTCTTGCGTCATATTATTTGCCTTTGGTATGTTACTAATATACTGATAGGCTTTAAAGAAGAAAAAACAGCTCAAAGAAGCGATGACTAGATAAACGACATAGACAACCTTCTGTCCTCGACTTGTTTTCTTTCTATTTTTTTTTGCTTTTTTACTTTTCATTTTTTACCCTCTGTTAATCTTTTTATTCATATTTTATATCATTTCTAAGTCACTCTATCTTTAAGTATACACGATAACGGGTTAGACTTGGGTAACAGTTTTTGAATATTTTATGTTACTAATAGTCCTCAATTTAGGTTGGCACATAGAAAAAGCCCAACGACACTGATTGTCGTTGGACTTTAGGTATTCAAACAAATTATTTTATCGGTGGTGTGCCTTCTGGGAATAATCCTTTAAAAGTCGTATCGATCTCAGCCATCGAATGATCGACACTTTCAATAATTGTTTGGATATGAGCTAAATATTATGCCGTTTGCTCTTTAATTCTACCTGAAATGAGGGCTCTAGTTACTACATCAATAGGCAATTGAGCAGAAATATTATTGTAGTGAGAAAAGGCAATTGTTTGATTATTTCTTTAACTATTAATCGGATAGTGCTTCCCATTCATTTCGATAAGACCAGTTTGGGGAGCTAATTCAATATCGTCTTTTTTGAATTTTTCATCAGAATAATTAACGGTCACTGAAATATTATCTCCATAACTCGTTTTTTGAATTAGCTTATTTTCTGATAAATAGTTAAATTCGGTCATTTCATTAAGTAATGCTTCTTTTTGAAATTGACTCCAAATTTCAACATTTTTTACAATATCACTTTTTCTTTCATTCCAAGTATTACTATCTAAATGAATTAATGGCGGAACATTGTATAAATATTCCGTTAATCTCCTACTCTCAACTTCATCTTTAATTTTATAGCTGTCCCATTCCCAATGATGCGTCGTTATAACAGATTGGTTATAAACTAATTTATACAATGGAACATTATAGGCTGGGTTAAGATACAATTTTTTATATTCATCCTTTATAGGCACTTGTTTTGAATACCTCCCAGGAATAGTGTCATTCATAGAAGCATATCCACCTATATAGTATTCACTTTCTTTATTTTTTCGCATGTCTTCATCGCTCCAGGCAATCACTGGCGTTTCAAGTCCGTGGGCAAATACCATCCCTTTGTTAAAATAGTCATTACCTGTTTCGGTTCCGACTACTAATCCCTTACCATTCCATAATTTTGTTCGTTCAATTCTTGCATCAATATCTTGTTGAATACCTGTTTGATGTTCTGGACTATAATCATTATAGATTTCACCCGCAGCATCTGTATCGACAAACCATGTATTAAAAGGAACTTTTTTCGTTAACACTTTATCTAAACGGTACTCTGCCTCATCTTTAATAAGTGTTTGATTGACTTTTCGACCTTTACCAAGAAATCCAGAAATATATTCTCCATCCGGTTTCATAATTGTTTTAGAATTATAAACTTCTTCATTATTTCTAAAGCCTGCAGTGTTCCAATCAATTGATGGATTAGAATGAATGGATTGATACGAATCATATGGTCCTATCAAATAATTAGAGTCTACTGCTTCCTTCACAAATGACGGATTAATCAGACCTTGATTCCAATTTGCTAGACCAACCCAAGCATTTTCAATTCCAGATTTTTTCATCTCTTTAATAACATCAGTCGTTGTCGTTTGCCCCCAACTCTCAATTGAACCAACTGAATCTCCTAAAAAATCTTTTAAAATCATTTTATTAATTCCGATTCTTTTTTCAGTAGGCAACTCATTTTCATTTTTCTCTAAAAATAATGCTTTTTCTTCATCCATTTTTTTGAATAGTGTATTATCATAAAAATCTGGGTAGACAAGAACTGTATTAATACCTGTAAGAATCGTATTTTTTTCATATTTATACGCTTCATTATTCTTTAAAGTAACTATTGCTTGATCGAATTCACTACGTCCATCTTCATAATGCTTCTCTAATAAATCGCCAATATGTGTAAAGAATTGATCGCTTCCTTCAGTCATTTTTTGCCAATTGACATCTTTATCCGTTAAAATTCTATTTTGCCAAAAATAAATATGTGGCGCTCCATATAACTTTTCAATATTCTTATTGTCTGCTGCTTTTTCAGATAGTGTCATAAATTTATCTTCTTTAATTCTATCTGTTTGATATAATTTAGCCGCTGAAACTGGGTTATTACCTGCTAAATAGATACGAAATTTAAGAGGCATTTTTTGATTAAATTGATTAAAGCTAGATTCAACTTCAAATGACAAATTCTGTTCTTTACTATTTTTTTTAATTAGTTGCTTATCAAAATTATTTTCCATAACAATGACGGCTGAACTATTATTTTGAACCACTGAAACAAAAGACATCGAAAAAGCTTCATTCAAATCTAATTCGTTGTTTTCTTCAAAATACTGCTTCCAAAGATTATCATTAGACGGTATGCTTTTCCCCTCTCCAATTGGTAGATAGTAATGCTCACCCTCAAGTTTAGGCCAATTTAATTTTAAAGAACTTTCTTTAGTCGACTTGAATGAAACATCAACATATTCTTTCTGATTTTCAACTACAACATCCACGCCTTTTTCAGGATAGCTCCAACTTTTAGTATTTTTATCTTCTTTTAAGTTTTCAACTTTTTCATTAAATGTTCCTGGTAAATCAACTTTTTTATCCGCATCTTGTAACTCTAAACTTAACGTTTCAGGATCAACTTTTATTTCGATGTCCTTAGAACCATACTTTTCGTTATCCTTTAACATTTTTTCTGTTATCTTTTTACTGTCTCCATAATTTTTATTTGAACCACTTTTGTTATTAAAAAATAATTTAGGTAAAAAAATAATTCCAATAACAATACTAACAAGGATGACACAAATTATTATTGTCATCACTATTTCTTTTTTAAAACTTTCTTTTTTTCTTTTCATTTTAAGGTCTCCAATCAGCCAAAAAAGGCTCTTCTTTTATTACTAAGAAGAGTCTAACTGTATGATGTGACATCGAAGTGACTAGAATAAAATTTGGCGATAAAAAATCTATTTCTATAATAAGTTCTTTGGCAATCTAACAAATAGCTAATCTTCTAACCCTAATAATTCTCTCTGTTTCCGATTGGATTCATCAGCTATGTGTTTAAAAATCGTTTTTGCTTCCTGAATAGTTCCATTTTCTAATAACTGCATAATACTTTGATTATACTTATCCACAATTTTTTTTACTTCTTCTTTTTCAGTCATAGATGCGTTCCTCCAATTGATCTCTTGTGTATTACAGAAGAATAAAAATTAATTAAAAATATTAAAATATGACTTTTTTTAACCAAATTTATCAAATCTATAGACTCAGTACTTAGATTTTCTATAATGATTTAAGTACTACATCAATTTTTTTAAACAAATTTTCTATATTATTCATACTTTCTTGATTTAATTTAATTTTTGATGATTCCATTAAAAATTTTCTGGCAAGTAATGCTTTTTCCAATTTTTTTGAAGAAATATAATCAGAATTTTTTATAACTTCTATATCTAAAGATTCCTCTAAAATATATTTTTTAAAATCCTCAATGCTAAGTAAATCTACAGTCGATGAATTTTCTTTATCTGTGACCATAATAATATCTTTAGCTTCCACAAATTCTTTTTTTACTAATTTCTTTTTTGCTTGATGACCTGCTTTATCATTGTCTAAAATATACATCACACTACATTGCCATGCTTCAAGTATTCTACCTATAAATTGAAGTTTAGCTGCTCCATCTCCATTAATAAAATTAATATCTAATTTAGAATCTATAATTTTTTTAAATGCTCTTAAATAAAAAACATCTTCTACTCCTTCACAAATAATATTATTTCTTCCTCTATCAGTAATACCATCTCCTAATCCTAAACCAATAGCTGTTAAAATTGGTGTTAAAGTCTCAGTGTCTTTTATTTTAGCCCAAGTTTTAGAATGAATAACTGTTTCATTATTTTCTTTTTCAATTAATCTTATTTGATTTATTTTATTTTCTTCTATCAAATAGGGTGAATGTGTAGAAAACAAAATTAAATTCTCTTTAAATTGCTCTTCTAACGTTTTCAACATATTTTTTTGAGCTTTAGCATGTAAAAATAAACCTGGTTCATCAATCAATATCACATTAGGATTATTTTCTTTCATTCTCGCTACTACTTTTATGTAAAAACTTAAAAACCATTGTTGTCCTTGACTTCTTTGTGATGGCTTAAACATCATACTATTTTCTTCAATCCAAAAATGAACATTTTCTCCATCTTTTTCAACTACCAATTTTATATTATCCTGAGTCCAATATTTTTTAAATATATCAGTGAATTCTGTATTTACTGATCTTTGATGGTTAGATTGAGTTTGTTTATTTTTATCGATTATAGCATCAATGTCAAATTTACTTATTTTTTCTAAGTCTTGTGCAAATTCACTATTTTTTATATCTTCAACTCTAATAACATCTGGAAATGTATCATTAAAAGAAGAATAAAACACAAAATTTGGCATATAACAATTAATTAGTTTCTTTACTAACAAATCTGTTACATCCATAGATTCTTTATATAATTCCAGTGTTTTTTTCATTTTAGATAATATTTCATCTTCTTCTACACTAATTTCTACAATCTCTCTTTCTATCGTAAAAATTTCTTCTTCATCTAAAATTCTATTAAGGTATTCTATTTTTTTCTTTACATCACCATTTATTAAATAAGTTAGATAGCTAGTCATACCTATTTCTTCTTTGAATTCAATAATAAAAGGATTTATATTTTTTTTCCAGTAATTCTCTATTTTTTCATGTTCTATTGCTGTAAAATCACAGTTATATAGATATTCTTCATTATTAATTTCTTTAGTTATCTTAATTAAATTTTTAGTATTTACTTTTTTTAATGAATAATCAAATTTAGCATTGATATCCTCTATTTCTAATTTGTCAATTTCAAACCATACACTTATTTTTGTATTTACTTCCTCTCTACCTAGAGGTATTGCTATATCATCTATCTCTTGATTTTTATCAAAATCTCTCAACGCTTCTAAAATAGTAGTTTTTCCACTTTCATTCTTGCCAGCAAGTACTGTATATCCATCTTCAAAGTAGCATTCACCACTATCAACAATTGATTTATAATTCTGAATTCTAAACTTTATTGGTTTCATCCTATTCTCCCCGAATCAATCTACATATTTTACTCTATTGTCATAACACATAATAAGAATATAGTCATAAAAATTCCTAGTTCTGATATATTCTTTTCTTTTTAACTATCTAATAGTTCCCTATTATTTTCATTTAGAATACATTTAATTTCATTGGACACATACCTTATTAATTATATTTTTAAGAGTAAATTTTTCTTCAATTCTGAAAATTCTTCCTCAGTTATTATATTTTTTTCAAACAATTGATACGCTTTTTCAATTCGCTCATAGACAGATTTTTCATTAAAAGTTACTATGTTATCATTATTATTGGATGAGTTCATTATGTCTATTGGCTCACCTGAGTCTATAACAACATCCTCTTTTTGTAATAATTTTAAGTCCTTCTCCAAATCTGACTCTGTATAATTAATAGACTGACTCAACTCATTTTTTAATCTATTAGCCATAGGTTTCATTGAAGCGTAATTTAAGCCGCCTGAGATAACTCCGCCTACGACAGGTATGATTTTAGAAACTCCTTTTGCAAAAGACGTTTTAGTTAATTTAGTTCCAAACACCGCTAGTACTTTTTTTATAATTGGATAATAAAAAGTTTTTGTTAGAGCTTTTTGCGGTATCTTCTTCAAGGCTTGTGTAGACAACTTAGAAGATAATATCCTTGTGATTGAACCCGCAGAAGATACTCCCAGCATTATTCCCAAATATAAAATAAGTGTATTTTTAGCCTCCTCACTTAATTCGCCCTGATCAGTCCAAATATCATCGTAACCATAAATATATGAAATTTCTTGAGCTAATTTTAAAGAATAACCATAAAACTGTGCTACATCAGCAGGTATAGTAGCTGCCATTGCAAATCCACCAGGTATTCCAGTTGCAAAAGACACAGCACTAGATTGAGTTGTTAAGTAATTGATACGATTCTGAGCTTTCTTGTCTAACTCTTCTTTTGTAAAAAGAACTTGTGGTCCTACATCTAGTAATCTGTTCTTATCCTCTATGTCATTTCCAAATACTCTAACTAAAAACTCATCTCTATTAACTTTTACAAAAGGTAACTTCAATGATTCATTTATAACATTTAAAGCCAAACACTCTTCATTATCGCTCATCATAAATAGTTCTCCAATCTAACTTATTCTTATAAATATTTGTTATTCAAACTAACCTCATCATTTATTTATGATACGGTTCTCCCTTTATTATCCTAAAACATCGATAAACCTGCTCCGTCAAAATCAGTCGCATCAATTGATGAGGATATGTCAACCTGCCAAAAGAGATCTGAGCATCACTTCTCTTCATTACTTCATCAGACAATCCCAATGAGCCACCAATCACAAAGGCAAAAGAACTCGTTCCTCTCGTACTTAAATAATCAATCTGTTCTGCAAAATCTTCTGAGGTGATTTCTTTCCCTTGAATCGCCAGCGCAAAGACATAGTCATTATCAGAAATTTTTGATAGAATTTTTTGACCTTCCTTCTCTTTAACTTGTAGCATCTCTGTGTCACTTAGATTTTCTGGTGCCTTTTCATCGGGAACTTCGATTATTTCAAGTTTACAGTATTTACCTAATCTTTTTTGGTATTCAGCGATACCTTGTTTTAAATATTTTTCTTTTAATTTACCAACAGCAATAATTTTTATTTTCATTTATTTCTTCCTTTAATTCATATTTAAAAGTTATCCACATCTATCCACAGTTTTATACACAGCTAAATGGCCAATAATTAAGTTATCAACTACCTTATCCACATCGTTGTGGGTAAGTCATGTGGAAAAAATTTTATATTTCGTTCTTTATTTTCTCATTTTTTCCGAATAAATTCATTCTTTTTCTTAAAAAAAATGAAATTGATCCCAAGTTCTTCACTTTTTATTCAAAATTGAAGGTTAGACTTATTACATCAAACAAAATATAATGTTTATATACAAGAGTATAAAGGAGGAAAGGTGTTTTTACACCGAACATAATGAGAAAAGACGTAACCCCAGAAAATAAAGAGTCCAGAAAAGATACAAATGAGGAAAAGGTATTAAAACATCCAAAAAACAAAAAAAACAACGCGTATTTTAAACAAATCGGTGTATCATTATTAGCCGGTGCATTAGGCGGATTACTTGTTGTTGGCGGTTATACCGTTATTAATAAAGATAATAACGCTTCAAACGTCTCAAACACACGCACACTAACAAAAGAAGAAGTCAACGATACTGGTAAAACAAA
This sequence comes from Vagococcus fluvialis bH819, assembly GCF_900163795.1. Taxonomy (GTDB): domain Bacteria; phylum Bacillota; class Bacilli; order Lactobacillales; family Vagococcaceae; genus Vagococcus; species Vagococcus fluvialis_A. The sequence continues at coordinate 71,643 of NZ_FWFD01000013.1, read as the reverse complement.
AGTTCAAAACACAAAAACAAGTGCTCCAAATGACGTAACTGGTGCTGTTAAAAAAATGGAAAATGCCGTAGTTTCTGTCACAACCATGAAAAAACAACAATCTCAATTATCTGATTTAGAAAAAATATTTGGACCTTCTGATAATAATAAAAGTGAAGGAGAACTTGCTGAAGCCAGTGAAGGTAGTGGCGTTATTTATCGAAAAGATGGTGATAAAGCTTATATCGTTACTAATAATCACGTAGTAACTGGTTCAGATGCAGTGAACATTACTTTTAGCAATGGAAAAAAAGCAGCAGCAAAAGTTGTAGGAACGGATGTTTATAGCGATTTAGCAGTTCTTGAAATTTCATCAAAAGATGTAACCAATGTTGCTGAATTTGCAGATTCAAATGATGTTCAAGTTGGTGAAGCTGCCCTTGCTATGGGATCTCCACTTGGTTCATCCTTCTCAAATTCTGTTTCACAAGGTATCGTCTCTGCCAAAGACCGTATGATTACTAACCAAGCAGAAGATGGCTCGATTATTAGTAGCAATGCCATTCAGACAGACGCTGCAATTAACCCAGGTAACTCTGGTGGTGCCTTAGTAAATTCAAGTGGGCAAGTTATCGGAATCAACTCAAGTAAGATTGCACAAGCTGCTTCAGGTGTATCTGCTGAAGGGATGGGCTTTGCGATTCCAAGTAATGATGTCGTAAAAATTATCAATCAATTAGAAACTGGTAAACCAATTGCTCGTCCAATGCTTGGTGTTTCGATGAGAAACTTAGATCTTATCAGCCCTGAAGAGCGAGAAAGTGTCCTAAAACTTAAACCTGATGAAGTAACTGGTGGTATTGTTATTGTTTCAGTAGAAAAAGATTCACCTGCTGAAAAAGGTGGATTAAAGAAATACGACGTCATCACTCAATTAGATGGAAAAGATGTTTCTAGCAGTACCGAACTACAGTCCACGCTATATAACAAGAAAATCGGTGATGATATGGAAATCACTTACTACCGTAACGGTAAAAAAGCATCTACAAAAATTAAATTAGACCAAGACTCTAGTAAGTTATTAGAAAAACAACAACAAAAAGAAAAAACACTAGAAAATAGCAGTTACCAACAATAAGGTCATAAAAAAAGCAGATTCCCAATTAAAGGAATCTGCTTTTTTATGGCTCTGATCTAGTCCGGAATAAAAAGACTACTCCTTCGACAACTTCAAACCTATAAATAAATCCAAAAAGCGGATTTTTTTGTAGTTCCTCCAGTTGCTTGGAGCAAAACGTCTTTTTATTCACTCTGATCTAGTCCGGGTTCAAAAATCTGCTCCAGTTACTCAGAGCAAAACGATTTTTTTCACCACTCTGATCTATATTGCAAACAATGAACAAGCTTTTTCTGGATCAGTATCCATTATTTTAACTTGTGTAAAAGTATCTACATCATTTTTAATTAAAGTATCTGTCATCGTCATATGGGCAATTTCTTTTAAATTATTTTCCTTGCTCAAATGGCCTAGATAGATTCTTTTAGTTTTATTACCAATCACATCGATGGCAACCGAAGCCCCATCTTCATTTGACAAATGACCTTTGTCACTTAAAATACGTTGCTTCGTACTCCATGGGTATTTTCCCATTCGGAGCATAGCTAGATCATGATTACTTTCCATAAGATAACCATCTGCATTTTTGATGATACCACGAACTCGGTCACTACAGTACCCTGTATCCGTTAAGACCACAAAAGATTTATTATCTTTATGAAATTGATAAAATTGAGGATCTGCAGCATCATGTGATACCCCAAAACTCTCAATGTCGATATCACCTAATGTCATCACTTGTCCCATATTAAAAATATTTTTTTGTTCAAAGCTTACATCACCAATTAGTGGATCCATCGCTTGCCATGTTTTTTCATTAGCGTAGACATCTAGCTTGTATTTTCTAGCTAAAACACCAACACCATGGATATGATCACGATGCTCATGAGTTACTAAAATAGCATCCAAATCATCTGGTTTTCTGCCAATTTGTTCGAGTAAGCCAGTAATTTTTTTACCACTTAAGCCCGCATCAACCAGTATTCGCTTTTGTCCTGTTTCAACATAAAGTGAATTTCCAGAACTACCACTTGCTAGAACACTCACCTTGAATCCATTATTCTCCACAAAAGCTCTTCCTTCCTAATACGTTTTACTGCTAATAAGTATATAACATTTCTTTAAATTTTTCATCTTTCAGAAACATTTGAAGAAATAATTGAGCCAGAAAAAGCATCAACCCGTTCAGTTTTCACTGAATTTTTACTAGATTCAACGGCAATGAACCAAGCCGGTACATACACATTTTTTCCACGAATCGTAAAAATTCGTGTGTAGCCCAAATCTATCCACTTAATTTTACTACCAGGCTGTAAACTATTATTGGTATATAGACTAATAACTGCTTCTCTTTCAGAAACAATTGCCTGTTGATCTCTCAAAGGTTCAATGTTATTCAAGTAAGTTTGTTCATAACTATCCACCATAAGACGATTGCCTTCATTTTTAGAAAGATAGATAGCTAATTGTGACGTTTCATCATAGAAGGGGATATCTTCCCATACTTGTGAAAAGACATACTTTTTATTTGAACTACTTTCATGAGCATTCATAACATACTCATCGCCCTTTATAACATTTTGCTTTTGGGCAATAAAGGCTTTAACTTTTTTGACTTCATCCTTATCAGAAACATCAATGTCATTTCTACGTGGTAATTGACTAAACAACTTCGAATTATTAACTTGCCATTCTTGATTTTTTAGACTTTCCTTAGCTTCAACAACTAGTTCACTTTCTTCAGCTGATAAGTAATAACCTTGCTTGCTTTTAGATGATAAAGAATGTGGCAAACTGATTTCATCTGCTTTTAACCGTTCTTCAATATTTTCAGAGATACTTCTTGAAGAACTTGTATCTTGTTTAGGTTTACCTTCTTGGTACACATAAAACAAAAACATATTCAAAAAGAGGAATACTGCTAAAAAAATTCCTTCAACACGCTTAAAATCCATTAATCAGCGCCCCCTTTTTCTATATCTTTAATTAATTTATCATCAGAGTACCAAATATTCTTATATTTAACATACCACGTAGGTACTAGATCAACAGCTTGCTTTGTTTCTTGGTTCGTTTGCCACTCATATCCAATTTGGGCATCTTCGATTAAAGAGATATCTACACCATTTTCAACTAAATTATTCAACATCTTGTCTGTAGACAATAATGTCACTGTCTCATCAGATGGAATTGGAATTTGAATTGCTTCTTGATTAGTTCTAACCAGAACTCTTCTATTTTGAACCATAATCTCTAGTCGTCCCTTAATATCATTACCAAAAACTGGAAATCCATCTACATAATTACGATAAGTTATATTACCTTCTTTATCATCAAAATATCGTAGCGTTCCTAAAGCATTCCCTAAATTTTCTACATATTGAAATGTGTCTTGATACAGTTTATTAGTCCCAGCACTGGTTGAATTTAATTTTCCAACATAGTTTACTTCACCAGTTTCAGATTGGATTGTTAAAGATTCACCCTCACCATTAGACAAATTAACATTCTCAGTATCATTTGAGTATAGATCATTGGATTGTTCAAAAAATGCTTTTGAGAAGGTTGTAAAAGACTGCGTGGCTACCATATAACTAAATGTCTTTAGTTTAACATCATCTGTTAGATAATAAATTCCTGCAATATTTTCTTCTGATAGTTTAACCGGTGAATAGTTATTCTTTTTCTCATTTTTAACTAGTTCTTTGATCGAATTACTATCACCCTTAGTACTAAATTTAATTCCAGTCGTTAACTTAGAATTAACAAAATAAATTTCCTCTTTTTCAAAAGAATAAATTAAACGATTAAACCTAAAATCTTCAAAATCTTTTGGTACCTCTAGTTCTAGTCTATAAATGTCTTTATAAACTGATAATGGTAATTCATTAGGATACAAAAGATTAAAGGTATTCTCAGAAAATAATCTATCCTTGATACTTTTTTCATCAACAATTTTACTGTTTTTCATTTCAAACTTAATTAACTTGTTATGAATATCAAGCAATGTATTTTCCTTGCTTGACGTCAAAAACTCATTTTTACTCTTATGATAAAAAAGCTTAGTCGGAACATAGACTTCTGACATTTTTTTCATTTGAACTAATTCTGAATTATTTTCTTTTTCAGAAACTGAACGATTGGCAGGTTTGGTCCATATTTTCCACGACAGGAATAAACTAAGTAAAATCATCATGATTAAGCTTGTTTTAATTACTCGATCGATTAATTGATTCATTATTCCCAAAGATCCTCCTCGTATGGTTCATATGGTAAAGAAATAAAGAATGTTGACCCTCTATCCTCTTCACTTTCAACCCAAATATTTCCTCCATGAGCTTTAACTGATTCTTTTGAAATAGCTAGCCCTAATCCAGAACCACCCATTTCTCTTGATCTTGCCTTGTCCACTCGATAAAATCGATCAAAAACTTTACCTAAATTTTGTTTAGGTATCCCTAAGCCTTCATCTGAGATACTTAAAATAACGTTTTTGTGAGTTTCTAATAAGCGACATGTTATTGTTCCACCAGCAGGAGAGTATTTCATCGCATTATTTAAGATATTATCAAACACTTGAATCATCCGATCCGTATCAATTTCCACCCAAATAGAACGCTTAGTAAACTCTCGTTTGATAACATAATTTTTTTCACTATCTTTAATTAACATATCAAAACGATCAATCACATAATTAAATAATTCATTTAAGTTAACTAATTCTAATTTTAATTCAATCTTATTCGAATCCATTCTTGACAGTTGTAATAAATCGTTAATCATACGAATCATACGATTGGTTTCTTCTTGCGTAACCTTTAAAAAGGCAGGTGCCACTTCTGGATCTTGCCATGCGCCATCATTAAGAGCCTCAATATAGCTTCTCATACTTGTTAGAGGCGTTCTCAATTCATGAGAAACATTCGAAACAAATTGGCGACGCTCTTCTTCATCTTTTTCTTTTTCAGTTACATCATGAAGCACACACACCAAACCACTAATAAAACCAGATTCACGTCTAATCATTGAAAACTCAGCTCTCAACATCATCGCCTCATCTAATTTTTCAGAAAAATCAATCAAAATTTCATCTTGTTCTTCCAACAGCGCCCTAAAGGTATAGTCATCTTCAATATCAAGTAATGAAAGAATTGACTCACCTAAAACATCTTGCATTTGAACTTGGAGTAAATTCAAAGCTGTTTCATTAATTAAGATAATATTTCCTCGACGATCTGTCCCAATAACCCCATCGGTCATATGAGATAGAACGCTGTCTAATCGTCTCCGTTCAGCATCCATAGTCTCTTGTGCTTCTTCAATCCGTGCTGACAACTCATTAAAAGTTTCACCTAATTGACCTAACTCATCCTTGCCGTAAACTTCAACTTGTCTCGAGTAATCTCCGTTGGCAATCCGAACTGCTTGTTGCTTCATCTCACCAATTGGTTTTGTAATCGTTCTAGCCACAAGTAAGGCAATAATTAATGAAAATACAAGAGCAATCATAGACGCATAAAAGAAAATTAACGCAATATCACTTACTTGACGATATCTACTTTCAATATCACTTTTCACATAAAGAAAACCGATGACTGCGTTACCTGTGGGTGAATACACTTGTTGGATATTCACATACACACGATCACCAGTTACCGGGTCTTTTCGCTCTTCTTTCTTTTGTGTGAAAGAATTAAAAGATTCATAATCATTCTTTTTTCCCACATCACCTTGAAGATTGGGGTCACTTGTCGCAATAACAATCCCCTTATCATCCACTAAACGGGCTTCTAAAATATCACTCTTAGCAAATTCAACAAGTGTTCTTTTCAAATTATTTTCTTTAGGATTTTCTTGATGCTTCGTTAAATCACTGCTTAAATTAGTAGCCAAAGAATCTACTTGTAATGTTATACTTTCTTCAAAAGATTGAATCGTTGAAGATTCTAACTCACGAATAAAAATAGCTCCGATAATTTGAATGGAAATCATCAAAAGCAAAACAAAAACCAAAGCTATTTTAAAATGAACTGAAGAAAAAAAACGTAATTTTTGTTGTTTCATTTAGCAAAAACTCCTAATCTTGTTCCGGGTTACGTAAATAATAACCCACACCACGGCGAGTAACTAACCACGTTGGATGACTTGGATTATCTTCGATTTTTTCGCGTAAACGTCGAACTGTTACATCTACCGTTCTAACATCTCCGAAATAATCATATCCCCAAACTGTTTGAAGTAAATGCTCTCGAGTCATTACTTGACCAATATGCTTTCCTAAATAATGGAGTAACTCAAATTCTCTGTGTGTCAATTCAATCGTTTCACCACGTTTTGATACTATATAAGCATCTGGATGAATCGTTAAAGCACCAATATTTAATTCATTGTTGTTATCTTCCTCAACTTTAGCTGCAGTATTTCCATGACGGCGTAGGTTTGCTTTCACGCGTGCTACCAGTTCACGGTTAGAAAAAGGTTTGGTAACGTAATCATCTGCCCCTAATTCTAAGCCTAAGACTTTATCTATCTCTGAATCTTTTGCTGTTACCATAATAATTGGTGTGTCGTAATTCTTTCTGACCTCACGACAGACTTCCAAGCCATCTTTTTTGGGTAACATCAAATCAAGTAAAATTAAATCTGGTTCAACTTCACTTACCATCTCAACAGCTTCTTCTCCGTCAAAAGCTGTAAAAACTTCATAGCCTTCTTTACTTAAATTAAATTTAACAATATCTGAAATTGGTTTTTCATCATCTACTACTAATATTTTTTTCAATGTTGGACCTCCTTGAATTAAAAATTCATTTTACTTGTATCACTAACCATTATACAACATTTTTCATTCTATCAAAAATATTTCTTTCTACTCCATAATTTAGACTGCACAATTTTATAAATATGTATTTTTATCACCTTTTTTACCATTTTATGCATATTGATATGCAAAAACCTTATTCTATCAATCTTTCCAAGTCATTGAAACGGCATTCTTTAAATATATGTCTTTTTTTGTTGTCAGTTATCAAGTTATGCTTTAAGCTTAATGTATAAATTAATTTATTTAATTTATTCGGCTAATAATTGAGGTACAAGTTTTGTTTTCCCCTTCCCTTACAAAACCTTACTTGTACCGAAACAAAAAAAGTAGAAACTTTGGTTTCTACTTTTTTTGGCTATTTAATTATTTTCTCTTTTTATAAAACAGATAACCTGTAATACTTGAAATTACCCCACCTAAAATACCAAATGAATAATTTTTTAATTCACCTGTTTGTGGTAAACCAGCTGCTAACTTATCAATTGGATTTGTTTTCTCATCCACTGCTCCACCAGCACCAGCGTTTGTTCCTGCATTATTACCAGCAGCTCCATTGTTTTTGGCATTTGAATTGTTTGTACCTGCTGGATCTTTCTTATCAGATTCTTTAGCTGGATCTTTTTTGTCCTCTTTGTCCTTATCCTTATCCGGATCTTTGTCTGGATCTTTTTTATCATCTTTATCTATTTCTTTAGCTGCAACGGTTATATAAGCAGCATTTACTTCTGTTCCATATTTATATTTTACTTCATAAGTTCCTTTTTTATCAGTGTCAACCTGACCCTCAACCGTTATTTTATCAAAAGTAACATTTTTACCATCTTTGTCTATAGCACTATCAAAATTTTGTTTTGGAAACCAATCATCTCCAATATTTATTTTAGAATCATGGACATTAATTTCTGACTTATCAATCCGTTCAACAACATTTACTGTAGCCTCTTTAGAAACACCCTCAAAAGTATACTTCACTTTGTATGTACCAGGATTCTCTATATCTACCTTACTGTTTACTCTAACCTGATCATATTCAACTTCTGTTCCATGTATATCATAACAGCTATCAAAATTATGTTCAGCTTCCCAATTACTACCGACAAATACAGTCGAATCATGAACGTTAATTTCGATTGGATACTCTTTTTCTTTAACTGTCACACGTACAATTTCACTCACATCTCCATAACTATAAGTTACTTCATAAACATCAGCTTCTTTTACGTCAACTTTTCCAACAACAGTTACTTGATCAAAGCTAACTCTATTACCATCCTTATCAGAACATCCATCAAAATTATCAATTGGTTTCCAAGAAGTTGTCTCACCTATAATCAATGTCGAATCATGAACATGAAGTGCTGTTTTATTTTCTTTTTCTTTCACCTTGATGACTGCTGTTTCAGTTTTACCACTATACGTATAACTTACTTTATATTCACCCACTTTGTCAGTATTAACATTCTCGTCACCTTTAACTTCTACTTCTTCAAAAGGAATTTTTTCACCTTTTCTGTCGATAGCACTATCAAAATTGTCTTCAGCTTTCCAATCTGCTCCTAAATAAAGATCAGAGTTATGGACATTCACAGCTGTCTGATCTGCTTTAACTACTACTTTTACTGATTCTGTTTTCACTAAATCAGGATGACTATATTTAACTGTGTAAGTTCCAGCTTTATCAGTATTAACCGTTCCTTCAACTTTCACATTGTCCATTGTTTGAAGAGCATTTCCTTCTTTATCTAAACTTCTCTCAAGATCGATATTGTCTTCTGCTTTCCATTTATCACCCACAATAATATCTGAATCATGAACGACTAAAGCTGCTTGGTTCTGCTTAACGACTACGTTAACTTCTTTTGTAGTTGCAGCTCCTTTTTGCGTATCTCCGTAAGTGTAACTAATTGGATATTCACCTGGTAACTTAGTATCAACTTTCCCCTCAAATTTTAGATTATTCACACCTAATTTATTTCCACGATAATCTGTTGCATTATCAAAATTATCTTTTTTATCCCATTTTTCCCCTGCATACAGTTCAATATCATGCGCATTAATAACTGGTTCTAAAGCACCTTGATATTTATCTTTCATTGACCCAGCGATTAAGCCACTATTCATTTCTTTAACTGTATAAATTGGATCATTTGAACCAGCTTTAGGTGCACTGACTGGAATCCAATAGTCAATCCCACCTTGTTGTCTGGCTGGTTTTCCCAATTTTGGATCTTCTTTTACCTTAAAGTGTTTCCCAAAATCAACTGTTCCTAAATTAGTATTAGAAAACATTCCCACACTTCGACTTACCTTACTTGTGTCAAATTCTGATAAATCAAGTGAAGCTAAATTTGTATTACCACTAAACATTGATCCCATATCAGTTACTTCTTCAGTATGGAAGTTAGATAGATCAACTTCTTTTAGACTGCTTGTGCCACTGAACATAGAATTCATGTTCGTTACTTTTCCTGTGTAAAGATATGTAAAATTATTAAGATCCGTCAGGTTACGGCAATCTTTGAACATTGAACTCATATCTGTCGTATTCGTTGTATCAAAGTTTTCAAATCCTTCAATACTTGTGACATTATCCAGACCACTGAATAAACCTTTTAAGCTTTCATTAGCAACAACTTGTCCATCAAAGACAATCTTGCTAATTCGTTTATTATGTACTCCCCAAGGACTTTCACCTGTTGTATTTGGAAAACTTTGAGGTTTACTTTTTGTTCCAATGTGTAGTACCTTGTCTCGAACGTACCATGTACTAGATCCCAAATTACCATCTAGTTGTTCAGTGACTGTGACTTGAGCGACTTCACTAACACCATCGTAAGTGTAGGTAATTTTATAAACTCCTTGTTTTGTCGTATCTACTGTTCCACTTGATTTTACATTTTTAGGATTGACATAAACGCCGTCTTTATCTGTACAAGAAACGATGTTGTCAATTGGATCCCAATCTTCACCCATGCCAATTTGAGAATCTTTCACCACTAATTCTACTCGACGAACATCTACAATAACCTTAGCAACTGCTGATTTTTTACCTTGATGTGCATATGTTACGTTGTAAACTCCTGGTTTTGTTGTATCTACTGTCTCAACTTTCTTTTGATTATAAGAAATCGTATACGTTACGCCATCTTCATAAAAATCAATGTCTTTACCCATCTTATCTGTTCCGCCACCAAAGTTATCGGCAGGATCCCACTGGCTACCAAATTTAAGAGGCTTATCAGGTTTTGTTGAAATAGATTCTAAAACAACAGGGTAAAAATCAACAGTTACTTTTATGCTTTTTTCGACAGTTACATACTCATCTGAATACTCGTATACTACAGTGTAAACACCTGGCACACTTGTATTCACAGTATCCACAAATATATCATCTTCATAAAACACTTCTTTGACTTTTACTTGACTAGATACATCTTTACCGTCTTCATCAGTTGCTGAAGCAATGTTAGCTTCTGGTTTCCACTCACTACCTGGAGTAATTGTTTCTGCTTTTAGTTGAAGGTCTACTGTGCGCACACGGACATCTACTGTAACATTTTTTGGTTCCAAGTCTTTGTAAGAATAAGTAATTACGAATTCCCCAGATTCTTTGCCCATCGTTCCAGTTACTTCTTTTCCATCCTGATCAGTGATTATAACATCCGCCGTTACATCTTTTAATTCAGCACCTTCTTCATAATAAGCAGATTCTAAATTATCTCTTGGATCCCATACTTCTCCTTGTTTTACTATTATTGACGACTCTTTCAGGTGAATTCCTTCTTCTGCCCGTGTTTCTGCCCGAACTTTATCAGTTTCAATTTTCTTGTCAACTAACCGAATACTTTCTCTGCTATCTGACAAATGTGGAACTTTAGATGACACTTTGTTTTTCACTTCATTTTTTGAACTTCCAATTATATTAGAATTTTGGTTTTTACTGGGGCTATTCTTTTTAGTTTTTGATTGACCAGTTTGACCATTTGAATTATCAATTAACGTATTAGTTGGAACTGGTAAATTATTTTTTACTTTTAAGCGGTCTAACTTATCAACACGTAGTCCTTGAAATAACTCTAAAAAAGCTTGTTTAGCATTTTCAGAAGCTAATATAGAACCTTCTAGACTAACTTTGTTAATATCAGATCGCAAAGATATCCAAGGACTTTTACTTGGGGTATCTGGTAATTCACCTGAATAAACATGGAGAACACCTTTTTTATCTAACTTCCAAGCACTTGTTCCATACGTTCCTTTTTCTTTTTTAATCAATGGTGTTACTGTTTCTTTTGAAGGTAAAATAATTGATTCGTTTATTATTGGTTGGACACCAGCTGATTCACCATTTGTTGTTTCTGGGATAATTGGTTTAACATTGGGTTTAGTCATCTCATTTTCTATTTCGCTTGATTCTACTGTATTTACATTATTTTCTTCAGATTGTCCTATCTGCTTAACTTGTTCTTTATTTATTAATTCTTCTGCCATAGCAACACCAGGAGAAATAAACAATGTTGCCACACTAAGACAAACCATTATTTTTCTTGTATTCATTAAATAACGTCCTCTTTTCCTACTAAATTAATTCTTCATATATTATATTCGGCAGTTTATTATAAAAATTTAAGCTTTTTTTATAACAAAATTAATTTTTTAAAATTTTAGAAAGACAAAAAAATACTTAAACACTCATACATCCATGATGTACAAACGTTTAAGTATTCCTTCTTGGTCAGTCTTATGGGTTGTGTGGGGCTCGAACCCACGACCCACGGATTAAGAGTCCGTTGCTCTACCAACTGAGCTAACAGCCCTGACTAGGTCATTATAGCACTAGCTAATTGTGATTTCAATAACTAATATTATTTTATTTTTTGGTAATGACATAGATAGATTATTTTATCTGAATTCAGTCTTTTTTTTTAGGTGTTTCAAATAAATCAACCAATTTATAAAGACGGTCTAAATCACTTAAATCTGACATATCTAAGCCCAACTCCTCACCTAGACCAAACATTTTTTCTTCATTGCTACCTTTTAATTTCACTTCTACCTCATTTAACATTAATACAGATAACTGTTTCACTTTTTCAGCTAAAACAAGACAGTTTACTTGTTTTTCTGAATAATATAAAAATTCTAAGAATTTAACTAAAACAGCTTCCACATTATTAAAAAACTCACTATTAGCGACTATTTTAGAAGGGAATACAGAGATTAAAACATCAGTTATTGCTATTTCACTCCAAGTATTTACTGATTCTAAATGATAATCAAACATAAATTCCCCTAAATAATAAATAATATCTTGGGAAGATTTTTGCTCTTTATAACTAAGTTGTTTATAGTACAAACTTTTTGAAAATATTTTTTCTACTATTTCTATTTCCAACATAACATCATTAAAAAGCTCTTCTACTTCGTTTTGATTATATTTTTCCTCCATCATCTGTATCATTTCCTCTCTTTTATCATTTTATTTAAAGCACGTTTTTTATTTTGATTCACTTAATATACCTTAATAGGCTTGAAGTGTCTATATTTTTTTGATAGCTAAATTATACGATAGATTCCCGACTCTTTATTTTTGATTTTAGTCTAATAACACGACAATAATCTCTCGATTCACCTTCATTTTATTTTTTCAAATTAAAAAACCTCAAAAAACTAGTCTGTTAAACTAACTTTTTAAGGTTTTTCTCATACATTATTTATCTAATTTGATGATCATTTTTTCTTAACTGGACAATCAACTGAAGAGCAGTCACACGTTTTTTCTTTTTTTATTCCATATTTATAAATAACAATCCCCACACCTAGAAATATAATTCCTGCTAAAATATAAGTCCCCATAATGACCTCCTATAAAATTTCAATCCCTTTAGCAACTATTTCTTGTTTTTTCACTGGTTTTTTTACTAGGAAAAAGATAATAAATAAAACAAAGCCAATGGCAATACTTTGACCTATTCCAAAAGAATGATTTTCAAACAAAAAGCTTCCTAATTGATAAATAATAAAACTTGCAATATACGCAATAAAACATTGATAAGAAATAGCTAATGTTGTCCATTTCCAATCATTCATCTCCCGCCTAATCGCCCCTATAGCAGCAAAACAAGGAGCACACAATAAATTAAATACTAAAAAGGAATAGCCTGCAATTGGTGTTAAACTTGCTCTAAAAAGTGGCCAATATTCTTTTCCTACTTCTGAAGCTAATTCTTGATGACCATATAAAATCCCAAAAGTCCCTACAACATTTTCCTTAGCAATTAAACCTGTGATAGTAGCAACTGTTGTCTGCCAATTTCCCCAACCTAAAGGAGCAAATATAAACGCAATACCTCTGCCAAGTGAAGCCAGTATACTATCCTCTGTTTCAACCATTTGAAAACTAAAATTAAATGTATTTAAAAACCAAATAATGACAGAACTGGCGAAGATAATCGTTCCTGCTTTTTTTACAAAGGATAAAGAGCGATCCATCATTTGACGGACACTATTTTTAAATCTTGGTAAATGATATGTCGGCATCTCCATAATAAAAGGAGCTGTTTTACCACTAAAAAGACTTGTTTTCTTCAACATGATCCCGGATAAAACAATAGTTCCAATGCCAATAAAATAAGCAGAAGGAGCGACCCAACTACTTGTTGGGAAAAAAGCGCCAGCAATTAAACCAATGATAGGTAGTTTAGCTGAACAAGGCATAAAGGTCGTTGTCATAATCGTCATTCGACGATCTTTTTCATTTTCAATTGTTCGACTGGCCATAACACCAGGAACACCGCATCCAGTTGCGATTAGCATAGGAATAAATGATTTTCCAGAGAGTCCAAATCGCCTAAACAAACGATCCATAACAAACGCAATTCTTGCCATATAGCCACAATCTTCTAGTAAAGAAAGACATAAGAATAGGACCATTAGCTGAGGTAAGAAGCCTAGTACAGCTCCAACTCCGGCAATAATTCCATCTAAGATTAAAGACTGTAACCAAGAATCTATCTGCCAACTATTTAGTAATTTAGTGACGTGATTGGGCACCCATTCTCCAAATAAAACATCATTAATCCAATCTGTCCCCATCGTTCCAACTGTCTGAATAGATAAATAATAAACTGCCCACATAATCAACGCAAAAATCGGCAAAGCTAACCATCTATTAGTAACTATCCGATCAATCTTATCACTTAACGTCATTTTAAAATCTTTAGATTTAACTGTACTCAAAGCCACTAGCTGACTTATGAATTCATAACGCTCATTTATAATAATACTTTCGCTGTCTTCATCTAAAATTTTTTCAGTTATTTGAATAATTTCTTCAATTTCTGCTTTAATTTCTTCTGAACAAGACAACTGTGTTAATACCTTAACATCTCTTTCAAAAAGCTTAATGGTAAACCATCTTAATTGATGCGCTGGAACAAAAACATGGATTAATTCTTTAATTTCACTTAATGCCACTTCTAAACGATCATCATAGACTGGATAATTATCATTTTTTTCTGATAATGTGAAATCAGCAGTGATTTGTTCCTTGATTTTATCTAAACCATCTCTCTTGATAACACTAATCGGATAAACAGAAATCCCTAAACCATAAGCTAATTTTTCACAATTAATGATCGTTCCTTCTTTACTGACAACATCCATCATATTAACGGCTAAATCCATTGGAATCCCTAGCTCTAATAACTGCGTTGTTAAGTATAAGTTGCGTTCTAGATTCGTTCCATCTACAATATTTAATAATCTCTCAGGATGTTCATGCAGTAAATAGTCTCTAGCGACCCCTTCTTCTGGTGAGTAAGGTGATAAAGAATAGATACCTGGTAAATCTTGAAGTATCACTAGATTGTCTTCTTTTAAACGTCCACTTTTTCGTTCTACTGTTACACCGGGCCAATTTCCCACAGATTGATTCGTTCCTGTTAGTTCGTTAAATAAACTTGTTTTACCACTATTAGGATTTCCGACTAACGCTACATGTTTTTGAGTCTTCATTAATCAAGCTCACTTTCTATTAGAATCATTTCGGCTTCTTTTTTTCTTAGTGTCAATTCATAATTACGTACTTTAATCTCAATCGGATCTCCCAATGGTGCATACTTAGTAATTTGGACTTTCGTTCCTCTAGTTAATCCCATATCCATTAAATGCCTTTTAAGAGGACCTGTTCCTAATATTTTAGTGATTATCCCTATCTCATTAATAACTAAATTATCTAAAGATTTCATGATTTTTTCATTATCATTTTCTTTTTCTACTATATATATACCCTTAGCAATCATTTCATCTAAACCTATTCTCGTTTCTTTAAATACTAAAATGACAGGTTGCCCTTTTTCCTTAGACACGACATATAGATCGACCCCTTTAACTAAGCCTAAATTAACTAAATGGCGTTCATATTCTTTCTCGCCTTTAAATTGTTCAAAACGATAAACTTGATTGATTTGACAATCCATCAGATTTTTCATTAAACAATCACTCCTTTTCTCCTGTGCCAGTCATCAAAATGATAACGATTCTCATTACTATTTATTTTAAATCCCTGTTCACATTAAGTCAATCATTTAATGTGAATTAATACACATTAAACCAGATACTCTTTTTCTTTAGCCGTGATTCAAAAAGGTAACTTCTACAACAACTTCAAAAATAATAAAAAATCCCAAACCCTCGGATTATTTTTTATTTCTTCCAGTTGCTTGAAACTGATCACCTTTTTCATCACTCTTGTTCAAAAACAAATTACTGGGATTTTTTATAAAATTTTCTTCATTGAAAAAGAAATGAAAGCTTGATAATATTGTTTTGTGAAATAATTAATCACTAAAGATTGTGCTTACATTTTAAAC
The DNA here is from genome assembly GCF_900163795.1 of Vagococcus fluvialis bH819. GTDB lineage: Bacteria > Bacillota > Bacilli > Lactobacillales > Vagococcaceae > Vagococcus > Vagococcus fluvialis_A. Next base: position 55,853 of record NZ_FWFD01000013.1, on the reverse strand, counting down.
AAACACTATATATTGTGTTTTTTCATTGACTTTTTGCTATAAAAAGCTATACTAATATTTATAGAAATTAAAGACCAATTGGAGTGATTTAAATGAATACGATAACTTTATATACAAAAGATAACTGTCCACAATGCAAAATGACTAAGAAATTTTTAGCTGATAAAAACCTAAACTTTGAAGAAATAAATATTGATACTGAACCACAATATATAGATTCATTAAAAGAACAAGGATTTAGAAGTGTGCCTGTTATTACAACAGCAGATGAAAGAGTTACTATTGTCGGCTTCCGTCCTGATCAATTAAGAACGTTGGCTGTTTAGTATGAAACTAGTCTTTTTTTCTTTAACTGGGCAAACAAGACGATTCATCAAAAAACTAGACCTTCCCGCCACCCAAGCTCATGAAATTGATTCTAACAATCCTTTTCATGAAATCAATGAACCTTACATTTTAATCGTTCCTACTTATGACGCAGAAGTCACTGAAGTAGTGAACGATTTTATTGAGTACAAAACAAATCAACAGAATATGCTTGGTGTTGTCGGTGGAGGAAATCGTAACTTTGCGGACCTTTTTATTTTTACTGCTAAGGATATTGCAAGAGACTACCAAGTCCCTTTGCTTTTTAGTTTTGAATTTAATGGTACACTAGAAGATGTTAAAAATTTTAAGAAAGTAGTGGATAACCTTGAGTCTAAAAAATCTTGAAGATGTAACTTATTTTAAATTAAACAATCAAATTAATCGTCCTGTCGACGATCAAATTCCTTTATACAAAGATAAAGAAGCTTTAACTGCTTTCTTTAAAGAAAATGTGGAACCTTATACAAAAACATTTTCTTCTATTGAAGAAAAACTTAATTTTTTAATGAATGAAAATTATTTAGAATCTGAATTTATTAGTAACTATTCTATTGAATTTATCGAATCATTATATAAATATCTAGACGAGCAACACTTTACCTTTAAATCATTTATGGCAGCATACAAATTTTACTCTCAATATGCTTTAAAAACAAATGACGGCACGGCATATTTAGAACGCTATGAAGATCGTGTAGCATTTAATGCTTTGTATTATGCTGATGGTAATGAAGAATTAGCTCTTAGCTTAGCTGAGGAAATGATTTATCAACGTTATCAACCAGCAACACCGTCCTTTTTAAATGCAGGACGTAAGCGCCGCGGGGAACTGGTTTCTTGTTTCCTAGTTCAAGTGACTGATGATATGAATAGCATTGGACGCTCGATTAACAGTGCCTTACAACTTTCACGTATTGGTGGTGGGGTTGGAATTACACTCTCTAACTTACGTGAAGCTGGCTCTCCAATTAAAGGGTACGAAGGCGCTGCTAGTGGTGTGGTTCCAGTTATGAAATTATTTGAAGATAGCTTTAGTTATAGTAATCAATTAGGTCAACGTCAAGGTGCTGGTGTGGTTTACTTGAACGTCTTCCATCCAGACATCGAAATGTTCTTATCGACTAAAAAAGAAAATGCCGATGAAAAAATCCGTGTGAAGACTCTTTCTCTAGGATTAGTTGTTCCTGATAAATTCTATGAATTAGCTCGTAATAATGAAGATATGTATTTATTCAGTCCATATAGCGTAGAACGTGAATATGGTGTTCCTTTCTCTTACTTAGATATTACGAAAGAATACGATAATCTAGTGAATAATCCTAAAATTCGTAAACAAAAAATCAGCGCTCGTTACTTAGAAAATGAAATTAGTAAACTACAACAAGAATCTGGTTACCCTTATATCATTAACATTGATACAGCTAACCGTGCTAATCCAGTTTACGGAAAAATCATTATGAGTAACTTGTGTTCTGAAATACTACAAGTCCAAGAACCATCAATGATTAACGATCAACAAGGATACGATGAACTTGGAACTGATATTTCATGTAACTTAGGTTCAACTAATATCGTTAACTTAATGGATAGTCCTGATTTTGGTAAATCAGTTCGTGCGATGACACGTGCCTTAACATTTATTACGGATGCCTCTGATATTGCGGTTGTTCCTTCTATTAGAAACGGTAATCGTTTGAACCATACAATCGGTTTGGGAGCTATGGGGTTACATACTTATTTTGCTAAAAATCAAATGGAATACGGTTCAGAAGAATCATTAGAATTCACTGATGTTTACTTTATGCTACTAAATTACTGGACACTTGTTGAAAGTAATAATATTGCTAAAGAGCGTGGTGAAACATTCCATAATTTTGAAAAATCTGATTATGCAAATGGTTCTTACTTTGAGACTTATATCAATGAACCAGTTCTAGCTAAGTCTGATAAAATTAAAGCTTTATTTAATACGATTGAGATTCCTACTGCTGAAGATTGGACTCTTCTTAAAGATTCAATCAAAGAGTACGGCTTATATCACCAAAACCGTTTAGCAGTTGCTCCAAACGGCTCAATTTCATACATTAATGATACCAGTGCCAGTATTCATCCAATTACGCGCTTGATTGAAGAACGGCAAGAGAAAAAAATTGGAAAGATTTACTACCCAGCGCCTCATTTAAACAATGATAGTATGCCTTACTATACATCTGCTTATGACATGGATATGCGTAAAGTAATTGATGTGTACGCTACTGCTCAAAAACATGTGGATCAAGGAATGAGTATGACACTCTTCATGCGTTCTGAAATGCCTGAAGGTCTATACGAATGGAAAACTGAAACCAATAAACAAACAACACGTGACTTGAATATCTTACGTCACTACGCTTTTAACCAAGGTATTAAATCAATTTATTATGTTCGAACATTTACAGATGATTCAGGTGAAATTGGCAGTAATCAATGTGAAAGTTGTGTTATTTAAGGGAGGAAATCACTGTGACAAATAGTTACTACAAGGCGATAAACTGGAACGCCGTTGAAGATATTATTGACAAATCAACTTGGGAAAAGCTAACAGAACAATTTTGGTTAGACACACGTATCCCTTTATCAAATGATTTAGATGATTGGCGTACTTTATCAGAAGATCAAAAAGAAAACATTGGTCTTGTATTCGGTGGACTGACCTTACTTGATACGATTCAATCAGAGAGTGCCATTGATGCACTACGTCCTGATGTTAGAACACCTCATGAAGAAGCTGTTTTAAACAACATCCAATTCATGGAATCTGTTCATGCGAAAAGTTACTCTTCAATCTTTAGTACACTTAATACAAAATCTGAAATTGAAGAAATTTTTGAATGGACCAATACCAATGAACATTTACAAAAAAAAGCTGAGATTATTAATGAAATTTACTTAAATGGGACTGGTCTTCAAAAGAAAGTAGCCAGTGTTTATGCTGAAACCTTCCTTTTCTACTCAGGTTTCTATGCCCCACTTTACTATTTGGGTAACAACAAGCTAGCTAACGTAGCTGAGATTATTAAATTAATTATCCGTGACGAATCTGTTCACGGAACTTACATTGGCTATAAATTCCAAGTAGGATTTAATGAATTAACTGAAAAAGAGCAAGAAGAAATGAAGGATTGGATGTATGATTTACTCTTTACTTTGTATGAAAATGAAGAAAAATACACTGAACTTCTTTATGACAAATTAGGTTGGACAGAAGAAGTAAAAACTTTCTTACGCTACAACGCTAATAAAGCCTTAATGAACTTAGGATTAGATCCATTGTTCCCAGATACAGCCAATGACGTAAATCCAATCGTTATGAACGGTTTATCAACAGGAACAAGCAATCATGACTTCTTCTCACAAGTAGGTAATGGTTACTTACTAGGAACAGTAGAAGCCATGAGCGATGATGATTATTTAATCGGAATGTAGCATGATGAAAAAGGCGCTTAGCTCCAAGCAACTGGAGGAAATAAAAAATAATTCACGCGTTTTCGAATTAATTTTTATTTTTGAAGTTGCCGCAGGAGTTGCCTTTTGAATCTAGACTAAAAAAGAGCTAAGAAGCTAACGTTGCTTCTTGGCTCTTTTTGATTTTAAAGACAATTCTTTTCGAAATAACATAATTAATAATAGTTGCTAGCGTTTGTGAAATAACAGTGAAGATAAATTCATTTAATAAATATTCATTGCCAATAAACCTAAAAAACATTGGGTTAGAAAAGAAAGCATTTTGAAAATTAATTGATCTTAAGTTTAGTATTCTAATCCAAAATTGACCATATTTTGCGACAAAGAAATGGGCAATCCCGATGTCTAGTAGGATCACAAAGCCACGTCCAAGACAAAATTCAAAAAACTGATGACAGGTTTTTTTTAAGTCTGTCCCCTTATCTTTAAAAACAAAGTACTTATTAGCAAAAAAGGAAAAAACAATGGCACACATTTGACCAACTAAAACTGGTAGCATCACACTGTCAGTAAATTTCTTCATCGTAAATCTAGCAAAGAAATAAATAAATGTTCCTATGGTTCCAGCAATACTATATAGTAAAAACTCTTTTCTTCTAATCAAATGCTCCACCTCCTTTTCTACAAAACAAAAGACTGACTCAAATGCCAGCCTTTTTATTTTTCTATAATTAAGGGTATCGTTTTATCTTTACTTAAAATAATATCTTGTTAACTCAAGTGCATTACGTTCCATTACGACATCCCCATATTCCTCTAAAATATCCGTCGTAATATTCGTTATATGCGTATACTCATATAACTGAGAGATATCATTTTTAATCTGAGCATCATTACTTTCTTCTAAAACAAAGGATACTCTGAAAAAATAATCGTCTTTAAACTTATATAAATAAGTTAAAACATTGTGTAATTTTATGTTTTTAGCTAATGAAATCATCATCTCAAAATCATCCAAGCGAAAAATAACATCCATTGTATTTCCTTTTGGATTATTTAGTAAATCGATTTCTTCATCAATTTCTTCTGATAACTTTGCTTCTTGATCTGAAATATGTTCTTTTAAAAAATCTGTAAAATCATCACTTAACATATCGCCCTTCATCATATCTAAGTCGTTGACATCATCCATATTATCCATTGGTAAATTTTTGCTAATGAATAATTCTAAACCATCATGATTGGGTAGCACTTGGAATGTCACAGAATCGGTTTCTTGAAATTGTTCATCCACATCAACTTCTTCTAAAATGCTATAAAAGAAAGTTTCTATTTGTTTTTGATTACCTAATAAATCTAGAAAAGTAATACCTCTTTCTGCTAAATCATCATTATCTATCGAAACACGAATTGTATTTTCATTAATTCTCTCCATCTCCATACCGCTACACCTCGTTTCTCTTAAATTTTATTGTTAGCTTTATTGTAACGAAAAATACAAAAAAGTAAAGGGAACACAACTATCCTTTTATTGTTGGCTTAAATTGTTGGCTTAAAAAAAAATTTTAAATAAAAATGAAAAAACAGCATGTTTGACAGCTGGTCAACATGCTGAAGATCGATATTTCTAAAAATTTTACTCTTAGATGCCTGCCATCATTTGAGCATGTTTTAATTCAATAGCTCTAACTTCTCTTGGTAAAAAGCGACGGATTTCGTCTTCATTGAAGCCAACTTGGAGGCGCTTGTCATCCACCATAATCGGACGACGTAACAATCCTGGATTTTCTTGTACCAATTTTAATAATTCAGGAAGTGACAGTTCATCCAAATCAACATCCAACTTTTGAAATACTTTTGAACGTGTAGAAATAATTTCTTCCGTACCATCTTCGGTCATACGTAAGATTTCTTTTAATTCATCTTGAATTAAAGGTTCTGAAAAAATATTTCTTTCTACGAAGGGAATTTGATGCTCTTGCAACCATGCTCGTGCTTTCCGACAAGATGTGCAACTAGGTGAAGTATATAATTTCAACATACGATTCACTCCCTTTCAAAGTTTAGAGAATAACAGTTTTTTACTGCTCCCACTATAACGTAATTATACTATAACACGATTTAAATTACTAGATTAAATCTGATATTTATCTAACAAATTCTTATAGTAAATTCTTTGTAAAGCTTTATATAAAGGGATTCTCAAAATTTCTTAAGACAATTTTAAACATATTCATAAATTATTCATATTATAAAAAAAAATAATACAGATTAAAATTGTGTACTACTATATTTTAGTTACCTGAAATAATTTTACCATTTAACTATGATTTTCTGTCTTTCTCTTAAGTTTTTAGTATAATAGGTTTATGACTATTTTATGAAGGTGGAAAATAAATGAAGGAAATTATTTTTTCTGGGATTCAACCTAGTGGTATCCCAACAATCGGAAATTACATTGGAGCAATGAAGCAATTCGTTGATTTACAAAAAGAGTATCAATGCTATTTTTGTATTGTTGACCAACACGCTATCACAGTTCCACAAGATCGACTTAAATTAAGAGAGCAAATTTTACAACTAGCCGCTCTTTATTTAGCTGTAGGAATCGATCCTAAACAAGCTTCAATCTTTATTCAATCAGAAGTTCCCGCTCATTCAGAAGCTGCTTGGATTGTCCAATGTAACACTTCTCTTGGTGAATTAGAGCGTATGACACAGTTTAAAGATAAATCCCAAAAACAAGAATCTGTAACTGCTGGACTATTAACTTATCCACCATTAATGGTAGCTGATATTATTCTTTATAACACAAATTTAGTCCCAGTTGGAGAAGACCAAAAGCAACATTTAGAATTAACTAGAGATTTTGTTGATCGTTTTAATTCACGCTATGCTGGTAAAAATCAAGAAATTTTAGCTACTCCAGAAGTTAAAATTCCTGAAAAAAATAATGGCGGTCGTATTATGAGTCTTCAAGAACCTACTAAAAAAATGAGTAAATCAGATAGTAATGCCAAAGGGTTTATCTCAATGTTAGATGAACCAAATGTGATTAGCAAAAAAATTCGTTCTGCTGTAACTGATTCTAGTGGTATTATTGAATATGATCCTGAAGAAAAACCTGGAATTTCTAATTTGTTAGTTATTTATTCTGCTGTAACTGATTACTCAATTGAAGAATTAGCCGATAAATATAAAGATAGTTGCTATGCTGAATTTAAAACAGATTTAGCTGAAGCTGTCGTTACTTGGATTGAGCCTATTCACGAAAGATATCATGCTATCCTTAATTCAGAAGAATTACATTCTATTTTAGATGAAGGCGCATTGTCTGCTCAAAAAGTCGCTAATAAAACATTACAAAAAATGAAAAATGCCGTTGGTTTAGGTCGAAAACCAAGACGCTAACAACTCACTATTTTTTAAACTATGTTAAACTAGTATCTATAGATTATGGGAGGTTTTTTAACCATGGAAGAAAATAAAAAACAAGATTCAAATTCACTATTAACACAAAAAATGATTGATAATAGAACTATTTTAATTTACGGTGAGATCAATCAAGATTTAGCCAAAGAAGTCAGTACTCAATTGCTACTTTTAGCTTCAATCAGTGAAGACCCTATTACTATTTTTATCAATAGTCAAGGTGGACACGTAGAAGCTGGAGACACTATTCACGACATGATTAAATTTGTGAAACCTGCTGTTAAAATTGTTGGAACCGGTTGGGTAGCAAGTGCTGGGATTACTATTTTCTTAGCAGCAAATAAAAAAGATCGTTACTCTTTACCAAATACTCGCTTTATGATCCATCAACCAGCTGGTGGCGTTCAGGGTCAAAGTACTGAAATCCAAATTGAAGCAAAAGAAATCGTAAAAATGCGTGAAAGAATTAACCGTCTAATTGCTAAAGCAACGGGACAAAGTTATGAAAAAGTTTCAGAAGACACTGATCGTAACTTCTGGATGAGTGCTGAAGAAGCATCAAGCTACGGAATTGTTGGTAAAATTATCGACAAATCAAAACAAGTAAAATAGCATAGAAAAAAAGCGATTATCTTCAAATAAATGGAGATAATCGCTTTTTTCACTACCCTATTTTAGTTAGGAATTAAAAATCTACTCCTTCGGTAACTTCACTAATATCGATCAATTGAAAGTACCAATTGTTCGTTATTACCTCCAGTTACTCGGAGCAAAACGATTTTTTATTCACCCTATTTTAATACAACAAGTTACTTAGGTCTTCTGTTTCAATATTTCCAAAATATTTTTTTACATCAATTTTTTCTACTGCTTCAATTATTGCTGCTTTTTCATATTTAATACCTCTTAATGCATTTTCCACATCTGAAATTTCACCCAGTCCAAAAAAATCACCAAAAATTTTAATTTCTTTAATTTCACCTTCTGATACATTCATCTTAGCTTCAATTGAACCAATGCCAAAACGATTTCTTCTCACTAAATCAAACTCAGGTGAACGACCGTAGTTCCAATCCCAATTACGATATAATTTTTCAGAGATGGCATTGATTTTTTTCCAATCTTCTTCTGTTAATTTATAAACGTTAACATCATCTAGGTTATCTGTTTCAAAAATTTTCAATAAGATTTCTTGTCTAAAGTCTTCTGTGGACATATTTTGGTGGGTATCGGTTAAATATGGTTTAATATTGGTTACTCGTGAGCGAATCGATTTGATACCTTTAGATTCAATCTTGTCTTTTCTCACTTTTAAAGCATTTACTACTTCGTTAACATCACTATCAAACATTAATGTTCCATGGGCAAACATACGACCATTCGTTGAATACATGGCATTGCCTGAGAATTTTTTCCCATCAATGATTAAATCATTACGTCCCTTAAGCTCTGCACCATCAACTCCCATATCATGTAAAGCGTCAATAATCGGTTGCGTTACTTTACCAAAGTTTCTAAATGATTCACCATCATCTGGCATGATAAAACTAAAATTAAGATTACCTGCATCGTGATACACAGCACCTCCACCACTTAGACGACGAACCACATGAATACCTTGTTTCTCTACATAATCCGTGTTAATTTCTTCAATCGTATTTTGATTACGGCCAATAATAATTGAAGGCTCATTGACATAAAATAAAAGAATTGGCTCATCAATCGGCATTTCTTGAACTAAATAAGTTTCAATTGCTAAGTTAATTCGTGGGTCTGTTATTTCCTCATTGGATACAAAAATCATTTTTTATTCTCCTATACTGTTAAATTTAATAGCGTTGAAGCTAAAATTGTTTCCACACTATTATTATGGTATTTTTCTGTTTGCTCTTTTAATTGATTTAAATCAATCTCTTGTCTCAAATGACTTAAAACTAATTTTTTTACCCCTGCTTCTTTTGCTAGCACTCCCGTTTCCTTAGAACTCAAGTGCGCATGATGATTCTCAGTTCCTTCTAAGAAGTAAGTATCTGTAATCAAAAGATCAGCCTCTCTGCAAAACTCAACTAATCCATCAAAATAACCTGTATCTGCAGTAAAAACAAAAATTTTACCTGTTTCTTTTTCTTCTATTCTCATAGCATAACAAGTTACTGGATGAATTGTTTGAATGAAAGATATTTCAAATGGACCTATTTCTAGTTTCTCATTTGGATTATAAGCAAAACCTTCTGAAATGCCTGTCATACTTAATTGTTGAAAATGTTCTTGGTCATCTTCATGTCCATAAATTGGTAAAATTGATACCGGCTCTTTTGGTTTTAATTGCCTTAAATACTGTAATACACCTAAATCGGCAATATGATCATGATGATAATGAGTCAGAATAACGGCATCTAATTTTAATGGGTCTATTTTTTTCTCTAATTGAATTAAAGTTGAACTCCCCGCATCAAGTAATAAAGAAAACCCCTTTGATTCTACTAGGTAGGATGTCGTTCCTTCTCCATTATGAGGAAATCCACCCCAAAATCCTAAGACTGTTACTTTCATGGTATCGCTCCTTCAAAAATTAACCTATCTACACTTTACTTTGGTTAGTAATATTTAACAATAAATAACGCTTAATTTCATACTTTTTTATACTTACACTTCCTTTTTAACATCTTTTAAAACAATTTTGTGTTTTTTAGAGTCATTTAAAATTTATGAAAAATAAGTTCATAAAATCTTCAATGTTTTTAAAGTGACAAATTGTCACTTTTGTTTTATACTTCTTTTAGTGACAAAACGTCACTTATTAAATTTTGAAAATTAAAGGAGAATGAATATGTTTCTAGCGCTTAAAGAAATGAGTTATTCAAAATTAAGATATACACTCATTGTCGGCATTATCGTATTGATTTCTTATGCAGTCTTTATGCTATCAGGATTAGCTAATGGACTAGCGCAAGAATTTAAACAAGTCATTATTGATTGGAATAGCCAGACTGTTATTCTATCTGAGGATAGTAACAAAAATCTTTCCGCTTCTCAGCTAACAGAAAAAAACTTAGCAGATGTTACGTCGGATAAAAAAGCACCTATCCTCATTTATAACGGTGCGATTGGTAATAAAAAAGAAAAAACAAACATTACTTTATTCGGAACACAAAATGATGCTTTTCTCTTGCCAGAATTGTTAGAAGGCTCTATGTTTAAAAATAAAAATGAAGTAATCATCTCAAAAAATCTAGCAACTAAAGGGTACAGTGTTGGAGATAAGATTGAAGTTGGCAGTGACAACATTAAGATGAAAATTGTTGGTATCTCACCAGAAACTTTCTATACAGTCACACCTGTCATTTACTCATCTTTAGACGACGCTGCTCATGTGAAATATGGAAAAAACTTTAAAGCCTCACCAGATGGTTTACCATTAAATGCCGTTGTAACAAACAGTCAAGATGCCACAGCCTCAAAAGAGGCTAAACCTAAGTTAGATGTACTAAAAACAGATGATTTTATTGAAAGTTTACCTGGCTACTCCGCTCAAAACTTAACTCTTAATTCAATGATTTACTTTTTATTCTTTATCGTCACAGCGATTATCGGTATTTTTATGTACGTCATGACGCTACAAAAAACAAGTATCTTTGGTGTCATGAAAGCGCAAGGAATTTCTAGTAAATTTATTATTGATTCAATCGTGAAACAATCATTTATCATTGGTGTCTTTGGGATTGCCCTTGGTTTTGGGCTAGCTTATGGAACTAGTTTAATTTTACCTGAAGCAATACCGTTTAATGTTGCTCTAAATTTATGGAGTATTTATAGTTTGGTGCTTCTTGTTGTGACGATTATTGGTAGTCTCTTCTCAATTGGAACCGTGACTAAAGTAGATCCGATGAAAGCAATTGGAGGTTAGAAAGATGAAAGACATGCTCGTTATGAAAGACATTACGAAAACATTTAAACAAGGGAAAGAAGAAATTCATGCCCTTAAGAAAATTAATTTTACAGTTAAACAAGGTGAGTTCATTAGTATTATTGGGCCTTCTGGATCTGGAAAAAGTACTTTTTTAACTATTTCTGGTGGCCTTCAACAGCCAACTAATGGAGATATTAGAATTAATGATATTTCTTTTACAAACTTGTCAGAAAAAGAACGTTCAAAACTTAGATTTCAAGAAATCGGTTTTATTTTGCAAGCCTCTAACTTGATTCCTTTTTTAACTATTAAAGAACAATTTTATTTAGTTGATAAAGTTAATAAAGCAAAGAAACAAGATGAAAAAATTGAGACATTATTAAAATCACTTGATATTTATGATTTAAAAGATAAGTTTCCTAAAGATTTATCTGGTGGTGAAAGACAAAGAGTTGCTATTGGGCGAGCTCTTTTCAATGAACCTCATTTAATACTGGCAGACGAACCAACAGCAAGTATTGATACAGAACACGCTTATGATGTTGTTAAGTTACTTGTTAAAGAAGCACATGAAAAACAAAAGGCGACAGTTATGGTAACTCATGATCATCGAATGATTAAATGGAGCGATCGCGTCTTTGAAATGCGTGACGGTGAACTCGTTGAAGTGAAAGACTTTTAAAAGCTTCCCTTTTCTTTGAACTTCTATGTTAAAATAAGTGTGAAATCATTCATATGAACATAGAAGGAGTTTAAGGACATGCCACACGAAACTTTTTTAAACTTATCCGATGAAAAGAAAAAAAATATAGATCATGTTTTACTAAATGTTTTTTTTGATCAACCTATTAGCCAGGTCAAAGTATCTGAAATTGTTAGCAAGATGCATATGTCCCGTGGTGCTTTTTATAAATATTTTGATGATCTAGAAGATGCTTATACTTATATTATCAATAAGTATTCTATTGTTATCCATCAAGATATCATTAAATATATTCAAGAAGATAAAAATCAATTTTTTATTGGCATTGAAAAATACCTAATATGGTGTAGTAAGCTTGATCATGAAAGTGAATATTGGAAGAGCCTTCGCCTGCTCTCTGAATCAAATGATTTATCCGCTTATAAACGTTTTCCCATGGCACCAGGTAATCCTCTGATTACTCAGTGGACTGACATTTTAACTGCCAGTCATATTCACATTGAAAATCATGATGAATCGGTTAGCTTTCTCTTCTTTATTATGGAACTTGTTATGAATTCCTTAACAGGTTATATTGCTAATGACTGGTCTACAGAAGAACTCGTTAAAGATTATCGATTTAGAACTAAATGGATCACACAGGGTGTTTTATGATCCGGTTAAACAGACATTTTTATAATGTCTGTTTTTTTATGTTAAAAGACTATAAATACTATTTTAGATTATTTTTGTTAACGGTAACATGTATCTATGTGTCTCTTAAAAATATATAATGATTACGCTATCATTTTCAATAGAGATAATACAATGGAGGTTTAGATGAAAAAAGGGCTTGCTTATTATCGCTTCTTCTTAAAATCAGAAGCGCAGTATCGGATTAATTTTATATCTTATCTATTACGTGGTTTCATACAATTAGTTGCAGTTTTATTTATTTGGAATCTGGTCTACTCATCTACTGACGATGGTGTTATTGAAGGCTTAACTTATCAAGAAATCATTCTTTACACGATTATTTCAATGATTGCCACACAATTTATGGAATTAGATAATGATTTTCAAGTTGCTGGAGACATCCAAGATGGTAATTTAGCTTATGAACTTGTTCGACCAGTCTCTTATATTTGGAAACTATTTTTTCAAGGTCTTGCTCGTGCGACCACTAGTATTCTTATTATTGGTATCCCCACAATGATAGGTGTCATTTTTTATATTACTCAACAAGAAGCATTTTCTGTAGCAATTATACGTGCTTTGCTATTTTTATTAATCATTTCAATCAGCGTTGGCTTAATGTTTTGTGTTAATTTACTTTTTGGTTATTCTGCTTTTTATCTAAATTATTCTTGGGGATTTTTACTTTTTAAAGGAAGTTTCATTAGCCTTCTTTCCGGTGCCTTATTCCCTTTAGCCATGCTTCCAGAATCAATTCGGGGCTTCTTTTTAAAAACACCATTTCAATATTTATCGTATTTTCCAACGATGGTTTTTTTGGGTAAATTATCTACTGAAGAAATTATAACTAACTTAACTATCCAAATAGTTTGGCTAGGGATTTTTGCAGGTCTTTGTCTATTTTTTTGGCGTCATGCTATTAAGAATATTACAATCAATGGAGGCTAAAAAATGAAACGTTATTTAAAGCTATACAAAGTTTATCTCAATAATTCTTTTAAAATTTTAAAAATGTCGACTGCAAATTTTGTTATTGGTTTCACAGCTTTTTTAGCTATCCAAGTATCTGCTTTATTGTTTTTAAAGGTAACCTTTGGACGAATTCCTTCTGTAAATGGCTATAATTTTTACCAAGTTTTATTTATCTATGGCTTTTCTCAAATTCCTAGAGGATTAGATCATTTATACAGTGACTATTTATGGATTTTTGCAAGACAAAGTGTGGTTAAAGGAGAATTTGATCGTTATTTAGTCCGACCGGTTAGTCCTTATTTTCAAGTTATCTGCGAACGCGTTCAGTTTGATGCTTTAGGTGAAATTTTTGTTGGTATAGTTATTACTGTTTATGCTATTACAGGGATTAATTTCCCGAATCCAATCATCTCTATCTTTCTTGGAATTATTTATTTAATTACAGGCTGTATCATTTATACTGCTATTAAAACCATTGGTGCGTCTCTTGCTTTCTGGATGAAAAAAAGTATGAATGTTCTACGTTCTATTTATGGACTAAGTGATTTAACCAAATATCCTTTATCTATTTATCCACCTGTTGTTAGAGGTTTTTTCACTTACTTAATCCCCTTTGGTATCGTAGCGGCAGTCCCATCAGAATTAATTTTTACTTCTACTTTATTGAATCAAACAACTATTACCATTTTGGGAGTGACTATTATTTTTACATTACTTGCTTCTACTATCTGGAAAAAAGGAGTTAAAATTTATGAAAGTGCCGGAAACTAACCCTGTTATTTCAGTTAAAAATATTTCAAAAACGTTCTACTTAAGACAAAAAACAGGTATTTTCAAATCAAAAAAAATACCTAAATATGCTGTTCAAGAGGCTAGTTTTGATATCTATCCAGGAGAAATTGTCGGTTTTATCGGGACAAATGGAGCCGGTAAATCAACCACTATAAAAATGATGACAGGCATTTTAACACCAACTGCTGGAAGTTGTCAGGTTAATGGCATTACTCCTTATGAATCACGCATTAAAAACGCTAAAAATATTAGTGTCGTTTTTGGACAAAGAACTCAAATGAATTGGGATTTAACTGTGGAAGATAATTTTAAGTTATTAAAAGAAATTTATGATGTATCTGATGAAGATTTTGAGCGACAATTAAAACTTTTAGAAGAACATATGGGTATCAAAAAACTTTGGATTCAGCAAGTTAGATCCCTTTCTTTAGGACAACGCGTTTTAATGGATATTGCTATAGCATTAATCCATTCTCCTAAAGTTATTTACTTAGATGAGCCTACAATTGGTCTTGATATTATGATCAAAGATAAAATTTTAAAAACATTAAAACTAATTAATCAACAAGAGAATGTCACCATTATTTTAACAACCCATGACTTAAATGAAATTGAGTTATTATGTGATAGAATTATTATCATCGAAGAGGGGCACATTATTTATGATGGCTCAAAAGAAGCCATGTTAAATCACTTTTCAAGCAATACCACTATTCAATTTGATATTGAACTTGAAGAACTATCTGAGCTTGAACACTTCTTAAGTGAATATGATTTAAATCATTCCTTAGAAGGCGTTACCATGTCTATCACCATTAATCAAGAAGAACAAAACGAAAAAGAAATTTTAAGTAAATTATACCGCCAATTTAGTATCAATAAAATGGCAGTCGCAAGAACCACTGTCCAAGATGTAGTGAGGAGTATATATACACAGAGTGAATAAAAAATCGTTTTGCTCCAAGCAACTGGAGGAAATAAAAAATAATTCGTGCTTTTTGAATTGATTTTAATTTTTGAAGTTGTCGCGGGAGCAGATTTTTTATTCCGGACTACAAAAGCGTGATGAAAAAGGCGTTTTGCTCCAAGCAATTAAAGAAAGTAAAAGAACGATTCCTCCCAGTCTCTTGGAACGAATCGCTCTTTTTTAATACTCTCTTAATTCTTTTACTTTATCAGCATCTAAACGTTTTACAACTTCTGTTACTAGTTTCACCGTATTCAAGTAATCATCTTCATGAATAACTGATGTATGTGAATGTAAGTAACGTGTTGATACGGTAATTGCTAGAGAAGGAATCCCATCTCTTGTTAGATGTTGCATCCCTGCATCTGTTCCGCCACCTGTAATAACCGTATACTGGAAAGGAATCTCTAATTCTTCAGCAATCCCAATCACAAAATCACGTAATTTTTTATGCGGAATCATTGAAGCATCAAAAATAATAATTTGAGGTCCTTTTCCTAGAACTGAATCCGCTTCTTTAGGTGTCATCCCTGGAGTATCCCCTGCTGTACCTGTATCAAGGGCAAAGGCAATATCAGGATTCACTAAGTGAGTACTTGTTCTTGCCCCACGTAAACCAACTTCTTCTTGGACGTTGCTCCCTGCAAAAAGAATGTTTGGATGACCTTCTTTAGCTAAGTTTTCTAAAACTTTCAATGAAACAGCTGTCCCAATACGATTATCCCAAGCTTTAGCTAATAAGTATTTAGAGCCATTTAAACGTTGGTACTCAATATATGGTGTTACCATATCACCTGGTTTAATGCCCCACTCACTTGCTTCTTTTTCGCTTGCCGCACCGATATCAATAAACATATCAGTAATTTCATACGGTTTTTTACGTGCTTCTGCAGTTAAAACATGAGGTGGTTTTGAACCAATCACCCCGTGGATTTCTTGTCCCGATCCAGTTGTAATCGTTACTTGTTGGGCAAGCATTACTTGCCCCCACCAGCCGCCTAAAGTTTGGAATTCTAGGAATCCTTTTTCAGTAATTTTTGTAACCATAAAGCCAACTTCGTCCATATGTCCTGAGATTAATACTTTTGGACCTTCTTTATCCCCAATATGACGTGCATTGATCCCACCTAAGCCATCGTAGAAAATTTTATCTGAATGAGGCTCTGCATATTTTTTAAAAATATTGCGAACTTGTTCCTCATTTCCCGGAACTCCTTTAGCATCTGTTAATTCTTTTAAAAATAATTCTTCATTTTTTTCTAACATCAACATCACCTCTCATTTTTTATATTACTTAGTATATCACTTATCTTATTTTTTTTCCTTTGATCAATCCAAATCAGCACTACTGAGATAGTAATAGTTACAATGCTGATCATTAATCCCAAAATAAACGATTTAGATTGGTAATTAAAGTTAATTTCATGCTTACCTTGTTTAAGTTCAATCCCAATAAAATCACCTACGATTCTCTTAGGTTCTATTTTTTTTCCATCTACCTTAATTTGCCAATTTTTGTCATAAGGTATTGAAACATACAGTAATTCTTTTTTAGAATCTACATTTACCTGCGTGCTTAAACTACCCAACTTCCCTTTATCTAAAGAAATTCCTTCTTCTTTTTGAGAAGCTATAAGTTGATCAAATTGGGATTGATCTAGACTTACCCATTTCATGTCAGTTGTTTCTAATTTATCATTTAATCTAAATTCAAGTTTTATTTCTTCATCTTCATCAAAATGACCTAGATTAAACAATTGATTAGTTATTATCAGTAAATCAGTTTTTACTTCTTTACCATTGACTGAAAAATATGTCACATTATCCCAAATAGCATTTGGCATGTAAAGGTAATTTATGCCTTCAACACTAGTCTTACCTTTCATTTCATAATGGTCAATTTCTTTTGTTAAGTGTCTATTGTCTACTGGGTTAAAATAATTTTCATTTGTTAATGGTCTGATACTTTGTAAAATATTTTCTTGATTTTCAATCACTGCTCCTGATTTTAATTTTATTTTTCCAAGCTCTGGATAAGCTAAGAAAGCACTTCCTATTGCTTCTTTATTTTTATAGATATTAGCTATTTCTTGTTCTTCTAAAAGTTCAGCATCTTTATGAGAGATTTTTTTAGGATTAACCGTGTAATTAACATCGAGTAGTAAGTTAGCTACTTGAGACTCGTCTACATAAGAAAAGCGCCGTTCATTTTTCGAATACAAGCCTAAGTCAGTTAGTGTATTTTGAACCTTAGAATCTAAAGTGGACGTGTAACTAGAGACACCCGCATAACCAAATAATACTGGATTATTGTACCCATTATTTATTTCTTTATATCCCATTTGTTCTGTTTCAATTTTTTGATTAATACGGAATAAGTCCTCTCGACCAGAACATAGTTGTTTCAATAAAACTTCTTGTTCCTCATACATTTTGGCATATTTATTTTGATCACCAAATGGGATGTCCTTCATTGAAATCCATAAATTCCCACCTAACTCTAGTGAGACACATAAAATCATTATCACACGCCAAGTTACAGTTGGTTTATTTATTTTTATAGTTAAAATGAAGACAATTAGCCAGACAATCACTATATTCAATAGAAAGTATTTATTTGACAATAGATATTCTTCTTTGGCTTGATTAACTAAAAAGAACTGACCGATCGTTAGTAAGATAGAAAAAGTGGCACCTGCTAGAATAAGGCGTTTTTTAATTATTTCTTTATCCTCAGTTAATCGAGAATATAGATACGTTTCATATGCCAATTTAATTAATATAAAACTGAAAATAAATGCATTTCGATAAGGGAAACCTGCTGGACTTTGAAACATATGCCAAACTGTGTTAAAAATTTCAAAAAAGAAACTAAAATAAATAGCTACTAAAAGGCACGCCATAGCTCTTTTTTTTCTTTTTGGTACAATTGGTAAAGTAAAATACAAAAAGGCAAGCAACCAAACAAAAACACCCGAATAAATCATAGGTAAATGGTCTAATCTAATATCATAATTAACAGTCCCTAATCCCATCTGAGAAAAAACTTCCAAACCAAAGCGAGGTTTTAATAAAAAATCCTGCATATGAAAACTTGATTTACCTGTTTGAAGCATTCCCAAAATCGCTGGTACTAACATAAAGGCAGTTGCTAAACCTGATAATAATGAGGTGACAAAAAATAGTTGCCATCTACTTAATAATAACTTGATATTTTTTCCAGCTGGTTTTCTTTCAAATTTTAAGTAGTAAATATAAACACTATAAACTACTGCAAAAATACATACCATGTAACCTAAATAATAATTGGTTAAAATTGACAAAAATAAAGTAAGGCAATATAGGCCATATTTTTTTTCATGCCACACTCTCTCTAACCCTAATACAAGTAATGGAAAAAGAATTAAAACATCTAGCCACATAAAATTTAATAGATAGACAACTACAAAGCCACAAAGACTGTAAGCTAAAGCAAAAGCATGTGTCATCCAATTGGTCTGTTTATAGTGCAGATCTAGATAAGTATACATCGTTAAACTCATACTAGAAATTTTTAGTGTTATAATCAGCAGTACCACCATTGGCATCATCGTATAAGGAAATAATAACGAAATAAAATTAAACGGACTCATCAAATAGTAAGCAATTGTTGCTTCCATCGGACCTCCTATTCCATTAGCAAAGGAATATAAATTCTCCCCACCTTCTGTAAAAAATCGTTTGAAAGCATTTAAAAAAGGTAAATATTGTGAGCCTAAATCACTCACCATTAAATTTAATTCTCCAAAAGGAGCTAAGTTCAATGCTGCCCATACCACACACAATATCAGCATTGGTAAGATAAAACTTATTGTATAAGGAATTATTTTTTTTCTAATAGTCATTTTTTCACCATATCAATCTTAAAAGTCTTATTTATTCTTAAAGCTATCCTTAAGCTTACCGATAATTGAGACAAAATGCAATTCTATCTAAAAAAAATAAAGTCTAACTCAATTAATTAAGTCAGGCTCTATTTTTTTTACAAAATTAAAAATAGTAAATAAAAATTAACTCACTATTTTATTATAAGAAGAGGATGTTGCAAAATAAAAAATGATATAGATAATAATTAAGAAGACTACAGAGACATACGTTAAAAGTAACTTAGGAACACCAATCAATACAAATAAAACTTTCAAAGCAAAATAAGTATGCAATAAACTGATAAATAATGGAGCAAAAAAGATTATAAAATTCTGTTTATAGATACTTTTTTTAATCATAGCTCTTGGTGTTCCCAATTTTCTTAACATATCATAACGATCACTTTCTTCTTCTGCTTCTGAGAGTTGTTTCAATGTAATAATACTACCAGTAGCGATCATAAAAATTACCCCTAGAAAAACGGCTACATAGATTAACAAACCAGTACTTTTCACTAAACTACTATAATACGGATACCGAATACTCATCCTATTTTGAGTACGATACTCTCTCTGTTTGTCTTTGTTTACAGGTTCTTTTAACACATCAAATGTATCTACCATCTTGCCATCTATTTCTTGTGTTGCTGCAATAAACGTCTTTTTTTCCTCTAACACAGATCCAAACTCTTTGAGAGAGGCTTGCGCTAACGCTTCATTTTTATCTGCATTTTTAACATTAATTATATGATAACGATAGGTATAGTTGCTTTCGATTTTTTTATATAATTCATCAGTCACCACCACAACATTGTAAGGTAGGCGCATATCTCTGCTATTACCTATGAAGTCTGATTGAACATCAGTCACATTTACTATTCCTATATTTCCCAGAATTCCCTGATGTTCAAAAAATGTATCACTTTCAATATAAGCTTGATTAATACTCATCATTAGTAGAGAAACATCTTTTTCTTTATTAATTTTTAGTGATTCCATGGTTGGAATCATTTTTTGAATACTTTCATAACGACTTAATGACATCACATTATAGAAAGTAGCCTCATTATTTTTATCACTATTATTTTTATAGTTAAACTTTCCCCCCACATACTTAAACTCAACATAATTTTCATCAGAGATTATCTGATTTTCATTTTTTAGAAACTGTTTGAGTTTTTCATAATATGCGTCATCGACACTATAGGTTGTTGGGTTGGCAGCATCTGCTAATCCTAATGAAAAAGACTGAACACTTGCAGCTCCACCAATAGAAGCTAATGCTGTTCCTGAAAGGACTGCAATTGTCGCAAAAGTCATCGCATTTTTTTTCAGATGAAAACTTAAATTTCCTGTTGTTATCATATTCAGGTCTTTGTAGTAATGACTTTTTATTTTTTGAGTTAAATTAAGCATAATTCCTAAAAAATGGCCAAAAAATAAGTAAGTGCCAAAAACACAAATAAATAAAATAACTAACGGAAAAATCAAAATCCCCATACCATTTAACGAAATTTCTTCTTCAGACCATACCATTAATCTAAAAAAATTATTAGCAAGAAAATAACCTGTAATTAAGAGTAGTACACCGGATAATCCGAATAACCAATTATACCATCTGATTACTAAGCTACCTTCACTCTGTTGTTCAGCTTTAAATAACGTAATTAATTTATACCTGTAAACTGTGGCTGCTGTTCTAACAGAAACAAGTGCTAAGATAACTAAAAAAACAACGACAGTATTAATAAGTGCCTTAAAGGAAAAAATAAAATGACTAGAAACAGGTACTTGAATTGCCTTTAAGAGTAACATTGCAAATAATTTAGAAAAAATAATACCTAAAATAATACCTGATATTAAGGATAGAATTCCTAATATCATATTTTCCACAAAAAACAATGTGCCAATTTGACTTTTTCGCATACCAAGTAAATTATATAAACCAATTTCTCTTTTCCGCCTTTTGACAAAAAAAGTATTGGCTGAAAACATAAAAATAATAATAAACAAAATTATCATGATACTTCCAGCTCTAAGGCCAGTATCGATTCTCATATCACTTGCTGCTCGTTTTATAAGTTCTTCATCAAAGCTCATGGAAACAAAACTATAATAAACCATGACAGAAAAAACCATACTTACAAAATACATAAAATAGTATTTAAACTGTGTTTTTACATTTTTAACAGCTAATTTAGATAACATCATGACTTACTCCGCCCCCAATAGCTGCTTGCATATCAATTACTTTTTGAAAAAAATCCTTTCGATTTCCTTGTCTTACTATTTCAGAAAAAATTGCGCCATCTTTAATGAATAAAATTCTATGACAATAACTTGCGGTAAAGGCATCATGCGTCACCATAATGATAGTTGCTTTTTCTTTTTTATTTAATTCTGATAAGTAATGCAGTAATTCTGTAGCTGATTTAGAATCCAAAGATCCTGTAGGCTCATCTGCTAAAATTAATTTAGGGTTGGTTATAATAGCTCTTGCTGCAGCCACTCTTTGCTTCTGTCCAATTGATATATCTGAAGGATACGCATTCAATTGTTCTTTAATTCCTAAAATAGTAACGACATGACTCAATCTATCTTCCATTTCTTTAACTGGAACACGGTCTAATGCAAGAGGTAATAAGATATTATCTTTAACTGTTAATGAATTCATTAAATTAAAATCTTGAAAGATAAACCCTAATTCTTTTCTTCTAAAATCACTTAACTGTCTTTCCTTCATCCGAGTAATATCTTGTCCACCAATTTTTATACTTCCAACAGTTGGTCGATCAATTGTTGATACCATATTTAAAAGAGTTGTTTTCCCAGCACCACTGGGTCCCATAATTCCAACAAATTCACCTTTATCTACATTTAAGGATATATTTTCTAGAACTTTTATTGGATTACTCTTTTTCCCGTAAATTTTTGATAGATAATCAACTTCCACTATTCTCTCCATATCCTTAATCCCCCGTCTTATTTATAAAACTATCTTACCAATAAATCACTATCACTAACATCTAAAACTCTTAAATCTAACTTACATATTTGTCATATAAAAAATATAAGATGCCAACATAACTAAATTAAGCTCTGCTGTCATCTTATATTTTTGTTATCATTTAAAAAAATTTTTTCATCAATGAACCAGGATGATCTTCTATGACATCATTCATCAAAATTTTTGTCTCTTGTCCTACTTCATAGTCTAAAAAAAAAGCAACATTACTCAAGTTACCTACAATTCGGATGTAATTCTTCCCTTTAGGTATTTTATATTTAAAAATACCCTCATCAGAATTTTCAAAGATAGTTCTCACTTTTTCATCAGCAGTTACCAATAGAACTTTAAACTCACCTGAATCATTTTTAGAGTGATAATTCATTTTAATCATATCATCAGTTAAACAATCTAATTCCCATAAAGTATCAATTCCTGAAAACTCCATATCTGCTGATAACTTATTGAGCGTAAATGAGCGACTATTTAATGTTTCATAGTTGTAATTATTCATTAAATTTAAGGCTCTTGTCGTATTATTGTATTCATCATATTCTTTTTGAGATCTGCAACTTGTTCCTAATAATAAAAACACACTAATGAAAATAATAAATAAAAGTTTCTTCATATTATCGTCGCCTCTCATTTTATTCCTTATTTATATTATACAACACTCATTACGTTTAATGTCTATTTTTAACGAAAAAATTCTTAATGCGTTTGAGTAATGTCTTAAACAGATTCTTATCTTATTTTTCTGATAAGTTTCAAGCATCATTCTTTATTTTTAGGTATAATTATAAGTAATACTTGAAGGAGGAATACTCAAAATGATGAAAATAATGATCGTTGAAGATGACGAAACAGTTAGAGAACTCGTCTCTGAGTCTCTAGAGAAATGGGGATTTGAAACAATTGAAGTTACAAATTTTAATCTTGTTTTTGATATTTTCAAGCAGGAAGAACCTCACCTTGTTTTGTTAGACATCAATTTACCTGTCTATGATGGCTATTACTGGTGTCAAAAAATTAGAGAAATCTCTAAAATTCCAATTATTTTTATTTCAAGCAGAAATACTAATGTCGATTCTATTATGTCTATGAATATGGGAGGAGATGATTATGTAAACAAGCCTTTCTCAATGGATATTCTGATTGCCAAAGTTAACGCTCTTCTTAGAAGGACCTATGACTATTCAAAAGCAGAAGGTAATTATTTAGAACACAATCAATTAAAGTTAAATATGGAAAATAGTACGATGATTATTCAAGATGAAAGTGTTGAACTAAGTAAAAATGAATTTCAATTACTATTAATATTAATGAAAAATAACGGGAAAATAGTTAGCCGAGAAAAATTGCTGCGTGCTCTTTGGGATGATGAGCGTTTTGTTGATGATAATACATTAACGGTAAATATTAATCGGCTACGAAAAAAAATTGAAGGAGCTGGGATTTCTAACTTTATCGAAACAAAAGTTGGACAAGGCTATATGATCCCCTAAAAAATATGATATTTATTAATTATTTACAAGATCAGATTCGCTTAATATTACTTTGGTTTAGCTTCATTGCCTTAACAGGTTTCATTTTATGGTTAACACCGGAAGTTCAATTTAATTTGCCTTCTTTAATTTATATTTTTTTGATTGGACTTGTCTTATTAATTTTCTATTTAAGTTTTGACTATAATAAAAAAAAGAATTGGTGGCAACAATTAGAAATAAATTCTGAATATGCTATAGATACTCCAGAGCTAGTAGGCGCTTCTACGAAAGAAGAACTTATTTACCAAGAGTATTTTAACGAGATGCACAGAGAACATTTTTTATTATTAAATGAAGTTAAACAACAAACAGAAGAACAAAAAGATTATATTGATAGTTGGGTTCATGAAATTAAAATCCCTCTAGCATCTCTAAATTTGATTACTGAATCAATAGAAGATGACATCTCAGAAAAAAGATTTAATCAATTAAGAAGTAATTTAAAAAGAATGGATGATTATGTTGAGCAGGTTCTCTACTATTCTAGACTAGACTCTTTTTCAAAAGATTATTTAATCAACTCTTATTCCTTAAAAAAACTGGTTCAGTCTACAATAAAACAGTCTGCAGATTATTTTATTGTGAATAATCTAAGTTTAGTACTTGAAGGTGAAGAGTATTTTGTTCTGACAGATGAGAAATGGCTTCAATTTATTTTAAATCAAATCATTAGTAATGCTATTAAATATACTCCGAATGGTGGTAAAATCGCTCTTACCTTTTCTAAAAACGACCGTGGCGTTTGGTTAACTATTTCAGATGATGGTATTGGCATCCCTACTGAAGATTTACAGCGAATTTTTGATAAAGGATTTACGGGAAAAAATGGTCGAAATGAAGAAACTAAATCAACAGGTTTAGGACTTTACTTAGCAAAAAGTTTAGCCGAAAAATTAGGCCATCATCTCTATGTTGAATCCTGTGTAGATAAGGGAACTTCTTTTCGAATATTATTTCCTCATCTTAATTACTATGCAGATAAAGATGAAAAATTTATGCTTTAAAACAAACTCTTCCCTCTCTTAATTCTTCAAAAATAACCCATCTATTATTAATGTCCTGTGCCATAAACATTAACAATAATTGTTCCTAAAATAATTAATATAAGCCCTACTACTGTCATTAGATTAAGTGGCTCTTTCCATATTAGTACTGAAAATAGCGTTATTAAAATAATTCCAATTGCTCCCCATATTGCATATGCGACAGCAATTGGAATTGTTTTAAATGATAGTGATAAAAAATAAAACGAAATAACATAGGCTACAATAGTGTACAAAGTTGGTGCTAATTTAGTAAAACCATCAGTCGCTTTTAAGAGATTTGTTCCTACAACCTCCCCTAAAATGGCAACCAATAAAAATATATAACCTTTCATCATTTAATGTCCTTTCAAAGTAAATTCAGTTTATTTTATCATATTATAAGAGTTAGGACAGAGTTTTTAATATCACTTGAACTCCGTATTTGGTAGTTGTACAATAATTGTATTAGGAGGAGAGACAATGAAAAAAATTAACGCTATTATTTTATTTAGTTTTTTTATTTTACTCACAATTCCCACTGCTTTTCATGCTGAAACGACTAAACAGAAAAAATTACCAGAGTCAAAGACAACAGAAGTCGTTTATGCCTTAACTAAAGGAGGCAAAAATTTAGAGCCTGCTGATTTTATACCGGCAATTGAAGAGGAATATCAAATTAAAATTAAGGATATTTCGTTTTCTAAAAACCATCGAGCTAACACAATGACAAGTGGTATATTAAAAACTGAGTTAGATTTCACTACAACTTCGGGAGATTCCTATCAAGAGAAGTTACCTTATTTGATTGAAAAGGAAAAACCAACTATTTCTATTGACGATATTTCTTATAATACTAGAAATAATCAGCTATCATTTAAAACATCTAATCGTTCTACTGATGTTTATATGCTTTCTGATGGTAAAATTTACACTTGTCCAACAGATAACAATGGCTTTTTTAAAGGAAAATATAATC
This sequence comes from Vagococcus fluvialis bH819, assembly GCF_900163795.1. Taxonomy (GTDB): domain Bacteria; phylum Bacillota; class Bacilli; order Lactobacillales; family Vagococcaceae; genus Vagococcus; species Vagococcus fluvialis_A. Next base: position 30,129 of record NZ_FWFD01000013.1, on the reverse strand, counting down.
CCCATGAAATGCCTACATCTATTAAATTGATTTCATTTAATGATGATGGAGATTATAGTGATGAATATATTTTGACTTTAAAAAGTGGCGACATTAGCCAAAAAACATTAAAACATACGGCTGTTTCCTATAATAAAACAAAGCATAATCAACAATCTTTGGATGTCATTGGGGAACATCGAAGCAAACGAACAACCATCAGTTTAATCACTCTTATCATTTTAATTGTCCTTTTTTTATCTTCAAAAAGTTATTTTTCTGCTAAAAGACAAAACTAGTTTCAAGTTAAACCTATGCAAAAAAACGATCCACCACAAAACCCAACAATTTTGTGGTGGATCGTTTTTTTGTAGGAATCAAGCCCCGACATCTTATCAGTCTCACCATTATTTCCCGTAGTAACGTTCGGCATCCAAACATTTTTGCCAAATAACGACTTCTTTTTTGGCTAAAGATTGTTTCACATCAATAATACGCTGATTACTACTTCCTCGAAATTGAAGGGTTAAGTCTCGACGCGTTAATTCAAATCTTCCATCGACCAACACATCGATTTTAGAAAGCAATTCTAACTTATCCTCTGTATCTAATAATAATTCTTCAAAAGTATAGCCTGACCAAGACCAAATATCCTTTGAATTACCAAACTGTTCTCTAAAACGATTGACTAATTGTAAACAAACCTGTGTATTTAAAAAAGGTTCCCCGCCTAAAAGCGTTAATCCTTGAACGTAATCTTGGCTTAAATCTGACATTATTTGATCTTCTAATTCTGGTGTATATGGTTTACCGTATTTAAAATTTTGGATAGCTTTATTAAAACAGCCTTCGCAAGCAAATAGGCAACCACTCACATAAATACTACATCTAACACCCTCGCCATCTACAAACATGAAGGGCTTGTAATCAGCAATATAGCCTTTACTCCATTTATCTGCAGTCCATTCTTTTGGTTTAGGATTTTTCATCTTGTCATCTCCCTAAAATAAAGAGAAAGAACTTTCACTCGTTCTTTCTCTGAATCGTTATTTCATATGTTTAACGCGTGACGATATCTCTTTATGACGTCCATGTACCATTGGACGAGCTTGTGGATTGCCTAGATAGCCACATGTTCTCTTGACAACATCACATGTTTTTGGGTCTTTATTGCCGCATTGTGGACACTCAAAACCACGTTCTGTTGGATTAAAATCTCCCTCAAAATCACAATCATAGCAGTGATCAATTGGTGTATTAGTTCCTAAATAACCAATTCTATCATATGAATAATCCCAAACAGCTTCTAGCGCTTTTCTGTTTTGTTGTAAAACTGGGTACTCACAGTAATGAATAAAACCACCAGAACAATACTCTGGATAATCTTTTTCAAAATCTAATTTTTCAAAAGGCGTTGGATTTTTTCTGACATCATAATGAAAACTATTAGTATAATAGTCTTTATCTGTAATGTTATCAATCTCACCAAATTTTTCACGATCTAAACGACAAAAACGGTCAGTTAGACTTTCGCTTGGTGTTGAATAGACACTAAAGTGATACCCTAATTCATTACCCCAATCATCTGTATGTTCTTTAAGTGCGCGGAGAATATCTAGAGTAAATTCTTTTGCTTCGCCATTTGTTTCCCATTCTCCGCCATAAAAACTAGCAGCTACTTCATAAAGTCCTATATATCCCATTGAGACAGTTGCTCGTTTATTCTTAAACAATTCATCCACAGAATCCGTTTTTTGTAATTTTTCACCAAAAGCGCCATGCATATAAAGTATCGGTGCATTGGCTGGTGTTGCTTCTTTACAACGATTAATCCTAAAGACTAACGCATCTTTAAGGATATTCAATCGTTCCTCAAGAAGTGACCAGAATTTTACTTTATCACCAGCAGCTTCTAAAGCAATTCTTGGTAAATTAAGCGTCACAACACCTAAATTCATACGTCCTGCATTAACTTCTTTCCCATTTTCGTCTTTCCATCCTTGTAAGAAAGAGCGACAACCCATCGGTACTTTAAAACTACCTGTTAATTCAACAATCTTGTCATAGTTTAAAATATCTGGATACATTCTCTTAGTGGCACACTCTAAAGCAAGCTCTTTGATATCGTAGTTTGGATCTGATGGTTGACGGTTAACGCCTTCTCTCACTGTGAAAATTAATTTAGGGAAAATGGCTGTACGGTGTTCTTCTCCTAAACCTTTAATACGATTTAAAAAAATAGCTCGTTGAATTTCACGTTCAAACCAGTTAGTTCCTAAACCAAATCCTAAAGATGTAAAAGGTGTTTGTCCGTTGGAAGTAAACAGGGTGTTAATTTCATACTCTAAACTCTGCATCGCATCATAAATATCTTTTTGCGTTTTGGATTTTGCGTATTCATCATGACGACTAGTATCTTCAATCCAATTTTTAGCATCTTCTAAATGTTTATCATAATTTTTCTCAGCAAAGGGCGCTAAAAATTCATCAATTCTGTCAGCAGAACAACCACCATACTGGCTTGAAGCCACATTAGCTATAATTTGAGAGATTTGAGCAGTTGCTGTTTGAATTGATTTTGGTGCTTCTACTTCTGCATTTCCGATTTTGAAACCATTATTTAACATGCCTTTAAAATCAATCAGGCAACAGTTAGTCATTGGTGAATATGGATGATAATCTAAGTCATGATAATGAATGTCTCCCTTTTGATGGGCATTTGCCACATGAGAAGGCAATAATTTTAGACCAATTGATTTTCCAACAATACCTGCTGTTAAATCTCTTTGTGTATTAAAGACATCACTATCTTTATTAGCATTTTCATTAACCAACTGACTATCTTTATTTAATAATTTACCAATTGTAAAATTAATATCTGTCGCACGAGTTCTTTCAAAGTCACGACTTGTTCGATAATTTATATATTCTTTTGCTAAATCATACTCGCAGTTGTCTAGTAAAATATGTTCCACAATATTTTGAATTTCATAAATTTTAACATTATTATGGAATCGTTGACTAATTTCCTCAATAATTAAACCAACTAACTCTTGAATACGTTCTTCAGAATGAACTTCAATCGTACCATTTATCTTTTTCTCTGCTTTTAACAACGCATTTGTGATTTTAGCTTCATTAAACTCAACACTACGTCCATCTCTTTTCACAACTTTCACTTTGTTCAAACCAGAACTATATATGAGTGTTTTTTCGTTGATTTCTATCATTGATATCTATCCCCTTTATTTCGATTTCTAATATATAATAGCCTAGTTTTTTTAATAATTCAACTATATATAGTGTTAATTATTTTTAATAAAACTATTGACAACTACATATAGTGATACCTAAACGCTTTCTTTTATTGTTTTTTTAAATTATTTTTATTAAACATCGGTTTTATTAAAAAGTTTTATTTTTCACTTTCGTTTTTTTATAAAATGGATGATTTTTATTATTTTTAATCTATTGATGTCTTTTTCACATTTAAAACCAAAAGAAGAAGCTGACACAAAAATATGTCAGCCTCTTTCTTATTTTGTAATCAATCTTTAATAGTTAGTGGATAATCAACCCAGCTCTTCAGTTCCTCCAGTTGCTTGGAGCTAAGCGTCTGTTTCATCACCTTTGTTTTATCGGGATTCAAAAGACAACTCCTTCGACAACTTCAAAACTGGTAATCAATCCCAAATGCGTGGATTGGTTACCAGTTCCTCCAGTTGCTTGGAGCTAAACGTCTGTTTCATCACCTTTGTTTTATTGGGATTCAAAAGACAACTCCTTCGACAACTTCAAAACTGGTAATTAATCCCAAATGCGTGGATTGGTTACCAGTTCCTCCAGTTGCTTGGAGCTAAACGTCTGTTTCATCACCTTTGTTTAAAAGGCTGGTACTAGGGTTTCACTGTGTTCTTTTTCTAAAAATTGTTTTACAGAGTCGCTTGTCATTACTTTTTTAAGTTCTTTGATACTTTCAGACTCTTTATTATCTTCTCTTGCAACTAGAGAAATAGCAAATCTTTCATCAACTGTTTTTTCTAAGAATAATGCATCTGTTGGTTTCAACCCAATTTTAGCAATATAAGTTGGATAATTATAAACTAAAGCGACATCTTTTTCATTATAAGCTTCTGCTAAGTTAAGCAAATCAATTGAAACAAATTCTAAATTTTTATCATTTTTTTCGATATCTTTTAGTGTTCCCTCAAACCCAACACCTTCTTTAAGCGTAATTAACCCTTCTTCCGCCAGAATTGCTAGTGCTCGTCCTTCATTAGAGATATCATTAGGGATAGCAACTTTGGCTCCATCTGGAATATCTTCAATTTTTTTGTAGTCTTTTGAATAAAATCCAACTTTAGCATTATAAATTTTTTGAATAGCAACTAGTTTGGCTTTTTTCTCTTGGTTAAATTTTTTCATATAAGGTTCATGTTGGGCAAAATTCGCGTCAACTTCTTTATTTTTTAATAATTCATTGTATTGAATATTATCATTGACTTGAATAAGTTCGATTTTCCAACCATCTTTTTCTGCTTCTTTAGCAGCCACTTCTACCACGTCGGTCATTGGTGTTGTTTGTGAAGCAACTTTGATTATTTTTTCATCCTTATTCTTTTGCACAGTTTCTTTTGTTCCTTCTTGTGCTTTTCCTCCACATGCTGTCATGGCTAAAACTAAACCTACTAAACTGAATGTTACGATTAATTTTTTCATTTGACTGACTCCCTTTTATCTAATTTTTTACTAATAAATGTTCCTAATAATTGAATACTACCAACAATGATGATCATTAATACAATCGTCGCATACATTACTTCATACTCATAGCGCTGATAGCCAAAACGAATGGCAAAGTCACCAATTCCTCCGCCACCAACAACTCCCATAATAGTTGAATAAGACATCAGACTAATCGTTATTGATGTAAAACTAAGAACTAAACCACTTCTAGCCTCTTTCAGTAGAAAATAATAAACATACTGAAAGTTAGTAACACCTAGTGAATTAGCAAGTTCCTCTACTTCTTTTGGTAAATCTAATAAAACTTGTTCCACTAAACGACCAAAGATAGCAATGGCAACTAAGCTTAATGGAAATGAGGCAGCAACTGGACCAAATGCTGTTCCAAAAATATATCTAGTCACGGGGATAATTGCTACAACTAATAAGAGAAATGGGAAGGACCTAATAATATTGACGTAGCAATTTAAAATAAACATTAGTAATTTATTGGAATTTCTCCCCTCTGAACGGAATAAAAATAAACTAATTCCAACAACTAAACCAAAAATTAACCCTAATAATAAAGAAATACCTAACATAATACTTGTTTCTCGTAATGCCTTTAACATATCTGGTAAATAGTACATAACTTGATTCATTGGCTCAGCACTCGCTTCGCTTTTTCTGGATAGCTTTCATCATGGGTTACAAAAGATTGTCTTTTAATATCTAGATTAGAAACTACTTTACCTTGTTCCATTACAAAGACACGATCACAACAGTGCTTAATGGCATTTAAATCATGACTGACAAAAACAATAGTTGGTAAAAATTCTTGATGAACTTTTTCTATTAACATAATCATTTCTCGGGTTGTCTGCTCATCTAAAGCGCTTGTTGCTTCATCCAGAAGTAATACCTTAGGATTTGTGATTAACGCTCGTGCAAGAGCTACACGTTGTTTCTGACCTCCACTAAGAGATGACGGATAGTCGTTTATTTTCTCTGCTAAACCGACAAAATTTAATAACTTCTTCGCTTTTTTTATCTCTTTTTTTCCTTGTAACTTTAATGGCAGATGAACATTATCAATGACGGTTAAATTGTTTAATAAATTGAACTGTTGAAATAACAAACTCATTTTTCTTTGCTGTTCTCTTATCTCAGATTTACTTAAATTTTTAATCAAATGGTTATCTAATAATAAGTCACCTGCAGAGAAGTTTTCCATTAATTGAATGATTCGAAGGAGAGTTGATTTTCCTGAACCACTTTCGCCAACAATCCCTACTATTTCTTGCTTTTCAATTTTTAGATTAATTGAATTTAAGACCTGAAAACCATCATACTGTTTAGAAACATTTCTCAACTCAATCATTGACTAATTCTCCTAGCAAAAGTAATATCAAACTTTCTTTATCTAATCCACTGAAACATAAATCAATCTCACTATCTGTTAAGTCACTCATTAATTCATTAAAAATCAATCGTTTACCTTTTAATTTTTCACAAACTTCTTGCTGGTTTTTTTGGCTAAAGTAATCACCAGAAAAAGAAATTTCTCCAATTTTACCTTTCTCCACAGTAAAAGCAACTTCAATCAAACCAACATTTTTAATGTATGCATTTCTTTTAATATCAAAAATTTGATGATGACCATAGACCCAATCATCATTACTATACACCTCAGAAACACTTTGCTGAATCTGCTCTTGATCAAATTGAGACAAAATAATTTCTTGAGAAGAAATTTCCTCTATACTATCTACCTTAAAAATTCGCCTAATTAATTCATCACGAAAGCCTTCTATTGTTAGCTTTTGATAACTCTTATTTAAGTATGGTTTAATATTTGTCACTCTAGATTCGACCGACTGAATATGAGTTGTTTTAATTTTTTCTTTTGAAACGATTAAATATTTTTCCATCCTGTTTAAATCAACATCAAAAAGCAATGTCCCATGAGAAAACATACTTTGATTTTTTGTATACATCGCATTTCCCGATATTTTTTTACCATCAATAAAAATATCATTTCGACCATTAACCGATATATTATCAACACCCATTGCTTTTAATGCATCCACAATCGGCTGAGTTATCGTTGGATAATCACCAAATTTCACCTGACCTTTTCTGATAATAAAACTAAAACTAATATTTCCTAAATCATCAAAAACAGTGCCACCACCAGATAACCGTCTCGTTATGATAACACCATCTTTCATCGCCTGATCAACAGCTATCTCTTCATAAATATTTTGATGTTTTCCTACAATGAGACAAGGGTGTTGGATATACATTAAAAGAATAGGCTCATCTATTTCGACTGTATTCATTAAATAATCTTCTGTAGCCAAATTTATTCTAATATCACGACTTTCCATTCTGTGAAAAAGCATTGCCTAAAAAACCTCCTTTCCAACTCAACGAATTGAGTCTAACCATTTATTTGTTCCGTATCAATTTATTTATTCTTTTCATAAAATAGGATTTTTTATTATTTTAATAAAATAGAGACTATCTATTGATATCAAGCGCTTTTATAAATTTATTTCAATCTACTTAAAACACAATTTTGTTTTATTGGCAAAAAAAAATAAACCTAATTTAGGTTTATTCTAACGATTATTCATATAAAAAAGAACTTCTTCATCAGTTAATTTTCTGATTTCAGTATTTGGATATTCTTGATAGTTATCAGTTTTAAAGATAGGAATTTTATGACATTTAGTTGTTTTATTTCTTTTTAAGTAATTTATTAATTCTACCTTATCTCGAAATATTTTAAATATACTTCTGTTTTTATCTGGTTTGAGCTCATAAATAGCGCAAGGTTGTTTTAATATGTACTCTGCAGTTCTAAAATACAGTTTAGCATCTTCTAAAGATTTAAAAGGGAAATTCCAGCGATACAGCCCTCTTGTCTGATCTTTTTCAATGCAAATACACCGATGACACGTCCCACAAATATATTGGGTATGCTCACTTAAACATTCATACGGTTTATACATAGGTGTCACACGATTTTTATCACTATAACATTCTGGGCAAATAGTCATACTGGATCCCTCCTTTTCTTTTAATTTTAACATTAAATGGTTATTTTTGTTACATTATTATAAAATAGCCATTTTAATATCAATAAAAAACTACTTATTTACTTTTTAGACAAAAAAACGAAAAAAGCTGACCTAATTGTCAACTTCTGTCTTGTTTATAAATTATTCCAGTCGTTTGGAGCTAAACGATTTTTTATCTACTCTAATTTCTTATAATATTTGACTCAGAGTAATCATCAGTGGAACTGTGATTAAACTGACTAATGTTGATAAAATGATGTAATTTGAGGCTAGCTGTCCTTTGCCTTGATACATTTCGGCAAATACTGAATTAAGTGAACCAGAAGGCATGGCTGCAACTAAAACTAACAAAGCAAATACCATTTCATTAGAAATAAATGGTCTAAAGATAAGCATAGCTAAAATAGGTATCAAAATCAGACGAACCAAACAAAATAATATAATCTCTTTGTTCTTAATTAATTTTTTAATAGATGTTCCATAGAACATCGCCCCATTAACTATCATTGCTAAGGGTGCTGTAAAGGAAGCCAATACCTGTATTGGTGTACCTAGAAATATCGGCAGCCTAATATCCAAGACAAATAATAACATTCCCAAAGCCATACTTAAAATTGCAGGTGTTCTAAGAACTTTTTTTACTGAAACTATCAAGGTTCCAGAAAAGATTGATTCTCCTATACTAAACAAAAATAGATTAAAAATAGTGTTAAAAGAAACTAAGACAATTAATCCAACTTCTCCATATAAAGAATCAACAATTGGAATCCCAATAAATAATATATTCGAGAAAATACAACAAGCACGCCACGTTTCTTTTTTTTCTGAATCAATTTTAAAGAGTCTTGTTAGTATAAAACTGAGTAAGATTAAAAATATAATTAAAATCAACGCTACAAGTAATGAGTCCTTAATTAATCGGAATTTTTCATCTGTATAAGGTGTTTGAAAACTATTAAAAATAGCACATGTTAAAGCAAAATTTGATAAAAAAAAGCCTGCTTCTTTTAATCCTTGCTCACTAATTTTACCAATCTTTGCTAAATAATAACCAACTGAAAGATAGACAAATAGCATTACATTTTGTTCTAAAATCAACAAAAACATTTATTTTTCTCAACTTTCTTTTTTGAGATACAATCTAATTTCAAGAAAGTTCACCTGTAATAAATTGTGCTTCCCCATCTGCAAATGACCAATCTTCATCTTCATTCTCAAAAAATGAAATTAAAATGTCTTTTTTATTAAGTCCCATTTTTTCATGTAAATCAGATACTAATTGTTTATAAAATAATAACTTCATTGCTTTTTCTCTTTTTCTACTAAATATTTGAATCGCTACCTTGTCCTCTGTCCGAACAAAACCTAGTCCTGTATCCTCTAAAATCATGTCTTCTGATTGGTGTCGTGTCACAATTTGATAACGATCACCTTCTGGAATATCAAATGCTGCAACGGCATTATAATGGATGATTTTTAATAATTCTGATGTTTTTTCCTTTGAGTAATGTTCTAAAATATCTATTTTAAATAATGGCATTTTATACGCTCCTTCTTTGGTCACTTTATGAGTATTTCATGATTACATTTTCTATGATATAGGTCTTTAACTACTCTGTCAAATGATTAAGTTTTGGTTATATGTTTGAATAATCAAAAATAGATACGTATTCAACCAAACACCCTAAATTGTATTCTAAAAGATTCTAATATTTTAAGTATGATTATCTATTTATGGAAAGTAAACGTATCAGGTGTCAAAATATGGACGGATACCAAGGAGCCATAATGAATATTACTAATTCCAAATTAGTCATTTAATATAACAACGTGAACTATGTAAAAAATTATAAAAACCTATACGTATGGAATGTTAAATTGCTATACATAGAAAAATTCAATAACAAAATTTTTTATTCAATATCACTCTCATAAGCTCATATTTAACTCCTGAGAAATTTAAGATGATATGATATAAATATCCAATTATGGTATCCAAATCCCTCAGAAGAGATTTTAGATGTTCTGAGGGATTTGGATAGGTAAAAATAGATAGAAAAAGAACTCAATCTTTTGGAAAGAGTTCTTTTTGTTTAGTTATTGTATTAAACTAAGTGGGCTGTCCACATAATTTCGCCTGTTTTTAATTTAACTTCCCATACTAAGTATGAGCCTGTTTCAAAACCGATTTCTTCATTTGCCCATAATGAAGCTGTTCGTTTATCTTCCCATACCATACCTGAGTTACCAATTCCTTTTCCACCGTTAAAGCTCATGTCTAAACCACTGTTTGACATTGCTTGTCCCATGTAAGGGTTTGTTGGGTTTACTGGTGCATCTTTTTCCCATACAACTGTTTTAGTAAATACTGTGTGAGTATCTCCATTTAGAGAAGTTGTAGTTACTCCACCGTCTGTACTTTCCGTTACATAAGTGTATCCATTTGTTGAAGCTAACATTTTACCATTCGTATCTTTATTAATAATTTTTGTCGATTGTGTTTTCTTAGATTTATACGGTCTTGTCGCTGTCGTATTGATATAACCTATCCAGTTACCATTAGCTTCGAATAAAGAATAGTAGGTAGAACCATTAAAATGTTCATAGCGTCCTTTAGCTTGTAAAGATTTATTATAATGACTAGCACCATTTCCTTTTTTCTGCCAATTAAAATTTTGCCATAGCTCATAATTTTTTGCTATTTCCACATATCGTCCATCAGAAATATAATTCCCCTGAGCGTTATTTTTTTGAGTAGCCCCAGCATTTAGGTATCCTTGCCAATTTCCCCGTCCATCATATAAAGAGTAGTAGGTTGAGCCATTAAAATGTTCATAACGTCCTCTTGCTTGAAACGTCTGATTGTATAGATTATTAGTATTATTTCTTTGTTGCCAACCAAAATTTTGCCAAATCTCGTAATTTCCTTTAGAGACTTTGACATAGCTTCCATCTGAGATATAGTTACCTTGTTTACCTGTTTTTTTAGTGGCGTTTGCGTTTAAATAACCTTGCCAATTTCCTTTATTATCAAATAAAGAATAGTAAGTTGAACCATTTTGATGTTTATATCTCCCTCTAGCTTCGAATGTTTTATTATAGACAGTGTTGGTATTATTTTTTAGTTTCCAATTAAAATTTTGCCATATTTCATAATTATTTTTTGTTATTTGAACGATACTTCCGTCTTTAATATAAGGTCCTTGATTAGCTGATTCTACCTTCATGCCAAAAGCAAAGCTACCTAACATAACTCCCATAACCATCAATTTTTTAAATACATTTTTCTTCATTTTAGAACTCCTTTTTTATTTAATCACATATAAGTTTAACACATTAATTGATATTTGTTTTAAAACATCAAATAAAATCAAAATCAAAAATATTTAACTGAAATAAAGAGTATTTTAAAGCACAATAAAAAAGCAGTTATCAACAATTAGCCCTAAATTCGCTAATTTCATGGATGATATTTGATTTTAAAATAACAAAAAAACCCACTCTCAGAAAGTGGGTTTAACATGTTAAAATAACATTAAAAATTATTTAGCTAATTCTGTTTTAGCTGTTTCAGCAAGAGCTGTGAAAGCTTCTGCATCATGGATAGCTAATTCAGATAACATTTTACGGTTGATGTCGATTTCAGCTAATTTCAAGCCGTGCATCATTTTGCTGTAGCTTAAACCGTTCATACGAGCGCCAGCGTTGATACGAGCGATCCATAATTTACGGAAGTTACGTTTAGTTTGTTTACGATCTCTAAAAGCATAAGTGTGAGATTTCATCACTTGTTCTTTTGCTGTTTTGAATAATGTGTGTTTTGAGCCATAGTAGCCTTTAGCTAACTTAAGCACTTTTTTACGACGTTGGCGAGTTACTGTTCCACCTTTTACACGTGCCATGATAATTCCTCCTTGGGGTTCTTAAATTTGTTATTTTTTAGTCATTATCAAAAACTAAAAAACTTATCTCATTCCTGTCAACATTTGACGGATACGTTTGTAATCGCCTTTTGATACCATTCTTGGACGACGTAATTGACGACGTTGTTTTTTAGTTTTACCGTGGAAACGGTGACTTGTAAACGCGCGATATCTTTTTAATCCGCCACCACCTGTACGTTTAACACGTTTAGCTAGTCCGCGGTGAGTTTTCATTTTTGGCATTTTGTTTTCCTCCTCAAATTCTTGTTACTTATCTGCTTTTGGTGCAAGCACTAGAAACATGCTTCTACCATCCATTTTTGCTTTTTGTTCTACTGTCGCAATGTCAGCAGTTTCTTCAGCTAAACGGTTCAAGACGTTCTGACCAATTTCTTTATGAGTAATCGCGCGACCTTTGAAACGGATAGAAGCTTTCACTTTATCACCTTTTTCAAGGAATTTACGAGCGTTACGAAGTTTTGTATTAAAATCATTTACGTCGATTGTTGGACTTAAACGTACTTCTTTAACATTGATTACTTTTTGTTTTTTACGAGCTTCACGTTCTTTTTTCTGTTGCTCAAAACGGAATTTACCGTGATCCATTACTTTTGCAACGGGTGGTTTTGCAGTGGGTGCCACTAAAACTAAGTCTAAGTTTGCACTCTCAGCAATTCTCAATGCTTCAACTTTACTTTTAACACCTAACTGTTCGCCGTCTGCCGAGATTAAACGTACTTCTTTTGCACGAATGCCGTCGTTTACCATAATATCTTTTGCTATGGTCATTCACCTCCATAATTTTTAGAGAAAAGACGAAAAAAAACGAGTCCTTTTAAAATTTAAAAGTCCCGCACCTAATAAATCAACCTTACTTAAATAAGGATAATTTGACTATCTAGCCCAGTCATAAACATCACTCAGGCGAGAAGCGGGTGCTTCTTCTTAATTTCTCAACTCCATTAGTATATCTTATAACCATGAAAGGTGTCAACTATTTTCTTTATATATTTTCACTGTTATCTTTATATATTTTCACTGTTGATTATGATATGCTCAAAGAAAGAGATACTTATAGTAAGGAGTACTAAAAATATGCCTGATTTTAAATTAGAACAGCCCAGACTAAGTAGTCACCTAGAAGAGATACTACCTGAATATTTAGAGGATGAATTAATGATCCAACAGAACTTAATTAGAGAAACATCCCTTTCTGATGGTTCTTATGCCAGTCTCGTTTTTGAAAAAAGTCATTTTTATAAAGTTGATTTTTCTAGTAATTTTTTCCAGCGTTTTGAAGTGGTCGATTGTTTATTTGAATCTTGTGATTTCTCTAATATTGAATGGATTGGTGCTTCATTTCATCGCTGTATCTTCAAAAATTGTAAACTCACTGGAGCAAATTTTGCAGAAAGTTTACTCCAAAATTGTCAATTCATTGATTGTAATATTCCTTATGCTTCTTTTAATTTTACTCAATTAAAACGAGTTTATTTTAGTGATTGCCACTTAGATTACTCTGAGTTTAACGATATAAAGTGGAATAATTTAGAAATACATCAGTGCCAACTCAATAAAACAACTTGGGTTAATACAGCTCTAAACAAATTAAATCTTTCTTCTTGTCAATTTGAAACTATTAGTTTATCACCAGATTTAATCAGAGGCTTGATTATTAACTACGAACAAATGATTACTGTCGGATTAACATTAGGACTCGTTTTAGACGAACCAAGGTAAACCAATGTGGTGAAAAAAGCGATTAACTCCAAGCAACTGGAAGAAATACTCATAAAAAAATAAAACGAGGTTGAGTAGATATCAATCTCGTTTTATCTTTGATCTTCGTGCCCTCTTTAATTGAAAAAGACTGGCTATCGATATTATTGATACAAAAATAATTCCGCTAACAATACTACTTGCTAATCTTTTCATTGAAAGATCTCCAGGACTCATCACAAATGTATAGGTTGTAAAAAAAATTCCCGAAATAACCATTCTTCGAAGCAATATCTTCTTCTCTTTTACATAGTTTATCTCTTCTTTATCATAATCACCTAGACCCAAACAATCCACTTGATAACTGATATAGCACATCGTTATAAAAATACTTGCCATATTAATACTCAAATATACCCAAAAAATAGTAGCTGGATTAATATACATAGCAAGCACCAAACAAATAATCATCGCAGAAAAAGAAACTAGCCAAGTAGCCATAAAAGCATTATTTCCAATCCGATTAATTTCAGCTCGTTTGTATTCATCCAACACACCTGTGATCCCATAAATATGCTTGATTAGTTTTACAACAACCTTTTCTTCTTTCATTATTTCCACGCCTCCAAAGTTCAGTCATTCTTAACTTTCTTAATATTCGTTACACCAATACCATACATCGCACTTCCAAAAAAGAGACCAACGGCTAAATAGATAATAATCGACTTAATCGAATAATCACTTCCGATTAACTGAATGCCTGAAAAAAATAAACCTCCCAAAATAGCGTTTCTTTTCATTTTCTTTTTTACTACCATAAAGTCTTTTTCTTCAACTTCATCATTAGCTAACTCAGCGCATTCTACTTCATACATCATGTATAAGCCAATGCCAATAATCATTAAAAAACTTGTAATTAATAAAACCCATAAAACAACTTCAGGATTAAAATTTAAGGCAGCAATCACTGCAATCATATTGGCTACCAGAAAATATCCCCATAAAAACATAAACGCATTATTGCCAATCCGATTAATTTCAGCTCGTTTGTATTCATCCAATACCCCACTAATTCCGTAAACTCTTTTAATCAACCTAACCCCTAATTTTTCCTTCTCCATTACGATTCCTCCCAAAACAAACTATTTAAATCTGTGTCCAATTCTTTAGCTAGTTTAATACATAAATCAAGGGACGGATTGTACTTACCATTTTCAATTAAGTTAATAGTTTGTCTAGCAACACCGACTCGCTTGGCTAATTCCAATTGGGATAATTTTTTTTCTGTTCGAAACTTTTTTACTCTATTCATATTATCCTCTTCTTAATGTCATATATATATTACATAAAAAGTGTATACCATATCGAGAGTAGTGTCAACTATATATGACACTATGTTTTTTTTCACTTAATTTAAGCATCTTTCTAGTATGCAATTTAACTTTCAGATTATAATAAAGAAAATTACTTTTGGAGGTACTATGATGACCATTAAAACTGATGTTACTTTTTCTAAAAATAAAACAACCATTACAACTACAGACAACGCCTTAACGATTTCCATCAAACAAACTAAAGCTATTCCTAAAAAACTAACAAATACTGCTATATTTTTTCTATATGCAGATAAGCAATTAATTTTTATCGGTCAAGAAAAAGCCTTAACAGCACTTAAATTCCCAATTTTTACTGATTTAATTGAAGTATCAACAGAGCAGGATATTGAATTGGATTACATTGAGCGTTTATTTGTTAATCATGCTCTTGAAAAAGGGAGTGAACTCGTCAGTGGCTCAGAATTAATTATTCCACAAAATATCTTAAATCAACTTGAGGATTTTAAAGAAACAATACTCCTTATTTTAAAAAATATGAACTATTCTTTTGATAAAGCAGAAAATAAAAAAAGCAAACCTGCCAAGGCTCGTCATAAATGGACGAAAGAAGTGAGTGAAAAGGAATTTTATATTGATACAAGAGACAGTAAAGCTTGTGTTATGTGGATTAAACGAAATCAAATGCTGATAAAAAAAGGGGCAACTATGATGAAAGAAGCTCCTCTTAATAAAGATGGTTCTGTCGGTTTTTCTGCCAAAATGGGCGATAAAATTAGAATAGATCATAAAGAGCAATTCAATAATTTTGTCACAACTGAAGATATTATCTTGAAAAGTGTCAATGAAGTTGGTTTATTTCTTTATTTTGCCGGAACTAACAGCTGGCTTGAAATGATTGATCCAGAAGGTAAGACGTTGAATGAGTGGACAGTTGTAGAGTAAAAAAATAAAAAAGCTTCATGAACAAAATCTAGTAAGATTTTGTTTCATGAAGCTTTTTAAAATTTGATTTTATTTTACAGCATTTTTATTCACGTAACCATGCCAAGTTCCCTCTGCATCGAACAATGAATAATATGTTGCGCCATTGTAATGGTTGTATTGACCACGAGCTGTAAATGTTTCACCCATTATTTTATCAGTTGTGTTCATTTCTTTCCAACCAAAATTTGACCAAGTGCTATAGCCTTTTTTAGCGATTGTTACTTTTTTGCCATAGTTGATATAAGCACCTTGTTTACCATTTCCAACTTTAACTGCGTTAGCATTAATGTATCCTTGCCATTTACCTTTATTATCATAAAGTGAATAGTAAGTTGCGCCATTAATATGTTGGTAGCGACCTTTAGCTTGGTATGTTTGATTCATTAATTTTTTACTTGTATTACGTTTTTTCCAATTGAAGTTTGACCATACATCATAGTTATCTTTAGAGATAGTTACATAACTTCCATCAGTAATGTAAGCACCTTGCGCACCTTCACCAAATTTAACAGCATTTTTATTTACATAACCATGCCATTTTCCATTTCCATCATATAATGATAAGTAGGTTGCGCCATTAGCATGTTTATAATGACCTTTAGCTTGGTATGTTTGACCAACTAATTTATCTGTTGTATTTCTTTCTTTCCAATCAAAGTTTGACCATGTACTA
This sequence comes from Vagococcus fluvialis bH819, assembly GCF_900163795.1. GTDB lineage: Bacteria > Bacillota > Bacilli > Lactobacillales > Vagococcaceae > Vagococcus > Vagococcus fluvialis_A. The sequence continues at coordinate 13,703 of NZ_FWFD01000013.1, read as the reverse complement.
TAACCAGTGCGGTTAATTGTTACATAACGACCATCTTTAATATATGGTCCTTGTGGGTCTTTCACTAACTCAGTTGCATTTTCATTGATATATCCTTGCCATTTACCTTTGTTATCGTAAAGAGATAAGTAAGTAGCACCATTGTCATGATTATATTTACCACGTGCAGTGAATACTTCATTTAATACGTTATTAGATTTATTTCTTTCTTTCCAATCAAAATTTGACCATAGGCTGTAATTTTTCTTCACAACTTTAACGTATTTACCATATTCAATATATGGACCTTGTGGAAGTGTTACAGAAATAGATTCTTCCAATCTAGTTAAACCTAAAGCAGCATGGAAATTAACAACTGATTCACTTACTTTTTCAGATAATTTAACTTCAAATTTACCCTCTTTATCTGCTTGAGCTTTTCCTAAAACAGTATTATCAGTTTTAGTAAATCCAACTAAAGCTTCTGGTGCTGTCACACCTGAAATAACAGTATCACCTTTTTTAATTGGGTTAACTTTTGAGGCTGCTTTTAATTCGTCCGCTGATATCACATATTTAGTTTTGCGATCAACTTTTGGTGCTTCGATTAATTCTTTTTTAGCTGTTTTAGCTTCAAAATAATTAACAAATGTATTTGTATCAGTATCCATAGCAGTTACTAACTTACCATTAGTAAAGGCTGTAAATCCATCACCACCACCAAATAAGAAATCATTGATGATAACGTTATAGTGTTTTTCATCTGATAATAACATTCCATCAATATCAGATCTTACGTTTTCTACTTTAAATGTGCCATCACCAGTTTTTGCAGTACCAGCATAGTCATATTTTAAACCTGAAACTTGTAACGTATAACCTGTTTTACCGTTATTGTATTGTTGATTTAATGCTTCTTTGATATCTTTTCCTGTCATATCAACAACTTGTAAAATATTACCAAATGGTTGAACTGTTTGAGCAGCCCCCCATGTAATATTACCTTCGCCGTCTAATAATAAGTCAGCACGGATACCACCTGAGTTAGTCATAGCAAAGTCTGCTTTAACTGCATTTCCTTTAGCATCTTTTAAATCAGAGTTATTCGCCATATACAATTGACCGTCTGTAATCAAATTACCAAGTTCAGACTCATCATGTTCATTTGTACCACGAGTAATCATTTTTTTACCATCTACTTCAGATACTTTATCTAAGTCTGCTTTAGCAATTGAAGCATTAGTAATTGGTTTAATCAAATCTGATGCTTCGTCTACAATTTCTTGAATTTTTCCATCTGGAGTAATTTTGCTTCCGTCAGTTGGAATAATCTCAGCTTTTGGTGTTTCTTTAAAGTCTTTTGTTACTGGGTCTAACTCACCTTGTAAATCGATATACGCTTTACCTTGTGATGTACTTTGAACCACACGAACATCTTTTTTACCTTCACGTTTAATTAAACCGTTAGTATATTGGTGATTGTGACCTGCAAAAACAACGTCGACACCATTTTCTGGATCTAAGTTATCAACAGTTTTCATCATTTCAACAACTTCGCCTTGGACAAGATCATCTTTACTTGTTGCTGCAACGTGTGAAACGACTACTACAGCATTGATATCGTGATCTTCACGTAATTCTTTTGTATATTTTGCTACAGCTTCACCTTCGTCAATAACATTAAAATCTTTTGTATGCTCTGCTAAAACTAGGTTTGGAAATTCTTTTGTTACCACACCAATATAACCAACTTTAACAGCCTCAGTTCCTTCACCATATGTTTTAACAATGTAAGGTGGTAAATCATACGGTTGCGCACCTGCTTTACCTTGAGGGCCATCTACTTTATTGGTAATATTAGCAATTGCTACATCTTGAGTGCTTTTTTCTCTAGGATAACCATTGATAGCTTCCCAAAGTTCATCACTAATACTGCCCATTGCTTCTCTTGATGGTTTTTCACCTTTAAGAATGCGAACATACTCGCCTAATCCTTTATCAAATTCATGATTACCTAATGTACCAATTGTAAAGTTCATCTCATTAAAGACACGCATCGTTGGTTCATCTCTTAAAAGAGCTGAATTAGCGGGACTTGCTCCAACTAAATCCCCTGCTTGAACACGTTCTGTATGAGTTGAACCTGTACTAGTTTTAAATTCATTTTGAGCTTGATCTAGATATGCTGCTAAAACTGATGCTCTACCCACATTAGTAAACTTACCATTTTCTAAATAAGCGGTACCAGTTGTGTTTAAGGCGCCATGGAAATCATTGACACCTAACATTTGAACAGGAATATTTTTATTAGCTTCTGCTTCTTTTGTTGATTCTGTTATTTGTACCCCGTTACTCGAACTAGTTGTTGCTGCCTCTTCTGCGATTACATGAGTAGCTGACAACGTTAGTGGGCACAATAATGATAATGCAATAAACAATGAATTTTTACTTTTCACTCTATTTCTCCTCCTTATTATTAATGTAATCGTTATCATTTTACCTCTAAAGATAAAACTATTCAAGCTGAATTTTGATTAAAAAAAACATTTTATATATATAAAATGTTTTTAAAATAGCCTTTTTAAACAATACTACTCATACTTTGCGGACAGTTTTTATTAAAACAAATAAATAAAAGTACTTTTCACTATAACTTTTAGTAAAAAGTACTTTTATTACCAAGCAAATGCATCTGTTTTTTCTTTTAAATAATTTAACCAAGACTCCTTTTTTACTTCTAAAAAAGTTAAAGATATCCCTGCCATATTCGTTGAAGTCATAAAATTGCCACTTTTTTGAAACACAACTTCTATATCTTCCAATTGCAATAAACGTTTCACATCATTAGCAAAGATATATTGCTCCATTATTGTTGTTGCACCTAAGCCATTGATCATGACTGCAAATGAAGTAGAATGACCATGATCATACTGAATTAATAATTTATTGATCAATTCATTGGCCAGATATTCGGAAGAATAAAAAGGTTCTTCGCGGTAACCAGATTCTCCATGTATTCCAATGCCATACGAAATTTGCCCTTTTTCTAATTCAAAAATTGCTTTTTCGCTACCAATTGTTTTACCACTTTCTAAGGCAACTCCTAATGTGTTAGTCGCTAAAATAACCTCTTCACCTAGTTCTTTTAGCTCCGTTAATGATAAGCCGTCTCTAGCTGCTGCTCCTAATATTTTATGAACAAAAATCGTCCCCGCCACGCCACGACGTCTTTTTTTGTAGCTGCCTTCTTCAATAGAACAATCATCGTTTACAATCACATGGTCTACTAGTATTCCTGACATTTTTGCTTGTTTCTCAGCTTCTAAAAAGTTACTCACATCAGCTTCGAAGTTTTTTATAATTAATAGAACTCCTCTAGGGGTTGCCACTTGTTTAATCGCTTCTAAAATATCACTGGTTTTTGGTGGGATAAAAATAGGTCCACTCACACTAGCACTCAACATGCCACTGCCTACATATCCAAAATGAGCGGGTTCGTGTCCACTTCCCCCACCACTAATTAGAGCCACACAATCAGTTTCATTATTCTTTTTTTTGATAATTCCAGTATCTTTTATTCTCACCAATTTCTCTTGATGAATAAATGCTACACCATTTAATACTTGAGAAACAGTGTCTTTTGGTTTATTAATAATTTGGGTCATAATTCTTCTGCCTCCAGATTCAACTTTATTTAGTGTAACATAAACCCTTCATTTACAATAGATTGAGTCAAATAAAAAAGAGAAACGATGATCTACTTTCTCAATCGAAAAAGTAAATCATCTGTCTCCCCTAGACTATTATTTATTTATTTTTATAGTCACGACCAATTTTATCAGCAGCCATAATTGCTTGCGCTACTTCTTCAACAACGATTGGGAATGGCATTGAATGGATTGATTCTTCTGGAATACAGGCTTTTTCAGCCACTTCCATTGCTTCTTCAAAGGTAATCGATTCAACTCCGATATCAGCTAAACAAACTGGTAAGCCAATTGATAAACTAAAATCTAGTACTTCATGTAATTCTTCAACTGGTGCATTTTCTAACACTAATTGACAAATCACACTAAAGGCTACTTTTTCACCGTGGAAATAATGGTGCGTTCCTTCTAAAGCTGTTAATCCATCATGAATGGCATGAATTGCTGCTAAACCACTACTTTCAAAGCCTAAACCTGATAATAAAATATTCGTTTCAACAATATTTTCTAAAGCTGGTGTTACCACATTGTTATCACAAGCAATCTTAGCATTATAACCATTTTCTAATAATGTTTCATAACAAACTTTAGCTAAGGTATAAGCTGCAATGGTATTTTTAGCTGGTAATGTTTCTTTGGTTTGGTAACCATTTGGAAGTCCTGCATTAACATTTGAGAAAGAACGAGATGTGGCACGAGCTTCAAAAAGAGTCGATAAAGCATCTCCCATACCTGCTACTAAGAAACGTGTCGGTGCATTAGCGATGATTTTTGTATCCACCATAACCACACTTGGGCTTTGTTTGAAATAAGCATAATCATCAAATTCACCCTCTTCAGTATAAAGAACGGCTGAATGTGATGTTGGAGCATCTGTTGCGGCAATCGTTGGAACAATGATTAAAGCTTCACCTTCTGCCACACATTTAGATGTGTCAATGGCTTTACCACCACCAAGACCAATCACACAGTCTGTTTGTTTTTCTTTGGCTACTGCTTGAAGTCTAGCAACTTCTTGGCGAGAACATTCACCATTAAAATGACTGGCTACGATTTCAATACCAAATTTTTCAGCTGTTTCATCTAATTGTTTTTGAACACGGTTAATATCATCTTGGTGAGCTATTAATAAAGCTGATTTTCCAAATGTTTTAACAAAATAACCTAAGTTCAAAATTTCATCTTCACCTTGTACGTATTTAGTTGGACAAATAAATGCTTTTCTCATGACTGACACTCTCCTGGTTTCTTTTATTTACTATTTGATTTTTAATGGTGCTAATTGTTCTTCTATTGCTGACAAATCCGCTCCAGCTTGAATTAAGGCAGCTGCAGTATAACTACTTTCTAAAAGGGCTGTATCATATAAAATGACTTCCTTGTCTGTCATTTCAATTGCCATTTCTAAATTCATTTTAGCGCTCCCTAAATCATAGAAGGCTAATATTTTATCGGATTCATTTTCTTCAAAAGCGGCTAATATTTTTTCAAAACTTGTTCCCACACCGTTTTCTTCTGTACCACCGGCTGTTGTAACCGATACATCTTTAGCTACTTCATTAATTAAACGTTGGATTCCTTTCACCACATCAGATACGTGGGAAACCATCACAATTCCTAAACTCATTATTTAATCACCCCTGCTTCAATCATTGTTTCAAATAGGTACGCACTTGACATTGAGCCCGGATCAATATGACCAATTGAACGATCTCCTAGATAGGATGCTCTACCTTTTGATGCTTTAATCTCTTTCGTTGCTTCCGTAAATCCTTGAATTTTTTCGACAGTTAATTCATTATTTTTTAAGGCGTCAATAGTTGGAGCCCAAGTGTCAACCATCGTTTTTTCACCAATTTCTGCTTTCCCACGTTTTTGAATATCTGCTAAACCAGCTTCTAAAATTTCCACAATGTCCTCAGATTTCATAGATGCTTTCGTCATACCCATAAAAGCAGAACCATAAAGTGGACCTGATGCACCCCCGACTTTACTAATAAGCGTCATAGCTGATAATTTCAATGTGTCTGTGACTGTCTCTGGATTTTTTTCTGTGATAGCTTTCATCATCTCAGTTGTTCCACGAGCCATATTAGCGCCATGATCTCCGTCGCCAATTGGCGTATCTAAATCACTTAAATATTGTTTGTTTTCTACCACTTTATCTGTAAACAGTTGTAACCACTGTTTTAATTGTTCGTTTGTCATTATATTTCCTCCTCTTACCAAGCAATTGTTGTTACTGGATAATTTAATTGCTCTGTCCATTCATCTTCTAATTTAATCATTGTTAATGAAAGACCTGACATATCAATAGCAGTCATTAAATCTCCGACTTTTTTGAATTCAATGGTTAGATTTTCTTCAGCTAATAATTCTTTCACATCATTCATAAAGATAAATTGTTCCATTAAAGGCGTACTTCCTAAACCGTTCACTAAAACACCAAATTGGTCTCCTGCTTGCCATTTAAATTCAGCTTTTAATTTTTCAACTAATTCTTTTGCTAATCCTTTTGAAGGTTTTAACTCTTCTTTACGGTAACCAGGTTCTCCATGAATCCCTACACCGTACTCAATTTCGTTATCTTCTAAAACAAATCCAGGTTTTCCAACTGCTGGAACAGTTGCACCAGTTAAAGCAACTCCGATTGTTTTAATATTAGGGATTAATTTGTCTGCTATTTCTTTCACTTCAGCTAATGATTTACCTTGATCTGCGTAAGCTCCTAAAATTTTATGTACCAAGACAGTTCCTGCAACCCCACGACGACCAGCTGTATACGTACTATCTTCAACAGCAATATCATCGTCAACAATGATTGTTTCAACTTCGATGCCTTCCATCTCAGCCATGTCTTTAGCCATTTCAAAGTTCATGACGTCACCAGAATAATTTTTAATAATTAACATCACACCTGCACCAGTATCAGCCGCTTTAATTCCTTCAAGGACTTGATCAGGTGTTGGAGAAGTAAATATTTCGCCACAAACAGCTGCACTCAACATACCACGACCAACAAAACCAGCATGAGAAGGTTCATGACCACTACCACCACCACTGACCAAACCAACTTTACCTTTTCCTAAGTCTTTTCTTACAATGACATCGGTTTCATTCACACGTTCAACTAAATCGCTATAAGCATACGTCAAACCTTCAAGCATTTGATTCAAAATCTCTTCTGGTTGGTTAATTATTTTTTTCATTATATATTCTTCCTTTCTTTTGGTAACGTTCTCATCTACTCTTACAGTATAGAATGAAAACCTTTTCTATGTAATGGACAAATTTTTAAATGTGTCCGCTTTATTTTTATTTGTCATTTGAGATATTCCTTGTTATTCTTAATAGGTACAGTTAAAGGATGTGAAAAGATGGTATCAACTGGCTCTTTAATCACTAAAAAAGTTATTGCGTATTCATTCAAAGACTTAATGAAGACAAAAGACTTTCAAAAAATATCAATCAAAGAAATAATGAGTCATGCTGATTACCGAAGACAAACTTTTTATGACCATTTTGTAGATAAATATGAGCTTTTAGAGTGGTGTTATCAACAAGATATCAAAGAGGTCACTGAACATCTTTTACAATATGAACACTGGCAAAAAATTATTCTACGACTGCTATCTTACTTAAAAAAAAATCAATTATTTTACCAAAAAATACTATTATTGCCCGAACCTATCGGATTTGAAACTTACTTTGTCAGTCAAATTCAATTGATTTTGAAAAATATTGATGAAGATATTCCAAATGAAACGATCAAATTTCTTTCATTTGGAGTGGCTGGTTATATAAAAGAATGGTTGATGACTGACTGTATTCAAGATGAAACAGAATTAGCAGCATCACTTAATAAGATGATCCTATCCCTTTCAGAAGGCTAGAATGATAAAAAAATAGCATTTAGCTCCAAATGGATGGAGGTAAACTAAAAAATGAGTTGAACTCCACTTTTGGAGAACAACTCATTTTTTTAGTTTAATGTAATATGCGTCCTTTTGATAAGTTTTCGTTTACTTTTCTGAATAAACGATCTGCTTTAGGGTATAGAATATAACCAGCGACAAAGAAGCCGATTGTTACACCTACCAATATTGAAATAGCTTTAATTGCTGAAGGCCAATAAATACCTCCAACTGATTCTCTTAGTAAATTCACCGCATGAGTAAATGGAATAAACGGATGAATTGCTCTAAAGAACGGACCAGACATTTCAATTGGGAAGTTACCTCCACCTGCTGATATGGAGAGCACTAGGATGATAATCGCGATTCCCTTACCGAGATTATCAAACAAAGCGACTAGAACATACACCATCATCATAAAGGCAAAATCAATTAATAAAGCAAATAAGATATTCCAGACAGGATGTTTTGTATAAGCACCTAGTAACCATTGATTTCCCAAGACTACGATTAATGCTTGGAAGAAACCGACTGTTAAATAAGTCATCATCCGTCCTAAAAATTGTTCACGTTTAGTATATTTTTTCTTTTGTTCTTCATCTAAATGGAATTTAGTTGAAGCGATACTTGAAAATAGAACAGCTCCTACCCATAAACAAAGGGCTGTATAGAACGGTGTGCTGGCTGAACCATAATTAGGAACAGGATACACATCTGTTTGTTTTAATTTAACTGGACTAGAAATAAAACTACTTTCTTTATTTGCATCATTCTTAAGATATTTAATTATCTCTTCTAAGTTAACATCTTTTTGTCCATCTCTAATTAATTTACTTGCCTTACCAATACTTTCTTTGATTTTTGGCCAGTCGTTATTAATTAAATCCACACCAGACGCTAATGCACTTTCGAATTTTGGCGCTTTTTCATTAACCATCTTCATTGTTTTTTGGACGTCTGATTCAACGCCAGGTAAATCTTTTTGAATAAAATCTGAGGCTTTATTTAATTTATTTTTAAGTACTGGGAAATCATTTGTAAAGAATGCTGCCCCGTTATTAATACCACCGACAATTAAGTCCATATTGCCATTTAATAACTCATTAGCTGAATGAATTTCCGCTTGAATGGCTGGTAATTCTTGTTGGTATGATTCTAAGAATCCAATCGCTTGTGTGATTGTTTTTGATGTACTTGTCATTAGACTATCTAAGCGATTAATTAAATCATCTGAAATCACAGAATTGGTAATATTACCTGCTTTTGTTAAGACATCTTGTGCTTCTTTAATTAACACATCAACATCTGCTTGAATAGCGTTCACATCAATGCTACTTACAATGTTATTAATATTTACTGCTTCATTTCTGATATCATTAAGTGCTTGTTTTAATTGTTCTGGACTCTCTGCTAAAGTATCAAAATTGGCAATCACATTATCCACTCTGGATTTAGCACCGTCTACTGCTACTTTGGCTGATTGTAATTTCGCAATGACACCATCTAAACGATTAGATCCAGTTAAAGCTTGCAAGTTTTGAAGTAACTCGATAATACCTTGAATCATTTCACTTTGCCCACCTAAACGATTAGATAAAGAAACTAATTCATTTTTTAACTGTGCTTTTTCATCTGCTGAAAGCTCATTGTCACCAATAATTTTGATTAATCCATCTGTAATAACGATCGTTTCATTTGAAACAACTTGGACAATCGTTATTCCTGAATTAACACCACTAGCGATACTAGGTAGAGCATCTGAAATAATTCCTAAACCTTTTTTAGCCTCATTAATTGCATCATCCATCATTTGAACAACTTGATCAAAATCTTGATCCACTTGATTAATTTGACGGCCTGCATCTTTTATTTGTGGTATTTTATCTTGTACTTGATAAACCATTCCACCATATTTTTCAATTTCCGGCATTTTTTCATTTAGTGAAATAACTTTTTTCGTCATTTGATTGAATTCAGGAATCATATCAACAAATTCATTGGCTTGATTTAATTTACCTTTTAATTCAGGCATTTTTTTATTAAGATCGACAACTTCTTTTGTATAGCCATCAATTTCATCTAAATGATCATCGATTTCTAAAACCTTACTCGTCATCTTTCTAATAGAAGGAAGATTACTATCTAAGTCAAAACCAATCTCATTTAAAATCTCCATTAACGTTTTACTAACTGTCGTCACAAATTCATCTGAAATTGTGTCTTTAATCGTTCCTGCACCCTTATCTGAAATTTTAGGTGCAATAGCATTAATCTTTTGATTCACACTATAATCAATTTCTGGGTGTTTGATATCACCACTGACAAAGCTAACCAAATTTTCCGAAAAATTCTCAGGTAAATAAATACCTGCATAAAATTTTCCACTTTCAACACCTTTATCTAATTCAGCTTTTGACTTAACAAATTGCCAGCCCATATTTTTATTATCTTTTAGGTTATCAACAATCTTATCCCCAATGTTGACTTCCTCCCCCATCACCTCAGCTGTTTTATCATCTGAGTAAATGGCAATTTTGATATCACTTGTATTGGAATAAGGATCCCATAATGCCGCAATATTAAACCAAGCATATAGTGACGGGATAAACATTAACGCAATGATTAATACAAAGGTTAATTTATTTTTGTAAATCCGTGTCCAATCTAATTTGAACAACTCTAAAACGTTCTTTATTCTTCTTTTCATTATTTTATCCCACCTTACACGATTTGATTCCAATCTTTTCTAGGAATTTCTCCATAATGTTCGAAAACATTTGTTAGTACTGCTTGAATTGTTACTTTTCTTAATTCTTCATCCCATGCTAAATCAGCTTGCGTAAAAACTTGAGTGATTTTTTCATTACCGTTTTGAGCAATTTCATTAAAATCAAAAAAAGCTTGCTCTAAAACGCCGATATGAGGAAATGAATGAAGTGGACCTTCAATAGCTTCTACTATATCTAATAAAGAAATTTCATTCAAGTCTCTTTCTATATAAAAACCACCATTGTTTCCTGAAACACCTTCTATCAATTTAGAGACGACTAATTTTCTTAATAGTTTTTTGACATAGGACTGAGAAACTGATAATTTTTGATAAATAGCTTGGGAAGAAGCAGGAACATCTTCATCTTGTGTCGCTAAGATAGCCATGATAGCCAATGCTTGCTCAGTTGCATTCGTTAATTTCATGAAAGTTTCATTCCTTTCTCTACTTCAAATAGCTATTATAGACTTTTTTTATCCACAAAGCAATTGATTTAACCGGAATTATTTGTTTACTTTAAAAAAATTGTCTAAAAAAGTTTTTACCACAAATTGGTATTGGTGTATAACGTATGATACACTTTTATTATACATACTTTGTTTATAAATAAAAACATTTGGTATAGTTTCAATACAAAGTTTATTTTTATAGAAAACAGCAGCTTTATGAACAAAAAAAAGGAGGATTCCTATGAAAAAAGAAGTTTGCGATGGCTTATTTTTCTCAATATTATTGCTTATTTTGGTACTGTTTCAATTTCTTACTAATCCAGAGTTTAATCTTTTTGAAAACTTATCGGCGTTACTACCTTTTTTACTTATTAATTCCATTGGGTATAAAACTAAGCTACCTAACTGGAGTCTCTTTCTTATTTTGTTTCTGACTTGGTTTATATGGATGAGTTTTAGTGACCCTGCTTCGATGGTGGATTGGACAAGTTACTTGTTAACAGGAATTTTTTCACTCTTTTTTTCTGGACTATTTACTCTTATTATCGCTCACGGAAGAAAGAATAAAGTCGAAGAGGACAGAATTTTTAAATGGGTTAGAAAAAAACTGCCCAACGCTTCCAATCTCATCTTATTTCTATCTGAGACCGTTCTATTGATGATTAGTTTAATCTCAATAACTTTTCTTTTTACGCAAGAGTTTAATTGGCTGATTATTACTTTCTGGCTTATTTTTAGTATTTATACGTCTGGTTCTGATCTTTACTTCCACAAAATAAAAAAAGCCAAAAAAGAAAGATAAAACAGCGATAATTTGCTTTGTCATTTATGGGGTATACACCAACCAAAATTACAAAGGAGAATGCCCTATGGAAAATAATACTAGAAAATCACTTAAATTAACAGATGAATCCTTAATTTTTGAAGAAAATTGGTTATCTATTGAAGCCAGACGCAATCGTTCAGTCAATATGATAAGCGGTAAAGAAAAGAAATGCCCGCATTGTGGCTTTTCTCAATGTTTTAAAAATGAAACTTACCAAACCATTAGTCAATTACCTGAAATTAATCGTCAACCGACTTATTTAAAATTAAAAAAAGAACGATATCTTTGTAAAAATTGTGGCGCCACTTCTAGCGCTACCACTTCTTTAGTTGATGATTATTGTCAGATTTCTAAATAGTTAAAGTATCAAATCGCTTTTAATTTAAAAGAAAACAGGACACGTAAAGAAATCGCTCAATCTCTTCACGTTTCCGAGAATACTATTCAACGTGTGTTACTCTCATTTACTAATAGTTGTCGACCTAATTTTCATTTCTTGCCTACGGCACTTTGTGTGGGTGAATTTAACTTTACTTCTAGTTGTCATACAAGAATGAGTTTTATTTGTGCTGACACACAATCTAAAAAAATAATTGATATTTTACCTGATAGAAGACTTCAATTATTAATCGAATATTTCATGAAGTATTCAAGAGCATCGTGATTAAAGGTAAAATTTTTAGTCATGGATATGAATGCCAGTTATGATCAACTATTAAAAAAGTGTTTCCTAATAAGGTATTAATAAAAAAATTAATGTAATAAAACGAGTAGCATATGGCTATCGTAATGTAAGCGGGAGGTAATCGAGTATATGCCAAATAAGGAATCGCTATGTCATACTATGATAAGTGGTTCCTTATTTTTTATCGACACGTAGCTTGAACTTGTTCTGACCAAGGTAAATAAACCTCGAGAGCGTTAGAAGTTGAATTATCTTCTAAATTAGGAAGATGAATAAACAAATATTCTAAGTACTTCACAGGAACTAAGTCGTTGGCTTTAGCCGTTTCAATGATAGAATAAGCTATCCCGTTAGCTGTAGCTCCCCGTTCACTCGCAGAAAAATGCCAATTCTTTCTGCCAATCGTTGTTGGGCGAATACTTCGCTCAGCTAAATGATTAGACAACGCACACCGTCCATCCTTCAGAAAATTCATCAAACCTGCCTTCATGTTAAGCGCATAGTTAACCGCTTTTCCTAGTTTCGAACCTGGAAGAGCATTAAAAGAAGCGATCCATTGCCAAAATTCATTAAGAATGGGTTGGCTTTTTGCCAACCGTAAATCATATTTTTCTTGATGGCTTAATTCTTTCATTTCTTTTTCGATATGAAAGAGTTGATCGCAATAGGCACCCCCTTGGCTCGCTGGAGTGTTTTTAGAAGAGGAATCTTTAGCTTCAAAGAATTTCCTTCTGACATGAGCCCAACAATTAACCAATGTTGTCTTCTCAATGGATTTATAAGCCGAGTAACCGTCACAATGTAAATAGCCTGAGAATTCAGCTAAAAATTGTTGTGCGACACTACTTTTACGACTGAGATCATGATAATATAAGATAATTGGATGCTCTGCTTGTTCGATGGTTCGAAAGAGCCAAAAGTAAGACTTTTGTTTCTCACTGGATAAAACATTATAGTAAGTTTCATCCGCATGGATGAGCTCTTCTTTAACTAGTTTCTTTTTGAGTTCCTTCCAAATAGGTGTTAAGCATTTTTCACATGAGGTAATGAACCAGTTTGCTTGTGTGCGACGTGGCACTCGTAATCCATAAGATTCCCACTCCTTTTCTTGTCGATAAAAAGGCAAACTCATTTCTATTTTTTGATGAAATAAGTGAGCTAAGATTGAAGCGGACGCCAAGCTATGAGTAATTGGCTGTTTAGGAACAACACCAATCACAAGTGCAATCTTCTCCTCCAAGCTGACAATGAACTTCTTTTATAGGTAAATCTTTTGTGAGGGCTGCTTTGTAGCCCTTTTTCTTTTTCCGTTGATAACTAATTTCCTCAAAGACGGTTTTTTCTTCAGTTGTCTCTGCTAGATTAAAAGACGA
>NZ_FWFD01000002.1 GCF_900163795.1 Vagococcus fluvialis bH819 | reverse complement strand
TTAACTGCAGCACTGAAGGGCGGAAACCCTCCAACACTTAGCACTCATCGTTTACGGCGTGGACTACCAGGGTATCTAATCCTGTTTGCTCCCCACGCTTTCGAGCCTCAGCGTCAGTTACAGACCAGAGAGTCGCCTTCGCCACTGGTGTTCCTCCATATATCTACGCATTTCACCGCTACACATGGAATTCCACTCTCCTCTTCTGCACTCAAGTCCTCCAGTTTCCAATGACCTTCCTCGGTTGAGCCGAGGGCTTTCACATCAGACTTAAAAGACCGCCTGCGCTCGCTTTACGCCCAATAAATCCGGACAACGCTTGCCACCTACGTATTACCGCGGCTGCTGGCACGTAGTTAGCCGTGGCTTTCTGGTTAGATACCGTCAAGGTGGGAACAGTTACTCTCCCACTTGTTCTTCTCTAACAACAGAGTTTTACGATCCGAAAACCTTCTTCACTCACGCGGCGTTGCTCGGTCAGACTTTCGTCCATTGCCGAAGATTCCCTACTGCTGCCTCCCGTAGGAGTCTGGGCCGTGTCTCAGTCCCAGTGTGGCCGATCACCCTCTCAGGTCGGCTATGCATCACGGTCTTGGTAGGCCATTACCCCACCAACTAACTAATGCAGCGCGGGCCCATCCAACAGTGACACCGAAGCGTCTTTTATTATTCTCCCATGCGGGAAAACAAATTATGCGGTATTAGCACCTGTTTCCAAGTGTTATCCCCCTCTGTTGGGCAGGTTGCCCACGTGTTACTCACCCGTCCGCCACTCTCTGATTCCCGATGGAGCAAGCTCCGGTGGAAATCAAAGCGTTCGACTTGCATGTATTAGGCACGCCGCCAGCGTTCGTCCTGAGCCAGGATCAAACTCTCAATAAAAGTTGATTAACATCCGAAGATGTTTAGCTCATTAATTTTAAAACTTGCTAGCGAATTGTTGCTTGTTATTCACTAAATATGGTTTGTTTCTACTAAGTAGAAACGCCCTACACATTTGGTTTGTCTTACTTTGTTTAGTTTTCAAAGGTCTATTCCGTTGTCGTAACAACTTAATTAATATAACATTTATTTTTGATTGTGTCAACAATATTTTTGTTTTTTATTTCTAGTAACAAATGTTACAGAAAAGTTTCAATCAACTTTTATATAATATCAGATAAAAAATACTAAGTCAATAAAAAACTTAGTATTTTTTTAGGTTAAATATGGAACACCGCTTATTTGGAACTTTTGCAGTATTTCTCTTAAAATAGCTGGCTCTTCCCAGAAAAAAAGGTCTGTATCTAAATTGAAATTATCTTTCTCTTCTAAACTAAAAACAAAAAGAGGAACATTAGAACTACCTATATTCACATTTGTTAGTTCTACCAAATCCATATCTTTAGTATTCAAATGGACTTCATCTCTAAACTCATTCAATATGCAAGCCAAACTTGTATATTCTGAGTCAATGTCAGTCATAACTAGTTCTACTTGATCACTAATCTTCTTAACAAGAAATTTTTTATGTCCACCCTCTTGATTCAGAATAACTGTTCCAGCTACTTTTGCTTGTTCCAACATATTCCACCTCTTAAGTCTTTTTATTTAACTTTTTAATGACAAAAAGAAGTATAGCATATTTTCAGAAATAAATCAGTTATTTTCCAACGTTTCTTCTAGAGCTTCATCAATCCATCCATCCAAACGTTCTTCTATAGAATGGAAACCAATTTTTTTATTTTTATTAGTAAAGTATTTTTTTTTCCGATAAACAATCGGCGGATTTTCTTGTAATACTCTTAAAGATAAGCTAATTTTTTTTGTGTATTCATCGATATCAATTACTTTAACTTTTACTTTTTGACCAATCTCTAATTCTTCAGTAATATTTTTTATAAAGCCATGTTTTACTTCTGACACATGGATTAGTCCTTGATGGTTATCTTTTAAAGAGACAAACGCTCCATATGGTTGAATCCCTGTTATTTCACCTGTGATTACCATTCCTATTTTATATTTCATATAGTCTACTCCTATTTATTTTCTCTTTTGTATTTTAACATAAAAAAAGACCAAGAGCATAATACTCTCGGTTCTTTCTATTTACTCTGTTATTTCAATTCCATCAATTGTGATATCATATTGTGGACGATCTTGAGAATCACGTTTTACAGTAGACATTTCATCTACAACATCCATACCCTTAATAACATGACCAAAAACTGTATGTTTAAAATCTAACCATGGTGTTCCACCATTTTTGTATGCTTCAATGATTTCTTCTGGGAATCCTGCTCCCTCTAACTGACTAAGCATATTAGCTGGTACATTTTGGTTTTGGACAATAAAAAATTGACTGCCATTTGTATTAGGTCCAGCATTAGCCATAGACAATGCTCCTCTAAGGTTAAATAAGTCTTTTGAAAATTCATCCTCAAATTTTGCACCATAAATACTTTCGCCACCCATACCAGTACCAGTTGGATCGCCACCTTGAACCATGAAATCAGAAATAACACGGTGGAAAATTACACCATCGTAATACCCTTTTTTACTTAATTCAATAAAATTTTTCACTGTTTTAGGTGCTTTTTCAGGAAATAATGCTACTGTGATATTACCTCTATTTGTTTTAATAAGCGCTGTTACTTTATTTTCTTCTAAATTTAATTGTGGAAATTGATTCATGTGACTTCCTCCTATTATATAAATAATTTATTTTTCTAAAATACTTCTTACCTTAGTTGTTAAAAGATCAATTGCTACTTGATTTTCTCCACCTTCTGGAACAATAATGTCAGCGTATTTCTTAGTTGGTTCTATAAATTGATGATGCATTGGTTTAACAACACCTAAGTATTGACCAATAACAGAATCCAAAGATCTACCACGATCTTCCATGTCACGTTTAATCCTTCGAATAATTCTAATATCATCCTCAGTGTCAACGTAAACTTTAATATCCATTAAATCCCTTAATCTTTCATCCTCTAAAATAAGAATTCCTTCTACTATAATAACTTCTTTAGGTTCTTGATGAATAACTTTGTCACTTCTTGTGTGAGCCTCATAATCATAGACCGGTTTATCAATCGACTGATAAGCCATCAACTTCTTCAAATGTTCAATCAACAGGTCCGTATCAAATGCTAATGGATGATCATAGTTAGTATTTAATCTCTCTTCATACGATAAGTGACTTTGATCCTTATAATAAGAATCTTGCTCAAATAACAAAATCGAATGATTAGGTAATGCCTCAAGCATTGCACGACTAACACTTGTCTTACCACTTCCAGAACCACCAGTTACACCAATTACAATGGGGCGCTCTTTTTTTGTTTGCATGCGTTTCCCTCACTTAATCTTTTTAATCCTTCTTTGATATCCTACTCTATCACAGCTCTACTTTCAAGATTTTAGTGATTATTTTGGTGATTTTTTATAAACAACTTAAAAAGTTTGATTATACAGCCCAAAAAATACTATTATCATCTCGCTCCTACAAAAAAGAATTAATCATAATAAAACCTAAGTCTTAGAATTTAAGCTAGACTTAGGTTTTTAATATTTATCTTTCTTGAACGTATTTATAAGCTGTTCCTAATGAAATATTACACTCTTCAGCAATCTGACGCAATGTATATCGATTGTTATTATACAAGAATCTGATTTGTTCAATTGTTTCTTCTGAAATTTTTGGTCGTCCACCTACACGTCCTTTACGACGAGCTTCTTGTAATCCTTTTGTTGTTCTTTCTCTAATAATTAATTTTTCCATCTCAGCAATTTTTAGAATCATTTCAACATAAGGTGCATCTTTAATCTCGCTGTACGCCGCTCCTTTTTTGATAACAACTAATTGAATATTTTTAGCTTTTAAATTTGATAAAAATTCAGCCAACTGAATAATAGACTTACCTAAACATCTTAATTCATAAACAACTAATTGGTCGCCAGATTCTAAGCTGTCTACTACTTGACTTAATACAATATCGCTTTGGCTAATCTCTGACATGTCTTCTTTTTCTATAGATACAGTTTCAATTGAAAAACTTTTTAACCCTTCAATTTGTTCCTTTACATAGCTCTCTTCATTTGATGCATACACATATCCTATTTTTTTCATAATAGTTTCCTCCTATATTAACACCGATTATTTCTAGTATCGACGTACTTTCTTCTGCTATGTTCATAGTATATCTCTTTTTTAAAAAACCCGCCTTATCAAACTTTTCTCAACGTTACGAAAATATTGATAAAAAAAGTGCTATTAATGAATTTTATTAACGTTTTTTTCACAAAGCTTGATCCATAACATTTTTGTACAATTTTTAATAATAGCATAGGTTTAACTTACCTATTATTTTCTTCATCCTATCTAATTTATTACTTTATTATTTTATATTTCAATAAAAACTGTCTACTAAAAAATTTTAACGTTTAACTAAATAATAATCATTACTATTTTGCACCCTCACCCGAAACAGTATATACTAAAAATAAAAAGGAGTGTTTTCATGACAATTGATAATATAGATAACAAACTTAAAGAGATAGAACCTCAATTTATTGAAGGTTTAACTAGAGTTATGCAGATTAATAGTGTTAAAGGCGAAAAAATTCCTAATGCCCCTTTTGGTACTGGTCCAAAAAAAGCTTTGGTTGAAACCCTTAAACTTGCCGAAGAGCTAGGATTCAAAACTAAAATAATAAAAAATGCTGTTGGGTATGCCCAATTAGGCAATGATGATACAGATTATATTGGAGTTGTTGGCCATTTAGATGTTGTTCACGAAGGTACTGATTGGGATTATCCGCCTTTCAATCTAACACTAAATAATGATTCCTTTTATGGTCGTGGAGTACTGGATAACAAAGGCCCCATAATAGCAAATCTTTACGCCTTATACATTTTAAAAGAACTGAATTTTCCACTTTCTAGGACAATCCGTATCATATTTGGAACAGATGAAGAGAGTGGTTCTTCTGATATTCCTATGTATCTATCAGAAGAAAATCCTCCTAGTTATGGATACACACCTGATTGTAAGTACCCTGCCGTTTATGGCGAGCGAGGCATTTTAGGTTTAGAATTGGTCACAACCATTCATGATAATTCTTTAAGTAGCTTAACTCATTTTCGAGGTAACTTTGATCGAAGTGCCGTACCAGATACATTATCTTTTTCAATTAATGATGTTTTTTTTGATGTAAAAGGTAAAAGAGCTCCTAGTAACGCACCTGATATTGGTAAAAATGTTATTACATTATTTTCAAAAAAATTAGTCCAAGAACAATTAGTTACTGGTGAATTTCTTGATTACGCTAATTGGTTGTATCGCTCATTTCATGACAAACACGATGGGTCTGGGTTAGCAATTGATTTTTCAGATGAAGAATCTGGTTCACTTGCACTAACCCCTTTTAACTTAGAAATAATAGATAATAAAATTAAACTAGAATTTTCCATTAGATATCCTGTCACGATACAAAAGGAAGCCATTATTACTAACTTAGAACGTGTATTACCTCCTGATACAACATTAAGCATCAATCGTGAGATGCCATCAACTTATTTTGATAAAACGCATCCTATGATTAGGAGAATGACTGAGGTTTATGAAGAAATAACTGGACTCGATGGAACCCCCGTTACTACAACAGGCGCTACTTATGCTAGATCGATGCCTAATATTATTGCCTTTGGTCCTTCTTTTCCAGGTCAAAAAGGGATTGCTCATAATAAAAATGAATATATGGCTAAAAATGATTTAATGACAAATCTTAAAATTTATACCTATTTACTAGCACAATTAGGAGAGTAATTTTCATGTATCACTCTTTTATTCATGATATAATACCTCTATTATGTACGAGAGGACTCCACTATGAGAAATACAACTAATATTTTCAAAGAAATTGCTGATAAAATTTCTATTAAAATCAAAGAGGGTTCATATAGCTCAGAACAAAAGTTACCCTCTGAGTATGATTTAGCCAAAGAGTATAGCGTTAGTAGACTTACTATCAGAAAAGCAATTGATTTACTAATCAATCAAAATATTCTGGTTAAACAAAAAGGTAAAGGAACTTATATTATGAAGCAAACTGATAAATTCCAAAGTGGAAAAAATGGTTTGCTAAGTTTTTCAGAAAGTGCTGAAGTTTACGGAAAAAAATCAAATGCTCGTTTAATTAAATTTGAAAAATTAACTTCAGTTCCTGAAGAAGTTCAAGAAAACCTTCAATTAATTGGAGAATCTGTTTTCCATGTTAAACGCCTCAGACTTTTCGACCAAGATCCGATGACAATTGAAGAGGTTTTTATTAAAGAATCACTATTGGATGAACCAACTTTAAAAAAAAATCTAACTGGCTCTATTTTTAAGTTAATTGAAGAAAAATCTGATATTTCTTATTCTCATCAAGAAATAGAAGCTATTTTAGCTACAGAAGAATTAGGGCATTATTTAACGGTTGAGCAAGGACAGCCTTTACTTCTTGTCCATACAACAACTTATTCAGCAAATGGTCAACCAATTTTATTTGACAAATCTTACTACCGCGCTGATAAGTATACTTTCAAAAATATTTTACACCGTAATTAATAGTTAAGACAAAATGTTCAGACATTTTGTCTTTTTTTATATTAGTATAGACAAAACAGTATATACTAATATATAATTTTAAATGTAAACGGTTTTAATTTATATATAAAGGAGATGATTAAATGACATACGGTACTATTGCAACTTGGCGAATGGCTCATGACGGAATTGTTAAAGCTATGGATTTGCTTAAAAAAAATGGATCTTCTGGTGACGCTCTTGAAGTAATCATCCAATCTGTAGAAAATTATCCCTATTACAAATCAGTTGGTTTTGGTGGTCTACCAAATGCTAAAGGCATTTTAGAAATGGATGCCGCTTTCATGAATGGCGATACCTTTCAGTTAGGAGCAATCGCAGGCATTGTTGATATAAAAAATCCAATTTCAGTTGCAAGAAAATTAAGTTCACAAAAATTTAA
Source organism: Vagococcus fluvialis bH819 (assembly GCF_900163795.1). Lineage (GTDB taxonomy): Bacteria > Bacillota > Bacilli > Lactobacillales > Vagococcaceae > Vagococcus > Vagococcus fluvialis_A. The sequence goes on along the minus strand of NZ_FWFD01000002.1, from coordinate 64,609 downwards.
TAGTTTTTTAGTTGGTCAAGGTGCTACTGATTATGCTATTGAGGAAGGTTTTGAACAAAAAAAAATGCTGACGGATAGAGCTAAAAAAATTTGGTCTAATCGCCTAGAAAATATGAAAAAACATAATTTAAGCCCCTATGACGGTCATGATACGGTTGGAGTAGTCACTTTAGATCAAGAGGGAAGTATGACAGTCGGAACTTCAAGCTCTGGACTTTTTATGAAACGACCTGGACGCGTTGGAGATTCACCTCTTTCAGGCTCTGGATTTTACGTGGATAGTAGCATTGGTGGTGCTTCTGCGACCGGCTTGGGTGAAGACTTGATGAAAGGCTGTTTAGCCTATGAAATCGTTAGAAAAATGAAAGAAGGTTTATCACCCCAAGAAGCTTGTGATCAAACAGTTTATCCTTTTCATGATTTACTAACGGAAAGACAGGGCAAAGCTGGCGCGTTTTCTCTTATTGCTATGGATAATCAAGGAAGATGGGGAGTTGCCACAAATGTGGAATTCACCTTCTCAGTTGGAAATCAAGATGACAGTCCTGCAATTTTTATTGCTAATATGGGAGAAAATCATTCTACGACTATTGAACCTATCAGCAACGAGTGGTTAGCAGCATATGAGAAAAGAATAAAAGCACCTATAAATTAAGGAGGAAAATATAATGAACATTAAGAAAATTTATTTATTTTGTGATGCAGGTATGTCGACAAGTATTATGGTTAATAAAATGATGGAGGTTGTCAAATCACATGATATGCCGCTTGAAATTTCTGCTTATCCAGTGGGTAGAGCCAAAGAAATGGTCGAGAAAGAAAAACCAATAGCGATTGTTTTAGGTCCTCAAGTTAGATTCATCCTTGAAAAAACAAAAATAGAGTATGAACCACAAGGAATCCCCGTTTGCTCTATCGATCCAGAAGCGTACGGAATGATGAACGGTGAAAAAGCTCTAAAAGACGTTTTAAAAGTTATTAAAACATTTAAGAAGGACTAGGGAGGTCGATTTTATTGAAAAAATTTTTAGATTGGTTAGAAAGAATGTTAACACCAATGGCCCGAGTGATTGGTGAGAATAAGTATTTAATTGCCATTAGAGATGGATTCTTATTATCTACCCCTTTACTAATTGTAGGCTCTCTTTTTCTTTTAATCGCAAACTTTCCTTTATCGCAATGGGACGGTTGGATGTCCGCTGTTCTTGGTTCGGAATGGGCTCAACATATGTCCGTCCCTGCAAATGCTAGCTTTGATGTAATGACAATTCTTGCTGTAGCTGGTATTGGTTATAGTTTAGCTAAGCAGTTTGATGAAGATGCGATGCAAGCAGCAGTTGTATCTTTGGTATCCTTCTTCATTGTTACACCTTATGTTACTTTTTTTACCCCAGTAGATACAGAAATAGTTTACGAAGTAGGTAGCTTGCCCTTAAAGTGGGTTGGTTCTAGAGGTTTATTTTTAGGAATGATCACTGCTTTAGTAGCTACTAGACTTTTTGTTTGGGTTCTAAAAAAAGGATGGACTATTAAAATGCCCGATGGTGTGCCTCCCACAGTTGTGAAGTCTTTTGAGGCACTTATTCCTAGTTTTGTCGTTGTTTTTTTCTTTTTTATCATTAATTGGCTTTCAGCCTTAACACCTTATGGAAACTTACAAGAGGTTATTTTTAAATTACTTCAAGCACCTCTCTTATCTCTTGGTAATACTTTAGGTGCTATGGTCATTGCTTACTTATTCTTACATTTTTTCTGGTTTTTTGGAATTAATGGTGGTAGCGTCGTTGGAGCTGTTTTCAATCCTGTTTTACGTGCGTTATCTATGGAAAATCTTGAAGCATATAAAGACGGTCTACCGATTCCAAACATTATTACAGGTCAATTTCAAGATATGTTTGCAACTTTTGGTGGTGCAGGTTCTACGCTTTCTTTAATTGTTGTTATGATTATTGTTTGTAAAAGTCAGCGAATCAAAAAATTATCACAATTATCCTTAGTACCAGGAATTTTTGGTATTAATGAACCTATTATTTTTGGTTTACCTATCGTTTTAAATCCAGTTATTTTAATTCCTTTCGTTCTAGTTCCTACAGTGAATATTATCATCGCTTACTTTGCTATGAATCTTGGGCTAGTACCTTTTACTAATGGAATCCAGCTACCGTGGACAACACCTATCATTTTTTCTGGATTACTAGTCAGTGGTTGGCAAGGTGCCGTTCTTCAGGGAATTCTTTTCATACTAGGCATGTTTATCTATTATCCATTTATAAAAGTAATGGATAATCAGTACCTTAGAGAAGAAGCTGCCGCTTTAGAACAAAAAGAAGAAGATGACATTAGTTTTGATGATTTTGATTTTGATGCCTTATAACTCGGAGGATGACAGATAATGAAAAAAATAGCTCTAATTTTAAACCATGTTCAAGCTGGAATGGGCAGTGATGAAAATGCTATGCTACCTCCTAGCGGTAAAAAATCTGCACTTGGTCCTGGTGAAATTTTAAAACCTATGTTTCAATCTCTTGATGTGGATCTTGTTGCAACTTTATTTTGTGGTGATCAATACTATTTATCACATGCAGAAGAAGTAGAAAAAAAATTTATTGGATTTGCTCAAAAATTTGAAATTGATGCTGTACTTTGCGGTCCAGCCATGCAATATCCTAATTTTGGTGAGATGGCTGCTAGATTAGCCAAAGCTTTTGAAGCTAGCGGAATTTCATCAGTTGCTTCCATGGCAATTGAAAATCCTGCTACAGAATTGTTTAAAAATGAAATTACAATTGTTAAAATGCCCTCAAAAGGTGGCATTGGTTTGCAAGATTCTTTTAAAAATATGGCTTTAGTCACTTCTAGAAAAGCTCATAAAGAAGATATCACTAATTACTCTGAGTTACTATTTTAAGAAAAGAGACGAATAACTTCAAAAGTCATTCGTCTCTTTTTTATTTACTCACTGCCAATACTGCTTGATTTTGATTAATATTTCCGTGATTTAAAACTGAGATAGTCTCATACTCAGATGTATTTGTGACAATCAACATTACTGTTGGATCTAAATCATTCTTTTTAATTTTTTCAATATCAAAAGTGCTTATTTTTTCCCCTTGAGCCACATGTTGTCCTTTAGATACAAAACTTTCAAATCCATCTCCTGACATAGATACTGTATCAATTCCAATATGAATTAGTAGTTCTATTCCACTATCTGTCACCATTCCATAAGCATGTTTACTTTCATAGAGCGCTGTTATTACTCCGTTTAATGGTGCTATAATCTCACCTTTTCTAGGTATAATTGCTACCCCTTTTCCCATTGCTTCAGAAGAAAAAACAGGATCCGCTACATTTTTCAACTCAATGATTTCACCAGGAACAGGAGCGTATACTGTTTCTCTATCAACTGCCGACTTCATCAATTCTTCCTCCGTAGTATCTTTTTTCATTTTTTTCTTTCCATACATAAATGTTAATGTAAACGAAATGATAATACTAATGACGATCCCAATCATGAACATTGGAATAGATGATGTCGCTATTGAAATAAAGCCAATCACACTAGCTGGTCCCATTGCTGTTGCCAATACGTGAAAGAAGCCAATAAAAGCTGAAGCAATACCTGAAGCTATCATGGCGCAGATAAATGGGTATTTTAATTTTAAATTTACACCAAAAATTGCTGGCTCTGTAATGCCTAGCATGGCCGACAAACTTGCTGATGAAGCTAAACTTTTTTGCTTTTCACTTTTAGTTAAGAAAAACACCGCTAACGCTGCCCCACCTTGTGCAACATTTGCCATAGAAGCTACTGGAAAGATGAATGAACCACCTGTTTTAGCAACATCTGCTAACAATGTCGTTTCAATTGCTGGAAAACTTTGGTGAAGTCCTGTGATAACAATCGTTGAGTAGAATGTTCCAAACACCCCCATACCAAAAGCTCCTGTTGATTCATATAACCAAACCAAACTATCCGTTAAACCATCAGAAACACCACGCATAAATGGTCCAACAATCGCAAACGTTAAAAACCCTGTAATAATCAAACTCAACATAGGTGTAAATGTAAAATCCAATGCTTTACTGATATGTTTATGGAAGAATTTTTCTAAGTTTGCTAAGATAAATGCCACTGCAAGAACTGGTAAAACTGACCCTTGATAACCGGCTTGTGCAATATTCAAACCAAATACGTTCCAATAAGGCATAGTACCTTCTGAGATTGCATTAGCCACCCCATAACCATTAACTAAATCTGGCATAACCATTGCCATCCCCATTGCAGCTCCTAAATAAGGGTTTCCACCAAATCTCTTTGTTGCTGAAAAACCAACTAAAATCGGTAAGAAAGCAAATGGCGCAGCTGATAGCAAGTTAATAATTGATGCTAAATCTTTAATAGCTGGATACATTTCAACCACTGATTGTGGACCAAATAAACCTTGGGACGTTAGTACATTATTAATTGCCATTAATAAACCACCAGCAACTAATGCAGGAACAATTGGAACAAAAATATCTGAAAGAACTTTTATTAATTGCATAAACGGATTCGGCTTTTTACCCGAGCTATTAGCAATTTCTTTTAAATCATCTGTAGAAGCCTCTTTCACTCCTGTAAGCGAAACCAATTCTTTGTAAACTTTATCAACATCCCCTGGACCAATGATAATTTGATACTGGCCATTGGCTTCAAACGTTCCTTTAACGTCTTCGTTATCATCTAATTCTTTTTGCTTGATAAGTTTTTTATCTCTAACAACTAATCTTAAACGTGTCGCACAGTGCGCTGCACCAACCAAGTTGTCTTCCCCTAAAGCTTTCTGAATCTCTTGAGCAACTTTTTTATGATTCATTTCTCTCTCCCCTTCTTTTATCTTTATACTTAATATAATACTTAGATTCCTGAAATTGTCAAACGTTTAACAAAAAAATATAAAAAAGACTTTTTAACATTAATAAATCAATGTTGTTCGTTTGACATTTGATGCTATATTATTTATGATAAACGTATAAAAAAGGAGTTGAATAATATGACGCGAGTAATTAATGAATGGTCACGAGAATTACGCTATCAATCCTATAAAAATTGGAGTAAAGATTATACATCCTTTTTAGAAAAAAATGTTAAAGATGCTCCGTGGAGACTTAACTATCATATACAACCTAAATCTGGACTTTTAAACGATCCTAATGGTTTTTCTTACTTCAATAATGAGTGGCATCTCTTTTATCAATTTTATCCATTTGGCGCTGTTCATGGTTTAAAATCATGGTACCATTTGACTTCCAAAAATTTGGTTGACTGGACTCAAAAAGGAATTGCGCTAGAACCTAGTTATACTTTTGATAGTCACGGTGTTTATTCAGGAACTGCCTTCCCCATTGGAGAAGAATTATTTCTTTCCTATTCTGGCAATGTGCGAGATGAAGAATGGCATAGACAGTCCTATCAACTAGGTGCCATGATGAAAAAAGACAGTACTATCAAAAAAATCAACAGCCCTTTGGTTGATTTTCCAATCAAAGGCTACACTGATCATGTTCGTGATCCTCAAATTATTTCTTATAAAGGTAATTATTTGATGATACTTGGCGCTCAAAACTCTGATGAAGAAGGAAAAATTATTATTTTTGAATCTACTAATTTAACTGATTGGGATTTATTAGGTGATTTAAACTACACTCATCAGAAAATAGGATTCATGGTAGAATGTCCGAATCTATTATTTGTTGAGGAGCAACCACTTTTAATATTCTGTCCTCAAGGTTTAGATAAGTCTATTATGTCTTATGAAAATATTTATCCGAATACTTATATTTTGGGAGACTCTTTTGATTTAAAACATTTAACTATTAATAGCCCTTCAGAAATTAAAAACCTTGATTATGGATTTGACGTTTATGCTACCCAAGCTTTTACAGATGAAAACGGTAGATGTTTAAGTATTAGTTGGCTTGGATTACCAGAAATTGATTATCCTACTTTTAAAGATGGTTGGGCACATTGTTTAAGTTTGGTTAAAGAACTAACTATTAAAGAGGGAAAATTATACCAATTTCCTGTTATTGAAACAGCAGAATTAAGGGAAGATGCTACTTCAATAAAAGGAACTCTAACATCCGACTTAAAAACTATCGCAAAAAATACTACTAATTCTTATGAGTTAAATCTATCTTTTAGTTCTAACTCTTCAGGTGTTTTACATTTATTTTCTGATAATTCCGCAGAAGAATCATTTAAATTATTTTTTGATACAAAAAAAGGAGTATTAAAAATTGATCGTCAGCACGCTGGCGTTTCTTTTGCAGAAGAATTTGGTGTTACACGTTCTCTAATAGTACCTAAAAACAAGAAATTAGAGTTGGATATTTTTGTGGACCAATCCACGATTGAAATTTTTATAAATAAAGGTGAAGATGTCATGACTAGCCGTATTTTTCCAGAAGATCATCAAACTAATTTAATGATAGAAGGACAGAATGGTGATTTTTTTGGTACAATATACTCACTACGCAAGATGAAAAATTAAGTTAGGTGAAGAACATGACCATTAAATTAACGGACGTCGCTAAAAAAGCAGGCGTTTCTCCAACGACAGTTTCCCGTGTAATTAACAATTACGGATCACTCAGTCAAAAAACAATTGATAAAGTCCATCAAGCGATGGATGAATTAAACTATATTCCTAATTCTTTAGCTAGGTCTCTTCAAGGGAAAGGAACTCAGCTGATTGGATTAATATTTCCTTCTATTTCTAATCCTTTTTACGGAGAATTAGTTGAAAAAATTGAAGAAAATTTATTTAATCAAGGCTACAAAGTTATTCTATGTGACAGCGCACGTGATAAAGAAAAAGAGAGAAGTTATCTTAAAATGTTAATTGGTAATAAAGTTGATGGGATTATTACTGGTTCTCATAACTTAGGTATTAAAGAATATGAAAATGTTTCTTTACCTATTGTTTCTTTTGACCGTCACTTAGGAGAATCTATCCCGATTGTCGGTAGTGATAACTTTTTAGGTGGACAGCTAGCAACCCAGACTCTGATTGATGCAAAATGTCAGAATATTGCTATCTTCTCTGGTAAAAATGACTCTCTTTCACCAACTAATCGACGCGTTGATGGTTATCGATCTGCCATTTCTGAAAATAAATTAACGGAGCATGTTTTTCATTTTCCAACGCCAGTTTCTCCTATCATTAAATCAACTAAAATCAAACAAATTTTAGAAGAAAATCAGTTTGATGGTATTTTTTGCACAGATGATTTAACTGCTATCTTAGCCATGCAACAATTAGATAAATTAGAATTGAAAGTTCCTCAGGATGTTAAAATTGTTGGTTATGATGGCACTCAATTTATTCAAAATTATTACCCTCAGTTATCAACAATTGCTCAACCAATTCCTGATTATGCTAATCTTTTAGTCGAATTATTATTAAAAAAAATTAAAAATCCAGAAAAAGAAATTAAAAATTTCGAATTACCCGTTAAAATCATAAAATCAAATACTGTATAAAAATAGGGTGGATAAACAATCGTTTTGCTCCAAGTAACTGGAGGTAATATCAAACAATACGCTCTTTGGATTGCTTGATATTAGTGAAGTTATCGAAGGAGTAGATTTTTTATCCCTAACTAAAACAGGGTGGATAAACAATCGTTTTGCTCCAAGTAACTGGAGGTAATATCAAACAATACGTTCTTTGGATTGCTTGATATTAGTGAAGTTATCGAAGGAGTAGATTTTTTATCCCTAACTAAAACATAGTGGATAAACAATCGTTCTGCTCCATACTACTAGGACACGCAAAAAAACTAAAGAGAGGATGACTTTAAAACTGTCATCCTCTCTTTAGTATTTATAAGAAACAGTAGCGGGGGAAAATAACTACTGATCTTTCTTTGCTTGGAGTTTATTGCGATACATTTCAACTTCATCATCACTACAATAAACAAAATGTTCTGGTGCTACTTCTCGTAACGAACGAATCTTTCCATCATCCACTTGTGGTGTGTAAGTGATACGTTGACGTGTTCGTTCATAATCAGGATCTGGCAACGGAATAGCGGATAATAAGCTTTCTGTATAAGGATGTAGTCCATGATTATAAATCTCTTCTGCAGATCCAACTTCAACTAATTTACCATAATACATGACACCGATTCGATCACTAATATATTTCACCATAGATAAATCATGGGCGATAAAAAGATAAGTCAAATTCTCTTTTTCTTGAAGTTCTTGCAATAAGTTAACTACTTGTGCTTGAATCGAAACATCTAATGCCGAGATTGGTTCATCACAAATAATAAACTTAGGCTCTACTGCTAAAGCACGAGCAATACCAATACGTTGACGCTGGCCACCTGAGAATTCATGAGGATAACGTGTCCCGTGACTTGGATCAAGTCCTACAGTTTTTAATAACTCATTGACTCGATTTGTTCGATCTGCATCCGTTTTAGCTAAACCATGAACATCAATTCCCTCAGCAATAATATCTTTCACTTTCATCCTTGGGTTTAAAGAGGCGTAGGGATCTTGATAAATCATTTGAACATCTCGTCTAAATTGATTGAGGTTTTTACGTCCTTTAATTTTTGAAACGTCTTCCCCGTTAAATTTAATCTCACCACTTGTTGGATGATACAAACGAATAACACTTCGTCCTGTTGTTGATTTTCCACAACCAGATTCTCCTACTAAACCAAATGTTTCACCTTCATAAATCGAAAAGCTAATATCATCCACTGCTTTCACTTCATCATGACGGCCAACATTAAAATATTGTTTCAAATTATTTACTTCTAACAATAATTTTTTATCTTTTATAGATTCCATCAGATTTCCCCCTTTCTACGCACCAAAGCGTCCTTTGTATTTCTCACGACGACGAACAATCTCATCTGGTGGCGTTACTTTTGGTGCGTTAGGTGCTAATAACCAAGTAGCAGCTTTATGCGTCGGGGAAACATCAAAGAATGGTGGTGCCTCTTCTGTATCAATCTGCATCGCATATTCATTACGTGGATAAAAAGCATCTCCTGTTGGTGGATCCAGTAAATCTGGTGGCGAACCTGGAATTGCATATAGCTCTTGACCTCTGCTATCTAAAGTAGGCATTGAGCTTAATAAGCCCCACGTATATGGATGTTGTGGGTTATAAAAAATTTCATCCGCTGTTCCAATTTCAATAATTCGACCACCGTACATAACCGCTACACGATCAGCCACGTTAGCTACTACCCCTAAATCATGGGTAATAAAGATAATCGATGTTTGAATTTTTTTCTGAATATCTTTCATTAAATCAATAATTTGTGCTTGGATTGTTACATCAAGCGCTGTGGTTGGCTCATCAGCAATCAAAACTTCTGGATAACAAATCAAAGCAATAGCAATCACAATCCGTTGACGCTGCCCACCTGAAAATTGATGGGGATAATTTTTTAACCGTTTTTCAGCATTTGGAATTCCTACTAAATTTAATAAATCTAAGGCACGATCTAACGCATCTTTTTTTGAAATTTTACGATGTTTCCTTAAAGATTCAGCGACTTGATTCCCTATGTTCATAGTTGGATCTAGAGATGTCATCGGGTCTTGGAAAATCATGGCAATGTCTTTCCCACGAATCGATTGCATCTCTTTCTCTGTTTTATGAACCAAATCTTCCCCTTTAAATAGAATCTTACCCTCATCTATATTGGCATTATTGGCTAATAAACGCATGATTGTTCTTGTTGTTACTGATTTTCCTGAACCTGATTCTCCTACAATTGCTAGTGTTTCACCTTTATGCAAATCAAAGTTGACCCCACGAATGGCGTGAACCTTACCAGCAAAAGTATCAAATGAGATATTTAAGTCTTTAACTTCTAATACTTTTTCCATTTTTCATCACCATCCTAATCATTCATTTTCGGGTCAAAAGCATCACGTAAACCATCAGCAAGTAAATTGAAACAAATCATAATAACTGATAGCGTAATCGCTGGCGCCCACATTAAGTGAGGTAAAAATCTAAACGTCTTGTACCCTTCGTTTAACAAAGTACCTAGTGAAGCTGTTGGTGGCGTTAGTCCTAATCCAATAAAACTTAAGAAAGCTTCAAAGAAAATCGCTGAAGGAATACTAAACATCATCTGCACGATAATAACACCTGAAATATTTGGTAAGATATGTTTAATCGCAATTTTAGATTGAGATTCACCTAAAGTAGTTGCGGCTAAAACATATTCTTGGTCCTTTATTTTCAATGATTGGGCACGAACAATCCGAGCCATAGTAATCCATCCAGTCACGATCATTGCTAAAATAATTGACATAAGACCTGGTTTGAACACCATTAACATTAAGATCATTACCACTAAGTTAGGGACACCAGATAGAACCTCTAGAATCCGCTGCATGACATTATCCGTTCGACCGCCCTTCATGCCTGAGTATAACCCATAAATAACACCTATCGTTAAATCAAGAAATGCTGCTACAAAAGCAATAATTAATGACATTCTAGTTCCCATTAATAAACGAGATAACTCATCACGACCCAGACCATCTGTTCCTAAGTAAAAATGTTCACCTTCTGGAACTTTGGCTTGTTCATATTTATCAATACGTTTTCCACCGACAACAGCAGTTCCATTAAATCCATCTATTCCAATACCTGGAATTTTTGGTGGTAAATTAATATATTTAGGATTTTGTTTCGTTGGATCATGTGGTGATACCCAGATAGAGCCAAAAGCTAACAAGGTTACAATTCCTAAAATAATAAGAGAAATAACAGCTCCCTTATTTTTTTTGAGTCGACGCCATGAATCCTGTATAAAATTCAAAGAAGGAGCACTAATTTTTTCACGATCTAAATTATTTTCAATCGAAATTCTCTCAAATTTTTCTTGTGGAATATTTTTAATATCTAATTTTTCCATTATTCTTTGCCACCTCCTGAAACACGAATTCTTGGATCTACAATACCATATAATAAATCAACGATAAGGATAACAAAAACTAACATTGCTGAGAACATAATTGTTACAGCCATGATTGTTGGATAATCATTTGTCATAATTGATTTTACGAATTGCTCACCAATTCCTGGGATTGCAAAAATATTTTCTACCACCAATGAACCAGTCATTAAAGCGACTGCAAGTGGCCCAAGTAAGGTAATTAATGGAATCAAACTATTTCTAAGTCCATGTCTAAAGACAACCTGCGTTCGGCTCAACCCTTTAGCTCTTGCTAATTCAATGTAGTCACTACCCAAAACTTCTACCATTTCTGTTCTAATGAACCTTGCTGAATCAGCTAAAGGTGACATAGAAAGTGCTAGAGTCGGTAAAATGGTTGAGATAAATCCTTGATCCCATTTTGCAATAGGCAAGATTCCTAATTTAATAGCAAAGACATATTGTAGTAATACAGCGAAAACAAAGTTAGGAATTGACCTTCCTAGTATGGCAATAAGTGTTGCTATCGTATCAACCCATGTATTTTGCTTCATGGCTGCAATAGCGCCTAAAATAATCCCCACAATTGTTCCAAAAATAATAGCTTGTACTCCTAACTGGACGGAAGGCCCAATTCTTTCTTTCAATAATTTAGAAACAGGTTGGTTTTTAAATTGGAAACTTGTTCCAAAATCACCTTGAACGATGTTTCCCATATAGATACCATATTGTTGAATCACTGGTTTATCCAACCCAGACTGCTCATTTAACATCTCAATTTGTTCTGGTGATAGTTTTTCTTGATTAGCATATGGCGAACCAGGAAGTAATTTCATTAAAAAGAATGTGATTGTTGTAATCAACCATAGAGTAATTAACATGAACATCACACGTTTTAGAAAAAACTTGGCAAAATTCTTCATTTACTTTTCCCCCTTTAAAATATTTTGACAATGATTAATAAATGAATTAGAGTTAATTTATCACGTTTGTAAGAAGGTATTTATTTATGACAAATAAGAAAAAAATAATTTTAAGTATTATTAGTTTAGCATTAATTATTCCATTAGTAACATTGATGACAAAAAAAGAAATAACAACGACTTATCTTTCTGATAACTTCTTTCTAGTCTCTCTCTTCTTTATAATTATCGGTGCTACAATCTTAGTTCTTTCATCTGGTTTTTTTGATTTCTTTCAAAAAAACATGAAACAACTAATGTGGCGCCGTAAAAAAAATGAACCAAAAGATTATGTCCCACTTTCTCAAATATTTGAGAAAAAACCAATATACTGGTTAAGTGTAGGTGGAACACTTTTAATTATTAGCCTATTCTTTAATTTTCTATCATAAGGACTAAGAAATTAGGTGGTTAAAAGTCATTTTGCTCCAAGCAACTAGAAATCAAATGATGAAGTTGTCATGGGAGTAGACTTTTTTTATCCGCTGACTTTTAAAATTATTCGTATAAATAAAAACGAGACTGACATTTGGGTCAGTCTCTTTTTATTAACTTGTCAAAGATAATAATTCTCCTTACCAACTACTTGATAAATTTTCTATTGAAAATAAATAGGCAAATTTTAATCTACTTTGTATGCCCATTTGTAATCAAACATTGCCCCTGATGGATGTGATACCACACCTTTAACTTTATCAGAACGTAAATGCGCTTCTGCTTCTTGAATTAATGGAACAACTCCAACTTCTTTAGTGATTAATTTTTCAGCATTTATCATATCTTCCCAACGTTTTTCAGGATCATTAACATTCGTTGTACCTGCATCTTTGATTAATTTATCATATTCTGGATTACTGTAACGTCCACGGTTATATGAATTATCTGCAGTAAATAAATCTAAGAAGCTACTTGGATCTGGGTAATCGGCAATCCAACCACCATAAACCATACTGAAATCACCTTTATTAGAACGATCTAGACGAACGCTAAATGGTACTGGACTTAAATTAACTTTAAGACCTGGTAATTCTTCTTCCAGAGAACCTTTCAGGAACTCAATTGCTTTTTTAGATGAATCTGTATCTGAAGCTAGTAAATCAACTTTAATTGTTTCTTTACCTAAATCTTTTTTAGCTTTTTCCCAATGTTTTTTGGCTTTTTTGCTATCATAACCTAACTCACTACCGGCTTCTTCAGTAAAGTCTTTGCCACCTTTAGGAGATTTTGCAACATCTTTTGGTACTAATCCTTTTGAAGCTACTGAACCGTCAGCTAAAATTTGATTAGCTAATGATTCACGATCAATTGCATATGAAATAGCTTTTCTTAAATCCTCATTCTTAAATTCTGACTTATCATCACGTTGATTCAACTCAATATAACGAGATGATGCCTTCATTTCACTTACAAATTCTGGATCATCAGCTTTTTGTTGTGCTAATTCACCTGTTAAAATAACATCTTCTGCTTTTCCACTTTCAAATAAGTTCAAGCTTGTTGATGCTTCTTTTACAACACTGACATTAATTTTATCTAATTTAACTGTCTCTTTATCCCAGTATTGGTCATTTTTAACGTATGTCCATTCTGTATCAGTTCCTGGTCCATCAAAATCAGCTAATTTAAACGGTCCATTATAAACAGCTTTTTCACTTGTTGTTGTGTACTCTTTACCATATTTCTCAACAATATCTTCACGTTGTGGCATATAAGTTGTAAAGGCTAATAAATAATCAAAGTATGGTGTTGCTTTCTCTAATTGGATTTCTAACTCATAATCGCTAACTGCTTTGATCCCTAACTCACTTTTATCTTTCTTACCTGCTGTAATTTCAGCTGCATTTTTTACTGGTTCGTGTAAATAAGCATATTCAGATTGTGTTTTAGGATCAACTGTTCGTTGCCAACCGTAAACGTAATCTTTAGCAGTTACTGGTTTGCCATCCGACCACTTTGCATCTTCACGTAACTTAATTTTGTAGGTCAAACCATCTTCACTGACTTCAGCCTTTTCGGTTGCTCCAGCTGGTTCCGGCTTTTGATCTTTACTAATACGATAGATACCCTCATAAACATTGTTAAGCGCCACAGAACCAATTACATCTGTATTAAGTGATAAATCTGCAGATGGCATTTCTTGTGTAACATTCACGGTAAATTCCTGCTTAGCAGCTACCTGCTCTTCACCTTTTGAAGCACTTTTATCTTTCGAGTCATTTTTACTCGCTCCGCCCCCACAAGCTGCTAGAGTTAAGATCATTGTTGATAATAAACCAACATACATAATTTTTCTTTTTTTCATTATTACTTCCCCCTATTACCTTAAAATTAAAATTCAATTAAAATATAATAATAATATTATATTAATTCTCATCATTTTGCAAGAAGATACTTACTATTTTATTAGAAAAACCGAATATTCTGACAATTAATCATTTGAAAGTGCTTTTTTCTATCTAATTATTCTTTATTTATCCACTAAGTATTCACTTTTTTATTAATTTGAAAACTTTTCTTTAAAAATTAGTAAATAATAAAAAATAAACCAATAATCATAAAAATTAAAAAAATTCCCATGATTATTGGTTTATTTAGTTAACATTTCTCATTTACTTTTTTTAGATGAAAAAAGTTGTGTTGTTGAGCGTTTAATTACCTGAAAAAAACTAAGCGATTTAACAATTTTATTGGCGTCAACATATTCTCTAATACCTCGGAGAAGTTTTTTAGGATCTTTGGCTGAAAAAGTAAAGGTTCCATTTTTCTTTGTTTTAACAGCAAACCTTGGAATCCATTTACCTTTTAACATAACTGAAACAATGACAGTATCGATTTCTTCCCAAGGAATTTGAATGAATTTCTTCGCATCGCGTTCATTAAAGAATTCAAAACCTTTGTCACCAATCATGATTTTACCGTAATCTGTAAAACCTAAAAAAGAAGTTGCACTTTCTACCAAATCGACCTTGGTATTGATTGATTCAACCATTTGTTTGATCTCTCCGTTTCTTTTTTATATTATTATATCATATTCATAAAAAAATAGTCTGAGCCAGTTGATTAGCCCAGACTAAGATTTTCTTACATTAAACCTACTAAGTGTAATGCAACACCTGAAACGAATAAACCTAAAATGATAACGATTGGCGATACTTTTTTCTTAAGTAACCACATACAGAATAGAGTTAATAATAACCCAACTAATCCAGTGATTAAGCTATCTAAGTTATCTTGTAATGACGTAATTTTGTACTCACTTAAAGATAATCCAGCAGCTTGTTGCTCTAACGCAACTTTCACACCTTCGATACCTTTTGGTAAGCTATCCCAATCAATAAAGGCACCATTGTCTAATTTCACCTTAGAAACAACTGGCGTAAAGTTAATCGATACCCAGCGGTTTACTAAGGATCCTAAGATAAACATCCCTAAAATTGAGGCACCTTTGGTAATGTCTTGTAAGATACCACCTGATAAATCTTCTGTGATTTTAGAACCAGCTTTGTAGCCAAATTCTTGTGTGTACCACATAAATGCCATACGAATTAAGTTCCAACCAACGAAATAGATGATTGGTCCTAAGATATTTCCACTAATGGCTAAAGTTGCTGCTAAAGCGCCTAAGATTGGCTTAACTGTAAACCAGAAAACAGGATCGCCGATACCAGCTAAAGGTCCCATCATACCAACTTTAACCCCTTGAATCGCTGCATCATCAACAGGAGCGCCATTAGCACGTTCTTCTTCAAGAGCTAGTGTTACTCCTAAAATAGGTGAAGCCACATATGGATGTGTATTAAAGAATTCTAAGTGACGCTCTAAAGCAGCCGCTCTATCTTCTTTAGTTGTATATAATTTTTTAATCGCTGGGATCATTGAGAATGCCCAACCACCATTTTGCATACGTTCATAGTTCCAAGAACCTTGTAAAAACGTTGAACGCCAGAAAACAGATTTACGATCTTTTTTACTTAATTCAATTCTTTGTTGTTCTGTCATTTTAATGTCCGCCTCCTTTTAGTAGTTATCGATGATATCGCCAACAGGGTCACCAGTATTTGATCCACCATTTCCACCTGATCCGCCACCTTGTTTAGAAAGGGCTAGATAGATAAGAGCTAGTGACATGCCGATTGCACCAAGTCCGATAAGAGTAATTTCTGAAACAGTTGCAATAACGAAGCCTAATGCGAAGAATGGCCATACTTCTTTTGTTGCCATCATGTTGATAACCATTGCAAAACCAACAGCTACTACCATTCCACCACCAATTGCTAAACCAGCTGTTAACCATTCTGGCATAGATTCTAATAATGCACGCACTGGACCTTCACCAATTGCTAAAATAAGTGCAGCTGGAATCGCAATACGGATACCTTGCATACAAATAGCCATGATGTGCCAGAATTCGATTTTTCTGAAGTCTCCTTCTTTAGCTGCAGCATCCATTAAATGTACAAATGCAGTTGCTAAAGTACGTCCTAAAATTGTTAGTAAAAGACCCGCTACAGCTAAAGGAATTGCTAATGCAATTGCTGAATCTACTCCGGCTTTACCTTGTCCACCTAAAACTAAAATAATTGCAGATGCTACTGAAGCTAGTGCAGCATCAGGTGCAACAGCTGCCCCAATATTTGCCCAACCAAGCGCTAATAATTGTAGTGTTCCACCTAAAATAAGACAAGGAACAAGTTGCCCTGTAACTAAGCCGATTAATGTACATGCGATAACTGGTTGATGGAAATGAAATTCATCTAAAATCCCCTCAACACCAGCTAAAAACGCTACAAAAACGACTAATATCATTTGAATAATGTTTAATTCCATGAGTATTAATCCTCCATTTTCTTAATATTAACTATTTTTTTTATTGATTTCTTCTTGTGCTTTTTTAATAATCTCTTCCATGTTACCTTTTGAGTCACTTGGTACTTTACGTACATCAAATGAAACGCCAGCTGATTTTAATTGATTAAATGTATCAATATCATCTTGACTGAAAGCTAAAACTTTATTCGGTTGTACTTTTCCAGGTGAGTGAGCCATAGATCCAACGTTAACCGTTGCAATTGGTACGCCACCTTCAACTGCTCTTAATACATCTTGTGGTGTTTCGAATAATAATAATGCCTTTTGACCACCAAAATGTTGGTCATCTTTAGAAATTTTAATCATTTGGTCGATTGGTACAACGTGTGCTTTTACTCCAGGAGGAGCTGCTTGTTGAATCAATTTTTTACGTAAATCATCTTGTGCTACCACATCAGAAACCACAATAATACGTGTTGGTCCAGTTGTTTTAGTCCAAACTGTTGCTACTTGACCATGTAATAAACGAGTATCAATACGTGCTAATACGTAGTCTAACTTACCTGGTTTTCCAGCTGCTGCTTCTGGTACATTTGCTGAGGCAACCTCTACTTCTGGTTCAAGTTCCTCTGGTTTAACTTTTACGCCTTCTTTGGCAGTTCCAATAATATGTGAGGCAATTTCATGCGCACTTTCCATAGAAAAACGTGATGAATATGCTTCAATAACCATTGGTAAACTCATACCTGCTACAATTGCCCATTTTTCTTTGTGTTCTTCAAGTAGACTACTTGCTTGATTAAAAGGTGTTCCACCCCATAAATCAACTAAGAATAACACTTCATCTTGATTGTCAAAGCTTGCAATTGCATCTTGCATTTTTTTCTTAACATCTTCTGGTCCTTCTGAAGGCATTAAAGTAACTGCTGCTACATTTTCTTGCTCTCCAAAAATCATTGATCCAGATTGTAAAATACCAGACGCAAATTCGCCATGACTTGCTAGGATAATCCCTACCATTCCTTTACCTCCTACTTTTATTTTTATCTATCAAAGAAATTCAGATGATGCCATCTAAATTTACTTTAACGTTTACAAGAAGTTTTGTTTTTTTAATGCTTCTATTAAGTCGATTTTATGATCAGCAGGAACTTTTCTAATCTCAAGCTCAATTCCTTTTTCAGCTAAGTAAACAAAGGATTTTATATCCTGTTCATCTAGTGATACGAAATTAGTTAGCATCCGTTTACCACTTGAAAAACTCATGCCTCCTATATTAATAGAAGAAAGAATCATTCCTTTTCTCACGAGTATTTCTACATCATGAGGTGAGGTAAACAAAAGGGCCACTTTTTCATATTGGAGAATATCACTTTGATAAACTTCAATCATTCTGGCAACACTAATTACATTCACCCTGATACCCGCTGGAGCTGCTTGCTTTAGCAAAAGTTTTCTTAATTGATTATTCGCCGCTACATCACTAATAACTAAAATCCGATCAATTCCCATTTGCTTTGACCAAGTAGTCGCTACTTGACCATGAATTAAACGATCATCAATCCGAACTAAGCGAACATCAACGCTCATAAAAAAACCTCCCATGTAAAAAACACTAAATTAACTTTTCCTCTTACGATATTATATTATGCAATAACTGTGCCAACTTTTCAACCCTAAATTAAGTCTAACAAACGACTGATACATCAACATTCAGCACTATTTAGATACACTAAAAACACAATAAAGATACACTTACTAATAGGAGTCAGTGTATCTTTACTGTGTCTTTTTATTTTTTTTCAATTTCATTTTCTATTATTTTAATAATAAAGTAGCGCTCAGCCTCCGATATTTTTAATTGTAATAAATTTTCTATTAGATTAAAAGCTGGTAATATATCTTGATATAGTGAAGATTGACCCAAATTATTTAATTCTTCCTGAGAAGCTGTCAGTCTATCATCTCTTAACTCTCTTTCAATTGCTCCAGCAGTGTGCATACATAAATTAATATAGAAAGGAATTTCCGCCTCTAACTGTTTAATCTGGCAAATGTTATCTGTAAAATCCCATAATGGCTGGACTAATTTTTCAGGGTTAATAAATGTAAAACTTTCTTGCATATACTCATAACACATTTTTTGACCCTCATCCTCTGAAAGTTCTAATGTACTGGGTTCATAATTATTATTTAAGACTTCCTCTAAAATCAACGCACCTGAATCAGAAAATAGATGATCCATTGAAATAAATGGCACTTCAATTTTAGGATCCTTAATTCCTGTAGTTGCGATAATTTGATAGTTCTCTCTAATTTTTTGAATGTCTTTATTTAGCGTCACAACGGATACAGGAAAAACAACTATCTCCGTTTGTAATTTTGAAACTAAGTAACGATCAATTAACTCCTTCATCCTCTGAGCTGTTCCTTTTCCAGAAGCACAAATGGCAACAATTGCTTTTTCTTTGTATTGTGTGCCAGTTATCTCTGTTGTATTAGAAACGTTTTGCATAGTGTATCCATAAAAATGAGATAAAGATTCAAATAAATCATCTAATGATGTATCCAGTAAACTTGATTTCCTTGCTGCTTCTAAAACAATTGCTGTGGTTACCATGTCAATCACTTTGATTTCGATGCCTGTTTCTTGTTTAATATCATCAGAAAATGTGCCTAGTGACCCCATGTCAACAAGTAACATCACCCCACTTCCTTCATTAACAGAAACTACTTCGTCTACGATTTTTTCGTAAGCTTCCTTAGGCTTCATATCAAGAGGCATATCTACAGCTCGTAGATTATCAACCTTTAATAATTGTGTCACTACTTGAACCATGCTTGTCGCTGTACTATTTCCATGAGCAGCAACAACAACTCCGATTCGACCTTCTTCTTTATTCTCCCTTAAAGAGACCAATAAAACCGTTAAATAGTGAACTTCTGATGTTGGGACTTCTACTTGATAATCCTCTTCGATTATTTTCTTTAGAACATTTGCCACTTCCATTTCTTCTGGATAATGTGCAACCATATTCTTAATATTCTCATTATCATGCGTCAAACTGTCAGCTTTATTTTGAAGACGGTTCAGAAATGAACTGATATGAAATCCCATAGCATAAAGAAAATTTGTCTGAAAATCATAATTCAGAGCTTCTCTGGCATATTCATATATTTTTCTTGTCGTATTAATAATCCGTTGATCAATAATCTCTGTTAACTTACTTTCTGTATCAAATGTGAAACCATGATTACGATAAAATGATTTTAAATGTACATTAATATCTGTTGAAATAAAATGATTGATTGCATCTTGACTTAAGCCATCTTCTTTTAAGACAGCCGCTTTATCACCGATAATTTCATATAAATTATAAGGTAACTCATATGAGTCTTCAGCAAACATTTCTAAAGGCTCATTAGGTGAAATCACCATTTGTGGCGAAAGTAATGGTGTGATTTCTGCCATTGCTCTTCGATCATGTGCTAGGCTTATTAACCCTTCTTTTATTCCTTCGTTCAATTCATCCAAGCTAATATGGAGCTCTTCTCGATCCATTTGATTTAAAAAGGATTGAGCACTCACTAACTGAACATTAGATTTTAACTGCCCTACATTCCCATAAGAAACACTACCAACTAAAGCTTTCACTACATCTTCACTTAAAATGATTTTGCGCTGAATTCGCTTGGCTTCCATCGTCATCATCATTTTAACCAAATCAATCTTTTCTCTGGCAGTTCGATCTTTAAAACTAGGAAGTTGGATTGTAATTGGAATTCTTCTGACAAAAGTATTAAGTAAAGAAGATGCCGGATCTTCTGTTGTGGCACAGATGATACGCACATTAGCTCGATTATTTTTTTGTGTTTCACCTAATTTAGCAAACGTTCCAGTATCCATAAAATAAAAAACCATCTCTTGTCCTTCAGGTGGTAAGCGGTGAATTTCATCTAAGAATAAAAAACTATCGTTAGCTAAACTGATAATTCCATCCTTCTCTTGTTCTGCACCTGTAAACGCTCCCTTAACATGACCGAATAAATGGCTCATTAAAAGTTCAGGATTACTCGCATAATCCGCACAATTAAAGACAATCATTTCTTTATCTTTTCCAACGACTTTATTTTGTTTGGCAAATTGAAACATCGTATGAGCAAAAAACGTTTTACCTGAACCTGTCGGACCAATGATTAAAGAATTTAAACCTCTAGGTGGATAAAGAATGGCTGCCTTAGCTTGTTCCGTCGAATTTTTCATACTACCATAAGAACCAACTACACGTTTAAAAATATCCTTTGATTTAATTTCCTCTTTTTTACGTGACTTAGGCACCGGTGCTGAGACTTCTCTATAACTCTCTACATATTTTGAAAATGGTTTGTGTCTAAAAACAGATTTGCAGACATACCTAACAGGTCGACCGTCCATCTTATCGATTAATCCCTCTCGTACCAAACAATTTAAATCTTTACTTGCATTACTTCGTTGAATACCTAATGCTTCTGACAATTGATTAGTTGTCACACCTGAATTCTCCCTCAAACTTTCCCCATCTAAATCTTTAGTTTGCTCTTTGATGTATTCATACACTTTGTCAATTCGTTTCATTTAGATCCTTCCTTACTGATACACTCCATTACTGTATTTATAGTGTATCAAATTGTTTAGTAAAAGGCACTTATTTATTCTATCAACTTTCCTTTATCCTGTGAATAACTCATATATTCTATCAGTTTTGATTTCTTTTTATCTTTTATTTCTTGAATTTCAGTGGGAGAAAATTTTTTTATTTTACCATTCTCTTGCAACATATCCATGACTGTTAATAACTGATAAAATTCTGTTAATAATTCTAACTCATTTGTTTTATCTACTCTTTCTGGGTGTGTATCCTCTAAGCCGAATCTTAATGCTTTTGCTGCTGCTTGAGATATTTCAGAACATTCTTCCATTAGACACACTAGTAAGTACTCTTCTTGAGTCATATATTTTCTCCTTTTTATTTGAGTATACCAAAAAAAGAGCCTAATTTAATAGACTCTTCTTAATATAAGCAGCCCCTTCGGCAACTTCACAAATAATAAAAAATCCAAAGAGCACGGACTTCTTTATTATTTCCTCCAGTTGCTTGGGGCAAACCGATTTTAAATTCACTCTATTTTACAAAGGCTGCTGATTCTTTTCCTGATTGGCGTCCGAATACGATGATATCTCCTACTGAGTTTCCACCGATTCTGTTTTCACCGTGTAATCCGCCTGTTAATTCGCCTGATGCGTAAAGACCTTTGATTGCATTGCCGTCTTTATCTAAGACTTCAGTTTTAGTATTTACTTTCACGCCACCCATTGTATAGTGAATACCAGGTGCGATTTTGATTGCATAGTAGTCTGCTTTTTCTAAGCCTTTGTCCATACCAGTTGCACGCCCAAATTCTGTATCTTTTTTATCTGCAACGGCTTTGTTCCATGTTGTTACTGTTTCGTTTAATGCTTTTTCGTCCATGTCTAACTCTTTAGCTAAACCTTCAATTGAATCTGATTTTTTAACAAATCCTTGTTTTTCGTAGAAATCAATTGCTTTAACACGTTCTTTTACGCCAGCATCAAAAATTAAGTAAGAAGATTTTTCTTTTAATTTATTTTCTGCAGCTGACACATTATCACGTGTATCCATTTCGTTAACAAAACGTTTACCTTCTTGAGAAACTAAGATACCACCTTCACCACGAACTGCTTCACCAATTAAGATACCTTTATCTTGTTGAACAGTTGGGTGAATTTGGATTTGATCCATATCCACAGTTTGTCCACCCAATTTTTCAATCATCTTGATACCATCTCCTGTACTACCGGCTTGGTTAGTAGTAACATAGCCTTTTAGTTCAGGTTTTTCTTTCTCTAGCATTTCAGGGTTAGCACCGTATCCACCAGTTGTTACGACTACCGCTTTACTTTTGATTTCTTTTTCTTTTTTCTCAACTTTTACTTTAACACCATCAACTGTACCATCTTTTTCAGTAATTTCAGTCACATCAGCATTAACAAAAATTGGGATTTCTTTTTCGTAAACATTTTTAAGTAAGCCATCAACTAAATAACCACCAACTGCTGAACCATCTTCTGGTCGGTGAGTTCTTTTTTCGCTCATCCCACCTGTGATTGTTAAGTTGTTTAATTTAATTCCCATTGAATCTAACCAGTCGATGGCATCTGCTGAATTATCTACATAATAACGCAATAATTCTTTATCGTTTGTTCCATGTCCACCTTTAAGTGTTTCTTCATAGAATTTATCGTTGCTGTCTTTAATCCCTTGTTCTTTTTGGAATTTAGTTTCTGAAGCGTTCATCCCACTTGAAGATTTCAGTGTATTTCCACCAGCAACCGGCATTTTTTCTAAAATAACTGGATTTTTGCCATCATTTTTAGCTTCAATTGCTGCTGCCATACCTGCTCCACCAGCACCGACAATCACGATATCATATTCATCTTTTAATTCTTTAGGATCAGTATAACCTTTTTCTGATGCTCCAGTTGTTACTTCAGTGCTAGAAGCTTTCGTATCTTTCTTTTCTTCTTTCTTAGCTGTATCTTTAGCTCCACCACAACCAGCTAGTAGAAATAATACCGCCAAACTCGTTGTAACTGATTTCAACATTTTGTTTTTCATTGTTACTCTCCTTTTTTTGTGACTATTTGAACAATTAAATAGAGCTTACAATATTTTTATCTATAAATCAACCTTTTTTAAGTAATTTAATTCACAAAGGTGGTGAAAAAGGTGTTTAGCTCTAAGTAGCTGAAGTTGTCGTAAGAGCTGCCTTTTGAACCCCGTTAATCACAAAGGTGGTTTGAAAATCGTTTTGCTCTGAGTAACTGGAAGCAATAGGGAACAATCGATCTCTTCACGATTGATCCCTATTGCTGAAGTTACCGAAGGAGCAGATTTTTAAATCCCGTTAAAGGTGGTTTGAAAATTGCTTTGCTCTGAGTAACTGGAGAAAAAAAAGAAGAGAACGTTTTTCTTCTCTTCTTTCTACTATTATAATAATGATTCTGCTCCGTCTACATAAATTTCCGTTCCAGTAACGTTAGCCGAATCATCTGATGATAAGAAACAAATCACATTAGCAACTTGGTCTGGTTTTCCTGTTTCATCAGATAACGGGCGTGATCCTTCCGGAAAATCTACTTTGATTGCGACTTCTTCTGTTTCTTCTGTTACAATCGTACTGGCATTAATTGCGGTATCAATCGCCCCTGGACAAACAGCGTTCACACGAATATTATATCTCGCAAGCTCCAAAGCTGCCATCTTCATAAATGCGACTTGTCCTGCTTTTGACGTACTATATGCACTCGCTCCAAAGTTATTATAAATTCGATTTCCATTAATCGAGCTCGTAATAACAATTTTTCCGCCAGTTTCCTTCATATAAGGAATGACTGTCTTAACCGATACAAAAGTACTCGTTAGATTAGTTTGAATAGTCCGGTCCCAATCAGAATTTGACAAACTTTCGATTGGTGCCCACGTGCCATTAATACCAGCATTAACTACAAGAATATCTACACCACCTAACTTTTCAGCTAAAGTTTGAATAGAATTTAGTAGTTCCTGTTCAATTGAA
This sequence comes from Vagococcus fluvialis bH819, assembly GCF_900163795.1. Taxonomy (GTDB): domain Bacteria; phylum Bacillota; class Bacilli; order Lactobacillales; family Vagococcaceae; genus Vagococcus; species Vagococcus fluvialis_A. The sequence goes on along the minus strand of NZ_FWFD01000002.1, from coordinate 40,229 downwards.
ACATCTGTTGTTTGAAAATAGTTTTTAACACCGATTTGAGTCAGTTCTGTTGATAATTCTAATAAACTTTCAGGATTAATATCTAATAAACCTACATTCGCACCCTCTTTAGCAAATTTAATTGCTGTCTCTCGTCCAATCCCTGAACCAGCTCCGGTGATGATTGCTTTTTTACCATTTAATATTTTTGACATAGTCGATCCCTCCTAAGTTTAGAAACACAGTTGAACTTTCCTTTCTTAGTTAAAGTGTAAGTTAATTTACCCTTTTAGTCAAAGACTCTACTAACTATATACGACTTTCTTTTATTACTTCAATGATCGTCTTTGTAGCTATTTCCATCGCTTCTAAAGTAATAAACTCATATTGTCCGTGGAAATTTTCTCCACCTGTAAAAAGGTTGGGTGTTGGTAGTCCCATAAATGAAATTTTAGAGCCATCCGTCCCCCCTCTAAAAGGAGTAATAATTGGTTTGATGTTTAGATTCTCCATTGCTCTAACCGCTATATCAACTGAACGCATATCCTTCTCGATAATTTCTTTCATATTGTAGTACTGATCTTTCAAAGTCACTGTAATTCGCTCACGGTCTAATTCTTGATTTAGTTCATCTACAATATTTACGATTTTTTGTTTTCGTTTTTCAAAAAATTTCTTATCGTGATCACGAATAATATAAGTCATTTTGGCTTGATTAATCGTTCCATTAAAATCATGAAGTAGATAAAATCCTTCTTTACCTCTTGTTTTCTCAGGCACTTCATTTTGAGGTAATTGCTGATCAATCAAATTCCCCACTTTAATCGCATTGACCATCATTCCATAAGCAGTACCAGGATGCACACTTGTTCCATCTATTTGAATTATTGCTTGGGCAGCATTGAAGGTTTCATATTCAAAGTGGCCGATACGACCACTATCTATCGTGTATGCATACTCTGCTTGAAAAGCTGAAACATCAAAGTGATCTGCACCTTGACCTATTTCTTCATCTGGTCCAAAAGCCACCCAAATATCTCCATGCTCTTCTAAAGGATGACCTAAAAAATAATCTACAGCAGCTAAAATTTCCACAATCCCAGCCTTATCATCAGCGCCAAGTAAAGTTGTGCCATCTGTGGTGATTAATGTTTCCCCCACATAATCTTTTAAATTGGGAAACTCACTGACCTTCATTACAATGTTTTGTTCTTGATTTAGCAAAACGTCCTCACCATTATAGTTTTCGTGAATTTGAGGTGAGATATTTTCTGCATTAAAATCAGCAGTATCTAAGTGAGCAATGAAACCAATCGCTGGATAGTTCTCTGAATTTTTAGGCAAATAAGCCGTTAAGAATCCATTTTTTTTATTGTAATTAATTTTTGATAAACCAATTTTTTCTAACTCTTCTTTCAAAATGTATGCAAATTCTTCTTGAGATTTAGTTGTAGGAATCCTTTGACTTGTGGCATCTGATCTCGTATCTAACTTTGCATAAGCGATAAACCGCTCTAACATTTTTTCTTTCATAATTTTCCTCCTATTATTCCGTTATTTTTAAGACACTTAATTCATAATCAAAAAAAAGAAAAAAAAGTTGAGACTGACTCAAATGTCAGCCTCATTTTTATTTATATGAATAATTTTTAATAGTCAGGGAATAAAAAGTCCACTCTCACGACAACTTCACCAATACTAATCAGTTAGACTTTTTCTTCTTTTATTCCTTCATCTCTAAATATTTGTACTCGTAAGAAGCACCCGCACTATGTGCAATGTACCCCGTTAAATTAGGATTTCTTAAATGTCCCTCTACTACTTGATAAACCGGGATGACTGCCGAATCTTCTTCTAAAAGAATTTTTTCAGCCGCTAAGTAATCTGCCCAACGCGCTTTTTCATCTGTAGCATGAGCAACCTTCGCATCTTGGATTAATTTGTCATAGTTTTTATTAGAGTATTTCCCTTTATTATAACTATTTCCTGTTTCAAATAAATCTAAGAATGAACTCACATCATTGTAATCTGCTCCCCATCCTGTTACCACCATATCAAAATCACCTTTAGTTGTTCGTTCTAAACGGATTGGTTTAGTTACTGGTGTAACAGTTGTTTTAACCCCTAATTTATCTTTAAATGCCCCTTGTAAATATTCGGCTAATTTTTTAGTTGATTCGTTATCATCCGTTAAGATATCAAAACTAAATTCTGTTGTATTTAATTCTTTTTTGGCTTTTTCTAAATATTCTTTTGCTTTTTTCTCATCATAAGTTTTGTATTCTCCAGACTCTTCAACAAAGTCTTTTTTCGTTTCTGGATTAACTGCCAATGTCTTTGGAACAATTCCTGTAACTGGTTCTGAACCATCCCCTAAAATAGTATCCACAATAGCTTTATTATCTACTGAATAGTATAGTGCTTTACGGAAATTCAAATTATCAAATGGGGCTTTTTTGCTTTCACGATTTGGCTCAATATAGATGACACGACCATCTTTTTCTCCATTAAAGTTTGGGTCCTCACGATATTGTTTTGCTAACTCACCTGTTACAATCACATCGTCTAATTGACCATCTTCATATAAATTTAATGCTGTCGACCCTTCTTTAACAACGGTCGCTTGAATTTCATTAATCTTCACATTTTCTTTATCCCAATAGTCCTTATTTTTTAAATATTTCCATTCAATATCTGACCCAGGCCCATCAAACTCAGATAAAACAAACGGACCATTATAGATAGTTTTTTCACTTGAATTGGCAAAATCTTTATCAAACTCTTCAACTGCTTTTTGATTTAATGGGAAAAAAGTTGGAAAAGCTAATAATGAATCAAAATAAGGAATCGCATTATCTAGTGTAATTTTAATTTCATGATCACTAACTGCTTCTATTCCTAATTCTTCTGGTTTTTTATCTCCCGCTGAAATAGCTTTCGCATTTTTTACATTTTCAATTAAATAGGCATACTCTGAAGCTGTTTCTGGGTTAACTACACGTTGCCAAGCATAGACATAATCCTTAGCTAAAACGGGTTCTCCATTACTCCATTTTGCTTCTTCACGTAATATTAATGTATAAGTCAAACCATCATCACTTACTTTGGCTAGTTCTTTAGCTCCTGCCGGTTCTGGCCGATTATCTTTATCCATACGGTAAAAACCTTCGTATATTTGATTCAATACACCAAAACTGACTTTATCTGTTGCCTTAGCTGGATCAATACTCGCTACTTCTTGCGGAATACCAAATTTTGCAACTTGCTCTGTGGTAGCATTTTTCTTTGTTTTATTTTTTTTACTCTCTCCTCCACTTGAGCAACCAGCTAAGAGCACAACTGAACTCAAGATAACTATTGAACCAATTAATTTTTTATATCTCATAAAAACATCCCCCTAATATTAACTATAAGAATAAGTCTATTATATAAATGAGAATTAAGCAATCTTTTTTTAATCTAATTTTAATTTTAATAAAAAAATAGTGTGAATCAAAATTACTTTGACCCACACTACTCTTCATTAAAATATATTATTATTTTCCTTTTTCAATATAGCTTGTATCATTAACACTTTCTAAAGTATACTTGCCATTTTTCACTTTAATCACAGAAACGCTAGCATTTTTTAGACCGCCTTCTGGTAATTTGAAGTCATCAAACAAAGTATCTAATAGGGCAGAAATACTTAATCCATGAGATACTACTAGAACATTGCCACTACCATCATTTTTCATTTCTTTTTCGACAATACTATCAACAGATTTAGTTAATCGATCTGTAATTGTTTTAAAATCTTCAGCCGGCCAATTTTTGCCATCTTTATTTTTTTCTTTGTCTATTTCTGCCACACTATTAGCAAAAGATTCAGGTGACATATTTTTCAAAAACTCTTCTGGTGTAACACCTTGATGTTTAGCAATATCATTCCACATTGTATGGTTTAGATCACCTTCATACGTTCCAAAGTTAAATTCTCTTAAACCTGGATCTGTTTCTAGATCTAATTTCGAAGATGTTTTATTTTCTTTTAAAATTAAATTTGCCGTTTGCATCGCACGTCCACTGTCACTACTGTAAGCATTTTGAAACTCAATATCTTTCATGCCTTTTCCAGCAGCACTAACAACTTTTTCACCCTCTGGTGTTAAGACTGCATCTGACCAACCTTGAACGCGATCTGTGGTATTTAACATTGTTTTACCATGGCGGACTACATACAGAGTTAACTCTTCTTTTGGTTTTTCTTTGGTCTTTTCTTCTGCTTTTTTCTCTGGTGTACAAGCTGTGAATAGTGCTAAAGTTAACGCTGTGATACCTAACATTTTAATTGACTTTTTCATAATTATTACCCCTTTTATGTAAACATTTTTATTTTTTATCATAGAAAAAGAGACTGTTTTTCTAATTTCAGCCTCTTTCAATTGTCTTACTTGTTACTTAAATCTTCACCGTTAGTCGCAATAACTTGTTTATACCAGTCAAATGATTTCTTTTTAGAACGTTTTAGTGTTCCATTGCCTTCATTGTCTCGGTCAACATAGATAAAGCCGTAACGTTTTTTCATTTCCCCTGTTCCAGCACTTACTAAATCAATACATCCCCATGAGGTATAACCTAATAAATCAACACCATCTAACTCAACGGCATCTTTCATGGCTTGAATATGAGCTGCCAAGTAAGAAATACGGTAATCATCAATAACATTGTCATTTTCATCTGGTGTATCAACTGCGCCCAAACCATTTTCTACAATAAATAATGGTTTTTGGTAACGGTCATATAAATCATTCATTGTTACCCGTAAGCCAAGTGGATCAATTTGCCAACCCCATTCACTTGCTTCTAAATGTGGGTTTTTAACTGAGGCAAAAATATTACCTGCTGTTTCTTCTAATAATTTAGGATCTGACGTTTGAACTCGTGATGAATAATATGAGAATGAAATAAAGTCAACAGTATGAGCTTTTAATAACTCTTTGTCTCCGTCTTCCATTTTGATATTAATACCATTACGTTCCATTTCTTTAAGTGCGTATGCAGGATATTCTCCACGTGATTGTACGTCGATGAAGAAGTAGTTTTCACGATCTGACTTTTTAGCCGCCCAAACATCTTCTGGTTTACATGTATACGCATAGTTTGTTCCAGCTGCTAACATACAACCCACTTGATTTTCAGGATCTACTTCATGAGCAATTTTAGTAGCAATTGCACTTGCTACTAATTCATGATGAGCCGCTTGATATTTAACTTGCTCTTTATTTTCACCTTCTTCAAAGTAAAGACCAGCTCCCATAAATGGCGCATGTAGAATCATATTGATTTCATTAAATGTTAACCAATATTTAACTAGCCCTTTATAGCGATTAAAAATAGTACGACATAGATTTTCGTAGAAACCTACCATTTCACGACTTCTCCATGCGCCATATTTTTCAACTAAGTGCATTGGACAATCAAAATGAGTAATAGTAACTAAAGGTTCGATACCATATTTATGACATTCTTTGAATAAATCTTCATAAAATTTTAATCCAGCTTCATTCGGCTCAGTTTCATCGCCTTTTGGAAAAATGCGACTCCAAGCAATCGATAAGCGGTATGTTTTAAATCCCATCTCGCCAAATAGCGCAATATCTTCTTTATAATGAGTGTACATATCGATCGCATTTTGCGCTGGATAAAAATGATTATCATCAAAATTAAACATCTTCATCTCACCTGTAATAACTGGAAAACGATCTTCTCCCACTGGTGCTAAATCAACGTTTGCTAATCCTCTACCGTCTTTGTCATAGCCACCTTCACATTGGTTAGCAGCTGTCGCGCCACCCCATAAAAAATCTTTTCTAAATCCCATTATTCCTTACCTCCATCATATATATTAATAGTAAATTTAATTACTTTTGTTCCCTCTAATAACTATAAATCTTTCTTGCACTAAAAATAACCTAACCACCCACTCTCACTCAACATTAGATAATGGCAACCATTAGCTCATCCTCATTTGTCATACTTTTACCTGTATTTTCAACTATATCTAAATAATCATTAAAATTAGTAATAACAATTGGTGTCTGCGTACTAAAGCCTGCTTTTTCAATTTTTTCAATATCAAATTCTAACAATTTTTGTCCAGCTTTAAACGTGTCACCTTGAGCTAGGAAAGCCTTAAAGCCATCCCCTTCCATTTGAACTGTATCAAGTCCAATATGAATCAATAACTCCAACCCATTATTTGATACAATGCCTATTGCATGTTTAGTTGGAAATAAAGAAAGAATTGTGCCGTCAAACGGTGCTTGAAGAACACCTTCTGTTGGTTCAATAACAACTCCTTTACCTAAAATCCCCTCAGCAAAAGCTTCATCTTTTGCTTGCGATAATGGTAAAACATTACCTTTAATTGGTGCTTTCACAATTTCTTTAGCCACAGTTTTAGTAATAGTTTCTGCTGTTTTATCTTCTACATAATCATCTTTCCAGAAAAAATAAGTTAATACAAAACCAATCACTGAAGCAATAACAATGGCAATAAAGGAATTAATCATTCCACTAGCGTCACCAGTTTTAGTATTAATGAAGTTGACTACTCCAAAAATTCCTAAGCCCCCCATTGTGTAGCTCTTAATGCCTACTGCACTTATAAATGCGCCTGCCACTCCGCCACCAATCATACTAAAAATAAAAGGTTTTTTCTTAGGTAAGGTAATACCATAAATTGCTGGTTCTGTTACTCCACAAATCCCTGAAATGACTGCAGGAATACATAAACTTTTTAATTTTTTATCTTTTAATTTGAAATACATTGCAAGCACTACTGCTGATTGAGCAAAACTGGCACCAAACGTTGCTGCTAAAATACTATCAAAGCCAAGTTCTGCTAAGTTGATCATTGCTAAAGGAATTAAACTCCAATGTAGACCAAAAATAACTAAAGCTTGCCAGAAAAAACCAACTACTAAACCAAAAATAATTGGTGAAAAGCCATGAAGCGCTGAAAAACCTAAACTTAATAAAGCGGTCAATGTACTAATAATCGGCCCAACAACAATAAAACCTATCGGAAGAGCAATTAACAAAACTATAAACGGAACAAAGAAATTAGCTAGCATTTCTGGAATAATCTTTTTAGCAAATTTTTGAATATATGCTGCTAGCGCTACAATAGCAATCACCGGTATGACAGTTGAAACATAATTATTAGCTAGCACAGGAATCCCCATAAATTTGAAAAAATAATCTGTCCCGAATAATTGTCCTATTGGTTCAGTACCTGATAGAGCTGATAATTGAATACTTGGGTAACAAAGTGCTGCACCTATTACCATACCAATCATAGGCTGTAGTTTGAATTTTTTAGCTGATGTATACCCTATAATAACTGGTAAGAAATAAAATACACTATCTCCAATTGCATTTAAAATTAAATAGGTCCCGCCTGTTGTTTCATAATTAAAACCACCAATGATAGTTCCCAAAAAGACTAATAATGCATTCAATCCTTTAATCATACCCGCTGCACATAAAGCACCTAAGAAAGGTTGAAAACACCCACTAATGATATCAATCACTCTATCAAATACTTTCATTTTTTCTCCATCAGTACTATCTGAGCTTTCTGAAACGCCTGTTAATTCTACAACATCAGCATAAACCAACGGAACATGGTTCCCAATAACTACTTGATATTGTCCACCACTCTTCATTACTGTTACGACACCATCCATATTTTTTAGGATATCATCGTTGGCTTTTGATTCATCTTTTAGTTTAAATCGAAGTCTCGTGACACAGTGTGTTAAACTATTAATATTTTCCTTTCCTCCAACTTGTTTGACAATTTCTTGCGCTAATTCTTGATATTTTCCCATTGTGTTTCCCTCCATATAAGCTATTTTTATATAATGAAGGTTTGGCCAACTTAATGTTACCATCCAAATACTCGTTATTTTTCATAATTAATTAGTTTGGTAATATGAATCATTAGATAAAGTTGTTCCTCCTTTGGCATTTTGTATTTATAACGCTGTTTAACATATTCGCTAATTTTTGTAACACATTCATATTCATTACCATATTTTATTTTTACCATTTCAAAAAGGTCATCATCTCCTTTACTATTATAAGTTCGTTGATTTAAAATACGGTAACAAAAATATTTTAGGTGTGTACTGAATCGATCAAAGTAAACCGATTGTTCATTTATATCTACTTTAAAATGATACTTAACAATATTGGTTATTTGACTCATCAATTCAGTTAATTCATAAATATTATCAAATTTATCTGACATTTCTGCATTCACTAAATGTAACGTGATAAATCCCGCTTCTTCCTTTGATAAAGTTCGGTTAAGTTTTTCATTTACCAATTTTAGGCCTTCTTTTCCAACTAAATATTCTTCAGGAAAGAAGCGTTTTATATCCCAAATCAGGATATTTTTAAGTTCAATTCCCTGTTTCTCTCTTTCAATAGCACCATTGATATGATCCATCAAGGATAAATAAACTGAGTCATTAATTTCTTTATTTAAACTTACTCTAGCTAACTTCACAATATCATCAACAACTTCAATTATATCTACTGGTATTTCTTTTAAAAGCTCTTGAACTTTATTAAAAGTCTGATTTTTGGCTAGTTTAAATACTTGTGTAATGTTCTCTTCCGTTAGTTTGTCACCTACTTTTTTCTTATAAGCCAACCCTCTTCCAGTAACAACTTGTTCTTCCTTTTTTTCATCTAAAACAATGACAACATTATTATTGAGAACTTTATGAATGACCATTTTGTTATCTCCTTCCCCCTTTTTAAAAAGAAAAAAACCCAACCTTTCTAAAAAATACGCAAAAAAAGCGTCTGCTTTAGAAAAATCAGGTTTAGCCAACTCAATGTTACTATCCATCTATTTATTTGATTAACAGGTAAATCATAACAAATCATTTTTTAATTGTCAACGTTTTCAAAAAATCATTTTTATTAAATATGACAGATTCAAAAAAAATTATTTTTGAATCTGTCTACAATAACCTCAGTAGGCTCTTTCTTCCAATTCAATCATAGCAGATTTGATTACTTCATGTGTTATGTGCTGTGGTAGTAAATGCAGCAACGGATCTTTATTTGCTATTTCAGCTATCAAATCTAAATCTTTTCTTGTTACGCCTAATGAAGAAAAGCGATAAGGCAAGCCAATTTTTTTATAAAAAAGAATTAATTTAGCTACTTCTTGATTCTTTTCTTCTATTACAAGCTGAACCAAAATACCATAAGCAACCTTTTTTCCATGTAAATATTTTTTAGTTCCTGGTACACGAGTTAGTGCATCATGAATACTGTGTGCTCCTGATGTTCTTCCAAATTTATCACCAAAGCCACCTACCATCCCTGCAAGTAAGATATTTGTTTCCACTATTTTAATGAAATCTTCTGTTACTTGTTTATTTTCAAAGTCATCGATAGCTTTTTTTGAACTAATTAATAAATTATCACAACATTCTTTCGCAGCAAATTTTGCCACAGCAAGTTCTGCTGAATAACTTTTATGTTGTGAAATCACAGGATCTGATTCATACCATTTTGCTAATGTATCTCCAATTCCTGCAACTAATAATTCTTTTGGTGAATTTAAAATAACGCTCGGATCAACCAAGGTTAAACTAATTCCCTGAGAAAAAAATACCATATCTACCATTTCACCTTGTTTATTATAGATAACACTTAAAGGGGTGTAAGCTGCACATGTAGAAGCTAATGTTGGTAAACAAACACAAGGTAAGTGACTCTCATTAGCCACTAATTTACCTAAATCTAACACTTTTCCACCACCTAAAGCAATTACACCATCTATTTCATTTTTTTGGATAAAATTAGTAAAGTATGCTTTATTTTCAAAGCTACATTCATTTTTATAATGCTTAAAATAATGCTCTATTTTTTTTAGTTTAGGGAAAAATTTTTCTCCCACAGACCAAGAAGCACTTCCATGTAAAATAAGTATCTTTGTAATTCCTCTTTTTTCTAAGTGTTTCTCTAGTTTGTCCCAAGCACCTAACTCACAAATATATTCTTGTGGTGCTCCTCTAACAATTAGTGTTTCGTTCATTGTTATCTCTCCTTTTATTCATTATTATAATTAAAACAAGATTTTTATGCAATAAAATTCGAGTTTTTATTCAAATATTCATTTTTAACTTGCATAACAAGTTGTTTTTATGTATACTTCTTTTTATATTAAAAAAGATAAATAAAAAGGAGTGCACTTTATGATAAAAAAATGGCAAAAAAAATTAGTAATCATTATTATGTTTTTAATCAGCTTAATAAGTCTTTCTTCTGTTCACGCTGAAAATACTGATCCTACGTTAAAAAAAGTACAAGATAAAGGTGTGTTAACAGTTGGGTTATCTGCTGATTACGCACCTTACGAGTTCCATGCTACAGTAGATGGTAAAGATAAAATTGTGGGAACTGATATTGATATCGCTCAGAAGATTGCTGATGATATGGGGGTTAAGCTAAAAGTTGAAGAATATGGCTTCGATGCTTTAATCGGTGCTCTAAAAACAGGTAAAATTGACATGATCATTTCTGGTATGTCCCCTACACCAGAAAGACTTAAAGAAGTTGATTTTTCAGAATCGTATATGACAGTTGATCAAAAGGTTGTTATCAGAAAAGATGACAAAGACAAATTTAATTCAATTAATAGTTTTGAAGGATTGAAAGTTGGGGCTCAAAAGCAATCAACACAAGAAGAATTATCAAATGACGAACTTCATGCAGATACAGTTTCATTACAACGTTTACCAGATATTATTTTACAATTACAAAACAAAAAAATTGATGGTGCTGTAATTGAAGGACCTGTTGCAGAAGCCTATGTCGCTCAAAGTGATTTATTTGCTATTGCTTCTGATTTATCTTTTAAGAACGGAACAAAAGAAACTGCAGTAGCTATACCTAAAAACTCAACAGATTTTGCTGATTCCGTTAATAAATCAATTAGAGATATAAAGGATCAAAAATTAATGGATGGCTACAAAGAAGAAGCCTACAAATTAATGTTTAACGAAGAGTCATTCTTTAAAAAATATGGTTCATTTTATTTAAAAGGAACGGCTTATACTGTATTTTTAGCATTTGTTGGTGTTCTATTCGGTGCAGTGATTGGTGCTATTCTAGCATTAATGAAACTTTCTAAAAATAAATTATTAAAAATTATTGCAGTGGTTTACATTGAATACGTTCGTGGAACACCCCTTCTAGTTCAAATTTTCTTAGTATTCTTTGGTTCAAATGTGATTGGACTTGACCTTAGTGCGCTTGCGGCTAGTTGTTTAGCTCTTTCTTTAAATAGCGGAGCTTATGTTGCTGAAATTATCCGTGCCGGTATTAATGCCGTCGATAATGGGCAAACAGAAGCGGCTAGATCACTTGGGATGAATCAATTCCAAGCGATGAAACATATTGTTTTTCCTCAGGCAATTAAAAATATTTTACCTGCATTAGGTAATGAATTTGTCACAGTTATTAAAGAATCTTCTGTGGTTTCTGTCATTGGTGTTTCTGAATTAATGTTCCAAGGTGGCGTTGTTCAAGGAGCTAGTTTCAAACCCTTCTTACCAATTGTGATTGTTTCAATGATTTACTTTGTCTTAACATTTACATTATCTAGAATTTTAGGCGTTGCTGAAAGGAGAATGGCATCAAATGATTAAAATAAAAAACTTAACTAAAACATTTGATAAAAATGAAGTATTAAAAGGACTTGATGTGACAATCAAACAAGGTGAAGTTGTAGTCGTCATTGGTCCTTCTGGCAGTGGGAAAAGTACCTTTCTTAGATGTCTAAATTTATTAGAAGCACCTACAAGTGGAACAATCGAATTTGAAGGTATCAATTTAACAGATCAAAAAACAAATATCAACGAACTTCGTCAAAAAATGGGAATGGTTTTCCAAGGTTTTAATCTGTTTCCGCATAAATCAGTTCTTGATAATTTAACGATTAGTCCAATTAAAGTTAAAGGAGAAGCAAAAAATATTGCTGAAAAAAATGCTTTGACATTATTAGATCAAGTTGGTTTAGAAGATAAAGCAGCTAGTTTTCCTTCTCAGCTGTCTGGTGGACAAAAACAACGGGTAGCAATCGCTCGTGCTCTGGCCATGAATCCTGATGTGATGCTTTTTGATGAGCCAACGTCTGCTCTTGATCCTGAAATGGTTGGTGAAGTATTAACTGTTATGAAAGATTTGGCGAAGAATGGAATGACAATGGTTGTTGTAACCCATGAAATGGGATTTGCTAAAGAAGTAGCTGATCGTGTCATTTTTATGGCAGATGGTGTTATTCAAGAAGAAGGAACACCAGATACTATTTTTAATTCTCCTCAAAATAGCAGAACACAAGACTTTTTGGGTAAAGTATTATAGAATAATGAGCAAAGGTTTAAAACACCTTTGTTTTTTATTATTAAATTTTAAGGAGGGTATTCATGAATCAAACTTATTTATCAAAGTTTTACCAAAAACCCGTTGAAAATCTTTTAATGGATTTTACAACAATGGCAAGTCAAATGACTGATTTATTAAATCTATCGATTGGTGATCCAGATTTAATTACAGACTCAGCTATTATTGAGTCTGCCTTTAAAGATGTTAAAGCAGGTCATACTCACTATACCGCATCTGATGGTAGCCAAGAATTTATCCAGGCGGTGATTCATTTTTATCAACGCCAATACAATCTAGACTTTAAACCAGAACAAGTTAGAGCATCAGTTGGCGCTCTACAAGGAATGTATTTAACTTTACAAGTTTTACTCGACAAAGATGATGAAGTCATTATTCATGAACCTTTCTTCTCACCTTATAAAACGCAAGTTATTGAAGCTGGCGGAACACCAGTCATCATTCCTACTTATGAAGAAGATGGTTTCCAGATTAATTTAGAGATTCTTAAAAAAGCTATCACGCCAAAAACTAAAGCAATTATTATTAATTCTCCTAATAATCCTACTGGGGCTGTTTTTTCAAAAGAAACTTTCAAGCAAATTGCTGATTTAGCAATTGAACATAACTTCTTTATCCTTTCAGATGAAGTTTATGAAGCTTTTAATTTTTATGACGACTTTACGCCAATGGCAACTTTTGCGCCCGATAATACCATTACTTTCAGCAGCTTTTCTAAAGCCTTTGCCATGACCGGTTGGAGAATAGGTTACATGATTGCACCAGAATATATTAATAAAGCATGTAAATTACTGAATGAAGACATCACTTTTTCAGCACCAAGTCCCTCTCAAAGAGCTGGTATTTACGCATTGAACCATGCAGAAGAGCTAGTCCCTAAAGTTGTGGCTGTATTCCAGGAGCGCCTAGAATATGTGGAGAAACGTGTGGCTGAAATTCCTTTTATAACTCTACACCCTGTTAAAGGTAGTATGTATGCTTTTATTAATATCTCTAAAACAGGATTAAATTCTGTTGATTTCTCTATGAAACTCCTTCAAGAAAAACAAGTTTTAGTTATTCCTGGAAAAGCATTTGGTGAATCCGGTGATGATTATATTCGACTTGCAGCAACTCAAGATATGGCCATCTTGGAAGATGCCTTTAATCGAATCGCAGAATTATCTTTTCAATAGAAAACCATCTAAAAAGAAGACTATTTTTTAAAATACGTTTACTTCCATTTTTTATTATTTTTAGTTGAAACAGTCTATTTTTGTATGATAAACTGTTTTAGAAGGAAGTGAAAAGATATGGCTAGAAAAAAAATATCTATTATTGATGCAACAAATGAAATCTTAACTTCAATGCTTTATGTTGAAAAAGGAGCTCTTGTTGTGATCTATAATAATACTGAAAGAAAAGTTTATCCAGAAGTTGATTTCTTTGAACTTGTTTATAACGGAGAAGATCTTTATTTAAACTTTTCAACAATCGGGACAGAAAATACATACAATGAACGTGTTAATTTATCAACAGTTAATAATATTAATGGGATTTTAATTAATCCTTCTAATTAATCAAACTTTGCCTAGTGCAAAGTTTTTTTGTTTGCCCATGACTAATTTTTAGGAGCACTTAATTATTTTTTTCCACCTTTTCTAAAAGGTACTCTATCTGATATACTTTCATTTCAGTTACTAAAAAGGGAGTGAGTCAAAACATGACAGAAAGAAGTGCAGAACTAAAACAAGCTGAAAAAGGAGCTCTAATCAGTATTTTAGCTTATGTGGTCTTAGCTGCATTCAAATTAGGTGTAGGTAGCTACGCCAATTCAAAAGCTCTATCTGCTGACGGGCTTAATAATTTTACAGATACTATCGCTTCAATTGCGATTTTAATTGGACTACGTTTATCTAGAAAACCTGCTGATAATGAGCATCGTTATGGACATTGGAAAGCAGAGAACATGGCTAGTCTTTTAACCTCTTTAATTATGTTTGCTGTCGGAATTGAAGTTTTAGTGACGGCCGTCAAATCCTTAATTCATCATGATATTCAACAACCTGATCCAATCGCTGCGGTTGTCGGAATCGGATCCGCAATTATTATGTATTTTGTTTATCTTTACAATAAAAGTCTTGGTGAAAAATATAATAGCAGCTCTTTAATTGCTGTATCCAAAGATAATTTCAGCGACATGTTGACTAGTTTAGGTGCTGCAATTGCTGTTTTTACAGCCGCATTTCACTTACCATGGCTTGATACATTAACTGCTGTAGTGATTGCTTTTGTTATTTTAAAAACAGCTTTGGGCATCTTTAAAGAAAGTACTTTTTATTTATCTGATGGTTTTGACCGTGAGAAATTAATTATATATAAATTAGAAATATTAAAAGTTGAAGGAATCAAAGAAGTTCCTGTGTTGAGAGCTAGGAATTTAGGCGCTAATATCTTTTTAGATGTGACGGTTCGTGTTGATCCTGATTGGACCGTTAAACAAAGCCACCAAATTGTTGACAAAATGGAAGAAGATTTAAAAAGAAAATTTAATATATTCGATATTGATGTTCATGTTGAGCCATTTGAAGATTAAAATCAATCACGAGGATATCATAAGCACCAATGTTTATGATATCCTCGTGATTTTTGTTATACTTATTTTATGAAATTTAATAGAGAGGAATCACAAAATGAATAAAACAATCGGAATCATTGGTGGAGGAATTGTTGGTAGCACTGCTGCTTACTACCTTACAAAAGAAAATCAAACCGTTACCTTAATTGATAGCGGAGTTGGTCAAGCAACATCTGCTGCGGCTGGTATCATCTCCCCTTGGTTATCTCAAAGACGAAATAAAGAGTGGTATTTTTTAGCTAAAGAAGGGGCTAAATTCTATCAGAAATTGATTCATGACCTAAGTGAACATCAAAAGACAGATCACGTCTATCAACAAACCGGGACATTACTCTATAAAAATACCCCTGTTCTCCTTGAAAAATTAAAAACATTAGCTGAAACAAGAAAAATAGACGCACCAGAAATAGGAAACGTTAATCATTTATCTTACTCTGAAATCAAAGAAAGAATTTCTGATATTAATATGACCGATGACGCCCTTTTTGTTTCTGGAGGAGCTAAGATTGATGGGGCTGCTTTAACACAACTTTTAAAAAAAGAAGTCGTGAGACTCGGAAATCAAAGTATTTCAGATGTTGTTCAGTCTATTTCTTATAAGAATAAACAGTGGGAAGTTATCACACAACAGGATACTTTTATTTTTGATCAACTAATCCTGGCTTGTGGCGCTTGGATTGGTGACTTGCTTCGTCCCCTTGATTATTATGTGGATATTCGACCTCAAAAAGGACAACTAATCGAAATAAAAATTACCTCTGATACGAAAAACTGGCCTGTTTTGATGCCGGTTGGAGAAACAGACATCATTCCTTTTGACGATGGTAAAATATTAATTGGTGCGACCCACGAAAATGATAAAGATTATGACCTTTCACCAGATAAAAAATTACTTGGAACACTAAAAAAAGAGGCTCAAAATTTTATTTCAACCATTGATGAGAATGCAACTGTTGTTGGTAGTAGAGTAGGAACAAGAGCATACACTTCAGATTTTTCTCCTTTTTTTGGTGAAATTGATACTTTACCACAACTGTTTGTTGCCAGTGGCTTAGGTTCTTCTGGTTTGACTACTGGGCCTATTATTGGAAAAACATTGGCAGATTGGACTTTAGAAAAAGAAACAAATTTTGAAGAATATCGTCTAAAACCAAATCAATACATCTATCCTAATTAACACTTTTAAGAAAACATGGTACAATTAGAAAAAGAAAAGGATGTGTTATTAACATGGGAATGACATTTAAGAAAAAAGACAGCTTAGAAAAATTGTTCGAAGAATTTGCAATTGATCCTGATAAAAAAGAAAATGAAAAAGCGATTAATAAAAATAATCAATTCACAGTGGATATCAAAAACACTACAATTACTATGAAAAATAATGAAAAAGATGCCTAGTTTTAGGCATCTTTTTTCGTATATTCTCTTAATGAATTGAAGCTAAACGCCCTTTTCAACATGCTTTTTTTGTTCAGCTTCAAATGGCAGCTTCTTCGACAATTTCAAAACGTATCATCAATCCCAAACCCACGGATTGTTGGTACGTTCTTCCAATTGCTTAAAGCTAAACGCCCTTTTCAACATGCTTTTATAAAAAGCTTTCAATCGCTTCCCAAGCTTGCTCTTTACCTTCTTTTGTTTCAGAAGAAAAAATAATAAAATCGTCTGTTGGATCAAAAACTAATTTTCTTTTGATCGCTGCTTCATGCTTATTCCATTGGCTACGTTTTATTTTATCACTTTTTGTTGCTACAACAATAACTGGAATTTGATAATACTTTAAGAAATTATACATTTGAACATCTTCTTCAGAGGGATCATGGCGAAAATCAACTAGAGAAACGACTGCTTTTAGTTGTTCTCTTTCTGTGATATAAGTCTCAATCATTTTTCCCCATTTAACACGTTCTGTTTTAGAAACTTTAGCATAGCCATAGCCTGGAACATCTACAAAATGTAGTGCTTCTTCAATTAAATAGAAATTTAAAGTTTGTGTTTTCCCTGGTTTCCCTGATGTTCTGGCTAGTCCTTTACGACTAATTAATGTATTGATAAATGATGATTTCCCCACATTTGAACGCCCTGCTAAGGCAATTTCTGGTAATTTTGTTTTTGGATATTGTTCTGGCTGAACCGCACTAATCACGATTTCTGCTTTATGTACTTTCATAGTATCGCCACTTTCTTATTTTATTCCTTACTATCTTAACAAAAAAAAGAAGAAATGAATACTTTTAGCTTCATTTCTTCTTATAAATTCTAATTAAAATTCATATAGTTGGCTGGATTAATATAACCTGACCAAAGTTCTGTGTTAATTGCAAAGTGTAAATGAGCTCCCGTTGAATTCCCTGTTGAACCAACGTAACCAATCATGTCACCCATTTTAACTGTTTCATCTAAAGCAACAGCTGAACGATTCATATGGAAATAACTTGTATATAACCCATTTTCATGTTGTAAGATCACATAATTTCCTGCAGAAGGATGGAATCCCTTAGCTGCAACTTTTCCGTCTGAACTAGCATAAATCAAAGTATTTTCAGCTACTGCCATATCTGTTCCGTTATGATGCTCATCACCTCTTGATCCAAATGGACTTGAGATACTATAACCATCTTTTAGAGGAATAATAAAGTCGCCAACTTCTTTTGTTTTTAAATTTTTGATTTTATAACTTGAAATTTTTCTTTGTCCCACAATAACTCTTTGACTATCCGTTAAATCCTTTTTAGTATCTAGGACTTTTTTATTCCACTCTAAGAAATCTTTTTTATCAATATTTTTTTCAGCAACAATTGAATCAATTGTATCTCCTGACTTAACATCATAATAGACATTTTGAATCTTAGCATCACCGTCTAATTTTTTATCAAAGAAAGTTAGATCATATGTTTCAATTAATTTATTTAATTTTTGGTCATAACTAGTATCAGTTGCATACTTACCTGTTAGAGATTTCGTTGCTTCTTGGTGAGTTTTAGCATTTTTCTTCCAAGTACCTTTGTATAAATCCCCGTTACCTTTTTTTGTATCTGTTAAAAGTTGGGCATAATCTTCAAATGACTCTTTATATCCTGGATATTTTCTGAATTCAGCTTGAACTGTATAAAGTTTACCTTTTCCATTGTCTTCACTTGTACTGTAAGAAACAGATTGACCTTTGTAAGCTCCTTTTATACCAAATAAATTATGGTTTGGTGCTTGGCTTAACTCACTGTTGCCTGAACCCGTTTCAAGAATTGCTTGAGCAATCATAACAGAAGCGTATAAATCATACTCTTGTCCAATTTCTCTTGCTTTATCGCCAATACTCTCAATAAAATCTTCTGTTGTTTGATTTTTAATAAATTTGATGTCCGAAGTTGATGCAAAGCTGCTTACTTCCTCATCTTGTGGTAAGACAACATCAGTCGTTTCAGTAATCAAAACACTTTCTTTTGGAGCCGATTCTTTCGCCTTTTTCTCTTTTGGTGCTGGTTTTTCTTTTGGCTTTTCTTTAGAGCTAGATGTTGTTGATGTTTCAGGTTTTTTAGACTCTTCTGTTTTACTTGATTCACTTGTTGATTCCGATGTCGTTTGAGATTCAGTACTTGATTCTGCAGTTGTCGGCTCTGTTGTAGATGAGTCTACTGTCGTTTCTTCAGTGCTTTCTTCTGTTGTTTCTGTTGTTTCTGTTGTTTCTGTTGTTTCAACTTCTTCTATTGACGACGTTTCACTTGTTTCTTCCGATTCATTTGTTTCTTCTTTTTGAATGCTCTCTACATTAATTTCATCATCTAACGAAGTAGCTGCGTAGCCTATAACTGGTGCTACTAAACCACTAGTGAAAGTTGCTATGATAAAAATAGTTAAAAATTTATTTCTCATTTTCTATACTCCTTAACTTTAGTCGTAACATGACACTATTAAAAGATTATACCACTTGTTATTAATATATACCAATTTACAGCATTTATTTTCTATCTAATTTATCAATAGACATTACTTTTTTATTTCTTTAATATAATAGTAAATAATTAATTTTTTTGTTTTTTTGCTTTTTTTTACTTTTTTTAGTACGATGTAATTGATTTATTAAGGAGGCACCTAAAATTATGACAAAACAAAAAGAAACCAGGTCACCAAGGTATCAGCAAGTTGCCATTGAAATTGCTGAAAGAATTGTCGACAATCGTTATGTTGTCGGAGACAAACTATATGCTCGTTCAACGCTCGCTTCAACTTTTAGTGTTTCTCCTGAAACAGCCAGAAAAGCAGTTAATATTTTAGTTGATCTAAAAATTTTAGAAGTCAAACATGGTAGTGGTGTGATTGTTGCCTCTAAACAACGAGCAATTTCTTTTTTAGAACAGTTTAGAGATGTTCAATCGATTGAAGAAATTAAAAATAATTTAATGAATAGTTTAAAACAACAAAAAGAAGAATTAAATAATGTAACTATCCTTGTAAATCAACTTGTTTCTCAAACTGTAAAGATTAATCAAGTTAATCCTTTACTCCCCTCTGAACTTGTCTTAAACAAAGAGGCTTCCCATTTAGAAATATCTATTTCTGAATTAAATTTATGGCAAGAAACAGGCGCAACTGTTATTGCTATATTACATAAAGAAGAATTAATCTTATCACCTGGTCCTTACGCTGTTTTAAACCCAAACGATACCCTTTACTTTGTAGGTGATGAGTTTGCTACACAGAGAATGATTAACTTTTTTTATCCAAATTAAAAGATTGCTACGAGAGAATGTGACTACAACGTTTGTCACACTCTCTTATTTTTTTATAGTCAGGAAATAAAAATATCTTCTATCCTAATTTACTTTACAATCCCTTGAGACAAAGTGCTTATAATTTCATCTTCTTACTTAAAAATTAAAATTACTTCTTTGACAAAGTGACCACACGATGTTATTATCATGTGGTCACTTATTATTTTCTGAAAATAATAAGAACTTACATAAAAGGAGCTAATTAATCATATGGTAAAAGTTCAAGTCAAAAATTTAACTAAAGTTTTTGGTAAGAGAAGTCAAGCAGCTCTAAAGATGATCCAAGAGCAACGGCCTAAAACTGAAATCCTTGAAAAAACAGGTGCTACAGTTGGTGTTTACGATACTAACTTTGATATCAACGAAGGCGAAATTTTCGTTATTATGGGATTATCTGGTAGTGGTAAATCAACACTCATCCGATTAATTAATCGTTTAATAGAACCCACTTCTGGAGATATCTATATTGATGGTAAAGACATTGCAAAGATGGATAAAGATGAGCTACGTGAAGTCAGAAGACATAAAATGAGTATGGTTTTTCAAAATTTTGGTCTCTTCCCTCACAGAACTATCTTAGAAAATACTGAATTTGGTTTAGAGGTTCGTGGTGTTCCTAAAGAAGAAAGAACCAAACGAGCAGAAAAAGCTTTAGAAAATTCTGGTCTAATTTCTTTTAAAGACCAATATCCAAGCCAACTTTCAGGAGGAATGCAACAACGTGTTGGTCTAGCACGCGCTTTAGCAAATGATCCTGAGATTCTACTAATGGATGAAGCTTTTTCAGCTCTAGATCCTTTAATCAGAAGAGAAATGCAAGATGAATTGATTGATTTACAGGCAAATGTCCAAAAAACAATCATCTTCATCACTCATGATTTAAACGAAGCCCTTCGTATTGGGGATAGAATCGCTCTTATGAAAGATGGACAGATTATGCAAATTGGAACTGGTGAAGAGATTTTAACTAATCCAGCCAATGACTACGTTCGTGAATTTGTTGAGGATGTCGATCGTTCAAAAGTCTTAACAGCTAGCAACATCATGGTTCCTGCGATAACAACCAATATTGAACTCGACGGTCCTAACGTTGCACTTCAAAGAATGCGTAACGAAGAAGTTAGTATGTTACTGGCAGTTAACAAAAAACGTCAACTAAAAGGTTACATTACAGCTGACAACGCGCATCGTGCTAGAAAAAGAGGCCTAACTTTAGAAGAAGTGATGACTGAAGAAGTAACCACTGTTCCAAAAGACATGCTAGTCAGCGATATTTTTAATATCATTTACGATTCACCCATGCCTCTTGCAGTTGTAGAAAATGATCGTTTACTTGGTGTTATCATTCGAGGTCGTGTTATTGAAGCACTGACTGGAACAAGTGATCAATCAGAGGAAGGTGAATTAAATGAATAACATACTATTAGTTTCAAAAATTCCTGTAGCAGATTGGGTAGAAGCTATAACCTCTTGGATGACAGATACTTTCTCAGGTCTCTTTTCTTTTATTCAAGTACTAGGACAAAATATTATGGACGGGATTACAAATGGTCTATTATTTGTCCCACCGATCGTATTTATTTTGCTACTAACAGTCTTAGCCTTCTTTATTTCTAACAAGAAATGGGGCCTAACCTCCTTTACATTCTTTGGTTTAGCTTTTATTTTAAATCAAGGTTTATGGACAGATTTAATGAATACATTAACGCTCGTTTTAATTTCTAGTGTGATTTCGATTATAATCGGGGTTCCTTTAGGTATTTTAATGGCTAAGAATGAAACAGCTCAAAAAATTATTACACCGATTCTTGATTTCATGCAAACAATGCCAGGATTTGTTTACCTAATTCCTGCAGTCGCATTCTTCGGAATTGGGATGGTTCCTGGGGTGTTTGCTTCTGTTATTTTTGCCCTACCTCCTACTGTTCGTTTTACTAACTTAGGTATTCGTCAAGTTCCAAAAGAACTCGTTGAAGCCAGTGATTCTTTCGGTGGAACAGGGAAACAAAAATTATTCAAACTGGAATTACCTCTAGCTAAGAATACAATTTTAGCAGGTATTAACCAAACAACAATGCTTTCACTTTCAATGGTTGTTATTGCTTCAATGATTGGCGCTCCAGGACTTGGACGTGGCGTATTATCTGCACTTCAACGTGCTCAAGTCGGTAACGGTTTTGTAAATGGTGTTGCTTTAGTTATCTTAGCAATTATCATTGACCGTTTTACGCAACATTTAAACAAACCAAAACAATTAGCTGAAAAAAAAGTTGCCTCAAAGGGAGCTAAAAAGAGAAAAATTTTAATTGCCTCTGGTGCTGTCATCTTATTAATTGGTGGTTCACTAGTTAATTCAATTTTTGCTAATAAAAACGATAAAAACAAAACAATTAATCTAACTTATGTTGAATGGGATTCAGAAGTCGCTTCTACTCATGTTTTAGGTGAAGTTTTAAAACAACAAGGTTTCAAAGTTAATACAACACCTCTTGATAATGCGATTATGTGGGAATCAGTTGCTAAAGGCGAGTCGGATGCTATGGTATCTGCATGGTTACCAAGTACTCACGACGCACAATTTAAGCAATATAAAGACTCTGTTGACCTTTTAGGGACCAACCTTGAAGGTGCAAAAGTCGGTATAGTTGTTCCAAGTTATATGGATGTAGATAGCATTGATGACTTGAAAGATGAAGCGGGTAAAGTTATTACCGGAATCGAACCTGGTGCAGGTGTCGTTGCTGCTGCAGAAAGAACTATGTCTGAGTATTCTAATTTAAGTGATTGGAAATTAGAAACATCATCCTCTGGTGCGATGGTTGTTACACTTGACCAAGCAATCAAAAATAAAGAACCAATCGTTATTACAGGTTGGTCTCCACATTGGATGTTCTCTAAATATGATTTAAAATATCTAGAAGATCCTAAGAAATCTATGGGGGATGCAGAAACAATTAATACCATAGCTCGTAAAGGTTTAAAAGACGACCAACCAGAAGCCTATAAAATCTTAGAAAAATTCAATTGGGAAACTAAAGATATTGAAGAAGTGATGTTAAAAGTCAACAATGGAACATCTCCAGAAGAGGCTGCTAAAGAATGGATTGATGCTAATCCAGACAAAGTAGCTGAATGGACCAAATAACCAGATAAAAACGCCAACAAATGAAGGAACTTGTTTCCTTAACATCTGTTGGCGTTTTTTTATTTGATAAGTCCCATAACCATCTGGCGAATTTGTGTGTAATCTACTAATTCAATGTCTGGTTGAAACGATTCTTCTCTGATATCTTTTTCGTATTTGTTTAACCAGATACACGTCCAACCAGATGATTTAGCACCAATCACATCATTTTCATACGAATCACCTATATAGACAAATTGCTCACTCGTTTTATCTAGTTTTGTCTCAATATGTTGAAAAATCGCTTGACTGGGTTTGGCTAATCCAACTTCACCTGAAATAAAAATAGTTTCTTTTGAGATTAGATTAGTTAGCCCTAATTGATCTAACTTAGCTTTTTGATGCTCAGTTGGTCCATTAGTTAAAATACCTAGCATCATGTCCACAGCCAATAACTCCTTGATTAGGCTAGCCATCTCAGGTTTCATTTCTAGTTTCCCTTGGTTGTCTCGATAGGCTTGTTGAAATTTTTCTGCCTCTTTTTTGGTAATACTCACTTCAAAATCCTTTAATGCTTCCTGGATTCGGTAAACCCGCATCTCTTCTAAAGAAAGAGTTCCCTCTTCTGTTAAGTGAAATACCTGATCACTGTAATAGCGAAAGCGAATATATAAGGCTTTTAATTCTTTTTTAAGCTCTTGACTTGCATGAGGCAAACTTGCTTTTAATGCCTCTTCAAAAGGAACAATCTGATCATAAAGGGTATCATCCACATCAAAAATAACGACTTTCATTTTTTTCTCCATCTCTTTAACCCATCCCAATTACAAAATAAAGTAATTTATCCGAATAAGTAATTTTTGACTCATCCACCAATGTACTGTTTAACATGTCCATTTGATCTGTAATGATGCCATCAATTCCGTAGAACATCATCCGTGTCATGGTCTCTTCATCATTAGGTGTCCAAGCATAAACATCTTTACCTTCAGCATTAGCTGTATTAATGAAGTTAGAATTTAAGGTTGTATACTCTAATGTGAAGAAATCCATCTCGCCCTCAGGTGGTCCTGCCACACTAAATGGCATAATGTAACCCACCACAATCTTCGGCTCTTTTTTCTTGATTTCTTCCACAATATCAAAAGAGAGTGATTGAATAATATGACCATTCTCTAGAATATTTGCTTTATACTTGGCTAAGAAATTATCAATCATTTCAGGACTATCATTTTTTGTCGGTTTAATTTCAATCATTAATTTTTGATTCTGACGATTGGCCTCTGCTAAATAATCATCAAAAGAGGCAATTTTTTCTTCCATTCCATTTTCATGAACTGTGATTTCTGTTAACTCTTTCAAGTTTAATTCATACGGTTTCTTTTTAACATCTGTTAAACTTTTTAAATTAAAATCATGATACACCACAAATTGCTGGTCTTTGGTTTCTTGAATGTCCATTTCAATATAATCTGGATGTGTATCTTGACTGGTTTTCTTTAGAGCAGTAATTGAATTTTGAACCCCATTAGCATTATCTACACCACGATGGGAAACGGTAATTGGTCTGGTGGTTGATGGATTGCTTAAAAAATCCTCATTAAAGGTTCCCACAACAATTACAACACCAATAATTAAAACAGCTGTCCCAGCATATTTTAATCTTTTTACCCATTTAGTTGTCTCTCTTTTTTCCTCTTCTTCAAACCAAGAAGGACGTGATGGTAAAAAGTTACCTTGGTTCATATAATCAATCGTTACAAAGAAAATTCCCACAGTTGAAAGCACTAAATTTAATAACCAAACTATTTGTAGAGTTGTCATTAAGACAATTGCTGTTCCTAGTGCATACTGAGGTAAGTACTCTTCAACTAAGTGTTGGATAAAGATAATCACAGCATAGGATACACCTGTGATACCAACAAAAGTTCCCATCACCACTAAAAATTGACTTAAAATTTTTATAAAATTCCCTTTTGTTTTATTCCAACTAAACTTAACTGAATCCTTGAATTTACGATCTTTTAAAATCATCTCGGGTAACGCAAAAATATAGCGAATAGCTAGATAAATTAAAAAGATATACGCTAAAATAAATAGCGCTACAAAAATGATTCTATTTTCAAAAATAAAATCTAACAGAAAAACAGGTATTTTAAACTTAGTCAATAATTCCGAATTAAATTTAATCCCACTAATTGGTAAGATCAAGAAAAAATAAAACAAGAAAAATAGTAGCGTCCCTACTCGTATTTTCTTTAATTGTAGAAACGTTCCCTTAATTAACTGTTTCAGTGAAATCGGCTGTCTTATTTGAATAAAATAAATACTCAAAAGTAAGAAAGTGAATTCAAAGAATACAGCCACCACTAAAATTAACATCATACCTATCAATCCTAGAAAAACAAAAGGATGTTCTTTTAAAATCATGCCGATATTATCATAAGAAAGATATGCGACATTTCCTTGTCTTAAAATAAATCGAGTCATACTTACTAAAAATGGATTCAAGAAAAACATCAAAAATCCGTGCATCAGTAAAACATCTCGAAAATAAGATTTAGCCTCTCCAATAAATCCCCATGTCTTAACAAAATTCTCTCTAATATACTTCATCATAAACTCCTAACTAAATCCTTTTTACTCTTTTAAAACGATGAACCTGGTTCCTTTAAAAATGCGATTTCTTCTAATGTTGACACTCTTTGTAAACTCTCATTGCGATGAGGGTATCTTGAAAATCGTTTGATAATCTCAAAATGACGCTCTTCAAAATCAAGTTGGTTTTCTAACCCTTCCTCTGAAAATAAACTAAGTGCCTCTTCATGAATTTTAACAGACTCTGAGTGCATAAAAGGCATATACAAAAAGCCTCTTTCATTCACTGTTAATTGATCTAACTTACCTGTTGCAATCGCTTCTTGGGCTAAAACAAGCGCCATCCCATCAAAGGCAAAAGATTCTTTTTCTCCTCTAAATAAATTTCTTGAAAATTGATCCAAAACAATAACTTCAGCCAAACGTCCATGAATTGTTTGACGCCATTTAGCATACTCACCTTGTGCTACTTTAGTGTGTAACTCTAAAAAACGTTCTTTAATCAACGCATCAAACGCATCATCTTTTTTAAAATGTTGTTCTGGTGTTGCTTCTTTGAACCAGAAGTCTAGTATATCTTGGTAATTCATTTTTTTACCTCCTTATTTTCTACAGTCACTGTTTCTATTTTATCATTAAATTTTTTTAATTTAAGTACTTTGTGCTAATTCAGTTTAATTTATTTTTATTAAAGATAGACATAATGAAATTAAAGCAATTTAAAACTACTATCAAATCAATTAAATAAAAAAACCGTTTATTTTTTAAAAGGATGTTTTATATTAAAATAATAGACTTATATTCACAAAAACAAATATTAACGTCACTCTATTTATCCAAAAATAATATTATGATTAAAAAATAACGAATATTTATTTATCCTTCGTTAAAAATAAGTATACTAGATTTAAGTTAATCGATTAGCAAATTAAAAAGAAAAGGATGATACAAAATGAAGAAAAAAATATTTTTATTATCAATACTTGGAATAACTACTTTTAGCGGAGTTAGTGCTTCAGCAGTTAGCGTTACAAAAAAATATCGATATGACTATAACACTTATTATAATACTACTATGAATTATCATGCTTATCAGTATATTAATATACCAAATTCATCTCGCTATACAGGTTTTAGTGAATATCAGGTTGGAGGAGGATGGAACTACAACAGATACGAGCATGTGAACTACTATTCTGGTGGTTATTAAACGAAAAAAAATTCTTATCCATTCAGCACTGTAAAATAAATAGAGACTGATTTTTTAATCAGTCTTTTTATCTTTGGAGGAAACTATGCTACTTATTGATCATTTGACTATAAAAAAAAGGATCCCTATTTTAACAGGTTTTTCATTTACTTTTGAAAAAGGACACTTATATGGCATTGTTGCCGTTAACGGATCTGGTAAAACAACTTTTTTCAGAGCAATTATGGGGCTAACTCCTATAGATTCTGGTTCTTTTTCTATTCAAGAAGTTCAAGATAAGTCAGATTTTTTAATCAACAAACACTGCTTTTACTTCGAATCTAATGAATGGTTCGATCTTAATTTATCAGGGCTTGATTATTTAACTTTTATAAAAAAACAATGGCATTCATCAAAAGAGATTTCAGATATCATTACTTTATGGCAAATGGAAGATTATATTCGATTACCTATAAAAAAATATTCTTTAGGAATGAAACAAAAATTACTCATTTCATTATATTTAGTCAGTGATGCCAATTACTTGTTAATGGATGAAATCACCAATGGCTTAGATGAAGAAAGCAGAAAAATATTGTACACGACTTTATCCCAATTAAAGCAACAAGGTAAAACGATTATTTTATCGTCACACTATAAAGAAGATATCGAAGAATTTTGTGATTATTTATTACTTCTAAAAAATCAAACAATGGAGGTTTCCAAGCTATGAGTCATTTTATTTTTCTAGTAAAACAAGTTATTAAACAAAAAACAACATGGATTCCTTTATGTTTATTATTTTTAGCTATTAGTATTCCTCCTTTTTTAAACCATAGTGCTAGTCTAGAAAGAAGTTTAGGTACTCAAATTAGAAATAATATCCAACAAAATGCTGAAAATATTTATACTTTAGAACAAGAAATTACCACACAACAAGATTCCAACTCTGAAAAGGCAAGCTATTTAGAAAAAAATCTTGTGGATTCAAAAAAACAAATAGAACAGGATAAAATTTTTCTAAATGAATTTAATAATGAAGAATGGAAAAATGTCTATTTAAAACAGATTGATAACATAAAAAGATCGCAAAAAAGCACTAGCTATGCTGAACCCAGTAAAGATCTAATCAACGCTTTAGATAGAGACTTAAAACTATACGAAACATTAGCTAAGAAAACAATTCCTTTCGAAGACGTTAATTACCCTTATACTGGCATTCAATACACGCTATCCCTTTTTATCTATATTTTCCCTGTCCTTTTAAGTATCTCTATTTTGTTTATTTTATCTAATTTATATGGTTCGTTCTTTCATGAAGATATTAATAAAATGGACTTATTACCACAAAAAAAAGCAATCACTCATTCCAAAAATTTAATCAGTGGACTTGTTATCGCCTGTTCATTTCTAGTATGTTCTTTATTAGTCGCTTTCTTAATCACAACGATTCCTTTTAAAATGGGAAGTTTCAATTATCCTGTTTTACACTATAATCTTACATCTCATACTATATATTTCGCAGAAGTAAAAAAAACGATTTTACCAACCCTCTGTTTACAACTGTTAATGATTATTTTTTTAGTTTGTCTAACTTATCTGCTTGCACTTGTTTCTAAAAATAAATTAACCACCCTCTTGCTTTCAAGTATAATTTTATTTGGAAGCATGTTTTTAGTTAACTTTATTCAACCCATTCAAGAAAATGCCCAATATCTACCAATGACTTATATTTACTGCTATGACATTACCACCGGTGTCTATCAATATAACATTGACAATTTTAACATCTCCTTTATCATGGGAATCAAAGTATTACTATTTTATATTACTATGATGCTATGTTTTATCTTCTATCCTAGAAATAGAAAAAAACGTGTTAAATAAGCTTGGAGGTCTTTGATGATGACTAAAATTCTTGAAAATGAATGGGCGTATCAAAAATACTTTGTCATGGCTCATTCCCAAAAAGAGTACTTATATATTAGACAATTATTTTCTACTACAAATGAGAATTTAGAAGAAGAATTTAAAGAAGCTATCTTACATGCAGAACAAACGCCACCTACAAAAGGTTCCCTAACCAATGCCTACCAACATGTTTGGGGCTACTTCAAAAAATGTGCCACATCAGAAGAAAAAGAAAAGTTTCAAGCATTGTTAAATAGTCTGCCCCTTGATGAAGAAGACATTCGAAGTTTTTGTCAAAATTTGAGTATCAAATATGATAAAAAATATCTCTTACAATCCCGAATTTTATTTCCAAAATAAAAAATCTCACCCGAATTTTAACTGTCGAGTGAGATGATTCTTTTAAATATTAGCTTCTTTTTTCAATTCTTGAATAACACTGATTTTTACAAAAGGAATGTAGATTACAATTGAAATTAATAAGTTAACGGCTGCTAAGATGGCACCTTTGAAGCTTGCTGTGGCAATTAAGCCACCTAAAATTGGTGGTGTTACCCAAGGTGGGATAACCGTCGCAACTGGCACAATACCCATTTTAGTTGAGAAGTACGCCGTTGTTACTAAAACCATTGGTACTAAAATAAATGGAATAAACATGATTGGGTTTAACACAATTGGTAAACCAAATAACATTGGCTCATTAATATTAAACAATCCTGGTCCTGCACTTAATTTGTTAACCATCATGAAAGATTTATGCTTTCTTCCGACTAAAAAGATGGCGATAATCAGCCCTAATGTTGCACCTGTTCCACCTAAGTTAACAAATGAATCAATAAAAGGTTTGTTGACAATGTAAGGTGCCTTTTCTCCTGCAGACACAGCTAAAGCATTCGCATCAATCGCTGGAATATTGATTGATTGTAGAAACGGATCAATCATATTAGCACCATGTAAACCAAAGAACCATAAGAACGGTGTAATGAAGGCTATTAAAAGTGCTGATGGGTAAGTATTAGCTAATCCCATAAATGGCTCTTGAACTGCTTTGTAGAATGATGCAACAATATCTGTTACTCCAACAGCAGCAAAAACAGCAGCTACTAAACCGAATAAACTGATAATAATCATAGCTGGTAGTAAAGAAGCAAATGATTTCGCCACTGCTGGTGGAACACCATCTGGCATTTTAATCACTAATTTTTCATTCCCGATTAAACGAACGAATAATTCAGCTGAAACCATTCCGACAATTAAAGCGATAAAAAGACCAGTTGAAGCCATACCAGTTGCGCCACCTAAGGCAAAGAATGAACCTAATGAGACAATTCCGGCTGCGACACCATCTTTTCCGTATCCTTTTGTTAAGTTATATGCTACTAAAAAGGCAATTGCCACTGAAATAATTGCAAAAGTTCCATTCCAAACACTTCCACCAAAGCCCTTCCAAGCTTCACCTCCGAAAATATTGTTCATGAAATCTTGGAAAATTGGAATTGGTAAGTTATTGATCATTACTGCTAACGCACCTAAAATCATCAGCGGCATCGTCACCATAAACGAATCACGAATCGCTACCAAATGACGCTGTGCCCCAATTTTTGAAGCAACAGGTATAAACTTTGCTTCCATGAATTTTACAAATCCATCCATTAAAAACTCCCCCTAAAATTTTTTGTTATTATCAATAAGTTATCTGACACCTTACTATATGCAATAGCCGTGCCAACTTCTGAAACGCTTTCTACAATTGGCATAGTCCTTTACCTATTGCACACTAATTATACTGTGTTACACACTAGAGTGGTGAAAAAGGCGCTGTCTTTTGAATCCGGATTAAACAAAGTAAACATTTATTCTCTAATTTTTGATTACACGTGTAACACGTGCTATAATAATCATGTCAGGAGGTATCGTGCACATGCCGATGACACAAAAAGAAATGGTCGCGTTTTTAAAAAATCATGGCTTTACAAAAGTTAATGGTGGTAAGGGTTCTCATATAAAAATGACAAAACCTGGACTAACGAGGCCTATCATTATTCCTCAAGGTGAACTAAAAAAGGGAACTGAACGGAGTATATTGAAGGACGCTGACTTATTATAGTCAGCTCCTACTGAATAAGGAGGATTTTATTATGTTGATAAGTTATCCAGCTATTTTTTATTATGAAGACAATAGTTCGTCCGTTCCATTTCAAATTTACTTTCCTGATTTAGATGGTCTAACACAAGGGATAAATATACCAGATGCTATCGCAATGGGCTCAGAATATTTGGGTATTCGTTTAGCCGATGATTTTGAAAATAAGAGAGAGCTTCCAAAACCTTCCAATATTAACGAGTTGTCCTTAACACATAATGCCCCGTTTCAAGATGATGATGATTTTAATTTTATGTTTGACCCAGAAAAATCATTTATCTCCATGGTTAATGTTAATTTAATAGAATACTTAGGATTAGAAGAACCTATAAAAAAAACCTTAGCTATTCCAAAGTGGGCAGATAAACTTGGTAAAGAATTACATTTAAACTTTTCAAAAACATTAACTGAAGCGATTATTAAAGAGAAGTTAAATCATTAGTTCAGTTAAACATAGTTTTAATTACATAAACCAAAGTAGTGAAAATGGCACGTAGCTCTAAGCAACTGGAGAAGTTGCCTTTTGAACCCGGACGACAAAAAAGAGGATTAGTCTGCATGCTAGTCCTCTTTGGCATTGATATGCTACACTTCTTTATATATATTATACCATTTTAATGATAATTTACTTTAACTTCATCACCGTTTCATTTTCAATTAATTTATGAGGAATAATCACTCGTTTTTTTAATTCAGTTGGTTCTTTTAATTGAGTTAAAAATTCTTCCACGGCTGTTTTTCCTAATTGCGCTGCGTTCACATCAATTGATGTGATATAAGGATGTAATAATGTAGTAAATATTGAATTATTAAAGCTAATCACAGATATATCATCGGGTACTTTGTAACCAGATAAATTAAGCATTTGAATCAATCTTAAAGCAAACATATCATCAATGGCAATACACGCGGTAGGTTGTTCTTCTTTTAAACATGTTTCAAACGTTAAATAACTTTGTGGATCAATCAACGACATAACAGGTAAACTAGTCATTTCTTTTTCCATTAAACATTTTTGGTAACCGAAATAACGTTCTTTAAAGAAATTCTCTTTTTGATTATTGGTTACAAAAATAATTTTTTTGTGGCCTTTATCAAGTAAATGTTGTGTTGCTGTGTAGCCTAGCAGCTGATTATCATTATCCACACAACTTGTTTCATTAAAATATTTATAAGGCTGCCCTATCATGGTAAATGGCACTTTTTGTTTAACCAAATAATCCAGAACCATGTCATCTTCTTCTACGTAAAGTAAGATAAAACCATCCACTCGTTTTTGGCGATACATCAGTTCGACATTAGCTAATAATTCTTCTTGTGTTGGTGCTGAAGCAACAGAAATCGTCACTTTTTGTTTACTCGCCTCTTCATTCATCGCAGTCATAATTTCTAGGTAAAAAGGGTTACTTTTTCTTTCTTTTGAACCAATGACTGGTAAAATAATACCGATTGTATCCACATATTTGTTAGCAAGATTTTGAGCTGAGACATTAGGCACATAGCCTAGTTTATCCATTGCTTTTCGGACTTTTTCTTTTGTTTCTTGTGAAATACTTGGATGATCTTTTAAGGTTCTTGAAACAGTTGAAGGTGCCACACCAACTTCTTTAGCAACATCTTTAATCGTAACACTCATATGATCTCTCCTCTTAAAATTTCATATCTAATAAAATACCAAAATGATCACTAACGATAGGACCATCTACACCATTAAAAATAACTTGGTAGGTTGCGACTTCAACTGGGTTTAAAACAAAACCAAAATCAATTCGCAACCTTTCTTTATTATCTGCCCAGCCATCAATGTTACTTTCTACTGTAAATTGGCCTTTCTTTTCTTTTGCTAAATGATACACATCTGTATAAGTTTGACTAACTAAAGAATACCCTGCCCCTTCAATGTGAGCCGGCGCATTAAAATCACCTAGTAGTAAAATTTGATGACCTATTTTTTCAGTGTTTACTAATAATTTACTCCATTCATAAATAAAGCCTTCTTCTGGATTTTCTGAATACCAAGAGTAATGACAACTTCCGACTGTCAGCTTCTCTTCATTTAAATGTGCTAGTAAAATACGTCTTGTATGGTAATCTGCTCTATCCTCAGTTGGTGACACAAGTAAGCTTTCGGCTTCAAAAGGATATTTTGAAAGAATAGCAGAACCTTCATCATAAATATCATAACCGATATGACTGCATGTCCAACCCCAATAAAAATTTTGCCCTTTTTCTTTTAAATAATCAACTAACAATTTAGCAAAATTATCTGCTTTAATTTCAACTTCTGCTCCTTCATATGAACAATAAAATCCATCTGGGTTAATCACGTCTGCCGAAATTCTTTGATTTACTTCTTGAAGAGCAATCACTTCTGCTCCTTCTTTTAAAATAAAATCCCCTATTTGAACTAATTTTTCCAAAGGTTTTTCTTCAATCCAACTATGGGTGTTTAAACTAATAACTTTCATTTTATATCCTTCCTATTCAAAAGAAAAAGGCCAGGCATCGTGCCATAGCCTTTTCTTATACTTGGTTTTAATCATTTTGGATGTAAAGTCTGCAATTACCCCAGTTGCTTGGAGCAAAACGTCATTTCCACCATCCTTATTTAGTCGGGGCATAAAAATCTGCTCCTTCGGCAACTTCACAAGTGAAAAACAATCCCAAAGGTGCGGATTGTTTTTCACTTCTTCCAGTTGCTCGGAGCAAAGCGATTTTTATGCCACCCTTATTTACAAACTAACTTTTCCTATCACGCTAGCTTTTGTTTGTTGTCCGACTTGGTCTAATGTTAATGCTTGTAATTTATCACTATTGGTAAATACTACCACAATTGTTGTGCCTTTTCCTGCTTTTTTTACTGCATTCCAATCAGCTTTTGCTAATAATTGACCTGCTTCTACTTTGTCGCCTTCTTTAACAACTACATCAAAGGCTGAGTTTTCCATCTCTACTGTATCTAGTCCCATGTGAACTAAGATTTCTAAGCCATCTTCTGTCACTAAACCAATCGCATGTTTTGAAGGAAAGACTGTCATAATTTCAGCTGCTACTGGTGAAACAACTTCACCACTCATTGGGTTCACACCAAATCCGTCACCCATCATTTTTTGTGAAAAGACTTCATCTTTCACTTCTTCAATTGGGATAACTTCTCCTGCTGCTACTGCAAGTAATGCGACTTCTTTATTTATTGCTTGTTTACTTTCAGCTTGTTTTTCAACTGATGTATCATTAAAATTTGATTTTGGAATCTCAATATTTGCATCTAATGCGTCTTGAATATCTGATTTTAAGATGTCCGCTTTAGGTCCGTAAACTGCTTGAACGCCATTATCTTTAATAATTAAGCCCATAGCACCACATTTTTTCCATGCTTCTTCGGAACCAACTAAACCACGATCCTTCACAGAAACACGTAACCGAGTCATACACGCATCCACATCAGCAATATTTTCTTTACCACCTAATAAATTAATTACATCAATCACTTGTTGGTTAAGTCCAGAAGCATCTGTATTGGTTGCTGTTGTATCTGTCGCACCATCTACTTCATAGTTACCATTACGTCCTGGTGTTCCAAAGTTAAATTTCTTAATTAAGAAGTTAGCTAAGAAATATGTTCCAACACCAAAGACAATCGTACAAATCACAAAATTAACAATATCCATACCCAATCCTGCTTTGATTGAAATTGGCAGTCTTGTTAATAACTCAATGTTACCGAATGAATGGACACGTAAGTTGATGATATCTGCCATAGCAAATGCTAACCCTTGAATCACTGCGTACACTCCGTACAACGGCATTGCCACAAACATAAACATAAATTCTAAAGGCTCTGTAACACCTGTTAAGAATACTGCAAGTGCTGCTGAAAAATACATTGATTTATATTGAGATTTTTTATCAGCATCAACGTTTTTATACATTGCAAAAGCCATACCCATTAAAATACCTGAAGAACCGATCATTTGACCTACTTTGAAACGTGCTGGTGTCCAGTTTGTCAAAACATGATTGTATTGACTCATATCACCCGATTGCTTCAAGTTTAATAAATCAGTTGCCCATGCTAGCCATAATGGATCTTGTCCATAAACCATTGTTCCTGCTTGTGCACCTGAAAGAATTTCGTAAGTACCACCAAGTTGTGTATAGTTAATTGGAATAGTTAACATATGGTGTAAACCAAATGGTAATAATAAACGTTCTAATGTTCCATAAAGGAATGGTGCTAGTATTGGTGCTGTGTCTTGACTTGTCGCAATCCATAAACCAAAGTTGTTAATTCCTGATTGGATAAATGGCCAAATAATAGCTAACGCTAATGAAACAAGAACTGACCAAAGAATAACCACGAAAGGAACGAAACGTTTACCATTAAAGAATGATAACGCATCTGGTAATTTACGATAATTGTAATATTTATTGAAGGCCATTGCCCCAACAAAACCGGCAATAATACCAACGAAAACACCCATATTTAAAGCTGGTGCTTCTAAAACACTTGTAAAGAAACCTTTAACCATAATTTTAGTACCAAATAAAGTATGTGTGTAAGCGTCAGGGTTACTTAACATGTCACTTGTCACACCAAAAATTGACCCTGTAATACGGTTAATTAACACAAAAGCAATACCAGCTGCAAAGGCTCCACCGGCTTTTTCTTTCGCCCAACTACCACCGATAGCTAATGCAAATAATAAATGAAGATTTCCAATAATTGCCCAACCAATGTTCTCAACAACACCACCAGTCGTCACTAACATATGCATGTCTGGATTGATTAGTGGAATGGATTTACCAATACTAATCATCAATCCTGCTGCTGGCATAACTGCGATAACAACCATTAAGGCTTTACCAAACTTTTGCCAAAACTCAAAACTCAATAATTTTTTCATTTTATTCACCTTTCTTAATTCAATTGCGCCAAACACATCTTAACGCAATCGGTTTCGTAATTAAATTATATCTCTCCAGACTTTTTTTGTAAAGATGTATTAATAGAAACAAAACAAATCGTTACCGGTAACAAGATTCATTATCTAATTATTTATTGTTGATTTCGCAATCGTTTGCGTTTATCATGGATTTATACATTAATCTAAGGGGGAAATTATAAGTGGAACATTTAAAAAGATTATTTAATATCGATCCATGGAAACTAACAACGAATGAATTACATAACTCAGACATTCGCTTACAAGAATCATTAACAAGTACTGGTAATGGTTATATGGGAATGCGCGGAAACTTTGAAGAAGGTTTTAGTGGTGACAATCATCAAGGAACTTATATTGCAGGTGTTTGGTATCCAGACAAAACACGTGTGGGTTGGTGGAAAAATGGTTACCCAGAATACTTTGGTAAAGTAATCAATGCTATTAACTTCATCGCAATGGACTTATACATCAACGATACAAAAATTGACTTAGCAACACAAACTGTTTCAGATTTCTACCAAGAATTAGATATGGAACATGGCGTTTTATCTCGTCACTTCACGATTGAAATGAGTGACATGAAAGTTAAATTCTCTTTTGAGCGTTTCTTAAGTATTACGACGAAAGAATTAGGTGTGGTTTCACTTAAAGCTGAAGTATTAGAAGGAAATGGCACAATCAAAGTTGTTTCTAAATTAGATAATAATGTGCATAACGAAGATAGCAACTACGAAGAAATGTTCTGGGAAGAACGTCAAGTTTCTGAAAATGTTGTGACTGCTCGTACGGTTCCAAATAATTTTGGTATTGAACAATTTACTATCACTGCTTTAATGGAAAATACAGCAACTGGAACTCACACAAGTCAAAAAGAAACAGCTGCCTTCTTAGCAACTGAAAGCTTCACTTTTGACGTTAAATCTGGTGACGTGGTTTCTCTAGATAAAAAAGTAGTCATTACAACAAGTCGTGACATCGAAGAAGGGAAACAATTAACAGCGGCTCAAACAATCATGACAGAAGTTAATGCTTCTTCTATTGAAGAATTAAAACAAGCTCACGCTACTGCATGGGAAAAACGTTGGGAATTAGCTGATGTGGTTATCGAAGGTGATGACGAAGCACAACAAGGCATTCGTTTTAACTTATTCCAATTATTCTCTACTTACTACGGCGAAGATGATCGCTTAAACATTGGACCAAAAGGCTTCACTGGTGAAAAATACGGCGGTGCAACTTATTGGGATACTGAAGCTTACGCAGTTCCTTTATACTTAGCCTTAGCTGATCCAAGTGTAACTAAAAACTTATTAAAATACCGTCACAATCAATTACCACAAGCACAACACAATGCCCGTCAACAAGGACTTAAAGGTGCTTTATACCCAATGGTTACTTTTACTGGTGTGGAGTGTCATAATGAGTGGGAAATTACTTTTGAAGAAATTCACCGTAATGGTGCCATTGCTTATGCGGTTTATAACTATACAAACTACACAGGCGACACTGAATACATTAAAACAGAAGGTTTAGAAGTCCTTTCTGAAATCGCTCGTTTCTGGGCTGACCGTATTCACTATTCTAAACGCAACAAACAATACATGATGCACGGCGTGACTGGTCCTAACGAATATGAAAACAACGTTAATAACAACTGGTACACTAACTACATCGCTGTTTGGGTTCTTAAATATACGTTAGAAAACTACAAAAAATACCAAGCTGAAACAACGGTTAAATTAACGACTGAAGAAATCAGCCATTGGGAAGATATTATTGCAAACATGTACTTCCCTAAAGATGATGAATTAGGTGTTTACGTTCAACACGATACATTCTTAGATAAAGAATTAATGCCAGTTTCTGATTTAGCAGCAACTGATGTACCTTTAAACCAAAATTGGTCATGGGATCACATCTTACGTTCATGTTTCATCAAACAAGCAGATGTTCTTCAAGGAATTTACTTCTTTAACGATGAATTTACTATGGAAGAAAAACGTAAAAACTTTGAATTCTATGAACCAATGACAGTCCATGAATCATCACTTTCACCATGTATTCACTCGATCTTAGCTGCTGAATTAGGCATGGAAGAAAAAGCAGTTGAAATGTATCAACGGACAGCCCGACTAGACCTTGATAACTACAACAACGACACAGATGACGGATTACACATCACTTCAATGACAGGTAGCTGGTTAGGAATCGTTCAAGGATTCGCTCAAATGAAGACTTACAACGAAAAATTAAGCTTTGCCCCATTCTTACCCGAAAAATGGAGTAAATATGCGTTCCACATTAACTACCGCGGCCGTTTACTACATGTCTTAATTGATACTAATGTGACGATCACTTTATTAAGTGGCGACGCTCTTGATATTGACGTTTATGGTGACGTTCATCACGTTGAAGGAACAATGACTACCCCAGTCAAAAAATAAACTTGTATAGACAACTGATTTAAAATACATTAAAATAAAGATAGCTATAAAAATAGAGGCTGACCCTACCGTTAGCCTCTGTCTTGTTATATGAATAATTTTTTAGTCGGGGGATAAAAAGGCAGCTCCCACGGCAACTTCACGAAAAGTGATCAATCAAAAAGAGCGATTGTTCACTTTTCCCTCCAGTTGCTCGGAGCAAAACGCCTTTTGACCCACCTTGCTTTTTAAAAATGAAAGGATGTTTTTTTATGTTTAAAGGTGTTTTATTTGATTTAGATGGTGTTATTACTGATACAGCTGAGTACCATTTCTTAGCTTGGAAAAAATTAGCGGATGATTTAGGTATTTCAATTGATCGTGCGTTCAACGAAAAATTAAAAGGTGTGTCTCGTGAAGATTCACTAACTTTAATTTTAGAACATGGCAATAAAGCTGGCGAAATCAGTTCTGAAAAATTTGCTGAATTAGCTAAAGTAAAAAATGACAACTATGTTGAAATGATTCAAGCTATTTCACCTAAAGATATCTACCCTGGTATTTTAGAATTATTAGAAGAATTAAAAGCGGCTGACATCAAAATTGCTTTAGCTTCTGCAAGTAAAAACGGTCCTCTTTTATTAGATAAAATGGAAATCAGCCATTTCTTCGATGCGATTGTTGATCCAGGATCAGTGGCTGCTGGAAAACCAGCGCCAGATATTTTTGTTGCGGCTGCTGAAGCAGTGAACGTTTCAATTAAAGAAGCTGTTGGGATTGAAGATTCTCAAGCTGGTATTACTGCCATTAAAGCAAGTGGTTCTCTACCAGTCGGTGTTGGATCACCTAAAGACTTAGGAGACGATATTGCAATTGTTCCAGATACAAGCAAACTTTCTTTAGCTTATTTAGAAACTGTTTGGAATAGTAAATAAGATGTCTCATCAAATTAAGATCGATGAAAAAACAGGGATTGCTTATATTACCTTAGTAAATGGTGATTTATCTGCAACTTTCTTAAACTTTGGTGCAAGATGGCATAACTTTGTAACCCCTGATAAAGATAGCAACAAAGAAAATATCTTACTTTCTTTAGATACACCTGAAAGTATTTTAGCTGACAATGCTCAGTTTGGTGCTTTAGTGGGACCTGTTGCCGGTCGGATTAAAAATGCAGAGTGGAACGGTATCACTCTAGAAAAAAACTTTCATGACGAGCATCATATTCATGGTGGCAGTCAAGGTTGGTGGTGTCAATTTTGGGACTACGAGATGATCAGTGACACAAAAGTTGCGTTTACTTTAGTGGATACTGCTTCAGGTTTCCCAGGTCCAATCACTGTTGTTAATACTTATGAATTAACAACAACAGCTGTTGTCATGACCACAAAGGTGACTTCAGAAAGTCAAACCATTGTGAACCCAACCAATCATGTTTACTTTAACCTTTCAGGGAACGCTAAACGAGACATTACAAGTCATGATTTACTCGTTAAAAGTAACGGTATTCTTGAAACAGATAGCATTAACTTACCCACAGGAAAAATCCTAACTGTTGATAACACAGGTTATGATTTTAGAGAACCAACCTCTTTAGCTGATAACTTAGCTAAATTAACAGGTGGAATTGACGATGCCTTCATTTTAGAATCAAGTCATCCACAGATTTGTTTAACTGAAACAAAAAGTGGTCGTAAGTTAAACATCTCTTCTAACCGAGAAGCAGCAGTTATCTTCTCCACAACTGGATTTAATGACGACTTTAAAGTGAACGGACAAAGCATGCACTCTGAAATCGGCATTGCGATAGAAACCCAAGAACTACCTGATATTGTCAATCACCCAAAATGGGGTTCGATTGAACTAAACCCAGGACATACTAAGGTGTTTAAGACTGTGTATGAAGTAGAGTGATGAAAAAGGCGTTTAGTTCCAAGCAGTTGGAAGAAACAAAAAATAATTCGCGCCCTTTGAATTGATTTTTATTTCTGAAACTGCCGCAGGAGCTGCCTTTTGAATCCAGACTACATAGAGTGATGAAAAAGGCGTT
>NZ_FWFD01000001.1 GCF_900163795.1 Vagococcus fluvialis bH819 | reverse complement strand
TAGATATTGAAAAAGGGCACCAACCATTATCTTATGAAAATGAACGGTATTGGATTATTTTTAATGGTGAAATTTATAATTATATAGAGTTAAGAAAAAAACTAAGTGGTCAAGGGTATTTATTTAAAACGGATAGTGATACCGAAGTTATCATTGCAGCTTATTCAGCCTATAAAGAAGAAGTAGTGGATAAATTAAGAGGAATGTTTGCATTTGTGATTTGGGACAAAGTAGAAAAATCATTCTTTGGAGCTCGTGATCATTTTGGGATTAAACCTTTTTATTATGCAGTAGAAGAACAAGGCCTATATGTGGCTTCTGAAAAGAAAGCTATTCTAAAAATGGTTCAAGACCGACAATTAGATCAAATTGCTTTACAAAATTATTTAACTTTTCAATATGTTCCAGGATCAGAAACGATGCACCAATCAATTAAGGAACTACTTCCTGGTCATTTTATGACAAAGAAATTAAATGAGACAGTAAAAATTACGAGATATTGGCAGGCTGATTTTTCACCCATTAACAAATCAGAAGATTTTTTTACAAAAGAAATTCGAACAAGCTTATGGGATTCCGTTGAAAAACATATGAGGTCAGACGTTACAGTTGGTTCCTTCTTATCAGGAGGAATTGATTCGTCAATCATTGTAGCAATGGCACGCGAGTTTAATCCTAAGCTTAAAACATTATCAGTTGGATTTGAAAGAGACGGATACAATGAAATTAATTTAGCTGAAGAGACGGCAGAAGAGTTAAAAGTAGAAAACTTTAGTCATACGATTACTGTAGAAGAATTCATGGCTGAATTTCCACGTTTTGTTTGGCATATGGACGATCCTTTAGCTGACCCTGCAGCAATGCCGCAATTCTTTTTGTCAGCATTAGCTCGAAAGCATGTAAAAGTTGCGTTATCTGGTGAAGGAGCTGATGAATTATTTGGAGGGTATGGTATTTATAATGAACCACATGCGTTGAGAATGTTTAATCTTACTGGTAAGTATACCAACCAAGCTATCCATCAGTTAGCTCAGCTGATGCCTGATGGAGTAAAAGGGAAGAGTTTTCTTATTAGAGGAACCGTTCCTTTAGAACATCGGTACGTTGGAAATGCAAAGATTTTTGACGAACGTGAAAAGAAAAACTTATTAGCCAAGTACAACGCTAACCATTCTTTTCAGAACGTAACAGAATCGATTTATCAGCAAACAATTGGCTATCATCCAGTAGATAGAATGCAATTGATTGATATTAATACGTGGTTAAGTGGAGATTTACTTTTAAATGCAGATAGAACTACAATGGCTCATTCATTAGAATTGAGAACACCATTTTTAGATAAAGAAGTATTTAATGTTGCTAGAGAAATACCTGCACATTTAAGACTTGCTCATGGGATGACTAAATATATTTTAAGAAAATCAGTAGAAGGAATTGTTCCAGAAAATGTTATTTACCGTAAAAAATTAGGCTTTCCAGTTCCAATCCGTCATTGGTTAAAAGATGAAATGTATGATTGGGCACTGACAATTATAAGAGAATCTCAAACAGAGCATTTATTGAATAAAAGATATATTGAAGATCTTCTAATTAATCATCGCCTAGGTAAGGTAGATTATTCACGTAAAATATGGACAGCTTTAACTTTTATGGTTTGGCACCGTATCTATGTCGAAGAATCACAAGAATTTTTAACAGAACCTCTACGATTTTCTGTATAACAATAATTCATATATAAAATTAGATAAAGTCATGTATATAGCACCTTATTAAATCAAGGGTCTATATACATGACTTTTTTTAGTTAGTAAACTTGAATATTTTAATAGACAGCGAAAAATTAATCAGATCAATATCTGGTAAGTGTCTATTCTGGTTAGACTCTATTCAGCCATTTGAATAGCTTTAACTAATTTTTGTTTTTCAGCTCTAAAAGTATCGGAATTATATTTAATAATATTGATATAATCGTTAAAGCCCATAGGGCTGTTGCCATGGTAGGTAATA
This sequence comes from Vagococcus fluvialis bH819, assembly GCF_900163795.1. Classification (GTDB taxonomy): domain Bacteria; phylum Bacillota; class Bacilli; order Lactobacillales; family Vagococcaceae; genus Vagococcus; species Vagococcus fluvialis_A. Next base: position 8,137 of record NZ_FWFD01000001.1, on the reverse strand, counting down.
CATCTAATAAGGCAGCCCAATCTTCTACTTTTACCCAATTAGATATCATGCTGTGTCCTGAGACAAGCGTCAGTGCTGTAAATGACAATCCCATTGCCATTGCTAACTTATAATCTTTGCCTATTTTGTATAAATAAATATTTAAAACAGTTGCTACTATAGCAATAATTCCTAATACCATAAACATAATTATTCCTCCAATATTTTTTTATTCTTATTCTAAGTACTATGACTTTTCAATACATGAATTTACATAGTTTCTTGTATTGAAAATCCAATAAGAAGAAGCTCTTAAAAAATAAGAGTTTCTTTTTATTGGATATAAATAAAAAATATAGAAATATTCAAGAAGTACATTCTATCTACTTTCATATAGATTAGTAAAATAATTATTAAACTGAGAGTAGATTGGCATTGTTGCATATGCTGACATATAATATAAACGATGTATGCAATATACGCTCGCCTTATAGTAAGTTGATATGGTTAGATTGGATTAGGAGGAAAATCTAATGGAGATTGGAAAAATAATAAAGCAAAGAAGAACTGAATTAGAAATAACCCAAGAAGTTTTAGCTAAAAGGATTAATGTTGCACGTTCAACAATTTCAAATTGGGAAATTGGAAGAAATTATCCTGATATCCACCTTTTAGTAAAACTCTCTGATGAATTAAATATTACTTTAGATCAGCTAATGAGAGGTGATAAAAAAATGGTTTCGTCTATGGATAAAAAAATAAAAAAGGGTAATTTTGTAGAAAAATATTATGTCGTTTTTTTGACGATTGTTAGTATGACATTAATTGGATACTTTTCTTTCGATAATTGGACTTCAATTATTATTTTTGGAATAGTCACCGGGGGTATATTTGGAGTGATTATAGATTCTATTGGGAGAGATAAAGTTAAATAAACTAATGAAATTAATCTTTATTTCTTAGTGATAGAGAAAAGGAAATGAGTTATAGTGTAATATATATTTTTTATTACAAATATCAAAAGTAATTAAATAATACTATATACTTTTTTAATTCATAAATGTGATACATGAAATTGTATAAAAACGTGTATCGAGAATCCTATATCTATAGGGTTCTTTTTTTATACCGGTGTCCAATACACGATTTCGTGGTATAATGAATGAAATCATGTATCCTTTTTGTGAGAGGAGAGACCATTTCAATGAGTTATAATGTACAACCATTACGAACGCAGCAAGAAATCAACGACTTTTTATTCTGTTTGAGACGCAACAAAAACGCCGAACGCGACGTTTTCTTGTTTTTGATCGGCATTAATAGCGGTTTACGCATGTCTGATATCGTGAAATTAAAGAAAAAAGACGTGATTTCCTCGAAAAACCCACGTATTGTGGAGCAAAAAACCGGAAAAACACGCATTTTATATTTAAGCAGCCTGCAGGAGTTGATCCAGGACTACACGAAAGACCTGGAGCCAGAAGATTATTTGTTTCCCAGTACTAAAGGCGGTCATTTAGAAGTCAATACGGTCTATCAGATGTTTCAAAAGGTCGCCGCACTATTAGATCGGGACGATATCGGCACGCACACGCTGCGGAAGACATTTGGGTATCACTATTATAAGAAAACCAAAGACGTGGCTACACTCATGGAAATATTCGGTCACAGCAGCGAAAAAATCACCAAGCGTTATATTGGAATCAATGAAGATGAAATCAGTGAGACTTTATTAAATTTTAGACTCGGTTTTTAAATCTATATTTACTAAGAAGACAGTATTTAAAGTCAGAAGTTATTGTGGGTGTTCCCCAATTGAAAATTTATCTGCTAATGAATAATTTTATTGTTCATTAGCGTTAGTCCCAATTGATTAGTCGTGATATAATCAATTGAAAAAATGGAGGTGTTTTTATGTCAACTATTTATACTACAAACGAATGGAATGGATATGGGAAACAAAATTATTATTGGAATGAATATCGACTAGAAGGTAATTCGATAGTTAAATATAAATGTAATAGACATAAGTTTTTTGATGGAAACGAGAATAATTGGGAAGAAAGTGAAACAGAAGTAGAAAGTTGGAATATCAATGATTCTAATTTACCTAATTGGTTAAGAGAATACATATGAAAGTTCAAATAAATAGTTAATTAATGATCAGGTAACTTAAATTCTTAGGTGACATAATCGCGGTTAAGCAAAATAACCCTGACATAAATTAATACGTCAAGGTTACTTTACTATTTACTTTAAACTACTGCCTTTTTTTGAAAAGACGGCTTAAAAACCCTTTTTTTTCAAAATCATCGGTAATGTCTTCAAAATTATCATTAAATAGAGGATTACTAGTTGAACGTATCGAATCTTCTGTAGTTTCATTAGATAATTGAAGCTGCAATTGTTCAATATGTTTATTTGTTTGAAGTGATAATTGTTGCTGCTGATCAAGTAACTTTTGCATAGTTTGTATTTGTTTATCTTTTTCTGCCAGTTGTTTATCTTTTATCTTTAATTGTTCGTTAAGTATTTTCTCAACTTCATAATTATTAATAGTTTTTCTATCGCTTTTTGGGTTATTTTCGCGATTATCTTCTCTAGTTTGGTTACTATCAAGGTTACTAGAGTTACTGGTAACTCTAGTAACCTTTTTCCTCACAAAATTTGATACATCAGCATTTAAGTAAATGGTATTACTTTTTTTAGTTACCGATAAGGTTGGTGGTAACTTTTCTAAATGTTTACGAATTGCCTGTTTGGATACTCCTAATTCGTCTGCTAACTCTTTTATCGTCATATCAGCCATGTTATTCACCCCTATAGACGTTGTTTATTTTTACAGTTGCAAGATAATGCTCTATAGAAGATTTTAAATATTTTACAATATTTTCTTTTTTGGAAGAAGGTATTTTATGTGCAGCCACATACTGAATGTGTTCTTTCACTGAATTTCGACCTTGTAATTTTGCTAATTCTTCATACTTTGGAAATACAGTTCTTTGCAAACCAACCATCACTTTTTTATCAATTAAGTCATACTGATTAATTAGTAGTTGTTTTAACAACAACTTTGTATACGGACTTTGCATAGCTAGCCCTAATAATTGGTTTTCGTTCTCTTCTTTAGTTTGTTGATGTTTTTGAGAAATAGGATCATTTAATTTATACTCCATTGGAGCTAGAGTTGTTTTTTTCTTCTCAATATAAAATTTTATTCCTACGATTGATCGTCCTTCTTTTATTTTGTCGTAAGTAACTGTAAAATGAGTATTTTTATTAATTTCTTCAATTGGCTTTTTTAATATCTTTTTGTCAAAATTACTGAATAACTCGTATTCTTTTATCGTATTTGTTAATCTTCTTAACTCTTGAATCTCAACATACGGGTTTTTAAGTTGTTCTAATTGTTCTTCCCTGCGTTGACCATTTTCATTGTACTTTTCATACTGATTGTAATACATAGAGAACCACTTATATAATATAATACTGTACTTACTATTCAATTCCATAATATCTGTAATGAGATATTGCGTGAAATTTGATTTTAAATTAATTAAATAAGGCATAATATCTTCTGTAAATTTAATTGAAACTGAGTCATTATAATCATTCCAACTACTTCTTGAAATAGGGGAAATAATTGAATACTCAAATTTCCCATCTTTTTCTTGAACTTCCTGAACTTCAAAAATAGCTTGTTCATGTAGGTTTCTTAAAGCGTTTTTAAAACGAGTGTGTTTACTGCTGCTTGCTACATCAAAAAAAGAAAATAATGTTTCTTTTGATAGGTAAACCGTATTATCTTGTGGAATATTTTCTGTATCTAAACAAGAGACCGCTAATTCAAAAATTTTGAGTGGTATTTTATCCATTTTAGCTACACTGGTGATTAAATCATTGTGTTCCACTGCTTTTTGATTTTCTAAGTCACTTATATGTAATACTTTTGGTGATAATATTTCATTATTCATAAATGTAGATACAACTCCTTTTACTTATGTTTAGAGGAAAAAGCTAAGGAAAAATAAAAACTTCTCTGTGCTTTTATTTGATTGTACAAAAATGTGAATACTTTATCAACCGAAAAGTATTCACGTACATCGCTTTTGGTACTTAAATACATCGCTTTTAGTACTCATATACATCGCTTTTGGTACTTATTTAAACGTTTAATCACTTGGTACAACAACCTTTTTTTCCACACAAAAGGTTTAAAAGACAAAATATATAAGATAAATATAAATACTACTCGTTTATTTTAGTAAAAAATAAAATAAACAACCTCTCAATCACTATATCGTTTTTTAATAGACAAAATGCCGTCTTTAGTCAGACAAAAAGACCTTTAAAGAATAATGAAAAACCCGTTAGCAAAAGTCTATGTCTCGACTTACGCTCGACTGATCGAACCGTTGTATGCAATAGAAGCTAAATAAACAGGCCTATTTTTAATTTTAGAGTAAAAACCTACAAAAGGACCTTTAGACAAATTAAAGTGTTTATAAGGGCTTTTTATAGGCTTTAAATGGAATTTAACTCCCTATTTCTCTTAAATAATTCAAGTCCATTTAGGTTATCCATTATGTAATGAGAATCTTCTTTTTTACCAGACGTTAAAGTAATTGAGCAGCCACATAAGCGCCACCACAACGATACCGGTAGGTACACTGGCATATAAATTGGTTAAAACGGTTCGAAAGGTTAATTTTTGATTGGTTCGCTTGATTTCAGCGTTTAACTGGTTAAAGACTTGGTCCATCGTTTTGGTTATGGTCTGGTTGATCTCGCTTAACTGTTGGTTGTTCTGACTCATTTCGCGTTGAATCTTCGCGATTTCGGCTTTGTTTTGGTCTAAAAGATCGTTCAAGATCGTTTTCAGGCGTTTCAAGGATTCGATTGACTGCTTTTGAGCTGTCTCGTTGAAGTCGGTTTGTGTAGTCTCTAAGTTGGTTAAGCTGCTGTTGAAGCTGTTCAGGACGGAGTTCGTCACTTCTTGAATCTCTTGTAAATTGTTCTCCAGATTGGCTTTCTCCAAGCTTTTCTGTTGCAGCGTCGCTCCGCTGTAATTCCGGATCTCGGTCAATACTTGAATCAGTTGCTGCAGGTCTTGGCTCATTGTTTCCGGATTGTCCGGTTGCGAAATCTCTGTCTTTTGTTGGTTCAATGTGTCTTTCAAAGCCATTAAAAATCGTCTCCTTTTCATAATCACTGCCTAACTTGCTCGCTCTCACCTTTTTATTGGCGTTTAAATGGGTGTAGGTGATCGTTTTTCCTCTCAGTTTAACATCTACCCCTTTTTTATTTAAAAGCTCTGAAAAGCTCTTAAAATCGCTTGTACGACTCACTGAATAATCGACAGCTTCTCTTATTTCGTCTTTCCAGCTGATTTTTCCTTTTTCCAGTAACGACTTTTCCGCTGTAGTATAACGAACTTTAGCGGGTTCTTCGGGAATCGTTAAGCCATGCTCAAGACAAATCTGATCGTTCATATCTTTAACTTCTTGAATGGCTTTTTGTCCATGCGCTTGAAATTTTAAACCAGTATCCATATTGACGCTATTAATCACTAAATGATTATGAATATGATCTTTATCGGTATGCGTATAAATGGCTACTTGGTGACCGTCAGCGACTTTTTCGGCTAATTGATAACCTAATGCATTGGCTTGCTCCGGAGTGACCTCACCGGGCTTAAACGACTGAATCAAGGTATGCGCTTGAACTTTATCGTCTTTGCCATAAATCATGCGAGTAGCTTTCATTTGGGTTTTGGCGTAGTTCACGTCACAATTGAAGCCGCTTTTGACCGTTGCCCGCGGTTCAGCGTAGTTAATGCAGCGAGAACAACTGGTGCTGCGCGCTAATTTAATTGTTGCCATATCTGATTCAACTCCTTTTGCACGTTTTGCAATTCAGCCGTTAGGTTGGCGGCTAAATTCGGATCCAATTCGGCAGTATTCGTTGCTCTTGCCATCTGATTGACGTTATTTCCAATCGCGCGTAATTGCTTGGCAATCTCCACGGCTCCTGGTCGGTCAATTTTCGGCGTTACGAGCTTAGCCCCTTGTGCCTTGCTTTTTACAAAAGCCGGCACACTCATTTGAAAAGTTTCAGCGGAGCGCTTCAACTTTTCAAATTCGGATTCGCTCACTCGAAAGCTGATTTGTTTCGGCTCTTTTCGCTTCGGTTTGGCCTCCGCAAAAGTGGCCTCAAAAATCTCTCGTTCGCTCACAGTCCCACCTCCTTGTTTTTCTTCCCTAGCGGTCAGAAACGAGCATAACACTGAAACGCTTTCGGTTTCTAGTATTATGCTCGGTCTTGGAGGTTTGGCAAGCTCTATGTTTGCTAGCCACTTCGTGGCGCAAACGACCTTGTTGGGGGACGCGCTGCTCCCCCAATCCCCCTTGAAAACCTGTCAAAACGTACCCGTTTTGAGCCAAAAAAAGAGACGGGAAATGTGTCCATTTCGGTCTCTTTTTTTGGCAAGATCAAGCCAGTTTTTTTCGTCGTTGGCGTCGGAAAAAACTGGCTCTTTATGCACTGTCTTTTTTCGGTAGTTGGTCCGAAAAAAGACAAGCTCATTACATAAAAAAAAGATAGAAATTCACTTTTTTAAAAGTGGTTTTCTATCTTTCGTAGTGCGTCCAAGCCGACCAAATAATGACTTCTTTTGCGTCATTATCAACCGAGTAAACCACTCGGTGTTGAATATTTAATCGTCGGGAATAGTTATCTTTTAAATTTCCGACTAGCTTCTCATAAGGCGGTGGATTTTGAAACGGGTTCTCTTTTAAAATTTCCATTATATCTTTAAATTTTTGCTCTAAATGAGCCGATTTTAAATTTTTAAGGTCTTTCATTGTTGATTTTGCTAACTTTATAGAGTATCCCAATCGATATCCTCCAATGCAACAAACTCATTTTCTTGTTCACGCTGGTGGATCACATCCGCTACGCCAGCAGATTGAAGGTATAATGTTTCTTGAATTGCGTCCCAGTCTTTTTTACTGACCATAACGGCTTCACTTTCTTCGTTTTTGCCAGAGATATAAATGGGTTCGTTAGTTTTATTGACGTCTTTCAATAGTTGATAAAAGACTTTTCTAGCTTGGCTAGGGTTTACGATAGACATAAGCTATTCCTCCCTTTAACATCTTTCTTACTATTGTAACGTACTTGTTTAAGTACGTCAAAGATGTTGTGAATACATGAAATTGCTTAAAAACGTGTATTGATAAAACTACAGTTTCATTTAAAAATTTATAACTGAAGTACTTTTTTATTTGATTTTTAGTGTATGTAAACCAGTGGTTGCTAACTGTAAACGAATAGGTGCGTTACTTTTTAAGCGGAAATTGAGAGAATATAGTTATTAAGTTAAGGAGGATAGTAATGATTTAAACTTGTGTTTAAGAGTTAGACATCCAATTTCATGTTATGAATACATGAGATTCTATAAAATCATATATTGAAGAAAATAGGTAGCTGCTAAAAACAAGCGAGCGACTCTCTTAAAATTAGATCTGTAAAAGATTTTTTATTTCAATTTCAGAGATACTTTTTTTAGCGGTTAAAAATACTTTTTTTCTTCTCTTTTACCAATGGTAACAATCTCAATAATTTCTATCTGATTATCTGTTGGTGGTTTAAAGATGAGACAAATGCCTAATTTTTGGTTCTTTAACAAAAAAATTAGGACTTAAAATATCAATCTGCAATCGCTTAAAGTGATTGCTATTCGAAGATAATAGCTTTACTATCAATTGTGGAATTTAAAAATACTAGACTTTTAATAGTGCTTAATTAAAATCTATTTTTCACTAATCAAAATAAAAATACATAAATTCGAAAATGTCGCTAGTTTAAAAGTCTTTAAAAAATTTTAACTAGAAGAAATAATCAATAAAAAGGAACTCAAAAAGAGGAGAATTGATATGTGCGGATTTGTTGGGTATATTTCCAATGTGGAAAATGCAATACAAAAAACAATAGAGAACAATATTAATGAGATGAATAAAATGATTGTACATAGAGGACCAGATGAAGAAGGGTATTATAAAGATAATACGATTGCTTTAGGTTTTAGAAGATTAAGTATTATAGATATTGAAAAAGGGCACCAACCATTATCTTATGAAAATGAACGGTATTGGAT
>NZ_FWFD01000012.1 GCF_900163795.1 Vagococcus fluvialis bH819 | reverse complement strand
CTAAGTAGAAACGCCCTACACATTTGGTTTGTCTTACTTTGTTTAGTTTTCAAAGGTCTATTCTGTGTTGTCTTAACAACTTTTATATCATATCAAGTTATCAAGTGTTTGTCAACACTTTTTTTATTTAATTTGTTATTTATTTTTTAAAAAAATTCATCAAGAATCTTTATATATAAACAACAAACTTATCTTCCTGAAACAAAAACTATCTTTCGATTTGTTTTTTATCTATCTCAGCGACATGTATTAATATACCAAGTTTTTAGTGTTCCGTCAACACTTTTTTTAAAACTTACTTCACACACGTTGATAAAAAAAAATGGTAATTTGTTCGTGTTTTACTGCATAAAACAATCATCATAGTCTTCACAAAGGTTTTTCACATGCAATTAACTTGGAACTACCTATTAAAGCCCTTTCTTTTAAAAAAAACAATAAAAAAAAAGGAGAAAAAAATCTCCTTTTTTATCTCATTGTTGGAAATAATAGAACATCTCTGATTGATTGAGAGTTAGTTAACAACATTACTAAGCGGTCAATCCCGATTCCTAGACCACCTGTTGGAGGCATTCCGTACTCTAAAGCTTCAATAAAGTCTTCATCAATTCCTTGTGCTTCATCGTTTCCTAAATCTTTTTCTTTCATTTGTGCTTCAAAACGTTCTCTTTGATCGATTGGATCATTTAACTCTGTAAAGGCATTACCATATTCTTTTCCTACTATAAATACTTCGAAACGATCTGTGAAGCGATCATCCTCTACATTTTTCTTAGCTAATGGTGAAATTGAAGTTGGGTGTCCGTAAATAAATGTTGGTTGAATTAATGTTTCTTCGACATACTTCTCGAAGAATTCATTAACCACATGACCGTAATCCATATGCTCACCTAATTCGATACCATGTTCTTTAGCAATAGCTCGTGCTTCTTCATCTGTCATTTCTTTCCAAAAATCAACTCCAGATTGTTCTTTGATGGCATCAACCATATGAATTCTCTTCCATGGACCTTCTAAGTTTACGTCTAATTCACCATACTTAATTTGTAATGTTCCTAAAACGTTTTGTGCGGCAGTCGTAATAATACCTTCTGTTAGGTTCATAATATCTTTGTAATCAGTATACGCTGTATAGACTTCTAACATCGTGAATTCTGGATTATGTGTTGTATCAATTCCTTCATTTCTAAAGACGCGACCAATTTCATACACTTTTTCCATACCACCAACGATTAATCGTTTTAAATGTAACTCTAACGCAATACGTAAATATAATTCCATATCTAGTGCGTTATGGTGAGTGGTAAACGGGCGAGCCGCTGCTCCACCAGCAATATTATGTAAAGTTGGTGTTTCTACTTCTAAATAGCCATTTGTATTTAAGTAATTACGGACTTCACGAATAATTTCGCTACGTTTAACAAATTTGTCAAAACTTTCGCGGTTACTTGTTAAATCTAAGTAACGTTGGCGATATTTTTGCTCAACATTTGTTAAACCATGATATTTGTCTGGTAATGGACGGAGTGCTTTTGTTAAGAATGTTAGGGTTGTTGGTTTGATTGTTACTTCACCCATGTCTGTCTTCATCACTTCACCAGTTACACCGATAAAGTCACCTAAGTCAGCTTGTTTGAATAAATCATACTCTTCTTCACCAACAGCATCTTTTCTGACATAGATTTGGATTTGGCCTTCACGGTCTTGTAAATGGGCGAAGCCAACTTTACCTTTACCACGTTTGGTCATCATACGTCCTGCTACTGTCGCTGTTAAACCTAATTCTTGTAATTCTTCTTTTGTATGTTTGTCATATGTTTCATGAAGTTCTTTTGAATTAGTAGTACGTTCAAAGCGAGTACCAAATGGATCTAGTCCCTTTTCCCGTAACTCCGCCATTTTTTCTCTACGTACGATTAATTGATCATTCATCTCTTCATGACCTTGGATTTCTTTTGTCACGTTACTTCCTCCTATAGACTATTTTTTTGACAATCTGCTCCCTACTATAATGCCACAAAAAACGAAAAAAAGGCAAGTCTATTTGCCTTTTTGTCTGAATTATTAACATGCAAGTCCTTTTGCAATTAAATTTGCCACATACTCATCTAAAATATCGTTCATTTCTTGCTGCGTTTGCGCTTTATTGATTGCTAATTTTGCTTTAGCTGCTCTTGGTGCGCCTTTTAAATAATACGCTGCGTGTTGACGAAATTCTAGTGAGGCTATTTTCTCACCTTTTAATTTAACTAAACGATCTAAATGAAGTTTCGCTGTGGCGATTTTTTCTGTTGGTGACGGCTCTTCTAGTAACTCACCTGTTTCAAGGTAATGCTTCGTCCGGTAAATCATCCATGGATTACCTAATGCTGCGCGCCCGATCATGACACCATCACAACCAACATACTCCAACATACGTTTAGCGTCTTCTGGGGTTCTAACATCACCATTCCCCATAAAAGGAATCGTTAAATGTTGCTTCACTTCTTTTAAAACGTCCCAGTTTGCCTTGCCCTCATACATCTGGACTCTTGTTCGTCCATGCATTGCAACCGCTGAAGCTCCTGCTGCTTGGGCGGCTTTCGCATTTTCGACTGCAAAGACATGTTCATCATCCCAGCCGATACGCATTTTTACTGTCACAGGAATATCAACGGCACTTGAGACAGCTTCCACCATTTCATAGACTTTATTAGGATCAAGCAGCCATCTAGCCCCCGCTTCAGCTTTAATAATCTTGCTGACAGGACATCCCATATTAATATCAATGATATCCGCTGTTGTGTTAGCTTCTACAAATTGAGCTGCTTCGACTAAATTTTCTTTGTTGCCACCAAATATTTGTAAACTTAACGGGTGCTCTTCTTTTTCGATATGTAACATATCTAATGTTTTCTTGTTTCTTTGTTGAATTCCTTTATCACTAATCATCTCGCAAACAACTAATCCTGCGCCAAATTCTTTTACGGTTAATCTAAAGGCTGAATTACTAATCCCAGCCATTGGAGCGACAACCACACGATTAGGGATTTCAACGTTACCTATTTTCCACACTAGTCGCGTTCCTCCTTATTTAATGGCTTCATCTCTTAAGACGGTTAATTCAGCCGCGTCGTAATTGTATTTTTTACCACAGAAGTGACAAACAGCCTCTGCCCCTTCATCTTCTTCAATCATTTGCGTTAATTCACTTTCGCCTAATGTAATGATCGCTGATGCAAAACGTTCTTTGGAACAGTCACAATGAAACTGGACAGGTGTTGTCTCTAAAATTTCAACATTTTCTTCACCTAATAAGCGTTCTAAGATTTTTTCTGGCGTTTCGCCTTGGTCTAATAATGTAGATACTTGGGGAATGTCTGCTAAACGTTTTTCGATTTCAACCAAGGTTGCTTCACTGGCACCAGGCATCACTTGAATCATAAAACCCCCAGCTGCTTTGACGCAATCATCTGCTGTATTGTCGACTAAAACACTTAGACCAACTGCTGATGGTACTTGTTCTGAATTGGCTAAATAATAAGTAAAATCTTCTGCTATTTCACCTGATACAATCGGTACTTGACCTGTAACCGCTTCTTTAAGACCTAAATCTTTTACCACGCTGAAAGTTCCGTTTGTACCAACCGCACCACGAACATCAATTTTCCCTAAAGCATTAGGCGCTAAATTAACTTCTGGATTTTGAACGTATCCTTTAACATTACCTTTACTATCTGTATCTACAACGATTGCTCCAATTGGGCCATCTGCTTGAATTTTAACGGTTAATTTTTCATCATTTTTATGCATCGCACCAAGAAGCAAAGTTCCTGTTAATGTACGACCTAAAGCTGCGGTTGCCGCACGCCACGTATCATGTAATTCTTGGGCTTCTGTTACGACACCTGTTGTTCTAACTGCCATCGCACGAATTTCGCCATTAAAAGCCAATGCTTTTACTAAATAATCTGTCATATCTTATCTTCCTTTACTTTATATAAGTCTTTCTACAATAGAAAAGTGGGCTACACTTTCGTATATCCCACTTATCATAACTTATTTAATTAAATCTGCAAAACGATTTTACTCGTTATCAGTGCCCGCTTCTTCTGTAGATGTTTCTTCATGAATTGATTTTTCTTCCTGTTGCTTGTCCGCGTCTTTTCTTTCTAACGCTTCTTTGGCTTCTTCAAAAGAACCATCTTTTTCACTTGGAAATTCTTCAGATTGTTCTTTAGATGGCATCACACCGTCTTCAAACAATGAAGTAATTTCTTTGGCATTTAACGTTTCAAACTCTAATAATGATTCCGCAATTAATTTATGTTGCTCACGGTGAGCTTCAATAATTTCAACTGCTTTAGCGTGTCCACGTTTTAAGATACTGCGGACTTCTTCATCAATTTGGAAAGCCACTTGTTCTGAGTAAGCTTTGGTTTGACCATAGTCACGACCGACAAAGACTTGATGGTTTCCTTCATATTGAACAGGTCCAAGTAAATCACTCATACCATATTCAGTAACCATTGAACGAGCTAAGCTTGTTGCTTGTTCAAAGTCATTACTTGCGCCTGTTGATTGAACACCAAAGACGATTTCTTCAGCGACACGTCCACCTAAAAGACCAACGATACGTTCAAACATTTCGTTTTTAGTAATCAAGAATTGATCTTCTTTAGGTAAAGAAATCATATAACCACCAGCGCGTCCACGAGGAACAATCGTTACTTTATGAACGATATTAGCATCATCTAAAACCAACCCACAGATTGTGTGTCCCGCTTCATGGTAAGCTACCATTTCACGTTGACGTTTACTAATCACTTTATTTTTCTTAGCAGGACCAGCAATTACGCGGTCTTGTGCTTCATCAATATCAGTTGCGTCGATTTTTTTCTTGTTACGACGAGCCGCTACTAAAGCTGCTTCGTTTAGGACGTTTTCTAAATCTGCCCCAGCAAATCCTGGTGTTTGTTGCGCCACTACCTTTAAATCCACATCTCCAGCTAAAGGTTTGTTACGTGAGTGAACTTTTAAGATTTGCTCACGACCTTTAACGTCTGGGACACCGACTAAAATCTGACGGTCAAAACGACCTGGACGAAGTAACGCTGGATCGAGTACATCAGAACGGTTAGTCGCTGCTATAACGATAACACCTTCATTACCATTGAATCCATCCATCTCAACAAGTAATTGGTTAAGTGTTTGTTCACGCTCATCGTGTCCTCCACCCATACCAGCACCACGTTGACGACCGACTGCATCAATCTCATCAATAAAGATAATCGCAGGAGCTGTCTTCTTCGCATTTTCGAATAAATCACGAACACGACTTGCACCAACACCGACAAACATTTCAACAAAGTCAGAACCTGAAATTGAGAAGAATGGTACGCCAGCTTCTCCAGCTACTGCTTTAGCTAATAATGTTTTACCTGTCCCTGGAGGTCCCTCTAAAAGAACACCAGCAGGAATACGTGCACCGAGTTCTGCAAAACGACGTGGATCTTTCAAGAATTCAACCACTTCAACTAATTCTTGTTTTTCTTCTTCAGCACCAGCTACATCAGAAAAACGAACCGTGATTGATTTTTTATCAGTTTCTTTTGTTTTTGTTTTACCAAAATTCATAACACGTCCATTGCCGCCACCTTGGCCACCTTGACCCATCATCATATAGATCAAGAACACCATGAAAATTAATGGCAAGAAACTAAATAATAGTTGAACCCAAATACCACTACTTGATTGTTCTTTAATATCAAATTTTGACTTCGATTCTCTAGCAGCTTTACTAATATCACTCATTGTTGAGTCATTTGGTAAAACTGTTGTCATGAATTTTGTTGATTTGACTTTAGACTTACCAAATACTGGTAATCCACCTGCATCTGTTACTTTCTGTTCTTCAAAATATTCACCAGTTATTTTATAAACACCATTTGATGGTTGAACTGAGAACTCTTTCACTTTTTGATCTTTTAATTGCTCGTAAAATGTTGAATAATTAATATTAGGGGATTGCTCTCCGCCTTTTCCAAAGAAGAAATACACGATCATAATCATTGATAAGAAAACAATGATATAATAAAGTGAATTTTTCATCCCTGAATTCTTCTTATTATTCATACATGGCCTCCTTATATATTTAGTTTTAAGTTTTTAATTGCTAAGTTGTAATTATATCACAAAAAAAGACCTCATGATATTAATTATTTTCATAAATCTCAGGTTTTAAAATACCGATATACGGTAAGTTACGGTAATCTTCTGCATAGTCTAAACCATAGCCTACAACAAATTCATTAGGCACTTCAAAGCCAATATAATCAGCTTCCATATCTACAACACGACCTTCTGGTTTATCAAGCATTGTCACAATTTTCACTGAAGCTGCTTTACGATGTTTTAATAAATCAACTAAATATCTTAAGGTACGACCGCTATCAATAATATCTTCAACGATGATAAGATGACGGCCCTCAACAACTGTGCTTAAATCTTTCAGAATACGAACCTCACCTGAAGAAACAGTTGCATTTCCATAACTAGATACATCCATAAAATCCATTTCCATATGTATGTTCATTGAACGAACTAAGTCTGCTAAAAACGGAACTGCGCCTTTTAGAACACCAACTACAAGTGGGTTTTTATCCGCATAATCCTCACTAATTGCTGCACCTAAAACTTTTATGCGATCTTGGATTTGTTCTTGTGAATAAAATGTTTTTTCTATATCTTTTTCTAACATCAGGATCTCCTTCCAAACTTACTTGTCTTTTTTATAATAGTAGACAAGCTTATACTGTATTTTAGCAGTTTCATCTCGAATACTCAAATAACTTTCCCTAAAAGGAACTAACCATTTTACAATTTCTGCTTGATCTTGAACAACCCAAGCTTCTTCCCTTTCATAGACACTTATTTTTTCATCTATAAAGTAACGAGAAACCTTTTTTTTATGCCCTTTTTCGTTTAATAGCAAGCGATCACCAGGTAACGGTTTTCTAACTGCTACTTTTTCACTAAGTAATTCCGAATAAACCATTTCTGCGTAGTTCCAAGTCATAATTTCTTTTGGTATTTCTTCTTTGCCTATTTCAAAAAAACCAACCCATTCTTTTGAAGATAAGAACGCACCACTATTTAAAGTTATATCAACTTTTTCTGTGACTATTTCTTTTGCTTTTTTTTGATAAATAAAGCATTTGGCGTAACTTTTCTTAAAGTACCAATTTCCTTTTAGCGGATAATCTAAGTTAGGTTTTGTGCCCACTATATTTTGCTCTAATTGCGCTTGTTGCTTTCTATTCAAAATTAAACCTTTTTTATTTTGACAGTCCGACACCAAAAAATCTAAAATAATATGTTGCTCCTTTGAAGAATACGTATAGTATATAGGTAAATCTATTCGCCAATAATCTTCTGAAAAAGTGATACACTGATTAAATTTAGGGCGTATCAATTCTTCTACTAATGATAGATTAATAGCTAATTCTTCTTTAAACCATAATAAATGTTCTAAAAATTGCTCGTTTTCTTCCACTAAATCAGGAATTATTTTTTTTCTTAAGCGATTACGTGTATAGTCCATTTGGTTATTGGTTTCATCCTCATAGAAAGGTATATTTTTTTCCTTAGCATAAGCATAAAGTTCTTTTTTTTCAATTGAAAGAAGTGGTCTGATGACTTTATTATTAAAAAAAGGTCTCGTCTCTTGAATTCCTGTCATTGTTTGAATACGACCACCATTAATTAGACGCATTAACACTGTTTCAGCTTGGTCGTTTTTGTGATGCCCTGTTATTATTTTTTTAATTTGTTTTTTTTCCATAATTTCATTGAAAAAATTATAACGAAAATCACGTGCTTCTTGTTCAATATTTCCTTTTATCGTTTTTCCTTCAAGCCAACTTGTAGTAAAAATCGGTAGATTAGCTTCCATACAATATTTCATCACAAAAGCTTCTTCTTCTACGGATATTTCTCTTAATTGATGGTTGATATGTGCCACAACAATGTCTGGACGTAATTCTTCTGGTAGATTGCTTAGTAAGTAGAGCAAAACCATAGAATCAACTCCACCTGAAACACCTACAAGTATTTTTTCTTTTGGTTGCCACCATTTTTTTTTTAAAACTTGTTGATAGAAATTTTTTTCTAACATTTTCTCACACCCTTTAAAAAATAAAAAGGCCGACCTATTTTATTAGTCAGCCTGTTTATTATTAACTACGTCGACCGCCACGGCCGCCACGTTTGCCTTCAGTATTACTTTTGATTGAACTTAATCTTTCATCACTATCTTTTAAGAATGAGCTCATTAAGTTATCGAAGCCTTCTTTCTTTGGAACCTGCGCTGCTGGTTTACGGCCATAGCTACTACTATTTGATCTTTCAGGTCGGTCAGAGCGATTGTAATTACTGCTTGGACGCTTAGAAAAATCTTTTTTAGGAGCGCGTTCTCTAACAGGACGTTCCTCTTCGTTTGTACGTTTGATTGACAAACCAATCTTTCCATCGTCTCCAATAGACATTACTTTTACTTCTACTTCATCACCGACAGTTAAAACATCGTTGATGTCTTTTACAAAACTATTTGATACTTCACTGATGTGAACCAACCCTGTTTTGCCTTCTCCCAAATCAACGAATGCACCAAAATTGGTAATTCCTGAAATTTTTCCAGGTAATTTTACCCCTACTTCAATTGACATAAAAAATTTTTTCCTCCTTGAGCCTTCAAAAATATTTATTATTATTTGTTACCACTAGTTTGGGTAGAGCTGTTTAAATCCGGGATACTGTAAACTTGTTCTCCCTCTTTTGAATAAAAGTACTTCGCACGAGCTATTTTCTCAACGTATTCAGTGTCATTTAATAAGTCTACTTCACGTTCAAGATTTTTTTTCTCTTTTGCTACTCCCTTATATTCTTTTTCAACTTGACCACGACTTTCTTTTAAGGTCAATAAATGTTGGCTATTCCTAAAAAGATTGAAGCCAATTAATGAAAACATTAATAAAGCAGAAGCGAACATAATTCCTAATCTACGGCGTCTAAAAATCATGGTACGTTGGTCTTTTTGCATCGACTTCATAGTAAGACCCTGACTTTGATCTTTATTGTACGTTAACAATTTACGGTCTTTCTTCATACTTTTAGAACTCCATTCTTTTAAATTAAAGATGCATATATTATACCAAGTCATGTTCTCAATGTCTAATGCTAATCTAAACTTTCATAACTCGTTTCTCGTGTTTCACTCATAATTTCATACAAATCTTTTGCTTCTTCTTTTTTTGTTGTATCTTTTAAATCTAAAACCCGAACCTCTAATGTCTTATTGCCAAATAAAATCTTGATAACATCTCCTATTTTAATAGATGTTGATGATTTCGCAATTTGACCATTCACTTGAATTCGTCCTTTATCCGCAATTTCTTTTGCAACTGTTCTTCTTTTAATAATACGTGATACTTTTAAGTATTTATCTAAACGCATATTTTTCACCTCATTTAATAAAAATAGTTGATAACTTTTTTTCCAAACGGTAACATTTCCCATTCACTTTTTGTAAACAAACGACTTTGAATGACACATGCCATATAAATGGTAAATCCAACGGCAACACCTATTAATGTCAACATTAAACTTCCTAAACGGCCGTATTCTAGCCAAGATAGCTGCTCTAGTACCAAACGGTAAACAATTAACAGGCTGCTCATTGACGTTAAACTTATAAGTAGTTTGACTATGTATTGTTTTGATAATCTAATCTTATTTTGTTGTCTAATTAAATAGCAATGTAACACTAAGAAACAAACACCTAAACCTAGTATAGTACTAATACTAGCACCTTCTGTATTAAAATAATAGGTTAATGTTGGGGTAAAAATTATTTTAGTAAATAAGCCCATCAAAGCTGCCACAAACTGATATCTCATTAAACTTTGGCTTTGATAAATCGTTTGGTAGCTTTGGATCATTGATACAAAAAAAATCGAAAACATAAATAGAACCAATGCAGTTTCTCCACTATTATCACTGAACAACGCTTTATTTGTATAAGGCAAAACTAGAGCAAGACCCACAGAAGCTGCACTAGCAATTGCTGCTGATACTTTTAAATAGGATTGAACCGTTTCTTGATATTTTTCTTTTTGACGTGTGACGTAGTATTTCGTTAAAGTAGGTAAGAAAGTGGCCGTCATACTCACTGCGACTACCAAACCTAATTGAACTAACGGCTGTCCACGATCAAACACACCTTTAGCTACTTTAGCACTAGTTTCATCAAAACCATTGAAGACTAAATATTGTTTCACTGTGAAGGAATCAACTAATTGAAAAATAACTAAGTAAGCGCTAAAAAAACATAAAGTTCCACCTTCGATAATTAATCGTTTCGAAAAATGAGCGATTCCTTTGAGTTCACTTCTACTAATCTTGGGTGCATTTTTATTTTTTCTTCCATAGAAATAAAGGATAGCTAATGCACTAATGCCACCAATGAGTGCACCACCTGTAGCAATTGTTCCCATTTTATAAACCGACCATTCGTTCACCATAAATAAATAACCTGCAACTAAAATAACTGTGACTCGACTACCTTGCTCTAATAATTGGGAAAAGGCAGTTGGCTTCATTTCCATTTGACCTTGATAGAAGCCACGGTAAGTTGATAAGAAAGGCACTAATAGAAAAATTAAAGAGACCATTTTGATTAACGGGGCTAGAGATAGATCCCCCATTGCATTTGCTAGCAGAGTTGACCCAAAATATAAGATCACAAAACCAATTAGTGATAAAACACTTACGGTTAAAAAGAAATAATTAATCACTTTAGCTTGTTCTTCTTGTGTTTCTTTAGCTGCCAGTAATTTGGATAGATAAACTGGTAACCCAGATAACGAAAGGGTCATCGCTATACCATAAATTGGATAGACTTGCTGGTATACATAAAAACCCTCATCACCGACCAAATTTTGAAATGGTACACGGTAGACAGCACTTAATATTTTAACAATAAAAGATGTTACAATTAGCACTACCGCTCCTTGCATCATGCTTTTTTCTATTGTTTTATCTCCCATACAGTTCACCTATTTATTATCTTTCTGCTCTTTTTTTACATATTTTTCTTCTCTTAAAGCAGCGATAAATTGAGATAGTTCTTGTAACCAAAAAACTTTAGATGTTTGTTTTACCAGTTTTAGCTGTATTACTAATTTATCATCAGAATTAAGTTCTGCTTTAAGTGTCGTTGCTGACAAAGCTTTAAATACTTGCTCAATGTTATACGCATTCGTTCCTTCTTTAGATAAACAGACATGGACTGTTAATTGTTCTTTCTTAATTTTTTCAACCAAAGCAAACTCACTATTCATTTTAATCAAACCAACTGTTAAAAGATTTGCCACTTCATCAGGATACTCTCCAAAACGGTCTAGTAAGTCAGCCTCTAGCTCATCAAACATTTCTTGATTATCCAGTTGTCTGATACGTTTGTATATTTCAATTTTTTGTCGTTCATCCTCAATATAGTCAGTTGGAATATACGCATCAATCCCTAAATCAAGTTCTGTTACTGTTTTAGTGTCTTTACTTTCCATTCCTTGTTTTCGATTAACTGCTTCAGTCAGCATTTGTGTGTACATGTCAAAACCAACAGAGTCAATAAAGCCATGTTGTTGTGCACCTAACAAATTACCAGCACCACGAATGGACAGATCTCGCATAGCAATCTTAAAACCTGAACCTAACTCAGTAAAATCTTTGATAGCCTGTAGTCGTTTTTCACTTACTTCATTTAATACTTTTTGTGGTTCGTACATAAAATAAGAATACGCGACACGATTACTACGACCAACCCGACCTCTTAATTGATATAACTGAGACAAGCCCATGTAATCAGCATTTTCAACAAACAAAGTGTTGACATTGGGAATATCAACCCCAGTTTCAATGATTGTCGTCGTAACTAAAATATCATAATCTCCGTTGATAAACTCCATTAAGACGTTCTCTAATTGAACTTCAGTCATTTGACCGTGAGCATAACTAATTCTTGCATCTGGTAACATCGCTCGTAATTCATCTACTTTTTGCTCAATAGTATCCACACGATTATAAAGATAAAAAATCTGACCGCCACGAGCAATCTCGCGCTCACATGCTTCTCTAATAGCACCAGGATTCTTTTCCATCACATAGGTTTGAACGGGATAACGGTTAGCCGGTGGTGTTTCGATAACTGATAAATCACGGACACCAAGCATGGACATATGCAGCGTCCTAGGAATCGGCGTTGCTGTTAATGTAAGAACATCAACTTGTGACTTTAATTGTTTTAATCTTTCCTTATGCTTCACACCAAAACGCTGTTCCTCATCAACGACTACTAAACCAATATCCATAAATTCCACATCTTTAGATAAAATACGATGTGTTCCAACAACAATATCTATTTGACCTTTTTTCAATTTATCAGCTGTTTCATTTTGTTGTTTTTTCGTTCTAAACCGGCTCATTAAACCAACGTTCACTGGAAAATTAGCAAATCGGTCTCGCATTGTTTCATAGTGTTGTTGCGCTAAAATCGTGGTTGGTACTAAAATCGCTACCTGTTTTCCATCTCTAACAGCTTTAAAAGCAGCACGAATGGCAACTTCTGTCTTACCATACCCAACATCTCCTACAAGTAAACGATCCATTGGACGTTCTTTTTCCATGTCTTGTTTAATTTCCTGAATACTTCTAAGTTGGTCATCTGTTTCGGTGTAAGGGAAGTTACCTTCAAATTCCATTTGATAATCATCATCTGGTCCAAAAGCATACCCTTTTTGAGCTTCTCGTTCCGCATAGAGTTGAATTAAATCATCTGCAATATCTTCGACTTTAGCTGAAACTTTATTTTTTGTTTTTACCCATTCGCTACCACCAAGCTTATTCACTCGAGGTGTTTTAGATTCAGAG
The DNA here is from genome assembly GCF_900163795.1 of Vagococcus fluvialis bH819. Lineage (GTDB taxonomy): Bacteria > Bacillota > Bacilli > Lactobacillales > Vagococcaceae > Vagococcus > Vagococcus fluvialis_A. Next base: position 50,020 of record NZ_FWFD01000012.1, on the reverse strand, counting down.
GCAACATATTTTTGAATCAAATCCAGTTGGGTTACAGGTATAAATAGTTTATCATTATTCTTATAAAGAATTGTCATGTAATCTTGATGGATTCCACCACTAAGAAGCGTTTCCATTCCAATGTATTTACCAATCCCATGATTAGCATGAACAACATAATCGCCAGGTTTTAATTCATTGTAACTCTTTAAACGTTCCGCATTAGATATTGTTTGTTTTCTAGCTCGTTTTTTAGTTTGAGTATGGAGTATTTCTTTTTCCACTAGTACCACTAATTTTTCTTCTGGTAATTCAAAGCCTGAAGCCAAAGAACCTGTTTGAATTTGAATTTCTCCTGGAATTAATTTTTCACTATTATTAACAACAGCTGGAATTTCAAAATCCATTAACAGTGCTTCAACTTTTTGCGTTCTTTCTTCATTTTCAGCAAGAACTATCACACTTTGATTCTGTTTTTTCCAACGGTCCATTTCCGTTTTTAAAAGTGGCATTTGTCCAAAAAATTGCTGCATGGTTCGATACTCGAAAGGATGAATCGCTGAAAAGCGCAGATTCCCCATCCCTTTTTGGAAAAGTGAAAAGTAAGTTTTACCTTGTTTAGCTTCTTTCAAAATACTTCTAAAATCTCCACCTAAAGTATGGTCTTCAAAAAACACACCTTCTTCTAATTTAAGTGTAATCCACTCGCCTTCTTCACGAAGAATTTCTCGTTCACTTTCGACCATTCGACTATAATCATCAATCATAATAAAATCAGAAGGTTTTAAATAGTTGGTTAGATAATGTTTTTTATCAAACAATAAATCACCGTATATTTTGACCTCATCTGTTGGATGACCTTGACTCCATTCACTAATAATTGATTCGAAATAAGCTGCTACTTGTTCTTTTTCCTCACTTGGTGCCATTAAAGAAAGTTTGGTTTCCATTAATTTTTGAATTTTCTCAGCACCTAATACTAATTGTTCTTTTGTTATCGGCGTATCCATTGCTGGTGAAATCATTATCTGATCAATTTCTTTAATAGATCGTTGCGTATCTGCATCAAATAAGCGTAAAGATTCAATTTCATCATCAAATAAATCAATTCGAACAGGATAATCACTCGTTAAAGGATAGATATCTATAATACTTCCCCTAACACTGAATTCACCTGGTTTCCCTATCATCTGTTGTCTCTCGTAGCCTAATAAAACAAGAGATTCAGGTAATTTAGTTAAGTCCACTGTTCCTTCTTTTTCCAAAATAATTGTTTGCTCTTTCCAAACTTTAGGATTAGGTAAGAAACGTCTTAAACCGGCTAAAGGTGTGACTAAAATCCCCGGATTGTTACTGGCTAAAAAATTAAGCGCATTGATTCGATCAGATAATGCCTCTGGTGATGAAAAGGACATTTCAACAGCTGTGACTTCATCTACTGGGAAAAAATGTAGATACTTTTCTTCTATTATATGTTGAAGATCATCTACTAGTTTATTGGCATAGTATAAATTGGGGGTAACGACTAATATCTTTTTCTTTTTAGCAAGTAGAGTTGAAATCGTTAGTGATTTTGCCGAACCTGCTAACCCTGTTATCAACTGTGCTGACTCCTTAACAAGTTGCTCTTGCCATTCATTTATTTTATCACTTTGATTTAGTCGACCAACAAGTGCTTTATTTAAATACATTGTCTGCCTTCTTTCTTACTTTTTTAAATTATAATGATTCATCGTATCGACAAAATCATGACCACTCGCCCAATAAAGTGACGCTTTAGCTGCACTTTGGACTGATTGCAACATATCATCATGGGTAGCCTTTGGAAAGCTACCTAATACGTAGTTGACAACTTCTTGACCGGCTTTAGGACGATCAATCCCAACTTTTATTCGGTTAAATTCTTGAGTTCCTAAATGTGAAATAATACTTTTAATTCCGTTATGACCGCCAGCACTTCCTTTTTGACGTAAACGAATGCGACCAATCGGTAAATCTAGATCATCATAAATCACTAAAAGATCCTCTTCCGATATATTATAATACGTCATTAACGGACGAACTGAGCGTCCTGATTCATTCATAAAAGTCTGGGGTTTTGCTAAAACAATCTTTTCACCATTGATAAAAAACTCTGCAATATCAGCTTCAAATTGATGTTTTTTAAAAGAAATTTTTTCTTGAAAAGCAATTTCATCTAATGTGATAAAGCCAATATTATGTTTTGTTTCACGGTATTTACTTCCTGGATTACCTAAGCCGACGATTAATTTCATGGTTATTTCCTCCATTATTTTAATAATATATATCTAACAAGAAAATATCCGCACACTTAAAAGTGTCCAGATTCTCAATAATTATAACATATTTCCCTAATATCCCCATAAATATTGATTAATATTTAAACTCTTGTTCCCGTTTTACTTTTTTCATAATGCTTTCAAAATGACATTCATTTTTTTGAATGATATAATTGACACCTAATAAGATCATCACAAAGGAGATTTTTGTATGACAATTCAAACATTTACTCACCAAAAAATTATTGTTATCGGTAATGGTGCTGTTGGCTCTAGCTACACTTTTGCCTTAGTAACTCAAAATATTGCTCAAGAGATTGGAATTATTGATATAGACACAAATAAAGCTGAAGGAGACGCCATTGACTTATCTCACGCCCTCGCTTTTACTTCACCTAAAAAAATCTATGCAGCTCAGTATTCAGACTGTCACGATGCTGATATCGTCGTGATCACTGCTGGCGCTGCTCAAAAACCAGGCGAAACACGACTTGATTTAGTTAATAAAAACTTAAAAATATTCCAAGATATTGTGAAGAATATTGTTGATTCAGGTTTTAACGGAATCTTTCTTGTCGCAACAAATCCCGTAGACATCCTAACCTACGCCACTTGGAAGTTTTCAGGATTTCCTCAACATAAAATCATTGGTAGTGGAACATCTCTTGATTCTGCTCGTTACCGTCAAGCTATCGCTGAACTCGTTGGTGTTGATGCAAGAAATGTCCATGGTTATATTTTAGGTGAGCATGGAGATACGGAATTCCCAGTTTGGTCTCACGCTAACATTGCTGGTCTACAAATCTATGAATGGGTCAAAGACCATCCAGATGTTGATGAAGAGGAACTAGTTAATTTATTCTTCAAAGTTAGAGATGCTGCTTATACAATTATTGAGAAAAAAGGAGCAACATTTTATGGTATTGCTGTTTCTTTAGCTCGTATTACTAAAGCTATTCTTAATGACGAAAATGCAGTCTTACCATTATCTGTTTATTTAGACGGTCATTACGGATTAAGTGATATCTTTATTGGTGCGCCTGCTGTTATTAACCGGACTGGGGTTCACGATGTGATTGAAATTCCACTAACTGACGCTGAGCAAGAAAAATTTGATTACTCTGCTAAGAAGTTGAAAGAAATTATGGATGATGCCTTTAATGAATTAGGCAATTAATATTAAAAAGAAGAGGCTGATTCCAATGTCAGCCTCTTCTTTTTTAGCTCCTTTTTTAGAATATATATTTATATGTTTTTTGGCTTAGTTCCTAATAAGTAAGTTATTCTGTGCAAATATCATCAAACTATCTTTTAGTTTTTGATTGAATAAATATCTTATCTATTCTAGAATAGACATCGTGTTAAATTTTTAAATAATAATAGATATTTTATCCAATAGGAGGTCTCATGAAAAAATATATTAAGTACTTAATTGCTTTCTTTATCATTGAGCTTATTTTGATGAGTATTTTTCTTTGGAAATCATTAGCCAAGGATGCTGAAAAAAACAAGTCGATTACATATGAAACTGTTGCTACTTCAACTTCATCAATTGAAAAAACAAAAATAAGTACGTCCACAATAACTGAATCTAGCATACAGTCAACTGAAACCTCTGAAACAACAAAAGAAGAAAAATTAGAAGAAGCCGTCAATGAACAATCGATTGCTCTCACTTTTGACGATGGACCTAAACGAGAAACAACCAGTAAACTACTAGATATCTTAAGTCAAAAAGGAATTAAAGCAACTTTCTTTATTCTTGGTCAAAACATAGATGGCAATGAAGATTTACTCAAAAGGATGAAGGATGAGGGGCATATCATTGGAAGTCATTCAATGTATCATCATAATTTAAGCCAAATGAATGAAAAAATGCTAAAGCAAGACGTTGAAGAGATGGATCAAAAATCAACTAAACTATTTAAAGAATCCTTTAAATATATTCGACCACCCTACGGAGCAGCTAATCCACTAGTAGCAAAAATCGCAAATCGACCACTTATTGAATGGTCTGTAGATTCAAAAGACTGGTCAACTAAAAATACGCAAATGATTATCAATCAAGTGACACAAACAACACAACCTGGTTCGATTATTCTTATGCATGATATTTACACTGAAACAATTAATGCAGTTCCAACTATTATTGATAACCTTACTCAACAGGGATATAATTTTGTCACAGTAGATGCACTCTTGAATCAACCTAAAGAACCACTTAATTATTATGGAGCAAATGACGCAAGAGTAGTGAAATAATGAAGAATCGATCATTTTTTATCTGATCGATTCTTTTTTATATAGTTAATTCTTAATACTTTCTGTACATAAGCAAATCTACTTGTATTTATCTTCCTATATGTTACAATATTGTTACAAAAAAAGTGATAAGGGAGTTCTTGCATGAACAAGAAAAAATGGCTATTGGTTCCTTTGTTGATAATATTAGTCCTAGTGATTGGCTACTGCTATCAATCGATTCGTTTTCAAAGTCAATTTTTGCCAAAAACAACCATTGGCAATACTGATATCAGTAATTTATCTGAAAAGGATGCCAAAGAAAAATTACAAACAAGTGTAGATGCTGAAAGTTTTACTGTCCTTAACGATGGCAAAGAGTGGAAAGTTATTCCTAAAAAAGATTTAGGTATGGAGTATGATCTTGATACTACTGTCTCTAAAGCGATGAGTGACCAAAATTCATGGCTATGGTTTATGTCTTATATTAAAACGCCTGAAAAAGGTGAATTAATTTCTAAAGGCTATAATCAAAAAGCGGTCGATACGGCTTTAGTTGCTGTTAACAAAGAACTCGAAACATTCAATAAATCAAGAACAAAAACAACCAATGCATCTGTTGAGCATAAAGATGGCAAATTCCAAATTATTCCTGAAGTTCAAGGAGACTCAATTGATGAAGCAGCCTTTATTAAAGCAGCCAAAAAAGATTTAACTAAGGGTGCTGCAGAAATCGAATTAACAAAGTATCTTGCTAAACCTACTATTTTAGCTACAGATGAAGCTCTAAAAAAAGAAATGGATACAATTAATCAAATTGCAGAAATTAATGGTTCATATAGCATTAATGGGCAAGATGTTGCTATCCCAAAAGAAAAAGTAGCTTCTTGGATTGTTTACCAAGACGGTAAAATTGATTTAAAAGAAGATGAAGTTAGAAAATATGTAGAAGAGCTCGGAGCAACTTATAATACAAGTACCAATGCTTCTAAGTTCAAAAGTACAAAACGTGGCGAAGTTTCTGTTCCTTCTGGCGCTTTGAGTTGGACAATTGCAACCGACAGTGAGGTTGCTGGTTTAACAGAAGCTATCCTAGCTGGAAAAGACTTCAACGGTCGTGTACCTGCGGCTGTTGGTAGCGGTACTCCTGGAGGACCTTTAGTCAGCAATACCTATATTGAAGTCGACCTCCAAGCACAACATATGTGGTACTACAAAGACGGGGCTGTTGCTCTTGAAACGCCTGTTATTACTGGTAAACCAAGTACCCCAACACCACCTGGTATGTTCTATGTTTGGAATAAACAGAGAGATCAAATACTACGTGGTGGTGAAATACCAAGTCCTGTTGATTATTGGATGCCTATTGATTGGACAGGCGTTGGAATCCACGATTCATCATGGCAAAATCCAAATTCATATGGTGGAGATTCTTATCTAACAGTCGGTTCCCATGGTTGTATCAACACACCGCCTAGCGTGTGTGCTAAATTGTACGATATGATCGATGTTGGTGTGCCAGTTGTTATCTTTTAAACTCTAGTTTTATTATCTATTCAAATTAAAAGTGATGCTTATTGAGAAAGTTTTTCTCATAAGCATCACTTTTTAATTAACTAGCTTTTAATTTCTCTAAAACATTCTTAGGAACGTCTTCTTTCTGGACTTCTTCCCAAGTCTCTACAAAACGCCCCTTAGTGTCCAGCTTAAGAATAGCATTCTCTCTCAACTCTCCAGGAGTATAGTACGTTAAATCATAACTTTTGCCACTTTCACTGATTGCTTTTTGTGTATATAAATAACCACCTGGTTCTTGCTTTGTGCCGAATTTATTATTTGTCACTACGTAAGATGGTTCTTTTTTAATAGTTAAATTAAAACGGTCAAAAACTTGTCCTAAATCATTATTTTGAGTAGAAACTTGTCCTTCTGTTAATTTAGACCCCAAAATTGGCCCTCCAATAATAATCCCACCAATAATTAATATACTTAATATAAATTTTTTCATTTTTATTTCTCCAGTCTTTATTTCTATTTGATAATTCTATTATAAATGGATTTTGACAACTTTCACAAAGGCGTTAGACGGATTTTAATTAGTACTTAAGACGTAAAAAACTAGACTTGCGAACGAACGTTCTGATATAATATAGGAATACATTTAATTACAGGAGGTCAAATAATGAAAAAAGCAGGCTTTATTTTACTAGATCAATACGCAGATTGGGAGGGCAGTTATCTTTCAACTATGCTGACTCAAGAAGGTTGGGAGATTGATACCTTATCCATACAAGAAACCGTTCAATCGATTGGTGGTTTTACCACTAAGATAGACACACTAATAACAAAAGAAAACCCTCTAATCGATTTCGATTTACTCGTTTTAATTGGTGGTAATTCTTGGCATCTTGATTACCCTGAAGTTACTCAATTGCTAACAAGATATATTGCACATAAAAAACCTGTTGCTGCTATCTGTGGCGCTGTTGATTACTTAGCAAAAAATGGTTTACTAACAAATTTTAATCATACAGGAAACGCCCAGTTCATTTGGAATGATTTTGACAATTATCTCAACAAAGAACAATTCCTAGAACAACAAGCTGTTTTGGATAACAATTTAGTTACAGCAAATGGAACAGCCAGCCTTGATTTTACTGAACTAACTTTAGAAATGATTGGTTTTACTCAGAAAGAGGCACAGAAAAAAGTTGATATGTACCGTTTAGGTTATTATGCATTTTGTGAGAAATACGGAAATCCTTATATGTAATATAAAAAAAGATATTATTATCATCAAAGGAGAAATAATATGGAACTATCAATTAAAAGCACTCCCTATCAACGTGCTGCTGCTCTTTATATTAGAATGTCCGTTTTTGTTTTAGAAAAAGGAATCAGTCTGCAAGATGAATTTGATAACTTTGATACCGATGAAACAGTCTACGCTGTCATTTACGATCAAGACTTTCCTATTTCAACGGCACGTTTACTAAAAGAAGATCATTCAACTTGTCGAATAACTCGAGTTGCCACATTAAAAGAGTATCGTGGGCAACAAAAAGGGGCAGAAATTATAGCGGGTTTAGAAGCTTACGCCATGGCTCATCATTATAAAAAAGCCTTAATACACTCTGAAGTAGCAGCAAAAGGCTTTTATGAAAAGCAAGGTTACACTGCTATTTCAGAGGTTTACAAAGAAGACGGCGTTCCTTGTCAGACGTTAACGAAGGTATTACTATGATTATCTGGATTAATGGTGCTTACGGAGCTGGTAAAACGACCATCGCCGAAGAACTAAACAAAAAAATTAAAGGCTCTTTTTTATATGATCCTGAAAATATTGGTGATTTTTTAAGACACAATTTACCTCCCTCAATTCAAAAAGATGATTTTCAAGATTATGTCGAGTGGAGAGTTTGGAATATTCATGTTTTAAATAAAATTCACAATGAATTTTCAGGGGATATTATCGTTCCTATGACACTTTACAAAGATACTGCATTTAATGGAATGATTGGTGAGTTGAGGCGTCGTAATATTTCCTTATGTCATTTTCAATTAGAAGTAAGTAGAGATACAATTATCAAAAGATTATCTGAACGTAATCCTAATTTGACTGCATGGGGAACTGAACGGGTAGATGATATCTTAGAAACTTTTAAAAAATTTCCTATAGATGAGAAAATTGATAATGATCATGTTTCATTAGAAGAAGTGCTTGAAATACTGATTAAACGGATAAATAACTATAAATTATCTCACTAAAAAGGTTATCAAATTTATTAATCATGATTAGAAGCTGTCACTAATAACTAAATAGCACCAGATAAATACAAAAATACCACTCCAATTATCATTAGTATGAATCCTGTAATAAACTGCTTAAGCATACTGCTGTCTCTAAAAATAAATAATCTAGTCTTAACAAATAACTTTCCCAGAACACCAAAGATAATTCCTAAAGTAACCAATGCAAGACCAATTAATTTTAAACTTTCTTGATTCATACAAAGTACCCCCTATGACTATTTTTTATACATTAATAATAACCTTCAAATCCACTTAGTTGCAATATACCTTACAAGACTGTTAGATAATATCATATTATTTTTTGTGCTAACGTTTATCAGTCAGACTATCACTAAATTATTATTGAATTACTTCAATAATAAAACACCATCCAGCTAAAATTGGATGGTGTTTTATTTTTTATTTAATGTCAGACAATAATACTAATTCATCTTCTTCATAAGATTTTTGACAAGCAATGGCTACTTTTGTTGATTGAAGACCGTCATTTGCGTTAACACCTGGTTGGCGGTTTTCTTTGATACAGTTGATAAATTCAGCTGTTTCATTAACAAAAGCTTGGCTGAAACGTTCTGGGAAGTTTTGTGAGGTTGGACGCACCACACCATGTTCATTCATGATGGTTACTAAATTTTTCTCAGGAACTTGGGCGATTCTTAGCATTCCTTTTGTTCCGATTAATTCAGTTTCCACATGGTAACCATGATGACAGTTACGTCCTGCCACTAAAATTCCCATTGTTTTGTCTTCCATTTGAAGCATAGCAGCCCCTGTTTCAAGCTCGCCAACTTCATCAAGTTGTTTGTAAGCCGCATTTTTACCTAACGCCCACACTTTCTTAACTTCTTGGTTCGTAAACCAACGCACTAAGTCAATATCGTGGATCGACATATCAGCAAACAACCCACCACTGTTACTTGCTCCAGCAAATTTAACAAAGCTTTCCATGCCATCACTTGGATCAATCCCGTAACATCTGACTACGGTTAATTCGCCTAACTCACCTTTTTCTACCATCTCTTTTGCGTATTGGTAATCTGCATCATAACGACGCATGAAACCTAGCATAAAGATTTGTTCTGGATGAGCATCAATCACTGCCATTGTTTTTTCAATTTCAGCCACATCTAAGCCAATTGGTTTTTCAGAGAAAACATGTTTGCCATTTTCCATAGCTTTTTGAATTTGCTCACAGTGAAGTCCAGATGGTGAGACGATGAAAATCGCATCTAATTCTGGATCTTTCACCATCTCATCATAATTAGCATAAGTTTTTGTGACACCTAATTTTTTTTTAGCATACTCTAATTCTGCTTCCACCATACTACAAGCTGCGTACAACTCACAGTTTGGTACTCTAAATGCTAAGTTGCCTGCATGGACTTTTCCAAGTCGACCTAATCCAATAATTCCTACTTTAATATTTGACATTGTTTTCCCTCCTAGTGATTACCCTAGATGATTGATACGCTCCAAAATACGTTCAACATTCATCGAGATAAATTCATCATCTTGAATGCCAGTAATATGTGAGACACATTTTTTCTTCAATAGGATATCTTTAACTTCTGCTTCATGACGTTTCACTTGTGGCGCCAGTAAAATCACGTCGTAATCACGGTAAGATAATTTTTCTTCAACGCGTGCAATTGGCGCATAGTCAATCTCATAATCAAGTTGATGTACTTTCACGCTTTCTAACATTTTTGATACAAATAATGAGGCACTAATGCCCGACTCACAAATAAAAAGAACACTTTTTCCCATGAGAAACCTCTTTTCTAGATTTTTTTGACTTGAACAGGTTTACCAGTTTTTAATGACTCGTTAGCAGCAAAAGCTAAACGTTGTGCCATAATACCATCTTCATAAGTAACAGGTGTTTCAGTGTCGTTGTGAATAGCAGCCACAAATTCTTCTACTTCTTTAATATAAGCATCGTTATAACGCTCTAAGAAGAAGTGTAGTGGTTTTTGGCTTTGAACGCCTTCAGCTGTTGAAAGAGTCACATTATTAACTAATTCATTTTCAGCTTGAGACGCACCTTTTGAACCAAAAGCTTCTAGTCGTTGATCGTAACCATACACTGCTTGACGGCTGTTACTAATGACACCTAAACAACCATTTTCAAAAGTTAATGTCACAACTGCTGTATCCACGTCAGTTCCTTTTAATTCAGAATTAACTAAAGCATCTCCCACAGCATACACTTCTTTTACTTCACTACCTGTAATAAAACGAGCCATATCAAAGTCATGTATCATCATATCAAAAAATAATCCGCCTGACGATTGTACATATGATAAAGGTGGTGCTTCAGGGTCTCTTGAATCAATGCGTAATAATTGGATATCACCAATTGAACCATTGGCAACATGCTCTTTAACTTGAGCAAAGTTACGGTCAAAACGACGATTCACACCGATTTGGAATTTCACGCCAGCTTCTTTAACGATTTGGTATGTTTCAATGGTTTCTTCATCTGAGAAACTAATTGGTTTTTCACAGAAGATATGTTTTTTCTTAGCTGCTGCACGTTTGATCATCTCAACGTGTGTATCTGTTGGTGTACAGATAAAGACGATATCAATTTCATCATCATTAAAAATTTCATCAAAATCTGCCACTAATGGAGCACCATATTCTGCTTCAAAGGTTGGCATTTTATCAGCAAAAATATCTGCCACTTTCTTAACTGTTACACCATTCATTTGTACTAAATTTCGTGTGTGTAATTTTCCAATACGTCCGCCACCGATAACTCCGACTACTAAATCTTTTTTCATTTTGACATCTCCTTAAATTTTATCTTGCAAATCCGATTGGTGAAAATAATACATACGTTCCAATAACGACTACTACTGTGATAATACTAACAACTTTTGTATGTTTCCAAGGGGTAATATCCACTTTCGTGTTGAAGACTTTTAATTCGAAATCGCCTTCTGGTTTTAATTTAGAAACAAGTAACATTACTGCTAAATCTAGGAAGAATAACACACTCAACACATATAAGAAATGAATATCTTTTAAGAAGACTTTCGATAATGCGTAAAGAATAATGTGCATATAAATCGTAAATTTCGCCGCAAAGGCTGTTGCTTTTTTAGAGTAGAAAGCAAGTAAGATAATAACAAGTAATGGCATGTTGTAAAGACCATTAAATTCTTGAACAAATTGATAAAGTCCTGCTGGCGCGAAGCTGATTAAAGGAGCAATGGCTACAGCTGAAAGACCAATAACTACAGTTACCAATTTACCAAAACGTGTAATTTGAGCATCTGTTGCATCTTTTTTGAAAACTGGTTTGTAGAAATCTAGTGATAATAATGTTGACGTTGCATTTAACGCTCCTGAGAATGATGATAAAATCGCACCAAAGATAACTGCTGCAAAAATACCGTATAACATTTCAGGGAAAACATGTGTGACAAGTGCTGGGTAAGCTTCATCTGGTGTGTTAATTAACGCGTCACCAAAGATATTTCTTGCAACGATTCCTGGGAATACTAAGAATAACGCCCCAAAGACTTTGAAGAAACCAACGATGAAAACACCTTTTTGAGCTTCTGCTAAGTTTTTACCTGATAAAGCTTTTTGGACGATCATTTGGTTCGTACACCAGAAGTATAAGTTGTTAAACATCATGCCTGTTAAAAGAGTTGGCCAAGGCACAACAGCTGAATCAATTGAACCTACTGAATTCAGTAACCATGGTGTGTTGACAACGATATGATCTAATCCACCGACGAAACTGCCTTTTCCAAGCATAATGACACCTAAAGTTGGGACAGCTAGGCCACAAAGAAGTAAACCAAAACCATACACAGTATCTGAATAGGCGCTTAAACGTAAGCCACCAATTAATAGGTATAAAATACCCACAATTCCAATGGCGATGGATACAAAAATAATAGCGGTTAATGGGGCAACGCCTAATAGTTCATCAATTCTAAATATCTTGTTAAATACCAGTGACCCTGAATAAAGTACTACTGGTAAAAATGAGGTAACATAAGTAATAACAAATAACAGTGACACAATTCGTTTGATTTTAGCATCATAACGAATTTCAATAAAATCCGAAATCGTATTAATTCCGTATTTTAGATACTTCGGTAAAAAGACAGTGGCTAGTAAGACAATCGCAATCGCGGCTGTTACTTCCCAAGCCATAACTTCCATACCAGCAATATAACTTTGACCATTTTGTCCCACAATTTGTTCTGTTGACAAGTTAGTCATGATAATTGATCCAGCAATTGGAAGAGCCGTTAAACTACGGCCCCCCATAAAGAATCCTTCTGCCCCTTCAACGGATACGCCTCTTGATTTTTTAAAGGCAAATATCCAAACACACGTGATAATAACTAAAAAACTAATAACCGAAAATGAATTCATATTGGCACCTTACCTTTACAGTTTCGTGATGTCTCGAATGTAATTTCGAGCATTCTGAGCATAAATAAACGGATTAGCTTTTGCTGGATCTTGTTCTGCTTCAACCACAATCCAACCTGAGTAGTGATCTTTTTCAATTTCTTCCCAAATTGGAGCAAAATCGATCATGCCATCACCAGGAACGGTAAAGACACCTTCTTTCACGCCAGTTAAGAAACTTGATTCATTTTCTTTAACTTCTGCCATTTTTGCTTCACGAATATCTTTAAAGTGAATATGGAAAATACGGTCTTTATGCGCGCGGTAAACCTCAATTGGGTTTTCACCAGAAAATACTAAATGACCTGTATCAAATAATAAAGATACTTTATTAGGATCTGTTTCTTTCATTAAGCGGTCGATTTCAGCGGTTGTTTGAACCCCTGTCCCCATATGGTGATGATAAACAATTTTCATGTCCTTCTCAGCAGCCACTTCACCTAATTTTTCTAACCCTGTTGTTAAAAGTTTCCAGTCCTCTTCTGAGAAAATTGGTTTTTCTTTAAATACAGGTGTGTCCATTTGACCTTGGATACTATGTCCTTGTTCTGAAACAACAATCACTTTTGCTCCCATAGCATGTAAGAAATCACGGTGCTTGATGAAAGCTTCTTTTGTTTCTTCATATGGTTTAGTTGTTAATAAGGCACTAAACCATGCACTAGCAACAGAAAGTCCACGAGGTGCTAAGTATGATTTCAAAACTTCTGGATCTTTTGGATATTTGTTTCCAATTTCAGTTCCAGTAAATCCTGCTAAAGCCATTTCACTAATACATTGTTCGAATGTATTTTCTTTTCCTAATTCTGGCAGATCATCATTTGTCCAAGCAATAGGTGCAATCGCTAATTTTATTGACATAATATCCTCCTACGCGCCCATAAAGCGCTTTCTGTATTTTATTTTTATAAGAGACTAACTTAGTAAGAGTTAGCCTCTATTTATTCCTAGTAGTTATTAATATTTCCAAGCATTCTCTAACTTTTCAGCTCGTGCTTTACTTGCTTCTAGTACGGTATCCATACCTGATACTTCAGAAACACCCACGTTCCACCAACCACCATAACCATCTGTCATAGTTTTTGGTAACACTTTAATGTCAAAGAGAGTTGAAACAGTTTGTGTTTTCGCATCTTTAATCGCAGCGATTAGCTCTTTACGATTATTAATACGGTAAACTTTACAGCCATAACCTTCTGCTACTTTGGCATAATCAATTTGCATGATTTGATTATCTGAATCACGTAGTTCACAGTTAAAACTGCCACCACCGTTCCCCATTTGTAAGTTATTAATACAACCATAACCCGCATTATCAAACAACATCACATTGATTTTTTGCTTGTATTGAAGAGCTGTCACAAGTTCTGTGTGAAGCATTAGGAAACTACCATCACCGAGAACGGCGTAAACTTCTTCTTTAGGATTAGCTAACTTCGCTCCTAAAGCCCCAGCTACTTCATAGCCCATACATGAATAACCATATTCTAAATGATAAGAATTGACTGTATTAGTTTGCCATAATCTTTGTAAGTCTCCTGGTAAAGAACCAGCAGAAGCAACAACCACACTACTGTCTTCCACTTCATCATTTAAAGTAAGTAAGGCATTTGTTTGAGTGAAGGTTGTGTTTAATTTTTCTGCATATTCATTCATCACGTCTTGATCGAAATGACCTTTCACTTCTGGTGAGAAGTTATCATGATTAAATTCAATCTCTCTTAAACGATTACGCTCAATTTCCCACTCATTTTGCCATGCTTCAAGTTCACTACCAAATGACGTTTTATAACCTGTTAAGCGAGGTGTTAAACTTTCGATGGTTGCTTTTGCGTCTCCTACTAATTGCGTGGCATCAAATTTATAAGCTTGCACACGACTCACGTTGATATTTAAAAAGGTCGTTGTGTCGTAGTTAAACGCCGTTTTTGATGAGGTGGTGAAATCGGTATAACGTGTGCCTATTCCGATAATTAAATCTGAGGCTTGAACTGCTTTATTAGCAGCGGATGTCCCTAAGATTCCTGAGCCACCTAAGTTATATGGAAAGTTCGTTGGAATCGTTGATTTACCTGCATGTGTTTCCACTAAAGGAACACCGTATTCATTAGCAAATGCTTCAATCACAGGTCCTGCTTCTGAATATTTCGCTCCCCCACCAACAATCATGACTGGTGTTTTACTTGCTTTAATGACTTCAACCGCCTCATTTAGAGCGCGTTCCACAGGTGTCACACGGTCCAAATAATGAACTCTTTTATTGAAAAAACTAGCATCAAAATCAAAGGCTTCACCTTCTGTATCTTGAGGTAGACAAATCGTTACTGGACCCGCAGTCGCTGGATTTGTCAGAACTTCAAAAGCTCTAATCATGGCGCTCATTAATTGCTCTGGACGCTCAATTTTATCCCAATATCTTGAAACAGCTTTAAAAGCATCATTCGTTGTTAAAGCGATGCTAGATTCATGTTCCAACTGTTGCAACACTGGGTCTGGTTGACGCGTCGAAAAGGTATCTGCTGGTAAAAACAACACTGGAATGTTATTAGCATGAGCAGTTGCTGCGGCTGTTACCATGTTTGCTGATCCAGGTCCAGCTGAAGCCGTCACTGCGTAAATTTTACGTCTTAATGATTGCTTTGCGTAGCCAATTGCTGAATGAGCCATTCCTTGTTCATTTTTACCTTGAATGACTTTCAAATGGCCTGGATTTTCTTCTAACGCGTGTCCCAGACCTAAGACATTTCCATGACCAAAGATATTAAAGACGCCTTCCACAAAAGGAGTTTCAACGCCATCAACTGAAATATATTGTTGATTTAAAAATTTAACTAAAGCTTGCGCCGTCGTTAATCGAATGGTTTCTCTCATCATGACACTTCCTTTTTAAGCTTGTTCTTTCATCAACGCTTCAATTTCAACAACAGTTGGCATTGCTTCTGAGGAACTATGTTTACTAACAACAATCGCCGCTGAGGCACTACCATATTGAAGGGCTTCTTGAATTGTCTTTCCTTGAATTAATGCATAGATAAAGGCTGCTGCATAAGAATCTCCTGCACCAAATGTTTTTAATACATTTGATTTATAAGCTGTTCCACGAATCACTTCGCCTGCTTTTGTATAAGCATATGATCCTTCAACACCGTGTTTAATGACGATTAATTCTGGAGCATGTTGGAATAAGTAAGCCACTGTTTCTTCATTTTTACCGCCTTCAATGTTTTCTAACATATCAAACTCATCACGTGTGCCGATCACAACATCTGCTTGTTCAGCAACGATTGAGTAATAAACTGAAACTTCTTCACTATTTTTCCAAGTATATGGACGGTAATCTAATTCAAAAATAACTTTCACATCATTTTTCTTAGCTAAAGAAACCGCTTTTAAAACTGCTTCACGAGAAGGGCTTTGTGCTAATCCTGTTCCTGATACCACAATATTTTTAGCTTCTTTAATGTATGCTTCACTGATTTCATCTGTATCTAAGTAAAGATCTGCTACTTCATCACGGTACATTAAAATACTACATTCTTCTGGACTTAAGATTTCAGTAAAAGCCAAACCTGTTTTCTTACCTGATTGATCTATCACCATATTGCTTGTATCAATCCCAGCGTCTTTCATGAAGCCAGTAATGAAACGACCATGTTGATCATCTGGAACTTTTCCAATAAAACCACATGATAAACCTAATTTAGAAGCACCGATGGCAATATTTGCTGGTGAACCTCCAACGTATTTAGTAAATGTTACTGTTTCTTCCATTGGACGATTGTATTCTACAGCGTTTAAGTCAATACACGCGCGACCAATTGCGATTAAATCATATTTTTTTTCAGCCATTATATTAAATTCCCTTCGTTGTTAAGTTCTATGGATAATCCATTCGTGATCTTTATCATTGTTAAATTGCCATTTTTTAATTGGTCCTGCCATAATATTTAAATAGTAGCCATCATAGCCATCTGGCACTGATACTGGATGGTAACCTTTTGGAACTAGGACCACATTTTCATTTTCAACTGCCATGGTTTCATCAATGCTACGATCATCTGTATAGACACGTTGGAAAACAAATCCTTTTTTAGGATTCATCTCATGATAGTAAGTTTCCTCTAAGAATGATTCTTCTGGTAAATTATCTTGATCATGTTTATGTGGTGGGTAACTTGACCAGTTCCCACTATCTGTGAATACTTCTACCACAATCAATTTATCCGAAATTGGGCTTTGATCGTCCAAAATATTGTGAACCATACGTTTGTTTTGATACAGCCCACGATTTTCTACACGATTGTCTGAGGCTTTAATTAATGTGGTTGGCATATCCACCTTACTTGGTGCGTAACAGAAAATAACTTTAGCGTCACTTTCAGCCACGACTTCAAATTCTTTACCACTTGAAACGTACACACTATCTGTTGGGATTTTTTCAAAAACATCTTCTCTTGTTCCGATGTTTTTAAATTTATCCTCACCAGAGTAAACAGAAACTTTACCCGTTAGAACAACTAAGCAGACTTCTAAGTCTGTTAGTTGTTCTGAGTATTTTCCGCCATCTTCCATAGCGAGTAATTTTAATTCGATATATTCTAAACCAGCGTCCTTACGTGTAACATGATGTCTTTCAATCACTTTTGATGCGATTTCTTTATTCGTTGGAATTCTTTTTAAATATGACATGTCGATTTCTCCTTAATTAGATATCGTTTCTTGATAAGCGAGCTGTCACTACTTTATTTCTTGTGTAGAAGTCAACGCCAGCTTTACCGTTTGCAGGTAATGTACCGTAGAATGATGATTTCCAGCCTGAGAACGGGAACATCGCCATTGGAGCTGGGACACCTAAGTTAATGCCTAACATACCGGCATCCATGTTTTCTCTAAAGTAACGAACTGCTGAGGCGTTATTTGTGAATAAACAACCACCATTGGCAAATTGAGACTTGTTAGCAATTTCGATACCTTCTTTAAGGTCTTTGATTTTCATAACTGATAAAACAGGTGCGAAAATTTCATCTTGCCAAATCTTCATGTCAGTTGTCACACCTTCAAAAATAGTTGGTCTAACAAAGTAACCTGATTCATCCATATCTTCACGACCATCACAAACTAATTTAGCGCCTGATTCAATACCTGATTCAATGTAGCTGATGGTACGCTTTAAGTTTTCTTCACGAATCACAGGTCCTAAGAACACACCGTCATCTAAGCCGTTACCCATTTTAATGTTACGAGCTTCTTTGGTTAATCTTTCCATGAATTCATCATAGATACCTTCTTCAACCGTCACAACTGCAGCTGCCATACAACGCTCTCCGGCAGAACCAAATGCTGCACTGATAATTGCTGGTAAGCTATCATCTAAGTTAGCGTCATTTAAAACAATGGTATGATTTTTCGCTCCTGTTAATGATTGAACACGTTTTAGATTTTTTGAACCTTCTGTGTAAACATACTCACCGACTGGTTGTGAACCTACAAATGAGATGGCTTTGATATCTTTATGTTGTAATAAACCGTTTACAACATCATGTGCGCCAAACACGACATTGAATACACCTTTTGGAAGTCCAGCTTCTTCTAATAAAGAAACAACTTTTTCCATTAACATTGGTGCTTTTTCAGAAGGTTTTAAAACAACTGTATTACCTGTAGCGATTGCCATTGGGAACATCCAAAATGGAACCATCATTGGGAAGTTAAATGGTGTAATACCACCAACAACACCGATTGGGTATTTATAAACTGAAGCCTCTACGTCTGTTGCAATTGAAGATAAGTTATCTCCCATCATTAAAGTTGGCGCACTTGCTGCAAATTCTACGTTTTCAATCCCACGTTGAACTTCACCATAACTCTCAGATAAAGCCTTTCCATTTTCAATTGTGATTAACTTGGCTAACTCGTCTTTTGCTTCGATTAGTAATTGATGGAAGCGATAAAGGATACGCGCGCGTCTTGGAACAGCAACTTCTTTCCACTCTTGAAAAGCAATGTGTGCCACATCGGCTGCTTTATTTATGTCGTCAAATGTTGATAAAGGTACTTCACAGATGGGTTCCTTCGTTGCTGGATTAACAACTACCTCATACTCACTCGTTGTACTTGTTACCCACTCACCGTTAATATAATTTCTTAATTTTCTAATATCTGACATGATATCCCTCCATTTTTTTAACCAATCTACTAATTAATTTTATCATTTTTTGATCATATTGGTTAACTCACAACAAATAATACCTTAACATAACCATTTAGTCAAATGTTTTATTAACTTTAATAAAAAAATAAATCAACTTAACCATATTGTTGGTTAAGTGTTGATTGTTTCACATGATTGTGATACATTTTATTCAATAGTAAAATAAAATATAAGCGGAGATAAATAAAATGAAAGAAAAGAGATATGAGCTAATTAAACAGTACATTCTTCAAAAAATCATGTCACCTTGAAAGAATTGGAAGATGAATTCAACGTTTCAATGAATACGATTAGAAGAGATGTGAATAAAATATTACAAGATTCAAGCTTTGAGAAAGTTTATGGTGGTGTTAGTGTTAAAAAAAATACACTGATTAACTTTGAAGAACGAAATATTGAAAATAAAGAAATAAAAAAAGGCATTGCTAAAGAAGCAGCCAAACTGATTCAACCACATGATTTAATCTATATTGATTCTGGAACAACCACTAAATATATTTTAGATTATTTAGATGATGATATTGATATCTCAATTATTACTAATAGTTTGGATGTCATTGTAAAGGCTGAAAAATTTAAAAATATTCCAATATTCTTAATTGGACATGTCTTTAAAAAATCAACGCGTTCTTTTGTTGGCGTTGAATCAGACGAATTGACCTCTAAATATAATATTAGTAAAGCTTTTATGGCTGCTACTGCTGTTTCTATGCAGAGTGGTTTAATGAATTCAGATGTCATGGAATATGACATTAAAAAGCAAGCGATTGATAAAGCAAACAATGTCTTTTTACTCGCAGATGAGCAAAAGTTTGATAAATCAACCTTATTAACTTATGCTAATTTAAAAGATATTGATTGCGTAATTACCAATAAACACTTCAATAAAGAATACAATGAATTTTTTATTGAACATAATATTAAAACAATAGAGACGACACCTTAATCGGTAGCGTCTCTATTGTTTAATTAGTTTTAAGTTTACCAAAGTAATATTTTAAAAGTGGTGGTGCGATTAATGTCGTTAAGATCACTGAGATAATGACCGTTGTGTAATATTCTTCAGATAATAAGCCTGAAGTAAGACCGGTTGTTGCTAAAATCAAGGCCACTTCTCCCCTTGAAATCATTCCTGCGCCAATACTTAGAGAAGATAATTTATCAAATCCAGTTGCTTTAGCACCAATAAATCCTCCAACTAGTTTTGAAAGAACAGCGACTACAGTACAAATGATTAAGAATGGTAATTGGTGTATTACACCGTTGAAGGAAACATTTAAACCTACACCGACATAAAAGAATGGCACAAAAATCGCATTAGCAATTGGATCAACACTATGTTCAATTTCTTTTTTATATTCCGTATCAGAAATAAATAAACCAATAAAGAACGTTCCGATTATTCCTGCCATACCTAACATTTCTGAAAAATAAGCGACCGCAAAACAAATGGCAACAGCCATCGTTGTAACCGGAACCGTCACTTTGAACTTAGAAGCTGTTTTCAATAAGACAGGTAAAATATATTTACCAAACACGTAAATAGATATAAAGAATACTACTTTTTTAACTAAAATCATGGGGATTGAAACCGCATCATCTCCCCCACCTAAAAATGACATCGCAAAAGCGAGTAAAATAACCACTAAAATATCATCTACTACGGCTGCCCCTAAAATAGTACTAGCTTCTTTGGTTTTCATGACCGATAACTCTTTTAGTACTTGAACAGTGATACTCACAGAAGTTGCAGAGAATAAAACACCTAAAAAGACTGAATGTTCAAAGTCCAAACCAAATGCTTCACCTACTAAAAAGGCTGAGAATAAAGGAATGATAATTCCAATAACGGCCACTGCCACCGCTGGTTTGAAATTTTCCTTTAATTGCTTCGTATCCGTTTCAAGGCCTGCCAAAAACATTAACAAAAGAACCCCTATCAGCGAAAATTCTTGAAAAATATCTGTTGTATTGACCCATGATAAAACAGCAGGACCTAAAACAATCCCAATTAATAACTTTCCAAGAACAGCAGGTTGACCTAACCTCACTGAAATATGACCACAAATTTTTGTACTAATTAAGACTAAAATCATTGTTACTATAAATTCCATAATATATCTCCTTTTCTTTTAAAATCTACATCTACTAACCTACATGAAAACGATTAAATTGTAAATAAGTTTTGAGTATCTTTTGATTATATTGAGATAAATAAAAATAACTTCTGTTTTATTTTTTTCATGAATTGATCAACGTAAATTCACATATCTGTTCTATTATATAAATATAAGCAAACAAATAATACCTAGGAGGCCCTATAATGGCAAATAACGACAAAGTAATCATTATGAGTTTTGATTCAGAAAGTAAATCTTACCAAGCATTTTCAGAAATTAAAGGACTGCATCAAGCAAGGACAATCAAGGGAGAACAAATGGCGGTTCTTGAGCATCGAGCTAATCATAATTTAGAACCAAAAGATTTTATCGATTTTACGGGAGCTGATAAAAATTTCAAAGGCAGTATGATTGGAATGTTTGTGGGAATTCTTGGTGGACCTCTAGGAGTCTTACTGGGTTGGTTTACAGGTAGTATCATCGGTTCAACCAAAGACGTGAAAGAAGTTCAAAATGCCATGTCAATCTTTGAAAAAGCCTTGGCTATTATTCCAGAAGGTGAGACTGGCTTGATTTTAATCTGTGAGGAAGAAAACACAGGTCATATCAATGATATCGTTGTTAATCAATTAAATGGAACCATCGAACGATTAGATAAAGAAGAAGTTGAATCTGAGTTAGAAGAAGCACAAAAGACCCAAGAAGAAGCAGAAGCCAGTGCTAAAAAACGTTGGTTCAAAAAATAAAATTAGTATATTTCAAAGAGACGACAGAAGAGAAGTTCATTCTGTTGTCTCTTTTTTTTGACAAATTAAAAGTTTTGCATTATCATGAAACATACTAAAGAATGTTTCATAATAACCAGGAGGGAAGAGTAATGAAACAGAGATACGATGGAGAGCAAACAAAAGAAGAAATATTAATGACTGCTGGAATGTTATTCAACAAATATGGTTATAAAAAAACATCTATCCCAATGATTGTTAATCAATTAGACGGGCTAACTAAGGGGGCTATTTACTACCACTTTAATTCAAAAGAAGCTATTCTCGATGAACTCATGCGCCATTTTATGCCAAGTGAAGAGGTTATTACTAATATTAGAAACAACGAACAACTAAATGGACTAGAAAAAATTCAAGAACTTTTTCTAAATGCTATGTTCCATCAGGACGTTCAAAAATATTTGCCGTTCTCACCTAATTTAACTAAAGAACCTTTACTTTCTTTAAAATATTTAAAAATAACACAAGATGTTTTTATTCCAGAGATTACTTATTTAATCAAAGAAGGAAATCAAGACAAATCTTTAGACGTGATTCATCCTGAAACAATCTCAGAAATCATTTTATTTCTGTTAACAACATGGTACAACACGACTTTATTTACTAACTCTTTGGATAATTTCTATCAAAAAATGGAAACCTCTCAATATGTTTTAGAAAAAATTGGGATTAATATATTAGATGAAAAAGTATTAAATATAATTAAACAACAAATAAATCAAGGAATTGAGGAAATGAAGCATGAAGAAAGCACTAAAAATTAGCCGAAATATATTTATTGGGTTACTGGTATTCATTCTACTATTTTTAGGAGGAAGTTATTTAAACCATCAACTCAAATTAAAAAGTGAAGCAAAAAAAATTGAGAATTACGGAGAAAAGATCAAAGTTTTTGATGGAGAAATGAATGTCGTAAGAACAGGATCTGGAAAAGGTAAGCAAAGTATTATTCTTTTCCCAGGTTACGGAACAGCCTCACCTTATTATGATTTCTTGCCTTTAACAACAAAGCTAAGTAAAGATTATGAAGTCATTACTATTGAGCCATTTGGTTATGGTTTAAGTAGTGAAACTAAAAGAAAAAGAACGATTGAGAACATCGTTGAAGAGATGCATGAAGTGATTGGTCAACTTAACTTAGATCATTATGTATTAGGTGGGCATTCGATTACAGGACTTTACGGCGTTAGCTATTTAAATCGTTATCCTGATGAAAAAGTGGATGCTTTTGTTGGAGTAGATACTAGTACGCCAACCCAAGAAATGGAAAGTATTAATATGGCTCCTTTTAATTTCTTAAAAAAAGCAGGCATTATGCGTCTGTATATTGATTCTAATCCTGCTAAAAATTTAAAAATGGATAAAAACGATCCCAATGTTGACCAAGTTCGTATGCTAACTTTGAAAAATTCGATTAATGATAATCTAGATGAAGAACTAGATTTACTCCAAGATAATTTTAAGAAAACAGAAAAAATGAAGCTACCAGAAAATCTACCTACTATTTTATTTGTTGCTGTTAATGACGGACGTCCCACTTGGGCTGCTGAGCATCAAGAACAAATTAAACAAGTTAAAGTAGGAAAAGTCGTTGAGCTTGATGGACAACATTATCTACACCACACACAATCAGAGGCAATTGCTAAAGAAACAAAATTATTTTTAGATGGCTTAAAATAAAAAAAAGACACAAAAATTTGAAAGATAATTTTTGTGCCTTTTTTTATTTATTTTGCTTTTGATAATCCTTTGATCGATCCATGATATCTTGAAATGTTCTCACGACACTTGTTTCATAATCTTTATTGTCTACTAAATTAGCCACTTGTTTTAAGACTTCTTGTTCTCTGGAACTATCAAGTGTTGCGATATGTCGTTCTTTTTTAATCCGAACAATTTCATCCACACACTCGTAGCGTTTCTCTAGTAACCTTACCAATTCCTGATCAATTTGATTTACTTCTTCCCGAATCTTTTTTAACATACTGCTCTCCCCCTTTTTGAAATTTATAATTGACTAAAAAATTTTTCGGCTGACTGTTGAACTAAGAGATGTGGATGGTGAAGTGTGATTGCTTCATTATTCACCACTATCACCTGACTAGCATTATTTCGATAGTCAATCAAGCCACTAAAGGGATAAACTTTAAAAGAAGTTCCCACAATAACTATTAAATCAGCTTGTTGTAGCCACTTGATAGCTGTCTCAATCGATTTACTAGACAATCCCTCTTCATAAAGAACAACATTTGGACGAACTAGACCTCCACAAGCTTCATGTATCATTGATTGTAAATACTTCTTAGTTGAAACTTGTTTTTGACACTTCGAACAATAGCAATCATATAAACTACCGTGAAAATTTACTACGTATTGGCTCTTAGCCTTATCATGAAGTCCGTCAATATTTTGAGAAATAATCCGGACATCATGGGTATTCTCTAATACTTTCATTTTTTGATGAATGATATTAGGCTCAGCTGTTCCATGATACATTTGCCGGACAAAAGTATAAAATTTATCTGGCTCTCTCATTAAACAAGTATGGCTTAATAAATATTCTGGTTCTTCTATCCCCTGATAAATACCTGTCATAGAGCGATAATCTGGAATACCAGAAGCAGTCGAAACTCCCGCTCCTGTCAAAAAAACTATCCGCGAACTATTTTTTATTAACTTAATTGCTTCTTGTTCTACCATTTTTCATGCTCCTTGAGTTTTTTACTATTGTAGCACTAACTGGTTAAAAAGGTTAGGGATAGTTTTCAGTCCAATCTATAAATATGATATCATTTCCTATTTTTGTCTACTTGATCTATAATTAAATTAATAAAAGAACAGAAAGAAGGGATTTGTATGTCAGAAAGAAAAGTAACAATGATTAATAATTGCTTTCCAGTAAATAGCTTCAATCAAGAATTCAACGAAGAACCAATTGCCACAGAAAAGTTTATTACTGTCCCTAAAAGAGAATTAAACAACATTAAAGCTGATATCACATTACCTGATGAGTTAGAAGTTAAAAAAAGAAAAGATTAATATTTTCATGACTTTTCAGAAATTGTATGCTATAGTGAAACACAAGTAAGAAAAGAACAGCTAAATAAAAAATCTAGAGGTTGCGAAATATCATGAATTTCAATAGAGCATGAGGATGCTAAGACATTGAATAGAGGGATTTTCGCCGAAGTAGTGTTATATTTCCTTAAGTTAACACTATTGGGTTCATGGTTAATAACCATGAAACTGTCTCAGCTAAGTCTGGGGTGCGCTATGATTTTTGATAAATTATTATTTATCAAATTTTAAAGAAGCAACCTTAAGATATATTGAGGTTGCTTCTTTTTGTATAGGAAAGGGATTTTAAGATGATAACACACACAAGAAATCAACGAACAACGATTTTTTATTCACTCCTCCTCTTTTTAGGGAGTATCTTGATGTTTGGAGGAACTTCTTTTGCTGAAAAAGAAACCTTCACTGTTGGCATGGAAGCTGGTTACCCACCTTTCAACTGGACTCAACAAGATGATAGTAACGGAGCAGTCCCCATCAAAGGCTCTAAAGAATTTGCTGGAGGATATGATGTTGAGATTGCAAAAAAAATTGCAGACGGTTTGGGGAAAGAACTCGTCATCTTTAAAACCGACTGGGATGGTCTGCCTCCAGCAGTTACTTCTGGAAAAGCAGACGCAATTATTGCAGGGATGTCACCAACCGAAGAAAGAAAACAAACATTGGATTTTTCTGATTACTACTATAGTTCTCAATTAACTATGTTAGTAAAAAAAGATGGTAATTACGGTGAAGCAACCTCGTTAAATGATTTTAAAGAGGCCAAAGTAACTGCACAATTAAACACTCTACACTATAACGTAATTGATCAAATTCCTGGCGTTCAAAAACAAACTGCCATGACTGATTTTTCTGCTATGCGTGTGGCACTAGAGTCTGGAAAAATTGATGGGTATGTAACTGAAGTGCCAGAAGGAATTACAGCTGAAAAACTAAACCCTAATTTTAAAATGATTCAATTCAAAAAAGGCAAAGGTTTCCAAACCTCTGAAGCTGATAACGCCATTGCTATCGGAATGAAGAAAAACTCACCTGATTTAGCAAAAGTGAATGAAACATTAGCGGGTATTTCGCAAAAAGAACGTGATGACATCATGGACAAAGCTATCAACTTGCAACCAGATGTTAAAGCTGACCAACCTTGGTATGTCTGGGTTAAAAATATTGCTAAAGACAACTGGAAAATGTTCTTACGTGGGGCTGGTACTACTCTTTTAATCGCCTTAGTCGGAACAGTTGTCGGGACAACGATTGGATTAGGAATCGGGATTTATCGTACCATTCCAACGCCTGAAAAAACTGGTTTACGCTGGGCATATAAAATTTTAAATGGTTTCTTCTCAATTTATATTGAAATCTTTAGAGGAACGCCAATGATTGTTCAATCAATGGTTATCTTCTATGGTTCATCACAGCTTTATGGTATTGATATGAATCCTCTGACTGCTGCTTTAATGATTGTTTCAATCAATACAGGGGCTTATATGACTGAAATCGTTCGGGGTGGAATCTTCTCAGTAGATAAAGGTCAGTTTGAAGCTGCCTCTGCTATTGGGATGACCCACTGGCAAACAATGACAAACGTGGTTATTCCACAAGTCTTCAGAAATACACTACCAGCCATTGGTAATGAGTTTGTTATTAATATTAAAGATACCTCTGTATTAAATGTGATCGCGGTGTCTGAGTTATTCTTTGCTTCAAAAACAGCAGCTGGCGCTAACTTTAGATTCTTTGAAACCTTCTTTATTACTTGTGTGATTTACTTTGTTATGACATTTACAGTCACTCGTATTTTACGCTACGTAGAAAAAAGATTAGATGGTGACGGTTCTTACGCACCATACGCAAACCAAATGCAAACCTCAAAACTAGAAAGAAAGGATAATCGCTAATGACTTCTTTTATCGATATTAATCATTTACAAAAAAGCTACGGAGAAAACCACGTTTTAAAGGACGTGAATGTTTCAATTAAAAAAGGTGAAATCGTGACGATTATTGGTCCTTCTGGTTCTGGTAAATCAACCCTTTTACGCTGTATTAACTTACTTGAAAAACCTACAGGAGGCGAGATTGTCTACAAAGATGAAAACATCTTAGCTCCTGGTTACAATTTACCTCAATTTAGAACTCATGTAGGCATGGTGTTCCAACAATTCAACTTATTTGATAATCACGATATTTTAAGTAACTGTATGGTAGGTCAAATGAAAGTCTTAGGTCGTTCTAAAGAGGAAGCTGAAAAAATCGCCATTGAAAACTTAGATAAAGTGGGTATGAAGCAATTCGCTCATGCTAAACCCTCTCAACTTTCTGGTGGACAAAAACAACGTGTGGCTATTGCACGTGCCGTTTCTATGGACCCTGAAGTGATGCTCTTTGATGAGCCAACTTCAGCTCTTGATCCTGAAATGGTGGGAGAAGTTTTAAAAATCATGCGTGAGCTGACTGAAACAGGACTGACAATGATCATCGTAACTCATGAAATGAAATTCGCCGAAGAAGTTTCTGACCGCGTGATTTTCATGGATAAAGGGGTCGTTGCAGAAGAAGGAGCACCTGATAAAATCTTTAATCACCCGACAAAGGCACGAACAAAAGAGTTCTTGCAACGTATTTTGGAAGGTTAATAATCAAAATAAAGATGCTGATAAAATTATCAGTGTCTTTTTTGTTTGAAAGAATGGATCAAGTATGGTTTACTTTTTCTAACAGAGTTACCAAAAGGAGCGTTTATGACAAAAGAGGAAGAGCATCAAGAAATCAAACGTTTCATCCAATCATTAGGTTACTATCCCAATCATAATTACTTTATAACGGAAAAAAGTATTCGTCCCACGCTTCAACTTAGAGGCGAATCTACCTCTTTTTGGTCTGTCTTGTTTAGAAAAATGTACCTTTTAGTTTTTACAGAGACAGAACTCATTCTTATTAATTATTGGCACAAAAATAAACAAGTCACGATTATTCCACACCAGAAAATAAACAATTTTGAACTTGAGAATCTCTTTCCCTTTTCTGAAATTTGCCTAAGTTTCGATTACTTGAAACCATTTTATTTCTATGTAGAACATCCAGATTCTTTTTATCATCAACTTTTGACTGACTATGATTTTTCTAGAGATAATTTCCAATCACTTTACCAGAAAAAATTTTATGGGCTACTTACTGAACTTCCACCACAATAATTGGGGAAGTTTTTTAAGTCCTAAAAAATAATAAGACTTCAGACTGATTGTAAAAAGATTCTAAAAGTGTAAAAATACACTTATAAGATATTAAAAAAACTATCAGAAAGAAGGAACAATTGATGAAAAAAATGATGATCGTTTCACTGACAGCTTTATCTATCCTAGGAATCGGAGCAGCTACAACAGCGTATGCTATGAACAACACAGCAACTAAGGAAGAGATGAGCTACTTAAAAAAGATTAATCCTAACATAAATGAAGAAGCAGCGACTAGTTTAAAAGAAAAAAGAACTGAACTAGATCAATTACACCAAGAGTTAACTGATTTAAGCATTAAATACGGTATTATCGTAGATAATGAGAAAGATGGAAATAAAGAAGCAATTCATGTAGATGATTTAGATTCAGCAAAACGCTCGACTTACAATAAACTAAGTAAAAATGTCTGGGAGAAAGAAATTCAATTTTTAGATGCTCAATATGAAGCTGGCTTAATTAAAAAAGCGGATTATTTAGAAACAAAAGCTGGCTGGTTGAAAGAACTCAACAAGTAGGACTTGCTAATGGTTACAATAAGTGTGAAAATACACTTATTGTAACTTAAAGGAGTTAACTAGTATGAATAAACAAACGGTTATTATCTTACTCTCAGAAAATTTAAAACTCATCAGAAATGAAGCTGATTATACACAAGATGAATTTGCTAAAATTTTAGGACTATCTAAAAAAACGATTGTTCAAATTGAAAAACAACGCGCTTTAATCAACTGGACAACTATTATTGCACTATGCAGCTTGTTTTCGACTAATAAAGTTATCCTTTCTTTATTTGAGGATGAACCTCTTAATTTAATAAGAGAACTCTCTCTACACTTTGACGATGAGCACTACTATACTAAAAGTAAAACATTAGGTGGAACTGTCTTTTGGGATAACCTAGAGGAAAACCAATTTTACAAACTTCAAAAACATAATTTTAGCCAATTTTACCGGATTCTTGATGAACAAAATTATCGGATTTACAGTAGCTTTGAAGAAGAGGCTGCTCAGGATTTTTTTAAAAAAATAACTCAACAGAAAGTGAAGTGACCTATGTCAAAAACAAATAAAATTTTTCTTGGTACTATTCTACTTAACCTAATCATTGTAACCTCTACAATACCTTTTCTACCTTGGTACATTGAAGACGGTTGGGGAAATCTCGGACTACTCATCACAACCCCTTTATTAATTGCTATTATTATTTATTTAAGTAAAAAACAACGAGAAACAACCACTCAAAAAATTAATTTCTACTTACCTTTTGTCATTTTATTGATTAACTTTTCTAATATTTTACTTTACAGCTCAGATGTGAAAACAATAGTTAGTTTAATAATTAATATCTTTGTTTTAATTACTTTAATCTATTTATCCACAAAAAATAATTAACTAGTCAAAAAAGTCATTTTTATCTTAAATTAAAAGTGACTTCTTTATTTTTCCACTGTGGACAATTGTTTGTTATCCACACAAAGTTTCCCACATTTTATTAGCTTGGTATAACTGATTTCCACAATGTTATACACACTATCCACAGAGTTATCCACATTTTTTAACTATTTTACCCACATTTCATATTTATCATTATTTAATCAACACAGTTTTATTCTATTTTTTTAATCCAGTTTTTAAATAAAAAATAAATTTTTTATTTAATTTATTTTCACTAAAATCAATTAAAAACACTTTAATATCAACGTTTATAAGCAAGTAAAAATACTTTACAAACCTCCGTTCTTATTGACATAACCTTTAAAAATTGATTTACTTTTTGAAAGTTATCCACACTTGTCCACAGTTTTTGTGCATAACTTCTATTAAAGTCTTTTTTTAGTGTTTTCCACGGGAATAAGTCATTTTTTCTTAAACATTCATTCAACTTTTTAGAATATTTTAGGCACATTTTAATCATATTTTGAGGTTATTATATATATATACCAACAAAACAAACTTAACAAAATTTTTTCATTTTATTTACTCCTCCAAAGTAAATATATAACTCCTTTTTTCCGCTAGAAATATCTAGCGGTTTTTTTGTATGCAAAAAAGCTATGACATAAGTATAAACTTACGTCATAGCTTTTATATATAGGGGTCAAAAGACATCTTCTACAACAACTTCACCACTCTTAAATTATCCCAAATACACGAGTACTTCCAATTGCTTGAAGTTAAGTGCCTTTTTCACTATCTTGTATTTATTTAATCAAACGATAAATGGCATCTGCATAAATAACTGTTGCATTAATCAAGTCGTCCACAGAGATAAATTCGTTCTTTTGGTGCATTGTGTCAATACTATCTGGGAACATTGCACCATACGCAACACCACGTTCTAATAAGCGTCCAAAAGTACCACCACCAATAACTTGTTCATGGCCTTTAAGTCCAGTATTTTCTTCGTAAACTGCTAATAATGTTTTTACCAATGGATCTTCTGGCGATACATAATGAGGACCTTTTCCTCCAGGTGTTAAAATAACTTTAGCACTTGTATTAGCAATTTTTTCTTCTATACTTTTCGTAATTTCTTCTTCTGATGTTCCTTTTGGATAACGGAAATTCAATGTAATTGTATTATCATCTTTGTTTTCATCAAAAGCAAAGACACCGGCATTCATGGTTACATCCCCCATAATATCGTCTACATAACTTACACCAAATTTTTTACCTTCAGTATCTGTATGAACATAGTCTGCTACAATTGTAACAAAATCTTTAGCTGGGCCTGAAAAATCATAGTCACTTAAGAAGTTGGCTAAGTAAGTTCCTGCATTAATTCCTTTAGAAGGCATTGCTCCATGAGCTGCTTTACCAAATAATTGGATGGTTACTGTATTCTCTTTAGCAACCAATTCACCTGTAACAGGTAATTCTGCTAAATAGTCTTCAAATTCTTTGGCAAATGCTGAAACATCACCTGAAACCTCAACAACTGCTTCTGCTAAATCTGGAACCATATTAGCTCTTTGTCCTGATGCGAAAGAAACTAAACGAAGTGTGCCTTCATTTTTTCCAGCAACTTTAATCAGAATCGTTGTGTTTCCTTTTTCACCGTTAATAATTGGAAACTCTGCATCTGGAGAAAAACCAAAATCTGGTGTTTCTTCTACTTCTAAGTAGTGATCCATACATTTCCATTCACTCTCTTCATCTGTTCCGATAATTACACGTGTACGTTTTGAAACAGGTAATTCAAGCTCTTTAATAATTTTTAATGCATAATATGCTGCCATTGTAGGGCCTTTATCGTCACTTGCGCCACGAGCATAAATACGATTGTCGCGAATTTCTGGTGAAAATGGTTCTGAATCCCAACCAGATCCCACAGGTACAACATCCACATGTCCAAAAACGCCTAATGTTTCGTCTCCTGAACCATATTCAATATGTCCTGCATAGTTATCAACGTTTTTTGTTATGAAGCCATCACGTTCACCGATTTCTAAAAACTTAAGTAAAGCTGCTTTAGGACCTGGTCCTACTGGTGCATCCGCTGTCGCTTTATCATCTTCCCTTACACTAGGTACTCGTAATAAATCAAATAAATCTTTCATTAAGTCTTCGCGACGTGCTTCTACTTCTTTTCTCCAATCAATTGTCATCCGTAAATCCCTCCATTATTACTTTAAATTTGTTTGTCTCTCTTTTGCTATCATAACACTTTTTAAAGCGTTTGAATAATAAATTAAAAATTTATTCAAATTACTACCCTTTAACTAATCAGCTCCTAATATATCTTGTTCATTTTGAGTCAATTCACGGTATTTTCCTGGCTTCAATTTTTGATCTAAATTAATACCACCCATACTCAAACGATCCAGTCTTGTCACTTTTTTACCCACAGCTTCAACCATTCGTTTTACTTGATGATACTTTCCTTCTATAATCTCTAACTCAATTTCAGAAATATTATTCTTTTCATCCGTTTTATTTATTTTAAGTTTTGCAGGTAAGCATGCTTCATTACCACTAATTGTTATTCCTTTTGAAAAAATCAAACAATCTTCATCTGTCATAATGCCTGATACAGAAGCTTGATATAACTTAGGGACTTTCTTTTTAGGAGAAAGCAATTGATGTGCCAAATCACCATTATTCGTTAAAAGTAGCAATCCTGTTGTATCTTTATCTAGACGACCAACTGGAAATAGACCTTGCACCATATCTTTTTCTGCTATTAGATCAATCACTGTTCGATGCTCTCGGTCTTCTGTTGCTGAAACGACACCTTGTGGTTTATTCAGCATATAGTAAACATATTTTTTATATTGAACCAATTGATCATTGACACTCACTCGATCATTTGTCTCATCAATTACTTTTTTACCCTCTTTTTCTAATTGTCCATTCACCTGAACTAACTTTTTTTTAAGTAACTCTTTGACTTCTTTTCTTGAACCAAATCCCGTATGACTTAAAAATTTATCTAATCGCATATTTTGACCTCCTAATTAAAATAAGAGGGCGACCAAAAAAGGCCCCCTCTTACTTTATATACTAAAAAATTTCCCGAACCTATTTTAATTCAGGTTCAAAAGGCAACTCCTAGGACAACTGGAGCTAATCGCCTTTTTCTCCACTTTTTATTTAATCTTTAATTTTGTTCTAACTTTATCTACTTTGTCACCCATTAACTTGTCTGCTAATCTTGTTTTTAATACTAGCCAGCCGTATATCGCAATTCCGGCAGCAACTGATATCATCACAATAATCAATGCTTGGAATTTTCGTTCAGGGTTTAGGAAAAGGTATAAGAATGATTTTGTCAACATAGTCCCTAAAGACATCATTAAACTAAAAATAAAAATTAGAATCGTTCGTCTTATTGTTAAGGAGTAATTAAATTTCGTTATCTCATGAACTTTTTTCGTCATCAAGTAAGCTGATACTGCAAAACCTATGCCTGATGCCAAGAGAGGTCCATAAACTTCAAAGGCCTTAATCATTGGATATTGTAAAACTAACTTAATGATTAGCCCAACTGCAAGATTAAAAATAGCATCACTGTTTTTATACAGACCTTGGAGTGTTGTAGAGATTAAGATAAAATAGCCCATAATCAAACCAATATAACTTGCTTGGACTAATACACTGATACCTAAAACATCTGGTTCATAAAACAGAACATACATCGGTTCAGCTAACGTTATCATACCAAATGTTGCTGGCATCATAATAAAGAATAGCAACTGAATATTCTCACTTACAAGCTTAGACAAACCAACTTCATCCTGTTTAGTAAACGCCTCTGTGATAAGTGGTAGACTTGTCATCGCCATCCCTGCTGCTAATGAGATTGTAATCATCACGAGCTTATCAGGATTGGCACTAAAAATACTAAATAAAGCAGATAGTTGATCATCTGAAAAATTAGTAAAGCTTGCCATAATTGGCTCAAACGTAAACTGATCAATTAATTTAAAGAATGTAATCGCTGATCCAACAATAATAAATGGAACAGCTTCAATTAACATCTCTTTTACTAAACTATTTTCTGAAATCGATAATTCATTGTTACTTCCAGCAACTAATTTATCCATTTGAGGTTTTTGTTTTTTATAAAAATAGATAAGTGCAGCATAGGCACCTAGCATCCCTATAAAAGCAGCAAAGGTTGACTGAATAACGGCATCTACATAATTTCCATCTCTCATTTTAATAATGATAAATGTCATGAGTAACATGTAGAATACTCGCGCAATTTGTTCAACAATTTGTGAGACTGCTGACGGCATCATATCCTGATTTCCTTGGAAATAACCACGAATAACACTCATACTTGGAAAAATCAGAACAGATACACTTAATGCACGCATCACAGGTACTAGGTTAGGATCTCCAGCTGCTAGTATCGGAGAGATAAGATACATCACACCTGCACATAAAACACCAAAACCAGCCATAATCGTTAAAGTTTTTTTAAATAATTTTTGACTGATACCATACTCATTTTGAGAATTATAATATGATACTTGCTTCGCAATTGCCCCTGGAATTCCTGCAGTAGCAATCATTAAAAATAATGCATATACATTGTAGCCTTTATTAAATAGACTGTTCGCGATTTTACCATTTTCTCCCATCATTGCATACCATGGGATGATATAGACTGCCCCTAACAATCTAGATAAAACATTACCGATTGTCATCCAAAGGGAGCCGCGAACCATTTTCTCTTTAGCGTTTAACTCTTTTGCATTATCATCAAAAGAGGTTTCTTGATTCGTCATGCTTTCTATCCAACTTTCTTACTTATACTGTTATAATTGTAGCCATTTAGTATCACTTATGCAAACACTTTTAACAATATTTAAGCACTATTTCACGAATCAAGTTAGTTAGCAACAATGTTTACCAATTTGTTTGGAACTGCGATTATTTTACGGATTGTTTTGCCTTCAATGTTCGCTTTTACTTGCTCATTAGCTAGCGCTTCTGCTTCTAATGCTTCTTTTGTTAAATCACGAGCAATCACTACTTTTGCTTTTACTTTACCGTTCACTTGGAAAATCACTTCGATTTCATCTTCAACAAGTTCTTTCTCATCATATGCAGGCCATGCTTCCTTACTAATACTTTCTTTATGGCCTGTTCTTTCCCATAATTCTTCAGCAACAAATGGAGTGATTGGTGCTAGTAACTGTAAAAATCCATTCATGTATTCAACTGGTAGAGCTTCTGCTTTATAAGCTTCGTTCACAAAAATCATTAACTGAGAAATAGCTGTATTAAAGTGTAATTGTTCAATATCTTCTGTCACTTTTTTCACTGTTTGGTGATAAACTTTTGTTAACTTGCCATCATTATGGGTTGTAATTCGATCACGTAAGACAGCATTATCGTCAATATATAAACGCCATACTCGATCTAAGAATTTACGGCTACCTTCAAGACCTTTTTCACTCCAAGCTACTGAGGCATCAAGTGGTCCCATAAACATCTCATAAAGTCTAAGTGTGTCTGCTCCAAACTCTTCTACCACATCATCAGGATTAACAACATTGCCTTTAGATTTAGACATTTTTTCATTACCTTCACCTAAAATCATCCCTTGATTGTAAAGTGTTTGGAACGGTTCTTTAGTTGATACCACACCGATATCATATAAGAATTTATGCCAGAAACGAGCATATAGTAAATGAAGTACGGCATGTTCTGCTCCACCCAAATAAACATCCACTGGTAACCATTCTTTTATTTTTTCTGGATCAGCTAAAAATTCTGTGTTATGCGGATCAATAAAGCGTAAATAATACCATGAACTACCTGCCCATTGCGGCATTGTATTCGTTTCACGGCGACCTTTCATCCCTGTTTTTTCATCGACAACATTAATCCACTCTTCCATATTAGCTAAAGGAGATTCACCGGTGCCACTTGGTTTAATATTTTTTGATTTTGGTAAAATTAGTGGCAACTGCTCTTCTGGAATAGCTGTCATTGAGCCATCTTCCCAATGAATAATTGGAATTGGTTCACCCCAATAACGTTGACGAGAAAATAGCCAATCACGTAAACGATAACTTGTTTCTTTCTGACCAACACTTTCTTTCTCTAGCCACGCTAGCATTTTTTCGATTGCTTCCTCTTTGTTTAAACCATCTAAAAAGTCTGAATTAATATGGATACCATCCTCAGTAAACGCTGATTCTTCAACATTGCCACCTTCTAAAACAGCGATAATATCTAAATTAAATTCTTTAGCAAATTCATAGTCTCGCTCGTCATGAGCAGGAACTGCCATAATAGCCCCTGTTCCATAAGTCGATAACACATAATCAGCAATCCAAATTGGCATTTCTTTACCATTTACTGGGTTAACTGCGTAAGCACCTGTAAAGACACCAGTTTTTTCTTTTGATAATTCTGTACGGTCTAAATCTGATTTTTTCCCTGCTTCTGTAATATACGCATCAATTTCTGCTTTTTGCTCAGGCGTAGTAATTTCTTGCACTAAATTTAATTCTGGAGCGAGAACAGCATATGTTGCGCCAAATAATGTATCAGGGCGTGTTGTGAATACCGTAAATTCTTTGTCTGATTCCTTGATTTTAAAGGCAACATTAGCTCCTTCAGAACGACCAATCCAGTTGCGTTGCATATCTTTAACACTTTCTGGCCAATCAATTAATTCTAAATCATCCACTAAACGGTCCGCATAAGCGGTGATTTTTAACATCCATTGTTTCATTGGTTTACGGAAAACAGGATGACCTCCACGCTCTGATTTACCATCAATAACTTCTTCATTGGCTAACACAGTTCCTAAAGCTGGGCACCAGTTAACGGCTACTTCTGCTTCGTAAGCCAGACCTTTTTCAAATAATTTCGTGAAAATCCATTGGGTCCATTTGTAGTAACTAGGATCTGTTGTGTTAATTTCACGTTCCCAATCAAAACTAAAACCTAAAGCATTTAATTGACGTTTAAATGTTTGAATATTTTTTTCTGTAAATTCAGCCGGATCATTTCCTGTATCCAAAGCATATTGTTCAGCAGGTAAACCAAAAGCGTCCCATCCCATTGGGTGTAAAACATTAAATCCTTTTGATCGTTTGAAACGGGCTAAAACGTCTGTTGATGTATATCCTTTAGGATGTCCTACATGAAGACCTTGACCTGAAGGATAAGGAAACATATCAAGTGCGTAAAATTTTTCCTTATCTGAATTATCCTCTGTTTTAAAGGTTTGATCCTTTGTCCAATATTTTTGCCATTTTTTTTCAATCTCAATATGATTATACGCCATTTTTTTTCCTCCTAAAGTATAATAAAAAAAGCCCTATAAAAGCCTAAAATCAGCTTTTATAGGACGTTGATATCTAACGTGGTACCACCTATTTTTATGTTACTACAAAATACGTAACATCTCTAATCATGATAACGGGCTGATCCCGGCTTATAATAAGCAAACTCAGAGCTAAGTTCAGGCTTCCTTGACTTTATGTACTCGCACCAACGTACACTCTCTTAAAAAGTTTCCACCTTACTACTTCTCGTCATTGTCGTTTATATTAAACTTATGATAACAGAATCAATTTTACTTGGCAACTAAATCAGGTGACTTAGCCTACTCTTAAATTTTGACCCTTATAAATCACATCACTTGATAATTTATTCCAAGTTTTAATTTGAGACACACTTGTATTATACTCTCTTGATAATGACCATAATGAATCCCCTGATTTGACTTCATGGCGTTTCGTTTTGTTTGTTGATTGGCGTTTCGCCACTTTCGTTGTTCCTGGAATTTTTAATGTCTGCCCCACATAGATTAAATCACTAGATAAACCATTAACCATCTTCAAATCACTTACACTCACATTGTATTTAAGAGCTATTTGGTATAGCGAATCCCCTCTTTGCACTGTATGAGACGAAGCCGAGACATTCCCTTTTGTTGTTGATTTTGAGGATTGACTCTTATTCGATTGTTGACTATTGATTGATAACGTTTGTCCGACATAAATCATATCACTAGATAGATTATTCCATTTTTTTATATCGTTACTATTCACACCGTAGCGTAATCCGATACCATAAAGAGTATCCCCACGTTGTACTGTGTGAGTTTTACTTGCTACAGGTTTGGTTGGTGCTGGTTTATTATTGTGATTAGCTGATGTTGATTTTTGACCATTAACTGTTAACTTTTGTCCAACATAGATTGTATCACTTGATAAATTATTCCATGACTTAATCTGAGCTACACTGACACCATTTTGTAAGCTAATACCATATAATGTATCGCCTCGTTTAACTGTGTGTGTTTTAGTATTACTTGAATTATTATTAGTTGGTGTTGTTGGTTTCGGTTTTGCTGTACTCCCACCACCACTTTTCACTTTTAATTTTTGGCCAACATAGATTGTGTCACTAGATAAGTTATTCCATTGTTTGATCTGCGCAACACTCACACCATGTTTTAAACTAATACCATATAATGTATCGCCTCGTTTGACTGTGTAAGTACTTGTATTTTGATTATTATTACTTGTATTTCCATTATCGATTGGTTTATTTGGTGCTGTCGGTTTCGGTGGATTCGTTGTACTTCCACCACTATTTTTTATTTTTAATTTTTGTCCGACATAGATTGTGTCACTTGTTAGATTATTCCATTGCTTAATCTGAGCTACACTTACTCCACTTTTTAAACTAATACCATACAATGTATCACCACTTTTTACTGTATAGGTATCTGCGGATTGATTGTTATTATTGGTATTTCCATTATCTGTTGGTTTCGTCGGTGTTGTTGGTTTTGGTTTGGTTGGCTTCGTTGTACTTCCACCATTATTTTTCACTTTTAATTTTTGTCCAACATAGATTGTATCACTAGATAAGTTATTCCATGATTTAATCTGTGCCACACTGACACCATACTGTGAGCTAATACCATATAATGTATCACCACTTTTTACTGTATGTGTGCTAGCATTACTCGTATTATTATTATTATTGTTGCTTGAGTTGTTGTTGTTATTTGAACCTGAATTATTATTTGGTTTGCCACTCCCTGGTGAATCATACTGAGTCAGGTTATGTGTAACAATTAAATTATTCAATTTATTATTATAATTAGGATCTGTTGCATAGCGTCCAGTTAACCACTGTGTTGCATCTTGATAAGAATTAGTTCCTGACTTCCAAGCACCAGCATAAAAATACACACCAGGTGAAAACGAAGTTGTTTTTAAAACTCTCGCATTGTCTTCAAAAGATTCACGATATGATGGATATTTTCTAAATTGAGCATTAATAATGACATTTTGGCCATCAAAATGTTCCCAGGTTTGCATGTTAACCGACTGACCATTATAACTTCCTTTAACACCAAATAAATTATGATTTGGTGGTGATGATAAAGTACTTGAACCATAACCACTCTCTAAGATAGCTTGAGCAATCATCACTGAAGCGTATAAATCATTTGCCCCTGCTACTTGTTGAGCATGATATGCTGTGTCTTCAATAAATTGAGCTTGTGGCGTTGCGGCACGGGTTGTAAATGCTGCTGGTTTTGGTGGAGCAATCGGCTCAATTGGACCTTGCATGACAGGCGCTGCTGCAGCTCGTTTCATTGCTGGTTTAGGTTCTTCTTTTTTTTCTTCTGATTCTTTTGCGCTCGCTGACTCTTTTGTTTCAGATGGTTTAGGTTCTTCTTTTGTGGTTTCTTTTGTTGTTTCTTTACTTTCTTCTTTTGAAGTAGTCGTGCTAGTTGACTCACTCTCTTTACTCTCTAAAGTTGACGTTGAACTATCTATCGATGGTTTTGATTCTTCTTTAGTAATAGATGTTGTAGACTCACTTGCTTTAGACGAACTTTCAGTTGTTGAAGTTATCTGTTTTTCTTGTTCTTTAGAAGATATCGTTTCAAGTTCCTTAGTTGAAGATGTACTTGTTTCTGTCACACTTTCAGAAGTCATCTCTTTTTCTGACGAGCTACTTTCTATCTCTTTTTCTTCACTAGTTTCTTCTATTTTACGTTCAGTTGAAATATGTTTTGATATCATATTTTGACCGATTGATGCTGTAATAGTTTGATCTGTTAATTCAAATTTTTTAAAAGAAACTGGAATGACTAACTTAGCCTGAGTAAAGCCTCCTTTAACAAAAGTTAACTTCACTTGATTCAACGCTTCATCAAACGTATAAGTTCCCACAACATTACCTGTTTCATCTTTAACTTGATTCTTGGTTTCATCCCAAACTAAGTTAACATTAGGTGATATTTTTATAATCGTTTCTAAATTATCAGAACGTAATGCATTTAGGGTTATATCTAAATCTAATTGATTTTGCTCTTCCGTCACTTGTGACACTGTTTCAATCGTATTTAATGTCATTGCTTCTTCTTGAGAGTCTTGTTTTGTCTCTACTTCTTGACTTACTTTTTCTGATGTTTCTGACGACAAATCATTTGCAGCATCAGCATAAGCTTTTGTTGTAATTCCTGGTATCAGAACAGATGAAGAAATCATCATTGTGACACCAAAAAGGGATACATTTTTAATAACTGGTTGTTTAGTTAATAGTTCTTTTTTATCGATCTTTTTCATTTATATTTCTCATCCTTTATCATTAAAATAAAAATCATCCGTTTTTTAAAACCGTATTTTATATAGATACTACTATTAAAACATCTCAATATATAGATAGCAAGATATTCTACTGAGCAGTAATAATTTGTAATCTCTTCGACATACAATTTTTGCTAAATACAAGCTCATACTTTAGCCCGATTTTTCCCTAAGCGCCTTGTTATCACCTGATTTTGAAGGTATATTAAACTTAATAAAACAGTCAAGGAAGGAAAAAATCATGAATAAAGAGCATTTTTTAATCGAATTAAAATTACATCTTCGTCAGCTCTCTTTAACAGATCAGCAAGCTATTCTTCAAAAATATGAAGATCTATTTGCTGAAAAATTAGCAAATGGTTTAAATGAATATCAAATTACTAAAGAATTAGCTTCACCTAAAGAGATAGCTATTTCGATTTTAAAAGAATTTAATTTGGAACTGGAAGCTCCTAATACTCATGGCAATGATTGGTTAGAATTTTCAGCTCAAGAGGACTCTCTAAAAGAATCAGAACACCCCTATTTCGCTAACCAGCAAACACGCTCTTCACATGATTCTGGCTTTATTCGCTTTTTTCAAATCACAGGGATTATCTTTTTAAACCTATTTTTTATGTTGTGGTTAATATTTGGATGGGGACTTGTCTTATTTATTGGATGGGTTTTAACTGTTTGTTTTATCGGTAGTCCGTTCATGGGCATATATTCTATTCTAACAGCAATGAACGTCTTCGGCTTCTTCCAGCTTTCTGTTTCAATTGTGATGCTTGGAGTCGGTTTAATTGGTTCACTCATCATGCTTCCCTTTACTAAAATAAGCTTTAACTTGCTTAAATCTTATTTAAAATGGAATTTACAAGTTCTGAAAGGAGAGCGCGCACTATGAAAAAATTCAAGATTTTTGTTTTAGTGTTTGCTTTATTGCTAATTGTTGGTGGTGGAATTGGAAGTGTTATTTTCTATCAAAAGCTTGAAGTTGAACGAAAAGCAAGTGAAGTCAATAAAAAATTCAAATACGACGGTTCAGAAGAACTTGTTCTAGAACTTAAAAATGGGGCGACAGTCTATCTATCCCCCTCACAAGACGACTATGTTCATATGAATAAGCAAGGTCTTACATTCAGTAATAATCAAAATGAATCTACAAATTGGGATATTCAAAAAAAAGACAAAAAAACTTTAGTTACTATTGATAACAAAAGACAGCATAAAAAAATTCAACCTTCCGTTTTTTCTTTTAATGATATTTCTGACGATAGCATTTCCTTACGTTTACCCGAAAAATATAAAAAAATAACGATCAAGGGCGAAAAGGTGGACGTCAACGTTAACACTCTTTTATTATCTCAATTAGAAATTCAGACGAATAGAGGATATATTGGGATAAATGATCTTTCTGCCCAATCACTAATTGTTAATAATCAACACGGTGATATTTCAGTCTCTCAATCTAAGATTGAAAAAAATATTTTGCTTAATACAAGCAGCGGTAACCTTTCTGTAGACGATACTCTTTTTTCAGAACTTAACATGAAAGTAAAAAACGGAGACGCTTTTACAGCTAATACTAAAGGTAACATAACAATCGACAATCAAAATGGGCAATCTGAAATTAATCATACTAAAGGAAGCGTTAATATTACTAATAAGAATGGTGATGTTTTTTATCACTCAAATAACATTACTCATGATGTCGCCCTAGAAACCACTCATGGTAACCTGACAATAGAGCTTGATAAGCCATCCTATAATAAAAATAAATTTGATTTAAAAACGGAATATGGGCTACTTTCTATTTTTAATAAAAATTTATCATCTGAAACAACTTTCACCAGTAACAAAGGTGATGCCTTAATTAAAGCCACTTCTAAAAATGGTGATATCACTATAAATGAACTGGATTCAGACGACACACAATACGAAGACCATTAATATGAAAAAAGCATGTTATAATAATAAAGAGCCCTATAAAATGGGCTCTTTATTATTATATTTTTAATTTTATGGAGGATTTTTTATGACAAAAAACAAGCAACTATATTGGCAATATGCAGGAAGTTTATTTCTTTTACTTTTTGCAGTAATTGCTTATTTTGTAAAAGTAAACGAAACGATTTTATCAAGTATCGACAGCCCCATTATTCACCTTATTAGAGGAAATCTAACAGAAGGAAAAACACTCTTCTTCACTTATATTACTAAATTCGGTAATACTGTAACCATTGTTCTGCTCACAGCGGTTGCTTTTCTACTATTATTCAAATTTAAAGAAAAAATAGCGGCATATTGGCTAATAATTAATATTGCTCTAATTCAAGGTATTGGTAATGTTCTGTTAAAATTATTTTTCAATCGAGAAAGACCTTCTGTAGAACATTTAGTTGAAGCCAGTGGTAAAAGCTTTCCCAGTGGGCATGCTTCAGGTAGTATGCTTTTCTATGGTACATTAATTTTTATCGCACCTAAGATTATTAAAAATAAATCATTGCGATTAACTGTCCAAATCATACTTGGTTTTTTAATTTTACTCGTTGGTACAAGTCGCATTTATGTTGGCGTCCACTACCCAACTGATATTATGGGTGGCTTTTTAATTGGAGCAAGTTGGTTATGTCTTTCTTATCCTTACTTTAAAAAGTATGATTTTAAACAACAATTTGAAGGGAAGTAAGTTTAATGTTTACATTTAAAAAAGGAGATGCTAAACGTTATTACACTTGGAACGATGCTCTAAGAGAAACGTTTGATGAAAAAATTTTTAAGGTGCCGATTGATGGTGGCTTTGACTGCCCTAATCGGGATGGAACAGTTGCTCACGGTGGGTGCACATTTTGTAGCGTATCTGGCTCTGGCGATATGATGGTTGCACCAAGTGATCCTCTTCCCATTCAATTTCGAAAAGAAGTCGATCAGATGCATAAAAAATGGCCTAATACAAAACAATATATTGTTTATTTCCAAAATTTCACCAATACCCATGCTCCTCTTGAAGTAATCAAACATCGTTTCGAGCAAGTAGTAAATGAAGAAGGTGTTGTGGGATTGTCGATCGGGACTCGTCCTGATTGCTTACCTGATGACGTGATTGAATACTTAGCCGAACTC
Organism: Vagococcus fluvialis bH819; assembly: GCF_900163795.1. GTDB lineage: Bacteria > Bacillota > Bacilli > Lactobacillales > Vagococcaceae > Vagococcus > Vagococcus fluvialis_A. The sequence continues at coordinate 6,627 of NZ_FWFD01000012.1, read as the reverse complement.
AACGAGCGACTTTATTTATGGGTAGAACTTGGGCTTCAGACAACTTATGAAGAAACCAGTGATATGATTAACCGGGCACATGATTATCAAACTTACTTAGATGCTGTAGCAAAACTACGGCTACACAATATTAATGTCTGCACACATTTGATCAATGGTTTACCTGGTGAAACATATGAAATGATGATGGAAAATGTCAGAAGGTGTGTCACTGATTCTGACATTCAAGGAATAAAGTTGCATCTATTACATCTGATGATGAATACTAAAATGGAAAAAGACTACTTAGAAGGTCGTTTACAATTACTAACGCAAGAAACATATACACAATTAATTTGTGATCAACTAGAAATTATTCCTTCTGACATTATTATCCATCGTCTAACAGGAGATGCTCCAAGAGACACGATTATTGGTCCTATGTGGAGCCTTAAGAAGTGGGAAGTTTTAAATAGTTTTGATACTGAATTAAGAAAGCGTGGGACATATCAAGGGATTTATGCTAATGGAAAAGTAGGTGAGACAATCCATGCTTAACACTGCTTTACGATACAGTCATGAGCTGTTATCAGATATTATTGAAATAGGTGATCAGGTTATTGATGCTACGATGGGTAACGGAAACGATACGCTATTCTTAGCTGAAAAAGTCGGTACCTCAGGTCATGTTTATGCCTTCGATGTACAGGAACAAGCCTTGATTAATACTGCTAAAAAATTAAAAGAACATGGCTATGATAAACAAGTGACACTATTTTTAAAAGGCCACGAAACAATTAATGATGTTCTGATAACAGATCAAACAATCAAAGCTGCTATTTTCAATCTAGGTTACTTACCTAAAAGTGATAAACAAATTATGACTCATGAAAGAACAACAATCATTGCTCTAAAAGCTCTCATGGATCACTTAGTTGAAAAAGGTCGTATTATTTTAGTTATCTATGATGGTCATGAGGAAGGGAAAACTGAAAAGGAGGAAGTTATTTCTTTTGTTTCCTCTCTTCCTCAAGAGAAGTTTAGTGTTTTGAGCTACCAATTTATTAATCAAAAAAATAATCCGCCTTCACTTATTTGCATAGAAAAAAAGAAAGCCCGAAAATCTTAAAATTTTCGGGCTTTCTTTTTGAATATGCCATAATAATCAGAGATTAAAAAGCCAGTTCAATCCAACCTTAACCACATTCTTCTTTTTTTATATATTTATACACAGTTCCAAGGGAAACACCACTTATCTCTGATATTTCACGATACGTAAGATGCTTATTACTTCTAAGATATCTAAGCTCTTCTACTAAATTTGTATCAATTCCTGGGCGACCATGTTTTAAACCTAACTCTTGGCGCTTCTTAATTTGGGAGCGGTTAACACTGCTATAAACATCTCGCCTACCACTTAAACAACCACTTAAAATATCATAAAAACAAGTATGCTCAGCATCAGCTGTATCAAAACGAGGATAAATTGAAATTAAACGGATTGAATGCTCTTGAAAAATCTTAATAGTTTCTTCCAACTGAGACAAACTATAAGTTAATGCTGCAAAATCCTCAACAATAAATATATCTCCCTCTGTCAACTTTGGTAATACATTTTTTAGATTAATTGACTCATCTGCCTGATCAAAAATTAAAGAATCTACCTCGTATGCATCAAAAAATTCCTTATCATAATGTAGTAACTGCCCATCCAATATTTTTAAATAACCGTATTTCATATTTCTCCTCCTTAATACTACAACTTCTCAGTTGCTAACTACCTTTTTATTTTTTAAATAATATTAGGCTATTTATTTCTTATAAAAAGTTAATTTGGTTATATTTTTTTAGACCCTTTTTTAAACAAATTAATAAAAAAATATTTTTTTAATTGTCTTAATCTTTTTACTATAAAAAGTTATAACCTACTATATTTAATTAATCGGTCAACTTTTATTTTTTTTAATATTTTTTTCAAATTTATGATAAAATTCTAATAAAAAAAGGAAAATTAAAGGTTACTTTATTATTAAATGGTGTTCAGTAAATAAACGAGGCTGATCAAAATTGTCAGCCTCGTTTATACGAATAATTTTTAAGAGTTAGGGGATAAAAACAACTTTTGATCATCCTGTCTTGATCAGCTAATCTACTTTAGTCTTCTTTTTGTGGCAATAGTAGCATAAAAGTCGTACAGCCTTTTTCACTCATTACTCTAATTTCTCCTTTATGAGCTTCTACAATTTCTTTAGCAATAGCAAGTCCTAAACCAGCTCCTCCACTATCACTAGACCTTGCACTATCTAATCGGTAAAATTTATCAAAAATTACTTCTATTTTTTCTGGTGGTATCGTGTTTCCTTCATTAATAATAATGATTTCTAACTGTCCTTTAGTTAAAGAAACTTCTAAACTAATCACACTTTTTTCAAATCCATACGCTGAAGCATTCTTCAACAAATTATTAAATACACGAACTAGCTTCGTTGAATCTGCCTCAATCATGCACGTCTCTGGTATCTTCATCTCCAAAGTCTGTTCTTTTTTCTTAAGTATTGGATAGAATTCTTCATTTAATTGCTGTAATAGTAAACTTAAATCAAAAGTCGAATAATCCAAAACAATATTTTGAAAATTAAACCTTGTGATATCAAAGAACTCATCAATTAGATATTCTAATCTGTACGCTTTATCTAGGGCAATTCCAAAATACTTAGCTCTTGTTTCAACTGTTATCTCTGGAGAATCAATTAATAAATTTAGGTAACCAATCACAGAAGCTAGTGGTGTACGTAAATCATGAGCTAAAAATGTTACTAAATCCTTAGTTCTTTGAGTTTCTTGCAATAGAGCCTCTTGATTTTTTTGATTTGTTAATTTTATTTTTTCTAACTCATTTTGAATTTCAATATACTCAGAATCAAGTTCTGGAAGTTCCTCTGGCTCCAAAGATTGTTTTAATAACTGAGCAATATACTGCCGATCCTTTTTTAAGAGATATTGACTAATCCAATAAGTTAACCCACCGACAATGACAATCGCAAAAATCGCTATCGATATCACAAATGACTTAAATTTAAACCAATTGACTTGGCTTATCTCACCACTAGGAGTTGCTGAAAAAGTGATAAATGTATCACTAATAACACGACCAAAGCCTTTTCCTATAAAAGTCTGGGTTGCCATAAAATAGAGAGCTATCGCACAAATAATTACAATACATAAACTTTTAAAAAAAGAAATTCTAGCTTGTTTAGTCAATTTTATAACCTACTCCCCAGACTGTTTTAATGTATTTGGGTTTTTCGACTGCATCTTTCATTTTTTCTCTTAAATGCCTTATATGAACCATAATGGTATTATTAGATGCCGTATAATATTTCTCTTGCCAGACTGCTTCAAAAATTGCTTCTGAATCTAAAGCAACCCCTTTATTTTCTAGTAGGAGTTGTAAAATACCATACTCTTTTGGTGTTAATTCGACTATTTCTTCATTTAGCATCACTAATCGCTTATCTAAATTCATTTCCAAACCTTTTGTTGTTAGAATTCGATTAGCTTTTTCTTTATTTTGATTGTATTGGTTATATCTTCTTAACTGAGCTTTTACTCTTGCCACAACTTCCAGAGGTTTAAAGGGTTTCGTTATATAATCATCTGCTCCAAATGACAGACCCGTTATTTTATCTATCTCATCATCTTTTGCTGTCAACATGATCACCGGATAATTTTGATTTTCTCGAATTAATTGAAGTAGCTCTAAACCATTTACATGAGGTAACATAATATCTAATAATGCCATATCAAAGTTACCATGCATTATTTTTTCTTTGGCCTCTAAACCGTCAAAACAAACCACAACATTAAAACCTTCATTTTTTAAGTATAATTCGACTAATTTTGCAATTTCTTGTTCATCTTCTACCAATAATATGTTTTTGGACACAGCACCTACACGCCCTCTCTGATGTTTTATCTTAATTTCATTAGACAAAACATCCAGAGATTTGTCAACTGTTTCCAATACTTTGATAAAGTAATCTCGCATCTGCCATATTTAATTGCTCCGTCAAGGGATTACCTCCTGCTCCTGTTGTAATTAATAAATAAGGTGTTTGATTAACTTCAGCTAGACTAATCAAACATTGTCCAGCTTTTTCAGTGTATCCTGTTTTTCCACCGAGAATTTTACCATTATTTATCGTTAATTCAGGCGTATCTTTTAACAATGTACTTTCTAAATAATAACCTTGAGGACTATAGGGCGTTACAGCTGTTTGGTAGGTTGTTGTTAGCATCATTTCTTTGAATAGTTCATTTTTTAAAGCCTCTGTCATAAATAGTTGTAAATCACTAACGGTTGAATAGTGATTGGATGAATCCAGACCCGTTGCATTTTTAAAATGAGTATTCTTCATTCCTACTTTTTCTGCTTCTTGATTCATTAACTCTATAAATTTCTTTTCATTACCAGCAACATGGTTTGCCGCTGTTATTGAAGCGTCTCCTCCAGAAGGAAGCACAATACCATAGGCTAAGTCTTTAATGGTTACATTATCTCCAGGTAGATATCCTGAAAGAGATGCGCCTTCTTTTACTAAACTATCAACTATTTTTTGTTCCATCACTACCTCTTGACTCAAATCTTTTTCTGATTTTAATAGTAGATAAACAGTCATTAACTTAGTTAAGGAAGCAATTGCTACTTTCTCATCTTTATTTTTCTCAATCAAAATTTCACCTGTATTTAAATTTTGAAGTAGTACATTTCGGCTATGAATTTTCTCTTTAATATTTATTGACTCTTCCATTTTTTGACTCATTTTCATTTCTTCATTAGTTGTCCCAATGCCAAGCGCTAAATGATTATTAAATAAATAGATAATTCCGCTACCAACTAACAAAAACAAAATAATAATACTCACTATTTTTTTCATTTCGATCACCTCTAAATTAATCTTAACAGGCTAATCTTTTTAAGGTATAAACTTATTCTTGAGGAATTCTTATTTTTTCTTAAGAAACAACTTTCTTTTTATCTATCAATTTTCTATAATCAATAACAATACTAAAAATACGAGGAGGTCTCTCTATGAACCATTTATTAACATTACCCATTTCAAATTCTATTTCTTTTGCCCAACCAACAATGCAACATTCAGAACAACTCTTTCATTTGATTGATAGTGATCGTAAGCATTTAGAAGAATTTCTAAGTTTTGTTAAATTAACTCAAACGAGTACAGACACTACTAATTTTTTAAAATCAAAAATTACTGGTGAAGCAAATGGAACCGATCGACTCTTCCTGATCTACTTTGAAGGGAAACTAGCAGGAACAATTGACATTCACTTTATTGATGAGAAAAATAAACTAGGCGAAGTTGGTTATTGGCTTCATTCTGATTATATTAACAAAGGAATCATTTCAACTGCCGTTAATAAAATTTGTGACATTGCTTTTGATGATTTAAAGCTAAATAAACTGTCACTTTTAGCTGATACAAAAAATATTGCTAGTAATAAAGTAGCTAAAAAATGTGGCTTTTCTCTTGTAGGAACACTAAAAGAAGAACAATTCATTGATAATACTTTTCAAGATATGAACTTATATTATTTGTTAAAAAGTGATTATTTAACAAAATAATTTATCCATATTAAAAAGCTCTGCTAAAGACAGTAACAGTCTTTAGCAGAGCTTTTATTGATTAATTATTAGTTTTTCTTTTGTATCTCAATACTGTCACTAAACCAATACAGGTTAATAAAATTAAGCCAATAGTTATCAGATAATTCATAGATACTTCACCCGTTCTAGGTAACATTCTCTTTTGAATTGTTTTTCCAACTGGTTGAATTTGATTGACTTTATTTGGTTTATTTTGTTTATTTGATTCAGATTTAGCAGTTTTTTCTGGTTTCTCCTGTTCGTTTGTTACTGTGATACTTGTTGTATTTTTCGTGATTTCTAAGTCTTTGGCTGTCTTATCTAATAAGTAGCCTTTTGGCGCTTCCGTTTCCACTAATGTGTACTTGCCTAATGGTAATTGATTGATACTAGCTTTACCATCTTCACCTGTTACTAATTCGTAAGTTTTGCCAGTTGCTTCTTCCGTTAAGCTGAATTTCGCGCCTGACAATACTTTTATTTTGTCTTTCGAATCCACTTTTGTTACTTCCACTCCACCTAATGGCGTACTTGGTTCGATTGGTACCCACGGTGTGATTGCTGTATTGGTTACTTGGATGCTTGTTGTATTTTTCGTTGTTGTGTCTTTCGTGATTTCTAATTCTTGAATTTTACTATCTAATAAGTAGCCTTTTGGCGCTTTGGTTTCCACTAAACTGTACTTGCCTAATGGTAATAAGTTTTGACTTGCTTTACCATCTTCACCTGTTACTAATTCGTAAGTTTTGCCAGTTGCTTCTTCCGTTAAGCTGAATTTCGCACCTGACAATACTTTGGTTTTGTCTTTTGCGTCAAGCTTTGTCACTTCTATTCCACCTAGTGGTGTACTCGGTTCGATTGGTACCCACGGTGTGGTTGCTGTGTTTTCTACTGTGATGCTTGTTGTGTTTTTCGTTGTTGCATTTTTCGTGATTTCTAATTCTTGAATTTTACTATCTAATAAGTAGCCTTTTGGCGCT
>NZ_FWFD01000014.1 GCF_900163795.1 Vagococcus fluvialis bH819 | reverse complement strand
CCACGGTGTGATTGCTGTATTGGTTACTTGGATGCTTGTTGTATTTTTCGTTGTTACATCTTTAATGATTTCTAATTCTTTGGCTGTTTTATCTAATAAGTAGCCTTTTGGCGCTTCTGTTTCCACTAATGTGTACTTGCCTAATGGTAATTTGTTAATGTTTGCTTTACCATCTTCACCTGTTACTAATTCGTGTACCTTACCAGTTGCCACTTCCGTTAATTCGAATTTTGCTCCTGATAGAGCCTTAGTTTTATCTTTTGCGTCAATTTTTAATACTTCAACGCCACCTAAAACAATTGTTTCTTCATTCGTTACTGAAACACTTGTTTTATTTGCTGTAGTTTCATCTTTCTTCACTTCGATCTCTTGAGGTGTTGAATTTAAGTTATATCCTTCTGGTGCTTCAGTTTCGACTAAGCTATATTTTCCTAATGGTAATTGATCTACCACTGCTTTTCCGTCTTCACCCGTCACCAAGTCAAACGTCTTACCAGTAGCGATTTCAGTTAATGCGAATTTCGCTCCTGATAACACTTTATTCGAATCTTTTGAATCTGTTTTAGTGACTTCTATACTACCAAAGACTTCTTTTGGTGTATTTTCAATATCAACATCAATAGTTGGTTTATTAACTGAAACAAACACAGCTTCTGTTAAAATTTTGTAACCATCTGGTGCCTCAATTTCCTCTAAGTAATACTCTTCAGGCGCTAATTTATCAACGATAATCTTGCCATCTTTATCTGAGACTAAATTATCTCTCACAATATTTCCTGTACTATCTTTTAAGACAAATTTTGCATTTTCTAAAGGTAATTTAGTAGTTGAGTCTTTTTTGACAACCGTTAATTTCGCTGTCTTGCTACCATCTCCCCATGCATCTGCATTAATATTTTGGATAGTATGAGTTTTGCTATCATGTTGTGCTTCTTTACCTTCAACTTGATAATCAGTCTCTACTGTATTTTTAAAGAAGGCTACATCCATATCTTTTATTTCTGATTTATACATAATTCTAAATTTATTTTGTGTTGCTGTGGCTTGTGGTATAACAATATTCACCGTGCCATTTTCTAATGAATAGTCAACAGTGGCATTGAAATCTCGTTTAAAATTATCTAACGCTCCTTCACCACGATACATTTGATTCGTTACACCTTCTACATAAATTTCAATTGTTTCAGGTTTTAATTCATGAGCATTCGGGCTTTCTTTCAACGTGTCCACTATTTTCAAGTCGGAATTTAATTTTTCGGCATTATTGTTAACAGAAACGTCCCACAAGACTTCCGTTGGTTTTTCAGCATATATTCCACCATTTTTAGTGGTAAAATCAGCTGTGCCAGGACCTGGGTCGGGACCTGGCTCTCCTTTAGAAACAACCACTTCTTTTATCTGGTTACCACCTACAATATTAATACTTTCACTTGATGCACCATTATTATAATTATTAGCAGTTACTTGGAAGGTTACTCCACCGTGAACCGTCCCTTGATCAAACTGTTCGACTACTTCATTAAATGTAATAGTTGCTCCGGTAAGTGTTATGACCGCTGTTCCAACAGCAATCCCATCTACCTTAATCTCTTTTTCTATAGCAAATCCTTTAATTTCGACATTGTTCATTTTGGGCCAACTTAAATTAATTGTATCGCCATTTTGAATTTTTTTATTTTGGTCGTTAAATTCGGCTGTAATTTTTAAACGACCACCATCATTTACTTCATTTGTGTCTGTCGTAATTTTTGACAGTAATTGACTACTAACATCTTGTATCCCTTCAGCTTGAACAACAGTTACAGCTGAAACAAGAATATTTGACATTGCTACTACTAACACTGTCAATAATTTAATCATACGTTTCATTGTATAATTTCCCCTTTCCTTACTTGGAAAATTATAAAACATCCCTTTTTTTGATGAAACTGGCTTTTTTACATATAGATATGTAAAAAACTCCTTAACACCGCTTTCATCATCCTAATAAGAACATCTTGTCACTTTTTGGAAGAAACATAATAATTGAAAAAATCTAAACTAAAATAAATAACATATTTTTTTTATAATTTTATTGATCACTATTATAAACATAAAGATATAGACTTATATAAATTAAGGTTTTATTTGAAAAACGCCTCACAAACGATAATGCTTCCAAACCAATTATATTCGATAAAATAACATGTATAATTTTATTTATTTGATTGTTTATCAGGATAAGAATCAATAAGTTAATAGTAATACAAGATATTAATCAAATCAATGATATAAATCGCTTTTTGTAAAAAATAATAACCTTGTTATTAATTTATTATTATTATGTTCTTTAAAACACTTCGAAAAACTTGTGTATACAAGGCTTTTTATAGATATTTTTTTACATTCACTATACAAAAAATTCACATTCAATTGTTATAAATAGGTAACATAATATATAATAAGAGAATGACCATTAATTAGATGTTTGTGGGGATTATGAAAGAGGGGAAATTATGGTTATTTTAAATACAAAAGAGCAACGACTTATTTCATTATTAAATTTTTTAGAAAATAATAATGACATAACTGTAGAAAATTTAGCAACTTTATTAGGATGTTCAAAATCGACTGTTTTAAATGATCTAACCTTTTTTAAAAATAATTGGCCTAATCTAATTACAGTTTCGATTAACAAAGAACAGGCTATTATTTTAAATCCTACTTCTAGTGGAAATATCAATCAAATTATTAGGGACATCGTTTCAGATAGTCTAGAAGCCCAACTACTTAAAAAGATTTTTTTACATCCTAACCAAAATATCTTTTTTTATGCTGAAATGTTGTATGTTAGCCCATCAACTCTTTACCGAAGCATGAAAAGATTGAAACCTTTTCTTCAAAAATGGGGTATTTCTATTAGCAATAAAAATAAAACCTATGAACTTATCTCTAATAACGAAGTAGATTTTGATATTATCTTTTTTATCATTAAATATCTAGAAGAAATTTACGCTCTTCAAATATCAAAACTTGAATTATCTACTGATTTTGAATGGTTTGATAGAAATTATTCCTATCCTCTACCAGAAGAACAACACTTTATCTATTTAGTACGACATTTACTCAGAACTAAAAACATAGAAACTGGGCCTACCTTTGATCATTTTGTAGAATTTTATAACGAAATTTTAATTGGTGAGAATTTCCATCAAGTGATTAATCATCTCGTTCAAACTATTTCAAAATGGGCGACTGTTTCTACAGAAGATCATGAAGCTCTTAATAATATTTTTATGTATTGTAAAAAAAGAGAATCCTTATTTACATTGCCTCAGGATATCATTTACAATCGACACACTTCATTTGTAGAGAATTTTTCAGTCCAAAATCCTTATATATTCGATAAATTAAAAAAAGCTATCATTCATACCATGCAACGTTTAGAAATGAATACCGATTATCTTTTTGACTATATTTTTTATTTAATTTTAACCAATTGTCATCTTATCATTGATGAAAAAGAAAATAAAAATATTATCATTTATAGTGATTTAGGTAGAAATCATGGTGATTTTTTAGCATACTCAATTATTAGAGCTTTTCTAGATGCACCTTTATCTACTATGGTCGTTGATAAAGAATTTTTTGAAAACTATCACTATGATTCAGCAGATTTAATTATTTCCACAACAGATTTACCTTGTGACGCTCCTATATTGTTTGTTAATGATTATTTGACAGAAAAACAATACTACCAATTACGAAAAGAATTAAAAATTATACAATAAAAAAAGGTGGTCAAAAGTTATTTCCCTCCCTAATTACACGAGGAAAATGACTTTTAAACCACCTTTTTATTTATAAACTATCTTGACTATCTTGAAAATAATTGAGAACAAATGCTAAGGCAACGAGTACAATCCCTACTATATAAACTTGATGTAAATTATTATAAAGAATCTCTCTTAAATCTCCAACTAACTTACTAGGCAATGAACTAACCGTATGAGGATTAATCAGTTTATTCATCATATCTTTAGTTACACCTAATTCTTGTTTTTCTGCTAGACCTTGATTCATTGAGGCGTTTAGAACTAATCCAAAAATCGATATCATGATCGTTTGACCAATCGTCCGAGATAAAGTAAAGAATGATGTTGCCACACCAATGTGATGATCATCAACAGATGTTTGTGCTAAGACAGTTAAAATCGTCATCGTCATCCCGAACCCAACACCTAAAATGGCTGAAAAAATAAAGAAAATACTGTAACTTGTATCTAGTTGCGCAAGACTTAAAAACAGCGCACCAATTAAAATGGGAATCATGCTAATAAAAATAGCCTTTTTAGCTGACCATTTCTGCATCACTTTCCCACCAGCTAATGAACCAAACATCCAAATAACTGACATCGGCGCTAAAACAATTCCGCCTAAAGCAGCCGACTTACCTAAAACCCCTTGCATCCACATAGGAATATAAACTTCCACTCCCATTAAGAAACCACTAATAAGAGCTGCTACTAAGTTGACAATCACATACGTTTTATTTTTGAATAACTCTAACGTAATAATTGGATCAACGGCTGATTTCTCGACTTTAATAAATGAAACTAAACCAATAATAAAAACTGCGAAAGAAGCAACTGTGATCAGACTAAACCCTTCACTGACCGTCTGGAAGCCATATAATAAGGATAGTAACATGACAACTAAGAATATGCTGCCTAAGTAATCGACAGGAGCTTTTTCCACTTCTCGTTTTTCTTCAATTAAATAGACCCAAACTAAGGCCATCAAAACAATTCCAATTGGCACATTAATCAAGAAAATCCAATGCCAGCTTAATGCATCTACAATAAATCCACCAGCTAATGGACCCACAATACTCGCAATTCCCCAAGCCGCACTATTAAGCCCTAAAATACTTGCTCTCTTTTCCACAGGATAAATATCAGCAATAATCGTTAAAGATACTGGAACAATCGCTCCTGCACCAATCCCTTGAATCGCTCTAAAAATAATTAACTGAATCATATTTTGACTTAAACCTGATAATGCAGAACCCACGATAAAAATTGAAATACCAATTAAATAAATTGGTTTTCTACCTATTTTATCTGCTAATTTTCCATATATCGGTGTCATCATCGCGTTCGTTAATAAATAAATTGAAAATACCCAATTCATAATAGATATTCCTTTTAACGACCCGACAATTGTTGGCATTGCCGTTGAAACAATTGTTCCTTCTACAGCTGTCATAAACGTTGCGATAAACACACAGGCTGTAATGACTTTTACATTTGTTTCTCTTTTCTTTGTCACTTAATTCTCCCCCTATCCAAAATAAAAAAACCTTTGTTAGATAGTGCGCTCTAACAAAGGTTTGAATTTTACATACCTAAACTTGTTTTTAATGCTGAGACTTTATCTAATTTTTCCCATGTAAAATCAGCATCTTCCCGACCAAAGTGACCATAAGCAGCTGTTTTTTGATAAATCGGACGTCTCAAATCAAGCATCTCAATAATTCCTACTGGAGACAAGTCAAAGTTTTCACGAATCGCTTCGATTAAAGCTGATTCTGCCACTGCACTTGTTCCAAACGTTTCAACAGAAATTGAAACAGGTTGTGCGACACCGATAGCATATGCTAACTGTACTTCACACTTATCTGCTAATTTTGCTGCTACAATATTTTTGGCAATGTAGCGCGCAGCATAACTTGCTGAACGATCGACTTTGGTTGCATCTTTTCCTGAGAAAGCTCCGCCTCCATGCCTTGCATAACCACCATATGTATCAACAATAATCTTACGACCTGTTAAACCAGAGTCCCCTTGAGGACCACCAATGACAAATCGACCTGTTGGATTAATGAAATATTTTGTTTCTTCGTCTATAAGTGTGCTTGGTATAACTTCTGCTATAACCAAACGTTTTACATCTTCAACAATTGTTTCTAATGTAACGTGTTCATCATGTTGTGTACTAACTACTATAGTATCTACTCGAGCAGGTTTTCCTGCTTCATCGTACTCGACTGTTACCTGTGATTTAGCATCTGGTCTTAAGTAGTTCAGTGTTTCATTGATTCTAAGTTCACCTAATTTTTTCATAATACGATGACTTAGCGCAATCGGTAATGGCATTAACTCTGGTGTTTCGTTATTGGCATAACCAAACATCAAGCCTTGATCTCCTGCTCCTAAATCTTCTTGGTCGTGACTGCCTTCTCTTTTTTCTAAAGAAGCATCCACTCCTTGAGCAATATCGGGTGATTGTTCATCAATTGCTACCATCACGGCACATGTGTCTCCATCAAAACCATATTTGGCACGAGTATAACCGATACCTTTAATCGTTTCACGAACCACTTTTTGAATATCCACATAGGCTGTTGTTGTGATTTCACCAAAGACAAGAACTAAACCTGTCGTAACAGATGTTTCACATGCCACACGAGCATAAGGATCTTTTGCTAGAATCGCATCTAGTATGGCATCACTGATTTGATCGGCGATCTTATCGGGATGACCTGCTGAGACTGATTCTGATGTAAATAATTTTCTTTCTAACATTTTTATTCCCCCTTTGTTTTGTCGGTTACAAGGAATATTTACATATCACACGTAAATCCTATCGGGAATCCTGCAACATTGCTAGTATAACAGATAAAACTTTTTTTACCTACTTAAAATTATTGACCTTTTCCCTCACATACCCTAAAGTAATAGGATAAGATAATAAAAAGAGGTTAGACGATTGAATAATACAAAAAAAGGCTTATTTGCCTTACCCTTTATAATTAGTGTCACACTACTCCAAACCACAATTTCTCTGCTTCCTGGTGTTCTTTTCTTACGTGATAGCAGCCGTGGTCCTGCTATTTTAACCTATATGGTTCTTTACTTACTACTTAGCGATTTTTTCCAGCTAATCGGTAAAGCATCTTATAAAAAAGGAACCTTCATCTCTATTCCTGTTTACGGAATGAAATTAGTAGCTTCTTGTGTTCTTATTTTTATGATTTCTAAACAAACAGCTTATCAATTTGCCTTAATTTTACTTGCTTATGAGTTATTTCAACTCTTAATTTTCTCTAAACAATTCTTTTATATTGATTCGATTTTTTACTCGATACTCAATGCCTTCTTTAAAGGAATTGTCTTCAATCAGTTATTAACGATTAATTATCCTTTTAATTATAATTTTGACTTAATCAAACCATTTATCTTTGCTTTTAGTTTGATTTTATTCATTACTATTTTAACTCAAGGAATGTACTCCTTTCTCTCTAGGCAATCATGGTTTTTTATTCTGGCATTACTTTCTCTAGGATTTATGTATTACTTACTCATTACACAGTACCTAAACCAAGAAACTGTTCTTTGGAAGCTTATCATCTTTGGACTATGTAATATTGGTGCTGTTTATTTCTTCTTGAAATCTAAAAATGCTAAGAAAAAAGAGTTAATTCTTAATTTATTCGCTCTTATCAGTTTGTTTATATACTATTTTTAAATAAGAAAAAGGCTAACAATATGTTAGTCTTTTTCTTATTTTTGCAAATAATTCTCTAATCCACTTGACATATGAATGTTTCGTCATATATAATAGTGTTAATTAAATGATTATTATTTAACCTAACAAAACATTAAAAGAAAGGGTGTTTCAAATGGAGAAAAATAAAAGCAACCACGACCACGATCACGGAGCAAGATTAGCAGTTACAATGTTCTTTATTGGATTAGCGGCATTCATTATCGGGCTTTTTGTATCAAACACGAATGAAACCTTTAGTTCAGTTCTCTTTATTATTTCTGTTATCACTGCTGGCTATCATATTATTTTTGAAGGTATTGGAAATACGATTAGCAAAACAAAACAAGCAAAAAAATTTCAGCCTAATGTTCACTTCTTAATGACTATTGCAACCGCAGGGGCTATTGTTATAGGTAATTATGAAGAAGCTGCTTTGCTTATTCTCATTTTTGCAGGCGCTCACTTTCTTGAAGATTATGTTGATGGAAAAAGTAAAAGAGAAATTACCAACTTACTTAATTTGAATCCTACAGAAGCTAGAATTTTATTAGCCGATGGAACATCTAAAGTTGTTTCTGTTGATCAAGTTAAAGTAGGCGATACATTACAAGTATTAAACGGTGCTCAAGTACCAACAGATGGTGTTATTATTAGTGGATCTACTTCAATCGACGAATCTTCTATTAATGGGGAAAGTATTCCAAAAGAAAAAAATGTCGGTGACGAAGTGTTTGGTAGTACTATCAATGGTTCCGGAACTTTCACTATGGAAGTAACTAAAGATAGCACAGAAACAGTTTTTGCTAAGATACTAGAACTTGTTGATCAGTCTCAACAAAGTTTAACAAAAACAGCAACATTAATTCAGCGTTTAGAACCTAGGTATGTCACTATTGCTTTAGCCCTGTACCCCTTTGTATTATTAGCAGGCCCTTATCTTTTAGGCTGGTCGTGGGATGTTAGTTTATACAGAAGTATGGTGTATTTAATTTCAGTATCACCTTGTGCTTTAGCAGCAAGTGCGGTCCCAACAACCTTATCTACAATTTCCAACTTATCTAAAAAAGGTGTTTTAGTCAAAGGTGGCGCGTACCTCTCTAAATTAAATGAACTTAAAGCTATTTCCTTTGATAAAACTGGAACTTTAACTAGTGGTAAACCAGTCGTAACAGATTTTTCATTTGCTTCTGAAGAAAATGAAGATCAATTAATTGATTTAATTGTTGCTATGGAGTCTCAATCAAATCATCCATTGGCTACGGCTATTATTAATAATTTTCCAGATCGTCAAAAATTAGATATTACTGTTGAAAATGAAGTAGGACGTGGATTATCTACTACTTATCAAGAAAAAAAATACCGAATTGGTAAACCAAGCTCGTTTGAAGATGTCTCTTCTTTCTACAAAGATGATGAACAAAAATTAGCTTCTGAAGGTAAAACAGTTGTTTTAATCGGTAAAAACGAAAAAGTAATCGGATTGATCGCTCTTATGGATGTGCCTAATGATTATGCTAAAGACGCCATCACTTACTTTAACGACCAAGGTATCCATACAACTATGATCACTGGAGATGCTAAACTAACTGGTGAAGCAGTTGGTCGTCAAGTAGGAGTCGCTGAAGTTGTTGCGAATGTTATGCCTGAAAATAAAGCAAGTATTGTTGCAGAACAACAGAAAAAATACGGTGCAACTGGTATGTTAGGTGATGGTATCAACGATGCACCTGCCTTAGTAACTGCGGATGTTGGTATCGCTATGGGAGATGGGACAGATGTAGCAATGGATGTTGCTGACCTCGTCTTAATGAAAAATGATTTATCAAAATTAGTTTACGCTCATAAACTAACTAAAAAAATGGATAAAGTGACATGGCAAAATATTTGTTTCTCAATGCTCGTTGTTGCTTTACTCGTGACCTTAAATTTCTTAGGAAAAATGAATATTGCGATTGGTGTTATTGTTCATGAGGGTAGTACTATTCTAGTTATTCTTAACGCATTAAGATTATTACGAACTCCAAAAAAATATTTGTAAGATTAGAGTTAGATACATGTAGGAGGTCTTTTCCATGGAAAATATTTCTCTAGAAAATACCACATATTCTGAACTGGAAGTAAGGGATAGCTTACAACTATTCCACTTATTGAGAAATGAAATACGATTTAAAATTTTATGCCTATTACTTAATAAAGAGTATAATGTTAGTGAGTTGGAAATAGCTATTCAAGAATCACAATCAGCTATTTCCCATCAATTATCTTTATTAAAAAATGCTAAATTAGTAAAATCAAAGCGTGTAGGAAGAAAGCAGTATTATCGAATTTACGATGATCATATAAAATGGATCATCTACCTTGCCCTATCTCACACTAAAGAGAGAAGTCAGTTAAATTAAGAAGAACTTCTTTTAGCTCTTCTAACCAAAAAAGAAGGGACTACAACATGAGTTTACAGACTTATGTTACAGTCTCTTCTTTTTCATTTATCAAAAAAGCAGTATACTAAAAGTATCATATTATTATACAAAGGAGTGAACCCAAGTATGGATCCAAATCGTAACCCTAAAAAAGAATATATCTACCGCACTGTCTCGTTAGGAATTGGTATTTTAATTGCTCTATTTTTAATGAAATATTTATAATCCAGAGTGGTGAAAATGGCGGTTAACTCCAAGCAGCTGGAAGAAAATTTTTATCTCCTGAGTTTCAATTTATTACTTGAGCTTCACACACTGTCAGCCTTTATACTTTAGAAAAAGAGGAGGTTATCTTGATGAAAATCAGTCATTTTTCAAAATTAGCCAATACCAGTGTCAGAATGCTACGTCACTATGAGGAAGTCGGTTTACTCACTGTCTCTCGTTCTTCTGAAAATAACAATTACCGAGACTACTCAGCCGAGCAACTCCCTCGCATCAACCAAATTAAAAGTTTACAGGAAATGGGATTCTCTTTAAGAATGATTAAAGAGATTTTAGACAATCCTGAAACAAAAACCCTAGAAACATACTTTGAACTTCAGAAAGAGTATTTAAAAGAGCAGCTAGAAAAAGTCAGCTATCAGCAAAATCTACTTGAATCTGTTGCTGAAATGATAAGTACCAACAATGAGTATTTGAATTACAACGTGGTATTAAAAGAATTACCTGAAAGACAAATCATGAGTTTGAGACGGACTGTTTCTGACTATCAAGAGGAACAAATCTTATGGCAAGAATTATACGAAGAATATTTAGCTCAAAATGTCTCATTTTCTGAACCACCACTAGGTCTAACCTTGTATCATAATGAAGCTTTTGAGGAAGAAAATATTGATTTGGAAATTCAAAGTAGTATCGTTGGTGAGTACCAAGATACTGAATCCATTACTTTTAAAACTGCTCCTAAAATCACTGTTGCTTCAACAACTTTCCAAGGCTCATTTGAACAAATGCCACTTATTATGGAAGCTCTTGGTCGTTGGATTGAAGTCAATCACTTAGAAATTGCAGGTCCCATGATTAATATTTATCACGTGACAGCTGCCCAAGATCCAAATCCAGATAACTGGCTGACAGAAGCTTGTTTGGTGGTTAAAACTAAGGAGGAATTATAGTGGCTAGAGCGAAAAATAAAGAAGAATTATTATTGCAAGGAGCGGAAAACTATCAAAAGTTAATTACTTTAATTGACTCCCTAAGCGAAGAAGAGCAAGTTGGTACTTTTCCTTTTGAAGGACGTGATCGTCAAATCAGAGATTGTTTGGTTCATTTATATGAATGGCACCAGCTCTTTTTAGATTTTGTCAAAAATAATCAACAAGAATTTGTCATACCTTTCTTACCTGAACCTTACAATTGGAAAAACTATGGCGAGATGAACATTAAATTTTGGGAGAAACATCAAAATACGTCTCTTGAAGATGCCAAGAAAATACTTGAAACTAGTCACAACGACTGCTTAGGTGTGATTAAACAATATTCTGATGAGGAGTTGTTCACGAAGAAATACTACAACTGGACAGGAACAACCAGTTTAGGCAGCTACGCCGTTTCAGCCACAGCTTCTCACTATGATTGGGCACTTAAAGCGGTTAGGAAGTATAAGAGGAGTTTGAAATGATGACTATTATGCTATACTAGATTTATTAAAAGGAATTCAATTAAGACCAAAACCACTAGTGGGCTGACTAGTGGTTTTTTTCATGTCATAAATATAATAAAAAAGTTATACTTAACCTATTGACCTTCACGTTACGTCAACCTATATGATAAGTGTGTCAGGAGGAATAACCATGGAATATACCATTAAAAAACTAGCTGAGTTGTCTGGTGTCAGCACAAGAACTTTACGCTACTACGATGAAATTAATTTACTAAAACCTGCTCGAATTAATTCATCTGGTTACCGAATTTATGGACAAACAGAGGTCGACCGCTTGCAGCAAATTTTATTTTACCGCTCACTGGATATGAAGCTTGAAACCATTAAACAAAGTTTAGACGAAACCGATTTTGATTTTTCACGTGCACTGGAAGATCAATACCAAGAATTAACTAAGAAAAAGGATCAAATCAACCATCTCCTTCTGACAATTGAAAAAACAATACGTTATCATAAAGGAGAAATTAACATGTCAGATAAAGAAAAATTTGAAGCATTCAAACAGGAAAAACTAGCTCAAAACGAAGCAACTTATGGAAAAGAAATCAGAGAAAAATATGGTAAAGACGCCATCGAATCTTCTAATAAGCAGTGGCAAAATTTAAGCGAAGCTGATTTTAAAAACATGACCCAAGCCGAAAAAAATTTATTTATAGCTTTAAAAGAACTGGTCAAAAAACAAGATCTTCATTCAGAAAGTGCTAAAACTGTTTTTGAAAAACACAAAGAATGGTTAACTTACACTTGGGCAACTTATTCCAAAGAAGCTCATATTGGACTAGCCGAAATGTACTTAGCCGATGAACGTTTTTCCGCTTACTACAATGACCAAATTGGAAATGACGCAACTCACTGGTTAACAGAAGCGATCAAAACATATGCCTAAAAAAGAAGCTTACCGAAATTCGGTAAGCTTCTTTTTAATTAGATAGTTACTCAGAGCTGAACGCCTTTTTCACTACCCTATTCTTTAATTAATGTTTCTAAGCCGACGATCATCATTTCATCAAATGTTGATTGACGTTCTTCTGATGTTGTTTCTTCACCTGTTACCATGTGATCGCTAACTGTCATCAATGCTAAGGCTTGAACATCGTATTTAGAAGCCAAGTAATACATAACAGCAGCTTCCATTTCTACAGCTAATACGCCATGCTCACCAAGTTTGAATGTATCTGATAAATCATCTTTATAAAAACTATCATCAGATAAAACATTACCCACATGAATATTAAAGCCTTTTTCTTTACCAATACTATAAGCAGTTGATAATAAATCATAATCAGCAATTGGAGCAAATGTATGATTAGGGAAATCAGCTTTCATGAAGGCCGAATTAGTCACAGCTCCTTGAGCAAGAACTAAATCACGAACATGAACGTCTTTTTTAAGAGCACCACATGTTCCCACACGTAATAATTTTTTTACATCATATTCACGAATTAACTCATTAGTATAAATAGATGCTGAAGGAATTCCCATACCAGTTCCTTGAACCGATACTTTCACCCCTTTATAAGTTCCAGTAAACCCGAGCATACCACGAACTTCATTATAGCAAACTGGGTTATCTAAGAATTTTTCTGCAATGTATTTTGCTCTTAAAGGATCACCCGGTAATAAAATTTTATCTGCAATTTCACCTTTTTTAGCGCCAATATGTACACTCATTTTATGTCCCCTTAAATTCTTTCTAATGTAATTTTTACTAACTCTTTAAAGTCAGCTTTCACGCGTTCAGTTGTTTCAACAACTTCTTCATGGTTTAAGTTGGCTTGCATACCTGCTGCTAAGTTAGTTACACATGTAATACCTAACACACGCATTGACATGTGGTTAGCGACGATTACTTCCGGAACTGTAGACATACCTACAGCATCTGCTCCTAAAACACGTGACATTCTGATTTCAGCAGGTGTTTCATAAGTAGGACCTGAGTATCCCATGTAAACCCCTTGTTGTAATCTAATTTTAAGCTCTGTTGCTACTTTTTTAGCCACTTCGCCATATGCTTTGTCATAGGCTTCTGACATATCTGGGAAACGAGGTCCTAAGTCATCTTCATTTAAGCCCATTAATGGATTATCGCCTGTGTAGTTGATTTGGTCAGTAATTAACATTAAATCCCCTGGTGCAAATGAAGTATTTACGCCACCTGCAGCATTTGTTACGACTAATGAATCAGCTCCTAAAGCTTTCATTACACGCACTGGGAATGTTACTGTTTGCATTGAATGACCTTCATAATAGTGGAAGCGTCCTTGCATTGCTAACACTTTTTTACCTGAGAGTGTTCCGTAAACCAATTGTCCAGCATGTCCAACAACTGTTGAAACTGGGAAGTTTGGAATTTCTTCATAAGGAATGACGATTCTATCAGTAATTTCGTCCGCTAATTCACCTAATCCAGATCCTAAAATCAAACCAAAATCGATTGAAGTAACCCCTTTGCCTTGGATATATTTTGCTGTTTCTTTTAATTTTTCACTTAATGTCATTGTATGTAACTCCTTATTTTAATTGATCTAAAAAACTTGTTCCGTTTTCTGTTTGTTTCACGCCAAAGTTTTCAGCAACTGTCGCTGAAATATCTGCATAGAATCCTTGTTTAAGGCTTCCTTGACCTGTCATGTTTTTACTGTAAGCAAGTAATGGCACATATTCTCTTGTATGATCTGTTCCTGGGAAAGTTGGATCATTTCCATGATCTGCTGTGATTAATAGTAAGTCATCTTCGCCCATTGCATCATAGATTTCAGGTAAGCGAGCATCAAATTCTTCTAAGGCGTTACCGTATCCCGTAACATCACGACGGTGACCAAATAATGCATCAAAGTCCACTAAGTTAGTAAAACTTAAACCAGTGAAATCTTCTTTCATCACGTCTAATAACTTATCTACACCATCCATATTAGATTTCGTACGAACAGTAGCCGTTGTTCCTTGACCATTAAAGATATCGTTGATTTTACCAACAGCAATCACATCTTTGCCTGCTTCTTTTAATGAATCTAGTACTGTTTTTCCAAATGGATCTAAAGCATAATCATGACGATTTGGTGTACGGGTAAAGTTTCCTGGTTCACCAACATAAGGACGAGCAATAATGCGTCCAATCATATATGGGTCATTTTTAGTATATTCACGTGTAAACTCACAAATTTTATATAATTCTTCTAAAGGAATAATATCTTCATGAGCTGCAATTTGAAGAACTGGGTCAGCTGATGTATAAATAATCAAATCGCCAGTTTTCATTTGTTCTTCACCGAAATCATCAATAACTTTAGTACCACTGTATGGTTTGTTTGCGCCCATAATAACACCGCGACCTGAAAATTCAGTGATTTTATCTAATAATTCTTGAGGGAATCCTTCTGGGAATACTCTGAATGGTGTTTGAATGTTTAAGCCCATGATTTCCCAGTGACCTGTCATTGTATCTTTACCAACAGAAATTTCTTCTAATTTTGTTGCATAACCTTTGTGATCTTCAACTGCCTTAACACCTTTAAGTGGCTCAATTGTTCCTAATCCTAAATTTTCCATGTTAGGAATATTTAAACCAGCAACTTCTGCAATGTGACCTAGTGTGTGACTTCCTAAATCACCAAATTTTTCAGCATCTGGTGCTTCTCCAATACCTACTGAATCAAGTACTACTAAATGAACTCTTTTAAACATATAGATCTGCCTTCTTCCAAAAAATTTTATTTATAGAAAACGTGCCAAAGAGGTTCCCTGGCACGTTCGTAATTATTTTGATTTCACATAAGTTTTACCAATAGCTTTTGGTCCTTGTGATTTACCAATAAATATTACTAGTACGAGTACTGTTAATACGTATGGTGCTGCTTGTAAGTATACTGCAGGTAATTCTTTGATACCTGGAATTAAGTTTCCAATAACAGCTAAACTTTGAGATAATCCAAAGAAGATTGCCGCAAACATGACACTAATTGGATTCCATTTACCAAAGATCATTGCTGCCATTGAGATAAATCCTTGTCCTGCAATCGTTGAAAGTGAGAATTGACCTGAAATTGATTGAACAGCTACAGCTCCCCCCATACCACCTAAGAAACCTGAAATTAACACGCCAGCATATTTCATACCATAAACATTAATTCCTAAAGTATCCGCAGCTTGAGGATTTTCACCAACTGCACGAAGTCTTAAACCAAATTTTGTTTTATAGATAACATAGTATGCTAAAACAGCTACTAGAATAGCTACATAAGCAGGTGCTGATGTATCTTTAAAGAAGATTTGACCAAGAACTGGAATATCTTTCAAAATTGGAAAACTAAATTTACCAAATGTTTGTTTGATCATATCTGTTTGTCCATGACCATCAAATAACATTTTAGTTAAGAATACTGTTAACCCTGGTGCCATTAAGTTGATAACTGTACCACTGACGATATGATCAGCACGTAAGTTGATCGTTGCCACAGCGTGAATAAGTGCGAATAAAATTCCCACAAATCCACCGAATAACATCGATATCCAAGGTGTCATTGAGCCAAAAGTACTTGCTGAGTAAAGGTTAAAGATTGTGGCACTAAAAGCACCAACAGTCATAATTCCTTCTAACCCAACGTTTACTATACCACTTCGTTCTGAGAAAGTTCCTCCCAAAGCTGTAAAGATTAAAGGAGCTGAATACACCAATGCTGATGAGACAATAATTGCTAACATTGATACCATGTCTTACGCATCTCCTTTCTTAATCTCTTGTTTTTTAGGTGTTGCTTTATCAAGTAAGTAACGAATAGCATAGCTGATACCTACAAAGAAGATAATTGAAGCAATAACGATTTCTACGATTTCATTTGGTACACCAGCACTACCTGGCATACTAAGTCCACCGATTTTTAATACTCCAAATAATAATGCTGAAACTAAAATTCCGATTGGGCTACCACTACCAAGAAGTGATACAGCCATACCGTCAAATCCAATTGTTGGTACTGAACCTAATACATAAAGGTTTTGGAATGTTCCTAATCCTTCAACAACACCACCCATACCAGCTAAACCACCAGAGATTAACATTGCTAAAACAATATTTTTCTTGGCATTCATACCAGCATATTCAGAAGCGTCTGGATTTAAACCTACGGAACGTAATTCAAAACCGACTGTTGTACGATTCATTAATACCCATACAACAAAAATCATCAATAGGGCTAAGAAAATCCCCATATTCAGACGAGAACCGCCTGTCATTTGTGTTAAGAAATCTGCTCTTAAACTTGCATTTTGACTAATTTGTGCCGTTGTATCTGCGTCATTTGTAAAGACATTACGTACTAAATGATTGCTGATATGTAAGATTGTATAATTTAACATAATGGTTACGATAACTTCACTTGTTCCAAATTGTGCTTTCAAGTATCCGGCAATCCCTGCCCAAAAAGCACCTGCTAGTGTTCCTGCAATAATACATAAAGGAACTAGAATAGCTTTTGGTAAATCTGGGAATAACATTGCTAACCAAATGGAAACAATCCAACCTGACAAAGCTTGACCTGACAAACCAATATTGAAGAATCCAGCTGTATTAGCTACAGCAAATCCTAAACCGGTTAAAATTAATGGTGTTGCTAGACGGACAACTTCACCAATGTTATACGTGCTACCAAGCGCACCATTCAACATTGCACTGTAACCTTCTACTGGGTTGTATCCAAACACTAACATGATAATTGCACCTAATAATAATCCGAATACGACGGAAAGAACTGGCACCGCTAAATTTTTGATTGTTGATTGTTGCTTATTCACTAGCTACAGCCCCTTTCCTTACTTCTTCAAGTGGTACACCGGCCATTAATAGCCCTAATTCTTGTTCATTTGTTTCAGAAGCTTTAACGATCCCTGTAATATTACCTTCAAACATAACGGCAATACGATCAGATACGTTTAAGATTTCATCTAACTCAAAGCTGACTACTAAAACACCTTTTCCATTATCACGTTGCTCGATTAGACGTTTATGGATATACTCGATTGCTCCAACATCTAAACCACGAGTTGGTTGAGCTACCATTAATAAATCTGGGTCACGGTTAATCTCTCTTGCGATAATTGCTTTTTGCTGATTACCACCAGATAACGCTGAAGCTGGAACTAATTCATTTGGTGTTCTTACATCAAACTCTTCGATCAATTTTCTTGCATGGGAATTAATTTCTTTATAATTTAATAACCCATTTTTACTTAGTGGTGCTTTGTAATATGTTTGTAGAGCGATATTTTCTGATAGCGTCATTGGTAAAACTAAACCAAAGCGATGTCTATCTTCTGGCACATGCCCCATACTATTTTCAGTGATTTCACGAGGACGTTTGTTAGTCATGTCTTGACCATTAATAACGATCGTACCTGATTCAACTTTTCGCATTCCTGCAATAGCTTGTAATAACTCACTTTGTCCATTGCCATCAATCCCTGCAATTCCGACAACTTCCCCCGCACGAACTTCTAGGTTTAGACTTTTAACTGCATCTAATCCCCTATTTTCTTTAACAACTAAGTCGTTAATTTTTAAAACAGGTTCTGTTGGATTTGATGGGCCTTTCGGTGTCTTAAATGACACCGAGCGACCTACCATCAAATCAGCTAATTCTTGTTGAGAAACATCTGCAACGGTAACTGTATCAATACTCTTACCGCGACGGATAACAGTACAACGGTCAGCAACAGCTTTAATTTCATCTAACTTATGAGTGATTAAAACAATTGACTTACCTTCTTTAACTAAACCATGCATAATTTCGATTAACTCATCAATTTCTTGAGGTGTTAAAACAGCTGTTGGCTCATCAAAGATTAATATTTCTGCTCCACGATAAAGAGTTTTTAAGATTTCTACACGTTGTTGCATCCCAACTGAAATGTTACCTACTAATTCATTAGGATCAATCTTAAAACCATATTTATCCGAAACAGCCATGATATCTTCAAAAGCTTTTTTCTTATCAATTACTACACCAGATTTTGTCGGCTCACTACCTAAAATAATATTTTCTTCAACTGTGAAATTATCAATCAACATAAAATGTTGATGAACCATCCCGATACCAAGTTTATTGGCAACTGTGGGATTAGCTATTTTTTCTTCTTTTCCATTAATATCAATAGACCCTGAAGTAGGTTCTAATAATCCAGATAAGATATTCATTAATGTTGACTTACCGGCACCATTTTCACCCAATAACGCGTGAATCTCACCTTTTTCTACTTTTAGATTAATATTATCGTTGGCTTTAAACGTTCCAAAAGCTTTTGTAATATTTTTCATCTCGATCACGTATTGTGATTCATTCACTTTCTTCACTTCCTAACTATTTCGGATAAACACTTTGAACTAAGTAACTAACTGTAATTATTTAGTTGGTTTTTCTGGAACTTCTACTTTACCATCTTTAATTTCTGTTTTAGCAGCATCTACAGCTTTTTGTACGTCGTCAGTTAATTGACCTTTAGTTAAATCAACACCGCCATCTTTAAGTCCGTATACTAATGTTTCGCCACCAGGGAATTTGTCTTCGTTTGCTTTAGTAGCAATATCTTTAACAACTGTTCCTACACCTTTAAGAGTTGAAGTTAATGTTACGTTTCCGCCATCATATTTTCCTTCTTCTTCTTGGTCACGGTCAACTCCGATTACCCAAACTGGTTCTGCTGGTTTACTCTTCATGATATCGCGAGCTTCTGAGAATACACCGTTACCAGTATCTCCTGAAGCATGGAAGATTACATCTACACCACTTTTGTACATTGCTGCTGCAATTGATTTACCTTTAGCAGCGTCACCAAATGATCCTGCATATTGAACGTCAACTTTGATTTCTGGATCTACTGATTTAACACCAGCTACGAAACCAGCGTCGAAACGTCCGATAACTTCACCTTCTTGTCCTCCAACAAAACCAACTTTTTTAGATTTTGTTGTTTTAGCTGCTGCGATACCAGCTAAGTATGCTGCTTCGTTATCTTTAAAGACAACTGATGCTACATTATCTTTTCCTTCTACTACTGAATCAATAATAACAAAGTTGTTATCTTTTTTGCTTCCAGCAATTTCTTCAATAGCTGGTTGTAATTTGAATCCGATACCAAAGATTGTTTTGAAACCATCATTGATTGCTTGGTTTAAGTTAGGTAAGAAATCTGCATCTGATGTTGATTGATAGTAGTTAAAGCCATCTTTACCTTTTTCTTTTTTGTTATCTTTACCCCATTCTTGTAAACCTTCCCAAGCTGATTGGTTAAATGATTTATCATCTACCCCACCGATATCAGTAACTAATGCTGCTGAATGGTTAGCTGAGTCTTTACCGCCATCTTTTTTTGCATCGTCTTTCTTAGCATTTCCACCACATGCAGTCAGTGTTAATGTTAACGCTAATGCCAAACCTGTTTTTACTAATGTACTTTTTTTCATTGTGTTATTCCCTCCAGAATTTTATATAAAATTTTTAAACACCTTAATTAAGAATTCATTTGATCACTTTCAAATGAATAGGGCAATAATTCAGAAACAGTTGTTTCTTTCACATCACCTTTTTTATTGATTAGTGTCACCGGCATCTTTGGTCCACAAAATTCAACCATCACCTGGCGACAGGCACCACATGGAGATATTGGTTCTTCTGTATCTCCTGCAACTACTAAATGACTAAATGAGACGTTACCTTCAGAAACTGCTTTAAAAAAGGCAGTTCTTTCAGCACAGTTGGTTAAACCAAACGATGCGTTTTCAATATTACATCCTTGAAAAACCTCACCTGTTTCAGTAACTAATGCTGCTCCTACTGGAAATTTAGAATAAGGCACGTAAGCTTTATTCATTGCATCAATCGCTGTATCAAGCCACTCTTGTTTTGCTAACATAAATGAGTTCCCTCTCTTTTCATCAATTTTTACTGTTATTGCTTACTTAAAGTTGGTAAAACAGTTTAACTATACCTTTTGGCTCTATTTTATTCTCACTTACAGACAAAACTTAAATGCTGACAAATGATAAAGTTAGAAAATAACTATTCTATACTTTATTATCATTCAGGATGATTAATAAAAATCCTAACGAATATTAGCCTCCTTTCGCTTATTAAAAGCTCACTCAATTTTAACATTTTTTCTAACAATAAACATCAAAATTATGTAGAAAAATTAGATTGTCACTTTTTAAGGTTTATCTCTTAATTATTAACATTAAAAAACTTATATTATCCTACAAAAAAACAATTTATCACATTCTAATTAAGTGAAAAAGACTTTCAAATATTTACTTCAGCTAATATTCCTTTTAGGTTTCTTATTAAAAAACTCACATTTCACATTCATCATTTGTGAACAATAAAAATTGTATAACATTTATTATTCGGTAATTACTTTATGGATTAAAGTTGGCTCTACACCTTCATCTCCAATTTCGATATTATCATAAAGAACTTTTTTAACATCTTCTACTTCTTCACGATTAGCATAAATAGTTACTAATGATTCGCCTTCTTTAACTGAATCTCCCACTTTTTTGTTCAAGAATAAACCAACAGCATAATCAATTTCTTCTTCTTTAGTACGTCGACCTGCTCCAAGTAACATAGCAGCAATACCAATCTGATCAGCGACCATCTTAGAAACGACACCTGTTTTTTTAGAAGGTACTTCTATTGTATATTTAGCTTGAGGTAATTTTTCGGGATGATCAACCACGCTGTCGTCTCCACCTTGATTTCTAATCATCTCTTTGAATTTAGCGATTGCTCTTCCATCTGCAATACTTGCTTCAAGCATTTTTCGAGCTTCATCTAATGTGTCAGCTTTTTTAGCTAAGACAACCATTTGACTACCTAATACGTAAACCATTTCCATTAAATCTTCTGGACCATCGCCATTTAAAGCATCAATCGCTTCTTTCACTTCGATAGCGTTTCCAATTGCATTGCCTAAAGGTTGAGACATATCAGAAATAATAGCCATTGTTTGACGATTGGCTAAACTACCAATGCGTACCATTGTATGTGCTAAACGTTCTGCATCTTCAATGCTCTTCATGAAAGCTCCGTCACCTGTTGTTACATCTAGAACAATTGCATCTGCTCCTGAAGCAATTTTTTTACTCATAATAGAACTTGCAATCAAAGGAATTGAATCTACGGTTGCTGTAACATCTCTTAATGCGTATATTTTTTTATCTGCTGGAGCTAAATCTCCTGACTGACCTGTCACTGCTACATAACTTTCATTCACTAAACGGATAAAGTCATCATTAGCTATTTCCACTTCAAATCCTGGGATAGCTTCTAATTTATCGATAGTACCACCTGTATGACCTAGACCGCGTCCACTCATTTTAGCAACTGCGGCACCAACTGATGCTACTAATGGAGCTAAAACGATAGTTGTTGTGTCCCCCACACCACCTGTTGAATGTTTATCAACTTTGATGCCATTAATTTCTGACAAATCAATCACATCACCTGATTGGCTCATCGCCATTGTTAAACAAGTGATTTCCTCATCTGTCATATCTTTAAAATAAACCGACATCAAGAAAGCACTCATTTGATAATCTGTAACGTCCCCTGATGTGTAACCTGTAACGATGAACTTGATTTCTTCCTCAGAAAGAACGCCACCGTCTCTTTTTTTCTGGATTAAATCTACCATTCTCATGAATAAAAACCTCACTTCTTTTTTAGTAAAACGATTTACAAGAAGTAAAACAAAAAAGTAAACCGTTTTACCTTTCGTAGTTATGTATTAACAGCGCTTACAAATTAAAAATATCATGTTTTTTATATTTTGTCAACAAGAGATGTACTTCCTCTAACAATAAATTTAGTCCCAAAGGTTTTATTAGGCACTTTTGCTTCTGGTTGGTTGATTGATTGAAAGAGATAACTGGCTGCTGTATAGCCTATTTCAAAGGCGGGTTGAGCAACTGTCGTTAAAGGCGGGTTCAGATATTCAGAAATTTCTAAATTATCAAAACCGATAATTGATAAATCATTAGGTATATGTAGACCTGATTCATACGCTGCCCGATAAGCCCCTATTGCCATTTGATCATTTCCACAACAAAGTGCAGTAATATCCGTTCTTGCTAGCACTCTTTTAGCAGCTTGATAACCGCCTTCAATTGTGACTGGTCCATCTTCTAAATAAGTTTCATTATAAGAAATATTATTATCTTTTAGACATTGACAGTACGCTTCATATCTTTCAGACATTTCATAATAACCAGATTCATTCGTTAACATGCCAATTTTACGATGACCTAGGTTGATTAAATATTGGACTGATTCGTAACTTCCATCGTATTCTTTAACAAGTAAGTTCCCTTCCGTTCGTGTGTTAAGTCCACGGTCAATTAAAATATAGGGACTTTTTAAGCTTGTTTCCAATTCTAAAGAGTTAGGACTAGCTAAAAGAATTCCTGCAACAGAACGATTTAACAACTGTTTAATATAGTCTTTTTCCATTTCATGTGAGTGATTTGAATTACAGAGTAAAATCATATAATCTTTTTTAGTTAGATAGGCTTCTACACCTTCAATAACTTTGGAGAAAAATAGATCTGTTACATCTGGAACAATCATTCCAATTGTTTTTGATTCACGATTAATCATATTCTTAGCAAAATAATCTGGATTGTAATCGTATTCCTCAACCGCTTTCAAAACTCTACGACGCGTTTCATCACTGAAGCGTTGACCTTTATTATTTAATATTTGAGAAACTGTTGTTGTCGATACGCCAGATATTTTGGCAATATCTTTGATGGTAATTTTCACGCCTGTTTCTCCTCTCCTATTTCCAAAATCATCATATCAAAATTTGATAAGAATGGGTAGCGTTTTTTTTATTACAATTAGTTAAAATTTTTTTCAAAAAAAATCCCTAGCTTTCGCTAAGGACTAAAAAGGAGTTGTTTATTTACTTTGGAGGAGTAAATAAAATGAAAAAGTTTGTTAGGGTTGTTTTGTTGGTATGCTTATATAATACTGCGTGACTGTGAAGAATTAATACCTGATTTGTTGCTTTTTTATGAAGAGTTATTTAAGAAATAGTAAATATCCCAAAATTCGGTATCCGATGATATTTCATTGAGTCTTCTAGATTTTTTTATTTTTTTAATAACTATTTTTATACCAACTATTCTCTAGTTACTATATTTTAATTTGATTCTACTATATAAAATAAATGCAGCAAAAAAGCTTTATAAAAACTATTTTTACAGTTTTTATAAAGCTTTTCACTTATTCTATTTTAATCCAACTACCCGCCAATTAAGAAATCTAAGACATTCCAACCGTCAGATGTATTTCCTTTGTACAACTCTGTATACCCACAACGTGTACAACTTACTGTGATAAATTTCTTGTTTTGCACGTCAAAAATCTTGGCAAAATTACCACCCGTTGCTTGAAATTGATCTGATTCATAACGATCGTTTCCACACTTTTCACAATGATATTGTTTCTTCTCCATTTTAGTCTCCCCCGTTTCTTATGAGAAAATGATAGCATGGAGATATTTAAAACACTATCCGTCTAAAGTCTAATTTTGACGTATTACTTTTGACCATGAATACGGAGTTGCCCGTAAGTACCAAATTTCTCAATAACTTCTTCTAATTGTTCATCATTTAGTAATACTGGTGTTCCGATTGATTTTGCACGGTAATAAAGTTTGGCAACAAATTCAATATCTTTCGCCACTGAAAAGGCCGAAGCTAAATTTTCACCAATAGATAGAGTCCCATGATTTCCTAACAATATTCCCTTATCATCCTTCATTTCTTCAAAGGCTACCTCCGCTAATTTAGCTGTACCAAATGTTTCATAACGACAACATCTCACCTTGTTGCCTATCGAACCAATGATATAGTGGAGCGGCAATATATCTTCTTGAAGACATGCAAAAACTGTTGCAAACTCAGAGTGTGTATGAACAATGGCATTAACATGCTCAGTTTTTTGATAAAATACTCGGTGCATATCGTATTCGCTAGATGGCTTTCTCACGCCTTCTAGTACGTCGCCTTCAAGAGTCATCAATACAATATCTTCTTCTGTTGTTTCATTGTAAGGAATGCCACTTGGTGTAATCAACATCACATTATCTTCTCTGACGTAAACACTTAAGTTTCCACCTGTTCCTGTTGTTAGTTTGTCTTCTAACATTTTTTTTCCATATTCAACTAATTGTTTTCTTTCTTCTAAATACTTCATGAAAGACCATCCTTTTTATTATCATTTCCCCTATAAACAAACAGTACTTGCTATCTGTCTCTTTTATACTGTATTTTAATAAAAACGTGTTTGTTCTAATTTAAAATACTCCTCTAAATCATAAGGTGAGTATATTCCTTTATTTGTTACAATGCCACTAATTCTTGAAGGTGCTGTGATATCAAAGGACGGATAAATGCCCTCTACACTTGGTAATGTATTAGGAATTCCACGATACTCTAAAACTTGTTTAGGGTCACGTTCTTCAATAATGATATCTTCTCTACCAAATTTGTCCGTATCTGGAATACCGGTTACAAAATAAGGTACCTCATAATGTTGAGCGACAATCGCTATTTGATTTGTTCCAATTTTGTTAGCAATATGACCATCTCGAGCAATAGAATCCGCCGCAGATGTGAAAACATCGATTCCTTTTGTTTCCATTACATAAGCTACCATATTATCAGTAATTACAGTTGTTTTAAACCCTAAATCTGCTGCACAACTTGAAGTAAGTCTTGCTCCTTGTAAATAAGGTCTTGTTTCTGCACAATACACTTCTAAGTCATTTCCTTCTTCTTTAGCCGCTCTTAACAAAGTTCCTACGATCGTTTCCCCAAAACACTGAGTTAAAATTTTACCATTTTGGGGTATTTTTTTCAGTAAAGTTCTTCCGACTTTATCCATGACTGTGTAGCGTCGATTCAAGGAATCAATGGTTGTTTGGAAAATGGCTTCAATTGCTGAACCGCCATTTTCTAATGCTGATTTTCCTACTTCATAACAATTATCCGTAATTTGAGTCATTCGATTAGCCGTTGTTGGACGAGCATATCCTATCGTATGAGCTGCTTTCTTTAAAAAATCAATTTGTTCACTTGTTGACAAGTTTCTAGCTTCATAAGCAGCTAATACCATTCCCATGCCAGCAGCTGTATACGGACCTGCACTCTGAGTCACCATATCTGTAATAGCTTGAGCTACCTCTTTGTGCGTTTCACATTCAACAAACTCGATTGATGTTGGATAAATTCGTCTATCTAAAATTCTAACTTTTCCATCTTCGTACCATGCTACATTTTCGTATTGTAAGAGAAACGGCATGTTATAATCGGCTCTTTTCATGTTTACTCCCCTATCTTTATGCTTTGACTAATTGAAAAGCCTTAACTAATTCTTCTCCTGAATTAAAATCATCTCGGTGTAAAATTAAATCAATTCCTAATTTTAATAAACTTCGTTCCATAGCAATGCGTTCTTTTCCTAAAGGTGCAGTAGCTACTTCTTTCACTTTAGAATCACCAATCACACGTCTAATAATTTCTGTCCCCACATAACCTAATGTATCCGCCATAATGCCATTAATAAATTGTGTTTTAAAGGCTTCATTTTGATAAATGGACAAACTAACTTTCTCTGCATAAGCTTGCGTTAATTTTTCTTTAACTTGATCAAAAATATCTTGAATGGTTGTTATTAACCATTCACTGAACTCTTCATCGTGATCATAAAACTCATTTTTTGCTAACGGAAAGAATAAATTTCCAATCACATTTCCAATATCGTATCCCATTGGTCCATAAAATGCGAACTCAGGATCAATCACTTTCATTCCGTCTTGATTAACAAAAATCGAACCCGAATGTAAGTCTCCATGAACAAGGGCTTGAGCATTATTCATGTAATTATTTCTTAATTTAGCAATTTCTGTTAACAAGGCTTGATTCATATAGATGAAACGTTCAACAAACTCTTGATTCCCTTCTATTATAACATTTTGTTTTTTATAATCGTTATACGGCTCTGTAAAGACTAAGTCCTCACTGATATCACACATATCTATATTAACAAAGTTTTTAACTTGTTTTTTCTTATCTTGTCGATCCCATACTAAATCAGTAGTTGATAATAACGTTTCTACCAAAAATGTACTTATTTCATCTGCTAATTTAGGAAATATTATCTTTTTTTCTAACTCATAACGTAGATTTTTATAAGCAGATATGTCTTCCATTGTTAATGCTGCCATAGCCTCATCATAATGGTAGATTTCTGGAATAAATTCTGGTACTAAATCATATTGAATTTTTAAAATATCTGCTTCAATCTTGTTACGATTAATATCTAAAGGTCTACCTGATGAACGCAGTAAAACATCTGCTTGTTTAACGACAACACTTTTTTTAGTTTTAGCATCTTCTACGATAAACACATAATTGATGTTACCATCGCCAACTTCTTTTACTACCAATTCTGCCTCTTTTGAAAAGAGATTTAACTTTTGAGTGACATATTCTTTCACATCATCATGTGACATTAAAAAATGTGCTTTAAATTTTTCCATATTAAACTTCCCCTTCTACTGTAACTGATTGACTTGTTACGCTTTTTTTGTGGTCTGATAAAGTTCCTTTTGGAAAACCAATCGCAATTGAAAGTAATCCAAAAACTAACATTAAAATCGAATACCAATTATATGGCATAATGCTAACTGGTGAAATACCTGCCATTCCACCAATAACTAACAATTGACCTGCATAAGGTAGTAATCCGTTAAACGCTGCAGAGAAAAGATCTAATAAACTAGCAGTTCTTGCTCTTGAAATCCCAAACTCATCTGAAATGTCTTTAGCTAGAGGTCCTGCTGCAATAATAGATATTGTATTATTAGTCGTTGCAATATCCATTAAACTAACTAGAGCTGCAATTGATAATTCGCCACCACGAGCACTTTTCGTATTTTTAGTTAATAATTCGAGTAACCAATCGATACCACCTAAATAATTCATCAAAGCTACCAAACCACCAACTAAAACAGCGATAATAGCCATATCTTCCATGCCCTTCATACCATCATGAGCAATTTTCATAAACTCAATGATATTGAAGTCTCCATGGATTAAGCCAATAGCCATTCCCGAAAGAATCCCGGCTACCATAACTAGCAACACTTGAACACCCACTAAAGAGAGAATAATTACTAAGATATAAGGTATGATGTTCACTAAATTGTATTCATGAGTAGCTGTTGATAAGGCGGTTGTATCAATTGGTTGTAAAGCTAAGACAACTAGATTAATTACCACAGCTGGTAAAACCATTAAAATATTTGCTTTAAATTTATCTTTCATCGAAACGCCTTGACTCCTTGTTGCCGCAATCGTTGTATCTGAGATAAATGATAAGTTATCTCCAAACATTGCTCCCCCAACAACAATACCACAAACTAAAGCTACATTGCTTCCTGTTTTTTCAGCAATATCAATCGCAATTGGCGCAAGCGCTGCAACAGTTCCCATTGATGTTCCCATCGCAAAACTTAAGATACAGCCAATAATAAAAAGTCCTGGTAAAATCAAGTTAGATGGTAAAACACTAAGGCCTAAGTTAGTAATCGAATCTACTGCATTCATTCCATTAGCAACTCCGTAAAAAGCGCCTGCTAAAATGAAGATGACAACCATTAACATTAAACCTGAATCTCCACCACCTTTACAAAACATCATAACGCGCTCTTCGAAAGTTGAAGGATTATCTTTGTTATTCATTAACAATGCAATAGACGATGCAATTAAAATCCCCACCATCAATGGCATGTTTTCAAAACTTCCTGTTATTAAACCTGTTGCCATGTACAAAATTAAAAAGATAATAAGTGGGACCATCCCCATAAAGTGCCCTTTTTTCTTCTTTTCCATTTTATTTTCTCCCCATTCAATAAGTTTTAATTAGTTTCACCTTAAAGCTTGATAGAACACGATTATTTTGTTACATCCCCTCCAAAACAAAAAATGTATTCGCTTCCAACTGATTGGATTATACCTAAATAAAAAAAGAAAAACAAGACATTTCGAAGAAAAACAAGAAATAATAAACGTTTTTTCTTTGTTTTTCTTTGAAAAGGTTTGTTTTTTTCTTTTTAATCTTTACTTTTTATTTATATTTGTTAAGATAAGAGTATCGAAAACCTTTAAGATAAGGAAAGAAAATAATGATAAAATATGATAGATTAAACGCTATACTTAACTTGTTAGAAAAAACAGGTAGCGTAAAAGTGACTGACCTTAGTTTAATGCTTGGTGTTACAGAAGAAACAATTAGAAAAGATTTAGATACTCTTGAAGATGAAAAAAAATTAAAGCGAGTTCGGGGTGGTGCCTTTATGCCGAACATCAAAGACAAAGAAGTGCCAATTCCACTACGAGAATCGATGTTCATGGAAGAAAAAGAGGTCATGGCCAAACTTGCTATTAGTTTAATTGAAGATAGTGACTCTATAGCACTGGATAGCTCAACAACGTGCCTAGCTATTGCAAACCAGCTACTAGACTCGCAATTAAAGATTACTGTCATTACTAATTCTCTTGATATATTCAATTGTCTAAAGGGAAATCCTAGAATTGATCTCATAGGAATTGGTGGAAATTTCAGACGTGTTTCTCACTCTTTTGTTGGAGCTAATGCTCAAGCTGATGTCGCGAGATACCTAATTGATAAGTCCTTTATTAGTAGTTCAGGACTTTCACTTGGAATTGGACCAACAGATAACAGTGAGGTTGAATCTCTTGTTAGAAAACAATTTATGATTCAATCTAAACAAAATATCCTGGTAGTCGACCATACTAAATTTGATTTTAGAACGATTCACTTAATTTCAAATTTTTCAAAAATTCAAACGGTCATTACCGATCAAAAACCGATTAATAACGAGTGGCTTTCTTTCTTTAAAGAAGAAAACATTCGATTAATATATTAATACCTATTCCTTCACTAAATGTATTTCTTCCAACTAATTAATCATTTATAAGGGAGCTAACTAATATGTTAAATTTTAATTATCACAATCCAGCCAACATTTATTTTGGTCAAGGGGAAGAAAAAAAAGTCGGAAAATTAATTAATCAATATACAGTAACAAAAAATGTTTTAGTCCTATATAGTGGCGATTATATTTTTGATTTAGGAATTTATCAAACGATTGAAGAAGAATGTCAGCAATATGATATTAATCTTTTTAAAAATGGTGATGTTGTCCCCAATCCTGAATTAAGTTTGATTCAACGATTAGAAAAAGAAGTGACAGACAATAATATTGATTTTATCCTTGCTGTAGGTGGTGGAAGTGTCATTGACACGGCCAAAGCCCTATCATTTGGTTCTTTATATGAGGGTGATACTTGGGATTTCTTTTTAGGTAAAGAAGAGGTATCAGATGCTTTACCTATTGGAGTCATTGCAACAGTTGCTTCTTCAGGCTCAGAAATGTCAAATGCGACAATCGTTTCTAAAGAGAAGCATAAATTAGGGGTAGAAACCAACTTAATTATTCCTAAATTTTCAATATTAAATCCCGAATATACATTAAAACTTCCTAAATATCATACCGGTGTAGGTGTTTCTGATATTTTAACTCATCTTTTGGAACGCTATTTTACAAACGAAAAAAATGTTAATTTAACTGATTTTCTTTTAGAAGGAGCTGCTAAGTCACTCATTATTAATGGAAATCATTTAATTAATGATCTAGAAAATTATGAATTACGCGCAGAAATCATGTGGACAGCCTCTATGGCGCATAATAATAGTTTAGAACTTGGCCGTGAGCCTGATTGGGCATCTCATAGAATTGAACATGAAGTGAGTGGGCAATACGGAATTGTTCACGGTGAAGGGATGGCTGTTATTTTCCCTGCTTGGATGACTTATGTTAGCAAGTCACATCCTGATATTTTTGTTCAATATGGGGTACGTGTTTTTGGGATTGATCCTTTCGCTTATACTGAAAATGAGATTATTACTTTGGGAATTGAAAAAACGAAAGAATTTTTCAATAAAATGGGCATGAGGTCTACATTAGCTGAGTTTGATATTGATAACACTCATTTTGAAGAAATGGCAAATCGAGCGACTAAAAATGATTCGCAAACTGTGGGCCATTTAAAACCTCTTAATTCAGAAGATATTATTAACATTTTAAAACTAGCTTTATAGTATATAATTAAAATAGAGACCGACGAAAAGGATAAATACTTTTTCGTCGGTCTCTTATCTATTTTGTTTCCAAAATTGTATTACTACTATTTTTTTTTAATTTCATATAAATATAATTAAATAGTAATCCCGCAACTGCTACTGCTATAGCAACATAAAAGGCACTTGTAAAACTACCTCCATTTGCTTCTGCCATACTAATAGCCATCTTAGGCGCAAAGAAAGCTGAAGCTGAATAACCAATGAACACAATACCATAATTAACACCCTGATTAGCCGGCCCATAGTTTTCCATTACCATAGGTGGAAAGACTCCCATAACGCCTCCAAAGCAAAGTCCCAACGCTATAATTCCCACCATGAAACCAACTTGAGTAGATAATGTTACCAAAGTGATAAAAGCTAATATAACAACTATCAAAATAATACTGAATGATCTATTTCTTCCTATTTTATCAGATACTGTTCCCCATAAGACTCTACCAAAACAGTTAGATAATGAATATAAGCTAACATAAAAGGCTGCTACACCAGGTGTTAAGCTAAACATTTTCTGACCAATAACTGAAGCATTCGAAGCAATCATCAGACCAGAAAAAGCACCACTAAACAACATAAAGAAAATCAAGTAAAAGAAGGGTGTGTTCAACATACCTTTCCAATTAACGTTTACTATAGGTTGTGAATTTCCACTTGCTACTAGATTAGCTGGTGCTGTTTTAATAAATAAGCTTGCTATCAAGACAACCACGATATAGCTTATCCCTAAAACTTTAAAAGCCACCATAACATCAAATGTCGCAATTAATTGATTAGCTATAGGAGCAGCAATAATAGCTGCTCCACCCATTCCAGCAGTAATAATGCCTGAAGCTAAACCTTTTTTATCCGGAAATAGTTTAATCGTATTACTTAAACAACCTGAGTAAGCTAATCCCTGACCTAGTCCACCTATAAGTCCATAAGTTAGGTATAG
Source organism: Vagococcus fluvialis bH819 (assembly GCF_900163795.1). GTDB lineage: Bacteria > Bacillota > Bacilli > Lactobacillales > Vagococcaceae > Vagococcus > Vagococcus fluvialis_A. The sequence continues at coordinate 29,053 of NZ_FWFD01000014.1, read as the reverse complement.
CATGGTTGTGCTATTCACAATCCCAGTTAAGAAAAAACCTATTCCAAATAATAGTCCCCCACTTACAATAACCCATTTAGCTAGGCCTTTATCCGTCATGAAGCCACCTAAAATCATTGGAATCGGCGCAATAGCTGCATTTATAGTAAATGCTAACATGACTTCTTCCATTGACCACCCTTTAGCAGCACTTAAAGGACCTGCTAAAACACTAAATGCATATACTGCACCTGTACAAAGTAATACGGCTGTTGAAGCATACAAAACAGCCCATCTATTTATCCCTTTATTCATCAGTTATCCCCCACTTATTTCGTTAATTGATTTACAGCTGACTGACCTGCAATCCTACCAAAGGTGAAAATGTCTGTTAGTGAGTTTCCGCCTAAACGATTACCAGCATGAATCCCACCAGCTACTTCCCCAGCTGCAAATAAGCCACTAATTACTTGTCCATTTGTGTCGATAACCTCTGTTTTAGTATTTATTTTTAATCCACCCATTGTATGATGGACTGCTGGTTTTCTTGGTGTTGCGTAAAACGGTCCTTTTTCTACTTTTAGATCAAATACATCTTTTCCAAATTCTGGATCTAATCCTTTTTCGACATAATGATTGTAGTTAGTAATCGTTTTTATGAAAACTTCAGAAGATATATTTAATTGTTTAGCTAAATCTTCCAACGTCTCTCCTCGATACAAAGTACCTGCTGCTACCTGCTGATCAATTTTTTCTTGGCTTGTGTTATAAGCAGTTTCTTTAATCATCTCATCTGCAATTAGATAGAATAATCCCCCGTTATCAATAGCTGCTTGAGTCAATTCATCACGGCTACCATACTCGTTTACAAACCTCTTGCCGTCTGTATTAATCATTACAAAGTTTTGTGGTGGAACTTGTAACCCACTGAATAGAGCTCCTGTATTAGGGTCCGACACTGGCATCATTTGAGAGAATCCCATTCCTACTAATTCAGCTCCAACTTCTTTCCCTAAATGTATGCCATCTCCCGTAATCGCTGGTGAGTTAGATGTTTTGATATCATCTGCAATCTCAGTCCAATACGTATTATATTGCTTCAACATTTTGGTATTTGCTCCAAAACCACCAGAAGCAATCACTACTGCATCGGCATTTACGGTTACTTTTTGCCCGTTCATTCCTTTACCGATTACACCTGAAGCCTTACCATTAGTCATGATAATCTCTTCGACTGCCGTATCCGTTATTATCTCTCCACCTTGTTCCTTAACAAATGTTTCTAAAGCTGCTACATAAGCATATCCTTCATTTTTTAACGGTTTATGACCACGTCTCCATAAAGCCCCAACAGGCATGGTTACATCATCTTGGTCAAACTCAACCCCAATATTTTCTAACCAATGAATTGAATTCAACGCTTCATCCGTTAAAATCTTAACTAAATCATATTGGCCGTATATTTTTTCTCCATTTTGATCAACTCTTTTGCCACCCAAGTAAGTTTGAATTCGATGTAAGATAGATGAATCAAATAAATAATCTTCATCAGCTAAATAAGCTCTTATTTGTTCTTTAAGTAACTTAACATCATTAACATATTCTTCATCTACTTCCCCTTCATCTAACGTTAACATATCTTCCAATGTATGATGTTCTCCAGGCATGGCAGAAAATCCTTTTTGCCATGTTGGGTTTGCCGCATTCATAGGTCCTCCTGTTCTAACTGTATTTCCTCCAATTGAAGGGAATTTCTCAACAATTACAACACTTTTCCCTTCTTGTAAGACACTTGCGGCTGCTGACAACCCAGCTCCTCCGCCACCAATAACAACTACATCGGCCGTTAGCTCAGTATCCTCTTTATCTAATGCACTTGGCGCCTTTGCTCTTTTTCTTAAAATATCCGGATTGGCTCCAGCTTGCTTAACAGCTTTGGCAACACCATCAATAACGCCCTGACTTGTCACTGATGCTCCAGACAGAATATCAATATTTAAGGTTTGTCCCTCAACTATTTGCGAAGGGATTCTAGTAAAGACAACATCGGCAATACCTTCTGATTCTCCAGACGTATCAATGCTAATATCTTCAATTCTTTCTTTTGTTAACGTTACAGCCATAGGTAAATTACCGTTATGACCTGGAGCTACAACATTGTAGATACCCGGCTCGTAGCATACTTCTTCTGGAATATTTAATAGATTTGAAATTTGTGTAAAGCGTAAAAAACGCAAGAAACAACTTTCTAAAAAGTCTACCGTTCCTTCATTTTTAATATTTCCATTTTCATCAAAAGCTTTATGTACTTGTCCTAATAAAAACTCATATCCAGGCATCACATTAGCATTAACCCCAGGAGCATCAAGGATTTGTCTTAAGTGTAACTGGGCTCTCGAAGACCCTTGTACGTCATAAGAAGCTCCTACAATCATGACTGGTTTACCATCAAAAGGATGCAACTGAAAAGAGAGCCATTCTAGAATACTCTTAAGTGATGAGGGAATAGAATGATTATGCTCTGGTGTAGCAATAATTACCCCATCAGCTTCCAATATTTTTTGATTAAATTCTTGAATAACTGCTGTATCCGATTGATCAATAGATTCATTAAACATAGGAACGTTAGTCAGTTCAAGTATCTCAATATCTGCCTGTTCTTTAAAGTGTTGTTGCATAAATGTTAGAAGAACTCTGTTATATGATTTTTTAGCATTAGTACCAACAATTGCAATTAATTTCATTCTTTTTCCCCTCCATCTTGAAATTTTTCCCAAGAAAAAACTTTATTTATTTCTCTAGTAGATTTATTCTCACTGATAAGGCGATTAACTATTTCAACAAACATGATAAATTCGTGGAAACAATCTTCTAACTCTGTTACTTTTTCTGCATAAACTAAATTACCCTCTTCATCAAAAGCTTGAAGTGATCTTCCTAGTAAAAACTCCGCACTAGGCATGATACGTGCTTTTAGTTCAGGTGAATCTAAAATTTGTCTTAAATGACCCTGCGCTCTAGAAGAGCCTAATGAACCGTGAGATGCACCAACGATCATAACGGGTTTATCAATTAATGGTCGTGTCGTATACGAAAGCCACTCTAATACACTTTTTAAAGCTGCCGGAATAGAGTGATCGTACTCTGGTGTGCTTATTATGACACCATCTGCATTAGCTATTTTTTTGGAGAATTCTTGAATATTACTTGGGGCTATTTTTTCTTCTGGTTCATTAAAGCTTGAAAACTCTGCAATTTCTAACAATTCAATTTCTGCTTCTTTTGAAAAGTGTTTTTTCATAAATTGAAGTAATTTCCTATTGGTTGACTCATTTGAATTGGTTCCTACTATGCCTACTATTTTCATTTGTTAACCCTTCCCTCTTCTATTGTGATTTAACGAGCAATATAAAGTAAAAAAATATTTAATAAATTAAATAAGCTTATAAACAGACTATAATAGATATAAACCGTTTTGTGAAATATTTATTTTTGTATGGAGTTATAAGTAATTTGTTATAATGATAATAGGAGGTGTTGGCATGACAACTATTGAATCAAACTTAATGTTACAATATTTAGAAATGCTTTTAAAACACGGTACATTTACTAAAGCATCAAAAGAATTGTATATATCCCAACCTTATCTAACCCAGACAATAAAAAAAACAGAAAAAATTTTGGGAGTCTCTATTATTAATAGAACCTCTAAACCACTTCAATTAACTGAGGCTGGTAAAATATATTATCAACACTTAACTTCATTGGAAATTGAACAAGATAACTTTATGAAAAAAATTCATACACTTTCCTATCCTGATCATCAAACGATTCGTATTGGAATCCTATCGAGTTTAGGGACCTACTTATTACCTATCATTCTTCCTAAATTTATCAAGAAGAATCCTAATTTGATGATTAATATTAATGAAGATATTCCTAGTGCTAATGAAGATAAAGTACTTAATGGAGATTTAGACTTTTTGATCGGCCAAAATCCTGAAACTATCTCTCCTAATTTAACTGTTAAAGATTGTGGTTCTCACTCTTACTTTGCTTTGATTCCTAATACTTCTTCTTTGTATCAAAAAAATACGCAGTTTCTCCCTGAAGGAACCTTGTCAATCAGGCAACTACTTAGCGAACCTTTAGTTTTAACAACACGCGGTTCTGCTATTCGTAGACAAATTGATTATCTTTTACAAAAAAATAATATAACTCCTAATATTTCCCTTGAGTGTGACAATATTTTTACAGTTGGTGAACTAGCTAGTCATGGAGTTGGTATCACGCTTCTTCCAGAAAGTACATTACCTTTTCAAAATTTAGACAATTGTAACTTATACTTACTCAATCAAGAGCTTATATCCTTAAAATACTTTATTGCTTTTTCTAATAAAAAAAATTTAACACCAGAAGAGGAACAATTGATTCAAATTTTTACTACTGAAATTTCCAAAAATATCAAAAATAAGAACAGATACTTTAATTAAAAAGGATCTGTCCTTATTTATACAAGCCTATTTTTTATTCCCTTTGTATAAGCCAATTCTCCATTCTTAGTCATTAAAATAGCTTCTAATGAATCATCTTGTGAAACTGTCTCTAATATTTTAGAGATGTTGTGACCAAATAATCGAGTTGTCCAAATCTCTCCATCTAATGATAACTTAGAAACAATTGTTAAGCTTACTAGGTCCGTAGCAACTGGATAACCTGTTTTTCGATCAAATATATGATGATATTTTTGATCATTATCAACTAATACTCGTTCATAAATGCCAGACGTTACAACCGATTGATTCTTTATCTTTAGGATCATAGCCTGATTTCCTCTTGGTAAAAATGGATTTTGTATACCCACTTTCCAAAAATCGTCCCCAGTATGAGAGGCTTCCCCAAAAGTTAATACATTTCCTCCTAAGTCAATGAAACCTGAAACAGCCCCCTCCTGCTTAAAAAAATGAATAATTTTATCAGCAAAATAACCTTTTGCCAAAGCTCCAAGATCAATTGACATCCCTTTTTCTTTTAATAAAACAGACTGTTTCGCATCGTCTAGTAGAATTTTTTTTGGATTACTTAATTGTAATTTTTCAGTAATTATTTCTTGTTTGGGCATCTGAGCATCTAAAAAGCCAATGTTCCAAGCTTTAATTAAAGGTCCTAAAGTAATATTTAAAAAACTGTCTGGATCATCACTATGACGCTTACCTATTTTGATAAGTTCATATAAATCTTGATCCAAAACCGTCACCTTTTCACCTGCATTTTTAGCTAACTTCATTAATTGAGAATTTTCATCATTTGCATTAAAGCGTTGTTCAAAATCAATTAACATATTCTCCGCAACTTGTAATATGTGGTGAGCATTTTCTGCTTGGACTTTCAATTTAATAGTTGTTCCCATACGATTAATTATCTTTTCCTCTTCCTTCACTCTTACTCTCCCTTAATACAAACATTTTTATTTGATACTACCATAACACTCTTAAAGGTATTGTGGTTAATAAAAAAAATCAAAATTAATTAAAATTTTGATTTTTCTACTTCTATTTAAAATATCCTTATCCTATTATTAAACTAAGTAATAACCCAATAACCTGGGCCCCATTAAAAATTATTAAATTTTTAATCGAAATACTAAAAGTTGTAGCTTTTTCTTGTTTTTGACTAAATGCTTGAACATTTTTATGGATCAATGGAAACGTCCCTAAAACAAGTAACATTATCCAATGATAGATACCTAAAACAATACCGCCTACTATAAATATATAACAACTATACATCAAAATTTGAAACAACCTTACGCCATTTTCTTTGCCAATATAGTAAGGCAAAGTATAACGATGATTACTAATATCTTGTTCCATATCACAAAGATTATTAGCCAACATAATATTGGCAATAGTGAAGATCATTGGAACCGATGCCCAGACAATAAAAAATAATTCTTTAATATTACCAACTAAGGCAAAATGTCCATCCATCAAAGACAGACTTAAAATGTCTAATTGAGCAATATTCAAGTAGATTGTGATAAAGAAAATACCAAAACCCATTGTCACACCACTAAAAATTTCACCTAGAGGCATACGTGATAGCGGAACTGGTCCAAACGTATAAAAAATACCAATTAAGAAGCACAATCCACCCATTGCTAGAAGCAAAAGACTTGTTCGGTAAGTTAGATAAATGCCAATGATACTTGAAAAAGCAATCATCCCGTAAATAAGGAAACTTACTTTTTTTTCATCTAATTTCGCCATACCAACAATATTTGTATTTTCTTGATAATGATCATTTTTAGCTTTTTTGAAATCCATTAAATTATTAATGGCTGTTGTTGCCATATCAAAAGTAAACATTGCCACAAAAAACAAGAACATATTTATACCATTTACTTGCTCAAAATAATAAGCAGAAAATAGCAAGCCTACTAAATAAGGAAAAAGACTTGCTAACTTCGTCCTAATCTCAACCAACTCTAAAAAAACTTTGACTGTCATTTTCTTCCCTCGCTATTTTAAATCCTTAATATCTTTTACTTTATAAGGAGAATCTTCATTTAATTTAAATATATCTTTCACACCACTACTTAGATAAATATCATCACTCTTCGTTATAAAAATCGCATCAATATCTTTACGGTCTTCCACATATTTCATTCCATCTTTCACACCCATTGAGAATACGCCTGTTGATAGTCCATCTCCAGCAATTGACGTTTCAGAGATAATCGTCACACCAGCAATTTCATTTTCAAAAGGATAGCCTGTTTCCGAGCTGAATAGATGATGATAAACTTTACCATCTACTTCTAAATTACGTTCATAAATTCCTGAAGTCACCAGTGACATATCTTTTTTCTCAACTGAACCAGCAATGGTATTTCTGGCCTCGTTAGGATCTTGGATACCAACTTTCCAATTTCCTGTTTTATTTTTAGGGCTATCACCTAGAACATAGATATTTCCTCCTAAATCGACAATCCCAGTTGTTACACCATTATCTTCAAGAACTTTCACAGCTTCATCGGTAATGAATCCCTTAGCAATCGCACCTAAGTCTAGTTCCATTCCTTTTTCTTCAAGGTAAACTGTTTTTTCTTTTTCATCTAACTTAACTTTTTTGTAATCAACTAATTTTAATTTATCATCAATTTCTTTTTGTTCTGGTTTTCTTGCATCATCAAATCCGATGTGCCACAAGCTTGTGATGGGTCCAATGGTTAAATCAAAACCACCTTTTGAATCTTCACTAAAATACAACGAATCTTTCGTTAAACGGTAAACATCATCCGATACTTTGACTGGTTTAATTCCAGCTTGTTCATTAATTTGATCGACTTCAGATCCTTTTTGATTAACCGTAATTTTTTTATCCAATTCTTTGATTCGATCAAACACTTTATCTAAGACATCTTCCTTACCTTCATCAAAAATTTGGACTCTGACATATGTTCCCATTAAAAATTCTTCTTTTTTATAAGGATCTTTTAAAACAGAGGTATTTTTACTCTCTACTTTGTTTTCTTTCTTAGATGTTGAGCTACATGAAGCTAAGGTTAACATCGCTATCGGTATAACTAACAATGCTAGCCAACCTTTTTTATTAATTTTCATTGATTTTCCCCCGTTTTTAGTTATCTGTTACATTTAACTATAAATTTGGTTTTTTTTCAAATTAAAACAAAAAAGAGGCTGACCTAAATGTCAGCCTCTTTTTTATTAATACGAATAATTATTGTTTAAAAACAAGGTTATCTACTTCGATTTTAGCAGTGTCGCCTTTTTCTGCAGCGTTAATTAATTGTTCTGCATACATTTGGAATGAATGAGTAGAATGAGTTGCTCCTGTTACTACGTCCATTTCAGATGGTTTTTGTTTTTCAACTAATGCTTTGTTTAACTCAGGAATATATTTTTCTGGGCTATTTTTTGAAACTTCTTCCATTTTTTTGTTGTATTCAGCATCTTCTGTTTTTGATTTACCATCTTTGTTGATGTTATCATATTTAGATTCAGCAATCTTACCATCTTTAACTACCATAGTGAACGCAGTACGGTAACCATTAGATTCATTTTTTTCTTCTAATGTGTATTCACCGTCTTTTAATTTAGCGCCATTATCGATTTCGATTTTGTCTGTTTTGCCAGCTTGAGCTGCTTGAATTAATTGTTGTGCATAGTTTTTGAATGATTCGGTAGAGTGAGTAGCACCTGTTACTACATCAACACCATCAGCTGATTGTGCTGCTACGAAAGCTTCATTTAATTCTGGAATAAATTCTTTTGGTCCAGTTTTAGTTACTTCTGTCATTTTTTTGTTATATTCTTCGTCATCTACTTTTGATTTACCATCTTTATTGATGTTATCATATTTAGATTCAGAAATTTTACCGTCTTTAACGACCATTGTAAATGTTGCACGGTAACCATTTTCTTCATTTTTTTCTTCTAATGTATATTCGCCATCTTTAAGATCGCCACCAGCTTCTTTTTCTTTTGGAGCTGCGTCTTCTTTTTTATCGTCTTTTTTAGTAACTTCTGATGATTTTGCTGTAGAGTCTTTTGTATCTTTATCTTTACTTCCGCCACAAGCAGCCAATAGTAATGTTGTCATAGCCAAAACTGTCATACCAGTAATTAATTTTTTCATTTTCATAATGATAAAACCACCTTTTATTTTTTAGTTCATGTGAACTTATTTACAGAATTTATTTTATCTCATTCCTATAAAAAAAGCAATTCTTTTTAAATATCAAATTCACTTTTTCACAAATTTTTAATAAAAGTCAGTAACTCTTAAAAATTCTAAAAATTTTATAAATTTTGTTAGACTTTTTATGCACTTGGCTTTATAATTAAATACGATTGTGTATTTTTTTTCACGTAATCAATTTATTTTTGTACTTATTATTATATTTTTTATTTATGAAAAGGGGAGAATTATATCATGGCTAAAACAGAGATTGTTGTAGTCGGTGCTGGATATTCTGGTATAGCAGCTGCAAAGATGCTTTCTAAGAAGCTTAAAAAAAATAGCGACATGCATATTACTTTAATTGACCGTCATTCTTATCAAACAATGATGACCGAATTGCATGAAGTTGCTGGTGGACGTGTCGAACCAGAAGCAATCCAATACGATTTACAAAGACTATTCTGCAAGAGAAAAAATGTGAGTGTTGTTACTGATTCAGTAGTCAACGTTGACAAAGAAAATAAAGTGGTAAAAACAGAACGTGGTTCTTATTCATTCGATTACCTAGTACTTGCTATGGGTGGCGAACCTAACGACTTTGGAACACCTGGCGTTAAAGAACATGGTTTCACTTTATGGTCTATGGACAATGCAATTAAAATTCATGATCATATCGAAAAAACAGTGACACTAGCTGCTATGGAGCCGGACGCTGAAAAACGTAAAGCAATGTTAAACTTTGTTGTTTGTGGTTCTGGCTTTACAGGGATCGAAATGGTCGGAGAATTAATCGACTGGAAAGAAGTTCTTGCTAAGAAAAATAAATTAGACCCAAGCGAAATTAACTTAATGGTCGTTGAAGCAGCTCCTACAATCTTAAACATGCTAGATCGTAACGATGCTGGAAAAGCTGAAAAATACTTACTTAAAAAAGGCGTAACTATTCTTAAAGATACTCCTATTGTTGAAGTAGCAGAGGATCATATCGTTCTTAAATCTGGCGAAAAAATTCCAACACATACTTTAATCTGGACTGCTGGTGTTAAAGCTAACAGTGACACTGAAGAATTCAAAATGGAATCAGCTCGTGCAGCTCGTTTAGTAGCTAATGAGTTCATGCAAGCTAAAGGTTACGAAGATAAAAATATCTATGTAATTGGTGATTTAGTTTATTTTGAAGAAAAAGAAAATATGGCAACACCTCAAATCGTTCAAGCCGCTGAACAAACAGGTCATTGTGCCGCTAAAAATATTTTAGCTGACATTAATGGAACTGAAAAAGTAGCTTATAAAGGTAAGTATGATGGATTCATGGTTTCTATTGGATCTAAATATGCTGTTGCTTGTGTCTTTGATAAAATTCACATGAGTGGTTTCTTCGCAATGGCGATGAAACATATTATTAACTTACGTTATTTCTTTGACATTCGTTCTGGATACTATGCTTTCCAATATATCATGCACGAATTCTTTAGAATTGGTGATCAACGTAACATTATGCGTGGTCACTCTTCTCGTAACAGTAATGTTTTATGGTCAGTACCACTACGTGTCTTCTACGGTTCTGTATGGTTAGTTGAAGCAATGAAAAAAATTGTTGGTAATGGTAAACTAATGCAACCTGGCACTTGGTTTGGTGAAGGATCATGGTTTACTGATAATGTTGCTTTTCCATTCCCATGGTTACAACAAGCCGCTGATGCAACAAGTGGTGCCAGTGAAGCAGCTGCTACAACTGATGTCGCTACTGCCGTGGCGGATCCTGCATTTGGTTTAAGCTATGCTTATGGCGAAGAACCAATGACAGTCTTTAAGACAATGCCTAAATGGTTCTCAAACATTATGGAATTCATGATGCCTAACCAAGACGTTGCTTTATTTATGCAAAAATTCATGACAATTTTTGAAGTATTATTAGCTCTAGCTATCATCGCTGGTTTATTTACATGGTTAGCTAATGCAACAACAATTGTCTTAGTTGTGATGTTCTGTCTCTCAGGTATGTTCTACTGGGTTAACATCTGGTTCCTATTTGTCGCATTCGCTTTAATGAACGGTTCAGGTCGTGCATTTGGTCTAGACAAGTGGGTAATGCCATGGATCCAAAGAACGTTTGGTAAATGGTGGTACGGTGACGTGAAGTCTCAATATGGCGATAACGCTTAATTGATAAATTAAATGAAGTTGTCACAGTGCTTAATTTTGTGACAACATTTGTTAGTATAGGAGGGATTGTGATTACTCAGTCACAGTCCTTTTCTTTTATAATTAGACAGCATTTTCAGTTGCTTTCCGATTTAAATGATAGTATTCTCACTATGATAGGAGAAACTTAATGAATAAAAATAAAAAATTAATTTATATTGCCTTACTCGTAGCACAAGGTATCATCATCGGTTTACTAGAAAATATGATTCCCTTTCCGTTTGCTTTTGCTCCAGGTGCAAAACTTGGACTTGCCAATTTAATTACAATTATTGCGATTTTTACCATGCCTGTAAAAGATAGTTTTTTACTCGTTATTCTAAGACTTTTCTTAACTACTTTACTTGGCGGAACTGTTTCAACACTACTTTATAGTGCAGCCGGCGCTATTTTAAGTTATCTTGGGATGCTTTCTTTGAAACAATTTGGCTCAAAAAGAATCAGTACCATTGGCATTAGTGCCGCTGGTGGTTTTCTACACAACGTGGGGCAACTTGTCATGGCTAGTTGGATTGCTAGATCTTGGAACGTGATGCTTTATCTACCTGTCCTCTCATGGATTGGTATCTTAGCTGGCATTGCAATTGGTATTGCGGCAAATTATGTGATGGAACATGTTAAAACAATTCAAGAATTTAAATTAGAATACGAATAAGACACACTCTATAAAAAGGAGACTATCTATGGAAATTCATGTCATGTGGAATGATTACCCAAAACTAAAAAAGGAGTTACAAAAAACTCTAGATTTGATGTCTTCCTCTATCTCTTTACCAAATAAAGAGATAGAAAACACCATCATCGAAATGTTTCACTCAGGTGGTAAATTGCTTCGCCCTGCTTATCTTTTACTTTTTTCAAAATTGGGAAAACAGCCTGATTCTAAAAAAAGTATCGCTCTAGCAGCTGCCATGGAAACATTACATACCGCAACACTCATTCATGATGATATTATCGATGAAGCAGATGTAAGACGGGGTGTTACAACTCTTCAAACAAAATTTGATAAAGATGTTGCTGTTTATTCTGGAGATTATTTATTTATTGTCTGTTTCAAATTACTTGTTCAATACACAGATTCTTTTAGAAGTATTAAATTAAACACTGCTAGTATGGAAAAAGTTCTTCTAGGCGAACTCGGTCAAATGGATACCCGATACCATATGGATATTACTGTTGATGAATATATTCAAAACATTTCTGGAAAGACAGCTGAATTGTTCGCTTTAAGTTGCTTTCTTGGGTATTTTGAAAATGGCGGTTCTAAAAGAGTGGCTGCTGATTGTCGTGAGATTGGAAAATCGATTGGCTTAGCATTCCAAATTGTAGATGATATTTTAGACTACTCACAAGATGAAGTTAGTATCGGAAAACCTGTGTTAGAAGATGTTAAACAAGGGGTTTACAGCTTACCTTTAATTTGTGCGTTAAAGGAAAATAAAAAATTTTTTGAGCCTTTACTCTCTAAAAAAGAACTGATGACAGATGAAGATTCCCTTAAAGTTCATGAAGGGGTTGTTCAATTCAAAGGGGTTGAAAAAGCGTATGAACTAGCTGATTTCTATACAGAAGAAGCTTTACGTCTCATCCAAACTCTCCCTAACAACAAAGCGAATACAAAAGATACAATCTATGAAATTACTAAAAATATTTTAACTAGAAAAAACTAAAAAAGATTGCCCATTCACTTGAGCAATCTTTTTTTAGTTATCTATCTTATATCCAGATTCAATATTATGCTCAATCATGCTTTCAATGTCACTGTCTGGTGGTAAATAATGGAAGTAGTCACCAATTCGTTTTTTTGACTCTTCCAAATCCTTTGATAGCGTGATGATTTTTGAAAACTTACTTTTACCCGTTGTAATTTCAGCGTCAACCCCCTCACTTTTTCTCTTTTTTTGATAGTAATCAATGTCTGTCATTGGAAAAGAGTAAGCTTTATCTGTTCCTGATTTAAACCAAGCCACATAAGTAATCTCACAATTTTGAACATTATTAACCACGTCTTCCATTTTGCCCTCAGCAATCTCTTCACCATTTAACATAGTGTTTCTTTCTCTCACTTCATCCTGCCAGCTTTTATAATCTAATTTAGTCGTGATCAACATATTATGACCACCTTCAAAATGCTGCCCCATATCATATACAACGATTATTTCATCTTTTGGTATATGGAATTTTTCTTCAAACAACACATAACTATCACGAGTTAATTGCTCTTTGAAAAAATAATGGCCGATTTTATTGGAGACAAAAATCAAGCTTGGGAGAAGGGTAATTGAAAATAAAATGACATATTTTATTCGTTTTTCTTTTTGTTGCTTTATTTGAAAAAGAAAATAACAAGGGGTTGCAATTAAACAAAAAATAATGAGATAAATCATCTATCAGACTCCTTTTTTGAGTATTATAGCACAATCCTTTTTTACTTTCTTGCATTCCCACGAGAAGCCCGATATAATCGAAAGGACACATAAATTAGTTTAAAGAAAAAGTGAGGGATTACATGATTACCGTATCAAATGTTAGTCTGCAATTTCCAGATAGAAAATTATTTGAAGATGTAGATATTAAATTTACACCAGGAAATTGTTATGGGTTGATTGGTGCCAATGGTGCTGGAAAATCAACTTTCTTAAAAATATTATCTGGAGAAATTGACCCATCAACAGGAAATGTAACGTTAGGTCCTGATGAGCGTTTAGCAACCTTAAAACAAAACCACTTCGATTATGAAGACCAAACTGTCTTACACACTGTTATGATGGGACATAAGCGTCTTTATGAAGTAATGCAAGAAAAAGATGCTATCTATATGAAAGCTGATTTTACTGATGAAGATGGCATTAAAGCCGCTGAACTTGAAGGTGAATTTGCCGATTTAAACGGTTGGGAAGCTGAACCAGAAGCAGCAAGTTTGCTTCAAGGACTAAACATTCCAGAAGAATTACATGACTTAAAAATGGCTGAGTTAACTGCTGGTCAAAAAGTGAAGGTTTTACTAGCCCAAGCATTATTTGGCCAACCAGATGTTTTACTTTTAGATGAGCCTACCAACGGCTTAGATCGTGAGTCGATTGCTTGGTTAGAAGAATTCTTAATCAACTCAGAAAACACAATTATTACTGTATCCCATGACCGTCATTTCTTAAATAAAGTTTGTACGCACATGGCCGATTTAGATTTTGGTAAAATCAAATTATTCGTCGGTAACTATGATTTCTGGTTAGAATCAAGTGAACTCGCAGCAAGACTTCAATCAGATCAAAATACTAAAAAAGAAGAAAAAGTAAAAGAATTGCAAGCCTTTATCGCAAGATTTAGTGCCAATGCTTCTAAATCTAAACAAGCAACATCTCGTAAAAAAATGCTGGATAAGATTGAATTAGATGATATTCAACCATCATCACGCCGTTACCCATTTGTTGGCTTTAAAGCCGAACGTGAAATCGGTAATGATTTATTACAAGTTGAGAATATTTCTAAAACAATTGACGGCAAAAAAATCCTAGATAATATTAGCTTCACACTTAGAAAAGATGACAAAGCTGCCTTTATCGCCAAAGACGATATCACAACAACCGTCCTTTTCAAAATTATCATGGGTGAAATGGAGCCTGATTCTGGAACAGTTCGCTGGGGAGTAACAACTAGCCAAGCCTACTTACCAAAAGATACCTCTCATGAATTTGATACAGATCAACCAATTGTTGACTGGTTGCGTCAATATGCTTCTAAAGAAGAATCAGATAATACTTTCTTAAGAAGTTTCTTAGGTCGTATGCTATTCTCTGGTGAAGATGTTCTTAAATCAGTTAATGTCCTTTCTGGGGGCGAAAAAGTTCGTTGTATGTTATCTAAATTAATGCTTTCTAAAGCCAACGTTTTAGTTTTAGATGACCCTACCAACCATTTAGATTTAGAATCAATTACTGCCTTGAATGATGGCTTAATTGGTTTTAACGGTTCATTATTATTCTCTTCTCATGACCACCAATTTATCCAAACAACAGCTAATCGTATCGTTGCTGTTTCAGATAAAGGGGTTGTGGATCGTGCAGAAACAACTTATGATGAATTCTTGGACAACGAAACTGTCAAAGAACAAATGAAACAAATCTTTTAATAAGAGTGGTTAAAAAGGCGTTTAGCTCTGAGTAACTGGAGGAAACTAGAAACAATCCTCGCTTTTCGGATTGATTTTAGTTTTTGAAGTTACCTCAAGGAGCTGCCTTTTGAACCCAGACTAAATAAGAGTGGTGAAAAAGACGCTTAGCTCCAAGCAGCTGAAGTAACTTTTAAATTCAAAATACAAACAAAGACGAGGATGACTAAAAAAGTCACTCTCGTCTTTATTTGCATGCATACTTTTTAATTATTTATAGATAGCCCAATACCTAAGAGCTTCATTTTGTATTTCTGCTTCTTTAAAGGCTTTACCTGTATGTTTTTTTTCATCTGTATCGCTTGGATTATTTAACCAAAAAGTATTGGTTTTTCTATCATATCCTGAGATTACCATGATATGTCCAACCTTCGTGAAATACCCTGGTTTTACAGAAACAACGATAGGATGACCTTTCTCTAAATGTTTTTTAGCTAACTCCTGCTGATCACCCAAGTCTTCAAATTCATACTCTTTAGACACAGCAAAATCATTAAATATCTGCCACACAGTCCCTTCGTTTTCATCATAATACCGATTGCCTGACCACTTTAATACATCTAATGGTGTTACTTCTTTTTTGTCCAAATAAGTACTTACCATAGCTAAAGTTGTAATGGCACATCCATTAATTTCCACAGTGTTCTTTAATGGGTCACTACCTTCTTCTCCGTAAAATTCATTCTTCCATTTCTTATCAGTTTGTAAAATTAAAGGAATAGGCATTCGATTTTTAAATTCGTTACTCATAATACGATCATTCATTTTTTCAACATACGTTTTTTTTGCCTCTTTATCCCTTGCAGCTTGCTTTATAGCCTCTTGCTTTTTAACAATCTCTGCTTCTCTGGCCCTTTCATTAGCAAATACACGATTAATATAAATAGAAAAAAATAATGTAATAACTACTAAAATACTAACTATTAGCAATAAAATAGAATGTTTCTCTTTCAGAAAAACACACCTCCTATTTTGATTTATATCCTACATTACATTATGCCATATATTTCTCAAATAAAATAGATTCTCTCTTTTCTCTCCTTAAACATTAATAAATGGTACGATAAAAAAAGTTGTTAATGCCAAAAATTGGAAAAACAATTTTTAGTATTAACAACTAATCTATTTTTCGATTCCAAATGAAAAGATAGCGATTGCTCCATATCCTGTATGACTTGCGATCGTTGGTCCCATAGGTAATATCTCTACTGCTTTAACCGGTATTGTTTCTTCGATTAATTTTTTAGTATATTCTCCAGCTTCTAGATCTCCTGCATAAGCAACTAATATTGTCTGATCTTCACTAGAAATTATCGTTCGTTTAGTCTCTGAGACAATTTTTTCCAATGATTTTTTTCGACCTCTTACTTTACCTACATTAACTAATTTTCCTGTAGGGTCGACATTAATAATTGGTTTTATTTTTACTAAGCTTCCAATAGCTGCTGATGTTTTAGAAATTCGTCCGCCACGTTCTAAGTGATTTAAATCATTGACTGTTACCCATGAGTGTACTCGGTTCACATTATTTTCTAGCCACTCTTGTACTTCTTTCAAGCTCTTGCCTGCATCTCTTTGCTTAATCACTTCTTTGATTAACAAACCTTCTCCTAATGACGCTGCTTTCGAATCAACAATCGTTACTGAAACCGAATCATTATCTTCTTCCAGAAGTCGCAAAGCAGAATATGCATTTCTTTGTGAGCCACTTAGTTCAGAAGAAAAAGCCACATACAACAAAGGTTTGTCTGCATTAACATAGTGACTAAAAGCCTCAGAATACGTTCCAATATTAATTTGTGAGGTACTAGGCATTTCTTCTGCTTTTAATTGCTCCATAAACCAATTATAATCAAATTTTTTCCCTAAATCATCGATATATTCTTTATGATTTAAATTAATAATCATACTAACTAACTGAACATTATTTTGTTCCAGATAATCAAAAGGTAAGTCAGAACACGAATCGACTAATAAATCAAATTTTTCTGTCATTTTACAACCTCCTCTACACATCTTACTACCTTTTAGTAAAAAAAAGAAGCAGTTTTTTAACTCCCCCTTTTTTTTGTTTATTAAATTTGTGCCCAAACGCTTTCTAAGACGTTCGTTTGTGTTCTATCTGGACCAACTGAGAAGGTTGAAATTCTAACACCTACTAGTTCAGAAACACGATGAACATAATTTCTAGCATTTTCTGGTAAGTCAGATAAAGTTTTACAACCTGTAATATCTTCTGTCCAACCTGGTAACTCTTCATAGACTGGTTTACAACGAGATAATTCTTTTAAACTTGCTGGGTAATGATAAATCTCTTTACCATCTAATTCATAAGCTGTACAGATTTTTACAGTTGGTAAACCTGATAATACATCAATTGAATTCAATGATAAATTGGTAATACCTGACACACGTTTCGAATGGCGCATCACAACAGTATCAAACCAACCCACACGACGTGGACGGCCTGTTGTTGTGCCATATTCACGACCCACTTCACGAATTTGTTGACCTGTTTCATCAAATAATTCAGTTGGGAATGGACCGTCTCCCACACGTGATGTGTAAGCTTTACAGACACCCACGACACGGTTAATTTTTGATGGTCCCACACCACTACCAATCGTCACACCACCGGCAACTGGATTTGAAGAAGTTACAAATGGATACGTTCCTTGATCAATATCAAGCATAACCCCTTGTGCTCCTTCAAATAACACACGGCGACCTTCGTCTAATGCATCATTCAAGATAACTGAAGTATCTGTCACATATTTTTTGATTTCTTGACCATATTGGTAGTACTCTTCAAAGATATCATCAAACTCTATAGCTTCTGAGTCAAACATTTTAACAAATTGACGGTTCTTTTCTTCTAAATTAATTTTTAAACGTTCAGCAAAAATTTCTTTATCTAATAAATCAGCAATACGAATTCCTACACGAGCTGCTTTATCCATGTAAGCTGGTCCAATTCCTTTAATCGTTGTCCCAATTTTATTTTCACCTTTAGCATCTTCTTGTAATTGATCCAATTTGATATGGTAAGGTAAAATGACATGCGCACGATCTGAAATTCTTAAGTTTTCAGTATTGATATTATGATCTGCTAAATATTGTAATTCTTTAGTAATTGATTTAGGGTTAATCACAACACCGTTTCCAATCACACTGATCTTTTCTTTATAAAAAATACCTGATGGAATTAAATGCAGTTTATATGTCGTTCCATCAAATTGAATAGTGTGACCTGCGTTGTCTCCACCTTGATAACGTGCAATGACTTCAGCATTTTCACTTAAAAAGTCGGTAATCTTTCCTTTTCCTTCGTCGCCCCACTGAGTTCCTACTACTACAACTGATGACATTTAAACACTCCATTCTTATTTTCAATAATACTTAACTATTCTAGCAAAACAGAACTTATATTACAATAAAATCGAACGTTATTTTTTATAATTTTACAAAAAGACAAATAAACCGAACATTAGAACTCTTCTCTTGGAGATAGTGAAGAAAACTTATTGTACTCTTTGATAAATAAAAGTTCTACTGTTCCCCGAGCACCACTCCGGTTTTTTTCAATGATTACTTCGATCACGTTGTTTGTTTCTGGTGGTTCTTCATCTTCACCATCTTCACTTCGATAATAATCATCACGGTAAAGAAATGCTACAATATCCGCATCTTGTTCAATTGATCCAGATTCACGAATATCACTTAGTACTGGTCGTTTATCTTGACGTTGTTCTACCCCACGTGAGAGTTGAGACAAAGCAATAACTGGCACATGTAATTCTTTGGCTAGCTTTTTTAGTTGTCTTGAAATCTCAGAAACTTCTTGTTGTCTATTTTCTCGTCCAGTTCCCTCAATAAGCTGTAAGTAATCAATGAGGATTAAACCTAAATCGCCTTGCTCCTGTGCTAATTTACGACACTTAGCACGGATTTCAGAGATTTTAATACCTGGTGTATCATCGATAAATATATTAGCTTTAGAGAGGCTTCCCATTGCGACAATGATGTTGTCCCACTCTTCGTCTGATAATTGACCAGTTTTTAAGTGACTCGCTTCTACTAAACCTTCCGAACATAACATCCGGTTAACTAAAGATTCCGCACTCATCTCTAAACTAAAGATAGCAACGGATTCATCTGTCTTAGTCCCTACATTTTGAGCAATATTAAGTGCAAACGCTGTCTTACCTACAGCCGGTCTAGCAGCCAAGATAATTAATTCTTCTGCTTGAAGTCCTGCTGTCATTTTATCCAATGCATGATAACCTGTTGGAAGTCCAGTAATTGCTTCACCTTGTTGTGATAGTTTTTCAATTTGATTAATCGAATCGCCTAGGACATCGGCAATCGCTAAAAATCCACTACGATTTCTTTTTTCTGATACTTCTAATATCTTTCGCTCCGCATCATCTAAAATACTTTCTACATCTTCATCTTGTTCAAAACCACTAGTAACAATATCAGTAGCTGTTTGTATCAAGTTTCTTAATAGTGATTTTTGTTCTACAATTTTAGCATAATAACCAACATTAGCTGCAGTTGGAACACTTAGTGTTAGTTCAGATAAGTAACTAACGCCACCAATATCTTCAATCATTTTCTTCTGTTCAAGTTGTTCTTTAACCGTAATCGCATCGATTGCTTCATTACGGTTGTTTAAATCAATCATAATTTGAAAAATAGTTTGATGACCACGACGATAAAAATCTTTAGCTTCGATGTATTCCATTGCTTCCACAATTGAATCAGAATCCAAAAAGACCGATCCTAGTACAGCCTGTTCAGCTTCAACACTTTGTGGTGGTATTCTATCTTGTTGGATAAGTTCCATGTTGTTTTTCCCCTACCCTTATTTTTTATTCAGTAATAACATGGACACGTAATTTTGCAGTTACTTTTTTATGTAACTTAGTTGGTACATTCGTATAACCTAACGCTTTAATAGGTTGTTTTAAATCCATTTTACGTTTATCGATTTTAATTCCGTGTTGCTTTTCTAACGCTTCAGCAATTTGTTTTGAAGGAATAGAACCAAATAAGCGACTATCTTCACCTGCTTTTGATTTAATAATCACTTCAAATTCTTCTGCTTCTATCACATCTCTTAATTTTTTAGCATCTTCCAATACTTCTGCATCTTCTTTTTCTTTTGCATTGGTTTTACCTTTTAACTCACTTAATGATTGTGCTGTTGCTTCTACCGCTAATCCTTTTTTTAATAAAAAATTTTGTGCATACCCTACAGCCACATCTTTTACTTCACCTTTTTTACCTTTTCCATTAACATCTTGTAAAAATATAACTTTCATATAAGAAACACTCCTTATCTACTTTAAAATTTAAGTCTGTACCTTACCATTTTAACATAATATTAATGTTTCATAAAACAAATATATAATTGTTTCACGTGAAACAAAAAAAGACATTCATTTAGAATGAATGTCCTCTAAAAATTATTGTTCTTCACCAACGAATGGTAATAGACCCATAATTCTTGCGCGTTTAATTGCGATAGTTAATTTTCTTTGGTGTTTAGCACAAGTACCAGTCACACGACGTGGTAAAATTTTACCTCTTTCAGAGATAAATCTTGCTAATAAATCAACATCTTTATAATCGATATTATCGATATGGTTAGCTGTAAAGTAACATACTTTACGACGTTTTTTTCCGCCTCTTCTTTGTTGAGCTGCCATTTTTATGCCCCTCCTATTCTATTTTAGAATGGTAAATCGTCATCCGAAATATCAATTTGTGATGAGCTTCCAAAAGGATCACTATTATCACGATCAAAATTCGGCATTTCGTTTTTACTTGAAGATTGACTAAATGACTGACTATTTTGATTTTGAGAAAAATTACTAAAATTATTTCCTGCATCTTGATTACCAAAGCCACCAGGTTGTTGCTGTTGTCTTTGTTCAGATACATTACGTGATTCTAATAATTGGAAATTATCACATACTACTTCTGTAACATATACTTTTTGACCTTGTTGATTTTCATAATTACGTGTTTGAATACGTCCAACCACACCTAGTAAAGTACCCTTTTTAGCGTAATTTGCTAGTGTTTCTGCTGGTTTTCTCCAAATAACACAATTAACAAAATCAGCTTCTCTATCGCCACTTTGATTTGTAAAGTTACGATTGACAGCTAAGTTAAAAGTTGCTACAGCTGATCCATTTGAAGTAAATCTCAATTCTGGGTCACGAGTAAGTCTTCCTACTAGTACAACGTTGTTAATCATTTGTCGATCTCCTCTCGTTTTTTAATGTTTCACGTGAAACATTTAATTAATTTTCTTCTTTAACAACCATGTGACGGATAATGTCAGCATTGATTTTAGCTAAACGGTCAAATTCGTTAATTCCTACAACATCAGTTGCTGAAACTTTAACGATATGATAGATTCCTTCATGGAAATCTTGGATGTCGTATGCTAAGCGGCGTTTGCCCCATAACTTAGATTCCAATACCTCTGCACCGTTATCTTTTAAGATTGAATCGAAACGATTTACAAGAGCAGTTTTTTCTTCTTCATCAATGTTTGGACGAATTATGTACATAATTTCGTAGTTTGTAGCTTGATTCATTGATTTTTCACCTCCTTATGGACTAAAGGTTCCTAATTTAATAGGAACAAGGAGAGTAAACATTTCTATTTACTCACATTTCAATATTTTACTACACTTGACAACTAATATCAATGATTTTTATTTATCTCATTTGATTTATTTTTTTAACTGGATATTCTTAATATACGTAAATATTTCATGTTTAATTTATAATCTTAATAAAAAACTGAATTTGATAAAATAAGCCAAAAACCATTTAAAATAGATTGCCATCCTACCTATAATTCATTTTATTATAATTATGAATTATGTTAACTAACTCAATACTTAATTGATATAATATTAATAACTAATAAAAAGGAGTTTCTTATGGATAATAAAAAGAGGGAGCAACAGCAACGTTACATTCGCCTTATTAATCAATCTGAAGATTACATAGAACAACATTTATCCACTCCCATTTCTTTAAAAGAATTAGCAGATAATGCTAATTTTTCTGAATATCATTTTCATAGAATTTTTAAACAATACTCTAATGAAACTTTAAAACAATTTATAACTCGGTTTAAATTAGAAAGAGCTGCTATCTTTCTGTCTGTGAACCAATCTTTATCATTGACAGATATAGCTTTAAGTTATGGCTACAATGACTCCAGTACTTTTAGTAAAGCTTTTAAAAATCATTTTGGAGTGAGTCCTTCCGCATATCGAAAAGAGCAAGAAACGACAAGAGTCTCAAAAAAATATATGACATAATAAAATCATCTTAAGACATGGAGGGATTTATATGATTAAACCTATTAATATTACTACTGAGCAGTTGGAAGATCAAAAAATTATTTATATTCGTTTTAGAGGAAGTCAAGCAGAGTTCAGAAAAAATAGCCGTAAATTATTTAATGAGTTATTTGAATTTGCAACAAATAATTACTTAGTCAATTCTGAGCTAACCAAAGTTTTAACAATTTATGATGATAATCCTTATATCACAGAAGATAAAAATTTAAGGACAAGTGTTGCTATGACAATTCCAAATAATATTAATGTCACCGAAAGTGGAAATATCTGTATTTCTAGTATTTCAGGTAAATTTGGAGTAGGTCATTTTGAAATTTCGGCAAAAGAGTATGGAAGTGCTTGGCAGTACATGTATCAAGAATGGTTATTTAAAGATGATAGCCAAGCTAGAGACGCCGTTCCATTTGAATTATATGTAACAGAACCACCTAAAAATTTTAAAGATAAAAGCTTAACAAATATATACATTCCAATTAATTAAATTGTTAAAACAATGGAGATATAAAAAGCTCTCAGAACAAATTTTTCTGAGAGCTTTTTAAGCTAAGCATACTAATCCCATGATTCTATTTTTTAGTTAAATTAAAGCTATCATCGATTAAATGTTTCACTTCATTCATATTATCATTATTAATTTTTGAAAGATCTACTGATATCCAATGTTCTTTATTCATATGATAGGCAGAAAAATATTCTTTTTTTCCTTTTAATATCGTTATTAATTCGGGCTCAATTTTTAAATCGATAATGTCGATTTCTTCTTTACCTTCACCATATATTTTTTCTCTCGGTGTGTTCATGATAATCCCAAACCATTTACGATTTTCTTTATGTCTAAAAATACAATAATTAGGAAATTTAGTAAATGTGTACTCTGGTGAAACATTATATTGATTTTCGATGTATTTAATGATGTCTTCTCTTATTTTTACCATTTCATTTCCTCCAATAAATTATTTCATTATTTATAGATGTACGTATTTAAAGTTCACTTTACTATTCTTTAAATGTAGACACAATATTATTTTCTGATGACCTGATAACTAATAGTTAAAACAGCTTTCATTTATTATTAACTATTTTTTCATAAATAATCATTACCTCATTCAAACAAACTTCACATTTTAAGACTAATATATAAATATACCAACAAAACAACCCTAACAAATAAACTTTTTCATTTTATTTACTCCTCCAAAGTAAATAAACAACTCCTTTTTTGCCTCTAGTATCGTGCTAGAGGCTTTTTTTTATATTGTCCACCTTGAATGTTAAATAAAAGTTACTCCTACTCCCAGAATTTTTTAAACATCCTCGAAAATATCCCCTTACTTCTCTTCTTCGAGACATTTTTCCATTCAGTTAATGTGGGGATTTCTTCATTGTTAAAATATTCTTTTCGTTCATCCGAATTTCTTCCTTTTTAACTGATTATACACCACTTTTTTGATATATTTAGTTAATTTGTTAATACTTTTAATGATTTTGAAACGAATATGGATACTCAAAAAAGAATGGTATGGCGAGTAAATGGATTAATAATTTTTTAAAGAGAATTTGTTTGTATTTGATGTAATACTAACGCTGTCTCCCCATTCTCTCTAGCATGAAGGGAGGTCTTTCTTTTGAATTTCATTCTTATTGTTGTGAGTGAAGTGACGTCACATTACTTCATCAAATTAAGCCCACTCATTAGTCTTAATTGAACGTAAAATAAGCCCCCCAGGGCCGGCACGCTTTGGGGTCTTTGATCTTTACTTGAACTTCTTCTTTGTTACTCAAATGTAGCATGACTTTATTTATCAATCAAAAGTATTGGATGGGTTTAATGTTACTAGGTAATGTTAAATTCTATTGGTTAACATAAACCGCGATTATACCAAGTTTATTTTTGTCATATGGTACAATAAATAAAAAGCAATGGGGGAATTTTTATGTCAGAAAAAAAGCTTTTGAAATCAGAAAAAATCCGTATCAAAAATGATAAGTTGCGTGCAAAAGGAAAAGACCCTTTAAAAGGCTCAAATTCCATTGTAAATACAGGAATGGTTGGTATTAATAAAGCGAATATTGGAATTAAGGATACAGATAATTCTAATTACATGGATAAAAATCCAAACAATCCTAATTTGAACAATGTTCATAAAAAAGATAATAAATAGTAGTTAATGATTTATTAACCCTCTTTTTTTGTTAAACTAAATAAGACAAAACAGTATGGAGGTAAAGATGAATCTAATAAAAACAAATCAATTTTATATTGTTTTATCACTTGTATGTGCAATAGCTATTTTCCAATGAGTATGCTATTTCAGATAACGCCATATTGGGGAAAAAGTATGATTTGGTATTGGATTGGAGTTGTTTTAACGTATGCTATTTGGTTAATTAAGATAATTTTTTTAATTTTAATATTTACAAAAAAAGTGGAGACTATAATTTGCTAGTAGCTGTTTTAAGTGTTGTTTTATGTATTTTATTAGTATTAGGATTTTTATGGACTACTTTTATAATCATTGCAGGTATGTCAGGTTTCTAAAATTTCATATTTTAACGTTATTTCCCCCTTAGTTAACATAATTTAACATTATAACGAGTTACAAAGATGTTAATATTAATTAATAGAAAGGGTGGTCTATCATAAATGCAAATAACACTTTTACAGAAATAGGTTTAGACTTTGATAATAATAAATTTGGACTTGGTGTTAGTACTGAGATAGAATCTTCCAACTATGAAGTTCGAAAAAAAGGACGAAATAACTTTAAATTTGTTTTAGGAATATCTGACAAATAACATATTCGCAGTTATACGGAGTTGGTTAACTACTGTGAGTATGTGAGTTTAATTAGTCTTCAACTTTTTGTAAAAGCCACCCTCGAACTGCACCCACCTCATTAGATTTCATATTTGGAAATGTTTTTGTCATTATTAATTGATTATCTAAATCAAGAGAAAATTTATATCGTATAGAATTATCAGGATTTGAATAAGAACTGTAGCCACTTGCAGTTGTATATGTTCCCACCGAATCTTGAGGAGCTGTAATATCAAGTTGTAATTGCTCAGTATCATTGTTCTTATAAATTTCTATTTCTATAGGCCAATCCTCTTCTGTGGAAGTCCATTTGCCAGTTATATACTCTTTAGATAGTTTTTCTTTCTTAACTTCAGAAGAAGAAGCGCTCGTTGATATGCTATTATCGATAGCTTGCTTATTATTAGAATTACATCCGAATAAAGATAAATTGAAATTTAATAATGCTAAGAAAATAATAGACTTTTTCATACAAACCCCACCTTTTTAAAGTTAATTAATTTTATCATATTTTATTTAGTTTAGATAACTGGTGATGAGACTAAGTTAAAAAGGCTCTCATAACGAATATGAGAGCCTTTATGACTTATTGGTAGATGTCTCGACGATGTCCTATCTCTAAAATCAAAATAGTTATAGTTTCATCATCAATGTTAGCAATTAATCTATAATCACCAATTCTGTAACGCCATTGTCCACTTTGGTTACCTACTAATCCTTTTCCGTGACTGCGTGGAAATTCATTTCCTTCTAAATTCTTAGAAATCCAAGATAAAATTAGTCTAGCTTGATGTTTATCCATTTTTTTAATGCTTTTTGAGCATTTTTCTCATATCTAACTGAATATCCTCTATTACTCATAAACCTAATTCTTTAAGCATATCGTGATGAGAAACACTTTCATCATTTAATTGGTGTGCTTTCATCGCTTTATCGTAAAGAACCATATCAATTTGATTTTCTAAACTTTCTAGTAATTTTGTTCTAGCTAGTTCTGATAAACTTAAACCATTTAAATCAGCCATTGATTGAATAAATGATTTTTCATCGTCTGTTACTCTAAATGTTACTGTACTCATACGTATGCATCTCCTGTATACATTTGTTCTACACATTAATCGTACAACAAATGTGTGCATTTTTCAATTATTTGATTGATTAAAATAAAAGCCATTATAGTAAGTAGCTTTATGAGTTATTAAATTAATTAGAGTTTCTGATATTAAGAGTTATAGAATAATTTTAAGTTCATTGATTAATAATTGTTACTTATTCTTTTTTGTTAAATCTCTCAAAAAAATTTTTATTTGTGTTGTATACGATAAACTGTAATTTTTTTTATTTTTTATCATATTTGAAAAAAAATCGGATGAATATTCTGCAATTAAAGCGCCTACTACTATAAATCCACCTAAACTAAAAAAAATATATTTTAAAACAGTTATCATATTAACATTAAGAAAAATGACTGTAGCCGACGCCGAGGAAGTCTTTATACTTGGACGAACTCTGAAACGACCGCTAAATATTTAACTTGGGCATCTCATGCCGCAATTGACGTGACAAAAGAATATCAAGCAGCCGAAGAAGAAAGTTAGCAAGAAGGTTGGAGAAAAATTCTGGAATCATGGTTATGTCAGTGAGGCTCTAATCACATCATGAAAAAAGCAAGCATGAGGCTTGAAGGCATTTTAAGACAATCTGGATTTAACAACTGAGATATTGTTGATGTGGCTTTCACAGAAAAGAAACACGATTCATTGCAATTTATTCACACTTTAAGACTATTATATATAGCATACTTACAAAACAACCCTAACAATAAATTTTTTCATTTTATTTACTCCTCCAAAGTAAATAAACAACTCCTTTTTACCTCTAGTTTTTTAGCTAGAGGCTTTTTTATTTTCTTTGAAAAATAGTTAACTTGAAGCTTAATAAAAACTTTTTTAATTAATATTTCATTTGATTTGCAAAATATTATGGATTGTTAACCTTTCGAAATAGATAGTTCAATCTAATATATGATTAAGTTAATCAATTAGTTCAATAACTTGGAATATATTGCTACTCTCACCATTTATTTTGTATAAAAAAAAAGAAACAAAAAAACTTTATAGTCATTTAACAAAAAAAACAATTTATAAGGTATAATAAAAGTATACATATCAATCAAATTTTAATAGAAAGGAAATGTTAATATGAAAAAAAAAATATCTACGTGGTTTAGTCTATTTGTTATACTTAGCTCTTTATTAGTAAGTCCCTTGGCTGCAATAGCAGAAAACACAGAAAATTATATTGCTAATCAACAAGTAATAGAGAATGTAGAAAAAGAGGTTATTAAAGATAATCAGAATCAGGAATCTTTAGACATAGAGACTACTAATTCTGAAACAATAAGTACTACAGACTCAGAAACTATGGTCGATACTGAAACAGACAAGAAACAAAAGTCAGAAATGATTGAAAGAACAGATCAACAAACAAGGGCTCCTAATAATGTAATTACTAATATAACAATTACAGATAAAAATGGAAACCCTTTATCTCAAGCTGTAAGTCAATGGGAAAATTTTAGAATTAATGGGAATTTTTCATTACCAAATGGGCAGATATCTGCTGGAGATATAACAACAATTACTTTACCTACTCAATTGAAATTTGGTAATATAACAGATTTTGAGGTAAAAGATGTCAGTGGAAATATAGTTGCCAATGCTACTATATCGCCTCTTACAAAACAAATTGTTTTAACCTATACGAGTTACGCAGAGTCACATTCTGATGTTAAGGGTTCTTTTTATTTTTATGCTGGGATAGATACTTCGGTAGTTAAGGAAGAGCAAACTATTACAACTGAAATTGATATTGATGGTGAAACATTTCCTATTGAAATTGAATTTGAAGGTGTTGGCAATGATACGCATCCTTTATCTAAAGCCGGTTGGTTTATCGAAGGGGAGGATCAACAACTTCAATATTATCTTGCAGTAAATAGAAGTAAAAAGAGTTATCCAAATGCTGTTTTAAAAGATTCGCTGAAAAGCCCGGCAGTTGCTTATGTACCGGGATCGTTTAAAGTTTATAAAGGGGAGTGGAAAAGAAATAGTGATAATACTGATTGGGAATTAGTTAATCAAGTTGATATAACTTCTACTTTGAATATTAATCTTTCTGAAGATAACAGATCATTCTCAATTGATTTTGGTAACATTACGGAGCAGGATCATTTTTCAGTCTATTATAATGCTAAGATGAATTATAAACCTGTAGATGGCGAAAAGATAAATAACACTGCTATGTTAATTTCAAACGATGAAATTGTTACAGAAACTACTATTGAAACGCCTTTCCAAGAAGGCGGTGGTGAAGCTGAAGGATATAATTTAACCATTAAAATTCATAAAAAAGACCCTAGTGGAAATAATTTATTAGGAGCCGAATTTGAAATTATTCGTGACAAAACAGGGGAGGTAGTTGGTAAAATTACGACTGATAACCTTGGAAATGCTAGTGTGTCAGGTCTGTTAAGAGATAACTATACAATTAGAGAAATAAAGGCACCTGATGGATATGAATTATCTAAAGAAGATATAAAAGTCTCTCCAGATGATTTTAATAATAATAAAGAAGTATTTAAAGAAATTATTAATAAAAAGAAAGAAATTAAACCGACTAATATTGTCTTAAACGTTAATAAAGTTCTAACAGGTAAAGAATTAACAGCTGGCGCATTTAACTTTGAGTTAAAAGATGAAGCAGGCAAAGTTCTACAAACAA
>NZ_FWFD01000020.1 GCF_900163795.1 Vagococcus fluvialis bH819 | reverse complement strand
GATTGTTTAGTATTCACTCCAGTTGCTTGGAGCTAAACGCCTTTTTCATCACTCTGTTGTAGTCCGGGTTCAAAAGGCAGCTCCTACGGCAACTTCGCAAATACTAATCAATCCGAAAATCATGGATTGTTTAGTATTCACTCCAGTTGCTTGGAGCAAAACGCCTTTTGAATCACTCTATTTCGTCAATGAATAGGGCAAATCTTCTTCCCCATACTTCACAACAGGTGGGACTAGGCATAGGTCAAATTCAACTTCAGCGCCTTTCATTAAATCAGCGTGTTTGAAGAAGAGTGGGTTATGTTTTTCACCGTTCACACGGATTTCTTTTGAGTAATGATATTGTGGCACATTGTTATTTCCACGAATGGTTAAGTCTTTTCCATTGGCTAGATGAACGGTTACTTTATCAAATAAAGGGACACCGATTGAATACTCACCGCTACCAGGAGTGACAGGATACATGCCTAAGCTATTGAAAATAAACCAAGCACTCATACTGCCGTTATCTTCATCTCCAGGGTATCCTCTAAAGCCAAGTTCAAAGGCACGTGTCATTAATTCTTTCAAAATATGTTGCGTGGTACTTAATTGTCCCACGTAATTGAAAAGGTGAGGCAGATGGAAACTTGGTTGATTTGAGATGGCAATTTGACCAAAATCAATGGCTGCCATTTCGCTCATTTCATGAATTTCAAAACCATAACCGTCCACATCAAAAATCGGATAGCTATTACATAGTTCTGTCATTATTTCTGTGAATTTCTCTTTCCCACCGTGAGCTTTAATTAATCCTTGATAGTCATGGAAAGCGGCAAAACTATTTTGATAGGCGCTTCCTTCAGCATAATCACATCCCCATGCGTAAGGATTGAAAGGTGTTTTTGGTGTGCCATCTGCGTCTTTAGCACGTAAAACACCAAACTCTGTATCAACTAAATTACGATAATTTAATGATTGTTTTTCGTATTCTACTTTGGTAGGTGTGTCATTTAAGACATCTGCCACACGAGAAATACAGAAATCACTGTAAGCATAATCTTGTGTGTGATTCACACTCTCATGGTAGTGACTAGGTACATAACCATATTTAAGATAGTCTTTTGTTCCTTGACGACCATAATTATCCTTACCACTATTTGTTGTCGCTGCTTTAATCATCGCTTCTAAAAAGTTTGGCATTTTTTCACTGGCAATTCCTTTAACCGCAGCGTCTGCGATTACCGCATCAATTAATGTGCCCGGCATTAAACCACGTTCATCAGGTGATAACCATTTAGGCAGATAGCCACTGTTTTGATAAGCATTATAAAATCCTTCTAACATGTCTTCATATTCATCTGTTGCGATGAGTGAATATAATGGATAAATCGTGCGACACGTATCCCAGAAACCATTATTTGTGTAGTAAGGACCTGATTTCACTGTTTTACTCAAGGTATCATAGTGAACTTTCTCATTGTTTTCATCAATTTCGTGCCATGTTTGTGGGAACAAGAAACTGCGATACATCATTTGGTAGAATAAATCCACATTTTTTTGATTTTTATCTTCTACTTCAATTCGATTAAGGTAGTTTAGCCACTTGTCCGCTGCTTCATCTTTATGTTCTTTAAAGGTTTTATTAACTTCTCTAGATAAATTCAGCTCAGCTTGTTCTGGGCTGATGAAAGAAGTCGCTAGTATCATTTCAACTTCTTTAATTTTATTTTCAGTTTTAAAGGTTAGATATAAGGAAGGATCAGTTAAACTCACGTCATTTTCAGATAAAGTTTTCATCTCATCCTTTTCGCTAATTTGCCAAGATGTTACGTCTTCAGAAATAGATAGAGCGATGTACATCTTCAAATCTTTATCTTCGGAACCCGCAAAGTTAGAGATGTAACCGGTAATTAAATTGCCTTCTTTTTTAAAAGAACTAGGTCCAACTGAACGAATGAAAAATCCAGGTGTTTCGTTTTTGCGTTCGTAAGTAAATTTAAAATGCCCACCGTAAGTAAAGCCAGTCAACTCATTTAAAATACGGTGTCTTTCTGTATAGGCTTTCAAATAATGAGGCTGGAAAGTTGCTTCTTCTGGTCGGTAAGAACTTTGATTAAAGTAGCTTTCAGTTTTTGTCACATTCCCAGAAATAGGAGCAATGACTAAATGACTAAAATCTCCCATCCATGGACTAGGTTGATGTGTTAGGCGGAAACCTTGGAAAACACGGTCTTCAGGATGGAACCACCAACTCCCGTTATCTCCATTTGTTTGGACGCAAAAGTAATTACTAGCAAAAGGAACGCCAGTAAAGGGTAAGGTATTACCGTTTGAATAACTATGTTGGTTAGCTGTTCCGTGACGAGTATCAATTGTATGTAACATGATTTTTCTCCTTCATGATATATCTTTTTGTTTTATTTTTGATATGATATATCATATCATTTTATTAATATAATAGAAATATTTATTTTAATGTAAAATCTATGTGATTTAGTTAGTTAAAATAATGAATGTTTACATAAGTTTTACATGAAAAAATGACTGATTTTTACAATCAACAGATATAGTGTGAGTAGATTAAAACAAGGGAGTGTATCAACGTAATGAAAAAAATCATTTTTACGAGTGTCGCAATACTTTTAGGTGTTGGATTATTAGCAGGATGTCAAAAAGCAGATAAAAAGAGTGAAAGTGGCAATAAATGGCCAGAAAAATTAACAATTGTCACCATGCCAGATGAAAATAATCCCGAAGCTGGTGGTAAAAATGAGGCTTTTCAAAAGGATATGAGTAAATACTTAGGAATTCCAGTTGAAGTTATGGAAGGTGGCGATTATGCCGTTGGAATTGAAGCGATGAAAAATAAAAAATTAGATGTTCTACTTGTTTCGCCTATGAGCTACTTTCAAGCAAAGCAACGTGTTGAGATTGATCCTCTTGTGACAACGAGTAGTAATGGAGCTGAAGCTTATAAGACGGTTTTTGTGACACGAAAAGACAATGATAAGATTAATGAATTAAAAGATTTAAAAGGAACGAATTTTGCTTTTGTAGACCCAGCTTCATCATCAGGTTATATGTTTCCTAAATACACTTTAGTTAAGGATTTAAAATTAGAGCCAAGTAAAATTGAGGAACCTAATTATTTCTTTAAAACAGTTGCTTATTCAGGTAAGCATGATTCTAGTTTGATGGGGGTTGTGAAGGGTGATTATGAAGCAGCTGCTGTGGCAGGGCAAGTAATTAATATGATGAGTGGCGCGGGCTTAGTAGATAAAGATGAGTTAAAAATTATCGGTGAAACAGAAGAAATACCCAATCCAGCTTATGTCATGCGTTCAGATTTACCGGATGATTTGAAGAAAAAAATCAAAGAATTTTATATTCAATATGAAGATGAAAAATATTTTGAAACTTTTTATAAAGATAAATCAGTCCGTTTTGTTGAGGCAAAGGATTCAGATTATGAGACAGTCAAAGACATGATGAAGACATTAGGTATAAAAGGAGAGTAATTCATGAAAACTATCTTAGAATTGAAACATGTCAAAAAAGAATATAAAAACCAACATGTAGCATTAAAAGGAATTGATTTAAAAATAAAGGAAGGTGAGTTTGTTGTTATTATTGGTCCGTCAGGTGCTGGTAAATCAACATTGATTCGAACAATTAATCAATTAGTTGCGCCATCATCAGGTGAGGTTATCTTCCAAGGCGTGTCACTAACTCAAACAAATAAAAAAGAGCTGAGAGCATCACGAGCAAAAATTGGGATGATTTTTCAACATTATAATTTAATCAACCGAACGAATGTCTTGAAAAATGTTCTTCATGGTAGATTGGGACAAGTTTCACTATTAACAAGTACATTTGGTTTGTATAGTCAAGAAGACCGACAGCAAGCAGTCGAATTATTAAAAACAGTTGGACTGGAAGAGCATATGTATAAAAAAGCTCAGAATTTATCAGGTGGTCAAATGCAACGTGTCGGAATTTGTCGCGCCATTATGCAGAATCCTGACTTAATTTTAGCCGATGAACCCATAGCTTCACTAGATCCAAAATCATCAAAAAAAGTCATGAAACATTTGAAAAATATTACAGAACAAAAGGGCTTAACCTGTATCGTTAATCTTCATCAAGTGGATATTGCTAAAGAATATGCGACTCGAATCATTGGTGTTCGAGCTGGTGAAATTGTATTTGATGGTCTTCCTAGTCAATTAACAACAGATGCGATTGCTCATATCTATGATGTACAAGAAGAGGAAATCGAGCCAAGAGAAGATCGATTATCGATTCCTGTAATGTCGATGGAGGAAAGTGTTTATGGATAATTTTCAACTGGTAGGTCCTATTGAATTAACCAATAAAAAACAATTAAAAAAAAGAATGACTTTTGTATTGAGTGCATTTGTTATAGGTTATTCTTTTGTCTTTTTAGAAGTTAATCCAATAGATGTAATGGCAGCTTTTCCGAGTATATTCGCATTTTTAGCGACAGAGTTTTTACCACCAAATTTTGATAATATTGCTGGATACTTACCTTTAATTTTAGAAACTGTGTTATTCGCAGTTGTAGGAACCTATATTTCAGCTATCTTAGCTTTTATTTTTGGCTTATTAATGGCTGAAGAAATTAACCCCATTGTTCCTGTTAGAATCGTGACACGTGTGGTTGTTTCCTTTATTCGTAATATTCCCGTCTTAGTTTGGGCCTCATTGTTGGTTTATATTTTTGGCATTGGTAATATGGTTGGGTTACTGGCCCTAATTATAGCAACTTTTGGCTTTTTAACTCGGTCTTATGCAGAAGAAATGAATCATATTGCGGGAAGTAAGCTAGAGGCATTGGAAGCGACAGGTGCTTCTAAAATACAGATTATTATTCACGGTTTATTGCCAGAGTTTTACCCTTCTTGGATCAACTGGACCCTTTTTTCATTTGAAATTAATATTCGTGCTTCGGCGATTTTAGGGATGGTTGGCGCTGGGGGAATTGGGATCATGATTCAAACGAATATTAGATTGTTTAATTACCAAGAAGCCAGTGCCTTAATTTTAATATTGGTTGTGATGATATTGTTAATAGAGTTTGCAGTAAATCGTTTAAGACGTCATATTTTATAGGAGGAAACCATGAATCAATCTATCCGTTTAAGTCCAATTAAAAATCAAATGAAGCTTGTTGTTTCAATGATTTTTTTGACTGGATTATTTATTGTTAGTACCATGTCATTAAAATTAGATTTTGTATCATTTTTTGAGAGATGGGCCCAAGCAGGGGAAGTTATCAGAAATTTTTTGGTACTAGATATGGCAGCTTTACCAGAAATTATTGAGCAATTACTAGTATCAGTTGCAATCGCAATTGCTTCACTTTTAATTGGGGCGATTCTTTCCTTTATCTTTGCTATTTTGGGTGCTAGTAATATTGCTCCGTTTAAAAGTGTTTCATTCATCATAAAAAGTTGTGTGTCGGTCATTCGAGCGATTCCCTCACTTGTGTGGGTATTAATGATTGTTGCTAGTTTAGGCTTTGGGTCGATAGCTGGCGTGGTAGCCTTAGTGTTTTCAACGGTTGGTTATCTAACGAAATCTTTTATTAGTAGTATTGAAGAAGTGTCAGAAGAGATGATTGAGACAATGAAAGCCACAGGAGCTAGCTATCTACAAATTGTGTTTGAAAGTGTGTTACCTAATGTATTGAATTCTTTTACTTCTTGGATTGCAATTCGTTTAGAAGCTAATGTGGCTGAATCAATTTCATTAGGAATGCTGGGAGCTGGAGGGATTGGAACAGTTCTTTCACGGGCAATCAGTAGTTACAATTACGGTAAAATATCAATGACCATTATTAGTATTTTTTTAACTATGGTACTTTTCGAATTTAGTGTGAATTATTTAAAGAAAAAACAATTAATAGGATAGGGGCATATCAATGAATTTAAGTCATCGTTTGGTATTGGATACGACATTTAATACAAGAGAATTAGGTGGTATTCCACTGAATAATCAACAAGTAGTAAAATGGCAACAGCTACTTCGAAGTGATGATGTATCTTTTTTAAGTGAGGTAGATATCGCTTCAATAAAAAAGTACGGGATTAACACAGTGATTGATTTAAGGACCGAACAAGAAAGAAGAGAAACAGGTTATACATTAACTGAGGACAAAGAAATAGTTAAACATTATATTTCCTTAATGATCTCTGATAATGTGATGGATATTACTCAGGCGGAAACAGAAATGACTTTAGGTAGCTTTTACTGCAAGTTGTTAGATGAGAGCAAAGAGCAATTTAAAGAAATTTTTGAAGTCTTTGCTAGTGATGAAAGTAAAGGTGTTCTTTTTCATTGTGCGGCTGGTAAAGATCGAACAGGTGTAGTTGCAGCGTTAATGCTAAATTTATTGGGAGCAAATGAAGCGGATATTATTGCTAATTATGAAGTTACTTACTCATATCTTTCTGCTAACCCCAAATTTGAAGCACCTGACATGTACCGTCACTTAATTAATTCAGACCGTGAACATATGATCATTTTTTTAGATAAATTAAATAAAGAGTATGGTAACGCAGAAGAGTATTTAAAAAATTGTGGTGTATCAGTAGAAAAAATAAATAACCTCAAAGAAAAATATCGTTAATTAAAAAATAAGACCGTGACGTACTTATACGTCACAGTCTCATTTTTATTTATTTTTACAATATGAGTAACCAGAAAAACAAAATAGGAAACAAATAAAGAAAAAGATGGTCATTGAAGTTGGATTAGAAGAAAAGCCACCAAAGACAATAATCAAGCCACCAATCATAGCAAATATTGGGGCGATAAAACCTGTAAAGACATTTGTAATGACTTTTTGTTTAAAGAGTATTAAAACTTTAATGTACAACATCATGTAAAAGATATAACCAAAAACAATGGCTATTTCGCTAATATCTCCTGTTGTAATTAAATGAAATTTTTGAGTGATATAGTGAATGATAAACCAAAAAATCCCACAGAATAAACTGATCATAGCAGAGCGGTTTTTAAAAATACCACGTGTATTTTTTAAAATTTTATCTGAGTTAGGTATCATATTTTTACTCGCTAAAACATAAGGCATTCTCAAATGACTTAAAATGATCCCATTCACAACACCTAACATGGAAATTAAGATAAAAATTAATAGAATAACTTCACCGCTTTTACCAAGTATTAACTGTCCAATCGTTGTTACAGCACCATCTCCAACAGATAAAATATACTCAGGTCCTAGCACTTTATTCATGCCTAAAAAGTAAGCCAGATAGACGAATAAGACGATAATTGGTGCAATGGTTAAAGCTAAAGGCATTGTTTTCTTAGGATTTTTGACCTCTCCTGAAATACTTAAAGCAATCGTCCAACCGTCATAAGCAAAAGCTGTCGGAGCAAGAGCGGCAAGCCATCCCATTCCAACGTTAGTTAAGGGAACAGCCTCGACAGCTGCTGGAATATTAGGCTGTCCTTGATTGAAGAAGATAGCGAATATGCCAACACCGATAAGTGGAACTAGTTTAGCTAGAGATGAAATAACTTGAAATCGTCCACCAAGTTCTTTAGAGACGATATTAATAAAATAAAATGATAGCAAATAAAAGAAACCAATTCCCATTTGTAAATCTAAGTTACTCGGTAGACTAAATAAAAGACAAGTATAGATACCAGAAGCCCAAGCAACGACGACTGTTACAGTTGGATAATATAAGAAAGTTTGAAACCAACCAACCGCACTTCCTAAATTTTTCGAATAGAACTCTTCAAAGTAGCTTACGACACCACCTGTTCCATTTGTTCGTGATGCAAGATTCGATAATGTGATACTACCAAAAATGATACTAAATGCGCCAATAATAAAAACTAAAGCACCTAGAAAAATATTACCACCTGTAAATGTTAAAATATCATCCACTTTAAAAAAGATACCAGACCCAACGCATATCCCTACAATCATCGCAGTTGCAGTCCATAATCCATATGATTTATTTTCGTTGATAAAAAAACCTCCTAAAAAAATTCTATTAAAAAAATATACCATAAAATAAACCGATAATAAATGAAAATTAATAATTATTCGTCTAAATAAAAACGAGACAGACATCTGAGTCAGCAAATTAAAAATAGGAGTCAATATTCAACCTCATCAGCTAAAAGAATCACTTAGCAATCAAAATGTGACTAGTATAGAAATAATAGATTCACCGACACGAGAAGTTGTGATTATTTATTTAAAAGATCGATATTTAGCAGGTGCAATGTTAGCTTTTATAGATAAATTAAGTTATCTATTTTAGTAGTAGCAAGTTATCATTTATCATTAATTCGTCTAAAATAACAAATATCTGTCTTTAACTATTCACAAAAACTTCAATGTGTTAAAATACAATAGTGATGAATGAAATTAAGGAAGTGACTTAATGAGTAAAAAAGAAATAATCAGTAATATTGCTTGGTTTGGTGGATTAATTATTATTTTACTTAGTTTAAGAGCATTTGTATTTTCACCAACAAATGTCTCAGGAAATTCAATGAACCCAACGATGGTTGACCGAGAACGAGTGATCGCGATGAAACAATCCAAAGTGGAACGCTTTGATATTGTAACGTTTCCAGCTCCAGATAATCCGAGTAAAAATTATATTAAGCGAGTGATTGGCTTACCAGGAGATACGATTGAATTCAAAGATGACCAATTACTAATTAATGGTAAAAAATACGATGAACCTTATTTAGAAGAATACAAAAAAGCTCCAAATGATATAAAAACACCTTATGGCTTACCGTTAACTCAAGATTTTAATATGACGGATATTTTGGGCGAGAAAAAAGTGCCTGAAGGAAATTTTTTCGTAATGGGTGATAACCGTCAAAATTCTAAAGATAGTCGCATGATTGGTTTTATAGATGAAGATAATATTTTAGGAAATGTTAAATTTGTTTTTTGGCCACCAGCTAAATGGGGAACAATTAATTAAACATGGCAAGTGCCATGTTTTTTTTTATACTCAAAAATATGATAAACTAGAAAGACTAATTGATAAGAGAGGTACAAATTGTGAGTGTTCAGTTTATTATTGGTCCAGCAAGTGCAGACCACACAAAAGAATTAGTTAATCAAGCCAATGCCTGGTTAGAGTCAGCGACAGACCATGAAGTTTTTTATTTAGTACCTAACCACGTAAAGTTTGAAACAGAAATTAATGTTTTAACAGAGTTATCTCAATTACCTTACTACAAAGAATGGGGTAACATGGCAAGCATGCGCCTTCAAGTATTTAGTTTTTCACGGCTTGCATGGTACTTTATGCAAAATACTGAGGCTTACCAGAAACAAAAATTATCTCAATCAGGAAAATATATGATATTGAGACGAGTTCTAATCGAAATTGAAGAAGAACTTGTTTTATTTAAACAAGAAGTCAATAAACCAGGATTTGTGGATCAATTAATTGCTATTTTTGATGAATTACAAGAAGGTTTTGTGACAGCAGAAGATTTAGAAGAAACGTTAAGTCAATTAACGACCGATAACAAAGACGATGATCGTCAAATAAAATTAAGAGATATTCAGCTAATTTATCAAGTCTACACAGATAAATTAATAGCAGAAGATTTAAATGGCCATGATTTATTAGTATCTTTAGCAGAACATTTACAGCATAAAAAGTTAAAAAATATAATGTTCATTGTTTCTGGATTTTCTAATTTTACGGCAATTGAAAAACAATTAATTGAGCAGTTGATGTTGATTTCAGGAGAATTAAAAATTGCTTTGGTTTTAGATAAAGCTTACGTCAATAAAGAGCCGGATCCGTTTAACTTATTCTATAATACCGGTAGATTATATCAGGAATTATTTTTTATGGCACAAAGAAATCAAGTACCAGTCTTAATAGATAAAAAAATTCATTTAAATAATAGTGCTGATTTTTCTGTTTTGGATGCTTTTTGGCAAGAAAGTCAGAAGTTATCGCCAGTCAAAAAAAATGAATCTATCAGTCCAGAAACACTTAAAATCTGGCGGTGTGATGATCCGTTTACTGAAATGATGTCAGTGGCAAAAGAAATCAGACATCTTGTAGCAGATAAAGGGTATCGTTATCAAGATATTTCTGTGCTAACTCGCGATATTAATAGTTATCAAAAAATTATGGCACCTATTTTTAATGCCAATAACATTCCATACTATATTAATCAAGAAGAAGAAATGAAGCATCATCCATTGATTGAGTTTATTAGTGCCCTATTCAATATGAATCAACATTTTTATCAGTATCGTGATGTTTTACGTTTTTTACGTTCTGAATTATTTTCTCCAGAGAGTTTAGTGATAGAACAAGAACATGAGTGGGAAAAACATATGCTGAAATTGAGACAACAAATTGATTATACTGAAAATGTGGTTTTAGCTTATGGTTATAGTGGGACTGATTGGTTAAAGGAGCGAGATTGGCAGTATATTTTCTATCAGTACGATGAAGAAGAAGGTAAGTTAGATAATGATCAAGTGATTCAAGCGACATCTAATCATATTAGACACTTAATCAGAGAGCATATTCCTGTTTTCTTTGAGGAGCTAAAACAAGCTAAATTAGGGAAAGAGGCTAGTTTATTATTTTATCGCTTTTTAATTCAAGTAGGAGTGGAAAAACAACTCTATTTTATGCGTGACCAAGAGTTGAATAAAGGAAATTTAGTTAAGTCTAGAAATCATGAACAAGCTTGGCAAGCTTTGATAACGTTGTTAGATGAGTATACAGATTTAATGGGAGAAGAACCTTTTATTTTAGATGACTTTATTCAAATTATTAAAACTGGAATGGAAGGACTCTCTTTTAGTAAAGTACCAACAACCCTTGATCAATTAGTGGTGACATCAATGGATCTGGTTCGGGTGAAGAAGAGTAAGGTTGCTATTATCATTGGAGCAACTGATCAAGTATTACCAAGAAAAATTGAAAATAAAACCCTGCTAACAGATGAGGAGCGGGGATTATTAAAAGAAAGTTTACCTTTTGATAAATACCTAAAAAAAGATTTGACCTCAGATTCTGCTAAAGAACCTTTTGTTTTTTATCTATCACTTCTTTCAGCGAATGACCAAGTGATATTAACTTATCCCAAAAGTAGTGATAGCAGTAAAGAGATAAAAATTTCTCCTTATTTGTCTATGTTAAAAAATCAATTTCAGATAACAGAAGAACTGAAACATGGGGCAACTTTCTTTGATGGCAGACAAGTATTAGCTGATTTTTCTACTGATGATATTTTATTAACTCAGTGGATTTCGTATAAGCGATTTTTAATCGATGAAAGACAACCAACACCGTGGTTATTTAATCAATTAGAAAAGCGATTATTAAAAGAACTACCATTAAAAACTGAACGTTTGTTATCTAGTTTAGCTCATCAGAATATACCAGAAACATTGAATGAAGTGTCAGTTGACGAGCTGTATGGTGACACGGTTTACGCTTCGGTTTCTAAAATTGAAAATTTCTATAAATGCCAATATAAATATTTTTTAATGTATGGCTTAGGCTTAAAAGAACGCAGTCAATTTGAATTATCTCCAGCTGCAACGGGTGACTTTTTCCATGAAAGCTTAGACCAATTTTTTAAAGAGTTGATTAAACGACAATTAACGTTAAGTCAGATGACTCAAAAAGAAGTTCAGGAACTAACCCAAGCTATTTTGACGAATGTGTTAGGTGAGGATAAATTTACAATATTGAATTCAACTAATCGAATGAATTATATCAAGTATCAGTTAGAGAAAACCATTCAACGTGTGGGTTGGTCTTTAAAACGACAAA
This sequence comes from Vagococcus fluvialis bH819, assembly GCF_900163795.1. Lineage (GTDB taxonomy): Bacteria > Bacillota > Bacilli > Lactobacillales > Vagococcaceae > Vagococcus > Vagococcus fluvialis_A. The sequence continues at coordinate 32,900 of NZ_FWFD01000020.1, read as the reverse complement.
GTGATCGAAGTAACATGGATGTGATTCAGACGGAAGTTTTATTTGGTCAGGCACTGCAAGACATCAGTTTAAATAGTTTAGACTTTGAGATTAGTCATCAGAAAAAATTAAAAGTGCGTGGTAAAATCGACCGAATTGATCAAATGAAAGTTGAAGAGGATATTTATTTATCAGTGATAGATTATAAATCAAGTAAACACAATTTTGATTTTGTAGATGCTTATTACGGTTTAGCACTTCAAATGGTAACTTATTTAAATGTAGCTTTAGAAAACGCAGTGAACTTAGTAGGTGAAAAAGCTAAGGCAGCAGGGGCTTTTTATTTACATGTGCAAAATCCAGTTTTAACTGGTTCTGAAAAATTAACTGAAGAGACAATGGATGAAGAAATGTTAAAAGCATTCAAGTATGATGGTATATTGGTTAATGAAGAAAAGATTCTAGAAAATCTAGATAAAACTATTGATTTAGGTGTTAAGTCGGCTGTTTATCCTTATGAGCAGTTAAAAAAAGGAACGATGAAATCTTCACAGTTTGTGTCGGAAGATGAACTTGATTGGCTAGTTGATAATAATCAGAAGAAATTTAAAGAAGCTGGAGAAGATATTTTTAAAGGATCAACAAAATTGAATCCAGCATATAAGGGGCAAACTCGGGTTGCCTGTGAATACTGTCCATTTAGAAGTGTTTGTCAGTTTGATGTGATGTTAAAAGAAAATAATTATCACCGAATAGAGCCGTTAACTAAAGAAGAGATGATGAAAAAAGAGAAGGAAGGAGAACACAATGACTAATTTAAATCTTCCTTTAAAACCTGAAAATAGCCATTTTACAGATAAGCAGTGGCAAGCTGTTTACGATGGTGGTAGTAATTTATTAATTTCAGCCTCTGCAGGTTCTGGAAAAACGACTGTTTTAGTTGAGCGAGTCATTCAGAAAATTAAGAGTGGCATTAACGTAGATGAATTGTTGATTGTGACTTATACGGAAGCAGCAGCTAAAGAAATGAAACAAAGAATTCAGGTAGCGGTGCAATCAGCTGTCACAGAAGAAAAAGAGAACGACAAGAAACAACATTTGATTAAGCAGTTGAGTTTACTTCCAACGGCTTCAATTAGTACGCTTCACGCTTTTTGTTTGACTGTCATTAGAAAGTACTATTATTTAATCCATATTGATCCAGTTTTCAGATTATTAACAGATGAAACGGAAATTGAGTTATTAAAAGAAGATGTCTGGAATGACGTTCGAGAAAGTTTATATGGAGAAAAACAAGAAAGTTTTTATTTGTTGACTGAGAACTTTTCCAACGACCGTAATGATAATGGATTGACTAAACTGATATTCTCCTTAGCTAATTTTGCTAAATCTAATACAGAGCCTATGGAATGGCTAAAAAAATTACCAGCAACTTATGATATATCTGATAATTTAGCTGAAAGTCAGTTGTACCAATCATTTATGAAGCCAGATATGGTAAAACAGTTAGCTCAGATACAAGAGAATAATGAAAAATTAACTAATAGTATAAAAGGTGAACCAGATTTTGAGAAGACTGTTGGTGTCTTGGAACAAGATGCACAGTTGATTGGTAACTTATTACAATTACTTGAAACTGATAATTTAGATGGTTGCTATCAATCTATTTCTCAAGCTAAATTTGCCGTTATTAAAGGGCCAAATAAAAAAACAAGTACCGAAGATGTGATGATGTTTTACGAAGAAATAAAAGCTGAACGAGATCTTATCAAAAAACAAGTCGCTACACTTAAAAAAAATTACTTTAGCCTGTCACCTGAAAAACAAGTAGCCTTAATGAAAGAGACTAAACCTTTAGTAGAAGAGATGGTCAGTGTCTGTGAAATGTATTTACATGCATTTGCAAAAGAAAAAGAGAAAAAGAATTTAGTTGATTTTAATGACTTGGAACATTTTACGTTAAGTATTTTGAGACAGCTAGAAGAAAATCAGTGGCAACCAACAGAAGCGTCTTTCTATTACCGAAATAAATTTCATGAAGTTTTAGTGGATGAGTATCAAGATGTGAACCGACTTCAAGAAGGCATTCTTTACTGGTTAAGAAAAACAGAAGGAGAGAATGGCAATCTGTTCATGGTTGGTGATGTGAAGCAGTCGATTTATGCTTTTCGATTAGCTGATCCAACTCTTTTCATTGAGAAATATGAACAATATGCAACGGAGGAAGATGGTCGACGCATTATTTTGGCAGAAAATTTTCGTTCACGAGGGAATGTCTTAGATTTTACCAATCTCGTCTTTACACAATTGATGGATCGGGAATTAGGTCAGATTGAGTATGATCAAAGTGCTGAATTGATTACTGGATTCACAGGGTATCCAGAAAGTAAACAGCATGATACAGAAATCCTTATATTTGAAAGTGAAACAGAAGAAAGTGATATCGAATCCCTTGATCTGACGTTTACAATTGATGATAAAACAGAAGGTGAATTACTTTTAGTGGGTCAAAAAATTCAAGAAATGATCTCATCCAAATTTCCAATCTATGATAAGAAGAAAAAAGAGTCTCGTCCTATTAAGTATCAAGATATTGTGTTACTTAGCCCGACAAAGAAAAATAATTTGGTCATTCTAGATATTTTTAAAGAATTAGATATACCGTTATTTGTGAATGACACGCAAAATTATTTCCAAGCGACTGAAATTAGAATTATGGTATCTCTTCTACAAATTATTGATAATCCTTATCAAGATATACCATTAGCTGCTGTCTTACGCTCACCCATTGTTGGTGTGAAGGAAAATGATTTAGTGAAAATTAGACAATATGATGTGCATGGTTACTACTATGATGCGCTAACTAGATTCTTAAAAGAAGAGTCAGCCAATACACCACTTTATCAAAAAATTTATGAATTTAATCAAAATCTTACTAGTTGGCGAGAGTTGGCTCGTCGTGAAAAATTAGTGACGCTGATTTGGCAAATCTATCAAGATACAGGATTACTAGATTACGTAGGAGGTATGCTTTCTGGCAAGCAGCGCCAAGCCAATTTACATGCTTTGTATGATAGGGCAACAGCGTATGAGGAAATGAATTTTAAAGGTTTATTCCAATTTGTTCGCTTTATCGAAAAAATGCAAGCCAAGAACAAAGATTTAGCTGAACCTAATGATTTAAATGATGAAGAAGATGCGGTTCGAGTGATGACGATTCATGCGAGTAAAGGTTTAGAATTTCCAGTTGTTTTTGTTTTAGATATGAGTAAACAGTTTAATATGACTGATATAAATAATCAGTCGTATATATTTGATGAAGCACTCGGTTCGGGAATTAAGTATTTCGATAGTATTAACCGAGTTAAATATGAAACAATGCCCTATGTTGTTATTAGGGAACAAAAACGGAAAAAAATGTTAGCAGAAGAAATGCGTAAATTATATGTTGCTTTAACTCGAGCTGAAGAAAAATTGTTTTTAGTAGGTTCGTATAAAAATAAAGAAGACGCTTTGAAAAAATGGCAACAAAATATAACCTCTGATCACCGAGTACTATCAACAAGTGGACGTTTAGGACAAAGAAGTTTAATGGGTTGGGTTGGGATGAGTTTAATTAGACATCCGGAAACTATTAAAGCTTATCCTGAAATCACAGTTGAGGTATTAAAAGGCTTAGGAAAGTCTTTAGCTAATTTTTCGATAGAATTTTTTACAAAAGAAATGATTCTTTCCTACCGAAAACAAGAAGTGACTGAAGAAATAAAAGCAATTATGTTGAATGATCAACCAAATCCTCAGTTATTGAAACAGGTTGTGGATCGATTGAATTATCAGTATACTGATTTATCTGCGACAGTCACCACGAGTTATCAATCAGTTTCAGAAATCAAGCGTGTTTTCGAAGATCCTGATAACCGTGAATTACAAGTATTAGATTTATCTAAACCATTGAGTTTGACGGGAAATAAAATAGTTGGAGATGAGTTAGCAAAACCAAATTTTTTAAGTGAAATGGTAGAAGTTACTCCAGCAGAAGTGGGAACAGCCACTCATTTAGTGATGCAACTTATGGATTTATCAGTTGTTCCAACTAAAGAGTCGATTGTAGATATGATTCAATCACTTGTTGAAAAAACAGTTCTAAAATCAGAAATCGCTAAAAAAATTGAGCCAGAGATTATTTTAGATTTCTTTAGTAGCTCTTTTGGCAGTCGTTTGTTGCAAGAGCACCAATTAATAAAAAGAGAGCAACCTTTTTCACTTTTACTTAGTGCTGAGGATATCTTTGGAAACTTTGAAGGGAAAAGAAGTGACCGATTATTAATCCATGGAATCATTGATGGTTACTTAGAAACGGAAAAAGAATTGATTTTGTATGATTTTAAAACAGATCATATTTCTGAAAAGCCAACAAATGAAGAAATACAAAAAATTAAACAAAGGTATACTGGACAATTGAATGTGTATAAAAAGGCACTAGAGCAAGTTAAAGGAAGACAAGTAACCTCAGTTAAATTAATTTTGCTAAAAGGTCGATTAGAAATTGATTTAGTGGAATAATAAATAAATAGTAGTGATATTGTTAAAAAAATGGTAAAATTTTTTTAAGAGAAAGAGAGGAGGAAAAAGTATGTATAAAACATCGGGACAGTTGAAAGCAGAAGCAAAAGATAGTTTAAGAGGGCGTTGGACAGATGCAGTAAAGTTAAATTTAGTTCCTTCTTTACTTCAAATTGCGTCAGCTATCTTTTTTACATTGATGGTTGCAGGGATTGTACTATTTGTTTCAATATTTGCATCATCTAATGATGTATCCATTGGGAATTCAAATCGAGAATCGGCAATTTTTGAAGGTCAACTAGGCGAAGATCTAGAGGGTGCTTGGGATAAAGAGTATGATGATTATAAGGATGACTATTCTTATTATCCAGCTAGTGTGACTGCAAATGTCGCCTCATCTTATGGGATAACACCAATTATTACCTTTGTCTTATCATTTTTAACGATTGGTATTTCATTTACATTTTTAGATGTGATTAGAAAACGAGAGCAGCAGCCTATGGAGATGAAAGATGCTTTCAGACTATTTAATGGAGTTGATTTTGTACCAGTCCTTTTAATTAATATCTTAACGACAGTTTTCAAATACCTATGGACATTCTGTTTTGTGATACCTGTTTTCATTAAACATTACTCATATTCACAATCAAATTTCATCTACAAAGATTTATCTAGTCATAAAGATACAAGAACGATGGGTGCTACTAGTTTCATTACTGAAAGCCGTCAATTAATGGATGGTCACAAAGGTCGTTTATTCTGGCTAGATGTTAGTTTCCTTGGTTGGAGGTTCTTAAGTTTATTCACTTTTAATATTGCTAATATTTGGTTAAATCCTTATATTAATACAACGAAAGCTGCGTTTTACAATGATTTAGCTAAAGATCGTTACTTAGTGCAGGAAGTTGAAGAAGTGGAAGATGATGAGTGGACTAGTTTTTAAGAATGAGATTATTCTCATTCTTTTTTTACTGAAATCAAATAGAATCATCAATTTTATTTAACTAAGATGTAGTAGTATACTTTCATACCAATTATCCCGAATTGGTTTTTCATACTTAACTCCTATTGAGAGAGAGTAAAATAACAACCTTCATTTCCACTAGAGCGACGGCTTTAGTGGTTTTTTTTATTGTCTTCATATATAATGGGAACATACGTTTAGGAGGTGTGCGGCATGTCTAATCAATTGAGATTTCCATTAAAGAAAGATACATCTAGAAAAATAATTCATATTGATATGGATGCTTTTTTTGCTTCTGTGGAGGAGAGAGATCATCCAGAACTGGTTGGGCATCCACTCGTGATAGCTAGACATCCAAAAGAAACAGGTGGAAAAGGAGTCGTAACAACAGCGAACTATGAAGCAAGAAAATTTGGCATTCACTCAGCAATGAGTGCCCAAAAAGCTTATGAGTTGTGCCCTAAAGCTAACTTTGTTCAAGGTAATCGGAATCATTATGCAGAAATTTCAAAAGAAATCCACAAAATTTTTCATGAATATACCGATATGATTGAACCGTTATCACTTGATGAAGCTTACCTCGATGTGACAACAAATAAAAAAAATATCAAAAGTGCTATAAAAATTGCAAGAATGATTCAATTAGATATTTGGCAGAAACTTCATTTAACTTGTTCAGCAGGGGTGAGCTATAATAAATTTTTGGCTAAAATAGCCTCTGACTTCGATAAACCTAAAGGATTGACTTTAATTTTACCGGATGATGCAGAAGAGTTTGTACGGAAATTACCGATTGAAGATTTTCATGGTGTAGGAAAGAAGACAGTCCCTAAAATGCATGAATTAGGTATTTATACAGGTGACGATTTATATAAAATGGATGAGATGGAACTGATACGGCTGTTTGGAAAAATGGGTTATTCTCTGTATCGTAAGGTAAGAGGAATCCACGATGCGCCAGTTGAGCCACACCGAGACCGAAAATCAGTTGGACGTGAAAATACGTATGGTAAGTCTTTAGCTACAGAGGAGGCTGTTATTATGCAATTAAGAAGTCTTTCTTTCGATGTAGAAAAAGCTTTGAAGCGTGTTCAGCTCCATGGTAAGACAATTGTATTAAAAATTAGAGATAGTGAATTTGAAACATATACTCGTCGAGTAACTTTACCAGACTATTTAGATGACCAAGAAACGTTATTTTTCCATAGTAAACAGATATGGGATAGTTTTGATTTATTGGATAAAGGGATTCGATTATTAGGGATTACGGTTACTAATTTAGAGTCAAAAGAATATGAGTTAATAAAGCTACCATTGTGGGAAAAAAAAATATAAAAAACGCACAAAAATAAGAAAAAATTTTTGTGCGTTTTTTATTTTAATGAAATTGAAAAGATTAAATTTTTTGATAGATAAGTTAAAAAAACTATTCTTGCGTTAATTAGAAGCTAAGCCCTTTTTTTACAACCTTAATTTTGATTCGACATTTCTAGTAATTTGGTTTTTAAGTCTTCTTCCATCACGCTTAATTCGATTTCGGCATTTCGGCGTTTTTCTTTACCTTCTTTTTGAATTCGAAGTGTTTCTTGGATGGTTTCTACTAAATCATTTTGTGTTTTTTGTAATGTTTCAATATCAACAATGCCACGCTCATTTTCTTCAGCGGTTTCAATAGCTGATATTTTAAGCATTTCTGAATTTTTTGTTAACAGATCATTGGTTGTTTGAGAGACTTGTCTTTGAGCTGTAACAGCATCTTTTTGTCTTAATAAAGTCAAGGCGATAGCAACCTGATTTTTCCATAAAGGAATTGCTGTGTTGATGGATGCTTGTATTTTTTCTGCGAGTGCTTGATTTGTATTTTGAATCAAGCGAATTTGTGGTGCTTGCTGAATGGTAATTTGACGAGCTAGTTTTAGATCGTATGTTCTTTTTTCAAGTCGATCAACAAATTGATTTAAATCATTAACGATTTGAGCATCCATTTGATCTCCCGTACTTTCAGCTTTTTTCATCGCTTCTGGAATAGTCACGAGATTTAAATCATCAATTTTTACTTCACCAGCGGCAATGTAAATATTTAAAGCATCAAAATAGTCTTTATTTTTATTGTAAAGTTGTTCAAGCATTAAATTATCTTGTAGTAAGCCATTTTTTTCTTTATCTAATTTCACAGCAATTTTATCAATTTGAGCACCAATTTTTTGGTACTTAGCAGTGATTTCATAAACTGATTGTTTCACTTTTCCAAACATTTTTTTAAAAATATTACCATCACGCGCTTCTAATTCACTAGGACTTGCTTCGTTTAGGCGATACATTAATTCAGTTAGAGAATCACCCATAGGACCAATATCTTGAGCTTGAACGTGATTTAACATTGTATGTGAGAATTCACCCAATTTTTGTTGGGCAGCCACACCATAACTTAAAACAGCTTGGCTATCAGTTGCATCAATTTGAGCGGCAAGTTCTCTAGCTTGTTTTTGACGCTCTGCTGGTAATTTATCAATAACTTTTGTTGCAGCAGAAATATTTGTTTGTAATTTTTCTTCGATAGGTGCTAATTTTGAAGCATCAGGTGCTTCAAAGGGATTACTTAATAAATCGTCTAGCGTATTAGATACAGGTGAAACATCTTTTAGGTCAGTTGGCTTTAGTTCGTCAGTCATTTATTATAACTCCTCTTCTTGTTTATATGAATCAAACGTTTTTTCACGGTCAATATTTTGTTTAGCAATTGAAATTTCAACATCTAAATCTTCTAAATCATCATTAACAAAATCTGAATAATCTTTAACAATTAATTGTGAGACTTCCTCAATGGCAGTTGCACTTTGAGTTAAAGCATCAAAAGTATCTTTATTTTTTAATTCGTGGTTATTTATTTCTACATATTTATTTGTTAATTCAACCAAATTAGGTAAATGGTTATAAAGGAACCGGTCAGATAAATGTAGTTTTCTTGGTTCTTTAACGATTTCTTTAAACATTGCTTTACAGGCTTTTAACGTATCATATCTTAAATTGATCGCCTTTAATTTTGCTACTTGGTTCATGTTGTCCTCAAGCGTTTTGATTTGTTTCTTTGTATCGGCCATTGTATCTCTAAAAAAGATGATTTCCTTGTTAGTCATGCCAAGACTTGCGTAGTGATCTTCTTTCTCACGGGATAAATTAGGCATACTATCGTCAAAATTATTTTTATTTTTTGAAAATAGTCTTCTAAAAAGATTGAAAATTGCCCAAATTAAAGCAGCTAAAAGTGCTATTGAAATGAGGGAACTGATGGTGCCAGTCCCATCACTAGCCATTAAACCTATTGGGATTAAAACGATGATAAGTAGAATAGATTTCCATAATGATTTGCTTTTTGTCTTCATACGCATTCACTCCTAAATGTTTTATCAAACATATTTGATCTTAAAAACATTCTATCATAGAGTGATGAAATAGATATCAGTCTATAGATTGATTTATTTTTTTTTAATAATTAGCTAAAATGAAGTAACTTTAATCAGGAAGTTTGTTGAAAATAAGTCCCTTTAAAGGTATGATATGCTTAATATTAAAGATATTCAAGGAGAAAATAATGAAAGATAAATTTGAAGAAAAAACAATTAATCGAGAAGTTTTATATGAAGGCAAGATAATCGACCTAGTTCTTGATGACGTATTATTACCAAACGGTGAAACATCAAAAAGAGAACTAGTATTTCATAATGGGGCAGTAGCAATAATAGCTATTACACCAGAGAATAAGATGATATTAGTGAAACAATACCGCAAAGCAGTTGAGAAAAGTATCTTGGAAATTCCTGCTGGTAAAATAGAAAAAAATGAAACAATCCCTATGGAGACAGCTAAAAGAGAGTTAGAAGAAGAAACAGGCTATCAAGCATCTGAAATGAAACAAGTCGCTAAATTTATTTCATCTCCTGGTTTTTCTAATGAATGGTTATATTTATATGAGGCTAAAGACTTAGTTAAGGTAGATAATCCATTACCCCAAGACGATGATGAATTTTTAGAATTAATGGAGTTAACATTAGATGAAGCAAAAGAAAAAATAATCACTGGTGAAATTTGTGATGCTAAAACATTATATGCTATCCTATATTGGGAAATGCAAAGTAAATAAGGAGTTTAATATGTTTAGAAAAAATAAAGAGTCTAATGTAGATGACTTGCCAAAGAAAAAAGTGGAAGAGCAAATCTTGACCAGAAGTCGAGTAAGGGCAATTAATAAAAATAAAAAGCGTAATACGTGGTTGAATAAGGCGATTGTGATTGTTGCTATTCTATTAGCTATCACTATATATGCTGTATTAAAACTTTAATAATCTAAAGGAGTGTCTTTTTTGAAAATAGGAATTATTGGTGCAATGGAACAAGAAGTTAAGATTTTAGCAAATGAATTAACAGAGATAACAACATGGGAAGAAGCGGGAGCAAGCTTTTATTCTGGAAAGTTAGGAAAATATGAAGTTGTTTTAACAAGATCGGGCATTGGAAAAACATTAGCAGCGGTTACAACCACACTTTTAATTAGTCATTACGATGTAGATGTTGTGATCAATACAGGTTCAGCAGGTGGTATCGGTGAAGGGTTATCAATTGGAGATTTGGTAATTTCTGACAAGGTCGCTTATTCAGATGTTGATGTAACAGCTTTCGGTTATGAATACGGACAAATGGCTCAAATGCCTTTATATTATGAAGCAGATAAGACGTTAGTTCAACTTGCAATGGAAGCGTCAAGTAGTGCGATGTTAAATACGCGTGTGGGCTTGATTGTTTCAGGAGATACGTTTGTAAGTAGTGAAAAACAAATTCATGAAATTAAAGAACACTTTCCTAATTGTTTAGCTAATGAAATGGAAGGCGCTGCTATAGCTCACGTTGCCTACCAGTATAAAAAACCTTTTGTTGTGATTAGAGCGATGAGTGACGTGGGTGACGAAAATGCTAGTGTGAATTTTGATGAATTTATTATTGAAGCCGGAGAAAAATCAGCAAAAATGGTATTAGCTTTAATTGCTGAAATAGATTAGTAGGAGGATTAGTTGATGGAAGCTTTATTATCAATTGATTATACGAATGATTTTGTAGCAGATGATGGACGATTAACAACTGGGAAAGTCGGACAACAAATTGAATCTAAGTTAGTTGCCATAACGCAAGAATTTATTGAAAAGGGAGACTTTGTAGTTTTTGCTATTGATGGTCATGATCCTACAGATACCTACCATCCAGAGAATAATTTATTTCCAACGCATAATGTGATAGGAACAAGAGGTAGACAATTGTATGGTTCTTTAGCAAAAATTTATGAGCAAAATGTGCATCAAAAAAATATTTATTGGTTAGACAAAAGACATTACTCTGCTTTTAGTGGAACTGATTTAGATATTCGTTTACGTGAACGCAAGATTACTAAACTACATTTAACAGGTGTTTGTACTGATATTTGTGTTTTACATACAGCTGTTGATGCTTATAATCTAGGCTATGATATTGTTATTCACGAATCTTGTGTCCAAAGTTTTGATGAAGAAGGCCATCGCTGGGCTCTAAGACATTTTAAAAATACACTAGGTGCTGAAATTAGATAAAAAAGCGTTTGACATAAGTTTTTTTGCTTATGTCAAACGCTTTTTTTTATTGTTAAATATGGAATAATTGAATTAAGATAACAGCTAATATAATTTGAATCACACCAACGAGCAAAGCATAAATTAAGAATCGAATACCTTCTTTGAAAAATTTAGCAAAATCTAGTCTTAACCCAATGGCAGCTAAGGCAGTAATCTCAAACCAACCACTTACTTGATGAGCAACAGCACTAATGCTTTCTGGTAACGTCACAATACTATTGATCGTACAAAAAAGTAAGAAGCCAATAATATACCAAGGTAAAGGTAATTTTTTTTCTTTCTTCGTTTCAATTTGCTCAGAAGTTGAAGCAAGGACTCGATCTTTTTCTGTGAATTTAGAAAAGGCAAAAACCACAACAACCAAAAAAATAATCCGCATAATCTTGAATAGTGTTGCGTACTCAACAACTTCCGGGCTAACCATACTAGCACTAGCAACAACTTGGCCGACAGATTGAAGTGTTCCACCGATTAAAGCACTTTTTGTTAAAACATCGGAATAAATGTTTGTTGCAATGAAGGGAAGGAGTAGCATTAAGACTGTTCCAAGTAAATTAACTAGAGTAATTATTTGTCCCTTTTCCTCATCTGTTGCATCGATTTCAGGGGCAATTGCTCCGATAGCAGAAGAGCCACAGACTGCATTTCCACCTGCCATAAGTAAACTCATTTTTTTTGAAAAAGCCATTTTTTTTCCAAGCCAGTAAACAGCCAAAATGGTGCCAGTCATTTGTAAGATGATAAAACCGATCCCATTAAATCCCATATGAGCGATTGTTTGAAAGGTTACTGTTGTTCCAAGAAGAACAATAGATAGTTCTAGTAGCAAACTTTCAGCAAGTTTTGTTCCTTTACCTAGAAAAGGCTGCTTGAAAAAGGTATTTCCTAGTAATATTCCCAGTAAAATAGCAATAGTTGCTGCACCAATGGTTGGTAGCCAAATGGCAATTATCTTACTAATACCAGCTACGATAAAAGATAAAGCTAATCCAGGTATTATTTTTTTTGTTTTTTCCATAATGATTCGTCACACTCTCTTTTTAATTAATAAAAAAAGTATAACGTTTCTTTTTACATTTGAGAAATATATAGTTAGAATATTAATTATAACAAAAAATAATAGTAGGTGATGAAATGTTTAAATTATTGATTACTTTCAGAAAAGCGTATGAAACAAGAAATTTTTCAAAAGCAGCCGAAATTTTATTTATCTCGCAACCAGCTGTTTCTAATCAAATAAAACAATTAGAAGAAGAATTAGGGTGTACACTTTTCAGAAGAAAAGGAAAACAAGAGATGGCACCTACTGAGTCAGCAGACATTCTTTATCAACGTTTACTTAATTTAACCGATGATTGGCAGGAAACTGTTAAATTAGTGAATACAAATCAGCAAGAAAAAAAGCTTTGTAAAATCAGTGCTTCTAATACATTTTCAATTTATTATTTACCAGAGCTAATTAAACAATTGATGACTCTTTTCCCAGAAATTATTTTCGAATTAGACATGAAAAATTCTGAAGAAGTCTTAGAAAGTTTAGAAAAACATCAAATAGATTTTGGATTCATTGAAAAACCAATTGTAACTGATGGCGTTTCTCGGACAAAAATTGAAAAAGATGAATTAGTCATAGCAGGGAATTTAAGCAGTGATTTATGGTTAAGTCGAGAAGCAACTTCTGGTGTTTTTCATTATATGGAGAATTATTTGTTAGTGGAAAATATAAAACCTGAATACTTTTATGTAAAGAATAATGAAATGATAATTAAATTACTAGAAGAGGGAATTGGAAAAAGTTTAATTTCAAAACGTGCAGTGACTAAAAAATTAGCGTTTGAAACGTTAGGAACAGGTTATTTTCGTTATTTTTATTTTCTAAAACAAAATGATTTGATAGACGAGGAACTAGAGCAAGTAGCAAAAGCTATTGAACTGTTTTATGAGAATAAAAGTAAGTAAGTAAGCGTATTATCGAGATATTGTGTACAATGGTAGATGAGTAAAAATTAGGAGGCGTTTTAAGTGGAAAAAGCAGTTATACTAGTTTCAGTTCCATTGACAGATAAAGAATTAGAAAACATGAAGTCAAAGACATCAAAATATGAAGTTATTAAATTAGAAGATTTTAAGGGCTCGATAGATAGGGTTGAAGTGATGTACGGCTGGGATGAAACAATCGGCAAGAAGATTCTAATGTCTCCAACCAGCTGTTTAAAATGGATTCAAGCACAATCATCAGGCGTTGATCATTTGGATTTAGAAACGATAAAAAAACGTCAGATAATATTAACAAATGCAAGTGGGGTTCATATAAATCAATTAAGTGAATCTATTTTAGGGATGATATTTGCTCATACAAGAAACTTAAAAGAGGCTGCTGTTAATCAAGAAAAATCATTATGGAAAAAGCCAAAAACAGGCACAGATTTATTTGGTAAAACAATTATGATTGTTGGGACAGGTCATATTGGAGAGCGCTTGGCTGAAATTTTAAAAGTATTCCATACGAAGATTATTGGTGTGAATCGGAGTGGTCGAAAAGTTCCAGGTTTTGATGATATTTTGACACAAGAAAATATCAAACAAAGATTAAAAGAGGCTGATATTGTCATTGGTTTATTACCAGGAACAGATGAAACTCAGTATTTTTTCTCTAGTACGCTCTTTGAAGAGATGAAAGAGGGTGTTATTTTTATTAATGTTGGTCGTGGAAGTACAGTTAAGACGGCAGATTTAATTGATTATTGTCAAAATGGTAAAATAGCCTTCGCTGGTTTAGATGTATTTGAAATCGAGCCACTTCCAGAAAACAGTCCTCTTTGGAAATTAGACAATGTGTTGATAACTCCTCACTCATCGGGAATTTCAGATCAATATTATAAACGTCTTTATCCAATCTTTATGGAAAATTTATGTTCTTATATTGAAAAGAAAAAAGTAATTAAGAATGAAATAAATTAAATAAAAAAATCAGACTCTTTTATAAATGGTGGTATAAAAATGAGTTCTGAAAATAAAAAAGCACAAAAATTATTTTTTTAATTTTTGTGCTTTTTAATATTTAGATAAATTTGATACATACAACTTCTGGTGCAAAAATATCTTTTTGGAGTAATGATAACTCTCCAGTTACTTCATTTCTTTCGAATAATGTTAAATTATCTGTATTTTGATTAGCTAAGACGATAAAATTTTGATCTGGTGTGATATCAAAATCTCTTGGGAAATCGCCCTCAACTGAAATTAATTGAATTAATTCGATTGTTAAACCATCTTCTGAAATTTTATAAACAGCTAGTGAATTATGACCACGATTTGATGCGTATAAAAAGTGACCATCTTGAGAAATACGGATAGCAGCACCGCCATTAAAATCAGAAAACCCTTCTGGTAATGTTGAAATAACTTGTTTTTCTGTAAAAGAACCAGTATTTTCATCATATGACAGAACAATAACTTCACTAGATAATTCACCAAATAAATAAGCTACTTGATTATTTGGATGGAAAACTAAATGGCGTGGGCCTGTTCCGGGTTTCGCTTTGAATTTAGAAACTTCAGTTAATTTACCTTCAGATGAAACATCATATGTGTAAACAGTATCATTTCCTAAATCACAAGCGACTAAGCGAGCATCTGGTGTTAAATCAGAATAGTGAGCATGAGGGCCGTTTTGATTTTCGTGAGGGCCATCTCCTTCGTGCTGAATATGGTCAGCTAAAGTTAAAGCACCATCTTCATTAATTGTATATGAAGTTAAGAGACCTTTATGATAATTAGCGCCATAGACTAGTTGTCTTGCTTCATCGACTACGACATAACAAGGTGGTGCGCCCTCTTCAGTGACACGATTTAAAAATGTATAAGAACCACTAGATTCCTTCTTGTAGGCTGCAACGCCACCTAAATTCCCCTCTTTTGATACGGCGTAAATTGTTTCGTTATCTGACACATCTAAGAATGTTGGATTATCTTCTTTGATGATTGGAGTTAAATTAACCAATTCTTTTTTAGCTGTATCTAGTTCTATTGTGTAAATCCCTTGACTCTTTTTTTTAGTATATGATCCTAGAATCATTTTTTGCATTTCTATGAACACCCTTTCCTTATTATCAAGAAAATTATAACATAATAAAATAAATTAAGAAAAAAAGCGTACTCGATAATCAGATAAAAAGTTTTCAAAGGGGAAGGTATGCTATACTTATTTTGTATTGAAATTTATAAAAGAGGTGTAGAAAATGATGCAATCGATCGTAAAGTCAATTGGAGCAGAAGCAATTAATAAGGAAGAGCCTTTATTAATTTTATTTGATACAAGTGCAACAGAGGCATTAAAAAAACATGCGATTATTCAAGAGTTTGAAGAACAAGAAATAAAAGAGGTTAAAGTGGGAGATATGATTCGCTTTGACGAGCAGGAATATAGAGTTATTCAAGTTGGTCCTGTGGCGAATCAACATTTGAAGGCAATGGGACATGTCTCAATTGTTTTTAAAAATAGTGAAGAAGAAGATCAATTAGCTAATGCTTTATATGTAGAACCTTTTGTATTACCAGTGGTAAAACAGGGAACTATTATTACATACGGCGTAGAGTAAGAGGAGTAGGATCTTATGAAAACAGAAAATGAGAAAAGAGGAACGTGGTTTTCAAGGTGGTTTTTAAATAATCAATTTGTTACGGTACTTTTAATTATCTTACTTTGTTTGTTGATCATTTTAACATTTACCAAAGTATCACCTTTATTTGAGCCTATTACTCAATTTATAGGCATTGTCAGCCTACCAATTATTATTACAGGCTTACTGTATTACATACTGAATCCTGTTGTAAACATGATGGAAAGAAAAGGTATCAATAGAAATTTAGGAATTTCATTGCTTTTCATTTTGATACTTGGCTTGATTGCTTGGGGAATTATCATCCTCATTCCCAAATTAGAGCATCAAACAACTAGTTTTTTAAATGAATGGCCAACTTATTGGCAAACAATTGAAGTAAAAACAACTGAATTTTTCAATGCTTCTATTTTTGATAAATTTAGTGATCAAATAGAAAATGCTATAAATGAATTCTTTGCTTCAATCAACACAATTGCTAAAACAGTTTCTAAAAATGCTTTTGTAGGAATTGGAAATGTTGTTGGTGCGGTAGCTAATATTTTAGTTACTGTGTTGACTGTGCCTTTTATCCTCTTTTATTTATTAAAAGATGGAAAAAAATTATCACCTTATGTGACTCAGTTTTTACCAACTAAAGTTAGAAAACCAACGATTAATATTTTAAAAGACATTAACAAACAATTATCTTCTTATGTTAGAGGTCAAGTTACTGTAGCTTTTGCAGTAGCAGTCATGTTTATTATTGGTTTTTCAGTAATCGGGCTTAAATACAGCGTGGCACTAGGCATTTTAGCAGGTTTTTTAAATCTGATACCATACGTTGGTTCGGCTTTAGCGACAATACCTGCGATTATCCTAGCTTTAGTAGATGGACCAAAAATGTTGGTTGCGGTGATTGTTGTCTTTATTCTAGAGCAAACAATCGAAGGGAAATTTGTTTCTCCTCTTGTTTTAGGAAGTCAATTAGAAATTCACCCAGTAACAATTATTTTTGTTTTACTTTCTGCTGGAAAAATTTACGGTGTGATGGGTGTGATTTTAGGAATCCCAGCTTATGCTGCCTTGAAGGTTATTATTACCCATGCCTTTACATGGTATAAAGAAGTTTCTGGATTATATGAAGAGGAAGCACAAAAGGAACTGTGATTATTTATATCACAGTTCCTTTATTTACTAGTAAATACTCTTGTTATAAGTAGTTTTAATTAAAATGTTTTAGCCAATGTGATGGCTTCGTTTTTAGCTTTAGCGATAATCTCTTCAGCTTTTTCCGGTTGATGATCCACGCCCTCAATAAAAATATGTTGAATATCCGTGACACCCATAAAACCAAAAATTGTTTTTATATATTGTGTGGCAGGATCACTTCCATGGAAAGAACCGCCATTTGATTGAATATGTAATAATTTTTTATCGGATGCAAGTCCAACTGGTCCAGTTTCTGAATATTTGAATGTTTTGCCTTTAACAACAACGGTGTCAATCCAAGCTTTTAAACGTGTGGGAATGTTTAAATTCCATAAAGCGTTAGCAATGATAATTTTATCAGCATTAACAAATTGTTCTGTTAATTCATTAAAACGAGTTAATTTGGCTACTTGCTCAGTGCTTAATTCCTGATTACTATTAGCTTTTCCCAAAGCTTCGAATAATGCTTTATCAATCTCAGGAATATCTTCCTCAAATATATCAACAACAGTTACTTGACTGTTTGGTTGGTGTTCCTTATATGATGTAATGAATGACTCCAAAGTTGCTACTGAGCGTGACTCTTTAGCTGTTAATGGATGTGCTTTGATAACTAAAAGATTAGACATAATTTACCTCCAACTTATTTTTTGTTAGTCCGTAAATACTATAACGACAAAACTAAAAAAAGTAAAGGAACTTTAAGATAATTTTGTTTTTTTGTAGTTAAGATAATGCTTTTTTTTGAAAATTACAGTATACTATCATAGGATAAAGAAGGGAAGTAGAAGAAGTGGCGCAACTTTTTTTTAAGCATGGTGCAATGAATAGTGGAAAGACAATTGAAATTTTGAAAGTTGCCCATAACTATGAAGAGCAGAATAAACCAGTTATTTTAATGACAAGTGGTTTAGATACGAGAGATGAAGTTGGGGTTATCTCAAGTCGAATTGGCTTAAAAAGAGAAGCCATCCCGATTTTTCATGAGACTGATATTTATGATAAAATAGCCTCATTACCTTTTAAACCATACTGTATACTAGTAGATGAATCACAATTTTTAGAAAAGCATCATGTAATAGCTTTTGCAAAAGTTGTAGATGAACTTGATATACCAGTGATGGCATTTGGCTTAAAAAATGATTTTAAAAATGAGCTATTTGAAGGCTCAAAGTATCTCTTACTTTATGCAGATAAAATTGAAGAATTAAAAACAATTTGCTGGTTTTGTCATAAAAAAGCAACAATGAATTTACGACTGAATGATAACCAACCAGTTTATACCGGTGAGCAAATTCAAATTGGTGGAAATGAAAGTTATTTTCCAGTCTGTAGAAAGCATTATTTAAACCCACCGATTATAGATCGTTAAAAAATCTTATTTGAATAAAGCAATTAGAAAGGAAGAATTAAATGTTCGATCAATTACAATCTCTTGAAGATCGTTATGAAGAATTAGGGGAATTATTAAGTGACCCTGAAGTTGTTAGTGATACAAAGCGTTTTATGGAATTATCTAAGGAAGAGGCTAATACAAGAGAAACAGTAGCAGTATATCGTCGTTATAAAGAAGTCATTCAAGGAATCAAGGATTCAGAGGAACTGCTAGGTGAAAAATTGGATGATGAGTTACAAGAATTGGCAAAAGAAGAACTATCTGAATATAAAGCAGAAAAAGATGAAATCGAAGAAAGAATAAAAATTTTACTATTACCAAAAGATCCCAACGATGATAAAAATATTATCATGGAAATTCGTGGAGCAGCTGGTGGAGATGAAGCGGCTTTATTTGCTGGTGATTTATTTGAGATGTACCAAAGTTATGCGGCTGCACAAGGATGGAAATTTGAGGTAATGGATGCTAATATCACTGATATCGGTGGATATAAAGAAGTTACTATCATGATTTCAGGTACAAGTGTCTTTTCTAAACTAAAATATGAAAGTGGCGCTCACCGTGTTCAACGTATTCCATCGACTGAATCTCAAGGTCGTGTTCATACATCAACAGCCACAGTTGTTGTTCTACCAGAAGCTGAAGAGGTAGAATTAGAATTAGCAGATAAAGATATTCGTGTAGATATTTATCATGCATCTGGAGCGGGTGGACAACATGTTAATAAAACAGCCTCTGCTGTCCGTTTAACACATACACCTACAGGAATTGCGGTTGCGATGCAAGATGAGCGTTCTCAGCTTAAAAATAGAGAAAAAGCAATGAAAGTATTACGTGCTAGGGTCTTTGATCAAATGATTAGCGAAAGCCAAAGTGAATATGATGCGACTAGAAAATCAGCAGTCGGTACTGGAGATCGTTCAGAGCGTATCAGAACATACAATTTCCCACAAAACCGTGTAACCGATCACCGAATTGGTTTAACGATTCAAAAATTAGATCAAATTTTAGCTGGTAAAGTAGATGAAATTATTGATGCATTAATTATTTATGATCAAACAGAACAGTTGGAAAAATTAAATGGTTAATGTGTCAAAAACATATTTCGAAGTCCTTAATTGGGCTTCTTCTTTTTTAGAAAAAAAAAATGAAGAAGTCTATGTGGCTGAGTATCTTTTATTAGAGCGAAAAAAATGGACAAAAACTGAGTTACTATTGAACTTTAAAAAAGTGATGCCTATTGAGGAAATCATCAGTTATAAAAATGATATAAATCAGATTATTAAACATGTTCCAGTTCAATATTTGATTGGCTCATGTGAGTTTTACGGTCGACGATTTAAAGTGAGTGAAGATACTTTAATTCCAAGACCAGAAACTGAAGAGCTAGTCGAGATGATTTGTCAAGAGAATGAAGATAGCTCAAAATTAGTGGTAGATATAGGGACAGGAACAGGAATTATTGGGATTTCTTTGAAATTAGAAAAACCTAGTTGGGAAGTCGTCGCACTAGATATTTCAAAGGGTGCGCTAAATGTTGCTGAAGAGAATGCTGCATTACTAGACGCCTCAATTAATTTTGTGGAAAGTGATGTGTTAAGTCATTTCAAACATAATTCATCAATTGATATTCTAGTTTCTAATCCGCCGTACATCAGTTATGATGAATGGGAAGTAATGGATCAATCAGTTCGTGAATTTGAACCAAAAACAGCATTATTTGCTGAAAATAATGGTTTAGCTATTTATCAAAAAATAGCAGTTGAAGCTAAAGAACATTTAGCTGAGAATGGAAAAATTTACTTAGAAATAGGCTACCTACAAGGAAAACAAGTAGCTGATATTTTTCAAGAACAATTTCCACAAAAAAAAGTGGAAATTATTCAAGATATGAATCGACAAGATAGAATGATAAAAGTGATATAAAAGGAAGTGCTAACGATGGAGACTAAAATAATCCATCCAAAAGAAATTAATGAAGCAGTTGAAGCAATCAAAGCAGGAGAGCTTGTTTCTTTTCCAACAGAGACTGTGTATGGTTTAGGAGCGGATGCAACAAATGAACAAGCAGTAAAAAATGTGTACCAAGCTAAAGGAAGACCAAGTGATAATCCACTGATTATTCATGTGTCTGAAATTGAACAAATTTTAACTTTTGTAGAGAATTTTTCAAAAACAGCTCAAAAATTAATGGACACATTTTGGCCAGGTCCGTTGACCTTAATTTTTCCGTTAAAAAATGAAAAAGTGCTCCCTAGTGTTGTGACAGGTGGGCTTCAGACAGCTGCGTTCAGAATGCCGAATAATCAATTAACCTTATCGTTAATAGAAAAATCGGATAAAGTACTGGTTGGTCCAAGTGCTAATACATCAGGATTACCAAGTCCAACAACAGCAGAACATGTTTATCATGACTTAGCAGGTAAAATTTTTGGTGTTTTGGATGGTGGATCTTGTCAAGTCGGAGTGGAATCAACTGTTTTAGATTTATCCCAACCTAACTTGCAACCAACTATTCTTAGACCAGGAGCGATCACAAAAAAACAGCTAGAAGAAGTCATTGGCCCAGTTCTAATGGATGAACATATCTTAAGCGAGAAAGAAGCACCTAAAGCTCCAGGAATGAAATACAAGCACTATTCACCAAAAACCCCAGTTGTTATGATTGATTATCTAGAAAGTAATTGGCAAGAGGCGATTGATTATTATCGAATAAACGAGAAAAAAGTTGGTCTGCTAGTTAATGAAAAACAACTGTCTAAAGTTACTAATTATGATGATGTTTATTTGTTATCAAAAAATAGAAATGTGACAGAAGCAATGCAGCATTTATTTGCTGGTTTAAGGAGTTTGGATGAGAAGACTCCATCTTTAGATATTATATTAGCTGAAACGTATTCAGAAAAAGACGAAGGTTTAGCTTATATGAATCGACTAAAGAAAGCTTCTAATCAAAAAAAATATCAAAAATAAGTTATTTTATGATACAATATGTGTAAATAATGAATGTGAGGTGCTTTTATTAATGGATTATAAAAAATCAGATGCAGTTTTGTGGGATGCTATAGAAAATGAAAAAAATCGTCAAGAGAACACTATTGAGCTAATTGCCTCAGAAAATTTTGTATCAGAAGCAGTCATGGCAGCACAAGGAAGTGTTTTAACAAACAAATACGCTGAAGGATATCCAGGTAGACGTTATTATGGAGGATGCGAATTTGTCGATGTTGTAGAAAATTTAGCTATTGATCGTGTCTGTGATTTGTTTGATGCTAATTTTGCCAATGTACAACCTCATTCAGGATCACAAGCCAATACAGCAGCGTATCTTTCTTTAGTTGAGCCAGGTGACACGATTATGGGAATGGATTTAACAGCTGGCGGTCATTTAACTCATGGCTCAGCAGTTAACTTTAGTGGGAAAACATACAATTTTGTTTCCTATGGTGTAGATCCAGTCACTGAAGTTATTGATTATGAAGTCGTCAAAATTTTAGCTAGAAAGCATCAACCTAAACTAATTGTTGCAGGTGCAAGTGCTTATTCTAGAGAAATAGATTTTAAACGTTTTAGAGAAATCGCTGATAGTGTGGGTGCTAAATTAATGGTAGATATGGCTCATATAGCAGGACTTGTTGCTACTGGCTTGCATCAAAATCCAATGCCTTATGCTGATGTTGTTACCTCAACAACGCATAAAACACTAAGAGGGCCTCGCGGTGGCGTTATTTTAACCAATGATGCTGACTTAGCTAAAAAAATTAATAGTAATATTTTTCCAGGTATTCAAGGTGGACCTTTAGAACACGTTATTGCGGGTAAAGCTGTGGCCTTTAGAGAAGCGTTATTACCTGAGTTTAAAGAATATAGTGAGCAAGTCGTAAGTAATGCTAAATCAATGGCTCGCGTGATTAATCAAACACCTGGTCCGAGATTAATTAGTGGAGATACAGACAATCATTTATTATTAATTGATGTGACTGGATTTGGTTTAACTGGTAAACAAGCAGAAGCTATTCTAGATAGCGTACATATTACGGTTAATAAAAATACAATTCCTTTTGAAAGTCGTAGTCCGTTTGAAACAAGTGGTATTCGAATTGGAACACCTGCGATTACTTCTCGTGGATTCAAAGAAGAAGATGCTCAAAAAATTGCTGAATTAATAATTGATGCGCTTTCAAATTACGAAACTGAAGCCGAACTGTCTAAAATTCGTGAAGCAGTTTCAGAACTAATAGAAAAACATCCACTTTATAAATAAAATTTTAGGTAATTGACTAGTCAATTGCCTATTTTTTCGATACAATAGATAAGAATAAATTTTAAAGGAGAATCGCGATATGGGAAAATTTCAAGTTATTGATCATCCGCTAATTCAACACAAATTAACAATTATAAGAGAGAAAAATTGTGGAACAAAAGTTTTTCGTGAAGTAGTCGATGAGATTGCTATGTTAATGGCTTATGAGGTATCTCGTGACATGCCTTTAGAAGATATTGAAATTGAAACGCCAATTGGTAAATCAATTCAAAAAACATTATCAGGAAAAAAAGTAGCTATTATTCCTATCTTAAGAGCAGGGATTGGCATGGTAGATGGTATGCTAGAATTAATTCCAGCTGCTAAAGTTGGTCATGTAGGTTTATACCGTGACGAAGAAACACTAGAACCAGTTGAGTATTTTGTTAAATTGCCAGCTGATATTGCAGAACGTCAATTATTCGTAGTTGACCCAATGCTTGCAACAGGAGGATCTGCTATTATGGCAATCGATCTTCTAAAAAAACGTGGGGCAACCAATATTAAATTTGTTTGTCTTGTTGCAGCTCCAGAAGGTATCAAAGCCCTTCAAGAAGCACATCCAGATGTTGATATATACACAGCAGGATTAGATGAAAAATTAGATGAAGCTGGTTATATCGTTCCTGGTTTAGGAGATGCCGGCGACCGTTTATTTGGTACTAAGTAGAAAACAAAAAATAAGGAGGCTGACATTTAGTTAGCTTCTTTTTATTTTAGGAGTTAGTAATGAAAAAAGAGTATAAAATTATTTTGATATTCATTCTTTTGATAAGTGGTATCAGCTATTTATTAGTCAAAGAATATCAAAAAACAGATATTAAAGAAACAAATAAAAAACAAACAAGTACAAGTGAAGTAAAACAAACAGAACAACCTAAAAGGAAGTCAAGCAATGAAGAAATTACTGACTACGTCAATCAACTTTCTGCGGAAGAAAAAGTGGGTCAATTATTTTTAATTAGAATTCCAGAAGAAAATGTATTATCAGATATAGAAAAGTACAATCCAGGTGGCGTTGTTATATTCGGTCGTGATGTTGAAAAAGAAACAAAGATTAGTTTCACAGATAAAATAAATGGTTTTCAGAAGAAGAGCAGGATTCCTCTTCTTGTTGCAAGTGACGAAGAAGGGGGAACAGTAACTCGTATCAGTCCAAATAGAGATATCATCGCTACACCCTTTAAGTCTCCGCAAGAAATCTATAAGGAAGATGGTCTTGAGGGCCTTAAGAAAGACACGAAGGAACGTTCTGAAAAATTAAAGGAGCTTGGTATTAATGTGAACTTAGGACCGGTAGCGGATGTCTCAACAGAAAAAGAAAGCTTTATTTATGATCGGAGTTTGGGTTTACCGACAGATGAAACAAGTTTAGCAATAGCTGCGATGGTTAGTGTAATGAATGAAGAGAAAATCGGTAATTCATTAAAACATTTTCCAGGTTATGGAGATAATAAAGATTCCCATACTGAAATTGTTTATGATGATCGAAAAGCAGCGGAGTTACGAAAAAATGATTGGTTACCTTTTGAAGTTGGGATAAGGGCTGGAGCAGATAGTATCTTAGTTTCTCACAATGTGTTGAAAGATGTAGACGATAAAAAGCCATCTTCTTTATCAAAACCGGTACATGATATACTAAGAAACGATTTAAAATTTTCAGGAGTTATTATGACAGATGATATGGATATGGCAGGCTTAACAGATTTTACGACACAAAAGGAAGGTGCCTTAGATGCCATATTATCAGGGAATGATTTAGTCATGACCTCTCATTATCAAGAGCAAATACCTTTTATTTTAGAAGAAATGGCCAAAAATGAAGAACTAAAAAAACGGATAGATGAATCAGTAACTAGAGTAATTAAATGGAAGTATGAGCTTGGTTTACTTTCTTTTCCATAATACTTTGATATACTAAATAAGAAAGTGAGTGAGTGTTTCATGCTAAGTATTAAAGATTTTTTGAAAGCTGATATGACAACTATATCAAATTTATTATTAACCAATTATAAAAAAATTGGACTATCAGACCAAGAATTTTTATTCTATATTCAATTACTTAAATGCAGTCAAGAAGGTAACTATTTTCCTGATTTAAACTTGGTTTCTGAAGTCATGACAACGCCTGTTGAAGACTTGTATCGCTTACTTCAAGGATTGAATGATAAAGGAGCTATCTCCATAGAAACATTGATGAATCAGCAAGGACAAACGGAAGATCGATATGATTTAACGTTAATTTATGACAAATTAGCTAACTATTTAGAGCAACAACAAGAAAAGGAAGTTCAAATTAAAAGTGAGAATAAGGTGACAACTCTTTTTCAAACATTTGAGATTGAATTTGGCCGACCTTTATCACCTATTGAATATGAAACAATTCAAAGTTGGCTGAATCAGGACAAATATGAAGTTGAATTAATTGAACTTGCTTTGAGAGAAGCAGTACTAAATCAAGCCTATAGTTTGAAGTATATTGACCGAATTTTATTATCGTGGGAACGTAAAAATTTAAAATCAAAACAACAAGTTCAACAGGATCAAAAGAAAAGGTTATCTCAAATAGATGCCCAAAATGAATCTAATAATAAGGAAGAGGAATTACCTTTTGTGCCTCTACATAACTGGTTAAATCCTAATCAATCGTAAGTAGGTGAGTAGATGTTATCTGGAAAAAAAACAGTTGAAGCACTAAACCGAATGGAAATGATGTTTCCAAATGCGCAAGGGGAATTAGATCATGAGTCTTCTTTTCAATATTTAATTGCTGTGATATTAAGTGCCCAAGCGACAGATGTATCAGTTAATAAAGCGACACCTAATTTATTTTCAATGTATCCCACAGCAGAAACTTTAGCAGCAGCTCCCCTTGAAGATGTAATGGAACGGATTAAAACAATTGGTTTATATAAAAATAAAGCTAAAAATATAATAAAAACATCTCAATTGCTTGTAAAAGAATATAATGGACAAGTCCCTAAAACCATTGAAGAGATGATTAAACTTCCAGGAGTAGGAAAAAAAACGGCAAATGTTGTGGCTGGAGATATGTTTGGAGTCCCCGCAATTGCTGTGGATACCCATGTTGAACGTGTGGCTAAGCGGTTACGAATTTGTAAACAATCTGCTTCGGTAGTTGAAGTGGAAGATGCTTTAATGAAAAAAATACCGAAAGACAGATGGATTCAGGCACATCATACTATCATTTTATTTGGTAGGTATCATTGCGTAGCAAGGAAACCAAAATGTGAAGGTTGTCCGTTATTAGATCTCTGTCCTGAAGGTCAAAAAAATATATAGTAAGAAGAGGGTGGTCAAAAGTCGTTTTGCTCTGAGCAGATTTTTAATCCTCTGACTATAAAAAAAGCGATTCAGAAATAATTTTCTGAATCGCTTTTTTTAATTTGCTTTTTTAGGAGGCGGATTTTCTCCGCCGTTATTATTATTATTTTCGTTTTCTTCATCCTTCTTAGGAGGGATAGAAGATGATTCTGTTGGAGGAGCGACTGATTCCTTTGGCGGAACAGAAGACTCTGGAGGAGCGACTGATTCCTTAGGTGGAGCAACAGAAGACTCTGGAGGAGCAACTTTCTCAGATTCTTTTTCATTAATTGGCGCATAACTTTCAGAAGAATACGAACTGTATGATGTATTGTAAGTTTTTTTGCCTTGAGAACCAACATGACTGTTTAAGTAGACTTCGTTGCCAACTCTGGTTACATCTTCTGGTTGTTTCCAATCCGATACTTCAAGATTTTGGTATAAGAAAGTCATATACTCACGATAAATATCCATAGCAAGTTGTTCATAGGCAATTGGAATTGGTTCGAGATAATCGTTATAACCAGTCCAAACAGCAAATGAATATTTAGGTGTA
Organism: Vagococcus fluvialis bH819; assembly: GCF_900163795.1. GTDB lineage: Bacteria > Bacillota > Bacilli > Lactobacillales > Vagococcaceae > Vagococcus > Vagococcus fluvialis_A. Next base: position 6,345 of record NZ_FWFD01000020.1, on the reverse strand, counting down.
TAGCCAGCAAATGTAACATCTGGAGAACCAACACCGTAACCTTTTACTTTAGGAAGGTCTTCATCTGAATAGTTAGATTTACCTGTTTTTCCAGCTTGAATAAGTTGTGGTACCTGAGCATCTACACCAGTACCTCTAATAATAACATCTTTTAACATATCGGTGATAATATAGGCAGTTGATTCTTTCATCGCACGATTACCATTTGGTTCAAATTTTTCTTCTGTCCCATCTTCATAAACAATTTTACTAACATATGAAGGTTCGTAGTAAACACCACCATTAGCAAAAGCAGCGTAGGCTGAGGCTAATTGCTGCGAAGAACCTTGCATTGTAATGGCAGATGATTCATAAACGTCATTACCAAAACCTAATTTTTTGATGAAATCTTTTGATTGATCAGTACCGACTTCATCCAGAGCTTTCAATGCAGGAACGTTACGTGAGTCAACAAGAGACTCTCTCATGGTTAAGGATCCACGATATGATCGATCATAGTTATAAACGGATTCACCATTACTTTTGTATTTATAAGGTTCATCGACATAAATTTCGCCAGAACCGTAATTTAGATTCTCAACAGAGGGACCGTAAGCAACCAAAGGCTTTGTTGTAGAACCAATGTCACGTTTGTTTTCTACAGCACCATTTCTAGCACGGAGACCTTTGTCTGGTACTTTTCGACTACCAATTTGAGCATTGACATTTCCTGTTTTCACATCAACAAGTGTTGCTGTGGCTTGAAATTTATCATCTGGGAAATTAATAGTTGAATTTTCATTATTAATTAAATTATATAGATAAGTTTGAGCTTCCATATCCATATTTGTATAGACTTTAAGTCCATCAGTATAAACATTCTTTTTCGATTTTTTCTCAACTTCTTTAATAACTTCGGTAATGTAATTATCCGTTACGATATCTAAAGTAGAATCTTCTTTTAACGGAATTAAACCAGTATCAATTGGTTCAGCAATAGCCGCTTTATAATCTGTTTCAGATATTTTTTTATCTTTATACATTTCATTTAAAACGACATCACGTCTTTTTTTAGCATTATCTTTTTGTGTATAAGGATCATAATCATTAGGCGCTTGTGGAATACCAGCAAGTAATGCATATTGGGCTAATGACAAATCACCAAACTCTTTACCATAGTAAGTTTTTGAAGCAGTTTTCATTCCATAAACACCATTAGCCATATAAACGCGATTAATGTAGTAGGTTAAAATTTCATCTTTTGATTTTTTTTTCTCTAATTCAACAGAAAGCCAAGCCTCTTGTGCCTTTCTCTTAATCGTTTGATCTTCTTTTTTATGAGAAAAGTAAGAAAGCTTGATTAGTTGTTGCGTTAATGTACTACCACCTTGACGATTATTTCCTTTGATATTTGAAACAGCTGCTCCCATAATACGTATTGGGTCCACTCCAATATGTTTTTCAAACCGTTTATCCTCAATAGAAATAACTGCTTGTTTCATTGTTGGTGGAATTTCATTTGGTTTGATAACCTCTCGATTTTTTTCACCAAGAGTGACGATAGGACTTTCTTTAATATCATAAACAATTGAAGAACGAGTATCTTCAAGTTTTTTGAAATTTAATTCAGGCGCATCTTTTACGTAGTAGAAAAAAGTAGCGCTACCAATAACCAAAGGAATACAAATTAAAGTAAGTAAAATAATGCATGTGATAAGAACTATTTTACCTTTGCTTTTTTTTCTTTTTTCGGGTCTCATTCTGCCCGTGGGTCTATTCTCCATTAAAATAATCTCCTTCGATAAAATGTTGATCTAAAATGTTAAGATATGGAATTCTAGGAACAAATCCTGGGTGAATCTCAAATCCTTTTTTTTCAATATCAGAAAGCGGAATTGATTTTCTACCTTCAATAGTTTGTTTGTCCCAAAAATTAATAATAACACTAGCAGAAACTAAAAAGTAACGTTTATTGGTTGAAAAGTAAATTAAAACAAAAGTAATCCCATCTTGTTTTAAACAATTTTTCATATGAATGATTTGATGTTCATGAAAATTACTTAATGGAAAAGATGTTTTGTTTTTTGTTTGTTTAGCTTCAAAGTCAATATACTTACCTTTATAAACGCCATTGTAGTCAGTTGTTGAGGCTTCTTTAAAGTAGGCTTCTTTAATAACTGCAGCACTTCTTTTAGGGTAATCAACAGAAACAATTTGAATGGGTGTAGGCTTTTTGTGAATAACAGCTATTCCCTTATCTAAGTAGTATTGATTAGTTTGATTAATTTCAGCTTCAAAAGACATTCCACGATTAGCAAAGGTAACAGATTTCTTTTGCTTTTTATTACTATTTTGAAATGTTCGATTAAGGCTTCCTTTAGGATAATTTATAGTCAGATATATCACACTCCTAGTCAGTATTATATCAAAAAATTTATTACATTGAAAAGAAAATAAGTTAAAACTTGCTTTTTACTTAAAATAAATCACTTATTTTAAAATTTTTTAATAAAATAGTTGTTTTATAAGGAAAAAATCTTTATAGTGTATATGAATGGAACAACTTTCAATTTGATTTATTAAAAATAATTAGATACAATTGAAATATTATGTTGTGTTTTTTATCAGTGTTAGTGAGTAATTAAAAACGAGGTGTGTTAATTGGCTAAATTAGTGTATTCAGCTAGAGATATTTTACAAAAAGAGTTTAAAACTAAAGTCAGAGGTTATGATCCAATTGAAGTTGATGAGTTTTTAGATAATGTTATCAAAGATTATGAAGCTTATAATCAAGAATTGTTGGCTTTAAAAGAAGAAAACCATCGCTTAGTTAACAAAGTGGATCAATTGACTCAAAATCAAGCAACTTTATCAAGAATGAAACAAGATGCACCAAAAACAACAGCAGTGACTAATTTTGATATTCTAAAACGTTTATCTAATTTGGAAAAACACGTTTTTGGGAGTAAATTAGAAGAAACACCAGTATCTGATATTTCTGATAATGCTAAAAGTATGCTAAACAATGCAGCACAACGAGTATTAGATGAAAAAGAAGATCTAGATGCAACAAGACGTTTCTAAGAATAAAAAATGAAATAAATAGTAATCTGTAGTTTTCGGATAATCGCAGCTGTCAAAAGTTGAGGAAAGTCCATGCTCGCACAAACTGAGATGTTTGTAGTGTTCGTGCTTAATGAAAAAATAAGTTAAGGTATTCTTGAATAAAGAATAACGGCAGAAAAAACAGCTAAGGTGTCAAGCTATGCTGGAGTATTCTTGAAAGTGCCACAGTGACGAAGTAATTTTAGAAATGAAATTAGTGGAACGGGTAAACCCCTCGAGCGAGCAACCCAAACTTATGGTAGGGGCACCTTTTTCAGGGAATTGAACCTAGAAAAGGGACAGAGTAATCTGTAGACAGATGGTTATCGTTAATAATTGTTCCTGACGATTATTAATACAGAACATGGCTTATAGAAAACTACAGCATTCAGGGTTGCCTTCCTTAATTTATTTTTTGGAAGGCTTTTTTTATAGATAAATTTTAAAAAAAAGGAAGATTATAAATGAAGCAATATAAATTAGTTGCAACTGCTGCTAGTGGGATTGAAGCGCTAGTAGGTAAAGAATTAAGGGATTTAGGTATTGAGTGTCAAGTTGAAAATGGTAAAGCTATTTTTAATGGTGACATTGCAACCATTGCAACAGCCAACTTATGGTTAAGAACAGCAGATCGTGTAAAAATAATTGTAGCTGAATTTGAAGCAACGACCTTTGAAGAATTGTTCGAAAAAACAAAAGCAATTGCTTGGGAAGATATTTTACCAATGGATGCTGAATTTCCAGTTGCTGGAAAATCGATTAAATCAACGCTTTTTAGTGTTTCAGATTGCCAATCAATTACTAAAAAAGCGATTGTTAATCGTTTGAGTGATTATTATTCAAGATATGGTCGTCTACCTGAAACAGGTGTGAAGTTCCCAATTGAGGTAGCTTTACTTAAAGATAAAGTGACTATTACATTAGATACAACTGGTCCAAGTTTGTTTAAACGTGGCTACCGTCTCGAAAAAGGTGGTGCGCCACTTAAAGAAAATATGGCAGCGGCTATTATTCAATTAACTAATTGGCGTAAAGATCGTCCGTTTTATGATCCAGTATGCGGTTCAGGAACATTTTGTATTGAAGCAGCCTTAATTGGCCGTAACATGGCACCTGGGTTTAATCGTGATTTCATGTTTGAATCTTGGCCATGGGTAGATAAATCTGTCGTAGATAGAGTTCGCGCTGAGGCTGAAAGTAAAGTGGATTACGAAACTGAACTGGATATTATGGGAACAGATATTGATCCTAAAATGATTGCTATTGCAAAACGAAATGCAGAAGAAGTTGGATTAGGTGATGATATTACCTTTAAACAAATGAATTTAAGTGATTTTACGACAGATAAAGAGTATGGCGTTATTGTTGCCAATCCGCCATACGGTGAACGTTTGGGTGAAGAAGAAACTGTTCAGGCGCTGTATAAATTAATGGGCAAAACATATCGTTCAATGCCAACTTGGAGTAAATATTTCTTAACCAGTGATTTAACTTTTGAAAAACATTATGGCCCAAGATCGACTAAGAAAAGAAAACTATATAACGGTGCGTTACGTACGGACCTATTTCAATATTGGGGCACACGACCTCCAAGAAAACCAAGAGAAGAGAGGGAATAAAATGAGTAAAGAGCAAGAATTTTTAGCTTATTTAAAAGAAATTTCATTGCTTCAAGAAGCTGTGGGATTATCTGAATGGGATAGTCAAACTGGTATGCCTGAAAAAGGGGCATCTTATCGTTCTGAGATGACTAGTTATTTATCAGGAATGGCTTTTGAGAAATCAACGAACCAAACCATGAAAGATTACTTAACTTATTTTGAAGCCAATCAAGACGAGTTGTCAGATTTTGGTAAACAAGTTTACGCTAAAACCAAAGAGAATTTTGATTTAAACAATAATATTCCTGTGGATCGTTTCCAAGTTTTCTCAAAACTAACATCAAATGCGCATAGTATTTGGGTAAATGCTAGAGAAGCTAAAGATTACGCTATCTACAAAGAAACTTTAGAAGAAATTATTAAAATGACGAAAGAATTTATTCCGCTATGGAAAAAATCTGAAGCGACAAACTATGACGTTCTTTTAAATCAATACGAACCAGGCATGACAACCGCAATTTTAGATGATGTCTTTAAACAAGTGAAAGACGGTATTATGGCAATCAGAGCTGAGATTGAAGAAAAAGGGACAGCACCACATACTGATTTTGTCAGCTACAATGTGCCAATCGAAAATCAAAAAGAGTTCATCACAACAGTTATTGAAAGAATCGGTTATGATTTTTCTAAAGGACGTTTAGATGATACAGTTCATCCTTTCATGTTGAACTTAAACCGTAATGACGCTCGTATTACAACAAGATGGCGTGAAAATGATTTTACTATGGCAACGTTTGGAACAATTCATGAAGCAGGTCACGGCATGTACGAACAACATGTTGACGCTAAGTATGATTACACCCCACTTGCTGGTGGAACATCTATGGGGATTCATGAGTCACAATCATTATTCAATGAAATTATTGTCGGTGGAAGTAAAGCGTTCTGGAGTAAACAATACCCACTTTTACAATCATTAACAGGTGATACATTTAAAGGGATTGATAACGATACGTTCTACAAAGGGCTTAAAGAAACAAAACCAAGCCTTGTTCGGATTGAATCAGATTCATTAACTTACCCACTGCATATTATTATTCGTTATGAAATCGAAAAAATGATTTTTAACGATGAAATTGATGTGGCGGACCTTCCAAAAATTTGGAATGATAAATACGAAGAATATTTAGGAATCCGCCCTGAAAATGATTTAGAGGGTATCCTACAAGATGTACACTGGGCAGGAGGTAGCTTTGGTTACTTCCCATCATATGCTCTAGGTTATATGTATGCAGCTCAATTACATCATGCGATGAACAAAGTAATGGATGTAGAAGAAATTTTAGCTTCAGACGATTATTCATCAATTCGTGAATGGTTAACTGAAAACATTCACCAATATGGCAGTTCAAGAAAACCAAATCAATTAATTATGGACGCAACAGGAGAAAACTTAAACCCTCAATATTTAATTGATTATATGAGAGAGTTATATTTTGATGTGTATCAAGTGAAATAAGTTTTTTGGCGCACATCTAAAGTTAGGCCTAACAGCTAGCTTTAGATGTGCTTTTTTAATTTCCTCCAGTTGCTTGGAACAATGTGATTTTTTCATCACGCTGATGTAGTCCGGAATAAAAAATCTACTCCTATGACAACT
>NZ_FWFD01000022.1 GCF_900163795.1 Vagococcus fluvialis bH819 | reverse complement strand
TCTGATCCGTAGTCAGACACTCTATCCAATTGAGCTATGGGCGCTTGTTTATTTTCAACAAAATAAATAATACCATCCCACACAACTATTGTCTAGTTAATTTATTAGATACTCTAAACTCTATCTCCTTTATGTATTGACCTATTTAAACATATTTTATAATTCAAGACCTATGCAGGTATAAATATTAAAAGTAATAGAAAAAAGAACCACCACTTGTCTTCCTTTTAAATTTGAAGCTATCTTGATTTTTTAAATCAATTCTTTCTAAAAAATATATTTTGTGTCGACAATAATTATACAACTAAGTTCTAAGCTCCTATTAATATCAACTATTCCTATCTTTTTGTGATAATGTAAGTATCTTTTCTAATACGGCTAGTACCCCTTCATTGTCATTGTCTGGCGCCAGATAAGTTGCAGTTTTTTTAACTTTTCGGCTGCTATTCTCCATAGCGTAACTATATTTAACATGTCGTAACATCTCTAAATCGTTACCTCCGTCTCCAAATGCGACAATTTCAGAAGCATCTATTCCCCATTTTTCTTGAAGAATCTGCAGCCCGTTTGCTTTGTGAAGACCCGGTATAATCAAATCAATATCTCCATGACCACTTGATACTGCTTCTAACCTCCCAGAAAATTTTTCATTGAAGAATGCTAAAAAACGCTCTGTTTCATCAACTGGTACATTAGTCGCAACTTTAAAGAAAATATCATCAATTTCTTGGGTAATCTCTGGTAATACTTGTAGTCTATGGTAATAAGTTTTACCTAAATTTATTAATTCCTGTGGCTCTTTTTCACTTGTGTAGGCACTTTTACGTCCACAAACAATCATAAAAACTTCTGGCTGTTCTTTTATAAAATCTAACACCTCTTGAACCAAATCGTCTGACATCTTTCCACAGAACAGCTCTTCACCTTCGCTAATTACAAGCGCACCATTTTCTGCGACAAAAGATATTTCTTCAGCAATTTCTGGGAAAAACGATTTCAATTGATAGTATTGATTACCACTAGCTACTACAAATTTAATACTTTTCCGTTTCATTTCTTCATATATTTTCATAAATCGCTCACGGTTATATTCTTTGTTAGAAGATAAAAAAGTTCCATCCATATCAACTGCGACCAATTTAATCATTTTCAATCTCCTTCCAATAAGCTTTTTGTTTGTTTTTCCAATAAGTCTTATCTTCTTCTCCAATAGTTCTAATAACTTTACAGGGATTCCCTGCAGCTACTACGTTGTCAGGTATGTCTTTTGTCACGACTGCTCCCGACCCAATTACTGTATTATTGCCAATAGTCACTCCAGGATTCACCGTTACATTTCCACCTAACCAAACATTGTCACCTATTTTGATTTCTTTTCCATATTCTAATCCAGAATTTCGAACCGTTACATCTAGAGGATGGCCCGGGGTTAATAGGTTAACTTTAGGACCAAACATAACATTTTCACCTATAGTAATATTCGCAACGTCTAAGAAGCAACAATCAAAATTAGCATAAAAATTATTTCCAATTGTAATGTTTGATCCATAATCACATCTAAAAGGTGGCTCCATATAGATATTATTACCTGTTCCTTTGAATAACTCTTTTAATAAGTCACTGCGATACTCTATCTGCTCTTCGGTTGTTTGATTAAATAAACGTGTTAATCGACGACTTCTTTTTACATCGTGCCTTAATTCTATATCATTTGCTAAATATAGATCTTCTTGTAGCATTTTTTGTTTTTCGGTTCTCATCTTATCATCTCTTTCAATTTATAATTTTAATTTCATTAGTTCATCCATCTCACGAATGCCTATAGTAATTAAACCTAATAAATAATCTTCATTAAAATTTCTCGAAAGTTTAATCCTAGGTAATTCAAACACGGGAGATTGCTCTTCCAATTTAGCACATACTTCATTAATCAATTCTTGCCTTATTCTCTCATGTGTTGCATATACAACAATTTCATGGGGATCATACAAACTGATAAAACTTTTAATTATTTTTTCTAAATGACTTTTCAAATTTACTTTTGCAATATTATCAATCGACCAATCTTCTCCTAGAGGAAGCCATACTACCTCTCCTACCAAATTATTTTTACCTTTCAGTAATTTCTTTTGAATAGAGATACCTCCACCTGGTGGAAAACCGTTTGGATAGTAAATACCTGAAACAACTGCTTCATTATCGCACTTTTCTGCATAACCTAGAACAGCAGCATTGACATCATTTTCAATCTGAATACGGCAGTTAAATCTATCGGTCAATTCTTCTTTTAATTTACGATTCTTTAACATTGGAAAGTCAACTAATTTAATAACGCCATTCGTTTCAACACCTGGGATTCCTAAAACAATTGTTTCGATTTCTGGATAAATTTTATTCCAAATTTCTATCGTTTTTAGGAACTCTTCCCACTCTAAATTTTGAGATGACATTTCATCTTCTTTAATTACTTTTCCATATAAGTCGCATACATAGTAAAAGAAATGCATAATTCCTTTATCTTTTTCCACCATTTTTACTATTAATAGTAAGCTTTTCTTTTCATTAAATATATAAGAGACGGCATGACGCCCCCCAGTTATAACATCATGAGAAAATGCCGTTATCATTTTTTTATCTAACAAATCAGGAATTAGTTTGTTAATTGTCACAACACTCAAACCGCTTAATTCTGCTAACATCCTTTTAGGAATTGGCCCATTTTGTTTTATCAGCTGTAGTAAATAAGCTAAATTATTCTGTTTGACCATTTGTGGTTTACTAGGTTCCATAAACACCTTCCTTTTAAAACTAACTTTATTAACTTAGTTTATTATATATATAAAAGAAAAGATTAACAAGGAATAACACTATATCCTTGCTAATCTTTTTTATTCTAATTAATTCAATGTAACTGCGTTTCCATTAATGTAGCCAATCCATTTATCACCATCAAATAATGAATAATAAGTATGTCCGTTGAAATGCTCATAACGGCCTCGGGCTTGGTATGTTTTTCCGAATAGTTTTGTACTAGTTGTTACAACTTTCCAATCAAAATTAGAATAAACATCATATCCCTTAGTAGTCACTGTTGCATAGCGATTATCTCCAATATGTGGACCTTGCGCTTTTGTGATATCGCCCGCTTTTGAATCTACATATCCTTGCCAAACACCTTTATTATCATAGATAGTATAATACGTCTTACCATTTACATGTTCATAGCGGCCTCGGGCTTGGTAGAGATTACCATATAATGAATCTGTTGAATTTACTTTATTTTCTTTAAATGAACCCCACACATCAAAACCTTTATTTGTCACTTTGAAGTAACGACCATCTGAGATGTAAGGTCCTTGTGGGCTTGTAATTTTAATCGCCGCACTTGATTCTAAATAACCTTGCCAAATATTGTTACTATCAAATAATGAATAATAAGTTTTTCCATTAGCGTGTTCATAGCGACCTCGGGCTTGATAATATTTATCAACCATCAAATCTGTCGTTCCTTTTTTATTCCAGTTAAAATTAGAATAAAGATCTACACCTTTTTTAGTGATTTTAACGTAATCTCCATCTGGAATATAATTACCTTCCGCTTTAGCGTCAACTGTCGCTTCAGCATTAATATAACCTTGCCACTCACCATTTAAATCAAATAATGAATAATAAGTACTACCATTAGCATGTTCGTAGCGACCTCGGGCTTCTAAAGTTTTTCCCATCAATTCATCGCTCTTATTACGGAATTTCCAATCAAAATTTGACCACACATTATAACCAGTTTTATTCACTTTTACAAAACGACCATCAGCTATATATGATCCTTCTGGTTTACTAACCACACTAGCTGCTTTGGCATCAATGTAACCTTGCCATTTGTTTTGATTATCATACAACGAATAATAAGTATTACCATTAATATGTTCATAACGACCTTTGGCAGTAAATGTGTTGCCTTTTAATATGTCACTTTTATTTTTAACCGTCCAACTAAAATCAGAGTAAACATCATAGCCCATTTTATCAACAGTTACAAAACGGCCATCCGATATATATGATCCTTCTGGATTAGCGCTTGTTGTAGCAGATGCATTTAAATAACCTTGCCACTCACCCTTCACATTATAAAGTGAATAATAAGTTTCACCATTAAAATGTTCATAGCGACCACGCGCTTGTAAGGTTTGATCATATAGGTTATCACTTAAATTCTTTTTGTTCCAACCAAAATTCGACCAAACATTATAGCCTTTTTTGGCCACTTTAACATAACGACCATCTGAAATATAGTTACCTTCTTCTTTTCCATCTGATACAGCGTTAGCATTGATGTAACCATACCATTCACCTTTTACATCGTATAATGAATAATACGTATTACCATTAAAATGCTCATACCTACCTTGTGCTTTAAAGTTTTTTCCATATAATTGATCATTAGAATTTTTTTTGTTCCAACTAAAATTTGACCAACTATCGTAACCTCTTTTAGTTACTTTAACAATTCGACCATCTGAAATATAAGGACCTTGTGGAGAAGTTTTTGTTGTAGCATCGGCATTAATGTAACCTTGCCACTCATTTTTAGCATTGAATAATGAATAATACGTTGCACCATTAGCATGTTCGTATCTACCACGAGCTTCAAATGTTTGACCGTATAAATTGGTACTTGAATTTTTTTGATTCCAACTAAAGTTTGAATACATATTGTAACCTTTTTTAGTTACTTTAACGTGACTGCCATCTGCAATATAAGGACCTTGACCTACTTTTTTGTAAGTGTGAGTCACAGTTTGCGCTTCGTCTTTATAGTTAACATCTGTGACACCTGAGACAAATTGATACCCTGTAATATTTTCTTTAGCGATTGGTACTTTACTACCGACTTCACCTTCGTAGACAACTGATTTTTTTATTTCATTGTTCTTATCATCTACAAATTTAACAGTAACTTCACTTTTCTTAGCATTTTCTTTGTATTCTAAAACAATATTTTGAGATTCTTCACTGAATTCACCCGTTAAATTGCCTTGTTTAACTTTGCTAAATGTATAACCATCAATTGCTTTACTTTCAATTTTATAACTAGTTCCCACTGAGCCTTTTTTAGTTTCATCTACTAAAATACTGTTTCCTTTATCATCTACATAGCTAACAGTAACAGATCCTTCAGCGATTGGTGCTTCATTTTTAGCATACGTCAACGTTACCACTTGCGCTTGTGAGGTATATTTCCCTTTTAAGTTAGTGTCAACATTTTTATAAGTATAATCAGTAATCGGTTTTGGTGTGACTTCAAAATCAGTATCTAAATTGCCCTTTAACGTCTCTTCTTCTGCAATAGTTGTCCCTTGCTCATCAACGTATTTTACAGTAACCGGTTGAGACTCTTCTTTTGGTTGTTCTGCACTTATTGTCGTAGCTACAGATGATGATGTTTCTTCAGCAAATACTTGACCTACACCAGTTATCGAAGGTAACACTAAAGTGGACAACAAAAGAGTTGTCAAAATCTTTTTTTTCATACTCAACACTCCCGAATTTTATTTGTTACTTACTATTTTAGCACTTATCTATCCAAATAGTAATTTTTTATTAATAACAAAAAAAGATTTCTGCTAATTTTCTTAGCGAAATCTCTTTTTTTAATCCATATAGTAACTATTTGATGAGACTACTCTTGCTCCAAAAGGCATCAAAGCAAGCTGAGCTAGTTTAAAACTTTGTTTGCCAAACGGAATGCCGATAATCGTAATACATAAAAGAATACCACTAATTACATGGCCTAAAGCTAATACCCAACCACTTACTAATAACCAAATTATATTGACAAGAAAAGACATACTACTTGTTCCATAAACTACTTTTTTTCCAAATGGCCATAAACTTAAACCAGCAATTTTGAAACACTGTAAACCTACAGGAATTCCGATGATTGTAACACACCATAAACACCCAGCAATAAACCACGATATGGCTCCCATTAAGCCACCAAAAATTAGCCAAATTATATTTCCTAATACATTCATCTCTATCCCATCTTTCTATTTTATTTGTTTATTTTAACAAACTGATTTATAGATTGATAGGGCTGAAAGGCTGATTTTATAGTACATCTAGTTAAATTCAAAATAATTGATTTCGGATAACACTTGCTTTTTAAGCTCTGCATCCGCAAAAGAATACTTCATTCCATTATGATTTAGTAGTCTTAATTCATCTTGAGTCAAATCAAGATTTTCTAATAATAAGCGATATTCTTTCGTTAAGGTCGTATCTGATACCGTTCTATTATCTGTACTAATACAAAACGTCACATTATTTTCTAACCACTCTCTCAACGGGTAATCTTTAATCGTTCCAATTGCTCTTGTTTGAACGTTACTCGTCGGACAACCTTCAATACAGGCGTTTAACTGACTAAATTCTCTTTGAGCAGCTTCATCACCTTTTAAAGCAATCCCATGTCCAATCCGTTTTGCTCCTACTTCAACTGCTTGGAAAATATTATGAGCACAACCACACTCTCCAGCATGAAGGGTTAAAGGTATGCTTCCTAAATCCGTTACAACTTCTAGGACTTCTTGATATTCTTTAATAAAATAATCTTTCTCTTCTCCCGCTAAATCAAAGCCGACAACTTTATTATGGTTTAATTGGTGAGTTTCAGAAAAGACTGATGATACTCTATCAAGATCCCCAGATTTCATACCGATAACTAGTAAATTACCAAAAATAGGATATTTCGCTTCCGCTTTTGCTATGCCACTGGCAACAGATTGGATGGTTTCTTCTACTGATAAGCCTTTTTCCATAGACAAACTTGGCGCAAAGCGAATTTCTATATATCTAACACCATCTTCTGAGGCTTGCTCCATCACATCAAAAGCTGCCATTTCTAACGCTTCGCTTGTTTGTAGATACGGTAATACAAAATCAAAACAAGCAAGATATTCACTTAAATTTTGACAATTTGATGGCGCTTGCATTTTTTTTGAAATATTATCAATGTTTTCATCAATTGCTAACCCTTGTAATTTGGCAATTTTTTGTAAAGTCATTGGACGAATAGAGCCATCTAGATGACAATGTAATTCTACCTTAGGAAATGATTGGATGTCTGATTTTTTTAGCACGTTGGAACGCCTCCTGTAGTTAGTTTATATTGTTCATCATTATAACGGGTTTTAAAAGTCTTGTATACCTTTATTAGTCATTATATAATAAATTACAACTAACATTTTAAAAGGAGGATTTTTTTGAAATCAATTAGCCTAATCAAACATTCATTAAGAACTGTAAAATCCCCTGAATTGACACAATGTTATCTAGAAGAACAAAACAAAGATTATGAAGGCACTTACTTTTTGATTGGTCAGTCCACCTTTAGAAGTCGCCTAGCTAAAACAACGCCTAAGAAAAAAGGTTATTTTGTCGCTTTTTGGGAGAAAGATAGCATGAATACCAATCAATCTTTTTCTTACGAAGAAAGTCCTGATTACTTAATCATTTCGATTATTGATGAAAATAAAAAAGGACAATTTATTTTTCCAAAAGATATTTTGAATCAACAAAAAATTCTTCGAACCGAATCTCAAAAAGGTAAAATGGCTATTCGCGTCTATCCTTCTTGGGAAACTAATTTAAACTCAACAGCAAGTAAAACTCAAAAATGGCAAACGCCTTATTTTATTGATTTATCTCAAGCTACAGATACAAAAAAACTTAAAAAACTATATAAAAAAGGCTGAAGCTCATTCGAACTTCAGCCTTAAATTTTAGATTGTTTCCCCATTGGTTGCGATAATTTCTTTATACCAATCAAATGATTTTTTCTTATGACGGCTCATATCACCTTTACCTTCATCATCTAAATCAACGTAGATAAATCCGTAACGTTTAGACATTTCCCCTGTCGAGGCACTCACTAAATCAATACAGCCCCATGGTGTGTATGCCATTAAATCAACACCGTCTAAAACAACTGCTTTTTTCATTTCAGCCATGTGTTTTTCTAAATAATCAATACGATAATCATCGTTAATTACAAAGTTCTCGTCTGGTGTATCTACTGCACCTAAGCCGTTTTCAGAGATGTATAAAGGCACACCGTAGCGACCATATAAATCACTTAAGGCGACTCTTAATCCAATTGGATCAATTTCCCAACCCCACTCACTGGCTTCCAGGAATGGATTTTTCACCCCACCAAAGAAGTTACCTTGGCTTTTTTCGTCTTGATGTTCTGGACTCACTGAAAGAGTTGCTGACATGTAGTAACTAAATGATAAATAATCCACAGTATATTTTTTGATTGTTTCTAATTCTTCTTCCGTCATCTCAACATTAATGCCTTTTTCTGCAAAGTAAGCTAAAGCGTAAGATGGGTATTCACCGCGCACTTGTAAATCATTACAGAAATAGTTGAACATACGGTTTTTAGTTTGAGTTGCTTGAACATTAACTGGATCAGAATCATATGAATACATTGTTGCATAAATACTCATACAACCCATTTGAATTTCTGGATTCACTTCTTTAGCGATTTTAGTTGCTAGTGAACTTGCCACAAATTGATTATGTAAAGCTTGGTAGTTTTCTTGTTCAGTCGCATCACGCATCGCTGTTGAAAAGAATGAGCCCATTAAACCTGTGTTAATTTCATTAAATGTCATCCAATAAGTTACTTTTTTACCGAAACGCTCTAAAATAGTACGGGCATACTTTTCAAATAAACCAATTAATTCTTTATTTTTCCAACCGCCATACTCTTTTACTAAGTGTAAAGGTGTTTCATAATGAGAAATAGTAATCGTTGGTTCAATCCCATGTTTTAGTAATTCATCAATCACGTTTTCATAGTAAGCTAAACCAGCTTCGTTTGGTTCTGCTTCATTGCCTTTAGGGAAAATACGCGCCCACGAAATCGACATACGGAATGTTTTGAATCCCATTTCTGCAAATAGAGCGATATCTTCTTTGTAACGGTGATAAAAATCAATCCCTTTATGGTTTGGATACGTGTATTTACTTTCATCAATTTCAAGAGGCATTCCTGAGAACATTAATGGCATTCTTTGTTTCCCACCTGGTGAAATATCTGCAATTGTTAACCCTTTACCGCCTTCATTATAAGCACCTTCCAATTGGTTAGCAGCAGTCGCTCCGCCCCATAGAAAATCTTTTCTAAATCCTTTGTTTATCATAAAAAATTACTTCCCTTCTCGTTTTAAATTAGCATGACACCCTCACTTCTTTACTCACTTGTCACTATCAAGTAAAATGAATGATAAAAGGAGTGAATCATGTTGTTTGATATTGAAAAATTAAGACAAGCCACGGAAACTGATCTTCAAATTGCTCGCTACATTACTGAGCATGAAGAATCCGTTGCTTTTATGCGTGTCCGTGAATTAGCTGAGAAAACACATGTCTCTCCAGCAACGGTCATACGCTTTACCCAAAAAATGGGTTATGCTAGTTTCCCTGAGTTACGATTAGCTTTAAAACAAAATCTCAAAATTCGAAGTGAGTCTGTTTACGCTAAAGAAAGTAACCCTTACTTAGCTACTACACAATTACCTGATGACTTCAATCAAAAAATCATTGAACTAGCTAACAGATTAGAAAAAGCAAGTTTCATCCACTGTTTAGGGACAGGCTCTTCAGGAACAATGGCTGATTACGCCCAACAGCGTTTCGCCTCTCTTGGCTTTAGAAGTATTTCTTCTATTTCAAGTTTTATCCCTTACCTTGCTACCAAGATGAATCAAACAAATGATGAATCATCTGAGGTTTGTTTACTTTTTTCTGTTTCTGGTGAAACACCTGATTTAGTTCACATCGTTAAAGCTTTGGCTGATACCTCGATTTATTCAGTCAGTATCACCAATAAAGAAGCCAATACTTTAGCTACTTCTGCTGATTTTTCACTATCTTATGATAGTCCATCCAATCGTCAGTCCTACAGTGTGGACATGTCCTCTCAGTTGCCTGTTGTTTATATTATTGAAACCTTAGCTAAAGAACTTTATCTAAAAAAACATAGTACAGAAGAAGCGGATTAGACAATCACCTCTTCTGTTTTTATTATAGATTGTTTTTTATGAAATGAATATGGTCTCAAGAGAAGTCGGTTCAGGTTACTTCGATGAAACGTGGTGTTTCAAATATATAAAATGTTTCATATGAAACATTTTGATTGTTTTAGTTTTTTATTTTGTTTTAAAAATTAACTAGAATCCTAATTATAGTTTTTAGTCATTTATGATATGATTAATTATCAAAGGTTTGACGAAAAATTGGAGGATATTTAAAATGAATAATGAGCTATTACGAGCTAAGCAAAATGCAAAAGAGAAAGGCGCACCTTACCGAGCCTATACTTACTACCTATCTGTTCCTATTGTTACGGTCTTTTTATACGCTATGTTGCTTTTGAATATTTCCGTGAATAGTTTAGGCTATTTAACTTTGATTTTTGCCATTCTCGCTCACGTTCATGGCAGAAAACTAACCTTATTATCTAAAAAGAAATATTTAGCTCCTTGTTTAATTTATCTTGGTGAGATTTACACTTTAATCATCATGTTTGCTGCTTTTGATGGGATTCTTCTTAACTATGACCTGTTACTTCTTGTTGCTTATGCGATTCAATTGGCTGCGATTATCTTTTTTATTTTAACAGCTAGAGATATCAAAAGTGTCTACCCAAATATGAAAGATGAAGCAAACGAAGCTCAAAAAAGATATTTAGAAATGAAACGTTTGGCTAAAAATAAATAAAAAATCTCAGGCTTCTGAGATTTTTTTATTTGTCTGAAACTCCTATTAAAACTTTGAAGTTCTTTCGCTTTTTATTACTAATTTTAATTCCTTCTTTAGTCGATAAAATTAATACTTTTTTTAAGAGCCAAAGTCTTAAATAAACTTCTGTTATAGCTATCTTAGAAAAACCTTTTTTTCTAATTTCAGAATTAGCCGTTTCAATTTCTGTACTCACACCTAGCCCCCACTTATGCTGATCAAAATCCAGACCGATTTCTACAAATGTTTTTTTCGACACAGATCTCTCACTTCCTAACTTAAATTCTGTCTACATTTGACTAATAATTTGCTATGATAAGACTAATAAAACACAAGGAGAAAATAATGAAAAAAATGATTCTGTGGTTATTCTGGTTAAGCTTACCTATTTTCATCATTGGTTTCTTTCTTAAATTTAATAAATTTTTAGGAGGTTCACATGGAACTATTAGCCTATCATCCCGATTTTATATCTCAAGAACAATTAGAAAATTTTTCATTACCTTTAAACCAACTTAAATTTTCAGATCTACCTTTAAATGCCATTAAAAAATCAAAAGTTGATCATGATCGATATCCTATTTTTTTAATTCACGATCAGCAATTACTCGTTGCTTTTATTCTTCATATTAACGAAGGTCCTAAAATCTATACAAACAAACCAAACACCATTTTATTAAGAAGTTTTTCGACTAATCATCACTATCAAGGAAAAGGATATGCAAAAACAGCTTTGCTGCTATTACCAGCATATATTAAGGAACATTTTCCAACAATAACGGAAATTATTTTAGGTGTTAATGCTAAAAATTTGCCTGCTATTTCTCTGTATCAAAAAACAGGATTTGTAGATAACGAAAAACCTTTATTAACTGAATACGGTGAACTCAAGATTATGATACAAACAATTCAATAGAAATACTCATGGTGTTTTTTAGTTGTTATTTGATTACTTTTCTTATTTCAGGTGCCATCTTTTTTGAATACTTCTTTAAACTTCCTTAATCTAGATTTCATAAAAAGAAATAAAGTTGGTCACAATTAGTTCACTTTTTATCGTTATTATATATGTATACCAACAAAACAACCCTAACAAATAAACTTTTTCATTTTATTTACTCCTCCAAAGTAAATAAACAACTCCTTTTTACCTCTAGCTAGTGGCTAGAGGTTTTTTTACGCTTTAAAAGAAGATTTATATCTATATAACGAAAACCAAACAGATTTTTAGTCTGTTTGGTTTTTTTATGTATTAAAGAATAAGTTGTCTGATTTGAATTACCGCTATGATGATTGATAGTAATACAATAAAAGTAATGATTCCCAATAACCAAGGTTTCACATGTAATTTTGTTTGATTTTTTTCTGGTAATTGGCGATAAGCTAAAAAACTCAACGCACTACCAATGATATTAAACATTAATAATTGCTGAAAAATTGAAAATGTTAGAAAATAACGTTTGGCTTGATTTGAATTTTCCACTTGTCGATCTAACAGAATAAACGACATTCCTTGAATCACTAATAAAAAGCTAACTAACATTCCCATTGCAAGTAATGGATTATCTGTTTTTAAAGTTTGTTCCATTGTATTGTTGTTTTTTAGATTCATGATAAAAAAGTACACTCCAAACAAAATTGGGACAAGCAACCAATACCCCACTAGAATTTTTTCATAATTTACTTTTCTTTTAAACAGTATCATCCAATCCCTCCAAATAATAGCCATAGGTCATATATGACCTGATAACATAATCAAAAACCATATGCATCGTTAAAAATGACACCATCTCAATACCATCTCTCACGCCTAATTCTGTCATATAATAAACTAGTCGATGATTAGCATGTTGAGATAAAAAATTATTTCCCGATCGAGTGACAGAAATAATCGGGATTCTTTTGATATTAAATTCTAAAATAGTATCTTTTAGCACTCTCGTTTCACCACTCAACGAAGAGATAAAAATACAGTCTTGGTTTGTAATCATTGGAAGTGTCATCTCTAATTCTGTCTGATTAGGAATTACAATAACTCTCTTACCACAACCAATTAATTGCTTTGAAAATTCTTCCACGGATTTACGTTGTGAAAAACCAGTCCCGTAACAATATATAATATGACTAGAATCTACGGTTTCCAAAACGCCTGTCATATCGTAATGATTTAATTCATTTAACGTTTTTGACAAATCTGCAGATTGACTTTTAATCAAATCCACATCTTCTTTCATAAATTTCTTGTTTGCTTTACTACGTTTTAATGAAAATTTAAATTCTGAATAACCAGAAAAACCTAATTTTTTCATTAATCTGATGATTGTTGATTTTGAAATATAGGTTTTTCTGCTTAATTCATCTATTGTTAATTGATCAATTTTATCTTGATTTTCTAATACAAAAGATAAAAATTCCTTATCTAATTCACTGAGTAACTTAAAATTTTTATTAATCAATTCCATCAATTCCATCTAGTCATCTTCCCTTTTCCCATAATATCTTTATTATACCGTTCAATAAGTATTTACAAAAGAATATAGAGTGGAACAATAGATATAAATTAATGCAATTCAGGCCAGAAATCTTTATTAACTTCTAATAAATCATCTAACAGTTCTTTAGCAACTCTTGCATTTGGAACTGTTCGAGATAAAATTAGGGCTTGCCATAATTTTTGATACGAATTTTCTGCCCAAGCTTCTACGACTAATTTTTCAACGGCTACTTGTTGCTCCATCATACCTTTTTGGAACCGAGGAATACTACCTTGTACAATTGGTTCAGGTCCATTAACACCTACAATACACGGAACTTCTACCATCGCCGTTTCATCAAAATTTACGACGGCTCCTTTATTTTCAACAATCAGCAACATTCTCTCATGAGTGTTATACGCAATCGCACGAGCTAAATCTACAATATAACTAGCATGCTCATCAATTTCTAAAGTCATCCCCTTTGATGTACCTCTCGCCACTATTTTGTCACATTCACCAAAGACATGTTTTTCACGACCATCCATCACTTGGTTAGCACGTGTGTAATTGGGATCTTCATGTTCCATAGCGTCTTGAGGGTATAAATAATACTTTAAATAAGTATTTGGCAATGTTTCTGGATCAACAGCATATAGATCTTTCGCTTTAGCAAAAGTATCCATCCAACTCACATCCACATGTTGTGATGCTTCAACTTCTTCCAATAATGAGTAGCCATGTTGACTGACATGTTTTTTGATTTGCGGCATTAAATCATTTCCTTTTAAATCACGAATATCTGTCCACCAACCAAAATGGTTTAATCCATAGTAACGAACTACCATCTCTTTACGAGATTTTAAACCAATTGATTGTGCCATCCGTTCTTCGATCCCAACAGGCATGTCACAAATATTAATAATTTTAGAATAGGGTCTTAATTTTCTTGTTGCTTCTGCCACAATTGCGGCTGGATTTGAATAGTTTAGCATCCAAGCATCTGGAGAATAGCGCTCCATGTAGTCAATTAATTCTAGTACGCCACCTATTGAACGCATGCCGTAAGCAATTCCTCCAGGACCACACGTTTCTTGACCGACTACGCCATGTTTCATTGGAATTTTTTCATCTTTTTCTCTCATGGCATATAAACCAACACGGATATGAGCCATGACAAAATCAACATCAGTAAAAGCTTCTTTTGGGTTAGTTGTTGAGACAAAGTTAATATCTGGCGCTTTTTCATTAATAATAATGCGACAAGCATCTGCAATATGATCTTGTCTCTCTGCTAAGTTATCATAAAACTTAATTTGTCTAATTGGTAATTGGTCCAAATTGTCCAGTAACATTAAAACGATTCCTGGAGTAAACGTACTCCCACCACCGGCAATAACGATTGAAAATTTTTTCATTTTTAAAGACTCCATTCTATTTTTTTATAGTATTTTTTCAAATTGTTCTCTAACTTGAGGGACATCAAGCCCGACGATTACTTGGAACGCATTTCCTTTACGGACTACACCATGTGCGCCACCTGATTTAAAAGCAGCATCCTCATGTACTTTTGTTTCATCTTTTACTGTAATTCTCAACCGAGTGGCACAGTTGGCGACTTTTTCAATATTTTCTGAACCACCAAAAGCTTCTAAGAAAATAATGGCACGATCCATATAAATAGATTCTCCAGTTTCTTTAGTTGATGCATCGTCTTTTTGAGCTTGTTTTTCTTTAAACTCTTTTTTACTGTATAATTTCACATCTGCTCCAGCTAATTCACGACCTGGTGTTGGAATGTTAAATTTTAAAATAATAAATCTAAAAATTAAGAAGTAAATAACTGTAAAGGATAAACCAATCAGCAGTTGAGTGAATATCATTCCTTTATGATTCGCAAATAAAGGAATCCAGTTTTTCGCTAGTAAATCGATAAAACCACCACCCATATCTCCTACTACACCAAAAGCATACATTGTTGCTGACATTGTCGCTGCTAACACAGCGTGAAGAGCAAACAATGGCGGAGAAATAAATAAAAATGTAAATTCAAGTGGTTCTGTAATTCCTGCTAATACAGCCGTTAAGGTTGTTGGAATTAAAATCGCTAGCACTTTCGTTCTATTTTCTGGTTTAGCAGTAAAATAAAAGGCTGCAGAAATACCAGGTGCTGCAAAAATTTTCGAATTACCATGAAGAGCAAAAGCTCCTTCTGGAAATAGTTTCTTCATCGGCTCTGTACTTTGCGAAAATTCGTTTAAGTGAGCCATCCAATATTTTGAAATCCCCTCTTCCACGACAGCTGGGCCAAACACAAAAGGTGTATAGATAAAGTGATGCAATCCCGTTGGAATCAAAATCCGCTCTAAGAAGGTGTATAACCAAACCCCAAACACACCAGAACTTGCTAAAAAGCCTTGCATCGAACCAATTCCCATTTGAATCTTAGGCCAAATAAGGGCTGTAATAAAAGCTACTGGTAACATGACGAAAAAACCAATAATAACAACAAAAGATGAGCCTTGAAAAATCCCAAGAAAATCAGGTAATTTTGTATCAAAGTAACGATCATGGATATAAACAACAATAGCAGAAATAATAATCGCACCGATGATTCCTGTATCTAATGTTTTGATTCCCCCTAATAGTTTTAGGCCGCTTTCACCACCAACTTCCTGAGCAAAATCAACACCAAAAAATGAGCCAAAGTGTTTCAACATACCACTGACAAAATAATTAAATGTGGTATACACAACGAATGCCTCCATAGCTGCTCTTGCATTGGCTTTTTTAGCTAGTCCAATTGCTAAGCCTATAACAAATAGTAACTCCATTTGATTAAATACCGTCCATGCACCATCTTCGATAATCGACCAAACACTGAACCAAGTTGTCCCCTCTGTTGCAATACTCCCCACTAACATCGGGTTTTTAAAAATAATACATAAAGCAACCATAATACCTGAAAAAGAAAATAATAAAACAGGGGTAAACATTGCACCACCAAATCGCTGTACTTTTTCCATCATAAAAATTTTCCGCTCCTTCCTTTATCCTATGAGCTTATTATTAATTTAAACCACGCTTTAAGCAAGCGGTTACATAACAACAGTAACTTTTACCGCACAAAAAAACCAAAGTATCATTAACAGACACTTTGGTTTCATCATCTCATTATTTTTCTTCTTCAATCACAAAATTTAAGCCTTCTAAATCAAAAAATTGGGTCAGGATATTATTCACTACTGCAAATATCTCTGCTGGCTCTTGATAATTATTTGCTACTTTATGTTGGCTAAAACCTTTTTTTATGATTAATTTATCATATTCTGGAATCACTGAAACTTCATTTGTTCCATTTTTATAAACATCATAATCTTCTGCCATATCATACTCTTGATATTGTTTATAACCATTTGCTAAAGCAACTGTCATGACTAGAGATGTCACATCCAAATTTTCTAATGGACGATTTAAGTCATTTAAAACCAATACGTAAACATCACTTTTAACTGTCGGACACGCATTACATCCACCATTGATAAGGTCTGTTGTTTTAATAATTTTAACTTCCTTCATTTTCTCTTTCACCTTCTTCTGTTTTATCACGTTCATTTTATCACAATTTAACTTGGTTTTACCAAAATATAAATTTAACTACTGTGCTAAAATAGGAATTAACCTTAAAATTAGGAGGAATCATCGTGATTGAAACTTTTTTGGAAAAATTTTGCCAAAGTAAGCAGCTAAAAAATATCGCCATGCCAGAAGCTTGGATGTTTGGTGATGGGATTGATACTAAGATGGCAGATGAGTTAGTTAACCTTGTTTTAGAAGGTAAAAAAAGAGGAACTTGTTCTGTTTTTGATTTTTACCGAATCAGTGGGGAGCCACTACCACAAATAGGGCAATATGATATTGTTTTAAATGGTAAAAGTGAACCACTTGCTGTGATTCAAATTAAAAAGATTGAACTAGCTAAAATGGATGATGTCACTGAGGAATTTGCTTTAAGTGAAGGTGAAGGCGATTTGACTTATCAATATTGGTACGATGAACATAAAAAATTCTTTATGGATGAAGCTGAGAGTTTAGGTACCACCTTTGATACTCAAATGGAATTGATTTGTGAGAATTTTGAAGTGGTGTATCGGGTATAATAAAAGAGAGATGGGTCAAAAATCATTTTGCTCTGAGTAACTGAAGGCAAAAACGAATAATCGGTCTTTTTTATTAATCATTTTTGGTTCAGTATGCCTGTGGAGTAGACTTTTTATCCCCTGACTATTAAAAATTATTCGTATAAATAAAAATGAGACTGACTTTTGAGTCAGCCTCTTTCTATCTCTATGTCTAAAACGCCATCGGGTCTTCTGGCATTTCCACTTTTCTAGATAACATCATAATCCCTGCAATCACGCCTAAAATTCCAGATATCGTCCATAAAAAGGTAAGTAAAAAGAAGGGAATAATAGCTAAAATTAAAATTATCACACCATACACGACCGTATTTTTATTTTTCTTAAGTTGAGTTGAGATAATAATTAATGCAATTGAAATAATTAAAGCAATCGCTGCGATTACCGCAATACCCCCACCCATAATCCCTAATATCTCTAATTCATCAGTTGTAGCCTCTAGTTCTGGTAAAGTCGAAAAATCAACTGCCGTAAACAGGACTCCTATTAACAAAGTAAAGCCACTAACAATCACACCGACAATTCCGCTAATCAAGGTTAAAACACTTTCTGTTTTTCTAACATTCATTTCCTTCATCTCCTTTTTATTTTATTTCACTGCCTGATGCTTTAATCATGTTAATGATGATCACGCTAGTTCCTGAAAAATAATCACCTATATGTTGTTTTTTAGGAGTAAAAATTGATACTAGATAGCCTAATCCAAAAATAAACGTTTGGAGTATAAAACGACAGACACATTCTCTAATCAATACTGTTTGCCAACTTAATGTTTCTTCTTCCAAACTGACAACCTTAATTCCAAAAATCATCTTTCCTAAAGTTTGCCCATCATTCAGTTTAGTTAATAAAGTAAAATAAGTTAAATAGATAACCAAAGATACTATACCGTAAATCGTAATCAATGAATGGGTCTTTTCTAAACCTTGGATTTTATAAACTAGTCCAATCGTACCTGCTGTAACGATACTTATACAAATTAAATCCACCACAAAAGCAAACAAGCGTACCCAAAATCCTGCATAAAAGTAATTAGGAAAGTCACTGATTTTTTGAGGTATTTCTTCTTTAATAACATCATTAAACTCTGCTAATTCCTCCATTTTAATAACCTCCATAGTAATACATTGGTTTTGGCGCTTCTGAATTTCCTAGTTTTTCAATGGTCGAAACAATTTGATCTGAATTAGTCGCTTTTATTCCTTGCCATTCAGCCATTTTTATTCCTAGCCATGATGAAGCAAAATTATTCACATCATTTTTATAACTGACAATTTGAGCGTCTTCTAATTTTTTATCTTTTTTCAGAGCATTTAAAGCATCTTCTGGATAGCCTAATTCATCAATTAATCCTATTTTTAGGGCTTGATTACCATCATAAATTCGACCATCAGCTATTTTTTTTACTTCAGGTACACTCATCCCACGACCTTCCGCCACTATATTAACAAAACGATCGTAAGTTGCCATAACAAAATCTTGTAGCACCTTTTCATCTTCTTCGGTAGGTTTTCTATTAGGAGACATCATATCCTTTAAAGCACCACTTTTATATGTAGCATCAGAAACACCTAATTTTTCTAACAATCCTGAAATATTTAATCCTGAAATAATAACACCAATTGAACCAGTGGTAGTCTCTTCTGTGGCAAATATTTTATCAGAATTTGCTGAAATATAGTACCCACCACTTGCTGCCATATTTTTAAAGGATGTGTAAATCGGAACTTTTTTTTCTTTAATTTTATTTAATTCCTTAGCGATCTCAGCACTTTCATATACACCTCCACCTGGAGAGTTAACTTCTAATAAGACGCCCTTTACCGATCTATCTTCTTGAATTTTTTTTATTTGTGTTAAAAAATTTTGATGATTATATGTTTCTTTGCTAAACAAATTACTTTCACCTGTATCAGAAATTGCTCCTTCTACCGTAAGTTTAACTATTTTTTTCCCTGAATTTCCTTCTTCTAATATGTCCTCAGTTAATTGATTAGAACCATAAAAAACTTTATTCAATCCTTTTAAAGTATTGGGCACTTCTTCTTCTGGTGCTTTTCCTGGAATAGATGCCACTATCAATGATAAAACTAGTAAACTAGATGCAATGCCAACTGCTACCCATCTTCTTTTATTCATATTATTAACGCCTCCTAAATTTTTATGCCTAATTCAAAATATAAATTAATGACAATAATCCTTTTTATAACAATTATTACTAATATACGAGAACATAAAATGATTTTAATGTTCATTTAATGATACCATATTCATTTAAAAATTTAATCTTCTAATTTAAAAAATTCATATAAACAAACATCATTTGGTTCTAAAAGTGATTTAAATTCTAAACCATGTTCAAATTTTTTATCAAAAACATCCATTTTAGGATGAGTGATATAAGATAAATATTGATGGGCTTCTTCATCCAATATTTGTTGACTAGAAAAACGATCATAAGCATAAACAGTTGCCCCATGATTCTTACTTAGTGTAAATTTCTTTACTTGATACAACCCATTGGGCACGTTACTACTATTAATTTCTAACTCTAACGTTTTATTTTTTAAATAGTTTTCATTTAAACTTAAATTGGGCGAAAAATACTGAGCATTCCAGGTTAATAATTGATAATGTCCATTCAACGTCGTCAAAATAAAATGACTACCCATTGCTATCACATTACCTCGTAAACGTTTATAAAGATTTAATGAAAAATATACTGGTCTACGGCAATTATAATAATGAAATAATTCTAATCCATCATATCTGACAGATTCTGCACTGTGATGCTTTCCTTCAAATAAGAATGTATTTAACCAAAAGCCATAACTATCTACTAGAGGTTCCAACTTTGCTAACTCGTGCACAATTAGCGCTGCTCTAAAAAAATAACTGTTCTTATAGCGTGTATTTCCTGTCAATGTATTCCATTCTGATAGTACAAAAGGTAAATCTACTCCCCAACTTTTTAACCGATTTTTAGCAGATTGAACATCTTTAGTAACAAACGAATCAAATTGGCTTAAATCAAGTTCCTCAACCACAAAATTAGGTTCTGATTCGTAGGAAACGAATTCGACAACCTCTAGTACCTCCTTTCTAAATACAGTTTCTTCTTCTTTAGTCTTGAAACTATAGTCAGGATACCCAATAGGAAGCTCTACTCCAACACTGATTTGAGGGTTAATACGTTTGATTTTTTCTCTAAGTTCTTTAAAGGCTTTCGTCCCTTTTTTTATTTCTTGTTTTTCAAATCGAATGGCAATTCGCCAACCTGGTAAAAATTCATTTCGTGTCATGTATTCAATGTATTTAAAAAACTCTTGATGGTCCTGTTTGTAAAAAGAAGAAACTTGCCCATAATCTGTAAGGGATAACTGATAATATACCCCAAAATTATTTTGTCTTAGAAAATCAATCACTATATCAAACCGGCTAAAAGGTGAAAAAAGAGACATTTTTGTTTGCTGAAAGACTGTATATGAACTTGGTGGCTCTGTAAATAGGCTTCTAATTCCTATATAATGACAGCCCATTTCTTTTTTTATCATCATCAATTGTTTTTTTATTTCATCTAAAAATAAATCTTCTAGACTATTCACATGAACAATTACCTCTGAATGTCCTTGCTCTCTAACATGATCAGATTCAATATGAAGCGTTGCTTTCTGCCCATTCGATTCTGTAAAATTCTTTTTTTCTGGCTTAACTCCAACATATTTTAGTAATATTTCTAAATCCTCTTCAATTAATTTATCTCTTTCTTGTTGTAAAATATTTTTTTCTGAATTTTTAGTCTCCTTACTAAAAAAAGTATTTTTATATTCAGTTGGGGAGGCTTCAAATAATCGTTTAAATTGAACTCTATACGTTTTGCTGTTTGTAAACCCATAATTATGAGCTATTTTATCAATTGAGTCTGCTGTATATAATAAATCATTCAAACTCATTTGGATTCTTAATTCATTGATATAAGTATTAAATTTAATGCCTGTTTGTTCTTGAAAAACCCTAGAGAGTGTCGATGATGACATAAAACAATCATTTGCAACATCCTCTAATTTAATGGGTTCTTTATAATGCATATGAATATATTCAAATACATCCGTTAATTTATCACTGTATCGAAACTGTTGACTATTAAATATATTAATTTGAAAATTGTCAATTAAAATTAATAATATCTCTTGTAAATGAATAGCTACCTTTAAATATTTTGTTTTATCTGCACTAAAATATTGGATAATCAGTTGTGATAACAACTGCTTTAATTGATTAAGATTGATTTCATTTTCTTGTCCCTTTAATAAAGAATGGCACTTAAAACGACTAGACAGATAAGCCTCATACCGTTTTAATAAAAATACATTAGCAATAGATAGTTTAAACACTTGAACTTCTGGTGCTAGGAGTGTCACAATTTCTACTGTATCATTCATATTGATGAAAATAAAATCTCCTGGTTCAAAAGTTAAGTATTGATTATTAAAGTGAATAACCATACTACCTTTTACTAAAAAAAAGCAAGTTAAATTATTAAATGTTTTCTTTTCTTTCTTGGTTATCTTTTCATAAGAGACATAATAATCCTGATTTTTCATTGTGATTTCTCCTTTTTAGTTTAATTATACATCAGTAAATGTTCTTCTGGCGAACTATTTCACCAAACTCATACACGCAATAAGAAATACGTTCTTAAAAAAGGTGAAAAAGCGCTTATTTTTTAATTCAATGTGATTAGAATGTAGGTATCAACTCTTATTTAATTTTTTTAAATAATCAAGTTTTTAAAAAATCATTTTAATTATTTTAGACATACGATTTAATCCCCGTTTTTTCGTTCCCAACTAAATAAACTTAAAATGATTATTTCCCAAATAATAGTTAAAATTAAACTTAAAAAGACTAGGCCTTGAAAAAGGATTCTAGTCTTTTTATCTCTTTATTCGTTTAACCATTTCTTAGCTCTTTCAACTTCTAAAAAAGTTAATTGATGATTTTTTGTCCACTCTTCAATAATTTCTGCACCTCGATCTTTCAATAACTCCATGACACGGTAACTTTCAAATACCGTCACGATTGGATCTTGCTCCCCCATTGTCGCAAAAATATGGGTCTGACTTAAATCCGTTTTATCATCTACTACAACAGGATACATTGGATGAAACAAGACTGCTTTTTGGTAACTTTCTGGATAATCTAGTAATAATCTGACACCGATATTGGCTCCATTAGAATACCCTACTAGTACCACATCTGCTAAATCTAATTGATTTTCTTTCACTAATGTTAATATAAATTCATGAAGTTCTATCGCTCTTGCTTCCAAATCTTCTTCATCAAAAATCCCTTCTTCTAAACGATTAAAAAATCTTGGATAACCATTTTCTAGAGTTTTCCCTCTAATACCGATCAAAGTTGCTTGATCATTTAAAGCTTTTCCTACATCCATTAACGAATTCTCATTACCACCTGTTCCATGTAACAAAATCAAAACAGGTTCTTCTTCTATTCCTTTTTTGATTGTATATTCCATCTTATACATCTCCTTTAATCCGGTCGTTTAATACTCATTTTTTTCCCCAAAGCAGCATAATCATTTCCTGCAAGACGGCTCATTGGTTTGAGTAAATCAGCATCGATTCGACCTTTTTTATATAGCCCTTCTTGAATATGATAATTTTCAACTTTTAATAAAAGTAAGTCGGCAGTTACCTGTTCTTGATCCATAATCGGAACATGCTGATACAAACCTACTTCCATTTTAATTTTTAATTCATTGATTAATGGAACTGATACTAGATCAGAAGATCCAAGAGTAAAATCAGTTCTAAAAAGTTCACTTTCTGATGACTTGAGATTCGCAGCCGTTTGATTGGTCGATTCAATGTTTTCTTCATCAGCAATATGGATAACCGCTTGTTTGTTACCCAAAATATTTTTCGTCGTATCTTTCATTTCACCAGATTTTCTCTGAATGGATAGTGAAATAATAGGCGGATTAGCCGTTACAATATTGAAGTAACTAAAGGGCGCAATGTTAACGACACCTTCTTTTGATAAACTACTAACAACAGCAATCGGTCTTGGAATTATTGATCCGATTAAAAACTTATAATTATCCCGTTCACTCATTTCATCAGGTTTAATTGAAATCACTTACTGCCACCTCATCTCGCAACGGTAATAAATTTTCCACCAAAGTATCCCGCATATGTTCGTACTGAGGAGGTAACATTAAATTTTGTCCTAACGTTTCTAAAGATTCGTTAATTGTAAATCCTGGTCCATCAGTAGCAATTTCAAAGACAACATTTCCCTTTTCAACAAAATAAATGGCTTGGAAGTATTGACGATTTTTAATTTCAGTGACACTATATTTTTCTTCAAATAAATAATCTTGCCACTCTCTATGAGTCTCATCATTAGGAACTGACCAAGCAACGTGATGAACAGTTCCCACACCAAACCGTCCTCGTGGTAGTTTCTCTTTTGGCACAATAATATGATGCTTTTCTGCTCCTGCTGTTTCTAAATGAAAATTTATTGCATCTTCTGAGAGTAGCGTTAAGCCTAAATCATCTCTTAATGTTTTCATGGTATCTTTAGGTTGGCTTGATAGTAGCACCGTTCCATGAAAACCAATAATTCGATTTCCTTCTGTTTCTTCCTCACTTTCAACTAACGCAATCGCCAATCCGTGAAAATCTTCTAATTCCATTGTAGTTTGACCAAATAATTGACTAATTTCAAAATTCACATCAAAGGAAGTCAATCGTTCATTCCAATAGCCAACACTGCCTTTAGGAATTCGAAAAGCAATTTGCCCGACTTGTCCACTACCTACACGTCCACGACTTGTTGTTGGCCAAGGGAAAAAAGTAATTAATGTGCCTGGCTCTGCTAAATCATTACCATAATATAAATGATACGTTTCCGGCTCATCAAAATTGACTGTTTGTTTCACTAATCTCATTTTTAAAATTGTTTCATAAAATCTGACATTTTCTTTTGGATCTCCCACAATTGCTGAAATGTGGTGGATTCTTTTAATTGATTCCATATTGCATTCTCCTTATCTTTTCGTATTAAAAGGTTTGATAGCACCTTCAATATAGTCACGTTTATTTTCTAAAAAAGGTGGTAGAGCTAAACTCTCCCCCAACGTTTCATAAGGCTCATCTTCCATAAATCCAGGTTCATCTGTGGCTAATTCAATTAAAATATGACCAATTCTGACATAAAGTGATTCAAAATAAAATCGATTAACATAACCTGAGTTTGGTAATCCTAATTCTTCAAATAATTTTTGCCAAACATTTAATGACTCCCTGTCTTTGATTCTAAAAGCAATATGATGAACTTCTCCATAACCTTGTAACGCATCTTTAGATTCTTGATCATCGACTAAAATAACTCGGGCACCATTACCACCTTCGCCAACTTCCATTAAATAGCGATTATCTTCTCTGGCAATTTCCTTAAATGAAAACACGTTCTCCATTAATGGTTTAAATTGATCCATGTAACTTACCGTAATTTCAGCTGTTCCTAAACCGTAAATAGCAAATTCAGCTGGAACAGGTCCCTCTTTCCAATGAATTCCTGGTTTCATGCCTTCATTATTTTCATCTGAAACTAACTGGTAGCTTTGCTCATCTTCATCCCAAAATGATAAAACTTTCACACCAAAATCTTCAGTGATTTCTCCATGTGTCACATTAAATTCTTCAAAACGTTGTTTATAATAAGTTAATGCTGCATCTGAAGGTACTCTAAATCCTGATTTAGTAATCGCATTCGTTCCTTTAATTCCTTTTGAATTATTTGGAAAATCAAAGAACGTCATGGTTGTACCAGGTGTTCCATAATCATCTGCGTAATAAGTATGATAGGTTTGAATATCATCTTGGTTAACTGTCTTTTTAACTAAACGCATTCCTAATATCTTGGTAAAAAAATCATAATTCTTTTTAGCATCACTTGTCATAGCTGTTACGTGGTGAATTCCTAATGGTTGGTCTTGTGGTCTCATGTTAATTTCCTCTTTTCTGTTATTGTTTATCTAATTGTCTGTTTAATTTAGTTAATAATTTAAGTAATTGTTCTAATTCCTGCTCATCTAATCCTGAAAAACTATTTTTTATCGTTTCAGCATGCGTTGGGAATATCTCAGTCATTAACACCCGACCTTTATCAGATAACATCACATATGTAATTCGTTTGTCTTCACTACTGATTAGTCGCTCGACATAATTCTTTTTTTCTAGCTGATCAATCACATACGTGGTACTACTACTTGCGATCAGAATTTTTTCTTTAATATTTTGTGTCGTTTGTTTTCCTTTATGAAAAAGCAACTCCATGACTGAAAACTCCGTCAAATTTAGTTGATAACAAGCCACATCTTTTTTTACAATTTTTTCTAATTTACTACTACCTCGCATTAACCCAATAAACGTTCCTAACGCTTGATCTGTTCGATTCATGGAAACCACTCCTTTTTTATCTCGAATTCGAGATAATTATTTTTTAAAAAAGAGAACTTAATCTCTTGATCTGGTTTCATCTTATATTTTTACTTACTAAAAGTAAATTAAAAAGACTTGTTTTTTGTAAAAAAAAAACGAACCCAAACTAGGCTACTGAAAAAGTCCCGATTTTCAATTAAGAAGATCGGGACTTTTATTTTTATACCACATTACTACTATTTACATCTTGAAATAGATGCATTTCTCTCCACAAACCACTACTTTTTTTAGTCTAGTATTTTGAGATTCAGAGAACTACTAATTCGAATTCTTCTTATTTTTATTAGTTTTTCAACAGGTTCACTCAAACGCCGCATATTTTATGTTTATACGAATAATCTTTAATAGTAAGAAGATAAAAATCTACTCCACAGATAATTCCCGTGAAAAGCGAGTAATCAGTAGTACCAATAGATCATTTATCACTCTATCGCATCATGGCCCATTTTTTTAATCTCAGTTTAATTTTATTTATAAATCGTCCAATAATTGATTACTTCTAGTTCTATTTCCAATTGTGAAAAACTTTTTTGCGAGTTCTCCTTTTCTTCAGCATCATTCGGATCATTTACCCAAAAACTATTATTCTTCTCATCATAACCTGAAAGAACCATTATATGTCCTACTTTTGTAAAAATCCCTGGTTTTACAGATGTAACTACTGGATGTCCTTCTGATAGGTGTTTTTTAACTAATTCAATATTAAACCCCAAATTTTCACATATATAATTATTATGAACTGAAAAATCAGAAAATATATCCCATGAAGTCCCTTGATTTTCAATAAAATAGTTACTACCTGACCATTCTAAAACATCTATCGGTGAGACTTCTTTTTTTTCAATAAAAGAAGCAATCATAGCCAAAGATACTATTGCACAACCGTTGATAGCTAATGAATTTTGTTGAGGATTTTCTGTCAATAATCCATAAAATTCATCTTTCCATCTCTTATCAGTTTGTAAAATTAATGGCACCTCTAGTCTGTTAGAAAATTTGCGCTCAAATATATCAGTATTTGTTTGTTCTAAATAACTATTTTTTATTTTTTTCTTAGGAACCATCCTTTTTTTTGACGGTTTATAGCTATTTTTATCAGATGATTTTATCATCGCTTGATTTACATACGTTGTGAAACAAACTAAGATTATAATCAACACAGCTACACCTAGTAGTAAGAGACTTTTTTTCATACTCAAAATCTAGCCCCTTCCATATTTTTTTAACCTAGACCTTCTGTTGTTTCTGGTGTTATAGCAGAAACATGGCTAATAATTTTATTTTCAGGTGTAATTGTGACTGCTGTTTTTTTACCATCTTTAGTAGTCACTATAAAATTCAAATTAGTATAATTTGACATTATTTCATTTTCTTTCTTATTTTTTTCAATTTCTACAATTTTGTCATTATCTTCTTGACTCGTTGATTGTAATCCAATTCCTACATAATCAAACTTTACAGATTCTACTTCTTGTCCAGAAAATTCTGACGCTACTTTCTTCACATCATCAATATATGACATACTATTTTTTTCCCAATGTTTATTTGTTTCATCAATGTTTAAGAGTTTTGGCTCTGTATACTCTGTCGGTGTGGGTTGTCCCATAAAAATTAACTCTCCTGATGTTGCATCTATAATAAATTCTGTAGCTTCATTTTCTGATACAGGTATATTGCCTTGCCATGTCCAACGACCATCG
Organism: Vagococcus fluvialis bH819; assembly: GCF_900163795.1. Classification (GTDB taxonomy): domain Bacteria; phylum Bacillota; class Bacilli; order Lactobacillales; family Vagococcaceae; genus Vagococcus; species Vagococcus fluvialis_A. Next base: position 22,292 of record NZ_FWFD01000022.1, on the reverse strand, counting down.
AAACTCTTCACAGATTTCATATTTATTTTTTGATTTCCAACTTGATACTTCATTACACTTGATAATTTTTTTGATCCAATAGCAGCCGCTTCATCAGCACTAATTGATCCTGATGGTAATTTTTCACTATTTGAATCTACAGCAATTGCTTGAGAAGATCCATTTTGATTGCTCTTCAATGAGATATTATTTTCATTACTTACAATTTTTTGATCATTAAGTTTAGAGTCAAGTGATGTTGCCATCGCTAATTTAACACCTCCTGTACAAAGACTAATCGCTGCCACGCTTAAAATAACACTTTTTTTGATTGTTTTCATTGTCATACCCCTGTCTTAAAAAAATTTTTATTAGTGATTGCTAGCTATCACTATCTGTATAATAATATGTAGTCATTTCCATATTATTACTAAGTTGTTGCTAACTTGTAAATAATATTTTTATCTCTGTTCCTTTTTCTAATTCTGATGTGATAAACATTTCTCCCTTATGAATTTCTACAATTTTAGCACAAATAGATAAACCTAAACCTAAGCCACCATCTTGACGGTTTCGAGCCGAATCAACTCTATAGAAAGGCTCTTTTATCTTTAAAAGTTGATCTTTTGAAATCCCTTTTCCTTCATCAATAATTATAAAAATTAAATCTGCCTCTTCTGTATATGCTTTTAAAAAAATTTTCTTATCATTATCTGAAGCTTGAATTGAATTATTCACAAAATTAATAAATAAACTCTGAAGTAATTCTAAATTACCATAAATAAATTCTGATTCTATTTCAAATATGAGTTCAATATTTTTTTTCTCTCGTTCAATTCTTGTAGAATCAAATATATCATTACATAACCTTTGAACATTAAGTTTTTCAAAAATAATTACTTCTTCTCGAACTCCTGATAAATACAAAAGTTTCTCTGACAAACTGATTATTCTTTTACTTTCTTTCATAATTTGTTGTGATGACAAATATAAAATTTCTTCATCATAACCTTTTGATAATAATAACTCCGCATATCCATGAATTGAACTGATAGGTGTTCTTAGTTCATGAGAAATATTATCTATAAAATTTTGTCTACTTACGGATTGTTTCTTTAATTCATCTATATTTTTCTGAATAGTATCTGCCATTGTATTAAAATAATTAGCCATCTTAACTGCTTCTTGACCAGACTTTATAGAAATTCTTTTATCATATTTTCCTTCTGCGATTTGTTTTGAAATTGTGGTGACCTCTTTAATAGGTGAAAATACCCATGTTAAACTTCTGTATAGTGTTACTGAAAATAATATAGCTCCTAACACACCTATTGTTATCATATTACGTATGAGGATTTTCCAATCGTTAATTAGCGGTGAAATATCATAGACTGTTTCAATAAAGTAACCCTCAGTATCTAAAATTTTATTAATAGATCGAATATAATATTTTTTGTTTTTATTTTTATTAAGTGACAAATTGATATTCCCACTCATCTCGTATACCCGTTTCTCTGACGAAAAATCTTTTGGGATACTTCTTGTTAACGTTTGATCTTTTTTATACACATCAAACATGTAACCAGAAGCGCTATACTGTTTTGAATAAGCAATTAATATATCATCTAAATCTTTTTGACTATTTTTATCTCTAGATCTAATTGATACAATATCTCTATTAAACATAGATGATAAATAGTTTATTTGAGATGTAGCTCTTTGTTCACCTGATTCTATTTGATTTTGTAATATTTTATTTCCTAGTATTAGCAAACTACCAAAATAGACTACTAAAAAAAGAATAATAGATAGAAAAAAAACTCTAAATTTCATCTTTCACCTCTAATCGATAACCCATTTTATAAACAGTTTTTATCATATTCTCCATATTCATTTTTTTTCTAATCCTTTGAATATGAACATCAACAGTTCTTGAATCCCCTTCAAAATCAAATCCCCAAGCTAATTCAAGTAATTTTTCACGACTTAAACTAATATTTCTATTAACGATTAAAACTTCTAAAAGTGAAAATTCTTGCGGTGTAACTTCTAATATAGCGCCTTCTTTAACAATAGTTCTCTCCAAAAAATTAATTGTAAAATCATTAATTTTAATAATTTCTTTTCTTTTTTTGGTTCGACGTAAAATTGCATCAATTCGAGCAATTAATTCAACCATTTCAAAAGGTTTAACTATATAATCATCCGCCCCTAATTGAAGTCCTTTTACTTTATCAGATAGCTCAGATCGTGCTGTTAAAAAAATAATAGGGACATCTTCTACTTCTTTGATTAAACTAAAACCATCTTTCCCTGGGAGCATAATATCTAATAGAACTAAGTCGTAGTTCTTTTTAGATATTTTTTCACTTGCAACAATTCCATCAAAAGCAACATCACATTTATGTCCTACTAATCTCAGATTTGTCTCTATTAAAAAATTAATAGACAATTCATCTTCCACAATCAATATTTTTGCCATAATATCACCATTTTTCTGTTTTATTATTATAATACATTATATTTGTTACAGAGTTATTAATAAATAATAAAGGGCGTAAGTCAATTTTTATTCCATCGCTTAGTAAGCAGCGCACAATGAGAACTTTCAAGCATCAATTTTGAAGTAACTTATCTTTAATATATTATTATCTATTTCGAATATTAATGATACTAACAAATAAAGACTAGCATTTAATACGGTGGTAAAAAATAAAAAATCCTGATTTTTAAATAAAAAATCAAGATTTCATCAGCGAACTTTTGTTAACTCATTCTGTTTGCTTTATAAAAATGTAACATCAACACAGTTTCATAGATTGCTAAAATTAAAAAGAGAACTGACACGATAAGAATCGCTTGACCACCTAGCATGTGGTAACTATAAATTGAAACCACCGCACCTAAAATAAAAGCAAAAACAACTCGTAAAAAGTGTAGAAAGGCATCCTTATCCTTTTTTTCTTTGGTTTTAGTATACTCATAAAAATTTGTTGCCATACCTTTAAGATTGCCCGTAGTAAATAAATTAGTATACGCTCGACCGTCAATTTTATCAAAAACGACCCATTGAATTGCCGCAGTAAAAGCAATCAAAATTGTAACCAAGGTTTGTTTCTCATTAATCACTGGTAAACTAATTAAAAAGAAAAAAATTGCTTCATAATAAAGGACAAATAAACGCCAATAATGAACTTTTTTCCGGTAAAAATAATCAATTAAAAATTTAGCTAATATAATACCTACTAAAAAGAAACAGGTAGAAATCACTTTTTTTCCGACACTGCCCCACTCACCATCAAAACCTTGAATAATTGCTAAAATAATATTTCCTGTTTGAGCTGAGGCAAAAACATCATAATGAATATAGGTATAGGCATCTAACGCTCCACCAATAAAAGTTAACAATAATCCTACAATACGCGCTTCATGAAACTTATTTTTCATTTTATCACCATCATTTAATTTATCTTTTCATTTTAGCATATCTTTAAAAAAAATAAATTACTTCGTGACATCTGTCGCACTTTTTATTTTAGAAACTAACCACAAACTAGTTAACAGAATAAGACAACCTAGAGACATTAACCATGAGTTTGATTTTTCGTTTGTTTTTGGTAGTCGTCTTTGTCCTTCTACCAGTTTAACTTTTTGGATGAACTCCTTTGGTTCCTCCACATCTATTATTTCTTCTTCTGCTTGCTGCTGAGGTGCTGATAAATCTCCCGTTATCGCCATTTGGCCTTCATGAGAGCTTGCCTTAACGTAAATTGTACCCACTAATCCAAATAGTAATATCAAGCAACTTGTTGCATAAAATACATTTCTTATTTTTTCATTGTCATTCACCTTGTTATATCGTAAGAGAGGTTGTGATCAGTAAAAATCACAACCTCTTTTCCTATTTTATTTTTCGTTACCTGATTGAGGTAATGCTTTGAAACAAAAGACTACATTTGATTCAACATAGGCTTTTTCACCCAACTGAACTTTATCATCAATTTTTCCTTTGAAACCGAAGTTAATACTTTCTTTTGTATCAATTACCGCAAATTCTTTGTTTGTATCCACTGCTGATACACCATTTTTAGCTAAAGTGACATTTTTACTTTGACTTGATTGAATTTGTAATTCAGATAGCGCTTCTAATGCTTTCGCATCTGAGTTAACTGTGTCAATCACATAATCAGTTACATCCACTTTAAGGTGGCGTCCTGAATTATTTGTCATTTTGTAGTTAGCTTCTGAGGTGATCTGTTTGCCATCATTTGTCCCGAATACAACTGCTGTTGGGAAAGTGACGTTGATCCACTTATAAATTGAACTTCTTTTTCTTATCTTTTGTCGGTTTAAAAGACATTTTTTACAGTTAAAGTTCCAAACGAGCTTTAATTGAACGACTAAAAAAACACCTGTGTTATAAGTATTTAAACTCATAACACAGGCATTTTATAACTAACTATTACATTTTCCTTCTATCTAATTGCTTTAAAAGCTTCTGACCATAAAATCAACTCATCTAACATATCATTCACGCCAGCTTCCATATGAGCACCTGGTTTAAAGGTACTAAAGTTTTCAAAATCGGTAAATAAGTTAAAGGCTGGGTTGGTACGAACAGTTGCCACTTTTTGTTCAGCAAATACTTGTCTTAATTGCTCACTCGCACGAACTCCTCCAGCTGATCCGTAGCTCACAATCCCCGCTGCTTTATTGAACCATTCCTCACGAGCGCTATCAATCGCATTTTTTAATGACGCAGAAAAACCGTGGTTGTATTCTTGAGCAATAATAATATAGCCGTCTAACTCTTTAATTTTTTCATTCCATTTAAGGTTGGCTTCGCCTGTTCCTAAAAACGGTAAGTTAAACTCTTTTACGTCAACAATTTCAAAATCATGATCTCTTTTTGAAGCAATCTCTTTAATATATTCTCCAACTTGTGGGCTAACGCGACCTTCTCTTGTACTTCCTAAAATAATTCCAAATTTCATGATAATTTCCTCCTATTAGTTGTTTGTTTTATTTTTCAATAGTTTTAAAGGCATCCGCCCAAATTAATAACTCATCTAACATATCATTCACACCAGAAACCATGTGTTCACCTGGTTTAAACGTACTGAAATTTTCAAAATCGGTAAATAGGTTAAACGCTGGATTGGTTCTAACATCCGCAATTTTTTGCTCTGCTAAAACTAATCTTAACTGTTCACTGGCACGAATCCCGCCAGCTGATCCGTAACTTACGATCCCTGCGGCTTTATTGAACCATTCTTCACGAGCGCTATCCACGGCATTTTTTAATGATGCTGACATGCCGTGATTGTATTCTTGAACGATGAAGATAAAACCATCCATCTCTGAAATTTTAGCATTCCACTTAGGATTAGCTTCACCTTCGCCCATAAACGGTAAATTGTAATCTGCAATATCAATGATTTCAAATTGACGATTGCTATGTGTTTTTGCTAATTTTAATATATACTCAGCAACTTGTGGACTCACACGACCTTCTCTTGTACTACCTACGATAATACCGAATTTATCTGCTTGTTTTTTCTCTTCTTTAATTTTCACTTCCTTGATAACTTCTTTTATAACGATTTCTGGTTCTTTCTTTTTAAATAATCCCATTTGTTTTTCCCCTTTATCCTTGTTGATAATGTTACTATACACGCTTACTTTTAGTTAGTCAAAATAAAAGACTTACTTTTTATAAGTTTTCGTTAAATAAAAAAACTGTGCCCTGAATTTTTACATTCAAGTCACAGATTATTAATTTATTACTCGTCTTCATACATCAGTTTCTCATAAATTTCTAAAACTTTAGAATCTACTCCCACAACTTCCCATTGATCTTTATTTTTTTCATTTGCTTTTAGTTGGATTTCTACCGTTTGCTCTTTTTTCGTTTGTTTCAAATCTGGAATAATTTTTGCTAACGTCCGTTCTGTCATAGTTGTCATAAAATCAGGCTCTTTTAATATTTTTTCTATCTTTTCTATCTCTGACTCGTCTTCTATTTTTTCTATCTCTTCTAGGGACACCACATTAACCCCTTTTTCCTTAAAGTATTGTTGCATCTCGGCATTCATGACTTTTTCTATTTTTGGGTCAAGTCCAGTTAAATCCAAGCCATACAAATCAACATAGGCAGTTGCCATATCCTTTTTGTCTTTGACTTCTTTTATCTCAAAACGTGTTTCTTTTTCAATAACTTTTTTTAATTCATTGGCTATTTTTTGAATCTCTGAATCACTCAAGCCAGTAACGTCGGATTTTAATCCTTCTTTGACACTATAAATCAAACTAGCCTCCGTATCCACCGATTCCATTCCAAAATATTCTCCGTACTTTTCCTTATCTTTTCCGTAAACTTCAGCGTTCATAAAAACGTTGACGGCATCTTTTGCTTCTGGTCGTTTACTCCCACAGGCACTTAAAAGAATGGCGAAACTACAGACAATCAAGACCAAACTAATTTTTTTTGTTTTCATGTCATCACTCCCTTTATTTTATCATACCAAAGAAAGCGATTACCTAAAAACATTAACCTATTCTACAAAGTAGGTTCAAAACGTTCCACTTTCATTTTCAAATGATATTTCTTTCTTAACTCTGCAATTTGGGTCATCATCTCTGTTTTATGATGAACGTCCAAGGCTTCTTGACTTGTCCAACTATCAATTAACAAAACAGATTCTGAATCTTCCATTGGATAATAATATTCGTACTTTTCATTTCCTACTTCTTTTCTGATTGCTTCAACAATTCCTTGTGTCACCATTTCTTCTGCAAATTTTCTAGCGTTGCCCTTTTCTCCTGTGTACGTAATATTGATGACTAAAGTCATGATTATCAGTTCCTTTCTAGATTTTAAGTTACCTTTATCATATCATGATTAACGTACAAAAAAAGTTACCACCCTTAAAAATTCTAAGGATGATAACTTCATCTATCAATTATTTTACCGCTTGACTAACACTTTCTGCGACAACTTTTGCCACACCTTCTTGGAATGGATCTGGAATGATGTTCGTTGTTGATAATTCTTCATCAGAAATCAAACTAGCAATTCCTTTGGCTGCGGCAATTTGCATCTCAATCGTAATGTCACGAGCGTGTGCATCTAATGCGCCTCTGAAAATACCAGGGAATGCTAAAACGTTGTTGATTTGGTTAGGGAAATCACTACGTCCAGTTCCCACAACGTAAGCACCTGCGGCAATAGCTTCGTCAGGGAAAATTTCTGGTGTTGGATTTGCCATAGCGAAAATCACTGGTTTATCGTTCATGTCTTTGATCCACTCAGGTTTTAGTACGCCTGGTGCTGAAACGCCGACAAACACATCTGCCCCTTTAAGAGCATCTTGCAGCGTACCTTCACGCATTTCTCTATTGGTTAATTTAGAAATTTCTGCATGATGTGGTGCTAAGTCTGCGATTTGTGATTCAGAAATAATACCGAAACGGTCAACCACTGTCACATTTTTAACGCCTGCTGCTAAGAATTTACGTGTGACTGAAAGGCCAGCTGATCCTCCGCCATTCACAACTACATTAACTTCATCAATTGATTTACCAATTAATTTTAATGAGTTATAAAGTGCTGCTAAAACAACAATGGCTGTTCCGTGTTGGTCATCGTGGAATACTGGAATATCCAATTCTTCGATTAAACGTTTTTCAATTTCGAAACAACGTGGGGCACTAATATCTTCTAAGTTAATCCCACCAAATGTTGGAGCAATCATTTTTACTGCTTGAATAATTTCTTCTGTGTCTTTTGTTGCTAAAACGATTGGCACTGAATCCACATTCGCAAAACGTTTGAATAAAGCTGCTTTTCCTTCCATAACTGGCATTGCTGCTTCTGGACCAATATCACCTAAACCAAGAACCGCTGTTCCGTCACTAATAACGGCAACTGTGTTCTTTTTAGTTGTTAATTCGTAAGCTAATTTTTTATCTTCTGCAATGGCTGAAGAAACGGCTGCTACACCTGGTGTATAAGCGATACTTAATTCTTCACGGTTGTTGATGGTTACTTTTGATTCAACAGATAGCTTTCCACCGTTTGCTCTTGCTTGCTCGATTGCTAATTCTTTTACGTCTTTTTTTGTCATGATTGTTTCCTCCTTATATTTAGAAAATCATTCTTAAAATAGCTGTCATGGTAATTACTGTAATTGCTCCACCAAGTCGTGTTGCTACTTGGGCAAATGGCATTAAGTTCATACGGTTGGTTGTACTAAGGATCGCAACGTCACCTGTTCCACCCATTCCACTTTGACACGCTGAGATAATTGCTGCTTCTACTGGGTACATATTCATGAAACGTGAAACGAAGAAACCTGTTGTAATAACTGTTAATACTGTACTAATAACAACTAAGAAATATTGCCATGTTAACACACCCACAACGTCTTTTAATGGAATATATAATAAACCTAATCCTGCCATTAATGGGAAAGTGAAGTTACCTGCGATAAATTTGTATAATTGTTTAGAGCCACGTTGTGTTTCTTCTGGTACCACATTAACATATTTTAAAAGTGCTGCCACAAGAATCATTAATACAGGACCAGGAAAGCCTGTTAAGTATTGTAATAAGCCACCGATGATGAATAAGGTACATGCTGTTAAGACACCTGCGCCCATTAATTTGACATCAATTGGTGATTTATCTTCTTCTAAAGCGTCACTTAAATCATCTGCATCTGCTACTTTTACTAATTGGCCTTTACCTGATAAATGAGGTTTTTTCTCACCTAAACGACTAATAAATGCTGAACAACCAATCGCAAAGAAGTTACCAATGATGGTTGCTGGGATTAATTGACCCACTAATTGTTCACTACCCATGCCGGTAATCTGACTATAACCAAGGGATAATGGTAAAATACCTTCACCAATTCCACCTGCTAAAACGGGTGTTACGATAAAGAATAAAACATGTTTCCATTCCATACCAAGTGCCACACCAACAAGAGTCCCAACACCCATTGCTAAGATCATACCGATTGACATTGGGATAATCATTTTCATTAAACCTTGAACCAAGATTTTACGGTTCATACCTAAGATACTACCACAAACTAAACAGGCAATATAAAAATATAAGAAGTTTGCTTGTTTCATCAACATATCTGCTGATTTTAAGACGTTTTCATTAACTAAATTGAAAAATACTAGGATCGAAGGGACCAATAATGACATAATTGCTGGACCACCGAAATTTTTTAAATAAGGAATATTTGCTCCTAACGTTCCTAGAAACCAACCCATTGTTAAGATAACAGCGAAACCACCTAGCATGTTTACTGGTAATTGTTGTAAATAAGCTGTTATTAGAATAACTGAAGATAATACGATATATACTGGTAATGGAACAGATCCGACTTGGAAATTCTTCCACCCTTTTTGCTCTTTTGTATCCATTTGTTTTCCTCCTTTGTCTTTACACCCTTACTATATTGGAAGCGCTTTTCTAAATATACTTTTTTTAATTAATTTAAGTTAATACAACTAATTAAATTAACAAAGAAAATGCTATAATAAATTGGAAAAGGAGGGAACCTCGTGAAAAAAAAGCTTAGTTTATGGACGTTGCTCTCGTTAGCATTTGTCACAACACTGATTTTATCAATTTCAGTCTCTTATTTTTTAGTGGTGAAAAGTGCCGCCAAGCGAGTAAAGCATAATGAAGAAAAGTTACTCCTAGCCACAGGAAAACAACTAGCCAGCGATCCCTTAGTCATTAATCAACTTAAAAAAGATGAAACAAGTCAAGAACTTCAAGAATACACGAATCAATTAGCGAAAAATTACCAACTGGATTTTATTGTTGTCATGGATATGGACGCGATTCGCCTCACTCACCCCGATCCAAGTAAAATTGGTGGGCATTTTAAAGGAGGAGATGAAGTTACCTCTCTTAAAGGCGAAAAACATATCTCGATTAACGAAGGAACTTTGGGACAATCTTTACGTGCCTTTGTCCCTGTCTTCTCAGATGAGAAACAAATTGGGGTCATTGCTTTAGGCGTTAAGATGACCTCTTTATCAACCATGATTCAACAATCTCAAAAAGATTATCAAATTTCCTTAATTCTTAGTTTAGTCGTTAGCTTATTCGTGGCATTTGCCTTATCTCTCTACTTAAAACGCATCTTACTTAATTTAGAACCCCGAGAAATTGCTTCCTTATTAGAAGAAAGAAACGCTATGTTAGAAGAAACCAAAGATGCCGTTGTGGTCATTGATTTGAACAATCGAGTGCTTTTAGCCAATGCCCAAGCTCAAACCTTGTACCAATACACCACCCAACAAACCAATTTGATCGGTAAAGACGTACAAGACTTTTTATATCACTTCGAACAAATCGATTTAGATAAAAAAGTGGAACAACTCTATCAACAACACGGGCAAGATTACCTGTTTTCAGCTGCTCCGATTGTGGTTAGAGAGCAAAAAACGGGCTATGTTATATTCTTACGAAATGCCACAGAAGCTTTATTTGTTACCGATCAACTAGCGAATACAACGGCTTACGCTTCTGCGCTTCAAAGTCAGTCTCACGAATTTATGAATAAACTTCATGTTATTTTCGGTTTGGTAGATTTAGAAGCATATGAAGAATTAGGCGTATATTTGGAAGATTTATTAAAACCGGAGAAAGAATTTTCCCGCTATGTGGCTCTTTTAGTCAAAGATCCCATGATGGCCAGTTTTTTAATTGGGGAGCGTCAGAAATTCTCCGAAATTAAAACTCATTTACACATTGAAATTTTCCCGGAAATCCCGTTAAATAATAGTGAGGAACGAACCCAGTTAATTACCATTTATCGCTACATTCATCATGCCTTTTTACAACGACAATTACCTGATGAATTGCAGTTATCCTTAGAATGGGAAGACAACGTTCTAACCTCTACTTATTCATTTAAGGAGCAACTTTTCTCAAGGGAAGATTGGGAGAAAATTCAAGAAACCTTGCAATCCTTTTACTTTAAACAGCTCATCCAAGATCGCCACAGTGAGCTCCATTTTACAGACAAGACCCTATCATTTAGTGTAGACTACTCTAAGGAGGACTAATTATGACCCACATTTTAATTATCGAAGACGATCCGATGGTGCAATTTATTCATAACAATTACCTAAAAAAAGTGAACCCTGCTTTTAATATTTCAGCTTCTTCAACGATTGCTGAAAGTCGAAACATTCTGGCAACGGAAGCTATTGATTTAATTTTACTTGATATCCACCTAGAAGACGGGAATGGTCTACAGCTTTTAAGTGATTTGAGAAAAGAAAAACGTGACATTGACGTGATTTTGATTACCGCTTCAAAAGAAGCAATTTTAGTGAAGGAAAGCCTTCATCTTGGTGTTTTAGATTATTTAATCAAGCCTTTCACCTATGATCGTTTTGAAAAAAGTTTGAACCTGTATCAGAAAAAAATTGATCAACTTGGGCAACATGAGATGGATCAAGACCAAATCGACGCCTTTCTCCAACCAAAATATGAAGAAGAAACGGGCGATGAAGAATTAGAAAAAGGCCTCACTCAAGAGACGCTAGCTTTTGTGATTAAAACCATTAAACAGATGGATAAGCCTTTTACGATTCAAGAATTAACAGATGAAGCGAAGTTATCTCACGTTTCGATTCGTAAGTATGTCGCTTATTTGGAAAAGAAAGAACAGCTTAAAAGTGAGAATATTTACTTGAAAGTTGGGAGACCTTATAAGGTTTATGTTTGGGGGTAGGCGTAAAATTATTGTTTTGTGCATGTTTCAATAATTTGTGAGTAGGCGTTTAAAAATACATAGAGATGGACACACTTATCTTGTGAGATAAGTGTGTTTTATTTTTGTAGTTCCCCTAGTCTCTAATTCCTTCTATAACAACGTTTATAAGCTATTGTGGTTTTGTTTTATGCCTAAAAATAATTTGACAATATTTTATTCTATAAAATAAAACCAGAATACACTGGAATCGTTGATATAATCATGTTCATCATTTTTAGAATGTCATTAATTAAATACGTTGGACTCTTCTACTTCACTCATGACCTCTTTTCCCACACTTCATGATATTCTTTACCAAATCTCACTATTTCCTATTACAATAAAGCAACAAAATAATAAGAGGTGATTGTCTCATGAAAGCAACATACAAAAATAAAGTCGTTGATGTTTGGGAAATTAGTCGAACAGGGGAGCAACCTGACTGGGTGAAAGAAGCTTTTAAAAAGAATTACCTATATTGGTCAGATAATCGTCTCCGTATTTTAATGGCCGCATTAAATCCGTCCATCCTTCACAACTTAAAAACAGGAACAGTTGTGACAGTGATTGGAAACTGTGGTGGCTACGGTATGTACGCCATGGGATATGAAGGAGATTTTTTAGATGCGACCAATCATCTATTAATTTCTAGTAAAAAATTTTCCAAACACTATACCGTTATCAAGTGAAAAGGAGGCTAAAATATGAAACAGAAACACAGTCTCCAAGCATGGTTATCTAATGAAAAACAAAGTACCATCGCCTTAGTTACCGTAGCTGGATTTATCATTGGTGATATCATTAATGATTTTGTTATCCAGTTTATTGATAGTTTTATTCTTCATACGATTATTGGAATTTCGACTATTTATTTGACTTGGTTCGCTTATCCATATTTCAGGAAATTGATAAAAAAAATTAAAAATAACCCATCAGATAAACTAAGTAATTAGTGTTGTCTGATGGGTTATTTCTCAACAAAAGAAACACCTTTAGTTTTTGATATCCTTATTAAATGTCTCATTTTTTGGGTTTGATATTCCGACAACGACACATTATCTTTTTCTATAGCCATTGAAATATCATTGGTCATTTGGTTCAAAATAAAAATTTCTGAAGAATTTGAATTAGCCAATACTTCTTTATACTCCATTAAGATTGATTTTAACGCTTCATTTTCTTGGCTATGATTCACATCAATTAACAGTTCTACAATAAGAAACAGTGCTTGTTCCATACGATTATTGTCGTTTGTAAACCAATTTAGTCCGCCCATTATTTTGCCCTCGCATTCACTGATTAAGTAATAATAAGATATCATCTTTCAGGTTTTACAAGATTAAAACATCTTGAAATAGCTATTTATAGATCTTCAACTTCATATCAATTCAAAAAAATAGCGGTTAAATTGTTAATAAGATGAATACATATAGGAATCACTAAGTTATTCGTTTTAATATATGATAGAGAAAATAGAACTCCACTAATAAAAATACCTATAAAAAGATAGCTATTTTCCGGAGAGTGAATCATTGAAAACAATAATGAACTGATTACTATGTAGCAATATTTATTGGCTATTAATTGCCTCATTAACCCTCTAAAGACAATTTCTTCTAATATTGGAGCTAAAATAATCACTCCTAGTATTAATAAAAAACTAGAATGATATTCTATAGTTCCCCCTTCATTTCTGACTTTTGATGAACTAGCAGCCGTAAGATAGCTCACTATCAAATTAATCATACTATAAGCTACAATCATTCCTACATCATTTAATGACAAGGATTTTTTGATAGTTATTTCTTTAAGATACTTATTTTTCCTTAAAATTCTATAACTGAAAAATAAAAATAATACCGAAAAAAGGAGAATAACCATCCAATTTGTTGATGGAATTCTGACTAAGAAACTGATACTTAAATTAGCAATAAAATATAGAATTAGCATATTTAATATTTTTCTGAAATTATTTTTAAGATAACTATTAATTTTGTTTATTTTAATTCACCTCATTTTAGTTCATCTGGACAAGAAGTAAATCCGTATTAAGACGGTATTTCCACATAAAGCAAGTCCCTGAAGAATCCGACTTCTTTAGGGACTTTGTGCTATAAATGTACTTCATCTGCAATTTAAGAGTAGCATTTTTTCTATTTTTCGCAAAAAAAGAAGCTGTACTTGAAATTTTTTCTTATTCTTTAACAAACCCATACAACATTCAATAACAACTCACAATAAACACAACCATCGTTAAAAACATCGGCGGACAATAACTAAATCCCCACCAAGCATACTTCCTTTTTCCACTTATCTTCAACTTAATTAATAAAGACTCTAAAATAAATGAATAAGTAATGAAAATTATAGCAATCATAAAATAGGTTTTGCTTGCTACTGTGTAGTGGTTAGTCAATAAATACGAGAAAAAAATAAATAGCAGTAATTGATATACGGTTAGATCATATCGTTTCTTTATCACACTCATAATACTCTCACCCTATATCGACTCCTCAATAATTCTCATCACTTCTTTAAGATTTCGATCTGCTTCTATCTTTTCTAGTTTACTTCGAACCCACAAATACAAACTTCCATTAACTAGCATCAGTACTATTAAGACAACGTACATCCAATCAGACAGGTAAAAATTAGTTGAAACATTTGGTAGTAACACCGTCAATAGCAATAATAGATTCATCACTTGCATCCCTATAAAAACTGATGTTTTCGCTTCTTTCATTTGGTTGTTCAACTCCTTTTGTTTCCTACAATATAACCTTATTTAGCACGCCATCTCGCTAATTGTCTCCAACACCCCTTTTCCACCTCATGAACCAAAAAAACGATGAAGATTCAAATAGTCTTCATCGCTTCTTTGATTTTTTTGCTTTTGCCGAGAGAAAAGGTGCGCAAGATATCATCTTGCAAGCACACACTTCTTTTTGAGTAATCGACTTGTTTTATGTTTTGGGGATTCACCAGACAAGAACGATTCAATCTGAGTAAACTAGGATACATTAATTCTAGGTCAATCAGATTGCCATAAAATTCATATTTTCCTTTTTTACTGTACAGATCAAGTCGATGGGGAATGGTTGATGTTTCAATTAACACAACTTCTGATAACTCTAAATTATAAGTTTGAGAGCTAATTGAAAAACTGAAATTGTTTTTTCTAACATCATTCATCAAATCGATTCGCTTTTGAGATTCTTCTAAGGCACTGTAAATAGCTGCCCTCAACTCCTCAATAGGTTGGTCTTTCATAATAAAATCCAAAGCTTCAACTTTTTCTTTAAAGGTTATCGGTGCCATCTCATTATGAGTTGTCACAAAAATAATTTTCGCCTCAACATCTATTCCGCGAATGATTTTAGCAATATCAATACCATTTAGTTGATGACTTAAATCAATATCTAAAAAATAAATGCCTTTATTGATGTCGAATTTTTTTATGTATTTAATTAATTCGTCCGGACTTTGAGTGGCTATTTTCACTTCAAACAATTCATCATGAAACAAAATATAGTTATCAATGATTGTCCTCATTTGCTGCAATTGCGTGAGGTTGTCTTCACATATTATTATTGGATAACTCATTTTATCTAGCCACTCCTTCATCAATGATTATTTTTACTGTAAATAACTGCTCTTCTTTTTCGTACTGAATAAATAAATTCGGGTATTTATTCTTAATCTCTTGAACATTGGTTAATCCTAAGCCTGAATGATTCGCCTTCGAAGTGTAACCTTGTTCCATTAATTTTGAGACACTCTCTTGATTATTACAATAGCTATTCGCAATAATTATCGTCAGACCTGCATCCGTTTTTGATAAACCAATGGCCATTCTTTTTTCCTCTGTTTCTAAAGAAGCTTCGATACCGTTGTCTAAAAAAATACTCAGTATTCTAATTAAATCCACTAAATCAATCACAGGATTATCAATCAGATCACGGCATTCAAACTGACATTTTATCCCCTTGTTCAGCATTAATTGTAATTTATTAATAAAAATACTTTTTAAATAGCCGTCTTTTATGTACGTCAAATCTTTGAAAACTTCCATGGCTGAGTTAATAAAATATTTTTCAGAGTAATCGTCGAGTTCGTTTAAGAAAGTAGTCAATTCACCGTAATTCTGATTCTCCACATTAATTCTCAAACTCAGTAGCATATTCTTATAATCATGCTTAAATTTCCGGGTAGATTGGTAATCTTCTTCTAGTTGTTCTGTGTAATTTTTTAGACTGTCTAGTTGGTTTTTATAGAGTAAATTTTCATACTCTTCTGCTTTTTTCTTTCGATCTCGAACAAATAAAATTGTTATCACCATCGTCTGCAGTATGACGAATACTAACATGATATTAATATATAAGCTGTATTTTTCAATTGTTTTTAATATAACAACGACTAAAAGAGTAATACAATAAACGTATAGCAGTAACATGGTTAGTAGTATGGAATTGTTATTTTTCAACCATGAAGTAACTTTTAATTTTTGGTAAGCAACTACTAAGAAAAGCAAAATGATACTCATAATACTCATTTTGATAAAAATATAATCAAACCCTTTTGTTCCTTGAAAAGATAGCCAAGGTAACATGATATTAGAAGCTATTAGAGAAGCAAAAAGTATTATTAGCAAACAAAATAAATAAGTATTCACTATAAAATTATTTTTACTCTTAACAACATAGTTTTCATAGAGATAGATAACACCCACCATCAATACATCAAACCAATTTCCCATAACTAATTGTCCAAAAAAAGTAATAATAAGCATCACACTAATCAAAGGAAGTTTTATTTTTCTCTCAATAAAGAAATAAAAGATTCCATACAATAAAATATTCAGATAAAACGTTAATAAAATAAAAGCTTTGAGATCTACCATCAACACTATCAAACACATCCTTTAACTAAGAATATCAAAAAAATGGTAAAAGTTTAACATTTTTTAAATAAAGAAAGAACACATTGAACAGCATTACCTTTATAGGCCTCAGTTACATGCTGTAGTACACTACTCCCTCCATTAATCTTCTTTAAGCCTTTCTCAGCTATTTTCTTATTTAACATCATCATCAACCTTTCTGTTATTTGATACTTAAATTATATCGAAGTTAACTCCACAACTAAAAAAAGATCCTGAACACCTTGATTTGAACTCATGAAATGATGACTACACAAAAAAACCTAGAGTAACTTCCTCGCTCTAGGTACCTTTTCTTATCTCTTCTCCAACATTTTCAACATTTCTTGATAACCTAATTCTTTGGCATAGTCTGCCGCTGTTTTACCGTAAGTATCTCTTAGGGTTGTATCTGCCCCGTATTTTAACAACTCTGCCACAATGTCTTGATAGACTTTTGAACCATCTCTTAAAGCAACTGCTTCAATTAGCGCTGTGTACCCTGGATTATTTTGATGGTCGATATCTGATTTTCCATCCGCTAGTAACAACTTCACATTATCCAAATGCCCTTTTTCTGCAGCTGGAATTAAGGCATTCCCACCAAAGCGATTGACCACCCGTTGATCTGGATGGCTATTTTCAAGCATGTAAGCGAGAATCTCCGTTTTTCCTTGGGCTCCTGCATATAAATAAGGGCTGTCTTGAATCTCGTCTTGTTGGTTCACATCGGCTTTATAGTCGATTAATACTTTAGCAATCGCCACTTGATTGTTGTGTGTAGCAATCAATAGTGGGGATTCTTTTTTCTCGTTCACTTCATTAATATCATAGTTTTTATCTTGAACAATTTCTTTTACCTTCTCTAAATCATTTGCCTCTACTGCTTTGATTAAATCTCCTGATACGTATGTTGTCATTTGTTTTTCCTCCTTATATGGTTTGGTTTCTGTTTGTTTTGCTTCTTGTTTTGTCATACTTGTTTCTTTCGTTTTAACTTCTTCCTGTTGACTACAAGCCGATAAAATCAAACTTAAGCCTAAAAATAAGATAATTTTTTTCATAAGCCTAGCCTCATCTCTGAAAGTTGTTTCTGTTTTAATAACCAGTTATTTTGAGGTTGTAAATTGCTTGCTTTGGTTAGTATTTCGGAAGCACCTTGATAATCTCCTAGAGCTTTTAAACTATTGGATAAATGAAATAAGTAATCCACGCGTGTAGGCGATTGTCTTAGTAGTTCTGTCATCACTTCAACAGCCGCCTCATGATAGCCTATTTCTCTGAAATAATTAGAAAGGTGATACGGATAAAAGGGTTCACTCTTTGTTTGTTTAGCTCCCTGTTTAAAGTAAGCAATCACCTTGTTTGAGTCACCAGTTTTTTTAGCCAAGTTTGCTAAATAATAAGCAAACTCTGGGGAATTTTCTAATCCTTTTTCGTAGTATTCTTTAGCTAACTCAAACTCATGTAATCTCTCGTAAACAAAACCTAGATAGTAGACTTTTTCTAAAGACTCTTCTAATTTGTGTAACTCTGAAAGGCTAGCTAAATAGTGTCTTCCTTTAATCAATTCTTTGATTGTCGAAAAATTTGAATTGTCTTCTTTTTGTTTAAGAATGCTAAGAACATTTTCTTTCTGCTGTTCTGTTGCATATATTAGCGCTGTTTTCTTTTCATAATCCTGAATAGTGATATCAGCCCCACCACTAATTAACGTTTCCACAACATCTCGGTAAAGAAAACCGTCATTGCCTAAAATAACTGCTTCAAGTAAGGCACTCCATCCGAGATGATTCACATGATTCACTGGAACACCTGCCTGAATCCCTAACTGAACCACCTCAATAAACCCTTTCTCACTAGATGGCAGTAAGGCAGTGCCACCAAATCGATTCACTTGGGTTACTTCTGGGCTATGCAACAAGATTAATTCAAAAATATCGGTCAACCCATTAGCTGCTGCAGCGATAAAAGGCGATAGTTCATTCGTATTTTTCACATTTGGATCTGCGCCATGACTTAGTAAATCAGCTACTTTGTCTAATTGATTACTCAGAACCGCTTCTTCCAGCAAGTGTTGCTTGTTTTCTTCTAACACACCTCTAACCTCCTAACATTAAGTCTAGTATATCTTAGTTACTTTAACTTTAAATCAGTTGATTTAATTGAAAATAAGCCTCTTTCTTCATACAATATATACAAAGAAAGAGGCGAGACATACGATGAAGATAAGCGATTTATTGAACCTACCAACCTTCTCTGATTTCAAGCTATTAGCTGGTCAATCAGGAGTCAATCATCAAATTACCAGCGTGAATATTTTAGATAATCCAAAAGCGATGAACTGGCTTTCTCCAGGTGAGCTGATTGTGACGTCAGGTTATTTTTTCAGCGAAAGTTCTGACGCTTTAGAAGACTTTTTAAAAAGTTTCCATCAATTAAATATCCCAGGAATTTGTATCAAACCACAAGTCTATCTGAATCCTATTCCTGAGCTATTAATTGATTTGTGCAATGAGTTAACTATCCCTCTCATTGAAATACCTTACGGGATCGCTTTTTCAAAAATTTTAACGACCGTTATGAATCTGTTAACTGAAGATACTAATAAGGCGACACAACTAACTTTAGAGACAAACACTAAATTTTTAGAGTACGGTCTAAAAGGTAAGGGGCTCGATTATTTAAAAGAAAAACTCGAATCCCTCTTGAATCAACCCGTCATTATTACTGATTCACATTGGGTGCTACTGACCAAACCGACAACTCATGATTTTGACAGCTTAATCAATCAAGAACAACAACTCACGCTGTTTGATACGAGTAAAATAGTTAATTTACCTGTGAATCTATCTAAATCAGCACATCCCATTTCTCTTCAATTTGATAGTCAAAAAAATGGCGTGTTGCTGCCTTTATTTTTTAACGATGTCACCTATGGCTATATTATTGTGTTACAAAAAAATCAAGCAATCTTGCAGCAAGACTATCTCAATTTACAACAAGCAGCCTTAACGATTGCCATGGAAATCGTTCATCAAACAGAAAAAAGTCGAATTCAAAATAAAATATCTCGAGAATTTTATCAAAAATTATTACACAACTCCGCAGATATTAACGAACTTAAACAGTATGATACTAACTTTAATTTTGATCTTTCTTACACTGTCTTTATGATTGATTTTAAGCACACTCAGTCAAATTACGACGACTTACAAGCTTCGTATAATGAAGATTCTTTATTACGGCACTTACAACTTGTGATTGAAACACTGAGACAAGATCAGTTACAAGTTATTCATCTCTTTAAACAAGGGAATTCTTTTATTGGTTTAATCGGAAATGTGGATAATCATTTTTTTACCCTTTTACACAAACAACTTCTATTCTATTTTAAATCAAACGCTGATATTAATTTGTTAATCGGTTCTACCCAACCTGTTCCTAATTTACCGAAAAGTTACCAAGAAGTACGTCATTTAATTCGCTATTTAGTGCCTAATCAGAGTGATATTTACCGTTCGGAGAACTTTTATTTTGATAATTTTTTACAACAGCGCATTCCAACAACTGAGGCTCAGAACTTTATCTCACACTATCTAGCACCACTTATCGACTATGACAACACTCATAATAGTCAGTTTTTGGAAACACTAGACTGCTTTTTGAATCATCAGCAAAATATTGCAGAAACAGCTAGAGCCCTCTTCATCCATCGTAATACGTTGTTGTATCGAATTGAAAAGATAGAATCACTGTTGGGCATTTCTTTGAAGGAGTCTGAAAATGTACTTCCATTGATGCTAGCGTTAAAGTTAATACAGCGTGGTGAGAAAAGCGATTAACTCCAAGCAACTGGAGCGAATAATAAATAATCCGTGATCTTGGGATTCTTTATTATTTGTGAAGTTGTCGCAGGAGTTGCTTTTTGAACCCTTACTACTCAGCGTGGTGAAAATAGCGATTAACTCCAAGCAGCTGGAGCGAATAATAAATAATCCGTGATCTTGGGATTCTTTATTATTTGTGAAGTTGCCGCAGGAGTTGCTTTTTGAACCCTTACTACTCAGCGTGGTGAAAAATGCGTCTAACTCCAAGCAGCTGGAAAATATGAAAAAGAGTCAACTGACGATTAAATCAGTTGACTCTTTTTCTGGATTAATTCGTTTGTTTCTCTTTTTTGTAATATCTTATTGAGAATACTACGGTGATTAACATTAAGCCAATCATTACCCAAACATAGTTACTTTGATCATTTGTTTGTGGTAATTTTTTACCTGTTGTTTGATTATTGGTTACTTTAACTTTAGATGGTGATTCTGTCGATTTAGTTGGTACCTCTTCTTTAGATGATGGTGCTTTTGGTTTTTCAGGTACTTTTTCTTCCGATGACGGTTCTGCCGGTTTACTTGGTACACTTGGTTTTTCTGGAACGATTTCTTTTTTAGTTAATTTATTCGTAATCGTAAAACCTTCCACCTGACTGTCATATCCTTCTGGCACATCGATTTCTTTCACGCTGTATCTAAATGCTTCGCCACTTTCATCATACTTCGGTAAATCTTTAAAAATGTACTCCCATTTGTCTGAGTCACCTGTTACTTTTTCTGTTGCGACTACTTCGTCATTTTTCAATAACTCAACGGTGATGTTTTCTGGACGAGTGTTGAGTTGGTTATTGTTATCTTCCCAAACTTTTGTTACTGGGATTTCGATTGTTTCTTTGTTGACGTAAGTGTTTGTAATTGTTGTACCTTCTACTTTATTTGTGTAATTTTCGGGTACTTTGATTTCTTTCACACTGTAGCAGTATTCTTTGCCTTTGTTGTCATACTTAGGTAGATTTTTAAAAGTATATTCCCATTTGTCTGAGTCACCTTTTATTTCTTCTACTTTTTCTGATTCACCATTTTTAAATAGTTCAATGGTGATTGTTTCTGGTCTTGTGTTGAATTTGTTGCTGTAATCTTCCCAAATCTTGGTTACTGGTAATTCCGTTGTTTCTTTATTGATGTACGTGTTTGTGATCGTTGTGCCTTCTACTTTACTTGTGTAGTTCGATGAGACTTTGATTTCTTTCATGCTGTAGCTAAATTCTTTTCCTTTGTTATCGTACTTCGGTAAGTCTTTGAATGTATAACTCCACTTGTCCGAGTCACCTGTTACTTTTTCTGTTGCGACTACTTCTCCGTTTTTCAATAATTCAACTGTGATACTTTCTGGACGAGTTTTGAATTGATTACTGTAGTCATTCCAAATTTTCGTTACTGGTAATTCTGTTGTTTCTTTATTGACGTAAGTATTTGTAATCGTTGTGCCTTCTACTTTACTTGTGTAGTTAGATGGGACTTTGATTTCTTTCACGCTGTAGCTATATTCTTTACCTTTGTTGTCATACTTAGGTAGATTTTTGAAAGTATATTCCCATTTATCTGAGTCACCTGTTAACTCTTGAACCACTTCTGATTTGCCATTTTTAAGTAACTCAATAGTAATATTTTTTGGTCGAGTATTGAATTGGTTACTGTAATCATTCCAGATTTTTGTTACTGGTAATTCTGTTGTTTCTTTATTGACGTAAGTATTTGTAATCGTTGTGC
>NZ_FWFD01000015.1 GCF_900163795.1 Vagococcus fluvialis bH819 | reverse complement strand
CAGCCATATCTACGTCTCTAATACGAGAATTTGCTTCAGTTAAGTTTTCTTGAGCTACAGATAAGTTATTAATTGTATGTTGTAATCGGTTTTGAGCTGCACCTAAGTCAGAACGAGTACTTGAAATTTTTGAAGAAGCTAAATCTAATTGATTAATTGCCATCTCAGCTGATTTTTGATCAGATAAATTAAGATCAGTTAAGCCTAATGTTTTTGAGTCAATAGTTCCAATACTTACACTAATGATATCTCCAGTATTAGCGCCTACATGGAAATCTAAAGCATTTTTACCTGGGTTTGCCGTAAAAGTTGTTGTTGTTTTTGCTATTTTAGTAGGCTCTGGTGCAGATCCATCAGCTTTCATACCAACTTCACCATTTCCATATCGACCTTCTGTTGTTAATTTAACAACACCTACTGATTTTTTACCTTCTTTTGGTACACTTACTTCAGCTGTTCCAGTACCAGTTGAAGTTACATCATCTTTTTTATAAATTGAATATGTACCATCATTGTTATCTACAGTTTTATAATCAGCGTTCATCGATTGAACATGTTTTTCACCATCTTTATCTCTAACATAACCAATAGAAACCTCATCTGTAAGATTTTTATCTGAATAGCTTACAGTCATGTACATGTTTGCATCATTAACTGATTTAGTAGTTGATCTTGAAGAAGTATCAAATTCACCATCTAATAAATTCTTTTGGTTAAAGTTAGTTGTTTGTGAGATACGATCTACTTCTTCTTTTAACGCGTCAAATTCTTTGTTGATTTCCGCACGGTCTTCGTTACTTAATGTTCCGTTTGATCCTTGTGTTGCTAAGTCACGCATACGGTTGATGATGTCGTGAGTTTCGTTTAAAGCACCCTCAGCTGTTTGGATTAATGAAATACCATCTTGTGCGTTACGGCTAGCTTGTTTTAAACCACCGATTTGGCCTTTCATTTTTTCAGAAATCGCCAAACCTGCTGCGTCGTCTCCGGCACGGTTGATACGTAATCCTGATGATAATTTAGCTAATGAATCTGCCTTAGCGTTATTTGCTGATGTTAAACGTGAATAAGTGTTCAATGCTGGTACGTTTGTATTAATTCTCATGATTATTTTCCCCCTGAATTTTTTTAAGGTATTATGATGAGGTTACCCTCTGTTATATATATCGGCTCTTTTTAAAAATAATTAATCTGAATAAAGAGAAAAACGACCTAAAATAGATCGTTTTTAATAATTATTACTGTAATAAAGAAAGAACGCTTTGTGGCATTGCATTAGCTTGTGCTAACATAGAAGTTGCTGCTTGAGAAAGAATGTTATTCTTCGTAAAGTTCATCATTTCTTCAGCCATATCTACGTCTCTAATACGAGAATTCGCTTCTGTTAAGTTTTCTTGTGCAACAGATAAGTTGTTGATTGTATGTTGTAAACGGTTTTGTGCAGCTCCTAAATCAGAACGAGTGCTTGAGATTTTTGAAGAAGCTAAATCTAATTGGTTGATTGCCATTTCAGCTGATTTTTGATCAGATAAATTAAGGTCTTCTAATCCTAAAGTTTTTGAGTTAATTGTTCCAATTTCAACGCTGATAATGTCGCCTGTATTAGCTCCTACATGGAAGTCTAAACCTGTTTTAGTTGTTTCTTCGGTAAATACAGAAGAGTGTTTAGCTTCTGTAGTTGGATCTGGTTTCCATGATCCAGCATTAGCTGTATCTGCCTGCATTCCAACAAGTCCACTACCATATCTACCTTCTGTTGTGAGTTTGACAACACCAACACTTTTTCCTTCAACTACAGGATCAGGAGCACTTCCTGTATCTTTTTCTTTAATAATCCATGTACCATCTTCGTTATCTTTTACTTCATAACTTGCTGCACCTGCACCAGTTAATACAACATTCGTATTGCCATTACCATCTCTTGTATATTCAACATCAAATGCACCATCTAATTTTTTATCAGTGTAGTTGACTGTCATATACATATCAACGTCACCTTTTTTAGCAACAGCTTGTTTAGAAGATGAATCAAATTCACCATCCAACAAGTTCTTTTGATTAAAGTTAGTTGTTTGTGAAATACGGTCTACTTCTTCTTTTAAAGCATCAAATTCTTTGTTGATTTCCGCACGGTCTTCGTTACTTAACGTTCCATTTGATCCTTGTGTTGCTAAGTCACGCATACGGTTGATGATATCGTGTGTTTCATTTAAAGCACCCTCAGCTGTTTGGATTAATGAAATACCGTCTTGAGCATTACGGCTAGCTTGTTTTAAACCACCGATTTGGCCTTTCATTTTTTCAGAAATTGCTAAACCTGCTGCGTCGTCTCCCGCACGATTGATACGTAATCCTGATGATAATTTAGCTAATGAATCTGCCTTAGCGTTATTTGCTGATGTTAAACGTGAATAAGTGTTTAGTGCTGGTACGTTTGTATTAATTCTCATTGTTGTTTTCCTCCTATTTTTAAACTACTTTTTACTTTGAGGTTACCCTCTGTTATATATATCGGTTGTTTTTTTTTGAAGTTAACTCTTTTTTTTAAGGAGTATAAACTAAATTCCATTTTATTTTTAAATCAATTGTTTGTTTACCAGGTGGAACCTCAATTCCAGCTGGAAGGTTTAGTTTGACATTGGAAAACGTGTATTGTTTTAAAATCGTTCCAGGTACGTAGTAGCCCTTCTCATCAGTTGATAAGTGCCTTTCATTAGGATTATCCATATTTATTTCTCCCGTGAAAGCAAAAGGTTCAACAACTTCACCACTTAATGGAACAGTTCCTTCGTTACTTTCTATATCTGTTTTATCAACCTGATTAGATTTTATTGTATAACTAATTTCAGTTGTAGCTAACCAATCAGGAACATCTTCAATGACCGCAGTAATTTGCGGAATGCCATCTTCTAAAACACCTAGTTGTTCTATTTCTTCATTATTTACATTGATAATTTGGGCTGAAGAACCAATAAGCTGTGTTCTGTTTTCCAAAATAAAACCTCTACGATCATAAAAACCTAATACACTAGTAGACCCAACAGCAGTTTTTTCTACACTTTTCTCTTCTCCATTATAAATAATATCTCCAAATTGAAAAACATTAGGTGTAATACTTCGAGAAACTCCTGAACTTAATCTTCCATACATCTGTGTATTATCAGTTAAAATGTCTTCTTCTGCTTTAACACTTACTTGATATAATAAAATAGTAGTAAATAAAATGATACTCAATATTCTTTTCTTTTTCATCTTTTTTCTCCTTTATTCAGGATCAGTTACTAGATCCCACAGCATTATAAAATTAAGTCTTTCACCATTTATAGCTCTACTTAAATTATTAGCCGTAGATTTATTCTCAAATTCAAAACTTGATTGCTCTTCATCTAAAGTAAATATACTATCTAATTTTTGTTGCACAGGATCGTTGTAGCCTTTCAGAGTTTGAGCAATCTTAGATTTTGAAGAATCTACATTAGTAACTTTCATAGCCGATTTAAAACTTTCGATATTATTTGAATCATTATTAAATAATTGGGTATATGTTATAAATGAATCAATTCTATTATTTGAATTTAAATTATAGTAAATCATCCCATGACCATCTTTAACTGTAACCTTAGATTGGAGACTCCAACCAGTACTCGAACGAGTCTCATCAGTAACAACTAAACTCCCAGTACTTTTAAGTTTCCCAGTACCACGATAGCCTGAAGTGCCATTCTGCTCCTTCATCCCATAAAATGTCATTGTAGGCACCTCAGTTATCTTCAGCGGTCCTTTCTTACCTAATATGGTGAACTTCAATGCCGTTTCACCTAGAGATGTCTGTTCCTTGTTTTCTTCATCATCCCCTTCTTCTGCAAGACTAACCAATCCTTGACTAAATATACCTAATACGATGAGTAGCAAATAAAACCATTTCTTTTTATTCATGAAACACATCCCAACCTTTCTACATTTCTTATCATCTAAGAATGCCTTTTTTATTTATTTTAAAATTGAAAAACAAGCTGTTTTCCAAATTAAAATCACTTTTATTCTGTATTTTCACTTTCTATAACTTGTAAGTTACCCTCAGAATTTGGCTCATCTAAAGTTTCTTTTTCTTTGTATTTACGATAAGCAATGTATATAAGTAGCAATATGATAATTAATATGAACAACCAATACCATGTCCGATGAACCAAAATAACTTGCTCACCATCGATTTTGAAAGTTTGTCTGATTTCTTGGTTGAACCGGCGATCACCTTCTTCATTCTCAAAAGTTAAAATCATCTCATATAATCCTGAACTTAACTTTTTTTCCAACATTATAGGAAGATAAAAATCAGCAGATGGTGCTATATCAACTTTTTGGTTTTCCTCAAAAATAATTTTTTTTGATTTTTTGTTAATAATTTTTTGATTTAATTTTGTGTTTTTTAATAATATGGGTGCTTTATTTGTTAGTAAATTATTAATCGTAAAACCTTCAGCATCATTATCTTTTTCCATATTCTGTAACTTTAAATCAAAGTTTTTATCTAGTTCACTCCCATTTAACTGAATAGCAACGGATCGAGTGAATAGATTAGAATAGCCAGGATTTTTTTTCTCCATTTCTGATAAATTAGGGCTAATATGAATTCCCCCCAAAATGACACCTTCATAACTGTTTTTAGGATGGTTAATCTCTATTTTTATCGCTTGGCTTTCTCCTTTTTTTACAGTAGCCTTTTCTTGAATACTTGTAATTTCTGTTAACCTACGATGTTCTAAAACTTGTTTTGTCGCATCTTTATTTGTATATTCAATGACACCGCGAGAATTAGTTGCAGCGTCGGTTATAACTAAATCAAAATCCTCTACATTACTCGAATCATTAACAATGTACAACGTAACTATTTGTTTTTCATCAGGTAAAGCATTAAGATCAAAATACTGTGTTGGACCCTTTTTTTGATTTTTTGGTAATTCTAATTCAATTGAAAAACCAGCACCTTCATTTGCCTCTACTTGATACGAAAAAAATAAACAACCAAACAATATAAGCGTTAAAAATATCTTTAAACTTTTTGTATTTACCATTTCTCTCCTCCTAAAAAATTAAAGATTCCTTTAATAAACTAAAAAGATAGCCATCTAAAAAAACACTTGATATATATATTTATCGGTAATAAAATAACACTTATTAATTATTTATTAGAAATTTTTCATTTAACATTGTTCTATTTTTCACTTGATAGTATTAAAAAAAACTATCAAAAATATGGTAATAAGCCACATTTTGATAGTTTTTCTATTTTATATGTAATCCAATATTGATGTCTGCATAATTTTTGTTCCCACTGAAAGACAGGCTTGGTAAGCAACCATTTCAGTACTCCATTCCATATACTTCTCAGCTAAATCAATATCTTGTTTCTCAGATAAAGCTTCTTTTAATTGTAAATTCTCAGCTTCATTGCGATCCTTGGCTGACTCTAAACGGTTAGTTGTCGTTCCAATTTTGGCTCGTGAATCGACCATATTTTCAAGATGATTATCCCATCTGGCTATAAGACCTGTAGCTGGTTCATCACTGGTTGCTGCTGTTCCAGAAATGGCTGCATGATCATTATTATTCATAGCAAGCATCAAATCTTGAACAAATATATTTAAATTATCAACATTGCCATCAGCATCTGTCGTTTCATTCATGAATTTACTACCATCAGTTACAAGTTCAACAGTCACACCTTCTGAGATCTCTCTTGGAAGATTGTTATCTGTTCCGTGGTATTTAATTTCTGTGATGTCTCCGTTACTATCTTTAACAACTTCAAAAGGTGGGGTTGTTGTATTTTGTCCCCCAAATACATATCTGCCATCATAAGTAGTGTTAAGTGAATCTACGATTCCATCAATTTCAGATATCATTTCCTGTTTATTGGCTTTCATCTCATCTGGACCTAAAGTATCATTAGCACTTGCTAATAATAAATCTCTAACACGGTGCATTGATTCAGTCGCATTTTTAAGAGCCGCATCTTGAGTATTACTCCAACCAATGGATTCATTGATAGTTGTATTGTATCCTTCGTTTCTATAAATTGAGTCATTCATATTTAATATTTTAGAAAATGCTAAAGGATTATCTGACGATTTTTCAATTTCTAAAAATGAACTTAATTGACGATGATACTTATTCATTCTTGTATAATTATGATTTAAATTCCGTTGAAATGACGCATGTTGATTAGCATCGGATACTCTCATTCTTTATTACACTCCTGTTCTATTAATTAATGTGTCGAGTAGATCAGAGACGACTGATATTACTCTTGCATTAGCTTGAAACGCTCTTTGAAAACGCATAACATCGGTGATTTCCTCATTGATATTTACCCCAGAAACAGAATATTTACGATCTTCTAATTGAAAAAGTAAAAACTCTTGCGTGTTCACTCTATTATCAGCTTGTTGTTTTGCAATACCATTTTTAGTCACAATATCAATGTAAGAACCAAGTAAAGTTGATCCACCAGGCTCATCTTTAAAAGACATTGTATCTGGATCATATTCAAATTTAGCATCTGGGTATCCAAATCGGGCATTCTTTAAGTTACCAAGTGCTAAAGCTCTCGATCCATCACCTACAGCGCCATCAGGTCCAACATCTTTCCCTGCATTTACTAATGAAGGATCTTTTTTTATATCTTCATTTACTTTTATACTCTTCGCACTGTTATTTTCATCAAAAGTAAAAAAATCAATACTCTTACCATCATCTGAATGAATCGTATTAACAGAAGTTGCTAAATTATAGACAAAAATATTAAACTCTTCTGTTCTTGCATTAATTTCTGCTAAGCCCTCTTGTAATCCTTTAGCTGCTCCACTTTCTACCTCAATTGGTTGGAAAGTAGTTGGCGTATCTTTAGGATTTGAAATCAACAACTGACCAACCGGATATGTTTCACCATTTGTTAATGGTACTTTTTCATTCGTTAAGTTTCCACCTTCTGAAACAAGTGGCTGGCCATTTTCATCAGTTCCTACTACAACACTAATTGTTCTAATTTCACCAGGGGCTAGTATTGTTTCTCCACCCATTTTTACTGACACACGACCGTACTCATCAAAAGTAGTGTCTATATTACCGAAACCAGATAAATCCTCTAGAAGCATATCTCGTCTATCTAGCAAATCATTAGGGACACCACCGTCAGCAGATGCTTTGAAAATTTGTTGGTTAATTTCATTTAATTCTTCTAATTTACTATTAAAATCCAAAACATTTTTTTCTAGAACTGAGACAGTATCATTGTGTAACGTTTCAAGTTGTTTAGCTGTACGATTAATATTTTCAGCCAAATTATTACCATTTTCAACTACTATCAATTTTGCAGTATTTGATTCTGGGTTATTTGCCAATTGTGACCAAGCATCAAAATAAGCAGCTAAATCATCTGATAATGCTTTTTGTCCTGGCGTTTCATTAAAAATACTTTCGATTTGACCCAAAACATCTGCCTTTTGTTGGTATTGATTATAGACAGAATTTTCTTTTCTGATATTAGCTAGTACAAATTGATCTGAAGCTCTTGTGATAGAAGATACTTTTGACCCTGTCCCAATTTGCCCTATACCTGTATAATTATAAGGTTGATTAGTTTCCATCTCTGCCCTTTGTCTTGAATAACCAGGGGTATTGGCATTAGCAATATTATGTGATGATGTTTCTAGAGCTGTTTGTTGGGTGTTCATACCGCTATTAGCAGTTCCTAGTGTTCCGAATAAGCCTGTCATTGTATTCCTCCTATATCTTTTTTACATTGAGTGATTGATAAAACCAACATCTACTTGATTTTTTAGATTACCTTTATTAGAGTAAGTTGCGTTTGTTTTTTGCGCAATTTCACCAACAGCCTTTATAAAATTATCATTAAAAGCCATTGCCTGTTTTGTTAAGAGAAGGTTATTATCTTGCAACTCTTTTACTTCACGTAGTAATCCTTTTTCACTTTCGTTTGGTACCCCTTTGATACTACTAAGAGAATCTACGATTAGTTCTTTTTGTTTCACTATTTTTTCAATTTGAATGCCATCACTTTCTAGTAATGCTTTTTTCTCTTTTTTTAATACACGTATTAATTGTTTTAATGTTGGTGTAATTTGTTTAGTAGGTTCCATATTATTGTTGTTGTCCTTTTATCGTTTCAAATAATTTATCGGCTAATTCATCGGAAGATATTTTATATGAACCATCGTTAATTGCTTTTTTAATCTCTGCAACTCTTTTAGAATTATCACTTTCAATCACTTGGTCACTTAATCTAATTTGTTTACTTGCGTTTGAAAGATTAATTGCAACAGATTCTTCTTTTGTAACTTTTTTGTTTTTTTCATTAATATCATTGTTTTTTTGTGAATTATAATTATCACAATATTTTGAATACTGATTATTTATTTTCATGTAAATTCTCCTTTAATTAAAATAATAGAGATGAGTATTTGTTTCTACATAATAGTTATCGGATCTTTTGAAAAAAAATTAATACTTTTCATAATTACTTTATAAGTCACTATTAGGTCTATAAAAAAATTTAACAAAAAAACTAATCGAACAAGTCAAAAGACTTATTCTGATTAGTTTAGTTTAAATTATTTATTCGTTGTTTTTGAGAAAGGATACTCGTAATTCTAATACCAAAGTTCTCATTGATAACAACTACTTCCCCATGAGCTAGTAACTTACCATTAACATAAACTTCCAAAGGTTCGTCTGTTAATTTATCTAGTTCAACAACAGAACCTACACCAATTGACAGTATTTCTTTAATTGATTTTCTGCTATTTCCTAAAACAACACTGAAATCCAAAGGAACATCCATTAATAAATCAAGATTATCACTATTTGTTTCTACTTTTTTTACATCTAAATCTTCAAATTCAGGCTGTTGAATAACAACTTTACGTGTATTTTCTTGTGTTTGAATCGTTTCTTCAACTATTTTTTCTTTCACGACTTCACGTCCTTTTAGAACTTCTGCTGTATCTTGCATCATTAGTTCTGAAATTTCTTCAACCATTTCACGTGTGTAAATTTGCATAATTTCACTTTCAATAACACCTTCAACTGATAAATCAAAAGAAACTTTCGACACGACTGTTTCTAAATCTATCCCAGTGTAACTTACTGATTCTTCATCTTTCCATAAATTAACTTCAGGAGGTAAAATATCAACTTTTTTACCAATCATCGTTGCCATTGAAGTCGAAGCCGATCCAATCATTTGGTTCATAGCTTCTCCAACTGCGCTTAATTCTAATTCTGTAAATTCATTACTTTCTGGATGTCCATCTCCACCAATCATTAAATCTGCAATTATAATTGCATCCTCAACATTTAAAAGCATTAAGTTACTGCCCTCTAAACCTTCTTTAAAACCAACGACTGAAGATACTTTCGGAGTTACCAGATCACTTAAAATTTCTTTGAATTTAACATATTTTACCCTAGGAGTTGTAATTGTCACTCTCCTATTTAAAATTGAAGATAATGTTGTCGCAGCTTGAGACATTGATATATTTCCGACTTCTCCAATTAGATCTGTTATATCTTGATTAAAGAGAGGTTCTATTTCTTCGTTTCCATCTTTTATCATATTATCTATTTGCTCTTGAGATAAACCTTCGCTCATTATTCTGATTCTCCTTCTGAAATTTCTAATACTTCAACTGCTAACCTATTTTCTTTTTTACCTGGTTTTACATAACCAAAGAATTGATCACCAGCATACATTTTTAAAGGTTCTGAAATTTTTTGATTTAAACTTATCGCATCTCCAATTTCAAGATTGATGAAATCAGAAAGAGTCATTGTCGTTGTGCCTAAAATCGTCTCTAAACCTAAATCAACACTTTTGATATTTTTATGTAAATGATCACTATCTTCTTGATTAAATCCTTTATCTGAGTCGAACCAATTTCTAAAACTAAGTTTATCCATAATACCTTCAAAAAAGACATAAGGAATACATAAATTAATAAATGTTTTTTGATTCAATACTGAAACTGTGCACGTTACAAGTACCACTGGCTCATTAGGAGACATATTTTGTAGCAATTGAGGGTTAGTATCTATACCACTTAAATTACAATCAAGCTCTACTAAATCTTTCCATGCTGTTTCAAAGGATACTATTAATATTTTATAAACTTCTTCTAGTAAAGCTAATTCGATATCTGTAAAACTTTTCTTATTTTCAGTATTACTTTTCCCAATTTCAGTTTCACTGCCACCGCACAGTAACTCAACTAAAATCATAGAAAATTGTGGATTAATTTCAATCATCTGGATTCCTGTTAGTGGTGCTGATTGGAATAGACCAAGTAACGTAAATTTAGGTATCGAATGGATGAACTCATCGTAACTAATTTGCTCAATTGATGTTAATTTAAACGATACATTTGACCTAATTTGAGTCGTAAGATTATTTCCTGCATATTTAGAAAAGTCCTCAAAAATCATAAATAAAGTGTTAATATATTCTTTTGATAATTTAGTAGGTCTTCTAAAGTCATATGCTTTAGCATGACTTTCTTCTTCCTTTTCTAAATAAGCTTGTTCATCAATCTCTCCACTGTTCATAGCACTTAAAAGTTTATCAATTTCTTGTTGTGTCAATACTTGTGTCAAATTGATCCCTCATTTTCAGTAAATATTGTCATAATGTCAATAATATTAGTTAGTTTATCTTGTATAGAAATAATTCCTTCTATATTCTCATTATTTTTTGTTTCTAATGGTTGAATTTCTTCAGTTTTTATAGAAAAAACGCCAACAATATCTTCCACAAGTAAACCAATTTTTTCTTCTTCATTTGTTATTACAATTATATTTTTATGGAGTTTGTTATCCTCTTCTTCTAAAAACTTCGAAAAATTAACAAGTGTGACAATTGTTCCTCTAAGATTAATTAACCCTTCAACCCATTTAGGTGCTTGAGGTACTTGAAAAATTTTAGTTGACTTTATAATTTCTCCTACATTCTCCGTACGAATGCCATAATATTTTTCACCTTTAGTAAAGACAATTAATTGCATAATATTTTCTCCTCAATATTATATTGACTAGACACTGACTTTATCCAACGCTTTAATAACACGCTCTGAATCAAAAGGTTTAACAATAAAGTCAAGTGCTCCTTCACGTATAGCTTCCATTACCATTGATTGTTGGCCCATTGCACTACACATTAAAATCTTTGCATTTGGATCAAAAGCTTTAATTTTCTTTAGAGCTTCCACACCATCCATTTCAGGCATAGTAATATCCATTGTTACTAAGTCTGGTTTTTCAGATTTATACTTTTCCACAGCTTCTAAGCCATTTTGAGCTTCACCTAATACTGAATAACCATTTTTTTCTAAAATATCCTTAAGCTTCATTCTCATAAATACCGCATCATCTACTATTAAAACTGTTTTTGTCATTTTATATTTCCTACTTTCTACATTCCTATTGATTTAAACAAATTTTCTAAAACACCGACTTCTGGGATGAAATAAAGTAAAGCATCCATTTTTTTTCCAGAATAATAAAACTCATTTTCTATAATTAAAATCTCATCATCAAACTGATCAAACGCCATATACAAACTACTTATGATTGAACCAAACATATCAATCGTTAAGTTTGGGTCCGACGAAACTATTTTTAAATTTAACAACTGACTAATAGCGTTCAAAAAAGAGTTAACTAATATATTAGAAAGCTCCATAATCGCTGAACCAATCATTTCATCTGTCTTTTCAAAACCTGGTGGTAACATCATGTCACATATTTCACTTGCAGAACTTTCAGGTAAAGCAAATAAAAACATGCCTTCACCGTCACTACTTATCTGAATAGTTGCTGCATAAATCACTTCACTTTCTGGCATTATTTTTTTATACAATTCCTCATATTCCATTACTTTTATTAAAGGAACAACCATCTCCACTGGTTTATCAATTAAAACAGATATACTTGTTGCTGCATTTCCACCACCAATATTTACCAATTCTTTTAGTGCATCAATTTCTAGTGAATTTAATTTATTCATCATACTGTTTTCACACTACCTTCACTACATATAACATTTATATCAATAATCAATGTTATGTCTCCATTTCCAAGAATAGTAGCTCCTAAAAATTTATTTAAGTGTTTTAATTCTTTACCTAATTTTTTAATAACAATTTCTTGTTGACCGATTAAATCATCAACTAAAAATGCGTAATAATTTTTACCTAATAGAACTATAATAAGATGAGGGTGAGCATTTTCGATTTCATTTTTTTTCAATTGAAGTGATTCTTGTAATCTAATTACTGGTATCGCAATGTCTTGGTACATAAATACTTCTTTTGTATGAACTTTGACAATATCTTTTTCCGAAACTTCAAAAACTTTTTCAATTGAGCTTTGTGGCAATGCGAACAATTCACCTGATACTTCCACCATAAGTGATTGAATAATTGAAAGAGTTAATGGCAAATTAATTGTAAAAATTGATCCCATATTTACTTCACTTTGAAGTTCAATAGTTCCTCCGAGTTGACTGATTTTAGATTGGACAACATCCATACCTACGCCTCTTCCGGAAACATTTGTTACTTCTTGAGCCGTTGAAAACCCAGGATGAAAAATTAGATGAATGATTTCTTTATCTGACATCCCCTCAGTTGAAATCCCTTTTTTTTCAGCACTTTTCTTTATAATGTCTGGATTTATTCCTTTACCATCATCAGAAACTGTAATAGTTACACGATTTCCCTGCTGAAAAGCACTTATTTTAATTTCCCCTTCAACTGGTTTACCTAATTCTTTTCTCCGCGCTCGAGATTCAATTCCATGATCAGCAGAATTTCTTATAAGATGGACAAGTGGCTCACTTAATTCTGATACAACTGTTCGGTCAAGCTCAGTATCTTCTCCCTCAATAACTAAGATCATGTCTTTATCCAAATCTTTTGCTAAATCACGAACTACTCGTGGAAACCGATTCATAACTACACTAACTTGTTGCATTCGTATTTTTAATACTAAATCCTGTAATTCAGATGTAATACGAGCAACTTCTGTCAATGGCTCTTTGATATCATGTTTTGTATCATTCATGCTTATATTTTCTAGTCTTGTTCTATAGACTACTAATTCTGACACTAAATTCATAAAGGTATCCAGTTTTATTAAATCCACTTTAATCGACTGTTGTCCATGTTTCGGAATATTTTTTGATTTTTCTTTTTTAGCCGTTTTTATTTCTGTAGTTGTTTTTTTTGTTTCTGGTAAAAGTTGTTTGTTAAACGTTTCTTCTGGCGATAAAATACTTATAGAATCAATGTCACTATTAGATTGTATATTTTTTTCAACTTCTTCAATATTTTTTTCAGTGATCAAAACTATATGGAAATCACGATCAAATTCACCTTTTTCTAACGTTTCTGTATCAGGATAACTGAATGTAATTTCACCGACTTCGTTTAATTTATCTAAAATTAAATAAACTCTTGGTGCTTTTAGAGTGCATTCTTTATCTAATCTTATACTTACAGCAAATGGTGTATACTCTGTGTTTTCTAAATCATTCATTAACTGAACGTCTTCAGTTGTTAATAATTCTGAGGGAAATCTAATTTCCTTAAGAGTTACATCTCCTTTATTTTCCACAACGATTTTTTTTTCAAATTCTTTATTCTCTATCTCTTCTAATTTTTTCATTAAACTTGCAATTTCTTCATCTTGAAAATCAGTTTCACTTCTCAAACTTTCAATGATCTCAGATAAAGAATCTAAACAGTCAAAAATAAGGGAAATACTATCTGAATTCACTTCAACTACTTTATTTTTAAATAATTGAAAGACATTTTCCATACGATGAGTCAATTTTGCCATTGTTTCATAACCCATTGTAGCAGCCATACCTTTTAACGTATGAGCAGATCTAAATATGCTATCAATTGTCTCTTCATTTTCAGGGTCGTTCTCAAGTTCTAAAACACCATCATTTAAGTTTTCTAAATGCTCATCTGCTTCTTCAAAAAACAGTTCTCGATATTTTTCATTTTCGTCCAATAAACTTCCTCCTTTCTTTATTTTTGATAGATAAACGAGTCAATTTTTTTAAAGCCAAATTTTTCTGGCTGATTTATAGTTTCTGTAGCTCCTGTAAAAAATATGCCTCCGGGAACTAAAGAATCATAAAATTTTTGATACAATTCGTCACGTGCATCCGGTTTGAAATAAATTGTTACATTTCTGCAGATAATCAAATGAAATCCTGTTTCAAATCTACTTTGTAATAAATCATGTTCCTTAAATCTAATATTATTTTTAATTTCAGGTTTAAGTTCAAAACCATTATTTTTTTCAACAAAATGTTGCTGCAATTGTTTTTGAGAAACATTTTTTAATTCATTTTTAAAATAAAAACCATTTTTTGCTCTATTTAAAATTAATTTATCAATATCCGTGGCTAAAATCTTTCCTGATAATTTAATGTTATTCTCTGCAAAAAGCATAGCCAGGCTATATGGTTCAGAACCGTTAGAACATGCTGCACTCCAACATTTAATGGTGTTAAAATTATTTTGTAAGTCATTTTTCAAATGTTTTGTTAATGCTATAAATAGTTCTGGATTTCTAAAAAATTCGGTCACATTAATTGTAAGATAATTTTTTAATTCTTCTTTAACCTCAATGTCTTTCTCCATTAAGGACATATAATCTTTTAGATTGGTAATTTCTCTACTTTCCATCATATTGAGTATTCTACGTTGTAATTGATTTTCCTTATACGATGATAAGTCCATTCCTAAGTAGCGATTACCCCATTTATTGAATTCTTCAAAATTATTTTTCATTATTTCACCCTTATCATCCAATTTAATTTTGTTCCAATCATATCCAAAGATAGAATTTCATCTACAACTCCCAATTCAACTGCACGTCTTGGCATTCCATAAACCACTGATGTTTCTCTATCTTGAGCAATTGTATATCCTTTATTTTCTGAAATAATTTTCATTCCTTCAGCCCCATCACTGCCCATACCAGTTAAAATAATACCTACTAAACTTTTACCATATACTTTGGATGCCGTTTCAAACAATGGATCTACAGCAGGTCTAACACTATTTATTTTTTCTTCTTCATTAGTCAAATAAATTCTTTTCTGATCAATTCTCATATGATAATCTCCAGGAGCTATATAGACAACTCCTGGTTTGATTAAATCCATATGTTTTGCTTCAACAACTTCTACAGCAGCTTCACTATTCATACGATTCGAAAATGACTTTGTAAATCCAGAAGGCATATGTTGAACAATAAATATAGGAACTGATAATTCTTTTGGAATATATTTTATTAATTCCATTAATGCTTTTGGTCCCCCGGTGGAAGAACCAATAACAATACCTCTAACTTTGGTAGGAAATTTTTTTTCATAATTTTGTCTTTTTGTTTCACTTATTTCTTTACTACTTGGTATTGTCACAATTGATTTAATCTTTGTCTCTAGTTCACGCATAAAAGATGCTTCAATTTGTGAAATATTGAGAGGTTTTTCCACAAAATCCATGGCACCATATTCTAAGCAAGTAATTGTCATTTCTTTTCCTGAATGAGAACTCAGCATAATTACTGGAATTTTATATTCTTTTTTTATTATTTTTAAAGTTTCTAAACCACCTATTCCAGACATCTCAATATCAAGCGTAATCAAATTGGGAGTTTCTCTTTTCAATTTTAACAATGCATCTTCACCACTTCTTGCTACTGCGCACACCGTGACATTAGATATACTATTAATTTGATCCGATATAACTTTTCTCATAAAAGCTGAATCATCAACAACCATTACTTTTATCGTCATTTAATCTACCTCTCATTTTATAATTCGTGAACTTCTCTATTTACCATTTTTATAGAAACCGTCATTGTCTCTGAATCAACAAAGATAGAACGTCCCATGTCTCCTCCAACATGCCTTCCAACAATTGGGATTCTTAGTTCTTTTAAAACTTTTTCAACGGCTTCTATATTTCTTTCACCTACATTTTGAGTTTTCACATCATTGGCAAGTTTAAACATGCTAGCTCCTCCAGCAATTTTAGCAGCCAATCGACTAGGAGTTGCTTGTTGTTTTTTGATTTCAGTCACCATTGCCGGAATTGCTAAATCTGCAAATTTTTCGACTTTAACAACACTACGTGTACTAAACATTTCACTGTCAGGTAACATGATGTGACTTAAACCAACTAACTTATTTTTTTTATCGCAGATCACAATACCGATGCACGATCCCAACCCTAATGTGATTAGTTGATTAGGTGCTTCAGTAATTTTATAATCTGAAATCCCTACTTTTATCTCTTTAGTCATTGATTTTCATCATCTCACTACTGTCATCCGACATAACTTCAGTTTGACTTTCTAACGAACGCAATAATTTATCTAGCATTATATTACCTTCAAAAAGCGCATCAATATCTAATTGAATGACAATACCATCTTTTGTTTTAACAAAGCTTTTAATATAATTTTTATCAAACGTTACATCGTTAGTCATTAACTCAAACTGATTAACGGAAAAATCTACAATTCCTCTAATTGATTCAACTACCAATCCTAGAAATTCATCTTTCCACTGAACAACAATTATTTTTAAATCATCGTTTAATTCAGTAGATTCACCATATAATCGCTGATTTAAATCTATTATGGGTAAGACATGAGCATTGTGCTCTACAACTCCTAAAACAAATAGTGATGTTTCAGGAATTGGTATTGGTTTAGTCCACTGAATTATTTTTTCAATTTTTTTTATCGGAAGGCTCAGTTCTTGTCGTTGACTAAAAAAAACAATTTGTTTTTCCATCATTTTTCCTCCATTAAAACAATTTTACTTTTTTAAATTTTAAAATTATTGACCTGTTCTTTCAAACCTTCAGCAATCATTTCAAGGTCCTGTATATTGGCAGTAAACTCTTGCATTGTTGCTAATATTTCTTCTGCATTTGCTGAGACTTCTTCTGTGCCTGCTGAATTTTCTTCAGTTGATGCGGATATATTTTCAACTGAAAATAATACATCGTCTTTCTGCTGTTTAATATCTTGGCTCAACTGATCAATCTTATGAACATTTTGAATAATAATATCAAACTGATTAGTTACTTTATCTGTTGATTCAATGGCATTATTAATTATTTCAGTTTGTTTTTGTCCACCATCGTATGAAGCTGAAACTTGGGTTACCATCTCATTTGATTTATTTTGAATTGCTTCAATGATGGATTCAATATCTTTTGTCGAACCAGCACTTTGCTCTGCTAATTTACGAACCTCTTCTGCAACAACAGCAAATCCTTTACCAGCCTCACCTGCTCTAGCAGCTTCTATAGAAGCGTTTAATGCAAGTAAATTGGTTTGGGTAGAAATGTCAGTAATAACTTGAATAATTTTGTTGATATTTTGAATATCCATGTTCATTCCTGTCATGTCATCAACTAATAATTTAAGCTTTTCCCTCTCAATTTCCCAATTTTCATGAACATCATGCATCAAATCAGAATTACTTTTATTATCTTTACTTGCTGTAATAGCTTGGTCATTCATTTCTAATGCTGATTGATTAATTACTTCAATTGTATTGCCTAAATCATTCATTTCACTTACTGTTTTTTCTGCATCTATTGCCTGTGAACTGGTAGCTTGAGCGATTCCTGTAATGGTCTCAGAAACTTCTTCAGTCGCTGAATTGGTTTGCTTAGAAATCTCTGATAAAGAAATACTCATATCTGCTATTTGATTACTCTCTGTTTGAATATTCTTTACAAGGTTTGAAAAACCATCTAGCATTCCATTGTAGGCATTAGCTATTTGACTGATTTCGCTACCATTTTCTTTAACCTCGCCTGATCCAAATAATTTTGTTACTAATGTATTAGCTTTTTTATCATTATCGCCTCGAATATTTGTTATTTTTGATTTCAAATCACCAGAGCTAGCTTTTTCAAAGTAATATACTAACGTTTGTACTAAACGTATTATTAGTTTAGAAACAAATAGTGCAATAAAAATGGCTATAATTCCCCAAATACCGATAATTATTGAAGATAATTTAAGCATTTCAGCTTGTTTTGATTGAAATTCTTTTTCAGCTGCTTCTGCAATGATAAATAGATCACCTTTAGTTTTAAAATAATAATCACGACCTGCTGGTGTATGTACCATGCCCTTTTGTTCTGTCATTTTTTTAAATCCAACATTTTCTTGAACACTTTTACCAATTTCATTTTTATCATTTGACGCCAATACTTCACCATCAAGTGTTACTAATTTCATTCCACCATAAATACCAATTGGAGTAGAATTCACAATATTTACCGCTTCGTTCATTTTTACATCAATTGCAAGAATACCTTTTACTTGATTATTTTCAACGAGAGTAGTCGAGACTGTATTAATAATTTCTCCAGTGTTTAAATCCTTAATAGGTTTTGACATATGTATTGTTTGTGTGTCAGACATTGCTGAAGTATACCAATCACGTTCCTTATACTGCTCTACTGTCATTTTAAAATCAACAACGCTAACAAGTTCTTTTCCAGTTGGAGCAAAATAAACATCTTCATAGTTATCAGAAGAATCATATAAAAATTTCATGATTTTTTTTATTTCTTGTTGTTTTTTTGATGTATTCAAATCTCCTTTAAAAACTTCATGATTTTTAAGTATTTCCATGTCATTTTTAGCAATATTTTGTGCAGAATTGGCTTGTCTTTGAACACTATCTATTTTTTCATGTGATTCTATTTCCAGTCGATGTTGTAAAGTCTCTTGCATTACCTTCATATTAATTAGTAACACAGTAATCACAGGTACAATGGTCAAAAATAAGATAAATCCTATTATCTTATTTTTGACTGATTTTGTTTTTGGTTTTTTCATATTAACAAATCCTTTTAGATTTTATAGTCACTCCTTATTTCAAGATAAAACCATTTGCTTGCCTTTTCAATATTTCTGAAATTTGCTCTAAAGATTCAATATTACTTGTAAATTCTTGCATCGTTGCCAATATTTCTTCTGCATTTGCTGAGACTTCTTCTGTGCCTGCTGAATTTTCTTCTGTTGAGGCTGAAATATTTTCAACTGCAAATAATACTGAGTCTTTTTGATTTGTTGCTTCTTTACTCAATTGATCCACCAGCTCTATTTCTTTAATTAATATTTCAAACTGATCAACTACTTCATGTGTTGATTCTATCGCTTGATTAATAACTTCTGTTTGCTTTTCTCCACCTTCATATGAATCTTTTACTTGAGTTACCATGCCGTTAGATTTATTTTGAATTGCTTCAATTATAATTTCTATATCTTTGGTTGATTTAGCGCTTTGTTCTGCTAATTTTCTAACCTCTTCTGCTACTACAGCAAAACCTTTTCCAGCTTCTCCAGCTCTCGCTGCTTCAATCGATGCATTTAAGGCAAGTAAATTGGTTTGTGATGAGATATCTGTAATGACTTGAATTATTTTGTTAATGTTTTGAATATCTGAATTCATACCACCTATATTGGTTACTAATTCACCTAATTTATAGCGTTCACTTTCCCAATTATCAAAAACATTCTGCATTAAATCAGAATTTTTTTCATTAACTTTCGTTGCATTTTCTGTAACTTTGTTCATATCTGATGATGATTTTTGAATAGAATCAATAACATTTCCTAAATCGTTCATTTCATTTACAGTTTTTTCAGCATCCATTGCTTGTGAACTCGTTGCTTGTGCGATGCCTGTGATTGTTTCTGATACTTCTTCTGTTGCTGAATTTGTTTGTTTAGAAATTTCTGATAGGGAAACCGTCATATCAGCTATCTCATTACTTTCTTTTTGGATTCCATTAACTAATCCTGCAAATCCAGTCAACATATTGTTATAAGCTATGATAATTTGAGAAATTTCGTTACCATTTTCATGAATAGAACCATCACCTAATAATCGACTAAGTATTGGAATATTAACCGTTTCTTTTTCAAATCCCTTAGTGTTAGTTATTTTAGCAGTCAAATCTCCATTAGCTGCTTTTTCAAAAGAATGAACAATCATATTGGCTATCCTAATGACACGTTTAGAAATTAAAACAGCTATAATAACTGCTATTAATCCCCAAATTAAAACAACTACACCTGAAATTTTGAATAGTGAACTACGCTCTTGGTCTAATTCTTTATCAG
Source organism: Vagococcus fluvialis bH819 (assembly GCF_900163795.1). GTDB lineage: Bacteria > Bacillota > Bacilli > Lactobacillales > Vagococcaceae > Vagococcus > Vagococcus fluvialis_A. Next base: position 619,122 of record NZ_FWFD01000015.1, on the reverse strand, counting down.
AAACACCTGAAAATAGAAGTAAACCTGTTTTTGTTTTTCCGACATAAACTTTATCAGTTCCACTACCTACATATCCAGATTTTTCTGGTTTATTTTTGAAGAATACTTTTTCTGAAATATTTTTATTTTTAAACTCAGGACTACCAGACACCAACACCTGTCCATCTTTAGTTGTCAGCATCATACTTCCTGTCACACCTAATTTGGCTTCTTTTACCATTTTACCAACTTCAGCTAAATTTATATCTACGCCAATAATCCCTTGAGTACCATTTTCATTAGCTATTGTTGTTGCCGCAGTAACTGAAACATCGCCTGTAGCTGATGATGTATAAGGGTTTGTCCAAATAGTTTTACCAGGTTTTTCTAACGCCTTTTTATACCACTCACGATCTGTTCTTTCGCCAGCTTTTGCATCTTTTTGACTACCTAAAGCTGAAATGCTATCCTGATCAATCGGTTGATAAAAAACATTTTCTGTATTTTCATCCGATCCATTTACAAGTTTCAACGTATGCCGTATGTTTTCTCTACTCTCATTATTTTTATTTAATTTTTGTAAGCTACCATCTTCTTTTATTGTTTCAATCGAACTTTCTACATTATGCTGAATTGTGTCCATTCTCTGAATAACACGTTCTGTGCTATTCTTTTCTTCAATTGCCACTCTATGGATAACTAATTTAGTTACTAAAGTTGTATTTAATAGTAATACAATAATAACGGGTATTATACCCATAAATAAAATAACGCTAATAATGACTTTACCTAGCGACTTTCCCTTTTTCGTTTCTTTTTTATTCATAAAATCCTCCATTTATGTTTTTTAAATTACAAAAATATCTTTATAATCACTTTTTAGTCCATAAGAACCTTCTTTTTGATCTCTGACAATCATTCCTTTTTTTATTTCTAATACACGATATCTAATTGTATTTACAATTGTTGAATTATGTGTTGCCATTAAAATTGTCGTTCCTTTTTGATTAAGTTGATAAAGTATTTTCATAACATCTATCGCTGATTTGTTATCCAAATTCCCTGTTGGTTCATCTGCCAATAATATTTTTGGTTGATTTAAAATGGCTCTGGCAATCGCTATTTTTTGTTTCTGACCAATTGACAATTCATCAGGATAGTAATCTTTATAATCCAACATACCCACTTCTTCTAAAGCAACGGTCACTTTTTTCTTTATATTTTTTCGATGTTCTCCAATTGCATGGAGAACATACACTAAGTTTTTGTACACTGTTAAAGATTCTAAAAGAACTATATCTTGCGGTATTATACCGATTTGTCTTCTAAATTCAGGTATTTTTTGATTTGGTAACCGACATAAATCTACATTTCCAACATTTAAAAGTCCATGTGATAAACGCTCTTCACAAGTCATTAATTTTATTAAGGTTGACTTGCCTGCTCCACTTGGACCAACAAGATAGATAAATTCTCCCTGTTCTATGTCTAAAGTTATATTTCTTAATGCTATAGAGTTTTCAGTATATTTTTTAAAAACATTTACTAACCTGATCATGTCATATCTTTCCTTTATTGTTTAAAGTTGTTAATTATCTGCATCATATCATCAGTTGATTGTGCAACTTTGGTATTCATAGAATATGCTCGTTGAGTAACAATCATATCTGTCATTTGTCCGGCTAAATCAACATTGGATGCTTCTAAATAATGTTGTTTTACATTTGGATTTTGTATTCTTGGTAAATTCTGATTACCTGGTAATTGAAATAAATTGTCCCCTATTTCTAAAAATTGTTCATATTGGTTACTTTCAAAAACAGGGATTTCTCCAACAACTTGATTCCCAATAGTGATCTGTCCCTTTTCACTTACTGTCGGATTTCCATTAGGCCAATCATTCTTTGGTAAAAAGTAATTTATTTCAACTCTATTTCCATCACTTGTTCTAAGTGTCCCTTGAGCATCAAATCTAAATGATCCATCTCGGGTGTAAGATAATTCATTGTTTGCAGTTCTTACACCGAAAAATCCTTCTCCCATAAGAGCAAGATCAAAGTCATTTGTTCCTGGGATAATTCCTCCTTGAGTTAAATTTAATTGTCCTTGTTCAGTTCTAGTTCCACGAGATATACCATTCATCAGAATATTTCCTCTAGAAGAAGTATCTTCTCTCAATAATTCATGAAAATTAGCATCCTTCTCTTTAAATCCAACTGTATTGGAATTCGCAATATTATTTGAAATAATATCTAAATTTGTTTGTAAACCGTTTATACCACTTTTACTTACTGCTAAACTTGGATTCAATATTAAAAACTCCTTTCTAAGCTCGACCTATTTCATTTGTCAATTTACGTAGCGTCTCATCAGATGTGTGTAACGCCTTTTGATTTATTTCAAACTGACGAGCAGTATCCATTAGTGTTGTCATTTCATTTACCATATTCACATTAGATCCCTCTAACATACTGCTCCGAACTTGGCTCGTTCTATCTTCAATTCCTGGATTTTCAGCAGTAAAAAGTGATTCTCCTTGAGCAACTAAATCAGCTTGATCATTAAACTTGGTTAATTGAAAATTTGGCTGATCATTTCTAACGTCAATAGGCGCTCGGTTTTGTGATAGAACAATATTCCCATCTTGAGTAATAAGCTGATTTTGTTGATTCACTTGGAAGTGACCATTCTTAGTGTAACCAGTTTGTCCATTAGGTAATTGAACATTAAAATAACCCTCACCTAGTACAGCAAAATCAGATTGCTTATTAGTTTGTTTAAAAGAGCCACTACTCATATCTTTAAATATTTCGTCCACTTTATTTCCAAAAACAAATGAACCAAGTTCTTTTCGTTTATTTAATCCTGGACCACCTGTAAAATTATGTAAATTTTGTTCTTCATCTGTTTTCTGGATTGTTTGCTGACTTTTATATCCATAGGTATTAACATTAGCTACATTTGAACTTGTATTTTCTTGTTTTGTTTGTAGAACACTTAAATTTCTTTGTAAAGTATACATACTTCGTATCATATTAATTCATCCTCAACTATTTTTTTTAGTTTTATCAATGTTTTACCGTGTAATTGAGAAACTCTTGGAACTGATATTTCAAGTATTTCAGCAATTTCTTTAAGTGTTAATTCTTCTGTATAATAAAGATTTAGAATAATTTGTTCTCGTTCTTTCAGCAACGCAACAGCTTTTCTTAATGCTTGCTTTTTCTCATCATCTATCATCATTTTGTCTATTGGTATTGAATCAGTGTCTTCAATCATATCCTTTAATTCTAATGTTTCACCTTGTATTGTAAAAATAGTATCATCTAATGAAATATTAGCTAAATAATGAATTGTTTCGTGGATTTTGGATAATTGTTTGGTATTTATATTTAATTCTTCACAAATTTCTTTATCTGTAGCCGTTGTCATTTTTTCACGTTCAATTTTTTCTTTCGCTTTATAAAAGCTATCTAAATGTCCCATCCGAGATCGAGATACTCTAGATGTTTTTCTAATTTCATCAATTACGGCACCTCTAATGCGTATGTATGCGTAACTTTCAAAAGAAACCTTTTTATTGACATCAAATTTTTTTAAAGCATCCATTAAACCAATCACACCAATGTTAAATAAATCATCTTTATCATATTCTGCTGATTTTATATCAATTCTATTAACTACACGTCTAACAAATGGTAAATGTTTTACTATTTCAGCTTCATAATCAACTTCGTACATAACAATTTACCTCCTCTCTTATAGCTGTGTAATTTTTTATGACTTTATTGTCATTTAAGTGAGATCATTCCTAACGTTTCAATTTCAACTTCATTCGGAACTTCATTTAAGGAAAGTACAGCGAGTCCTGGAAAATTATAAGAGATTAATTTTTTTAAGGTTAGTCTTGTTGTTGGCGAGGCTAAGATCACATGCTGAACATTTTCAGCCGTTAATTTTTGATGTGTTCTATTTATAGAATCGAATAGTTGTGTTATTATTTCTGGTTTTAAAACTGGTATTGAACCAGAAGTTGTTTTTTGAGTATTTGTTGAAATCATTTCTTCAACTTCTGGATGAATAGTTACGACCCTCAAAATATTATCCTCACCTAAATACTGTTTAACAATCGTCCGTTTTAAAGACTGTCTAACATGTTCAGTCAGAACTTCAACATCTTTTGTTACCATGCCAAAATCCGCTAATGTTTCAAGTATTGTAACTAAATCATTTATAGGTATTTGTTCTTTAAGTAAGTTTTGTAGAACCTTTTGAACTTCACCTAACCGCATAATATCAGGTATCAGTTCGTCTATAACTACATTGTACTTATCTTTAATCCCTTCAAGTAAATGTTTTACTTCTTGTCTCCCCAAAAGTTCTGCTGTATTACTATAAATAACTTCTTTTAAATGAGTAGCTATAACAGTCACAGGTTCTACAATAGTAGCACCGTGTATGTCTGCAGTATCTCTATCTGTTTCTTCAATCCATAATGCATCTAGGCCAAACGCTGGCTCTTTAGCATCTATACCTTCTAAGTTTAATTGTTCATTTTCAGGATTGATTACCATTAACTTGTTAGGATAGATAATTCCCCTTGCAACTTCATTGCCTTTTATCTTAATACAATAATCATTAGGACCAAGTTGTAGATTATCGCGAATTCTAATCGGAGTTAACAAGACTCCCAATTCATGTGCACACTGCTTTCGAATATTGACAATTTGGCGCATAAGAGAATTATCTATACTATCGTCAGTCATCGGAATCAACGTGTAACCAATTTCGACAGAAATCGGTTCTACTTGGAACGAAGAAACTGTATCATCTTCATCTAATTCTTGTTCTTTTTGCAACAATAGTAATTCTTGTTTTTGTTCTGCTATTTTTTGCTCTTCTTGGTCTATACTCTGATATTTTTTAAATGCTATAAAACCAAATCCAGCTGACATAATAATAAAAGGAATTTTTGGAAATCCGGGTACTAACGCTATCACTAGTAGTACACACGAAACTATCCCAGCTATCAGAGGATTAGGAAAGAAATCTTTTTTTATTGATGTTCCGAATGTACTATCATTATTAGACCTTGTGACAATAATACCTGATGAAATTGAAATCAATAATGATGGAATTTGACTGACCAGTCCATCCCCAATTGATAATTTTCCGAATTTACTTAATGCTTCAGTAACTTCCATTCCTTGTCCTACAGAAAATATCAGAATACCTCCTAATAAATTAATTAACGTTATGATAATACCAGCAATGGCATCACCTTTCACAAATTTACTAGCTCCATCCATCGCTCCGTAAAAGCTAGCTTCTCGTTGAAGGTCGCTCCTTCTTTGTTTTGCTACGTCTTCAGTAATTAATCCGGAATTTAAATCAGCATCAATTGCCATCTGTTTACCTGGCATTGCATCTAATGTGAACCGCGCTGAAACTTCGGAAACTCGCCCTGCTCCATTTGTAACAACAACTATTTGTACGATAGTAATAATTACAAAAATAACAGCTCCAACGATATAATTATTTCCAGCTACTACATCAGCAAACGCATCAATAACTTTTCCTGCATTTCCCTTGGTTAACACTAATCGTGTGGACGCAATATTTAATCCTAATCTAAACATCGTTGTTATTAACAATAATGTCGGGAATGTTGTAAACTCTAAAACACTTTTTGTGAATAATGTGATTAATAATATGTTAATTCCGACTGTTATGTTAACAATAATTAAGAAATCCAATATAGAACTTGGTAAGGGAATAATAATCAATCCAATGACAGCTACAACGACAAAGGAGATAATAACATCAGAATAGTTTTTATTTTTTAAGTTTATTTTTGACCCCAAATTTTTTCATTGCCTCCATAATCTACCTTTTAAATCTAAATATTATATTTTATATTTATTTTCTTCATTCATTTTATAAACAAAAGCTAAAATTTCAGCTATTGTTTCATACATATCAACAGGAATTGGTTGCCCTATTTCTGTTGATTTATATAGCGAACGTGCTACAGGTTTATTTTCTAAGATTGGTACATTATTAAGTGTTGCTTCTTCCCTTATTTTTTTTGCTATTAACTCTGCACCTTTAGCCACAACAATTGGAACACCATTATTTTCTTTATCATATTGTATGGCTATCGCTAAGTGTGTTGGGTTGGTTATGACGACTGTTGAATCTTTTACTTGCCCCATCATTCCAGAAATCAGTTCCATATACATACTTTTTCGTTTGGATTTTATGAGTTGATCCCCTTCTTGTTGTTTGTACTCATCTTTCACTTCTTGTTTAGACATTTTCATTTTCTTTCTAAAAGACAACCATTGAACTACGTAATCAAGTACACCTAATAGAAAGAGAATAATTGCTAACTTGAAACTTAGTTTTTTTAAAAAATTTAAAATAAAAAATGGTAAGGCATGTATTCCAACAGAACCTGCATTGAAAAAGTTGCCTAAAACTGATTTAATTTCATGCAAAGTAATAGTAAAAACTAAAATTAGCTTCCCTAAATTTTTAAGCAGTGTGAATAATGCTTTCTTATTAAATAAATTTTTAAATCCGCTAATTGGATTTAGTTTTTTGAAATCAGGTTTAATAGGTTTTGTTGTAAATAAAAAGCCTACTTGTAATAAATTACTAACCCATGCACTGAAAAAAGCAATAACCATAAATGGTGCAACGATCACGAAAAATTTCATTATATTTTGAAAGCCGATAGCACTAAGATTATTTTCTAAATTTTCATAGCCATATAAATTAGTGTAATAACTTTTAATTAATCCCGAACATTGTCTTATAACATATTCCCAGAGAGGTACAAAAAAGATGGAAAATATTAGAAAAGAGGTTGCTGATACAAGATCAGGACTCTTAACTAGTTCCCCTTTTTTTCTAGCATCTCTGAGCTTCTTGGGGCTGGCTTTTTCTGTTTTACTATCTTTATCAGACATACCCTCACCTCGCTAACGATTGTACAAATTCACTCATATATCTATTCATTTCTGGGAATATATGGACAATTAATTGAAGTAAATTAGGTAAAAATAATAATAAAAAGAAAAAACTTATTAAAATTTTCATAGGCATTCCTAACATTAAAACGTTAATTTGTGGAACACTTCTTGATACAATACCTAAAACACAATCTGTTACAAATGCAACTAATACTACTGGAGATGCCAACATAATCGACATTTCAAATACTTTAGAAAAGAGTTTGACCATACCTTCTACAGTATTCCCTCCCAGTGAAGATTGGGTTAAAGGGACAATTTCAAATGAATTCAATAGATTTTGAATCACAATATGATGCATATCAGTAACAAAAAATAAAGTTAGTGCTAGCCAATAATATAAACGCCCATAATTTGAACCTTGAATGCCGATCGTTTGGTCATAAACTGATCCCATCGAAAAACCTACTTGAAAATCTATAATTTGGCCTGCCATCTCGACTGTAGAAAAGATAAGTTGGACAACAAATCCTAACGCAATACCTACCAGCACTTCTTTAATGACGAAAAAAATAAATATATATATATTTTCAATTACTATTTTTTCTGGAATAATGCTGTAGACACTAATTGTTAATGAAATACTAATAAAGATTTTTAACAAACTAGGTGTTTGTTTAAATGAAAATCCTGGTGCAGTGACCATGAAACTAGAAATTCTGCAAAATATTAAAATAAAGGTAACTAATATTGTATTCATCATTCACCTAACTTATAAAGAAGACATGATTTCAAACATACTTTTGGTAAATTCGATTAATGTCGTAATCATGAAATTTCCAAGTATTATCAAAAATAAAAATACAGTTAATAATTTCGGTACAAAACTTAATGTTTGTTCTTGAATTTGAGTAGTTGCTTGTATAATACTTATTAACAATCCCACGACCATTGCAACTAATAAAATTGGACCTGCTATCAAAATAATCTTAAGAAAAGCTTCGCGCATGACATCTAAAACCAATTCAATTGTCATAAAAAAATCCTTTCTATTGGAACCCTCGTACAAGTGTCTCAACTACTAAATACCAACCATCAACTAAAACAAAAAGTAGTAATTTGAAAGGTAAAGAAATCATAACAGGTGACAACATAAACATCCCCATTGACATTAATATACTTGATACAGCCATATCAATTATTAAGAAAGGAATAAAAATTAAGAATCCGATACTAAATGCTGTTCGTAATTCACTTATCAAAAATGCTGGTGTCACAATATGGATTGGTAGTGACTCAGGATTCTTTACTTCTTTTTGATTAGAATTTTTAACAAACAAAGCTAAATCTTTTTCTCTTGTTTCTTTTAGCATAAATTTCTTTATCGGTTTCTCCGCGAGCTTTATAGATTCAGCTTGCGTAATTTCATCTTTCATCAAAGGTTTGATTGCAGTTTTATTCACTTCGCTATATACAGGTTGCATAATAAAAAATGTTAGAAACAAAGCAATCCCTATAAGCACTTGATTAGGTGGTGTCTGTTGTGTTCCTAATGAATTTCTAACAAACGAAAGAACCATAATTATTCTTGTGAAACATGTTGTTAAAATTAAAAGAGTTGGAATCAGTGTTAGAACAGTCATTAGTACGAATAACTTTACTGAATCTGTTGTTCCTGTTGTTCCAACTAGCTTACTAACAGTATCTGTCAACTCATCCACAGGAGCAGCTGTTGCTCTCATTGGAAAGTAAAAAAGACCAAGAATTATTAAAGTAAGTTTATCTTTAATCCGTCTCTTCATTCTTGATCTCCTTTTTAGTAATTTTTTTTGTTATTTTTTTACAAAAACCAATTATTTGTGCTTGTCTCTTTTCTCTAAATTCATCATCAACCATCTTTTGGATTTTTATTTGTGTTATTTCTTCAGTTGATAGTTCTTTGATCAATTCATTCCGTTCAGATGTCATACTCATTAAATAATATTTTTGACAAACAAGTACAATAGCCATTGAAGATTCTTTACCAACCGTTAATTTTTCTAAAATTTCTATATTTTTACTTTGTTTTTGATTAAATTTATTCATATAGCTTAATGTTATTCTTATTAACACGATCACTGCAAATAGAAAAACAATACTTTTAAAAATTAAAAAAATACTACTCATCATTTCCCCTTCTATGTTACTGAATTACTAAATTGGTAATAAAAACTTCTCGTACCAACGCTGAACCATAATCTTTGTTAATCTGATCTCTTAATTCTTCTTTTAATTTATTAACACCATTTTGATCTGCTAAAATACTAGCACTATCTTTTTGTCTTAATTTATTGATGATGCTATCTCGGACGACTTCATTATTACTTGTAATAATTTCCGCATTCTTACTACTACTTGTTAATAGTGATAACTCAATTCTTATATAAGAAGTTTCTTTATCTTGTCCTTCTGCTAAATTAACTAAAAACTCTTCTAAAGGAACGGATACTTCATCTTTATTGTATTTTTTTTCAACTTCTAATACTTCAGTTTTCGGCTCTGTTTTATGTGTGAATTTATTTCCAATTATTGTACCTACTGTACCTGCTATAACACCAACTACTGCAATAACTATGATCAGAATAATTGATTTTATACTCTTTTTTTTATCTTTTTTTTCTTCGTCCCTAAGCTCTTCTGATTCCATTTTCAACACCCCATAAATTAATTATCATTTTCCTTGGTAAAATTTCTTACCTCTTTTTGATAATTCAAAAAGAATTGTACTACTTCTTCTGAAGACTCTTTTACCATAATTGTTTTGCCATCAGATAATGTAATCACAGTATCTGGTGCTTGATCGATCCGATATATAAGCATAGAATTTAAATAAAACTCCTGATTGTTCATAGATGTTAATTTAATCATGTCATCCTCTTTCCACCAAGCAACAGACCTGGTTTATATTATCGTTTTAAATTAATTAATTCTTGAAGCATCTCATCTGATGTTGTAATTGATCTGGAGTTCGCTTGATATGCTCGACTCGTAATAATCATATCCGTAAATTCAGTTGCTAAATCCACATTTGACCCTTCAAGGGCGCCTTGAATTAAACGTCCACTTCCGTCTTGCCCTGCTCGTACATAATTAGCTTCACCTGAGTTATTAGATTGCATGTAATTATTTCCACCTTGCTTTTCCAAACCGTCTGGATTTGCAAATGTTGTGACTGCAACTTGTCCGATTACATAAGTACTATCATCGCTATAGCGACCAGTAACAAGACCAGATTGATCAATTGTGAAGTTTACTAAATTAATTTCTTTGCCATCTTCTGTAGTTAATTTATTAGGAATGACAATAGGTCCTACCGGTTCCTTTAAATCATTTTGAGCATTAAACTCTGGGCTATTCTTAATTGGCTCACCTGTTTTCGGTTGATATCCCATTACTTTATATCCATCAACGTTTACTAACGTCCCATTACTATCCAAGCTAAAAGCACCATTTCTTGTGTAGTATTTCGTTTCATCTTGATCATCTTTTTGTAAGACGAAGTAGCCTTTATCATCTAAAGCAAAATCAAGTGGTCTCCCCGTTGGTTGAGGCGTTCCAATCGTATTCATCTTATCAATTGATCCAACTTGTACACCTAAACCAACTTGTCGCGGATTAACTCCACCGCCACCAGTCATAGTTGGTCCTTGTGCATTTGCTTCTGTATTACTCATAACATCTTGAAATGTCACCCGTTCTGATTTGTAACCATAAGTATTAACATTCGCAATATTATTGGCTGTTACATCCATTTTTGTTTGTTGACTTTTCATCCCACTTACGCCTGAATTCATAGAGTTTAACATTATTTTTCCCCTTACATTGCACACTGTGCTTTTTTATATTTTAAACATACAGATTAATTATTCATCATGAATCTGCTGTCAAAAATCACTATTTACTTATCTTGATTTTCTTGTTCTGGTTTTTCAGTCTCTTCTTCTGTTTTCTTTCCTGCTCCAATAGTTGACACTTGAGCCATTAAATAATCTTTCCCGTCGATTACGATAGTGGCTAGCCCACCTTTAAATTTAACTTGTTCCACTTCACCTTCAATAGTGGTATCTTTATCCACAACAACTGATACTGTTCGACCAATCAATCCGATTGCTTGTTGCTGATGAGTCATCATCATCGTGTATTCTAAATCTCCACTTATTTCTTGAAGTTGTTCCAATGTTGCAAAAGTAACCATTTGTGTTATATAATCAGTCCCTCCACTACCACCACCATCGGATCCATCAAAGCTTGGGTTAGCCATAGATGCTGCTAATATTTTTAGAAAACCATCCATATCTAATCCATTATTTTTTTTTCTATCTGTTGGAACATAACCACCAGTATAATCATTACTCACATCTCTATTTTCTATCAAATCCGGCATTTTTTTACCTCCTTAAACTAAAATATCTACTGAATCTCCATTATTATTACTTTGAACTTTTTTTAATTCATCATTTGAGTCATACTGTTTTATTTGTTTGTTGGAATTTAATTTATTTTGTTGATTCTGCTGTCTGTGATCTAAATTACCTTCAAATTGTGATTCCGATTGAGTTGATAAATTTAATAAAACTTCTGTTTTAGATACTACAATATTTTGTTTTTCCAAATTTTCTTGTAGCATGGGTAAACTATGAGTAATAAGTTCTCTGACTTTTGGTGTGTCCACTATAAATTTCGCAATTAATTTTCCGTCCTTCATATCTATAATGACATCTAAATCACCAAGATTTTCAGGCTTTAGTGTTATTTTGAAACTTTTGCTATTATTACTATCTAAACTATCTGTTTCCCTAATAATTTTAGTTACTATATTTTCCATATTTTCAGTATCAAAATTTGAATTTCCACTTATTTTAGATTGATTAAAATCACTTGTTTCTTTTGTTACTTCATTTTCACTGTCTCTAATTAACATATTATAATTCTGATAGTCAATATCGTTTTCATTCACTTTTGTTATTTGATTATTTATTTTCTCTATTGGTTCATCCAGACTAATTTCTTTTTTTTGTTGTGAAGCGTTCATTGAGTTAGTAAGATCGATAAAATTTATTTCATTATTTTTAGTTGTTAAATTTGTAATAGATTCTTTTTTTAATATTTTATCTTGTTCCTCTAATGAAATCAGAGATTTAGTGCTATTTTCTGAATTTATATTAGTGAAATTAGTTTCCTTTTTAAGCTCACTTAGATCAATTGATCTAACTCCATGCACCTCAGATTTTCCCGCTAAATTAATAGATATTAATGATTCTCTACTAATTTCAGTATTACTATAACTTAAGTTACTATCTTTGAATTTTGAAATAACAAATTCTTTAATTTCTGTTTCGTTGTTCTTATTTAAATCAATATTAGACTCTAAATAATTATTTAAATTTGAATCTATTTTAGATTCTTCAATTAACTCATCTTTAACAGTTTTATCTTTGATTACTACACTTTCTGATTTTTCTTTTAGTTCACTTTTAATATCTCCAGACTCATCATTAACCATTATTCGTTCAAAATTTTCATTTGTTTCAATATTTTGCATATTTTCATTAGCAACTAATTGATTACATAATAAGTCAGAAAAAACATCTTGATTTCCTTCAATTTTTTTCCCTGCTTTTTTTGAACTATTATCGTTAACTGAGGCAATCATTCCTACATCCATTAGTTTTCACTTCTTTTCTATATAACTGAATTTTTGAAACGTAATGTTCCCATTTCATCTAACTCTTTTTGTTCCTCACTTTTTTGCTCAAGTAAATAACTATCAAAATGTTTTTCTTTTAGTTTTTCTAAAATTTTTCGTTCTTTTTGAGCACCAACAAAAATTTCTTTCATTTTTTCAGTCTCATTAGAATATTTTTTAACTGTCTCTTCTTGTTTAACTATTTCATTGTCTAGATGATTTTTATAGATATATTGCTGTCTCAATGTGTTGATATCCACTAAATTTGTTTGCTCTTGTTTTATTCTACATCTAGCTTCTACAATACCTTCTAAAATGCTTTCTTGTTCTCTTTGAGCTTGTTGGTATACCAAAAATGATCTTTTAGCATCTTCTTCTTGCGAAGACCTCCAATTTAAAATATTATCTAAAGAAAATTTATACTGTCCCAATCAAAAACACTTCCTTACCATTGTTTTTTTGATAAAAATATCTGATTTAGCATTTCCGTTGTTTGATTAAAAGAAAAGGGTTCATCCACTTTTTGAACTAAAAATTTTTTTATATCATCTTGTAATTCAATAGCTTGGTCTACTTTAGGATTTGTTCCAATTTTGTATGCACCAATATCAATTAAATCTTTTGCATCAGCATAAATGGATAAATTTTCTTTGAGCTTTCCAGCTTTTTCATTTTGATCAGCATGAACAATGGTTTTCATTAATCTACTCAAACTCTGTTGAATATCAATAGCAGGATAATGATTTTCTCCTGCTATTTTTCTTGATAACACAACATGCCCATCCAAAATCCCTCGAACTGCATCAGCTATAGGTTCATTCATATCATCACCTTCAACTAGAACAGTGTAAAAAGCAGTAATTGAACCTTTATCTGACATACCACTTCGTTCTAATAATCTTGGTAACATTGCGAAAACAGAAGGAGTATACCCTTTGGATGTAGGTGGTTCACCAGTAGCTAGACCAATTTCTCTTTGAGCCATTGCAAATCGTGTTACTGAGTCCATCATTAAGACAACCTTTTTCCCTTGATCTCTGTAATATTCTGCTACTGCAGTAGCTACAAACGCTCCCTTCAATCTTACTAAAGGTGGCTGATCTGAGGTAGCGCAAACAATTACCGATTTTTTATAGCCTTCTGGACCTAAATCATTTTCAATAAATTCTGTCACTTCTCGTCCACGTTCACCTATTAAACCAATTACTATAACATCAGCATCACAATTTCTTGCAATCATTCCTAACAAGGTACTTTTTCCTACCCCACTACCGGCAAAAATCCCAAGCCGTTGACCTTCTCCTACAGTTAAAATTCCATCAATTGCTTTTACACCAGTACTCATTACAGTTTCTATACGCCTTCTTTTAAATGGATCTGGTGATTCTTGATCCACTGGATATATCGTTCCTGCTTTATTTTTTTCACCAGTCAAAATTCTACCAAGTCCGTCTAATGTTTTCCCTAATAAATCATCTGAAATTTCCACCTCAAGAGATGTTCCAGTCGGTTTTACTAAACAACCAGGTCCAATTCCTTTTAACTCATCTAAAGGCATTAACAATACTGTTTTATTAACAAATCCAACTACCTCAGCCATAACGATCTTTTTAGTTTTTTCTATTTCTATGTGACAAACTTCACCTATAAAAACATCCAGACCTTCCACTTTTATTATTAAACCAACCACTTGGCTAACTTTTCCAAACCTTATGATATAGTCTTTTTTACTAAACTTATTATTAAGATTACTTATTGATAAATTTTCATTCATTCAACTCACCTTTAGTTATATCCAAAACCATTAAATCAAGTTGTTTTCTTATTTGTAAATCAATAACTTCAAAGTTTGTATCAATAACACAACCATTTAATTCCAAAGAATCATCAACAAATACTGCAAATTTAATACTAGGAAATTCATTTTTTACTTTTTGCATATATGTTTTAGTACTTTCAAAATTAGATTTTGTAACAAATATAGTGATAAAATTATTATCTTTGTCTAATTTATTTAGAACAGGTTGTAAAATATCACTCAATTCTATCTCATTTAAAGATAGTTCTTTATTAATTATTTTTTCTGCCATAATTGATGCTAAATTTACAAAATCAGATTGTTTTTCTTTTTGGTAAGTGACTACTTCTTTTTTTGCTTCTTCAATAATTTTCAATGCATTCTTTTTTAGATATTCAGATTCTTCAATACCTGCTTGATAACCTTCTACTTTTCCAACTTCATATCCATCTAACCGACCTTCTTTTAAACCAGATTGATAGGCTTCTTTTTTTAGAAGCTCACCTTCTTGATATGAACTTTCTATCACATTTTCTTTTATTAGTCTTAATTCTTTAAAAAATTTATCTCTTTCTTTTTTTATTACTTGATGGTACTTTTTTTTCATTTTTTCTAACTCTAAATTAAATTGGGTTATTCTAACACTTTGATAATCCCGAGATTCATCTGTTTGAGTATTCGCATCAAAAAAATTTATATTTTCATCACTATTAAGGAAATTTATTTCCTTTTTTTTAGGTATATATGTTGTTTCAATTTTTTTTACATCTTGTCGTTCAACAACATTTTTATATTTAAAAAAATTATGAGATGACTGCATCTTGATCACCTCTTCCGATGTAAATTTCTCCCTCCTCATCTAATCGACGAATAACTGCAACAATATTTTGTTGAGCTTCCTCAACGGCAGATAATCTAGCAGGTCCCATAAATTGTAAATCTTCTTTTAACATTTCAACAGAACGAGTACTTTGATTGCCATAAATAAAGTCTTTAATTGTATCAGACGCACCTTTAAGAGCGAGAACTAGCACATCATGATTAACTTCACGTAATACTTTTTGTACATCTGATCTTTCAAGTCCAACAATATCGTCAAACGTAAATAGATTAGCTTTAATTTCTTCCGATAGCTCTGGTTGAGTTTTCTCAAGATCACTAATAATATTTTTCTCTGTACTTCTACCAACTGAATTTAAAATCTCAACTAATGTATCCACACCACCGACATTTTCAGTATCATTTTCAATAAAGTTAGAGAATTTATTTTCAATTACTTGCTCAATTTTTTCGATAATAATAGGTGATGTCCCAGAAATCGTTCCTATTTTTTCAGCGATTTCAGCTTGTCTATTATCTGGAAAATTGGCTAAAATTTCTGCTGCTTTATCTGGTTGCATATAACATAAAATCAAAGCTACTGTTTGAGGATGTTCCTCTAATAGTAAGTTAGTTAATTGCTGAGGATCCGCTTTTCTAGCAATATTAAAAGGTCGTTCTCTCAATTGAATTTGCGTTAACACGTCTATAACTTCTTTAGCTTTTTGAGCTCCTAGAGCCTTATTTAATAAATCTACTGCATAATCAATTCCACCATCAATCATATGTCTACGTGCAGTAGACATATGGATAAATTCCTCTATAACCAGTTCTTTTTCTTCTGGATTAACATGATCTATATTAGCTATTTCATAACTAACTTTTTGAATATGTTTTTCAGGAAGAAGCTTCATTATTTGAGAGGATGTCTCAGATCCTAGTGAAATCAATAAAAGAGCTGCTTTTCTTATTCCATTTACATTTTCCATTGACTCACCTACTCATCTTTCATCCAAACTTTAATTAATTCTGCTGCAAGTTCTGGGTTATTTTTTGCATATTGTTTAGCCTTTTCTTCTTTTTCAATTGCATCTTGATACTGTAAATTCTCATCTTCATTCATTGGTTCTGATTTTTCTATTTTTGATATATTTTCCTCAATATTACTTACAACTTGATTGATTTCCTCACTGTCAGTAATATTTAGATTTTCTCCAGCAACATCTATTTGTTCATAATCATAAAAATCGTCTTTTTTCTTTTTATTTCTAATAATAAATATAATTAAAAGAATTGCAGTCAATATAATTACTGAAATAATAGCTACTCCAATCGGACTAAGTAATATATCTTTTAATTTTGCTGATTTATTACCATTTCCATCTTCTGCGTCTATATCATCTTCTTTTGCAAATTTTATTCCTTGAATCGTTATTTTGTCACCACGTTCACGATCAAATCCAACAGCTGACTGTACTAACTCTTCGATTTGATTTTTTTCTTGAACAGATAAATTTTCGTTTATTAAAACTGAAGCAGTTACTCTTTTGACTACACCAGGAGCATTAAGAACTTTGGTTGTTTCAGTATCAAGTTCATTATTTATAGTATGACTATAAGATTTTCCATTTTCTCCATCATCTCCAATAACATTAGTAACATTATCTTGAATATTTCCGCCTTCTATTGCTTGTTGATCAATTCCGGCACCGTCAGAATTAGCTTTTATTTCTTCACTTCTAACTCTAGGATTATCATAGACTACGGATGTTCTTTCTATAGAATCAAAATCTAAATCTACATTAACTGCAACATTCAATTTATCTTTTTCAAATAGAGTTCCTAACATACTATTTGTTTTATCTTCAAGCTTAACTTCAAAATCATCTTTAGCTTTTTGATATTTACCTGTTAAGTCAGTAGAACCATTCCCTCTTTTTTCATCTAAAATATCTGAAAGAACATTCCCTTGTTCATCAACAATTTTTATATTTTTTTGTGGTAAATTTTCGACAGCTCCACTTGTTAAAGAAGCAATCCCTTTTATAGCATCTTCACTTAAAATTTGATTAGGCTTAAGTTTTAAAATAATAGATGCTGTTGCTTCTTTATTTTTCTCTTCGAATATACTTCTATCTGGTGTAACTAACATTACTTTAGCTTCTTTTACAGCATCAAGAGATTCAATTGATCGTTGTAACTCTCCAGTTATCGCTCGTTGATACATAATTTTACGATCTTCATCAGTCGTCATCATGTTCTTTTCATCAAAAATTTCAAAACCAGTTGATTTATTAGGTAATTGATTATCCATCGCCAGTTCAATTCGGATTTTATCTATTTCATTTGACTCGACTAGGATCTTACTTCCTTTATCATCTAATTTGTATTTCATACCTCGTTCGTCTAGGCTTTTAACAATATTCCCCGAATCAACATCTGATAAATCAGAAAATAAAACGGCATAATCTGTTTTATTTCTCACATATGTTGAAAAAATAATAATTAGAAGGAGACTAACTCCAGCCATCATAATACTTAACTTCCCAATTCTCCCTAAATTCTTCCATTTTTCGATGAGAGTATCTTTTAACTCATGTACCTTTTCCATGTACTAAACCATTTCCCTTCACCATTCAATTAAAATTGCATATTTTTTACATCATTATATGCTTCAACACATTTATTTCTAACTTGAACAGCAGTTTGGAGAACAAGCTGTGATTTATTCATATCAATCATTGCCGTATGAATATTATCTAAATCCCCAGAAATTAATTTGGGAATATTATCACTACTTTTAGCTACTTGGTCATCTACACTATCAATGGCTTTACTAAGAAAATTTTCAAATTCTGGTTGATTGCTTAAATCTACTTTATTTTCATTAGGAAGCATGACATCTTTTAATTGATTTTGATATTGTGATATTTCATTATAATTATTTTTTATGACATTCATTTAAGTACTCCTTTTTTTATTTTTATTTAATCCTTAGAAATTTCCAAAGCTTTTTTCATTAAGTTTTTACTTGATTCAAACGCAGTTGCGTTAGCTTCATATGTCCTTAATGTATTCATCATATTTAGCATTTCATCACTCAAATTGACATTTGGTATTTCTAAGTATCCTCGGTCATCAGCATCTGGATGATCCGGTTGATAAATAGTTCTAACTTCTTCATCTTGTCTAATACCAGTTGTTTTTACACCAAAACTTTTATAGTTGCTATTATTAGTTTCTCTATTCAAACTTTCTTGAAATGTGACCGTTTTTCGTTTATACGGACCACCTTCTTCTGTTCTAGTTGTATTAACATTTGCAATATTAGTTGAAATGGTATCTAATTTCATACGTTCTAATGTTAAACCACTTGTATTAATATTAAACGAGTCAAAAACTCCCATTTTTTATCCCTCCATTTTTGAAATTAAATATTCACTTAATTAGTGATTAATTACATAGTTTAGCTGTGATAGTTCATGATTAACTTGACGCTGTAATGTGCTATAGTACAACTCATTTACAGCTTTTTCACTCATTTCATATTCTAAATCAACATTGTTTCCGTTATCTTTAACTGAAGTGTCATTTTTTCTTGCTAATTCAGGTTCAAAATCACTAAAATTGTTACCTAATGGTATATGTCTTTCATTAGTTTGTCTTAATGCTAACTCGTTAGTATTTGTAGCTTTTCTTAATTTCTCTTCAAATAAAACTCGTTCAACTTTATATCCTGGCGTATTGATATTAGCAATATTATTGGATATGGTTTTTTGTCTTAAATCAGAAGCATTCATTGCTTGATTTAAAAATTCTACACTTTGAAATGTCATATGTATCCTCCTTTTTATTTTTAAATTATCAACAATACTAGTATCTTTTAATATAGTACAAAATATATTGTTATATTAACAATATATTCTGTTTATCAAATTTTCAATAAAAATAACATTTTTTTAAATATAATATAATTTTTTATTTAATTTAGAACAAACAAAAAAACAAGTAACTGTTAATATGTTTAATAATCGTGTTATATCCACGATATTCAATAAATGGTCGGTTAATTGAAAATAACAACAAAACAAAAAAATTAATAATTATTTTTATTTATTATTAAAATCGGAATATACTATTTTTGTTGAATACGATTGTTCTTTATCCCTATATTTATTTAAATAACTTCTTCACTATAATTTATTTACTGGATAATTACAATAAAAAAATAGATGAAAAATAAATATTTTTTTCTCATTTTTTTTTCATGATTAATCTCTTAATTTTTTTTAAAACTATCCGATATAAATAAATGTAGTGTTTTTTTATAGTTAGAAAAAATATGTGATTAATTTCACCTTATTATATCTAGATAAATAAAAAAACAAACGAAAAATAAGGTTAGGTGAATAAATATGGACATTTTTTTATTACTAGGTGTTATAGCGGGCGTTTTATCTGTTGTTGTCGGGATGATTGTGAAAGGTGCCGATGCTCTAGTACTTCTAAATCCAGCTGCAATTATTATTATCGGTGTTGGAACTTTAGCTGCATTAGTTAATTCTTTTCCTAGAGAAGATATTAAACGACTGCCCAAAATTTTAGGTGTACTTTTTAAAAACAAAAAAACAACTTCTTCAAAAGACTTAGTTGAAGTTATTATGTCTCTTGCTCAAAAAGCTAGACAGGAAGGGATATTGGCACTTGAAAGTACTGTCGATAGTTTAGAAGATCCTTTTTTAAAGAATGGCATGCAAATGGTGGTTGATGGAGTCAATGTGGAACAAATTGAAGAAATTCTAAATAATGAAATTTCTGCTTTAGAAGACAGACATCGTGTGGGAGCTTCTATGTTTAAGGCCGCGGGTTCGTCCTCACCAACTTTAGGTGTTTTAGGAGCGGTAATTGGACTTATAGGTGCGCTTGGCGATTTAAATGATGTTGACGCATTGGGACATATGATATCTGCTGCTTTTGTAGCTACTCTCTATGGAATATTTTTTGGTTATGTTATGTTTATTCCTTTTTATTCTCGCTTAACTAGAAAGTCAGAAGAGGAAGTAAAAAATATGTTGATTGTTTTAGAAGGCGTTTTGGCTATTCAAGCTGGTCACAATCCCAATACAATCGAAAGAAAACTTAACGGTATGCTTGATCCTAATGAAAAATTAAAAACAGATTAATTACTAATTCTAAAGAAAGTAGGGTTACATTGGCATGAAAAAAAGACCTAAAAAGCATGAAGAACATGCAGATGAGGGTTGGTTGTTACCATACTCAGATATGTTAACATTGCTGTTAGCACTTTTCATCGTCATGTTTGCCATGGCAAAAACTGATGATGGAAAACTAGATGAATTAAGTAATGAATTTAGCGTCATCCTATCTGGAAAAAATAATGGCAGCGACAATGGTATCTTACCTGGACAACAAAAAAAGACACCTTCTGATTCAAAGGAAAATAAAAAAAGTAAAAAGAGTGAAAAAACAAAGGTGGTAGAGAAACCAGAAAAATCTCAAGAAGAAAAAAAAATGCAAGCTGCTGGTGACTCTATTAAAGATGAACTATCAAAAGCAGGCCATGCTGAAGATATTGATGTTGATCTAGAACAAGACGGTTTACGAATTGCTATAAAAAGTGGTCTTTTATTTTCATCAGGAAGTGCAGACATTACTGGTGATGTAGAAGATATCGTAAAAAAAGTAGCTGATTCTTTAAAAGATTTGGATAACGATTTAATTGTTGCAGGATACACTGATAATGTTCCCAGTAATACGACAGAATTCCCTTCAAATTGGGAACTTAGTTCTGCACGTGCTATGACTGTTATGAAACTTCTTGTGAAACATCAGGCTACTAGTGAGGATCGAATTTCTGTGCAAGCTTATGGTGAATTTAAACCAAAAGTACCTAATAATAACGATGAAAATCGTGCAAGCAATAGACGTGTAGAAATTTTTATTATAAAAAAAGATAAAAGATAAGATATTGACTAAAAAAGTCAGTATCTTTTTTTGAACAGTTAATTGAGTAAAAGGAAAAAGTTAAATATTTTTTTGGCTACTCCTTGCCCCTTTTGAGTTTAATTTTACTTAGACAAACAAAAAACCCTTGATATACAAGGGTTTTTTTGTCTAAACTATTTTACAGCGTCTTTTAAAGCTTTACCTGGTTTGAATGCAGGAACTTTACTTGCTGCGATTTGGATTTCTTCACCTGTTTGTGGGTTGCGTCCTTTACGGGCAGCTCTTTCACGTACTTCGAAGTTACCAAAACCGATTAATTGAACTTTTTCGCCTTCTGCTAAAAATTCTTGAACTGAAGCAAATACTGCATCTACTGATGAAGTTGCGTCTTTTTTAGTTAAACCAGTTGCTTCTGCAACTTTTTCGATTAATTCTGCTTTGTTAGCCATGTTTCTATTTCACCTCCTTATAAAGGAAATTGATGGTTAATTTGAACATCATATTTTAGGCAATCATTTTTGAGTGGTCCAAAAATGACAGTTTGAAATATTCAAAATAATATTTCTTAAACAAAGATACCATAAGAATCAAGTGATAGCAATGCTTTTAGCCGTATTAACACTTTTTTTTTACATTCGATTAATTAAAGTTGAAAATAAAATATAACTATGCTAAAATGCCTTTTTTATTTTCTACGTCTTGAAATTACTCGAATTGGAGTGCCTTCAAATTCAAAAGCTTTACGTATTTGATTCTCTAAAAATCTAGAATATGAAAAATGCATTAACTCTTCTTCGTTTACAAAAACAACAAAAGTAGGTGGTTTAATAGCCACTTGAGTAGCGTAGAATATTTTTAATCTTTTTCCTTTATCTGTAGGCGTTGGATTAATCGCTACTGCATCCATAATGACATCGTTTAACACTGAAGATGGAATTCTAAGTGTTTGGTTCTGACTCACTCTCTCAATCATTTCTGGTAATGTGTGTAATCTTTGTTTAGTTTTCGCAGATACATATGCAATTGGAGCATAGTCTAAATATTTAAATTCTGTTCTAATATCTTCTTCAAATTTTTTCATTGTATGATTATCTTTATCTAATGTATCCCATTTATTCACGACAATGATGATAGCTTTGCCAGCTTCATGAGCAAAACCTGCAATACGCTTGTCATATTCCCGAATACCTTCTTCTGCATTTAACACCACTAAAGCAACATCAGAACGGTCAATAGCACGCATTGCTCGCATAACACTGTATTTTTCAGTGCTTTCATAAACTTTTCCTTTTTTACGCATACCCGCTGTATCAATCATTTCAAATTTTTGGCCTTCTGGTGAGACAAACGAAGTATCAATTGCATCTCTTGTTGTTCCAGCTATGTCAGAAACAATCACACGTTCTTCACCAAGAATGGCATTGATTAATGATGATTTACCGACATTAGGGCGACCAATCAAACTAAAACGAATAGTATCATCTGCCTCAGCTTCTGGAACCATTTTTAAGTGCTCACATACTTTGTCTAAAGCATCTCCTAATCCGATACCATGACTACCAGAAACAGGAATAGGGTCACCAAGACCTAGTGAGTAAAACTCAAATATATCATTTCTCATCTCGGGATTATCTACTTTATTAACCACTAAAACAACTGGCTTATCACTTCTATATAAAATTCTTGAAACATATTCATCCGCATCAGTTATACCTTCTCGGCCACTTACTACTAGCATAATAACATCTGCTTCTTCAATGGCAATCTCTGCTTGATGTTTGATTTGATCCATAAAAGGTTCATCACTCATCTCGATACCACCTGTATCTATAATACTAAACTCTCGACCTAGCCAATCTCCGTGAGCATAAATACGATCTCTAGTCACTCCTGGAATGTCTTCAACGATTGATATTCTTTCTCCAGCTATACGGTTAAATAATGTTGATTTACCTACGTTAGGTCTTCCTACGATTGCTAATGTTGGGTTTGCCATATTGGCCACCTCCTATATTCTTTACATTATAATTCATCCTTATAAAGTTTATCCGATAGCGTCTTTCCTTGCAAGTAAAACATTAAAAATATTTCAAAATAACATACATTGCTTTTTATTTTCATACAAACAAAGACGTTCAAAAAACAAAGAGGATGACTACTATTTAAGTCACCCTCTTCAGTCTTTTATTTATTTTCAGTTAAATCTTGTCCAATAACATCACCTAATGTAAATCCTGTAGATTCTTCTGGCATGACGTATGTTTCCTCAACAAGTTCTTCTTCTTTTTCATCTAAAGCTTTTATACTTAAACCAATCCGTTTATTATCTTCACTTACATCTAGTACTTTAACAGTTACTTTTTGGCCTTCTTCTAGAGCCTCGTGAGGCGTTGCTATATGTTTATGTGAAATTTGAGAAATATGCACTAAACCTTCTACACCTGGTAAAACTTCAACAAAAGCTCCGAATGAAGTTAAGCGATTAACAGTTCCCTCAAGAATGCTATTAACAGAAGCACGTTCACTTACATTTTCCCAAGGACCAGCTTGTGTCTCTTTTATAGATAAAGAAATGCGATCTTTTTCAGGATCGATACTCAATACTTTTACTTTCACTTCATCTCCAACAGACAGCACATCTTCTGGTTTATCTACATGAGTATAAGAAATCTCAGATACATGTACTAATCCGTCTACGCCACCTAAGTCAATAAATGCACCAAAATTAGTTAGACGTGCTACTTTCCCTGTAATAATATCACCAGCAAGTATTTTACTTAACAATTCTTTTTTAGCTGATTCTTTTTCTAGTTCAACTATTGCTCGATGAGAAAGAATCAAACGGTTTTCTGAAGGTTCTATCTCAATTATTTTATAAGCTAATACTTTTCCTTTATAGTCTGAAAAATCAGATACAAAATGATCTTCTACCATTGACGCAGGAACAAAACCACGAACACCTGCATCAACAACTAAGCCTCCTCTAACAACATCTGTTACTGGGGCTTCGATTGTTCGACCTTCTTTAAAAGCTTCTTCAATATCTTCCCAAACTTTTTTAGCATCGACACGTCGTTTTGATAGCAAATAACTACCATTCTCTTTGTCTTTTCCAATTTCTGAAATAACGACTAAATCAATAATATCACCAATATTGACCACATCAGTTACATCATCAACCGCTAATGTAGATAGTTCTTTTAACGGAATAACACCTTCCACACCTGCGCCAATAATTCCAACAATTGCTTGTTTGTTATCATCGACTGAAAGAATTTCCCCTTTCACCAAGTCTCCAACTTTTACTTCTTGTACACTTGCCATAGCGTTTAACATTGTTTCATTCGTTTGTTCTGTCATTTTCCCATCCTCCTCAACAACAATAGTACAACATTCATTGTATACTACTATTCTACCTAAAATAAAAACACTTTACTAGGGTAAAATGTTCTTTTTATCTATTATAAAAATGTTTTCATCTCTTTTTCTATTTCTTGAACCACTTCTTGAATTGTTAATCCTGAAGTATCTACTAAAATGGCATCTTGTGCTTGGACTAATGGTGAATTTTTTCGATTCGAGTCATAATGATCCCTATCGGCAATTTCCTTTTTTAAAATCTCAAAATCTGTTTTAATTCCTTTTGAAAGATTCTCTTTATAACGTCTTTCTGCACGTTCCTCAACGCTAGCCACAAGAAACATCTTTAAATCAGCATTTGGTAAAACGACCGTTCCGATATCACGACCATCCATAACAATACTATTCGATGATGTAATTTCCTGTTGCCTATTAACCATTTCTTCTCTAATTGTTTTATATGCAGAAACTTTAGATACAGCATTTGTAACTTCATTCACTCTAATTTCGTTAGTTACATCTTTTTGATTCAGGTAAACATGCTGACCGTCATTTTTTTGCTTAAAGTCAATTACAATTCTAGATAATAACTCTGATAATTCTTTCTCTGAATCTAAATCAACTTTATTTTCGAGAGCTGCCAGTGTTAGAGCGCGATACATCGCACCAGTATCACAATAAATGAAGCCTCTTTTTTTTGCCAAAATTTTTGCGACAGTACTTTTTCCAGCTGAAGCTGGTCCGTCAATTGCTATTTGAATACTTTTTTTCATTTGTTTACACCTTTACTTTATAAATTAAAAGAGGCTGACTCAACTGTCTGCCTCTTTTTATTTTAACAATAATATTTGTAGTCAAGAGATTCACAAGACTTTTGACTCTTAATTTTATTTAATTCTAATTTGTTGACCTGGTTGAATATTTTGTATATCTAATCCTGGATTTAATTGATAAATAACACTTTCATCAATACCATATGTTTGAGATATCTTCCAAATACTTCTATTGGCATCACTATCACCATAAGATACAGAACTTCCTCCAGCTACTTGTTGTTGGTTATTTGTATCTTGAGCATTTCCAGCATTATTTTGATTGTTTTGTGCCTCGCCTGGTGATACTTCTACATCAGCAAATTCTTTTGATGAAGAAGAACTTGATCCACTAGTTGAAGATGTACTACTTGATGTACTTGAACTTGTCGAACTACTTGATGTTTTTTCTTTTGTTTCTGAAGATTTTTTAGCTACTTTAGAACTATCTTCGATAACAACTGAACTTTTCGCAGTCTTGCCTTCGTTCATTTTAGTGTTCATATTAAAATACAAAATAGCTGATACAGGAACTAACACAATTAAGAATAATAACACAACTAGTATAATGACATACCAATTTTTGCCTTCTTCTTGAACTCTTCTGTCTGTTCTTGAATTACCATCATCTTCTATTTCTTCTTTTTCATCTTGACCCTCATATATGGGTTGATCCCAAGGTTCTTTTTCGTTTAATTCATCTTTATCATTATCTTTTCTACTCACTTATTAACCTCCTCAAAAACTTCTGAATTTATTCTATCACATATTAACATATATTTCTTTAAAAATTATATTAAAAACAATTTTTTTAGAATCTCTTTAGAATTGATAGCAACTTCTGTATTTTTTTCTTGATTAAATGCCTCTTCTAATCCTGGTATTTCTAACTGACATTTATCACAGCAAACTTCCTGTTTCACTGTGTGATAACTACTATTAAAATAATTTAAGATGAACTGGCGACGGCAATAAAAACTATTTATGTACATTCCCATTTTTTGAGTTTTATTTTTTTTTTCAAATTGCTTGATTCTTATATTTTTTTCAAACAATTCCCAATCCCAATGACTTTTCTCCAACTGTACTAACCACTTTTTTTGAATGTCTGTCAAAATATTTTCATATTTTTTAAGTTCATCTTTTGTTTTACCTTTTAAAAATAATAAATCTTTTTTTTGATTAAAACTTTCCTCTTGTAAATAATAATGAATGCGTTCATCTCCAGATTGGTAGAGTAAAATAGAAAGGCTTTGTTTTCCATCTCTACCAGCTCTTCCTGATTCCTGAACATAATTTTCTAAACTATCTGGCAAATGGTAATGGATAACAAAACGTACATTTTTTTTGTTAACCCCCATTCCAAAAGCACTCGTGGCACACAATATTCGAATATCATCTTTAATAAACTGTTGTTGAATTTTCATCCGATCAATAGCTGCTACATCCCCGTGATAAAATGCTACTTTATAGGGTAATTGGTTATTTAAAATACTTGAAACTCTTTCGGCTTCTTTTTTACTTGAAAAATAGATAATTCCTGGAATATTTCTATTTTTTAAAAAGTTTAGCAAGTAGTCTGTTTTATCTTCACAACTTTTAACTTGATAAAATATATTTTCACGATTAACCGAATAAGAAAATTTTGTTAACTCTCCAGATGAAAATATTTCTTCCTCGATATCTTTAGCAACCGATTCTGTTGCTGTTGCTGTTAATGCTAATGTTAAAGGATTGTTAAGCTTTGACAAGCACGCCTTCAACTCTAAATAACTTGGTCTAAAATCATGCCCCCACTCGGAGATACAATGAGCTTCATCAATTACAAATAATGAAATCGATAGTTTCATAAATTTTTGAATGACATCACTTTGATTTAAAGTCTCTGGACTAACAAAAATGAATTTAAATTTTTCTAAATTAGATAGTACATATTTTTTTGATGAAAAATCTAACGTACTATTGAGGGCAATGACAGATTTTTCACCCATTTCTCGCAATTGAGAAACTTGATCTTCCATCAAAGAAATTAATGGTGAAATAATGACTGTCTGACCATTAAATAAATAACTAGGTAACTGATAACAAAGAGATTTACCTGTACCAGTTGGTAAGATTGTAAATGTGTTTTCTCCTCTTAACAGCGATTCTATGGTTTCTTTTTGGCCAATTTTAAATGTTGAAAAACCAAATTTATTTTTTAAGATTTCTTCTAAATTATTCACTCTATCTTCTCCTGTTCAACTAAACTAAATTGAAACATTTTAAATTCATAAAACGTCAAGCCTGAAACTGCCGACACTGCCTCTTTATACACCCATTTTCTAAAATCAGGTTTTTCTTTTCTGTATTCATTTAATTGATTGATTTTATCATCTGAAATAAACAATAAATTATTTTTTTCGCCTTGAACTAAATAAATTTCAATTAGGTGATCCACTATGGTACTTTCTTTAAGGTTTCTTATCATACTAATTTCTTTAATTGATTTATTTTTAATAAATATTTCCTTTGTAATTAAGCTGCTTTCTTCTTTCACCAATCCTTTTTCAATTTGAATAATATCAAAAAAGACTGGGAATTTTTCATGCTTTTGTTCTATTAAAAAAATCAATTGATGAACAGCATTCTTAAATTCTAAATAAGCAAATATTATGTCTACATCATGTTCCTCCGCTATTTGTTGAAGGGTTTCTCCTATATGTTCATGTCCAACAAGTTGCTTAAAAATATACGTTTGTTGCTGTATTGATAAATATTCTGTTAACAACAACCACTCTTCATAAAACTTGGGAATAATATTTTCACTTTGCATATTAAGCCATCGTTTCAATTGCTGTTGCCGATATAAGCTATTTTCAATTGGTAAATAATTACGTTCTTTATAAGATTTTTCAGATAAAACTTGGGTAGTAAAAATAAGCCTCTGCCAAACTTTTATATCCCATTTATAATAATGTAATTGATTCAAGTACTCTAAATTGGGAAATAATACCTCTTCATTTATAATTTTTATTCCCTTTTTAGATATTTGAACAGCACCTTCTTCAGTATCAACTAAGTAATTTTCTTCCTTTAACTGGGCAATCATTTCTAGATAACTGTCTTCTTTTAATTTAGGAAATAAATAAAAATAATCCAACACATTATAAAAATAACCATAAGATAGAATTGATGCTGTTTTTTTTCCTTTTAACAAATGATATAATGTTGATATTCGCATGGAATGATTACTATTAAAGCAACTTAAAATAAAATAATGGTAAAATGTCATGATTCACCTCGATAAGGAGTTTTTTTATATGTTATGTAAAATTATACCAAAAAAATGTATTGCATGTGGACTTTGTCAGATTAAATCCCCTGAATTTTTTGACTACTATGATGATGGTATAGTCAAATTTCGCGATACTGAAGATAAAGAAGTAATACTCTCTGACACCTTGCCTGAGACGCTTCTAAACGCTTATAAAACATGCCCAACACGTGCTATTATCATCGAAAAATAAAAAGAGAGGATGCACCATAAATAGAAATTTATGATGCAACTTCTCTTTTTTAATAAATAAACATCAAATTTATTCTTCTTATCTTTTTTCACATTAACTATTTTCATCGTAACTTCTTATTTTAAAACATCATAAATTTCTTTTCCTACAAAATTAGCAAAGATAACAGCTCCCTCAGGTGTTAAATGCACGTTATCACCATCAAACCAATTACCATACCCTTCAGAATATTTTTTCCAATCAATTACATGAGCATTATCAAATCGATCTGCTGTTTTCTCTAACTCTGTATTGACTGTTTTTTGCCAAGGTTTTTGAACCATAGTATTTACAAAAAAGACTGGTCTGTTATCTACTTGTTTCATTACATTGTCAACATCACTAGATGTAAAACTTCCATTTGTTCCTAAAACAACGATAACAATATCTCCCAATTTATCTTCTTTATTAGTTTTTTTAAACACATCTTCACTGTTCATGAACTGCCTACCTACTTCTGCATCAATAAAATTATTTGGGAAGACTTGTTGTAGCTCTGGTGCCGCACTCAACAACAATGAATCACCTATGGCACTTATTTTTTTAGCTTTTAAAAATTCACTTTCCGTATTTGTTAAAGTAACTAAATTATTTTCTTTTGTTGATGAATCTGTTGTTTCTGCAGTGGTAGTATTTGTTTTTTCTTTCTCTGAAGATTTAGACTCACTTGTTTTAGGCTTAGAAATTAATTTTTTATTTTTTTCTAATTTTTTTTGTAATGCTATACTTTCTTCTGTTCTTCCTGATGGTGCACTAACTAAAGCATAAGTAAATGAAATTGTAAATGTTAATATAATGCCTACAGTTAATTTTCCATTTAAAGATTCTGTTAAATCTTCAAATCGATTCGTACCAATTTTATTTGTTTTTTTCCAATCAATATCAAATAAAACCAGTTGAACAATCCGATAAGTAATTTCTGATAATAATAAAATAAGGATTAGTTGGATAATAAGGTGAATAAAGCTATGATCACCATTCCACTTAATTGTTTTTTCATAGACAATCATCACAGGAAATTGCCATAAATAAATTTCATAACTTCTGGTTCCAATCCATTTAAACAACGGATTAGTTAAAAATTGATTGGCTTGATTACTAACGATAACAGTACCTAATAAAACAGAACTACATAAACTAAATAAAAACATGCCACCCCTATAGGTAAAACTCCAATTATCTTTAATCAATATAAGACCTAATAAAACTAATGCTAAAGACACAACAAAAGCACTTATTTTATATTTACTATCTAATTTTTGTAATATTTCATCTTTCTCTCTTAAGAAAACAGCCAAATAAGCTCCCATTAAGATGGAGAATATTCTTGTATCCGTTCCATAATACACTCGGTTTATGCTTTCTGGCTGATAGATAAATGCCATCAGTAATCCCGATATGATAACTCCTACTAAAATAAAACTTTTCAATAAATGATAATCTTTTCTTTTAAAAATGAGCAATGCTAATATAATTGGCCAAATAATATAAAATTGACCTTCAATAGATAATGACCATAGATGTGTAAATGCAGATTCATTCCCAAAACGATCAAAATAAGAAGATCCGTTAAATATTTGCCATATATTATTAATATTTAATAAGCTTGTTAGAAAAATTTGTTTTAAATTTTGTAATAAATCTTTAGATAGAAACACAAAACTACTTCCAGATACAACAAACATCATGATTAAAGAAGGATAAATCCTTCTGGCTCGTTTAAAATAAAAACTTTTAAGACTTATTTTTTTTCTAGACTCCCACTGATTTAGTAATATATCTGTCATTAAGTATCCTGAAATGACAAAAAATAGCGTCACACCTAAATAACCACCAGGCATTTTACTTGGAATTAAATGGTAGAGAATAACTCCAATCACTGCAATCGAACGCAAACCATCTATACCTGTAATATATTTTCTTTTATTCATTAGTTAAAACCTCTTTTGATATTCTTTATATGACATATATTAAGGTATTTTTACAAACATTTCAAGTTATGTAACAAAAACAAATACCATTAATGCTATTAAAACGTAAAATTGTGAATTTTTTATGTTTTTTTATTATAAAATATCCTATTTATGATAAAATTACGTTGTTTTTATTTAATATAATAGAAATATTAGAAATTTTTCGTAACAAATAAAATGATTAACAAAAAAGTTTTCAAACCAAAAATCAGGCTTGAAAACTTTTTTAAAGGTTAAAATTAAATTAAAAAGCATACTATTTTTTCACTATAATCATTCTTTTTTGAATAACCGGAATTAATTTTTTATATGTTGCAAAAAAAACAACACTGACAGCTAACCCTTTAAATAAATTAAAAGGTACAATGCCATATAGAACCATCTCTTTTATCGGCATGCCAAAATTCATCCCTGCTAAAGAAATATAAAGTGGTGTAATAACAAAATAGTTAGCGATAGCCATAAATACTGTTAAGGCTAATGAACTGATAGTCATCCCAATTACTAAATTTTTATTATTATTTTCTCTTTTCATCATAAAATATATAGGTAATAGCATTATAACTGATGCTATAAAACCAGTTAAATTCCCAATCAAACTTAAAACATGTCCACCATGCATTAAAAAGTTGAGTGTCGAACGAATAAAAGCAATCGTAATCCCTCCTACTGGACCTAAAACAAAGGTTCCGATTAAGATGGGAATATCACTGAAATCCAATTTCAACCAGTCAAATCCTGGTAAAACAGGTATTTCTACTAATAATAATAAATACGAAAATGAAGCTAATAACGCTGCGACTACCATCTTTTCTGTCTTGCTTTTTCTCATGAGAGAATCCTCCTATTAAGGAACATCTTCAGACATGTTTCAGAACTTTCAAATAAAAAACTGCCTTTTCATCTATTCTCTACAAAGAGCAAGACAAAAAACAGTGCATTATCTGATAATATTCTCAAATAAGCCCTATCTTCTTTACTCCAGACTCTAACTGTCGGTACTGGAATTACACCAGTTCGGCAAAAATGAAAAATCACTTAAGCTCGTGGACTATAACCACCGGTCGGGAATTACACCCTGCCCGTGAAGACGACCTTTTTTTATTTTTTTAACACTTTAATTATAACCAATTAGTTAAAAATTTCAACTATTTATCCTTTAGCCTCAACTAAAATTTGACTAACTTCTTTTTTACTTAGCTCACGATACTGTCCTGGTCTTAAACCGGTTAATTCTACGCTACCCATTTTTTCACGTTTTAACTTAATAACTGGAAATTTAATCATTTCGAACATTTTTTTCACTTGGTGATTACGTCCTTCATGAATTGTCAATTCGATGACACTAGTTTTTTTAACATGATCATTTGAAATGACTTTATATCTTGCCGGAGCTGTTTTTCTACCATCTATTTTTAATCCCTTCGTTAAAGGTCTTAACTCTTCTGGTGTTGGACAGCCTTTGATTTTTGCTACATACGTTTTAGGAACCTCATGTTTAGGATGAGTTAAGATATTAGCAAATTCGCCATCATTTGTTAGTAAAAGCAAGCCCGATGTATCGTAATCCAGACGACCTACTGGGAAAATACGTTCACTAACACCTGGGAAGTAATCCGTTACTACAGTTCTATTTTTATCATCACTTACTGCTGATATAACACCTCTTGGCTTATAAAATAAATAATAAACATGTTGCTCTTGGTAAACTGGCACGCCATCTACTTCTATTTGATCATTACTTCCCACTTTAATTCCTAATTCTTTTACCTTTTTACCATTTACAGATACTCGACCTTCAAGGATCATTTCTTCTGATTTTCTTCGAGAAGCAACACCACAATGTGCTAATACTTTTTGTAATCTTTCCATTTAATTTCCACCTTGTTCTTCTATTTTTTCAAACTGTTCTTTAAAACGATCAAAAAATAAATCGTTTGGTATTTCTTTTTCTGCGTTTATTTCTAATTGATCCACTGTTGGCAACTCGTTGATTGATTTTAAACCAAAATAATCAAAAAAATAAGCCGTCGTACCATATAGAATAGCTCTTCCTGGACCTTCTACGCGTCCTTTTTCTTCAATCAATTGACGAGCTACTAATTTTTGGACTGAACCCGACGATTGAACGCCTCGTAACTCTTCAATTTCTGGACGTGTTATAGGTTGTTTGTATGCTACTATTGATAAACACTCTAACGCTGCTTGTGAAAGATTTTGATTAATTGAAGACTGCGCAAAAAGCTTGAGTACATCCGCATACTCTTTTTTGGTACTCAATATGAAATGATCTCCCACTTCTAATATTGTCACAGCTCGTTCTTCATCTTTATCATATTTTTCTTTTAAATCTAAAATAAATTGATACATATGAGCTGTCTTTTTATTTAAAATATTAGCCATCTCGTTTAATGTCAGCCCTTCATTTCCTGCAACAAACAGAAGAGCTT
Organism: Vagococcus fluvialis bH819; assembly: GCF_900163795.1. Classification (GTDB taxonomy): domain Bacteria; phylum Bacillota; class Bacilli; order Lactobacillales; family Vagococcaceae; genus Vagococcus; species Vagococcus fluvialis_A. The sequence goes on along the minus strand of NZ_FWFD01000015.1, from coordinate 585,714 downwards.
CAATTTTGCTAAATACTTCCATGGCTTACCTCTTCCATCTCTTTTTTTCGATACAAGACAATTGGTTCTTCTTTATTTGATTGTTTAGCAATTACTTCACCTGATTTAACTAACTCTAATAAAGCTAGAAATGTCGTCACAATCTCGTTTCGAGTGAACATGTTAAATAATGACTCAAAATGAATCCCTTCACTTACTCTAACTTTAAATAATTGACTAAGAATTTCTTGAATCTTGTCTTCTATAGTATATTCTTCTGTCAAAATACTTGCTGTATCTGGACCTAGTTCTTGTTGCCTGTTAACGATGTCACTAAAGGCTAAGAATAAGTCAATAGTCGTAATTTCATTAGGCTCTAAAGGAATAACTTCTTCTCGGTAATCACTCAAATTAGTAGCTTCCTTTGTATAGTATTTACCTCTTTCAAATTCTTTATCTTTAAGTAAAGAAGCAGCATATTTATACTTACGATACTCTAATAACTGGGCTACTAATTGATCTCTTGGGTCTATCTCATCGTCATACTCACCAATCCCTGACAAATCAACCTCTAATTTAGGAAGTAACGTTCTGCTCTTGATTGACATCAAGGTTGCGGCCATAACAATATACTCACCAGCCAATTCTAAATCTAATTCTTGCATTGAGCGAATGTAAACCATATATTGTTCTGTAATTTCAGCAATTGGAATATCATAAATATCAATTTCTAAAGTTTTAATTAAATGAAGTAACAAATCAAGTGGTCCTTCAAATTTTTCTAATTTTACGTTTAATTCTTTCATTATTCAATCCTTCTTATACTTATGCTCTTGGGAAATAAGTTTTGTAAACATCTGCCATTCTTTTTTTACTTATATGTGTATAAATTTGTGTAGTTGAAATATCAGCATGTCCTAATAATTCCTGAACCACTCTCAAATCAGCACCATTTTCTAATAAATGAGTAGCAAAACTATGTCTTAACGTATGTGGTGTTACTTCTTTTTCAATTCCTGCTTGAACAACATATACTTTAAGATTTTTCCAAATTCCTTGTCTTGAAAAGCCTTCTCCTTTGTAGTTTAAAAAAAGAATATTAGGTTTTTCTTTCGTATTTTTAGCTAATAATTCAGGTCGAGATTTTTCTAAATAAATCTCAACCCATTTTATAGCAACATCTCCTAATGGGATAATCCGCTCCTTATCTCCTTTGCCAATTGTTTGAAGTAACCCTAAAGACAAATGTAGATCGTCTAATTTCAAAGATATCAACTCAGTTACCCTTAAACCTGTAGCATACATCACTTCTAAGATAGCTCGGTCTCTTATCCCTAAACAATTTGATGTATCTGGTGATTCAATTATTTTTTCAACTTCTTTAATTGATAATGTTTTTGGTAACTTTTTGGCTTTTTTAGGAGTATCTATGTGTTGCATTGGATCATTATCTGTAAATCTTTCTTGTCTTAAAAATTGATGATATTTTCTCAAAGTAGAAACCATTCTTATAATGGTAGCTGATGATTTATCTGTGTTTTTAAGATATTCTAAAAAATCAAGGACAGTATATCTATCAATATCATCTAGAGAATCGATTTGTCTTTCATTTATAAATAAAGCATACTGATTCAAATCTCTTTGATAACTCTGGATGGTATTTTCAGATAGACCTCTTTCAATTTTTAAATAATGCAGATACTCTTGTATTTCATCTTTCATCTGTACACCCCACTTACCGTTTTCTATTTTAGCAGTTTTTACTACTTAATACTATTATTATGTAAACTATTTTTGTTTTTATTCAAATAGCGATAGACTTTTTTTTCTGTAGAATATACAATGGTGGTACTGCTAAAAAGAAGGGGTGTGATAGTAGTTGTTACCAAGTCAATCTGACTATAAAAATCTTCACTTGTTTAACATAATTAATGTTAATAATGATAATTATTACAAAAAATTAACCACATATTTTGAAGAGAAAAAAAGCTTTTTCAAAATATCTATTATTTTAGATATTCCGATTGTTTTTGTTTTAGCCCTATTCAGCACTATTCACTTTAAATCTTGTTGGTGGCTATTTTTTATCTATTTTCTTATTATTTTTATAATTAGTTTTTTCATTATTTGTTTACCAGTTTATTCATCCTTAGTTAAGACGACAAAGGAAAAAGAAAAAACTCTTTTTAATGAAGTTGATAAACATTTAACAGAATTAGCCAACCAAAATTATTTTTCAGAAGAAGCAAAAGCGAAAAGACTCTTAAATCAAGAGTTTGAGCTTATAAAAATCCAACCTTTATCTTCCTCTCGAATTAATTTAATTTTAAACAATCAAAAATTGGCTTCACAAGCAGTTGATTTTTACCATAAAAAAACAAATGACATCGATTACTCAACAACTATTTTCTTTGAACAACAACCCTTAAAGCCTGTTGCTTTAGCAACAATTAATTTTATAGGTCCTGATAAAAACTTCTCAATTCAAGCGCAAATTCCGATTGAATACGAATTAGTTAATGGTCTGGTAAGCGAACAAATAGTTTATTTTGATAAGACTGATTATATTGTTAATCCGACTATTTACATTGATCGACAACATTTCAACGAAATATATAAAATAAATTAACAGAGGTGACATGTGGATGAGTTAAAATGCCCTTGGGCAACTCGTAGCGAATTAGAATTAGTTTACCATGATGAGCAATGGGGATTTCCCTTACTTGATGATGATTTATTATTCGAGATGTTAATTCTTGAGACAATGCAAGCTGGCCTAAGTTGGACAACTATTTTAAATAAAAGAGCTGGAATGAAACTAGCCTATGATAATTTTGATCCTAAAATCATTCAAGAATATGATGATGAAAAAATAAACGAACTACTTAATAATGAATTGGTTATCCGTAATAAATTAAAAGTTAAATCCACTGTCTCAAATGCGAAGGCTTTTCTTAAAATTGTAGATGAATATGGCAGTTTTAGTCATTTCATCTGGTCTTATGTTGATCACACACCGATTCAAACGACAGCAAGTACCATGAGCGAGGTGCCAAACTTCACACCCTTAGCTGAAAAAATCTCTAAGGATTTAAAGAAAAAAGGATTTAAATTTATCGGACCTACTACCGTTTACGCATTTATGCAAAGCATTGGCATGGTAAATGATCATTTAACTTCTTGCCCTATTCATGAACATGCAAAAAAAGCAGCAACTCACTTAAAATGAGTTGTTGCTTTTATTCTTTTTTATCCAGACAATTATGACAAATACCATGAAAAGTTAGGCGATGATCTGTCACTCTAAATTTAAACCGTTTCTCGACAATTTGTTCTACTTCACCTAACAAGTCATCTTCAACCTCTTCAATATCGCCACATTCTAAACAAAGCAAATGGTGATGAAAATGTTTAGCTCCTTCTTTTCTCATATCATATCTAGCTAAACCATCAGTGAAACTTATTTTATCTAAAATTTTTAATTCTGTTAACATTTCTAACGTTCTATAAACGGTGGCTAAACCAATATCTGGAGCTTTTAATTTTGCTAACATATAAATTTCTTCCGCAGATAAATGGTCTTTTTCATTTTCTAATAAAACTAAGACGGTTGTTTCTCTCTGAGGAGTTAATTTGTAACTTGCTTCATGCAGTTTTTTCTTTATTCTAACTAATGACTCCATAGTATTTTCCATGGGCACTTGCGCACTTCCTTTTTATAATCATTATAATTTATTCTTGATTCCCAAAAAATCACTTTGTATAAATTATAATTTATATAAATCTTAAAAGCAATCATTCTCAATTAGATTTTTATTTTTTTACTAAAATTGTCCAACCATCTTCTTGAGTAATCAATCTTTCCTTCATCAATGAACCTAATGCTCTTTTGAATTGGCCTTTGCTTACTGCAAAAGTTGTTTGTATTTCTTCAGGTGTTGATTTATCTGAAAAATTGATTTTACCTTCAGGTGATCTTTCTAAAAATGTTAAAATCATTTGAGCATCTGATGAGATAACTTCATGTGATCTTGGTTTTAAAGAGACATTAACCACACCATCAGGTCGAACACCAATCACACGTCCAGAAACACGTTCACCTAATCGTGGCTCTTCAAAACGTTCTGAAGGGTGTATAAAGCCGATTTGCTTATCATCTGTAATAAAGAATGTTCCTACTAATTTTAAGCGGTAAACGATCCCTGTCACATCTTTATTATGCATTTCTTCAATAGTTCCTGCAGTCGACATTGCTAAAAATTCCACGTCGTCAGCAATGGTTGCCCATAGACGATCCTTTTCATCTACTTTTAATGAGACTAATAAATGGTCTCCTTTTTTTGGCCATAAGTTTCTCATCTCTGGTAGCTCATCTAAAGAAACCACAACTTCTTTATCTTTTAAACCAATATCAACAAAAACACCTAAGTCTTTTCTTGACGCAATTACTTCTGCAAATTCTTGATGATCTTTTCTTACTGAAGGAAGTGTTGTTGTAAACACATTTTGTTGTTTTTGATTTTGATAGGCAAAACCTTCTACCATGTCTCCGATTTCTCTTTGTCCTTCTTCTTTATCTAATAAAAAAGTGATACCATTTTTTTGGACAAAATAGCTATGATCATTTTCGTCAAAGATCATGCCAAGCCAAACGCTACCTATTAATTCATTCATTTTTTCCTTCATCCTTTCAAAGTCAACTTAGTATACCATATTACAAGGTGTCAAAAAATAATTTTAATAGCTCTCAATCAATAAATCTGGTGTAATTTGATGGTATATTTGGCTGATTTCTTTAATTAAGCTCTCTTCTGGTAATTTGCTTGTAGAGAGTGTCATTATTGCAAATTCTACGCCACCAAGTTTCATGTTTGTTTTTCTTCTAACAAAGTCATTTTTTTCATAAAAGCTCAATCGTCTATTTCTAATAACCTTCTCTTCTTCAGTCAAGGCAAAGTCGGGATCTTCTGACTCAATCACCAATTCTTTGATTATTGGGTTATTTTTAATCCATGTCACCATTTTACTTCCGTAACCAGAACCTCTCAAATCGCTCGTGACAGCAAAGTAATCTAATATCTTAATTTCCTCAGAATACCAAGAGAAACAAGCATAGGCTTTCGTTTCCATCCCTTCTACCATTATAAAACACGCGTACTTGCCTTGATCATACGCCTTTAGAATAGTTTCTAGTGTTTTTAATTCGTTTTCAGGAAAATCTACTACCATGTATTGATGATATATTTCAAAGAACTCTTCTTTTTTTACTTCTTTAAACTGTAATGTCACACTATTTCCTCCTGTTAAATTACATCATATACCTTATAAGTCCCATACTCACAATCCCAACAATAACTGTCCATATCAAACTTTTAGTTAAAAAACCAATTATAATGGTTGGAATACTTGCTAATAAATTTTCAGTGTGTAATCCTGTCATTTCACCAGCCTTAGAAATAAAGAGTGTTTGAGCAAATAATGCTGTTAGAATACTCATAGGAATATACGACATAAATTTTTTAGTTCTATTAGAAAATACCATTTTTTTACTAAAAATAAAAGGAACAACTCTGGGTAACCACGTGACGATACCACATCCAATTATCGTTAAAATAATTAGCACATTATCTTTTACCATCCGTCACCACTCCTACTCCACAGCCAATTAAAGTAGCTATTAAAACACTCATTTCCTTTGAAATCAAATGAGATAACAAGTATAAACTAAATACTACTGTCCCCAAAATCAATAATGTTTGCCCCGTTTTATTTTTTATTGGATATTCTATCTGTAAAATAATCAACCCGATAAACATCGCAACTAAAGCATAGTCCAATCCGATTAAATCAGGATCTGGTATTAAATTACCTAACACAGCACCTAACCAAGTTGAAAAAATCCACGTCAGATATGCTGTTATATTTAGTCCTGTTGTCCACTCAAAGGAAACGGCCTTTTTATTTGAAACAGCTGTCATTAAAACACCATAAGATTCATCTGTCAGTAGTGTTCCAATACCAATCGATTTAGGAATAGATAGCAAATTAAAATACTCTGATACAGAAAAACTCATCAAAAAATGACGCAAGTTGACTAAAAAGGTGGTAAATATAATCGCAGAAATAGGTGTCCCTGTAACTAGCATGCCAGTAATGATAAATTGAGAACTTCCCCCATAAACAATGATGGACATCAAAACAACTATCCAGATTGATAATCCCGAACTTTTACCAACAACTCCTGCAGCAATTCCGATACCTAAATACCCTAAAATCGTTGGGATACAAGCAATTACTCCCTCTTTAAACGTTTCATATCCTTTAGAATAACTTGTCATATTACCCCTCCTTTTTTGATTATAATAAAACACGAGCAATCTCACATCGAAATTGTTCGTGTTTTTAATTTGTTTATTTATTTTCTTCTGTTATTTCATTTGAAACTGGTTCCTTCTTCCATCTAAGTGAGAGGAAACTTGTTATTAATAGTACTAATGAAGAAACATAGTAAGGGTAAAAATGATTCACATCAAATAAAAAGCCTGATGCCATTGGTCCTAATATATTACCAAAACTCGTAAAAGTTGAATTTAAGCCATTAATAGTTCCTTGTCTGTTCCCAGCATGCCGAGATAAATAAGTTGTGATTGCTGGTCGAACTAAATCAAAAGCTAAAAAGACAATAAAAGTTGAAATTATGACAACCCAATTATTATCTGTAAAAGCGATTACTCCGACAAAAATAGCACTAGCAAAGAAAGAAATACGGATTAATCCAACTTCACCCACCATCTTAATCATCCCATCAAAGAAGACAACCTGACAAATTAACGCTAAAATCCCACTTACAGTAATGATTAATGCAATTTCAGTTGTATTAAATCCAAAATTAATAACTGCCATAATGCTATAAATAGATTCGAATGCTTGCAGACCAAAAGAAGAAATCAAGATGACAATAAAAGGAAATGTATATAATGGATTCTTGATAATTTCCTTAAATGAGCCTTCAGATGAAACTTGACCATGCATGATTTTCTTTTCTGGTTCTTTCAAAACAATAATAGTTAAAATACACCCTAAAAACCCTAATATAGCGGCAGCAAAAAAAGGTATCCTCATACCAAAATGAGCAATAAAACCACCTAATCCTGGACCAATTATAAAGCCACCACTAATAGCAGCAGATACTAATCCCATTGACTTAGGTCGTTCTTCAATCGTCGTTACGTCAGCAACGTACGCTGTCACAGAAGGCATTATTAAAGCTGCTCCTATCCCCCCTAGTGCCCTTGAAACGTATAACCAACTCACAACTTGACCTAGTCCAAATATCAACTCAGAAATACCAAATATCAGCATCCCCGCAGCAATCAATTTCTTTCTGCCAAATTTATCAGAGATATGTCCCGCAATTGGTGATGCTATTAATTGAGCTATAGCAAAAACTGAGACAAGAGTTCCCATTGTTGCTCCAGATAAATGCATTGATTCTTTTAACAAAGGCATAACAGGAATAACTAAACCAACACCCATAAACACTATAAATAGATTCGTGATAGCTAAATAAAGCATCGTATTTCTATTCTTCATACACTACCTCCTTTTCAATTCAATCCAGATTATTCTACACCATCTTGTCTGGTAAAAGCTAATATTTTAGATTAAAAAAAAGAAAAAGGAATAAATTCCCTTTTCTTTTATAAATAAGCTACTAATTAAAATGCTGTTTCGCCTTCGTAGATAGTTCCTTGACGTGGGTCAACAGTAATTGTTGAGCCATTTTTAATTGAACTTACTGCGTCTACTGCTCCAACGACAACTGGGATTCCTTCAGCGATTGCTACGACTGCAGCGTGAGAAGTTAATCCACCTTCTTCAACAACTAAAGCAGAAGCTTTTTCGATAGCTGGCATGTAATCTTTATCCGTTGTTTTAACAACTAATACAGAGCCAACTTCCATCATGTTAACTGCATCTTTAGCACATGATGCCACAACAGCTTTTGCAGAAACTGGTGTATCACCAATTCCTTGACCTGCAGTTAATTTAGAACCAATTAATTGAATTTTCATCAAGTTAGTTGTTCCTTTTTCTCCAATTGGAGCTCCTGCAGTGATTAAGATTAAATCGCCATCTTTAGCAAAACCAGTTTCTTTTGAAACTTTAGTTGCTAGAGTGAACATATCATCTGTTGAAGATGGTTTTTCAGTTACTTGTGGGAACACTCCCCAGTTAAGAGCTAAGCTTCTTGCATTTCTTTCGCTAAATGTAACAGCAACAATGTGTGCTTTTGGACGGTATTTAGAAATCATACGAGCTGTGTGACCTGAGTCAGTAGCTGCAACGATTGTTTGAATACTTAAGTTTTTAGCTGTATGTCCTACGGCTTGACCAATTGATTCTGTCATATCTGCTTTTTTATATAATTTAAGGGCGTAAGCATCTCTGTCGACTAAAACTCCTTCAGTACGAACAGCAATGTTGTGCATTGTTTTAACGGCTTCAACTGGATAATCACCAGCAGCTGTTTCACCTGATAACATGATAGCGTCTGTACCATCATAGATAGCATTAGCCACATCACTTGCTTCAGCGCGTGTTGGACGTGGGTTATGTTGCATTGAGTCTAACATTTGAGTTGCTGTAATAACTGGTTTACCTAAAGCATTACATTTTTTGATCATTTCTTTTTGAACAACAGGTACATCTTCTGTTGGAATTTCAACACCCATGTCACCACGAGCTACCATTAAACCAGCAGATACTGTTAAGATATCATCTAAGTTATCAATACCTTCTTGGTTTTCAATTTTAGAGATGATTTGGATGTGAGTCGCATTTTCTTCTTCTAAAATTTTTGTAATTTCTAAAACATCGCTTGTACGACGAACGAAACTTGCAGCGATGAAGTCAACATCGTTTTCAATACCAAAACGGATATCAGCAGCATCTTTTTCTGTAATACCAGGTAAGTTGATGCTTACGTTAGGAACGTTAACACCTTTTTTATTTTTAAGAACGCCTTCGTTTAATACTTTTGTTACTAATTCGTTGTTAGCTGAATCAATTTCAATTACTTCCAGATCGATTAAACCATCATCTAGTAAAATATGACTTCCAACAACAACATCATTAATTAATTCAGAGTAAGTAACAGAGAATTTTTCTCTTGTTCCTTCTACTTCTTTCATTGCAATTCTAGTAATATCTCCTGTAGAAAATTCAACAATACCATCTTTCATATTGTTTGTTCTAATTTCAGGACCTTTTGTATCTAATAAAAGTGCCACTGTTTTACCAGTAATTTTAGCTGCTTCACGAATATTTTTGATACGTGCACCATGCTCTTCAAAATCTCCATGTGAGAAATTTAAACGAGCAACGTTCATCCCATTATTAATTAACTCAACTAACGTTTCAAGTGACTCACTAGCTGGTCCGATTGTACAAACAATTTTTGTTTTTTTCATTAAAAAACGCTCCTTAGTATTATTATTTTATTTTAAAAAGAAAATAACTCATTAAAATGAAATCTGATGATTTAAATCGTAAAGACTTAAATCTGGATGGTGTTTCTTAGTTTCTAGTGTTTCAACAATGTCACTAGCAACTAATTCATTATTAAGAATTCCAACGCATAATCCACCTTTTCCTTCTTTTAATAAATCAACAGCATATCCACCAAACTTACTTGCTAATACACGATCTCGTGCAGTAGGAGATCCACCACGAACGATATGTCCTAAAACGGATACTCTTGCATGAAAATCACCATGTTCAGCTAATTGGTCTGCAAAATCATGACCTGACATAACACCTTCAGCTAAAATGATTAAACAATGTTTTTTCCCACGATCTCGGCCTTGTCTAATTTTATTAGCAACTTGTTTCATATCAAATTCATGTTCTGGAATAATGATATCATCAGCGCCACCAGCAACACCAGCCCATAAGGCGATATCTCCAGCGTCACGTCCCATTACTTCAATAATAAATGTACGTACATGAGATGTAGCTGTATCTCTAATTCTATCAATAGCATCTAGCACTGTATTAATCGCTGTATCAAAACCAATTGTAAAGTCTGTAGCAGGAATATCATTATCAATTGTTCCTGGTACGCCAACAGCGGGAAAGCCACGTTTTGTCAAAGCTAAAGCGCCATGATATGAACCATCTCCACCAATAACAACTAAACCTTCGATACCGAATTTTTTTAATTGTTCAATACCCTTTAATTGACCTTCTTCTGTTGCAAATTCAGGGTAACGTGCAGAATATAAACATGTTCCACCTCGTTGAATAATATCCCCAACATCTGGTACATCCAATTTACGGATATCTCCGGCAACTAAACCTGCGTAACCGTAATTTATTCCGTATACTTCCATTCCTTCGTGGATTGCTTTACGTGTGACTGCACGAACTGCGGCATTCATACCTGGTGCATCTCCACCACTTGTTAAAATAGCGATGCGTTTCATAAGCGTATTCCCTCACTTTAACTAATTTGTATGTTCTGTATTTTAATTATGTATAAAATACTTAAATCCAAAAATCATTTTACCATTTTTTAGCAGAAAAGTCTTTCGATATCCGAAAAAACTATTGAAAAAGTTTTGAAAACGGATAATTTATTCACCTTGACAAAGAAATGAGCCTTTACTTGAGCGATTTGCCTAAATATTTATTGAAAAATTACTGTGTTATCCCCAAGTATCTTGAAAACAGCATTTGTAAAGGCCTCATTTTCAGTTACCCAAAAAACATCATCTAGAAGGATTTTTTTATTATCAAAAACTAAAATCACAGGTAAATCACCTTTGTTTATTTTTAATAATTGCTTAATTTTATTTAAATAGCTCGTTGTGTCGAACTCTTTCATAATCTTGATATAGCATTTTCTACTTTCATCAAAAGGTATTATTTCATTTGCTAATTTAATATTTTCAGCTAACAGTTGTGGCATTTGATTATATTTACTCGCTTCTATTTTACCATTTATTAAATAAACGTTATTCTCAGAAATCGTTTGATTTAACTGCCTAAACAATTGTGGGAAAATAGTAATATCTATATCTTTAGAGCCATCATTGGCTGAGAGAAACGCCATTGATTCTCCTTTTTTTGTTCTAATTTTTTTAATATTAGTAACATACAATAAATATTGACCTGTATCCCCTATATTACTTTCTAGAATAGTATTAATGTGACGGCCTTTTCTTAAATAATTATAAGCGTCTATTGGATGTCCCGAAATATAACTACCAAGATACTCAGCCTCTTGATTTAATTTTTCTTCGAGGGTAAAATCAGTAACATTTTCTTTTTTCAGACTAAGGACTTCTAGTAAATCAATACTTCCTCCAGTATATTCAATATTTCTAATAGTACTATCTAAGTCAGTAATTAATTGTTTCCGATTACTGTGAAGTGAATCAAAGGCTCCGATATAGATTAAAGGCAATATGTTGGCTTCTTTGAGCCATTTTCCATTCATACGAATCAAAAGATTTTCTAATGATGTATAAGGTCCATCTGTTTTCCTAATAGTTATAATATGTTGAATAAAATCTTTTCTAATTCCTTTAAGACTAGAAAAGCCAAATAATATTTTCCCTTTATTTAAAGTAAAACTATAGTCGCTTTTATTAATATCTGGAGGTAAAATGGTCACATTGTATTTTTTAGCATCTGTACTATACTCATTAATCTTTACCGGATTATTTTTAACCGAATGTAATAATGCCGAGAAAAAACATTCTGGATAGTGAACTTTTAAATAAGCCATTTGATAAGCTAAAACAGAATAAACCACTGCATGAGATCGGTTAAATCCGTAGTTAGCAAAGCGTTCAATATAATCATACACTTCGCTTGCAACTTCTTCTGTGTAGCCTTGTTCTTTTGAGCCTTTAATAAAATGCGCTCTTTCTACATCAAGAACATCCTTTTTCTTCTTACTAACTGCACGTCGTAGAATATCTGCTTGACCTAAACTAAATCCAGCCATAAGAGAAGCGACTTGCATAATTTGTTCTTGATAAACAATAACACCGTACGTATAATCTAAGATATTTTTTAAATTATCATGAGGATAAATAATTTCTTTTTTACCCTTTTTTCGATCGATGAATAAATCAATATTTTGCATTGGTCCTGGTCTATACAAAGCATTTACTGAAGCTATATCTTCGATTGAACTTGGGCCTAATTTTCTAAGAACTTTTTTTATTCCATCTGACTCAAACTGAAATATTCCTACTGTCTCACCCTTTTTAAAAATGTCTAAGGTTGCTTGATCATCTAAAGGGATTGTTTCAAGATCGATCGTTTCTTTATACAAATAGTTAATCGAATCTAAGGTATTTCCGATAATAGATAGATTTCTCAAGCCCAAGAAATCCATTTTCAATAATCCTATTTCCTCAACCTCTCCCATCGCCATTTGCGTCAAAGGGATGTTATTAGTTCCCTGTTGCAGTGGGATTAAGTTAGTTAAATCTTGGTCACTGATGACGACTCCTGCCGCATGTGTAGAAACGTGCCGTGGTAAACCTTCTATTTTTCGTGCTGTCTCAAATAATAATTTGTTTTTTTCAGAATGAGCGACTAAATCACGTAATTTATGTGATTTCTCAAAAGCCTCATCAAGAGTTATTTTTAAGACATTCGGAATCGTATTGGACCAAGTATTAGCTTCATTTGGTCTCATTCCAAAAACTCGACTAACATCTCTGAGTGCCATCTTGGCCGCTAAAGTACCAAATGTCGCAATTTGGGCTACACGATGATATCCGTATTTGTTGCTAACATATTGTAAAATTTCTTCCCTTTTGTTGTCTGGTATATCCATATCAATATCGGGCATTGTATAGCGTTCCTTGTTTAGAAACCTTTCGAAAAGTAGCCCATATTCTATCGGATCGACATTAGTAATACGCAAAACATAAGATACCAGAGATCCTGCAGCAGAACCACGACAAGCAGTTACAATATTATTATCCCTGGCATATTTCATAACATCCCAAACAATCAAAAAATAGTCATCATATCCCATTTCATGTATCACTGAAAGCTCCATCGTCAAGCGATCAATATAATTGTGGTCATTTTGTAATTGCCTTTCAAATAACCCTTTAAAACAAAGTTCTTTTAAAACTGACTCAGATGTTTCGTCCTTATTTAAGGGAAACGCAGGTAATAATTTTTGTTGTAGCAACATTTCAAATTGACAAGATTTACAAATGTTCAGGTTATTTACCAACGCCTCTTCTAACTTTTTCGATTGAAAATTTTCTTCAAAAACCTTCTTTTCTGGTAAATAATAAGGCCCAGAAATTTGTTCAAAATCAATATTTATTTGTTCTCCACTATCTATATGTTCTAAGACTTCCACAGAAAAATGATCACTTGGTGTTAAATAACGAATATCCTGAAGAGCGACTAAAGGAATATCGTATTCTTGACAAATATCTAGCCATTCTTGTTGAAAATCCTGCAGAACTATACCTTGATAAATAGAATTTTTAAATAATCCCTTCAATTCTCTAGTATTTTTAAGAAATAAATCAAGTTCTTTTTCATAAAGATATCTCAACTCATTCATACCACTTGGTAAAATAGCTATCAAATGCTCAGTTAATGTTTTGATGTCTTCTAAATGAATAGGCGTGTCATTTTCCATTCTTAATGAGGAAATTTTGATTAAATTTTGATAGCCTTCTTGATTTTTAGCTATCAAAATAAGTTTATTGAGCGCTTCTTGTGTGTGCTCGCTCTTATATGTTAAAGTCATTCCAATTAACGGCATAATATTTTTTTTATGACAGGTATTATAGAATTCTACAACACCATGCATGGTATCAATATCCGTAATTGCCAAATATGAGTAACCTAATTCTTTACTTTTTGAGACCAAATGATCAATTTTATTGGTACTTTTTAACAGTGAATATGAAGTTAATACTTGAAGTTGCCCTAATTCCACTTGATCTCTTCCCCTTTACATTTTATAGATAGTATAACATAAAAATTTTAAGTCATAAAAAGGTTGAATCTGACTTTACTTTTAAGTTTAAGCTTGGTAAAATTATTTTGAAAAGAGGTGCATATAGTATGAGTAAATTAATTGTTCTTCTTTGGACTTTTATTTTAGGACAAGTTGTAGGTTATATTGGTGGAGCTTTAACTCAAGGTACATATGATTTTGTTAAAGTAACTATTGTTTCTCTTATCGTGGGCGTAATTATTATGCTTATCGGTGAAGTTGCTTTACCTAAAAAAGAAAAAACAGCTGCAAAATAAAAAAACAGACAAATGTCTGTTTTTTTATTTTTTTAACGGGTTTTTAAAAGCTAATTCTCCTTTAAAATTAAAAAAAGTTAAGCAAATATTAGCTATAATCAAAATACTTGTTGCCACAAACACTGATCGATAGCCATAACCGTTCGCAACAGTTGATCCCACAAGAGGTCCCATAACTTGTCCAAAATTAGTAAACATATTATTAAAACTAAAAATACGACTAACACCTTCTGGAGGAGTTAACTTACTAATCAACGTGTTAATCGAAGGCATCAAAGCACCTGTTGAAAATCCCATTAGAAAGCGTAAAATCCCTAACTGAAATGGGGATTGAACCATGGACATTGGAAAAACACAAATAACTGAAAAAATAAGACCTGCAAAAAGAATTCTTTGGTTCCCTATCCGATCACCTATTTTACCTAGTATTGGTGAAGAGATAAACGTAGAAACACCTGCTACTGATACAATTAATCCACTAACAAATAGTATGTTTTCAGTTCCACCACCAAGTTCTCTAATATACAAAGTTAAAATAGGGCTGATACTAGTAATTCCTATTTGTAAGATAAGAGATGTTACAAATAACCCAATTAATACAGAAGGATTTTTGACTAACTTAAATACTTCTTTGGTTGATAACATGTTTTTCTTTTCAATTGGTTTAAAATCTTCCTTGACTAAAAAAATAGTGAGAAGTGTATTAATTAAAAGAATTGTACCTGTAACAATAAATACATTCTTTATCCCTACCGTTTGCGCAAGAAAACCACCTAATGAAGGACCAATCAAACTACCAGCCACACCACCTGTTGCCAGTGTTCCCAATGCCCAACCACTCTTCTCTTTAGGGGCTTGTGAGGCTATCATTGCCGTTGCATTTGGAATATACCCCGCTAAAACGCCATTAAAAAAACGCATAACTAACAACCAAAATACATTAGGTACAAATGCTAATGAACCCATAGTTATCGCCATACCAGAAGCTGCTCTAATCATCATTAGCTTTCTACCTCGTCTATCCGCTAAATTCCCCCAAATTGGTGAAAAGATTGCAGCTGAAAGAGCTGTCACACTGATGGATAAACCAGCATAAAATTCTATTTTATCTTTAGGAGCACCTAATTGTTCGATATAAATCGGAATAAATGGCATGACTAAACTAAAACTAGCTCCCGTAAAGAAACATCCAATCCACGCAATGTACATATTCTTTTTCCAGTCTATTTTCATTAAATGAATCATCACCCTTCTACAATGAAATTAAGTATATACCATAATTAGAATAAGAACATCTTTAACATTTATTTTTCTTTTATTTCATTTAATACAGACGTGAGTTCACTTCTCTGCATATCCATCTTTTCTTGAAAGCGAGAAAAACGGTATTCCCAATCATAATTTTTAATTCTACTTTTTAAGTTATTAATATCTAACAAAATTTGTTCATTTTCTGATATTTGTTTATTTATGGTCATTTCAATCTCCAATCTTCTTTTATCTTATAGTTTACTCTATTTAAAGGATATTTTCTATTATGAACAAAAAAGGATAGATCAAAAGACGATTTATTTTTTGGATTCTACTGTAGAAGTAAACTTTTTGGCCCCCAATCATTAAAATCTATTCGTATAAATAAAAAACGAGACTGACATTGAGCCAGTCTCACATTCTAAGAAATATCATTTTTTTATAGAGTTGCCATAACAATAAAGTTAATTAAGAATAAACCAGTAACGATCCAAAGAACTGGAGAAATTTCTTTTGATTTGCCTTTAACAACTTTAATAATGACATAGAAGATAAAACCTGCTGCAATTCCATACGAGATACTATAACAAAGTCCCATAAATACGGAAGTAAAGAATACTGGGATGGCATCTTCAAGGTCTGTCCAATTAATTTCTTTAAAAGAAGACATCATCATGACACCCACTAATATTAACGCTGGTGCAGTTGCTTGTGCTGGTACAATTGCCACAATTGGTGACAATAAACTGCTTAGTAAAAATAAAATTGCTACCACTACTGATGTTAAACCTGTTCGTCCACCAGCGCCAATACCCGCTGCACTTTCTACAAACGTCGTGACATTAGAAGTTCCAAAAATCGCTCCTGCTGATGTTGCAATTGCGTCTGAAAATAGAGCTCTATCCATTTTTGATTTAAAGCCTTTGCTATTAGCTACAGCCTCTTCTTCTTCTTGAGAGAAAATACCAGTTCTACGACCTGTTCCAATAAAGGTTCCGATTGTATCGAAAATATCAGATAAACTAAACGCCAGTATTGTTAATAAAACTTGTGGTATCTTCGAAGCGTCTGAGAATAAGGATGGTAAACCATTTGAACCAAAGGCAGCTCCAAAAGTAGTTCCTAATTCCTTAATTGAGTTACCTAAAGAATTTTCTTGAAAATTAACCTGTGATAAATCAATTACACCCATTGGTAAAGCAATTAATGACGTAACTAAAATACCAATTAAAATAGCGCCTTTAACTTGCCTAACCACTAAAATACTTGTCAAAATCAAACCAATTATTGCAAGTAAAACAGCTGGATTATTGAAATTGGCCAAAGCTGGTACAATTCCACCATTTGAAACAACATTTGTTGCCGCATCTCCTTCAACTGTTGAAGAAATAATGCTATTAGAATCTGAAGTAAATTGTAAAAAGCCAGCATTCTTAATTCCTACATACGCAACAAAAATGCCTATCCCACCACCAATGGCATGTTGAAGACTTTCGGGAATTGACTTGATAATTAATTTTCTAAACTTAGTAACAGTAATAATAATATTAATAATACCACATAAAAACACCATTGCTAATCCTTGTTCCCATGTATAGCCTAATCCCATAACTACTGTAAAGGTAAAGAACGCATTTAAACCCATACCTGGCGCCTGTGCATAAGGGACATTGGCGAATAGCCCCATAATTAACGTACCAATAGCAGAACTGATAATTGTTGCTAAAAATACTGCTTGAAATGGCATTCCTGATAAAGATAAAATTGTTGGATTAACAAATAATATGTAACTCATTGCAAAAAAGGTTGTTAAACCTGCTACTATTTCAGTTGAAACTGTTGTTCCGTTCTCTTTTAACTTAAAAAACTTTTCCATTTCTTAATTATCCACCCTTATCATGTACTTTTCGTTCGTTTTTAACGAACTACATTTTTGATTATAGCGATACAAAATAATTAAATCAAGAATTAACTTATTTTTTTTGATATATTTCTTTATAATGTTCGTGTTTTTTATTGACAAAAAAAAGTGTCCTATATAAAATAGGACACATAGAGTAAAAAATGGAGGTAATAACTATTGTTAATTAATGAACTCAACTCAATTCCTTTATATGAACAAATTGTTATTTACATCAAAAAACAAATAAAAGACGGTATTCTTACACCTGGAGATCGACTCCTTTCTGTTAGAGAAATGGCTAATAGTTTAAAAATAAACCCTAATACAGTTAATCGAGCTTATAAAATATTAGAAAAAGAAGAATTTATTATTGTTCTTCACGGAAAAGGAACTTTTGTAAAAAATATCAGTCAAACACAACCAATTGATTTCAAGAAAAAGGAACTAAAATTACAATTGGAACTTTTATTATTAGGTATTCATTATCAAAATATTTCTAAAGAAGAAGCTCAGAATTGGATTAATACATTCTATTCTAAAATAGGGACAAATCTATGAAAATATTAAACCTAAAAAAAATGATTAACAAAAAAATAATTCTTCAAGACATTAATTTTGAACTTACTCCCGGTGAAATCACTGGCCTAATAGGACGAAACGGAACTGGGAAAACGACTCTTTTCCGAACAATTTCTAACTATTATCAAAAAGATGCTGGGCAAATTTTGATAAATGATCAGTCACTTGACTCAAATTCACTTCTTAGAGAAAAGATTTTTTATCTAGACGATCAATTTAATTTTTTATCCAGTCAAACGCCCAAAACACTTGAACTTTATTACAAAGAATTATACGCTACCTTTGATTCTGAAAAGTATTTTAGTCTTCTTAAAAAGTATCAATTTGAAATTAATTATAAAATAAGTAATTACTCTAAAGGTTTCCAAGCCTTGTACAAAGTTATTTTAGCTTTTTCTTGTAATGCTCAGTATTATATTTTAGATGAACCTTTTGACGGTCTAGATTTAATCATTCGGAAAAAAGTTATTACATTAATCCTCAACGAAGTTAGTTTAAATCAATGTGGGATTATTATTTCTTCACATAATTTATTAGAATTAGAAAATATTATAGATCGAGCACTTATTATTCAAAGTGGCTTAATTACCCAAAATTTTGATTTACATACAATCGATCAAAATTTTAAAAAAATGCAAATGGTTTTTAAAAAGAAGGATATTCCAAAAATAATCAAAGATAATTGTAAAATTATCCAAATACAAGGTCGAGTTTTAATTGGTATTTTTGAACACTTAGATGAGTTGCTCTATGAGAATATTTTAGCTTTAAATCCTGTTTTATTTGAAGAAGTACCTATGAGTTTAGAAGATCTTTTTTCTTCTCAATTCACCGATGAAACAGACTATCAATTATTCAACTAAAGGAGGATATCTCGTATGAATGCTTCACTAAAAAAAATAATGTTTTATCGCTATAAAAAATTAATGATTTTTTTATGCTTACTAATTACAGGTGTCTATCTGTTTCAAACAATTTCTGGTATCTCATCTTGGAATAGCCGCCATAAGTACTTTTCAAGTCCTGAGTCTTATACACAATTTGAAAAACAGTTAGCTGATTCCTACGAATTTGAAGATGCTGAAGCCGGAAAAATATTTTTATATTATGATTTAAACAAAGATATGTCAATTTATACTAACAAGTTTGATGATTACAAAAAATATAGTTTAACCATGTTTAATCCTAATTCAGATGCTAATCAACAATCATTCAATTCCTATCCTTACTATGATGAACATTTTTTACAATTTGCTATTCTATTTGGAATAACTGGAATCCTTTTATTTTTACTTGATCTAAAAACAAATTTTAACGCTTTACTTTTTACAAGTAAATTTAAAAGAAGCACCATTTATTGGTATAAATATTATTTTATTGGAGGGACCCTCTCTCTTACTCTGCTTGTAAGTAAAATAGCTTCGATCTTTGCCTATCGTTTTTTTATCCCGATTAACTATTTAAATATTTCCTTAAAGCAACATATTATTTCCTCTTTTTCTGGTTGGCTATTTTTAATATCATTATTTCTTATTTGTAGCTTTGCAGGTCTTGTTATTGGGGATTGGTTTTTAGGAATAGCAGCGACTTTAACCATCTTTTTCACATTACAAACTTTTTTATCAAATATCGAATATATACATCAAACTTTTTTCACTACTAATTCTGAAACAGTCTCAGTGGTCAAGGCAACAGCGTTGGATAACCTTCTTCCTGTAGCTCAGACGACTACCCAACCAATAAATTATTTACCTATTTTTATTTTAATACTATTCTCGTTATCTACACTATTTTTCGGACAATTTATTTTCAATAATATTTCATTAGAAGAAAAAAATAATTTTATTATGGTTTCTAAATTTAAACGATTATTCCAGCTTATTATCATGATATACGGGTTAATCACAACATGTACTGGGTTATTTATTATGATAGTATTTCCTTCCGAAGTTTTAAATATGAGTACAATTATTTTGAATTGGACTAAAATAATTTTAACTTTCCTTATATTATTCTTTATTTCGGAATATATTTTATTTAATAAAAAACCTAAATTATTAGAAAAATTATTATTTTAAGAATTCTTTATTTATCAATAAACGTATCCCGTCTTTGGTTTTAAAGGATATTAAACGAACATTTTTGTATCCATGTTATTTTTCTGTAACTTTAGTTATTTATATTTTTTTTATGGTATACTAGGTGTCACGAACTAGCAATCAAAGTAAGGTCCTCATTTCCCTTCTTACCTTAGATTCCCAACTAGTTCGTTATTTTATTACTTATTCTTTGAATTGTACCCCTGTATATAGTTATAATGGGTTTATTCTTTTACAAAAGGAGGTTTCTTTTAGGTGGATAAGAAAAATATTTTAATTACAATCATAATCGGATTGCTTTCTATCACAACTATTATTGGTTTTGGTAAATTAAAAAGCACGAAAAGTGAATTAGAAGAAGTAAATACAACAAACACTGAGTTAGTCGAACAAAATAAAAAATTAATAAAAGCTAATGAAAATGCTGATAAAAAAATAGATGAATTAGCTAAAAAATACGATGGTATTAATAAGGAATTAGAAAAATTAAAAACAGAAACAGTACAATAAAAAAATTAACAAAAGCAACTAACTGATACAAAGTTAGTTGCTTTTGTTTGACTTATTCTAAAAAAACACTTATTATTATGAATTGTTGGCTACAATGTAAATTTTCAGAAAACATATACTAGCTGATTATTGCCAAAAGAAACAATTGTAAGGGAGAATATTTAACCAATGAAAATTACTTTTAAGAAATTAGTACAACATTTATCTTTAGATCATAGCTTTGATTTCATCATGGGTAAAGGATCAAAAGACTAGAAGATAGTAATAAAGCATCAAACCTATACTAGCCGTTGTTGATTTGATGTTTTATTGATATTTTCTAAAAAACACTACAGGAGGGGCAAATAATGGAATTAATTATTTCTAATAAAAACAATATCTTTTCAAAATTTTTACCTAATATAAGGGTAGGTAAAAAAATATTTTTTGATGACTTCAATGAAATTTTCATAACAAATTTTAATTTATGCAGTCCATCAAAGGAAACAATCAACTATTCTAATATAAAATCAATGACTACCTCTGAAGAGACAAGTCATGTAAAAATAGCAACTAACTTATTCTCGACATTTAGTACTAATTACAATGATTCTTATGATTATGAAACAAAAAAAGTGACTGATAGTCTGAGTATCTCCTTAATATTAACTGATGGCACAACTAGAACAATCAACTTTATTACAAGAAAAACTCAACAAGATTCTTTCTACTATGATACTAAATATCATGCGTATGCAGAAACAGTTTCGAAGTTGAATGAGATAATCTCAAACAATAAAAATAAATAGTTTTAAGTATCAAAAAATTGAGGCTGACCAAAAATGTCAGTCTCTTTTTTAATTTTTTAAAATCATTTGATGACTAAATGGTTCAAAACCAATTGATTCATATAATTTCTGTGCCTCTTTATTCGATGATAAAACACATAACTCTAAATACTCTAATTTTCTTTCTTCTTGCCAAGAAATTGCTGATTCTAGTAGTTCCTTAGCATATCCCATTCTTCTTTGACTAGGCAAAACTACTAAGTCTAAAATATAGGCAGATTTCCTTTTTCTAAACATTGGGTATTCTGGCGACGTTACTTCTCTAATTGCTAAAAAACCTAAAACGTGGTTACCTTCTTCCACAATTAAAAAATCACTCAATTCATCCATAATCATTTCTTTAATAAATTTTTTTGTTTGCTCAGCCTCTTTAAAAAAATACGGTTCTAAATTAGCTTGGGAATTAATTAATGTTTTATATAATTCAAAAATTTGATTACCTTGTTCTTTAGTTGCTCTCTTCATATTCCTGTTCTCCTTTTTCATAATTTTGTATAGTTTATTCTAATAAAAAAAGCCTTATAAACACTAACACATCCTTGATGTATAAACGTTTATAAGACTTTACTTAATTGTTACGATGGAGGCGGCGGGAGTCGAACCCGCGTCCAAACACATTGCCACTTAAACTTCTACGCTCATAGTTATACCATTTAGAGATTCGCTTTGTTTCATGCCGTATAACAGGCCCTAAACTTCGCTAGTCTGATGAGCTCTTTTAACTTTTACAGACGGAAAAAGTTAATGTATCCCACTTAGTTTGAGACCCTTACTCGAGCACATGGGCGATGCCGAGAGGATCTTTGCTAACTGTTTTTAGGCAGCTAAAGCAAAAGTGTTATTTTGATTTTTAGCAGTTATATTTAACTGTAACGTTTTTACGTAGTCGTAACCTACGAAGCGCAATTCAAGCTCAACTATGCCTGTCGAATCCGTAACGCCCCCTTGTTTTTTTAACAGAATTCATTATATCACATTTACTTAAAAGTTGAAACAAAATTGAGCTTGAGATGGATTTTTTATCCCATCTCAAGCTTTAATTGAATTATCTTTTTAAATTTTCTGCAAATTTATTTAAATGATATAAATATTGTCTTCGGCAAACAACAAAGAACACAACTTGAAATATTATATATACACTCACTATTTGAATAATATAAAGATGTACTGGCAAGTCAATCAATACTTTCAACGCACTCATTGCTGCTATGAAATGTACAGTTGAAATAATAAAAGGAATAAAAAACATGATCAACATTTCTGTTGTTACCATACGTTTCCTTCTTTTTTCTGTAACGCCTAAAATGTACAACGAACGATGGTATTTACCATCTTTTTCTAACTCTCCAAATAGTTTGAAATAAATGATACTACATGAAAAAGTGAAAAATACAGAACCCAATAGAATACTGATTAAAAGAATCGTACCATTTGATTGCTTTGTTTTTAACCAAGTTTCATACAATGAAGAATAATAAAATTCTTTACTGTCCACTTCTATGACTTCTTCTGTTTCCTCATCAGTTAACTCTTCACCTCGAACTTTACCAATTTTTTCATATATTTGGTTACTTTTATTCTCTTGTTCTTTGATTTTTTCTTTTAAAAAATAACTGATTTCATTGTTTAAAGCCTTATCCTCTGTCCACTCTTTAAAGTGTATAATTTGTGTACTTGAATAATAAAAAATATCACGATTTTTTAATTCTTGATATTTTTTATCTGTCACAACACCAAGACTTCCATATTCTCCTAAGGATAGCTGAACATCTGAATATCTAACTTTTATTTGTTCTTTTATCTCTTCATCTTCTTTATAACTAACCATATTAATTTTTGATACCGAATCAACTAATTTTTCAGCTTTAATAGCTTGTTTTTCTGAATTACTTCCAACTAATTTTAAAATCTCATCATCATTAACTGGTTTTATAGCACTTTTATCCATAAAAGACATTAGCTGATTAAAGTCACTCTCTTTTATTAATTTATAGGTCAATAAACCTGACATTTCATCAGGATTTTCTTGTTCTACTAGTATATCTATTAGCTGAATCGGTAACGATATATAATCATATTTTGATTCCTTTATCATGTTTTCAACAGTTGAAATATTTTCCCTATGAATTTTCTTAATATCTTCACGATCACTGGCTCCAATGGCATCATAGACAATAGCAAAAGACGCGCCTTGAGTTTTCCCAAAATCATAACTACCAATCGATTTTGCTACACCAATACCCACAAATGCGATTGCTCCGACAATTGAGATTAAAAAATACATCATAGCATTCGTTCTCATTCGATGAATAAGATTACTGATTGTCAGCATGTTACTATTTTTAAAATATAGTGGTTTTTCTTTTAGCTTTTGAAACAGATTTACACTTGAAAACTTAAAGAAAAGAAAAGTACCTAAAATAGTTATTAAAACACAGATTATGAGTGTTCCAATACCTATGTTAATTGGTAATCTCAACATACCATTCATATTATAAGAAAAGACAAATGCTAATCCGTAACCCATCAGAATTAAAATAATCCCAAGAATTGTATACATAACGCTTCTTTTTGGGGCAACAAAAACATCTTCTGTTGATTCTCTCATTTCTAATAATGTTATTTTTCTTAACTTAATCACTGTAAAGAAAGAAATGAGAATAAAGATAACGCTATATACCAACCAAGTTAAACCAATTGCTTTGATTGGAAAATAAAAAGGTAAACCTTCTTCTAAATAAAGAATATTTTGTGTGATGAGTAAAATAAATTTCGAAAATAATATCCCTAAAACAGTTCCAAGTAAAATTGAACTAAAACCTAACAAACTATTTTCATATTTAATCATTTGTTTTAGTTTTTTCTCCGACATCCCTAAAGTTAAATAAATAGATAATTGTTTTTTACGACCTTTTAAAAAAGTATTAAACGCATACCATAAGAAGACAAAAGACATTAAAGCGATCACGACTTCAGCAACTGAGATACCAAAAATAGCCATTTCTGAAACGCTATCACTACTACCCTTTAATTGATCACCTAAATCTGGATGAAAATATAATAAAGAAAAAACGAAGAAAACCATCACTGAAAATAAGCTGCTTAAAAAATAGGTTACATATTCCCGACCATTTCTCGTAACATTACGGAGTATAAGTTGCTTGAAATTCATGATTAGTCCCCCCTAAATGAGCTAAAACGTCTAGGATATTTTGATAGAATAATTCTTTTTGCTCTCCACAATAAATTTCATTATAAAAGCAACCATCTTTAATAAAAACCACACGATTAGAATAACTAGCAGAAACAGCATCATGAGTTACCATAATTGTTGTCACTTGTTTTAATTGGTTTATTTCTGAAAGAATTGACATCACGCTACCTGCTGATTTTGAATCTAAATTACCTGTAGGTTCATCCGCTAAAATAATATCAGGTTCATTAATTAAAGCTCGGGCAATTGCGATTCGTTGTTTTTCACCTCCTGAAGCTTCGTGAATTCGGTTTTTAGCTAAATGTGAAATACCTAATTCTGACATTAATTCTTTAGCTTTTTTCTGTATTAACTCGATTGGTTGATTATCCAAAGTTAGTGGTAACATGATATTTTCTTCCACAGTTAAGGGTGGTAATAAATTAAAATCTTGAAAGACAAAGCCTATTTTTTTTAATCTAAATACGCTCAATTGGTCTTTTGAAAGCTGCGTAATAGCTTTTCCATCAATTTCAACTGTACCACTCGTTGCTTTGTCTAGAGTTGCAATAATATTTAAAAGAGTAGTCTTTCCACTGCCAGAAGGTCCCATAATACTTAAAAACTCACCTTTTTCCACTTGCAAATCAATTTTTTTTAAAGCTTCATATGGAATCGCCCCTTGATAAATTTTAGAAATTGTTTCTAGTTTAATCATAGTCATTTTTTCTTCCTCCTCCAACTTAATAAGTAACTATAGTTTACTAGCTTTCTAAAAAAATAGGTATTGTTATTAATGTCAGTTTTCTTACAGTGCTGTCACATAATTTTTCCTTACTTTTTTAAAATTAATAAAAAAACAGCGATAACATAAAAAATTAATTTTATGTTATCGCTAAGGTTCTTTTTATAAAAAATGTAACTAGTTAACTAGTTTGAATCATCCGACACGTTATCTGGAAAACTAATATTAAATGTTGTTCCTTTATCAACTTCACTTTCAATCTCAATTGAGCCACCGTGTAGTTTAACTAACTGATCAACGATAGATAATCCCAAACCAGATTCTCCATATTTAGTATTTTTTCTAGACGGATCTGCTTTGTAATAACGATCCCAGACATTCTTAACTTGTTCTTCATCCATACCAATTCCTGTATCAGAAATAGACACAGTCGTTTCCATGTATCCCCTTGAAACGGACAATTTAATTTCACCATTTTCAGTAAATTGAATGGCGTTAGTTATGATATTTACCATAATCTGCACAAACCGGTCATAATCTGCGTAAACTTCTACTGGTTCAATCGTTTCAATAATAATCCGATTATTTTTATCATCCGCTTTACCTTTGAGTTGTTCTGATAATGTTTCCAAAATCTCTGTTGCATTAAGCTTTTGGACAGTGATACTAATCTGATTAGTTAATATTTTTTCATAATCTAGGTTTTCATTAACCAAACGGATTAGTCGCTTGGTTTCATTCTGCATCAAATTAATACATTTATCTTTTTGATCTTCTGGAATAGCATTATAGGCCAATCCTTCAAGAAGTCCATTGATAGTCGTTAATGGAGTTCTCATCTCATGTGCCACATCTGCCATGAAGTTCCGGCGTCTTTCTTCCTGGCGCTCAATCTCTGTATGTGAGTCCTTTAAAGCAATTGCCATTTGATTAAAATCCTCTGCTAGATCATCTAATTCATCATTGTTTTTTACATCCAAATAAACATCAAAATTTCCTGTTGATATTTGGTTAGTCGCTTTTCGCATACGATTAATCCGATTCACTTGGAATTTAGCCAAAATATAACTGATAATCAAAGCAATAATTGTTGAAATGATAAAACCTTTGAATAAGTTTTGTGTTAAAGAACTAACACTCTCTTCTATATTGCTACTTGGCTGCCACACCATTAAAATATACTCAAAATCCAAATTAGGGCTAGAAAACAATGGTTGAATATGAATCGCCATTGTTGTTTTCTTACCTTCAGGTCCTAAAGAGGCATTAGCCACTGTTTTTTGAATCTTTTTTCCTTTTTTTAATAATTTAAGTTCATCATCAGAAATTAAATTATCACCATTATTTCCTTTTGCTGATGGTGGATAACTAGCAACTCTATCTGGGGTAAGTAAAAAGAAACCTATATTTTGATTTTCAACTATAGCACTTGTCGTATTCAATGATTGTTGTAAATTCCAATTTTGTTTACCCATATTCTGAATCACAGTGGTTGCATAGCCTTCTAATTGTTCATATGTTGTTTCCTTTACGGTATTCTTTGTAAATGTCGTAAAAGAAACCCCGAAAATAATTAACACTGTTAAAATAATCGCAAAAAAAGCAATCATCTGTTGTAGCAAATAGCGCATTATGCACCGACTCCTGAATCATCAAATTTGTACCCAACACCCCAGACAGTTTGAATAACTTGTGGTCCTACCTTTTCAATTTTTTGTCTTAATTTTTTTATGTGAGCATCAACAGTTCGTTCATCACCAAAATATTGATAATCCCAAACTAATTCTAATAATTTTTCTCTTGAAAAAACTTGTCTTGGTTTTTTTGCTAGTGTTAATAATAAATCAAATTCCTTAGGTGTTAAACCATCTACTAATTGATTATCTAAATAAGCTTCTCTTGTTTTGATATTCATTTTGAAATGGTCTGTCACCACATCAAAATCTTCTTGAATATCATTCGTTGTTTTTTCAGTATCATCCGTTAGAATGGCTCGACGATGAAGTGCTTTGATTCTAGCAATCAATGTAATTGGACTAAACGGTTTTGTCACATAATCATCTGCTCCCATTTCTAAACCTATCACCTGATCACTTTCCGAGTCTCTTGCTGTTAACATAATAATAGGTACCGTTGTTGAGACTTTTCTTATTTCTCGACAAACCGTTACACCGTCCATTGTTGGTAAATTTAAATCTAACGTAATCATATCCCAACTTTCAGGATCAGTTAAAAATTCATCTAAACCATCTTTTCCATCATATTTAAAACTTACATCCCATTCTTCATTTAAAAAAAACATTTTCATCATTTCTGATACTGACTCATTATCCTCAACCATTAATAATTTCATTTACTTGCCACGTCCTCTTCTTCTTTATCATGAAATTTCTCTAACTCTAATTCTATTTTATAAAAAATTCTAACAATCGGAATCCCGATTAGTAGTACTTCAACAATATAAAGTTGTGTTATTCCAAAATAGCGTAATGCTAACCCTACTATAAATGTTAAAATCCCTACTAAAAAGAATGTTTTACCAGCAACTTTTTGAGCATAATCATAACTTGCTTCACTCATTTTTGCCCTTTGTGTTCTGTAACCATACTTATTGATTCTTTTTTTAGAAGGGAAAATTAAATAGATAAGCCCAACTAACGTTAATAATAATCCAACAAAATAAAAGACCATTTCCTCACACCAACCTCATATAATATCTATTAGTATACTATGTTTCTGACAATTCTTAAATATACTTTATCAGAAAGCTTCATATTTTTATCTTAATAAAAACTTATGAAAATTCTATGAAATTATTGATTAAAATACTTGATTTCAAAATTTCATTATGATAGAGTAAGTATAGGAATTTTGTTACCATGAAAGTTTATGCCTTTCTCAAGAAAATCAACAACGAGAGGAGAATTTATTATGGTATTTAACAACCAAGCAATTTCATACCGTATTACTTTAAACACTGAGGATAATATCTTTATTGTATTTGATGCAAACAATGAAAATATTTCAGCACAAGGTCATACGATTGAAGAAGCAAAAAACAATTTAAATCAACTAGTTAAGGAGTAATCAACTGTGGACGATTCTAGCTATTGACGAAGGTATTCAATCACTATAGATGACTGGATACCTTTTTGTTATACCCAAAATAAACCTAAAGTAAAAAATACTTTAAGTCTACTCTCCCTCTTCAAATCCATCTAATTTTTTATACTTACAAGGTAATGCGATATTCATTCCAAAAGCCACAAACATTCCAATAAAACTATCTACTACTCTAGCCAACGCATAAGTATATGACTGATTATCCGGAATCATAAAAAGAATCGTCAGAAAAGTTGCACAAGCTCCGACTGTCCCTTCGTAGCAGTTAGCTGTTGATAGAAGCCAAATCATCCCTGTCACTAATAGAGGTATTGCGATTAATTGAACAATATCACCGTCTCCAAATTGCTGGAAAATAAAAATTGCAACGACCGAAAATAATGCCCCCATAATATTTCCCACTACACGATGTCTGCCAAATTTAAGAGTGTTGTACATATCTTCTCTCAACGTAAAAACAGCAGTTATTGATGACACAACATATGTATCTCGATTAAAGATAAAACTAATCAAAATACAAACAAAAACACTCAAACCTGTTTTTATTGTTCTCATACCAATTTCCAAATTTTTTTCAATCCCACTTTCTTTTTTTTGCACGTAAAAAAAGTCCTCTTAATTAGATAAGAAAACTTTCAACATTGACTTCTATTTTATGCTCTTTATAAACAAAAAGCAAATCGATCTAATTTCGTAATATTTTCTCCATCTTTCTGCCTTTAGCTAACTCGTCTACTAACTTATCAAGATAGCGGATTTTTTTCATCAAAGGATCTTCAATTTCTTCAATACGTACACCGCAGATGACTCCTTTTATCAAATGAACGTTACTATTCATCTTAGGGGCTTCTTCAAAAAAAAGACGGAAAGAAACATCCTCTTCTATTTGTTTTTGAAGTCTATCATCAGAGTATCCTGTTAACCATTCAATCACTTGATCCAACTCAGCTTCAGTACGACCTTTTTTCTCAACTTTCTTTAAATAAAGCGGATAAACACTACTAAAAAACATTTCAAAAATTTTTTCATTTGCCACTTATTTCCACCTCTTTTACTATTACACTGACAGTATCACCAACTTCTTTACTAAGTTGTTTTCTGATATCTTTTCTTATACCAATAACATACACAATAGAACCATCTTCACGTTTCATTCCCATATTAACAATACTTCCTGTGTATGAGATGTGATCAAATAGTACAGTAACTTTAACGCGTCCCTTTCCAAACTCAGATCTAAGATCATAAGGAAAAATAATAAAAGCACCACCTTTACCTACCTCAGAAGCTTTAATAACACTCTCAAACTTATATTCTTTATTTTTCATCGTTATAACTTCCTTTATTCATATATTTCTCATAAGTGATTACCCATTCTTCTAATGAAATCTTAGTCATTAATTCTCCGATAAGGTGATAGGGAATTTTTTTAGCATTCGTAAAACGAATACAACTTTTCCCCATATTCAACTTGGTAGAAACTTGCTTAGCATACTCTTCCTCAAACCAAGTTAAAACTTCTTTGTTTCCCATTATTCCCATATGATAGAGAGCAATATGATTTTTTTGAACAGCGATAGATACAAAAGGAAGTGGTTCCTCTGTCCTGTTTAAGTAGCCTTTAGGGTAGATTTCTAAAGGTACAACAAAACTAATCATGCCATAACTCATTATTTCTTGAAAACCAGTTGGTATCTTAGTTTTTACCGTTTGATACAATTTATTAAAAGATTCTACCCTTTTTTCATCAATACTATTTATATATTCTTCAATTTGATTCATTAAATTACCTACTTTTAGTATAATATAGCACTTTCATTACTAAACTATACATTTTTTTGCTCATAAAAAATAAACTATTCAACAAAGAAATGACTTTCCGTGTTGAATAGCTCTTTTATTTAAAGATATTTGAGAAGAAATCTTTAATTCCTTGCCAAAAACCTGAAATACCACTCTTAGCTTTTGCTACATTTTCATCTGATAATAAGTTATCCTTGAACTCTTTTCCGTTTTGCATAAGATCATCTTTAAATCCTGTTAATTGTTTTGTCATCTCTTTATCATTGATGGCATCTGTACTACTAAATGAAACCATATTATTAATAATTTGTGTCTTTTGATCCCCTGATATAGCGTTCGTCATTCCATTTTTATCAATTTGGTCAGTGACAACTTTTGTTACTTCCTGGACTTTTTGATCTTCTGACATTTTTTGTAGTTTTTCATTTATTTTTTGAAGCTCTAACTGGATATCAGCCAACATTACTAACATGTTTTCTGATGAATAATCTTTTTTATCCTTATTTGCTTCATCAATTGACGAAACGACTTTCATTTGATCTTGAGCAACTTCACGTTTTTCATCTCGACTTTTTTGGTCTTGTTGATCACTTGCTGGATCTACTTCATCGTATATTTTGTAAATTCCTGCTAGTGCGCCACTACCGTCCATCGTTCTAACGCTACCAATTCTAATATAAGCATCATACACGCCACTTGTAATAGCTGCTGAGCGATACATAGCTTCGGTCCTAGCTGTAATGTTTTCTGGTGTCACAATCTCCACATCTACACCAGTTCCTTCTTTTGTTCTTGCAATTAAAGCACTAGAATAAGCTTTAGAATTAGGTGTAAACTCAGGTACATCCGTTACATACTTGACAAGATCATTGCCATCAACCACGAATTGGTTATTTTTAGTAACATCTGTGCCTTTTAATGCATTCACTTTGGCTAAATCTTTTGTTAAAATGTCAGTTGTTTTTGTTTTTTCAGCTTCCGTTAGGCCATTACCTAAAGCAATATTAGGCACATTCCAACCTTCATCCTTTGTTTTTTCATTGGCAAAAGCCACTGGTCCAACAATCAAACCAGTTAATAATAATGCACTCATAGATAGTTTTTTTATATTTTTCATTGAATACCTCCGCAAATAATTGTTTATCTAGCATTTATTATAACAAGTATCGGCTAAGGTTACCTCATCCTTAAGTTGGGTTTTAGAAATTCTTGATAATTAATAAAAAAACAAGTAAAAAATTTCTAATTTTATTCAATAAAAAATCATTAATTACTCTGATACCATAACTTCTTCTGGAACTGCAAATAAGTAGGTGATAATAAAAGCAGTAATAAACGTTGCTATCCCAACAACTATATAGGTAACAAATTGATAGGAATCATAAATGTACATCAATGGAGATAAGATAACAGCTAACCCGTATGAATTAGCTTGAACGCCTAACATCGAAAGAACTGCTCCTCCCATTGCTGAGCAGCCTAACATAACGATCAGTGGTTTAGTTCCATATCTAATTGTAATACCAAACAGCGCTGGCTCGCTAACGCCTAATAATTGTGTAATTCCTGCACTTGTCCCAACTACTTTTACTTTTTTATTTTTCGCTTTTTTACTAATTGCAAAACAAACTGCCGCATTAGAAAATCCATACATCGCACACAACGTTATC
Organism: Vagococcus fluvialis bH819; assembly: GCF_900163795.1. Taxonomy (GTDB): domain Bacteria; phylum Bacillota; class Bacilli; order Lactobacillales; family Vagococcaceae; genus Vagococcus; species Vagococcus fluvialis_A. The sequence continues at coordinate 553,722 of NZ_FWFD01000015.1, read as the reverse complement.
AACGGATTAAAACCTGTCTGTGCTAATAAACTTGTTTCAATCATAATAAATAGATGATGCATACCGGTCATTACTGAAAGAGGATAAAGGAAACCAATTAGTAAACCTCCAATCCCAAACGGTAAATGTATCAAATTTTTAACTACAATCACAAGTCCAGATTCTACAAAATGTAAAACAGGTCCTAGTACTAAAAGCCCTAATAGCATCATGCTAAGAATGACAAAAAATGGCGTAAACATCAAATCAAGAGAGTTAGGCATTATTTTTCTTAGTTTAGTTTCGAATTTTGCGCCAATAATCCCCACAACAAGTGCTGTTAAAACACTTCCTTGATAACCTACAATAGGAATAAAACCAAAAGCAATTAACGGCTCTATTCCGCTATTAATATCGGCAACGGCATAAGCGTTAGGTAGCATTGGCGATACCAACATCAAGCCAATCACAAAGCCAATAATTGGTGTCCCACCAAATTTTTTAAAAGCTGACCAACAAATAAGTGCTGGTAAAAAAACAAAAACCGTATCTGTTAAAACGCTCATTAATGTCATTAAATACTCGGGAATCTTATCAGCCGATGTTCCAAAAAATGCTAATACACTCTCATTTAGAATAACACCTTTCAATCCTAAAAAAAGGCCTGTCGCAACAATTCCTGGAATAATAGGGATAAAGATATCAGCTAACGTTCGAATGCCTCTCTTTATTGGATTTCCATCTCTTTTGATCTCTTCTAAGCTAGTCTCTTTATTTTTTAACTTTTGATTGTCAGTCATTAAAGAATCATAAACTTTATTGACAATACCAGTTCCTAAAATAATTTGATATTGACCAGCGTTATAAAAAACACCTTTAACTTCATCTACATTTTCAATTTTTTTATCATCAATACTCTCTCTATCCTTAACTTCTAAACGCAAACGCGTAGCACAGTGAGTCATCGATAAAATATTATCTTCTCCCACTATTTTTAAAATTTCTTGTCCAATTTTTGCATAATCAGTTGTCATTGTCATTCTCTCCTTTAATAACTAAATAGAATACTTTGATAAGGTAATAACGTTATTTCATTGTCTTTATTCTCTAATCCTTGGTGCGAGTTAAAATATAGCTTACTAATCGTTTTATTTAATTTTATTTTTTCTACTTGATCACTAAAATTTGAATAAAGACAGATTTCTTTATCTTTTAATTGTCGAGTATACGCAATTATGTTAGCTGGAACATACTGATGTAAAAAACTAATAGATCCTTCTTTTAATAACTGACTAATTTCAGATTTTTGTCTAAGCTCAATCATTTTTTGATAACCTGTAAAAACAGGATTCTCTTCAGCATTTATTTTAGGATACTCCTCTGTCATTTCAAGCCAAGGTATTTGAGTTGAAAAACCACCATATTGACTATTATCCCATGGCATAGGGGTTCGTGAATTGTCCCTACTTCTTTGATTAACAAAATAAAGAGCTTTTTTCTCAGAAAATCCTTCTTCTAAACTACGTTGGTAGTTATCTATACTCGAAATATCATCAAATTGATTAATCTTTTTTCTTTTCGCATTAACCATGCCAAGTTCTTGACCTTGATAAATAAAGGGTGTTCCTCTTAAAAAGAAATACAGGGAACCTATCCCTAATGCTGCTTCTGAATTTTGATATTTTTTAGCAACAAATTTAGACAACGCTCTAGGTTGATCATGATTTTCTAAAAAGTTAGCACCCCAACCAGCATTTTGTAAAGCTAACTGAGATTTCTCAAGTAAAGATTTAAACTCGTTAACCGTCCAGTTTGTTCTCTTAAACCAATCAGATCCTGATTCAACATCAATATCAGCGTAATGAAAATCAAAAATCATTGAGAAATAACCATCCTCTCCGATATACGTTGGAAACTCTTCATAATTAACACCTGGTGCTTCACCAATCGTGACACAATCATATTTATCAAAAGTCTCACTTCTCAATTCATGAAGAAATTTTTCGATTCCTGGACGATTCCTTGTCTTATTCTTACAAGAAACCAAACCGTCCACTCCATCAGCAGGTAAGCTTTGATAATCTTGATCTTTCTTTATAAACGTAATTGAATCAATCCTAAAGCCTGATATGCCCTTTTCTAACCAGCGATTAATCATCGCGTACAGTTCTGTGCGAACTTCTTTATTTTCCCAGTTTAAATCAGGTTGCTTCTTATCAAAAACATGCATATAGTAACTATTTTCATTTGGTAACTTTTCCCATACTGAACCACCAAAAATTGAGCGCCAATTATTCGGCTGACTCGTTCCTTCCTTAAATATATAATAATCACGGTACTTACTCGTTGGATCTTCCATAGCTTTTTGAAACCAAGGATGTTGATCTGAGGTATGGTTAATAACCAGGTCTAAAATAATCTTAATCCGAAGCTTCTTACTTTCTTTTATAAGTTGATCAAAGTCTGCCATTGTTCCAAATTGAGGATCTATTCCTTCAAAATCTGCTATATCATAGCCGTTATCAACCATAGGGGATGTAAAAATTGGGCAAATCCAAATCATTGTTACTCCTAAAGATTGAATATAAGGTAATTTTTCGGTAATTCCATTAATATCACCTATCCCATCATTATTCGTATCATTAAAACTTTTTGGGTATATTTGATAGACAATTTCATCCTGCCACCATTTTTTTTCTGTTATCATATTCTATTCTCCTTTATGATATCGATACCACAATTGTGGGATTAAAATCCGTCAGCTAAACGGATTCTCTTTCGATTAATTTTAATTTTAATTTATTATCATTAATTTGATATTTTTTGCCATCAATTAATGACAGTAATAAATTAGTTGACTCAATACCTAACGCTTCAACAGGTTGTTCAATTGTTGTTAACGGTATGGACAACATAGAAGTAAATGGTTGATTATCAAATCCAATCACAGCTAAATCTAGTGGGATTTGATACCCTAAATCCAACATTTCAGAAATAATTCCAGATGCGACTTCATCACTATTGGCAAAAATAGCATCTGGTTTTTGGTTTGTAGGTAATTGTGATAATTGATTAACAATTTTTCGACCATCTGAAATTGTATGAACCCGTTGAAATATCCATTTTTTATTAAATGTTTGCTTGTTCAAAGTAATTGCTCGTTCAAAGCCTTTTGTTCGAGTACTTCCATGACCATCGACCTCAAAATTTCCACCAGTACAATAAGCAATTTTTTTATAGCCTTTTTCAATTAAATATTCTATTCCTTCAAAAGTTGCTTGTTCTTGATCAGTAACTACTTGAGGGATTGTCATATCACTAACTTTTTCATTACATAATACAATGGGACCAAATTTTTGATAATCTTTAATAGCCTCAATATCACTCTCAACAGAACACATAATTAAGCCAGAAACAACTTGTTGTTTTAACATCTCTAAACAATTTTTCTCTGCTTCTAACTCGTCATACGTTTGCATGATTAAAACGCGATATCCTGATTGGACAGCTTTTTTTTCAATAGCATCAACTAAATAAGAGAAAAAAGGATTTGTGATTCTGGACACTATTACACCAATTGTTTTGCTTTTTCTTGATCTTAGCTGAGTTGCAATTGAACTAGGCGTATAATCTAGCACTCGCATGGCTTCCTTGATTCGACTCTTTTTATCTTCCGAAATATATGGATGATCATTTAAATATCTAGAAACTGTGGAAACTGAAAGCCCCGCTTCTTTAGCGACATCTTTAATCGTTGCCATAAGTCACCTCTTTTTATGATATCGATTTCATATATAATTTACTCTATTTTTATATTCATGTCAACTCATTTTATTTTTTAAATATTATTGAGTACGATCCTTCACCATAATCTTTTTTACCATCTTTTTCAAATCCTAGTTTTTCATAAAAGAAATGATTACTCAATGAATAGGCTGGAGTTTCTAAAAGCCAATTTTCTGAACCAAATCTGTTTTCGATTTTTTTCCAAACTGCAGTTCCATAACCCTGTCCTATAAATTCTGGAAAAACACAGAAATAGCGTACTTCCCTCTGTTTACTATCCAAGACAATGAGTCCAATGACTGTCTCTTTCTCTAAAATAAACCACTTTTCCCAGTTTTTTTCAGTTAATATTCTAAGTGCTAATGTACCATCATTATATCCTGGTGGGCCATCTTCTTGATCTTTCCCAAAGTACAATTGCGTATCAAAATTGAAAGATTTCGTCAAAATTTTTGTAATTAGTACTTGATCTTTATTAGTAATTAATTTCAATGTTACATTCAACTGACTGAGACCTCCTTAATCCAGATAACTTTTGGGTCTTTGCGATTTCTCGGATAGTTAATTTCAATCAACCCACTCATTACTTATTATTTTAAATCCATCTAAAACGTTTAAAAGATTTTTCCCTACTAAATTACTAGCTTTGATTTCAAAATTTTCATATGAATCATTTGCTTTATCATCTGCCAAATCAGAAATGCACCTTAAAGCAATAAAAGGGACTTCATTTAAGTAGCAGCAATGAGCGATAGAGCTTGTTTCCATATCAACTGATATGGATTGAAAGTTATGTTTAATAAATTCTTTTTCTTTTTTATCAGCAATAAAAGATTCTCCTGAAGTCATGACACCATCATGAACAGAAGGGATTTTCATTTTTATTAATTCAAATAAATTATTATTAGCTAAGAACGAGTGCTGATTAGGAAATAAATTCTCTGTTTGCTCGATATTAACATCATGATGACGGTATGAACTACCTACAACTAAATCTAAAGTTTTTACCCTTTCTCCTAGCCCACCTGCAATTCCAATATTAATCACATAATCAGGCTCATAATTATCGATTAGAAGCTGTGTATAGACTGCTGCATTCACTTTCCCAACACCACAAACAACGCAAATGAGCTCTATTTCTTCGTAATTACCGATAAAGAAATGATTCATTTTTTTATCATGGATTTTTTCTACATCAATATTTTCTAAAACATATTCCAACTCGGATGGCATTGCGGAAATAATACCTATTCTCATAAAAATTCCCCTTTTCTAATTCTCTAATCTATTCTATCAATCTTAATAAACAAGGTAAATAAAAAAACTCCTATCCTGAGATAGAAGTTTTATCTAATAATTATTTTTCTTCACTGCCCATAAATTTCGCTGCGACTGCTGCCACTGCTGAACCAACCAATGGAGCTAGTAAGTATACCCAGTAGTTTGATAATGCACTGCCACCAGCAAAAATAGCTGGACCAAAACTACGAGCTGGATTTAATGAACCACCCGTTACATTTAAAGCCACAATAATTAAGAATGCCAACACTGTACCAATTGCAATTGGTGCTAATGTTTGGTTACCAAATTTGGTACTTGTTACCATTAAAATAACAAAAACAAATAAAAATGTAATAATTGCTTCAAATAAAAAGGCTTGCATTGCTGAAACATTAGGAAAATCTGTTTGACCGAATCCGTCTCTTGGTAAATCTAATGCTTTGATGAAAATTGATAAAACACCTGAAGCTGCAATTGCACCGATAAATTGAGCGATAATATAAAAAATACCATCTTTTACTTCTAAACGTTTGTTCATCATCATTGCTAATGATACTGCTGGGTTAAAGTTACCACCAGAAACACCACCAACAGCACACACCATCACCATAACTGCCATTCCAAATGCTAAGCCGATACCCAAGTAACCAATTGCTGTTTCTCCAGAATTAGCAATTGCTACTGTTCCAGTTCCTAAAAATACAAGAACGAACGTTCCTATAAATTCCGCTAAATATTTTTTCATAAATTATCCCCCTACGTTTTTTAACCTTTAATTAAGATTAAAAAATACTGTTTTTATGTGCTTTGATTAAGCACTTTTAAAGTATATCTAAATAAAAAAACAGCGTACATTTAATTGCTTGAATCCTTTTTCTCAAAGAGGGTTATCGAATGAATAAAATTCACACAAATTATTATTTTGATGTTTAAAAAACCGTTATTATCATCGTTAAATAAATAGTGTTTAGATTTTTTTGTATTAATGAAAAAAATAGCTTGTTATATAAAAGGAATCAGATGCCTACTAAATTTATCTCATTATTTTTGATAATTCAGATAATTTATTACTTGTTTCTGGATCCGTACCCAAATAGACAACCAATTGTGTATTCGGATATTCAGGAATTAGTAGAGTTTTTACTTCTAAATTTAAATTCCCCACAACTGGGTGATTCAACTGTTTCTTTTTACCATTAGGGGGAGAAATATTATAATTTTGCCACCACTTCTCAAATTCAGGTGAAACATTCTTTAAATTTTCTATAAACTCACTATACCAACTATCCCCTATATGAGAACGGCTACTATATCTGAATAAAGCAACTGAGCGCTTCGCCTCTTCTTCCCATTCAAGCATCAATTCCTTTTGATACGGATTTGTAAACATCGTCCAGATAAGATTTTTTTCATGCCATGGTAAACTATCATATGATCTAACTGTAGGAGCAACAAATAGCTTATACGCATTTTGATTTCCTGCAACTAGATTCCAGCAGTTATCAATCACATACGCTGGATTATTTCCAAAAGAATCTAAAATCTCTTGAACTTCGTATCTTTCTGGTTGATAGATTTGCCCAACCTCCGGAATATTTTGATTTTTAGAAAGTTGAAATAAGTACTCTCTCTCTGCTTTATCAAATACTAAAACATGGGCGATACTGCTTAACACTTCATCAGAAACACTTATTTCTCGACCTTGTTCAAGCCATGTATACCAAGACACACTAACTCCAGCTATCTGAGCTAGCTCTTCTCTTCTTAATCCTGGTGTCCGTCTTTTTCCAGTAGCTATAATTCCTACATCTTCAGGTTTTGTCTTTTCTCTACGTTGTCGTAAAAATTCGCCTAACACTTTTCTTCGGTTTAAATCTGCATTTTCTGATTCACTATGATTTTTTGTCATAGGATAATCTCACTCCTTGTTGGGTAAAAATTCGTTTGCCATAATGATATCACACAGAAGAAAAAATAATTAAATTTATTCTTTTGAAAAAATAGGAATAGAGGAATCATTATGCAAAATTTTGAATTTAAAAACCCAACAAAAATATTATTCGGTAAAAATCAATTGGAAAAATTAAACCAAGAGATTCCACAAAATGCTAAAATTTTAATTCTCTACGGCAGCTCAAGTGCGAAAGAAAGTGGAGTATTAGATGAGATTAAAACCCAACTTACTGAATTTAACTACTCTGAATTTGGTGGCATCGAGCCCAATCCAACCTATGAAAATTTAATGGAAATCGTCGACTTTGTTAAAGAAAATCAATTTACTTTCCTTTTAGCAGTAGGTGGCGGCTCTGTTATTGACGGAACTAAATTTATAGCAGCTGCTTCTTGTTTTGAAGGAGAGACTGCTTCAGATATTCTAGTTAAGCAAGTACCCGTGACAAAAGCATTACCCTTAGGAACTATTTTAACTTTATCTGGTACAGGAACTGAGATGAATGGAGAAGCTGTTATTTCAGTTCAAACAGAAGGCTCTAAAATTCCATTTAGAAGCCCAGCAATTTATCCTAAATTTTCAATACTTGATCCCACATATACCTATAGTGCTCCGCTTAATCAAGTGAGTAATGGGATTGTTGACACATTTACTCATATTATGGAACAGTATTTAACTTATCCAGTGGATGCCTATGTTCAGGACCGATTTGCAGAAAGTTTATTAATAATACTTATTGAAGAAGGGCCAAAAGTACTTCACACACCGACTGACTATGCTTTACGAGCTAATTTAATGTGGACATCTACCATGGCAATCAACGGAATAATTGGTGCCGGTGTGCCACAAGATTGGTCAACTCATATTATTGGACATGCGATTACTGCTGCCTACAAAATCGATCATGGTAAAACAATGGGAGCCATTTTACCTGCCATGTTAGAAGTTCAAAAAAATGAAAAGCGTGAAAAATTGATTCAATATGCTAAACGCGTTTGGAAGATTGAAAAAGGATCAGAAGATGAGATGATTGCGTTAAGTATTATTAAGACAAAAGAATTTTTTGACATGATGGGTGTTTCTACTCAATTATCTACATATGGTTTAGATAGGTCTATCATTCCTACTGTCATCCACTCCCTAGAGCCATTAACAGATTTAGGTATTACATTAGGAGAAAGAGGCACGTTGACTTTGGATAAAGTAGCACAGGTTTTAGAACTTGCTTTGTAGTATGATCAATTAATAAATTTTGTATTATTTGAATCTAAAATAGAAAATATGAAAACGAACTTGAATTCTTTTGAATATTAGTTCATTTCATGACCTTCTATTTTGTTAATCAATTATTTTTTTATATTCAATAGGCTTAGAAAGGCCAACTGGTCTATCTTCCTGTTTTTTATCAGAAAAAAATGCTTCATTCACGCCAAAACTAGCAGTTATTGTATTTTCAGCAGAAAAAGTGAATGTAAAACGAGTCTCTTTGTCCTCAGATAATGCTGAAATGACATCCTGAGATATTGATTCTAGTTGTAATAATTGAGGTTCTTTTCCTTCTAAATTATCCGCATATTCTATTGAATCACTTGATTTTTTTTCGATAGATAAATAATACTTTTCTGGTTCATGTTGTGATTGCCAATTTCCAGCTAAATCAGATATTTTTAGTCTATTTCCATTTTCATTAGATTCTTCAGTCTTTTTTGATGATGATTGATTGACTCCTAGATCATTTTTTGGTTGGTTTGATGAACAAGCAGATAGAACTACAGTTAAAGCTAATAAAAAAATAATATTTCTTTTATTCATTCTAATTCTCCTTTTACAAATTATTTTATAGATACGTTTATTGTACTATAAATTTTCTATTAATAGTGTTATTCTTCAAAATTAGTTATTAAGAATTCTTTTAAAAAACACCATCATCAATTTTTAAAACTGATGATGGTGTTTCAATATTCATCCTACTTAATCCCCAAAGATATCCTCGCATATCTCGACATTCTATCAGTCGTCCATGCAGGGTACCAGACTAGTTTCACGTCAATTTCTTTCACTTCATCTACTTCACCAACAGCTAAGTGAATTTGGTCAGTGATAACGTCTGCTAAAGGACAACCCATTGTTGTTAGGGTCATTTTAACCTCACAGTAGCCAGTATCATCTAAGTTTACTTCATATATAAGCCCCAGGTTGACAATATCAATACCTAATTCAGGGTCAATTACCGTTTCTAAAGAAGCTAAAATATCATCTTTAATTTTTTCTAATTCTTCGTCAGTCCATTTTTCACTCATTTGTTTATACTCCTCTCGAATACACCTTTATACTAACTGAGTTAATTTCACTTGTAAACAAGATCGTTAACTAGTTGATTCATGTTAAATTATAGCACAAATTTTAAGCATTTTAATAAATAAAAAACCAAAAAAGAGAATTGTCTCTTTTTTGGTTTTTAAAATTTTCTAAATCGTTCATAGCGTTGTTCAATTAGTTCTTCTTGGGTCATTTTATTTAGAACCGCTAACTTGGCTAGTAGTTCTTCTTTTAAATTCTCACAGATTTCTTCAACACTTAAATTTTCTTCATCTCTTGTTTCTGGAATAATTTTTTCAATCACTTCCAGTTCTTTTAAATCAAAAGAAGTCAGTTTCATGATTTCAGCTGCTTCTTCTGCACGACTGCTATCTTTCCATAAAATCGAAGCAAATCCTTCTGGTGATAGAATTGAGTAAATACTGTTTTCAAGCATCCAGACTTCATTTGCGACAGCTAGTGCAATGGCGCCACCGCTACCGCCTTCACCTGTAAAAATCGAAATGATTGGCACTTTTAATTGGCTCATCTCATAAAGATTGTTTGCAATTGCTTCTCCTTCACCACGCTCTTCTGCTTCAATACCACAAAAGGCACCTGGCGTATTTACAAAAGTGATAATCGGACGATTGAATTTTTCGGCTTGTTTCATTAATCTAAGAGATTTTCGATAACCTTCTGGACTTGGTGAGCCAAAATTAGTCGCTAGATTTTCTTCTAAGTTCTTTCCTTTTTGAATTCCGATAACAGTAACTGGTTGTTGTTCTAGAAAAGCAACACCACCAATAACTGCACCATCATCTCCGTAATATCGATCTCCGTGAAGTTCAGTAAATGAGTCAAAGAGGCCTTCGAAAAATTCTAAGGAACTAATTCGATTAGCATCACGAGCAAGTTTTACAATTTCATTAGCTGTTTTTGTTCTCATCATGGCTCTTTACTCCCTTCCTTGGTGTATTGATAACAATAAAGTTAAGGTTTCTCTTAATTCAGTTCTTGGAACGATCTTATCAATAAAACCTTTTTCTAGTAAAAACTCAGCTTTTTGAAAATCATCTGGTAATTTTTGTCTAATCGTCTGTTCAATCACTCGTCGTCCTGCAAAGCCAATCACCGTTTGTGGTTCAGCCAGAATAATATCTCCTTGCATAGCAAAACTAGCCGTTACACCACCCAATGTTGGATCTGTTAAAACAGGAATATAAAGTAAGCCTGCTTCACTATGACGTTTGACTGCACCAGAAATTTTTGCCATTTGCATTAGAGACATAATCCCTTCTTGCATTCTCGCACCACCAGAAGCTGTAAACATAATCACTGGTAAATTTAAAAACCTCGCTTTTTCAAAAGCTCGAGTGATTTTTTCCCCCACAACGCTACTCATACTTCCCATGATAAATCGACTATCCATCACACCAATCACCACATCGAATCCGCCAATTTTAGCTTTTCCTGTAAGAACTGCTTCATCAAGCCCCGTATTTTCTTTTGCTATCGAGATCTTTTTTTCATAATCTGGATAGTTAATCGGATTTTTAAAGGCAATATCTGTATCCCAAACTTCAAAACTATCCTCATCTACAATCAAGGATAGTCGTTGTTTTGCCCCAATTCTAAATCCATAGCCACAATGATGACAGGTTCTTTCTGTTCCTAGTTCTTTCTTGTGAAGTGCTTTATGACAACTAGGACACTTCTCCCAAGAGCCATCGGGTACAAATGGTTTCTGTTGCATTGTCTCTTCATTAGAATCTGGGGATGGAGTGATACGAATATAGTCTCTTTTTTTAAATAATCCCATATCTCTCCTCCTTCATTAATTACTGATGCCATTCAGGTAAAAAGGTTTCCTGTAAGAAACTAGTATCATAAATACCCTTAATAATATCTGGATGGGTAATCAGATCCAGTTGGAATTCTTGATTCGTAACCAAACCATCTGTCACGAGTTCTGATAAAGCTCGTTGCATTTTAGCTAAAGCTTCGACACGCGTTTCAGCATGAACAATCACTTTGGCAATCATCGAATCATAGTAAGGAGGAATCGTGTAACCATTATACATGGCACTATCCACTCTAAGTCCTAAACCACCACTTGGTAATAAAAGATTAGTTACTGTTCCAGGTGAAGGAGCAAAGTTGAATGACGGATTTTCAGCGTTTATTCGACATTCTATTGAATGCCCTTCTAACACAACCTCTTTTTGCTCGATTGCTAAAACTTCACCAGAAGCAATTTTTAATTGCCACTTGACAATATCGATGTCTGTAACCATTTCTGTAACAGGATGTTCTACTTGAATTCTTGTGTTCATCTCCATAAAATAAAAATTATTTTCTTGATCAACTAAAAATTCGATCGTTCCAGCATTTTCGTAATTTACAGCAGTAGCTGCTTTGAGTGCTGCCTGACCCATTTTTTGGCGTAACTCTTCAGGTAAACCAAAGGCTGGTGCTTCTTCTAAGACTTTTTGATTATTTCTTTGGAGGGAACAATCTCTCTCGCCTAGATGAATCACATGACCATGACTATCACCTAAAATTTGGACTTCAATGTGACGGGCTGGATAAATAATTTTTTCAATATACATTTGACCGTTACCAAAAGCTGCTAAGGCTTCTTGTTGGGCAGATTGGAACTGAGATTCTAATTCCTCTTCTTTCAAGACTTTTCGAATCCCTTTGCCACCCCCACCTGCAGCAGCTTTTAACATTACTGGGTAGCCAATACTATCAGCTATTTTTTTTGCTTCTTTCATGGTTGAAACTTCTCCATCACTACCTGGAATGACGGGTACATTTGCTTCGATCATTAATTTTCTAGCATTAATTTTATTTCCCATAGCATCTATTGTTTCTGATTTTGGGCCAATAAATTTAATTTGGCATTCTTCACACATTTCAGAGAACATGCTGTTTTCAGCTAAAAAACCAAAACCTGGATGAATCGCCTCAGCGCCACTTACAATCGCAGCACTTAAAACGTTGTGCATATTTAAATAAGAATCCGTTGCTTTAGCTGGGCCAATACAGATTGCTTCATCTGCCATCTCTACATGAAGAGCTTCTTTGTCAGCTTCTGAATAGACGGCTACTGTTTTAATCCCTAGTTCCTTACAGCCTCTGATAATTCTGACAGCAATTTCTCCTCGATTGGCAATTAAAACTTTATTAAACATAGACTTACGCTCCAATAATAAATGTCATTAAAGCCGTACACACTTTTTTTCCGTCAACAGATGCTGTTGCTTTACCAACACCAATGTTACCTTTTTGTTTGATGATTTCCATTTCCATCACTAACACGTCCCCTGGTACTACTTTTTGACGGAATTTAACTTTATCAATCCCACCTAGGTAACCTGTTTGACCTTGGAATTCTTCACTCTTAAGTAAAGGTATTGATCCTGTTTGAGCTAAAGCTTCTAAAATTAAAACACCTGGCATAACAGGCTCTCCTGGGAAATGACCTGGGAAGAAATGCTCATTGTAAGTAACATTTTTAATCGCTTTAACATACTTTCCTGGTTCTAATTCAGTTACTCTATCTACCATCATAATTGGGTAGCGGTTTGGTATAATTTCCATAATTTCTTGTACATTTAATTGCATAGTTATCCTCCTAGGCGATACGGAATAAGGCTTGACCAAATTCAACGACATCTTCATTTTCTATTAGTATTTCTGTAACCACACCGGCTACATCACTTTTTATTTCATTCATAATTTTCATTGCTTCAACAATACAAAGTGTATCACCAACCGCAACCTTATCTCCAACATTGACAAATTTAGGGGCGCTTGGGTCACTTGATGTATAAATAACTCCCACAATTGGAGAGGTTACCACTTCTCCTTCAGCGGCTGGTACTACTTGAGCTTGTGCTTCTGCAATTATGGGTTTAACTACTGGATTGTTTTCAGAAGCAGTAGGTACCTCCACTGCTATTGGTTGTGATGGCGACATTTGTTGAACTTGGCGACTCGTTTCATTCTTACTTAAGTAAAGACTTAAATCTCCTTGTTTCAGATCTAATTCACGAACACTACCAGCTTCAAACAACTCTAATAATTCTTTAATATCAGTAAACGACAAAATTACTCACCTCGCCATTTCTTCATACAGATTACAGCGTTATGTCCACCAAATCCTAAAGAGTTGCTCAACGTGTATTCCACTTCTTGTTTACGACCAACTTGTGGCACGTAATCTAAGTCACAGCCTTCTCCTGGATTTTCTAAACCAATTGTTGGTGGAATGAAATCTGCTTCAATCGCTGCTAAACAAGCAATTGCTTCCACTGCTCCAGCTGCACCTAATAAATGTCCTACCATGCTTTTCGTACTTGAAATAGGCACATTTTTAGCTTCATCACCTAGGGCATATTTGATTGCTGTTGTTTCTCCACTATCATTAGCTGGTGTACTTGTTCCGTGGGCATTAATGTAGCTGACTTGGCTAGGAGTAATTCCAGCTTCGTCCATCGCTAATTTCATACATTTTCCAGCACCAGAACCATCTGGATTTGGGCTTGTAATATGATATGAATCACCATTAGTACCATATCCTACGATTTCTCCGTAAATTTTAGCTCCACGTTTTAAGGCGTGTTCTAATTCTTCTAAAACAATCACAGCACTACCTTCACCCATTACAAAACCGCTGCGATCTTTATCGAAAGGAATAGAGGCACGATTGGGATCAGTTTCCGGTGTTAAAGCAGTTAGTGAAGCAAATCCAGAAATACCGATTTCACAGACAGTCGCTTCTGCCCCACCGGCTAAAATAGCGTCAGAGTAACCATGTTTAATATTACGGAAAGCTTCCCCAATAGCATTAGTTGCTGAGGCACAAGCCGTCACGATTGAAGAGCAAATACCTTTAGCTCCCACTTTAATTGAAATGTTTCCAGCTGCCATATTCCCGATTGCCATTGGCACAAAGAAGGGTGCGACACGTTTTGGTCCTTTGTCATGCATTCTGATGACTTGGTTTTGAATTGTTTCCATCCCACCAATACCAGAACTGACTATCACACCTAGACGATCTGCATCGATCTCATCAATTTTTAAACCGCTATCTTCCATGGCTTGTGTCGCTGCGGCTATGCCGTAAACAGAGAACATATCCATCCGTTTAGCTTCTTTTTTCTCCATGTATAAAGTGGGATCAAAGTCTTTAACTTCTCCTGCAACTGTAATGCCTGTTTGGCTAGCGTCAAAGCGTTTAATTGGAGCAATCCCATTTTTCCCAGCTAAAACATTCTTTTTAAATTCTTCTGCTGTATTTCCTAAAGGTGTCACTGCACCCATTCCTGTAACTACAACTCTTCTCATGAGTTACCTCCTAGCCATTCATGACCATGCCACCATCTACGTTGATGACCTGACCTGTGATGTATTTGTTTGTTGCTAAAAAGACAGCCGCTCTTGCGATATCTTCAACTTGACCTAATTTTTTCAAAGGAATTTGAGCAATGGTTGCTTCTTTCACTTTGTCACTTAAAACATCCGTCATATCTGTTTCAATAAAACCAGGGGCAATGGCATTACAAGTAATTCCACGAGATGATAATTCTCTTGCCACTGATTTAGTTAAACCAATCACACCCGCTTTACTAGCTGCATAATTAGCCTGTCCAGCATTTCCAGTCAAACCAACCACGCTAGACATATTGATAATAGTCCCAGATTTTTGTTTTAACATAATGCTTGAAGCATGTTGAATCGTATTAAATGTTCCTTTAAGGTTCACGTTAATCACTGAATCAAACTCTTCTTCTTTCATTCGCATAAGTAACATGTCGCGCGTAATCCCCGCATTATTGATTAACACGTCTACTGAGCCAAAAACTTCTTTGGCTTCTGTAATCAGTTTTTTAGCTTCTTCAAAATGTTGAATATCTCCTAGAACCACATGTGTTTTCACACCATGAGATTCAATTTCAGAAATTAATTCTTGATCTATTTCTTTTCTTGCATTTAAGACAATATTGGCGCCATTCTTGGCAAATTCAATCGCTAATCCACGACCGATTCCTCTTGAACTTCCAGTAATAACTACTGTTTGATTGTTTAACAAGTTGTCATCTCCTTAATCCTTAGCTAATCGTTCTGATAAGCGGTTTAATGTTTTTATATCTTCCACGTTTTGAATGATCATTTTTTTATTGATTTTTTTAATAAAGCTACTTAATGTTTTTCCAGGTCCGATTTCGATAAACGTATCCACACCTGATTCAATCATAGTATTAATACACTCTTCAAAATACACTGGAGACATCACTTGCTTCGTTAACGTCTCGACTAAAGCATCTTTATCAAAAATAACAGCCCCTGTTACATTAGTAACAACAGGAATCTCCATCTCTTTAAAGGGTACTTCTTTTAAAATCATTTCTAATTCTTGTGCTGCTGTTTCTAACAGAGGCGTATGGAAAGGTCCACTTACTGTTAAAGGAATGACACGTTTAGCACCAGCTTCAGCTAATATTTCTTCAGCTTTAGCTACCCCCTCTTTATAGCCGCCAATCACAATTTGTCCTGGCATATTAAAATTAGCAGGATAGACACCTTTAACTTTTGAGGCTTCTAAACAAGCTGATTGAATCGTTTCACGATCTAATCCCATCACTGCTGTCATAGCACCCACACCTTGAGGGACAGCTTCTTGCATTAACTTACCTCGTTTATTTACCAAGATGATAGCTTCCTCAAAAGTTAAAGCCCGACTTTCAACTAAGGCTGTGTACTCACCTAAACTTAGACCAGCCACTACAGTCGGCTTAATCTTCAACTCATTTTTAATCATCTCAGAAATCGCCACACTCATCGCTAAAATAATAGGTTGCGTGTATTCAGTCAGATTCAATTTCTCTTCATCGTCAAACATAATTTCGGCAATGTTGATTCCCAAAACATCACTGGCTTGATCTATTCTATTTTTGAAATATTCTGACTCTTCATAAAAATTCTTTCCCATGCCAAGGTATTGAGCCCCTTGACCACTAAATACAAATCCAATTGTCATGTTTGACTCCTTTTAGCCCCAAACTTTAGAGCGTTCGTTTAATACTTCTTTGGTCTCTGTCATTAATTCTTGAATGATCTCATCACAACTTTGAGCGTCTGTTTTAATCATCCCAGCAATTTGGCCAGCCATCATTGAGCTGTTTTTAGTATCCCCATCGATTACGGCTCGCTTTAGAGCACCTTTCCCTAAATCTTCTAAACGATCAAAATCTGGATTCTCTTGTCCGCCTTCAAAACGTTCTGCTTTTTCAAAGTCTTTTGTTAGTTTATTTTTTAAACCACGAACTGGATGGCCTGTTAACATACCAGTAATCACTGTATCTATATCTTTAGCTTTAACAACTTTTTCTTTAAAGTTATCGTGAGCAATTGATTCTGTTGATACTAAGAAACGCGTTCCTAATTGAACAGCTTCTGCCCCTAACATCAAAGCTGCTGCTACACCACGGCCATCACCAATCCCACCAGCTGCAATCACTGGAATTGAAACGGCATCGACAACTTGCGGAACCAACGTCATAGTTGTTGATTTACCGATATGACCACCGCCCTCCATACCTTCAACGACAACGGCATCTGCACCCACTTTTTCCATGCGACGAGCTTGTGCAACTGAAGCGACAACTGGAATAACAATAATGCCAGCTTCTTTAAAACGTTTCATGTAATTACCTGGTGAACCTGCACCTGTTGTGATAACTTTTACTTTTTCCTCAATGACTAAATCAATAATGTCTTCTACAAAAGGTGACATCATCATGATGTTTACCCCAAATGTTTTATTCGTTAATTTTTTAGCAATATCAATCTTTTCTTTAATAATTTCTTTCGGAGCATGTCCTGATGCAATCAGTCCTAACCCACCAGCGTTTGCCACCGCACTCGCTAATTTCTCTTCCGCTACCCAAGCCATTGCTCCTTGGAAAATCGGATAATCTATATCTAACATCTCACATAATCTTGATTTTTCCATCATTTCACCCTCTCGATTGCCTTTAAAAAAATAGCTCGCAAAGTCAGTGACTTCACAGCTATTTTCCCTATTTTATTTAATTTAGTTATTTTCTGCTATTTGTTTGTCAACGAACTTCACTAGGTCTTCAACAGTGTTTAAACCTTCGTCAGTTTCAATTTTAATATCTGAATCCTCGAATGCATCTTCAATATCATTCATGATTTGGAATAAATCTAAACTATCCGCTTCTAATTCTTCACGGAAATTTGTTGTTAATTTTACCTCTTCTTCTTCTTTACCTAATTGATCCACGATAATTTCTTGAATTTTTGCAAATGTTGACATAATAATTTTCCTCCAATAATGGTTATAATTTTTTATAATTTCAGTAAAATACTTCCCCAGGTCAAACCAGCACCATAGCCAGTTAGCATAAGCTTCTGATTACTTCCCAGAGTTAATGTTCCCTTTTCTACTTCATCAACAAGAAGAAGTGGAACTGAGGCAGCTGACGTATTACCGTAAAACTGCACATTATGTAACATTTTTAACATTGGAATTTTAGTTTTCTTTGCAATCGCTTCTAAAATCCGAATGTTTGCTTGATGGGCTAAACAATAATCTAATCCTTCCTTGAAATCTAAATTTTGATTCAAGGTTTCAAGCATATTTTTCGAAACATCTCGTAATGCAAAATCAAATATCTGTTTACCTTCCATCTTCATTCCTTCTGATTGTTTTTCAGTAGGTTTCTTAAATGGGTTATGATTGATATTTTCCTTAGCAAATAGAGCCATTCCCCTTGTACCATCAGATTGAAGTTTTTCTTCAAAGAACTTCTGCGTTGGTGAGCTGTTTTCTAACAACACGCCTGCTGCTCCATCTCCAAATAGTACCGCTGTACTTCTGTCTTCCCAATTAAGCATGGTTGACATCGTTTCAGCACCAACAACTAATCCTCTTTGGTATTTTCCACTTGATAAGAATTTTTCAGCGGTGGAAAGAGCAAAGATAAAACCAGAACAGGCTGCATTAATGTCTAAACAAAAAGCATTTTTTGCTCCAATATTATTTTGAACCAAACAAGCAGTTGATGGTGTACCGTAATCTGCAGTCATTGTCGCAATAATAATAAAATCTAAACTTAAAACATCTAACTCTTTAACTAGCTGTTTGGCTACTCCTGTGGCAAGATCACTCGTTGTTTCTTCTATAGAAATACGACGCTCTCTGATTCCTGTTCTTGAAGCAATCCATTCATTACTGGTTTCCATGATTTTTGATAAATCATCATTCGTTATTCTATTAGATGGTAAGTATTTTGCCACCCTCGTTATTTGAGGATATAACTGCATAACGTTACAACTCCTTACTCGCCTAATAATATTTCTTTAGAAAATTGTGAAGACTTTGTAATCCTCTTACAAGAGCTTCTTTTTCTTCTCCTGCCATATCTTCCAAGGCAGCTTCAACCATTTTTTTATGGAATAGTTGATGCGATCTATAAAACAGACGACCTCGATTTGTGAGTTTCAAGCGCACAATCCGTCTGTCTGAATCACTCCTCACACGATCAACATATCCTTTTTTTACCAAATTATTCACAGCCACCGTCAAGGTACCGACTGTTACAGACAATTCCTTTGCAACTTCTCCTGTTGTTTTACTTTCACCCATACCGATCGCCTCAATTGTATGCATCTCTTTGATTGATAAATCAGAAAAGCTACTTTTTTTAAGTTCCGATTCTTCAATTGTCAAAATGTCATTAAAGACTCTTACTAGCTGGGCATTGACGAGATTCATATTATCATCCATTCCAAATGCCTCTTTCACTATTAGTTTGATAATCAAAGTATATGGGTAAAAAAAAGAAAAAGCAACGAAAAAATAGTTTGATAATCAAATGATTTGATATTCAAAGTATATGCAATGAGTTAAAAAATTGCAACCTTTTTTTATTAAAAAATTTGTAAATAACTAAAATCCATTGATATAATAAGCTTTTATATGTAAAAAAAAACAAGCGAGAAAGAGCATTATTGCTCTTTCATCGCTTCTCTCATCATTTTTTTCTTTTCATTTTGTTGATCTTCATTCCAAAAACTACCGTAAACAGTTTGCGTTGGAAGAATATTTATAAAAGCATTTTGATCTACCATATAAACTGCTTGCTCTAATGCATAAAGTTCATATTTGGTAACCACCATCATAATCACAGGAACCTCTTTTCTTGTATAAACTCCTGTTCCAGGTAAAAGTGTCATCCCTCGAATAATTTCCTCTTGAATTGATTTAATGGCTTCTTCTGGTTTTGAGGTCATAATAAAAGCTGTCACTTTTTGATGACTTGTATGGATCATATCTACTACCTGAGTTGTTCCATATATTGAAATAATCGTAAACAGTGCTGATTCCCAATCAAAAACAAAACCTGCTGTAGCAATAATAAAAACATTAATAATCATCATAAGAGAACCAACCGTTCTTCCAGTCGTTTTAGATAAGACTAAAGAGACAATGTCCATCCCACCTGTACTAAAACCGTACTTCATAGTTGTTCCAACAGCTACACCCGTTAGAACGCCACCAACAATCCCATTCATTAATTGATTATCAGTAATCTCAATGATTGGAATAATTAACGTCATGATTGTTGTTGAAAGTACCGTTAATAAGCTAAAGATTGTGGCTGATTTTCCTAACTTAATCCATCCCAAAACTGCTATGGGAACATTCATAATAAAAATTAAAATACCTGTATCTAAATTTATGCCAAATGATGTCGCTAAAATTCCCGATATTAATTGTGCTATCCCGTTTACTCCCGCAGAAAAGACGTTAGCTGGTATTAAAAATAAGTTCAACGCGACTGCTATCACTACACCTGCAAAAATAACAATAATACTTTTTTTAATCATTTCATTCTTTTGATAAACATTTTTTATTTGTCCCATTTTTTTATCCTCCTTAATCTATCTTCCTTGATTAGATTAACAAGTAAACATAAAAAAAGAAAGCAGAAAAACTCCTTTTCTTTTTTTTCTTAACATTGTTTAATGTTAGTCATCTTTTTATTAATTTTTTTCAAATTATCCCTTGTTTATTTTAATGTAAACAATTGTTTAAAATATATAATTAATCAATTCAAGATAGTAATTATTATTTATTTTTAATAATTTCGTACAACACTACCTATATGATTTCCTAGCTAAATAAATATTTTAAATGTATTGTCCGAACAATATCTGATTGTGACTTTTAAATACCTTGTCACTAAACAAGGATTTTTGTTAATTTAGAGTATCATTAATTTATTAATTATAAAGAGGGTGGGTCAAAAGTTGTTTTGCCTCCAGTTGTCGTGAGAGCAGACTTTTTATCCCCTGACTATTAAAAATCATTCATATAAATAAAATAGAGACTGACAAATTTAAGTCAGTCTCCATTTTTTATTTATTTATCTTACTTCTATGTTTAATTGTTCTAAAAGTGCCGTATTTACTTTCTCCATAACTGATGTTACCTCTTCATCAACAAGAGTTGCTTCATCATTTCTAAAGATTAATGAATAAGCTAAAGATTTTTTATGATCTCCTAATTTTTCGTTTTGGAAAACATCAAATAGCTGAATATCAACTAAGTATTTACCGCCTTTACTCACAATAACATTAATGATATCTTGACTTTCAATAGCAGTATCAGCTAAGAGTGCAATATCACGTTTAATTGAAGGGTATTTACCGACTTCTTGATAAGTTGGTTCAGTTTTGGCTAGTTCACATAGAGTATCTAAATCTAATTCACATACATACGTTTCATTTATTTCCATCTCTTTAGCAAATATTGGGTGAACTTGCCCCATAAAACCAACTTTTTCTAACCCAATATAAATATCAGCCGAACGACCTGGGTGTAACTCTTGATATTCTTTAGTTGCATTGAAACGTAAGTCGCCTTCTAAGTCTAATAATTCCATTAATTTTTCAACAATTCCTTTTAAAGTGTAGAAGTCTACAGCTTCGGCTGGACTATCCCAAGTTTTCCCAAACCAAGTACCAGATAATGCCATACTTAAATGTTTAGTTTCTTTGGGTAAACCAGTCGCTTCTAGCTGTTCAAAGATATTACCAATCTCATAAAAGGCAATTTGATTGTTTTTACGCGCTTGATTATATGCCACGTTTTTTAACAATCCTGAAACTAAACTTTGACGAGCTGTCGATCGTTCTTCACTCATTGGAAGATCCAAAGCAACCACATCTTTTGGATCAAGAACAAATTTAGTGGCCAATTCAGGTGTTGTTAACATGTAGCTAATTGCCTCAGTTAAGCCATTACCTTCCAACTGGCGTCTAATATCTCTGATTACTTTTTGGTTTCTTGATAATTTACCAGCAACTGATGAGCCTTTTGGTAAAGTCGATGGTAAGTTATCATAACCAAAAATACGAGCAACTTCTTCTACTAAATCTGCCTCGATAGAAATATCCCAACGTCTTGGTGGAATACTAACAACAAATGTTTCTGCAGTTTCTTCTGAGCCAAATCCTAAACTTTCAAAAATCGATTGAACATCTCTTACTGATAAATCAGTTCCCAATGATCCGTTAATTTTGTCTAAGGTAATCGAAACAACTACATCTTTTTTATGATAGTCGTTTGAGATAACTTCACCAGAAACTACGACACCATCACTTAATTCTGCAATCATTTGAGCTGCAAAAGCACTTGCTTCTTCAATAGTAGAAACATTGATACCACGTTCAAATCGTTTACTAGATTCACTTGACAAACCAAATCCACGAGCAGTACGACGAGTCAATGTTGAGTTAAATAAAGCTGTTTCTAAAGCAACAGTTGTCGTATTTTTTGTGATTTCAGAGTCAAAGCCTCCCATAACACCTGCTAAAGCAATTGGATCACTACCATTTGTGATCACTAAATTTTCAGTTGTTAATTCTCTTTCTTCTTCATCTAATGTCACTAATTTTTCACCATCATTAGCACGACGAACGTTAATTTCTTTACTGCCTAATTTATCATAATCAAAAGCATGTTGAGGTTGCCCAAATAAAAGTAAAACATAGTTAGTTACATCTACTACATTATTAATTGGACGAATGCCTTCATTCATTAATAATGTCTGTAACCACATTGGACTTTCTTTGATTGTCACATCTTTAATCACACGCATACGATAAGTTGGTGTATCTTCTTGATTTTCTACATCCACAGACACGTAATCTGAAATATTAGCGTCACTTGCTTCTACTAATTCTTTCACTGGGAACGTTACTTTACGATTATAGATAGCTGCCACTTCATGAGCCACTCCGCGCATACTTAGAGCATCTGCTCTATTAGGTGTGATAGATAATTCAACAATCGCATCATCCATTGCTAAATATGAGAAAACTTCATCTCCTGGTGTTGCCTCATCTGGTAAGAAATAAATACCATCCGCATAGGCTTTAGGAACCACACTTGTTGAATAGCCTAATTCATCTAATGAACAAACCATTCCTAATGAAACTTCTCCACGCATCTTACCTTTTTTTATCTTAACGTTTCCTGTAATACGAGAATTAGGTAAAGCAACAATAACTTTTTTACCTGCACGAATATTTGGTGCGCCACAAACGATTTGGTATAACTCTTCTTCACCTACGTCAATTTGACAAACCGATAAGTGATCGCTATCACCATGAGGGCGACATTCTTTCACATCTCCTACGACGATTTTTTTAAGTCCTTCTTGAGGAATTGCTACATCTTCTACTTCAATTCCAGAACGAGACATTTTATCTGCTAATTGTTCTGGTGTAATATCTTTTAAGTCCACTAATTTTTCTAACCATTTATAAGAAACTAACATTTTTTTACCCCTTTACTTTGAATTGTTCTAAGAATCGTAAGTCATTTTGATAGAAATAACGGATATCATTGACACCATATTTCAGCATTGCTACACGGTCTGGTCCTAAACCAAAAGCAAACCCACTAAATTTAGTGGCATCAATTCCTGACATTTCTAAAACATTAGGATGAATAATACCCGCCCCTAAAATTTCGATCCAACCAGTTTGTTTACAAACGTTACAGCCTTTACCTCCACATTTGAAACAACTAATATCAACTTCTACTGACGGCTCAGTAAACGGAAAATAACTTGGACGTAGACGGATTTCACGGTCTTCACCAAATAGTTTTTTAAGTAAAACTTCTAACGTTCCTTTTAAATCACCCATTGTAATATGTTCGTCAATCACTAAACCTTCGATTTGATGGAACTGGTGACTATGAGTGGCATCATCACTATCACGACGGAATACTTTACCTGGGCTGATCATTCTAAGTGGTCCAGTTGAAAAGTCATGTTTTTCCATCGTTCTAGCTTGAACAGGTGATGTATGAGTTCTTAATAGAACATCTTCACTAATATAAAATGTATCATGCATATCACGAGCTGGATGATCTTGAGGGATATTCATACGTTCAAAGTTATAATGATCTTCCTCAACTTCATAACCTTCAATCACTTCATAGCCTAAACCTAAGAAAACATCTTCAATTTCTTCCATTACTTGCGTCAAAATATGTGGGGTTCCCACTTTAAATTCATGACCTGGTAACGTTACATCAATCGTTTCTTTTTCAAGAGCAGCATTCAAGGCTGCTTCTTCTAATGCCACTTTCTTTTGTTCCAACTCTAATGTTAAGTGGTCACGTACTTCATTAGCAAATCCACCAATAACAGGACGCATCTCAGGGTCTAGGTCTTTCATCCCTCTTAATACTTCCGTCATTGAGCCCTTTTTACCTAGAATTTGGACTCTAATCTCATTTAAGTGATCTAGCGTCTGTGTTGATTCAATCTTTGTTAATGTTTCTTTTTTTAATTGTTCCAATGTTTCTTTTAAAGACATTTTTTTCCATCCTTCCTATTTTTAGCAACAAAAAAAGACATCATTCCTTATGTAAAGGAACGATGTCTCGCGGTACCATCCTAATTCACACTAAAAAGTGTGCACTTTTATTTGTTAACGATGAATCCACCGGTTTATTACTGAGATAAACAACGTGAGAAGTGAACTTCATTTAACCTTTTAACAACTTGCTTTCAGTCTAGCGACAAGTTTTCCTTTTGAAAAAATAATTAAATTACTCTTTTCTCTTAAAGTTATTATTATATTGCATTCATATTACAAGAAACGATGTAAAAGGTCAAGTTACTTTAATAAACTTGTACCCATTTCTCACCCCAAGTTTTGATTTCGTCCATTACAGGTTTTAATTCTAAGCCTTTTTCAGTCAAACCATACTCAATCCGGTTACTCTCTTCAGAAAAAACTTTTCTGTCTAATATTCCTTTTTCTTCTAACTCTTTTAAACGTTCTACTAATACACGATCGCTTACATCCGGTATTTTAGTCGCTAGTTCAACAAATCGTTGGCATCCATCCTCTATTAAGACATCGATAATGAGACCATTCCATTTTTTTCCTAAAATCTCAAATGTTTTTTCAAATTTAGGACATAGCGTAAATTGACGTTCTTCACATGATTCCATACTTTCACCTCATTCATACTATTTATATTAAAAGTATATCTATTAGTATAAATGAAAAAGCCGACTTATTCTAGCAAGTCGACTTACTTTTTATACATTAACTAAACCAAAATAGTTAGATGCTTTATATTTCATTTTTTGATACAAAGGAACAAATACTTCCTCGCATGCACAATATTTATCAACTAATGTTACAATATAACTTTCTTTGTACTTAGGTGGGGCGACAGTCGCTCCAAACATGTGTTTCACAATAATATCTTCTTCAAGTTTTGAAATTTCAGTTAATTTTTTAGCATTCTCTAAGGCAATTCTTGGATGAACATAGGCATGTGAGCCATCATTAGATTTTTCTTCAGTTCGCCAGTCATAAAAGAATAAATCATGTAAAAGTCCTGCTCTTGCTGTTGCTCTAGCGTTACCATTCCATTTTTTAGCTAATAAAAAACTTCTATATGATACATTAATCGAATGATCTAAGCGATTAGAATAATGGTGCTGTTTAAAATCGACTAAGCTTTGAACATCTTGTGTATCAATCAAATCCGCTACTAATTCCAAATATTCAGTGTCATTTTTCCAGTTTAATGTCATAAGTTATGGTCACTTTCCTTTAGTTTATATGCTTATTAATTTTATTATTTTATTAACAAACTGTATTCTATCACGTTGAAATAATAATTACTAGTTTAATAAACGTCCTTAACAAAATTGTAATATATTAAATAGAAAACATAATAATTCCTGCTGCAATGGCTACGTTTAATGACTCAGCTTGACCTTTCATTGGGATATACACATTATAATCTGTTTCTGCTAAAATTTCTCTAGAAACACCTTGTCCCTCATTGCCAAAAATGATTCCTAATTTGGACTCTTTGTTTATACTACAATAAGAAATAGCTTTTTCATTCAGTTCAGTTCCATATAATTCAAAATTTTGTTCTTTCAATTCATTAATTTTGACTAATATAGGAACTTCTTCAACTTGAATATGAAATTGACTTCCTTGCATCGATCGAACAACTTTAGAGTTATAAATATCTGCTGTTCCTTCACCTAAAATGACACAATCAAAACCAGCTGCATCGGCCGTTCGAATCATAGTTCCTACATTTCCAGGGTCTTGAACATTATCTAGCAGCAGTACCTTACCTGCTGAACTTAAATCAACCTTGTTAGTATTTTTAGCTACAACTGCCATAATAGGTTGTGGACTAGGTAAACTAGATAGATGCTTCATAATATCTTCCGTAACTTGGACTATAATTTCAGCATCTACTTGACTCACTAAGTCGTCGTATGTTTCTTGGGATTCTTCAGTAACGATTAAACATTCCATAGATGCATTAAAATTAATCGCTTCTTCCACTAAATGCTCACCTTCTATAAGATAGCGTTTTTGTTGATCTCTATGTTTTTTTTGTTCTAGTTTTTTTATGTGTTTGACCCAATCATTTTTTATCGATTCTATTATTTTCATTGTTTTCCCTCTCAATCCCATTAATTATAACAAATTTCAAAAGAATTTACAGTTTGATTAACAAAAGCTATAATTTATATAAACAAATAAAAAATAAGGAGCATGACCTATGAAAGTTAGTTTATTAGTTTCTGGACATGTACAAGGTGTTGGTTTTAGGTACATGACAAAAATAAAAGCAGATAATTTAGGTGTCTTGGGTTCCGTTAGAAATAAAGCTAATGGTGATGTTTATATTGAAGCAACAGGTAATGAGGCAGTTATTCGAGAATTTATTGACATCGTTAAAAATTCACCTGCACCATTTGGACGTGTGGATCATGTCACTATTAATTATCTAGATGAATTGGAAGATTATCGTAGTTTTTCCATTTGTTACTAAATATATTTCATTTTTAGATTGAAAAAATGTGAAATTTTAGATATAGTATTCTTTGTGTAGATTAAAGAAAAGGAACGAATTGAATGAGACGATTAAAACGATGGATGATAACATCCAGTTTATTCGGGTTACTGCTTTTTCTTTCTGGTTGTGTTAAGACTGATAAAACAGGAAATCCTACAGGGGATGGTTTTGTTTATAATTTCCTTGTAAAACCTATGAGTAACATGATTACATTTTTAGCAGAGGACTGGGGACTTGGTTTTGGTTTAGCCATCATCCTACTAACAGTTGTCGTTCGTTTGATTATTATGCCACTTGGTTTAAGTCAAATGAAAAAATCAATGGTTCAACAAGAAAAAATGGCTTCAGTTAAGCCATACACTGATGAAATCAACAAAAGAATGAAAGCAGCTACTTCAAACGAAGAAAAAATGCAGGCTCAAACTGAGTTACAACAACTTTATAAGGATAATAATATTAACCTTATGGGTGGAATGGGATGTCTTCCATTATTAATTCAAATGCCTATTTTTACAGCTCTTTTCTTTGCCGCAAAATTTACCCCTGGTATTAATGGAACAATCTTTTTAGGCATTAATCTAGGTAAACCAAGCATGTTATTAGTTGCTTTAGCTGGTATTAGTTACTTTGCTCAAAGTTACATTAGTATGATCGGCATGAATGAAGAACAGAAAAAACAAATGAAGATGATGAGCTATATGTCTCCTATTATGATTATTATGTTCTCAATCAGCGCTCCTGCTGGCGTTACTTTATATTGGGTAATCGGTGGTATTTTCAGTTGTATTCAATCTTTAATTACTAATCTTTATCATAAGCCAAAAATTAAAGCTGATCTTGCTGAACAACTAGAAAAGAATCCAATTAAAGTTGTGAAACCTAAAGTTAAAGATGTGACACCACAAGCTAAACAAAAGCCAACTAACAAAAATAATAGCAAAAATAAAAATGCTAAAGGTCGAAATGCTGGTAAGCAACAAAACAAATAAATTTTTCTATCCATAAAGTAAAGCCTCAAACACAAAATTTGAAAACAATTTTTGTGTTTGAGGCCTTTTTTTATTTTTACAACATACGAACCCCTAATTCATCAACCTCTAACGTTTTAACTAAACTATCATTCAATTTTTCTTGAAGAATGATAGCTATTTTTTCTTTATCTTCTAGTGGGCATAAAACTAACACTGTTGGACCCGCACCACTTAAAACTGCTGTATAGATATTTAAAGATTTTTTTAATGCTCTGACTTGGTTTAATTCAGGTACTAAGGCATTTCTGAATGGTTCGTGCCATTTATCTTGTTCCATCAATAGACCAGCTTGCTTTAAATCCCCAGTAATCAGAGAACTAAGAACTACATTTGAGATGCTACTTGCCTCTACAGCATACTCATAGGTTAATCTATCCGGTAAAACATTGCGGCTTACTTTCGTTAATAGTTGATAATCAGGAATAACTGCTATCATACCGCACTTAGGAAAATCATGTCTTGTATAATATATTCCGTCTTCTAATTGGCTTGCCACCACAAAGCTCCCTAAAATAGCTGGAGCCACATTATCTGGATGACCTTCAATTTTCGATGCAATTCTCAATTTTTCTTCCTTAGTTAATGCTAAGCGTCCTAACTGATTTGCAAGTTCAATTCCCGCAACAATTGCTGAGGAACTACTTCCTAAACCTCTTGCTAAAGGAATATCTGTTGTCATTTTTACTTTATGAGGATCCAGTTCAGGACATACTTCTAGAGCTGTTTTTATAATAAGATTATTTTCATCCGTTGCTAGATTTTCAAGATTATGTTCAATAATCCACTGAGTGCTCTTGCCTACTATTTCTAACTCTAAATACATCGATAAAGCTAAGCCAAATGAATCAAAACCAGGACCTAAATTAGCGGTTGTTGCTGGCACAATAATTCTCATAAACTCACTCCTTTAAATAAGCTTATAACTTACTTCGTTATTTATTTTGTACTTATTTCTAATATTATCTATCAACTCTTTTAATTGTTGACTAGTTATTTTATCTATTAGGATTATCATTTCTAATTTTTTTCCCTCAGTAATTTGAGTTTGAAAATGGACCACATTAGAACATGTCATATCAATTATCATTTTAATCTCTTCAATCATTTTCTCTGTATTTTCAAGTTCAAAAGTTAAGAAATATTTTGACATAATTTCAGCTTGATTTGCTAAAGTTAGCCCTTCATAAAATGAACTAAATGGTAATATGTTTTCCGTTTGATCCATTAATTCAATAACCGAAAGTAAATCACTTAAAATGCTAGTTGCTGTGGGATTAGCTCCTGCACCCGGTCCATAGTACATTGTTTCTTCCATACCAACACTGTTGATAAAAACGGCATTCATCTCATTTTCAACACTGGCTAAGGGGTGATTATTCGGTACTAATAATGGTGACACTTCGGTTATGATTCCCTTACTCGTTAACTTGCTAGAGCCTAATAATTTTATCTGATACCCTAAGGCATTTGCCAATTGAATATCTCTTAAAGTAACTTTTGTAATACCTTGAGTGGACACTTGTTTCATATCAAGTCCCATACCAAAACAAAATTTAGTTAAAATAACCATTTTATAAGCTGCGTCAATTCCTTCTACATCATTTTTCGGGTCTGATTCAGCAAAACCTAATTTTTGTGCTTCGTTCAAAGCTTCATTGTATGTCCAGTTTTGTTTAGTCATTTGAGTTAGCATATAGTTAGTCGTACCGTTGACAATGCCATATACACTGGTGATTTTATCTACCTTATAATTGTTAGAAATTGTTCTTAATATCGGTATGCCACCTGCAACAGCTGCTTCATAGTACAAACAACACTTATTTTCTTGTGCTATTTTTTCTAATTCTGTCCCATGTTGTGCCATTAAATCTTTATTAGCGGTAATGACATGTTTCTTATTTTTTAAAGCGGTGATGATGCTTTCTTTTGCTAATTCTGTTCCGCCCATTACTTCGATAACAATTTGAATGTCATCATTTTCTAAAATATCTGAAATATCACTTGTTAAATTCAAATTAAATTTATCTGCTATCATTTTTTTGCTTGCGATATTCCTCACAAAAACTTTCTCTATTTCAATCGAAACCTTAGTCATCTTTTCTATTTTATTTTGTTGTTCTTTTAATAAAAATGGTATAGCTGACCCTACAGTCCCTAATCCCAAAATACCCACTCTGACTTTTTTATCCATTTTATCACCTCTATGTTATTAAAACACACTCATTTTTTTCTCATCTTTTATTAATTATAACGAATTTTAAACATAAAAAAAAGAGGAAAGACAAAACTAACTAATTATTGTCTGTTCCTCTTCTAATATTATTCTTCGATATGACTTAAATGTAAGAAAGTTTCGGATAAAATTTCTGTTACATGATGATCGTCTAAAGAATAAACAACCGTCTTTCCTTCTTTTCTAGACTTTACTAAGTAATTTTCTCTTAGTAATTTTAATTGATGAGAGATTGCTGATTGTTCCATTCCTAATTTATTAGTAATAGAAGTCACGTTCAATTCTTCTTCAGAAAGAGCTAGTAAAATTTTTAACCTTGTTGGATCACTAATACTTTTATAAAATTTACTCACACTTAATATGTTCTCATCTGTTACGCCTTCAAACTTCATTAATCCATCTCCACCTTCATAAAGTTACGATAATCAATCAATAAATTGATTAACAGCCTGTTCGAATGCGACTATTTTTTGATTCGTCTCTGTTTGATTTTCTCCTTTAACACCTAAATAGAATTTAATTTTAGGTTCAGTTCCTGAAGGTCTAATTGCTATCCAACTACCATCTTTTAAAAAGAATTTTAAAACATCCGCTGGTGGCAAATCAATCGATTCTTCTTTTTTGGAGGCATAGATTCTAACTTGAGATTGGTAATCTTCGTAATAATTTACCTTAATGCCTGCAAAATCCACTGGAATATTGCTACGAACGTCTTTCATCAGTTGTTTAATTTTTTCAACACCTTCAATACCACTCATCGTTACCGAAATTGTTTTTTCTTCAAAGTAACCAAATTCCTGATAGATATCTTCCATTGCATCTGCTAAGGTTTTATTTTTTTCTTTATAGAAAGCTGCAATTTCTGCAAGTAGTAATAATGCTTGGATGGCATCTTTATCCCTAACAAACGGTTGAACTAAATAACCATAACTTTCTTCGAAACCAAAAACAAAGGATTGGGAATTATCTTCTTCATATTCTTTAATTTTTTCAGCGATAAACTTGAAACCAGTCAAGACATTAACCATTTTCACATCAAATTTTTCACAAATTGCTGTTGATAATTCACTTGATACAATTGATTTTAACACAACTGCTTTTTCTGATAAAGTTCCTTGATCTTTTTGTGCCTGTAGTAAGTAATGAACCATTAAACTCCCTAGTTGATTACCTGTTAACACTTCATAACTACCATCAGCTTTTTTAACAGCCGCTCCTAAACGGTCAGCGTCAGGATCGGTTGCCACTAAGAGCTCTGCATTCTCCTTTTCACCTAGCTTAATCGCATATTCAAATGCTGAATGTTCTTCAGGATTTGGAGACGTAACTGTTGAAAAATCAGGGTCGGCAATTGCTTGTTCCGGCACTAGTTGGAAACTTTCAAAACCTGCTTGTTTTAATGCACACTCACCCAACATCTTACCTGTCCCGTGAAGTGGTGTAAAAATTAATTTTAAGTCTTTTCCAGTCCGTTTAATCAACTCATGATTAACACTCACTGATTTAATATTTTCTAAATAAGCCGCGTCAACTTCTTCACCAATAATGGTAATCAAATCTCCTGCTTCTTCTTGTAATTTAAATTCGATTTCTAAAGGGTTTTTGATTGAACGAACAAATTCTGTGACAGCATCTGCATCATGTGG
This sequence comes from Vagococcus fluvialis bH819, assembly GCF_900163795.1. GTDB lineage: Bacteria > Bacillota > Bacilli > Lactobacillales > Vagococcaceae > Vagococcus > Vagococcus fluvialis_A. Next base: position 522,047 of record NZ_FWFD01000015.1, on the reverse strand, counting down.
TGGCATTTGACCGCCATCTTCCCCGTAAACTTTGAAACCGTTGTAAGCTGCCGGGTTATGACTTGCTGTTATCATAATTCCTGCAATACAATTAAAATGTCTTACAGCAAACGATAATTCAGGTGTTGGACGTAAACTTTCAAAGACATAAGAAGCAATGCCACGAGAAGCTAAAGTTTCTGCTGCTGCCATCGCAAATTCAGGCGATTGGTGTCTTGAATCATAGGCAATCGCTACGCCACGTTCTTTTTCAGATTCTCCTAAACTTTCGATAAATTGACCTAACCCATCTGTCGCTTGTCTTACAGTATAAACATTCATACGATTAATTCCTGCACCAATAATACCTCGCATTCCCGCTGTACCAAATTCTAATGGCGCATAAAACGCATCTTTCATCTTAGTTTCATCTTTTGTCATTTCTACTAGGCTTTCTTTAACTAATTCATCTATATCTTTAAAATCATTCCATTGTTGATATGTTTTTTTCCATTCCATTCTTCTTCACCTCTGTTTTTTATTCGCTTTCATTATACCACTTAAAGAAGTCTAGCAGTAAAAAAAATAGGAGGTTATAATAAAACTGTTATCTGTTTTATTTACAACCTCCTTCTATTATTGTGTTTTATTAATGCATTTAATCTATACTAGTTATATATTTATAGACTTCTTGACCGGCAATACTTCCGTCTCCAACAGCTGTTGCAATTTGACGCAACACCGTGTCACGAACGTCCCCAATAGCATAAACGCCTGGGATACATGTTTCCATATGGTTATTTGTTTCAATCCAACCTTCTTCGTTAGTGATATTTAACTCTTTAAACGGTTCAGTTAATGGATCTAACCCAATATAGATGAAAATCCCTTCTGCATCAACAGTGGTTAACTCATCTGTTTTAGTATCTTTTAAAGTTAAATTCGTAATTTTTTTATCATCTCCTGTTATTTCTACAGGCACTTTATTCCACATGAAGTTTATTTTTTCATTTTTAAAGGCGCGATCTTGTAATATTTTTTGTGCACGTAACTCTTCCCGTCTATGAACGATCGTTACTTTACTTGCAAATTGAGTCAAATAAAGCCCTTCCTCAACTGCGGAATCACCACCGCCGATAACATACAAATGACGATCTTTAAAGAAAGCGCCATCACAAACAGCACAATAAGAAACACCACGGCCAGCATATTTTTCTTCACCAGGAATACCAATTTTACGGTGTTCACTTCCTGAAGCAATAATAACTGTTTTTGCTTCATAAACTTCATCATCACAGTATACTTTTTTTACTAGTCCTTCATTTTCAAGACGAGTTACATTGCCATAAGTATGAGTTGCACCAAAATTAGAAGAATTTTCATACATTTTAACCGCCAAATCTGGCCCTGTAATTGAATCAAATCCTGGATAATTTTCAACATCTGACGTATTCATCAGTTGACCTCCAGGAGCTCCTCTTTCAATTACAAGTACAGATAAATCTGAACGAGATGCATAAAGTGCGGCTGTCATCCCACCAGGTCCTGCACCAATTATTATTACATCATACATAAATATACCCCCATAAGTTTTATTTCATCACTACTTTAACGCTTCAACTGATACTTGTCTATTCATTTGCTTAGGTTTTTACACCAAAAGAATTGACATATCTGATAATATCGCTAAAATACTATCATAGCAAATTAAATCAGAAAGGAGGATAATATTTTAATGTTTTATTCAATCAAAACTTTTTTTAGTCAAAGCAAAGTATCAAATAAGGATTTATTCTTCTTAAGTTGGCCGATTTTTATTGAATTATTTCTACGTGTATTTATCGGTAATGTCAACGTTTGGATGATTTCTCAACATTCAGAATCAGCTGTTGCTGCTGTCGGTGCAGCAAATCAGTTATTAACACTCTCTGTCTTTATTTATGGTTTTATCACAGTAGGTGTTCAAATTATTATTGCTCAGTTAATTGGAGCAAAAAAACAAGAACAAATTAAATCGGTTATTACAACAGGTATTGTTGGAGCTTTTATTATTGGTTTACTACTTAGTGGGGTATTTGTTCTGTTCCCTGAGCAATTATTATCTTTTATGAATTTGCCATCTAATATTGTCGCTATTGGAGTGAGGTACACTCAAATATTTGGAGCTAGTCTTTTTGTTACTTCTATTTCCGCTATTATTGTTGCTGTTTTAAGAAGCCACGGAAAAACGAAATCAGCACTTCTTATTCCAATGGTTGCTTTACTCTTCTCATTAATAGGTAATTATGCAGCGCTTTATAGTCCATTCGGCTTGCCAAATTTAGGCGTTGCTGGTCTTGGTATTTCAGCTGTAATCAGCAATACGATTGCTCTATTTGTTGCTTTTATTATCTTGAACAAAGAAATACATTTTAACATTTTTAAAATTTCACACAAAGATTTCTCATCAGAGAAACTTAAGCTGATTTTAACTCTTGGCTTACCTTCTTCTGGTGAAAACCTATCCTATATGGCCTCACAAGTGGTTGTGACTATGATTGTAGCATCACTTGGTGAAAATATGCTAATTGCAAAATCATATGTCACAGCAATCACTCAGTTCATCTATTTAATTGCCGCAGCACTAAGCCAAGGGAATCAAATTATGATTGGTCGTAATATTGGTGCTAGAGAATTTGAACGAGCTTATGACCGTGGCAAGAATACTATTATAATTGGTATGATGGCAACCGGTGTTATTTCACTCTTAACATGGCTTTTTATCGAGCCGATTATGCACGTTTTTACGTATAATCCTGAAGTCATTGCTATAGCAAAAATTGTCTTTTTAGTAGATATCTTTTTAGAAGCATTTAGAACTATCAATATGACAATGGTGGGTTCCCTTAATGCAACAGGAGATGTTAAATTTCCGTTAATTTGTAGTTTAATTGTTCTTTGGGTAATTAGTTTACCTTTTTCTTATGTAATGGCGATTACTTTTAATCTAGGTCTAGTTGGTGTTTGGTTAGCTTATACTATTGACGAAGGTTTACGTTCCATATTAATGATTAAACGATGGAAATCAGGTGTATGGCGTAGTAAAAGTCATATTCACTAATTAGATAAAAAGAGGTTAAAAAATGTAGTGCCCCCTAAAGTTAGACGTAAAAATCTAACTTTAGGGGGGATTTTTATTGAGTAAATACCCTGTTAAATTAAAACTGGGACGATATCGGCCTCTATTTGAGTCAGAAAAACAAATTTTATTAAATTTTATTTAAAATGAGTTTGAAATTTACTTTTATCATTCAAATAATGGTAGATTTATAAACGGAATTTTAAATTTATTTTAAAGGGTGATGTTATTGTCACAAAGACGATCAAAGTACATACAAAAACAATCAATTAATTATGGATTATTTTTACCAATTTTTTTAATGCTACTTCTAAGTATTTGGCTACAGTATTGGGTTGCAACCTATGAAGATTACTCTGCCATCAATCAAGCCATTAAACAAATGGCTTTTGTCTTGATTGGCTTAGCTTGCATGTTTGCTTTAAAGTTTATCAATAAGAAGATTATTTGGAAATTAGTTCCCTGGATATACCTATTTTCTCTGCTTCTCATGTTGTCACTTTATTTTTTCTATGATGCTACCATGTATAATTTAACAAATACTAAACGTTGGATTGATATCGCTGGAATAAAGTTTCAACCTTCTGAGCTTGCTAAAATTTCGTATATTTTATTTATCTCAAAAGAGTTAATCAAGTACGATATGAGAACCAAAGAAAAAACAGTTAAAACTGATCTGCATCTCATCAAAAGATTAATTCTGTTTAGTTTACCTTTATACGCTCTGATGTTTATGCAAAAAGATTTTGGGACTTCTCTCGTATTCGTTTGCGTTCTTGGAGCACTTTTAATCGCTGTGGGAATTGATTGGAAAATACTCGCAACATTAGCTTCTATTTTAGCCATTCTTGGAACCATTTTGATTATCCTTGTTTTTACTGAGTTTGGGAATGATGTTTTAGCCTCCTTGCATTTTAAGCAGTACCAATTAAATCGTGTCAAAGCATGGCGCAATCCTTTTGAATATGCTGACGGAATTGCTTATCAACAAGTTCAAGGTCTGGTTGCAATGGGTTCTGGTGGGACATTTGGCAAAGGAGCCAGTGGCGTTCAGGTTTATGTACCTGTTAGAGAATCAGATATGATTTTCACCTTTGTTGGTGAAGCATACGGTTTCGTTGGCGCTTCATTAGTTATTATTCTTTACTTCTACTTGTTTTTCCAGATTCTCTACGCCGGATTAAAGAGTAATTCTAAATTTAATCTTTATATTTGTGTCGGTATTGTTTTCATGTTAGTTTTCCAAACTTTTGAAAACATCGGCGCTTCCATCGGATTATTACCTTTAACTGGTATTCCACTTCCTTTTTTAAGTCAGGGAGGGACATCACTTGTCGCAATATTAATTGCACTAGGATTGATATTTGAAATGGATGTCTATGAATAATAAGAGTGATAAAAAAGGCAGTTAACTACAAGCAACTGGAAAAAAATAAAAATAATTTGCGCTTTTTGAAGTTGCTTACTATTTATTCAAAAAAGATAATTCTGAAAACTAATCAGAATTATCTTTTTTATCGATTTATAGTTTATCAAAGTATTTAAATCCACTTCTCTTCCAAAGCCATAAAGGAGTATGAATATCAATAGGATCATAACAACTTTCTAAAAGTATTTCTTCCCACCTCACACTTACGAGCTGTTGAACTTTAGCCTTCTTATATTCCTCTTCATCAATAACACCTAATTTCAAGCTAGCTTGAATCACATTTGTATCTGGGGCAACTGTAATATTCTCTCTATCACTAAACTTTATATCTGTATACAACGTCATTATGTATAACCAATAATTCATTATTTTATTACCTGATAGGTATGGAAATTTCTTTTTTTTGCTGAGCATATATTTTTTTGTTTCTAATATGCTATTGTTATTTATTCTAAAAAGTTCTTTCACATCACCGTCAAACAATTCAACTAACGTTTCACATAGCGTCCGCCAAATTAAAGTCTGTTTATTCTTTTGCAAAGCAACTTTATGCTTTACGAGTTTTTCTTGAAGTTCGTAATCACTCATCAACAAAACTTTCTCTGGCATAAAAACATCTGAAGTATCATTATCTATTGCCGTTATATAAGCGCTTTTCCATAAAGCATAGGCACTTCTTTGATAATTAAGCGCCATAGGTAATGTAAAATATAAGTAGTTTTCTTTACTATTCACGCTATAACCAGGGTTGTCATCCTCTGGCATTAACTCGCCTCCAAGGAGTCCGCTCTTATGATACTTAACAATTTTGGTTACTTTTAGTAGAATGTCCTCATTGTTCTTCATAGTTTTTCCTCCTAAATAAAAAAGGTTTACATTTTTATTATACACGGTATTCACTAAAAAAAGATTTAACAGCTAATGACCTAACTGTTAAATCTTTTTTATTTTATTTAAATGGTTTACCTTCTGCTAAGTTATCATTGAATTTTGTTTTAGCAAAAATTATTAACACTTGAATCGCTAAACCAAATGCTTGTATCGTCATCATTAAGGTAATATCATAATGAATCAAGCCGATAATCGTTGCTATAAGTGTACTCAAGAAAAGTGAGTTAAGTGTTACGTTCAAGGATTCTTTATATGATTTGATCGATGAAATATGATTTCTTTTCGTTAACCATATGAAAAAGGCTGTTCCGAACACTAAAAATAAGGTACTGCTTAAAACAAGGACAGCAACTAAGATCGTCATACTTAAAATACGATAAGGCGCATTTTGAGCATTCCATTCTTTGTTTAACCAATTTTCAAAATCTTTAACACTTGAAAAGCTTTCGAAATTCCAATCGTCTGTGTATCTTAATTCAAAAGATAAGCCATTTTCATCTTTCATAACCAACTTGTCGTTTTCAAAATTAAGCCCTGTCTTTACTTTTTCAAAATCCTTTTTAGATGTATTTAAGTAAATCTCATTACTTAGTTTTTGTGATTCTTGTTCAGTTAATTTATTGTCTGTAAATGTGATTTGTTTAATCTCTTCGAATTTTGATTCAGACACTTGTTTAGTTAAATCTGGCATAATATTATCTAATTTGAATTCTGGAGAGTTATTCGCATTAATCGCTACCGGATTTAATAACATAAAAATTAAAAAGATAATTACAATCAGCATTTGCCATATTTTTAACTCACGACGATTTAAAAACATTTTTTTAGCTGAAAAACAATTAGCAAAATAAGTAACTGGGAATTGACTTGACTTCATTTTGAAAAACTCCTATCCTTTTGTTCCTCCAGCAAGTAAACCTGATACAAAGTTTTTTTGCAAGAAGAAGAATAACACTGTGATTGGTAAAGCAATTAAAATTGCGCCTGCGGCAAACAAGGCCACTTGTTGATCTTTAGAGTTACTGATGAATGTTTGAAGTCCAACGGCAACCGTAATTTTTTCTGGTGAACGTAGTAAGAATTTAGCTAACATGTAATCACCGAAAGGTCCCATGAATGCCCATAACGCTTGAACAGCAATCATAGGTTTTACTAATGGTAACACAATTTGAGCAAAAATTCTAAAGTGTCCCGCACCGTCTAATTTAGCAGATTCATCTAAATCAATTGGCACAGTATCAAAGTAACCTTTCATTAACCATGTGTTCATTGGAATCCCACCACCGATATAAATCAAGGTTAAGAACCAAGGTTGGTCAAGCGCGTTAAGTAATAATGCCATAACGTAGAAGGCTGTTAAAGCTGCCATTGTTGGAACCATTTGAACGATTAAGAAAAGTTTTAAACTACTGTTACGACCAACGAAACGATAACGACTGTAAGTGTAACCTGCTAGAGTAATAATTGTTACCTGACACACCATTGTGAAGATAGCAATTATTAATGTATTGATATACCAGCTACCATAAAGCGTTTCATTCAGTAAGCGACTAAAGTTATTAAGTGTCCATTCACTGTTAAAATCTAAACTGAATGCACTAACATTTCCAGCTTTAAACGCTGTACTGACCGTAATTAAAATTGGATAAACTACGATTACTGCTAAGACAATTAAGAATAAATACGTAAAGAAATGAGATAAAGATCTAGTACGTTTTACGGAGTGTGTTTTCTTCATTTTATTTGCCCTCCATATCAAAAGCGTTTGTTTTCTTAAAGACAATCATTGATATACTAATTACAATAAATGAAATAATTAACGTCACAGCTGCTGCCACAGAATATTGCGGAGCGTTACCTGTTGTTAATTTGTAAATCCAAGAAATCAAGATATCTGTTGAACCAGCGCCACCACCGACACTACCTGGTCCACCATTATTGAATAAGTAAATCATTGAGAAGTTGTTAAAGTTACCTGTATATTGAGTGACAAAAATTGGAGCTGCTACAAATAGAATCATTGGTAATGTGATTGTTCTAAAACGTTGAATCGCATTAGCACCATCGATTTTAGCTGCTTCATATAATTCACCAGGAATTGATTGTAAAATCCCTGTTGTCATAACATAAATATAAGGGAAACCTAACCAACCTTGAATCATGATAATCGCAACTTTTGTCCAAAATGGGTCAGTTTTCCATGAAATGGCACTGATATCTACAAATGGTAAGTGATTAATCATCGGAATAACTTGCGTGTTGATTGCTCCAATACTATCATTGAAAATATTAGAGAAACTCATGATTGTAATAAATGCTGGTACAGCCCAAGGAAGTAAGAAAATAACTCCGAAAAGTCTCTTACCTTTAATAAACTGTTGATTCGCAATAACCGCTGTTAAAACACCTAAAACAATTTGTAGAGTAGATGCACAAACTGTCCAGATAACGGTCCAACTAAATACGGCTCCAAAGGTTGCACGATATGAACTTAAGAAGAAAATACTAAAGAAGTTCTTGATTCCTACCCAGTCAATTAAGCCTGCAGGTGGAATGTGTTTGAAGTCATAGTTTGTAAATGCCATAAATAATGTTACTAAAACAGGGAAGATAATAGCAACTGTCATAACTAGATAGGCCGGTAATGTTAAAAGATAAGGAAAACCATCATCTAAAACATTTTCCATAATTGCTTTTGCAGTTGTATTAACTTTTAAGCCATTATTCCATTTTTTTGCAACAGCACGTGCATCACGAAGATTAATCACGTAAAAAATCAAAAAAATTGCAGTAATAATAATTTGTAATGTTCCTTCTATTAATAGAAATAATGAATGATCTTCTACTGGAACTGTTCCTAATGTGATAAAGCCTTCAAATGCCGATAAACCAAATGTAAATAATTCTACGATGAATAATGCAAAAACGCCTAAGAAAATAAATCCTTTAAACTTTTGTTCATTATAAATTTGGCCTAAACCTGGAATAATTGAAAGAAGCGTTGCTTTTTTAACGTCTTTCTTTTTTTGATTTGTATCCATTGTCTTTCTCCTTATCTATAAAAGAAATCGGCAGAGTTTTTTATATGCTCTGCCGATTTAACTCCTTATTCGCCGTATTTTTGTTCGATATTTTCTGTAATGACTTTCACTGCAGCGTCAGCAGCTTCTTTAGGAGTTTTCTTACCAGATGCAGCATCAAACATTAAGTTTTCTCCACCAGCAAAAATTTCAGCCATTTCTGGAATATTTGGCATAGGTTTAGAGTTTTTGTATTGTTCGATAACAGCAGTAGTTAATTCGTTATTTTCTTTAGTTGCAGCTTCACGAGCATTATTGTTAGCTGGAACTTCTTGTGTCGCTTTGTAGAATGCTTCTTGGTTTTTATCGTTTGTTACGTAGTCTAACCATTTTTGTGACATTTCTTTGTTTTTAGAATAGTTACTTACTACCCATGCTTTACCGCCGCCAAACGCTTCGTATTCTTTACCATTGTTTAATGTAGGGATTTTAGCAGCACCAAAGTTAAGTCCAGCATCTTTATAGTTAGCAGCTGCCCAAGGTCCATCAATGATTGCTGCAGCATGTCCACCAGTAAATTGGTTAGTCACAAAATCACCAGCCGCTTTAACATCCATCATACCTTTTGGCCAAGTTTTTTGGAACCAATCAGTTGCATATTGGATACCTTCAACCGCACCTTTGTTGTTTAAACCAACATCTTTAGGGTCAGTACCATCTTTACCAAATGTATAACCACCATAACCAGAAATTAATCCGTATGCAAAGTAGAAGTCAGTCCATTTAGCTAAGAAAGCTGTATTTTTTCCTTCTTCATCTTTGAAGGCATATTTTTCATCTTTTGCTAATTCTTCAATATCTTTAAATGTTTTTGGTGCTTCTTTAATCAAATCTTTATTATAGTACATAATTAATGTTTCAATAACAGCCGGTGAACCATATTGTTTGTCTTGAACTGTTACTTGTTTTTTATCTGTATCATTATAATGAGAGTCATCACTTAATTTAACTTCTGCTAAATGTCCTTGTAACCCTAAAGGTCCTAAGCGGTCAAATGCTGACATCATTACGTCAGGTGCTTTGCCAGCAGGTCCATCAAGAGATAACGCATCTAATTGTTCGAACATATCTTTTTCGATAACTTTTACTTTAATACCATTTTCCTTTTCAAAGTCACCTTTGATTTCGTTTACATATTTAACATAGCCTTTTGCTACTGATACTTCTAATGTATCATCTTTTTTACCTTCGTCTTTTTTATCTTTGCCTCCACCACATGCAGTTAATGCTAATACTGCTGATGCTGCAACTAAACCTAGACCAAAGCGTTTCCATCCTTTTTTCATTGAGAAAGCCTCCTATGTATTTTCTTTACACCCTTAGATTATGCTGTTACGGCTTTCAATGCAACCGTTTTTACAATGTTACCGTTAACACCTTTTCAATTATTTAGAAACGATGAAACCATTTTCAGAGATAACATAACCTGCTTCTGTTTTTTCAACATTTTGACTCATTAATATCTCGACATCACTTGACACTAATTGGTCTTGATTTCCTTTATTAAAGAAGCCTTTAATTTTTCCATCTGTTGTTTGACGAGTAAATTCTACATATTTATCTTCATTATTTAATGTTTCAAACGTTAAATTACCGTATGAAAGAATGGCTTGATTTTCTTTCCTTAATGCAACCAGTTGCTTAGTGAATGCTAAGAAGGTTAAATCTTGATTTTCTTCTTCCCAAACCATACATCTACGGCAATCTGGATCATTAGCTCCCGTCATACCAATTTCTGTTCCATAATAGATACAAGGAGATCCTTGTTGTAAGAAAGTAAACATTAACGCCATCTTAGCAATATCTTTATTTTCACCAGAAATATGTAGTAATCTTGCTGTATCATGAGAATCTAAACAGTTAAACATCACTTGATTGGTTTGATCACGGTACAACATTAATTGTTCATACAAACCACTGGCCATTTTAGTTGCTGAAATCGCATCTTTAACGAAGAAGTTTGTCGCTGTTTCTGTAAAAGCATAATTCATAACACCGTGGAACTCATCTCCTTGTAACCAACTTTGAGAAGAATGCCAGATTTCTCCTAAAATATAGAAATCTTTATCTAACGCAGTTGTTGCGTCGTAGAATTTTTTCCAGAAATGATGATCGACTTCATTAGCCACATCTAAACGCCATGCATCAATATTAAATTCTCTCACCCAGTAAGTGGCAATATCTAATAAGTAATCTTGAACTTCTTTATTAGCTGTATTTAATTTTGGCATCATTGGTGTAAAGGCAAATGTATCGTATGATAATGTTTTGGCTCCTTCAAAGTTACCATTTGTCCCAATTTCTACTGGGAAGCTATTAATATGGAACCAGTCAGCGTATTGAGAGTTCTCACCATTCTTCACAACATCTTGGAATTGTGGTGCATAGTATCCTGTATGGTTAAAGACCGCATCCAACATGATTTTAATCCCACGTTTATGGGCTTCTTCTACTAATTTTTTGAATGTTTCTTTGTCTCCAAAGTCTGGATCAATATCAAAGTAATCGATTGTATCATATTTATGGTTAGATGACGCTTTAAAGATTGGACAGAAGTATAATCCGTTTATCCCTAAATCAACTAAATAATCTAAATGATCAATCACACCTTGAAGATCTCCACCAAAGAAGTCTTCACGACCTGGTAATTGACTGCCCCATGGTAATGTTCCTTCTGGGTCATTTGATGTGTCTCCATTAGCAAAGCGCTCTGGGAAAATTTGATACCAAACTGTTTCTTTTACCCATTCAGGCGCTTTGAAACGATCAACTTCTTGGAAAAATGGCATTCTGAAGTAATTTTCAGCTTTTTCAATCACTGATTCTGATAAATCAAAAATTCCGCGATCTCCGTAAAAAACTTCTTCTCCATCTGCTCCTACAATATCAAACGCATATTGGATACGTCTAAATTCAGCGCCCACTGCGATTTGATAATAATCGTAATCTTCAGTTGTTGCCACTAAAGTCATCTTTTCTGATTCTTTGTACCATTTGTCTTCATTAATTAAGTAAGGATCTCCCTTAATAATCTTTACTTCTTTCACGTCACTTCTTTTTGTTCTTAAACGGATGTGCATCACGTCTTTTTCAAATAAATAAGCGTATTCGCTATCTGGTCTATGTAATAATGCTGCTCTTTCCATGTCTTAAAATTCCCCATTTTCTAATTTTTATATACGATATATGTATATGGTAAGAGTTCTTTTTCATCCATTTCGACTTCTGAACTAAGAACTTCTTGCCAATCTTTGTATTGAGCCAACCATTCAGGTGTCTCAACTTTTTCATTAGTTAAATTAACTAATACTACTGCAGATTGATCTTCATAAGTTCTTTTGTATGCTAATAATTGATCTGAACTTTCTAAAAATTCAACATCTCCTAAAGAGAAGATATCTTCTTGTTTTAATTTAAGTAGTTTTTGATAGAATCTTAAAATACTTGTTTCATCTTTTAATTCAGATTCAACATTGTACTTTTCTTCCACATTTTCACCAATCCAACTTGCTTTAGTTGAAAAGCCAGCAAAATCACTCTTGTTCCACTGCATCACACCACGACTTGCTTCTTTATTAACTGAAGCAATAATCCCTAAAGACTCTGCCTTTGAAAAGCCTGATTCAAGTAACTGGATATGTTGTCTAACAGCCTTTGGACTTTGGAAAGTGTCCACACTATCAACTGCTAAATTTTTCATGCCAATTTCTTCTCCGTAAAGAATCACTGGAATCCCTTTTAACAAGTACATTCCGGTTGCCAAAGCTTTCGCACTCTTATCTCGGTAAAGTTCATCGTCACCAAATCTGGATACTGCTCTTGGCATATCATGATTATTCCAATAAAGTGTTGGGTACTTATTAGGCGTTAATGCTTCTTGCCAAGCTGATAAGTTTGCTTTCATTTTTTTAGAATCAATGGCTCTTTCTTCTAAACCTTCTGGTATTCTCTCATCATCACCAATTATTTTCTCATCAAAATGATCAAATGAAATCACTGCGCCACACAAATCTTCCCTAATATAACTATCTGCCAACTCAGGTGTTGCAGAAGCTGCTTCACCTAAAATAAAGCAATCTGGTTTAATGTGTTTGATGGCTGAGATGAATTCTGATAAGTAATGTTTTACTTCTGGTAGATTCGCATAATATTCTTCTGCTATGGCTATTTCACCTTTGGAGACGTTTGCAACTTGGAACGAAAATTTAGATTTGATCATATGAATAAACGCATCCAATCTAAATCCATCAATTCCTTTGTCTAACCAAAATTTAGCGATATCAATCATTGATTTCATCACTTCTGGATTTTCCCAGTTCAAATCAGGCATTTCTTTATCAAATAAATGGAAATAATACTGATCACTCTTATAGTCTTTTTCCCAAACCGAACCACCAAAGAATGATTCCCAATTATTAGGTAAGGAGCCATCTAATTGTTCATCTGCCCAAAGGTAATAGTCTCGGTACAAATTGTCCGGTCCCTTTAAAGCCTCTTGGAACCACGGATGTTGACTTGACGTATGATTTAAAACTAAATCAAAAATAATTTTCAAATCACGCTTATGAGCCTCGTTAATCAATTCTTCCACATCTCTTATATCTCCAAATATTTCATCAATCGCATAATAGTTCGAAATATCGTAACCGTTATCAACTTGTGGTGAAATAAAAATAGGATTTAACCACAGAGTATTAACCCCTAGTTCTTTAATATAATCTAACGATTTTATAATCCCTTGTAAGTCTCCGATACCATCATTATTCGTATCTTTAAAACTCTTAGGATAAATTTGGTAGACGATTGCTTTTTCCCACCAATTTTCAGTCATACTTTTCCCCTCCTTTGTAAGCTCATTCATAGTCTATGAAATGTTACAAAATAACTCAACTAATAAATGCTTGTTAACGTTAACAAAAAGAGAGCAATTCCACTTAAATACGGTATCACCCTCTTTTTGTACTTTCTTATTCTATATTTTATTCGATGTAAGCTTCTTTATAATCAAATTGCACCCCTGTTGAGTGGCTAACGATGCCTTTCAATTTTGGATTTTTTAGCTTTGCCTTTGCTTCTGATTTTTGAAAAATAGGACTCAGCGCAACATCCTCTGTATTGATTATATTAAAATACAACGAGATTTAGCTAAAAAAAGTCCGAGTAATTAAAAAAAGCCGTTCAAGATAACTTTCATCTTGAATGGCTTTTAACTTAGTCAGCTATCTTTTTTTTAGTACTTCCACGAACAACTAAGGAAGCTTCAAACAATTGATTACCTTGAGGCGCTCCTTTTTGTTTAATTTTATTTAATAACATATCTGCACAGGCAGCTCCCATTTCAAAAACGGATTGTTTAACTGTTGTTAATTTTGGAAAGGCAATTTGATCTAAAAATACACCGTCAAAGCCAATCACACCATAATCTTCTGGAATTTTTGCTTTACTTGCTTGAAGCCCTCGTTCGATTCCAATCGCTAATCGATCACTGCTACAGACAAAAGCCGTTTTTTTAGGATATCTTAAAAATTTATCTGAAATAAATTGATATGAAAAATGTGATCGATTATTAAATCTTACAATTTCAGGAACTTTTTGATATCTTTGCATCGTGTTAATGTAACCAGACTCTCTTGAAAATTCAAAAGGCTCCTTCACATCAATGCCTACATAGACAATTTTTTCATATCCTTGAGCAATGGCATGTTCAGTTGAAAGTTCTGTTCCTTTAGCATTATCAGTATCAACAAAATCATACCCGTAGCGATTTTCACCAAATAAGACAAAAGGTTTTTCTAGTCTTTCAATCCAAGGATAATCTTCATCTCTCATTCCCGTAATAATATAACCGTCGCTTTGACCTAAATCAAAGCTATTTTCAGTGACAAGTTGTAAAGAATATTGATGTTTATCAAGTTCTTTAGAAATCCCCATCAACAAATTCATGTAATAAGGCTCAGTTGTATCGATTTCTTCTAAAATAAAAAATTTGATAACTTGTGTTCGATTATTCGCTAAAGCTTTTGCTGCTACATTAGGTTTATAATCTAAATCCTTCATCGCTTTAAATACTAATTCTTTTAATTCATCTGTTACTTTTTCCGGATGATTAATTACCCTAGAAACAGTCATTTTTGATACATTAGCCTTTTTGGCAACATCTGATAAAGTTGTCATTTTCCCCACCCTTTTTTGAGCATATTACTGTTATTATACTTTAAAAATGATAATAAGCTAGATTTAATTATTTCAACTTATTCTGATGTCAGTTTAGCACATAAAAAAAAAGAAAGTAAATCATAGCCTCATGACTTACTTTCTTTTTATAATTAAACCTGATTATTTTGTAATCGATACATATCGTAATACAGCCCTTCATGAGTAATTAATTCTTCATGACTTCCTCGTTCCACAATATGACCTTTTTCAAGAACTAATATTAAATTAGCATCTTTGATTGTTGATAATCTGTGGGCTATAGCGATAGTTGTTCGTCCAGCTCTCATCTTTTCTAGACCTTGCTGGATTAAGGTTTCTGTTTCTGTATCAATACTTGCTGTCGCCTCGTCTAGAACCAATATTTTAGGATCTGTAACAATCGTTCTTGCAAATGAAATTAATTGTCTTTGTCCACTTGAAAAACTAGAGCCGCCTTCCAATACTTTGGCGTGGTAAGTATTGGGTAATGTATTGATAAACTTATCTGCTTGAACAAATTTAGCCGCATTTATTATTTGCTCATCTGTTATATTTTGATTCAAGAGGCGAATATTACTTGCAATATCTCCATAAAACATAAAAGCATCTTGAAGTACTAAGCCCATTTTTTCTCGTAATTCTTCCATGGAATAGTTTTTGATATCAATATCATCTATTAAAATTTGACCATCATAAAATTCATAAAAACGCATCAAAATATTAATAATCGAACTTTTTCCACTTCCAGTATGCCCAACTAAAGCAACAGTTTCACCTGGGTTGGCAATAAAGCTAATATCGTTTAAGACATTTTGTTTGCCATCATAAGAAAACGTGACATTTCTGAATTCAATTTTTGCGTCAGTTACTTTCGCATTAGCTCCTGAATTCTGTTGAGGTACTAACTCTTCATGATCTAAAATTGTGATAATTCGGCTCCCCGCAACTACACCATCTTGAAAAGTACTTAAAAAATCCATCATGTTAGTCATAGGATTAAAAAATTGTTGAATGTATGAAATAAAAGCATAAATTAATCCAACTTCAACTGGTGAACTAAGTGCATCAAATCCAAAAAAGCTAAGAACTAAAGCAGTCGCCAGAGCAAATAATAGATTAATAATCGGTGCTAATAATAAAGAATTTGTTTTAATCATCATATATTTAGATTGCAGATAATCATCATTACTTGCTTCAAATTCTTCTTCTAAGCGTTTTTCTTGTCTGAAATATTGAATTACTGACATACCTGAAATCGATTCATTCAGTTTAGTATTTAAATTACTTAATTTTTCACGCATACCTCGATAAATTTTCGAGCTAAATTTTTGATAATACCAAATGATGATAATTAAAATCGGGAAAAATATTAAGCAAATTAATGTTAATTCTACATTAATAAATGCCATAGCTGAAAATGAAGCAACAACTCCAAAGAAGGCTGATAATACCATTAAAAAGACTAACCAAAATTCAAATAATGTTTCCGTATCATTGGTTACTCTTGAAACGATTGATCCTGCTGGTGTTTGGTCAAAATAACGCATACCAAGCCCTTGTAATTTCTTAAAAAGAGCCACACGAATTGACTGATAAGTTTTTAGAGAACCTTTAAAATATAACACCCACTGACCATACCAAACGATAGCCTTAAATATTATACCTAAAGCATAGAGACCTGCAAAATATAAAATAATATTTAAAGTTGTGTCCCCCGTTGTTAAATGTTGATCCATAAAAACTTGCAAAATTTTTGGCAACACGATGTTAACAACTGCTAAAGACACAGCAAAAATTAAAGCTATTATAAAATCCCGTTTGAACGGCTTAGCAAAAGTTAGCAATCGTTTAATAATCGCTATTTGTTCTTTCATTGTGAAAGATTTTGCCCATCCTGATTTTGATTCTTCCATTATCTAACACCTCCCTCAATTTTATCTTCTAATTGTTGATGATCATACATTTTTTTATACCAACCATCTAGATTAATTAATGATTCATGGGTTCCACGCTCGATAATTTTCCCTTGGTCAATGACAATAATTTCATTAGCATGCATCACACTACTTAAACGATGGGTACTAATAATGGTTGTTTTATCTTGTCTTGACTCCCGTAGATTACTTAAAATTTGTTCTTCAGTTTTAGCATCCACTGCAGATAGTGCATCATCTAATATAAGTAGTTCTGGCTCAACTAATAAAGCTCTAGCTATTGAAATCCGCTGTTTTTGACCTCCTGAAAGTGACACGCCACGTTCACCTACCATCGTATCGTATCCTTCTGAAAATCCTAGAATATCTTCATGGACTGCTGCTTCAATAGCAATTTTTTCAACTTCTTTTTGAGATATTTTGGGCACTCCAAAACGAATATTATCTCGTACAGTCATTGAAAACAAGAAATGATCTTGAGGAACATAGCCAATTGAGTGAAGTAAAGCGTCTAATGTGTAATCTTGAAGCTGATTTTTATTAATTGAAATACTACCATTATAATTATCATATTCACGCATTAGTAATTTCAAAATAGTTGTTTTTCCTGCTCCTGTCTTACCAACAATACCTAAAGTTTGCCCTTCTTTTATTTCAAAATGAATATTTTCTAGTGTCGCTTGTGTATCATCATGATATGTAAATGATTCTACATGATACACCAAATCACCAGTAGCTTTTTTACTAATGCCCGTTTTCATTTCCTGAATATTAGATTTTTCATTCATCAAATCTGAGACACGATCATAGCTCGCATTTCCTCTTTGAACCACATTAAAAAATCGACCTATCGCAAACATCGGCCACACTAACATACCAATATAGTTAAAGAAAGAAATAAGTTGTCCGATGGAAATAGTTCCGTTAGATACAAAATAACCACCTAAAATAATAGAAATGATATAAGATAACCCAATAATTAGTGTAATTAGCGGATCAAATAAGGCATCTAAATTATTAACTTTGGTATTTTTTTGGATAGAATACTTAATTTTTTCTTCAAAATCAGCGATGTCCTCTTGTTCTTGACCAAACGTTTTAATAACCTTAATACCTGTAACACTTTCTTGTGTTTTATCATTCAGTTTTGAAAAGGCTCCTTGAGAATCCTTAAACGCTTCATGCATTTTATTGCCTAATTTACTTGATAGGACAGCTAATAATGGAAATGGAATTAAGGCAATCAATGTTAAACGCCAATCAACAAACATCATCATCGCTACAACGGTGATAATACCAGTAATAAAAGCATCTGCAAAAGTTAAAATTCCTGCTCCTGCAACGTTTTGAATCGCATTTAAATCGTTTGTTGCATGTGCCATCAAATCCCCTGTCCGGTATTTTTGATAGAACACTTGATCCATTTTTGTAAAATGATGAAATAATCTTCTTCTCATCAGTTTCTCTAATCTAGCGGCACCACCCCAGATATGTTTACGCCATAAATAACGGAGACCATAAACAACAAATCCTGAAACAACTAGTATAATAATCCAAATGGTTAATTTATGAGCAGTCAACGTTTTATCTGCCACACTATCTACAATAATTCCTGTCACACGAGGTGGAATTAATTGAATGAATGCTACTAATATTAATGTTGAAACTCCGATAAAATAATTCTTTTTTTCTTCCTTAAAAAACCAAGATAATTTTTTAAAAATATCCAAATTCTTCACTCCTTTTTTGACGACAAAAAAACAGGTGCAAAAAAGCACCCGTTTCTTGACTGTAATTTTGAAACAAAATGTAACAAAACACTATTTTTTCTTTTTAGTATTTTGAGGTTTCATATTTTGCATCATTTGACGAATTTTTTTCTCTGAAGGTTTTTGCCCCATCTGAGCCATCATCATACGTAACATATCCTCATTAACGGGAGGATTTTTTTCTAATTGATCTTCGAATGTTTTTTTAGCGAAAAAGAATCCACCTACTGCACCAACTAACAATGCAATAACAATGAATAATATAATTAATCCTGTATTCATATTTTTCGACACTCCTTCCACTAATTTATTAATCTCACAATTCTATATTTTACTAGATAAACCTTTAAAAGAAAAGGGTTATTATTATTTTTTATTAACTATTTGTAATTAAATCTAGTAAATCAGGATTGAATTTATTTTCTTTTAGCATAGCAATTTCAAAGGCGTAAGGAGCTTTTGCTGTTTTTTTATCTTCTCCTACATAAGGAGTCTCTAAAATCTTAGGTAATTTTTCTAATTGTGGATGATGAACGACATGACTTAACGCCTCAAATCCAATCGTTCCAAAACCAATATTTGCATGACGGTCTTTGTGCGAACCTTGTGGGTTTTTAGAATCATTAACATGAACAACTTTCAAGCGATCTAAACCAATAATTTTATCAAACTCTTCTAGGACACCATCGAAATCTTCGCGTACATTATAACCTGCATCATTAATATGACAAGTATCTAATGTGACAGATAATTTATCATTATGGGTAACACCTGCAATAATCTCAGCTAATTCTTCAAATGAACGTCCGATTTCAGTTCCTTTTCCCGCCATTGTTTCTAAAGCTATTTGAGGTACTTGATCTTGTCTTAACACTTCATTTAAGCCTTTAATAATTTGTTTAATTCCTTTATCAGCACCTTCACCCACATGTGCGCCTGGATGAAGTGTTATTTGAGTTGCTCCAATTGCCTCCACTCGTTCAATTTCTTGTCGTAAAAAATCAACTGCAAAACCAAAATTTTGTGGTTTAATGGTATTACCTAAATTAATAATATATGGAGCATGGACGACTATGTCTTTTATATCTAAATTATGTTCCGACATAAATGACAAACCTGTTTCTATGTTTAATTCTTCTACTGGTTTTCTTCTAGTATTTTGTGGTGCTCCTGTATAGATCATAAACGTATTAGCCCCGTAATTAACAGCTGTTTCTGCTGAGCCTAATAACATTGATTTTCCATTCATACTTACGTGTGATCCTAATAACATATTTTTTCGCTCCTCTTTATCTACTCTCCTAATTGTACAATTTAAAAATTACTCAAACAAGTATCTTGCCTATTAAAAAAAGAGTCAAGTAAAAGAATAGTTATTTCCACTTGACTCCTCTATATTAATTTAATTTT
Source organism: Vagococcus fluvialis bH819 (assembly GCF_900163795.1). Lineage (GTDB taxonomy): Bacteria > Bacillota > Bacilli > Lactobacillales > Vagococcaceae > Vagococcus > Vagococcus fluvialis_A. The sequence goes on along the minus strand of NZ_FWFD01000015.1, from coordinate 502,242 downwards.
TATTTTATTAATTCTGCTGTTTTGTATTCGAATCTTGGTCCTACATTATGAAAGATAACATTTTTTAACTGACTGCTTCTTAAATAAGTTGGGTTAGAACTGTAAATAGGTGTAATTCCTTGTTCCGTCATTAAAACATTTTCAGCTTCAATTAAATTATTCCATCTCTCTTCTGGATTCAAGCTATTCTTTTGTGCCTCTAATAAAAATTCGTCAAATTTTGGTTGCTTATATTTCCCCCAGTTACTACCTGAAGTTGATTTAAAAAGTTGTAACATCGCATTTGGATCTGCGTAATCAGCACCCCAACTAACTAAATATAGATCAAATTCTTGTTTACTCGCATTCTCCATAAAAACAGATACTGGATAGGAATTAATACTTAATTTAGCACCTACTAAGTCCTCATTAATAACACCTTGCAAGTATTCAGCTGTTTTAGCCATGTCTTCGTTTTCAAAAGTAATTAGATTTATTTCAATTTTTGATTCTTTTTCTAAACCTAACTCTTCTTTTCCTTCAAGCCAAAGTTTTTTGGCTTTCTCTACATCTGTCTTTAATAATGATTCACGGTCTTTCGTAAAATCATTAGAGGTAACTGGATTAACTGCTAAATCTTCAAAGATAAGACCTGTTGCTGGTTCTACACCATTACCTAATATATTATGCGTTAGTTGTTCTCGGTCAATTAGTAACGAAATTGCTTGGCGAATTTTTTCGTTTTGGTAAAATTCTTTTGTGTGATTATAACCTATAAATATCGTCTGAGTTGTTTTCTCTTTAACGAATTCTGGATCTTCCAATTTATTTTTTGCATATTCACCTAATACACTGATGTCATTTGTCTGTCCACTTTCAAATAGGTTAACATTTGTCGATGTTTCTTTTACAACATCAAATTTTATTTGATTTGATTTCACTTGCTCTTTATCCCAGTAATCCTCATTTTTAAGATATGTCCAACCACTGCTAGTACCTGGTCCTTTAAAATCACTTAAGACAAAAGGACCATTATAAAGAGCATCTTCACTTGTCAAAGCAAAATCTTTTCCCTTACTTTCTATATAAGCTTCATTCAATGGGAAAAATACCGGCATAGCTAACATGGCTGTAAAATATGGCGTTGGCTCTATTAAATCATATTGCAAGGTTTCATCATCAATCTTTTTAATTCCTAGTTCTTCAACTTTTTTATTTTTATCTAAAATTTCATTGCCATTTTTTAAATTAGCATAGAAATAATTATTTTGCGCTGCATCCTTTGAAGAAATAGATCGTCTTAAAGCATATATGTAATCATCTGCTACTATCTTTTTACCATTTGACCACTTTGCCTCTTTATTTAATTTAATGGTGTAAGTTAGACCATCTTCACTAATATTCGGTAATTCCCTTGCACCAGCAGGAATCGGTTGATTACTTTTGTCTAATCGATACAAACCTTCATAAACGTTATTTAAAACAATATTGCTATTTACATCAACTGAAAAAGAAGGATCTATTGTATTTAATTCTTGTGTCACATTAATTTTAATAACATCTTCACTTTCTTTTACCTCTTCTTTGGTTGTTGAACATGATGTGAAAATAAAAATAGAACTTAAAAGTAATAGCTTTATCGTACTTTTCCCCATAGTATCTTCTCCCTTATTATAACAAATTATTTTTTTCACAATTAAAACTTACCAAATATTTAAAATAAATGCAATATTTATTTAACGTTATATATTTATAAAATATTTTATTTTTTATTGAGCTTATACCTACCCTAAAGTTTAGAATATATCTATAAAAGAAAGGCGGATTTAAATGGATATAAAAATAACTTTTGGTAACAATCAAAAAGCAATTTTAATTAAATCACTTGTATTAGAAAGTTTCAAAAGTAAATTTAGTCAATCCGGTTTTACTAATTCTGAAATTATCTCTCTTTCAGAATTATTTTGGAAAATACCTGATAAAAAAGAGTCTAATTGTCAATATGTCGTCATACAAAACAAACAATTAGCCGGAACCATGTTACTCAAGAGAGATAATTATCCTGAAGAATCTATGAAACACTATGTCTTACTATTTTTTAAACATAATCCTTTTAAAATTTTCAAACTATTAGCTACCCTAAGTGTTTTAGAACATCAAGTTAAAAAAAATGAAATTTATATAGATTATATAGTCATTGATCAACATTTTAGAAATCTTGGAATTGGAAGTAAATTATTAAATAAAGCCATGACATCAATCAAGGAAGATCAATATCTCTCTCTTTATGTTGCAAAATCAAATATTGGTGCGATAGAACTTTATAAAAAAAAAGGATTCAAAATTGTAACAACTAAAAATAGTTACCTCAGAAAAATATTTTTAAATGAAGAAGGTTGGCATTATATGACTTGGTCGCCTCGCAACTAAATTTTATATAATATTCAAAACTAGGAATAGAACTCATATAATGATATAATTTTATCATTATAAGTTTTGAGGTGATATATTGACACAACCTAGTAATAACGATAATCAACCACCTATACCACCACAGCCCAATAATGAAGAAATAAAAACAATAATAGACCATGACACTCACGATGAACCAAAAAAATCTTTTTCTTTTTCGATTAATGTCTTTTACCGTGTCTTACGTTCTATCTTTTTGTTTTTTGTTCTTATTGCATCTGGGCTTGGTTTTCTAGGCTTAGGGGTGGGCTTTGGGTATTTTGCTTCACTTGTTTCAGACGTAAAAGTACCCGGTAAAGAGGAGCTTTCACAAAAAATTAATGATGTAGAACAACAATCAAAAATTCTATATTCAAATGGTGAACTTATTTCAGTTATTAAGTCAGATCTTATTAGGACATCTGTTAAATCTGATGATATCTCACCCTTTGTAAAAAAAGCATTGATTTCTACAGAAGATGAAAATTTTTACGAACACAAGGGAATCGTCCCAAAAGCAATTATTCGTGCAACTATTTCAGATGTTGTTGGAGTTGGTGGAAGTTCAGGCGGTTCCACAATTACTCAACAATTAATTAAACAACAAGTCTTAACCAGTGAAACGTCGTACAAGCGTAAATCTTCTGAGATTTTGTTAGCGGCTCGAACTGAAAAATTCTTTTCAAAAGAAGAAATTTTAAATTCTTATTTAAATGTTTCCCCATTTGGTCGAAACAATCGTGGTGAGAATATTGCTGGTATTGAAGAGGCAGCACTCGGTATTTTTGGTGTTCATGCAAAGGATGTTTCTTTACCTCAGGCGGCTTTTTTAGCAGGTTTGCCACAAAGCCCCATTGAGTATACGCCTTATACGAACACTGGAGAATTTAAGAAAAAATTCGATGCAGGTTTAAACAGAAAAAATGATGTACTTTTTAACATGTACCGCGAAAAATCAATCAATGAAAAAGAGTACAATGAAGCTAAAAATTATGATTTAGCCAAAGATTTCATCCAACCTGAATCACCACTTAGTAATAACAGTGGCTATTTATATGACTATCTTATTAACGAGGCAGCTACAAAAATTATGCCGATCTATTATGAAAAAGATGGTTTAACTCAAAAAGATATGGATGAATCAATTGAATTACACAATAAATATCTTAAGATTGCCAAAAGAGAGCTCCGACAAAATGGTTATACTGTTCATAGCTCAATTGATAAAAATGTCCATAATTCGATGCAGGAAGCGGTTCAACAATATGGTTCTGTTTTAGATGATGGACGAGACATGACTCTTGAAACTGGTAGTGTCTTAATGGACAATAAATCAGGTAGAATTTATGGTTTTATTGGTGGTCGTGATTATAGTAAAAATCAATATAATCATGCTTTCCAAATGCAACGTCAACCAGGATCAACGATTAAACCAATCATTGCCTATGCTCCTGCGATTGATATTGGATTAGTTGGTTCAGAATCCATGCTATCAGATTATCCTAAAAAATATAAGAGCGGTGACGTTATTAACAACTACTCTGATAAAGGTAGTCACTCTTTTAAATCAGTTAGAGAATCAGTTAAGTGGTCGCTTAATATTCCAGTTGTTAATCTATATAATGATCTTCGAAATGAGATCAACCCTAAAGATTACTTCGATAAAATGAACATAACTGGGATTAGTACAGATGAATTTGGATACGAATCTATCCCCTTAGGTGGGACTTCAAACGGAATAACTGTTTTTGAAGAAACAGTCGCTTACGCTACTTTAGCTAATAAAGGCGTTTATAATGAAGGCTATTCGATCGATAAAATTACTGATAATAATGGTAAAATTATCTATGAACATAAAAAAGAGCCCGTTCAAGTTTTCAAACCTTCTACTGCAACTATCATGAATGATATGATGCGAGATGTTGTTAATTCAGGAACTGGACAACCGGTAAAAGACACCTTTAATAGCATTAATTCACCTTTGGCAAAAGCTGACTGGGCTGGTAAAACAGGAACAACTGACAATTTAAAAGATTATTGGTTTACAGCCTCAAACCCGGCCATCACAATGAGTAGCTGGATAGGTTATGACAAACCTACAACCATGAATGATACTTGGAATAAACAAAATATGGTCTACTGGTCTTATGTTACTAATTACGTTTACCAACAGAATCCAGATATCTTTGATATTAATCAAAAATTCTCCCTTGATTCTAGTGTTAAAAAAGAGAAAGTCGTTGAATTTACAGGTCAAAAAGAAGCTAGCTTTAACACAGAGGGATATAATATGAATTTACGTGGTTGGAAAACTAAAACAAGTCTTTATTCTGATGGAAGTAAACCTAAAGATAGTTCGTTTAGATTTGGAATTGGTGGCACAGATGATAATTATAAAAATTCTTGGAACTCGTATATAAGTCCTAAAAATTACAAAAAATGGAAATAAAGAAGAGGCTGACACAAATGTCAGCCTCTTCTTTATTTCTACGAATGTTTTTTAATAGTCAGGAGATAAACGACTATTGATCACCCTTTTTTATTTAGTAGACCCTTTTTCAATTAATCCATAAGGTAAAATAATTGTTTTTTCTTCGATATCTTCTTTGCTCATTAATTTTGTTAACAAACGCATTGCAACAGCACCGATATCATAAAGAGGTTGTGAAATGCTTGAAACACTAGGACGTGAAATATCACTAAATAATGAATTATTACTTGTAATTATTTCAAAATCACTAGGAACATTCACACCATTGTCAGTTAAACTATTTAATAATCCAACTGCTAACTCATCATCCGCAACAACTGCTGCAGTTGCTCCACTATTAGACATACGATCGTGTAATTTTAAACCTGATTTATAGCTATACTCTGATTCAAAAACTAAACCTTCATTAAAAGTGATACCATTTTCTTTTAAGGCTTCTTTATAACCATTTAAACGATACACTCCGTTAATTGGATCTAATAATGAACCTGAAACAAACGCTACTTTTTTATTACCAGATTTGATTAATTTAGCTGTTGCATCCTTTGTAGCTTCTTTATAATCAATGTTTACTGATCCTACTTGATCATCTGGGTCAATGGAACCTGCCAAAACAACTGGTGTTTTTGACCTAGAAAACTCACCGCGAATTTCCTCTGTTAAATGATGTCCCATAAAAATTACACCATCTACTTGTTTAGCTAGCAAAGTATTAAGTACACTAATTTCTTTTTTATCATCACCATCTGAGTTAGCTAAAATAATATTATATTTATACATCGTTGCCACATCATCAATTCCACGTGCTAAGGATGCAAAATAAGCATTACTCACATCAGGTATAATAACCCCTACCGTCGTTGTTCTTTTACTTGCTAATCCTCGTGCTACTGCATTAGGACGATAATCTAAGCGATCAATCACTTCTAGTACTTTTTTTCTAGTAGCTGGTTTGACATTAGGATTACCATTAACAACACGTGATACAGTTGCCATTGAGACTGCAGCTTCACGAGCCACATCATAAATTGTTATTGTTTGTTTTTCCATTATATTTTCTCCTTCAACGCCAAAATTTGACGCTTGGCATGTTTATTGTTATTAGATTATCAGATAACACTGATTATTGCAAGCGTTTTATTATCTTTTTCATGAAAACCAAAAGAAATTTTCATAAAAAAAGGCCAAATCTATGATTTGACCTTCATTGAATTTAATTATTATATACTATTTTTCAGTGTTTTCAAGTACAGAATACAATTCTTCTGAAATATTCTCATCTTTTAAAACAATATCGTCATTAGTTAAGTCGTTGACTTTTCCTCTAACTTCAGATGATGTTCTTTTAAAATCATCTTGGATATCTGATGTTTTCTCTTTTAATCCTTCTAAAAGCTCGTTGGAAGTAGTTTTAGCTTGATCAACATGTGACGTTACTTTATCTCCTACCCAGCTGTACGCTTCTTTTTTTTGTTTAGCATAATCACTAAATTCATTTCCTTTAACTTGAGCAATTCCTGCATACTCACTTGCTTTGCCCTCCGAAACACCATCTAACTGATCAATTAAGTCTTCTCTCATTTTTTTACCACTTTTTGGTGCTAAAAGTAATGCTGCGGCCGCTGCAGCTGCACCTCCAATAATAGCTCCTACTAAAAATCCATTTGATTTTTTCGACATCTATATTACCTCCTGATTTAATTATTTTTTTTAAATAAATGCGCTGCGCTTTGTGCTGCTTTTCCAACTATTGTTGCAGTAGCCGCTGTTTTGCCAGCATCTCCTACTTTTACTAGGAGACTCTTACTTGAAGCATTTAACTCTGACACACTTTCACTTAAATCTGCTACTGCTTGGAATAATGGATCGATTGTCTCAACTTTCTGAGTAACATCATTAAGTAGCTCATTACCAGTTACTAACATTTCTTCACTTTGTTTTAAAAGAACATCTACATCTTTTGTTAAAATGGTAACAGTTTTATTTGTCTTATCTAAAATTCGGTTCACTTTTTCAGTTGACTCTGAAATTACTTTATTCAACTGCAGTAAGAAAAAAACAATAACTATGACTAAAACAACGAATGCGACAGCTGCAATAAGGGCTGCAATTTCTGTACCTGACATCTTTACTATCTCCTACCTTTCATATAAAATACTATTTTTAGGATACCATTATCTTATCCTTTTCACAACATCTAAATCCATGCTAGAATAGTGATATATCACGTTATTTTAATAAGAAGGGCTGAAAAAATGAAAGAAACAACAACCAGTACTCAATTAGAGATTACTAAACAAACAAAAAATGGTCTTCGTGTGTTTCAAAATTTTTTGAACAACCTAGATTGGGAAAAAATATTTTCTACTGTTATCTATAAAGCATTTTTAATTCTATTAATGTGTTTATTGCTTTTTATCGTTAGTAAAATCGTCTTAAAACTTATCGAAAAATCATTTAAGAATTATCGGAAGAAGGAAGCATATAGCGAAGGTCGTTTAAATACTTTAGAAACCTTAGCTAAAAATTTCTTTCAATATTTTCTTTTCTTTGTTATTATTTATTCAATATTAACAATTATTGGAATTCCTGTTGGCTCACTAATTGCCGGAGCTGGAATTGCTGGGGTAGCCATCGGACTAGGAGCTCAAGGTTTTATTAATGATGTTATTACTGGATTTTTTATTATTTATGAACGTCAATTAGATGTTGGTGACCATGTTATTTTAGATACAGTTGAAGGAGTAGTAGAGCAAGTAGGGCTTAGAACAACTCAAGTTAAAAGCTTTAATGGGACTCTTAATTATATACCTAATCGACAAATCCTTATTGTCAGCAACCTTTCCCGTGGAAATCAGCAAGTTCTCATTGATATTAGAGTAAATCCAGATGAAGATATCGAAAAAGTTATCAATATTATGCATAAAATTAATGAAGAGGTCGCACTAAACATACCAGAAGTCAGATCTGAACCAAATATTTTAGGCTTAACTGCTTTACCAAACGGTGCCTTTGCTGTTCGATGTATTCTTTACGCGGTAGCTGGATCTCAAATCATGGTTGAGACTGCTTTAACAACGGCTTATGTAGAAGAATTAACGAATCAAGGTGTAACAATTCCCACAAGCCCTTTAAATATAGGCATCTAAGTATTAATGAAATCAAAGTCATTTTGTTCCCTGACTATTTAAAATTTTTCGTATACAAAAACGAGACTGACTCAAACTGTCAGTCTCGCTTTTTATATACTATCACGATGTATTATATACTCTTTAATGGCTTTGATTGCTGGAAAAATAACTTTTTCATCTGGGTTAAACTTGCCATGATGTAACCCATGTTGACTTGAAACACCTAACCAAAACATCATTCCTGGGATGTTTTTAAGTAAATAACCGAAGTCCTCACCCGTCATAGCTTCTTTTACTTCTAGAAAAGGTAATGATGACTCCTCTTTAAAATAGTTCATAAAATCAGAAGCTATTTCCGAATTATTAACCACGGGGACATATCCTTTTTGATCTAACTCAAGTAATACCTTGCAATCAAATGAACGACTAATCCCCTCTGCTAGGTCTTTCATCCTACTTTGTGTTAGGTCACTTATTTCATAAGTTAGAGAACGTATCGTACCAGTTAAAACAGCTTTACCTGCTACAACATTATCTGCAATTCCTGCATTAAATTCACCAAAAGTAATGACCGCATTTTTCATTGGATCAATGTTTCGACTAATAATAGTTTGAGCTTGCTGCACATAACTAGTTGCCGCAATAATCATATCATTTGCTTCATGGGGAAATGCTGCATGCCCATCCTTACCTGTAAATGTCAGAACAAAACGGCAAGCACCTGCAAACAGCGTTCCGTCAAGCGTTCCTATCGTTTTGGATGGTAGATGTGGTGCTACGTGTAACCCAAATATTTCATCAATAGTCTCATTTTTAATAAAGCCACTGTCATAGTATATTTTTGCACCAGAAAAATTCTCTTCTGCTGGTTGAAAAAAGAATATAACATCATTATCTAATTCATTTATTATAATTTGTTCTAACACACCTAGCGCAATTGTCATATGAAAATCATGGCCGCAAGCATGCATTTTACCTTCATGCAATGAAGAGTATGGGCTTTTTGTTTCCTCTTGAATAGGTAGTCCATCAATATCAGTACGCCAACCTATTGTTTTTATTGGCTTTTTACCTTTAACTCTGACACTAATCGCCGTATCCATTGTTTTAACTTCAATACGATTTTTAGGAAACTGATTTATTATATTGATTAAATAGTCGTGAGTTTTAAATTCACTTAAACCAATTTCTGGTATTTGATGTAAATCTCGTCTGAGTTTAATGACTTCTTTTTCCGACCATACCATTCTCTTCAACCCTTTTTAGATTAATTTTAATGTCAGGTATGATTTCTTTTTCATAGACATCATACTTTATTTCTAGCTCATGGGCTAAGTGATTGACTGATTTTAAAATTTCTTTTCTTGTAACAATTCCTAAAAACTCATTCTTTTCATTAACAACTGGAATAAAATTTGTATCAACTAATAAATTTAATATGCGTTCTATATTATAAGGTAATTGAATTGATTTTACATCTGTATCCATCACGTCTGCTACCTTTATATCTGAAAGTCGATCAGCATTAATTTTCTCTGTGTCAAACATCTCTGTTACAACATGGGATAATGAGATTAAGCCCACTAACTGTTGTTCCTTATTTAACACCGGAATTTTACTATATCCTATATTGGTTAAAACAAGTAAAGCATGTTCCAAATTGTTCGTGTCTGTAAGTGTGGCTACATTATCTCCATCGACTAAAAGATGTTCTTCATTTTCTAATAAAATATTTTTAACAGCATTCCCTATCATGTGGAGTGCCTCCATTCTTTAGTTACTAAACTTATTTTACCTTAAAAAAAGAGCATAATCAGCATTTTCACATTTTATTCATAACTTATTATAAATAACTTAATTTATTTATTAAATACAAGAGATAGTTCGGGTATTACTTGATGGCTACGATCATGATAAGTAATTTTTATTTCTTTTTCTGTGACTTCGATGATAGCATACGTTTTTAAATGACTGTACTTTCCTCTAGGTTGAGAGATACTTCCAGGATTCAGAAATAAAATATTTTGTTCCATTTCAGCAAATAATTTATGCGTATGACCATATAAAACAATATTTGCTCCTTTTTCTTTAGCTGAAAGAGCCAAATGATTCAAACTAGTATTTACATTAAATAAGTGACCATGTGTCATATAAAACACAATATCATCTGTTTTAATCACACATTCTACTTCATATTTAGGATCATAGTCGCAATTTCCTTTAACAACCACAAATTTTCGCCATAATTCATCTGTCACTTCTAATTCAGAATCGCCACAATGAAACATACCAGCTACTTTTTGCTGCCAATGCTCAGCAATGTTAACTAAAACATCTCGGTCACCATGATTATCACTAACAACTAGATATTTCATTTTTAATCCTCCATCCACTGATCAAATACTTCAGATAAATTCTCAATTGCTTTTGCTCTGTGACTCACTTTATTTTTTTCTTCTGATGTCAATTCAGCCATCGTTTTATTAAACTCAGGTACAAAGAACAACGGGTCATAACCAAAGCCATTATCTCCACGAGGAATTGTCCCAATAACCCCTTCTACTTCCCCAGTCACTACTAAACTTTTTTGATTAGGTGCTGCTAATACAAGAGTACAATGGAATTTCCCTCCTCTTTTTTCTTGTTCTACACCGTAAAGTTCATGTAAAAGTTTAGCATTATTAGCTGCATCACTTTTATTTTCTCCTGCATATCGTGCTGAAAAAACACCTGGTTGACCATGAAGAGCATCTACTTTTAACCCTGAATCATCCGCTAAAACCACACATTGAAAAATATCAGCTATGGTTTCTGCTTTTAGACGAGCATTGGCTTCAAATGTCATCCCTGTTTCTTCAACGTCTGGAACTTCTGGATAGTCTAATAATGTTTTAATGGTATAACCCTTTTCATTAAAGATCGATTCAAATTCTTTTGCCTTCCCCACATTCTGAGTTGCAATTAAAATTTCTTTATCATTCACTATTTTAACTTCTGGATGAATCGACTGACGACATAAACTTTTCTTTTGGATACTAATTAATTCTTTAATTGATGCTTCTCCAAAATCCAACATTTCATTTAATTCAGACCGAGTAAAAGTCGCCTCTTCTCCTGTTCCTTGAATTTCAACAAGGCGTCCCGATTCAGTCATGATAATATTCATATCTACATGGGCACTAGAATCTTCTACATAATTCAAATCTGTTACCACTTCACCATTTGGTAAAACGCCGATGCTTATCGCTGCTAAATGTTCCTTGATTGGATTTTCAGTTAACTCACCTGTGGCCATCAATTTGTCTATCGCAAGTTTAAGTGCTACAAATGCACCAGTAATACTCGCTGTCCTTGTTCCACCATCAGCTTGAATAACATCACAATCTACCACAATGGATCTTTCACCTAATTTTTCTAAATCTACTACGGCACGTAGTGAACGACCGATTAAGCGTTGGATTTCCATCGTACGCCCTGTCAACTTGCCTTTACTACTTTCACGACGATTTCTAGTATTAGTTGCACGAGGTAGCATGCTGTATTCTGCGGTAACCCACCCTGTTTCAGTCCCTCTCAAAAAAGGGGGAACTGATTCTTCAATTGTCGCATTAACGATCACTTTTGTTTGACCAAAACTAATTAAAACTGACCCTTCTGGATGAATTAAATAATCCGTTTCAATTGTTACTTTTCTTATCTCATTATTTTGCCTATGGTCTTGTCTCATCTTCATCATCCTTTATGGTAGCATTATTTTATTAACTGAAATTGATTCTAAATTAAGCCAATCAAGGCTAATATCTTCAAACATTTTTTTAGAACCTGTCATGAAAAACTCGTGTTGTTTCTCTTCATCTATTGCATCTGCTGCAATATTATAGTAATCCAATAGCATACTAACCTCACTAACAGCTTCTGCTCCTGAATCAATTAACTGAACATGTTCACCCATTTCTTTTTTGATCAGTGGTTTGAGAAGCGGATAATGAGTACATCCCATGACCAGTGTATCCACGTTCTTACCATTGAATGTGGCAAGAGCTTCGTTGACAACACTCTCGGCAATAACTGATTCATATTCTTTACTTTCAACAATTGGCACAAATTTAGGACACGCCACTCCGTAAACATCTGTCTTAGGTGACTTTTTATGAATAGCGTTCACATATTCACCACTGTTAATAGTTCCGACTGTACCGATGACACCAATTTTATTATTATTTGTTAATTTTAATGCTGCTCGAGCACCAGGATTAATTACACCAACAACCGGTATCCGTAAGGTTTTCTTAATATCCTCAAGCGCTACTGCTGTGGCTGTATTACATGCAAATACAATCATTTTGACATTTTTTTTTAATAAATACTGAGTCATTTCCCAAGTAAATTGTTTAATTTGTTCAACAGGTCTTGGTCCATATGGACAACGTAACGTGTCTCCTACATAATAGACTGTTTCATTAGGTAGTTGCTTCATCGCTTCTTTAACGACAGTTAAACCACCCACACCGGAATCTAAAAATCCGATTGGGCTATTATTACTCATGTGATCGACCTCTTTTTCTTTATATATCTGTGTACTACTGATCATTATATCATTTATCTCAATAGTCTTGCTTGCTTATGCTTTTTAATTAATTAATTTAGACCAATCTATCTTTTATAAATAAGTCGTCACTCACAAATTTCAGTGTGAAGGACGACTTATCTGAGTAGCTCTATTTATAAGGTAACACTTGGTTTGGCATTTAAATCCCAGCTGGCAAAATTACCTTTTTCTGCTTCAATAAATGCTGCTGCCCCGATCATCGCTGCATTATCACCGCACAATCTTAATGGCGGAACAATAAATTTAACTTGATTTAATTCTTCATGAACACTTTTTTCCAAAGCTGTTCTCAGTCCTTGATTGGCAGCAACACCACCAGCAACGATTAATTGCTTAACGTTATATTCTTTACAAGCTCTCATCGTCTTAGCCACTAAAACCTCAATGACACTCGCCTGAAAACTTGCTGCTAGATTATTATTATCTAGTAGTTCATCTCTTTGTTCCGCATTATGAACTAGATTAATGAATGAACTTTTTAGCCCACTAAAGCTAAAATCATAATTATCTTCTCTAATCATAGCACGAGGAAAATTGTAACTATCTTCTCCCACATGTGCCATCTGATCAATTTCTTTACCACTTGGATATTTTAGTCCTAACACTCGACCAACTTTGTCATAAGCTTCTCCACATGCGTCATCTCGCGTTTCACCAATAATTTCAAAACTACCATGCTCTTTCATATAAACAAGTTCTGTATGTCCTCCGCTGACTAGTAGCGCCATTGCCGGAAAGCTCATTTCGGAAACAAAACTTGCCGCATAGATATGACCTGCCATATGATTAACTGGGATTAATGGTAATTCATTAGCCCAAGCAAAACTTTTAGCTGCTGTAATTCCAATCAACAAAGCACCGACTAATCCAGGGCCGTAGGTTACAGCTACTGCACCTAAATCAGCAGCTTCCACATTCGCTTCTTTAAGAGATTCGTCAATACAGCCAATGATTTGCTCGACATGGTGTCTGCTAGCAACTTCAGGTACTACACCACCAAAACGTTTATGACTATTTATTTGCGAAGCAACAATATTAGATAATATTTGATTACCGTCTTCAATAATTGCAACACTAGTTTCGTCACAACTACTTTCTATTGCTAAAATGAGTTTTCTCTTTTTATTTTTAAATATATTCATTTTTTCACGTCCTATAATTCTAACATCCAAATTAAAGCATCTTCTTTTGGACTTTGATAATAATTATTTCTAACTCCAATTTTTTTAAATCCATTTTTTTGATAAAATTTTATTGCTTTTATATTGCTTCTTCTGACTTCGAGAAATATTTTTTTGACAGTCATTTCCTTTAATTCCTTTTGTGCTTCTTGAAGCAGCTGATAACCAACTGCTTGCCTTTGAAACTTTAGGTCAACGCCAATCAAAAGTAAATCTGCCTCATCAAGAACAACCGAAAACAGAATAAAACCAATTAAGTTATTTTCTTCAAATAAAAAATACTTTTTGTGGGTTTCATTTGTTAAAGAGCTTAAAAATTGGTTTTCATCCCATGGTGAACCTGTGCTAAACGTTTCTTCACTTAGTTTGACACATTTTTTGGCTAACAATTCATCAGATAAATTAACTTGCTGTCCATTCATTGCTTATGACTCCTCTAAAGTTAAAAACATATCTACCGCATCTTCTTGATCTTCTTTATAATATTTTGGCTTAATTCCATTAATATAAAAGCCGAAATTCTTATAAAGATTTATTGCTCGATAATTTGTCTTTTTAACCTCTAAACTCATGGTCAGGCATTTATTATTTTTAGCAAAAATCAGAGATTCTACTAATAACTGTTTGCCTATTCCATGATGTTGATATTTTGGTAGTACAGCCAAGTTTGTAATATGAGCATCAGTATTCATGACTCGAACACCTATAAAGCCTAACACCTCCGAGCCATGAACTGCTTTAACATATAGACTTTGCTGCCTTTTAGTAAGCTCTAACCAAAAAATAGTATTGCTCCAAGGTGATTTTCCATAGACTTCTTTCAAAATATCTTGAAATAAATAAATATCTGTTACCTTGGCTATTTCGTAACGAATCAAAGGCTTCATGGCGTTATCTTTCTGCTTTTTATTATAATCACTATACTCGCTCAACATAACTAACATCCTTTTGGGTACGATGTTCTTCTAACCATTTCTCCTCAGCTTCTACTTTTTTTAAGTATTTAGGAACAAAATCTTCAATATTATCAATTAATATATTTTGTTCTTCTAATAAATAAAAAGAAGTTGCCTTGATATCATTATTAACGATTGATTGACTAAATATAATTTCTGTTTCTTTAAACTTTTCTAATGTTTCACTAAATACATCTAAATCTGGTCCTACTAAATGGATAGGTTTTTTATGAGTTAAAAGTTGGGCAAGCCACTCTTCTAATTCAATATGTTGATCTGCTATAGTAGCTATCAATTTTCCATCTAGCCATTCATACGCACCTGTGTAAACATTATTTCTACGTGCATTGAATAATGGTACAATCAACCCTTCAAAATTATCTTTTGTGGCAGCTAACATAGCTAAGCTTGAAATAGATGCCAACTCAATTCCTAACGTCCATGCTAATGTTTTAGCCGTTGTCACCCCTATTCTTAAACCAGTATACGAACCAGGTCCTTCTGCAACGACGACTTTAGTTAAATCTTTAGGTTTTAAACCATTAGAGGCCAAAAGAAAATCAATAGCTGGCATTAATGTAACACTATGATTTTTCTGAGTTGTACTTGTATAACTTGCAATTATCTTATTATTTTCATATAGGCATAACGCCATACTTTGATTAGATGTATCTATCCCTAAAATCGTCATATTCATCGATCCTTTTCCCTAGTATTCTGATATATTGTAGCATATTTTAAGATTTAAGGCTTAGCATAAGACAAAAAAGATGAGAGTTGAATGTCTCATCCTTCTATGCACTCGCTCTAGTATCTTTAATTTTAACTCTCTCCACAACCGTTTGTCTAACTAGCAGAGCAGTAAAAACAACTCCTTCGATTTCAAAAGAAAAGCCTTTTTCGACCTCATTGGAATAAACACTTGTAAAATAGCCACTTAAAGTCACATTACCATTTGGATCTTCTAAATCTTTTAAATCAAAGTAGTGTCTAATTTCATCTAGTTCAATTTTTCCTTCTACAAGATACTCATGATGTCCTAATGGTTGGATCATTTCTTTTTCTGTATCAAGTTCATCTTGGATATCACCGACAATTTCCTCAATAATGTCCTCGATTGTTACAATGCCTACTGTGCCACCATATTCATCAACAACCATTGCAATGTGTTTGTGTTCTTCTTGCATTTTTTTCAGGACATCTTTGACAACCATCGTTTCCATGACGAAAATTGGTTTTGCTGTTTCTTCTGCCAACAAACGATTTTTATCAATATAAGAACTTCGAACCAATTGTTGTAAGGTGACATACCCCATAATCTCATCTTTAGATTCTTTAATAACAGGAAAACGACTGTACCCTACATCAATAATTTTAGGTATTGCCTCTTCAATCGTCAAATCATAATCTAAGACTTTCATTTCTAAACGATTTGTCATTATTTCCTTAACTTGTCTTTCATCAAACTCAAAAATATTAGAAATATATTTGAACTCTTCTTGATTAATTTCACCCTTGCTGTAACTGTCTGCTGCAACTAGAATCAGTTCTTCTTCAGATAATGTTTCTTCTGCTTCACCAACCATATGAACACCAAACGCTTTACCGATTAGATTAGCTGAGTGATTCAATAGTTTGATAAATAAGTATGTTAATTTATAGAAAAAATGCAAAGGTTTAGCAATCCCCAAAACAACCTTTTCTGGATTAGCAATACTATATGATTTAGGTAATAGTTCGCCTATAACAACTTCCACAAATGTTACTAAAAAATAAGATAAAACAATTGAAATAGTTAACGTGATACTATTAGACATAGGTAATTTACTGACTAACGGAGATAACAAGGTTCGAACAGTTTCTTCTCCAATTCCCCCAATAATTAAAGTCGTCAAAGTAATTCCTAATTGACAAGCACTTAAGTAATCATCCAAGTGATGAACTAAATGCAAGCCTAAGTCAGCATTCTTTGTCCCACTTGCTGCGAGTTGTTCCAACTTAGATGATCTTACTTTAACTAAAGCAAATTCTGCTGCCACAAAAAGGGCTGTTATATAGATCATTATCGCAATTAATATTAATTTGAAGCCTACCATTCAAACACCTCTCTAATTTAATCCATACCCTCCATTTTAATAGATATCAATAAAAAAAGATACCTTTATCACATAAAAAGAAGTTGACTAAAATTAAAGTCAACTTCTTTTTATTTTTGAAATATAAAAGATAAAAATAAAACAACTGCTACAATTGCATTATTAAAGAAATGAACCAGCATACTATCTATAATATTTTCTCTTCTAAAATAAGCGTGACACAGTATAGCTCCCATTAACGCATACATTGCAAAAGAGATGATATTCACTGATAAATGAACACTTGAAAAAATAATCGATGTCATAAACATAATAAACCACTTTGGGCTATTTTTAAATAAAGTGACTCTTGGAATCCCTCTAAAAACTAGTTCTTCAAGGATAGGGGCAATTACCCCGACACTTAGTGACATCGCACCTACAAACCAAATATTAGTTCCGCTTGCAAACAAAGCTTCCAGAACTTCTTGGTTTTCAGATGTGTCAGCCCCATATATCATTTGCATGGCCATCGTCATAGTTACTGTTACAAGCATCATAGCTAAATAATAAGTAAAAGCAATCCCGATATCTTTTAATGTTATCTTAAATTTATTTTTATCACTATATTTAAAGTAATAACGCCACGTAAAATAAATAATTAATCCAATAATAATCAACCATGATACAAACAAGATAGTTGTTACAATCAATGAAGCTTGATTAAAAATAGGTGATAACATCATGATTAAGAGCATAGGAACTTGTGTTAAAAGGAAAAAACCGAGAATTATTACGATATACAGAATACTCGATTTTAATTTTTTCAAAACTGGATTAGGTTCCTTCATTTCATCTAAAACCTCCTATCTAAAGTGTATCAATAAAACGAACAAAGGCTTGTTGACCTTCTGGTGTTTTCTTGAATATTTGTTGTTTTTCGTAATTTCCTTCCATAACAGAAGTGATTTCTTCATTTGTTAAATTATGATCCTTCAAATTTACTACACCTAAAAAATCAACTTTATTTTCTTTATTTGAAAGTAAGGCTTCATAATCTGGCGTTCTAACAAAGGCTTCTGATGCATCTTGTAAAATAAGTTCTGCTACATAAGCTTCTTCTTCTTTTCTAAATGTAGAAATAACGGTATGTAAATCCAATCCGTCCTCAGTCTTAGCGATAATATCTAAAGAAGGATATGAGTATTGTTGCCATTTTAGGGTTAAATATTCTATCACATTAATCAAGTTTTTCTTAGAGGTTGTTTTCAAACGAATTACCGATACCGGCCATTCAACTAAGGAAGCTGATACAGTCACAAAACCAGGAATATCAAACATAAAATCATTTTCAGCTTGAATTAATGGTGTAGACGCTTCACCACCGTATAGATAACCATGAGTTAATTCACTCACTACTTTTGGGTTATATGTTATAAAATAATGGGGATATATATCCAATAAATTCAACATTGTTTCTTGTAATTGACGGTTAATAATCATTGGTTTATGTTCTTCTGGCATAAAGATACATTCTTCTTTAATAATTGGTTTTTGAGAATAAGAAAAACCCCAACTTTCCCCCTTAACATTCATTCTAATAATTCGTTTATTACGATTATTTAATTTGCCATACCCTTCACTTTCAAAACAGTAATCACAGATTTCTGCTTCTTCAAAATGACTTGTCTCTAGTTTTGTTTGAACCATAAAATGACTCTTCTTAACCACTACTTCTTCTTGAGAAGAAATGTTTTTTTCTATATATCCATTTGTAACATTCATCAGATGAAAATAATCAGTTGCTTCTTTTTCTGATGTCTCATAATATTGAGAAAACAAAGCATTCACAACAGATGGCGGTGGGGTTAGTATGTCTCTCAACTCTGATGACATTTCAGCTAAGCCTTTAACATCATTTCTAGACACTCTATTATTAGAGATTGCTATTTCTAATAATTCTTTTAATAATTCTTTTGATGTCCTTATTTTTTCTTCATCAAATTCAACAGATTCTGTTGGTTCTCCGATTAAAGAAATAATTCGATTATTTAAACAAACACGATCTAAAAGCATCCAGCCACCCGACTGAATAGCTACATCAATAAAATCATGAATGATTATATTCTCTTTCATTAATAAAATCTCCTCAAAATTAATATCCAGTTGGGTTTTTAACATGCCATTTCCATGCAGTCTCTAAAATAGTCGTTACATTGGTAGATTTAGGTTCCCAACCTAACACTTTTTTAGCTTTTTCAGGTGAGGCTACTAAGATTGCTGGGTCTCCTGCGCGACGTTCAGAGACAACGGCTGGAATCTCTTTTCCTGTAATTTTACGTGCTTCTTCCACCATTTGTTTGACAGAGAAACCTTCGTTACTACCTAAGTTAAAAATATTACTTTCATTGCCTTTATTTAAATAGTCTAAAGCTAACACATGAGCCTCACCTAAATCTACCACATGAACATAATCACGGACGCATGTGCCATCAGCTGTATCATAATCTTCACCAAAAATGGCGATGCTTTCTCTTTGCCCTAATGCTGTTTGTAAGATAATTGGAACTAAGTGAGTTTCCGGATTATGGTCTTCGCCAATCGAGCCGTCTAAGCTTGCTCCTGCTACGTTAAAGTATCTTAAAGCAACAAATTTAATACCATACGCATCATCACACCAGTGCATCATTTTTTCCATCATTAGTTTACTTTCACCATAAGGATTTTTAGGATTGGTTGGTGTTGTTTCGTAAATTGGTACTTGAGTTGTTTCACCGTAAGTTGCGGCTGTTGAAGAAAAGACGATTTTTTTAATGCCTAATTCTTTCATCACTTCTAAAGTTACCTGTGTGCCGTAGACATTGTTATTGAAATATTTTAAGGGATCAACGACTGATTCCCCAACTAATGAACTTGCAGCAAAATGCACAACAGCAGTGACGTTTTCATTTTTAAAAACTGATAACATAAAATCTTTATCTCTGATATCACCTTCAAAAAATTTAGCTTTTTTATGAACTGCTTCTTTATGTCCTGTTAATAAATTATCAATGACAACGACTTCTTCATTTTTATTGATTAATGCTTGTACAGCATGAGAGCCAATATAGCCTGCTCCACCTAAAACCGCAATACTCATTATAATTTCCTCCTTCGACCATAAAAATTATGATATACCATTACATTTTACACTAATTTTTTAAAAATAACTATCTAGATTAGTGTTTTGTCATGATTTTGAAGAGAAGAATTTGTACAATACTAATAATTATCAGAAATTTTTTTTATTTTACTTATATCAGCAGGAGTAAATATTTTTTCAAATAAAATCCCTGTTAAATAATAAAATACTAAAGAAAAGATAATATGAATAAGAGAAAATTTGATTCCAAATGAAGAAAACTCATAAATTAATACAGGTAATTTCACTGAGGACCATGCCCCTAAGAAAAAGATTATATAACGCAAACCAGCCCCTTTATTAATTAATAATATAGCAATCGGAAATGCCATATATAAAGGACCTGCTGCCACAGTAGCTAAAATCAATGAAAAAAATATTCCGCTTACCCCTGAATTTTCACCCATATATTTAACTAAGGTTCCTCTTTCTATCCATTTGTCTAATAAACCAATCAAAATAAAAATAGGAGGCAACAATATCAACATATCTCTTAAACTTTTACCTGTAATATTTAAAATATTAATACTTAACTCAAATTTATATAATGAAATCATGATTAAAACAATTAAAAGAACTATCAAAAATTTATTTTTTATTAGTATTTTCAACCTACATCACTACCTTTATAATTAATCCAAAAATTAAACACATAACAACAGCTGAGATTGTCCTTAAATAGGTGAACTTATTACCAAAAAATTTCTTTTCCATAGGGAGTATCGTCAACCCAACTGCCATCAAAGTTGACATCAGAACAGCAACTTGAGGATAGTCTGCTCCATTATCAATCAACGTCTTGCCTAAAGGAAAAACAATAAAACTAGGTACTATAGCGATTGATCCGATAATCGTTGCATAGACTATTCCCATCACACCAGAATTTTCACCCATTATTTTAGCAATCATCGTTGGCGTCAACACGGTAAGTACGATCCCTACAAGTAACATAATCGCTAACATATCTGGCAGAATATTTATAAACATTTTCCAAGCTTTAATTAATGCATTTTTAGTTTTGTCTTTATCTTTAACTAAAGAAACTGTCAATAACACACCACTTAAACTATATAACACAATTCCATTTATCATATTCATTCCTCCAGTTTTTCATACTCTTCTAAAAAGAAGTTTAGATTTTCAATATTAGACAACACATTTTTTTTACATTCCTGTAATAGAGTTCTTCCATACTCAGTCATGCTATAAAATCGGATCATTTTAGTATCTACTTCTTTATAGCTTGATATAATTGCTGATTCTTCTCCTAACTTTTTCAACGTTCGATACACCATGGCACTGTCAAATTGATTGTTCGGAATCAACTCTTCACACATTGTGACAAGTTCGCCTCCATAACAATCTTTTTTAGCTAAAAACAAAAGCAAATAGGAATCTACTTTCCGACCTCTTTTTCTACCTTGACTATTATTTTTTTTATTTTCTTTCATTTCACTTCTCCTTAAATTTTTATAAGTGTTTTTAACAGTTAACTGTTAAAAACAGTATAAAGTTAAAATTAAAAAAAAGCAATAAAGATGAATTTATTTGCCCTTTTTTTATGTTACAACAGGCTATTTGTATTTCTTTGTAACTATTAAATAACTACAAAAATAAAAAAGCACCCTATTTTCATAGAGTGCTTCACCTATTAATAACGAATTATTAACGACGGATTTCTTTAATTCTAGCTTTTTTACCGTGTAATGCACGTAAGTAATAAAGTTTCGCACGACGTACTTTACCGTAACGGATAACTTCGATTTGTGCAACACGTGGTGTATGGATTGGGAACGTACGTTCAACACCAACACCATTTGAAATTTTACGAACTGTATAAGTTTCACTTACTCCAGCTCCACGGCGTTTGATTACCACACCTTCAAATAATTGGATACGTTCACGAGTACCCTCTACAACTTTAGCGTGTACACGTACAGTATCACCAGGTCTAAAAGCTGGGATGTCTGAACGTAATTGTTCTTGAGTAATTGCTTCGATTAATGGATTCATTTTTCGATATTCTCCTTATTTCCAAAACACTCATATGAATTTTTTCATAGCGGAATGTCGTAATATGTTGAGCTCTTACACTCACCAAATTATCTTAACATAATCTAATAAGACTGTAAAGCTCTTTTTCTTTACAAGTTCTCTTCTTTTTTGACTTCATCTAGTATTTTAACCATCTCTGGTGTCATATCTAATGTTTCTAACATGTCAGGCCTTCTTAGAAGCGTTCTTCTTAAAGATTCTCTTAATTGCCACTCAGCAATTAACTTATGGTTACCATTTGTCAAAACATGGGGAACTTCCATACCTTCATATTCTGCTGGACGGGTATATTGCGGGTGTTCCAACAGTCCTGTTGAATGAGAATCACCTTTTGCTGATTCATCATTTCCTAAGACTTCTGGCAGTAAGCGAACAGTTGCATCGATCATTGTCATAGCACCTAATTCTCCGCCTGTTAAGACGTAATCTCCTAAAGAAACTTCGTCAGTCACTAAACTTCTGATACGTTCATCATAGCCTTCATAATGACCACAAACAAAAACTAAATGTTCTTCTTCAGCGAATTCTTCTGCTAGTTTTTGATTAAATGGTTTTCCTGCTGGATCAAGTAAAATAATTCGTTGTTTTTGATGTCCTGAATCAGCTTGAATTGTTTTAATGGCATCATGGATAGGTTGAACTTTTAGTAACATGCCTGCTCCACCACCGTATGGATAATCATCTACTTGTTGGTGCTTATTTGTAGAAAAATCACGGAAGTTACTGATATGAACATCTAATAAATTTTTATCTATCGCTTTTCCTAAAATTGATTCAGTTAAAGGACCTTCAAACATTCTTGGAAACAGTGTTAAGACATCAATTCTCATCATCAATCAATCCTTCTGGAATCTCGACTTCAACACGATTATTAGCTATATCCACTAGCGTTACGACTGATTCGATGTAAGGAATCAAGATATCTTTTTTACCTTTTTGATTTTGACCAATCACCCAGACATCATTAGCTCCTGGTGAAAGAATTTCTTTAATCGTTCCCATTAATTTTCCTTCTTCGTCAAAAACTTCTAAACCAACAATTTGATGGTAATAAAAAGCATTCTTTTCTAATTTACCTAAATCTTTTTTATCCACTTTTAAGATGCCATCACGATATTTTTCAACATCATTAATATTTGGATGATCTTCAAAACTAATAATGTCAAAATTTTTATGTTTGCGATGACTTTTTACAGTTAGTGTAATCGGCTTTTTATTTTCTTGAAATAAAAATAAATCTTTGCCTTTTTTATATCTTTCATCTGAAAAATCCGTTTTTGATATCACTCGGACTTCTCCTTTAATCCCTTGTGTGTTGACAATCTTGCCCACGTTTAAGTATTCTGTCACTTGTGTAACCCCTCTTCATCTAAAATGTCTCATACATTGTATCATTGAACACTAGCAAGTGTCATTAAAAAACATATTTAGATAAAAAGATTGACCTCATTTTAGCGATTATATTTTTATTTAGCTAAGCTAACTCTTTTTATAGAATTTCCCGCGACTTGGGGAGGAATGGAATAAGTCATAGCAGTCGGTGTTTCTAGTTCAAATTCGATCAAGCTACCTACTTTAAAATCTTCTGGCTTCATTTCTTTATCAAAAATAGTCATATCGGCCAAAAGAACCACTCCGTTAGCGTTTAAGCTATCTAATAAGTTATCTTCGTCTTTAATTGCTATTATTTTTTCAAACGCCAGTATAACCGTATCTTCATCTATAATCGGTACTTCTGATAATTCACCTTTAAATGTAGAACTACTAATTTTTAATTCTTTTTGCGATGATACTTCTGTCTCTTTTGATACATTTGTTTTTAATTCTTCTTTTTTGAACATGCACCTAATACCAATACGGTTAATAAAAGACCTGTTAGTATAGTTTTTTTCTTCATTTTTTTACACCTAATTTCTATATGATATCTCTATCTTAATTTAAAAAGCAATTTAGGTAAAACATAATCCTCGTCATTTAATTTATTAAAAAAAGCTTAGTCAAAATTGACTAAGCTTTCGTGCTACCATCTAAAATATTTAAGCGAACTTTTTTAGGTTCTGCTGTTCGTACACTATAAACGATCGTTCGAATAGCTTTAGCTACTCGTCCTTGTTTACCAATAATACGTCCAATATCCTCAGGGGCAACGGTTAGGTTGTATTCCATGTATTGATCACCTTCAGTGACTTCTAAATGGACATTCTCAGGCTGACTAACTAACGGACGGACAATGGTTAAAACCAAATCTTTAACATCAGTCATTCAAAGTCCCACCTTATTTTTTAGTGTATTTAGCTTCGTGATGTTTTTTCATAATTCCTTCACGAGATAAAATGTTACGTACTGTATCAGAAGGTTGAGCACCTTTTGATAACCAATCTAAGATTTCTTCTTCTTTAACTGTAACTAGCGCAGGATTAACTAATGGATTATAAGTTCCTACTACTTCGATGTAACGTCCGTCACGAGGAGAACGAGAATCTGCTACTACCATACGATAAAAAGGTTTCTTTTTAGAACCCATACGTTTTAAACGAATTTTAACTGCCATTTATTGGCACCTCCAGATATATATTTCTTAATCACAAGAAGTATCATAACAGTTTTTTTCGAGGTTGTAAAGTGTTTTTTCTTTACAGGTTAATTTTTTATTAATGATTTCTTCATATATTTCTTTTTTCTGCTAAACAGCAGACTACTACGAGGTTTTTTTATTTATAAACATCAGGAATAAATAATTTATGTAGTTCCTCAAACCATTTTCCTACTTCAAGTAATAAACTATCATTTCCTTTGCTTGCCATTAGTTGCACACCGATTGGTAGATTCTCTTTTTCCGTCATATGTGTTGGCAAACTAATAGCTGGTTGCCCTGTTAAATTAGCTAGTTGCGTATACGGTGTTATCCATAAACTTTTTTCAAACATTTCATAGATTAATCTATCTAATTCGGTCTTTGTCTGAAACTCAGCATGATTCATCCGATTTCTTATATCAGCACTTTGTAGATCGTCAATTACTTTTGGCGCAATGGTTGTAGCAGTCGGTGATAAAAACAAATCATATGTTTCAAAAAGTTCTTCCATAATAACTGCTGATTGATCCCATATGTTAAAACTATCGGCATAATCAGCAGCTGATAATTTTTTTCCATATTGATAAATAGTCCAGGTCATTAACTCCATATCCTCTTTAACAAGTTCTCTATCAAATTTTTTCGAAATATGGTTCATCATATTTGCAGTTTCTCCACCATTCATCTGATAATAACTATTGATAAGTCCTAACCCATCAACCGGATAATCAATTACTTCAACTGTATGACCTAGACTTTCTAAAAAGGTAGCTGCATTATGAACAGCAAGAATCGCTTCCTCTGACACTTGATTACCGACTGGCGATGTAGTACAAACAGCAATTCTAAGAGGTCTATTAACCACTGGTAAGCTTGCTTTAGGCTGATTAAAAGGTGAAAATTGTTTGTTTGGTTTTAAAATGCGTAACATCTTTTTAGTATCTCTAATTGAGACACCTAAAATAAAATTGACGGAAGCGCCTTGCCAATCTCTATAACCATCTGGTCCTGTGACAATTTTGCCCCGACTAGGCTTCATTCCTATCAAGCCAGTAAAACTTGCAGGTATTCTAATAGATCCTCCACCGTCACTTGCCCCAGCGATAGGAGAAATACCCGAAGCAACTACAGATGCAGCTCCGCCACTACTTCCACCAGAATAACGTTCCAAATCTAAAGGATTCAATGTATCTCCATGAAGTTCTGAATCAGTAACATTTTTAAATCCATATTCTGGCGCAGTTGTCACACCAAAAGGAATGAAACCCGCCTGTTCTATTCTCGAAACGTAATGGTTTGTTTGATTTGTAATATTTTTTTTAAATAACTTAGATCCCATCGTCTGATGAAACCCTTGCTTATTTTGGCCTAGGTCTTTCAGTGGGAATGGAACACCGTAGAAAGGGTTATTTTTTAACAACTGTCCGCTAGATTCTAACGATTTTTTTGCTTTATTTATATCTAACTCTACAAAAGCATTTAATTTCTCATGTTTTTTTGCTTTTTTATACATCTCATCTAAAGCTTCAATTGGCGACATTTCGTTATTACGAATCAAACCAGCAAGATAAGTCGCGTCTTTTATCATAAAAATCCCTCCATATACTACTATCTAATCAATTTTTTGCCTAAATGACAAGAAGTTTAGAGTAATTAGGATTTATTTTGAAATAAACGGATAGTATTTATTCATAATAAAAACAAAATTGACTTACCAACAGTCTCCTTCACGATAGTCACAGATAAAATTATCATTAATATTAATTGTGTCTTTAGGGTTAAAAACTAAAATTTTTTCATCAGAATCTTTTATACCAGACAATCCAAATTCTTTTAGTTCTCCGTGCCAATTCTTCCAATCCATCTTTTGATAAAGAGAAAAACCATCTTCTGACGAACATAACGCCCCAAAATCATACGCTTTTTCTATGATTTCATTGACTTGGCTCATTAATTTTTGACCAATGCCTTGTCTCTGATAATTTTTTGATACTGCCATTGCTTCTACGTAGCCTACGTAATGAGCTTTTTCACCAACAACCATTGATCTTTGAACAATTGAAACATGTCCAATCAAAGTCTCTTTATCTTTTATAAACAAATGAATCCCACCAAGAGCATGAGAAAGGTCAGTTCTTGAGAAATTACCTTTAAATACTTGATCTAAAAAAAGAAATAACGCTTCTTTTTCTGTTTCTTTTAATTCATAGCTATGTTTGATTTCTATCTGATAGTTCTTCATGAACGCTACCTAGCTTTCTAATCAATATTTTATAAAAATATGCTACCAGCTATACAAAGTAATTCTCGCTTTTGTACAGTGGCAGCATGTTTATTTAAATGACTTATTTTTTCTTTTTCTTTTTATTCTTGTTTTTCACTTTTTTCTTATTCTTCTTAATCATCTTGTTCATGGCCATTTTACCAAGTTTTCCTTGAACACCATTCCCCATCAGATTTTCCATACCAGCTGGCATATTGCCTTTACTCATTTGTTGCATCATTTTTTTCGATTCATTGAATTGTTTGATCATACGGTTAACTTCTACAACTGAGTTACCTGATCCTGCTGCAAGACGACGACGACGACTTGGATTTAATAAGTCTGGATTTTCTCGTTCTGCTGGTGTCATCGAGAAAACAATAGCTTTTTTACGAGCCACATCTTTTGGATCCACTTTTATTTGATCCAAACCAGGCATATTACTCATACCAGGAATCATTTTAAGAAGATCCTCTAAAGGTCCCATTCCCATTACTTGATCTAATTGCTCAATAAAATCATTAAAGTCGAAGCTATTTTCACGCATTTTACGGGCTAATTCTTCTGCTTGATCATCATCATACTCACGTTGTGCTTTTTCGATCAAGGTAAGCATATCACCCATACCTAAAATACGAGAAGACATACGATCTGGATGGAAAACTTCAATATCTGTTAATTTTTCACCAGTCCCGATAAACTTGATTGGTTTCCCTGTAATACCACGAATAGAAAGCGCGGCACCACCACGTGTGTCTCCATCTAGTTTTGTTAAAACAACCCCAGTCACATCTAATTGTTCATCAAAACTTTGAGCAACTGTTACAGCATCCTGACCAGTCATAGCATCTACAGTTAAAAGAATTTCGTTTGGATTAGCAAATTCTTTAATTCGTTTTAACTCATCCATTAAAGGTTCGTCAATGTGTAAACGACCTGCTGTATCAATAAAGACATAATCATTTTTATTTTCTTTGGCTTGTTCTAGACCACGACGAACAATTTCAACTGGATCAGTATCTGTTCCCATATCAAAAACAGGTATATCTAGTTGCTGACCAATAACTTTTAATTGATCAATCGCTGCTGGACGATACACATCTCCTGCGATAAGTAATGGACGAGCTTGTTCATTTTTCTTTAAAAAATTAGATAATTTTCCGACAAAAGTTGTTTTACCCGCACCTTGTAAACCAACCATCATCACGATTGTTGGAATTTTCGGTGATTTATTTAATTCAACTGCTTCTGAACCTAATACTTTTGTTAATTCTTCATCAACAATTTTAACAATTTGTTGGGTTGGGTTTAAAGATTCTAAAATCTCAACACCAATTGATCTTTCACCCACACGTTTTGTAAATCCTCGAACAACTTGTAAGTTAACATCGGCTTCTAAAAGAGCCAAACGTATCTCACGCATCATTTCTTTTACGTCTTCTTCTTTCACCGTACCTTTTTTCTTAAGTTTACTCATTGCGACCTGTAAGCGGTCAGTTAAGCTTTCAAATGCCAATTTAAATCTCTCCTACTCTTCTTCAATTTCTTGTATTTTATCTAAAATCGTCATTATTCTTTCGTCTGATTGGTACTCTGTTTCTACAATTTTTTTTATTTCATCAATCATTTCTTCTCTGACAATATAATTAGAATATAAATGTAGTTTTTTTTCGTAATTCTCCAATAGTTTCTCTGTTCTTTTTATGTTATCGTAAACAGCTTGTCTACTGACATTATACTCTCCACCTATTTCACCTAAAGAAAAATCATCTGCATAGTATAATTCGATATAGTTCATCTGCTTTTCTGTCAAAAGGGTTGAATAAAACTCAAATAAAGCATTCATTCGATTTGTTTTTTCTATTTCCAAGTCAATTCCCTCCTTTTTTGACGAATGGATCCAATCTCTTCAACATTATAACATAATCAATATACGTTTATTATAATTTTTATTTCAATTTTTAAATACTTACACAATTATTCTGTTAAATCACCAGTTACAAACTAGTCTATATAAAAAAGAAGGGGATATAAGAACGTGTTGTCCTTATATCCCCTATAAACATTAGACTAATCAATTAGTTTCATCTGGTTCTTCTATTTCTGGATATTCAACTATTGGTAAAACAAAGGTAAATGCTGTTCCTTTATTTTCATGACTTTTCACACTAATTTTACCACTATAATTATCAATTAATTGCTCCGCGATTGATAATCCTAGTCCATTTCCACCAGTATTTCTTGCTCTGGCTTTATCCACACGATAGAAACGATTAAATATTTTATCTAAATTCTCTTTAGATATCCCTTCACCAAAATCTTGAACCATTATTTCTATGGCGTGATAGGATAAGGAAGCAGAAATTAAAACTTCTTTTCGATCCATAGAATATTTGACCGCATTGTCTAAAAGAATAATCAAAATTTGTTCTAAATGATTCCGATAAATTTTTACTTCTACATCAGAATCCAAATCATCGTCTAAATTAAAAGTAAACTCTGGATATAACATTTGAAAGTTACTCACATTTGTATGAATGACTTCTTTAGCCATCGTTGTATTTTCTGAATAAAGAAATTCAGATTGTTCTGCTCGAGATAGATCTAGCATCTCCTGAACTAAACTTTTCATGCGAACAATTTCTTGCAATGATGCTTCTAAAGATTCTGCCAAAATTTCTGGATCATCTTTTCCCCAACGATTTAATAAACTAATATGTCCTTCAATCACAGCAACTGGTGTTCTAAGCTCATGAGAAACGTCTTCTACAAACTGTTGTTGTTGTAAAATAAATTTTTGCATACGTTCTAACATATCGTTGAAAGCATTAGCTAAATCTGAAATCTCATCATTAGCTTTGGGCACTGGCATTCTAACACCTGTTTTGTGTGCTTCTTCAATGCTATTCAGCGTTTTAGCCATTTTTCTTAAAGGACTTGTAAAATAATTAGAAAGAATAAAACCAATAATAATACTAAATAAAACACCAAAAATTTCTAAAATAATTAGTGTATTAAGTAATCTTTCTCGCACAGCATAATAGCTGCTTAGCTCATAAAACCCTTGTGCATAACCAATTAATTGATTAGTTTTGGAAGAATAGACAGGCTGCAATAAAATTAATCCTGTAATATTATCCACCGTTTGGATAGTTGTTGTACTTTGTGCTTCCTCTTTAAACGGTAGATACGCATTTTTTGTTTCAAATAAAAGTCGTTCATCTGCACCGTAAATTTTCACATTAAGTTCAGGTTGAGATAATTCTGAGATAAAACTATTTAATTTCATCAAACTTGCTTCAAGTGTCTCACGGTCATAATATTTATTTCTAATAAAATCACCTGTGGTATCTTTAAGAAAAAAGACCGTACTATTTAATGTTAAATCTTCTTCAGAACGGCCCAATCTAGATTCAATTTCATCCATTGTTCGATTAAATTTATCTGTTTCTTGTCGAACAATAATTTTAGTACTCGTTTGGTACGTAACAAATGAGAAAATAGAGAATAGAACTGAAATGGCTAAAGCTGTTAAAAATGTCCACTTAAAAGTAATAGAGCGCCACGTAAACTTCGATGGCAGCTCTATATTTTGAAATGATTTCATCAGGATCTCATCACATATCCTGTACCTCTGACGGTTTGGATATAACTATCATCACCTGGTACATCAATTTTATTACGCAGATATCTAATATAAACATCCACTACGTTTGTTTCGACTTCAATTTCATATCCCCATACTTTATTCAATAAAACATCTCTTGAAAGAACCACATTAACATTTTCCATCAAGATAAGTAATAATTCATATTCTCTTTTAGTTAATTCAATGATTTCAGAATTACGACGCACCACACGATTTTCTTTTTCAATGGTTAAATCACGATAAGTAATAGTTGTCTGCTTGGTAATATTTTTATCTCCTTCGATATCAATTCGACGGAGTAAGGCTCTTAACCTTGCTAATAATTCCTCTATCGCAAAAGGTTTTATGATATAATCATCTGCACCATGATCCAATCCTGAAACACGATCAATTACTGAATCTCTTGCAGTCATCATGATAATAGGTGTATTTTTAGCTTGTCTAATTCGACGACAAACTTCAAGTCCATTTAACTCTGGTAACATAAGATCCAAAAGAATCGCATCCCAGTCTTCAGATAAAGCAGCCTCTAAACCATTTCGTCCATTATAATGAACCTCTGTTTCATACCCTTCATGTTTAAGCTCTAATTCAACGAAACGAGCCAAGTTTTTTTCATCCTCGACGATTAAAATTTTGTTTGACATACATTCACATGCCTTTCTAAGCTACTTCACATATTTTTTACATTACCTCAATTATAACGATTATTAGTGCAAAAATCTATTCTATCTTTTTTTTTTTTATATTCCACCAATAAAAAACAGAGATACCTTGCGTTTAAAGGCATCTCTGTTTATTTTTTTATTCAAAAACAAATTGATTTTCATAGAGTTCCGCATAAAAGCCATGTGCTTTCAATAATTCTTCATGGGTTCCCTCTTCAATTATTTCTCCTTGATTTAAAACAACTATATAGTCAGCATTTAGAATCGTTTTTAGTCTATGAGCTATCACAAAACTTGTTCGACCTTTGACGATATTTTCCATTGCTTTTTGAATACGACTCTCTGTCACTGTATCAACGTTACTTGTAGCCTCGTCTAAAATAAGTAACGAGGGGTCTGTTAAAATAGTTCTTGCAATACTAATTAGTTGCTTCTGACCTACACTAAAGACACTATTTTCATCATTTATTTTTGTATCATATCCTTCTTCTAAAGACATAATAAACTCGTGAATATTTGCCTGTTTAGCTGCATTAATCATATCATCTTCACTTGCTTCACGGTTCCCAAAAATAATATTATCTCGAATTGTTCCTGAAAATAGAACAGAATCTTGTAAAACAATACCAATATGTGATCTCAAGCTAGGCAAAGAAATATCTCTAATATCTTTACCATCAATCTTAATCGCACCACTGTCCACATTGTAAAATCGATTGAGTAAGTTCATTACCGTTGTTTTTCCAGAACCAGTCGGCCCTACAAGAGCCACCATTTGACCTTTTTTTGCTTTTAAATTGACTTTTTTCAAAATTGGGGTTCCTTCAACATATGAAAAATCAACATCTTCTAAAACGACTTCTTCATTAATGCCATCAATAGAAGTCGTATTAGGACGTTCAAACTCATCATCTACAACAAAGATTTCATTTAAACGACGAGCACCAGTAAAGGCTAATTGTAACATACTAAACTGTGATGATATCTGTGTTAATGGCATGTAAAATTGTTGTGAATATTGAATAAACATCACGATTAATCCTAATCCAACTGCTTTTTCCATACCACCATCAAGAACTAACCAACCACCAAAAAAGATAACTATCGCAGTATTTAAAATTGAAATTCCCTGCATTGTTGGAAATAACAAGCCAGAATAAACTTGACCTTTAAAAGTAGCTTTCTTTACTTCTTTATTTAAGACTTCAAATCCTTCTATCGTTTCTTCTTCTAAACCATTTGTGATAATCACTTTTTGTCCTGATATTTTTTCATCAATGTAACCATTTAACTTGCCGACATTTTCCTGTTGAACGGCCACATTTTTCTCAGCCTGTTTAATAATATAGGCTGAAATCAAGATAGCAATCGGTGAAATAGCCAGTGTCGCCCAAGACATCGGAACGTTAGCTCTAAACATCATGATTAACACACCTATCATCATTGAAAAATTCGTCATTACTTGGATTAATGCTTGATTCATTGTATTAGAAATATTATCTAAATCACTTGTAAAACGACTTAAAATTTCACCATCTTGATGATTATCAAAATATTGGATTGTCATTTTTTCTAATTTTTTGAATAAATTAATCCTCATATTATTGGTTGATTTACCAGTCACTGCCGACATTAAAATATTTTGAATAAACATCGCAATCCAGTTCAAAACATATAGTCCAACTAACAATTTAATAATACTAACAAAAGGACCTTTATCAGCTGCTTGTGTGGCAAAGTAAGTTCCGGCATATTTT
Organism: Vagococcus fluvialis bH819; assembly: GCF_900163795.1. Taxonomy (GTDB): domain Bacteria; phylum Bacillota; class Bacilli; order Lactobacillales; family Vagococcaceae; genus Vagococcus; species Vagococcus fluvialis_A. The sequence continues at coordinate 469,221 of NZ_FWFD01000015.1, read as the reverse complement.
GTTAATTCTTCAATTGCTTTACCTGTATATTGAGGTGCTTTAACTTGTAAGTAAGTAGAAAAAATGATGGACACTGTTATGATTAACAACTGTAATTTGTAAGCTCTTAAGTAAATCCAGAAAAACTGAATAACACTCATTTTTTTAGTATTTTCTTTCGTCATTTTATTCTACCTCCTTAGCTTTTTGAGTTTCGTAAATTTCACGATAAACGTCACTCGTTTTAAGAAGCTCTTTATGCGTGCCTTGCGCTACTAGCTTCCCTTCATCCAGCACTAAAATATTATCTGCCTGAATAACTGAAGAGATTTTTTGCGCTATAATAAAAGTGGTTGTATCCGTCAATTCATTAGCTAAAGCCTCTTTTACTAATTTTTCAGAACGAGCATCTAAAGCACTCGTGCTATCGTCTAAAACAAGTACTTTCGGTTTACCAATAACGCCTCTTGTAATAGATAGTCGTTGTTTTTGACCACCAGAAAAGTTCGACCCACGCTCTTCAACGTGGCTAAAATAACCTTCTGTTTGACGATCGATAAATTCACTTGCTTGAGCAATTCGTGAAGCTCTTTCCATCGCTTCATTATCTGCATTTTTAAACCCTTGCCTTAAATTATCAGCAATTGTTCCTGAAAATAGAATCGCTTTCTGTAAAACTAAAGCAACATTGTGACGTAAATCTTCCTTATCAACATCTCTTAAATCCACATCACCAACCAAAATAGATCCTTCTGTTGGATCGTACATTCTAGCAATCATTTGTGCTAACGTTGACTTACCAGCACCAGTTGCTCCAACTACTCCAATTGATTGACCGCTTTGAACATCAAAGGTAATATTTTTTAGAGTTGGTACGTCTTCCCCGTCATAAGCAAAGCTAACATTATCAAAAATAACTGACCCATCTTTGATTGGTTTAATTCCTTCTTCTTTAAAAATTAAAGTTGGCTCTGTTTCAAGTATCTCATTTAATCTTTTTAAAGAAACCATTCCACGAGATGCCATCATCATCATCATTCCACCAATAATAATACTCATCATAATTTGCATTAAATAATTCATAAATGAGACAATTGCACCAATCACTTCCATATCTGTTTTTGCTAAATCAGCTGCAAAATAGATAGAAGTAACAATAGCTAAACTTGAAATTAGCATAAACGTCGGAATCATAATTGAAAATAAATTTCCCACTGTAATTGTATGTTTAGCTAATTTATCTGAAACTTTTGTAAATTTATTGGTTTCATTTTCTTCTTGAACAAAAGATTTTACTACACGAATCCCCAATAAATTTTCTTTTGCGATACTATTAACCGTTTCAATATATCCTTGAATTTTAGTAAAATGCTTACCCATTAAACCAAATAAAGACATCACCGTGAGTAAAACTAAAACAACTAATACAATAATGACCCACCATAACTTTGGTAATGTCATCAACGCTAAAATAAAACTTCCTACAAATAAAATGGGAATTCTTAAAATTGTTTGAAATGTCATCATCACAATATTTTGAATTTGATTGATGTCATTCGTTAAGCGAACAACTAAATTACTCGTCGAAAATTTTTCAATATCATTGAATGAAAATGTTTGGATTTTTTTAAAACCATCTGAACGTATTTCTGATGCCACTTCTTGAGAGACTTTAGCAGCGACAACCGTATTTATAATTCCTGCAACTAAACCAATTAGTGCAACAACAATTAACGTTATTCCTACACTTTTCAACTCCTGACTATCTTCTTTCATGACAGCTGTCATCACTTTTTGTAATAATTTTGGCTGCCATAACATTGAAATTACCATTAATGTTGTCATTAAAAGCGACAGTAAAACGAGGCGACCTTGGGCCTTTACTTTCTGAATTAATAATGCCATAAATTATCCTTCCTTCCTGAATTAGTCAGAACTATATCATATACGAATACCTGTTCTTTTGCAATCAAAAAACATCAAATACTATAAAAAAAGTGACATTTTGTCTCTCTTGCATTATATAGACACTTTACAACTAAATATGTACTATCATATCAATATCTAATTTAATCAACAATCAACTGTTAGTTGAATAATAAAAAGACTGCAACATAAGGATTAAACTTACGTTACAATCTTTTAATTGTTTACTATTTATTTGCTTCTCCATACCAATCGTAATGGAATACTCCTTCACGATCTTTACGTAAATAAGTATGAGCGCCAAAGTAATCTCTTTGCGCTTGGATAATGTTAGCAGGTAAATCAGCTGTACGATAAGAATCAAAGTACGCAATCGCTGAAGAGAATGTTGGTGTTGGCACGCCTGATTGAACAGCTAACGCTACAACATCTCTTACTGATTGTTGGTATTTTTGAGTAATATCTATGAAATACTCATCTAATAACAGATTTTTAATTTCTGGATTACGATCATAAGCATCTGTAATTTCTTGTAGGAAACGAGCACGGATGATACAACCAGCACGGAAAATTTTTGCAATTTCACTGTAATTTAAATCCCAACCGTATTCTTCACTCGCTGTACGGTATTGAGCAAATCCCTGAGCGTAACTCATTATTTTACTAAAATACAAAGCCTGTCTGATTTTTTCAACGAGCTCTTTTTTGTCTCCAGTAAATGCTGGCACTTCCATTTGTGGAATGATCTTACTTGCTTCTACTCGTTCTTCTTTAAGAGCCGAAATATATCTGGCATAAACAGATTCTGTAATAAGTGGTAGCGGTGTTCCCAAGTCTAAAGAATTTTGACTTGTCCATTTACCAGTTCCTTTATTACCAGCAGCATCTAAGATAACATCGACAATGGGTTTTCCCGTTCCTAAATCATCTTTTCTAGTCAAGATGTCAGAAGTAATTTCCATTAAATAGCTATCTAATTCACCTTGATTCCAATCAGTAAAGATTTCAGCAACTTCTTCAACTGATAAACCTAAAACGCGCGTTAAAATATCATAGCTTTCTGCAATTAATTGCATATCACCATATTCGATACCATTATGCACCATTTTTACATAGTGTCCAGCACCATTAGGACCAATATAAGTGACGCAAGGCTCTCCGTCATTTGCTTTGGCAGCAATTTGTTCGAAAATCGGTTTAACCAATTCATAAGCTTCTTTTTGTCCACCTGGCATCATTGAAGGTCCTTTAAGCGCGCCTTCTTCTCCACCAGACACACCAGTACCGATGAAATTAATACCAGAATTAGCTAATTCTTCATTACGTCTGATAGTATCCTTGAAGAATGTATTACCACCGTCGATTAAAATATCGCCTTTATCTAAATGAGGTAATAAACTTTGAATCGTTAAATCTGTTGCTTTTCCTGCTTGAACCATTAACATAATACGTCTTGGTTTTTCTAAAGAAGCAACAAACTCTTCTATTGTATACGTCGCTACTAATTTTTTTTCAGGATGTTCTTTGATAACCTCTTCTGTTTTTGAACCTGTTCTATTAAAAATAGAGACTGAATACCCTCTACTTTCGATATTTAAAGCTAAATTTTTCCCCATTACAGCCATTCCTACAACACCAATTTGTTGTTTAGACATGAAATTACCTCCTATAAGTAAATACCGTTATATTTAGGTATTTTTTGATCTTATTCATTATAGCCTATTTTCAGAAAAATTAAAATAATTCTTACCTTTATTCAGATTCTTGATTTCTCGATAGTAAAAAGACTGAAAAAATAATGATTCCCATACTTAAAATTTCAATTGGTAGAATGATTACATTTAAAAAAAGACTTGAAAAAAGGGCAGAACTAAGCGGTTCAAAAGATGTCAAAAGACTAGAAAATTGTGCTGGAATATATCTTGTACTTTTTAGTAAGCAGATATAAGAAAAAATTGTACCAAAAACTACAATAAAACTGATTAGACTAATGGTCGTTACATCTAACTTAGGCACATCCTTCCAGACTGGGTGATAAAATTGATACAACAAACCTCCCATTAACATTCCCCAACCAATAATAGTCGTTGTTCCATATTTTGCCATTAAATTTCTGGGTTGGATAATATAAAAAGCACCAAAAAGCCCAGCACATAACCCCCAGAAAAGACCCATTGGAGACATAGAAAGTGTTGTAAAATCCCCTTTCGTCACTAACAAAGCCGTTCCGAATAATGAAAGTAGGATACTAATAACACTCATTTTACTAGGTATTTTTTTCGATTCAAACATTAAGTAAATAACAATAAAAATAGGCGATAAGTATTGTAAAATTGTGGCTGTCGCCGCATTACTAACTTCAATTGCCTTAAAAAATGAAAATTGTAATAAAATGACACCAAAAAAACTAAAAATAAAAGCACCAAAAAGATCTTTTTTGTTTTTAAGAATTGCAAAAACCTGTTTTTTCTCCGTTGTATAGAGATAACATAAAATTAAAATACCGGCAAAAAGGATTCGAACACTAACTAACCAACTTGTTTCAACTCCTTTTTCTTGCATAATATATTGAGCCGAAACTCCTGAACCACCCCAAAATATAGCTCCCGTTATCGCTAGGATGATTCCTTTCATCTTATTACCTTTTTTATTCATTTACAATTCCTCCAACTACAATAATAATTTTAATTATAGTTCATTTCATCTAATTTAAGCAAAATAAATATCAGAATGAGAAAATTTATAGTCAATTTCTCACTCTGATATTATTTTTTATTCTGCTTGCTCTATTTCACTCGCTAAATCAGCATAATCAATATCATTATTTAAAAAAGTTGGATCGTTTATTGGGAATAATTGTGTCATGGTATCAAAATCTGATATTTCTAGCACACCACTAGCTAATTCAAAATCCATAACATGTCCACCAAATGTTTTATCTTCACTTATAAAATGTAAATGAAAACCAGCAGCAGCCACACCTTGAAATAGTTCCGGTGTAAAAAATCCAACTAACGTTCCCTTGATATTATTTCGCTCAAATTCTGGCTGAATTTTTGAAACTTCCACCAATCGTTTATACGGTTTTTCTTGTTTAGGCATAATTCTGATATGCATTTTATCAAATTTCCCAGTTAGTTTGATAGCTGAAAAAATATTATTACTTTTGAATTCATTTTTTATCTTCATTAATGTTTCATCAGACGTTACACTTTCTTCAAAGAAAAACTGCCGATCTGCTTTGAAATTAGCAACAGCTGCATAGGGTGTCATCTCTGTACCACTTAATTTGATTAGTGCTCCATCAGATTTCCCTTGAAAAGCCTGTCCGTTTAATATAATAACTTCGCCATCTAAACCATGAAGTGTCCCGATACCAAAATCACCCATTTCAAGTAAATTGGCTATTGATGCCGTTCCATCCATAAGTCCTGCCATTAATGCCCCTAAAGTCCCATGTTGATATAAAGTTTTATTTGCCATATTAACGTCTCCTTAATAAAATTGATCTGGTAAAATAGATTTCCCTAAATCTTGATTATCACTGTAGTCAATTGGAATATCAATAATCACAGGTCCGTCAGTTTCCATACCTATTTGGATTGCCTCTTCTAGCTCATTTTTACTTGTTGCTCGCAACCCAAGTGCTCCAAAGCTCTCCGCATATTTCACAAAATCAACCGGCCCAAGCTCAACACCAGATGAACGATTATATTTCATTTCTTCTTGGAATTCAACCATATTATAATGACCATCGTTCCAAACTAAATGAATAATTTTTAAATTTTTTCTAACAGCAGTTTCTAAGTCTTGTGAGGAGAAAAGAAAACCCCCATCACCAGAAATCGAGATAATTTGCGTATTAGGTCTCACCAAAGCAGCTGATATCGCCCAAGGTAGCGCAACGCCTAATGTTTGCATCCCGTTACTAAATAGCAAATGACGAGGTTCATAACTCTTAAAATGACGAGCCATCCAGATATAGTGACTACCAACATCTACTGTCACAGTCATTGAGTCATCCGTTTTTTCTTGTAACACATTAATTACTTCTAACGGATGAACTAAACCTGTTGTTTTTTTATTTTTCACTACATCACGATCGTTTAATCGTATTCTTAAATCGTCTAAATACAATTTAGCTTCATCCGTTGTTTGCGTTCCTGTTAAACTAGTAGTTAATGCTAATAAATTACCAGCAATATCACCAATTAATTCTTTTTCAGGTTGCATAAAGCCATCGATTTCAGCTGGAGTATCATCAATAACAATAATCTTCGCATCTTTTTCAGCATTCCAGTTACGTGCTTCATACTCAATCGGATCATAACCAATTGCTATGATTAGATCACTCCGTTTCAACAAAGCATCCCCTGGTTGATTTCTAAATAAACCAACACGCCCAAAGAAATGATTTTCTAATTCTCGTGAAATAACACCTGCTGCTTGAAACGTTTCAACTACAGGCAAATCTGTTTTTTGCACCAATTCTCTGATAGCTTCGGTAACTTCTTGACTAGATGATCTCATTCCGACTAAAAGAACAGGCAATTGCGCTGCTTCAATGCGTTTTGATAACGCATCAATCTCCTCTCCTCTAGCCACACCTAACCTTGGATCTTCTAAAGGCTTGATATGTTGATTGGTTACCTGCGCATCTACCACATCTTGAGGAATACTAATAAAACTTGCACCTTGTTTTGATGCTGTTGCTAATCTAAAAGCATTTGCCATAATCTCCGAAATAGTTTCTGGATCTTGAATTTCAGCACTATATTTAGTAATTGGTTTGAAAAGTGCTGCATTATCCATACTTTGATGAGTTAATTTTAAAAGATCGCTTCTCTTAACTTGTCCAGCAATCGCTAATACTGGATCTCCTTCTGCAGTCGCTGTTACTAATCCAGTTGCCAAATTACTTGCTCCAGGTCCACTTGTTGCAATGACAACACCAGGTTTACCCGTTAAACGACCAATTCCCTGTGCCATAAATGCCGCATTTTGTTCATGTCTTGTAACAATTAATTCTGGTCCATCATCTACTAAAGCATTAAAAACACCATCAATCTTAGCACCTGGAATCCCAAACACATATTCAACACCATGATTTTTCAAACTTTCTACTACAGTGTTACTACCTTGTTTTATATCTTTTTCCATGTGCATACGCCTCTTTCTTGTTTTTAGTAACACAGTTTTTGGAAACTGTGTTACTTGCTTATGTTCATTGTAGCACATTTGGGGTTATATGTTCAAAGATATACTCAAAATAAATAAAAAATCAAATTCAAAAATTATTTCATTTTTGGATTTGATTTTCTATAATAATTTATTTTTACTTGATTGTTTTTTTCAATGCTTCTAGATTAGATGTCATAATAGATAGATAGTCTACGCCATTTTTTCGATCTTTTTCAGGAACGCTCTCCATTGGATTTAAAACTTCTAATTCGGCACCCGTCGCACTAGAAATTGTTTTTGCTATTTTAGGTGATGCTGAACTTTCTGTGTAAATAATTTTTATGTTTTCATTTTTCACAAAATCTTCAATTCCTTTTAACTCTTTAGGTGTAGGTTCTTGATCAGGAGAAATACCTGAGATAGCAACTTGTTCTAACTTGTACTCGTGTGCTAGGTATGAAAATGCCGTATGCTGAGTAACAAACTTGCGATTTTTTGCTCCTTTAAATACTGTTTCATAGTCTTTATCTAGTTCGTTCAATTTTTCAGTATATTCTTTTTTATTTTTTTCATAAAACTCTTTATTTTTATCGTCTGTTTCAATAATCGCTTGATAAATTGTGGTTACTTCTTTACTTGCTAATTTAGGATTTAACCATACATGAGGATCATGGATTCCACTATGATCATGACCCTCGTGACCATCCTCTTCTTCATCATGACTTCCTGTAAGTAATTCAATTCCTTTACTTGCTTCCACAACTTTAACTTTTTTTGTATCAATATTTTTCAACACTGTTTCAACCCATGTTTCCATTTCATTTGAATTATAGATAAAGATATCAGCTTCTTGAATTTTAGCCATATCCTTTGCACTCGGTTCATAATCATGAGGTTCCACACCTCCATCTATTAACATAGAAACATTTGCCTTATCTTTTGTCACATTTTTTGTGAAATCATACATTGGATAAAAGCTAGTTACAATATTTAGTTTTCCATCTTCTATTTTTTTTTCTTTTTTTGTGCCACATGCTGTTACTGTTAAAGTTGCTACTAATAAAATCATTAATCCAAAATATTTCTTCATTTAATTCTCCTTCAAATCGTAATCACTACTGTTTAGGTTTTTAGTTTAACTTTTATCCGTTTTAAATGCAAGTAATTTAATAAAAAAGAAGAGAAGACACGAATGTCATTCTCTTCTTTTTTATTATTTACGCTTCTTTTTGTTTCCTGATGAGAAGGCGTCTTTCATTTTATCGAAAAAACCTTCCTCTTGTTCCACCACCGCTTTATCTCCACTGGCTACTGAAAACTCGCGCAATAATTTTTTTTGTTCTTCATTTAGATCAGTTGGTGTTTCAATAACCACTGTTACACGTTGATCGCCATTTCCAGCACCACGTAACTTAGGTACACCTTTACCTTTTAATCTAAAAGAAGTACCAGTTTGTGTTCCCGCTGGTATTTTTAACTTCACTCTACCATGAACAGTTGGAACTTCAATTTCATCGCCTAATGCCGCTTGAGCAAATGTAATCTTCTCAGTATAGAAAATTTCAGAACCTTCACGTTCAAAAATCGGACTATCTTCCACTTTGAAGACAACATAAAGATCACCATAAGGACCACCATTAGCTCCAGCTTCACCCTGACCTGCAAGTCGCATTTGTTGACCATCTTCAACTCCTGCTGGAACATTAACTTTAACAGAATGAGATTTAACAATTCTTCCAGCACCATGACATGTTGCACATTTATCTTTAATCGTTTGCCCAGTTCCTTGACATTGGTCACAGGCTTGACGACTCATCATACGACCAAGTGGCGTTTGACGTTCCACGTTGATCGTTCCCGCTCCTTGACATTTGCTACATGTTTCAGGTTGTGTCCCTGGTTTAGCACCTGAACCGTTACATGTTGTACAATCGTCTTCTCGGTTATAACGAATGCTCTTTTCTAAGCCAAAAATAGCTTCATTAAAACTTAAATCTAATGTATATTGTAAATCTGATCCTTGTCTTGGTGCATTCGGATTAGAGCTTCTACCGCCTCCACCACCAAAGAACGATTCAAATATATCTTCGAAACCACCGAAACTTCCGCCTCCGCCAAAATCACCAAAGCCACCACCAAAGCCGCCAGCTCCAAAATTAGGATCTGTACTTGCATGACCATATTGATCATATGCTGCTCTTTTTTGAGAGTCACTTAAGACCTCAAAAGCTTCTGATAGCTCTTTAAACTTATCTTCTGCATCAGGTTCTTTGTTAATATCTGGATGGAATTTTTTTGACAATTTACGATAGGCTTTTTTTAATTCATCATCTGTGGCTGTTTTCTCAACACCTAAGACTTCATAATAATCTCTTTTTGCCATAATTACGTAACCCCCATCTTCTCTCTACTTATAGAATCTTTTAAATCATAACACAAAATAGGCTTTATCGGTACCTTATTTTATTATGATAAGAAAAAGCCAAAAGCGCAACGCTTTGGCTTTTTCTTCTTTACTATTTAATTATTTTTTGTCATCATTGATTTCTTCAAAATCTGCATCTACCACATCATCAGCACCACCAGCTGCTGCTTCTGGGTTTTCTTCTTGTGCTTGCTGAGCTGCTTGTTCATATAATTTAACAGTTAAAGCTTGAACGATTTCGTTTAATTCATCGCGTTTAGCTTTCATATCTTCTAAATTATTTGCTTCAACAGCAGCTTTTAAGTCGTCGCGTGCTACTTCTGCTTTTTTAACTTCTTCAGCATCCACTTTACCTTCTAATTCTCCCAATGTTTTATCAACTGAGAACAATAAAGCGTCAATATCATTTCTTAAATCTACTTCTTCTTTACGTTGGTTATCTGCTTCCGCATTTGCTTCTGCGTCTTTCACCATTTTTTCGATTTCTTCATCTGTTAAACCTGAAGAAGATTTAATGGTAATAGTTTGTTCTTTTTGAGTCCCTAAATCTTTGGCACTTACGTTAACGATACCGTTTTTATCGATATCAAATGTTACTTCAATTTGAGGGATTCCACGTGGTGCTGCAGGAATATCAGTTAATTGGAAACGACCTAATGTTTTGTTATCAGTTGCCATTGGGCGTTCACCTTGTAATACATGAATATCTACAGCTGGTTGGTTATCAGCAGCTGTTGAGAACACTTGTGATTTACTTGTTGGAATTGTTGTATTACGATCAATTAATTTAGTAAAGACTGATCCCATTGTTTCGATACCTAATGATAATGGTGTCACGTCTAATAATACAACGTCTTTCACATCACCAGTGATAACACCACCTTGAATTGCAGCACCCATTGCTACTACTTCATCAGGGTTAACTGATTTATTTGGTTCTTTACTTGTTTCTTTACGAACTGCTTCAACAACAGCAGGAATACGTGTAGATCCACCAACTAAGATAACTTCGTCAATTTCAGAAATTGAGATACCTGCATCTTTGATAGCTTGACGCACTGGAATCTTAGTTCTATCAACTAAGTCAGATGTTAATTCATCAAATTTAGCACGAGTTAAGTTTAATTCTAAGTGAAGAGGTCCAGCTTCTCCAGCAGTAATAAATGGTAGGCTGATTTGAGTACTTGTTACACCTGATAAATCTTTTTTAGCTTTTTCAGCAGCATCTTTCAAACGTTGTACAGCCATTTTATCTTTAGATAAGTCAATACCATTTTCTTTTTTAAACTCTGCTACCAAGTGGTCAATGATTTTTTCATCAAAATCATCTCCACCTAAATTATTATCTCCAGCAGTTGATAATACATCAAACACGCCATCACCTAATTCAAGGATTGACACGTCAAACGTACCACCACCAAGGTCAAATACTAAAACTTTTTCTTCTTTGTCTGTTTTATCCAAACCGTAAGCTAAAGCTGCTGCAGTAGGCTCGTTAACAATACGTTCTACTTCTAAACCAGCAATTTTACCAGCGTCTTTTGTTGCTTGACGTTGCGCATCATTAAAGTATGCAGGAACAGTGATAACTGCTTTTTCTACTTTTTCACCTAAGTAATCTTCAGCAAACCCTTTTAAGTATTGTAGAATCATTGCTGAGATTTCTTGAGGTGTATAAGTTTTACCTTCTACTTCTTCTTTAAAGCCAACTTCACCAATATGGCGTTTGATAGATGCGATAGTATTTGGGTTAGTTACTGCTTGACGTTTAGCAACTTCACCGACTTGAATTTCACCATTTTTAAACGAAACAACTGATGGTGTTGTTCTATTTCCTTCTGGATTTGCGATAATTTTCGCTTCTCCACCTTCTAATACTGATACTGCAGAGTTTGTAGTTCCTAAGTCAATTCCGATAATTTTACTCATATTAAAAATCTCCCTTAATTTTTATTTTTTATTGTGCAACAATAACCATTGTTGGTCTTAAAACACGGTCATGTAAAATATAACCTTTTTGTAATACTTGAATGACTTCATCTGATTTTTGCTCTTCAGATGCTGGTAATGTTTGAACCGCTTGATGTTTATTAGGGTCAAATGTTTCACCTAGTGCTTGGATTTCTTCTACGTTTGCTTCTTTCAACGCGTGAATAATTCCTTCTCTCACCATCTCAATCCCTTTTTTCATACTCTCGTCTTGAGTTTCAATTTCAAGAGCACGATCCAGGTTATCTAATGAATTAAGTAATCCTGTTGCCAAGTTTTGTGCACGATACTTCGCAGCATCCTCACGTTCTTTGTTATTGCGATTACGCATATTAACAATCTCAGCTTGGGCACGTAGGAACTTATCCTCCATGTCACTTAATTCTTGCTTTAATGTTTCTTCAACTGAAATTTCTTCCGTTACTTCAGTAGATGTTTCTTCTTTTGCAAGTTCTTCGATTTCTTCATTGTTTTTCAAATCATCCATCTCCTTTCAAATGCTTAATTTCTAATAGAATTATCTAAGCTTCGGTAATAAGAATCCAAGTGGCCTGATAATTCATCTGTAAAGACATTAACTAAGCCTAATAGTTTTGAATAGGACATACTGGTTGGTCCTAAAAGAGCAATCACACCTTTACCATGTTGTGGTACTTCATAAGAAGCCGTGATTAAACTCATATTTAAAAGTAATTCATTTTCGATCTCGTTACCAATTCTGATATCAATTCCAGGTGTATCTGGTAATAACAATTCGGTTAACTGATCTGAATCACTAATTAACGAATAAATGGATTTAAATTCTGAAACGTCCGTTAACATGCCAGAATCAAGTAAATTCATACCGCCACTAATGTAAACTTGGTCGTCAAACGCTTGATTAAATACTTCTTCGAACAAATAAAGAACATTTGTTGCGTTCGAGAAATACTTTTGAAGTACTAGCGGTATCTCTGTTCTTAGTTTATGATATACCGTTAACAAGTTTTCTCCAACCAAACGATCATTAATAATTCGCGTCATTTTCTCAATATCTTCTGAGCTGATTGTTTCTGGAATTGAGAAAACCTGACTTTCTACATATCCTTGATCCGTTACGATAATCGCAATTAATTGGTTTCGATTTAATGGAACAATTCGAAAACCTGTCAATTTTCGTTCTTTAACTTCTGGGCCAAGAGAAAATGCCGTATAACTAGTTAAATCAGATAAGATATTAGCAGATTGTTCGATAATTTCATTCGTCGCATTATATCTTCTATCTAATAACTGACGAATTTTAACAACCTCTGCCTGTGCAATCTCAGCAGGCTGCATAAGATGATCCACATAATAGCGATATCCTTTTATAGAAGGAACTCGCCCTGAAGATGAATGCGTTTTTTGAATAAGCTCTAGTTCCTCTAATTTCACTAAATCGTTCCTGATTGTTGCAGAACTGGCTTTTATCCCCTCGTTCATTAAGGTTTTAGAACCTACTGGAATACCAGTTTCTGTATAAATTTTTACCAGTAAATGCAAAATATTGAGTTGTCTATCACTTAACATTATCATCACCTTCTTTTTTATTAGCACTCTTATTTGCGAAGTGCTAATTACATTTACTAATATAACAAGGAACAATTTTATTGTCAACAATAAACTATTATTTTTTTAGCACTCTTTGTTAACGAGTGCTAAAATATGTTTTATGAGAGTAATCCTTAAATTTATATTCATATATTAAGCATTTTCACATATATTTTTAAACATATTTTCCTTATTCACTATTCAAGTAGTTAAATCCTTTATAATGAAAACATAATTATTAGGAGGTTATACTATGGAAAAGGAAAAGAAAAAATTTAGTTTTCCCAGCGCTTATACAGTTATTTTACTTGTTTTGTTTTTAGTTATGATTTTGACCTATTTTATTCCAGCTGGGAAATATGCTACATTAAGTTACAATATGGAAAAAAAAGAGTTCAGTTTAGTCCAACCTACAGGAGAAACTTCTGTTGAACCTGGAACACAGAAAACATTAGACAAATACGAGATTAAAACAAATCTTGATAAATTCAAAGATGGTTCTGTTTATAAACCAGTCGCTATTCCAGGTTCATATAAAGAACTTGAAAGAGAGAATAAAGGAGCTTTTGGTGCGTTAAAAGAATTTTTAAATGCACCTATTCAAGGTTTGGAAGAAAGTATCAGTATTATTACTTTTGTTTTGATTTTAGGTGGTATTATTGGGATTATTAATAAAACAGGTGCTTTTGCAGCTGGAATGAACTCCTTATCTAAAAAACTAAAAGGACGAGAAAAATGGTTAATCATTTTAACCATGACATTGATCTCACTTGGTGGAACTACTTTTGGTTTAGCTGAGGAAACAATTGCCTTCTATCCAATTTTAGTCCCTATTTTTATTGCAGCAGGCTATGATGCCCTCGTTGCTATTGCAACTATTTATTTAGGAAGTTGTATTGGAACACTCGGTTCTACGGTCAACCCCTTCTCGATTGTTATTGCCAGTAATACTGCAGGCGTAACTTTTACTGATGGTATGGGATTACGGATTGCGATGCTTGTAATTGGAACAGTAATGTGTATTGTTTATACCGTCCATTATGCTGAAAAAGTTAGAAAAAATCCTGAACTTTCCTTAATTTACGATCAAAAAGAAGAGTTAGAACATAAATTTTTGAAAAATGATTTTGAAAATGAAGCACCTATTTTTGATTTAAGAAAAAAATCAATGCTTCTAATATTTGCCCTTGGCTTTATGGTTATGGTTTATGGTGTAAAAGAACTTAATTGGATGTTTGTTGAAATTTCTTCATTATTCTTATTAATTGTCTTCATTCTTGCTATCATTTCCGGACTAAACGAAAAAACATTCGTTAACGAATTTGTAACTGGAGCAAGTGATCTTCTTAGCGTTGCACTCGTTATTGCTTTAGCTCGTGGAGTTACCATTATTATGGAAAATGCTATGATTAGCGACACGTTGATGTACCATTTAAGTAACAGTGTTTCTAACATGAATGGACCTGTCTTTACAACAGTTCTTTACTTCATTTACATTCTACTTGGTTTCTTTATTCCTTCATCATCAGGTTTAGCAGTTCTTTCTATGCCAGTTATGGCTCCTTTAGCTGATGTAGTGAATATTGACCGTGCTTTAGTTATTGATGCTTACAACTGGGGACAAGGAATTATTTCATTTATCGCACCAACAGGATTAGTTCTTGCCTCTCTTGCAATGGTTGATATTACCTTTGATAAATGGGTAAAATTTGTCATGAAATTAATGGTAGCCATTGCGCTCGTTTCAATTATTCTATTAGCAATCGGCGTTTATTTATAAAAACAGCGTGATGAAAAAGGCGGTTAACTCCAAGCAACTGGAAGAACAAAAAAATAATCCCGCTTTTTGGATTAATTTTTAGTTGTGAAGTTGTCGTAGGAGTTGCCTTTTGAATCCAGACTAAAAACAGCGTGATGAAAAAGGCGGTTAACTCCAAGCACACCTGGAGGAACAAAAAAGGGACTGTTGTGTAAGTTTTCATACTTACGCAACAGTCCCTTTATTCTATTTTAATAAAAATTCTTTAAAGACTTCATTTCCTAAAATTAAGCCTCTATCCGTTAGAGCCAGACGATCGCCTTCTTTAAAAAGCATCTCATCTTTAATTAATTTAGTAATCGTTTCACCATAAACACTATCCAAAGAAGATTCAAATTTATTTTCAAATTGCTGGATTGAAATTCCTTCAATTTTACGAAGACCTAAAAACATTTGTTCTTCCATTTGATTCTCTTTAGTTAAAGTATCAATAGTAATTGTTGGTAATTTATCTTCTCTTAAAGGTCCTAAGTAATGTTGAATCGGACCATGATTTTTATAGCGGACATTGCCTAAATAACCACTCGCTCCTGCTCCCAAGCCATAATAATGCTCATTATTCCAATAAACAAGATTGTGTCGACTTTCCATACCAGGTTTGGAAAAATTACTAACCTCATACTGATTTCTACCTGCTTTTGTCATTTTATCAATGGCCATCTCAAACATATCACCTTCTGTATCAATACCTGGTAAATGCAAGCGTCCTTGTCTTGCCCAATTGTAAAACATGGTTTTATTCTCTAAGATTAAAGAATACATTGAATAATGAGGTAAATCTAAGGATAATGCTTTATTTAATGTATCTTCAAAATTCTCCAAAGTTTGATTGGGTAACGCAAAAATCAAATCAATACTTACATTTCTAAAATCAGCAATATCAAAAATTTTCATGGTATCATAGACATCTTGCACCGAATGTTTACGACCAATTTTCTTCAATAAACGATCATCAAAAGATTGCACTCCCATTGATAAGCGATTGACCCCATAATTTTGTAGAACTTGTAACTTCTCTAAAGTTAAGTCACCAGGATTAGCTTCAACAGTAAATTCATTTTTATCATCAAAAGGTAGTTCTTCTCTCACACCTTTCAACAAAGCATCTAACTGCTTGGCTGATAAAGATGTGGGTGTTCCTCCGCCAATATAGATTGTTTCTGTGTCATCAGAAGGATATTTTTCTTTTGTTAGCCTGATTTCTTTAATCAGCGCTTGGATATATTCGTCCACTGGTTGCCCTTCAAGAAAAACTTTGTTGAAATCACAGTAAAAACAAATATGCTCACAAAATGGAATATGAATATAAGCTGAAGTCATTACGACTCACCTTGTGTTGAAAAGTATGCTCTAGTATCTGCTTCATCTTGATTTAATTGTTTTACTAAACCTTCTACTCCATCAAACTTCATTTCTTTACGTAAATAATGACACCACTGAACGGACACTTGTTCTCCGTAAATATCTTCATTGAAATCTAAAATATTCACTTCAATTGTCATTGGGCGATTTTTCTCAAAGGTAATATTGTAACCGATTTGCGCCATACCGTTGTACCAGGTATTTGCAACCTTGATTTTAACTGCATAAACGCCACCTACTGGGAGTAACGAATGATGTGGTACTTTAATATTGGCTGTAGGAAAACCTAATGTTCTACCACGTTTATCCCCGTGCATTACCATGCCTGATAATTCATAAGGATAACCTAGGAACTTATTGGCTGCTTCCATATCACCAATAGCCATCATCTTGCGAATATTAGTCGAACTAATTTTATCTTCACCTTGTTTTTGCTTTGGTACTTCAATGACTTCAAATCGTCCATCAGCATATTTAGGCAATTGAACCATACTCGCAACATCTGCTTTACCATACGTATAATCAAAACCAGCCACTGCTACTTTAGCATGTAACCCAACAATATATTGATCCACAAAATCTTGAGGTTTTAAACCAGCAAAAGATGAGGTGAATTCAATTACATAGAGAATATCTACTCCAATTGATTCCATACGTTTTATTTTTTGTTCGATTGTTGTAATATATTTCATCGTTTTATGATCTACTTTTTGAAAAACAACAGACGGATGGTGATTAAATGTCATAACTGCTAATTGACAGCCTTTTTCTTTAGCCTCTTTTTTAGCTGTTTCAATCACTTTTTGATGACCTAAATGAACTCCGTCAAAAAAGCCTAGAACTAAGATAACTTCTTCATTTGGAATTTGTGATTCTTTATATGGATGATGTATTTCTATTACTTGCATTTATTTTCCCCTTTAATCGTTGCGTAAAACTTTAATTGGTTTTAACAACCCACTTTTTGTTGGATGCTTCCCATAAATACTAACAATTTTTTCTTGATAAAACAAAGCAATTGGCTCATTAACGTCTAAATTATCAAAAAAATTACTCTCTACAACTGAACCATTCTTAATTATTCCATACATTTCTTCGGTTAGATTAACCTGAACAAAATCCTCAACAGCTCTTTCGATTGGGTATAGAAACTTATCTTGTCGTTCTAAATCCATTAAAAGGGCAATTTCTTCCATAGTAAAGCACTCTTCTTTGGTGAATCCACCGCTCTTAATTCTAGTTAAATCTGACATATGTGCGGCATAACCTAATTTCTTACCTGTATCAACTGCTAAAGTTCTAACATAAGTACCTTTTCCACAATCCACATCAAAACGCCATTTTTGTTGTTGAGTCCCCGCATCAAAAACAGGTTCAGTCGTCCGATTGTATGAATAAATCATGGCTTTTCTTTCTGGACGCTCAACAGTCTCCCCATTCCTAGCATAGTCATATAAACGTCGGCCATTAACTTTGACAGCCGAATACATTGGTGGAATTTGAGTG
This sequence comes from Vagococcus fluvialis bH819, assembly GCF_900163795.1. GTDB lineage: Bacteria > Bacillota > Bacilli > Lactobacillales > Vagococcaceae > Vagococcus > Vagococcus fluvialis_A. The sequence goes on along the minus strand of NZ_FWFD01000015.1, from coordinate 451,465 downwards.
ATTTCCCCCGTCATCTCTTTCATTATCTTGTCGATTTCTTCGACTGAAACTTCTGCCAAAACTGGGGTTATTTCTACAACTTCACCACTAACATCTTCTGTTTCTGTGGAAAATCCTAATGTTACTTCCCCCATATATATTTTATTTGAATCTTGAATGTACTCTATTACTTTGGTTCCCTTACCAACACAAATTGGTAAAACTCCATCTACATCAGGATCTAAGGTTCCACTATGCCCGACTTTTTTAGTTTTCAATATTTTTCTTAATTTAAATACGCAATCATGACTTGTCATACCACGAGGCTTCCAAACAGGAATTATTCCTTCCATTTATATACACTCCTATTCCTTAAATATACTTTGACATTATACCATATTTTGATAAGTAACATTTAGACTCTTTAAATAGTTATAAAACAATTTTGTTTACTAAAAAGAATCTACAATCGTATCAAATCAAGGATTCACAGATTAAAATTTTAATCCAAGTGAATTTTAATCAAAATAATATCTGTTACTTATTTTATTGCCTATAATCATTAGGGATACAAAAAATAGTTATTAAAGACATGAAAGATATTATTTTTCCTCAAGCATTAAGAATTGCGATTCCTTCACTTGGAAATGTGGCAAGGGATATCGTTAAAGGTTCTTCTCTAGCTGCAATGACTACAGTACTAGACATTTTCCAAAAAGCTAAAATTGTTGGTGGATGTGAGTTTGATTATATGACCATGTATGTTTTAGTCGCACTCATTTATTGGGGAATTTGTTTGGTGATTGGATGGGTACAGAAGAGATCGGAAAAACGGTTTAAATATTTGATGTGAAAAAACCTACTTCTCAATATTTGAGAAGTAGGTTTTTTGTTATCCCAACGGTTTCACTAAATCCGCTAATTTTTCTTTTGTTAACTCTTTCAATAAAGTCACCACTAACTTTTTAGCTGCTTCATAATCATGATAATCAACATAACAATGATGAGTATGAGCGTATCTAACAGGAATTCCCACCACAATCGCAGGTGCTCCGTTGTAACGATTAAAGGATGCGCCATTCGTACCACCACCACTTCTCACTGATACTTGAAGCGGGATATTGTGTTTATTAGCTAAATCAATGACATAATTTTGGAATTCAGGATTCGTAATCATAGACACATCGAAATAGCGTAACATCGGACCTTCACCCAAAGCTGATTGAATCATGTAATCTTCAGAGGAAGTATCATCTGCTGGGCAACCTTCAAAAACAATCGCTAAGTCAGCTTCAACTTTTTTTGCCGCTACTTCAGCGCCGCGTAAACCAACTTCTTCTTGCGCAGTTAAGGTACTGACTAATTCAAAAGGTAACTTCTCTTCTTTTACTTCATCCAAAACATCCATCATACAGGCTACACCAATCCGGCAGTCAAAGCCTTTACCTATAAATAAATTTGTCACTTCATTGTATTCGCAAACAACATCAGGAATTACAGGACACCCCATTCTAATTGAAAAACGCTCTTCCGCATCCTCCTTAGATTTTGCCCCAATATCAATTGATAGAGAAGCATTACTAAGTCCCTTGGCACGTTCCTCTTCTGACATAAAATGAGGTGGTTTACTCGTAACTATTCCCTGAATGTACTCACCTTTAGTATTTTTAACTTTAACTTTTTGAGCTGCAATATTACTCGGAACCCAGCCACCTAAAGTTAAAAATTGGAGTAGACCGTTTGGCTTAATCGCTTGCACAATAAAGCCCACTTCATCACTATGAGCGTCTAGTTGAACTCTTAGTTTAGATGAATCTTTAGTCGCTGCATTTAAATATAAATTCTTAATCCCATCTGTATCAGTCTCACCAAGTGTATCCCACTGATTTCTAACATACTTCACCACATCATCTTCAAAGCCTGAGACACCATAAAGGTTTGATAAACTAATAATATTCTCAATTGCTTATACTTTTTTCATACTTAACACCCTATCCCTTTTTTAGTTAATTCCCCAAGAAGCACGCATCTCGTCCATTAATGAAATCACGTGTTCGGTTACTTCTCTTATATCAATTCCTTCAACTTTACCAACAGCATAGTCATTTAATAAATCCATCTCGTAAGTGAAGACGTCTCTTCCATTACCTAGATTAACAACTTTGGTTTGACCATCATTGTAAAAAATTGTTCCCTCTTCCGCTCGAGGGAAGTCGTCAATTTTCAAAAAACCTTTGTCACCTGTTAAGACAACTTGTTTAGGCATCTTGCCTCTAAAGGAAATCATGACACTTGCTTGAACACCCTTTGGAGTCTTAAGTAGTGTCATAGATTTTTCATCCACACCAGTGGGCGCAAGTTCCACATCACTTGTTACAAAGTTCAAATCTGTTCCAAGTAAATAAACTGCCGCAGATAACGCATATGTTCCAATATCAAATAAGGCTCCTCCGCCTAGCTCTTTGGAGAAAAAACGATTAGTTGGATCATACTCTTTACAACTTCCAAAAATCACACTAGCATTACTGATTTCACCAAGGTTATCGGCTGCGATTAATTTCTTAACTTCATGATACATTGGCATATAAAATAAAGTCACTGCTTCTAATAAAACTAAATTTTTAGATTTAGCTAAGTCAAATAACTCTTTGACTTGGACTCCAGATAATACCATGACTTTCTCACATAGAACATGCTTACCTGCTTCCAAAGCTTGTTTAGCGTAATGATAATGTGTTTGGTTGGGTGTTCCAATATAAACACACTCTAACTCAGTATTATCTAAAAAATTTGCATAATCCGTTGTATAGTTTGTCACGTCATTTTCTTCCGCAAAAGGGATTAGTGATGTTTCACGATGATTAAACATCGAAACGATTTCATATTTATTTTTGTCAAGTTGTGCGACAAATTGTTTTGCGATATCTCCCGTTCCCACAATACCTATTTTTTTTATCAAATAAATCCCTCCTTATTATTTATACATTCTATCACACTAGATATTTATTTTGAGTAATTTTTGCTTAAAAACAAAAAAGAGACTGACTAGTGTCAATCTCTTATAGTATTAGTGGATAAGCTATCAAAAATCGATACTCCAGTTACTTGGAGTTAAACGATTTTTGATTCACCCTATGTAATCCGGAAGAAAAAATCTGCTCCTTCGGTAACTTCACTAAACTCAATCAATCCAAAGAGCGGATTGTTTGAGCTTAGCTCCAGTTACTCAGAGCAAAACGATTTTTTATTCACTCTTTGTAGTCTGGATTCAAAAGGCAACTCCTGCGACAACTTCAAAAATAAAAATTAATTCAAAAACACGAATTATTTTTTATTTTCTCCAGTTGCTTAGAGCTGAACGCCTTTTTCTTCACTCTGCTTTAATACTCTTTTTTATTCAAATTTCTTAGTAAATCATCAATATGATTACCATATGCCACTGAACTATCTCTTTCGAAAATTAGTTCTGGTGTTTTATATATTTGTAGACGATGTCCGATTTCTCGACGAACAAGTCCGCTTGCATTTTCTAATCCTTGTTGCACTTTTTGCATCTCAGAAGCTTTATCTCCTAAAGAACTATAATAAATGGTTGCTTGTTGAAGGTCACCAGTTACACGCACTTCAGTAATTGTCACGTTTTCAATACGTGGATCTCTTACTTTTTTTTGTAAGATATCATTAACTTCTCTTAAGATTTCTTGTGCTACTCGGCGATCACGATAATTTGCCATCGTTAACACTCCTCTTAATTACTTTATTTTCTTTTAACTTCTTCCATGACGAACCCTTCAATGATATCGTCAACTTTAATATCATTGTATTTTTCAAGGGTCGCTCCACATTCGAAGCCTAGTTTCACTTCTTTGGCATCATCTTTAAAACGTTTCAAGCTAGCTAATTCACCTTCATGAATAACAATGCCATCTCTAATTAAACGAACGCCACTTTCACGGCGAATGAAACCTTCTGTTACGTAACAACCAGCAATGATACCAATTTTAGATACAGAATATGTTTCACGAATAACCATTTGACCCGTAATTTTCTCAACAAATTCAGGATCAAGCATCCCTTGCATTGCAGTTTCGATTTCTTCAATTACTTTGTAGATAATACGGTGTAAACGAATATCAACACTTTCTTGCTCTGCTTGAGTTCTTGCTTGAATTGTTGGTCTTACGTTAAACCCAACAACAATTGCATTACTTGCTGAAGCTAAAGTAACATCACTTTCATTAATCGCACCTACTGCAGAATGGACGATTTTAACACGTACACCTTCAACATCAATTTTATTTAAACTTGCTGCTAACGCTTCAGCAGAACCTTGAACGTCCGCTTTAATAATCACGTTAACTTCTTTCATTTCGCCATCTTTAAGACTTTCAAACAAGTTGTCAAGGGTTACACGTGAACTCATAGAACGTTGCTCTAATAAAGCGCGTTTCGCTCTTTCTTCACCCGCCGAACGAGCTGTTTTTTCATCCTCAAACGTTACAAAACGATCACCAGCTTGTGGCACATCATTAAGTCCTGTGATTTCAACTGGTGTTGCTGGTCCAGCTTCTTTATCACGACGACCAATATCATTAGTCATCACACGAACACGACCATGTGTATTACCAACTACAATTGGATCTCCTACGCGTAAAGTACCTTGTTGAACTAATAACGTCACGATAGGTCCTTTACTCTTATCTAAACGAGCTTCAATAACAGTACCAATCGCACGTTGTGTTGGATCAGCTTCTAAGTCTTCAACTTCTGAAACAAGCAATACCATTTCTAATAATTCTTCAATATTATCACCAAATTTAGCAGAAATTGGTACAAAGATAGTGTCTCCACCCCATGCTTCAGGAACTAGGCCATGTTCACTTAATTCTTGCATTACACGATCTGGGTTTGCATCTGGTTTATCAATTTTGTTAACTGCCACAATAATTGGTACCTCAGCAGCTTTTGCATGATTAATCGCTTCAACTGTTTGAGGCATTACACCATCATCAGCTGCTACAACTAAGATTGTGATATCTGTAATACTAGCTCCACGTGCACGCATACTTGTAAAGGCAGCATGTCCTGGTGTATCTAAGAAAGTAATTGTTTTACCATTGGCTTCTACTTGATAAGCACCAATATGTTGTGTAATTCCCCCAGCTTCGCCTAAAGAAACTTTTGTATGTCTTAAAGTATCTAATAACGTTGTTTTACCATGATCCACATGTCCCATGATTGTCACAACTGGTGGTCTGTTAACTAATTTTTCTTCATTAACTGCTTCTACTTCGAAGAATTTATCAATATCAGCCACATCTTCTTGAATTTTTTCTTCTGGTGTAATACCGTAATCAGCTGCTAAAATTTCAATTGTATCTTTATCTAAAGGTTGATTTTGGTTAACCATTACACCTAATAAGAATAATTTTTTGATAATTTCTGCTGGTTCACGATAAATTTTCTTAGCGATATCAGCTACGTTCATGCCTTCAGTATAAGTTAAGACTTCCGGTAATTCTTTAAATTTACGAGCTGGTCCTGCTGGTTTAGTACTTGGTTGGTACTTACCTTTTTTACCTTTACGGTTGTTCTTTTTGTAACGATTGTTTGGATTATTATACCCACCTTGACTACGACCCTGTGGTTTATTTCCACCTTTGTAACCACCTGCATTTCCCTGTGGTTTATTTTGATTAGAGGCTGGTTGTGTTTGATTAGTCCCAGTACTTGGTTTATTAGTGCTTGTTGGTTTAGTTCCACTCGGTTTGTTAGTACTTGTATTTTGTTGTGGTTTATTAGCAGTGTTATTGCTTCGATTTTGTTGCCCTGGTTTATTCACGCGACTTTCCTTACTTTTCGCTTTATTTTCTACTTGTGTAGAACGCGATGCTTCTTTCGAAACATTTTCTTTTTTTACTACTGTTTTTTCTTCTACTTGCGTATTTTTTTTCATTGTTTGTTTTAACTTAGTTATATCAGAATCAGTGAGTGTACTCATATGATTTTTTACATCAATCCCCATGGAATGAGCTTTATCTACTATATTTTTACTCGACAAATCTAATTCTTTTGCAAGTTCATATACACGTTTTTTACTCATTAAATCACTTCCTATTCATCTTTCAATAATTCACGCATTTTCTTTGAAAAACCATTATCACAAACACCAATAATCGTTCGACTTTTACCTATCGCATGACTTATTTCAGCTTTTGTACAAGTAACAATAATAGGTGTTTGATAATACTCACATTTGTCAGTCATCTTTTTTATTGTTCCTTCACTAGCATCTGTAGCAACAATGACTAAACGAACATTATTTTTACGGATAGCTTTAACTGTTGTATCGTCTCCAGAAACTAATTTACCAGCCTTAGTAGCTAATCCTAGAAGGTTTAGAAATTTATCTTTATTTGTCATTAGCGAACAACTCTCTTCTTGCTTTTTGGTGAGTTACATAATCTAATAACTCTTGATAAAAATCATCAGTTAAATTAGTTTCTAAAACACGGTCTAGTATTTTTTTGTTCCAACTTAACTGAACGACTTCAGGCTCAATAGAGAGGTACGCACCTCTTCCAGATAATTTTCCTGTAGGATCAATTGATATTTCTCCCTCTTTAGAACGAACGATTCTTAACATTTCTTTTTTAGGTTTCATCTCATTTGAAACGACACATTTTCTCATCGGAATTTTTCTTTGTTTCATCTATTTTCGCCTCCCCTTCTTAATCTTCAGAATTAACATCCACTTCTTCAGTAATTTCTTCAACCATTTCCTCAGAAATTTTTTCCATCTCTGATTCTGGTTTAATATCAATTTTAAAACCTGTTAATTTAGCTGCTAAACGAGCATTTTGTCCACGTTTACCAATCGCTAATGATAATTGGAAGTCTGGTACAACAACTGTGCAGGCACGTTGAGTTGCATCAAAAATAACATCCACAACTTGTGCTGGGTTTAGAGCATTAGAAATGAAAACAGCTGGGTCTTCATCCCACTCTACAATATCCATATTTTCGCCTTTTAATTCATTAACAATCGATTGAACACGTTGTCCTTTTGGCCCAACACATGTCCCAACTGGATCAATGTCTTTATTTTCAGCTTTAACAGCTACTTTCGCACGATCGCCAGCTTCACGGGCTATACTTACGATTTCTACTTCACCATCATATACTTCTGGTATTTCTTGTTCAAACAAACGTTTTAATAAATCTGGATGACTACGAGAAACATAGACTTGTGGCCCTTTAGATGTATTTTCAACTTTATGAATATATACTTTAATACGGTCATGTGGTTGATACACTTCATTTGGAATTTGGTCATGTTTGGATAAAACTGCTTCAATCTTACCTAGGTTAACATAGATATAACGATTATCTTGTCTTTCAACAATCCCTTGCATAATTTCATTTTCATATGCACTAAATTCATTATAAATAATTGAACGTTCAGCTTCTCTCACACGTTGTAGAATAACTTGTTTGGCTGTTTGAGCAGCAATCCGACCAAAATCTTTTGGAGTAACTTCAAAACGAATCATATCTCCTATTTCATAAGCTGGATTGACTTTTTGCGCTTCCTCTAAACTTACTTCTAATTGTGAATCCATCACTTCTTCAGTCACTTCTTTTACTGAATAAATATGAACGTCACCTTTTTTTTCATCAAATTCTACTTCAACATTCTGAGCTTGACCATAATGACGTTTGTAAGCAGAAATCATTGCTGCTTCTAACGCCTCAATTACGATAGCTTTTGAAATGCCTTTTTCGCGTTCAAGAGCGTCTAATGCGCCTAACATTTCTTTGTTCATGAGTCTTTCTTAACCTCCGTTATTAAAATTCGATTGCCAATCTAGCTTTGGCTATATTTTTACGTTCAAATGTCATTGTTTTTCTTTGAGTTTTAACTTTAACTGTTAATGTTAATTCATTTTGGTCAAATGATTCTAAAAAGCCTTGATATTGTTTCTCTCCATCAACTGCTTGATAAAATGACACATTAATATACTCACCAATAGCATTTGTATAATCTTCTTCTTTCTTTAAAGGGCGCTCTGCTCCTGGAGAAGAGACTTCTAAAAAATATGCTTGAGGAATTGGGTCTGGTTCAATCATATCTAGTTTTTCACCTAATTTTTCACTGATAATAGCACATTCATTAATATCAATGCCACCTTCTTTATCAATAAAAACTCGTAAAAACCAATTTCTTCCTTCTTTTACATACTCAATATCAACCAATTCGAATGATAAGTCATCTACAATAGGACTAACCAAGTCTGTCACGATATCAACAACGTTCGCCAATTAATATTCGCCTCCTTTAAAGTTTTAAGAATTTCATCAAAAAGAGTGAGCGTTATACACGCTCACTCCCTCAAAATATCTTACACACTAATTCTATCATGTTTTCCATTAAAAAACAAACAAGAAAAATCTGGATCCTTAAGCTTTCATTAAGCCTGTTATTTTTAAAGCTTTCTTAACTTTTTTTTGCTAAAGTATATTCTTATACGAGGTGAGAAAATGAAACTAATAAAAACATTATCCATCGCCAGTTTACTTCTTGGTGGGGCTTTACTTGCAGAAGGATATCGTGAAAACAGACAATTAGATAAAGAGTTCTTCACAGTAAAAAGTACTAAACTAAATAAAAATAGTGACAAAATCAGGATAGCTCACTTATCAGATACTCAATTCCCTAGATTAAAAATACCTAAAAGTAAAATACTAAATACTTTAACTAATGAAGCTCCTGATATCATTTTATTTACAGGAGATACTATTGATCGAACAGAAAATATTGAAACAACAGAACTCTCTCTCTTTTTAAATAAATTGACAAAAATAGCGCCAACATTTGTCATCAGTGGGAATCATGAAGTGACCAATGATGGTTATAGTAAATGGCTTGATATCGTCACCAATAGCCATGCCGTGTATTTAAATAATGAAGTAACAAAAATTAAAATTAGAGATAACGAGTTCAACGTTGTCGGTATTTCAAACGGGAATACTACTCTATCGGCTATGGAAAAAGAAAAGATAAATCCTAATTTAGAAACTTTTGTTTTAGCACATCATCCAGAAAAAATTCAAGAATATATTTCTGATATTAATCAATCTTCAATTAACGTATTCAGTGGTCATGCTCACGGAGGGCAAGTAATTTTACCTGGAGTCGGTGGTTTATTTTCACCTGATCAAGGTTTTTTACCCGATTATACCAACGGTCACTACCAGATTGATAAGAATAATTTATTTGTTAGTCGCGGGCTAGCTAATAGCTCTTTTCCAGTGAGACTGAATAACTACCCACATCTTTTATTTATAGATATAGAGGGTAAGTAAATAACCTGTGCCTTAGTTTTTTGAACTTATGGCACAGGTTATTATTTTTACAACATATCAAACAATGACAATTGATTTTCATCTGGCAAGTCTTTCAACACACCATTTTCCGTCATATACTCAATTAAAGTTTTAGATACTTTTCCACGGTTGGCTAAATCCTCTTTTGACAGAAATTTACTTTCTTCACGTGCGATTACCATTTGTTTGGCTACGTTGGCACCCAAACTTGGTACTGCACGAAGTGGCGCAATTAAGGTATCCCCATCTATCACAAAATTTTCAGCATCAGATTTATATAAATCAATCATGTTAAATTTAAAGCCGCGTTCGAGCATCTCATTAGCAAGTTCAAGAACTGTTAATAAATTTTTCTCTTTTGTTGTAGCTTCCATTCCTTTATCCATAATTTCTTTTATACGAGCCTTTGTTGCCTCTTTCCCTTGAGACATCGCGACAATATCAAAATCATCTGCTCGCACACTAAAATACGCTGCGTAATAAAGAATAGGATAGTGAACTTTAAAGTAAGCTACTCGAAGCGCCATTAAAACATAGGCTGCTGCATGGGCTTTAGGAAACATATATTTAATTTTCAAACAAGAGTCAATGTACCATTCAGGAACATTATTCGTTCTCATTTCTGCTTGCCAATCATCTGGAATACCTTTTCCCTTACGCACACTCTCCATAATTTTAAAGGCAATACCATCCTCAAGACCTGCATGCATTAAATAAACCATAATATCATCACGACAACCAATAACTTTCGATAGGGTCGCTTCACCCCGCTTGATTAACTCATCCGCATTACCTAACCAAACATCCGTACCATGAGATAGACCAGATATTTGAAGCAACTCTGAAAAAGTTGTCGGGTTTGTTTGCTCCAGCATACCTCGAACAAATTTAGTCCCAAACTCAGGAATACCTAGTGTTCCTGTTTTAGAGAAGATTGCTGCTGGTTCAACGCCTAGAACTTGCGGTCCCGAAAATATTTTCATTACTTCAGGATCATCTGTCGGAATCGTTTTTGGGTCAATTCCTGATAAATCCTGTAACATCCTAATAACAGTCGGATCATCGTGCCCTAGGATATCTAATTTTAGAACGTTATCGTGAATCGAGTGGAAATCAAAGTGAGTCGTGCGCCATTCAGCATTTTGATCATCTGCTGGGTATTGAATTGGCGTAAAATCATAAACATCCATGTAATCAGGAATAACAATAATTCCTCCTGGATGCTGACCTGTTGTTCGCTTAACACCTGTTGAACCTTTTGCTAAACGGTCGATTTCTGCTGCTCTGAAATTATAATTATTGTCTCGTTCATATCCTTTAACAAAACCATATGCTGTTTTATCAGCTACTGTACCGATTGTTCCCGCTTTGTAAACATACTTATCACCAAATAATACTTTCGTATAATTATGAGCAGTAGCTTGATAGACTCCTGAAAAGTTCAAATCTATATCGGGTACCTTGTCTCCGTGGAATCCTAAGAAAGTTTCAAAAGGAATATCATGACCATCCTTAAACAATCTAACGCCACATTTTGGACATTCTTTTTCCGGTAAATCAAAACCTGAGCCGTAAGAACCGTCTTCAAAAAATTCAGAGTACTGACACTTAGGACACCTGTAATGTGGAGGTAATGGATTTACCTCTGTGATACCAGTCATCGTTGCTACAAAACTTGAACCAACAGAACCACGAGAACCTACTAAATAGCCATCTTGCAAACTTTTATGAACTAGTTTTTGAGAAATCAAGTAAATAACTGAGAAACCATTACCATTAATACTCTTCAATTCTTTCTCAATTCGCTTCACCACAATTTCAGGTAATTCTTCTCCGTAGAGACGATGAGCTTCAGTATAACTTAGATTGGTAATCTCATCCTCAGATCCTTCTATTTTAGGTGTATATAAATCTTGCTTAACAGGAATAACTTTTTCACACATATCAGCAATTAATTTTGTATTATCAACTACAATTTTTTGTGCTATATCTTTACCTAAGAAAGAAAATTCTGCTAGCATTTCATTGGTCGTTCTAAATTGAACTTTAGGTAATGAATACCGATTAAGAGGATTGGCTCCCCCCATAGAATTAACTAATATTTTACGATAAATACTGTCTTCTTCGTTAATATAGTGAACATTTCCTGTCGCTACAACCGGTTTACCTAAATCATCCCCTATTTTCACTAAATTTTGGATAATATCTTCCATGTCTTCATTATTTTTTACAAGTTCCGCTTCAATTAACGATGCATAAACAGGCTTTGGCATAATTTCAATATAATCATAAAATTTGGCACGTTTTTTTGCCTCATCTACACCTTTTTGCATCATTGCTTCGAAAATTTCACCATTACTACATGCTGATCCAATTAAAAGCCCTTCTCTTAGTTGTGATAATTGAGAACGTGGAATCCTTGGTACGCGGTAAAAATAATCCACATTAGACATTGAGATTAACTTAAATAAATTTTTCAAGCCTGCTTGTGTTTGAGCTAAGATTGTTGCATGGAATGGACGCGCTCTTTTATATGCATCTCCTTCCCCAATATGTTGATTTAGTTCATTGTGATAATCAACATTAAAGTCTTCTTTAGCTTTTTTGATAAAAATCCAACACAGATGACCAGTTGCTTCAGAGTCATAAACAGCTCGGTGATGCTGTTCTAAATTAATTTTGTACTTCTTAGATAATGTATTTAAACGATGCGACTTCATATCTGGATGGAGTAGTCTGGATAGTTCCAATGTATCAATTACTGGATTTGGCGCTTCTGGCATATCATATTTTTCATAACTTGTATTCAAGAACCCCATATCAAAGCTGGCATTGTGGGCAACTAAAATACTATCCCCACAAAATTCTTTAAACAAGGTTAGAACTTCTTTTTCAGATTTTGAGCCTCTCACCATCTCATCTGTAATCCCCGTCAGGTTAGTTGTAGTTTGTGATAAAGGATGGCCTGGATCAATAAATTCTTCAAAGGAATCAATCACATTCCCTTTATGCATCCTTACACCAGCAAGCTCAATAATTGTGTTATAAACTGCTGAAAGTCCTGTTGTCTCTACGTCAAAAACCACATACGTTTCATCTGATAATAAACGATGTTCAGGATTGTATGCGATGGGTACACCATCATCCACAACGTTAGCTTCAATCCCAAAGAGTATCTTTACTCCTTTAGCTTCTCCAGCATGATAGGCATCTGGGAAAGCTTGTGCACCTGCATGGTCAGTAATTGCCATCGCAGGCATTCCCCATGCTGCTGCTTGTGCCACTAAAGCTGTTGCCCCGCTTGTTGCATCCATTGTGCTCATATTCGTATGAGTATGTAACTCAACGCGCTTATTATTCTCTGATTCAGTATCAACTCTTGGTGCATGCTTAACTTCTATTAAATCTTGACAGTTCATCACTAAGTCTCGCATGAATGTATCCTCTTGAATACTACCTCGAGCTTTAAGCCATGACCCTTCTTTAATCGCTTCAAAAACTGCAACATCTTTATCATTATTGGAGAATTTTTTCACTGAAAATGAGGACGTATAGTCTGTCATTTTAATAATTAAAATTTTCCTACCTGATCGTAAATCCCTGACTTCTTTTGAGAACACATATCCTTCTAAAGTCACACGACGTTCTTCTTCTAAAATATTTTCCATAGGTGTGATTGGCTCATCAGCGGGAATAGAACGTCCTAACTGAATAGGTCCAGACAATGGAGCTACTTCAGATTTTTGTTTTTGCTGTTGTTCATTTTTTACAATAGCATCAGCAGCTTGTTTCATTAATTGAGCAGTTTGTTCTTCCTGACGTTTATCAAAAGCTTGCTTAATTTCTTCTGCTTTTAATTCATCCATTTTGGGTTGGAAATTAAACTTGGGAAAACCAAATTTTTGATAACTTTCAATAATGAAGTTACCATATTGTTGCTTGATGTAATCTATCATTCCCTCATTTTCAACTAATAGAGTCACAAACTGTTCTTCTATAAAGGGTGCTTGCTTAGTTAACCTTTGTTTAACAACTGGTGTTACAAAGTTATCATCTTTTAATACCTCTAACCAGTAGTCTTGAAGTAATTGATCACTAAATTTAGTATCTGTAACTGAAATATTTATTTTAACATCCGCAATTGTTTGGAAGGCTATTTTTAATTTATTAAAAAAATCTTGGTACTCTGTAAAAGGTAAAATATTTGAAAATACTAGATGAAACTCCCAGATGCGACTTTTCTTATGAACCGTCACTTCTTTAATTTCACCCGTTTCTAAAACCGTTGATTCACTTTGAGATAGATCCATCTCAATTTGGTTTAGTAATTGGACAAATAATTCTTTTGAATCCATACTCATAATCTTACCTCACTTTCAACCACATTTTGCACGAAAAAGGACCTTAGCAAAAGATCTGCCAAGGAACCCTTTGTTTTATTTATTTAAAATACTTAATGTATCATGTAATTCATCACGTCTGATTTCTAACATCTCATCTGTGCGTTTAATCTTCACTTCAACAATACCTTCTTCAGCTTTTTTACCCACTGTAATTCTAAATGGTGCTCCTACTAAATCCGCATCTTTAAACTTGACACCTGGACGCTCTTTACGATCATCCAGTAAGCAGTCAATTCCACGAGACTCCATCTCTTTTTCGATATCTAAAGCTAAATTCCACTGCATATCATCTTTTGGATTAATTGGAATAATATGGACATCAAACGGAGCTGTTCCTTTCGGCCAATTAATACCATTTTCATCTGCGTTTTGTTCAGCGATTGCAGCCAATAAACGACTCACACCAATTCCGTAGCTTCCCATTTGAACTGGAATTTCACGACCATTTTCATCTAAAACATTGGCTTCCATTTTTTCACTATAGAATGTGCCAAGTTTGAAAATGTGACCTAACTCAATCCCTTTAGCAAATTTTAAGTTACCTTGACCATCTGGGGAAGGCTCTCCTTCTTTTGCTAAAATTAAATCAGTGTACGATTCTGGCTCAAAATCACGGCCTGGCGTTACATTAATAATATGCGCATCATTTTCATTTGCACCAACACCAACATTGGTCATATCCTGAACGTATAAATCAGCTATTAATTTAATTTTATCAGATAAACCAATCGGTCCTAATGAACCAAAGTTAGCTCCCAAGTATTTAATTGCATCTTCTTCTGTAGCAGGTTCTACAAAATCAGCACCTAAGAAATTTTTTAATTTCACATCATTTAATTCATGATCACCACGAATTAAAACCATAACAGGTTCTTCATCAGCCATAAAGAATAATGATTTAATTGTTTTAACTGCATCCACTTTAATGAAATCACATAATTCTTGAATTGTTTTAATATCTGGTGTAGAAATTTTTTCAATTTCAAGTAAGCTTTCATGAGATTTTTTACCTGTATATAAGGCTGTTGCCATTTCCAAGTTAGCTGAATAATCGCTGCTGTCTGAATAGACAATCGTGTCTTCTCCAATAGCAGAAACTGCCATAAATTCTTTAGAGTCGCTACTTCCCATTGCACCACCATCACCAATAATAACACGGAAATCTAAGCCACATCTTTCAAATATTTTTGTATAGGCAACTTCAAAATCTTTAAATCCTTCATCTAAACTTTCAGTCGTTGCATGGAACGAATAAGCATCTTTCATAATAAACTCACGACCTCTTAATAAGCCAAAACGAGGACGTTTTTCATCACGATACTTCGGTTGTATTTGATATAAATACATAGGTAATCTTTTATATGAAGAGACATCATTTCTGATAAGATCAGTAAATGTTTCTTCATGAGTTGGTCCTAAAATAAAATCTTTGCTATTTGAATCTTTTAATTTTAATAGTGCATCTCCATATGTACTATAACGACCAGATTCTTTCCAGAGCTCCGCTGGAATAACCGCTGGAAGTAACATTTCATTTGCATTAATTGCTTCAAATTCTTCACGCATGATATTTTCTAGTTTTTTTATCACACGATAAGCAAGTGGTAAATAAGCGTAATAACCACTTGATACTTGACGAATGTAGCCTCCACGTAATAACATTTTATGACTGATTGCCTCAGCATCACTTGGTACTTCACGTAATGTTGGCATAAAGAATTTTGACTGTTTCATTTTTAAACTAACCCCTTTTTAATTTTTAATTAATAAAAAATCGTTGTATATCATTCCAAGTAACTGCCACCATAAGTAACAATAAAATCCCTACGCCAATCATAGTAATCATTACTTCTTTTTCTTGACTAAGCGGTTTACCTCTTATACCTTCATAAATATTTAAAGTCAATTTACCACCATCTAATCCAGGAATAGGAACTAAATTCATAATTCCCAAATTCACTGATAATATCGCTGTAAATGAAAGGATAGCAATAATTCCACTATTCGAAACAGCTTCTGACGCTTTAAAAATCATCACAGGTCCACCTAATTTATTTAAACTAAAATCCGTAATCAAATTACCTAACGCTTTAAATATATTAAGTGAGTTA
Organism: Vagococcus fluvialis bH819; assembly: GCF_900163795.1. GTDB lineage: Bacteria > Bacillota > Bacilli > Lactobacillales > Vagococcaceae > Vagococcus > Vagococcus fluvialis_A. The sequence continues at coordinate 435,585 of NZ_FWFD01000015.1, read as the reverse complement.
GAAAATGTTGCTGTTACACCGTATTTAAATTTGCCTACAAATGATAATTTTTCAAAAGTACTAGCAGGGCCTACTCCTAGCATGCCTTGACCTTTTCGAGTTTCATCTTCGCTTTCTAATGGCGTTACCTTAAGTTCTTGTTTGTCTCCTTTTTTAGTTTCAACAACTAAAGATATTTCTTTATTCGCATTAGGGGATACCTCAGTCGAGATATCGTCAAACGTACTTATTTTTTTACCATTGGCTTCAATAATTTTATCCCCTGGTTTAATCCCCGCTTTATCTGCTACGCTATCTTTTTGGACAGCTCCGATAGCACTTGATGGATCCGCTTTGTTAACTCCACCTAGCATAAAAGCGATAATTGTAAATAAAACAAATGAAAGAATAAAGTTATTCATTGGTCCTGCAAAATTTGTCATCATTCGACGGCCTAAACTGGCCGACTGAAACTGAACATCTCTTGGAGCAATTTGAGTTTCTAAGCCATCTTCTTCAATAATTGTTGCATCGTGAGAAACAGGATATCTTTTTTCTTTTGTTTCGTCACCCATTTCATATCCCTTAATAAAAAGCTCATCGATTATATCAAAATCAACTAACTCCACTGGAATACTATTTGGTAATTGAATTTTTTTATTGGGATTAATCTTAGTCACTTGACCAGACTCATCTAAAACTAATGATAACGGCATTCCTGGTGCAAGTTCGATATCTTCATCTCCCTCACCAGCCATTCTAACATAGCCGCCAATCGGAAGCATTCTGATTGTATAGGTAGTACCGTTTTTTCGATGATGAAATAATTTCGGCCCCATTCCAATGGCAAACTCTCTTACTAAAATTCCGCCACGTTTCGCAAAAATAAAATGACCAAATTCATGCACTAATACAATTAAACCAAAAACAAATATAAATGTGACTATTGTTCCTACCATGAGTTATTTCCTTTCTTTACCAATAATCTAAAACAAACCTACTAAATGCATTAATGGAAATACAAATAATAAACTATCGAATCGATCTAATATACCACCGTGCCCTGGTAATATTCTACCAGAATCTTTGACTCCATAGTGTCTTTTATATGCTGATTGAACTAAATCTCCCATTTGTCCAACAATCGAAAACAAGATAGTTAATAGCAACATCACAAAAATATTATACGGTAACGGCCAAAAAATCAAATAAATTGCCGCAACAATAACTGCACAAATAATTCCTCCGATTGACCCTTCGATTGTTTTGTTCGGTGAAATATGAGGAGCTAGTTTATTTTTTCCAAATTTCATGCCACAAAAATAAGCGCCAATATCAGTGGCCCAAACAACAAATAACGCAAACATTAAGACTTGAATCCCTGCTTCTCGAGCTGAAACAAAATTTTGAAATCCAATTCCCACATATAAACTAACGAGTACGGGAAAAGCCGCATCATCAAATGTATAGCTATTTTTTGAAAAGACAGGAACAATTAGAATCAACATTATAACTGTATAATACAATGTAATATCATCAATGTTTGTTGGTAAGAAATCAATAGTTGGAGAAATAGGTAATACTAATAATACTGTCGCAACTATCGCTAAGATACCTTCTAAACTCTTAATTTCTAATCCTCTCATATTAAATAATTCATAAACTCCTACACCTGCCATACAAGCAGCTAGTACATGTAGTGGCATTTCTCCGATAATTATAATCGGGATAAAGAAAACTAATGCTACAACAGCTGTAATAATTCTTTGCTTCATTTTACTTTACTCCTTCTGTCTTTTCTTTTAATCCCCCAAAACGTCTTGTTCTGAGTTGAAATGTGGCTATTGCTTCTTCTAAATGATCAGTTGAAAAATCTGGCCAATAAACATCAGAAAAAAAGAGTTCACTATAGGCAATTTGCCAAAGTAAAAAATTACTTATTCTTTCTTCACCACTCGTTCGAATCAACAAGTCTGGATTTTGTAATTCTTTCCCTAAAGATGCAGTCATTAAGTGACTTGAAAATAATTCCTCATCCACTTCATCTGTGATGCTGCCTTCTTTTGCTAAATCCACTAACTCGTTAACAGCTGTTAAAATCTCGGCTCGGCTTCCGTAATTCAAAGCGAAATTCAAAATCATGCCTGTATTATCTTTTGTCTGATTAATGGCATTTTCAACAGCCCGTTGTGTATGTTCAGGTAAAAATTCTTTATACCCCATTACATTTACACGAACATTTTCTTTGATCAACTCTGGTACAAACACATCAAAAAAATCAACTGGTAATTTCATCAGAAAATTAACTTCATCTGTTGGTCTTTTCCAATTTTCAGTTGAAAACGCATAGAGCGTTAATACCTTAACACCTAAGCGACTCGCATGCTTAGTTATTACTTTAACATTATTCATACCTTCCTTATGTCCTGCTATTCTAGGAAGTAACTTTCTTTGTGCCCACCTACCATTGCCATCCATAATCACAGCAATATGCTTGGGTATATCTTTGGTCTCATCAAATGAAACATTGTCACACTTTTCTTTTTTATCTTTTACAAAAAAATTAAACATTTTAAAGCCCCCTAAAAAGACTTGAGTTACTTGAACTTGTCTTTACTATTGTAGCAAAACCTTCTAAAAAAACCTATACAAAAAGAAAATAATCCTATTTTTTAATAAAAACATAACTCTAAATAATAAAAATCGTGGAATATACCTTAATCTTTCACCTTATCTGAAAGATTAAGATAATACTCCACGACTTTGATTAATTAAACTTCTAGTAATTCTTCTTCTTTTCCAGAAACAATCTTATCAATATTTTTTGTACTTGCATCTGTAATGTCTTGAACTTCTTTTTCTAATGTTCTTAATTCATCTTCAGAAATTTCTTTTGATTTTTCTAATTTTTTCAATTCATCAATTGCGTCACGGCGGATGTTTCTAACTGCCACTTTGGCACTTTCGCCATTTTTTCCTACTTCTTTCGCAAGTTCCTTACGACGTTCTTCTGTTAATTGAGGAATTACCAAACGAATAACAGTTCCATCATTTGTTGGGCTAATCCCAATATCACTTGCCATTATAGCTTTTTCAATATTTTCTAAAGCTGTTTTATCAAATGGAGTAATCATTAGAATACGAGCTTCTGGGATTGAAATACCCGCAATTTGATTTAAAGGTGTTTGAGCACCATAGTAGTCAACAGTAATGCGGTCTAACAAACTTGCGTTGGCACGCCCCGCTCTAATTTGACCTAAATCACGTTGTAAACTTTCTTCTGATTTCGTCATTTTATCTTTAGCGTCATTCAATACTATTTTTTGCATATTATTTTCCCCTCACAGTAGTTCCGATTTGTTCGCCTAAACAAACACGTTTTATATTACCTGCTTCATTGATATTAAACACAACTAGCGGAATATCATTATCCATACTCAAACTGCTAGCCGTTGAATCCATGACAGACAATCCTTTTGAAATAACATCTAAATGAGTTAATTCTTCAAATTTAGTCGCAGTAGAATCTAATTTAGGATCGGCAGAATAAACACCATCTACATTGTTTTTTGCCATCAAGATAACATCAGCATTAATCTCAACTGCTCTAAGTGCTGCAGTTGTATCCGTTGTGAAATAAGGATTTCCAGTTCCACCGGCAAAAATAACAACACGACCTTTTTCTAAATGTCTTACTGCACGACGTCTAATATAAGGTTCAGCAATTTGTCTCATTTCAATTGATGTTTGTACTCTTGTTGGAACACCTTGATTTTCAAGTGTATCTTGCAAAGCAAGTCCATTCATGACAGTCGCTAGCATTCCCATGTAATCAGCTTGGGCACGTTCCATTCCCATCTCTGCTCCAATAGTACCACGCCAAATATTACCTCCGCCAACAACTATAGCAACTTCAACTCCCAGGCTATGAACTTCTTTAATTTCTTTTATCAAATCATTCACGACTGGTGGATTAATTCCAAAGCCTTTATCTCCAGCAAGTGCTTCTCCACTAACCTTAAGTAATATTCTACGATATTTTGGTTCTGTCATTCCAATTACCTCCGTTTAATATCCATACATTCATTTTTGTCTAAAAAAAGGGAGCGCATATATCATTATTAACAATAAATGCGTTCCCGATCAATGACTGTTATTTCATTTGGCTCATAACTTCTGCAGCGAAATCTTCTTCACGTTTTTCGATTCCTTCGCCAACTTCAAAACGAACGAAGCCTTTAACAGTTGCGCCTTTTGAAGCTGCAAATTTTTCAACAGTTGTATCTGGATCTTTAACAAACGGTTGGTCAACTAGACATACTTCAGCTAAAAACTTGCTCATACGTCCCATAACCATTTTTTCTACAATGTTAGCTGGTTTGCCTTCATTTAATGCTTGTTCAGTTAAAACTTTTTTCTCATGTTCTAACTCTTCTGCAGATACTTCTTCTTTTGTTACATAACGAGGATTGATTGCAGCAACATGCATTGCAATATCTTTAGCTGCTTCTTCGTCTGTTGTTCCATCTAAAAGAGTTAAAACAGCGATTTTACCACCCATGTGTAAGTAACCACCGAAAGCTGCGTTATCTTCTTTTTCAAGTAACTCAAAACGACGGAAGTTAATTCTTTCACCGATTACTGTAGTTGCTTCAATAATTTCAGATTCAATTGTACCTTTTTCAGTTTTAATTGCTAATGCTTCTTCCATGTTAGCTGGTTTATTTTCAGCAACTAATCTAGCTACATCTTTAACCAAGTTTTGGAATAATTCATTTTTTGCAACAAAATCTGTTTCTGAATTAATTTCTACGATTGCAGCAGTATTTCCAGCAACATGTACATTTGCTAAACCTTCTGCAGCGATACGATCATTTTTCTTACCAGCTTTAGCCATTCCTTTTTCTCTTAATAAGTCAATAGCTTTTTCTAGATCTCCTTCAACTTCAACTAAAGCACGTTTAGCATCCATCATACCAACACCAGTTAAGTCACGTAATTCTTTAACCATAGTAGCTGTAATTTTAGACATGTATTATTCCTCCGATTTTTTTAATTAAGTAAAAACTGCCCTAAGCAAACAGAACGTAGGCTACTTTGTTCACCTTGACTCCGCCAGCCTAAGACAGCCAATTATATTTGATTATTCAGCGTTTTTTCCTTCAACAGCTTCAACGATTTCTTCGATTGAAGGTGCTTCAGTTGTTTCGCTTGCAAATGTTTCTTCACTTACTTCATCTTCACCTTGACGGCCTTCGATGAATGCATCAGCCATTTTAGCTGAGATTAATTTAACGGCACGGATAGCGTCGTCGTTTGATGGGATAACTACATCAATTTCATCTGGATCACAGTTAGTATCAACCATAGCCACGATTGGAATATTTAATTTATGAGCTTCTTGAACGGCAATACGTTCTTTACGTGGATCAACGATGAACATAACATCAGGAATTCTAGGCATATCAGCGATACCGCCTAAGAATTTTTCTAAACGTTCACGTTGTTTGTTTAATCCAGCAACTTCTTTTTTAGGAAGTAACTCGAACGTTCCTTCTTCTTCCATTTTGTTGATTTGTTTTAAACGTGCGATACGTTTTTGGATTGTATCCCAGTTAGTTAAAGTTCCACCTAACCATCTGTGGTTTACATAGTATTGACCAGAGCGGATAGCTTCATCTTTAATAGCTTCTTGAGCTTGTTTTTTAGTACCTACGAATAAAGCGATTCCGCCTTCTTCAGCTACATTTCTCATGTAGTTGTAAGCATCGTCTACTAAACGAACTGTTTTTTGTAAATCGATGATGTAGATTCCGTTTCTTTCTGTGAAGATATATCTCTTCATTTTTGGGTTCCAGCGACGAGTTTGGTGACCAAAGTGTACACCAGCTTCTAGTAACTGTTTCATTGAAATTACTGCCATTTTTGTTTCCTCCGATTGGTTTTGTATTTCCCTCTCCAAATAGCATCATATTTTAATAGAACTAAACATAGTCTAGCACCACTATTAAAATCACTACGGATGTGGATTAGTGTTTTTAACACCTCTATAAATATAACCTACATCCTTTGTTTTTTCAACATAAAATTTATTTTTTTACTTCATTTATTTTTTCTACTATAATATATACTATCAATTTAAAAGGAGAGTTAATTTTTATGACAACATTTTATTGTGTAAGACATGGAAAAACCGAATTTAATTTAAACAAAATTTTTCAAGGTGGGCTTGCCGATTCTCCACTTTTACCCGAAGGTATCGAAAATGCTAAAAAAGTTGGAATGTATTTAAGTGATATTAACTTCAATCACGCATTTTCTAGTCCACAAAAAAGAGCACAGGATACAGCTAGTAATTTACTGGACAATCATTCTTCTTCATTAGAATTAGAAACAATCGAAAACCTCCGGGAAATGGAATTTGGTTTATGGGATGGTCTCCCAGAAAAAGATTATCATCATTTAAAAGAGTTTCAAAATTTAGTTAATGCACCTCATCTTTATGATCCTACAGATTTTCAAGGTGAAAGTTTTGACTCTTTAATCAAAAGAATGTTGGCTGTTTTTAATCAATTAAGCGAACGCTATCCTGATGACACTATTTTAATTGTTTCCCATGGTTTAGCTTTGCAAACTATTCTTAAATACTTAGATGGTTCCCCACTTTGCGACATTAGAAAAGGACGTTTTCTAGATAATACTAGTGTCACTGTTATCGAAAGCACTCCTAACACATCAAAATTCAACATTCTTAATTGGAATGACACTAGTTTTTTAGACTAATATTTTTAGTTTAAAACAACTCTTTTTCGTGGTACAATACATAGGTTGTATTACGTTAAGGAGTGAGCTAATTATGCCAGAAAAACTAAAATCAGTTGTTTATTTTTTAGATAACCACGAATGGATAAATACCGTGATCAGCTTGATAATGGCTGCTTCAGGAATTTATCTTTTCTTTCATCATACTGCATCCATTTATGAATTATTTATTATGGTTGGCTTATTTGCTATCTTAAAAGGTTTTTTAAATTTCAATACTTTTTTTATCATTGAGACAATCAACAAACATAACAAACAAAAAAATATGTTTCTAATTGGTGCTTTAGTTAATATTTTTATTGGAACATTAATTATTTTAAATATAATTACTAATCCTCTATCATTATTAATCATCACTTCTGTTTGGATGATTATTGATTCTATTCCTTATTTAGTATATGTCTTGAAGAAAAGACTAGGTCAACAATATAAAATAAACCCTTATAAAATTACCTTTAGTTTAATTTTAGTTTGCTCGATTATCACCATTGTTTCTCATTACACACTGATATTCGGACCCGCTATTCCGATGGGATGCTTTTTACTTTTAGCATCAACCAATATTCTATTATTTCAAAGAGAACATTAAAAAAAGCATCACTCACTTAATTGTGACTGATTGCTTTTTTATTTTCACTGGATAATATTAAATAGTTTTATATAATTTTGAATTTCTATATCCTTTAGTAATAACACTTAGGTAGATGATAAAAAACAGCACTAATATGCTTTTGGTTACTTCCAGAGTATAAAAAGCTGAGGGATCTACTGTTTTATAACTATATGATTTTAAAATTTCTTCTAGGCTAACTGTTTTAAATAAAAGTGTTATACCATACATAATCAAGGTCATTATAATTTGATGTAGAATACTACCCAAATTATTTAAGCGATACTTCGATACCAATCGATGATCTTGAGGGAGTTCACTATGAAAATAAACAAATTGATTTAATCTTTGATTTATTTGAGAGATGAATAGGCTAATCATAAAAACTCCTAAGTAAAATAAAAACGGTACAAGCATTAATATAAATCCACATAGTAAACCACTCATTATAAGATAAGGCATCCTTAACTTCGAAACTTTTTTTATCAAAGCATTATATATCAGTGGTGAAATAATAATGCCTAATAAATATAATGTATATATTTTATATAGAGCTGTATTCCCTTCTTGAATTAATTGATTGAAGGTACAAAAAACAAGAATAAAATTTGTCACCATTCCTTTAAATATAATAATACCCGTTAATAATGGTGACAGCCGTCTAACAGGTTTTCTTTTTAGTAAATAAATCAAATATACTATTATTAAAATAGCCAATAAAGTAAAGAATAACGATAGCGAACCTGAAACTCCCAATTTTTTATCTATTTTAATGATAAAAATTGTAAAAAAACCAGTTAAAAATAAAAATAGGGTTTCAAAAATTGGATAATCTGGATAAGAAGCTATTTCCTCAATTTGATAATGAGGATAAACTGAAATAATAATAAATAGTAAAACCAAGTTAATCCCCAAAAAGATAAATGTTGCTGGAATTGACCACTTCACTAAAGTAAATAATACTAATGTAAAAATTGTCGCAAAACCTAATGAATAAATTTGATCTCTTGGTGTAATCCCAAAATCATTCATATTTTTCTCATGAAATTGGACAGTCAAAAAACTAGGATAGAGTAGCCCAGAACAGATACCTAATAGTGCGCCAGATAAAAGACCAAAATAAAAATTCCATTCATACATACTACCAAGTAGTGTCCCCAATATGCCAATAATGATTGAAATTTGTAATAAGCGATTCATTCTAAATGGTTTTAAGCGCAATAAAAATAATATCGTTGTTTTAAAGCTATAATATAAAATAAGTGGTAAAACATATTGACTAACATCTCGATATTTTAAAAAGAGATTGGCAAAAATAAAAATTGGAAATAAATTCATTCCATTAGTTAATACAAAAGGAATAAATTGTAAAGATAGTAATATTTTCTTACTTTTGAGATTCATAAAAAAACTCCTATAGGGATAATTTAGTATTAATATTCTTCCTTTTTTATAGATTAAAAATTATATAATAATGTGATTCTTTGAAATTGTTAGTTGTTATCAGTTATAATATATTATACATCAATAAGGAGGTTTTTTTATGATTCAAGTAAAACAAATTATTACAGGTACTATCGAAGAAAATTGTTATTTGGTCTACAATGAAAATAATATTTTAATCGTCGATCCTGGGAATGACGCTTTAAATATAAAAAAAGAAATAGCATCATTAGAAGCCACGCCAACTGCTATCTTAATAACTCATGCTCACTATGATCACATTGGCGCTCTAGAAGAAATTAGGCAAACTTATCATATCCCCGTTTATATTAGCCCAATCGAGCAAAGTTGGCTGTCAGACCCTACTTTAAATTTCTCTGGTTTAATGCACCACAGTGATATGTCTGATATCGTTTGCCAACCAGCTGAGTTCGAATTTGAAAACTATCATGACTATACTTTAGGAGATATGACGTTTAAAGTAGTGCCCACACCTGGGCATTCTCCTGGGAGTTTGAGTTTTATTTTTGATACTTTCGTTATAACTGGAGATGCTTTATTCAGTGGTAGTATCGGACGAACTGATTTACCATTTGGTGATAGCCAAACGTTACTACATAGTATCCAAACTGAATTATTTACTCTTAATGATGAGATGGTTGCTTATCCTGGGCATAGAGAACCTACAACGATTGGCAAAGAAAAATTAACTAATCCTTTTTTTCAGTAGATAATAATAATGGAACAAGGCGCATCAAAACTCATTTTACTCTGAATAAATTTTTACCACTGACTTTTTAAAATTATTCATATAAAAAAATGAGGCTGACGGTTTTTGTCAGCCTCATTCTTTATTTAACACTTACTTCCCCAATAACCTCACCAGCAGTAACTGTACCTAGTTTAGTTAATTCAATATTTTCTAATTTATCCGCTGTATTAGTGATCGCGACAACTATATCATTCGGTTTTCCAGCTGATGCTAAAAACTCTAAATCAATCTTTGCAATTAGTTTCTCCGAAGTCACTTTATCCCCTTCTTTAACTTTAATATCAAAAGGTTCGCCACCAAGTTCAACAGTATCAATTCCCATGTGAAGTAAAATTTCTAGTCCATTTGCCATCTTAATTCCTAAAGCGTGTTTTGTTGGAAAAATACTCATAATTTCACCTGCAACAGGAGAGTAAACATCACCATTCGTTGGAATTACAGCAAACCCATCGCCCATCATTTTCTGTGAAAATACTGGGTCATTCACTTTATCAATACTTACTACTTCGCCTGCTGCAACAGCATAAATTTTAGAAGTTGCTTCTAATTCTGCTTTTTTATTCTTTTTAAAAATACCAAACATAATTGTCACTCCATTCAAAAAATTGTCTATACCATTATTCTACTACAGATGATAGCGAATAGAAATACTATTCATTATGAAAACTTACAATATTGTTAGCTTTTTTTGAAATAATACTAGTTTTATATTCTATAATCAACTAAACTAATGACTGTAGCATTTATTTAACTTGAAAGGATTGAAACAATGGATTTAATAAATATTTTAAAAGTAATCTTTTTAGGAATCGTTGAAGGGATTACAGAATGGTTACCTATCAGTAGTACAGGACATTTAATTTTAGTAGATGAATTTATTAAACTAGATGCATCGAAAGACTTTATGGAAATGTTTAATGTCGTTATCCAATTAGGAGCAATTATGGCGGTTGTAGTTCTTTACTTTAGTAAATTAAACCCCTTCTCACCATCAAAAACAGCAGGACAAAAAAAAGCAACCTGGTCATTATGGTTTAAGGTAGCATTAGCTTCTATTCCCGCAGGCGTCTTAGGTTTGATTTTCGATGACTTTTTAGAAGAGCATTTTCATAAATTTTTACCTGTAGCTTTAATGTTAATTATTTACGGAGTACTATTTATCATTATTGAAAATCGTAACAAAGGAAAAGAACCTTTAACTAAAACAATGGGGAGCTTAACATACCAAACGGCTTTTATTATTGGTTTATTCCAAGTCCTTTCATTACTTCCTGGAACTTCTCGTTCTGGCGCAACGATCATTGGAGCTATCATCTTTGGTTGTTCTCGTTATGTAGCAGCTGAATTTACTTTCTTCTTAGGAATTCCTGTTATGTTTGGTGCAAGTGGTTATAAGATTTATAAATTCTTAAAAGTAGGTAATTCTTTCGATTCAACTCAAACAATTTTACTTTTACTTGGTAGTGTTGTCGCCTTTGTTATTTCAATTTTTGCTATTAAATTCTTAATGAATTACATTAAAAAGAATGACTTCAAAGTATTTGGTTGGTATCGAATTATTCTAGGGTCACTAATTATTGTTTATTGGCTAATGTTCAAATGAATACCAATACAGTTCGAACTTAACTCTTCGTTAGAAGAATTAAGTTCTTTTTTATTTCTAATTGAGAATTAAATTCAATAAAAACCTACTTTATCAATAATGATTACTGTTGATAATGACTATCATTACTATCTAGATTATAGTTATTCCAATCTGATTCCTTTTATGATACACTCTTTTTGTAGGAGGAGATTAACATGACATATATAAAAGAAAAAAGTAGTCTGATAGCAACTATTATCTGTGGACTATTACTAATAATCGGTTTTATTAATCAAAATACAGATGGCATTATTTATCCATATTTATTTATCATCGGCATGATTATCGGTGGATTTCACCAAACAAAGGACGGTATTATTGATACTATTAAAGACAGACATTTAAACGTCGATTTACTTATGGCACTTGCTGCTGTTGGCGCATGTACAATTGAATATTACTTTGAAGGCATTATGTTAACTTTTATTTTCTCACTAAGTGGGTCTTTAGAAGAGTTTACAACGAACAAAAGTAAAAAAGAAATTGAAAGTTTAATGGAAATCCAACCTGAGAATGCCTTCCTTTTAAATGAGAATGGTCAAACATCAGAAGTTCCAGTTGAGAATTTAAAAATTGGTGATACGTTATTAGTACCGAAAGGAGCCAGTATTCCAATTGATGGTGAGTTGCTAACAATTCATGCAACAATCGACGAAGCTGCCATCACAGGTGAGTCTATTCCTAGAGAAAAAAAAATGAATGAAAATTTATATGCTGGAACAATTAATATAGGTAATTCTTTAAAGATGACAGTTACTAAAGAATCAAAAGATACACTTTTTAGTAAGATCATTCAACTTGTAGATGAAGCCCAAAACACACCTTCTAAAACGGCTAGCTTCTTAAGTAATTTTGAAAATATTTATGTAAAAGTTGTCCTTTTAGTTGTCCCACTAGCTATTTTAATTCCTTATTTTTTAATCGGTTGGTCTTGGAGTGAAAGTTTTTATCGTGGGATGGTGTTACTTGTCGTTGCTTCTCCTTGTGCTCTCGTTGCTTCTGCGACACCTGCTACTTTAGCAGCTATCTCTCATGGCGCTAAAAACGGCGTTCTTTTCAAAGGGGGTATTTATCTTGAGGCTTTAGCAGATTTAAAAGCCATCACTTTTGATAAAACAGGGACAATTACAAAAGGATCACCTGTTGTTACAGATGAAATTTTTATGATAGAAAATAGACAAGATATCATTGATGCTTTGGTGGCGATTGAAACTGAGTCAACCCACCCACTTGCGAATGCTATTACAACAAAGTATATCCCTTTAGTCTCTAATAAATACGCCCTTGAAGTCAATGATATTACTGGTTCTGGTATGTTAGGACTTGATAATAATAATGAATGGAAAGTTGGTAATGTTGACTTCGTCACTTCCCTTCCTCTTTCTGAAGAAATTATCAAAAAAACTGAGCAATTACAAAATGAAGGAAAAACAGTTATTTATTTTTCAAAAAATAACCAAGTTATCGCCTTCTTCGGTTTACTAGATGTGCCTAAAACAGAAGCGATTGAAACCATTAAATACTTCAGAGATAATAATATACAAACAACTATGCTAACTGGTGATCACTCTCAAACCGCTAATGCAGTGGCTAAAATGATTGGTATTGATGCTGTTATCGCAGATTGCCTACCAGAAGATAAAACTATTTTTATTAAAGAACAAAAAGAGAAATTTGGCATTAACGCTATGATTGGTGACGGTGTTAACGATGCCCCTGCTTTAGCCAATGCCTCAATCGGAATTGCGATGGGACAAGGAACTGATATCGCGATTGATGTAGCTGATATTGTTTTAATGAAAGATGATTTAAGTAAACTAGCAGTCAGCCACCAGCTTTCATTGAAATTGAAAAAAATAGTTAAACAAAATATTATTTTTTCATTATCTGTGATTGCCATTCTTATCTTTTCAAACTTTTTTAAAGTAATTAATTTACCTTTAGGCGTTATTGGACATGAAGGTAGTACTATTTTAGTTATTTTAAATGGACTTAGAATGCTTCAAAAATTACCGATTGAGAAAAAAATTGAAAAAACAGAAGAATCCTATAGACCATCAAAACAATTGAACAAACAAATCAATTAAATTTCTAAAGACTTCATAAAAAATTGAAGTCTTTTTTTCATTTTTATTGTAATTATCAAAAACCCATGATATAGTTTTGATTACTAGATGAACTTTTTAAGGAGACCAGATAAATGCCAAATAAAGAATGGGAAGATAATCTAGCTGAACTAATCCTTCCTAGATGGGATGAACTTCCAGAAATTGACATCTATATGGATCAGTTAGTCCAGTATGTGATCATACATACTTCTGACTTAAAGTTAAGCCACTCAAAAGATATCACACCGTCAATGATTAATAATTATGTAAAGCTTAAACTAGTTCCAAAACCACACAAGAAAAAATATGGACGTAATCACTTAGCACGAATTATGGTCATCACTATTTTAAAGCAAGCTTTTGAGATTCCTGCTATAAAAAGTGGCATTGAATTTCAAATAGATTCAACTGATTCAAGAGATGCTTATAATTTCTTTTGTGACCATCTCGAAGCAACTATTAAATATTTTATTTTAAAAGAGAATGAGAGTACTAGCATTGACCATATCAAACATGGCTATACTCCAATTCAGATGGCTTGTACTACTTTTATCGCAAAACTAATTACTGAAAACAGCTTAAACGACTTACTAACCCAAAATAAACTCCTGGAGGAAAATTAATTGAAAGAAAAAATTGCCTTACTTGTTGATTCAGCAATGGATACACCACCCGAATTAATAGAATTAGGAGGAATTTTTGTCGCCCCTTTAAATATTAACTACCGTGACCGAAGCTACATGGATAAAATTGAAATTACCTCTAAAGAAGTCTATGATCGGATTGATATTGAACTACCTAAAACATCGTTACCCTCTATTTCTTATATCCAAGATCTTATTGTTCAAATCAAAGAACAAGGATACGATAAAATTCTATGTATGTCGATTTCAAGTAATTTAAGTGGCACTCACAATGCACTTCGCTTAGCTCTTGAAGAACATCCAGAAATTGAAAGTTTCATCGTTGATACAAAAAGTATTGGTGGTGGCGCTGGAATTCAAGCTGCTTACATGAAAATAGAAATTGATAAAGGACTTCCTTTTTCTGAATTAAAAATAGTTGCTGCTGAATTACCCCAAAAAGGAAAAGTTTTTTTCAGTATGGCAACCTTAGAATATTTGAAAAAAGGCGGTCGTATTGGTTTAGTTACTTCTATTATTGGTTCTGCACTTCATTTAAACCCTATCATCTCTTGTAATGAAGACGGTATCTACCATACAGTTGGTAAAGCACGTGGTCGTAAAAAAGGACTGAGTAAACTAATGAACTGTGTTGAGAAAACAATTGGGGATGCTGAACAATACGATTTAGCTATTTCTTATGGAACTGATCTTGAAGAGGCTAACCAACTAATGGAAAAAATGAAAGAATCTTTTAGTAAATATCGATACTTCTACATCGATGAAGTAAGCCCAGTTTTAGGTGTTTACTCCGGACCAGATTTTATTGGTGTTTCTGTTTTACCAATTTAATCGATATCTTTTTACATTATTTATTGCAAACTTATTGTGCTTTCTGTATAATGAGAATGTTGAATTATATTTGTTAATCAAATATAAACTCTATGTCGGAGGTGAATTTTTAATGCCAAACATCGAATCTGCTATCAAACGCGTTCGCACTAGTGAAAAATCAAATGAAGCTAACTCTGCTAAATTAAGCAGAATGCGTACTGCTGTGAAAAATTTTGAAAAAGCTGTAGAAGCAAATGCTGATAACCAACAAGAATTATTAGTAGCTGCTACTAGAGAAATTGATGTAGTCTCTTCAAAAGGACTTATTCATCAAAATAAAGCTAACCGCGAAAAATCTCGCTTAGCTAAAAAATTAGCTAAATAATAAAAACTTGATGGACTGAAATCATTACGATTTCAAGTCATCAAGTTTTTTATTTTATCTTTTTTTCAATAAAAACATTTCAAAGATAAGTTCTTTATCCATTTGACCTGTCTTTATTTGATAATCTATATCGATTAACTCGTTAAACATCTCACCCAAAGTACCTAATGTTAAATTTTTACTTTGATTAACCGCTAATTTTACTCGGTAAGGATGAATTTTAAGTGTATCCGTGATATTGCTTTGTTGATAATTCATATCTAGTAATAACTTCACCTGTAATAATAAACGTACTTGACCTAATAAAACAGCAATTACTTTAATTGTTTCCTCTCCATCGTGAATAAGATCATGATATAAAGATAATGATTGCATCATTTGGTTAGATAATACATATTGACTTAAATCAAAAATATTATGCTCTAGAGACTTTGGAATTAACGCCTCTACATCAGTTCGCTTAATAATTTTAGTATCTAACCGATACAAAAATAATTTATCTAATTCATTCATCATTCGGCTTAAATCCATATCTGTTAAATAAGTCAGTTGCTCAAAGGCTAGTTTGTCAATTTGATATCCTTCGTTCTCAATATATTGCTTCAAATAGGGAGTTAACTCTTTTTCGGACATTTGTTTCACATCAACAAGACAACTTTCTTTTTTCAATAGTTTTACTATTTTTTTCCGTTCGTCCATCTTTTCATAACTAGCAATAAAAACAAGAATAGTTGTTTCTAGAGGATTTTCTAAATAAGAATTAAGAGATGAAACATCATGTTCTAAATCATTTTTTCTTCTTTCTCCGGTTAAAAAATAGGGATTTTCAACAAAGATGACTTTATAATCACCAAAAAAAGGAACTGTTTCTGCTTCATGAATCACTTGACTGACTTCGACCTCCCCCATATCAAAGGTAATGAAATTAAATTCATCTTCTCCATCAACCGAAATTTCTTGCTTTAAGGTATTTTTAAACATATTAATTAAATGACGCTCTGTTCCAAATAATGTATAAATCGGTTTAAAATTCTTTTTTCTTAGTTCTGCTAATTCCTTTTGTAATGACACTTTTCATTCACCCACTTTAAATTACATCCTATCATAAAATACATCTTTATATCTATCTATTTTATTGTCTTTACACTAGAAATATTTTTTTTATATTTATTCCAAGTAAAATAAATCATCCCTTGTTCATCTGTTTCATAATACGGAATTCCATGATTATCTAGATTTTCGATTGTTTCTTCTGATGGGTGGTTATACCGATTATTAAGTCCACAGGAGATTGTAACTAACTCTGGAGCAACTCTTTCTAAAAATTCGGGATGTGTTGATGTTTTACTGCCATGATGCCCCGCCTTTAATACATCAGCTTTTAAATCAATCTCTGGATTAGCCATCAATTGTTGTTCCCCTTCTTTTTCCAAATCTCCTGTTAAAAGAAATTTTTTATTTTTAATCGTTAACATCATTACCAGTGAATCATTATTTTGACCATCACCTTTTTTATCAGGAAACAAGCACTTTAAGCTAACTCCTTCTTTTGACCAAGAGTTATTAGTTTTTATTATTTTTTTATTAGCCCTATCAAGCCCTTGATAATTAAGCATTTTTTTGAAATTCACTTGATTGGCTGTTCCTTCCCCAAAATAAAGTGATTTGATATTAAAAGCGTCACTCACTCGATCTAAATCACCAAAATGATCTTCATGGGCATGAGAAATAAATACGGTATCAATTTTTTTAACGCCACGACTTTTTAAAAAAGGAATCAACGTATAATCTGCACCTCTTTTGTCAGATCTTTTTTGCCAGTCTTCTACTTTAAAATCAAGCCTACCTCCAGTATCTAATAAGTAATTTCCTTTATGATGAGGTAACTGGAGAAAGATAGCATCTCCTTGCCCGATATCAACAAAAGCGATTATTCCACTAGGATTCATGTATTTATAGAAAGGCATTAATAAAGTGACACTACTTAGAAAACAAAATTTTAAACTGATTTTAAAGTGATTTTTTTCAAATTCTCTTAAAATAAGTAATTGCGAAACGATTAAAATAACTAATAAAGTTAATGGTAGCTTACCAACTACTTGATGTGAAAAATCGATATCATTTAAAGTATTTCCGATTTTTTGAAAAAGTATCAGAAAGCGCTCAACAAATAGAAAATGATACCCTCTAAAAACAAAAGATAATAAAAAGCTGATTAATAAAATCGGCATTAATAAACACAGTATAAACGATCCTAAAACGAGATTCATAAAAAAACTCAAAAAATTCCATTCATAAAAATGATACCAAATAAGCGGTAGCGATAGGGTTGATAAAATAATATTAAAACTAAGAAATTTTAGAAATGGTTGTTTTATTTTTTTGATAATCGGATTCAACATTATAATTAAGAATGTCATATAATATGTTAGTTGCCCTCCAACTGTCAATAAAACATAAGGATCAAATAAAGAGTTGATAAACAACGCAATGGACCAGCAATCTAGATTACTTAACTTACACTCATACTTACGATTAAGTTGCTTCGTTATATGCTGAAGACCAGCTCTAACCATTCCAGGTCCCAAACCCGTCATAATCATAACAAAAAAAGTAAACAATAGGTTCCACTTGAATAAGTTTTCTTTTGTCATAGCACATCTTAACAAAAGATAATCAAAAATGAATAAGAAAAAATAAATATGCATGCCAGATAAACTAAATAAATGAGCCACACCTAAATCTCGCCATGTTTTCTGATAATTGCCTGGTCCGTTATTTTGAAACCCAAAAATCAAAGAGTTCAGATAACTTTGAGTTAATTCCTCAAAGTGGTTCTTATTATGAATAAAACAAGCTCTACGCCATTCTTTAAGTTTTCCGAATATTTGATACCATTTATTATCATACGACTTAATTCTGATTATTTCATTTAAATTATATCGCTTAAAATGACCTTTATTTTCTAAGTACTTACTGTAATCAAATCCGTTTAAATTCCGATTACCAGAAAGTTCAGCTAATTCTACTTTACCTGTTATTATAAGTGTTTTTTTATTATTTTCGATAAAGTTTTTTTCTTTTTCATTTTTCAAAATATAAGTTATAAGAACAGGGTCTTTTTTAATCCCTAATTTACCTTCAAAACTTAAGACAGCTCCATCAACCTTTATCGTATCAGGAACAAGGGAAATAGAAACTGCCTGATTCTCTTGATAATCATTTGGAAAGCTATTAAGTTTCACCCACCAAAAAAGCGTGCTAAATAATATTAAGATACCTGTTAATAATAGTATCTCTTTATTTCTAAAACAAATAATTCTAAGCAATACAATAAAAAACAAAATAAGATATGGTAATTTTTTTTCCTTTAACAATATTAAATAGACAACAAATAAAATAATCGGGAAAAAATATAAGCCTCTATTCTCCTTTAGAAGGTAAATTGGTTTCATCACCAAAATCTAAAGATTCGAAATATTTTTTTGAAAGTTTAACTTGATGGACTGAAGCACCTGCTTGCTCGATTAAACGAATAGCATATTCATTATTATGATAATCTTTCAAATAATGAATTGTTTTAATACCTGATTGGAGAATCATCTTGGTACATTGTAAACACGGGAAATGAGTAACATAAATTTCAGCTTTATCTGTTTTAACACCGAATTTTGCACATTGTAGAATTGCATTCATCTCAGCATGTATTGTCCGAACACAGTGCTCATCAACTAAGTAACATCCTTCATCAATACAATGAACATCTCCACTGACTGAACCATTATATCCTCCAGCTATAATCCGCTTATCCCTTACAATTGTTGCCCCTACGGCTAATCTTGTACACGTACTTCTTAGAGACAGCAGTAAACTTTGCCCCATAAAATATTGATCCCAAGGAATTCTTTCATAATTTTTTTCCATTTTAAAAAACCCCTTTCTCTTACTATAAGCTTCTCTTAAATTGTAATTGATTCTCGCAAACTTTCAAATGTTTTTTCACCAAATCCATTAACTTTCTTTAAATCTTCAATTGATTCAAAAGAGCCATTTTCTTCCCGATGTTCAATAATTTTCTCTGCTTTCTTTTCACCAATCCCATTTAGCGTCATCAACTCTTCTTTACTTGCTTGGTTCAAATTGATTTTTCCTTCTTCGCTTTTTGTACTTTTATCATTAGTTCCATTTACAGCCACAGTATTTTGTAATTCAGCTATCTCTTCTCCCTCTTTTGGAATATAAATAACCATCTGATCTTCAATTCTTTGAGAAAAATTAATCTGTTTATCATCTGCTTCTTTAAGCAACCCACCTGACAGCTCTATTACATTAAGAATTCTCATCTCTGGTGTCACTTCATACATTCCTGGTTTGACAACCGCTCCTTTAATGTCCACATACATTTTAGAATCAGATTTAATTGCTGAACTAGATTCACTTGTTACAACACTATTGGATTCTTTACTAAATTCTAAAACCGTTTTTGATTGACTATCATCTGATTTTAAAAACAGAAAAGCACCTACCACAAGTAATACTATAATTAATACTCCTAATAAAATGACTAATTTTTCTTGCTTTATGTACTTTTTTACTTTTCTCATTAACTCTTCCTCCTTACTTATAAAATATGAAAAAAAAAGCAAGAAATGTTATTTAAACATTCTTACTTTTCTTTTTCTAAATATTCAATAGCGTCTTTAACCGTTTTAACAGGAATTACTTTAATATCTAAGTTATTTTTCTTAACTGATTCAAGAGCTTCTTGATAGTTTGATTGGATTTCAGGAAATTCTTTTTTAGTTTCCTTATCAATATCGTCGTCTGGAGCAAAGAATAACTCTGCCCCTTCTTGATCAGCTGCAATTACCTTTTTATCAATTCCTCCTATTCGACCAACCACACCCTCCTGGTCGATAGTTCCTGTCCCAGCAACCTCTTTACCTTGTCTTAAGTCATTATCTGTTAACAATCCATATAACTCTAACGTAAACATCAGGCCAGCAGAGGGACCTCCAATATCTTCTGTTTGAAATTTTATCTTTTCTTTTGACTTTATCTCCGTATGATCAACTAATGAAATGCCAATGCCTGCTTTTTTAGAACCCGTTAATTTTATTAACTTCGCTGATGTCTGCTTCTTTTTATTATCTCTGATATAATCCAGCGTAATTTTATCACCTGGTTTTTTATTTTGAACATATTGAATTAAATCATTTGACGAATTTAATTTTTTATCATCAACTGCGTAAATCGTATCCCCCACTTCAAGTAAATGATTAAAGTTTGAATGCTCATCCATTTCCATCACATAGACACCCATATACTCCATTTTATAAGGCTTATTAGCCAAGTCTAACGCATTTTTTATCGCAAAATTTTGGGATGTCTCCATATGATAGCGTTGCATCTCTTCATATTCCATATCGCTACTGGTTCCCATCATTTCTTCTTTGCTAATTAAATCATTATTTGGATCAAAATATCCTCTAATCAAAGTAGCAACAGTCGCTTGTTGAACGGCAACAGTTGTTAACATAAATGAGCCATCATAAGAATCTCTTTTTTCATTTACTGTCACGTGATCACGAATATTTTCAGAACTTCCTGGCATTTCGACAAAATAAGGGATTGGAATTATGGCCATGAGTAGTAATAATACAATAAAAAAAATAATTAATTTTTTTAAATACTTGTTTTCTTTAACTTCCATTTAGTTAGTCCTATCTAAATTTTTCTATCAACGCTTTATTAACTTCTGTTGGAACAAAAGATGAAACATCCCCCTTAAACTTTGCTATTTCTTTAATCATACTGGAGCTGATATTACTGAAGTTATCATCTGCAAGTAGAAAAATCGTATCAATCGAGCCGTCCATTGTACGATTCATAGAAGCAATATTTTTTTCATACTCGTAATCTTGATTATTTCTAACACCACGAATTAAAAAATTAGCTTGTAATTCTTTAGCAATATGAATTGTCAGGCCTTCAGATTGTAAAATAACACGAACATTACTTAATTGGCTTACAGCTTTTTCCGTTAGTTTCTTCTTTTCTTCTGCAGTAAATAATGGCTTCTTTGTTGTATTTGTAAAAATACCAATAATCACTTCATCAAAAAGTATACTAGCTCTTTCAACTGTGTTTAAATGTCCATTGGTAAAAGGATCAAAGCTTCCAGGAAAGAGAGCTATTCTTTTATCAACCAATTTCTAATCCTCCTTTATATAACGATAAATAGTCACTTTTGTGGTACCATAATTTTGAGATTTGGTTAATGATAATTCATTAATTGTTTCTGGTAAATCAACAAATTTATCAGTTTCACACACTACTTTACAAAAGGGGGCTAATAAATTTAGCTCCATCATTTTTTCTAATTGTGTCTCTATTGTTTGTTTAGCGTATGGGGGGTCCAGAAAAACTAAATCAAAACTAACTTTATTACTAGCTAACCAATCCAATGCCTTATCAGCATCCATTTTCTTTACGACAAAATCTGAGCCTTGTTTTGTTAAGGCTATATTTTCATTAATAATACTAATTGCCTGAAAGTGATTATCAAAACAATAGGCTTTTTTAGCACCTCTAGAAACTGCCTCAATCGCTAAATTACCGCTACCACTGTATAAATCTAAAACAACTTCGTCATCAAAATAAGGACCAATCATATTAAATACGGAACCTTTTATTTTATCACTTGTCGGTCTAGTGTTGTCTCCGGATAAAGAATTTAATTTTCTACCTTTAAAATTACCTGCTATAACGCGCATCAAATTTCCCCTTATTCTTAATATGTCATTATTATAGCAAATTTTAAGAATAAAAAAAATGTTGAGTTAGAATGAATCATCATTCCTTCTCAACATCTATATTAGTCTAGAATAAAAAATCTGCTTCTTCACCTTTAGTAACTGGAGCAAAGCATTTTTTTCTTCACTCTTGTTTAATCTAAACCAATTTCTTTCACAACGATAGCTGCAATCTTATCGACATAATAATCAACTTTTTCTTTTGTAGGAGCTTCTGCCATAACACGTAGTAACGGTTCAGTTCCTGAAGGTCTGACTAAAATACGACCGTCACCCTTCATTTCTGCTTCTACTTCTTCAATGACAGCCTTAATAGCTGGAACATCCATTGCCCCATATTTATCACTTACTTTTATATTAACTAATTTTTGAGGGTACTCTTCAATTTCAGATGTTAATTCTGATAAAGTTTTACCCGTTTCTTTCATAACATTCATCAATTGGATGCCTGAAAGTAAGCCGTCTCCTGTTGTATTATAATCTAGAAAAACAATATGTCCTGATTGTTCCCCACCTAAGTTATAATCAGACTTTCTCATCTCTTCAACAACATAACGATCTCCAACTTGTGTACAAACTGCGTTCATGTCTGCATCACTAACAGCTTTATGGAAACCTAAATTACTCATAACAGTCGCAACGATTGTGTCACCTTTAAGTTTTCCATGAGCTTTTAAATACTTACCACAGATGTAAAGAATCTTATCCCCATCGACAATATTTCCTTTTTCATCCACAGCAATCACACGGTCGCCATCACCATCAAAAGCTAAGCCTAAGTCAGATTTATTTTCTAAAACGAATTTAGCTAATTCTTCTGGGTGAGTCGAACCAACGCCGTCATTAATATTAATTCCATTTGGTTTCACACCCATTGTAGAGAATTCAGTATCTAAATCTGCGAATAAATGGTTAACGATTGGTGCAGTTGCGCCATTTGCTCCATCTAAACTAACTGAAAGTCCTGATAAATCACCAGGGATTGTCTCTTTTAAGAATTCCATGTATTTTTGTAAACCTTCTGGATAGTCATCTAAAGTTCCTAAGCCATCTGCTGAAGGACGTGGTAATATGTCCTCTGTTGCATCTAATAAAGCTTCGATTTCTAATTCTTCATCATCTGCTAATTTAAAGCCATCTGGACCAAAGAATTTAATACCATTATCTGCTGCTGGATTATGTGATGCTGAAATCATAACACCTGCAGCTGCTTTTTGAGTACGCGTTAAATATGAAACGCCAGGTGTCGAAATAACGCCTAATTGAAGCACTTCAATTCCCACTGATAATAAACCAGCAATCAATGCTTGTTCTAACAATTGACCTGAAATACGTGTATCACGTGCTACTAAAACTTGTGGTTTTTTATTTTCTTGTTCACTATGCTGACATAATACATACCCACCACAACGACCAATCTTAAATGCTAATTCAGGTGTTAATTCTTGATTTGCAATGCCTCTAACGCCATCAGTTCCAAAATATTTACCCATTTTAAAAAAAATCTCCTAACTCATTCTATAATATTTTATTTATCTTTTTTAGTAACGTCCATCGAAATTTTATCAGATTTTGTTGATGATGTCGATTTATCTTTACTTTCTGAAGTTGATTTTGCTCCACCACTTTTAGGTATCACTGTAACTAAAATTGTATCTGGATCAACTTTTATTTCTTTTGGCACAACCACTATATAAGAACTACTTGTTGTTTCTCTGATATTACTTGTGTCAATTTTTAAATCAATTGCACTTATTTCATCCAATATTTCTTTTGGACCTGTTATATCAACTTTGTCATCTTTCATAGAAAAACTATAATCCGTTATTCCTTGAGGTATTTTACCAGATTGAATGGGATTTACTTTTACTCGCTTAGTCGGTGCTTTCACACTCACATCAACTCGAGCGCTCTCTGGATCAATTTTCACATTCAACGGTTCACCTTTATCATCAATCGCATATAGTTTAACCTTTTGTGAGAAATCACTTGTGATATTAGTTTGATCACTTATACCAGCAATTACTTTTGATACTTTTTTTATAGTTTCTTCCCCACCAGATAACGTCACATTTTCTGGTTCAATCGAAGCTTTCTCAATTTCAAAGCCTTTAGCGAAAATTTTACTATCAATGGCTGCTTCTACTGGAAATTTATTGCTTTTTTTCTTTTCTATTGTGACAGCCAGTTTATTAGGTTTAATGGTGCCTTTGATTGCATTGGGTAAACCAACTATTTGGAGAGGAACTTCATGTGTTCCTTCAGCATATTTAGTCAAATCCATGACAATCGAGAAACTTCTTGTCTCAGCATTTGATTCTTTATCTAGCAGAATTTTATTGGAGCTTTTAAGTTCAACATCAACTGCTTGGTCATAACCAGATATAAAATACTTATCTTGATTATATGTCACATTCACCGGAACTTTTTCAGCAATAGCCGATAGCTCTGTAAAAATAACATCTTCTTCATTTAAACGAGACGAATTGGCATTATAGAATAGTAAAACAGCAAAGAATAAAGATAAAATTCTAACAATCCATATTCCTTTTTTATCTTTTTTCATTATTTTTTACCTCCCTTGAACCCGCTTTTAGCATCTTCAATAAACTGGTAAAAAAAGTTCTGTTTATTTTCTTCTATTTTTTGAATTAATTCTTGATTTAAAATATTAATATACTCTTCTCTGGTTAAATGAGGTAAAAATTGATTACGGAAAGTAACACTAACATCACCCGTTTCCTCAGAAACAATAATTGTTATGGCATCACTCACTTCACTAAGACCAATTGCCGCCCTATGTCTTGTTCCATATTCTTTAGGAATTAATGTACTCTCAGATAGTGGTAGATATGAACAAGCCGAAGCTATTTTATCATTTTGAATAATAACTGCACCATCATGAAGTGGTGTATTAGGAATAAAAATATTAATCAATAATTGATTTGAGATGTCAGAATCTAAAGAAATCCCTGTATCCACATAATCCATTAAGCTATCTCGATTTTCAATACATATCAAGGCTCCAATTTTTCTTTTTGACATATATTGAATCGACTCATCTAATTCAATAATTAATCTGTCTTTATGATCTGTTTGTTTTTTTATACTTTTTAGTATCGAGCCTCTACCTAAATGCTCTAAACCACGTCTAACTTCTGGTTGAAAAATAACAATAGCTGCAATAGCTCCATAGGTTATCACTTGACTCATCAACCACGAAACTGTCGTTAGTCCGATAAAATCGCTGATTATTCTTACAATAATAATCACTGCAATCCCCTTAAACACCTGAATTGCTTTTGTGCCATTTAAAAGCATGATTAGCTTATAAATAACAAACCACACAACAAATATATCAATTATATGGATAAGTAAATTAGTAGAAAAATAATTGCTGAAAAAATATTGCCAGGTATCGGGCTTGAACAAGTCCATAAAATGAATACTCATCTTGCTCCTCCCTCTCTTATTATAATAATTACACATTTCAGTATAGCATACTGTTGATTACATGTTTACCATTTATAAAATATTCTTTAAAACTTCTATAATTCTTAATATAAAAAAAACAAAGTCAAAATGACTTTGTTTATTTAGCACGTTTCACATATGAGCCATCTGAAGTATTTACTTCTAATAACTCTCCTGCTTCGATAAAATCAGGAACGTTTACAACTAGACCAGTTTCCATTTTTGCTGGTTTACCAGAACCAGAAACTGTAGCTCCTTTGATTGATGGTTGTGTTTCTTCAACTTTTAAAACAACTGTTGTTGGTAAAGTAACTCCTACAACTTCATCAATATAAAATTGGATTTTAACTTCCATGTTGTCTAATAGATATTTTAACTCTTCATTGATAACTGAAACTGGGATTTCATATTGTTCATATGTTTCTAAATCCATGAATGTTGAAATATCATCTTGAATATATAAAAATTGAACAGCTTTACTGTCGATATGAGCTTTTTTTACTTTTTCATCTGGACGCATTGTTGTATCAGTTGTAGAACCAGAACGCATGTCTCTTAATTTAAGACGCATTACTGTGTTACCTTTACCTGGTTTATGATGACTTGCTTCTAAAACTTTAATTAATTTACCATCTTTTTCAAATGTCATACCTGATCTTAAATCACTTACTGCTATCATTATTTATGTCTCCTTTATATTCAACTATCGCTATTTTACCACAAATGTGAGGAATGAAGAATGTTTTTTTGTAATTTCAGATATTCATTAATTAAATAAAGTTACAATTAAAAATTTAACACTTCTTCATTAAGACTGAATATGGCTTATTTTTCATTAAAAAAAGACTCACTAATCGTTGCTACGACTGTGAGTCTCACTATTCCTAATACATCTCTAAATATTGTTCTCTTTCCCACTCTGACACTTGTTGACGGAAGGCTGACCATTCCATTTTCTTCGCTTCTACAAAGTTGTTATAAATGTGAGCCCCTAACGCTTCCTTCACAACTTCATCTTTTCTCATTGCTTTAATGGCATTGTGTAGAGTTGATGGTAAATCTGTGATTTCAGCAGCCTCTCTTTCCTCTTCTGTCATCACGTAAATGTTACGATCCACAGCAGCTGGTGGGGTAATTTGATTTTTAATACCGTCAAGACCTGCTTGTAATAGAACCGCCATTGCTAAGTATGGATTAGCCGTTGGGTCGACTGAACGTAATTCTAAACGAGTTGATAAACCGCGTGAACTTGGCACACGTACTAATGGCGAACGATTTTTACCACTCCATGCTACGTATACAGGCGCTTCATAACCAGGTACTAAACGTTTGTATGAATTAACAATCGGATTACAGATAGCCGTATAACCTCTCGCATGTTTTAATAATCCACCTAAGAAGTGATAGGCTATTTCACTTAATCCATCCACACCATTTTCATCATAAAAGACATTACCATCTTTATTGAACAATGACATGTTGATATGCATCCCACTACCAGCAATTCCGTATAATGGTTTTGGCATGAATGTTGCGTGTAGTCCGTGTTTACGAGCAATTGTACGAACGACTAATTCAAAGGTTTGAATGTTGTCACACGCTTCGATGGCATTAGCGTACTTAAAGTCAATTTCATGTTGTCCAGGGGCACACTCATGGTGAGATGCTTCCACTTCAAAGCCTAAGCTTTCTAATTCTAATACGATATCACGACGACAGTTTTCGCCTAAGTCAGTTGGAGCAAAGTCGAAATACCCACCATTATCATTTAATTGGTCTGTCGGTCGACCATTTTCATCTAATTTAAATAGGAAAAATTCTGGCTCAGGCCCAATGTTAAATCCTGTGAAGCCTAAATCTGTCATTTCCTTTAATACGCGTTTCAAGTTTCCACGTGGGTCTCCGTCAAAAGGTTTTCCTTCTGGATTGTAAACATCACAGATCAAACGTGCTACTTTACCTTTTTCACTTTCCCAAGGGAAGATCATGAATGTTGACACATCTGGGTATAAATACATGTCACTTTCTTCGATACGTACGAATCCCTCAATCGATGAGCCGTCAAACATCATTTTATTATCTAATACTTTATCGATTTGGCTAATAGGAACCTCAACATTTTTTAGTCTACCTAAAATATCCGTGAACATTAGTCTTAAAAATCTCACATTCTCTTTTTGAGCTGCTTCTTTAATCTGTTCATTTGTTGTGTATTTTTCCATTATTTCGCCTCTTCTTTTCTTTTTAATTTAGTCCACTTTCTCTCATCAAATCATTATACAAAGCAATTCGAAGTTTTTCTTCAGAAAGTTGTTCTTTTTTCTGATCCTGTTTAACGAATTGTTTTTTTATTTCTTTGACAGAAAATTCTTGGGTTAGCATTTCCTTGATATCCAGTAATCGATCAATATCGTTTAAAGAAAATAATCGATTGTTCCCTGCATTTCGCTCAGGAAAAATTAAACCTTGTTCTTCATAGTATCTAATTTTTCTAGCCGTTAAATCTGTTAAATTCATAACCGAACTCATAGGGAAAACTGCAAGGGATCGTCTCAATTCTCTTTCACTCATTTTTTCGACCTCTCTTCTTTCAAGGTTAAAAACAGAATAACAGCTCAAAAAAAAAAAGTCAATTAACCATGTCAGATAATCTAACATGGTTAATCAAATTTTTTATTTTATCTAGAATTACTATTCTATTATCTCTTCAGCGTTTTCTCTCACCCATTTAGTTTGCTTAGGTGCATACCCTTTTATAAAATAATGATTCTTTTCTTCATCATAATGATACTCATCCAATAAGAGTTCTTTTTGCATTTGCGTAATTAGATAAGCCTCTTTTGGCTCCAATATCCTCTCAAAAGGAACAAACAACCCTTTCATCTGTTTGATGATTGCTTCTGTCAAAATCTCCTTATCTGATTCTCGATGTGCTGAAATTAAACAACTCGGAAACAGTGTTGGAACAAAACCGTCTCCTTCCAGTAAGTCCGCTTTATTATAAACAGTCAACACTGGGATATGCTTCATTTCTAAAGAATCAATCAATTCAAGTACTGTGTCTTCTTGTTGACTTCGGTTATCTGACGTTGTATCTACCACATGAAGTAATAGATCGACATTACGACTTTCTTCTAAAGTTGATTGGAAAGCCTCAATTAATTGGGTTGGTAGATCTTGAATAAAACCAACTGTATCTGTCAATGTTGTCTCTAGTCCCTCTGGAAGTTGCCATTTCTTAGTTAAAGGGTCGAGCGTTGCGAACAATTGATTTTCAGCATAGGTTTGTGTATCTGTTAATAGATTCATAATGCTTGATTTTCCAGCATTTGTGTAACCGATTAATCCTATTTGGAAAACAGATGATTCTTTTCTTTTTTGACGACTACGTTCTCGATGCTCTTCTGTTTGTTTCAACTCGCGCTTAATCATGGTCACTTTTTGCCTAATGTGACGACGATCTGTTTCTAATTTAGTTTCACCGGGACCTCTTGTTCCAATTCCCCCACCAAGACGAGACAATGATAAACCTTGTCCGACTAAACGAGGTAGTAAATAACTTAATTGAGCTAACTCTACTTGAAGCTGACCTTCTTTTGATTTAGCTCGCATAGCAAAGATATCTAAAATTAATTGAACTCGGTCAATAATTTTAACATTAACTACTTCTTCAATTAATCTAGCTTGTCTTGCTGATAATTCATGGTTAAAGACAACCGTATCAGCTTCAGTTGACTCTACAAGTGATTGTAACTCCAAAAGCTTACCTTTTCCTAAAATGGTTCGACGATCAATAGCTTGTCTTTTTTGAATCATTTCACCGACAACTAAACCTTGTGCTGTTTCAGCTAAATTAGCTAACTCAGCCATTGACTCAGTAAAGGTTTTAAAATTTTCTTGATTTTCAACACCCACTAATAAAACTTTTTCCACACAATACCTTCTTTCACTTTTTAAGCCATTTGGCTACTTCTTCAATAATATTATTTCTTATACTCGGTTCTTTAATCATATCATACCATTCAACGTTCATTCGATTTTTAAACCAAGTCAACTGGCGTTTAGCGTATTGTCTAGAATGTTGTTTAACAACTGACACACAATCTTCCAGTTCTAAATCTCCTCTAAAATACGGAAAAAACTCCTTATAACCAATACCTTGAATAGCTTGGACTTCACCTAGCTCATAAACATAACGAGCTTCTTCTAGTAACCCTTGCGTCATCATTAAATCCACACGTTGATTAATTCTATCATATAAAACATCTCTGTCTGTTTCTAAACCAATGATCTTAACATCGTATCTCGACTGACTTAAATCTTTAAAATCGATTCCTTGCTGATTCAGAATACTCACACCCGTTTTTTCAAATACCTCAATGGCACGGATCACTCTTTTTTCATTATTCATGTGAATAGACTTAGCTGCCAGAGGATCAATGGTTTCTAAATAATGCCATAATTTTTCTTTGCCTTCTTCTAAGGCAAAGGTTTCCCATTTTTTACGAACCAACTTAGCTTCGGTCTCTTCCTCATTGCTACCTAACTGAAAATCAAATAATAAAGATTGAATATACATACCAGTTCCACCAGCTACAATCGGCAAGCCGTCACAGTTAGTTATCTGATTTATTTTTTCTTCTGCACTCATTTTGAACTCATAAGCTGAGTAACTTTCACTTGGCTCTTTGACATCAATTAGATGGTGTAAAATCCCTTCTTTTTCATTTTCAGCGACTTTCGCTGTACCAATATCTAATTTTTTATAAACTTGTAAGGAATCACCACTAATAATTTCTCCATTAAAGTGTTTAGCTAATTCGATGCTGAGCGCTGTTTTTCCGACTGCTGTGGGACCAACAATGACCAATACTTTTGTTTTTTTCATCGTTTATTTTTCTCACTCATCGCTTTTTCTGGAAAATCAGTATGGAATCCTGCTAATCCTAAGTCAAAACATAAAGCCATATCATCTTTGGAATTAGCTGTCCATGGACGAATCTTCAAATCAAGATCCGGTATTATTTTTTTATTTTCCTTAACCCACTTAATAGAGGGATGAATCGCTTCAATTTCATTTATTGTTTTAGCAAAATTTATTTTATTTTCTGATTTATCCATAATCATCGCTTTCGGGTATTTGCTATCCATGTCTATTACCCGACCCATTGTTTCCATATTGAAACTTGAAATAATAATATCACAACTTAATTCATATGACTGAAGACATTGATATATTTTTTTTTCAATCCCTTCATAATCATATTCATCTGTCTTTATTTCAACATTTAAAAAGCCAGTATATTTAGTTGTTACTAATAATTCAAGAACTTCAGCAAAAGTCGGGATTTTTTCATCTTTAAATTGCACATCAAACCAACTACCAGCATCTAATTCCTTTATTTCTGACAAAGTATAATCTTGGACTAATCCTTTTTTATTGGTCGTTCGGTTAACATCACCATCATGAATAACTACTAATTCTTGATCTTTTGTTAATTGGATGTCTAATTCAATCCCATCAACATTAACTCTGATAGCTTCTTTAAATGCTGCTAGAGTATTTTCTGGATGCGTTCCTTTACTTCCTCTATGAGCAAACACTAGTGTCATCTAATCACTCCATTTCAGATAATAGTTTAACATGAACAATCAATGATATCACTAGATTTTTTTGTCAAAATGAGGGATAATGGTATTGTACAAAATATAGAGGATGTGTGAAAAATATGAAAAAATTTACTTCAGGCTTTTTAACAGGTACAACAGTAACACTTGCTGCTTTAGCTGGCGTTGCCGTAGGTATCAAAAAACTTGTCATCGAACCCGTTGAAGAAAAAGAAATGATTATTGATGATAACCGCAAGAAAGCAATGCGTAAAAGTCGCGCACGTTAATATTAGTCAAAAAAAGAGATTGCCTAAATAGCAATCTCTTTTTTTTATTTTTTCTTCGTTTTACCGGCCCAATCAGTATAGCCACCTTTTAAAATGTAAATATCTGTATAGCCTTCTTTTTTTAATAATTTCGCCATAAAAGTTGACATATTCGTTCTATTATCATAAAGATAAATTGGTTTATCTTTTCTAATAGCTGTTAAGTATTCTTTATGAGCTTTAGAAATTGTATAAGGAACGCTTCTAGCTCCCATAATATGACCACGATTAAACTCTTCTTTTTCACGAACATCAATGACTTGAGCATTTCTTAAATTCTCTTTAAATTCTTCTTGTGTCAGCAAAGTTGCACTTCTTTTACGCATAAAATAGAAATACAAACGATATAACCCATAAATTAAAATAATTGAAAACAAAAAAATGTTAAGTGTTGCTAAAAATGACATAATCGACTAACCTCTCCCATAACTCTATTCTTATTTAAATTGTAACGCTAATGAAGCAGCTCCGATGACACCAGCTTCATTACCTAAAATAGCCAACTTAATTTTTGTACTTTCTCTAACTTGCGGAAAAGAAAATTGCTCAAAATAAAATTGAATTTTTTCAAGTAAGAAATCTCCTGCTGCTGAAACGCCTCCACCAATGACAATATCACTTGGATTTAGCATATTTCCAATATTACCACATGCTAGACCTAAATAGAAACAAACTTTATCAACAACTAAAGAAGCAAAATCATCATTTCCTTTTGCTGCATCAAAAACGTCTTTACTTGTCACTGATTGGCCATCATCAATTTTATATTTCAAATCAGAATTCCCTGAATATTCTTCTGACATAGCTCTTGCTAGACGAACAATTCCTGTAGCACTTGCTACTGTTTCTAAACAACCTTTTTTACCACATGTACATTCAAAGCCATCAGGTTCAACGGTAATATGACCAATCTCACCAGCAGCACCCGCAACACCATGTAAAAGATGTCCTTCAGCGATAATACCACCACCAACACCTGTTCCAAGTGTCATGAAAGTAACTTCTGGTGAATTTTCTCCAGCGCCTTTCCATCTCTCACCAAGAGCAGCAACGTTAGCGTCGTTATCAATAGCAAAAGGGATATTTAAAGCTTCTTCGATAGGCCCTTTAATTTCTTGAAGTGTTTTCCAATTTAAGTTATATGCGCCAATAACCGTTCCGTTTTCACGATTAACAGTTCCTGGTGTTCCCATTCCGATTCCGATAAAATCCTCTGCGGTCATACCATATAATTCTAAACGGTGTTTTATAGATGCGATAATTTCTGGAACAATATGTGTCCCTTCATCATTAATATTTGTTTCGATACTCCATTTTTGTTGGACATCACCTGATTCTGTTAGGATAGCAAATTTTGCTGTCGTTCCACCTAAATCGATGCCAATTAATTTTTTACTCAATGTAGCCCCTCCTGATAGTCTGTTTCTGACAATTTTTTCTTTTTAGAATCCTTTTCGCATTAATATGATCACTATTATCGATAAATTAGGATCATTTATTTACTTTGTTTTAGTTCAGACACCGTTCTCATATTAATACTCCCACATCATTATACAGATAACAAATTTAAAATCATAGTCGCATTTTTGATTTTTGGTCATTCTTACTAACTTTTTATCATTTTAGTATTTTAATAATTGGAAAATCCATAAATCAAACAAAAAATAATAAGAAAAATGGTGAAAATACCTGTAGCAATTCTTTGATGATGATTTAGTTTATTTTGTAAGTGGTTTTTAGGAACACCGATGACAACCATTAATAATAATCCTCCAATTGCACCACCTAAATGCCCTAAAATATCGACACCTGATGAAAATAAATTCATCACTAAATTCAATATAATTAACAAAGACATATTTTGAGACATTTGACGAATCATTGGATGGTAGCTATAGATTCGACCTAAAACGATAAAGGCCGCAAACATACCAAATAATGACGTACTTGCACCGGCTGATAAACCGTATGAATTACCAAAGGCAAAACTCAACAGGTTACCAATAATACCACTCATTAGATACAAGAAAAAAAATCGTGCGTGTCCGATGATTGGTTCTAGTATCCGACCTACAAAATATAAAGTTAATGAATTTAGGGCTAGGTGCGTAAAACCAATATGAATAAATATCGGTGTAATAAAGCGCCAATACTCATGATTTTCTACAATTAATTGTGGCGATAAGGCTCCAAATAACGTAAGAATACCTGAGTTTTCAGAACCATTAAAAATTCCATGTCTCGTTCCAACTACCTCCATTGTAATATAAACGATAAGTTGAATTACTAAAAATAAATAAGTAAAATACGGTCCTCTTATTATTTTTTTCCAAGTATCTGATAGTTGATTCATCGACTTCCCCCTACTAATTTTTCTGTGATCATATTTTTTACAGGAATATCATATTGACTCGGTTCCCATATATAACCCATTTGCTCTTTAAAAACTAAACTATATGTCTCACCTTTAAAATCAGATAAATAACGATCATAAAAGCCACCACCAAATCCAACACGATAGCCTTCTTTTGAAAAAGCTACACCTGGGACTATTAACAAATCAATTTTATTTTTTTCAAATTGATGATTATTCGTAGGTTCTAACACACCAAATTTAGTTTCTTCTAAAGGTTCTTCCAGATCATAGTAGTAAAAGTCCATTTTACCTAAGCCAAAAGTTCTAGGAACACAAATTGTTTTCCCTTCCTTGATAGCTTGTTTAATTAATGGTTCTGTATTGAATTCTTTGTTCATTGAAAGCGTCGTACCTATAACACTTGCTTCTTGCCAACTTTTTGTTTCAAACAGTTTATTCAACATACTTTTTTCTATCTGATTTTTTTCATCAGGTTGCTGACTTAATGTCTTTAAATCATGTAATACTTTTTTTCTAATTTCTTTTTTCATGGAAAAACCTCCATTCCTATTTTTTTGAATTACTACCATTATACTCATTTTATAAGCTAAGACAAAATAAAACCTAAAGAATTTTATAAGCTCATTTGCATTTAATAAAAAATCATGGTATATTAATTTTCACATTAGTTATATTTATATGCAAGATTGAAATATGTTTTAAAGAAGTTTATTTACAAAGAGGCGTAGCTTAAGAGCTACATCGGTGTTTTAGAGGTTGGGACTGCACCACTTAGACGAGAAATATTTTAGAAATTACGCAGTAGTATTCGCCACACTTTAGATATAAATAAAAAATTAATTAGATAGCCATTCTTATCAATAAGATAAGAATGGCTATCGTCAATTATAGAGTAAATTTAGTTGGAATTAGAATAAAAAAAGGCACAAAAATCTTATCAGTAGATTTTGTGTTTTTTTATTTATATTTTTGTTGAGTTATTTTTTAACATGCCTTAAAACAATATATTTAGAAATAAAAAAGCTCCAATCCTTAACAGTAAAGGATTGAAGCTTATCATAATCAATGATTATTTTGTTTCACGGTGTAAAGTAACTTTACGTTCACGTGGACAATATTTTTTAACTTCTAAACGATCAGGGTTGTTACGTTTGTTTTTATTTGAAAGATAGTTTCTTTCTTTACATTCAGTACATTCTAAAGTGATATTTACGCGCATGATTATTTCCTCCAATGGTTATATATAATTCAAGTACCTTTACTTGACACTCAAATATAATACCATGACTTTTTTTAAATTTCAAGCTTTTTGTAAAGTAAATCTCCTTTACAAAATTTAGATTTCAATTTATTGGTGTGTCTCAGCATATGCATTAACAACTTGTTTTAAAATTGCTGTATGGATGGCATCTTTGTCATCCTTAATTTGAGGGATGACAACACTCACTGCAATTTGTGGATTATCGTAGGGAGCAAAGCCAACAATTGTACTATTGATAACTTCTTCAACTTTTTTAGTATCTGGATTAACCGCAAAGGTTTCGGCTGTCCCAGTTTTGGCTGCAATTGGTAAATTAGCTCCTTGAGCACCATGAGCAGTTCCCATTGGTCCATTAACTACTTGAACCATACCTTCATGAATAATATCAAATTCGGCATCTTTGTCTTCAATTTTATTCAGTATTTTGGGCTTGATTTCTTTTTTTACTTTTCCTAAATTTCCTGAATTATCATTGCCATAGACCCCCTTAACCACATGTGGGGCAACTCTTGTACCGCGATTAGCAACAGTAGCAACATATTGATTTAGTTGCATTGGTGTATAAGTATCGTAGTTACCAAATGACAAATCAAGTAGTTTCCCCATTGTTCCAGGAACAAAATTACCATCTTTATCTTTAAATGTTTTATTAACAATACCTGTTTCTTCGTTTGGTAAATCAATGCCTGTTGATATACCTAGACCAAACTCTTCATACGTCTTTCTTAACGTGCTATAGACATCCGTTCTAAAAGGTAAGGACATGTTAGGTGTGTATGTTGTATCCATCATACCTAAAGCGATTTTCATCATGTACACATTAGATGATACTTCTAATGCTTGAACCGTTGATAATGAATAAGAACCATACTGGTTAAATAGAGAGGATTTTCCTTGACCACCTTCAAAAATTAAAGGCTCATCAATCATGGTTTCATTCCCACTAATAATACCATTTTCATAGCCTGACATGATAGTTGCTGCCTTAATAGATGATCCCGGTACGTAAGCATTTTTATAGGTTCCTAGTGCATCATCCACTAACTCACCAGATTCAGGGTCTTTATTTAATCCGACCATAGATAGTACGTTACCAGTTGCAGGTTCTGTTACAACAACATAGGCTCCATCTGAATATTGAGCTTTGCCATTTTCCATTAGAACTCGGTAGTTATTTTCCAATATTTCTTCTACTTTTTTTTGGAATGCCAAGTCAATAGTTAAAACGAGATTATCTCCTTTTTCTCCTGGCTTCACTTCTTTTTTAGAGGTGATTTTTTGGTTTTTATCTGTTGTTACTTCAGATTCACCACGTTTTCCTTTTAAATCATTTTCATATGCTTCTTCTAAATAACTTAATCCGACACGATCATTAATTTTATACCCTTTTTTTAGATATTCTTCAGCTTTTTCTTCAGGTAATCCCTGTTTTTCTGTCGAAACAGTTCCTAATATTGATCTAATCTGATCTTTTTCTGGGTATTCTCTCTCCCAATCAGTACCAGCTGATAAACCTGGAATCGATGCTGTGTTTTCACCCACTACAGCAATTTCTTCTGGTGTGACATTTTTATTTTTAATTGTAACAGGTTGCAGCGCATAAGCTCCGTTAATTTTTTTAAAGACTGTTGCTATTTTTTCATCTTTTTCGGTCATTTCGAAATCTTTAACATTAACTTTATCTAGCATTTTTTTATAAAGTTCGCTTGATGATAGTTGTTCGCCTTTTGTATTTAATTTATCTGAAATAGTTAATTTACTTTCAGCTTTTTTTAATTCTTTCGGATCTGATAAAACATAATCTTTTTTATCTCGATCTGATAATTTTTCAGGTTCAATGGTTATCAAATCAACAATCTGTTCGCTAATTTTTTTAATATCTTCAGCTGTCATTCCTGTACTTCTTGTAAAAAGAATGGCTTGATTAGCTTGATTACCTACAAGCACAGTTCCTTTTGCATCATAAATGTATCCTCTAGGAGCATTTTCTTCAATAATACTTTTTTGACCTTTTTCTACAATCTCAGCAAATTTATCATATTGATTAATTTGTAAATTAGATAGTCTAACGACTAGTGCTGTAAATAAGACAAAAACAATGAAAAAAAGAAAATCTAATCTAAATGGAACATGAGTATTTTTTAAATCTTGCTCGGTTTTATTTTTTTTTGAAAAGGGACGCCATGGTGTTTTATTATTTCTCATTTATAAAAAAAGTCCTTTCGAAATCACAATTAAGTCTATTTTACACTTCTTTTTATTAAAAACTCTTAATATTTTCTAAAATTTAAAGAATTCTTATCTTAAAAACTCATTATTGAGTATCTCATGATTCCCCCTACTTTTCAATGAAATTCACTTTCTTTTCATATTTTTTTTGGAATTAAAAAAGACAAAAAAGAAGCTGAATCAAAAGTATTAAACTTAAGGTTCAGCCACCATTTTATCAGAATATCTTTTTTTATTTTCTACTATAATTTTTCACGTCTGCAACAACTGATTCAACAAACATATCAACATTCATTTCAGCAGTTTCTTTGCTTCCGTAACGACGGATATTAACACCGCCATTTTCTAATTCTTTATCCCCAACAACGATTTGATAAGGTACTTTTTGTGTTTGAGATTCACGAATCTTGTAACCCATTTTTTCATTACGAGTATCTACTTCAAAACGTAACCCGTGCATGTCTAATTTTTCTTTAATCTCAAAGGCATAATCACTATGCATATCTAAATTAACCGGGATGATTGTTCCCTGAACTGGTGCTAGCCAAGTTGGGAATGCCCCTTTATGAACCTCAATTAAATGAGCTACAAAACGTTCCATAGTTGACACGATACCACGGTGAATAACAACTGGACGGTGATTATTTTCACCATCTTCTCCCACATAAGTTAAGTCAAAACGTTCTGGTAAAAGAAAATCTAATTGAATGGTAGAAAGTGTTTCTTCTGTTCCCAAAGCAGTTTTAATTTGAACGTCCATTTTTGGACCATAAAAGGCAGCTTCTCCTTCTGCTTCAAAGAATTCAACGCCCGCTTCAACTAAAGCCGCACGTAATGTTGTTTCTGCTTTTTCCCACATCTCATCATCATCAAAATATTTCTCAGTATTTTTAGGATCACGTAAACTTAAACGCAAGCGATAGTTATCAATATTAAAGTCTGCATATACTTTAACCATTAAATCAAGTGTTCTCATGAATTCATCTTTAATTTGGTCTGGTCTTACAAATGTATGACCATCGTTTAAAGTCATCTCACGTACACGAGATAAGCCTGATAAAGCACCTGATTTTTCATAACGGTGCATCATACCAAGTTCGGCGATACGAATTGGTAATTCACGGTAGCTATGAATATCGTTTTTATAAACCATCATATGATGTGGACAATTCATTGGGCGAAGGACTAACATTTCGCCATCTCCCATATCCATTGGTGGGAACATATCTTCATGGTAATGATCCCAGTGACCTGAACGTTTGTACATTTCTACGTCAGCCATAATTGGTGTGTAGACATGTTGGTAACCTAAACTAATTTCTTTATCGACGATATAGCGCTCTACTACACGACGGATAGTTGCCCCTTTTGGTAACCAGAAAGGTAATCCAGAACCAACATCAGGATTAACCATGAATAAATCAAGCTCTTTACCTAATTTACGATGATCACGTTCTTTAGCTTCTTCACGCATTTTTAAGTATTCTTTCAATTCTTTCTTATCAAAGAAGGCTGTTCCATACACACGTTGCATCATCTTGTTATCAGAGTTCCCTCTCCAATAAGCTCCAGCAACTGATAATAATTTAAAGACTTGAATACGTCCAGTAGAAGGCACATGAACCCCGCGACATAAATCAACAAAGTCCCCTTGATCATAAACAGTGATTGTTTCGTCAGCTGGAAGGTCATTGATCAATTCTTCTTTGTAAGGATCTCCCTTAAAAATTTCTAGTGCTTCTTCTTTAGAGACTTCTTTTCTAACAATTGGATTGTTTTCTTTAACAATCTTCATCATTTCTTCTTCGATTCTAACTAAATCTTCTTCTGATACCGCTTGTCCTTCATTGTCAGTGTCGTAATAGAAACCATTATCAATCGCTGGTCCAACACCAAAATGAATATTTGGATATAAACGTCTCACAGCATTTGCCATTAAATGGGCTGTCGAATGACGTAAGATTTGCAGGGCATCATCATGTCCTGCTGACACGATTTCTAAAGAGCCGTCTTCTTCAATCTCACGGTTTAAATCGATTAATTCACCGTTTAATTTTCCTGCTAATGCCTTTTTAGCTAAACTATTGCTAATTGTTTTTGCAATATCATATGTTGTCGACTTCGCCTCAAATTCTTTCACTGCGCCATCTGGAAATGTAATTTTAATCATTGACATCTTGTTTCCTCCTATTTTTTGAAATAAAAAAAGTCCTATTAAGCATTATGCCTAATAGGACGTATTAACGTGGTTCCACCTAAATTTTGAATCACTAAATAAGCTGATTCTTCTCGAGCGTGATAACGGTACGACCGGCTTAGTTTCGACTAAACTCTTGAAAGTGGTCAATTATTGGACTTGTCTAGGAAACTTTCAGCCTAGGTTTCCCTCCCTAATAAACAGTAATCAGTAATCGGTGTCTTTCGCATCAATCTTTATTCTTAATGTTACCCATATTTAACCATTTTTTGTTAAGTTTATCAAGACTAATTACTTAATTTTTTAATTTAAACGTTTTAGGAGCAAACTTGATGATGATAAATAATCCGATAACAAAGTAGAATATAGAAATTACAGAGACAGTCACACCGTACATTAAACCAACTGATTTTAGCTGTAAACTTAAATATGATAAACCATAAAAAATCCCGTCAACTACTTTGTATATTGGATTTTTAACTTGAAAATCACTTGTAAAGGGTTGCAATATGTAATAAATAAACAACTCATGGAATGAGAAAAGAATCGTTAAACTCGTCATGACAAATAATAAAATTAGCATGAAAGAGGGACTTAAAAACTGATGATTTACTTCATTAAAAATAACGAACCAAAAATAAATAAATAATGAAATAATACCATTATAATAGAACGTTTTAAAAAAACGGTAGAAAAAACCACTAATAATTGCTTTTGATTCTCTATAAAAAGGATAGGCTAGCATCGAATAATCACAATTTACAAAAAGAGTTTGAACCATTTTCTTTCCAAATGATAGCATATATAAAATGAAAAACATGATGGGAATTAAATTATAAAGGATCTCTTCTAATTTTGCTCCCTGAATTTTAATAGGGAAAACTTGACTAACAATTATTACACTTAACATCACAATGGATATACCAAATAATCTAATAAAAAGCTGTTTACGCAATGTCGTTTTGAATCGATTAAACAGTAAAGCATTCAAATACTTACTGCCACTATACTTATCTAGTTTATTATCATCTTCTGCTTTTTCAAGCTTTGTTTTATGACCTTCCCCTAAATAATAGGCATTATTTTTTTTCTGTTTATTTGAATCATTAATTACTGTTTCAGAAGATTCAAAAATTTGTCTTGAATAGTCCTCGAAACGGTTAAATCTAACATATAAATAGAAAAATGGAAAACTTAGAATCACCCAAATAAAGGCTGTTAACCAGTTAATCGTAAGGTGCTCAATCAAGTGAAATTGGTCCATCTTATACAAAACATAGAGGCTTCCAAACATTAAGAAAAGATATGTCATAATGATAAATATCTTTAAAATAACACGTTTCTTAAATAAAGTTATATGCAAATTAATCACTGACCAAAATAAAGACAGTGTAATTTCCGAAAAAATTCCAATAAGTAAATACAACCCTATATTTTTTTCAATCACACCTAAAATTATCAAACTAGGTAAACTAAAAATAATACTTTTGATGATATTTAAAATAGCTGTCCGCTTAATATATTGTTCCTTAGATATTCTAAAATTATTGATAAAACGAACTTCTTGTTGTTGGAACATAGGAAAAAGACACGCAATACAAGAAAAAATCCCTATAAATACAATAAACCATACCGAAAAAATTGAGAGAGATTGATCTAGTCCTGAATTTAAGCCTTTACTAATTAAATAACTAATTACAAAAGGGATGCTGTACAATCCAAACGATACTACCAATGACATAATAAGTTTAACAAAAGCAACTGCTTTTTTTATATTGTATTCACGATATAACATAGTTGTTGGAACGATTTTCCCAATTATTGGAATACGTCCCAAATAAAAAATTAAGCCATTTATAAATAAACTTGCTTTGAAATTACGATACGCCCATTCTAGTTTAAATAATTCTTTGATTTCATTCATTTCTTAGTCCGCCATCTTCTTCAGATAATAAACGAACGATTTCTTCTTCAAAGTCTAAATCATGAATGGAGCCAGCAGGTATCCCTTTTAACTTACCATTGTGCAGTAAAACAATCTCATCACACAAATCTTGAGCCAATTGCAAAATATGAGTTGAAAAAATAACTACTGATTCTGATTTCATTGAAAGAATTAATTCTTTCATTTCATGAGCTGCTACCACATCAAAAGAAGTTAATGGCTCATCTAATAACAAAACTGGTGGCTGGATCATCATTGTCGCGACCATTTGAACTTTATTTTTCATCCCATGAGAATACTCTTTCATCAAACGGTGACGGTCTTCTTTTTTGATACCTACTTTTGAGAGATACGAATCTGGTGTGCGGATATTTTTCATTTGGTGAGCATTCATATCTATAAAAAATTTAATAAATTCATAACCCGTCATAAAATCAGGTACATTAGGTGTAGCATGAACCAATCCAATGTCTGTTTCTTTATATAACTTATTTTCTGAATTGTCTTCTAAAAAAATATGACCCGAATCAAAATTTAAATCTTTAGAAATACAGTTAAATAATGTGGTTTTTCCTGCTCCATTTCGTCCCAATAAACCATAAATCTTGCCTTTTTTAAATTCAAATGACGCTTGATCAATAACTTTTTTTCCTTTAAAATCCTTTTCAAGACTATCTATAATTAATTTCATTCTTTCCCTCCAAAATATATTGCTAATTATTTAAAAATAAGTATACCTAATGTAGACGCTTTTTTCTATCTTTAAAATTAAAGCCTATATTTAGTAATTTTTTTATTTTATAATAAGGAGAGAAAGAAACAAGGAGGAATTTTTTATGACTATTGGGATTTTTGGTGCAGGACATATGGGAAGTGCAATGATTAAAGGTTGGTTACGCTCTGAAGCTATTTTACCTCAGGAATTACTCGTCAGAGGAGGTCGTCGTGGAACTGCTCAAGCACTTCAAAAAGAACTTAATTTTAAACTAACGGATGATAATCATGCTTTTTTAGAGCAAGATATTATCTTTCTAGCAGTCAATACACCCTTAATTTTGCCTATTTTAAATGATTTAAAAGAAATATTACAGGATAAAATCATTCCAATTGTTTCGGTTTCCGCAGGCGTTTCTGTCAAAGAAATGCAAGCTGTTATGGGGGATCATTATCCTTTAGCTCAAGCTATACCAAACACACCAGTTCAAATCAATCAAGGGATGACTGGCATCGTTTACTCTGAAAACATTACTCTCAAAAATAAAGAATTGATTCAAAGAAACTTTAATTATTTAGGGGAATTAGTCGAAATAACAGAAGATAAAATCGGGATTTTCGGTACTCTTGCAGGGTGTGGCCCAGCTTTTGTAGATGTCTTTATGGAGGCATTAAGCGACGGTGCTGTACTTAACGGAATGGATCGTGAGATGGCTTATCATGTTGCTGCGAACATGGTCGCAAGCTCAGCTAATCTTTTATTAGAGACTGGTAAACATCCTGGAGAGCTTAAAGATGGTGTCACTTCACCTGGTGGAACAACGATTAAAGGCATTACCGCTCTTGAAAAAGAAGGCTTTAGATACGCAACAATTAACGCAATAGATACGATAATGAAAAGTTAATTTTCAATAATAGGTATTAATCTTAAAAAATAAGTCCAATTGCAGAAAGAATAATTTTTGCGCTTGGACTTATTTTTATTGACTAGCTAAAAGCTCTTTTCTTACTCTAGCAGGGAATTTTTCCCAAACTAGCTGATAAGAGTTCTCTATCATTTTTTCAATTTCTTCATCAGTTATATCTGTCGTTTTTAAAAAAATTGAATTCCAATGCTTTTTATTCGCATAATAACCTGGAATAATATCTTCAGATGTTTCTCGTAAAATTTCATTAACTTCAGGATTACCTTTTAAAGTGATAAAAGCTTCTTGACTAGCTTCTTTAGACATTAAACCAAATTGTTTTCCATGTACATCAAAATAAATACAGTCCCAATCCTCTCGGTAATAAACTTTAGCAAAAGGCAACTCATTACCGAATTTTTCAAACTTCTTCATTCGTTCATTTATCATACTATCTCTCCTATTCTATCTAAATTATAACAAAAATAATTCCCCATTTAACAGTTAATTGAAGCTTTTAACTGTTAAACGGAGAATATCTTCCATATTTAATTTATCACTGCTCGATATAATTTTTTAAAATAAAATACTCTGGCAATTAAATAATATACCACTTGGATAACAATAAATGTTCCTAGTACATATAGTGCAGTTATTTGTAATCCTTTACCAAATAGAGCGTACATCGCCGTTAACGCTACTGCCCCGTGGATACATGATACAACAATCGGTGTGAAGAATAAAATACCAACTTGTTGATACACTACTTTCTTCATTTCTTTTTTACTAAAACCTAATTTATGGATCATACTAAACTTCTCAATATCAACTGACATATCACTATATAATCTGAAGTAAAGGAAGCTACCTGCTGAGATAAAGAAGATAATCCCTATGAAAAACCCAATAAATAAAATAGGCGCATAAGCATCTGTAATCATCTGTGTTGTACTTGCTTTAGCGTCAATCATACCTATAGTCTTGTTTTTACCAAGTTCATCTCCAGCAACTTTTTGCTGGTCAAAACTCCCTTTATTAACTAACCAAGCATACATCGTTGTACTTGTATTTTTTTCTTTTAATTTTTCATAAATTGCTTCTGAAACAATATAGGTACCACTATAAGTTGGCCACACTGCTTGTTTTACTTCTTCTTGTTTGATGGCAAGTTTTTCCGTTTCACTAACATTGAACTCTGTTGGTAATTCAGATTTTTGTCCTGTCATCATTTCTGGTGCACTTAAATCTTTTAACGAAACAGTTGATTGATCATCTAACCTTAATTCTTTTTCACCAATTTTTTTCGCAATTTCATTATATTGTTTTACATTTAAAACATTAGTAGTTGTTTCTGTTCCTAAAG
Organism: Vagococcus fluvialis bH819; assembly: GCF_900163795.1. GTDB lineage: Bacteria > Bacillota > Bacilli > Lactobacillales > Vagococcaceae > Vagococcus > Vagococcus fluvialis_A. Next base: position 391,148 of record NZ_FWFD01000015.1, on the reverse strand, counting down.
CATTACTAACAGTCAAAGGTGTGACTTGGTACTCATCGGCTTGAATGTCATGCTTTTTCAAAGTTTCATTTACAATGGCTACCTTATTTTGACTCTCATCAGCTTTCTCTGGGTTTTCTGTAAATGAATAGTCATATGGCATTGACTTAATCCCACTTAACGTCATCTCTTTGAAACCTGTTAATGTTCCAATCGCTGAGAAAGCAACTGTTGTAATCACTGCCACTAAGAAAAAAGAACGAGCATTATCTTTCATTCTAAAGCTTAAATCAGAGAAAACTAACATATTTGTTTTTTTCCAAAAGCGATTTTCATTTCTTTTAAGACCATTGACAGCTAAAACACTCAATTGGTTAAACAAAAAATTAGTTCCTAAAATAACTAGAATGATAACAGGAATCATTGCCATAACAACTTGCATCCCTTCAACCATTAAAGCCACTGCATATCCAACGCCAATTAATACAATTGATAATATTGATTTAATAGTCGATGCTTTCACTTCACCTTTTCCCATATCTTGACTTTTCAATAATTCTTGAACATCCATTTTAGGAATTTTAAACTGGATAAAAAATGAAATAATCATAAATAATAAGATAAAAGAAACAAACGTCATACCAATTGCTTTAATCGGAAAATAAAAGCCTAAATCCACATGCATCGTTACTTTACTTAACCATAAAATTAATTGAGAAAAAAGAATACCAACAAGCGTCCCTACAACAGTCGAAAGAAAACCAATAATCGTATTTTCTTGAAAGACCATTTTTCTTAACTGTTTCGGTGACATACCTTGAATCAATAGCAAACCAAACTCTTTTTTTCGTGATTGAAGAAATATATCCATTGAATACAGCACATAAAAGAATGAAAAAATGTAAATAATCACACTAGACGTGATCATACCTGCCTTAACAGCCATATGTAGATCACCATTTAATTTAGGATGAAAAGCAAAAACTGCAAAAGTAAAAAAAGTCATTACAGTTGTCAATGTACTAAAAAAGTACGCCATATACAAATTCTTATTTCGTATCGTGTTTTTAAAGACAAATTCTTTAAATCTCATCTGCTACACCTTCTAACTCTCTTAAGTTCTCTAAAATCACATCATAAAACTCATGACGACTGCCATTATTGTAAATTTTTTGAACCAATTCACCATCTTTAATGAAAATAATTTTTTCACAGTAACTTGCTGCAAACGGATCATGGGTTACCATTAAAATAGTTGATTCTTCTTCCTTATTTAAACGTGAAAGTAATCCCATCACATCTTTTGAAGATTTGGTATCTAAATTTCCTGTCGGTTCATCAGCTAAAACTAATTTTGGTTGATGAATCATCGCACGTGCAATCGCCACACGTTGGGCTTGGCCACCTGAGATAGTTGCAATTCTTTTTTTAAGTAAATCCTCAATACCTAATGTTACTGCCACATCGTATAAGGCTTTTTTCATGACACTAACTTTTTCACCATCTAACGTTAATGGTAAAACAATATTTTCTTCTACAGTTAAAGTCGGCATTAAATTAAAATTTTGAAAAACAAAACCTAATTGATTTCTTCTAAACTTAGCTAATTCTTCTTGATCTAATTTTGCTGGTTCAGATCCATCTAAAGTGATACTACCTGATGTTGGTTTATCAATAGTACCAATTAAATTCAGTAAAGTTGATTTCCCACTTCCAGATGGTCCCATCACACCTACAAACTCACCTTTTTTTACCTCTAAATCAATTCCTTTTAACGCTTGATATTTTACGCTATCTCCATATGTTTTGGTTACATTATTTATTTTTAGCATTATTTATCCCTCTTTCAATTAATTATCTTGACTTTAGTTTAATCTAATCAATTAACTTTGAACATTTAATAGACTAACAACAAACGAACAATTTTGTAAGATGATTATTTTTGTCTGAACAAAAGTTCAAAATAATTAATAAATAGGTCGTTTTTTTGCTATAATATAATAGAAGTAAATTACGGAGGTATTTCATGGCAGTATTAGAAACCATCATTTTATTAATATTACTCGTTATCATATCAAATATTATTAGCCATTATTTGGTATCTATTCCAACAGCTCTAATTGAAATAACGATTGGAGTTATTGCAGCAATTGTTTTAAACTTACAAATTGATCTTGAAACAGATTGGTTTATGTTACTTTTTGTTGCCCCTTTGCTTTATAGTGATGCAAAGCATTTTCCTAAAAAAGAACTTTGGGAGCTTCGAGCACCTATTTTTGCAAACGCTATTTGGTTAGTATTACTTACAACTGTTCTAGGTGGGTTTATGATTAATTTTTTTGTATCAGAAATTTCTCTTCCTTTGTCGTTTGCCTTAGCAGCTGTTCTTTCTCCTACCGATCCTGTAGCCGTTCAAGGTATTGCCGAGCAAGTAAAATTACCTAAAAGAATTTTAAGTTTAATCAGTGGTGAGAGTTTAATCAATGACGCAAGTGGTTTAATTACCTTTAAATATGCATTAGCAGCTTTTCTGACAGGTGCTTTTTCACTAAAAACAGCAACAATTGATTTTCTTTATATGAGTATCGTTGGTGTTATCATTGGTTTTACTTTATCAAAAGTTTTTTATTTTGTAGAAAATCTGCTTCTTAGACAAGGTATTCAAGATGTTATTCTTCATGCCTCACTTCAAATTTTAACACCCTTTGTTATCTTTATTGGTGCTGAAATGGTTCATGCATCTGGCGTTATCGCTGTAGTTGTCGCTGGTGTTGTTTCTATCAAACAAGAACCTTTATACAGAAGACAGTATTCCGAAATAAAATTAGTTACAAATAAACTATGGGACATTATTATTTACTTATTGAATGGTGTCGTTTTTGTGGTACTAGGCGCTTTACTACCTTTTACAATGCGATCAGCAATCATTAATCCAGCAATTAACAATTGGACATTAATAGGCTATGTCATTGCTATTTGGTTTGTGTTATTAGCTATTAGAACATTTTGGTCTTATGGTTACATGTGGTTTAGTTACTTTAAATCTAGAAATATGATCAGTCATAAACCAAAATTTTATACCGCTCTTTTAACTGGCCTAACTGGTGTTAGAGGAGCTGTCACAATGGCTATGGTCTTATCTATTCCTTTCTTTTTAGAAAACGGAGATGTCTTTAAAGAAAGGTACCTAATTATCTTCTTAGCCAGTGGTGTTATTCTTACAAGTTTACTCGTTGCTGTTATCACACTCCCCTTCCTAACAAAGAAAAGAACACGACTTATCTTAACAGGTGACAATGCCTTTATGGATGAAGAACGGGAAGATAATGAAGACGAGTCTGACCTTTCTGAAATCGAAGCTAAGAAATTAATGACTAAAAAAGCCATCCGTTCGTTGAAGAATGATTTAGCCATTGATAATAAAACAGTTATTACTGATCTTTTGAATGATTTAGACAAACAATTAAAAAATCTATACTTAAATGATACTATTACGTCTAATGAGTTATATCATGAAATCGAAATGAGTTATCGTAAAAAAGCTGTTCAAAGTGAATTTAGTGCCGCTATGAACTTGATAGAAAAAAATAATTTTCCAAAAATTTTAACAAAAAATTATATTCAAATGTTAAATTACAAAAAAAGAGCTCATAGTACTAATTTTTCAATTATCATGAAGCAATCTTTCTTTAAAGCCAAGAAAAAAACAAAACGGATCATCATTGAAACTTTTTTACGTCAAAATTATAAACCAGAAGGCACTCATAGAGATGTTATTCTTTTAGAGAGTGAGTGTTCTAAATATGCTATTATGACTTTAAAAGAAATCAAAGAACATTTAGATGAAACAGAAGAAAATTTTATTCTAAAAAAATCAATATTAGACCAAATTACTTTAGAGTACCAAAGTAAAATGGACCGAATTAAAAATTACCAAATACGGCAAAAAGAAGAATACCAAACAACGTATCAAGAATATTTCTTAAAAACACTAGACGAAGAAAGATCAGTCGTTCAGTGCTTGTTAGAACAAGGAAAAATTTCCCCCACCCTAGCAAACCAACTAAGACAATCACTCAACTATAACGAAACAACCTTCCTACAAGGAACATTTGACTAGAGAGTGAATAAAAAATCGCTTTGCTCCAAGTAACTGGAACTGATATTATTAAAATAAGGGGTTGACATTTTTGTTCAGCCTCTTATTTTTTTGCTATAATACAGGTAAATACATATCTAGGAGGTTCTTTATCCATGAAATCATTAGAATGGACACACTACCAAGTTTTTACGACTACTAAAGATAAGGGAAATCCTGCCGCTGTTGTGTTTCTTTTAGAATCCTTAACAACAAAACAGCAACAAACTATCGCTAAAAAAATAAACTTTAATGAAACAGTTTTTATCTCTAAAGAACCTAAAAATGGTTTTAATTTTAGATTTTTTGCGCCAGAAACTGAAATGGATTTTTGTGGACATGCTTTATTAGCAGGCACGAAATATCTTTTAGATAATAAGCTAACTCACAAAAAGTCACTGCTTATTAAGACAAAAGCTGGTTTTGTTGAAATAAATATTAACTCTGAAAATAAACTTACTATGTACCAACAATCCCCTATTTTTAAAAAGTTTGAAGGTTCAATAGAAGCTTTAGTTAAAGTCATCGGTATTTCCTCTAATGAAATTGAATTAAATTATCCAGTTTTATACGGTTCCACTGGTACATGGACTTTGATTGTGCCTATAAAAAGATTAGCAACCTTTAAAAAAATGAAACCACATAATAAAGAATTTGAATGTGTACTAGAAGAAATACCTGAAGCTTCCATTCATCCTATTTGCTTAGAAACTAAAACAAATGAAGCTTTAATGTATAGTCGCCATTTTTCTGGTGCTATGACGGGTTCTGTGGAAGATTCAGTGACTGGTTCTGCTTCTGGTGTTATGGGAGCTTATTATGAACGCTATATACATCCCCTGAAAGAAAATACTAACGTTTCTTTTCTTGTAGAACAAGGTTATGAAGTCGGAAAAGAGGGGTATGTCACAGTTAATTTAAGTAAGCAAAATAACCAACTCTCTGTTAGTATTTCCGGAGACATAACCTATGTTTGTAAGGAATGGATTTCTATATAAAATAAATCACCCATCAATTCAGAATAGAATACTCTGAATTGATGGGTGATTTTTCAACTATTTTTTAGAAATTTTCATCAACAGGATTATCATCTTCTGGTAAGTAAGTTAACAAAACTTTTCTAGGTTTACTACCTTCAGAAGGACCAACGACACCGTGTTCTTCCAGTTCGTCTATTAAACGAGCAGCACGGTTATAGCCGATTCTAAATCGACGTTGTAAGAGAGAAATACTGGCTGTTTGCATTTCTACAATCAAGGTTTTAGCCTCTTCAAAATACTCATCAACAGAGGCACTTCCACCTCCAGAATTTTCAATTTCTTCTGACGGCATCATATGTTCTTGATAGTCAGCTTCTTGTTGATTGGTTACAAAACTGACAATATTTTCTACTTCTTCATCTGAAATAAAAGCACCTTGTACTCGAATTGGTTTATTCTCCCCCATTGGAACAAATAACATATCTCCTCGACCAAGAAGTTTTTCAGCCCCATTTCCATCAATAATCGTCCGAGAATCAATCCCACTTGATACAGCAAATGCGATTCTGGAAGGAACATTAGCTTTGATAATTCCCGTAATAACATCGACACTTGGACGTTGTGTAGCTAAAATCATATGAATTCCCGCAGCTCGTGCCATTTGAGCTAAGCGAATAATCGCATCTTCCACTTCATTACTTGCAACCATCATTAAATCTGCTAACTCATCTACAATCACTACAATATAAGGTAATAGTGCTTTATTTTCACCTGTTTGAGCATTGTGTTTCTTCACCATATTATTGTAACCAGTCATATTTCTAACGCCAAACCCTGCAAATAATTCATAGCGACGCTCCATCTCTTCCACTACTTTTTGAAGGGCTTGAGCTGCTTTTCTAGGGTTGGTTACAACTGGCGTTAATAAATGAGGAATCCCATTATAGACATTTAATTCCACCATTTTTGGATCAATCATCATTAATTTCACTTCATTTGGCTTAGCTTTCATCAATAGGCAAGAAATTATCCCGTTAATACACACAGACTTTCCACTACCTGTCGATCCTGCAATAAGTAAATGAGGCATTTTGGTTAAATCAGCAGACATGACTTCACCTGAAATACTACGTCCTAATGGCACTTCAAGAAGTGATTCAGGATGACTCTCTTGAGAATCAATCACATCTCTAAATGAAACCATACTCGTTGTTTGGTTCGGCACTTCAATCCCAATAAGTGATTTACCTGGAATTGGCGCTTCCATTCGAATATCTTTCGCAGCAAGTGCTAAAGCCAAATCATCAGTTAAACTAACAACTTTACTCACTTTAACCCCTACAGCTGGTTGAATTTCAAATTTAGTGACAGAAGGCCCTAAGCTTGCACGAACTACCTTGGCATCCACACCAAAACTATCAAATGTTCGTTCTAAAACCTTGACATTTTTTTCCACTAATTTGTATTCTTTACTTTGATCTGTTAAAGGGATATCTTCTAGTAAATCGCTAGAGGGTAGTATATAATCAACGTTTTCTACTTCATCAGGAATGTCAAAATGAAGGCTACTCTCTCCGTCCTTAACTTCCTCTGCAATCACTTTTGCTTCTTTTTTAGGTCGTTCAATTTGTTGTCTTTGATAATTATCTTGGTAACTATCGATTTCTAGTTTAATTTGTTCAGGTTCTGCCTCGGGAACAATATCCTTTGTTTTTTTTGCTAGTTCTTCCCCAGCTGTTTGTTTTCTAACAGAGTTTTCTGAAACTTTCTCATTCTCTTTTGCTATTTTCAGCTTTTTTTTTTCTTCTTTACGTTCTGATAATTGCTGTTTTCTTTCATCAACAGAGTTAAAAAGACTACCACCCCAGATTCGTGTTTTCTCAATCACATCTCCTAAACCAACATTTAAGAATAATAACACACCTGTTGTCATACCAATGAAGGCAATAACATATGAACCAAATTTAGAAACTAAAAAATAGGTTAAACTGTAAAGTGTTGCGCCTAGCATACCTCCACCTACAGATTGACTAACTTGGTTTGTTCTGATGTCCGAATAAATCTTTTGCCAAGTTAAAGAAATAATAGCTGTATCACGATTGATTTGTTTAAATAAACCTATTTCGATGAATAGTAAAAAACCTAAGTAAAATACTAAAGCGCCTATCCAAATTGTTTTTCTTTTAAATTTGGGATCTTTTCCCATGAATAGAAGTAAAACTCCATAAATAATGAGTAAAACAGCCATCACAATATATGTATTTCCAACTAAAAAACGAAAAACATTAGCCATCAAGGTACCTAAAAACCCAAGTTTCAATCCACCGATAATGCCAAATATAATAAAACCAATACCAATTAAAAAATAGGTGGTTTTTTCTTGTTGTTGTTTTTGTTTTTTTGTTGGTGCTTTTCCTTTTTTCTTAGTTGCCATGTATAAACTCCTTACTTTTATCATTCAACATTATACTATAAACAAGTAATTTTGTGAATTCACTTAAAAAAAAGACGAATAATATTATTTTTATCTGCTGTATAAGGTGGAAATAACAACGGTATTCTTACTAGCGTTGATCTTTTTAAAATTGATTTTTTATGAGTAAAAGTCTCTAATGTTTTGTATCCATGATAACTACCAATTCCTGATGTTCCTACACCACCAAAAGGTAGATGCTCATTTGCTAAATGAAGAATAGTGTCATTAATTGTTGCTCCACCAAAACTAACTTTTTGAATTAAATCATCCAGTTCACTTTTGTCACTACTAAATGGATAGAAAGCAAGCGGTTTATCCTTTTTAGCGATAAACGCTATTCCCTCTTCTAATGTTTTATACGTTAAAATAGGTAAAATAGGGCCAAATATTTCTTCTTCCATCAGAGCAAGTGAACCTTCCAACTCCGCTGAAACTATGGTTGGCTCTAAATATTGATCCGCTTTATTAAAATGACCACCAAATTCAATATATTTTTTATCTTGGTTTAGAAGTGCAAGCAATCTTTCTAATGACTGATTATTTATTAATCGGCCATAATCAGGTGATTTTTCAATATTATCTCCAAAAAAGCGATGAATATTACTAATTAATAAGGTCATGAATTCATCTTTAATATTTTCATCTATTAAACAATAATCAGGAGCTACACACGTTTGCCCAGCATTTAAAAATTTCCCCCAAACAATTCTTTCAGCTGCAAGTTCTAAATCAGCATACTTTGTTACAATAACAGGGCTTTTCCCACCTAATTCTAAAGTTGTCGGTGTTAAATATTCAGCTGCCTTTTTTAAAACAATTTGTCCTACCTTTTGACTTCCAGTAAAGAAAATTTTATCAAACTTGTGTTCTAATAGAATCTCATTAATTTCTCGATTTCCAGCTAAAAAAAACAAATAATCTTCTGTAAAAACTTCAGCAATCAACGTCCTTAAAACAAGATTTGTTTTTGGTGTATGTTCTGACATAGCCACAATTGCTGTATTCCCACCAGCAATCGAACCAATTAATGGATCTAACGTTAATAACACTGGATAATTAAAAGGCGCAATAATCAAGGTATTACCAAAAGGAACTTGTAATGTATAACTTTTAGCTGGCATTAAAAATAAAGGTGTTGGGACTCTTTTTATTTTCCCCCACTTAGGTAATTTTTTTACCATTTCATCTATATGACGATAAACAAGACCAATTTCAGTAATAAAACTTTCGCTGGAAGATTTTCCTAAATCTTGATATAGTGCTTCAAATAAATCATCTTCATAACGATTTATTTGAACTTTTAATTGTTTTAGTTGTTTTAATCGAAATTCAATAGGATATGTTTTTTGAGTATCGAATAATTGGCGTTGTGCCATAATAACTTGCTTGATTTTTTCTTCCATAAACAAACCCTCCTATTCGCCCATTATACCATTACTTACAAAAAAAAGGCGCTTGCTAATAACTCCAATATTTACTTTTAAGTCATCAGCTTGCTCCCTATTTTTTTATTGATCTTTCATGGCAGCTTTTAAAGCTAAAGCCAGTGGACTTTCTTGCTCTTCTTCATCAGCAGCATATTTTTTCACCAAACGGCGTTCTTCGTGTTTTGTCATTTTTTTGCCTTTACCGCCTTTTTTATCCATTTTTTCAGATAAATTACAGGTCTTACATTTGAAGTAAGAACCATTTTTATTTTCTAAAATTTCCATTTTCTTTTTACATTGTGGACAGCGTTTATTAGAAACTTTTGGATCTTTTCTTCGTTTGTAAGAACACGATTCACTACTACAAACATAAATTTTTCCATCCCGAGTGTTTTTTTCTTTTAACTTAGAACCACAATCAGGGCAATCTTTAGCCGTTAATGAATGATCCACATACTTATCTTCACTTGTCTTAATCTCTTTAACTAGACGAGCCGTTTCTTGTTCAATTTCTTTAATAAAGACACGATTATTTAATTTTCCTTGCGCTATTTTTTCAAGAGAAATTTCCCATTTTGCTGTTAATTCAGGTGTTACAAGAGATGGATTGACTAAAGTTAATAACTGTTTACCCTTTGGCGAAACGCTTAATTTCCCATTATTCCGTTCCATCAAATCAGAACTAATCAATTTTTCGATAATTTCAGCTCTTGTCGCAGGTGTACCTAAGTTATGTTTCTCCATTTGTCCAAGTAATGTACCTTCATTAAGTGGAGCAGGTGGTGTCGTTAATTCTTTATTAATCACAAAATTAAAAGGAATTCCTTGTCCTACTTTAAATGTAAGTTGTTCTTTTGTTTCTTCTTTTTCTTTTTTCCAACCATAGGACTCAATTTTTTGTTGTCTAAAGATAAAACTAAATTCACCTGATTTGGCTGTAATTGTTTGGTTAGAAGAAATAAAAGGTTCTTCAAACAACCCTAAAAAACGCTCAACGATTAAACGATAGATTTTCATCTCTTCATTGTCTAATTTTTCCAAACGAGGGGTCTGTTCAGTTGGGATTAAACCATGATGATCTGTTACCTTACCATTTTGGAAAACATTTTTTTGCTTAACAATACCACCCGTTTTAATAATTGACTTCACGCGAGCACTATCCAGTATTGTAACAGCATGCAATCTATCTTTCATAGTATCTTTCATATCGGTTGTTAAATATTTAGAATCCGTTCTTGGATACGTCACAATTTTATGAACTTCATACAATCTTTGAATAATACCTAATGTTTTTTTAGCCGAATATTGATATCGTTGATTAGCTTCTCTTTGTATTTCTGTTAAATCATAAGGAAGTGGTGCCGTTTCTGTTTTTTTCTTATCCTTAATATCAACAATTTTAATTGGTGATTTTTCAATTGTTTTTGTTACAGCTTCCAAAGTAGCACGTTCTTTGTATTGTCTTGGATTAGTTAACTGTAATCTACCTAACAAATGTTGGTATTTTAAATCTAAAGTAAAATAACTTTCTGGTCTAAATTTCTCGATTTTTTCTTCTTGCTTTCTAACCATCGCAAGTGTGGGTGTCTGAACACGCCCTGCTGATAAGCTGTCTTTGTATTTCACTGTTAATGCACGAGTCACATTTAATCCCACTAACCAGTCAGCTTCTGCGCGAGCTATTGCTGAGTAATATAAATCATCATACGCTTTACTTGGTTGTAATTTTCTAAAACCATCTTTAATCGCTTTATCAGTTTGAGAAGAAATCCATAAGCGTTTCACAGGTTTCTTAAATTTCACATATTCTAAAATCCATCTAGCAACAAGCTCTCCCTCACGTCCTGCATCAGTCGCAATAACAGCTTCTGACACATCATTACGATTTGCTAAATGACTAATTGCTTTAAGTTGTGGTCTTGTTTTTGGTAGTGGCTTAATTCCAGATTTTTTAGGAATCATCGGTAATGTATTCATTTCCCAATTAGCCCAATCCTTATTATAATCCTCTGGCATTTTTAAGCCCAGTAAGTGTCCTAATGCCCAAGTCACGATGACATCTTTACCCTCAATATAATTCTTACTTTTTTGTGTTGCTCCCAATACTTTAGCTATGTCGCGTGCAACACTTGGTTTTTCCGCTATTATTAATTGCTTCATTATTTTCTAAGTCTCCATCATCTAATTTTTGATAATCCTTCACTAGCAACAACCCTTTATATGCTTGGAGTTCCTCATCACAATCCTCACAGTAGATAAGATCACCATCATTCCAAAATGCCGCAAGTAATGGTGGTTTTATTTTATCTAATTCAAACTCTGATTGGTACTCTGTTGCCAACTGGTCGAAACGTTTTTTAGCTGAACAAAAACAGTCAAATGCTTCTTCTGTTTGAATGTCTTCTTGCCATTCATCAAAAAACCACCAAGGCTCATTTTCACTATAGGTCACTATTACTTGATACATAATAAAACCTCCTTAAACATTAATTTATTATAACATAAGTTACAGGAGGTATATTGAATTAGTTTTAAGTAATTAGATGAGAAGAAATCCTTAGTTTTTAAATTAAACCTTGTTTCTTCAATGCTTCCTTCGTGCCTTTTGGAAATTGTTTTTCATTATAATAATCTACAAATCTAGTTTGCCACTCAGAAGAATTATAGCCAACCTTTTGTGAAAAATCATATAAAATTTTCCCATAACGCTCAATTTGAGCCGTGTCTTCGGTTTCCATTGATTCTCCTGCATAAAAAATATTTACATCTGATAATCTTGGCTTTACAAATTTTTCTTTCGTTGGTTTTCCTAAAGCAAGTCCTACCAAAGGAAATGAGTATTTTGGATACTTATGAGTTGTTATAATTTCTTCTGAAAGTCTCCTTATACCGCCAACAACACACGTTCCCAAACCTAAACTTTCAGCCGCAATTAAAGCATTCTCAAGAGCTAAAGAAGTATCTACTGCTCCAATTAACAAAGGTTCTATTTCTCCAGCAAAATCAGCCTCTATTCCATACAAGCTAAGATTAATATTAAACATTAAAAAAATATTAGACTGATTAATAATCTCAAAATTACTTCCTTGATTTGGATCTGTCTCAATTAACTTAGCTAATTTATTTTTTTCATCGCCAGTAAAGATAGTGATACTATACGCTTGCCCATTTTGCCAAGAAGGTGCTTGTTTGGCAGCTGACAAAATATTATCCATTTCCTCGTTAGTTATTTGATAATTAGAATCATACTCTCTCACCGTTGCATGGTTTTTTAGTAAAGAAATCGTTTCATTCATTTTTAATTCCTCCTTAATCATTTGATTTATTATAAATCTAGGGTAAAATATAAACAATACTGTTTAAAAAGATACCTAGTTAAGGAGAGAATTCAAATGAGAAAAACATACGAACAAATGGTGGAATGTAATTGCGATACAGCTAACACTCTCGCTATTATCGGTGGGAAATGGAAAATACTTATTTTGTATCACTTATTGCAAAGTGATAGAGGTTTTAATGAAATGACACGTTTATTAAGTGGCATCACACCACATACATTAAGTAAAGATTTAAAGGAACTGATTGAAGATGGAATGATCAAAAAAACAATTATTCAAAATATGCCACCAAAAACCAGTTATAGTTTAACAGATAAAGGAAAAGAACTTGAAACCCTATTACTAGAAATGAAAAAATTTGGCAATAAATATCCGATTAATTTGAGAGACAACACATGATTCATTCATCTAAAAAACTCTGTTAGAATTCATTTGAAATGATTTTTAACAGAGGTTTTTTATTTTATAAAATTAATTATCAACTTTTGTTATTTCAGCTGTTGTTTCAACACAATATGATATATGAGAACAATTACAACATTTCAATTTTCTAGTTTTAAATGTATGTTTAGCAAAAACAAACTGACTAAATGATGGGTAGAAAATATTATGACACTTAGGACAAATGTAATTAATATTTTTACGATAATACCAAGTGAACCATATAGTCAAAGTTATGACTAGACTCATCCCGAAAAGGAACGGCTGCCATACTCCTTTGGTTATCCCAAAAATAAAGGTTGAGTATTGAATTAAACCACAAACAACGGCTGTGACTATCATTACATAATGAACTTTTTTTAATTTTTTTGTATCTTTCATAATATGTTCTATGTCTGTTAGTATTTCTGTTGGAATAGTTTCACAATTTTCTAGTATCGTTCTGATGGTTGACATTGCTTCTATTTGAACTTGCTTTTCTTTAACTTCGACTTCTAATTGTTTAGACTGTTCATCGAAAATTAACAATAGAGTACTCGTTGCATATCCACTAGACAAAATATCTTTGATACTTGCTAAATTTAAACCTAGCGATTTCAAAAGACATATAAATTGAAGTTTTTTTACGTCTTCATCTGAATAAAGTCGCCGTCCACTCTGAGTAAGTTCAGTTGGAGTTAGTATTTTTTTTGTGTCGTAAAATTGAACTGTCCGAACTGATACATCACAAAATTTAGCTATTTCACCAGTTGTGTATTTTGACATAGTATTCACCTCCATATACTTATAATACCTTATTACGTTACGTCATTAGCAAGAGTTTTCATAAAAAAAGAGGCAACACAATCGTGTTCACCTCTAATCTTCATTTCTATAATAATTCTCCAAAACGTTTCACGTAGATTTTTTTAACAAACATAACTAATAGTAGATAAGCAATAACCGTGATCGCTAACCAACCCCAGTAATTTGATGGCAGTGGTGCTAGATCTAATCTTTCACCAAATGCTGTAAATGGTAAGATTGAGCCAATCGCAATTCCGATTGTTGTGACAGTTGTTAAAATAAATGACGCGTTACTTTGTAAAAATGGTACTTTGGGTGTTCTTAATGTGTGAATAACTAAAGTTTGAGACCATAGTGATTCAACAAACCAACCAGCATGGAACACAGCGATAAATAACACTTGTTGCTCTGCTGTTAATGTGTGATATGATCCGCCAACAACCGCTGGACAAATCACAAAGTACATTAAAGCATATGTTGTAATATCGAAAATTGAACTTGTTGGTCCTAACCACTTCATGAATGAACCGATACTTGATGAATCCCATTTTTTAGGTTCTTCTAAGTACTCTTTGTCCATATTGTCCCAAGGAATTGACATACAAGAAATATCATAAATTAAATTTAAGAATAATAATTGTAATGGCAACATTGGTAAGAAGGGTAAGAAAATACTTGCGACAACAACTGAGAACATATTTCCAAAGTTAGAACTAGCTGTCATCTTCACATATTTCATGATGTTTCCAAAAATAGTTCGTCCTGATAAAATACCACGTTCTAAAATCATTAAGTCTTTATCAAGCAAGATAACATCTGCAGATTCCTTAGCGATATCGACAGCTGTATCAACTGAAATCCCTACATCTGCTTCTTTCATTGCTGGGGCATCATTGATACCATCTCCCATAAATCCTACCGTATGACCGGCTTCTCTTAAGATACGAACTAAGCGTGTTTTTTGAGCTGGTGATAATTTAACAAAGATATTATGTTTCTCAGCAATAACAGTTAATTCACTGTCACTCATCTTAGATAACTCACTACCTGTAATTAACACTTCATTTTCTAAACCGACCTGTTTACAAACGGACTTAGTTACAAGTGCATTATCTCCCGTTAGTACTTTAACTGCTACACCATGTTTTTTTAAAGCTTCTAACGCATCTTTTGTTGTTTCTTTTGGTGGATCCAAGAAAGCTAAATAACCAATTAATACCATGTCACTTTCATCTTTAATAGAGAATTCTCCTACAACACTTGGATTTGTTTTTTGTGCCACAGCAATGACACGTAAGCCATCTTCATTCAACTCATCTACTGTTTTTAAAATCGTACGTTTAATTTCTTCTGTTAATGCAATAACTTTGCCTTTGTAATCGACATAGCTTGATATTTCAAGCATCTCTTCAACGGCACCTTTTGTAATCATTTGAGTTTTGCCATGATTATCTTCAATCACCACACTCATACGACGGCGTTGGAAATCAAAAGGGATTTCATCAATTTTATTGTAGTTAGCCACGTCAATGTCTAATTCCTCATTTGCAGAATCAATAATTGCTTTATCCATTAAATTACGTAAGCCTGTTTGATAGTAACTATTAAAGAAAGCATGACGTAAAACACGAGCATCTTCTTTACCGTCAACATCTAAGTGATACTCTAAAATAATTTTATCTTGTGTTAGTGTGCCTGTTTTATCTGTACATAAAATATCAATTGCTCCAAAATTTTGAATTGAATTTAGATTTTTAATGATTGTTCCCTTTTTAGCCATCGTAGAAGCGCCTTTAACAAGGTTTGTTGTCACAATCATTGGTAACATTTCAGGTGTTAAACCAACCGCTACTGATAAACCAAATAGGAAAGCTTCTAACCAATCACCTTTAGTTAAACCATTAATTAAAAACACCGTTGGCGCCATGACAAGCATAAAGCGAATTAATAACCATGATGTTTTATTAATTCCAATATCAAAATTTGTTAATGTTTTAGACTCTGTCACGTCTTTTGCAATCTGACCAAACAATGTCTTGTTTCCAACAGCAATGATAATTCCTGTTGCACTACCACTCACCACGTTACTTCCCATGTAAGCAATATTTTCTAGATCCGTTTCACTACTGTGTTCCAGCATTTCGTACGTTGCTTTTTTCTCTACCGGATAACTTTCACCTGTCATCGCAGCTTGTGAAATAAATAGATCTTTCGTTTGGCTTAAACGAATATCAGCCGGTATCATATCGCCCGCAGCTAATTTAACAATATCACCACAAACTAATTCTTCAATTGACAACTCGACTTCTTTTCCATTACGCAATACAGTAGCTGTCACTTTTACTAAATTACCTAATTTTTCAGCAGCTTTACTTGATCTGACTGATTGAATTAAAGTCATCGTTCCACTTAAAAAGACCATCGCCGAAATGATAATAACCCCTGTTAAATCACGATCTTCCACAGGTGCAATCACATAATCAGTAAAGAATGAAATAATTGCTAATGTAATTAATACAATAGTAAATGGTGTAAAGTAGGCTTTTAATACTTCCACAATGAGTGGTGTTTTCTTACCATGAGAAATTACGTTCTCCCCGTGAAGCTCTCTTAACTCTTCTGCCTCCTGTGTCGAAAGTCCCTTTAAATTACTTTTAAACTTATTTAAAACACTTTCTGCCGTTTCTTGTGAGAAAACAGTATAATTAATCTCGTTTTTTTGAACCACTTTTTCTTTTTTTTCCATTTTCATACTTACCTTCTTTCCATAAAATATCACCCAAAGAGACAATCCAACACTCATGAACAGTAAAAAAATCATTACTTCTGACATGTGATTTCCTCCTAACTTCATTGGGTTTATGAAAGAAGTACGATAAAGAAGCGCATTACTTATTTTCTAGAAACAAATAAACAATAATAGAAATCTTCTAAAACATAATTCTTATGACACAAACCCCTTTGACTTTCACTCTGACTACTGTCGTCCATTTGTTTCCATCTCCTTTTATCTAATCTGCTATGCATACAAAAAACCTCTCGCCAAAAACTCGACGAGAGGTTTGAATTCATCACTAAATAAGCATTCTTAAGATCCAATCGTTGAGTTTTAGCACTATACAACGTAAAAGCATTAGCTTTAGCTACGTTAAGAAAAACCTTATCTCGATAATCCCTGTTATACCCATTGGTGTCTCTCGACGTTTTTGGGCAGTAGCCTGTGTTTGTATAGGAGCCTCACCTAACAAATCTATTTAATTGTTTAACACATACGACTATAAATCATTTTTAAATAACTGTCAACTAAAAACTATAATTTTTTAAACATACTGTCTTTGGATTTCTTCGTTAAAAGCAGCATCAATCAAACCGCCACCTAAACACTCATCACCGTCATAGAATACAACGGCTTGTCCTGGTGTGATGGCTCTAACTGGTTCGTCAAAAATAACAGTAGCCTTTGTTTGATCATCATTTAAGATAACTTTAACACCTGTATCTTGTTGACGATAGCGGAATTTAGCCGTACATGAAAATTCTTTTTCAAGAGGGGTATCCACCGTGAAATGAACTTCGCTAGCAGTTAATTTTGTGGCATACAAATGCTCATGATGGAATCCTTGTCCAACCAATAAAGTATTCGTTTCTAATTCTTTTCCAACTACAAACCAGGGTTCACTTGACTCACCTTGTCCCCCGCCAATACCTAATCCTTGACGTTGGCCGATTGTATAATACATCAAACCAGCATGATCTCCTTTAACTTGACCATCAAGGGTCACCATCTTACCTGGTTGGGCTGGTAAGAAACGACCTAAAAATTCTTTAAAGTTTTTCTCACCGATAAAACAAACACCAGTCGAATCTTTTTTCTTAGCAGTGGCTAAATTAGCACGTTCAGCAATCTCACGAACTTCTTTTTTCTCCATATGACCAAGAGGAAACATGGTTTTAGCTAATTGTTCTTGTGACAATTGGCTTAGAAAATATGTTTGATCTTTATTATTATCAACTCCTCTTAACATATGCGTTGTGCCATCTTCATCTCTCGTCACTTGAGCATAATGACCCGTTGCAACATAGTCTGCACCAAGTTTCATCGCATAGTCTAAAAAAGCTTTAAATTTAATTTCTTTATTACACATGACGTCTGGATTGGGCGTTCTTCCTAAGCGATATTCCGCCAAGAAATATTCAAATACACGATCCCAATATTCTTTTTCAAAGTTTACAGAATAATAAGGAACGCCAATTTGGTTTGCTACTTTAGCAACGTCCTTATAATCTTCTGTTGCAGTACAAACGCCATTATCATCAGTGTCGTCCCAATTTTTCATAAAGACACCGACCACGTCATACCCTTGTTCTTTTAACAATAAGGCTGTTACAGATGAATCAACCCCACCGCTCATTCCAACAACAACACGAATTTCGCTGTTATCTTTCATTCAATCACCATCATTTCTTAGATTCTGAAATCTAATACGATTTGAAGGTCGTAATTTTTCAGTGTTTTCATTATATACATTTTTTAAGAAAAAATCATCTATTTCTTATTATTTCCTTTAAAGTATTTTTACTTTACAGTATCTATTAATTATGTTATTCTTCACTAGAATAATTAAGAAAGGGTGAAAACCATGTCTACCTTAGAACAAATCAAGATCATGGTACCTCCATTTCCCTTCAAAAGATGTTTTTTTCGCATAATTTAAAAATTCGGAGGAATTCAAATTGGAAAAAACATCAATAAAAAAACAACCAACATTATTATTATTAATCTGCTTAGTGGGATTCCCACAAATTAGTGAAACTATTTTTACCCCTTCATTACCTGAGATTGCTCAAAGCTTTCAGGTATCAATGAATACAGCACAGCTAACGCTAAGTATTTACTTTTTGGCTTTTGCTTTTGGCGTATTTTTTTGGGGCTATCTATCAGATATCATAGGACGCAGACCTGCAATGATTTACGGCATTGTTTTATATGGAATTGGAAGTATTCTTTGCTACACTTCAACATCTATCAACTTTTTACTGCTTGCTCGCTTTATTCAAGCATTTGGAGCAAGTACGGGATCTGTGACAACCCAAACTATTTTACGAGAAGCTTTTACTGGTAACAAACGTCACGAACTGTTCGCTCAAATTTCTGCTGCCCTTGCCTTTACTCCTGCTATTGGGCCATTAATTGGTGGTTTTGTAGGAAACTATTTTGGTTTTAGAATGGTATTTCTAACTTTGGTTCTAATGAGTTTGATTCTATTAGCCTATACCTTTGTCGGTTTACCAGAAACTTTTGATGTTTCAACCAGACAAAAAGTTGCTTTATGGCCTATTTTTGTCAGACTAATTAAAAATCCTAAAGTATTAACTTACGGCTTTTTAATTGGAGTAATCAATGGGGTTTTATTCAGCTATTACGCAGAAGCACCTTTTATTTTCATCGAAAAATTTGGTTTATCAGCTTCTTTATATGGTTTTTTAGGCATCGTGATTGCTGGGGCATCCATTGTTGGTGCATTACTTTCAAAGAAACTTTTGAAAATAAAAAAAGCAGAATCGATCATTCTGCTTGGAATCAAGATTATGCTTATTGGGTCAAGTTGCTTACTTTTAGCAACTTACAGCAGTGTCTTTCCAAAATGGGGACAATTTGGCCTCATTTTACTAAGTATTTTTATTACTTTACTTGGAACAGGAACTGCCTTACCTAATTGTTTAAGTTTAGCACTTGTTGATTTTAAAGACGTTGTTGGTTCAGCGGGAGCCATCTTTAGCCTAGGTTATTATTTACTCGTTAGTTTAATAACTTTTGGCATGAGTCATCTCCATAATGGATCTCTGATAATAATGCCACTGTATTTTATTTTTTTAGGTATTATGATGCTAATTTTAGCAAAAAGATATATAAAATAAAAAAAGAAAGAACAGAACTGAAAATCAGTTTTGTTCTTTCTTCATTTTCAGGCTTCTTCTAGACAGCCATAGTGCATCATGTCAGCCATGATATATTTAAATTGAGCTTGTTTCTCTTCATGAGAATCACCTTTAAAAATATTTAAACTTTTCAAACCATTCGCTGTAGTAATTGACATTTTTAACGTTTTTAAATCTTTTGCTACAGTAATTTTGAGTTTAGGACTTTGCTTATTTTGAGGATTTGTATCTAATGGGCGAACCAGTTGAAAATTTCCCGAAGCTGATTCTTTGAATCCATAATCCTTAAATGCATAAGCTCTAGCTGTATCTTTGATTTTATAATATGTTGTGCCACCTTCGACAGTTGCTTTATCTAAAAAAGACATATAATTCCTCCTAAAACGTATTCTTATACTCAATTATAAACAATCCGCTTTTAAAAAGCTATGCCAATTTAGATAAAACTTTTAATACTTGTTATTAATTTTTCGGCAAACAACTTGATATCATCCTCATTTAAACCAAGTCCAAAACTAATTCGTATGGATTCAACAGCTGCTTCTGGATAATCTTTTTTCATTACTTTAATAATTGGTGACGGAGCAACATTGCCAGCACTACATGCTGAACCCGTTGAAATGGCAAAGCCTAATAAATCAAGTTTTGAAAGTAAGATATTACTTGGAATTCCTTTAATCCAGATATTCAAAATATGTGCTAGGTAATTATTTTCATCACCATTTATTTCAAACGCGACATTACTATCGACTAATTTATCTATAATGATTGATTTGAACATTTGATATTTTTCTCTATTTACCATCTTTTGCTCGTCAGTCAGGATAGTTATCGCTTTTGCTAATCCAACAATCCCGGCTAAATTTTCTGTTCCAGCACGTTTCTTCTCTTCTTGCTCGCCACCATGAAGCATTACTGGGACTAGAGCACCTTTTTTTATGTAAAGTAATCCTACCCCTTTAGGCCCATTAATTTTATGCCCCGAAACACTTAAATAGTCCACTTTTAATTCTTTGACATCAATCGTTTCTGTTCCAAAGGCTTGAACTGCATCAGTATGAAATAAAGCTTGATGACCTTCTAATAAGTCGCCAATTTCTTTAATAGGTTGCATTGTACCTACCTCATTATTTCCATACATCACAGAGACGAGAATAGTATCTTCTCTTAAGGATTCTTTAATTTGTTCTACTGAAATAGCACCCGTCTCATCAACAGGTAGATAAGTCACTTCAAATCCTAGTGATTCTAAATATTCTAATGAGTGAGTAACTGCACTATGTTCCACATTAGTCGAAATAATATGTTTTCCAAATTCTTTTTTATCTAAAGCAGTCTGAATGAGCGCTGTATTATCACCTTCTGTTCCACCACTATTAAAAATAATTTCAGTAGGTTGAGCGTTAATCGCTTTAGCTATTTCTTCTCTCGCGTTTTCTAATTCAAAATCTGCTTGCCGTCCAAAGTGATGAATACTAGACGGATTCCCATAAACAGTTGTCATAATTCTTGTCATTTCTTTAATTACTTCTTCATGCATTGGTGTTGTTGCTGCATGATCCAAATAAATATTTACCATACCTTCACTCTTTTCTTACTTATCATTACCACGTATCATATCATAAAATAATTATTTTTAAGTATATTTTATATCAAAAGAAGAGGGAGACCCCAAAAGTCACCCTCATTTTTATATTTTTTTGATCATTTTATAACAATGGAGAAAAAACAGCTAAGAGCGCTCTAACCATGCGTGTTGGCCAACTAATATCATTAGCTTCTTCAAGTGTAATCAATTGGCTAGAAGCTTCCGTCTGCATATGATCATCATAGACTTCTGTTACAGAAGACGTTTTGTACATCCAAATTCCACATTCAAAATGTAAAAATAAACTTCGATAATCTAAATTAACTGTTCCAACTGTTGCATAAATCTCATCCACAACAAAAGTTTTAGAATGAATAAATCCTGGTGTATATTCATAAATTTTTACACCTGCTTCTATTAATTGAGAATAGTTAGATTTAGTTACAGCATGCACATACCATTTATCCGGTTGATGAGGCACTATAATACGAATATCAACACCACTTTTAGCAGATGTACATAATGCTTCCATTAAAAGATTATCAATAATTAAATAGGGTGTCGTAATATAGACCGATTTTTTGGCTCGATTAATTAAATTTAGATAGACATTCATCCCGACTGTCTCATTATCAAAAGGAGAATCCACATAGGGTTGATAGTATCCTTCTGATTTTGGTAACTCTTCTTTATATTCTGGGTAAAAATCACTTAGTTGATCATCATCATTGTAGATGAATTCCCATAAAGATAAGAAAAGTAGCGTAAATCCCCATGCTGCTTCACCTTTAACCATAATCGAGTTATCTTTCCAATGACCGAAACGATCTACTTCATTGATGTACTCATCAGCTAAGTTAATCCCTCCTGTAAATGCAACTTTTCCATCAATTACCGTAATTTTTCTATGGTTACGATTATTAAAAATAGAAGATAAGACGGGAACAAACGGATTGAAAACACAACTTTTTATTCCATAATTTTCTAATTTTCGATAGTAATGATGCGGAAGTGTATAAAGGCAGCCAAAATCATCATAAATAACACGTACATCCAAGCCTTCATTTACCTTTCTAACTAAAACTTCTAGTATAGCGTCCCACATTTTCCCTTCCTCGACAATAAAATATTCCATAAAAATATATTTTTCTGCCTTTTCTAATTCTTGAAGCATGGCCTTAAAAGCCGTTTCACCTACAGGAAAATATTGGCTTGTTGTATTTTTAAACAAAGCCCCTTCACCATAATGCGTTAAATAGCTTGATTGAATAACTGCGTCTTGGTTACCATCTTCAATCTGGATTTGTTTAACTGTTTCTTGCATTAACGCCATTTCTTTTTCATGAATTTGAGACATTTTTCGTTTATCTTCTTTAGTAAAACGGATCCGACCAAAAACTAAATAAATAACTGTCCCAAAAATAGGTATCAGCATAATTGGAATGATCCAAGCTATTTTATATGCTGGGTTTGTTCGACTATTGACTATTTTGATGATAACAGCTGCCGATACTATGATATATGTCGTATAAAAATAAACAAAGTATTCTTGAAACCTAAATATAATCGCAAAAAGTAATCCTAGTTGCAGTAAAATTAACAATCCTATAATAATTGCTCGATTTGATACTAATTTTATTAAATTTTTCATTCCATCACCTCGTTCTCTATCAATATTAAATAATATATGAAAACAATCATTCTTTCAACTACTGTACAATAAAAAAGTGATTTTTTTTAAAAAAGTAGGTATATTTATCTAATGAGACAAATATACCTACTTTTTCTTAAAATTCTACTTCATCTGGATTTACTGCATAGCCAGCTTTACCACGAAGGCCGTCAATTGTAATCATATCAGCACTTGATAATTCAAAATCAAACAAATCGATATTTTCAGCAATTCGACTTGGTGTGACAGATTTAGGTAACGGTACAAAGCCATGTTGAATCGACCACTTTAAAACAATTTGAGCGACAGATTTTTGATACTTATCAGCCATTTCTTGCAAGATTTCTAATTCAAAAATTTTACCAGTTCCTAAAGGACTATAGCCTTCAAGTAAAATATCGTGTTCCTGACAAAAAGAAACAATCTCAGGTTGCATATCACTTGGATTTAAGAAAATTTGATTAACAACTGGTTTTATCTTAGCTGTCTTTAATAGCTCAGTTAGATGATGCGGGTGAAAATTAGACACACCTATTGCTTTTACTTTACCTAAAGCAACGGCTTCTTCCATTGCTCGCCAACTTTCAGCATTTGCTTTTGGATAATCACCACGAATTTCTAGAGGATTAGGCCAATGAATTAAGTATAAATTAACATAATCTAAACCTAATCTATTCAAAGAGTCATCAATGGCTTGTTTTGTTTTTTCATAAGAATGATGATCATTCCAGACTTTTGTTGTTACAAATAACTCTTCACGAGGAATACCAGATTGTCTAATGGCATTTCCAACACTTTCTTCATTTTCATATCTTGCTGCAGTATCAATATGGCGATAACCTGCTTCAAGAGCACTCAGCACAGATTGCTCTGCTATTTCTCCATTAGCAGCTTGCCATGTGCCAAAGCCAACTACAGGGATCGTCATACCATTATTTAAGGGATAGCTTTCCATACATTTCACTTCTCCAATACTAATTTATTTTTCATCTAGTTTTCCCATATCTTCAAATCGTCTCATACGTTCACGACGTGCTTTTTTACGTTTTCGGTTACTTCTCACTAATAATATCACAAGAAAGATAATTAAGAAAAAGATAACGCTGAAAGTAATAACAACAATTTTAATTATCGGATTAGACATATCAACAATATTATTAACCTCATCAACAATACTTTTCGTGTGATTCTTTGTTTTCTCTACAACATTTTTTTCAACTACTTCATATTTAGTGGATACTGGATTAATTGTTTCCGAAACAGATTTCAGGTCATTTTCAACCGTCACAGTCATATCATCATTTAATTTAAGTTTTGGCGTATCCTCTTTTTTTACAACATCTTTTAATGATTCTGATAATATAACTTCTTGATCATTAATTGTTTGTTCACCTTTTTTAGCGAGCTCTTTATATTCAAAATGATTAAAACCATAATTCAACATAGCATTTACAAACGGATGGCGTTTATATTCTCCTGTTTGATCACTCCAGTCACCCACACCAAAAGCAATCGCAATTAGCCTAAGTTCTCCTCTCTTAGCTGTAGCATCGATATTAAAGGCTCCTGAAGGGCTTGAACCTGTTTTCAATCCATCAACACCTTCAAAGTCATAATTTTTATCCACATCTTCATAAACCTTTCCATTTGCTGGAATTGAATAATTATAGGTTTCAAATGTTTCTTCCTGCGGTGTACCCTTCATAACTGTTACAGTTGGTGAACTCGTAAATTCTAAAACTTGAGGAAAATTTTTAATTAAGTGAAATGAGAACAACGCAAAGTCTTTAGCTGTCGTAACGTTTGAACCTGTTTGATCTAATGATGTCGTATCAATTCCTTCAGTCGCATATAAGCCTTGGAATGAAGATACTTCAGCTCCAGTCGCATTGACAATTTTGGTGTTTGCCATCCCCAATTCTTGCGCCTTATCATTCATTTTTTTTAAAAACGATACAGCATTTGGATCCACTTGTTCAGCTAACATCATCGTCGCTACATTAGATGACGGAACTAATGCCATAGGGATTAACTCTTTTACAGGATAAGAAACACCTGCTTGGATTTTATTGTTACTAATTTCGTAAATCCCAGCGATTTGTTGATGTCTAGGTGTCGCAACAATCTCTGTGTCCATCGAAAATTTACCATTAGCCATTGCTTCATATGTTAAATAAATTACCATTAATTTCATAATACTTGCTGGATTGTGAGGTAAATCTTCGTTTTCTCCCCATAATAATTTTCCTGTATTACCATCAACTAACACAGCTGATTTTGGTTTATCAGAATCTAAAGCTTGGTAGTCTGCTTCTTTAATCAAGTCCATCATCGATGGCTGCTCTGTATCAGCGTAAGCTCTAACTCCAATCCCTAGTATAATTATTAATCCTAAAAAAATACTTCCTAAATGTAATCCTAATTTCTTCATTCATTAATCCTTTCCTGACCCACTCTTTTTTTCAATAATATTACTATAACAAAAAAAGAAGGGCTTTTGTAGGTTTAATAACCATAGTCATAAATTTATCATTTTTTAGTATAGGTAGTCTTTTGTAATTGAATCAGCAGATTTTTTTATTTCTTCCGGTCTACCTTCATACAAAATCCGACCACCATATCTACCAGAACCTGGTCCAAAATCAATAAGCCAGTCACATTGTCTAACGAGTAACATATTGTGTTCAATAATCACAACCGTATTTCCCTTTTTTATCAATTCATCAATTACTGACATTAATTTACTTAAATCTTGATTACTCAGTCCTGTTGTTGGCTCATCTAGAACAAAACATTTTTGTTTTTCATCTAAAGATAAACTTAATTTTACTCTTTGTCGCTCTCCACCAGATAATGTATCTAACGTTTGACCTAATGTTAAATAGCCAATACCAATTTTTACTAACCACTTGATTCGGTTCAAAATTTTTTCATCCTTAAAAAATTCAAGAGCATCTGATAACCGTAGATTTAAAACTTCGACAATATTTTTACCTAAATAAAGATAATTTAAAACGTCAGGCTTAAATTTTAATCCATTACATGCTTCACAAGAAATTTTTACTGATTCTAAAAAAGCCATCTCTGTTTCAACAAATCCCTTTCCTTTACAATTCGGACAAGCACCTAACCCGTTGAAACTAAAGAATCCAGATTTAATTTTGTTCTCTTTTGCAAATAATTCTCTTATCCGATCGTAAATCCCTATATAAGACGCTACAGTTGAGCGATAACTTCCTTTAATTTCTTTTTGGTCAACTAAAATAACTTCCTCTGAATATTTTTTTCGCAGTATCTTAACAAAAGAGCTTTTGCCAGAACCTGCAACACCTGTAATAGCTGTCAGACAATTATGAGGAATTTTTCCAGATACTTTTTCTAAATTTCTAAAGGTTATATTTTTAAGTTTAAAAAATTTTTGATCCTCTGACATTACCACTTTTTCTCGGTGAAACTGATTTCTCTTTTCCTGTTCATTTCTCCATATATCAAAGCTCCCTTGATACATCACTTGACCACCTTGATATCCTGATTTTGGACCTAATTCAATAATTTCATCTGCTTCACAAATCATCTCTTGATCATGATCAATCATCAATATTGTATTATCCTTTTGACTAATTTGATTAATTAACAAGCGAATACTACTTAAATCGTGAGGATGAAGCCCAGTACTTGGTTCATCCATAATATAAAGTAAATCAGATAAATTACTTCCTAGATACTTAATCAACTTAACTCGCTGACTTTCTCCACCAGACAACGTATTGGTTGTTCGAGAAAGGCTTAAATACCCTAGTCCAACTTGACATAAAGATTCAATTGGTTTCATGACTGTATCTACCACCAACTCATTTTCTTGATTTTTAATTTTCCTTAACACTAACAATAACTCAGATAGCTCTAATTGTTGCCATTCTGCAATATGTTTGCCATTAATTTTACTGGACAGCGCTTTTTCATTTAATCTATGTCCTTGACAAGTCGGACAAATATTTTCTTTTGTCACTCGTTGGATTTCTACATCATATTTTTTGTAAGTTTTGGAAGGATTTTTAATAAATGTTTTAATAATTCTTGGAATAACGCCCTCATACTGACTACTCATATACCAATTACGATTAGGATTAGGAGGTTTAATTGGTTCAGAATAAAGCAACCTTTTTATCTCTTCCACCGAGAAATCTTTTATCTTTTTGTCATTATCAAAGAAACCAGAATCAACATATCGATGCCAACGGTAACTTCCAGGTTCAAAGGTTTTAAATTGGATTGCTCCGTCATTTAAACTTTTTTCTTGATCTAGTAGTTCTTCAAGGACAAACGTTAATTTTTTCCCTAATCCATCACAAGCTAAACACATACCATTAGGACTGTTGAATGAAAAAATATCTGAGTAGCCCACAAAAGGTATTCCAAATCTAGAAAACAATAATCGCAATGACGCATTAATATCTGTTACTGTTCCAACTGTGGATCGCTCATTATCTCCCAATCCCTTTTGATTAACAATAATAGGTGGAGATAAATTTGAAATACTATCGACATTAGGCGTTCTCATCTTCGGTAACCTATTTTTTATAAAGGATGGATAAGTATCATTCATCTGATTTTGAGCTTCTGCCCCGATCGTCCGATGCACTAAAGAAGTCTTTCCAGATCCAGATACACCGACAAACGCAGTCACTTGATTTTTTTTAATTTTTAAATTTATATCTTTTAAATTTCCTTCTCTCGCACCTTTTATCTCTATGTATTTATCTGTCATTTGTTTCCCTCCTCTTATTTTTATGATATCTTTTAAATAAGACAGTTATTGTCGTATTATAAAAAAAGAGGTGCTATTATTGAAAAAAAATCAGAGACTTTATGAAATTCTTTGGTTCATGCAACAACAAAAAAGATTTACTGCCACTGAGATTGCTACTCGTTTTGATATTTCGACTCGAACTGTCCAACGCTACATTGTTGATTTGGAAGATATGGGTATTTTTATAGAAGCAACAAAAGGTAAAAATGGTGGGATGGAACTTATTAGTCAACCTTTACTGCCACCAATTCTATTCAATCAAGAGGAAGTTATCAGTATCTTTTTTGCCATCCATGCTATTTCTTATATCAAACCATTTCCTTTCAAATTTAATACAGAACAAGCTAAGCAAAAACTGTTAAGTATTAGTCACAAGCAGGTCCAATCTCAAATTATTCATCTAGAACAAATTTTTGAAATAAAAATTCCTGATCAAAAAATATCTGCTCCTTTTACAGAAGAAATAATACAAGCTTGCTTAAAAAAAAGAATTATTTCTGGGATGTATCACTCGTCAAAAAAAAGATCCAAAAAAAAATTAGAACCAGTCGGTGTTTATTTTCAAAGTGATTTTTGGTATTTATATGCCACCGATTGTGAACTCGAAGATATTCGCCATTTTAGAATTGACCGCTTTGAATCTCTAGAAGTATCAAATGAAACGTTTCATTCAACACTCACTTTAAATAACCTAGCAGAAAAAATAACAACTAAAGAAACCTTTCAAGTTGGCATTCATTTATCAAATATTGGCGTTATGAGATCGCTAGAAAACCAACTATTAGCGCCTTATCTTACCGTTAATCAAGATAGTTCTGGTTATCTTGACTTACCATTAGCCAAAGAAGATATCGATTATACCTTTAGCTATTTAATGACCCTTGGTAAACATGCTACAATAGAGAAACCTGAGTGGTTAATTAATAAATTTTTGGCTAATCTGGAAGATATAAAAAAGAACTATACATAGATTGGAGGATATACATTGACACACTACTACGATCAACATTTACATACCCATCATTCTTTTGATTCAACTGAATCTTTTGAAAATTATTTAGAAAAAACAAATAAGACGCTAGTCACAACTGAACACCTTGATTTTTATAATCCTGCTGATGGATTCAAAGATAGTCTACCTAATTTTAAATTATACAATGAAGAAATAAAACAATTAGAGCAGCGTTATGAACGTTCCATTTTAAGAGGAATTGAAGTAGGCTATGTTCCCTCTCAACATGAATTAATCACAGATTTTGTTGGAAGTAATCCTTATGATTTAATTCTATTAAGCACCCATCAAAACGGGGACATCGATTTTATGGATCCTATTGTTCGAGAATGGGAAAAGAAGAAATTAGTAACGGAATACTATGAACAGATGATACTCTCTGTTGAGGAGATGACACAGTTAAATATTCTAACTCATTTCGATTACGGCATGAGACAATTAAGTATTGATGTCTCTGAATACCAAAAGTTAGCCGAATCCTTATTAATTGATCTTTTTAAAAAAGTAATCGATAAAAAAATTGCCGTTGAACTAAATGCTAAAAGTTTTGTTAAATACAATAACCGTCATCTTTATGAATATGCCATTCCACTTTATATTTCTCTTGGTGGGAAACTCTTTACACTTGGTTCAGATGCACACGTAGCTTCTGATTATGAACTTGGCTTTTTAGAAATGGGGCAACTTTTAAAAGATAATAATATCCATGAACTAGCAATTTTTAAGCAGCAAAAAATGACTATGGTTCCTTTTTAAAGGGGAAAAAGAAAGAGGCTGACTAAATTTGTCAGTCTCTTATTTTATTTATATGAATGATTTTTGTTAGTCAGGGGATAAAAAGTCTGCTCTCACGACAACTGGAGGCAAAACAACTTTTAAGCCACTCTCATACATGTGTTAATAACTATATATCACTGTATTCTATTCTATGATACAAATAATGTTAAAACTAGAAGTGAAATTGAAAGGAATAAAAAAATACCAAAAATTATTAGATGTCTTTTTTTAGTTAAAGCAAGATAGCCTATATATTCTCTAATAAAAGCGGTTGGTAAATAATACATCTTTGTTTTAGAGCCAATACCACGAGCAAAAATTCCTAATCGATAGGCTAATTTCCCTGCTCTTAAAATATGGTAATTATTAGATGCTATTACAATATTTTTACGATTAAAGTTTTTTATATTATCTTTTTGATAGGCAATCGCCTCTGAAAATTGTAGATTTTCTTTTGTGTTAGTTGATTTTTCTTCCAAATAAACATTGCCTAATTGATAGTTTTTTTCTTCTACATAGTTCATCATAGCTCTTGCTTCTGATACTTTTTCATCAGGTCCTTGTCCACCAGATAAAATAAGAGTTGGCTGATGGTTTCGCTTATTCTTTTGTTTTTCAAAAAGTTGCACTGCCACATCGATTCGACTAGCCAATAAAGGTGTCACTCGCTCCCCATCGATTAATCCTGCTCCTAAAACAATGATGTAATCAATATTTTTATTATGTGGAAAACGATTATACAAAATCGAAGTAACCAAATAAAAGAAAAAGATAGCCACAACATAAGAGAAGCTTAGATTCATCAATAATGATAATGAAACAATATAAGGATTATGCCCATAGTAAGCAATAAGGATTACAGCTACCTGAAAGCCGATTAATCCTAACGCAACTAACATTGGTAATAGGTTACTTAAGGAAAACCCCTCTTTTTTCAGAAGAGTCCGCTCATTCCAAAATAAAGCAATCACACCTGTAAACATACCAAAAATTACAATTAATATTAAAATGATGATAATTGGCATTGCTATCCACAATGCTAGTCCTGTATTTATTTTTTCAGCCTGGATAATTAACATCAAGTACAAAAATCCAATAGAAATAACAAAAAAGAATCCTGTCCAAAGACTTGTCGGTCTAAAAAATAGCCAGTAAGAAAAACAAATTATTGGTATAACCACTAAAAATAACCAGATAAAACTAATACCCATTCTTGTCCTCCTTTAACCATTTTTAATTACTTTATTTATTTTATCATACTTCAAACATAATTTTCCATTGCAATTCATGGTTTTTACCTAACATTTGGGTTACTTCTTCTAAGATATAAACAGGTGTTGACGTATTTTGAAACTTCTTTTTTATAAGATCATCTAAGTCTTTTTCACTCTGAGCTAACAACCACTCTGTTTGATATTTTCCTACTGGAATAAAATCAAGCAGCTCTTCTTTAGTTTCATAAAAAACATCATAGTACCGTTCATAAATCACATAAACAATTTGACTTGAAAAAAATAGGGTCACCTCTTCTAAGTCTAATAAATCATTAATAGTCAATACCTCGTCATGGGCTAGCCTTTTGATTTTTTTCAAATAAATAGGCTGATCTAAAAATGTTTGTTCTGCTTTGTTTATTTGTTTAGAAATTGCTAATTGCTTCTCGATGCTCTCTTTTATCTGATTCAAATCATTTATTTCTTTCTCTATTTCAAGTATCTTATTCCTTAAAAAAAGCTCATATGTTTCTTTTTCAGTTGTTTCTTGTAAATTTTTAATTTCTAAAATCCCTAAATTTAAATTTCTGAATAATAAAATAAAAGCTAAATCGTAAGCTTCTGACAATCCATACATCCGATAACCGTTTTCCTTGATAAAAGCTGGCTTAATTATATGTTTATCTTCATAATGTCTAATCGTATGATGGCTAATATTAAATAATTTAGCTAACTGGGAAATCGTTACATATTCTTTTATCTCTTCCACCTCACCTCTATGAAAGTTGACCATCATGTAGCTCTACCACGCGCTGACAAGTTAAATTGATAAATTCTTTATCATGAGAAATAATAATAATAATAATATTAAATTTCCTCATACTATTTATCACACAACTAACTTCTTTCATGTGTTTCAAATCCAAACCACTTGTTGGTTCATCCATGACAATTATTTCTTTTCCTGAAAGAATCGCACTGGCAATTGCAACTCGTTGCTTTTCTCCACCAGATAAAGTTTGTGGGTGTCTATCCAACAGTTTTTCTAAATCTAACATGGTGACAACTTCATCAAAAATATCTAACCGTTTTGCTTTGGCTGAAATTTCTTTCTCAACACTTTCAAAAAATAATTGTAAATTCACATCTTGCATCACCAAAAAGCTCCGTTTAATTAATTCCTTTGCGGTCTGCTTCTTTTCATTATAAAAAACGGTACCTGTTTTTATTTTTATAAGACCAGTTAGAATTTGAGAGAGAGTTGTTTTTCCAGAACCATTTTCTCCAATAATACCTGTAATTTTATTTGAAGTAAAAAGTAACTTTTCAACCCGCAAATTAGTACTATTCTTTTTATATCCAAAGTCTATTTTTTCACAAGACAAATTATTTAAAGCTTCTTTTGCTTTAGAAACAGATACTTTAGGATAATCTGAAATAGATAACGAAGTTTCATTTAAAGATCTCAAACCTAATTCGTTAAGTTCAGTCATCGTCTTTTTTAAAAACTCTTCCTTAGTAAAATCACCAACAATTCGACCGTGATCCATTAATATAAATCGATCTACTACAGGTAATAAATAATATAAACGATGTTCGGCTACTACAATTGTTTGTTTTTTATTTTTTAACCATTGAATGGAATCAGTTAATATTTGAATGTTTTTATCATCTAAATTACTTGATGGTTCATCTAACAAAAATAAAGAATGGTCGATCATACATGAAGAAGCAAAAGCAATTCGTTGTTTTTCACCACCTGATAATTCAAACATCGTATTTGACCAATATTTTTTCAAATCAAAGGTTTCTGAAATAATAGCAATTTTTTTTATCATCTCAACTCGTTGAAAAGCAAAATTTTCCATTGAAAAAGCTAACTCCGAATAAACATCATTCATAAAAAATTGTGTTTTAGGATTTTGAAAAACAACGCCAATCTCCTTAACAAATTCATTAAAATTTTTAACGGGTAGGTTATGCCCCAATATTTCCCCCTCACCTTTTATTTCTCCTTCGAAAAGTTCGGGAATTAAGCCATTTAAAACACGAATTAATGATGATTTTCCGCTACCACTCTCACCACAAATAACCACGCACTCACCGGCAGGTATATTTAAATCAATTTCCGAAAGGACTGTGTCTCCTTCATAGGATAATGACATTTTATTTAACGTAATCATTAATTAACCAACCTCCAGTAAAAAAAATTACTAAGCTCAATAATAAAATTATATCTTGAATTCTAAATCTTACATCATAGACACTTGTCGATTCTTCAGCACTACCAAGACCTCGAACAAGTGCTGCTGCGGATAATTCAATAGAGGTTGATTCCACTGATACTAAAATTGGAACGACAATGTACTCTAATGTTAAAAGTGGATGCTTGAATAAATCAATAAGATTAATTCCTATCCCTCTAAATTTCATTGCTAATCTTATTTGTTTGAAATCTTGTAATAAAACAGGAAAAAAGCGACATACCACTGAAAAGGGAACGATAATAAACTTGGGAACTTTCATTTTTTTCATAGCAGCAATCCATTCACTCATTTTTGTATTATTAACAGCAAACGTAGCCGCCATAATTGGGGGTAATAATAAACGATTAGCTACTAAGAAAAAAGAGAGAAAAGCTGATACTGCACCTGTAATTTGTTGAAAGAATAATAAATCTATCGATAAGATAAGATAATACAATGACATTAAAATGAGGCCTTTTTTCCATCCACCATTAATAATTAAAAGTAAACACATCAATAAGACAAAAATAGTTTCCATTAACCAGTTCACTCGGAACATCAAAAGTAAACTGGCAGATAAAACAACTGCCAGTTTACTCCTCGGATCAAATGAGACATACTTTTTTTTCATTACTTGTTGCCTTTTCTAACTTGCTTTGAAAAATGTTTTTGATATATTTTTTTTCCTAACATTAAACCAACTAAACTTCCTATGATTAAAAAACCCATTGAAACAAAGAAAGTAGCAGTTGAAATAGAAGCAAACACGCTATCTACATAAGTCATATCTTTCCCTCTATTTAGTAATGATTCTACGTAAGCTTCTTTCATAAACCATAAAGGTAATATTGGACCAGTTAGACCAAAACTAAAAACAGTATAGCTTAATGGTATTTTTACTGTCTCATTTAATTTTGTTTTATTTTGAATGATATCTGCTAATAACGGGAAAATAATACTCGGTAAAAAGGCTAACGGAAAGTAACCAAATATTAGAAAAAAGACGGCCATTACAGAGCCAACTATTGTGATAGCACCAAATTTAGGTATCTTATTTATTACCATCAAATACACAATTCCTGCAAATAAAGCTGATAAACCAGGTATTAATAATGTATTAAATGTTGGTACTGTAAATCTAAGTAAAAAGGTTGCAATAGATACCACAAAAAAATAAACAGTGGCGTAAACCCCTGATGAAATCAAATCTTGAATTTTTAAACCCTTCATATGTAAAACTCCTTAATCATAATCTTTTTTGTCGTGTTAAATGACTCACATATTATATCATATTTAATTGAGAACTAGAATCAATAGAAAAGCAAAAAAAAAGAGACTGACATTTAGGTCAGCCTTTTTTTAACGTTTAGAGAACTGCATGTACTCTAAATATTTAACTATTCATACTTATTTTACTAGACTTAACTATATAAGTCATCTATTATTTTTATTCTTGTAAATAAAAAAGGGGAAAAGTAACAAAATTCGGTGTTTTGTTACTTTTTTAACTTTACTTGTCACTATTCATTGAATTATCCGGCTAAAGAATAACTAACAAATTACTAGCTACGCTTCAATAATAAATATTAAGCGAATACATTTTCCATTATATGATCATTTATTACTTATTACTAGTTTTTTTTGTATTTTTTTCCAATTATTTTTAATACTTTAAAAAATTTTAATTTCTTAACTAAGAAAAAGTTAGATTAATCATAAAATTATGATCGAAATTCAGTAATAGATATGCTTTAATATATTTGTAGTTCATTTTATTCAGATAGCGAGGAGTTATATGTCATTCAAACGATTCTTTCAATTATTCATCTTTTATATTATTTCGATTTTAATCCCTTTGTTTATTATTAAACAATTTGCCATCCATAGTTTTTGGTTGAGCGCTACTTTAATCATTGTACTGGGTTATATTATTTTAACTTTACCTTTGACCATTTTAACAATGAAAAAAAGTAAAAAATCATAATGTTTCAACTATAGATAACTTCAAAAAAAAAAAAACGAGGCTGAAATTCAGTCTCGTTTTTTTCATTTAAGCTGCTTCTTTATCACTTTTTTTCTTTTTAAAATAATAAACACCTGATACACCAACAATTCCAATCCCGATTAAGCCGAAATTCTCAATAGCTTCACCAGTTTGAGGGAAGTATTTTTTGCCTGTACTAGTTGTGCCATTACCACTGTTACTACCACTACCGTTATTACCTCCAGTTTTTCCTGGATTAGTTCCAACCTTAGCTAGATTTTTATTGGTTTCTTTTAAGTTATCTGTTACTGCTTTAACTTCTTTACTTGTCACTTCTTCTTTCACATTTTCAGCACGTTTTAGTAACGCTTGCGCTTCATTTAATGCTTTTTCAAAAGAAGTCCAAGTTACTTTCGTAAAGTCTACAGCTTTTAATTCGCTGTATTTTGTCACTAAATCTTTCAATTCTTTGATTTTAACTAATTTTTGACTATCTTTTTCCAACTTAGTATTTGCTGCTTTCGCACGTTTTTCATTTTTAGCATCTAATTCTTTTCGGGCTACTGCTAAATCTTTTTCAAATTTTGCCCAACTGTGTGCTGTGTATTCTTCTTTTTTGAAAGAAGCTATTTTTTTCTTCAAGGCATCTTGTTCTTTTGTTTCTGAAACTACTTTTACTTTTTCAAGTTTATTTTTAGATGAGTTTAAAGCATTCTCACTTTCTTTAACTTGTTTTTCGGTAACTTCAATTGCAACTTTTTTAGCATCATCTAATATTTTTTTAGACGCATCCAAGTCCTTATTAAAATTTTTCCAAGTTGCTTCTGTATAATCCGCTTTTTTAAGTTTCTCACTTTCTGCCACAAGTGATTTAAGTGATTTAATCGAAACTAATTTTTCACTATCTTTTTCCAACTTAGTATTTGCTTCTTTCGCACGTGTTTCATTTTTAGCATCTAATTCTTTTTGGGCTACTGCTAAATCTTTTTCAAATTTTGCCCAACTGTGTGCTGTATATTCTTCTTCATTTAATTTTTCTGCTTTAGCAATCGTTGCTGCTAATTTTTCTTGTTCAACTGTAGCACCTTCAGCAAATTTTTCAGAAATAATTCGTGTATAAGGTACTTCTTCTTTATATGTATTTAGTTCTTTTTCTGATAATTTCGTCAAATACTTCATAAAGACTTCATCCATTGATGGTCCTTGCTCCACTGGTTTTCCAATTAGCATTGAGTAACCATCTCCACCAGCTGCTAAGAAGTCATTAGTAATCATATTGTATGTCACTTTATCACTTCTTGGAACATCAACAAATTTTCCAGACTTATCTTTAACTTGAATACTTGTGATACGTTTCCCTGGAATATTTTGTTCTGGTTTTGCTCCATCAAAATTAGAGTCATACTTAACTTTAACTGAATCGGACACTTGTAAGAAACCACCATTAGCGCCTAATTTTGGCAAACCATTTTTATCCATGATCACCTTACCATCTTTATCAGTGGCATGAATCGAGCGTAACGAGTGTTCAAACATGGCATAAATTTCGTTACCTGTTACCTTTATTTGTGAAACAGTGTTACCAAATGGCATAACACCTACGATATCACCTTTTGTTACAATACCTGGTTTAATCGACTGACGAATACCTCCACCATTCATAATGGCAAAATCAGAAGACTCTTTAAAGCCGTCTTTACCATATGCAAGTAATGAATCACCAATCAAGTTCCCTAAATTAGTTTCAAGACTTCGAACATTGTCTCTTTCACCATTAAAAGTAATTTTATTATCTTTTAAAACAACTTCTGACATCTCTTTATCAAAATTAGCTTTTGCTGTTTTAACAATTTCTTCAACTTTAGGATCTGGTGTTAACTCTTTTAATTCTGAGAATGGATGTAAGACAGCTTTTAATTCAGGTTTTTCACCAGTATAGTTTCCTGTCATCATTCCCACATTGTTTAAATGATTACCAGTTTGTCCAATCAACACATTATCAGCTTTAATTCCTTCTGGTAAAGCCGTGTGTGAATGTCCGTCTGCAATAAATATTTTCTTATCTGGGAAGTTTTTAGCCAATTCAGTGGCTAAATGTTTACTTGTCTCATCTTCCACAGTTGTTTCATCAATTCCTAAATGCGTCATAAAGACAAAATAATCAGCCTTTTCCCCAATCTCATTGATTGTTTTAATCGCAGTTGGTGCTGGTTTTTCAAACTTAACTTTTGCTACATTGTTTGGATGAGTTTTTACTGTTGTTTCTGGTGTTGTCAATCCAATCAAAGCAAATTTTTGTTTCTTACCATTGACTTCTTTTGTCACAATTGTGTAAGGATCAAACGGTCTTGTCCCATCTTTATACAAGACATTTGCTGATACAATTGGGAATTTTAAATCTTTTTTGTATTGTAATGCTGTTTCTAATCCAAAATCAAATTCATGATTTCCTAAAGTCATCGCATCATACCCTACAGCATTCATGGCTTTAACCATATCTGCACCTTTAGAGTAGTTAGAGATAGGTAATCCTTGCATCGCATCTCCTGCATCTACTAAAAGTGTCGGTTTTTCATTATCTTTAAATGTCTTCACACGTCCTAATCCAATTGATGGACTATATTTGTCTTCAAAATATTCCATACGTCCATGCATATCATTTGTGTGCATAATTTTAACAGAGCCATTTTCTCCCATATATTCATCTGGAATAAGGCCTTGTTCATGTAATTTAATTGCATTTAGTTTTCTAACATTTGGCGTACGACCATCTGCAGAAGGCATAATCTCAAAACCTGGTGTGCCTTTTTTAACTTGATCAATTACATATTGGCTCGCAGGATGAGTTAAATCTGCACCAATGATTTCAAAGTTTTCTTCTAATTCTTCTTTTGGATCAATAACTTCTTTTTCCTCAATATACTCAACAATCTTTCCTCTCAATGTTGCTGGGTCAGATTCATAATAAGGTTCAGGATTTACTAAACCATCTTTTGCCATACCTTCAAATCGATAATTATTCATTGCAATTTTAAAGACTTGGTCATCTGCGACTTCTTTGCCCTCAAAAGTTAAGTCTTTAATACGTGAGCCGACAGGTTTCGAGATATCAATTTTATATTTAACTCCTGAAATCATGTCATAATTATAAACACGAATTTTATCATTAAAACCAATTGTAACGTCCCCTGGTTCATATTGCTGATAATACGCCCCTTGTTTTTCTAAATATTTTTTAAGTTGAGCACCAGTCATTTCAGTCCCAACTAAGGTATTTGGGTATTTATAAATATTAAAAATATCTGAAAATTTAATTGGTCCTTTATCTAATTTACTGTCTGCTTTGAATAATGCTGCTGAGCCTAATTGTGCTCCTGCAACTTTCATTTGGACATTATTGATTAAAGAAATCATCGCAGTTGGCTGTAATTGTGCTTCTGGAATACCAGGCACACGTTGTTCTGGTAAAAAGTTATCTTTAGCAACTCCAATTACGCCATTAACATGTTCTTGTGTTTTTTCATGAGCTTCTTTAGTTGCTGCTCTGACTGCGTCGTCACCTTGAACACCTTTAACTGAAATCGTTGTCGGTGTAGATTCCACCACATTCCATTTATCATTTTCATCTTGTTCTAAATCTAAATCAATTTTTACCACGCCAGAACCAGTATCTTTAACTGCTGCTGCAGGTTTCATTTTACCTGTATTGTCTGCAATTTTTTCTGCATACTCTCTGTGATCATGTCCTAGAACAAACGCATCGATTTCAGGAACTTCTTTGATCACATTGCGAGCCGCTGCAGCTGGATCGCTATTATCTAATCCCGCATGAATAGAAGCAACAATCACATCTGGTTTTTCTGTTTCTTGTAAAATCTTCACTTGTTTTTTAGCTTCTTCATTTAAAGGTTTAAATTCTAAATGTTTAACTTTATCCCCATCCCACATAGCAACATGGGGAATTGTCATTCCGATAATACCAACTTTAACACCATCTACCATTTTAACTTCTGTCGCTTTAACAAAATTAGTGTCTGTTCCTCTTAAATAAGTATTTGCTGAAAGAAGTGGGAATTCCGCGTCTTTTTCAACTTTTTTAATTAAATCAGTTCCAAAGTTAAATTCATGATTACCTAAAGCCATTGCATCATAGCCAATCGTATTCATAGCTGCAATCACTGGATGAGTTACATTTTGAAGTTCTTTTTTAGAACTATATAAATCGTCTGTTAGAAGTGTTCCTTGTAAGTTATCACCTGCATCTACAAGGATATTATTAGGATTTTTAGCACGTTCCGTTTTAACAACTGTCGCGATTTTAGCAAAACCTAAATCAGCTTCTTTATCATCCTCATAAGACCAATCCCAAACATTTCCGTGAACATCTGATGTGCCTAAAATAGTTAATTTTTTAGTTTTCTTTTCTACTGATGCTACTTCTTTTGTTATTGATGTTTCAGTTGCCTCTTTTTTAACTTTATTGTTCGGATTAAACGAACTTTGAATCGTTTTTTCATTTTTACTTTCGGAAATTGTTTCTTTAACCACTTCCTGATTTTCTTCTATACCTTTTGTTATTTCTGTCGTTTCTTTAGTTCCTACTTCTTTAACTTGTTTAACGCTTTCAATTGCCTCATTGACTAATTGAGTTTCTGCCAGTGCTGTAATTGTCGGGCTAAATGTCCCTAATAATAATAGCAACAACATCATGATATTCAATTTCTTAAACCATTTTTTCTCTTCCAAAAAACTTCCTCCCAAAATAATATTTTTTATCCAGCTAAAAAACATATACCACTTCCCTAATTAAAAGTAATAACAACTTTTATTGTAACAAAATTTCCAAAAAATTACATCTTTTTACGTAATTTTTAAGTACTAAAAGTATAAAATGTTCGCTTTTCTGAAAAACGGATATAATTTCAGAAAAATAAAAAAGTTTACACAGTTTTTTTCTGTATAAACTCATTTATTTTATTTTAAATACACTTCTAAAGCCGATTGAACTGCTTTTCCCGATTGAATTTTTGCACCTTGATATAATAATACCGCCTCAAAAGCACCTAAAACATGTAGTACATTTTCTTTTCTGCTACTATAGCCCATATTTCCTATACGCCAAACTTTTCCTTTTAAAGGACCGAATGACGACGCAATTTCCACACCGAATTCATTAAGAAGCATCTCACGAACGTTTTCTCCATCAATTCCTTGAGGTATCATAATTGGAGTCACTGTTGGCATTTTAGTGTCCATGTCTCCATAAATTTTTAAGCCCATTGCTTCAATTCCTGCATTAATTGCCTGATCGTTCAAAATATGTCGAGCATAACTGCTTTCAATGCCTTCATTGATTAGGACACGCAAGCCTTCATGTAATGCATAAATCATACTTGTTGCTTCTGTGTGGTGATTAATCGGCTGTTCACTCCAATAACGCTGAATTTGACTTAAATCAAGATAGTTACTACTAATATGTCGAGTATTTCTAATTTTTTTACTTAATCCAAGCTCTAATTGGTATCTTTTTTCTATGACCTCTTTCACTCTATTATTATAAGTAATTAAAGACAGTCCCGCTGGAACACTTAAACACTTTTGACTTCCTGCAATGGCTATATCAATTTTCCAGTCATCCACTTTTATTTCAACACCACCATATGTTGCTACAGTATATACAACAAAGAATAAATCATGTTCTCGACAATAGGCACCTATTTTATCCAATGGTTGCATCTGTCCGTTTGCTGTTTCACCGTGAATCATCGCAACAATCTTAGGTTGATGTTCCTGGATGGCCTTAATTACTTTCTCTTGTTCAAACGCACTGTCCCAGTCTTTTTCTAAAAAGATCACTTCTGCTTTAGCTCTTTCTGCAATTTCGCCTAATAAATAAGCAAAGCGCCCATATGCTGGAATTAAAATTTTATCTCCTGGTTCAATTAAAGCAATTAGCGCAGCTTCTAAACCAGATCGACTCGTCCCATCTATCGCAAAAGCTTCTTCATTTTTGGTTTGGAAAGGAACTTTGATCATTTCTTTGACTTCCTGCATAATTTTTAAAAAGGCAGGATCAAACTGTCCTAAGATTGGTGTTCCCATAACTCTCAAAACAGATGGATAAGCTTCTACTGGCCCAGGTGTCATTATTGTTCTTGTAGGGGTACTAAATTCATTGATCATATCATCGTCTCCTCGTATACTTTAAGTTAATTATCTAAAAATCAAAAAACAAATTCATTATGCAAGATGAACAAAAAAATATAAAATTAGTTCATTTTAACTAAAGGTTCGCTAATCAAAGGGATCTATAATATAATAAAGGCAAAAAATACCTGAAGGTGGGTTCTATGACTTTATTAAAAGATATTCTTCCCGTACCACGATTTTCTGATTTTAAATTATTAACTGAAAATCACACAACTGAAATCGAATTAAAAAATGTTGATATTAGTGAAACGCCTGATATTGCTAACTTCACACCTAGCCATACTCTTGTTTTAACAACTGCCATGGTGTATAAAGACAATCAATTAGAATTGAAGCAGTTGATTGATTCGTTAGTTAGTATTAAAGCAGCAGGTTTAGGGATTAAGATTGGTCGTTTTATTGATACTATTGATCAAGAAATCATTGACTATGCTAATAATCAGTCTTTTGCAATTATTCAAATACCTGAAACACAACGACTAGGAAGTGTTTTACAAAAATTTTCTAGTTTTATTAATCAATCCAAAACAGAACAAATTAGTTATGCTTTGGATATCCAAAAGCAATTTTCCAACTTGATTTTAAACGATGCTACTTTTTCAAAAATCATCACAGAATTTAGTCACATCATAAATTGTCCTGTCATCTTACTAGATCCATTTAAAGAAGCTCTATCAGTTTCCACAGCTCCAGGTATTTTTAATTTTCCAACCAAAAAAATTATTCAACAGCTA
Organism: Vagococcus fluvialis bH819; assembly: GCF_900163795.1. GTDB lineage: Bacteria > Bacillota > Bacilli > Lactobacillales > Vagococcaceae > Vagococcus > Vagococcus fluvialis_A. The sequence goes on along the minus strand of NZ_FWFD01000015.1, from coordinate 349,396 downwards.
ATTAAACAAAACGCTTTTGGGAATTCTCACGAAACAACGAGTAAATTAGTCGACTTAGGGAATAATAGCCAACCAGAAGTCGCTGTTTACCCTATTAAAAATAATAATTTTTTCCCATACTATTTAATTATTATTTCGCCTGAAAATATTCCTTATCCTGTTTCTGAATTTGCGATAGATCAAGCATTACTTGTTTTGAGTTTTGTTTTACTAAAAAATGATAAAGTTTTAGATTCTCAAAAACAAATTAAGAGTGATTACTTTATTAATTTAATAGAAAGACAACAAAAAAACCTCATCAATGAGAAGAACTGGTTAAGTTACGATACTCATTTTGGGATTCAGTTATCAAATTTTTATCAAATAATTTATGTCACAATGGATAACTCACTTTCTAACAACAATAAAATTAAATTAAACGAAGAAAAGATGAAACTTGCTTACCAATGGCTAGATAAAAAAATTACTGATTTCTTTGAAGATGCCTTGATTTTTCCAGAAAAAAATAGTCCACATTTAATTATTATGTTACAAAAAAAGAGTTCTCAACGAAATATTACAGATTCATTAATTCAATTAGCTGGACAACTTAAAGGTGTCTTGCCGATAGATTTACTCTTTTCTTGTGGTCAAATCTATGAATCCATTGAAGCCATCGCAACCTCTTTAGTTGAAGCTAAAATTGTTTGGGAGGAAGGTAAAAAGAAGCAAAACACTAATTCTGTGACTTTCTATAAATCAAAGGGCATCTTAAATCTCTTTGACAGCATGCCTTCTGAAGAAATAAAGTATTTCTGCCAGAAACTTCTTAAAGAATTAGCCTTTCCGAGTGAAAGTATGTACATCGAGCTCAGAAAAACATTGAAAACTTTTTTAAATAATCAATGTGAAATTACAAAAACTGCCAACGATTTATTTATTCATCGAAACACTGTCAAATATCGAATTGATAACTGTGAGGAAATTCTAGGTTTAGACATATCTTTACCAGAAAACAGTCTTAATTTAAGACTAGCGTTAGAGTTATCAGAGTAAAAATAAAGAAGGTTTATTCATGAAAACAACATTTATCTACCATTACTATCAAAATTTACCCTTAGAGGCTACTTTATATGAAAGTTTATTACCTGAAAGTAAAGGTACTATTCTTTACTTCCACGGTGGTGGTTTGATTTACGGGAGTAGAGATGACTTACCACATATTTACCTCGATTTAATAAACCAAGCAGGTTACAGCCTTTTAGCTTTAAACTATCCTCTTGCTCCTGAAGTCAAAATCAATGGCATTTTATCTTCACTGGAAGAGGGGATTTTAAAGTTAGCACAACAACCACAATTAAAAGAACAAAATATGGACCGCCTTATTTATTTTGGTCGTTCTGCGGGAGCTTATCTTGCGATTCAATTAGCAAATTCTACTAAACTTACATCACCTGATCAATTAATATCATTTTATGGCTACTATTCTTTAAATGACCCATTACTTAATCAACCTAGTCACTATTATCAAACCTATCAAACAGTACCTTTTATGACGATTCATGGGTTAATTAGCAAAACTGCTTTATCACACGCCCCCATCGAGAAACGTTTTCCAGTTTATATGGGATATCGTCAAACTGGCACTTGGCTGAAAGAACTATTAGGTCGGAAAAATACAGTAGAGGATTTTAGTTTAACCCATGATGACTTAAAGGAACTGCCACCAACTTTCATCGCAGCTAGTTCATCTGATCAAGATGTTCCCTTTACTATTAGCCAAGAGATGAGCCAAATAATTCCAGAAAATACGACATATTTTATAGAAAATTTACCCCACGATTTTGATTCTGACCTACAAAACAACGTAGGTTTAATCGCCTACCAACAATTGCTAACTTGGTTAAATACCTTTTAAGTTAGAACATAGAAAAACAAGCAAGAAATTGGCAAATTAAGTCAATTTCTTGCTTGTTTTTTAGTCTTTTCCCCGTTACTCGGAGCTAAGCGCCATTTTCACCACTCTATTTCAGTCTGGGTTCAAATGGCAACTCCTTCGACAACTTCAGCAATTAAAATTAATCCAAAGTTCACGAATTATTTTTAGTTGCTTCCAGTTGCTTGGAGCTAAGCGCCATTTTCACCACTCTAGCCTATAATTCTTGTGCCTGCTGTTCCTTCTAATGCTTCTACTGCGTCTGTTAAGGCACAAATGATGGCTGTTTTGCCTAGTTTTGCAAATTCAATACATGCTGCCATCTTTGGTCCCATACTTCCGTCAGAAAAATGTCCTTCACTATAGTACTGTTCTGCTTTTTCAATACTGATGTTTTCTAATTTTTCTTGATTGGGTTTTCCGTAATTAATGTAAACATTCGGTACATCTGTCAAAATCATTAAAACGTCAGAATCCACATCTTTAGAAAGTCTTAACGCTGATGAATCTTTATCGATAACCGCAGCAACGCCTTCTAATTTCCCCTCAGCATTCTTAGCAACGGGAATACCACCACCACCAGTTGAAACAACCACAATTTCATTTTCTAACATGGTTTTAATAACATCTACTTCTACGATTTTTTTAGGTTCTGGAGAAGCCACTAAACGTCGGTAGCCACGACCTGCATCTTCACCCATTGCCCAACCTTTTTCTTCAGCTAATTTTTGAGTTTCTGTTTCTGTGTAAAAAGAACCAATTGGCTTTGTTGGATTTTTAAAGGCTTCATCTTTTAAATCAACCTCTGTCATTGTTAAGACAGTTGCCACATTTTTTTCTGGCAAGCGATTTTTTAATGATTCTTGTAACATATAACCAATAAAACCTTGTGATTCTGAGCTGCAAATGGGTAATGGTTGCACAGGCACTTCTTCTTTCGCTAGTTCATTTTGGCGTAGAATTTGTCCCACTTGTGGACCATTACCATGAACAATTACTAACTCATGTCCTGCTTTAATTATCTTTGAAATGCTATCTGCACTTGTTTCAATGTTTGCTTTTTGATTTTCATAAGTTCCTACTTGTCCAGGTTGTAAAATAGCATTACCACCTAAAGCTAAAACCACACGTTTTTTCATCATTAAATTCCTCTTTTCTTAATTTCCCATGATTTATTCCAACAACTCACCATTTTTTCGTAATTTAAAGAGCGTGGCTAACTTTCGCCACACTCTTCATATTTTTCAAGATATGTATTAATTACATGCCTAATTTTTTTGCATACGCTTGGATGGCTTTTTCAAAACATGACACAGGTGGATTAACCGTTCCTGCTCCAATTTGCCCAATGCCTGCTTTTTTATGCGCAATCCCTGTATTGATAACTGGTGTAATCCCTTTTTCAACGACAAGTCTTGCATCAATGCCTAAACAAATCCCTCTAAAGTCCCAAGTTGGTACTGGGAAGTTTGGATTTTGACTCATACAGATTTCTGACATTTCGTTTGATGTATTCAGTGCGTCATAGAAACCACCTGAACCGACAAAACGTGTTACGGCTGGCGCTGCGATCATCGCCATGCCACCAACACCAAATGTTTCTGTAATCGCAGAATCTCCAATATCAGTATTCGCATCTTCACCGCTATAACCGGCAAAATAGAGACCTTGTGGTGTGTTAACTGGTCCTGTGAACCACTCGTCGCCCATTCCGCTAATGCGGATTCCAAAATCTTTTCCGTTACGACACATCGCTGTAACGATTGTTCCTTCTGTGACAGTTCTTGCGCCATCCATGACCGCTTTACTTGCTGCCATCATAACATTCAAGAAAAATTGATCCGTATCAGCTAAGAATTGAGAGACTTCTTGTTTTTCTTTTTCAGAAATTGGTAATGTTGTAATAATTGGGCCTAATTCTTTGTAGAAAGCAAGAGAAGCCGCGATGTTACGCTGATGAAACTCATCTCCCATAGCAATTGCTTTTGCTACAAGAACATTAATGTTCACACCATCTTCCATTGTTAATAGAGCTTTACTTAAAACAGGACCTAATGTATCTCTCATCCATCTCAAACGGTTCACAACTTCTTCAGAATAAGCACCAAAACGTAATACAGCACCGATTCCTTCGTTCATCGTACAATAAGCTTTATTACCTTCAGTTTTATTTTCTACCACAAAAACTGGCATGTTGGCAGAGGTAATGCCTCCCATTGGTCCTACTGCATTATGGTGGTGACAAGGTGAAAATTCTACTTCACCAGAAGCTAACATCTGACGAGCATCTGCTTCATTGTCTGCCCATTCTTCAAAAAGAACAGCTCCCACACAAGAACCTTGCATTGGATCAGTCATGTCTTCCCACTTAATAGGAGGACCTGCATGAAGTAACATTTTTTTATTTAAGTCTGGAATCACTGATTTAGCCGGTACAACATCTAATAAGAATGGTGCTGACTGAACTACTTTATCAATAACAGCTTGGTTAGCGTTTTCGATTGTTTTAAAATTCATTTATTATTTCCCCCTATTTAGCGTTAAATTCAAATTGATTTAAGAAATACAAGACTTTTTGTAATTCCACGTTACCACCTGCTGAAGGTCGCCAGTCAAAATGAACCACTTCCCCATTATTATCAATGATTGACTCCGTAAAACTTTGTAATCCAATATTAATAATTTTTGGTGTTTCAGAAATTAACTTAGCTAAGCTATCAGAAACTTCTGGTAATTTCTTAAGTGTACTTGCTTCTTTTGCAACCACTTCTTTGGCTTTAAATACTAATTCACTATCCACAACAGCTAATGCTGTTTGTAATGCTTGAACATTATTCTCACAAACAACCACACCGATTTCTTCTAAAATAGCTACTTGATTAGCCATATTTTGGCGATCCTCATCTGTACCAACGACAACTGCGACAAAAGCCACATCTGATGCTCTTTTAGCTTCGATAATCGCTGGTTTTAAAGCACTTGCCATATCTTCATGAGCGCCATACCCAAGAACAACATCAAATACCACAACAGCTGTTTCAGGTTGGTTAACCACTGACTTGATTTTTTCAATTCGAATTTCTGGATCGATCATTGGATGTGGTTTTCCTTTGGTATACATATCGTCACCTAAGTCGATTACTTCATGAAGGTCTGATTTTAACGTGTAGCCTTCTGGTGTGTTTTCTTTAGATAAACCTAACGCATCACTTAAAAGAAAAGCAGCTTCATACGCTAATGTACCACCTGAATAGTAACCTTTAATCCCTTTAGCCGTACTCATCTCTACTGATTTAGCAGAAGCTGGAGTATAGACAACTTCTTCTTTGTTCATTAATTTAGTTCCTAATTGTGCTGCTTCTTCTAGCGTATAAGCATGATATAGCCCTTCTTCATACGCTACTGGTTTTGAGCCTAAGAATAAAGTCACTACAGGTTTTTCGATTTTTCTTAACACATCTAAAACACGGGCTTCTATCTCTTTTGCTGGTGGTTTTGAGATGACAATGATGACTTCTGTGTCAGGATCATTATTAAGAGCCACGATGCTATCAATCATTGAAATAGCACCTACAGCTGTTGACAAATCACGTCCACCAGTTCCAATCGCATTCGTCACCCCTTGACCGTAACGATGAACTAAGGTTGTTACTTCTTGAATACCTGTACCAGAAGCACCAATCACACCAATTTTCCCTTTACGGTTATTATTTGTGAACGCTAAAGGCAAGCCGTGAATCACGCCTGTTCCACAATCAGGACCCATAACCATTAACCCTTTATCATGAGCTTTTTGCTTCAAGCGCGCTTCTTCTTCAATCGGAACATTATCACTAAAAACAAAAGCATGTAAGCCATTATCAATTGCTTTTTCGATTTCTAAAGCAGCGTACTCACCTGGAATTGAAATCAATGCCACGTTGGCTTCTGGTGCTTTCTTCAATGCTTTTTCCCATGAATTGATTTTTTCTTCAACAGCACCACCAACGTCATTCGTACTGCTCAATTCTTCATCAATCATTTTTAAAACTTTTTCTTTATCATCTTCAGAGGCGACTTCAAGCATCACAACCATATCATTACTTGTTGCTTCATCTAATTCAGGTGTATCAAAGCCACTCTCTCTAAAAATATCAATATTAGAAGGTGTTCCCATCATAATTGACACTCTTTCAACTTCTTGAAGTTGACTTAATTTACTCGTTAAAAGCATCAAAACAACAGAGTCTTGATAACTGTTTTTCATTAATAGTGTTTGAAGCATAAAATTCTCCCCTTAGTTTTATTTATACCTAACAACTTTTTTCATTGATTATCTTTCAGCAAAAGCATCAGAATGATCATAACGATTATAATGAACGTCCTCACTTACTAAATAATCATAAATACTCTTAGCCACTGGAACTCCTGTTGCTTCATGTTCACTTTGTCTAATTTCTGATAATTCTCCTGGATAGTACACTTGTTCAAAACCAGTTGCTGGCTTGTTATCGTGCAGTTCTTCGATCATTTGAGATAAATTTCCTTTAAAAGTCTCTAAATCAGTAAAGTTACTTGGATTAATCAAAATAAATAATTGACCTAAATTACGTCCTTCAGATAAATCTGAGTACATGGATGAGACGTGTTTTCCAAAAGGTAACCCTAATAAAGAACCCGATAAAACATCGACCATCATCATTAATCCGTAACCTTTAGGACCAGAAATCGGTAATAATCCATTCACTTGATTAGCATCTGTTGTTGCCTCTCCATTTTTATCTACAGCCCAGGTATTTGGAATTGGCAAATTTTTACTTCGAGCATCTAAAATTTTGCCCCAGGCTTGAACTGTCGTTGCCATATCAAAAATAATTGGTCGACTTTCATTCGTTGGTGCACTAAAAGCAATGGGGTTCGTTCCAAAGTAAGGTTCTGTCCCGCCAAAAGGAACGGCCATTGGGTCTGATTGACAGACTGCTAAAGCAACTAAATCATTTTGTGCTGCAATATCGACGTAGTAGGAAAGCATCCCACTATGGCCCATTTTAGATACACCAACAACTGCCACACCTGTTTCTTTTGCCATCTCAATTCCATAACCTAGCGCTTCTTTTGCTGCAACGTGTCCAATCGCATTGTCGGCATGAAAAACACCAGTACTAGGACCTGTTTTTTCAAATCTAAAGTCTGGTTCAATCGTTGTTCCACCCTTAGCAATTCGCTCTGAGTAATACTCCACACGGACAGCACCGTGGGAGTGAACCCCTCTTAAATCAGCATAGGTTAAATGAGTCGCAACTTCTTTCGCATGCGTTTCTTTTAAACCAGCTTTTTCAAATTTTGTTTGCATTAATTCTTTTAATTCTTCTTTTTTTAAATAAATTATCTCTTCACTCATAACCTTACTCCTTCTATAGTCTTTATAGTTCTACATCACGATTACAATCTTTAGAATATAAGTAAGTTAAAGCCCCTTTACGACCAACAGAGTAACCAGCTTGAAGATTATAAGCTCCCATAAAGACATAGTCGCCTTCTCTAACCGGGATCCAGTGATTGTCTAAATTATATAAACCTTCACCTTCTAACATTAAAGCGCCATGTTCCTGATAATGTGTTTCAATGTAGCCATGAGAAGCACCCGTTTCAAATTTTAAGATGTGGAAGTTCATGTCAAAGTTTAAGTCGGTTGGTAATAAATCTTTTAAGCCCACGTCAGTCATCCCTTCATAGTCTTGATAGTCCATTTCAGTTGTATTACCAACAACAGTGTATGGTGCATAACCTTCTGCTTCTTGGTAACGTTTTTTATAAAGGAATGTTTCAGTATTTTCATTTGAGTTGTTCTCAAATTTTAAACTTTCTGTTGGTGGACAATAGGCATAACCACCTGTTGTCAATTCGTGAGTTTGTTCGCCTATCGTAACAGTCAATTCACCTTCTAAAACATAAATAAATGTTTCTAAACCTTTACCGCCAAAGCCTTTTGTGTTTCCCCCACCTGGCAAGACACGACATAAGTAATCTACAAAAGCTGCACCTAATTTCGGTGTTGCTAAGATAGTCATTTCACAATTTTCAAAATTGGGAATCACATTTTTGACTAATCCTTGAGGTGGAATTAAAGCAAAATTTCCTCTCTCTACGATTGACCTTGATGCTAATAAATCATTTGGATAACCTAATTCATTTGTACGATAACCCATTACTTTTTCCTCCTAAATAGTTGTTTTACGCTGCTTTTTTTGTTCTATTAACAATGACAAAGCAAATTGTTGTAATCACTAAAACAATTGCTGAAATATAGAATCCCATAATTTTTGATCCTGTATTATCTGAAATAAAGCCTGTTAAGGCTGGTGCGATAACTGATGAACTCATCCCAAAGAAATTAAACACACCAAATGTTGTTCCGTAATTTTCTTTTGAAGCCCTATCTGCGATAAATGAAATAATGATTGGCTCCACTGCTAATTTACCAAGTAATCCATATAAGATTAATGCCACAAGTAAAATAGCTGAGCTTGGCGCTAAAACTGTCAGTACCAACATTAAAGCTGCAGCAATTTCTAAGGCAAAAATGAACGTTACTTTTTTATCACGGTGTTTATCTGATAAACGACTAAAGAATAACGCGCCTGGAATAGCTGAGAAAGCTACTAAAGCTGATGAAAAACCTATTGCTAATCCTTGAAAGCCACGTTCTTCTTGTAAGAATGATGGCAACCAAGTTACTACCATGTAATAGCCATAACATGTTCCAAAATACAACATGTAAGCTGTTATCATTTTTAGACTAAATAATTTTTTAACATCTAATTTTGTTTTTTCTTGAGTAACTACTGCTGTTTTTAAAGTATCTTTTTTTACTTCTTCTGTTTTTTCTTCTGGTTTAATCACAACTATGAATATCACTAGCATCGCAATAATCGCAACAATACAGATATACATCATTGTTTGCCATGGCATACCAAATTGTTTAACAATTAAACTTGAACCGATTAAACCAAGTCCCATACCAACTGCTGAACCACTATTGATAATAGCTGTTGATAAACCACGTTTTTCTTCTGGAATGCTTCCTGATGATAATGAGTAAGCTGAACCATAATAAGAACCACAGCCAATACCAGCAAACACACTTGCAATATAAATAGTGCTAATACTTTGTGACATAGCTATCATTGCTGCTGCAATCCCAAATAAAATGAAGCCAGGAATCAAAACTTTCTTTTTACCTAACTTATCTACCAAAATACCTGCTGGAATCTGCATACCTGTATAGCCAAAGAAATAACAACTTGAAATAAGTCCCATTTGAGTGTTCGTATAGCTACCAATCGTTTCTTGAATTTCTGGAAAAATGGGGGTCAATGCTGAACGATAAATCCAAATCGTTACCCATCCCAAACAAAGCATGATAATTACTTTTTTCCAATACTCCATTTCTACCGGCTTCTCTGCCACATTCATCTCTTTCATCTTCAGTTCCCCTTACCCTTTTTTATTCTTCATAAGCCAATTTATATAATGATGCAATTAATGCTTTTAATCCTTCGACTAAATCTTCTGTTTTTGTATCCTCAGCTGGATTATGACTGATCCCACCGATACTTGGAACAAAAATCATCGCAGTCGGTACTTGAGGAGCGAAAATTTGTGAATCATGACCAGCACCACTATGCATCACTGTATAATTAAGCTTGGCCTCTTGACAGGCTTCTTCAAGTGTTTTAACAACAGCACTTGACATCGGCACTGGAACTTCATTCATCCAATTATCAATTTCAATTTCCACTTCATGTGCTGTAGCAATCTCTGAAAATAATTTTTCGATTTTTTGTGTGAATTCTGCTAATTCATTTTTATCAGTATGGCGACAATCCATACTGAACGTGACATGACCAGGTACAACATTTACCGTATTTGGTTGAACCTCTACATGACCAAATGTTAAAACCAGTGGATCTCCTACTTCATAAGCTAAATCCGTTGCTTGACTAATCATTTTACTCATCGCATAAACAGTATCTTTTCTAAAGCCCATTGGGGTTGTTCCAGCATGGTTTGATTCACCTGTTAACGTAATTGTATAGCGTTTTTGTCCCACGATATTATTCACAACACCTACTTGTTTCCCTGTTTTTTCAAGAACACTTCCTTGTTCAATATGAATCTCAACAAACGCTTTTACATCATCTCTAACTGGCATTGTTTCACTTCTAAAATCAAAACCTGATTCTTTCATAGCATCAACAAACTTAATACCATTAGCATCTTGAGAATCTATCACATCATTTTTATCTGCTAATCCCCAGATGTTTTTACTTCCCCAGAAAGCATATGGAAAGCGACTGCCTTCTTCTTCTGCCATTGATACAATTTCTAAGTTTCTTAATGGTGCTCCGTGCGTTTCTTTTAAGTATTTCACTGCTAAATAAGAAGCGATAATACCAAATTGACCATCTAATTTTCCACCATTTACTACGGTATCAACATGAGATCCTGTTAATATAGTTTCATTAGGGTACTTACTACCTGAAAGTTTTCCATATAAATTACCAATCTCATCAAAGTTAGTCACTAAACCTTGCGTCTCAAATTTGTCCTTTAATCCATTTTGAGCTACGCGCCAATTTTCATCATATAGTAGGCGAGTTGTTCCTCCTGTTGGATCTGCCCCAATACTAGAAATCCACTCAACATGCTCTTCCACTAGCTTATTAAAATTTTCCATCTGATGTATGCCCCTTTTCTTGTTTGCGCTACCACTACATAAGTTTATATTTTTTAGTATTCATTTTCATCGACAGGAATTCCAGTGTTCAAAATTATTATGTGCACTTTGCACAATTATTTTATAAACACTCCTATCGTATCATCAGAAACACCTGTTTCTTTAGAATAAATTGTTTGTCCTCTTAGCACAGTCCGAACAACTTGTGCCCCAATTTCACGACCAATATAAGGACTAATTTTATTTAGATACTCTAAATCTTCTGCTTTTAAAACGTAAGAATCTTCAGGTGAGATGAAGACAAAATCCGCATCTTTTCCAATCGAGATACTTCCTTTTAAGTTTAATCCAAAGCGTTCAGCGGGATTATTCGCGATCATCTCAGCAAATTGTTTTAATGACATGCCTCTTTTTTGGACAGCTTCATCAAATAAGACATCCACGTTATTTTGAACACCAGAGATACCGCCCCAAGCTTCGAAAGCGTTGGTTTTATCTTTTAAATCTGGTGTGCAAGGAGAATGATCAGATGTTACAAAAGAAATCTCCCCTGACATTATCTTTTCCCATAAGCCGTTTTGGGCTTTCTTGTCTCTAATCGGTGGTGAACATTTAACAATCGGTCCAATGCTATCTAACTCATTAGTATTGAAGTATAAATAATGAGTACACGTCTCACAAGTCACATCCACACCTTCTTGGCGGGCTTTTGTCACTTCATCCACACCTTCTGGACACGCTACGTGACAAATATGAATACGACACCCTGTTTCTTTAGCTAAAAAAATAGCACGGCGAATCGGTTCTACTTCTGTAAAAATAGGTCTTGTTTCGACATATGCTTTCAAGGTTGTTTCACCATTTTGATAGGCAATTTCACCTAATTTATCCGTGATACCCGCATTTTCAGCGTGAATCGCGAGAACTTTTCCTGTTTTAGCAATTTGTTTCATTCCTTCATAAAGTGAATAATCATCCACATTCATAAAGTCACCTTCAATCGTACGATCACCACAAGTTGCCATAAAGGCTTTATACGCTGCAACACCACCATCATTTAATTCTTGAATCCCTCCATCTAAATTAAATGGAACCAAGCCACCAAATGAAGCAACATCTGACATCAACTTATCTTCACCTGCTGCAAATTTTATTTCTAGAGATTCTTTATCCACTGTTGCCGGCACTTGATTTAATGGCATTTCCATAAATGAAGTAACACCGCCTTTTGCACAGGCTCTTGTCCCTGTCACATAACCTTCCCAGAAATCACGGAAACCGCCTCCTGGATCAGTAATATGAACGTGGGCATCAACCATACCTGGACTAACGATTAAACCTTTCGCATCTATCACTTCTTTAGCATCACCTAAATCAGTCCCAATCGCAACAACTTTACCCTTTGTTACTGCTACATCAGTCAACACTTCACCTTCACTAAGAATGACTAAACCGTTTTTTATCAATAAATCAAAACTCATCTAAATTTCCTCCTAAACGGAATTTACTTAATAATAGATATAAAATAAAAGCACAACCTGATCCTACAAGAAATGAAAAATCAGACATAAAAGCAAATGGTCGAATAAATTGACCAGATATCGAAACAAGCAGTGCAATAATAGTTGCTAAATAGGCCGGTTTATTAATTCCTTTATATGGGTTATTCTCAACTGGATTCGTTTTATCTAGATACAACTGATTTAAATCAATTTTTTCTCTAAGAACACATAAATACTGCGCTAGCATAACACCTGCAATCGGCCCTAAAAGTGAACCAATCAGATTTAAGAAAGCAAAAATACTAACCGAATTTTCCATTAATTTCCACGGCATAATTAGAAAACTCAGAACACTAGCGATCCAAACACCTTTTTTGTAATTCACTTGTTTTGGAAACAGGGCAGATAGCTGATATGCTGCTGGGACAATATTTCCTGTAACATTCGTCGAGATCGTCGTCATCAGTAAAACCGTAATTGCCAGTAACATAGCCGGAAGACTATCCCATTTATTAACAATGTTTAATACGTTCCATTCCTCTGTTCCATAATAAATCGAACCACCTATTAAAATGCTCATACTTGAAAAAGCAAAAATAAGATAGCCTAGACCTAAACCTAATGTTTGACCGATCATTTGATCTTTTGTTGATTTAGCATGTTGTGTAAAATCCGAAACACTCGCCATCGGACCAGCCCAAACTGATAAAACAGAACTAATAATCATTAAGTAAATAATTATCGGTGAACGACCATTTTCTATATTTTCAGTTACTCTAAAACTTAAGATATTTTGAAAGCCTTTAGCAACATAGATTGCCCAAATTGCCATACCGATAAAAACAATATAGATTAATGGATTTAAGATAGCAGTAAATTTATTAAGAAAAGCACCGCCCCCTAAACCAATCAACAAGTTAATTCCCCAAAAAAGTGTGAACGCTATTAACCCAGGAACGCTAATACCTAGTAAATTAGTATCTCCACCTATTAATAAAAAGCTTGGCCAAATTTTACCAATGAGAATTAAAAGTGCTAATGATCCAGTATAATTTTGTAAACCTAACCAAGCAATTGCTGCTACACCACCTCTTAAAAATCCAGGTAATTTAGCCCCCACATCTCCATAAGTTAATCTTAAATGCATTGAGAAGGGAATTCCGTATTTCGAACCTGCCTTACCATTTAGAATCATCAACATAGCAACGGCAAGGCTACTAATAAACAATGCAATCATAATATTAAAGGGGGTCAATCCTAATAGTAGGAACCCTCCGACAGCAGCATAATTTGGAATATTGTGTATCGAGCCCATCCAGAGTGTAAAATAATTTAAAATTCCCATGTCTCGATCATCTTTTAGCTTAGGTAATAACTCTTGATTATATCCTCTACTTTCCAATAGTTTATTTTGTTTTTCTAAATCAGTTTCTATGCATCTTTTCTCTCCCATAGCATCCTCCTTGCGAGTCCTTTAAGCTACTTATAAGTTCATCTTACACAGAATTAAAAACGGTTACATCTAGTTAATTTCACAATTTTAATTTTCATTTTGTTCATTTTGAACAAAATGTCGATACTTACTAAAGCTATCTATATCAATAGATGAAAGAATAACCAAAATATTATTAAACAAATAGATATTTGATTAGCTATTTAATACAATTGTATTTTTTGTGAAAAAAAAAGAGCGAAGAGATTTTTTCATCTCTTCGCTCTTTTAGCTTTATCTAATTTTTAAGTTATGCCCAATTTCCATTTCTAAAAACTGGAATAATCGTGCCATCTTCTTTAATTCCATCGACATCCATCTTGTCAGAACCAATCATAAAATCAACATGATTTTGACTTCTATTTAAACCAATTTTTTCCAATTCTTTTTCATCCATATCTACACCATCTTTAATGTTAAAAGCATAACCATTACCAATTGCTAAGTGGTTTGATGCATTTTCATCAAATAAGGTATTGTAAAATGTGATTCCTGATTGTGAAATTGGTGATGGGTCTGGAACTAATGCTACTTCACCTAATCGTTTCGAACCTGGGTCCATATTTATTAAGTGATTTAGAACATCTTCGCCTTCTTTAGCTGTTGCTTTAACAATTTCACCATTTTCAAAATGGAAAACCATATCCACTAAAGTAGTTCCACCATAACTTAATGGTTTTGTACTTGTCACAAAGCCATCTGCTACACGACAATCAGGTGCTGTAAAGACTTCTTCTGTTGGCATATTTGCCATGAATTCTTCACCTGAAGCATTAATACTTCTAGCACTATCCCACACATGATTTTTAGGTAATCCGACTGTTAAATCAGTTCCTGGAGCAGTATAGTGAAGTTTTATAAATTGCTCTTTATTTAACATATCTGCTTTTTCTCTAAGTAAGGCTTCATGTTCTTGCCAAGCTTTAACTGGAGAATCAGCATACACTTTTGTTGCTTTAAAGATTGCATCCCATAAAGCATCTACTTGTTCTTCTTCTGTTTTTAATTCTGGAAAGACTTTTTTAGCCCATTCTGCACCACTTGCTGCAACAACTGTCCAACTAATTTTATTAGATTGTCCTGCTTGTCTTAAATTAAACAATAGTTTACGGTCAAATTTTTGATACAATCCAACACGTTCACTTGGTACTCCTGATAGAGCATCTGGATTGGCAGATACAACACTAATTCTTGACGCTTTTTTATCGACCCAGTCTTGAACTTCTGCTAGTTGATAATCTGCAACTGTTTCTAAGGCAACAGCTTCTTTGTGTGCAACTGTTTCCTTTAAGATTTCATCGTCATTCCATCTGACAATAACTTCTTTAGCGCCCATAGCATAAGCCTTTTTTGTAATTAAACGAGCTAATGGAGCTTGTGTAACTGAAATTTCTAATATCACGCTATGATTTTCACTGACATTGACACCTGTTTTTACAATTAATTCAGCATATTTATCCAAGTAATGATTAAAATTTTCCATCTTTAAAGACTCCTCTATTATTTATTTTAATTTATTTTTCTTTTCATAACGACTATACATAATATAAGCTAAAACACCAAAGAATATCGGACCCATAATCGAGAAGATCGTTTCTTTTACATTCCCATTAAGAGAAGGATTAATAATTGTAAAGACATTCGCAAAACCAACCACAAAAGTTACACTAAAAACAGCAAACTTATAGAACGATTTTGATTTATAAATTTCAAATGGTTTTTGGATTTCTTCTTTCTTTTTAAAACCTAAGAACGCAAGCGCTAAGAACATATAAGGTATCGTCATCGATACATTTGTCATAGCTACCAAAATTTTGAAAAATTCTGCTGCACCTTCGCCACCAAAAGAAACTAACATAATAATCGCAATAACGATTGCTGCTTGTACCCACATAGCTACAATTGGCATACCATTTTTTCTTTTATTAAATGCTTTAGGCCATACTTCTTTTGGCGTTCCTTCGATTAATTGTTTCAATGGAGAGAAGATTAAAGTAAAGAATGCACCTGTTAATGCTAAGAACATTGAAAGTCCCATATAGCGACTAACCCACATACCGACTGTTACAGCTGTTGCATCAGATAAATTAAGTGCCAATCCTAATTGATACCCCATATTGTTCATAGCAACATAAGCCACGTTACCTAATGTGATATCAGCTTTTGAAAATTGTGTAAAGGCAAATGTCCAGTTAGTAAATGCCCCCATAATAAATATCCCTACTGCATAACCTACAGCGATAATAATAGCTGAAATTGTTACACCTTTAGGGAAAGTCACTTCAGCATTTTCAGTTTCATCTACTAGTCCTCCAACAACTTCTAAACCACCGTAAGCAAAGATAGCAAATACTAAGAAACTAAAAACTGAAATTAATGACGTATAATCTGCATTAGGCGAATGAGTAAACGCTGCAGCTGTTAATGGTTCCGCCATCTGACCTTTATTAAGTCCTAAAATTAGTAAACCACCTAAAATTAATACAACATTGATTAAAGCTACTGCAGTCCCACCGATTGATGTTACTTTTTTTATTTTATCTAGCCCTTTTGATGAAACAAAAGTAATTAATAAAATCCAGGCAACTCCTAGAAGACCTAAACTTTGGACACCATTAAGACCAAAGAAACTCATTGTTTGTGTTTTATCAACACCGAATATTCCGTTAGATAAAGGAATCCAAATTCCTGTACCAACGTTTACCATCCATACAATATATGAGGCATACCACATGAATGTTCCAACAAATGCATACTTAGGATTCACTGATTCTGCCATCCAAGAATAAATACCACCTTTACTATCCTTGAATGCCGCACCGAATTCTGATAGCATAAACGCAAATGGTAGGAAGAAAGTTACCGCTGCCAGTATGTACCAAATGATTGACCCATACCCCATTAAATAATATGCTCTAATAATGTTAGTAAAACCAAATACTGAAGTGAAAATCATGAGAATAAGTGCTTTTAGTGTTAACTTCTGTTTTTTCTCCACTTGTACCGCTCCTTTTAATTTAGTTATATAGCACACTAAATATAACACGCTTTCAGCACTTAATTATTTAACATTAAAATGAAATAATCTTTATTAAACCAACATCTTACGTAACTTTAATCATCCTTTCACAATGAAAGCGCTTTTTGTTATAAATTTGCTATTTTTAAGGATGGCATTCCCTTTTATCATCAAATAGTCTTACTTACCTGATTCATTAATTCTTCAATTAATTCTTTTTTGGATTCTTCATCATATTTTGTTAGAATTTGCTTGATTTCTTTAATATCTTCTTCAAATAATTTTTGTTTTTTATTAAAAACAAGAAACTTCGCTAATCCCTCTCTCATAAAAGGATGGATTTCATCTAAAAATGCTTCAGATAATCCTAATTCTTCGACTTTTTTTAACAAATGGATATAAACTTCTTTTTGAATCCACTTTCCCATTCCTTTATTACTATAAGCTAGCATTTCTTTTTTTCTGTTTTCCCTCGATTTTTTTAAAATTTTATATAAATCCACAAAATAAGTTTGTGGTAACGTTGGTTCTTCACTCCCTAATTCTAGTTGTTTTTGAATTTGAAATGACCAGATAGATGCTCTATTAAATAAAGATTTTTGTTCAAGATTACTGATAAGAGACTGCTTGAACTGATTAAAATCAGCTTCATTTACCACTTTTTGTGGCGTATTTAAACAATTATTTTGTAGTCCTTTAATTTCTTTATTTAATAATTGGTAATCCGAAAAATAAATTGGCATATCAACTTCTTTAAATGCGGCAATTCGTTGTCCCAGAGAAAAATTTATTGTATATGGCTTTTCGGCATATTGGTTTCTATACAATGACAAAGCGTACTGATGCCATAATTCAGTTGGAAATTCCACACCTTTTCGTTTTAACCATAATAATTCATCTAAGCCAAAATCCACATTGCTTAAACGATCCACAATTTCCTTTGCGACCTGTTGTGGAATATTTAAATGATCCTTAAAATGTTGAATACCTAATCCCATCTTTTTACCTGTTGCTTTTGATTTAACGATATATTGATATTTTAACCTTCTACCACACTGACAATATAATTGATTTCCTTTATCATGTACTTTTGGGTAATACTCATCCATTTTTAAATCAACAAAGTCCCAATCAGATGCACTTAGATAACTGTCTTTAATAAATTCTGATCTAATTAAATACTTTCGATGCTCATCGATTAAGTTTCTTTGATCTTTAGTCAGACGAGAATATATTTCTAAACGTTCCTTCATTGTTAATGGCCTAAAGTCAATCAAACCATATTCTTCACTAATTTGCGGGATTTCTGTTGTTTTATTTTTGATTTTCATACTAAATACCTCCTTGTTTTATATATTTTACTAAGCATCTTTGTGATTGGTTATAAGTCATAAGCAAATTTTTTGTATTTCCATACAAATCTAGTTATGATGTATTCAATAAAAGATAGGTGGTTTTTTAATGAAAATTGAATTTTTTCATGATGTCATTTGCAGCTTTTGCTTTCCAATGTCATATCGGATGCGTCAAATAAAAGAAAGATATCCAAATGTTGACATTATTCATCGCTCATTTGCCTTAGCATGGGAAAGTGACGATTTAGCTAACCAATTTGGTTCAAGAGATAATGCAAAAAATGAAATCTTAAAACATTGGGAACACGCTAACGAAAATGACGATTTACATCGTTTTAATATATCAGGTATGAAAGAAGCAAGTTTTCAATTTCCCACTTCTAAACCTGCACTTTTAGCTGCTACGGCTGCTAAGATAATCGGTGGAGATGCTGCATACTGGAATGTTTTTGATAGTTTACAGAATAAATTATTTGTAGAAAATAAAAATATTGAAGATATAAATATTATCCGAGAAGTCATTATTCAAAATAATATTGACTGGCTAACGTTTGAGCCTATCTTTACTTCTGAAGAAACAGAAAAAAAAGTGTTTGATGATATCAAACTGGCCCAAGAATATAATATTCACGGAGCTCCTTTTCTTGTAATTAATGAGAAATACGGCATTAACGGAGCCCAGTCCATTGAAGTCATACAAGAAACCATTGAAAAAATTGCAGAAGAAGAACATGAGCCCTTAATTCTTATCGAAAACGGTAGTACCTGTTCTCTTGATAAAAACGGAACTTGGGTTTGCGAATAATAACTAAAACCAGAGCTAAATCAGCAGATTTAACTCTGGTTTTTTTAACTCAATATCAATTGATATGCTTTTCTTTCACCATCAGCACAATCCAATATTATATTTCCTTGATAAGAAAATCCTGACTTGTCAATTACCCGTTGCATACCATAATTTAGAGGATGAGTATCTACTCTTAAATCTATATATCCTAACATTTTTGAAAAAGAAATTAAATGACCTAAAAAAAACTGAGACATTCCTCTTTGTTTAATAGAAGAAAGAATTACAAAACGATGAATTGAAACATACTCATCGGTATCAATCCACTGTCCTTCAGTAATATCAGCATAGCCATCTTGAATACCCGTTGTAATCGTTCCAAATCCAACAATTCGATCTGTTTCGATTAAAACATAACCCTCACCTAAATGGATATCTTTTTTTAAAACAGCTTCATTTGGCCCCTCATTATTTCGCCATTGAGGAATATTATTATTTTCTAGTGTCTCTCTTCCATTTTGAATGACTTTTAATATATCATCTAAATCAGATGCTTTAGCCTTTCTTACATAATATAACAATATTATTCCCCCTCTTTTATTTTTCAATAAGTTTCATTTTAGCGCTTTACAAATTAATTGTAAAATTATATGCTAATAACACTAATAGGAGGTGATTGAGATGATATTATCATCTTTAATCTTAACTCAAAGTTATTTTTATCTATAATACTTTGAGAAGAAACTTTAAAATAGTAGTCTATTTTCCTCAAAGTATCTGTCACTTAAGAGAAAGAAGGAAAAAACATGCTACAACCATATGAATTTAACTATATTAAGAATCAAATTACCCACCTTATCAATGTTTACAAAACAGTCAATGATCAAAATGTCATTTTAACTATCCAAGAAACAGTAACAAACGAATTAGCACTTTTACTAGATGAGGTTTTTTTAGAAGAAATTAAACCCATCTACTTAGATAGAACACTAACAAACGCCAAATCTCTCTCTCTATTTGAGAAAATACAAGAACAAATTATTCCGTTTAATCAAGTCTCTGATAAAAAAATTGAAAAAGTATTTCGTAAAGTAAAAAAAATTAAATACCCTAAATGGGAAACACTTGATTTGAAAACAATTAATTATCTTGCTTGGGATGATATTGGTACTCAAAGAAAATACATTACCTTTTACTATGAAGAACAACTTAGAGGATGCTACGGAGTAATGTCTCCTGATATTATCAAAAATGTCTGTGCTATCTGCCATAAAATTGATAATGTTGCGATGTTTTTAACCACAACTCGGGTAGCTGGTGATGGCACTTATACTAAAAAAGGAAATTATATTTGTAAAGACAGTCAAAAATGCAATCAACAAATGGAAGATTTAGTTCATTTATATGATTTTTATCACACCGTTTCGAAATAAATAGAAAAAAGTTGGTTCAGAAATTGTAATTTCTGAGCCAACTTTTTTATTTTTACTTAATTTAGTTATTATTCATTTTCTTTTCATATCTTCTAAACATAACCAACGCAATAACACTAAAAATAATCGGTCCTAATATAGAAAAGAATGTTTCATCATATCTACCATGAAGTGCTGGTTCGATAATTGTAAAAACATTAGCAAAACCAATCACAAAAGTTACCATAGCAACAACATACTTATAGCCATTATTTGACTTAAACATAACAAAAGGTTTTTCAATTTCCTCTTTCTTTTTAAATCCATAAAAGGCAATAACAATGAACATATAAGGAATACTCACAGCTACATTAGTCATAGAGATAATAATTTCGTAGAATTCTTTTGCTCCCTTACCACCAAATGAAACAAATAAAATGATAGTAATGACGATAAGTGCTTGAACATACATTGCATACACAGGTAAACCATTTTTAGTTTTGGTCCATTTTTTAGGCCAAATTTCTTTTGGTGTTCCTTCAATTAACTGTTTTAATGGTGAAAAAGCTAATGTGAAGAATGATCCTGTCAAAGCTAAAAACATTGAGATACCAATATATCTCCCCATCCAAACACCAATTTGAGTCGCAATACTCTCTGATAAATTTAATGCTAAACCTAATTGGTAGCCCATATTATTCATTGCTACATAAGCGACATTCCCCAATGTAATATCTGCTGCTGAAAATTCTGTAAAAGCAAATGACCAATTAGTAAAAATTCCCATAATAAAAATCCCCACAGCATAACCCACAGCGATCACAATAGCTGATATTTTAATCCCTTTTGGAAAATTAATCGCAGCATCTTCAGTCTCATCAACTAAACCACCTATGATTTCTAAACCACCATAAGCAAAAATAGCAAATACTAAAAAACTAAACACAGAAATAATTGAGCCATAATCAGGATTTGGTGACTTAACAAAACTCGCTACGGTCATGGGTTCAGCTAACTGTCCTTTATTTAAAATTAAAATAAACAGTCCGACTAAAATTAAGACTACATTAAGTAAAGCAACAGCAATTCCACCAACATTAGTTATTTTTTCTATTTTATCAAGACCCTTGCTAGAAACTACCGTAATAAACAAAATCCAGATAGCACCTAATACTCCTAAAGTTTGCACACTGTCCATTCCTAGAAATGCCCATTGTTGTGTTTTATCAACGCCAAAAATTCCGTTGGATAGAGGAATCCATATTGAGATACCTGTACTAACCATCCAAATAATATTAGAGGCATACCACATAACAGTGCCCACAAATGAAAATTTAGGATTAACAGAGACTGCCATCCAAGAATATATACCACCCTTCTCATCTTTAAATGCTGCCCCAAATTCAGATAGCATAAAAGCAAAAGGTAGAAAGAATGTCACCGCAGCTAAGATATACCAAATAATTGAAGCATACCCCATTAAGTAATACGCTCTGACAATATTGGCAAAGCCAAATACTGAGGTAAAAATCATTAATATTAAAGCTGTTAACGACAATTTCTTTTTGTTACTCTGTTCTTCGTCCATTGACTATAAACTCCTTAAATAATTTCAATTTGAATACTTATACAGTTTAAAGTAAATATTTGAATAAATCACACTTGTGTTATATTTTTCTTTTTATTCTAATCTTTTTTTTAGTTTTTACTCATTAAAATTTTCATCTGACATTTTGAATACGTAATTATTAGCAAAATTTTTCCTTTTATCAAAAATGAGGGTGGGTCAAAAGTTGTTTGGCTCTGAGCAACTGTAAGCAGACTTTTTATCCCCTGACTATTAAAAATTATTCATATAAAATAAAAATGAGGCTAACACTTGGTCAGCCTCATTTTTATTTTATAATTCAAGTTCAAATAGCAATTTTTTTCGTAACTGGAGCCAACGATTTTTTATCTTCTCTACTTCGTAAAGTTATCGAAATAGCCTTGAATAAAGACAATTGGTGTTCCTTTATCACCACTACCTGATGTTAAATCAGCTAATGATCCGATTAAATCAGTTAATTGACGAGGGGTTGTTCCTTGTGCTTCCATAGAACCAGTTAAGTCTTCATCTTTTTCATTGATGTGTTTCTTAATCGCTGCTTCTAGATCTGCTCCACGTAAATCCGAGAAATTATTATCTGCTAAATATTTTAATTTCACTTCATTTGGTGTTCCTTCTAGTCCTGATGTATACGCTGGGGAAACAACTGGATCAGCTAACTCCCAGATTTTTCCAACTGGATCTTTAAATGCACCATCTCCATACACCATGACTTCGATAGTTTTACCTGTTTTTTCTTTAATGACTTCTTGAATGCCTTCAACAACTGGCTGGCAATCTCTTGGAAATAATTTTACGCCTTCTTCGGTTGATTTATTTGAGCCTAATAAACCGTAATTTTCATTAAATCCGCTACCATCCACAGAAGTAGATAAAATATCATCTAAGGCATAAACATTCTTAGCACCATTCGTTTCTAAAATTCGTTTTGTACGGAAACGAGTATGAATATCACATGTTAAAATATTTTCAGTATAATCTAAAATTGTTTTTGGTTTTTGAGAGAAGATAACTTCACATTCAGCGCCTTCAGCAGCGATTAATTCTTTGTAATATTCAATATAATCAACACCAGTAAAGGTATGCTTGTTATAACCAAATAACTCTCTAAATTGTTTTTCATCTAAAACATCAGTCCAAGGATTCACGCCTTTTTCATCTAAAGCATCTAAAGATACTAAGTGATTTCCCACTTCGTCTGATGGATAGCTCATCATTAAAACGATTTTTTTAGAGCCACGAGCAATTCCTTTTAAAATATTTGAAAAGCGATTACGACTAAAGATTGGGAAGATAACGCCCACTGTTGCCTCACCGAATTTACTTGTCACATCTTTTGCAATTTGATCAATTGAGGCATAATTCCCTTGTGCTCTAGCAACAATTGACTCTGTCACACAAACAATATCCTTATCTTCAATTTTAAACCCTTCTGCTTCCGATGCTTTTAAGACACTCTCAACAACGATAGCTTCAATACTGTCGCCTTCATTAATAATCGGACAACGAAGCCCTCTTGTGATTGTTCCAACTGTGCGTTCCAATAGAAATCGCTCCTTCTTACATGACTTTTCATGTACTTGTAATTTTTCTACCCTTGTACTATACCCCGTTTCATGATATAAGTAAAATTAATATCTAATATAGCTGATATAAGGAGGATTTATATGGTTAATAAACTTGATCTTTATCGTGTTTTTTATGAAGTTTCCCAGCATAAAAGCTTTTCTAAGGCGGCTAAAACTCTCTATTTAACTCAACCAGCCGTTAGTCAATCAATCGCTCAACTCGAACAAGAACTTTCTGTTCGTCTGTTTAATCGTAATCCGCAAGGGGTCATCTTAACGGAAGAAGGTAAACTGCTTCATGACTATGTTTATTCTGCACTAAATTTACTTGATTCAGGTGAAAAAAAGATGGAAGAATTCAAATTACTTAAAGGGGGGAAAATTGCTATTGGTGTTGGTGATACCATCTCTCGCTATTTTCTATTACCTTTTTTAGAATCTTTTCATCAAATTTATCCTGAAATTACCTTTAAACTTGTTAATGGGACGACTTCTGAGTTAATTGAAACGTTAAAGCAAGGTAAAATCGACATTGCTATCTGTAATTTTCCAATTGAAGATGAAAAACTAGAAAAAATTCACTGTGCAGATATCCAAGATACTTTTGTTTATGGTTCTAAATACGTAAATGATTTTGTACAGCCACTTACTATAGAAGAAGTGATTCAATACCCTATTATTTGCTTGGATCAAGATTCTATTTCAAGGCGTTTTATCGATAATTACTTAAAAGAAAAAAAACTTTCCTTAAAGCCAGAATTTGAGCTAGGTTCCCATGATTTATTGTTAGATTTTGCTAAAATAAATTTAGGCATTGCTTGTGTAACTAAAGAATTTTCTCAAGCCTATATTGACCAAGGTTTGCTCCAAGAGATTCGATTAATTGAGCAAATACCTAAAAGATCCATTGGTTTGTGTTATTTAAAAAGCGTTTCTCTCTCATTAGCCTCACAAAAATTTGTTCAGGTGATCATTAACAACAAAAAAAGCCTTTAATACCATAAAAGTAAACTAATAAAATAACTATTTAACTTTTAAAGAAACTCATGTATAATAGTTAATATATATATTATTTTAAATTAAAAGGAGCAAAACTCATGAAAAAAAACTCATTACGCTTTTCAGCATTAGTATTGGCTTGCGTCCCTTTATTACTAGGCACAACGACTTTAGTAAATGCTGAAACTACTAGCAATTCAAGTACAGTCGAAACAACAAGTACAACTAATGTAAGTGACATATCAAAAAATACTGAGAAAAATAATGCCACTAAAGAAAGTACAAAAGACAAATCTACAAAAAACTTTAAGTTAAAATTGAAGGACAGCCCAATAAAAACGAAAGTTGGAAAATCTGGACAAATCAATCTTGGTAAATTAAAAAACAAAGAATTGACAGGCATATTTGAAGTGATTGAACCAGAAGATAAAGAAAAAATTGTTGAGATTAAACCTGATGGCACTTGGACTGCTTTAGCAGCTGGAACAGTAAATGACGTTAAATTATTCTTTATTCCAGATGCTGCTACAAAAAAAGTATTAGCAGAAGAGTACAATGGACAACCAATTGCTGATAAAATTCCTGTAGAAGAAGTTTCATTTGTGATTGATAAAAAAGATGGTGGCAAGGATGATGGTAAAGATGATACTAAAAATCCTGTGAACTTAAAATTAGATTTAAAAACCGAAAAGGTAACAACTGAAAAAGGTAACTTAGCTGTTTATTACAATGGAACTAAATTGAAAGCTAAATTTAAAACTAATTCAACAGAAAAAATGAATTTAGTTGATGATGGTAGTTTTACTATTCCTACAAAAAATACAGAAGCTAAATTTACAGAAAAAGTAACGTTTACTCTTGAAGATGATGATACATTAAAAAAAGTAACTACAGAAGAAGCTAAAAAAGGTAAAATTAATTTAGAATATACTCAAGATGCAACAGTTGAAAGAACTATCGAAAAATCTGAAAAAATTATTGAAATCCCTTTAATCAATAAAGAGATAAAAACTAATGTTGGTGGCACTGGTGTCTTAGACGTCATTTCAGAATTTGAAGGCGTTAAACTAAAAGAAGAAAAAGAGGGTAAAACAGTTCTAAAAGGAACGTTTACTGGTAAATTTTTAGAAAAAGATGCTGATAAATTTATTACTATTGATGAAAAAGGAAACTGGAAAGCGATACAAGGTGTTCAAAAAGGATCTACTATCACACCTGAATTTAAATTTGATAAAAGTGTTGAAGATGCATTTAAAGAAAAATATCCTAATAACACAATAAAACTTCAAATCAAATCAATTCCAATTGAAGTTGACCCAGGTAGTAGTGGCAACAACGGTAGCGGTAGTGGAAACAATAACGGTGGTAAAACTGCTAAAGATTACGTTCCAGTAAATAAATTACCTCAAACAGGTGAAGAAAAAATGCGTTTTGGAGCTATTATTGGTGTTGTGATTATCGTTATTGCAGGTATTATCTTCTTTATGAAAAAGAAAAAAGGTTCTGACGACGATACAGAAGCTTAAATCATAGATACAAAAATAGACATTTCCTCTTTAATTAGGAAATGTCTATTTTTTTGTATTTACGATGACACATGTTATTGCTCTAGTTGCTTAGAGATTAACAACTTTTTATTCACTCTAATTAATGAAAGACGATTTTACTTCTTTCGTAGAAGTGCTCTTCTTCTTCACCTAAAACATTAGCTAATCTTGCGACAACAAAAAAATAATCAGATAAACGATTTAGAAACTTAAATGCATCTGTTGGTATTTCTTCTTCTTCAATTAAAGAAGCAACCGCACGTTCAGCACGTCTTGTAATCGTTCTAGCAATATGTAGTTGGCAACTAGCTTTGTTACCACCTGGTAAGATGAAGCGTTCTATCTTAGGTAGTTTTTCTGTATGTCCATCAATTCGATCTTCCAACCATTTAATGTGCTCTGATGTAATCATAAAAGGCATTTCATCCGATACATTGGCCAAATCAGTTCCACAATCAAACAAATAATTTTGAACTTCTGTTAATTCAGCGACAAGTTCTTGACTATTTCTAAGTTCTTTCACTTCACAAATGCTTAAACCTACTTGAGAGTTAATTTCATCGGTTGTTCCATAAGCCTCTACACGCTTGTTGCCTTTGTTGACACGCTTACCACCAATCAAACTAGTCTTCCCTTTGTCTCCACCTTTTGTATAAACTTTCATGTTGTCACGTCCTTTATTTATTTCATTTCAAATTTAGATAAATTCCACACAACTTCGTCTCCAGCTTTTAATTTGTACTCATTAGCACCAACTTCAGCTTCTTTACCATTCACTTGATAAATCCAATATTTTTGCGCTTTATTATCTTGTTTTTTTCCATCAATTGAAGAAATCATATTGTTTTCTTCACCAATTTTAAAGTTATCTGCCATGATATCTCCTAGTAAAGCGTCTTCTTTAATCTCGATATCTTTAGTGTTAAATTCTTTTCCGTCTTCTTGTAAAACAACTTTAACGGCCTTTTCTGTTTTTTCTGATGAAACAACTTCTGAACTCGCTACTTCCTTGCTACTATCTTTGGTTGTATCTGCTTGTTTTGACCCACATCCTGTTAACGCTACTAATAATACAACTAAACCTACTATTTTCTTCATTTCTATTCCCTCTTTCTTAATTTTTCAAACCGTATTTTTGCTTAACACGTTTAATTTTCATGCTAAGCGGTTTGATTAATACATTGACAAATGTTGCATTTGATATCATATACGTCATTGTATAAGGTATCGCCGGAACTAGCACTGTGAAGTAACGACTCCACGTAAACACACCATCAATGGACAGCACTGTCCAAATATCCATTAGGAGTGAATAAAGAACTCCTGATAAAATGGCTAATAAACTAATAATTAATCGATTATTCTCATGTTTTCTGATCCACTTACTTCCAGCTATCAATCCTATTAGTCCTGTTGTTAACATTTGAAACGGCGTCCACGGTCCTTGAGTAAATATCATGTTCGCTACAAATGGTGAGAGTGCCCCTACCATAAAGCCAAATAAGGATCCAAATTGAAGGCCAGATATTATCACAACAGCTACTAGTGGATTAATTGAAGGTGTAAAGAAAAAAATAATCTTTGAAACAACTGCCGTTGCCGTCATCACAGCTATTAGGACTAATTCTCTTGTCGCCATCTCTTTTTTTTCGAACTTCTTAAAAAAAGGAATAAATGATAGCAAAACAACAAAAAAAGATAACAAATTGTAACGATTGTATTTATAAAATAAATACATCAGACAGATACTCAAAATTATAAAAATAAAAGAAACAAACTTTTTCTTTAAATTATTCATTGATTTCAGATCCTTTTTGTAAAGAACGCCATTGTTCTTTAGCTTGATCAAAGGTTATAATCTTTGGAAAATAATTTTTAAGCATTTTATTAATTGGCGTTGTATAAAAATAGTTGTTAGAAAAAAACGTCTCCGGATCAGAAATTGAAATCATCTGTCTATCAAAAAATAAACCACAACGATCAGAAATGCTTGCCGAAAGTGAGATATCATGAGTAACAACAATAATCGTTTTACCATTTTTAGCAAGTTCCTTTAAAAGGTTAGCTATTTTTTTCTTATTCTTTGTATCTATTCCTTTAGTCGGCTCATCTAAGAATAAAATATTGGGTTCTAATAATAATACTTTTCCTAATGCCACTAATTGACTCTCTCCACCACTTAAATCGTAAGGGTGCTGTTCTATCAATTGTTCTATCCCTAATAGTTTGACCACGTTTGCTATTTTTTCTTCTATATTGGTTTGCTTCATAACGGTTAAAAAAGAATAGTAGTCATCTCTGACCGTTTCTTCTATAAACATTGAAACTGGTTGTTGAGGTAAATACGCAATTTCATGACCATAATCTTTAACCTTATTTTT
Source organism: Vagococcus fluvialis bH819 (assembly GCF_900163795.1). GTDB lineage: Bacteria > Bacillota > Bacilli > Lactobacillales > Vagococcaceae > Vagococcus > Vagococcus fluvialis_A. Next base: position 321,091 of record NZ_FWFD01000015.1, on the reverse strand, counting down.
AATTTTTTTATTATTCAATTTAATTTGACCTTGATAAGGTACGATAAGACCACTCATCACTTTAATTAGAGTACTCTTCCCAGATCCATTTCCACCTAAAATAGTAAAAATTTCACCTTGATTAATAGTTAATGAGACATCATTTAAAACATCCTCATCCAATCTAGAGTACTTAAATGAGACGTGTTTTAAAGAAACTGCTATTTTTCTTTCCACTTGGCTTCTTCTCACTATTTCATTCGATTGGTTAGGTAATTTTTTACCTTCAAAAAAAGAATGGGTCTCTCGAATCCCTTCACTAATCGTTAGTGGATAAGGGGTATTCAACTCAAACAAATGATGTAATCGAATGATTGAAGGTAAGTTTTCCTCACCGCTTTCAGAAGTTAAAAGAGTTTCTATCAATTCAAACGGTGTCCCCATAATCGAACTTTTTTCTTTTCTTAATAAAAGTAGTTGATCAGCCATTCCAAACACTTCTTCTAAATCATGTTCTGCGATAATAATCGTTGTGTTTAATTCTTTATTGATTCGATTAATCGTTCTTAAAAAATCCAGTGAAGCAATCGGGTCTAGTTGGGCCGTTGGTTCATCTAGAATAACTATCTCCGGCTGCATAACTAGTACCGCAGCTAAATTTAGCAATTGTTTTTGACCACCTGATAATTCACTTACATCTTTATGGTACCAATGATGGATTCCAAAATAATTTGCCATTTCGCCAATCCGGCTTCTGATAATTTCTCTAGGTAATCCTAAATTTTCTAATCCAAAAGCAAGTTCTGACCATACTTTATCAGTGACAATTTGAGCTTCTGGGTCTTGCATGACATAACCTATTTTGGCAGCTGTCTCTTCATCAAGTAAATCTGAAAGCAGTCTTTGATTAAAATAAATGGATCCTGTCATCTCTCCATTTGGTACTAATTCTTTTTTTAATAATCTAAGTAAAGTACTTTTACCACTACCTGAATCACCCATTACAACGATAAAATCGCCTTTTTTTACACTAAACGAAATATCTTTCAAAACCCTGTGAGAGTTACCATCATACCTAAACCCTATATCTTCCATTCTAAGTATGTCCATCGCACTCTCTCCTTTAATTCAATTAATAGGGGTAAACTTAAAAATATCAATAGACTGATATACCCTATTAACGAAATTTTTTCCTCTATATTAAGATTTACTTTAGGGTAGTAATAAAATGAAAAACCACCACTAACAGAGCAATAATAAATACTGCTTAGTAATATCAGAACACTCAAACCTAAACCCATATCTCTTTTTTGGATACTGTAAACTTGATATTGTGTTCTATTTTTTAAGCCATATCCTCTAGAATTCATCGAATCAGAGGTAATAATGGCTCGCTCTAGAGACCATCCAAATAGACTTAAAAAAGTTTGATACTCCTTTTCAAGTTTTTTTCTATTTTTAGATTCATTGGACAACCCAATTCCTTTTTGAGCAAGTTTAATATTGTTTACTTCTTTTTGATACAAAGGAATAAATCTTAGAATCATAGATAGTACAAGAGAAAGTTTAGGCATCCTCTTCCCGAAAAGATACAATATTTTTTCACTATCAAATGAATGTGAAAATAATCGAAACCAAATAAGAATAGAACACATCATTATTCCAAATGAAAAACCATAAAATAAAGATTCAAATGTAAATCGATAAACTTTTGAGGCTCTCAATCCCCATTCAAATAAAATGGTTCTTCCAGTATGAACAAATAAAAAATTTCCCACTGTAGAGATGAAAAAAATCAATAAAAAGAATTTAAAATCTCTTTTTATTTGTTCACCTTCTATCAATCGCCACTGTGTCATTAAACCAATCACTAACGTTATCACTCTTATGACAGGATTAACAGAAAACATAATAATCATTAAAACAAAACAAAAATATAAAAAAATAAAAAATGGATGAAAATGATGGAAATATTGATTTTTTGAAGAATTCATAAACTATCCTCAACTTTATTATATATTAATTAATTTTTTTATTTTAAAAAAAAAATGAATAGTAACTATTCACTTCATAATACCACGGAAAAAGCACAAAAAAAATAGCTCATCAAAAGAAAGCGTTTACCTTGACAAGTTTTTGTTATACAATATAACGTGTAGCATGTAAATAAACTAGGAGGTGTTTTATTGGAAATCAGAACATTACAAACCTTTCAAGTTGTAGCTGAAGAGTTGAACATGACCAAAGCAGCAATAAAACTCAATTATTCACAACCAACGATTACTAAACATATCCAGAGCTTAGAAGCTGAACTTGACAGTGTATTATTAATTAAAAGAAATGGGAAGTATCTCTTAACAAGGGCAGGAGAAGAACTCTATATGAGATCAATTAATATCCTAAAAGAAATAAATTTAATAAAAAATATTTCTCCTGATCACGGGAACCATATTTCTTTACAACTACAAGGTCATGATTATTATGGTTTTCGTTATTTTATGCCTGCAATTAATAAAATGTCTCGATCAAACGAAACGGTATCATTCAATCTGAATGGCGCCAGTAATGAGGAAACTATCAGTAAAGTGCTTAAAAACGAAGTTGATCTTGGTATTATCACAGGTAAAATAGCTAGCTCAGATTTAATTACTAAACAAATTGCAGTTGAAAGCACTGCTCTTTGTATCCACTATTCACTATTTAACTCAGATTTTTCTTTAGAAGATTATTTTTCTGAATATCCGATTGTAATCGACCAATCTGAATACTATAATTACGATAACTCTTTTCAACAATCTTTTAACCAACCAACTATCATTAATACTACTAGTGATGAAATTGTTCAAGAAGCAATTCTATCTGGTAAGATGTTAGGAATTGTGAGAACGGGTAGACTTCAAGAATACATTGATTCTGGAACAATCAAAATTATTGAAGTCATAGCAAAAGAAGAGCCAGTTCAAGTTATCATGAATAAATCAAATTGTAAAAACCAAACAATCTCAACCCTTTTTAATTTTGTTTGTCAACAAGGAGCACATACTGCGCCTAAATTACAAACCATAAAATGGGCATAAATGAGATCCTATCAGTTCTTTTACTTGCCGGTAAAAGAACTTTTTTAATTAAAAAAGAGCCACTTTGTTTTTACACAAAGTGGCCCATGTTTTTTACATGATAAGCCACTTCTCTACTCCCGAAAAAGTGAATTTAGAATATAACCAATGTTCCTGACTCAAACATCTTAAGATGTTCACACAGTTGCGGGTACAGTGTTGGCTTCTTACCAACTTCCATTGTCATTCAAAATGAATGTTCATATTCTAAATTTAACTATATGAATTATTATAACGCATTTTTTGTTTCTTTGAAAGCCTTTTCTATCAATTAGATTTTGAATACTTTCTCTCTAAATGATTTTTCAAGTAGTATTAGCGCTGCTTCTTCATACTTAAAAGCAAGAACACCTAGTGAAGCCATAATATAATCATGATCTATTAATACCTTAACAGTTCCTGTTGGAAGTAATAGCGCTGATTTTGACTCTTTATCTTTTGGTATTTTATTTAAAATAGCCGGTCCATTTTCAAGTCTTGTCAATGCTCCACCAGTTCCAATAACAAATTTTACATTTGATAAATCTTTTCCTTGTGCTAGCGTTGATCTACCAGTTGGTCCGTAAACATACCTTACTTGACCAGCATGTCTTTCTACAGCTGTTAAAGTAGCCGCCTCTGAAAGTAGTTCAACTAACTTTCTTTCTTGACTATTTTTGGGAATTGAGTGATATTCATGACGAAATGTTTCTAAATCAAAACCTTGTTTTACCAATTCTTCTTCTCCAACTAACTCAATCACATTTTCCTTATTAACATATAGACCTAAATCACCTTCAACGGTTCGTTTGGCAAGTGGCTCTGGTGCTACTTGTATTTTGGAAATAGCTTCTGTTCCTTCTGTAACCGAATGAACATCAGTTGTTGCTCCACCTACATCAATCACCAAAACATCCCCTATTTTTTCATATATAAGTTTACTTAAATTCATGACTGCTGCTGGTGTTGGTGTAATAGTACCATTCACAATATCGTATACATGCTCCATTCCAGGGGCATGTACGATATGTTTTTCAAAAGTATCTTGAATGACTTTTCTAGTTGGTTCAACATTTAATTCATCGATTTTTGGAAAAACGTTTTCGACAACATAAAGATCATTATCATAATTTTCGAAAATCAATTTTATTTCTTCATCATTTTCAATATTCCCTGCATAGATAACAGGTATCGGCAAATTTAATTCAGCTACTTTTTCTGCATTATTTAAAGCTGTTTCTCTTTCACCATAATCCACACCACCTGCTATAAGGATAATATTAGGATTAGCATCTTGTAATTTTTTTATATCTGTCCGACGCATATTACCAGCAGTAACCATCTTAACAATAGCACCTGCACCTAGAGCTGCTTCTTTAGCAGCTCTTGCAGTCATATCGAACACTAAACCATGAACGGTCATTTTCAAGCCTCCTGCGGCTGAAGATGTAGCAAATAACTCATCATATGTTAGCGTATCTGCATGTAATAACTTTTGTAAATCACGAATACTATTCTCTAACCCGATTCGTACGTCTCCCTCTTCAACAGTTGTAGCTGCTTGTCCTTGACCAATAAACTTTGGTGAATCTGTATGAATATCGTGGAACGCATTAACTACTGTTGTTGTAGAGCCTATTTCTGCTACCAAGATATCTATTTTCATATTATTCTTTTTCCATTTCTCTGCGTCGTTCCACTAAAGCTGTTGCAACATTAGATCCGTTGCTTCCACGTCCAAAGGCCGCATCCATACCATGTTTTACAGCTATCTCAGGAATTACTTGTGTTCCTCCAGCCATAATCATAATCTTATCACGGATTCCTTTTTCAATTGCTAAATCGTTAATTCGTTGCATATTTTTGTAGTGGATATCGTCATGACTAATAATTGTTGAAGCAAGCATTGCATCTGCGTTTAATTCAATCGCTGCATCTACTAATTTTTCAACCGGTACACTTGTACCAAGATAATGTACTTCAACGCCAAATCGCTCAATACCACCATGTTTAATATCGATGATTTCTCGTAAGCCCACTGAATGCTCATCTTCTCCAACAGTTCCGGCAACAATGACCATTTTTTTACGTTTAATTTCTTCACGAATCTCATCATCAGACATAACGATTGGTTCTTCTGGAATGATTAATGATTCTTTTTTAATTGAGAACGGCATACGACCTTTCATCTCAATCCGTGTTCCTTCTGCTGCTTGCATAACTTCTTTATTGATAACTTCACAGTCCTCTAGCCCCATCTTTTTACCCATTTCGAGAGCTGCAAATTCTGCCACTCGACTTGATTCAGGTATCATGAATGTCATAAGAACAGTACCGTCACCTTGCCATTCAGCTTCTGGTTTAATTAAACCTTCTTCTCTAAACTCTTTTGTTTCTTCAAGACGTAAATTAACATTATCATTTTCATCTAATTCATCAATAAAAATAATTTTATCTGGATCTTCAAACGTTGAACCGCCGATTAATTTAGCTGGATCTTCTACAGCTGATTCGTCATATTGAGCAACATTATTGTTACCAAAGTGAGCTGTAACTGGTGCCATATAGTCTTCATCACGTTTATAAACGGTATCTGCTCCGACACCACCATTGATTTTTCTAGAAATTCCATCTTCATTTCTTTCTGGATAATTACCAGAATCTACGAAGAAAGCATCTTCTACAGATTGGAAATATCCTCCTGCTTCGATCATTCCTTCTAAGAATAAAACAGATCTTTCTTTAATTTCACGTGCTTGTTCTCTTAATGGTCCGTCTTCTTTTAATTGAACCATTTCATTAAATCCATCTAAACCTTGGAATACTTGTTTAGCAGTATCTACCGCTTCAACATTATAAATATGCCAAGGAACATTACGCCCTTCATCTGGAGTAATCGTTGATTGAATATCAGCACTTGTTAATTTAGAAATTAATAAATTTAAAACATGAGTAACAGTTGCTTCACGAGTTGAAGCTTCCATATATTTCGTATTTTGTTGAGCACGCATACGGTATTCACTAAAGAATTCACGTAATGCTACTGCATAAGGTAAATCCAAGAACATTGATGGTGCTGGTGGTGCAGTTGGTGGCACTGTTGATAAACAAATATCTGATTTAGCCATCCCAACTTTGTATGAGAATACCGAATTAAGAGCATGTTGCACCATTAATTCTGGCATAACTTTCCACGCTTCACGAGCTGTTGCATTGGCATTATGTGCCCCGTCAATTTGAGCGATTCCTGCCCATGCCATGACTTTTTTAGACTCACAGGCATCGATGAATGAGCGAACCATATTAATATTACGATATAGCACATTATATTGTGGATCTTGATGGGCTCCGTTCACGCCTTCTTCAGCAAACATAACTGCCACTTCTGGTCCTGCAATACCTGATACATAACTATGATAGTTAATCGGACGTCCTACTTCTTCTTCAATAGCATCTAAAGCTTTTCTTTGCGCACGAACTTGTTTTCTTGTGATTGGAATACCACCAATCCCTTGAGGTGTTCCTTCAATTAATCCTTCAAAGTGAGATTGTCCAGCTGTTCTAATAACCATAATATGGTCGGCACCATGCCAAGCTGCCATACGCATTCTTCTGATATCATCTTCAAATCGTCCAGAAGCAATTTCTGTTGTAATTGATGACGTTCCTTGTGGGTCAATATTCCCAAAATATTTTGCAGATGGTAGTGGAACATATTGTTTTAAAGATTCCGCCATATCTTTATATTCAAACTTATGTAATTGATAATTTGGTACTGGCGTTCTCCATACCCAGCCACGACGTTTAGGACGATAGTTTTCTAAATCAGTAAGGATTTCATTAATGTCTAATTTTTCATTTTTATCTAATTTTATTGTTTCTGACATGATTAGTTACCTCCCTTAAAAATATTAAGAACGTCGTCCCAATATTCGCCTTGACTTAATTTTAAGCCAGCTTCTCTAATTTCAATATTTTTTTCTTTAGCAATACGGTAAACAATGTGCCCTGCTCCTTTACCCATTAACTCATGAGTTAAGACACGATTGACGATTTCAGTTGCCTCGATTGAAGAGAATCCCATTCTTAGTAAAACAGAACGCTCGATAGATGGAGAAGTATATTCTCTTCCCATTTCTAACATTGGTTCCATAATTTCTTCTGACAATGCCCAGAAACGTGTCTTTAATTCTTCATCTGATAAACCAGCAAGATGTTTTCTTGCTTCTTCGTAAGTTACTTCTTCCATTATAGTCACCTCTTAATTTTTTAGTTGCTCAATATGATTGATAACATCTTCTACTGTTCCATTAATTTCTTCAGCAAGATAAGCTAATTCTTCTTTGGTAATCTCACGATCAATTCCTTTAATTGCATTTCTAATAGCTGAATGTCTTAATTTATTTAAATCAAAATCTTTAATTTCAATAGCTTTAGGTGATTCAGGTAAGATAATTGATACACCAGGTTGCTCATCTCTAGGATTTCCAAAATGGATATCAATTCCATTATCTCGTGCAAATGATAACTGTGGTTGAACTGTTTTTCCTGCGCCTGTGTATTCTGTTTCTTGAACTAAAATAATTTGATCTTCATCCATTTCTTGCGCAATGGCAAAAGCTGCTGCAAGAGATGTGTTTCCAGCTGGTCCTTTTTCAAGACCTTCTAAATTAGCTAACATTTCTGTGACATAGAAAACTTCTCCTTGGCTCATCGTTACATAACGATCCATATATCGTAGTGGGCGAGCCGCAGAACGTGGAACATCTGATCTATCTGGTCCTGTTGTAAAAGGAACACCGAATCCAGTATGACCTGTTGTAAATGATTTACGGTTAAAATCACCATCTGAAGCCATATGTAATCCAGTTAAGTCGACACTGGCAGCTACAATTTTAGAAGTTGTATTACCTGCTTTTATCATACCTCTTGCTGTTCCAGTTAGGTTACCACCACCAGCATTAGTTGCAACAACAACATCTGGTTGCTTACCGATTTCTTTTTCAAATTGTTTAACAATTTCATAGCCCAATGTTTCTACACCTGCAATACCAAATGGTGTATACAATGATGCGTTAAAATAGCCAGTTTGTTCAATAATCTGTAAGAATTGATAGAATAATTCTGGTCCGACAGTTAGTTGAACCACCTCTGCGCCTAGTGCTTCACATTTTCTTGCTTTTTCAACAATTTCCGGTTGTCCCATTCCTTTTGAGTCAAAACATTCTTGAACCACGATACATTTTAATCCTAATTTAGCAGCATGAGAGGCAACGGCAGCTCCATAATTACCACTTGTCGCAGTAACCACTCCTTTATAACCGAGTTTTTTAGCATGGTAACAGGAAACTGATGCTCGTCGGTCTTTAAAACTACCAGAAGCATTGGCCGCTTCATCCTTTACAAAAATGCGAGCGCCTTTTCCTGGTTTCGCATATTTACGAGAAAGAGCTGTAATATTTTTTAATTCTACTATTGGCGTATTGCCAACACCTAACGCTGATTGTATTTCAATCATTTCATCAATCGAATAACCTACTTCAGACATCATGCGTTCATAATCAAAAGCGATATCAGAAATTTTAAAATTCTCATAGTTTATTTTTAATGAATCTTGAACAATTTGATTTTTACGATCCATTACTGCTTTATAGCTATTATTAGACATTAATAATCACCTCCGAACAATTCTCTTCTGACAGTTTGATCAATCTCTAAAATTTCAGGTACAAATTCACCAAAACTATGTCTAAATGTAGGATGAGCTTGAACCAATTTCCCTTCAACTAACCGACCAGTCACTGTTTTTACTGTCACATTTTCTCCCAGTTCGGCATCTTTCATTAAATAACCTTTAATCCACATTTCTAGTGGCACACTTTTTGTGTCATCAGGTACTTGTGGTGCTCTTTGTTCAGCGTTCAAGATAACTGAATGAACTTGAACCCATTCATTTTTCTTAATCATGTATAAAGCCTCCATTAATTAGTGTTATTATTTTACAATTTTTGCTTCTGGATGAATTTGATCTCTAAAATCTCCTAAAATAGCGTGTGGAATTGGTAAATCAATCATCGTTACTAATCCTGAACGAGCATTAATCGTTTGAGGAATCATATTCACACACATAGCAATCGTTCCTACACCACCTTCAACTTCTGGTGAGTTAACAACATTTATTGCTGGATTACCATCAATAATTACATAATCTCCAGTATTAACCCCCACTTGTTCTGGTTCGATTTGTTGAGGATGATCCATTTCAATGATTGTTTCTCCGTCTTTTTTACCCCAAGCCTTCATCGCAACACCGGCAATTGATCCTGCTTTAGCTTCGCCATGAGGCGCCACACGATCAACATCAGTTACGATTGGTTCCATATCTTGAACGATTTCATCTAATTCTAATCCCAAAGCTGTTGACATTAATGAAATAGATTCAGGGAAACCAACATGACCAGCTAAGGTACCTTCTTTTTTACCTGTTTCAAATTCTTCTACTGAAATTCCGATTCCTTGTTCTTCCATTACTGCTGCTCCAAATGGTGACAATGAGTTAACACGGCGAGATGTTATTTTTTTAATATCTGTACAAGCTCCAGTCATAACTAGTACTAAAACATCCATAATTAAACCTGGATTAATACCTGTTCCTAATACAGAAACTCCATTCTCTTTTGCTAAAGCATCAATTTTTTCTGCTAACTCAGGGTTTTGAGCTTTTGGAAATGCCATCTCTTCAGCACTTGTTACAACGTTCATTTTATTTTCAACAATTAATTTAATTTTATCGAATGCTTTTGCTGTGAATGAATCAGTACATAATAAAACAACATCTGCTCTTTTTTCTGTAATATATTCTTCCACAGTACCAATCTTGATATTTTCTTTTCCTTCAAAAGTTTCACCTAGATGATCAAAAATAGGTTTGCCAATTTTATCTCCAATATCGATTGCTCCAACGATATCAACCCCTTTTTTTCCCATTAACATACGTGCCATTCCTGAGCCCATAGCTCCCATTCCCCAAATAATAACTTTTACGTTTTTCATAAATATTGCCCCCTAGTATTTTTTATATAAATTCTTTTTTAACGTATTCACTGGTAAAACAATTTAATAACGAACCATAATCCAGACCAAATGAAACTTCATCGCCTACTTGATAATCATTCTCTGCCTTTGTAAAATCAATAATCAAGTGATCTGAACTCGCTCCAACAATCTCAAGTCGAGAATCAAGTGGATGGATAGTCATTTTATCAACATCTTGTTGACCGATCCCTACAATTCCTCGTTTCATCAAACCTTTATCAACAAATGTTGGCTTATTTCCAAAAGCATCAACTCCTACTTCACCTATTGGATAGGATGGTTTTGTTTTGTACTCCACAATTTCTGTTTTCAAAGTAAAAATATCTTGATGCATCTCTTTATAATCTTTTCCATATGCTGTTTCTCTACCTAAAACAAAAGCTTCTCCGATTCGTAAATTAGTAATTTCTTTAGGTAAATTTTCTGGATTATCTGGATCTAACATATAAATCGAGCTAGAATTACCTCCAGAAATCATTGTTAAATTAACTTTGAAGCGTGCTTCTATTTTTTCTTTGTAATAAACTAGCCTGTTTAAAATAGCTTCGGTCGGAATAACAGCACCATAACAAGTTAAGTTAACACCTAAGCCAACTAATTTTATATTATTTAATTGAACCACTTGTTCAACCACTGAATAAAGTTCTTCTTCTTCAAAAATCCCTTCTCTTAAATCTCCTAAATCAACCATTAAAAGTATTTTATGTGTTTTATTTTGCTTTTTGGCTTCTTCATTTAATTTTTGAATGACTTTAATTTCTGTATTAAAACTAACATCAGTATATTTAACAACTTCTGGAATCTCTGTTATCATCGGGATTCTAACCAAAACCTTTTCTTTAGTTGTTTCTAAATTTTTAATAAAATTTTCAATACGTGAATCACCTAAATAATCAATTCCTTCACATTTTTCATATACGGATATAATTTCAGGATGTGCTGAGAAAGATTTAGTGATAGCGGTTACAGAAATATTGTTATTTTTCTTAATCCGACTTGAAAGAAAATCTAAGTTCTCTTTTAATTTCACTAAATCAACAACAACTCTTGGATTTTGCATTTCTTGCCCTCCTTTAATAGTATTCCTATCTCTACATGCCTAGTATATAGCAATACATAAGAATAAAATTGCCAAATTGGAATAGTTACTTTTCATTATTAAATAATTGTTTAATTAGTTTTCAACAAATTAATAACTGTTCTATAAACAAGCTCTGGCGTGGTATTGAATGAATAGTTAGTTTCTAATCTTTCAGTATATTTATGCGCGTCTTTACCAAATGGTCCAATGTCTAATACCGGTAAATTTAACTCGGACATTTCATCTAATGGCATCACATATTTCGTTCCAAATCCTGGCATGTTCTGTTTCAATGCATTAATAACATCCTCACCTTGTGGCGCTGCAGCAAAACTGATATCTGCTATATATGGGAAAAAGTTTTTATAAACCAAATTATAGTTAGTCTCTGTATCATTCACCGCACTTTTAACTGCATCAAGTACTCGCTGTTCTTTTTCACTTTTACCATTAACTAAAACATGTGGATAATAAGGAGGCGTAAAATAAACGACAATTACAGGATGTCTATTTGACCATAAACTATGTACTTTTTCAACTAACGCAAGAGAATAGTCACGTTCATCCAATTTTTCATCTTTTAATTTTTCATGTTCAAATTCACTAATGATTACTTCTAAACGATAACCCATTTCTTCTTTAACTTTTGCATAGAGTTCATCATAAGTGATAACATGCTCTTTCCAAGGTAGTTCTTTGTGTTCAATTTTAGATAATTCACAAAAAGATTTGTATTGTTTATTTAAATCATTAATCGAAATTTGCATACATTCTTTTGCTGCAAGTACCATTTTTTCCAAAACTTCATCAGGTGTACTTTTATGTGTTGCATAATTAAAGAATAACGTTGCAGTTTTAGCACTTTGAACTGAATATTCTGGTTTTAAATCTCGTTGTTTTAAAGTTAAGGGTGGAAGCGTTACCTGACCCTCTGCTATATCACAATACTCTGTATTCATATTAATTTTTTTGGTTAATTCAGCCACCATTTGATTAGGATCAAATCCATTAAAGGATTCGCCAACATGAGTTTCTTGTCCAACAACAAAGAATGAAGGCATTAATTTACCTACAGCTCCTACATAAACGTATTTATCATCGTCACCATGATATTCATTAGTCATATAATCAGTATCTATCATTCCTTGGATATCCCAATTATTTTCTTTTTGAATCTTATTTAATTCCGGAACAGCTGCAAACATCCCCACTGAATTTGATTCTTCATCACAAACAGCTGTATAAATAATATTTCCTTCAAAATTATCTAAATCTTTTGAAATAGCTTCCATCAATGCAATGATAATGGCATCACCACTCTTCATGTCGAAAATTCCACGACCGAACAAAAAATTCTCTTTTTCAGATTGAATATCTTCTTGAACTGTTTCTGGTAAGTCTCTAATAATTTCAGACATCTTTGACGTTAATTCATAAGGTTTGTTGCACATATCTATCAAATTACCATAATCTGATATCCCCACTGTATCCGTATGTCCTAATAAAGAAACAGCTTTTTTACTGTTACCTTTATTTCCCTTTAATATAGCGATTACATTTTTTCTTCCCAAACGATCTGTTGGAATATCTTGAATATAAACATGTTCTGGATTATTTTTATAATAATCCATCTCCATAAAGATATTAAATATTTCTTGACTAATGTCAATCTCACCAGCAGTTTCAGTAACACTTATCACTTGTGTTAATCGAATCGTTAATTCCTCTATTCGACTTGATAAATTATTTTTTTCTGCTAACATCTTATACATTTGATAAACTCCTTTTACATTATTTTTTTTTATTTTTATAATAAAAATGAGCACCTAAGAAAATCAAGACATACGTTGGAATTCCAGCAATAAGTGCTGTTTTTTGGGTTGGATCAAAAAACATGCCCACAAAAACAACAACGGATAAAACAATTAATAAAATTGGTGTCAATGGATAAAGCGGTGTTTTATATTTTAATGTGTCTATAGAAATATTATCCTGACTTAATTGTTTTCTAAATTTCATTAAACAAACACCATATAGTACATAAATAAACATGTTACTGATTCCGATTAAAGAAGTTAAAAATAAGTAAACCAAATCTGGTGATAAAACACTTGAGACAACAGCTCCCAAAGCAAAAATCATTGTAATAATTAAGGCATTCATTGGAATATCATTTTTATTAACAGCTGTCACAAATTTTGGCGCTTGTTTATATTGACCTAAAGACCATAACGATCTTGTACTCGAGTAAATAAACGCATTGCATGATGATAAAGCTGAAGTTAATACAACAATATTCACAACTAGTTCAGCTGATTTAAATCCTGCTTTTTGAAAAACATACGCAAAAGGACTACCTGATAAATTTGCTTCATTCCAAGGTAAAATCGCTAATAACACAATGAAACTGACAAAATATGAAACAACTAAACCTAATATAACTGAATTAATTGCGACTGGCATATCTTTTTCAGGATTCTCGCTCTCACTGGCCGAAGCAGCAAATAAATCTGCACCTCCATAAGCAAATGCAGAAATCATCATTGTCATAATAACTGCTTTAAAGCCATTTGGAAATAAGCCACCATGACTTGTAAAGTTGGAAAATCCCACAGCTTCAGTACCACCTAATCCAAAAATCATACCCAAACCAACAATAACGAAAACAATAATTAAAATAAATTTTATACTACTAAACCAAAAATTAATATTTCCATACTTTTCTGCTGGTCTGGCATTCATAATAAAGAGCAAAATCATAAATAATACAATCCATACTAGTTCTGGTATACTTGGAAAAATATTTTTCATTATAATTCCTGAAGCAACCAGCTGTGTCGGAATAGTTATTGCATAGGACAGCCATTTGACCCATCCAACTGTAAATCCCATACTGTCACCGATAAATTCTGTTGCATAAGCTTGAACACCACCTGCAATAGGTTTGGCCACTAAAAGCTCACCTAAGCACATCATCATTAAATACATGATCAAAGCACCAAAGCCATAAGCTAACAACGTTCCTCCTGGTCCTGCTTTTGAAATAGTATAGCCTGATCCAACAAATAAACCAGTTCCTATTGTCCCCCCAACACCTAACATCACTACTTGATGAACTTTCATAGATCTTTTCAAATTATTCGAACTTTCATCAATAGCCTTCGACTTTTCATTCGTCATCTTGCCTACTTATTCTCCCTTCATTTTTCAGTTTTTTACTATTTGATATATTCCCTAGGTAATCTGTCTGTTAATGCACATGTGATTTCATAATTTATCGTATCAACATACTCTGCTCCAGATTGAATCGTATTAAATAAACCATCATTCAAACCAAAAATAGTAACTTTTGTCCCTATTGGCAGTTCATGTTTAACTTTAATCATCAACTGATCCATACAAATTCGCCCAACTATCGGATATCGCTCACCTTCTACAAGAACTTCAAATCCCTGAAATGAACGTCTTAATCCATCAGCGTATCCAATAGGCAATGTTGCAATCCATTCAGATTCTTTCACTTCATAAGTAGCACCATATCCGATTTTTTCTTGATCATTCATTTGCTTAATATGAATAATTTCTGTTTCTAAAGTTAGTGCTTGCTTAAGTGGAAATGACGGCTTCAATTCTGTTCCAGAAGGATTTAATCCATACATTGCGATGCCAAATCTGACTAAATTGCTTTCCCAAGCATCATGCCACAAAGCAGTTGCAGAGTTCGAGGTATGAATATACTTAACTTCCTTACCTAATACCAATAAAGCGTCATTGAAGCGCTCTTTTTGTTGATTAAAATAATGACTATCACTTGAATCTGCTTTAGACATGTGTGTAAATATTCCTTCAAAATCTATCCATTTATGTTCAGTTAAAATTTTTTTTGCTTCCATCATTTCTTTTGGATTGGTTAACCCCACTCGTCCCATACCAGTATCAATTTTCAAATGAATTTTTAATACACCGTTTAAGTAATCATCTAATCCTTGGATCCATTCTAAATTAGTTGCTGTTAACGTAATTTGATGTTCAACAGCTAATGGAACATACTTTAATGAAACGTAGCTTAAAACTAATATAGGTACTTGAATACCTGATTCTCTTAATTCTAAAGCTTCATCTAAATTAGAGACACACAATCCACTAGCTCCAGCACATATTGCTGTCTTAGCTACTTCAATTGCTCCATGTCCATAACCATTTGCTTTAACCACTGCAAAAATATCCGTTGATGGGCCTACCTTTTCTTTCTCATTTTTGAGATTGAAAGCAATCGCATCAAGATCAACAATAACTTTACTCGGTCTGTGATAACTCGGAATCATACATATCCCTTCTTCCTTGACTAACATCTATCTAAAAAATGCTATTTTGATTAACGGCTATAAACTGATCAACAGCTAAATTTTTATTAAACTAACTCTTCTATCTGTTCTTCTGATTTATCTGATTTATTATTTTTACTATTTTTATCTTTTTTTTCATAATAAGCATATACTGGTAAACCAAGTAACATAATACCAATTCCAGCCATTGCATATGTAAACTGTGTAATAATCGTACTAATAACTACCGCAGCTCCACCTAGAATCGCAATAATTGGAATAACTGGATATAAAGGTACTTTGTAAGGTCTAACTGCATCAGGATGTGATTTTCTTAATTTAATGACACCGTAAAAAGTTAAAATATAAAAGTTCCAAATCATAAACGTTGATAAATCTGTTAGTAAATCGTACTTTCCAGTTAGACAATAAAGAGAAGATGCTATAAACACAAACCATGTTGCGTTAGAAGGTACGCCATTTTTATTTACTTTTTTTAGAACATGACTAAAAGGTATTCTATCGCTTTGTGCGAGAGTAAAGGTTGATCTCGCTGCGGTAAAAACATAACCATTCAATCCACCAAATACTGAAATTAAAATACCGATTGAAACAAACTGACCTCCACGTTGTCCAAATAATATTTTTGAAACATCTGCTGCAGGTGTTTCAGTTAACATTAATTGATCTGCTGGCATCACCCAAAGGTAAGCAACGTTCATAATAATGTAAATAAAAGAAACAATAGAGATTCCTAGAATCAACGCTTTTGGAAGATCTTTTCCTGGATTTTTCATTTCACCAGCAATCATTCCTACTCCCATCCAGCCATCAAAAGCAAATAAAGCTGCTAATAAAGCTAATGAAAAAGCTTTACCTGGGTTAAGATCTGGACCTAACAAAGGTGTTAATACATCGTTTCCTGTTCCTTTAACAAAGCTCACTGCAATAATAGTTACTAAAGGAATTAATTTTCCAACTGTGGCAATATTTTGTATGATTCCACTTGTTCGTGATCCTAAATTATTCATAAATGCTAAAAAGCCTGTTGTTCCAATAGCAAGTAAAACTTTTGGCCAATAATTATCTGGTGGGAATCCTAATAAACTAGCGCCCTGAACACCAAACACTACCGCAATTGCTGCTGTGGATCCAGTTTGATAAAGTGCTGAGTCTACCCATCCGGTCATAAAACCCATTTTCGGCCCATAAATATCGTGAATATAAGTAACCATTCCTCCAGTTTTCGGAATCATTCCTGCTATTTCGGCTGCTGTCAATGCTCCTGCAAGAGAAAGTAATCCTGCGATGACCCAAGCCAACATTCCTAATCCTGGTGCTCCCCCGGTTGCATTAAAAATAGCATAGGGTTTAAAAAATATTCCTGATCCGACTACCATCCCTATAATTGTTGTTAAAGCAACTGTAAATCCTAACGTTTTTTTTAACTGATTAGTTCCACCATCAGACATAATTTTTCCTCCAATTTCTCTTTTTGAATTATTTAGATTTCAGCTCTCTCAAATAATCACAGTGGGACTTTACATACAAAATGTTTGAAATAAATGTTAAATACAATTTAATAAAGAAATATTTTTTATCAATTCTTTTAGTAAAAGATAAGTTATCTTACAGATTTTATTAATCTAATTTTTATTTGTTTGTTTACTTATTAACATTAATTATGACTATAATTGTGAATTTATTTTTTATAACTATTTACGCTCCTCTCTTTTTTTAGTATTATTAACACTACAACAAATATTCCTTAAACTGTACATTTATACACCTGTAATGATAACGCTTTCTTTAAAATTTATGAGCTATCCGTTTGAATAGTTAGTATTCATTTTTAGAATATATATAATTTATCACAATATCATATATTTAATTTCACAAAAAAATAAGCCATCTAAGACAAAATTATTAAAACACTCTTTGGCTCAGATGACTCACTTATTAAATTTTTGTATTTTTACTCAATGACCTTATGAACTTTAAAAGCGATAGTATTAGTTGATGATGTTTCTTGATCAGATAAATCAAATAAAATTTTTTCTTTATCAGGATGTTCTGGATCAGTAACAATTACCAATTTTCGTTCTCTTTTCCACTTTAATCGTTCGACTTGCGCTGTTCTTTCAAGTTCTTTGGTATCAAAATTCGAAGCCAAAGCATTCCCTAAATTAAAGAATAAAGTTTCTTCCATTTTCAACACTTCCTTTATGAAATATTAGCCACATCCATAGACTAATTATATCATAAATATTAAAAATAAGTACACATATCAATCATTTATCTGATAATGTCATCCAAATATGTAGTGTATCTTTCATTCCTTTCACTTGATGAACACGAACAACCTCAACTCCTAATGTTGCTGGATATAATGTAGCTGCAACTGAGCCAAAATCTCTTTCCAAAGGATTTTCTTCATGAATTAAGTGGTCAATTGTTCTTTTTCTTGAAACACCATATAATAAAGGAAAATTTTTATAACGAAATTTTTGTGGATATTTTAATATTTCAATATTTTCTGCAACTGATTTACCAAAACCAATACCTGGATCAAAAAAAATTCGATGACTAGAAATCCCGGCTTTTTGACATGCTTGGTACTTTTCTTCATAGAAAGCTTGTAAATCTTCCTCAATATTTAACTCTTTTTTTCTCGGTCTTGAATGCATAATAACTACTTCACATTCTGGATATTTAACAGCAACATCAATCATTCCAGGTAGATCTAACCCTTTCACATCATTAATAATATTAGCACCAATTGATAAGGCATAATCAGCAACTTCTGGAAAATAAGTATCAATCGAGATTGGGATATTACTATGTTCTCTCAAGCCTTTAATCACAGAATCTATTCGTCGGATCTCTTCTTCAAAAGACACTTCAGTATAGCCAGGACGAGTAGATTGCCCACCAATATCTAAAATATCAGCACCATCTGATATTAATTGTAAACCATGTTCAACCGCCTTTTCAGCATTAAAAAATTGCCCGCCATCTGAAAATGAATCTGGCGTAACATTTACAATACCCATTATTTTTACATTTTTCATAACAAATCCTCTTCTTCCTCAATCAATTTAATGATTTTTTTTAAAGCTCTCACTCTGGGACTAAATCTATTTCGTTCTGGAAGAGATAATTCCGCTAAAGTTTTTCTCTCTTGCGGAAGAAAAATACATCTATCAAAACCGTAACCTAATGTCCCAACTTCTTTAGTAGTTAACTCACCCAGAAGTTTTTCCTCAACTGTAATAACTTTACCGCTTGGATAAACATATGAAACAGTTGCATGAAGTATCAAGTTACGATTTTTTTCATTTTCCATTAAATTAAAAAGCTGCTGATTTTTTTGACTATCCGTTAAATCTTTAGTGAAGAAACGAGCTGTTTTAAGTCCTAAAAGAGTCGGAAATGCTTCTAAAATGAGCCCACCATCATCCGCAAGAACCGGTTCTTTTAAATATTTTGCATAATTTCCAGCCTTTTCTTCAGCATTTTCTTTAAATGTTGTTCCGGTTTCTGGAAAATTAACTGTCCTACCTAATTTATCGACATATGAAATAAAAGTAATCTGTCGATTTGACAGACTACTTTTGATTTCTTCTAATTTTCCTGGGTTGTTTGTTCCAACTATAATTTCCATCATTATTCCTTCCTAATCAATTGCTCTCAAGAAATCATTTTTAACATCACGATCTTCTTTAAATACACCTGTATAATGAAATGTTTTAGTTGAACTATGGGGACTTTTAATCCCACGCATTGTCATACACATGTGTTCTGCTTCAATGGACACTGCAACGCCTTTGACAGGAACATGTTTCACTAATTGTTCAACAATCATAACTGTTAGATCTTCTTGGACACTTGGACGTTTGGCACAGTATTCAACTAAACGAGGTAATTTACTAAGTCCAAGTACTTTATTACCGTCAGGAATATACGCGACATGTGCTTTTCCAAAAAAAGGTAACAAATGATGTTCACACATTGAATAGAACTGAATATCTTTAACTAAAACCATATCGTCTTCATTACGACTATCAAATAAAGCATAATCATCAAATTCAGGGCCTGTTAAAGAACCAAAAACCTCATCATACATTTTAGCGACACGCTTAGGCGTATTTTTTAAGCCTTCACGATCTGGATTTTCGCCAATTGCTTTTAAAATTTGTTTTACAGCATCTTCAATAATTTGTTTATTTTCTAAATCCATTTGACTTACCAACTTTCTCGACTTTTCCAGACTTCCTCTTGATTGCCTGTTTCACTGATTAATTGTTCTATATCTTTACCAAACAACTCTGTCTTTTCGTAAACATCCTTTAGTGGAATTAAAACGAAAGAGCGTTTTGCCACTTCGAGATGAGGAATTGTTAAACGCTCATCTTGATAAGTAATCCCGTCCATTAAAATTAAATCGATATCAATGGTACGTGGACCCCAACGAATTAAACGCTCGCGCCCTAATTCTAACTCAATTTTTTGCGTCGTATCTAACAATTCAGTCGGAGCTAAAGTTGTTTCTATTTTTATAACTGCATTCAAATAATTATCTTGAGGAACATCGCCATAAGGTTCTGTTTCATAAATTTCTGACTGAGCTAAAACGTTAATTCTCTCTTTTTCTGATAGTAATTGAACGGCTTTTTTTAAAAGGTCCACTCGATCACCTAAATTACTGCCTAGTGCTAAATAGCAGAGAGTCATTTGCCATTCATCTCTCTTTCCATCTCTATTTCGATGTTATCAAAGATTCCCGGCATAGGAACACTATATTTTCTAATGCGAATCATCACTTTTTGTAATTTTTCTCCATGAACTGCTTCAATATCATCTAAAATAGCAGAGGCCACTGCCTCGACTAAATCAAAGGAATCTCTTTGCAGTCTTAAGGCAATTTGATCATTGACTTCGGCATAACTAACGGTATCTTGAACATCATCTGTTTTACCAGCTTTAGTAATATCCATTGTTAATTCAACATCGACTTCTAATTGTTGACCTAAAACTCGTTCTTCTTTTAAAACGCCATTCTTTGTAAAAAACTTTAGATTATTAATACGAATTTTTCCCATTTGAAACACCTCGATTATGAATTTTGTTAAGCAATATTTCGACAATAGTCAGTAGTTAAACCACTGATAACGCTATCCTATCACATTTTACTAGTCACAACTACATGTTTTTATGAAAATATGTATAAAAAATAGGTAGGCAAAAAGGTATTTTACTCCGAACGACTGGAAATAAAAAAGAGACAGACCCAAATGTCAGTCTCATTTTTATTTATACGAATAACTTAGTCGCTCTAGACAAAATAATCATTAAATCTTTAGTATTATCTATCTCATTTTGTTCCAATGCTTCACTGACAGACATGCCTATCATTTCTGTTAAAACAACTGCTACTATGACATTAATAGCAATCCCCCAAAAAGAGCCAATCATCGGTATTAATTTTAGTAAATTACCCGCAAGCCCTTTACCAATTACAGATAGCGTCATAGAAGTCATAATTCCTTTAATCAAGCCATCTGATTGCTTTTTATTGTTCACTTTATATAATTTCATAATCATCCACGCTTGGATTGGAAGTAACATAATAGAATCCGAAAAAGGAATTGGACTTAGACAGACAATCGCTCCAAAAAAAGCGGAGATATGAACAATTTTTTTTGATTTAGATAATGTCATCAACTATCCTCTTTTCTAATTTTTGAAAATTGTAGCACTAATATATATTTTTTTCAAATTTAATGGCTTTTACTAAATAGCGTTTTAAAAGCTATTCCATATGTAATCAGTTAGACCAATTACATATGAAATAGCTTTATTTTATTTTTTTAATCCATAAACCCCAAAGTCATAAATTCTAACAGCCGAATCTGCACCTTGAGTTGGCTTATCTGTTGTAAATCTGACAAACTGTGCTTTTGTTGCAACAAAGGTATCTGCTGTTTCACCTTTTTCATTATTAATGACACGAGTCACTTGTTTAAATTCTTTGCCATCTTCACTTACTTCAAGACTATAAGCTCTTGTATTCATATCAGGACCCTCACCACCGGCCTCAGCATGTCCAATACGTACTTCACTAATTGTTTTAACTTCACCTAAATCAACCGTTAAGCTATGTGGTGGATTGCCTGTAGCACACCATTTTGTATCTAATTTACCATCAACGGCAAATTGTGGCGCTTCACCGTCATTTACAAATGAGGAAGCCTCTGTTTTAGCATCCTTAGATAATAAATTCAAATCACCTTTTGCGTCATTTGTCACTGTGATTAATTTTTCCATCTCAAGAGGGGTTTCACCTGATTTGTTTTTAGATATTAATTTTACAGTGTAGGTTCCTTCTTTAGTGTACGTCACAACAGGTTCTTTATCTGTACTCTCGCTGATATCGCCACCTTCAAATTCCCATTTCAAGCTCTCAGTATTGCTTGATGATTTATCTATAAATGTTACTTTTTCTCCTGGAGCTATTAATGTCCTTGAAGCACTAAAATTTGCTTTTGGAACAGTGTTATCTGGCCACTCCATCGTCACTGCCTTAGAAGATTTACCACGTTCTCCTAATTTATCGACTGGAACCACTTCAAAATTTGTTTTAGTAACATCTTTTTGTCTCTCTAAAGCATTAACATAGAAATTACTTGACGGAGTTGCCCCTAAGAATGAACGAGTTTTATCTTCATTTACTCTATAAATTTCATAATGGGACAACATATCTGATTTTTCTTCATCCCAATACAAACGGACACCAGCAAAATTACTTTCTTCCTCATCAAATATTGCTTCTTCAATCGTCAAACCTGATACTGATAAATTATCATTTTTCATTTTAGGTAAGACTGATAGTTGACCTAATTTTAGTTCAAAGTTTTCTGATTTTTCTTGAGCCACTATTTCATAATTAATTCCTGTAACTGTTTTTCCAGCAGCTTTTTTAACATCATAATTAACGGTTGTCCACTCTTCATCGATTTGCTTATCTGCTTTGAAGGTTTCTGTTTTGCCGTTATCATAAGTTAAGACTAAATTTAAATCAGTTTTTGTAGCAGATTTTGCTGTGGTTGTTACTGTAACATCCTTATCTAATTTAACTTTTGTTTCATATAGTTTCATTTGACTAGGCTTATTTTTTGACATATTTCCTCTTAATTTAAGTGAATTACCACCATTATATGCATCTGCATAATCCATCGTCACATCTAATTTATTATCTTTAGCATGCTCAAAACTCCAACGATACGTTGGCATAATATCTTGCATACTTCTATTGTTCCATTCCATACTCGAAACTTTTTCACCATTAATAAAATAGTTAAACCCATTACCTAAATTAAAATTGGTTGTAAATGGTAATTCTGTAATTGCTGTTTGTTCCACCGAAAATGTTGATATACCTGGCCATTCGTCATCTTTAGGTCGTTCACTTTTACTCGAATCTCCTTGACCATTCACCCAGAACATATTCTCTTTTTCTTGGAATTCATCTGGATTACCTGAGGACTCATGTGTCCAACTCGGTACATATAAACCTAATGATGTTAATGGTTTACCTTTACTATCTGTAAAAAGATCCCACTTAACAGGTGTCATATAACCAGCTTCCTGAACATCTATTCCTGCATATAAATCATACGGATTGATTTTTAACTCTTTTGCTTTTTCATTCGAAGCTTTTAGTAAATCATTCTTAGCTAATTTATCAGTATTCCACCAAAAATTTAAAAACATACTATCAGCTAAGGGATTTAAATCAGCATCAACCATATAATCTTTATTTTTATCTGTTAAAGCATTTTGCCAATCCATCTTACCGTCACTAGTCATTGAGTCATACCACATGATTTCTTGTTTATCATCTGATTTTTGTTTAAACTCAGCAATCAGTTCTTGCATTAAATCTGCATGTTCTTTAGATAAGCCTTTTTCAGCTGATTTTTTTTCTTCTTTTTCTTTACCTTCTTTTACATCATCAAAACTAGTAACTTCCGTATCTGTTTCTTGATTAATAAACCAACCATCAAAACCATAAAAATCAGCCACTTCAATCATTTTATCAACAATTGGAAACTCGCCATTTTTATCTTTTTTAAGGAAAGTATCTAACCATTCTATTTTTCCTCCATGAGCTGTTTGTGGGAAAAAGATTGTTCCAAGGACAGGGACTCCGTTTTTATGTGCTGCGTCAATCACATCTGGACTTGGTGGGACAATAATCCCCTCTCCAGAAGATCCTCCCCAATAAACGAGTTGATCAATATACTGCCAATTAGAAAACACATTCGCATCAAAATTATTCAATCCTCTAGGTGCGTTACCACTGGTACTGCTATTCATAATCGATAATGCAACAACTTTCATCTCATCATTTTGAGTTTTGTTTGACTTAGGTAGTTCTTTTTTCTCGACTCTTTTAGCTAATGGCATCGTACTTGTGTTATATTTAGCATCTATATCTTTTTTAGCATCCCACTTTAATAAATCTTCTGGAAACCAATAAGATGATTCAGGTTGATTATCCATTCCTTTATCTATTTTACTTTTTGGTGTTTCAGCAAACTTTATTTCGTTTTTTGCTGATTCTCCTGTTGAACATCCTGTAAGAATAATTGTTGTTGCAAGTAAAACTGCCACAGACGCTTTACCAATTTCGCTTTTCTTCATGTGTCTCCCCCTCAGTTTTTTTCAAAACTTTTGTTAGCTATTAAGCAAACTATAACAAACATTCAAAAACAGCTGGTTTTTTAATCATAAACAGATAATTGCAGATAGATTTGTCTTTTCAATTCCAGATTTTTTTAAAAGTACATGTTATTTAATTTACTTAATCTTCTACTAGTTAAGGATAACGCTTTCAACAACAAAAATTAATGTATAAACTAAAGTTTTTATTTAACGAATTAAATATTTGGGTTTTTATCCAAAAAAAGAGGATTATTCTGTAAATCCTCTCCTTTAAATTAAATTCTTTTATTCATTCACAAATAAACTAATTATATTACCATCTGAATCTCGAACCAAGCCATAATATTGTCCCCACGGAGCAGACCACGGTTCTCTAACAACTTCATAACCAGCAATTTTTATTGATGCTACCAAGTTGTCAACTTCATTTTGACTGTCACATAAAAAGGCTAATTCAACTTTATCTCCAGTTTGTTCTGGTTCAAAACCTAAAACACTAGTAATCATCTCTTTAGTATTTAAAGAAATACGAACCCCTTCATTTTCAAGCTCTACATAGGCTTCGTTTTCATTGCCTATCATAATTTTTAATCTCAATAAGGAATAAAAAGCAATTGCCTGCTTCATATCATTTACAATAATTCCAACCATATCTAATTTCATTTTATTTCTCCTTTAGTTTATACCTTAGTAAGGTCTTTCTTTTCTCAGGCATGACTCTCCTAAAATCCGAAAGATAAATTTCACGGTGAGCATATTTTCCCATTATCCAATCTTTTGAGTCATTTGTTTTTTCCAGAAATTGATCCATTTTTTTGAATGTTTCAATTTCTGTATCAAAAGAACCTATATGAATACTTTGAATTACAGTGCCTTCTTCATATGTTTCAAAAACAATCTCTTTGACCAATTCATTCCTTTTTTTAAGGTGAACTTCTTTAATAGCCACTTGAACCATTTCATCAGTGACAGACTCTGGTTGGCGGATCATCATTCGATAGACAAGAGCATCCTTATTCAAGTTTTCATCCTTTGATCCATCACTAGTCGTCCAAACTCCTTCCAAAGGATAAACCGTATATTCAAATCCTTGTTTTTTTAATGTCATTCTTAACGAATAAGAAACACTATACAAAGCTTCTATCTGTTCTAAATAATGGCAATTATTGTTAGGATCCCCCATACCTTCCAAGATTAAAAAAGATTGTTTTTTAATTTGTCTAATATCAATTCCTTTAGGAAGATACAGTTCTTTTTCTTGTTTACGCCATTCATACTTCATTATTTTTTCCTCCTAATTAATCATAAGATTTAATAGCATTCCCTCTTCAGCAGGTTCATATGTTCCTTTTCCAGAAATACCTATAAAATCACCTGTTCCAGTTCCTGTTATAACTTCTACCTTCGCTTCATATTGATTATCAATAAAACTTCCCTTGTCCCTTAAGATAAATCGGCCTTTTCTTCCATTCATTTCACCATCAAAAATCATGAAACCTTCAAAAACACTTGATGATTGATGACTATTTTCTTTGTTATAATTTAAGTAAAGAATGGTATAATCAACATTAATTTTACCAGTTAGCTCTCCCTCAATATCATAAACAGCTCTTGCATGAGCAATTTTTTCCTCAATAGTAAATTCTTCTTGCCAATCGTTAACTTTAAACAGACTTTTTCCCACAAATAAACACCTCTACCTTTTTTTGATAGCCCTAGTGTAACAAAAGCTCGTGACTACATTATGTCATATTGACTTAATATATTTTGAGCACCCTTGATTATTTCTAATTTTAGAGAGTCTGGTGATAAAATTTTAACCTCTCCACCAAAACTTAATAACATCTCAACTAGCCATTTTTCTTTCGGCATTTTTTTAATAACCATCATACAATCTTCTAATTCCTCAATATCTTCTTCTAAAAAGGTATCGTAAACTTTCGCCTTAACCGAATAATTAAATGATAAGGATACTTCTTCCATTATCACAGTTTGGCTAAGAGAAGTATAAAAAGTTTCTAAATCAGATTTTTCAATCATTCTACGCCGCTCTTCTTTAAATATTTCTGTTAACATTTGAGTATTTCTGATTCTGCTTATTCTAAAAAGGCGTTCTTCCTGTCGTAACTGACAAAAACCAAAAAGATACCAAACATGAGATTTACAGATTAAATTAATCGGTTCTACTTTCCGGAATGTGGTTTCACCACTATAACTAGTGTAGTTAAAAGAAATAACGCACTTATTTTCAATTGCTTTTTCGATGTCTGTCAAAACAAGTTGATTAGATTTCCATAAACTGAGATCGAAAAAATATGGTGAACTACTTGGATTTTTTTGAACTAAATAGGCCATTTTTTGACTTAATTCTTCTATTTTAGGATGCTGATAACTTGACGCTAGACTTTTACTTAAATCATAGATGATTTTCTTTTCCATATCTGAAAAAAGCAGTGAATTTAATTGATACTCTTCAGCAATATAAAAGCCGCCTTGCGTTCCTTTTTTTGAATATATTGGAATGCCAGCTAGACTAAGTGTATCGATATCTCGATAAATCGTCCGAACAGAGACATGATACAAATCTGCTATTTCTTTAGCTTTAAGATATCTTTTAGAAAGTAATGTTACTAGAATAGACATCAAACGTTCAATTTTCATATAATACCTCCAAATAAAATAAAAGCTGTGGCATAAAGTGCTATCTTTATGCCACAGTCCATTTTTGATTCCATCCAAACTTATACTTATTTTTTTAATTTAAAATTAGGGTAATTTTTAACAATCCGATGGAGATTTCGATGTTTTAATTGTGGTTTTTTGTTTTTTAAGTGCTCTAATACGACTCTTCGACTAAGCGATTCTTCTGCATTAATAAATAAATGCTTCAATCGATATTCTTTTATTACCGCATTTTCACTATCAGAAGTATCTACAAAATTCTCCACTTCTTTTTTAGTTGTCACTGTGAAGAATAATGTTGTTATAACATCCAGTAAAAAAAATACAAACATAATCACAGGTAACCAACCATTAGAAACATCAAATAGAGCCATTATCAGTTTTTCGATTTCTGGATGAATAATTTTAATTAAAAATAAACAACCAATCCCCCAAAAAAGAGAGACTGGGACAGCTACTCTTCCTTGAATATTCAGTGGGACTTGACGATAGTCCCATAATTCCATTTTAAATACTTTTTCTAATAAAAAACTAGTTATATATTCTATAATAGTTACTATCACTACAATATTAAAATATAAATTCAACATCGTGCCATATTCTTTCGGAACTAGTAGTAATACCGAAATCACACCAAAACCATAAACTGGACAGTAAGGTCCTAATAAGAAACCACGATAAACAAAATGTTTAGCTTTGAAAGAACAAAATAAACTTTCCCATAACCACCCAATGATTGAATAAACGATAAATACTGTAAATAACTGTAATAAATTATTAGTAATCATTGATTAATACATTTCAACCAAAGAGTCTGTAAAGATAGCCAATATATCTTTTTGAGTTAATGGAACAAAAGTCCCTTGATCCATCGTTTTATGTTTCACTGTCTGACTGGCCATTTCATCTAATAAACTGTCATCAATTCCAACTTCTCCTAAAGTCATTGGTATCCCCCACGATTTAAATGATTGATAGGTTAGTTCGATTGCTTTTTCAGCCATTAGCATTTGATTATTTGTTTTTTCAATATCAAACACTCGATGTCCAAATTCTGCAAATTTACCGACTGTTTTTTCATTTAAACAATATTTCATCCATCTTGGCGTAATAATGGCTAAACCAATTCCATGAGTAATATCATAGTATGCACTTAATTCATGCTCCATCCCGTGACATGACCAAATACCTGCTTTTCCAGAACCAGTTAAGCCGTTTAATGCCAAAGAACTTGCCCACATTAAATTAGCACGTGCTTCATAGTCTTCTGGATTTTCTAAAACAAGTGGTGTGTAATGGTAAACTGTACGCATCAGTCCTTCAGCAATACCGTCTTGAACCATAGTGTCTGTTGTTTGATTGAAATAATTTTCAAATAAGTGACTTAAAATATCTGCTGATCCTGCCATCGTTTGGTATTTAGGCACTGAAAAAGTATAACTTGGGTCTAAAATAGATACTTTTGGTGCTAAGTCGCGCGAACCAAAACTTAATTTTTCTTTTGTTTCTAAGTTAGTTATTACAGAACCACCATTCATTTCTGAACCTGTTGCAGCAATCGTCAAAATCGACACAATTGGTAATGTTTCTCCCACTAAACTACTGTCATTTGTGAAGTCCCATGGGTTTCCTTCATAGAACGTTCCAGCCGAAATTGCTTTAGAACAATCAATAGTTGATCCACCCCCAACCGCTAGAATTACATCAATTTTATGTTCACGACATAACGACACACCTTTTTTAACCGTTTCAAGTCTTGGATTAGGCTCAATTCCTGCCAGTTCAATCACATTAAATTCCGAACCTAATTTTTCTTGAATGTCAGCATATAAACCATTTCTTTTTATACTGCCGCCTCCATACGTCAATAATACATTCTTTCCAAAAGGCGCTAGTACATCGACTAATTTTTCAATTTGTCCTTTACCAAATAAAATATTTGTTGCTGCTTGAAAATTAAAATTCTTCATGAGAAAAAGCTCCTTTATTTATTTTTTCTAATTGCTCTAAACTTAATTCAACACCTGAGAGAATACCAGCTAAGATATCACTTCCGGAAGAAGAACCAACACTTAAAATTTCTTCAACACTTTTAGTGAGTGTTGATATAGATGCTCCACTGTACAAATCTGATAGAAAGCGACTAATCGGTGTTAGTGATTTTCCTTTAATCGCTAACAAAAGTTGATTTTGACTAATTAAATTTGTTCTGCCTTTCCCTCTATCTACTAATTTATTTACTTCACTAGTTAGATAAACATTGGGATAGTGGTGGCTATTAATAACTAAGAGAAATCCTGTTATAAAATCATCTCCGGAAGGTGTTAATCCATGACCTAAACCAATTAATGAAGAAATTGCTACTCCCAACATAGTTAAGTCTTCTTGTTGCCATCCCTTTTTCAGGTTTTCTCGACCATCCATCAAAAAGTGATGCATTACTTTTTCTACCTCGTTTGGGTAATTTTTACGATAAAATCCAACGGTATCCAGATTCGTTTCCAATAAATAATTAATTATTTCCACGTGTCTTTTTATCTCTTCATGCTTAGTTTCAGGAAACAAAAGAGGGATTGCTTCTATTGGGCTTGCCTGGCTCACGTTTATTTCTATCCTATCGTCTACTAAGATTTTTTTTTCTAGTTGGGACACTATCATACCAACTTCTAATCCTAGATTAGCTATATTAAAAGTATCTATTTTAATCATTTGAGGGCCGTCAAAAATAGTCGGTGTTGCAATAGTTATAATTCGCTGTGTTTCCGTTTCTACATTAAATGTTCTCTCAAACACACTATGAATTTTGCCAAAAATTTTTTTATCTGCTAAATCATCTGAATAAGTTAATCCTTGTATTTTAATCATACTATGTCCCCTTTATTTCCCTATTGTACCACTAATAAGCAAACAAAAAAAACTCATTCCTAACAAAAAGAATGAGTTTTTTCATAATTATTTAGCACCTAATATTTGTTCTTTAGCATGAATTAATTGTGTTAAAAATAAACAGTAGGGTGTCTCAATATTGTATTGTTTTCCTTTACGAACAATAGCCCCATTAATGTAATCAATTTCTGTTAAGCGATTATTAATGATTAAATCTTGGTACATTGATGGGTGATGTAAACCTATTGTTTCACGGTTATAGCATGATTTAATTTGAGTTAACACCTCATCTATATTTAACTCAGCTTTCTCAACGGCTGCAACTGCCGCAAATTCAGCCACAATGCTTTTTACAATATCATCAGCCACATTAGTTTCACCAAAACCTGCCATGTTTGAATCTAAAATCGTGCATAAACCATTCATGGTTCCATTGACACAGGCTTTTTTATAAATTGATGATAGGATATTATCTGAATATTTAGCATTTAATTTGGCTTCATTTAAGCAAGCAATGACTTCTTCAGCTGCTCCTTTTCCGTCTTCACCTAAGTTTTGTAAATCAATGGAGCCATTACCAAATAATTTAGCTTTCCCAGGTCCTTCTAATCCTGCTGTCCACATTGTATTCCCTAAAATAATGTTACTTAAAGGAACATATTTTTTGATAACGTCTTCATGTCCAATACCATTTAACAAACATAATACTTTAGTATTTTGACCAATCATACTTTTAATTTCTTGTAGCATATTATCTAGTTGCATTGCTTTAGTAAAAAGAATCACCAGATCAGCAGAAAATTCAATATTTGATACTTCATTCTGATGGTATACCGGAATCTTTTCTACAATTTCTTCTCCGTTAAAATTAGCTTTTAATCCCTCTTGATTGATACAATCGATATGCTCTTGCCAACCATCAACTAAAATCACATTATTTTTAGCTTGATGGAGCATTAAACCAAATCGGCTTCCCATAGCGCCTGCTCCTGCAATTATAATATTCATATAAAAACACTCCTTATTTTTTATTTTAGTATACTTTATTCTAATAAGAAAACAGCATAAATTCAAATTTTTTATGGTATTATAAGTAATAATAGATAGTATAATTTAGCTTATTTTAAGATGGAAGGTGCCTGTTTTGAATATTCAACAACTTAAATACTTTATCGAAATTGCTAATACTAGAAACTTATCTGCTGCTGCAAGAAATTTATTCGTAACCCAGCCAACATTATCTTTGGCTTTAAAAAAATTAGAAGGCGATTTACGAACTACTCTTTTCACACACACTGATAAACCTTTTCAATTAACCAAAACTGGCCTTTATCTTTATGAACATGGACAAACAGTTGTGGAAGAATTTGATCAATTAATCACAGATATTCATTTAATGGATGACGAATCCAAAACAGTCAAGAAGAAAATACGATTAGGTATTACTACTCTTTTCTCTGTTCAATTTATGAAAGAAATTTCTGCTTTCCTATCTTCCCATCCCCATGTTGATTTGATCATTAAACAAGATGGCTCACCTTACTTACAACAAATGCTTGTAGATAGTGAGATTGATATTGGTTTAATTTCTTTTCCTAATCTCCATCCAGAAACACTCTCGATTGAAGCTTTAGAAACATCTACTAGAGGCTACCATGTTTATGTCGTTATTCCAGAAAACAATCCGCTCTCTAAAAAAAATATTCTCACATTTAAAGATCTACAAGGTCAACGTTTTTCATCACTCACAACAAATTTTATGTTAGGTAGATTACTTTTAGACCGATCCAGTAAATTTGGTTATGAGCCTGATATTATTTTACATAATGATGATTTACAAGTGTTACTCCATAGTTTACGTAAAAATAATTCTATCTGTATTTTACCTATTGAATACCAAGAAGTTGGTAAAAGTGATGGCTTGATTTGGGTACCACTAAAAGATCAATATGATTATTTTCCCATCGGAATTGCTCTTAAAAAGGACGCCCATGTCACAAAGGATATTAAAGACTTTATCGAGATTATTAAGAATAATTAATAATCTCAATTTTTTTAGCCTTGGTATTTAAAAACTACATTACTATCATACAGTTTCAAAACTTTTTCAAATAAGAACTTTGAAAAAAGACCTGCTGCAATTGGAACAATAAACCATGAAACAATTAATAACATTACATTAAGACCAGCGTCTAAAGAGGCTAAAGGACCTACTAGCCCGACTAATCCAAACCCGGCTGAATTTGGCGTACCTGAGATGTTAAATAGTGCAACAGGAATGGCTGAGATAGCTGCGGTTACTAAGCATGGAACTAAAATAATTGGATACTTAAACAGATTAGGCATCATCATCTTCATACCACCCAAAGAAACTGCAAGTGTCACGCCTGATTCATTTACTTTCCAAGAATTAATAACTAAAACGATTGTTGTCGCTGCAATTCCCATAGCTGCTGCTCCCGCAGATACACCGTTCAATTGAATAGCCATCCCAATTGCCACTGTTGTAATTGGTGAGATGATAAGAGCTGCAAAAGAACAAGCTATCAGTATACTCATAATGATTGGTTGGAAGTCAGTAAAGTTATTGATAACTTTTCCAATCGCCACCGTAATTTGTGTGACATAAGGGTACATCAACATCCCTGCTAAACCAGCACCAATTCCCACAACAATTGGTAAAGCGATAATTTCAACAGAACCGAACTTAGTATCAATCCAAAGCATCATTAATACTGCGATTGAAGCTGTTAGCATAATATTGATAATATCTCCCGTACCGGCCGCAATAAAGCCCCCGACCTCTGGATTGAACTTAATCACTCCTGAACCAGCAAAAGCTGCACCACCGACAATCATCATCTTCGGTGGTGTTAAATCAAATTGTTTGGCGATTAATGCTGCAATAATAAGTGCTGTTCCAACTTGGAAAATTTGCGCCGCATGAATAATCATTTCTACTACTTTAATATCTGCAAAGTATTTTAAAATTGCACCTAATACAGCATTGGGAATTAACGCTATGATTGTTCCTTGCGCTGTTCCTGTCAATAACTTATTAAAAAAAATTTTTGGCGTCATTTTTGTTTTAACCACATCATTTGTCATGTTAAAAACCCCTAATTGTATAATTTTTTTACAACAAATTTATTAAGTTTAACATTGAGAATCATTGCACTATTGAAATTTAAGGAAGAAGAGGCTAACTTTAAGGTCATCCTCTTTTCCTAGTTTATTACTATTTTGAAAAAGCTATCACTCATTTAGAGAAAAACAAACTTATTTTTTAATAAATGTCTGAATCACTTATAAACCTTGCTAAATTTTCTTTGACATCTTTCAAGAATTTTCCAGCTTGTTGGCCATCTAAAATTCGGTGATCAATTGATAGACAAAGATTAACCATATCTGCTACTTTAAAGCCGCCATCTTTAGTTGGTACCACACGTTTGTTAATTGATTCCACTTGTAAAATCGCTGCTTGAGGGTGGTTGATAATGCCCATCGATTGGACTGAACCTAAACTACCAGTATTATTCAACGTAAATGTTCCACCTTGCATATCTTGACTCGCTAATGAACCTTGACGAACATCTGTAGCTAATCGATTGATTTCTTTTGTAAGTCCAGCAAGAGAATAGTTATCTGCTTGATGAATAACTGGAACAAATAAATGATCATCAGTTGTTACAGCAATCGATAAATTAATATCTTTGTGATAAACAATATTACCATCCTGCCATGATGTATTCATTTTCGGGTTTTTCTTCATGGCTTGTACAACAGCTTTAGCAAAGAATGGGAAGAAACTTAATGGGATACCTTCTTGTTTTTTAAAGTCTTCTTTGACACTATTTCGTAAATTAACAATATTCGTTACATCAGCTTCTACCATAATCCAAGCATGAGGAATTTCATTGACACTTTGAACCATCTTCTTAGCAATAGCTTTTCTAACGCCATCAGCAGGAATGATTTCATCCTTAGAATTGGTGACAACTGGTTTGGATTGTGACAGTTGAACGGGAACTTCTTTTACAGCTTCCACTACTGTTTCAACAGGTGCGACTTCCACATTTGGTACAGAGCCAGGAACAAAATTCATGATATCTTTTCTAGTTATTCGCCCTTCTTTTCCAGTCCCCACCACTTGAGTTAAATCAATCCCTTTTTCTTGTGATAATTTTAAAACTGCAGGTGAAAATCGGCCAGCATTTTTTCCAGCTGGTTTAGCTGGTGGCGTTGATTTTTCAGCTACTATCGCTTCTGTAACATCCGTAACTTCTTCTTGTTTTAATGCTCCATTTACTCCTTCGACTTCTAAAGTCATCAACACCGTTCCGATTGGATAATCAGTATCTAAATTAACGATTAATTCTTTTACAATCCCATCAAAATCAGATGGAACTTCTGTTGTTACTTTATCAGAAACAACTTCCATTAAAGGAGCATAGCGTTTTACGGAATCTCCTGGTTGAACTAGCCATTGAATAACTGATGCTTCTGTGACACTTTCCCCTAAATGAGGCATTAATATCTCTTTGATTGCCATATCTATCTTCCTCCTAAAATCAAGATTAAAATTCTGCCAAGTCTTTCATCGCTTGAGTCACCTGCTCTTCATTGACTAAAAATTCACGTTCAAGAGGTAGCGCATAGCCCATACTTGGTACATCTGGTCCAGCTAAACGTTGAATTGGCGCATCTAAATCAAACAACGCATCTTCTGAAATCATCGCTGCAATCTCACTAATAACCGCGCCTTCTTTGTTGTCCTCAGAAATTAATAAAACTTTCCCTGTTTTTTTAGCTGCTTTTACTAATGTTTCTCGGTCTAGCGGATACAATGAACGAACATCTACCACTTCAGTTTCAATACCCTCTGTTGCTAATTTTTCAGCTGCAGATATAGCATATTGAAGCATCATGCCGTAAGCAATAACAGTAATATCACTACCTTCACGAACAACATTTGCTTTATCAATCGGTACAACGTAATCTTCTGCAGGCACATCAGCCTTTAATAAACGGTACAATCTTTTATGCTCATAGAAAATGACTGGATCATCTGATCTGATAGCTGCTTTGATCATACCTTTTGCATCATAAGGATTAGAAGGTGTCACCACTCTTAATCCGGGTTGACCGCAAAATATTTTTTCAGTTGATTGTGAGTGATATAATCCACCACGAACCCCACCACCATAAGGCGTACGATAAACGATGGGTGCTGTCCAATCGCCTTTTGTACGATAACGCATGGTTCTAGCTTCTGATAAAATTTGGTTGGTTGCTGGTAAAATATAATCAGCAAACTGGAATTCACCAATTGCCCGGTAACCTCTTAACCCAAGCCCAATTGTTAAACCACCAATTAAGCCTTCTGTTAGCGGTGTATTAAAACAGCGATCATCTCCAAATTTTGCAGCAAGACCTTTAGTAACTCCAAAAACGCCACCCTTATCGCCACCTACATCTTCTCCAAAAATAACAACTTTTTCATCGCGAGCCATTTCTTCTGTAATCCCCAAATTAATTGCTTCTAAATATGTCATTTCAGTCATTATCGTCAATCCTCTCTCTTATCAATTATTTTGCGTAAACTTCGTCATATAATGAATCAGCCGTTGGTTCTGGCATTTTTTCAGCTTCATCTGTTGCTAGATCAACCTCTGCTCTAATTTCTTCATCCATTTTGTCTAACTCTTCTTGTGTCATATATTTTTCGGCAAGTAATTGCTTAATCATTGCATCAATTGGATCTTTTTCTTTCATTGATTCAATTTCTTCTTTTGAACGATAAATGGTTTGATCATCATCAGCCGAGTGAGAGGTTAAACGAGAGACACGAAGTTCAATTAATTTGGGCCCTTTACCAGCTCGAGCCTCTTCCACAGCCTTCTTAAATGTTAAATAAACTTCAGTAAAATCATTCCCATCAACAGAAATGCCTTCAAATCCGTAACCATGAGCACGATCTGACATGTATTTATTAGCATATTGTTCTTTAATTGGAACAGAAATGGCATATTTATTATTTTCTACCACAAAAATTAATGGTAATTTTTTGACACCAGCAAAGTTCATCGCTTCTTGAACCTCACCTTGGTTAGCCGAGCCTTCACCTGTTGTTGTTAAGGTGACAAAATCACTTTTTTCTAGTTGAGCCGAGTAAGCTACCCCTGTTGCAAGTGGCATTTGCGTACTTACAGTTGAAGCAAACGACACTATATTATGCGCTTTAGAACCATAATGATTCGGCATTTGACGAGCATGTGATGACGGGTCTGCCTCTTTACCAAAAGAGCCCATAATAATATCTTTAGGAGTCATCCCCCATACAAGGCAAGCTGTCATATCACGGTAATAAGGTAAGAAATAATCTTTACTTGGTTCAAAAGCCATTGCCATTGCTACTTGAGCAACTTCTGCTCCTTGGCCTGAAATATTGAAAGACGTTTTTCCAATTCTTGTTAATTGCCATAAACGTTCATCTAATCGACGACCTCTTAAAACTTCACGGTACGCTTGAATAATCTCTTCTTTACTTAAACCAGATTTTTTTAATGTTTTCATTTACAATCAACCTTTCTATTATTTATGAATGGCCAAGCCATAAGTGTCTAATGCTGCTTCTTGGAGCGCTTCTGTTAACGTTGGATGAGGATGAATTGCTTCCCCAATTTCTAAAGGTGTCGCATCTAGATACATCGATGTACTTGCTTCTGTAATTAAATCTGTTGCATGAGGTCCGATAATTGATACGCCTAATAAATCATCGGTTTCTTCATCTCTGATTACTTCCACAAACCCTTCATTTCCACCATAAACTAAAGCCTTACCATTACCTGCAAAATTAAATTTACCAATTTTTACTTTTCTATCTTTTGGCACATTGTCTTTCACATAACCCACACTTGCGACTTCTGGATTCGTATAGACTCCTCTAGGAACATTTGTATAGTTAATTGGTACGACCTCTTCTTGAAGTAAATGAGCGACTGCTAACTCGCCTTCTTTCATTGCCACGTGAGCAAGTTGCATTGTGTCAATACAATCGCCAATCGCATAAATATGCCCTTCTGTTGTTTGGTAGAATTCATTCACTTCAATTCCTTTATTGCCAAACTTAACAGATGTATTTTGAAGCCCAAAACCGTTCACATTTGGCGCACGTCCAATAGCAACCATTACTTTATCCACAGTTAATTTTTCTTTTCCTTCGATTGAAACTTTGACACCCTTTTTACCAATAATTGCCGACTCAACTTTGCTGCTAAGCAAGATGTCAATACCCTTGTCTTTTAGGCTTTTCTTTAATTGTCTTGAAACAGAAGAACTTTCATTAATTAATAAGCGATCTAAAAATTCTACAATAGTGACTTTTACACCTAGACTGTTTAAAAGTGATGCCCATTCAACACCGATGACGCCACCACCAACAATCACTATTGACTTTGGTAATGTTTCAAGTTCTAGCATACCGTCTGAAGAAAGGATATTTTCTTCATCTAGAGGTAGGTTAGGGAGCGTTTTAGGTGATGATCCTGTGGCAATAATCACATTTTTAGGAACGATAATTTCTTCTTCTTTGCTTTTATCATTAAAAGTAACTGCAACCGCACCAGATACAGGTGAAAAAATAGAGGGACCTAAAATTACACCTTCCCCTTCAAGAATTCTGATCTTATTTTTTTTGCAAAGTCCCATCACACCAGAATGTAATTGGTCGACAATTGATTGCTTTCTCTCTTGAATTTTTTTGAAATTAACGACATATTCATTGTTCGATTCTATGCCAAATATATCTGATTCTTTCATCGTGTCAAAAACTTCTGCACTCCTAAGTAAAGCTTTTGTTGGGATACATCCTTTGTGTAAACAGGTACCACCAAGTTTGTATTTTTCAACAATCGTCACATTCAGCCCTTTTTGAGCAGCTCTTATTGCAGCCACATAACCTCCTGTGCCACCACCTAAGACGAGTAAATCTGTTTGTTCTGCCATTTTTATCACTCCTACTTTACAATCTTACTTCCTCATAATTTAGTGCTTTTTCTTCACCTTTTATAACTCGTAATGCTCCATCGGATAAAGCTTCCATTTCCATTTCACCTGGAAAAGATTTAATTGGCGCAATCCAATCAGTAAATTCTGAAATTTTAGCTAACACGTATTGAGAATAAATCACCCCTCCTGTTAAGATAACAGCATCCACTTTTCCTTTTAGTACAACTGCTAATTCACCTATACTTTTAGCTACTTGATAACACATACCATCCAGATAGTATTTAGCTTCGGTGTCACCTTGATTCATTCTTTTTTCTATTTCTCGAATATCTGTTTCACCTAGATAAGATTTAAGTCCTGCATTACCAGCTATCCTCTTCTTAACATCTCCGATTGTCATGTTCTCTAAAATAAGGACTTCTGCAAACTCGATTAATGGAAGTGTGCCACTTCTTTCTGGTGTATATGGTCCTTCTCCATCTAGTCCATTGATAACATCAATCATTTTCCCATTTTTATGGGCACCAATACTAATTCCTCCACCGAGATGTGCTACGATAACAGAAGTTGTCTCATAGGTTTTACCAAGCTCTTCTGCAACTTTTCTAGAAACAGCTTTTTGATTTAAAGCATGACAAACAC
Organism: Vagococcus fluvialis bH819; assembly: GCF_900163795.1. Taxonomy (GTDB): domain Bacteria; phylum Bacillota; class Bacilli; order Lactobacillales; family Vagococcaceae; genus Vagococcus; species Vagococcus fluvialis_A. Next base: position 282,569 of record NZ_FWFD01000015.1, on the reverse strand, counting down.
TTCGTCTTTCAATCCCGTTAAGCCCTGATATTCTAGAAAGCGCTTGCATTTCATCTACCACTACTGGATCAACAATAAATGCTGGGATTCCCAATGCTTCTGAAAATTTATTTGCTAATATTGCACCTAAGTTAGACGCATGGGTATTATATTTTTCAGTTCTTAAATCTTCAAGCATTGCCTCACCTACTCGATAAGTACCACCTGGAATTGGTTTCAATAAACCTCCACGCCCAACAACAGCAACTAATTTTTCGGCTATATCTAATTTATCTATGAACTCTTTGATAATTTCATATCTAAATTCGGTTTGGCTAATAACATTTTTAAATCCAGAAATATCTTGCACACTATGTCGAATCGTTTCTTCTGCAATTAGTTGATGATCTGCATAAACAGCCGTTTTAGTAGATGTTGACCCTGGATTAATAACAAGTATTGCTTCCATCTAGTTTCCCCCTTCACTTTTAAACTTGTTTTATAGCAAATTTTAATGAATGTAATTTACTGTCTGTTGAATCACTTCTTGAAGTTAAAACAACAGGAACCTTTGTCCCTACAATTGTTCCGCCAACTTTAGCACCGCCAAATAAAGTTAAAGATTTATATAAACTATTTCCTGCATCAATGGCGGGCACAACAATCACATCAGCATCTCCCATAATAGGGCCTTGATAGCGTTTATGGTCTACAGCCTCTTTCGATAAAGCAAGGTCAAGAGAAATTGGACCAAAAATAATGCTGTCTTGAGTTTCTTTAAAATGTTCTGTAACTTCTGTTGCTAAAACCGAAGATGGCATTTTAGGATTAACGTTTTCTGCCGCACTTAATAGTGCAATCTTAGGCTGTGAGATTCCAATTTTATGAGCGACTTCTTTTACATTTTCTACAATTTCAATTAAATTATCTTTATCTGGTGCGATGTTCATCGCGCAATCTGTTAATAAAAATGATTGATTGGTTGACTTGATATCAACCATAGCAACATGTGAAAGGACTTGGCGATTTTTTAGAGCATGTTCTTTGTTAAGCAATTCTTTAAGTAGCGTATGTGTTTGAATAATGCCTTTAAGTAAAATTTCTGCTTTTTTGTTCGCGACAAACTCCACTGCTTTTTTAGCGATGTCTTTTTCATCATCACAATGGATATACTCCCATATCGTGTCATCTGCGATATTTTGATTTGTATCAAATACAACAAAACGAATATCTTCTAAACACTCTTCACGAGCTTTTTTCACAAGTTTTAAAATTTCTGGTTGTGAGCCACCTGCTACTGATATTGTTATCAATTTTTTCACCTCTTCTTATGTTCATCCTATCTATATACTTAGTCTATCTTTAAATGTAAACGTTTACAAATTGTATTTTTTTATTTAACTATTAATAAAATTAATAGCCTTAATAAAATAACTTATTCGAATTTGTGAATAATATCGTTAACTAAAAAAATCGAGAATGACTATAAAGTCATTCTCGATTTTTTCGGAATTAAATGCTTTTTCTCTTATGCTTTATTTTGTTGGTATTCTTTCATAACTAACATAAACGCTTCACCGTATTTATCTAGTTTATTTTGACCAACACCTTTTATTTGTAAAAAATCTAAGGTTGTTTTAGGTTGCTTTTCAATCATTTCATGCAATGTTTTATCAGAAAAAATGACATATGGTGGTAGATTTTGCTCATCAGCTAAATCTGAACGTAACTCTCTTAATTTTTCAAACAGACCATCATCCACGACTAATTGTTTAATAACTAACTGCTTTCTGAAGACTTGTTTTTTACCGAGTAAGACATCAATCCCCTCAGAAGAAAGCGATAGTAAAGGATATTGACCTTTTGATGGGATCAAATATTGTTCTGCTGTCAAGTAATCAATTAATTGAGTGACTTCCTTTTGAGACCATTCTTTCATTAGTCCATAAGTTGATAAGTCTTCAAAATGCCATTGCTTAATTTTTTGATCTTTTGAACCTGTTAAGACTTTTGCAACTAAGGATTTACCAAAATTCTGATTCATTCTTTTAACACATGAAAAAACTTTCTGAGCCTCGATTGTAATATCAACAGACTCTCTTTCATCTAAGCAATTACTACAACGACCACAATCGGTTCCTATTTCACCAAAATAACGAAGAATATAGTTTTGTAAGCAACTTTCTGTATGAGAGTACTGATTCATTTCTCTTAATTTTAAATATTCATTTTGTCGATACTCTATATTAGCCTCAGACTGTTCGATAAAATACTGTTGGATTTGAGCATCTTGAGGACTATAAAGTAAAATCGCCTCACTTGGTAAACCATCACGCCCTGCCCGTCCAGCCTCTTGGTAATAAGATTCTAAGTTGCCTGGCATTTGATCATGAATGACAAAACGGACATTACTTTTATTGATTCCCATGCCAAAAGCATTTGTCGCAATCATCACTGGTACACGATCAAAAGCAAAATCTTCTTGATTCTTCGATCTAATTTGTTCTGATAAACCAGCATGATACATCCCAGCAAGTAATCCATTATGTACTATTAATCTATGAAGTCTTTCCACTTCTTTTCGAGTACTTGCATAAATAATACCAGACTGACCTTTATTCATTTTTAGATACTCTAACAAATAAGTATCTTTTTGATCTTTAATAACTTGAAATGCTAAATTTTCTCTTGAAAAACCTGTTGTTATTTGATTATCCTCTGGAATAGACAGTAACTGGCAAATATCTGTCGCAACTTCTGGTGTGGCTGTTGCTGTTAACGCTACAATTATTGGCCTAGGTGAGAACGAACGAATGGTTTGGGCCAAATTAATATAACTTGGTCTAAAATCATGTCCCCATTGAGAAATACAATGTGCCTCATCCACTGCTATGAGAGAGACGTGAACATGTCGTAATAATTCAACAAAATCTGCCGTTTCTAGTCGCTCTGGGGCAACATATAGGAGTTTAACTTCGCCACGAGCGGCTTGTCCTAACCGGCTCTGTATCTCCTGATAGTTCAATGTACTGTTTATATAAGTCGCACTTATCCCCATTTCAATTAATGCATCTACTTGATCTTTCATTAATGAAATTAGAGGCGATACGACAACTGTCAGACCATCCAAAACTAAAGCAGGAAGCTGATAACAGATTGATTTCCCTCCACCTGTAGGCATGATTCCTAAACAATCTTCTCCCTGAAGGATTTTATTTATAATGACATCTTGACCTTTACGAAAGGATTGATAGCCAAATTTTTCTTCGAGTAACTGCATAATCTGATTCATTTTATCCCTCTTTCCTTGCCCATTATAACCGAAAACAAGAAAGAGTTCATGGGTTAATTAAGAACAACTAACAAGAGGTTGTGACAGAAGTGTTCAGCTTCAAGAAATAAGAAGGAAATCACGAAAATTGTTTTTCAAATTTTTGTGATTTTCGACTTATTTCCGAAGAAGCTACTTCTGTGACACCGTTTCTTTTTGATTAATAATCATGTTCTTTTTCAATTATTTGCTGAGATGTCATTTTGGGCAACTCATTTTTTACAAAAGATGTGGCTTTGGGTAAATTCCAATTATAGAGTAGTCCCACAGATCTTAAGATGACCGTCAAACAGATAATAAGCATATAAAAAAGTGGCTTTGTTGGGACAAAAAAGTAGATCACTACCGCAATTAAAATCGACCAACTTCCATAAATTTCAGTACTGAGGACGTTAGGTTTTTCCCCAGCAAGTAAATCTCGAATTACCCCACCACCGGTTCCAGTTAATATAGCAGCTGCAATGACTGGACCAATATGCGTATTGATATCTAAGCCATATAACGCTCCTTGAATGCTAAAGGCTGCAAGTCCAATTGCATCAGAAATAATCTCCATTCTTTTTAAGGCAATAAATTTTTTAGGAAATAGATACACTAAAAAAATAGTACCAAAAGACACATAGAATAAATTAGTCTGACTCCAAAAAACAGACATTGGTAAGTCCAAAATTACATTTCTGAGAACCCCACCACCAAAGGCCGTTATAAATCCCAGTACCGTAATCCCTAAAATGTCATAATCTTCTTCCATCGCGACAATCGCACCTGATAATGAAAAAGCAATTGTCCCGATAATGCTAGTCACCTCTAAAACATCCATCCTATATACCTTCCTAACCTCACAACAACTTATTATGATTACTTTTTTTCATCATACAAATTAATTATCAAATTTCCGTCATTTTTTCCTTTTTAAATTTATAATATAAAAACTATCTTGTCTAGTGTTTAGTTCCAAATTTTAGTTAATAGTTTAGTTGGTAAAAATTATCGAATCTTGTTATGATAACAAAGTAATTTAGCGATATAAAAATTAATGATAAAGGATGATTATAATGAACGGAAAAAATAGAAGTCAAATAAAAATTGGTCAATTAGTCGATATCGTCTTAAAAAAAGATCAAAGAACTGGCAACTTAACAAGAGGGCATGTAAAAAAGCTTTTAACAAACAGTGCTACTCATCCTCACGGAATTAAAGTCATGCTTGTTGAAGGGGATCAAGTCGGTCGTGTTCAAGCTATTATTGAATAATCTGCTTTATTCTTTAATAAAATATGTGAAACAATTAACTATTATTACTTATTTTTGTTATCCTATAAATAGGCTAATAAAATCAACCACTAAAAGGAGTCCTTTAAATGATTTTTCCAGATAATGCATACAAAGAGTTGAATCTTTTTTCTAATTTTTCAGAGGCTGCTGATACTTTTCCAAACATACCAATTTATTTCGATAACCCGTTGATTGGTTTTCCGGACTTAGATTTAGAAACAACCTATAAAAAAGCCAAAATAAGTATCATTCAACAAGCATCACGTTTAAAACAATTGGGAATAAAAAAAGGGGATAAGGTTATTATTTATAAATCTCCTATGTTTGATACCTACTTGATGGCCGTAGCAGTAAGTTACTTAGGTGCTGTTCCAATCATGATTTCTTTCCACTTACCTGTAGAAATTATGACAATTATGTGCAGCCGTTTAGAAAATCCTTGGATGATCTTTGACACCATCACAGCAAGTAAAGCTACTGATATATCTAGTGTTGCTGCGTCTCAGTTAATTGAATTAGAAAAACTAAATGATTTATCTATTGAAACAGTCGCTGAACAAGAATTTTTAGAACCAAATGCTATTTCTTACATGACTCATACATCTGGAACAACCGGTGTGCCCAAGTTGATTGCCCACTCAGCTCAGTCAATGGGTTGGCGCACAAAATGGCAAAAAAATATTTTTGATTTAATACCTAAAAAAGAGCTAGTCGCTTTTCATATTTCTCCTGTTCACTCTCGTTTTAACATTGGGATTTCTTCTCTAATGTCAAAAGGTTTTCCTATGTTATGGATTGGAAACAGTGAACTAGAAAATGTTAGTCAAACACTAACAAAATTTAAACCTTTTGCTTTAGAAACCCATCCTAACAATTTTGTTCAATGGAGTCACTTAGCTAAAAAGAAACCTGAGTTATTTTCAAGTTTTAACTATTTCCATTCCACATTTGATGCCATCAATAAAGGAACAATGGACATTTTTTTAAACGCATCTCACTGTGAACGACCTGTTTTTATGCAAGTTTACGGTCAAAGTGAATGCGGCCCTATGATCATGAAGTTTCATACAAAAGAATCAATTGAAAGCTTAGACGCTCGTAATATGGGGGTTGGAATGCCTGAATTAACTGAAGTCCGAATTGTTGATGAAGTAGCTAAAAATTTACCTGCTAATACACTAGGTAATATTCAAATGCTTTCTAAAGGTCGTGCCCTAACTTATTACAAAGAAGACACACGATTTACTGAAAACACTTACGACTCATGGTGGGATAGTGGCGACTTTGGTTACAAAGACGAGCATGGAGAGTTATTCTTACTTGATCGCCAAGTGGATTTAATTCGTGACGTGGAAAGTACCTTAAAAATTGAAGACTTACTACTAGATAAATTAGACTTTCTCAATGAAGTCATTATTGTGCGAGGAAAAAATAATATTGCTCAACCTATTATTTCAGTTATGAAAAACAATCAGATGGATTGGGAAAAATGGTGGCATGCCATCTCTGACTTCCCTCTTCTCAATAAACCTTTAGTTTGGGATTATGAAAAGATTCCAAGAACAGCTACCATGAAAGTTCAACGATTAAAAATAGAAGAAGACTTGAAAAATCAATAAAAAAATACCAAAGCGACTTTTTAGTTCGTTTTGGTATTTTTTTGAATAACATTAGTCATTATTTTAGTAAAATGATCTCGGTCCGATTGTGTAAAAGCTTTCGGACCTTTTGTTCTTTTCCCTGCTTTTCTCAGCTGACCACCAATATAGCGCTGTGTTAACAGTGTATCGATTGTCTCTGGCAGATATTCCTTACCACTATGATGAAAGATTCTTACTTTTTTACTAATCAAAAGAGAAGCTAAACCATAATCTTGGGTAATAACAATATCACCTTCTTGAATTTCCTTTACAATTCGATAATCTGCACCATCTGCGCCCTTATCTACGTAAATAAAACTAACAAATGCTGGATACTCTTTATTCGTAAAATGATCCACACTCGTTACAATCAGTACAGGTAGATTAAATTCTTTAGCTAATTGAATGACTTCATTCTTAACAGGTGACCCATCACCATCAATCACAAATCTCATCAACAAACCACCCTACTTTCTAACGGAAACGCGGAACTAAGCCTAATAAAAAGTGTTTTGTGTAATTGTCTAAACACTGCTTATAGTTACGGTGTCCTTCTTTACGTAAAAACGAACCTAGCTCACTTTTTGACATATTAATTTCACCTGCTTCAAAGATTTCTAACATATCTTCAGTCGTCAATGATAGAGCAATTTTAATTTTTTTAAGTAAAATATTATTCGCATTTCGTTGACGCAATTCAAACACTGGTTCAACACCATCTTTGGCACCACGTTGAGAAGTCACCAATCCATTTAAGAATCTCTCAAATAATTCATCCGAAAGCTCTGTTTCATAAGTTTCTTCATCCACCATTTTTAACATAGATAAAAACTCTTCTTTAGATACTTCTGCTCCACCTAGTTTAAATATTTCAATAACATCTATATCTCTTATATCCAACGCATATCTCAAGCGTTTTAAGCGATCATTATGATTCATTCTTTCACCTTCCATTTCCACATTGTATTATAACAAATTATACACTAAAAAATAAACAAGTAACTCATTAAACTAAATTAATAGTAAAATAAGTTACTTGTTCCATCGATATACAAAAAGAATAACGAACCCGATCATTGTGAGTTTCCGATGCGAAACATCTATTATAGGATAGGGGATACTAAAATAAATACTAGTCACTGATCAAAAAGTTCATCGTTCAAAATAAGTGTACAACTGAACAAAAGTTTAGTCAATGATTTTTTTTAATTTTATCCAAATTGATTTAAAATAAAAAAAGGATTACACTAAAATTAATATTTTAAGAAAAAGGAGGTTGGTTCACTTGAAATCTAATCTACGATTAAGTAAAGTTGATCGACAAATTTTACACTCTCATTCATTGATATTAGACGGCTTAGGAAACTTTCTAGGGAGAAATCATGAAATTGTTCTACTCAGTTTAGAAAATCTTGAACAATCAGCAATGAAAGTTATCAATGGTCATTTCAGTAATAGAAAACAAGACTCCCCCATTACTGATCTGGCATTAAAGATGTTAAATCAACTTGAAGCAGATGAAAGTTACGATGTCATGCCTTATTTTAATAAAAATGATAATGGCGTTGTTTTGAAATCTTGTACAATTCCCATTTTTGGAGAAAAAGAAAGAATTATTGGTTTAATTTGTATTAATTTACATTTAGAAATGCCATTGATTGATTATTTGGCGGACCTAGTTCCTCCTGAACCAAACAGTAGTAAATCTTTTGACGTTAAAAATTCTGAAAATTTTTCTGATAATATCGATGAACTTATCACTATTTCATTAAATAAAATGAAGCAATCCGTTCATAATAATCCAGATATTTCTAGTTTGAATGAAAACAAAGAAATTGTAGTTGGTCTATATGATCAAGGAATATTTAATTTAAAAGATTCTGTTCTGATTATTGCTAAAAAATTAGGCATCTCAAAAAATACAGTCTACTTACATATTAGAAACCATAAAAGTGATGAAATTTAATTAAAAAAGGATGAGGCATAGTTTTTTTGCACCATCCTTTTTTAGTTTAAATGAGCATTTCTTTCAGATAATGCACCAGAATTTTTATCTCCTCATTCGTTAGTCTCGCCATATTCAGTCGGCAACTTTGACAATCTCCTTTATCTAAAAAACTAGGATACACTGCTATACCTTTGGATAAAAGTTCATGCCAATCCTTTTTCATTAACTCTTTTTGATGAATCGTTAGCCAAGCATAGTAACCACCTTTAGGTAACACGCAGCTGACCGACTGGTGTAGATTTAATTTAATTTCAGATTGTAAAAAAATCATTTTTTCTTTTAATTCTATTCTTAATTTTATTAACTGTTTTTCAAAATCCAAATCTTGTAAAACATAGGTTGCCAGCACTTGTGGGAAAATACTTAATTCACTTTCATACTCATCTCTTAGTCTAACAACTTCTTCTAAAATAACCTCTGGTGCCTCAATCCATCCTAACTGAATTTTTTTACCTAATACTTTCGACAGAGAACCAATATAAATGACACTTTTAGGCGCTAATTCTTTTAATAATGGCAAAGGATTAGGTGTCCAATATGAAAGTTGCCCAAACACATCATCTTCAATAATTGGAATTCGGTACTTTTCACATAAATCAATTAATTCATGCCTTCGTTCTAAAGACATACTACTTCCAGTAGGATTTTGAAAGTTGGGATTCGTTAACACTAATTGAATATTTTTTTTCTCTAACAACATTGCTAATTGACTAACCTTCATCCCTTTTTTATCCACTGCTATTTGGATAACATTAATCGACATTTTTTTAAATAGAGAGATGTCATAAAAAAAAGAAGGTTCTTCAACTACAATAGTGTCTCCAGGTTTAAGTAGCGTTTGAATCAATAAAAATAAACTTTGTTGTCCACCAGCCGTTAACATAATATTGTTTTTATTAACTTTAAAATTATACATTTTTTCAAATAAAAAAGTAATTTCATTTCTTAAAGGTTCATAACCAAGGTGTGGTACCTCTTCTTGCAAAAATTCTTCAAAAGGAACGTTGGATAAATTAACTTTAGGAATTAGATTCAATGGTAATTCCCCTGTATACGCATTAATAAACTCGATATCTCCTTCATTTATTTTCCTCTCAACTTTTTTGATATATGAGTCTTTATCTGATTCTTTTTTTAAACTATTTGATCCATAAAAGTTCAAATTTTCTTTTGACAAACTACCAGAATATTTTCCCAAAACATAGGTTCCACTATTAGATTTTCTAACAACAAACCCCTGGGCATGGAGCTCTTCATACGCTCTCACTATAGTACTTCTGTTGACATCTAGCTCTTTAGCTAGTGCTCTTTCTGACAGTAAGCGCTCATCTTTAACTAAGGCACCTTCCTCGATTTGGCTAATTATTTGGTTCATAACTTGTCTGTATAAAGGAACTTTGCTCTCTTTTTTTATAAAATTAGTCATCTTAATACACCTCAAAATGATTGTATCACAAATTGGATGGGTCCACTTATCAATAATTGGCTCTAGAATAAAAAATTTAGCATGTTAAACTATGAGCATCATACATTAGGGGTGTTATTTATGGTAGAAAAAGTACTGACTATTGCTGGTTCAGATGCTGGTGGAGGAGCCGGAATTCAAGCAGATTTAAAAACATTTGAAGAATATGGAACATTTGGAATAAGTACAATCACTAGTATTTTAACGGTTGATCCTACCACTAGAGTACCAGATATTTATCCAGTAGCAATTGATGTTGTGGAAAAACAATTAATTACTGCCTTCTCCGGTGGTGAATTGAGTGCTGTTAAAATTGGCTTACTTGGCAGTTTAGAAGTGATTAACTTAATTGAAAATCAACTTACTTCTCTTACTCAAAAGCATCTTGTTTTAGATCCTGTTATGGCAGTCAAAACCAATAACGATGTTTTACAACCAGAACTTGTGAACGAGATGATTGAACGTTTAATTCCTTTAGCCGATATTGTGACACCTAATTTAGTTGAAGCACAAATTTTATCAGGTTTGAGTGTCATTGAAACAGAAGAACACTTGAAAGAAGCGGCTCTAAAAATTTATAATTTAGGAGCAAAATCTGTCGTTATTAAGGGTGGATCTCGCTTTCCTAGTGAAACAGCTACTGATTTATTTTATGATGGGACAAATTTTCATTTTATCCATAAACCAAAAATTATAACCAAAACAAATCACGGAGCAGGATGTTCTTTTGCGGCGGCGATTACAGCTGGACTTGCAAAAGGCTTGTCCTTATACGAAGCTGTTTCACTCGCTAAAAAATACGTGGCACGTGCTATTTATGAAGGTATCTTTTTAAATGAGCATACGGGTTATGTATGGCATGGGGCGTATCAACAAGCAGAAAATCGAATGACAAAAGGAGAGTATATCAATGAACAATAAATCATGGAAAACTTCAGAAATTGTATTAATGGCTTTATTTTCAGCGTTAACCGTTGTCGGAACAAGTATCAGAGTGCCACTGCCAGCAATGGTAGGAAATCCTTTTATTCATTTTGGTATGCCAATTTTATGCTTGGCCGTTTTAACATTAGGTTTTTTTAAAGGTTCACTTGCTGGAGGAATCGGATTTGCTCTTTTTGATTTTTTAAACGGCTTTGCTGCTGAAGCGCCTTATTTTATTTTAGAAAGTTTTGTCGTTGGTGGTACTCTTGCCTTTTCTTATTATCAACTGAGACGCTTTAAAAATAAAGTTTGGTTCATGCCCATTATTATGATTTTTACAGCAATTGCTAAGTTATTTATGTCATTTATGAAGAATTTAGTCATTCAATTAATGATGGGAAATAGTTTAGGTGCATCAAGTTTTGCTAGTTTTACTACCCTTTATATTACTTTCATTAATACGATTGCTGCCATTATTCTGGTAAGTATTTTGTATAAACCAATTACTAAAATGGCTAATAGAGTGTTGAAAAAATAAATGAGATACAAGAAGTTTTTAAGCTTCTTGCATCTCATTTTTACTTTTATCTGTCTGCAATATCTTCTCTAAAAGATTCCATTTGTAACTTCAAGGCTTCAAAAGTATCAACATGATCTACAAACCAAGTATAGTCTTTACGTTCTTGCTCTGTAATTTTTCCGTCTACAAATGCTTGATTAATTTCTTCATGAGCCTCATTTAGACGACCATCAGAAATTTCTCCCATTTCAATATTAAGTTCAAATATTTCTCCCATCAATTCAGCTGATTCAATCTTCGCTTCGTATTCAGCACGTTCCTCTTCTGATAAATAACGATATCCCAAAATATGGTTTATAGCACTGTCTTTATCATCATCTGTAGTTGGTCTATTTGGATTCCAAAGCTCATTGATTTCTTCTGCCATATTGATTTCCATCTCAACATCTTCTAAGGTTTTACAGTCTGCTAAACGTATATCAAGTAGTTCTTCATTAGTATATTCAGGATGATTATAATCGAAGTATGGTAGTGAAAGGATATATTCTCTGGCTTCTTTCTTCGCTTGTTCTAGCGCTCTTTCAGTTTCAATTACACGAGCTTCTTCTATGATTTCTTCGACTTCTTGTAATGATATTGCTTTGACGATTCTATTAGAAAAAACAGAATATTCTTCTTTCGTTAACGTCTCCATCATTGCTAATTCATTTTGAGCTTCTTCTTTAGCTTCTTTTAATTCTGTTGATTGCATTCCACCATTAATATATCCTGCTTCTCCTAACGCTAAATCAACTTCTTCTAAAGTTTTAGCCTCAGAAATTTCTTTCTTAAACATCTCTCGTTGACCTTCTGGTAGGTTAGTCATCTCATCAATTTCTTTCATAGCATTAAGTTTAATTTTTTCAAAAATTTCTTCTGGTGTTGTGATTTCCTCGCGGCGATTATTTTCGAATTCCCACATTTTTTCAAGATGTGTTTCTACCGCTTCAACTGAGTCTGCCTCATCTATTAACCAATTAAAATATGATCTCTCTTCAGTAGTTAAGGTCTCCATCACAGCAATTTCACGTTTAGCATTTTTTTTCGCTATTTTAATAGCATCAACAATTTGACCCTCTTGACATTTTTGATTTAAATCTCTGGCTTCATCTAAAAGGTGGTCGACCTCTAAAACAGTTGTTGCCTGTTCCACCATGTAAGTGTAAGTTGATTTTGCTTCACCTGGTAAAAACTCCATGTTAGCAATTTCATTTTTCGCATAATCTTGGCGTTTTTTCAAGGCAGCCGCTGTATCGCTTTCACCTTTTAGTTTAGAAATCTTAGCTTCTAAATCTGCTACTTTTTTCTCTTGCTCAGCTATTTTTAATTCTAAAACATCAATTTGAGCTTGAAGTTCTTTTTCTTGTTCTAGAGCTTTGGTTTTTGTTTCTTCTAATTCTTTTGTTGTTTCTGCAATAGATGCTTCAAGTTCTTCAACTGTTAGTGGTATTTCTTGGTTTTCTAATTCATTTAAGTGAGCAAGTGCTGTATCGTATTCAGCTTGTACTGTTTCTAATTGCGTAGATAAATTAATAATTTCTTGATTAAGTGTTCCAATCATCCTAGTTAATTCTGCTATTTGAATGTTACATTCATCCACACTTTGTTGCCATTGTTCAGCATTATTTTCTGATGCTCCCTCACTTTGAAGAGTTTCTAGCTTCGTTTGAACTTGCATCATTCGTTCTTCTAGCTGTGCTTTTTCTGCTTGTTTACTAGCCAATGATATCTCTATTCCAGCTTTTTTACTTTCAGCTTGATCGACTGCTGCTTGCGCTTCCTTGATTTCTGCTGAACTACTACGCCCTGTCATTGAAGCTAATTGTGCCTCTAAATCTGCTATTTTCAATTCTAATGCTGCTATTTTTTCTTGATTTTCTTGTTGGATAGAAGCCAGTTTAATTTTAAGTTGATCTAATTCTGCCTGTAATTTTTCAAGCTTAGTTTGTTCTTTTTTAAGCTCAACTTCTAATTTTTTTAATGTGTCATCTTTTTCTGGATTCGTTGGATCAACTGGCTTCACAGGATTCGTTCCACCATCTTCTTTTTCATCTGGCTTAACGCTTGGCGTAGTTGGTTTTGTATGATCTTCTTTTGGTTTAACAGATGACCCGTTATTTCCACCTTTATCCACATTTTTTATAATATTGCCTTTATTATCCGTTTTAACTGATTTAGCCGGCACATCTGATGTTTGACCTGCAACAGTGGCATTTGGATTATGTTTGTCAGTATTCGATACGACTTTATCACCAATTACATTGCCGTTAGGATCCTTAACAGTCATATGATTGCCATCCCAAGAAATTTCAGTTCCTACAGCCATTGTGTATTGATCACCTTCAGAGAAACCGTTATCAAATAATAATTGCATTGGGTCCTTTATATTGATCGCTAAACCAATATTATAAACTGTATCTCCTTCAATCATTTTAATTGATTTTTGTCCTTCTGTGATTCGAGATGATATTTGTTCCACTGTATTTGGTGCCCATACCTCAGCTTGCACAGCAGTGGTATGCACTGCACCACCAACCATTAATAATGTTCCAAATAGCAATCCTTTGGCTACCCACTGTTTCTTACTTTTATGCATAGTAATTCGGTGTTTCGGTTCATAAATCCCCATAATTTGTTTCATCGTACGCTTGTTTTCTTTCATCAAATGATTCCCTTCATTACTTTTTATCATAAATCTATTTGTTCAAAAATCGATAGATATATGCGATTTTAGAATACCATAGTAAACTACTCTAAAATGAATTCTATCTTTTTTTTCATAAGAACATCATTAAAATTTTAAGTTCATTAAAATTGACAAAAGTGAACACTAAGTTGAGAGAAAACGACATCAAAAAAGAAGCGCAACGATAAGGTTTTGCTTCTAAAACAGTTTTATTATTTTATTAATAGCTCAAAAAAATTTTATAAAAATTCTTTTAATATAGTAACAATTCCTTCTTCATCATTCGATCCAGTTCCCCGGTCAGCCACCTTTTTCAAATCATCCACGGCATTATCCATTGCAATTCCCATTCCTGCATAAGCTAACATTGTCCGATCATTATGCCCATCACCAAAGGCCATAATATCTTGTCTTTTAATTCCTAATGGAGAAAGTACCGTGTCTAAGGCTTTTGCTTTATCAATGCCTTGAGCTGTAAATTCAAAATAAAATTCGGCAGTAAACACACAATTCAATTGATTTTTAAAAGGGTTTTTCATTTGTTCTGATACTTCGGCTAGATAAGTCGGATTACCTGCCGTTAAAATTTTATTAATCGGTGTGTCTAGAAAATCGGCTAAATCATCTTTTTCACACAATTTATATTTCCCACCACGTGCTTCATATTCAATGATATTTAAAGGCTTGCCTTGATAATCAATCCAGCCTTTAAAAACATCATTAACATACATGTAATCTCCCTTATCAATCATAACTGCCACATCAAACTGTTTCAAATGTTCTAAAACTTGTTTCCCCACCTCCATCGTCATTGGCTGATTGAATAATTCAGTGGCGCTTTGACAATCGACCACTTTTGAACCATTGTACGACACTAGCAAGCCATTATATTTTTCCATTTCCAATTCTTCAGAAATGTCCCACATACCAGTTGTCGGCCGTCCAGAAGCTAGGATTAATTTAATTCCTTTTTTCTGCGCCTTAATCAAATACTCTTTTGTCAGAGGACTTATTTTTTTCTCACTCGTTAATAAGGTTCCGTCAATATCTAAAACAATTGCTTTCATTTTTATCACACTCCTATAAACCCAATAGTAGCAAAGGTTTGGATAAAAAAATGGCATTTAGAACATCTTGGAATTTTTTTCTCATAAATCAAAAAACAACTTATTTTTTGATAATTTTATATCAATTTCTCATTCATTTTTTGATAATTTTTGAGTTTATATTGACTATTTTTTTCAAAGTCCTGATTAAAAATTTCTGCATATAATACATCAAAAATAGTTAATAAAGATAACCGGGTCGAAAAAGAAGATATTTTATCAAAATGATTTTCAATAGATGCCATGTATAGTTGCTTTGTTGCAAACTCACTTATTGGATTTTTTTGAGTAGATGTCAGTAAAATAATCGGTGTTTTATTTTTATTTAAAATTTTTACAACAGCTTGTGTTGTTTGGCTACGACCACCATAAGAAACAATGAGTGCAACATTTTGATCAGTACTATTCGCAGCTGACAATCGTTGCCTGTAATCTTCTTCTGGAACATTGATTAAACAACCAATTTCTTGTAATTGAAACTGAAAATTTTTTGCAAAATAAAGATTACCCGCTGAAGCGTAGACGTCTATTTGACTAGCCTTTAACAAAAGAGCCACACTTTCTTTTAATTCATTTTCATCAAATAAATTTATTGTGTCATCTAGTGTATTTTGATATAACTGGCTCATTCTATAAATAACATCTTCTGTTGAATCAGTTGCTAAAATTGGGTAATCAGGATTAATTTTTTCTGAATAATTTAATGTTTTTAGTGAAGAAATCAGTTCGATTTTAAATTCATTAAAACCTGTTAAATCAAGTTTAGTTAATAATCGATAAACCGTTGCAACTGAAACATATGCTACATCAGCTAATTCTTTAGAGGACAAAGAGGAAGTTTCTTTCGGATTACTTATTATATAATCGACTAATACTTTTTCATTAGGCGTTAAATTTTTTAATTGTGTTAATTTCTTTAATAATATCATGTTTCTTTCTCCTCTATTTTTACTTAATCATATCATTTTTCACAACATATTTTATTTAATCTGTTTCCAGATCTAAAAAAATAAAATAACTTAAAAACGAACAATAAAATAAAAATGTATATAAATAACGTTTTTTAATTATTTTATGAACATTTTATAGCATTCAAACGAGATTTTATTTGTTTTTTACGTTAGAATGGATATATAGTGAAAATATATACAAATGAATGTTTTGTAAATACCAAAAATCGGAGGTGTCTTTTAATTTTCAAACTATTATCTTAGTTATTTTCACTTATTTAATTATACGAGGAGGAAACAAGATGAAAAGAAAATTAATTTATATTTTAACCTTTGTTGGTCTTTGTCTGTTTACTATTCTTTCAACACCAGTCAGCCTCGCTGAGGCCCCCAGTGCTCCTACAGGTAATATAAAAATAACAACAGATATCAAAAATAATGAAAATACTAATCTAGTTGATCTAGATTCTGTTGTCACACGTCTTGCCTTTATTGAAGATGAAGCTGGTACCAAGTATTTTTGTTTAGATGCTGATAAATGGTACCCTTATGGTAATCCATACAGTGCCAGTGAAATTTTAAACAACCCGACCACTGCTTGGTTGTTACATAATTATTATTATAATCAACAAATTATCGAGAATGAAAATGAAGAAACTAAATACGCTATCACTCAACTGGCCATTTGGGCTTTTACAAATCCTGAAAAATACGGTAATTTAGCTGTTGTTCAAAATAATCAAATTGTTCTTGATTTAATTGCTGAAGCTAATACACATGAAGACGATCTATCTGCTGAAGAGTTCATGAAACAAATTTCTTTATCTTTGAATCCACTTAGTCAAAAATTGAGCTTAAGTGAGGATGGAATGAACTATGTTGCTCAAGTTGAAAAATCATTTATTCTTCCACCATCTACAGTTGAATTTTCATTGATAGAAGGTTTATATTTTTCTTATAATGGTATGAATATCACAAATAAAGTTAATGTTGAGACGATAGGAAATTTAAAGAATATTTCTATTGATAAAAGCTATTTAGACTCTATTTATCAACAAGGCATTCCCATTAAAATTGACCTAACTTCTACGTTATCTGGTTCATTTTTTGTTGGGGTTGCTTATTATACTAGCGATTCTAGATTTCAGCCACTTGGTACAGTAGAAAATTTAACATTAGAAAAAAATATTGAAGCTTCTGCTGAGTTACTACTTGAAAAAGAGCAGCCTTTAGGTAGTATTAAATTAATCAAAAAAGAGGCTAACTCTGACAAACGATTAGTTGGGGCAGAATTTGCTTTACTAGACAAGGATAAAAAAATCATCCAAACTCTAACAACGGATGCTAATGGTGAAATTATCTTTAAGGATGTCCCATTTGGCGATTACTTTGTCCAAGAAACCAAAGCTCCTCTTGGTTATGTTAAAGATGATACTTTACGTCCTGTTACGATTGATGAAAACTCTTTAAATTCAACAGTTCAACTTACTTTAGATAATCAAAAAGAACTGAAACTTGGTAAGATTAAATTAGTTAAAAAAGAAAAAGGCTCTGACAAACGATTAGTTGGGGCAGAATTTGCTTTACTAGACAAGGATAAAAAAATCATTCAAACTCTAACAACGGATGCTAATGGTGAAATTATCTTTAAGGATGTCCCATTGTAGTACTCAAAATTTCGTCCTGCAAAAGCACTACGATGAATATTCATAGCAGGTCCATACCATCCTGAAATCCCAATTTGAGCTGCCTCTTCGCCCACTGCTTCCCCACGAGCTTCAGCTAAATCGATGTTCCAAGTTGCAGCAATCATTGTTGCTGTTGGGAAGGCTGTTCCACTGGTTTCCACAAAGAAACTACTAATACCTTGCGGACCATCAAAATCATATGTTTGTAGTTTATCCACTGATTTTGCTTCAACAGTTTGATAGCCACCGTAAGTAATAATGTTACTCATATCTTTAACTGTCATTTGATCTAATAATTTATCCCATTTTTTATCATCATAGTCTAAACCTTTTAAATCTACAAGAGACATCTTGTTTTTAACACCCGTTTCTGGCATTTTATCTTTATCATTATTTTTAATTTTATAATCACTACTATTAGTTAAGCCATTTTTAGTAGCTTCTGATAATTTAATTTTTTCTGGTTTTGCTGTAACTTCTTTATAATTTGCAAAGTTATCTTTACGACTTAAATAAGTTACTTCTCCCTCTGCAAAATCTGTAAACTTGTTAACTGCCGCTACTTCATCTGTACGACGTTTATTATTTTCATCATAAGCTACTGTTTTTTCAACAACATAATCTTTTGAATCTAAAACAGTATGTGCATTTCCTTTTAACTGAATAGCATATTTGCCTTCCTCAAGTAAATAACCACCAATACCTTTAGTGTCATAAACAGCTAAATCTTCATTCGTGATTTTGATTGTAATTTTCTCTGATTCACCTGGTTCTAACAGCTTCGTTTTATCAAAGGCTACTAAGTTAGTTTCTGATTTTTCGATACCTCCATTAGTATATGGTGGTGTGAAGTATGTTTGGACAACATCTTTTCCTGCTGTTTCACCAGTATTCTTAACTGTAACATCAAAAGTAATATCACCATCTTTAGTTGTACTAATATTACCCATTTTTTGCTCAAACGTACTGTAACTTAAACCATAACCAAATGGATACTGCACAGCTTCTTGATAACCTTTTTCATTTCCTTTATAGAAAGTTTCGTAGAATTTATAACCAACATAAATATTTTCTACATAGTTAATGAAGTGGTAATCACTACCCTCGTACCCAAAATCGCCAAAGTTATTCCAAGTTGGAGTCTTTTTCAAGTCACGAACATAGGTATCTACTGTTTTACCTGATGGATTTACTTTTCCTGTTAAAACATCTCCAAGTGCAGAAAAACCTGTTGCCCCGGGACCTGCCATCCATAAAGCACCCTTAATATTGTCATATTCTTCAATCCAATTAAGTTCCATTGCATTAGATGAATTAACTAATACTACAATATTTTCAAAGTTTTTATTCACAACTTCTAACATTTCTTTTTCACTTTTTGATAATTCTAAGAAGTGATCGCCATCTTCAAAATCACCCTTATTCCCTTTATAAGTGATGTCTTTAGATGCCATATTAGTTGGTAAATCAGCACCTTCACCACCGACGCGAGAAATAACAACTAGAGCCGTATCTGAGAAGTTTTTAGCTTGTTTCAGCATATCATTTGAATAGTCTTTTCCTGACGGTTCCGGAAGTGTCCAATCTTGTTCCCACATCCCAACTTCTGGTCGATCAGAGCGATAATCCGTATAAAACTTAGCTAAATCTTTATTAGTCTCAAAACCAGCATTTTCTAGACTTCCTAAAATATCTACAGCACTACTTGTATCAACATTTCCTGATCCAGTTCCCCTATAAACAGGTTGTGTTGATGACCAACCAAACACATTTAATTTACTAGTATCTTTTTCTAAAGGTAAAAAATTATCCGTATTTTTTAATAAAACAGTTCCTTCTTTAGAAATTTCTTCAGTTAATTTTCCATTTTTATCTAATGTTGTTTTATTTACTTTTGGCATATCTGAAAATTGTAAATTTAGTAAATTAGCCATCGGCCCAAATAAAACAACATTCGCAGTAATTAAAATAGTTACTAATAAAGCAATTGCTGATTCCCATTTCAACCAAAATTTGAACTTCTTATCTTTCTTGCGGAAAACAATTAATGAAATGATGATAAGTGCTATTACAATAACGGCCGGGACAAAATAAACTAGTAACTTACTAATTGTTGCGTAGACATCTTCCATATTTAAGACACCATCTTGGCTTAACTTGTTTAAATAAAAACCAACACCTCCGACAATGGCTAGAATAATCACTAGCGGGATAAGGATCTTTTTGTATTTTTTCATTTTTCTCTCCCCTTAAAGAATTTTTTGGATTTCATTTATTGTGATAGTCTAATAGTTTATACTTTTGTCTACTACTTACCTCTTAAATGAAAGCCCTTTTACATTTTGAAGTATACGCTATCATATTTTTGATAGATATGCTTTTTTCACAACTTGTCACTTTTCATTCATATTCTGATAGTTCTTTTTTTATTCGACATAAATAAAAAATCTTCCTCTTCAATTTGTTTGAAAAGGAGAGATTTTTTCAATTAAACCCATAACGTTTTTGGGCAATTTGATATGCACGAACAGCTGTTTTTCTACCTAATGTACCTGGTAAGTTCACACCAATTCCGAACAAACCATATCGTAATTTTTTATAAAGTGCTTGATCGGTTTCTTTAATAAAAGCCCACAATTCTTTTTTCTTCCCCAAACTTTCCTCAGTGCCTTCTTTAATAAGTAAAATTGAAGAAATAGTCGTGATAATCTCAACATATTTTCTCATATAATCTAAAATATTTTCATCTTTTGTATCTGTTGTTGAATAGTATTTAACAAGACGTTTATTAACAAATAATTGTTGATCAATGCGGCTAATCATGATTTTTTCATTAACTGACTGATCTTCTCGTCCAATATAATAACGATATAAATCCACATCCAAATAATATAAGCTTTTCACTAAAGGTAACGGTTGAAACACATAAAGATTATCAACATAAAATGTATGTTGTGGCAACTTGAAAACTAGCTCTTTCAATAATGATGTCCTATAAATAACAGAATGCATTAATAAATATTTACCAAGAGGAAATGACACATCATCCCAAGTAAATTGACAGTTCTGAGGTAAAAAAGAACGGTATTCCATAATTTTTTTATTCTTTACTTCTTGTTTTTCATATACATAATTGCTAATGACCATATCAATTAATTGCTCTTTTTCACTTGTCTCAATTAGAAACTTTAGTAACTTACCAAAAGCCTGTACTTCTAACCAATCATCACTATCAACAACTTTTAAATATAAACCGGTCGCATATGATAGGCCAGTATTAATTGCTTCCCCGTGTCCGCCATTCTCCTGATAAACATATTTTACAATGTTCGGAAATAATTTTTGATAATTTTTTCCAATCTCTTCTGTTCCATCTCTGGAACCATCATTAACAATGATAATTTCAACTTCTTCTCCACCAACTAGTAAAGAATTGATACAACGCTCCATATAATCTACTGAATTATAACATGGAACAACAATACTCAATACTTTCATTCTATTTACCCTTTCTTCATTATCTTAAACTTCATCATAGGATAATTTATTAATACTTGAATAATAATATTTACTACATTGGCAATCGTTGCTGAGAAAGCACCTGTGTATGGCGTCAACAATTTAATAACGTAAGGTGGTAACCAAACAGAGATTAATCCCGCAACCACTACAGTACCAATATACCAAGGTAGAACTTTTTTTATTTCCACAGTTGCAGAAAAAACAACTTTTCTTTGAACAATAAAGTTAACAATTTGAGCACAAATATATGCTAGTAAGAAGCTTAAAAAGCCTCCTAAACCACCTTGAGCTTCACTATAGTTAAAAATAAACCAATGAAAATCAATTTGTGCTAACTGCTTAAATAATAATCCAGTTCCTATCCATAATACTACAAAATTGGTTACTGTCGCTACATTACTCATTATGTTGAACATAATGAATTCATACATATCCGGATGTTCTTTTTTATACTTTTTTACGCTCATAACTAATTTATTCTCTTTTTTTTCAGTCATCATAATTCTCCCACTTACCTATCTCATAAATTCTTTGGTCTGTTTTTTGTTCTTTTTATAAGCCTTGAATAACCCACCTAAACCTGAAAAGAAATGCCCATTTACCATATGAACAATTTTATCTACCATTTCTTGGCTCACCATACCATTTGTCATTTTCCCAATTGCTCTAAATGGCATATTATAAATGAATAATAGATTTAAATTAGGCTCGCCTTTTTTCTCACTTTTTTTAATCAAGTTATAAATAATCCGTCTAACTAACCTGGCTAAAGGATTTTTTGCTTGGCTCATCTCAGAAATCACACTATTAGCATGTAGTAACTGGCGTCCTTTAGTAACTTCTACTGGTACTTTTTGACCATACAATCTTTCAAAATCGACCCATTCCAAATCTGAAAAATGACTCGTTTTAAATTTAGCAAGTTTTTCTTCATTTTTTGGTAACTGACTTTCTGTTCCTTCTTTGACAATATCAGTCACTAAGCGAATATCTCTAGAGCTAGCACCCATCATTAATTGATAATTACCAGATTCAACTTCCCATTGATTAGTATCAACATTAAAGTAGCGAAAAGCTTTATCATCTAATGAAATTCTTACTTCTTTTGTTTCACCTGGCAACAGGCTAACCTTAACAAAACCTTTTAATTCTTTTTCTGCGCGACTAATTTGACTATCACTTTTCCCGATATACAATTGGGCAATTTCTGTTCCTTCACATGTTCCTTGATTGGTCATCTTAAAAATCACGTCATTCGATTGAACCTCTAACTGACTATACTTAAAATGTGTGTAACTCAAGCCAAATCCAAAAGGAAATAATACTTCTTTTTTAGCACGATCATAATAACGATAACCTACAAAAATTCCTTCTTTATAATAAGCATATTTTCCTTTATAAGGAAACTCTTCTCCAAATAAAACATCTTTATAAGAGATAGGGTATGTCTCACTTAACTTTCCTGATGGGTTATATTTGCCAGTAATTACTTCTAACATCGCTCCTGCTCCTGCTTGACCACCAAGATAGCCATGTAAAACACTATCTACTTGATCCAACCAAGGCATTTCCATACTGGCTCCTGCAGATAAAACAACCACTATTTTAGCTGAAGTTTTTGATAGTTCTTTAATCAAGTTAAGTTGATTATTCGGCATTTGAGTATGAGGACGATCCATTCCTTCACTTTCTAAAATTTCATCTAGACCAACATATAAAAGAATGATATCGCTAGTTTCTGCAAGTGCCACTGCTTCTTTCTCTAATGTTTCATTGACTTGTTTCCCACGTTCAAATCCTTGTGAAAACCCTACAAAATTAATTGGATAATCAGCTACTAATTCTAACGTATTTTCTAGTTGTTTAGGATTCACCACAGAAGAACCCGCACCTTGATATCTAGGTTTTTTAGCAAACTCTCCAATAATCCCAACTTTTTTTGTTATATCAATTGGTAGAATATGCTCACTATTTTTAAGTAGCACAACACTTTTCATAGCTGCTTCTTTTGCTACTTGATGGTGTTCTTTCCAATCAACAATTTCTGTTTCTTTTGACATTGCTGTTGAAGTCAAAATGACGCTTAGTAACTCATCCACCCGTTCATTCAGAATATTTTCCGGTAATTTGCCTGATTTTACAGATTCTACAATTTCAATTGGACCATTGACACCAGGAGATGGCATAGCTAAGTGACTTCCATTAATAACACCTTGTGTATGATCGTTATCGCCACCCCAATCAGATACAACAAAACCATCAAACTTCCAGTTATCTCTTAAAATATCACGTAATAATTTTTTGTTTTCATTAGCATACGTTCCATTAATCAAATTATAAGAGGACATTATAGATTTTGGATGTCCTTCTTTTACTGCAATTTCAAAACCTGTCAAATAAATTTCTTGTAATGTTCTTTCATCAATAATTGAATCAGATGCCATTCTTCGATATTCTTGACTATTAACTGCAAAATGTTTAGGGCAAGCAATTGTTTGATTTTTTTGAATGCCACGAATACTAGCAGCTGCCAATTTACCTGAAAAATATGGGTCTTCACTATAATATTCAAAGTTTCGTCCACATTTTGGGTTCTTTTTAATATTTAAACCAGGTCCTAATAAAACTTGGACACCTAAGTGATTTGCTTCTCTACCTAAATATTCACCGACTTTTTCAAGTAAATTTTCATCCCAACTATTTGCTAATGTAGCAGCTGTTGGAAAACAAGTTGAAGGGACACTTTCGTTTAAACCAAGATGATCCGCTTCACCTAATTGCTTTCTGACACCGTGAGGTCCATCTGATAAAAACATAGATGGGAACAAGCCTGGAATATCGTATGTTTCCCATGTGTTTTTTCCTGACAAGAGTGACGCTTTTTGTTCTAAAGTTAACTGATCAATAATTGTTTTATTTTTTAACATGAAGCTGACCCTACTTTCCTGATTTTTGATTAAATACAGTCTATCATTTAGGAAAGCGCTAGCAAATATTTTATTCATATCTTGAGTGTTTTCATTCATATCCTGTCACTTCTAATGAATTTATGTTGATTTATCTTTCTAGTTCCCTATAATTATGTTAGTGAAACTACTTAAGGGAGAGTTTAAATATGAAAATAGCCATTGTTGAAGATAACCAAGACGAGCAGAATAGACTTATTTCATGTATTAACCAATATAGTGAGGAATTTAATATTCCAATTGATATCACTACCTTTTCAGACGGCGTCCAAATTGTTGATAAATATGCTGCTAATTTTGATATGATTTATTTCGATGTTGAAATGCCATTAATGGATGGGATGACCGCGGCTAAGAAGATTAGAAAAATGGATGATAAAATTATTATTGTTTTTGTTACTAATTATGTCCAATGGGCAATTGAAGGTTATTCAGTCAATGCTAGAGATTTTTTATTAAAACCAATTAGTTACTTTAATTTTAAAGAACACTTTACAAAAATTGTGTCTAAACTGGCTAGTAACGAAAAGAAATCAATTACTTTAAAAGTTAATTCTGGGTATCGAAAAATTCATTTAGATGATATTTATTATATTGAAAGTGAAGGTCATTATTTGAACTTTTACTTACTTAACAATACTTTAACAATCCTTGATTCTATGAAAAAAATTGAAGAACAATTAGCTGAAGATGATTTTTATCGCTGTAATAACGGCTATATTGTTAATTTAAAACATGTAACTGGGATTGAAAAAAATATTGTTCATCTTGGTAAGTTCAATGTACAAGTCAGTCGTCCACGAAAAAAAGATTTTCTAAGTGCTCTAACAAATTACATTGGAAGTGAGGTTAATTAATGGATAACTTACCTAATATTCCCCGCGATTTCACCGCAATTGCTGAATGGTTTGCCTGTCTGGTTATTTTTTTACAAGTAAAAAAAAATGATCGGAACACTTGGTTTGTTCCTATTCTGATTGGAATGGGTATCGGACAAGTTCTATTACAACGAATTGTTGGAAACTGGTCACTTTTCTTTTGGATTTTCGGTATGTCTCTTAATGTTTTTTGGATGTTTTTAACCTTACAACTAACAACAAAAAAAGATATTATGACCAACATTTATAATGTTTGTAAAGCTTTTATCTTTGCTGAATTTATTGCCTCACTATCTTGGCAATTATATTGCTACATCATCCTCGATTACTCGACACAAAACGCCATAGTTCAGTATAGTTTTATTTTAATTTTATATATTATTTTTAGTTTCCTTTATTATTATTTTGAGACAAAAAACAAAAAAAATATTGAGTTGACCATTCATCAAAGAGATGTCGTCATTGCTGGATTAACAGCTCTCATTATTTTCACCATGAGTAATATTGGTTTCATGTTATCTGATACACAATTTGCCATTGGGGATTCTTTTTCTATTTTTATTTTCAGAAGTCTAACCAATTTATGTGGGGTTTTTATTATATATATCCAAGAAAACCAACGCTACGAAAGTTACTTACGTAATGAACTTTCTGCCATTCATAATGTTTTTCATTCTCAATATGAACAGTATCAAGCCTATAAAGAAAGTACCACAATAGTCAACCAAAAATTTCATGATTTAAAACATAAAATTGATTTGATTGAAATGGAAACTAATTCTGATAAACGAAAAGAATATTTCCAAAAAATTAGAGAAGATATACAAAAATATCAATCCTCTATTAAAACCGGAAACCCAGTAATGGATACCATTTTAACAAGAAAAAATGTTTTTTGTATTCAAAATGGTATTGCTTTAACCTGCATTGCGGATGGCTCATTATTAAATTTTTTAGATGTGATGGATAGTTGTAGTTTACTCGGTAATACCTTGGATAATGCTATTGAATCTACTTTAAAAACAACAAATAAAGAAAAACGATTAATTAATTTACGCATTTTAGAAAAAGCCGACTTCATTCTTTTTTCGATAGAAAATTATTCAGAAGAACACATTACTTTTGAAAATGGTTTACCCAAAACAACAAAAAAAGAAAATGCTTTTCATGGCTATGGCCTAAAAAGTGTATCTTATATAGCTGAAAAATACGATGGAACTATGACCATTGACTATAAAAAAAATTGGTTTATAGTCAATGTTTTACTTCCTAATCCAAAAAAGCACGCTTAGATTTAATTTTCTAAGCGTGTCTTTTCTTGTTCGCATAATTGTAATGAAGCTCTAATCACTTGATGCATATCATAATAGCAATACATTCCTAAACGACCACCAAAAATAACTCGATGATCTCCACTAGCTAATTTTCGATATTTTTTATAAAGCAATGTATTTTTTTGATCGTTAATGGGATAATAAGGTTCGCTACCCTTTTCCCACTTTGTTGGATACTCTCGCGTAATCACCGTTTTTTTTTGTTTACCAAAATCAAAATGCTTATGCTCAATAATTCGTGTATAGGGAACTTCTAAGTCATTATAATTAATTACCGCATTGCCTTGATAATTTTCTTCTGTCAATAATTCGTGCTCAAAACGTAACGAGCGATAAGACAATTCACCAAAACAATATCCATAGTATTCATCAATCATTCCTGTAAAAATAATCTTATCTCCATAATTTAACCATTTATCTTTATCTGAAAAAAAATCTGTTTCAAGATGTACAGTGATATTTTCATGTGATAGCATTTTATCAATGATTTGAGTGTAACCACCTTTAGGTATTCCTTGATAGGTATCATTAAAGTAATTATTGTCATACGTATATCTAACAGGCAATCGACTAATAATAAATGAGGGAAGATCTGTACATGGTCTTCCCCATTGTTTTTCCGTGTATTCTTTGATCAATAGCTCATAAACATCTTTACCAACTAAAGATAAGGCTTGTTCTTCTAAATTTTTTGCCACACGACCACTATATTCTTCTTGTTGCTCTTTAATTTTTTCTTTCGCTTCTTTAGGCGTATTAACTCCCCAAATTTGATGAAAAGTATTCATATTAAAAGGTAAGTTATACAAATTACCTTTACTGATAGATAAAGGAGAATTAACAAAATGATTAAATTCAGCAAATTGATTCACGTAATCCCAAATCTCTTTATTTGAAGTATGAAAAATATGCGCCCCGTATTGATGAACTTGAATACCTGACACTTCTTTTGTATAGATATTACCTGCTATATGATTTCTTTTTTCAATGACTGTTACTTGATGACCTTCTTTAGCCATGTTATGAGCAAAAACAGCTCCGAATAAACCACTTCCAACTACAAGATAATGCATCCTAGAACGCTCCTTTTTTAATAATAATTAAAGGAATTATAACATTGAAAAACTAAAAATCAAATTTAAGTTACTAAAACAATTTATATAAAAAAACTGTTTGACTAGTAACCCTTCACATTAATATTCCCATTTGTTGTTTGAAAATCTAAATCTAAAGTTACTTTTGAGTGATCATAAGTCTGGCTTTTTGCATTAAGATATCCCTTATCACTAGCAAAAATCGTCAATTCTTGTCCTTCTGTATTAATTCTACCTCTCTTAGTACTACCATTTATTTTAAAAGGCACCATCTTTTCACGAGGAAGAAAAATTTCAATATTAGCATTGGTAGTTCTTCCTTCGATTTGGTAATTTTTAACTTCATTATCAAACTCAATATTCGATAAATCTAACCAAATTTTTGCATTTTTAGATTGAACATTACTCCGTATAATTTGGCTATCTTGAATCGTAATTTCGGCATTTTTAGTAATAAATTCTCCATGCTCACATGTAAGATTTTTAACATTAATATTAGCATTAGTTGTTGTTAATTCTATTTTTTTCCCTTCTACTTTTCGAAGATCAATATAACTATTTTTAGTAGAGGCAACTAATATTTGACTATGACAGTGTTCGATCATTATGTTAGCATTCTTTGTCATTACCGTTAGTTGTCTCGCTGCGGTCCCTAAAACATTAATTTCAGCATTACTATTTTCAACATAAAAAGTATCAATCATTGTTTCAGGGACGCAAATATCAAAGCCTAAATATTTTACTCCATGAAAATTATAATTTAAAACATAGCTATTATTTTGCTCTTCAAAATTGATCATTGCTTCGCTATTTCGCATAGGTTTATACCACCCATTAA
The DNA here is from genome assembly GCF_900163795.1 of Vagococcus fluvialis bH819. Taxonomy (GTDB): domain Bacteria; phylum Bacillota; class Bacilli; order Lactobacillales; family Vagococcaceae; genus Vagococcus; species Vagococcus fluvialis_A. The sequence goes on along the minus strand of NZ_FWFD01000015.1, from coordinate 254,327 downwards.
TTTCAATTGTTGCTTCTTTATGAGTGCGAACTGATACTTTGCTATTTTTACCGATTAATTTAATCAAGTTGATTTGAGAGTTAACGACTTCTTGAGAAATAGAAAAAGATTGTTGTCCATTACCAAAAAAGTCAAGTGGAGCTTCCGGTACAACCATTTGAACTGGTGACGTTTGAACCTCTTGCTCCTTTTGAGATCCGATTAATTCTAATAAATCTAAAGCTTCACTTTGATTGATTTTACCCTCTTTTAACATTTCTAAAACTTTCGCTTTCTGTTCTTTGTAATTCATGTTAATCCTCCTCGTATAATAATAATTCTTGGCGTTGACTTTCAGTAAAAAAGGTCACGTAATTTTCTAACACACCATAAGATAGTTTTTTATTTTTAACAGATCCAATTAATAATTCTTTATGACTGAAGTTTAAAAAAGGGAATAACTCTTCTAAAAAATCATAAGCATGATCATTAATTGTTGCTTCCATGACTCTCGTTCTAATGACACGGCTCATCATAGGGATTAAACCTTCTAATGCTAAATATCGTTTCTTATCTAATAATTCAATGATCATTTTTTCTTTTTGATGAGCTGATAAATAATGATAAAAATCTTCAACCATATCATCAGAATGAGGGACCTTCAAAATTGCTGTTACTACTTGCTCCTTTTGCTGATCATTAAGTATCATAAAAAAATCAAAACTTGTGGTCAATTCACTCACATGACTCATTTGATCCAATTCGATAATCAGACTTTCAACCATATCATCATCAATCAAGCTGTGAGATAAATGATTCAGCTGATCAAAAGAACTTTGAGTATTAAGCGGCGCTTCCTCCAACCATAGATCAGAAATTGAAATATTAAATAATCTCGCAATTTGTGGTACCAAGGAAATATCTGGAAGAGACTCTTCCCGTTCCCACTTTGAAACAGCTTGAGGCGTAACAAATAGTGCCTGAGCCATTTCTTGTTGTGTCATATTATTTTTCTTACGAAATTTTTTTAAGTTAAAACTAACTGTCGACTTCATCCGCACTCCTCTCATACACTCTTTATTGATAATTAAATGATAGCAAGATTTTTAAATCGAAACAATCAACTAATAGTTGAAAGTCACCCATTTGATATTGACAAGGTCGTTTGATTTTCAAAGGAAGTCTTTTGGATTGTTCTAAAAATATTGCGACTTAGAAAAGCAATAATAAGTGTACAACTAGTAATAACCAAACAGACAATTGCTGTTAAAGTAGGTGTTAAGTAATTTCCGATAAATCCAAACAGTACCTGTCCTACTGGAATTGCTAACGTTGAAACAATCATGACAAAAGACATCACTCGACCTAACAATTTTTGTTCTGTCACTAACTGAACATAAACAACTAGCTGAATTGAAATCATCGTCACAAGAGACAAGATAAGCGTTACAAAAGCAACCATTACCATAAAGGCACTATCGAATTGCGATAAATAGTAGTACGGAATGACCAAACAGCCGAATAAAATTGCCACAATGTTTAACAACATAACTAAACTAATTTTCATTAATTGTTTGCCAAACACACTATAGATAATCGCCCCAACTAAGCCGCCAATCGCAAATATCATATTCATCAAACCAAACTGCTTATCACTCACCAGCATTTGGACTCGGGCAAGGTATGGTACTAGTACTTGAATAAATGATGTCATTAAAAAATTTAATAAAAAAGCAATCAAACAAATCTTTACCACAATACTATTTTGCTTAAGAAAGTATAAGATTTCCTTAGTATCATACTTGACGATTTCAATAACATTACCTTGATACGTTGATTTTTTACTCTTCTCTAATTTTAAAATCCCTTCACAAATAATTGCTAATAAGTAACAAAAAATACTCACGTAAAACACATTAGAAATGGCATTAAAATTATACAGAAAAGCTCCCATAATCGGTGCGATGATATTCCCAATAATTCCCACAGAACTTACCATACCATTTGCTTGAGGAATTTCTTCTTTCTTACATACTAATGGAATAGTCGATTGAACCACAGGCGTTTCAAAAGCTGACACCAATCCTAAAATCACTAATATAACCCCAATAGGTAATATAGGCTGACTGACTTTACTAAAAATAATTAGCCCCACTGTTAAAATGGCATAAGAAATATCCATCGTTAACAATAAACTTTTCTTCGGCAAGCGATCCGCTAAAATGCCACATATTGGTAAACAAATTAATTTTCCAACAATCGCCATCGATGCTATAATGCTGAAAGTCAACGCTGACTTCGTTAAATCTAAAACATATAAAGCGATTGCAAATTGAATCATTCCTGTTCCTATCACTGAAAATAACTGGCTTCCTAATAATAATTTCATATTGTACTTTTCCATAAATTAAACCTCGCTTCTTTTTTAACATACTGTCGGTATGTATAGTTTTAAAAAAATAGCACTAATACTATTCCTTTTTTAATTTACTAAATAATAACTTGGTTTCCTCTAAAATTTCCTCATCAATCAAAGGAACACCTAAACCTTCAAACATTTTTTTACAGAATAACATTTTCCGGTTTAACTCCTCTTCAGACAAAATGGCAAAACGAAATCCAATCCATAAGTTCAAAGTCAACATCATCAATTCAGTAATTTCTTCTGGAAAATCCGTTTTGATTGAACCATCTTCCACACCAGCATCCACAATTTTTTTAAGCTCTGGCACGATCTCATCAAAAATCATTAAATACTGCTCACCTAAAATTCGAGGACTTCTTAACGTCACCGTGGCAGAGTAACCAATCGCTTGCTTATCAAAATCTTCAAAAGAAATTTTTATCCCATTTTGAAGTTTCTCAAAACCTGTTTCACCTTCAAATTTTAAGGTAGAACTAGAACTCGATGCCATTATCGTTTCAAAAATTTCGAATTTAGATGAAAAATGATGATAGATGACACCCTTCGTCATGCCACCCAATCCATCAATAATATCTTGAATTGACGTATCATCATAACCTTTTTCAAGAAAAAGTTCACGAGATACATCCAGAATTTTTTGTCGTGTCCTCTCTGGATTCCGCTCTCTCACCATGATTATCCTGCCTTTCTGATTTAACATACTATCGGTATTTAAAGGATACAAGATGGGTGAATGGAAGTCAAGAATGAATAGATGTCATTTATACCTTTTTATTGGCCAGATTATTTCTTTGCTGTAATCTAGTTGTTTATTTGTTTGATATTTTTCTATCTATCGTACTTATATTAATGAATTGTAGCATCATTTTTATTGTTTTATCAGCACCAGCCTTATTATTTGGGCTACTATTTAAATGATTTAAGAAGATGAAAGTGTTAAAATTTATTCCTATTATTTTACTTATCAAAGGAATCATATTTATTTTTTTGTGGATTCGTTCACATTAAATTTAAGAGTGATAAATATTAATTTTCCTAAAATTATATGGTAGCATTCTTAAACTTAATCAATTAACAATCAAATAAGTACTTGGTAAATTATTTTGAAGCTTACTAATACATCTATCCTTTTGAATAATGATATCAGTCAATCCTTCTATAGATTTAGCTATTTTTAAAGATTCAGCCAAAAATGAATCAAACTCTTTATCTTCTAAACTACTATCAACTTCTTTAATTACACTATTTAAATAAATTCTACTTAAATAGTTTTCATTTTTTATTGAGTCTTTAATTAGCATTGCTGTTATATCATTAAGACGCGAATTATTTTTCTCAACATTCAAATAAGACTCAAGTAAAATTATTATTATTTCTATATGTGTAAACTCATTTAATTTTTTTACTAAATTACTTATCCAAATATCATTAAATGAACTTTCTTTTAAGCAGTCGATATAAATCATTAAAAGTTCATCAAATATATAATTCTTATTGAAACGAAATTCTTCAATAACTATGTTTGTCAAATATACTCCTGATTGAATTGAGAAATAAATAAAAAGATTTTCAATATCAAATGCTTCATCCTCAGTTAAATTATTAATAATAATTCTTCTATCTAGACCTCTCTGTTTTTTATAATGTGCATGTATATCATTTCTTTTTTCATTTAGAACCCTATCTCCAGTACCTTTTCCAACATAGTAATAAGTTTCTCCATCACTTGTATAATCTAAGTAAACATAAAATTTTCTACGACCTCTAAAATTTAAATTAATGGGTTCGTAAATTAAATCTTCATATTCTTCAGAAATTGTAATATCCATAGTAGTCTCCTTTTTATATAAAAAATTGATTTGATATTGTAGTGGCAACACATATATCATATATAACCAAAATAAATAAGACTTTTTTATCAACGTCTTAGCAATAAGAATACTCGTAAAACTACCATATTTTTTCATAGTCAAGTATATTACATCAACTAGTCAAGATTCTGATTGGATATCTTTAACATTTAAAAATTCTGGCATTATTTGAAGATAACTTCAAATTTACTATTATTTCGAATTTTGTGAAGATAATATCTAAAATATATATTGCACATACCATTTAAATATCAATTTTAAAATTATAATTGACCAATCATTCCTTTATCCTCAAAGGCAAATAAAGCACATTCTTTTATGTTAGATTGTGCTTTATTTTAAATTTATTCGCTATCTAATACCTTCCGTTCAACCTTAAATGGTGGCAATTCTTTATATTTGGTTAAATCAAAAACAAACGCTTTATGATCTTCTATAAATGTTCCTTCTAACTGATACCTCATATCTTCTTTCCACAAGTCTTTCATCAACATACGCACAGCATTTCGAATAGCAACCGCTTGTATTTTCACTGAGCCTTTTTGTTTGGTTTCTGGTTTAGAAAACGCAACTGATTTACTAGCAACAGAACGACAAACTTGTATTGCAAAAATCTTGTTTTCCCTATCGAGAAGCGGTCTTATATGACTCGCATACTTTAAACATTCCGCAATTGAACGATCAAACGTCATCATATTTTTATTTATAGTTAACAAATTTTCCCTAGAATTTTCAATATTAATTACTTCAAAATTATAATCATCAAATGTTAAATTAGTCATTAGTATTGTCTCCCTCAAGTATAATTTTCTCTAACTCAGATTGTGACCATTCGGTATCTAAAACAATAAAATTTTTAAACATACCAGATTTAATTTTGAGAACATAAAATTTAGGTTTTTCTATAGTTTCTATTTTTTTCTTTTTTCCTTTACAAGGATTTTTGAGTAATTCTTGAGTTTTTATCCATTCTTTCCTAGATATTATCTTAGGAATCCCATTTCTTAGAAGGTATTTTGGTTTCTCTCCTTTATTTTTCTTGGATTGATGACTAAAACAATCTACTGTAAATGTTTTTTGCATCAGTACATCTCCACAGTATTTTTCATTCCGGAGTATTCGATAAATTGACGAAGCATTCCACTTCTCATTTCCAATCGCAGTTGGTATATGGCTATTCATTAATATTTCAGCAATATCTTGAGCCCTAACACCATTCAAAAAATTTCGATAGATTAATCTAACTACCTCAGCTTCTGTTTCTTCAATCTGTATTTGCCCAAACTTATCCTTATAAAATCCTAGTAAATTGTGTGTGGGAATTATCGGTAATCCTTTTTTAAATCGCTCAATAATTGACCAAGTAATTGCTTCGCTTTTTTGCTCACTTTCTCCTTGAGCGATAATGCTAAACATGACCAAAATTGTTTCGCTTGTTCTATCTAATGTGTTTAGATTTAAATCCTCAATCAGAATCCCAATTGGAATAGGAAACGCTTTCAATTCTCTGTATACTGAAATAAAATCTAACGTATTTCTTGAAAAACGACTAATACTTTTTACTATAATCAAATCAATCTTACCTAACCTACAATCAGCCAACATCCGATTAAAATGATCTCTTTTCTTCATCGAAGTTCCTGAAACTCCCTGATCAGCATAAATGTCCACTAATTCCCAATCTGGATGCTTTAGTATTTTTTCTCGATATGCTTGTATTTGTAACTCAAAACTTCCCGATTGTGTTTCAGCGTACGTACTAACTCTACAATAAGCTGCAACTCTCTTCTTAAAATTTGAATTTTCTTGTTTATTTTCCTTTGATGGAATCACTTCAACGACTCTTTTGTTTTCAAATAGATCTCTAATCTCATCTTGTTTCCTTGTAATTTTTTTCCTTTCTAAAATTTGATTGATTTTCATCCAATCAACTCACATCCTTATTTGAAAAACCTAACACCTTGATTATAGAATCACAAGTGATATTTTACTAGTATTATTTTTAGTTTTTTTGTTTTTTTAGATAAAATAAAAAACATTGGAGAAGTAAGTGATTCACTTTTCTTTTCCAATGTTTTAACCTACAGAGCCTTCCACTTAATTTAAAGGGTTTTAATAAGTAGTAATAAGTTGATTTAACCTTGATAATACAAGGTTTCAACATGATTTCATTAACATAGATTAAACTAGTTTTACAGACATATACAGACCTTTGCACAGACTAATTAAATCCACCACGCCGATATTAATATATTCAAAAATCTTCATTACCGTGGTCTTACCCCCATCAAAATCACCTCCTCCCAAATAAGCATAACAAAAAAAGCCGCATACATTTAAGTACACGGCTACTCTGAATAAAACTAAGCTATTCATTCCTTGGTCTTTTTTAATTGATTTTTTGATTAACACTAATTGATAGAAAACAGTAAAAATAGAAGTGGTTTCAAACCTATATAGATTATAACTCATAACCTTAATAAAAACAATATTGTTTTTTATTTTAACCTATCGCTCTTATTATTTTCTCTTGCTTCTTTTCGTTTGACGTAAGTATAAATCTTGTCACCTACAAGCTCGTTGTGAACTTCAAACTCTGGTTCGGTCAACTCTTGATTTTTAACATCATCTGTCAGCTCCAACTCTTCACGATTAACCATTCTAGCTGTAAAACTAGCATCGCCTGCCATTAAAGCAGAAGCGTCATAACTCTGAGCTTTGATAATATCAGCAAAACCAGAAGCCTTACGATCAACGAATTTATACATGTTAACCATACCGTTACCAAGTCCTTGACCTAACATTTCACCCATCCAAGTAGTAATACGTGAAGGCGAGTGAATGTCTAAAGCTCTCTGTATCGTTCTAGCCACATTATTCGCAATGCTATTAGCCACTGAATAGATATACCCAGATGAACTAGATAAACCATTCCCAAGACCAATACCAGCATAATAACCTAAACTTCTTAGTTCATACTGAAGGCTACTGAAAGCCCTCTTAGCACCGGAAGCTGTATTAGTTGAAGAACTGACCATTTTACTAGATCCGCTTGTAAAACTTGAAACCATTGTACTCATTGATGAAGTTGTAGCACTTGCAACACTTCTCATAGCATTACTACTAGTATTTGAAATGTTTCTAAACCCATTATTTAAAGTAGATGATACTTTAGATATTGAGCTAGAAGCTGTCTGCTCCATTGTTCGCATGGAATTACTAATACTTTTATTCATATTATTAATTTCATTCGTTGAGCCTTTATTCAAGCTAGATAAGTTAGTTGTAACGTTTTGGTTCATCTTGCTAGATTCATTAGCAGCTGTTGCAGAAGCTTGTTGCATGTTATTAGAAACGTTGTTTTTTACATCATTAGTTGATGATCCTACACCTTTTGACATATTCAAGAAGCTATTATTAACACTATTATTCGCTCTACTAGCTTCATTAACTGCCGAATTAGTAGCACTTTGGCTGTTCTGACGAACTGTTTTTTCTAAGTTAGAAGTGGAGGTAGCTACAGAAGTACTAGCTCTATTATAATCAGTTTCCAAAGCCTTTGTTGCCCTAGTGGAATCTGCAGCTATTGAATCACTAGATTCTTTAGATTTACCTGTGATAGCATCCCACACGCTAGAGAATCCTTTTTTAAGCCCATCCCAAGCGCCTTGTAAAACAGCTGGAATAGCTTCAAGAATACCACCGGCTAGAGATTTAATAATTTCCCAACCTGCAGATAAAATACTCGGTAACATCTGAATGACAGAAGTCACTAAAGTTGTAATTATTTGAATACCTGCTGAAATGATGTTAGGTAAGTTTTCAATTAAACCTTGTACTAATGCTTGAATAATCTTTAACGCTGCTTCTAAAATAGTTGGTAAGTTTTCAACAATGAAATTAGCTAACCCTTGAACAATTTGAACAGCACCATTCAACAATTGAGGGATTGCATTCATTAACCCTTGAATCAAAGTTAATATTGCTTTCAATGCAACTGGAAGTAACTCTGGTAATAGTTGAGTAATTCCATCAACCAATCCTAAGAGTATTTTTATCCCAGTCTCAATGATATGTGGTAGGTTTTCAGTAATAGAATTAACAAAAGTTATTAATATCTGTTGAACTGAGCTAACAATTTGAGGAATATTTTGAATAATCCCATTAACTAAATTAAGAAGTAAATCCATACCCATTGCTACTAATTGAGGTAAAGCTTGACCTAATGAAGTCAATAATGACGTTACAATGGTTATTTTTCTTATCTTGTTGCATTTCTTTTAATTCATCTAAATTCAATCGGCTCTCAACTCCTTTTTTGCTATTGATTCAAACGTATTATTAACTTCATCAATAGGTAAAGGATCATCAAAATTATCATTTGCTAACAAAATTAGTTTATACGCTTGTTCAATATCTACTGCTCTCGCTAGTAATCCACCTGTGATTTGAGCTATACGATTATTTCTATTACCTTCGATACATCCAGATACTAAACTCTCAAATAATTCTGTAGTAGCATTCCTATAACGACGCCCACCACGTTTAAATCGACTTGGATTAATATATCCTTGTGGCTGTGGTTTATTTTGTTTATTCCAGGTAGTGGCACCATCTAATAATTGAAACGTTGGTAACTGTTTCTCACTCTCATTAATAATAAGACTCTCGCTGCCTGTGTACTGCGTTATAGTCGGAAGTAACATAATCTGTGACCATGTAGCGTTACTACTGTCAGACTGACCGATAATTCCTTTTAACATCATATTGTTAGCATAATGAACAAGTAACTTATATTCTGATTCATTCACTGAACCATCTAAAGGAAGTACTAAACGATAACGAACTCCTTTAATACCATGAGATATACTTGGATATAAAACATACTGAAACTTATTAAATTTTTCGTGAATGATTTTTATTAATTCGTCTTCATTAATAACCACATCATCTAAATCAAGTATCAGACAATCCCTAGAAATTAAATTGTCATTATTTCTTACTAATGCTTTCATTTCTCCACTGATAAACCCTTGTAAGATAGATGTTTTAATTCTTTTTTGCTCTTCCTTGTCACCTGGTATATCTAACTCTAAAGTCTGATAATTCTTAAAGAACTCAATCACACTTTTATTAATTGGTTCATTCATAAGTGAAGGTTTTACTTTCCCTATGTAAATCATTCAATCACCTACCCTAAGACGCTAGTAACTTCATCAGAATTTTTCTGTGCCATCACTTCAATACAAGCAACTAACCCTTGTAATGCAGCTAATTCTGTTAATGAAGGATTTCCTTCGCTAAAATTTTGACTTACAAATTCTTTTAGGGCTTTAGTTGCTCCCCATAAGTCAATAGAGTTCACCACTACCTCTATTGGATCAATTTTCTTATTATTCATTTTCCTTCCCCATTTCACCATAATTTTTGATATACTAGGGATAAATAGGCTTGCAAAATCTATTTATCCCACGTTGTTAAGAGCTCCAACTCTTAGCAGCGTATTTTTATTTATCTTCATAACCTAAAATCTCTTGTATCTGCATCACATAACTTTCTAAAGCAATATTAGATAATGATCTAGCTCTTTCTATCGCCGATTCATTAACAATCCTAGTTCCAAAACAATCCGTAACCTTAGCTTCATAAGTTTTACCTTCTTCAAGTAAAGCAATTTCACCTAAAACGTCACACAAATCATTTAACAGCTCTTTTACACTTGTTTCTTCATTCATCCTTATTCCTCCTAAAATTCAAATTTACCTTCATTAGCTTCGTATTCATTCAACTCATTAACAAGCTTTTCCGCTTCTCGCATTTCTTCCATAGCTTCCTGGAACATTTGACTATTACGAATATTATCAAGCATATTATCACTGAAGCTGTCCAATCTATCCCCCTCTTGAATTGATACCAGCTTGTTGATGATAGACCTCTTTAATCGCTTAAATTCTGCGTATTCCTTTTGCATTGCTATTCTCCTTTCTGTTATAAGAAGCCTCATCATGGCACATTAATAAAATACAACTTAACGGCACTACTATAATTAATAGCAGCTCTAAACTGATTGAATAAGTAAAAGCTCCTAGTAAATACATACCAAGTAATAGCCAAAATCTTCTAACTCTCTGCACGTTCTCACCTCCCAAAAATTAACCTACTAAACTATCGACTTCATCATTAATACATAGAAACACTGTTAAAATACTATTTGTCACTACTTTTGTCCTTTGTGTCTGTGCAATATGTCTGTATTGGCGTGGTGATTCTTTAATTTTCTTCTTCATTTTCAAGTAACCATGCTTCAATGGCTCTTTTGCTAAATACTGTTTTTCTTTCTGACAATGAGCGCCCTTTAGGTAAACCTTTGGCAAGTAATTCCTCAACATAGCCATCTGAACAATCATTTAAGAATCTTCTTAGCTCTGCTTTGGAATACATGAGATCATTGTCTATCTTGCTATCTCTACGAGCGTCTTTTATAGCCTGGGTCGTTACTTCATAGACTGATTGATAGATACCTTGTAACTGGTCGCTAGATAGCTCGTGAGATATAGCGATTTGTACTTGTTCCATTTAATCACCTTCTTCCATAAACTTTTTCATTGACCAACCAATCTACTAACTTCTTATAGACCGTCTTGCGTACAGAAAGAAGCTTTTCGTTTTCAATTTTCCCTAGTGTCATTCTGCTAATACCAATTTCTTCAGCAGCTTTACCTAAAGTAATATTTTTTCTAGCTCTCCTTTCTCTTAATTTTGCAATCATTTCTAAATCAAGTTCAAACATTTTTTAACCACCTCCAATATCATAAAGTTAAAAACAATACCACTGTAGTGTTTTCACTACAATGATAGTATATGTATTTTTATTCTTTTTGTCAATATAAACTACTATAATTTTGTTTTTGCTATATTTAGAGTGATTATGATACAATTCAATTAGATATTAAGGAGGTTTATTATGATTATTAATAGATTAGGAATCTTAATGGCGGAAAGAGGTATAAAGATTTCAGATGTGTTTGAAGCTACAAATATATCGAGATCAACTTTGACTTCAATTTCCCAAAATGAAAGTAAAATGATTCAATTAGAAACAATAGATAGCTTATGTAATTATTTTGATATAACACCTAATGAATTTTTTGATTATGCACCATATATTTTGAAATATGATTCTTATATCCCTGATTATCGTGAGGAGGCTATAGAGGATCTTAAAAAATTCCAATCTAAACTCGAAGATTACGGTCATAATGAAGATAGAATTTTACAATTTACCCATGACTACTTAAATATTTTCGGCGATTCACGTAAAGTTATCGAAATTTCTGTAAAAAAAGTTCAAAAAAATTACAATTACTTAATGGGAATTGATATTTTTCAATCAAAAGATTTAGATGATTCTAATGCTCCAAAAGAATTTGATGTTATTGTCACTTTAACTGATTCATACAACCTTAAAAATTTTACTGAAGATATTTATAACAATGTATCAGTGACCTTCCAAACTAAAATAAAAAACGATTGTATGAACTTAGTTGAAGGAAATATTAAAGAGCTCGAAAATTTTGCTAGTATTTCAAAAAGAAAAATTTCTGTATATATAGAAACTCCTTTTGGTGACAAAAGTCTAGTTATTTCGCCTAATAAAAAAACTAAAGAAGAAATAACTAAAGAGTATAACGAAATTCTTATAGAATGGTGGGAAAAATCCTTATAATAAACAACCCTATTGGCGTGGTGGTAGATAGGAATGATAAAAATGACTCAAATTAAACCGTACAAAACAAGAGACAACGTGACACAGTATTATTTTAATGTTTATGTAGGACGTAACCCAAAGACTGGTAAGAACGTTTACCGTAAGCGACAAGGATTTAAAACTAAGAAGCAAGCTCAAATTGCTCTAGCTGATCTATTAAAAGATATAGAAGAAAATGGCTTGTTCAATGAAAATAAAGTCATGACGTTTAAGGATTTATATGATATGTGGTTAAAGCAGCACAGACTAAACGTTAAGCCATCTACCATAGCAACCAATAGACGGTTCGTAGAAGGTCATGTACTGCCTCATTTAGGAGATATGAAGCTAGATGATATTACAGTGGTTTACTGCCAGGAGCTTGTTAATACTTGGTATGAAGACTATAAGCAATACCCATACTTTAGAAAAGTAGCAGCTCAAATTATGAGGTATGGTGAAGCTATGGAGATCATGAAGAGTAATCCGATGGCTAAGACGATTCTGCCACGTAAGAAGGAAGAAGAAAAGAAGTTAGAGTATTACACCAAAGATGAGTTACAACACTTCTTTGAATGTTTAGAGGACTTTGGCAACTATAAAAACTTAGCTTTCTTTAGAGCATTAGCTTTTACTGGATGCCGTAAGAGTGGGATATTATCTCTTCAGTGGGAGGATATTGATTTATTCAATAAAACGGTGTCTATTGGCAAGACGTTAGCCATTGACGAACACTTTAACATTATCATTCAGACGCCTAAAACTAGCTCTAGCGTGCGTGATATAAGCTTAGATGATGAAACAATCAAGGTACTCTCTAGATGGCGTAGCATTCAACGTCAAGAGTATTTCCAAATGGGCTTTAATACCACAAGTGACAAACAATACGTTTTTACCAATGAGCGTAATGAGTTATATTATCCCCAGGTTGCCAACGATTGGTTAAACTACATAATAAAAAAGTACAACCTACCTAGAATCACACCGCATAATTTTAGGCACACCCATGCCAGTATTTTACTACAAGCTGGTGTTCCTATTAAAGAAGTGAGTGAACGACTAGGACACAAGGATATTAAGATTACTTTAGAAATTTACTCCCATGTAATGCCTGAAGAAGCAGAAAAAACAGCTAGCAAGTTTGCAAACTTTGTTGGATTTTAGGAAGGAATGAAACAAAATGAACCTATCAACTGATTATTTAGATGATATATTGATAAGAATGGCATACCATTCAAGCGCCATAGAAGGCAATACAATCACTTTAGCCGAAACAGTCTCTATTATCTTGGAAGATACGATTATCGCCCCCGAAAAGGGTATTAAGATGCGTGAGTTCTACGAGGTAGCAAATCATAAACAAGCGTTTGATTATATCATCAGTGCTTTAAACAATGATGAGCCTTTTACTGAACGAGTGATTAAAAAGATACATGAATTACTATTGGATCGTATTCAATTTGATAAAGGGCAATATAAAGCTACTCAAAATGCTATCATAGGAGCTTCATTTGAGACTGCTAAACCTCATGAAGTGCCTAACTTAATCTTACAATGGGTTGATAACACTCTTTACAGATTAGAGATAGCTAAAAATATTGATGATGTTGCCGAGGTATTGGCTGAAAGTCATATCCAGTTTGAACGTATTCATCCATTCAGTGATGGTAACGGACGTACTGGACGTATGATTAATATTTTCCTAGCTCTTATGACTGGCTACTCTCCTGTGGTTGTTAAGGTTGATGATAGAGCTTTATACATTACTCTATTATCTAAAGAAGATGTACCAGGTCTAGCTAAGCTATTTAAAGAATCAATGACCTTTGAATCTGAAAGAATGACTCAATTTTCTTGATGCACAGACCTTTTCACAGACCCTCACACATTTAGATAAAATAAAAAGGCTAGGAATGTTGTATTATCAACGTTCCTAGCACATATTATTAACTTACCCAACTGACCCTTCCATCTCATACCCAATAAGTCTATTCAACTCAACGGCATACTCCATTGGAAGTTCTTTCGTAAATGGTTCAACAAATCCCATAACAATCATCTCTGTCGCTTCTGCTTCTGTTAAGCCACGACTCATTAGATAATACAATTGCTCTTCTGAGATTTTTGATACTTTTGCCTCGTGTTCTAATGCCACGTGGCTATTGTGAATTTCGTTAAATGGTATCGTGTCACTCTTCGATAAAGCATCCATGATAATTGTGTCACACTCAATATGTGAGATTGATCCTGGGCTATTTTTAGAGAAGGTTACTTGTCCTCGGTAATTCACTTCACCGCCACCTTTAGCGATTGATTTTGAAACAATCGAGCTAGAGGTATTTGGTGCGTTGTGAATCATTTTTGCTCCTGTGTCTTGGATTTGGTTCGCTCCTGCAAAGGCAACGGATAACATCGTTCCACGCGCGCCTTCTCCTTCTAGGTAGACACTTGGGTATTTCATCGTTGTCTTAGCACCTAAGTTACCGTCGATCCATTCGATGGTTGCGCCTTGTTCGGCTCTGGCACGTTTAGTTACTAAGTTATACACGTTATCTGACCAGTTTTGGATGGTTGTATAACGGCAATAAGCATCTTTTAAAGTAAAGATTTCAACGATAGCTGCATGTAGACTATTGCTTGAATACGTAGGGGCTGTACAACCTTCTACGTAATGCACGCTTGCGCCTTCGTCAACAACGATTAGTGTTCTCTCAAATTGGCCTGTGTTTTCCGCATTGATCCGGAAATAAGTTTGTAATGGCACATCTACTCGCACGCCTTTTGGTACATAGATGAAGGTTCCACCTGACCATACTGCTGAGTTTAGGGCTGCCAATTTATTATCAGTTGGTGGCACTAATTTTGAGAAGTATTGTTTGAATATTTCTGGGTACTCTTTTAAGGCTGTATCTGTATCTGTAAAGACGATGCCTAATTTAGTGAACTCGTCTTTCATATTGTGGTAAACCACTTCTGATTCATACTGGGCGGAAGCTCCGGCTAAGTATTTACGCTCTGCTTCTGGAATCCCGATACGCTCAAAGGTTTCTTTGATTTTATCTGGGACATCATCCCAATCTCGGGCTGGTTTATCACTTGGCTTTTGGTAGTACTTAATTTTTTCAAAATCCATATCTGATAAATCTGGTCCCCATTTTTGCATTGGCATTTTGTTGAATGCTTCTAATGATTTTAAACGGAATTCCAGCATCCATTCTGGTTCTTCTTTTTGAGCTGAAATTTCTCTAACAACGTCTTCTGATAATCCTTCTCCTGTACTGAAGACTGGTTTGACGTCATCATGAAAACCAAATTTATATTCTTCTAATTCTGGTACTTCACTCATTTAGGTTACACTCCTTTTTCTTCAGTATGTAAATGTCCTTCGACAGTTGTTTCGTTTTCTTGAATGATACCGCGTTCTAAGGCTTTCCAAGCTAAGGTTGCACATTTGATTCGTGCTGGAAACTTCGCTACACCTGAAAGCATTCTGGCATCTCCCAGTTGTTTCTCATTTTCAATTTTTTCGCCTTGAACAAGTTCTAAAAAGTTCCCCACAATTTCAATGGCTTCTTTTTCTGTCTTGCCTTTAATTGCCATGGTCATCATGCTAGCACTCGCCATGCTAATGGAGCAACCATGTCCATCAAATTTTACTTCTTGGATGATGCCATCTTCAATTTGTAATTGCAATTGAATCACGTCGCCACACGTTGGGTTGTTTAATTCGATTTGACTCGTCGCCTCATTTAAACTGCCCTTATTGTGGGGATGATTGGTATGATCCAAGATAACTTGGCGATATAAATTTTCTAATTTAGATAAAGCCATTAGCGAAAAACTCCTTTGTTGCAAGGATCGACGCGACTAAGCGATCAGCATCCTCTTTGGTATTGTATAAATAAAAACTGGCTCTAGCAGTTGATTGAATATCTAAATAATTCAGTAATGGTTGGGCGCAGTGATGTCCTGCTCGAACTGCCACGCCTTCCATATCAAGGGCTGTCGCTGTATCATGTGGGTGAACGTCATCTAAATTAAAGGCTATCACACCACTATGTTTTTTCGGATCATTGGGTCCATAAACAGTTAAACCATCAATCGCTAGTAACTTCGGTAAGACATAATCCACTAACTCTTGTTCATGTTGATGGATCTTATCCATGCCGATTTCTGTTAAGTAATCAATGGCGCTTCCTAAAGCAATGGCACCTGCAATATTTGGTGTCCCTGCTTCAAATTTCCAAGGAAGTTCCGACCATGTACTATGATCATGATAGACAAAATCAATCATCTCCCCACCAAATTCGATAGGTTCCATCTTTTCTAGCAAGCTCTGTTTGCCGTAAAGAACGCCAATCCCAGTTGGTCCACACATTTTATGTCCACTAAAAGCATAAAAATCTGCATCTAGTTCAACGACATTTACAGGCATATGAGGCACCGATTGCGCACCGTCTACCACCATCACGCCACCAAATTCATGAACCAAATGAGCTAACTCTTTCACTGGATTAGTGACACCTAAAACATTTGACGCATGAGCCACTGAGACAATCTTTGTGCGCTCATTGATCTTTTCTTTAGCATCCTCTAAATCGAGTTCGCCTTCTGATGTTAAGTCAATATAAACTAACTTAGCACCTTGGCGTTTGGCTAGTTCTTGCCACGTCACCACGTTTGAATGATGTTCCATTTGGGAAATCAGGATTTCATCTCCCTCATTCACAAAGGCATCTCCAAAACTGCGAGAGACCCAATTGATCGATGTGGTCGTTCCTCTTGTAAAAAGAACTTCTTTTGTACTGTTTGCCCCGATAAATTGACGAACTTTTTCTCTAGAGGCTTCATAACTTGATGTGGCTCTTTCAGCTAAAGTATGGACGCCACGATGGACGTTGGCATTGTCATGTTCATAGAAATAAACCAATGAATCAATGACTTGTTTGGGCTTTTGACTAGTTGCCGCACTATCTAAATAAACTAAAGCTTCATCATTGACTTCTTGAAATAAAATCGGAAAATCATCTTTAATTTTTTTGTCTAGCATATTAGTCAGCCAGCTTTCTATCAATCACTTTAACTAATTCTTCACGTACACTTTTAACCGGAATAGCAGTAATGACTGAACCTAAGAAACCTCTTGTAACAAGTCTTTCCGCTTCTTTTTGAGGTAACCCACGACTCATTAAGTAGTACAATTCATCTGGATCTAAACGACCAGCACTGGCAGCATGCCCTGCCGTTACTTCGAATTCATCGATTAAAAGAATTGGGTTTGCGTCACCTCTTGCTTGATCAGAAAGCATTAAGACACGACTTTCTTGTTGCGCATCGGCACCCTTCGCTCCTTTTAGAATATGACCAATTCCATTAAACGTTAGCGCTCCGCGATCACGAATTACACCATGTTGTAAAATATGACCAATCGAATGAGAGGCTTTATTAGTGACACGCGTATCAATTCCTTGAGTTTGACGGCCTGAACTGATTGCGACGACTTTCACTTCTGAATGAGAGCCTTCACCCACTAAATCAGAATCAAAATCAGCCACCACATCGCCATCATTCATGATGCCTAATGCCCAATCAAGACTGGCATTACGCATGATGTACCCACGGCGATTCATATAAGTTGTTACGTCTTTACCTAAACGATCAATTGCTGCAAATTTAACTTTTGAACCAGGTTTAGCAATCACTTCAACGACCATATTCGCTGATAATTTTTCACTTGTTTCACCATCTGATTGTAATCTTTCAAGGTAAGTAATTTCACTGTTTTCTTCAGCAACTATTAAGACATGTTTCACCCAAGCACTATTGTCTCCCATATTTTGGAAGAAGAGTGATTCAAAGGTATCTTTAACCACGACATTTTTAGGCACATAAAGGAAAACGCCCCCATTTAACATAGCTGCATGAAAAGCCGTTAATTTATCTTCATCCATAGGCACAGCTTTGGTCATGAAATATTGTTCCACTAATTCGCTGTGTTCTTTCATTGCTGTGAAGATATCAGTAAAGATAACACCTTGTTCAGATAACTCTACAGGCATTTGTTCATAAAGAGTGGTTGTACGACCTTGAATAATCATTGGATTGTCTTCTAATTCATCAAAAGAAGGCATCACTGGATTACCTAAAATCTCTTCATTCAGATTTCCCACATTCATTAAAGGCCAACGGTGAATTTTCACACGTTCAATGTGCGGTAACTCTAATGTGTTCATTTTTTCTACGGCTTTAAGACGTAAATTAAGCATCCACTGCGGTTCTTCCTGACTGGCTGAGAATAACGTCACGTCGTCAAGATAATCTTGGATATTAAAATTTTTCATTTATCTTGTCTCCTCTCAATTATTCTTCATCTTCTTGGAAATCAATACCTAGTTCTTCACTAATGCCTTTGTAACCTTCTGCTTCTAAACGTTTTGCTAGTTCAGCGCCACCACTTTTCACAACGCGACCTTCCATCATAATATGAACTACATCAGGGACAATATAGTTTAATAAACGTTGATAATGAGTGATAATTAATGAACCAAAGTTGTCTCCACGCATTTCGTTGACACCTTTTGAAACCACTTGAAGAGCATCGATATCAAGACCAGAATCAATCTCATCTAAAATAGCGAAAGTTGGTTCTAACATTAATAATTGTAAAATTTCATTACGTTTTTTCTCTCCACCAGAGAAACCTTCGTTTAGGTAACGTTCTGCCATTTCTTCTGGCATATCTAATAGGGCCATTTTTTCATCTAATTTATCAATAAAATCCATAACTGAAATTTTGTCATCTTCAGTGCGTTTCGAATTGATCGCTGCACGCATAAATTCAGCATTTGTAATTCCTGGGATTTCACTTGGGTATTGAACTGCTAAAAAGAGACCTGCACGAGCACGTTCGTCGACTTCCATCTCTAATACATCTTCACCATCTAAAAGGATTTCGCCTTTTGTGACTGTGTAATTCGGATTTCCCATAATAGCTGCTGATAACGTTGATTTACCAGTTCCATTTGGTCCCATGATAGCGTGGATTTCTCCCGTTTTCATGGTTAAGTTAACACCTTTTAAGATTTCTTTGTCTTCAATTGAGACATGTAAGTTTTTTATTTCTAAAACGGACATTTTTTTCCCTCCATTTGTTATATTCAAACACAATTTTCTACACTCTTTATTCTAGCTCAATTGAGAATGAACTTCAATCGGTTTCACTTCGATATTTATTTATATAATAGTATCAATTAGTTTCAATTACACAAATAATAACTAATATAAATAATAAATACCTATTTCTCTCTTATCCCATCTTCTAGAAATAAAAAAAGCTTGTGATATTACAATATATAATATCTACAAGCTATCTATTAATATTTTCTTTTCTTAACTAAATATAAAATCGTTGTACCTAAAATTGTAAAACTACCAGATAAAGTTACTAGTAAAGAATTAAATTCACCTGTTTGAGGTAATTTTTTATTAACTGGCACGTAATTTTTACTATTAACATTATTTGAATTTTCATTTCCAGTGTTAGTTGGTATTATTTCAATAACAAAGGCAGTTGGTGCTTTTTCTGGACGTGGACCTTCTGTTAAATCTTCCAAATCAATATTTTTTAAATTATTTTCTTTAATATATTCTCTTTTAATATCTGTAAGACCTTCTTCAGATAACTTAAATGTAGGAATTATCGTTGTTTTACCTACTTTCAGCGCTTTAAATTCCCCATTCTCGTTCATCTCGATAAATTCATCTTTAATAGGAGTAAACTTCCCCTGATATTTAAGATTATATTTATATTTCACAGTAATTTGTCCTGTTTCACCTACAGTTAATTTAGTTTTATTAGCTGTATAATTTTCAAAAATTCCCATGCTAATTAACGGAATTTCAATATTAATTAAAGGTCTAACATCTTTTTTGATAAAAGTAATCTCATCTTCTTTGATATTTTCATGACCTGTTTGGTTAATGTATGCTTGCTTAATTTCTTTTAAGGATTCTTCCGAAATATCAAATTCAGGTGATATCACTGCGTTACTGTTTGGTTTTAAAGACGTAACTTCACCACTACTCTCAAGATATAAGTATTTATCAGTAAAGGGTTTAAATTCACCTTTAAGATCAACCCCTAATACTGGAGCAACTTTGATTGTTTCTTTTCTACCGACTTCTAATTGCTTTTGATCAAAAATAAGCTTAGGTGTGATATCAATTTTATGCTCTGATTTTTGAGTTGAATCTATAATTTCTATTGGAATAATTTGTTGGTTTTCAGTTACAATAAAATCGATATCTTCTTCGGTAATAGTCTCATTACCAGGTTGTTTGATGTAAGCTTGCTTAATTTCTTTTTCTGTTTTTTCAGTCATCTTATAAGTTGGCATAATTATTGTCTTGCCCTTTTTTAACGTTTTCACTTCTCCCGTTTCAGATACTTCAACTAATTCATTCTTTTGAACTAAACTAAATGTTCCTTCTAATTCTACACCCAATATTGGTGACACATGAAGTTGTGTCTTTTCTCCAAGTTCAAGTTTACTTTTATCAATTGTGTAATGTTCCTTAACATTAATTCTCACTTTTTCTTTTTTTACTTTTTCTGTATTGAGCAAGTTATCAGTTTCATTATTTACAGGTGTTTCAGCATACGTTGTTATTGAGAATAAAAGCGCTCCCCCTAAAATCATACCCATTAGATTCTTTTTCATTTACTTCCTCCTATGATAAATTAATTAACACAATCATTATATCATTTTTTAGACTAAAACAACTTATATGGTATTAAAAAATAAATTAATAGATTAACTGGTTTACAAATAAGAACAAGCTACATTGCTATTATCTGATTAAAACCAAATGATAAATCCATTTCTTTTTTCTTTTATCATTGTAATCAAACGTAAATACTAGGATAATGGGCTTGTAAACAAAATAATAAGCTGGTGCAATGAATAAGAAAGGGACGCATCGACTAACTTGTGAATATAATAACAAAAGGAGCTATAAACATGAAAACTAATCGTACAGACAAAATGCTAGCAAACATGCAACAAGAAAAAGTAGGTCAACTATTAATCTCTGATCCAACCACAATCTTCTATTTGACTGGATACTGGATTCATCCAGGGGAACGTTTACTTGTTTTAGTTTTATCAGATACAGGTAAACACACGTTAGTCGTCAACAAATTATTCCCAATCACTGAAGATTTAGGCGTTGAGCTTGTCTATATTGATGATACAGATGATGCTGTTGCAAAAGTTTTAGAATTTGTTGATACAAGTAAAACAATTGGTATTGATAAAAATTGGCCATCTAAATTCTTACTTAACTTGTTAGATAAAGTCCCTAATGCTAAACTTTGTAATGGTTCAGATATTACTGATGATGTTCGTGCTCATAAAGATGAACAAGAATTAGACTTGATGCGTGAAGTTTCTAAAGATAACGACAACGCTATTACTCAACTTAGAGATTTAGTACCTTTAGAATTAAACGAACTAGAAATGACAGATCGTTTAGCTGCCATTTATAAAGACCTAAATAATAGTGGCTTCTCATTTGAACCGATTATTGCTTATGGTGCTAACGGAGCTGACCCTCATCACATAACAGATGATTCAACAGTTAAAGTCGGAGACAGTATTATTTTAGATATCGGTGGCGTTAAAAATTCTTATTGCTCTGATATGACAAGAACCTTTTTCTATAAAGAAGTGTCAGAAAAGAGCCGTGACGTTTACGAAACATGTCTAGAAGCGAACCGCCGTGCCATTGAAATGGTTAAACCTGGCGTGAGATTCTGTGATATCGATGCTGCTGCTCGTGATTACATTACTGAAAAAGGTTATGGAGAATACTTCACTCACAGAACAGGACATTTCATCGGGATTGAATGCCATGAAACAGGAGATGTGTCAGGATCAAATACTGCAGTAGCAGAACCTGGTATGGTCTTTTCAGTGGAACCTGGTATTTACATTCCAGGCGAAGTAGGTGTTCGCATTGAAGATTTAATTATTTGTACAGAAGATGGCTACGAAAACCTAAATCATGCACCAAAAGAACTACAAATTATTGGTTAATAAAAACCAAAGGAGTGTCTGTTTAAATGACAATTAAAGAAGGCTACATGCCCTATTTAGATTATCAAACGTATTACCGAATGATTGGAGAAGAAAATAAAGAAAAAGCTCCACTAGTCTTACTTCATGGTGGACCAGGATCAACTCACAACTACTTTGAAATGTTAGACGGTTTAGCTAATGACGGTCGTCAAATTATTATGTACGACCAACTTGGTTGTGGCCTTTCTTCTATGCCAGATGATCCTTCTATTTGGAATTCTACTATCTGGATTGAAGAATTAATTGCTTTAAGAAAGCATCTTAATTTAGACGAAATCCACTTACTTGGTCAATCTTGGGGTGGCATGATGGCAATCGAATATTTATGCGATTACCAACCAGAAGGGATTAAAAGTGCGATTTTATCTAGTACACTTCCCTCTTCGAAACTTTGGGGTGAGGAACAACATCGAATGATTAAGTATCTTTCAGAAGAAGATCAAGAAGCCATTCGTATTGCTGAGTCTGAATGGCATTTTGAAAGTGATGCCTACATTAAAGCTAATGATCATTTCATGGTTCGACACGCAGCAGATAATCCATCTCCTGACATGCCTGAACCATTAAGACGCAAGAAAAAATCTGGTGCCCAAAGTTACCTTTACGCTTGGGGCCCAAATGAATATACGCCAAGTGGGACATTGAAAGATTTTTACTACACAGATAAGCTTCATACAATCGACAAACCAACACTTATTACAAGTGGTGCGGATGATTTATGTACGCCATATATTGCTAAAACAATGTATGACAGAATTCCAAACGCGACATGGGAATTATTCCAACATAGTCGTCATATGCCTTTTGTCGATCAAAATCAAGAATACATGACTTTATTAACTGAATGGTTAAATAAACATGATTAATTTTAGGAAGGGGTATCCGTATGAACGATGTTGCTACTCAGCCATCAAATAAAAAACCAGCTTCATTTTACTTTTGTTCCATCTCATTTACCTTTGAAAGAATGGCGTATTACTCGGCTAAATGGTTGCTTTATATCTTCTTGACTTATCAAGCAATACAAGGCGGTTTAGGTCTTGATAAAGGACAAGCTGCCATGCTTCAAGCAAATTTAGTTGCTTATACTTATTTAGCTCCTGTTTTTGGTGGACTCATAGCTGACCGATTTGTTGGAGCACGCTATTTGATTCCTTTAGGTGCTTTTATTATGGGAATTGGTTATTACATTGGGTCTATTGCGACAGGTGTTGGTATGATCCATTTAATGGTCTTTTTAGTTGCTGTTGGAACTGGACTATTTAAAGGAAATCTATCTGCCATCACGGGGCAATTATTTAATGACAAAAAAGAACTTGATACGGCCTTTTCTGTGCAATATTCTTTTGTTAATATTGGTTCACTGATTGGAACTACGATTATTCCGATTATTGTTCTAAATATTTTCAAAGATGGCGATGCTTATGGTTTTTCTGAAGGATTTTTATTTGCCGCAATTATTTGTTTCATCTGCGGTATTTGGTTTATTCTTGGTTGGAAATTTTTAGGTGACGCTGGAAAAAGACCTTTTAAAGAAGGCATCGCAAAAGAAGAAAAAGTTGAAATAAAAAAACCATTAACAACTATTGAGAAAAAACGTGTCGGAGCGATTTTTCTGATTTCCTTATTCTCCATTATTTTTTGGTTGTTCTGGTACATGTCTTATTTATCTGTTTATGATTACATGGATAGTTTTATCCAAAACAAAGTTGGTTCTTACACTATTCCAACTGCCTGGTTTGATTCTTTAAACGGTTTATGGTGTATTGTATTAGGACCTATTTTAGGTATCTTATGGCTTAAATTAGCTAATCGTGCGCAAGGTGATATGAGTCTCTTCAAAAAATTAGGAATCGGTCTTTTATTCTTAGGTAGTTCATACTTAATGCTGATTGCTGCTGAATTGCAACGTGGTGTTGGAGCGAGTGATTCTTCTAAAGCAAGTATGATTTGGATTATTTTATTTTCAATCCTATTATCATTAGGTGAGATGTTCTTTTCACCACTTGGAAATTCATTTATCACGAAATACTCACCTAAGAGTATTCTTTCTGTCATGATGGGAGTTTGGACAGTAGCAACATTTATTGCTGGTAAAGGTTACGGCTATATGTATGCCTTTGTTCTAAAATTTGACATGATGCAAGCTTATATTGGTATTCCAATTGTACTTATCGTAGCGGCTTGTCTCCTCTTCATCTTCAACAAAAAATTGATTACTCTCGTTGAAGACGAAGACCCAATTGAAGAATAAAAAATAACCGACGTATGATTTAAGTTTTTGACTTAGATCATACGTCGGTTTTAATTCGGAGCTAAACGCTTCCTAGACACCCTTTATTAATCCACTACCGATATAGTTCCGTTCCATTTTTCTTTGATGAAGGCTTTAATTTCGTCTGAATGGAGTACTTCGACTAGTGTTTTGATTTTTTCACTATCTTTATCTTCTGTTCTTGCTGCGATAACGTTGGCATATGGTGAGTTATCGCCTTCTACAATCACCCCGTCTTTTTCTGGGTTTAAACCTATGTTTTCTGCGAAGTTTGCATTAATAGCAATTAAATCTCCTTCATTATTCTCATAAGTCGTTGTCATAATTGCCGGATCAATGTCATACTTGAATTTCAAATTTTTAGGATTTTCTGCAATATCATCAAACGTTGCTTCAACTAAGTTTGTTCCTTCTTTGACTTTGACTAGTCCAGCATCTTGGAGCATTGTAATCACGCGTCCCCAATCAGTTTGCGAGTTACTTACTAAAATAGTTGCACCGTCTTTAACTTCACTAACTTTTTTAACTGATTTGGAATAGAAAGCCATTTTTTCTAAATGAATGGCCCCCGCATTAACAAAATCATAGTGTTTATCTTTAATCTCTTTATCCAAATAAGGAATATGTTGGAAATAATTAGCATCTAATTCTTTTTCTGCTAAAGCTTTATTAGGTAAAACAAAATCTTGAAAGACTTTAATTTCTAAATCATAGCCTTTTTCTTTAAGTAAAGGTTTTGCTTGTTCTAATATCTCAGCATGTGGTGTTGCAGATGCGCCTACAATAATTTTGTTGGTAGCATTTTTAGTTTTTATAACTTTTTGATTTGGTCCGCTTTGGCCACCAACAACTAAAGATAAACCAATAATTGCCGCAACAATCAAACCAAATCCTAGCCCAATTTTTTTCTTACTAATGGTACTGGTTGAGCTATCTCGTTTATCAACTAGTTTAACTAAAATATCACCTAACCATTGAATGATAAAAACAATTAATAAGATTAATAGCGTTGACAGCATAATAATCGAATAATCATTCCCCATAAATCCCGCCTGATAAGCAAGGGTTCCTAATCCCCCTGCACCAACAGCTCCTGCCATTGCTGTAAAACCAATCATGGTAATTGAGGTTACGGTAACACCAGAAATAAGTGCCGGTAAACTTTCTGGAATCAACACTTTAAAAATAATTTGAAACTTGTTAGCTCCCATTGCTTCACTTGCCTCTAAAACACCCTTATCCACTTCACGAAAGGCAATATCAACAAGGCGCGCGTAAAATGGCGCTGCTGATAAAACAAGTGCTGGAACTGCTGCACTTGGTCCTAACATTGTTCCTATTAGTGCCTTGACCACTGGAAAAAGTAAAATCATCAAAATTATAAAAGGCACTGATCTAAAGGTATTACTAATAATAGATACGATATTATAACCAAATTTAAAAATTGGTTTGTCATTTTTTTCAAAATAGAAAAGCATCAATCCAACTAATATTCCTAAAATAAGAACGAAAAACATTGAAACTAGCGTCATGTATAGTGTTTCTTTAGTCGCTTCAACAAAAGCATCCACTTTAATATTCGAAAAATTAAAATAAGTTTCTATAAATCCTTTATCCATATTGCAACACCTCAATTCCTAACCCATTTTTTTCAAAGAAAACTAAACTTTCACTTAAAATACTAGATTCACCCGTCAGTTGAACTAACATTGTTCCAAATGACATTTGGTTCGTCCTTCTAATATTGGCTTGAAGAACATTCACATCTATTTTGTATTGTTGAATTAATTTTGAAATAACGGCTTCATTTGCTTTTTCAGCTTCAAATAATAACTTAACAATCATTCCATCTGGATAGGCATCCAATAAGAATTGAATCGCTTCTTCATTTTCTTCACCATCAACAAGAGCATCTTGCTTCACAAAATTTTTCGTGACACTACTTTTGGGATTTTTAAAAACAGAGAAAACTTCACCAGTCTCTATGACTTCTCCTTGTTCCATGACTGCTACTTTGTGGCAAATCTTACGAATAACATTCATCTCATGTGTGATTAAAACAACAGTCAAATTTAATTTTTTATTGATATCTAGTAAAAGATCTAGTACTTCATCTGTTGTTTGCGGATCAAGGGCACTTGTTGCTTCGTCACACAGTAAAATTTCCGGTTCATTAGCTAAAGCACGAGCGATTCCAACTCTTTGTTTTTGTCCACCAGATAACTCACTAGGATAAGCGTTTTCCTTACCTTCTAAGCCAACAAGTCTCACTAATTCTTGGGCTCTATTTAAACGATTTGCCTTTGGGTAATTACTTAATTCTAGTGGGAGTAAAATATTATCAATTACCGTTCTTGACCAAAGAAGATTAAAATGTTGAAAAATCATCCCAATTTTTTTCCTGAAATCTCTAAGCTCTTTTCCTTTTAAGTTGCTGACATTTTTCCCATTAATCACAACTTCTCCTGATGTTGGTGTTTCTAAATTATTAAGTAATCTAATTAGCGAGCTCTTTCCAGCTCCTGAAAAGCCAATGACACCAAATATTTCACCTTTTTCAATACTTAAATTTACATTCTTAACTGCTTCTACTCTGTTGGTTTTAGTTTGATATATTTTATTAACCTTTTTTAATTCAATCATGCTCATATCTTTTTCTCCTCCTTTTAATTGTATTAGAAAATAAAAAAAGCTTCCCTCCTCTATCTACTTTTATAAAAAGTAAACAAAGGACGAAAGCATTTCGTGTTACCACCTTTAGTTTGTCATCATTTCACAACAATGACCTTACCCAGTACGCAAGAAAATTCTTTGAATACTGTTGTCCAATAACGGGAACTCCCGAAAAAAGTTAACTAAGTAGCTCGCTTTTTTATGCTCAAAGACCATCTTCCATTTTCTTCGTAGCTCCTCTTTCTCACCATCCGAGGTCTCTTAAAACTGTCCAAAAATGTACTCTTCTTCTCAACGCTTTTATATATTGAAGCAAGTCTAACAAATTAATGAGAACGTGTCAATGAAATTTTAATAAAAGAATGATTTAATCTTTTTTTAGTAAAATATACTTAAAAAGAAATTAAATTAATGATAGAATAAAGAAGTAGTTTAGCGTTTACAAATACTTATATAAAAGGAGTTTTTTATTAATGGAATTAGCAAAATATGTTGACCACACACTCTTAAAACCTGATGCAACAAGAGAACAAATTAAACAATTATGCGAGGAAGCAGCGGAGCATGATTTCGCATCTGTCTGTGTTAATCCTTTCTGGGTTAAATTTTCTAGTGAATTATTAAAAGATGCAAAAGCTAAAGTTTGTACAGTTATTGGTTTCCCTTTAGGAGCAAATACGACTGAAACAAAAGTATTTGAAACAAAAGATGCTATTTATAACGGTGCTGATGAAGTCGATATGGTCATTAATATCGGTGAATTAAAAGCTAAAAATTATGAATTTGTTCAATCAGATATTGAAGCTGTTGTTGAAGCAGCTCACCCAACAACACTTGTAAAAGTCATCATTGAAACATGTCTTTTAACAGACGAAGAGATCATCAAAGCATCAGAATTAGTTGTGGCTGCAAAAGCTGAATTTGTTAAAACATCAACTGGATTCTCAACAAATGGTGCAACTTTTGAAGCAGTAAAATTAATGAAAGACACTGTAGGAGACAAAGCATTAGTTAAAGCTTCTGGTGGCGTTCGTTCAGTTGAAGATGCTACCAAAATGATCGAATTAGGCGCTGACCGCTTAGGAACTAGCTCAGGTCTAAGCCTAGTTAACCCAACCGAAAAAACAGAAACAAAAGGATATTAAACAGGGTGAATAAAAAATCGTTTTGCTCCAAGTAACTGGAGGTAATATCAAACAATCCGCTTTTTGGATTGATTGTATTTAGTGAAGTTATCGAAGGAGCAGATTTTTTATTCCTGACTACATAAAGTGGTGAAAAAGACGCTTAGCTCCAAGTAACTGGAAGAATTGAGAAGTAATTCGTGCTTTTTGAATTGATTATCGGTTCTGAAGTTGTCGTAGGAGTTGTCTTTTGAACCCTGACTTAAACAGGCAATCGTTTTGCTCTGAGTAACTGGAGGAACTCTCCTTTGAACCCTAATCATTAAAAATTATAAGCAAAATAGAAAGAGTCTGACAAAAGATCAATTTGATATTTCCAGTCAGGTTCTTTTTTATTTTTATGAAAGGATTGACTATATGGAACAAGCACAAGTAATAGTAATAAGCGGTGTGATGGGTAGTGGTAAAACCACTTTAACAAAAGCTTTGAGTAAATTTTTTAAACAAAGTATCACTATTGAATTTGATAATTATAACATTGACCAATTGATTAATGCTCCTTCAATTGATACACCTATAGAAGTTGCCGTAAACCAATATGATATCTCTGCTTTAATCATTGATTTAAAAACCGAACTTTTTCTCAACCATTATATTTTTATTGATTTTCCTTTTGGGTATCGACATAAAGAATTAGCTCCATTTATTGATTTCACATTTTACATCAAAACACCTCTTGATATATGCTTTGCTAGAAAAATTTTAAGAGATTTCAATTCTAAAAATGGGCTCGATATGCAAGAGTGGGCAGAGACTTATCTTTCTTTTGCAAGACCCCTATTTTTAAATCATGAACTTTTTATTAGTGACTCTGTTGATTCAATTATCGATGGTACCCTTTCTACAAAAGAACAAATAGAAATAGTAAGCCACTTTATAACCCAATCAATTTAAGATTGCAAAGTAAAAAAACTCTTAAAAGATTTTTATGTTCCATCCTTTAAGAGCCTCTTCTTATTTCTTCACCACTAAATCAATTGCTTCTTGTAATTTTTCATCGGTTAAATCTTCAGCAGTTAAGCAATCTTTTAAATTTTCAGCAACAATAACTCCAATCGCACGGTCAATACTAGAACGAATAGCAGATAGCTGAATGACAATATCACGACATGGTTGTTCCTCTTCTACCATATTAATGACACCTCTAATTTGGCCTTCACTTCTTTTTAAACGATTTTTTATTTTTTTTCTTGTTTCATTCCCATCAGTCATTGTCTTTCCTCCTAAAAACTTCTCCCCTTTATTTTAGCTGTTATTAGCTTCATAAAGCAAATGTGAACCGTCTAAATTTTTAACTTGATAACCATTTTGTGTAAGCATTCTAGAAGCTATGTAACTTCTCTGACCACTATGGCAACTCAATATAATTTCTTTATCCTTTGGTATTTCTTTCATTCTAGCTCTTAACTCATTTAAAGGCAAATTAGTAAACCCTGGAATACTCCCCTTTTTAAACTCTTGTGTAGTTCGAACATCAATTAAATAACTTCCTAATTCACGAGCACTTTCTAATTCATCCAATTGAATATTATTTGTAATTCCCTCTATGATATTCAGTGCTGCATAACCAGCCATATTAACGATATCTTTGGCTGATCCAAAAGGTGGCGCATACGTGAACTCCAACTCTGGTAAATCTTCTACTGTTAATCCCGCTTTAATAGCTGTTGCTAATATATCAATTCGTTTGTCTACGCCATCTTTACCAACTGCTTGCGCTCCGTATATTTCACCTGTTTTAGGATGGAAAAGTAACTTAAGAAAAATCATGCTCGCATTTGGATAATAACCCGCATGATTTTTCCCTTCCACATGAACAATCTTAAAGTCATAATTCAGCATTTTTAATTGCCGCTCGGTTAATCCAGTTGAAGCAACAGATTGATCAAAAATTCTCACAATAGCAGTTCCCAAACTTCCCCTGTTTTTACGGTCTATTCCTGCCAAAATGTCCGCCACTTGTCTACCTTGTCTGTTAGCAGGGGATGCAAGTGCAATCATCGTATCTTCGCCTGTGATATGGTGCTTAACGATAATCGCATCACCCACAGCATAAATATCCTTAACAGACGTTTCATAAGAGCCATCTACTAAAATTCCGCCACGCATTCCTAGTTCAATTCCTGCTGATTCAGCCAAACTATTTTCTGGACGAACGCCTACCGATAAGATAATTAACTCCGTTTCTATTTTTTTATCATTATCTAAAACAAGTGTTTTACCTTTATTCTCAATTGCAACAACACTTGTACTTGTTAAAACAGATAAATCGTTTCTAACTAACTCTTGGTAAGCAAATGCTGCCATCTCTGAGTCAACCGTTGGTAAAACATGTGGAGCCATCTCAATAATGGTAACTTCAATTCCTCGTTTAGTTAAACTTTCTGCCATTTCAAGACCAATAAATCCAGCTCCAATCACAGCTGCTTTTTTAGGCTTTAATTGATCAATAGCTGATACGATTCTATCTACATCAGGCACGTTTCTCAACGTGAAGATATTTTCAGCAGTTTCCATTCCTGGCAATAGTGGTATAAAAGGTTTCGCTCCAGGAGATAAAACTAATTGATCATAACTTAATTCGTACGTATCAGTATCTGTCTTAACCATAATTTTTTTACTAGCCGAATCAATTGCCACTACTTCTGATTTAACTCGAACATCTAAATTAAATCGAGCTTTTAAAGATTGAGGTGTTTGAACTAATAATTTACTTCGATCTTCAATTTCATCTGATACATAGTAGGGTAAACCACAGTTCGCAAATGAAACATCTGGACCTTTTTCTATGATAATAATTTCTCTGTTTTCATCTAATCTTCTTAAACGAGTGGCACAAGACATTCCACCTGCCACACCACCTACAATAATTGTTCGATTCATTTATTTTCCCACCTTCACTGATTTTTTCCACTGATTCATTCCACCCTGAACATTAAACGCATCATATCCAGCTTTAATTAGATAATCTGTTGCTTGTTTACTCCTTGCGCCTGATTGACATATAACATACACCGGCTTATTTATCTTTCCTTTATATGATTTGATTCGATCTAAAGGAACATTTTTGGACTTAGCAATGTGACCACCTTCATACTCCATTTGACTCCTAACATCTATTAATTCGATTGGTTGTGTCAGTTTATTTTCTAATTGATCCATTGAAATAGTTGGGACTTTTTTAAATAAAAACATAGTAAACCTCCATAGACTTGATACGCCTAATATACCCCCTACCCTATAAAAAGTAAAGTAGAAGATCTTACAAGATAAAAAAGAGACTAACACTTTTTTGTCAGTCTCTACTCATTAATTCAGTTTCAATTGCTTCATTATTTCTAACAACTCTTGATCTAATTGATCTTTCAACTCATCATTTTTTTCAATTGCTAGTTGTGATAACAAACTTGTTTTACGCATTTCTAAAACCATTTTTTGATCATCTTCAGAATTTTGTTTTGGAGTCTTTTCAACTTCTTTTAGATTAGTTATTTTTCTGTTTTTTATTTCTAAAACAGTATCTGCTACTCTATTAACAAAATACTGATCATGACTGACAAAAATGATCGTTCCTTGATAGGCTCTCAGTGCTTCTTCTAATACTTTTAAAGATTTTATATCCAAGTGATTGGTAGGTTCATCTAAGATTAGTACATTACTTTTTCCTAATATCATCTTAGCAATTGCCACTTTTGTTCGCTCACCACCGCTTAGTACGGAAACCTTTTTATTAATCGCTGTTCCTCTAAATAAAAGATGAGCTAATAAATCTCTTGCTACTTGTTCCTCATAATTTGATGTTATTTGAACATTATCAATGATACTTTTATTATCTGCTAGTTGATTTAAACTCTGACTAAAATAAGCAAAATCAGCTTTTTTAGCTATTTTTAAAGATTTATCATGAGCTAAAACTGTTTTCAATAGGGTTGTTTTTCCACTTCCATTATGGCCAACTAAAGCGGTTCTTTCACCTGTTTTAATTTTAAAATCTGATTGAAGCAACAGCTCTTTGTCTTCTATTTTCAAATCAAATTTTTCTGCTTCAATCACTATTTTTTTATGTATTTTTTGCCCTTCAGAAAAGGGTAACGATAATTCTTTTTTCTTCCATGGTTTATCCACCACTTCTAGCTTTTCTAATCTTGTTTCAATCGTTAGGGCCTGTTTTGATAATGCTTTTTTAGCAGCTTGTCCTTTCCCCCTCTTGTGGAGACGAGCTTCTGAGTTTCCCATTCTTTTTGGTGCTTTTTTTATTCCTGTACTTTTATCGTGTAACTGTTGCATTGAATCAGTTAATCGCTCTTTTTCTCTAACATAATTTTGATATTTTTTTTGGTACTCTTTTTCTTCTATTTCTTTTTGATAGAGATAGTCATCATAATTACCACTATAGTGACGTACAATCCCACCATCAAGCTCAAGTATTTCTTCACACATTTGATTTAAAAATTCACGATCGTGAGAAACGATTAATAGACATCCCTTAAAATATTTCAGTTCCTTAATTAAATAATCACGACCCTTTTGATCTAGATGATTCGTTGGTTCATCAGCCAGTAAAATATCAGCCGTGTGGTGAACGGCTTTTCTGATTTTTTCTTTGGTTTGTTCACCACCACTTCTAGTATCATCAGTTTCTAAAAATTGACCAATCATCGAAACATTGTCTGAATGAATTATTTGTCCTTCATCCATCTCTTCTTTCCTAGCAATTAAATTAAGTAACGTTGTCTTACCACTACCATTTTCACCAACAATTCCAATTCGTGCTTGTTCATTAATCGTTAGTTCTGGTAAATCAATTAATAAGCGTTCTCCAATATATTTTTTTAATTTTTTTATCTTTATAGACATAAAGACATCATCCTTTCACTTTACGAATGGATGATGTCTTTCAATATACATAAAAAATTCATAGAAAAATACACATACTAAAGGTATTTTTCTACATTCACTTGTTAGTATATAGGTAAATAGACGCACTCATCCACTGTAATTTTTAAAATTTATTAAAAAATTAGTTAGCGAATGAATTCCACATAGTCTTAATTACCTATTCCTCTCTTTAAATTAATTACATGTTAACAAATTACTTTTAACTTTTCAAGCGATATTTGCTTGATTCGTAGGATTTATTTGTTAAAATAATAATGGTAATGATATCCGCCATGAAGAAAGGAAGTCCTATATGTCTTCATCTAAACAAAAAACGAAAGAGCAACACTATTTTGAAACCCAGGTCTCTGAAACAGAATTTTTAGCCTGGTACAAAACACAACATTTTCCAACTCAAGACATGCCTTCTGTCACGGTTGACATGGTTCTTTTCTGTTATAATAAAGAAAATGATGATTTTAAAGTCTTATTAATTAAAAGAAATACACATCCTTTTCAAAATTCTTGGGCCCTTCCAGGAGGTTTTGTAAAAAACGGTGAAGCTACTTCTGATAGTTGTATCAGAGAAGCAAAAGAAGAAACAAACGTTTCCATTACTCACAGTCACGTCGAGCAACTTCATACATTTAGCACGCCTGGTCGTGATCCACGTGGTTGGGTAATTACTGTTAGTTATTTAGCCTTTATCGGGGAAGAACCTTTAAAAGCAGGTGATCAAGCCTCTGATGCTACTTGGTTCTCACTGGAGCGTCATGGTAACTTATTATCTTTAAGAAATGAAGATGATGCCGAAATAGTCCTTAACATTGAGACAGGTGATTCATTAGGAAAAGAAAGTTTAGCTTTTGATCATTCACAAATTATCATTAAAGCTTTTAATCGTGTTTGCAATAAAATGTACCACGAACCTCAAGTCTTGCGTGTTTTAGGAAATGAGTTTACAATTACAGAAGCAAGGAAAGTTTACGCCAAATTTTTAGGATTAGACTATCGAGAGATTGATCATTCAAATTTCAAAAAATCTCTACTTCCTTATTTTAAAGAAATTGGCGAAAAACCAACAGGTGTTGGCAGACCTTCTAAAATTTATGAACTAAAATTTTAATTCTAGAAAGAAGTGACTTTGATTATGGAAAAAATAATTTCTGCTAAAGATGGTTCACCTATATTTTACCGCACTATCGGGCATGGCGAACCGCTCTTTTTCATTCATGGAAACAGTGGGAGTCATCAATACTTCAAACGTCAAATTGACTATTTCAAAGACCGTTATCAACTTATTTTAATGGATACTAGAGATCATGGTCTTTCTAAAAACACAACCAATAAACTAACATTTGAACAAATCATGGCTGATATTAAGATGATTCTAAAAAACGAAAAAATAAAAAAAACATCCTTTTTTGGCTTTAGCGATGGAGCTAATATTGCCTTAACTTTTGCAACGTATAACCAAGAGTATGTGAGCAAATTAATACTAGTTTCACCTAATATTACTTTTGATCAATTGATTCCTTATCAACGGTTTATGTCTGATAAATTATATTGGATGGCTAAAAATATTTTTCGCTCTCCAAAAAAATCAAGAGTTTTCCAATTAGCAAGAAAAGATTTACCTATTTTACCTGAGCAGACAAAGAGATTAAAAATCCCTTCTTTATTCATTATGGGAGATCATGATATTGTGAAACCTGAAAAAATGCGAAATTTTGTTAAAAATGTTCCAAATGCTACTTTAAAAATTATCAAACATTGTGGACATTCAGTTCCAAGATTAAAACCAACACAAATTAATCAAATGAGTCTTAATTTTTTAACAAAAAAAACAGCTGAACTATAAAAAAAACACCATTGAAACCACTTCTAGAAGATTATTTGCTCATAAAAAAAGAGGCTGACCCAAATGTCAGCCTCTTAATTGTTTATACGGATGATTTTTAATAGTCAGGGGATTAAAACTCTGCTCCCACAACAATTTCACCAAAAGTGAGCAATCAAAAACAACGACTGTTCATTTTTTCTGTCAGTTACTTGGAGTTAATCTCTTTTTTCACTACCCTGATTAATTTTCTTTGAGCCTAGATTGCATAAACTGTATGTTGATTTATTTCCACTTCAACTTCTTCTTTAATTCCTTCAAGTCTTTCAGCATCCCAGTTATAGTAAGAGTTCATATAATTGATTACTTCATCTTTAACTTGTAAGCATTTTTCAATGTTAAAGAGCATACTGCTACTTCTTCTCAATAAGAAGTCGATTGGATGAATCACCATTTCTTCTTCTAAACCATAACGTAACATCGCATAAGTTACATTATCTAATGAAGTATTGTTATCTTCCATTAAATATTGATAAACTTTCAGTACATTACCACCATAACGGTGTGTTAATTGTGATGCTTCTTCTTCAGATAAATTATAGTTATCTTTGCCAATCCGAATACCATCTAAAACGAATTCTTCAAAACCTTGTCCTCCACCAACTTCACCACCTGAAAGAACTTGGTTTTTAGTTTGGCAAGAAATATAAACAGCTTCATATGATTTTTCCATATCTTTCAAGACTTTGTCCACAATTTCCTCTGCCATTTTACGATAACCTGTTAATTTACCACCGGCTATTGAATAAAGTCCACGATCCGAAACAAAGATTTCATCTCTTCTTGAAATTTCAGAAGGATCTTTTCCATCTTCATGGATTAAAGGACGAACGCCAGCCCATGCAGATTCAACATCTTCGATTTTAAGAGGGTCAATATCAAACATTTGGTTAACACCTTCAATAATATAAACAACATCTTCACGTTTTATCTCAGGTTCTGCCGGATTTTTTTCATAGAATGTGTCAGTTGTCCCAATATAAACCTTTTCTTCACGAGGAATCGCAAACATCATACGCCCATCTCCGTAAGGTGTATCGAAATAAATCGAATTAGTAATTGGAAATTTTTTACTATCTACTACAACATGAACTCCTTTTGTTAAATGTAAAAATTTTCCTTTTTTAGAGTTATCCATATCACGAATTTGATCTACCCAAGGACCAGCTGCATTAATCACACGTTTAGCGTAAATTGGGTATTCTTTTTGGTTAATTGTATCAAGAACAGTTACCCCAACAATTTTTCCAGTTGTATTGCTATAAAGTAATTTAACGACTTTAGCATAGTTAGCGATTAAGCCACCCATTTCATTGGCTTTTTTTATTGTTTCAAGAGTTAAGCGACTATCATCTGTTCTATACTCAACATAAACGCCAGTTCCCTTTAAGCCCTCTTCTTTTAAGAAAGGTTCTCTTTTTAAGGATTCTTTTTTATCTAACATAAATTTACGTTCATCTTTTTTTACTCTTGCTAGACGATCATAAATATCTAAACCAATCGATGTGGAAAAAGAGCCAAATGTGCCTTTATCATAGAATGGTAGTACCATCTTTAAAGGTGTCGTAACATGAGGAGCATTTTCATAAACAACCGCACGCTCTTGGCCTACTTCAGCAACTGTTTTAACGTCAAACTGCGCTAAGTATCTTAAGCCACCATGAACCAACTTAGTAGATCGGCTTGATGTACCTGAAGAGAAATCTCTCATTTCAACTAATCCGACATTTAGTCCACGGCCAACACCATCTAATATGATACCAGCACCGGTAATTCCTCCACCGATAACTAAAACATCTAATTCATTTTGTGACATTTCTTCTAAATGCTTAATTCTCTCTTTATTTGAAAATAACATGAGACCACTCCTAGACATTTTTTGTTGTTAATCGTTTACACTATTTATTTTAACATACTTATCATATTTTAATCAGTATTTCACTTCAAATTTATTTACAATTTTTGGTTTTATGATAGCATGATAGTACTAGTTATTCAAAGGAGGTTTTATTATGGATTGGTCCATTTTAATTAAAATATTTTTGGTGAACTTCTGTTATATTACTCTGAATACCATTCGATTTATGTTAACAATGAAAGGTTACCGAATTATTGCCCCACTCGTCAGTATGATTGAAATTACTATTTATATTGTTGGTTTATCTTTGGTATTAAATCATATCGATAGTCCAATTAATATTTTTGTTTACGCTCTAGGTTATGCCGTTGGAATTAGTGTAGGCATTCGCATTGAAGATTATCTAGCACTTGGTTACATCATGGCTACTGTTATCGTTCCTGATGACGGTTTAAAGCCAACATTCACTGCTGAATTAAGAGATAACGGCTTCGGAGTAACTAAGTACTATGGTGAGGGAAAAGATGGGCAACGACTTGTTTTAGAAATTCTATCTCCTCGTAAAAATGAACGAAATTTATACAAGTTAATTAAAGAATTAGACGATCGAGCTTTTATTATCTCTCATGAGCCTAAGTATATTTCAGGTGGCTTTTGGACAAAAAAATTAAAGCGACATAAAAATTAGAGTGGTGAAAAAGGGGCTTTGCTCCAATTGAACCCGGACTAAAATAAAAAAGTGGTACAAAAGCAATGTCATTTAATTTGCTTTGTACCACTCTTTTATTTTAATTAATTGTTTTGCCATACTCTTCAATTAATTGAGCTGATTCTTCAATCGATTTATTTTCAACATTAATAATTGTTGCTCCAATTTTTTGATATAAATTTTGTGAAAATGCTAGCTCTTCTTTAATTCTATCAAGAGAAACATAAGATGAGCTGCCAGTTAATCCCAATGAAACTAAACGTGATTGACGTACTTTTTTTATGTATTCAGCATCGGCAGTCAGACCAATTATTTTCTTAGAATCAATTTGGAATAGTTCTTTAGGTATTGGTACTTCAGGTATTAGAGGTAGATTGGACACTTTAAATGAGCGATTAGCCAAATACATACTTAAAGGCGTTTTTGAGGTTCTCGAAATACCCAAAATAACAAAGTCTGATTTAGCAAAACCTTTGGGATCTTTCCCATCATCATATCTTACTGAAAATTCAATCGCTTCTACACGGTTAAAATATTCTTCATCTAGTTGGTAGAGAGAACCACTTTTAAATGTTGGTGTCATCTGTGTTCTTTCTGAAATAATAGTTACTAAAGGTGACATATAATCAATGTATTCTAAGCCTGTTCTTTTTGAAAAATCAGAACAAAGAGTATTTAACTCTTTATTGACCAAAGTTGTCACAACCACTGCTTTTTCTTGTAAAGCATCAGCCAAAATATTTGTTAAAACTTCTTCTGAATCAACAAAAGGAAATTTTTTAATTTCATAATTAGTTAGATCTGGAAATTGGGCTAAAACGGCATTAATCACTCGTTGAGCCGTTTCTCCAATCGAATCAGATACAACAAATAATCTCACTTGACGATAATGACGTTCTCTTAGTTTATTCATAAAATTTATTCGCTCCCCATCTTAATAAAATGTTGCATAATACCTGTTTTTGATATCTTTCCAATTACTTTTTTAGATTTTTTATTTTCGACAACTGGCAGTGAATCAACCTCATGTTGTGTTAGTAGACGTCCTGCTTCTACAATAGTCATCTCTGGATATGCCGTTATAATATTAGGCATCCTTGTCATAATCACTGCAATCGATAAACTATTGTCTTGGTTATTAATTAAACTTCTAAGTAAATCTTTTCGTGATACAAGTCCTACTAAATCTCCTGTCTCCTCTTGAGTTACATATAATGAACCACTGTCATACATAAAAAGTGAGGTAGTAGCATCTAAAATACTTGTTTTTGGAAAAACAATAATACTTGAAGTCATTAAATCAGCTACTTTTTTTTCAAATAATTGTTCATGTAGTAATGGTTCAAAAGATAAACCTGAATAAATATACCCTACTTTAGGTCTAGCATCTAAGATTCCCGTCATCGTTAAAACGGCTAAGTCACTTCTTAACGTCGGTTTAGTCAACCCTAAATGTTCTGCAATCTTATCTCCACTAATAGGCTCATTCATTTTTACAATCTCTATTATTGCTTTTTGACGCTCACTTAACTCCATATCGGTCCCTCATTTTATACTTATTTTTTCATTCTAATACCACTTTGTGCTGCCGCAAGATAGGCCACAGGCACTCTGTATGGTGAACATGAGACATAATCTAAACCTAATTGATCAAAGAATTCAATAGAATGTGGGTCTCCTCCAAGTTCTCCACACACACCAATTTTCATACTTGGCTTAACCTGTCTTGTTTTTTCAACAGCTATTTTTATTAATTCACCCACACCGCTTACATCTATGGTCTGGAATGGATCAACTGGTAAAATACCCTCGGCTAAATATTGATTTATATATTTAGCCGCATCATCTCTGGAGAAACCAAATGTCATTTGCGTTAAATCATTCGTTCCAAAACTAAAGAAATCTGCTTCTTTAGCTAAATCATCTGCTATTAAACAAGCTCTTGGCAATTCAATCATGGTCCCAATCGTAAAGGAAACATCACACTTTTCAGTTTCTATAATATGTTTAATATGTTCTTCTATTTTTTCTTTTAATAAGCTCAGCTCACCATCCATACCAACTAATGGTATCATAATTTCTGGCGCTACGTCGACGTTCTTTTCTTGTTTAAGTGAAATCACACTTCTAATAATCGCTTCTGCTTGCATGATATATAATTCTGGATAGGTTACTGCCAATCGGCATCCTCTGTGGCCTAACATTGGATTAATTTCATGTAACTCATTCACACGTTGTTTTAAGTACATAAAATCAACATTCATCTCTTGGGCTATTTTTTTTAACTCACTCTCCTTTGATGGCACAAATTCATGAAGCGGTGGATCAAGTAAGCGAATCACTGTTGATTGACCTGCAATAGTTTCAAAGATAGTTTTAAAGTCTTCGATTTGGTACGCTAAAATAGTTTGCAAGGACTTGTTTCTAATTTCCTGATTATCAGCTAATATAAAACGGCGCATTTCTATTAGTCTTTCTGGTGCAAAAAACATGTGCTCTGTTCTAACTAAGCCAATACCACTAGCATTAAAAGCCATTCCTGTTTTAATATCAGCTTTTGTTTCAGCATTCATCCGAACGTCTAATCTTGAAAATTCTTTTGCCCAAGACATGATTGTTTCAAAATCAGCATTTTTTTCTGATAATTCAAGTGCTACCTCACCAACATAAAGATCACCACTCGTTCCATCAACTGAAATAACATCTCCCTCATTCAACGTTCCTTTAGGGTACTTAATTATTTTTAAAAACTCATCAATATCTAGTTCGCTACATCCAGCAACACAACAAGTTCCCATGCCGCGAGCTACCACAGCCGCATGAGAAGTCATTCCTCCACGGCTCGTTACAATAGCTTCACTTACAATCATGCCACCAATATCTTCTGGAGAAGTTTCTTGTCTTACAAGAACCACTTTTTCACCTCGATCAGTCCATTCTTTAGCCGATGCCGCATCAAAACAAATTCTTCCTGTTGCAGAACCTGGACTTGCTGGTAGACCCACTGTTGAAATAAGTTCGGCTTTTTTTAAGCCTTCTGCTACAAAAACTGGATGGAGAAGTTGATTAACGGAATGAGGATCTAAACTTAGGATCGCTTCTTCTTTAGTATTTAAACCCTCTGACACTAAATCAACAGCTATTTTAAAAGCAGCATGTGCTGTTCTTTTTCCATTTCTCGTTTGGAGTAGATAAAGTTTTTTATTTTCAATCGTGAACTCAATGTCTTGCATATCTCGATAATGTTTTTCTAAAATTTCTGACATCTCGAAAAATTGGTCATAAATTTCAGGCATGCTTGTTTTTAACTCTGAGATTGGCGAAGGGGTTCTAATGCCAGCAACCACATCTTCTCCTTGGGCATTGATGAGATATTCACCGAATAATTTATTTTCACCTGTCGAAGGATTTCTTGTAAAAGCAACTCCAGTTCCACTATTTTCACCGCTATTACCAAAGACCATTAACTGAATATTTACAGCTGTTCCTAAGTCATCTGCAATATGGTGAAGTTTTCGATAAATATTAGCACGTTCATTATTCCAAGAACTAAAAACTGCTTCTACAGCTGCTAACAGTTGTTCTTGTGGATTTTGTGGAAATGCTTGTTTTTTAATCTCCAAATAAATTCGCTTATATTCATGAACAATCTCTTTTAATTGGGACGCAGTTAATTCAGAATCTAATTTCACTCGATTTTTTCTTTTATAAAACTCTAAAAAATTTTCAAAATGTGAACTATCGATTCCATAAACGACATCACCAAACATCTGAAGTAACCGACGATAACAATCATATGCGAAGGACTCATCTTGTGTTACTTCAGCTAAATAGACAACATTTTCATCGTTAAGCCCTAAGTTAAGCACAGTATCCATCATTCCGGGCATGGAGAATTTAGAACCACTTCTAACAGATAATAGCATCATATTTTGAGGATCACTCAAATATTTACCTGATCGATGTTCCAGGTCTTTAATATTTTTTTGAATCTCTTCTTGTAACTCTACAGTAAAATCACGATTATTATTCAAATAACTCATACAGGCTTCAGTCGTAATGGTAAAGCCATCTGGAACTGGTAAACCTAAACGTGTCATTTCAGCTAGATTTGCTCCTTTACCACCTAAAAGCCCTTTCATTTCAGAATTTCCTTCACTGAAGCAGTACACATTTTTTGTCATCAATAATCCTCCAAACATTTTATTAAATCTAAAATCATTATATAATACGTATTATATAATTTCAATAGTACACGCTATTTAATTTTAAAAAGCAAAAAAAGAGGGTAATTTGGATATATCACCCTCTTTCTATCTATTTAATTTTTTATTACCGACATTCTTTCTAAACTAATTAAAAAAATTAGTATATAGATAAGACAAGATATACAAAATATAAATATGAGCTGGATAAAAAATATAAAAGAAATACTTACTTCCTTTTCCTCTTTGACCGTTATATAGCGCAATTAAAAAAATAGAAAAAATCATCATCCATTGATGATTGCCTGACAAGAGATTAGTAAAATTAAATCCTGTAGAAATCAAACCAACTAGTAAAATAGCAAGATATTGTAAATACCTTTTTTCTCTAAAAAGATATAATACTGCACCTAAAATAACAACCAAAAATCCACCTTCAACGGTTATAAACGATGGAAATATCATTGAAGTATAAACAGCTAACATTGGATTTGTAGAAAAAAACAGCAAGAATAATATCGTTGAAATAGTTGGTAGAATAACCATTATTAAAGCTTTTAAAATTTTTTTCTCTTTTAGACTATCAATCATGGACATCATCATTGTCGCAAGTAACAAGGTTCCAAAGACATTATTGATTAATTGAACATTCTCCATCGGAAAGGTACGTTCAAAAATTAAACTAAGAATATTCATCATCCAAAAACCAATCAATAAACGTAACATATATTTTTTACGATCTCTTGTATAATAAAATCCTTCTGCTGCCATGAATAAAAAAACGGGTAAGACTAGTCTTCCTAACATACCAAACCATAACGGAACACCAGCATAGTTAAACATTTGATGAACATGATCAAAGACCATTAATACGATTCCAATAAATTTTAATTGTGTTCCTGTTATACCAAATTTTTGTTGATTCATTTTACCCACTCCTTTTTAAAAGTTAATTATATAATAGCTTGTTTTTGATTACTTTTAGAGTGGATTGGCTTACAATCATCTTACGGTTTTGTCATAAAAAATAAATAAGGAGCTGTGGCACAAGTTTTAAGCCTCATGCCACAGTTCCTATCTTTTTCTATACATGTTTTAATGTATTGCTCTCTACATCAAACTCTTTATCTACCAAACCATTATAAAATTCTG
Organism: Vagococcus fluvialis bH819; assembly: GCF_900163795.1. GTDB lineage: Bacteria > Bacillota > Bacilli > Lactobacillales > Vagococcaceae > Vagococcus > Vagococcus fluvialis_A. The sequence continues at coordinate 211,332 of NZ_FWFD01000015.1, read as the reverse complement.
GCTCATGGGAAACAACTATTAATGTTCCTTCGTAATCTTTTAATGCACGTTTCAAACCATCTTTTGTTCCTTGATCTAAATGGTTCGTTGGCTCATCTAAAATTAAGAAGTTACTTTTCTTAAGTGTTAAGCCACATAATTTAACTTTTGTTTGCTCTCCTCCACTTAACTGATCCAATGCTTTAGTTACATTATCATCAATAATCCCACTACGAGATAAATAGCGACGGACTTCTTTATTATTTAATTTTGGAAATTGTTCCTTGATCCAATCAAAAGCTGATTGATGAGGATTGGACCACACTAAGTCTTGAGAGAAATAACTTATTTTTGCTTCTCTTGATAGCTCGATGTCACCATTAATTGCTTGTAATTCACCAATTAACGTTTTTAATAAAGTGGACTTACCGATGCCATTGAAACCATTGATTGCTATTTTTTCACCATTTTGGACTAATAAATTGATCGGTGGTAACAACGCTTTTTTACTGTAACCAATTTCTAAACGTTTCACTTCAACAACTAAATTACCATGAGATGCTATATACGGAAAATGGAAATGGCCTGGTTTTGGTGAAACAGGTGGTGTTAATCGGTCCATTCTATTTAGTTGCTTTTCTCGACTTTTTGCCATTGTTGAGCGGCTACCCGCTTTATATTTTCTGATATAACTTTCTAACTTATCAATTTCTTTTTGTTGTTTTTCAAACTCACGATGTAAATGCTCTTGTTGCGCTTCTTTTTGTTTCATCGCTGCATCATAATTTCCCATGTATTTGGTCAGCGTTTGGAATTCAATATCACAAATACAATTCGTTACACGGTTTAAAAATTCCCGGTCATGAGAAATAACAATATATGTGTCTTCTAATTGATTTAAATAATCTGACAACCAATCAATATGTTCTGTATCTAAGTAGTTAGTTGGCTCATCTAAAAGAAACACATCAGCTTTTTCCAATAGCAGTTTTGCTAGCGATACTTTTGATCGTTGTCCACCACTTAGAGCCTCTACTTCACGGTCTAAACCTAAAGCATTAATACCTAAGCCTGTAGCAACCCGTTCAATTTCTGTCTCAATATTATAGAAGTCATTATTTTCTAATGTATCTTGATACTGACCTATTTCTTCTAATAAATTATCATCATACGTCTCCGCGTAAGTCATATACAATGCTTGAATCTTGTCATTAACTTCATATAAATATTTAAACGCTCGCTTTAAATAATCAAAAATAGTATCTCCATCATCATAAGTCAGTTGTTGTTCTAAGTAAGAGATGCGTAAGTTATTTTGCCAAATAATTTGTCCACCATCTGGTAAAACTTCTCCTTGAATCATTTTTAAAAGAGTGGACTTACCTGCTCCATTCTTACCAGTTAAACCAAGATGTTCTCCTTTGTTTACTCTTAAATTACTGTCTTTATATAAAACTTTATCTGGTAATTCATAATCTAAATTTGTAATTGTCAATATACTCATTTTCTTTCCTTCTTTCTGCAAATTAAAAGAGATTAACCGAAATTTTGTGGTTAATCTCCCTACTTCTATCTTAGACAAAAATAGAGAAGACGACGGAAACATTTTCAAGTCGCCCTCCCCACAATCACTACTAGAATAGAAGTATCAATAAATAAGACTGTTATTTCCAGTCTTTTTTAATTACTTATTCTCAATAGTGATGAAGAAATTTTTCTTACGCTCTGAACATATGCTTCATCTATTTCTAATGTTCAGAGCAGATTCGTCTAATCAAGACCATTTTGCTCACCCTTAACTTTATTAAGTGAAATATAACATACTAAAAAATGTACGTCAAACATGAAATTTTTCAAAAAAATGTTTTCATTGGTTGATAAGTCTACCTAAATACGTTAACATGACTTCTTGGGGAGGAATTTGTTATGATAATACAAAAATTAAATAGTCTGTTTGGTAAAAAAACAGTTGAAATTTTCTTAATTACTATCGGTTCATTTGTTGTTTCTTTAGGCTTTAATGCTTTCTTATTTCCAAATAAAATTGTTTCTGGAGGTATTAATGGACTAACGATTATTCTTTTTGAAACCTTTCATTGGTCTCCAAGTCTTGTCCTTTACTCTGTTAACATTGTCTTATTATTCCTTTGTTATTTCATTTTAGGTAAAGAAGTTTTCATGAAAAGTATCTTAGGAAGTTTGCTAGTTCCTTTATTTGTTTCTTTATTACATGATATGGAACCTGCAACGAAAGATCCTATTTTAGCTTCAATCTTTGGTGGGGTAACCATCGGGATCGGCGTTGGCCTTGTTTTCTTAGGAAATGGCTCAACTGGTGGAACTACTTTAATTGCAAAAATTATTCAGAAATATACCCAATTAAAATTAGGTTTATTAACAGGTTTTTGCGATGGTTTAGTTATTTTAAGTGCTCTTTTTGTTTTTGACATTCAGCGTGTTTTATACGCAATGATTGCTTTATATCTAACTGCTCGTGTGATTGATATGGTGCAAGTTGGACCTGACTTATCAAAAAATCTCTTTATTATTTCACCCAAATTTGAAGAAATTCGTGAATCTCTTCTTCATCAACAGCAAACAGGTGTAACCTATTTACCGGTTGAAGGAGGTCATCGATTAGATCAGAAAAAAATGATTATGACAGTTATTCGCGATAATGATTACACAAAGATTAAACAGGCCGTTTTAGATATTGACCCAGAAGCGTTTATGGTTATTTCAAGTGCTAATGAAGTTTACGGAAAAGGATTTACTTTATTTAAAGATTAAGTAGCCTATCAAAAAAGGATCTCAACCATCAATACTTGGTTGAGATCCTTTTTTTGTCTAACTAGCTTTTTTCTTGTTCTTAAACTCTAAATTAAGTAAATAATGAAAAACTTTTTTTAAACCGTAAAAAACAAAAGGCGCTGCAATCATTAACGGCACATAAATAATCATTAAGCGAAAATCAAAGATATTAACCAATGAAAAAATACTCTCAAAGAAAATAAATATGATTAAAAAGATCGTTGCCAATGTTGCAATTAGTGTCATAATTTTCCACGTAATTGGTTTTGCAATAAAATATAGAGCAATAAAACAAACTAAACCTGTTAACCAAACGGTGACTGTTGATTTTTCATCGTAGCTCCAATTTAATCCATTTCCAATAATTTCAATAGCTAGTGAAAAGACAACCACACTAAAACCACTTGCCAAAGCTGGTTCAAAAACATTTTTCAAAAATTTTCCTTTAATCGGTGCTGTATTTGGTCGTAATGCTAAGAAAAATGACGGAATACCAACTGTTAATGAGCTAATTGGACTTAGCTGAATTGGTTGGAAGGGATATGTTGAGGCTAAGAAAATAAACAATACGGCTAAAACCATCGAATAAACAGTTTTAGTTAAATAAAGAGAGGCTACTCTTTGAATATTATTGATCACTTTTCGACCTTCTAACACCACACCTACCATAGAATCAAAATTAGAATCCAACAATACAAAATCAGCAATACCTTTAGCCGCGTCACTACCATTAGACATAACAATACTACAATCAGCTTTTTTAAGTGCTAAAATATCATTCACACCGTCCCCCGTCATTCCAACAACATGCTCTTCTGCTTGAAGCGCTTCTACTAACAAACGCTTTTGCTCTGGTGAAACACGTCCAAAAATCCGATATTCTTTAATTAAATCTGGAATATCACTGTCATCAACTTGGCTCATATCTATTTTTTTATTAGGATTAGAAACCCCCGAACGTTTGGCAATTTGTGACACTGTTTCTGGATGATCTCCTGAAATAATACAAATATCCACTTCTTGATCTTTAAAGTATTGAAGTGTCTGTGGTGCCTCTGGTCTGATTTCATCCTCTAAGTAAATAAAACCTAAAAGAGTTAAATCTTCGGGCAATTGAGTTCCGGTAATCTGATAGTTACTCTTAGCAACTGCAATAATTCTTAATCCCTGAGACATCGCTTCTTTCATTTTTTTAACTTGCTCTGATTCGAACTCTTGAAATAAATATTCAGGAGCCCCCATATAGTAACTTCCTTCGTTTTCAAATGAAATAGCACTCCATTTTCTAGCAGATGAAAAAGCAATTTGTTTTGAGGTTTTTAAATGATCTGATTTTTTATTAAAACAAGCTAGCAATGCTTGCCCTGTTGCGTTATCTTCATCTAGACCATGAATCATCGAACCCACCAATTCTCCAAATGAAAATAGATCTAAGTGACTATTAGGAAACGGTTCACTTTCAACTACTTTTAAATTACCACTAGTTAACGTTCCCGTTTTGTCTAGGCATAATACGTCAACTCTTGCCAGCGTTTCAATAGAGCCCATCGTTTGAACTAAAACATTCTTTTTACTTAACTTCACTACACCCACTGCTAAAGCAACAGATGTTAGTAAGACTAAACCTTCTGGAATCATACCAATCATAGCAGCAGTGCTTCCCAAGATAGCTTTATCAATGTGAACACCACTGGCAATACTTGTTGTCATCAGAATGGCTCCCACCGGAATAATCACAAACGTCAAAATACGAATTAATTTTTTCATCATAATGATCAGTTCACTATATATTCCTTTAGTCTGCTTAGCTTCCATAGTTAGTTGATAAGAATAACTTTCCTCTCCAACTTTTGTCGCTTGCATGATGGCATTACCACTCACTACAAAACTACCTGAAAAAACGTTAGAACCTGACATTTTTTCAACTGGATCTGACTCACCGGTTAATTGAGATTCATCACATTCAATTCCTTCAGTTTCAATAATAACACCATCAACAATAATTTGTTGACCACGTCTGATCATTATCAAGTCATCTTTGACCACTTCGTCTTGTGGTACTTCAATTTTTTCAAAATTTCTAATAACAAATGCTTTTGCTTGATTTAGTATAGTTAGTTGATCAATGTTTTTCTTAGCTCTAATTTCTTGATAGATTCCGATAAAAGTATTCGTTATAATAACTCCTAAAAAGAGTAAATTTTTATAACTCTCTGTATATATGATGAAACCGGCTATGATTAAGTTTATAAAGTTAAATAATGTTAAACTATTTTCTGCTAAAATTTGTCTAAAATTTCGTGTTGTTGTTGGAGCAGAAGTATTTACCTCTCCTCTAACTTTTCTGTTAGCAACTTCTGAGTTTGTCAATCCTGGGTATTTACTTTTATTTTCCATCCACTTACCTCGATCGCTTATTTTTCAAATTACTTGTCACTTAAATAAATAAAAATTAACATTTTTATATTTTGTATACTATTAGACTACCATTAATAATTTAAATAAAACACGTACCTAAGACCGAGTTAGGATAAATTTAATAAAAAGGTGGCTTAAAAATCGTTTTGCTCCGAGTAACTGGAAGTAATAAGAAACAATCGATTTTTTCACGATTGATTCTTATTGGTGAAGTTACCGAAGGAGCAGATTTTTAAGCCCCGTCTATCAGAAGGTGGTGAGAAAGGCGATTAACTCCAAACAACTGGAGGAATCCATAAACAATTAGCTTTTTGGGTAAATTAACAATAATAAAAAGAGATTGGCATGTAAGCCAATCTCTGCTTTCCTTATTTTCCCATTACAAGTTGTGTAATGCGTTGAATACAGAATGAAATTTCATCTGTTGCTTCATCTTGCTTTGTTTCAGATGAATTAAATTGTTCATTATTGACTGAATTTTCTTCTAAATTAATAGAGTCTACCATTTCTTGGCAACCCACAACATATGTTTCAAAAGCTTTTTCTAATTTTTTATGAATGCCCATAACTTTGATAGGTGCTTTCAAGCCTTTAATTTCAGCTAAGAGTCCTCGATATTTGTCAGTTCCACTTAAAAATAGTTCTTGAGTTTCTTTTAATTGTTCGCCAGTTAAATTAGCTACTTTATCTGAATCAATGGCTGTTCTAATTGTTTCGTATGACGGATTCATTAATTCTCCGATTTCCTCAGATGTTGTAACGATGTCATTTATTTTTTGAATATAGTAGCCTAAATTTGGTTTTTTCAAAATATATCCCTCTTTCTTAAATTACTCTCTTCTTCATTTTAACTTGTTTCAATGAAAAATTAAAGCTTTCTTTAACAAAAAAATAAGAATAAACCATTAGACTTGTGTCAGTTTATATGCTTCTTCAATCAAATCAAATTCATTGTTAATACTTGATAAAATATTGTAGTCATCTTTAATTAAAATACCTTTAGATTCAAAGTAATTAAACATTGAGCAGAAATACTTTCTTTCTGGAGAATCCTTAAAGAAAACACGGTCTAAATTAAGTTCGATTTTCTCCCCATCTCTAAGATGAATAATTAATAAAAAAGATTCTCTATTATAATACATTTGTCTTGGTCGATATGCCACCGTTGTTCCCAAACCAGTATTACCCTCATTATTAAAATAAATCTCCATCTTTTCAATTTCATGGTAATCAATATGTTTACTCTTTCTTATGCCAAACATTCCTAAAAAGGCTCTAATTAACACGGGCACATATCGATTCTTTTTAAAATATTCTATGCCCGTTTTACTAATTGTAAAATAGGTATAGTAGCGTTTAAAATTAATATAGCCAGTAGCTTGAATAAAAAAAATGTAAACAACCCCTGCAAAAACGGCTATTTGGGATTCTCTAGAGATGAAAACATCTTTTAAATTAGTAACAATCATTAAAAAGGGGAGCAACATCCACACAATAAATATAAATTTTGATTTCAAACGATCGAATTCAAAAGGTAGTGGAAAATTTTGCTTTTCTAGAATTAATTCATCTAATGATAAATCAAGTAATTCACTCAATCTAACTAAATTTTCAACACTAGGTAAAGCATCTCCTCGCTCCCATTTAGAAATTGATTGCCGTGAGATATTCATTTTACTAGCTAGTTCTTCTTGACTAAATTGATTCAGTTTACGGTATTTTTTTATATTAGATGAGATTACCATTTCTACCAACTCCTTTTATTACCATAATTCTAGCATTTATTAAAAAAAATGTAACGAACCATTTAGTTGCAACCTTGATTTAACAAGCTTTCATAAAAAAAGGACTGTGACATATAAGTACGTCACAGTCTCTTTTTTACAAACTAAACGGTGTCACAGAAGTAACTTCTTCGGAAATAAGCCGAACACTTCTGTCACAACCTCTTTCCCTATTTATTTATAGCTTTTCTTTGAAAAATTTTAACAATTTCCACAATTGGAATAATCGCAATTGATGCTCCAAAGACAACTGCCCATTGATGTAAATCTAAATGTGCTACTTTGAAGATATCATTAAAACCTGGAATGACGATAGTCACTGCAAGCAAAGTAAATGATAATAAAATCGCATAATTAAAGGTTTTATTTTTAAACAATCCAACTTTAAAAATTGATTCATGAACTGATTTAACATTAAATGCATGGAATAACTGAATTAGACCTAATGTTGCATAAGACATTGTTAGAGCATCTGCATGTATCGCCTCATAGCCTGTATGAACAGGATAACTAATAGCTAACAGATAAACACCTAATGTAATTCCGGCTTCTAAAATCCCTTGATAAATAATACTAGGTAAAACGCCCCCTGAAAATAAATCAGAATTTCTTCCACGAGGTTTAAGTTTCATAATTCCAGCTTCAACTGGTTCTAAACCTAAAGCAATAGCTGGAAATGTATCAGTTACGACATTAATCCATAACAAGTGAACTGGAAGCAAAGTATCCCAGCCAATCATTGTTGCAATAAATAAAGTTAAGACTTCACCTAAATTAGCGGCTAATAAATATTGAACTGTTTTTTGGATATTAGAGAAAACTTTACGTCCTTCTTCAACAGCAATGATAATAGTTGAAAAATTATCATCTGCTAAGACCATATCACTAGCACCTTTCGATACTTCTGTTCCTGTAATTCCCATCCCAATTCCGATATCAGCTGTTTTAAGAGCAGGCGCATCATTCACGCCATCTCCCGTCATAGCTACTACTTTACCATCTTTTTGCCATGCTTTAACGATTCTTACTTTATGTTCAGGTGACACACGAGCATAAACTGAATATTGTTCAATACTACTTGCTAACTCTTCATCACTCATCTCGTTTAATTCGCCACCTGTAATGACGGCTTCATGTTGACCTACACTGATAATACCTAGACGAACCGCAATAGCTTCTGCTGTATCACGGTGGTCCCCTGTAATCATAACAGGTCTAATACCAGCCTCTTTAGCTACTTTAACTGCCTCAGCTGCTTCTTTTCTTTCTGGATCAATCATTCCAATTAATCCAGAGAAAATCAATTCACGTTCAACTGCATCTGATTCTAAACTTTCTGGAATCGTTTCAGAAATCTGATAAGCCATTGCCAAGACACGTAATGCTTGTTTGGCCATGTTTGTGTTATTACTTAGAATAAGCTCCTGTTGTTCTTTATTCATTGGTTTAATATCACCATTCACATCAAAAAATGAACAACGTTTTAATAACTCATCTGGTGCTCCTTTGACCGCAATTAAAAATTTACCATTTTCTAATTTATGAACAGTTGTCATTAATTTACGATCTGAATCAAATGGGATTTCTGCTACACGCGGTTCTTTAGCCAATGCTTCCGCTACTTTAAAACCACGTTTCATACCAAATTTAACTAGAGCAGTTTCAGTTGGATCACCAATTAAGGTTTGATCATCTGAAATTTTTGTATCATTACAATAAGTCATAATTTTTAACGTTTGATTATCTAATGGTAATTCTTGATCTACTTCAATTGTTTCATTATTAGAAAAAACTTCCTCAACGGTCATTTGATTTAATGTCAGTGTTCCTGTTTTATCTGAACAGATAATGTCTGTGCTTCCTAGTGTTTCAACAGCTGGTAACTTACGAACCAAGGCATTTCTTTTAGCCATTTTTTGTGTACCTAAAGCTAATATAATGGTTACGATGGCTGGTAATCCTTCTGGAATAGCCGCAACTGCTAAAGAAACAGAAGTTAACAACATCTCAATCCAAGTATGTCCCCCACGCCACATACCAATCCCAAACATAATGACACAAATACCTAAAATAACAATTGAAAGAGTTTTACCTAATTTATTTAGATTTTCTTTTAAAGGTGTATTCGTTTCGTCTGCTTGAGCGAGCATATTAGCAATTTTACCCACTTCAGTGTTCATTCCAGTACCAACAATCACACCTACTCCACGGCCATACGTCACGTTACTATTCATGTACCCCATATTAAGTCGATCACCAATACCAATATCCACCTTATCTAAAACAGTAATATTTTTTTCAACTGGCACGGATTCACCTGTTAAGGCAGCTTCCTCTATCTTTAATGAAGCTGCTTCAATTAATCTCATGTCAGCAGGTATCACATCCCCTGCTTCGAGTAGGACAATATCTCCAGGTACTAGCTCATTACTTTTGATAACTTTTGTTGTTCCATCACGTCTTACATTCGCATTAGGTGTTGACATGTCTTTCAATGCTTCTATCGCTTCTTCTGCCTTTGCTTCTTGAATAACCCCAAAGACAGCCATTATCATGACCACCACAATAATCATAATAGCTTCTACTTTATCCCCCATCATAAATGAGACGAGAGCTGCTGCTATTAGAACAATAATCATGAAGTCTTTAAATTGATCGGCAAACTTACTTAACCAACTTTTCTTTTTACCTTCATTTAACTGATTGTAACCATAACTCTCTAATCGTTGATTGACTTCTGATGTTGATAATCCCTCTGTTGAGGTTTCAACTTTTTTTAAGACATTCTCAACCTCTTCAGTATAAAAAGGTATTTCAAGTTGTTTTTTATTTTCTTCTGACATGTCGCTTCCTCCTTAATTTTCACTCTTAAAATTGATTTAAAAAGAGACTTAGGTATGCCTTAACATCCATAAGTCTCATCATTTAAGGTATTACCTAAAATTTTCATTTAATAGTAGAGCTGTCACTCAGTATTCTTCACTGTATTAATTATATCACGCTCTGATTTTCATAACAATTTTTTTCATTAATTCCGCTTCATTTTCCACTCGTTTTCATTCACTTCTTGTTCCATTCCTTGAATAAAGCGTTGTTTAATAAGTGGATAATCTAACGAAAGTTTATTAATCATTTTTTTTATTTCTTCTCGCTTTGTTTTTTTATCAACAGGACACGGATTGAAGATAACCGGTATCTCCTTATTTTTTACAAAACGAATAATCTCTTTTTCCTCAAGATAAATCATCGGTCTAATCAAAGAAATATCTGTCTTACTTAGATAAGACATCGGTTCAAAACTTTCCATTCGCCCATGAAACAAAAAATTCATAAAATAAGTTTCAATCGCATCATCTAAATGATGTCCTAAAGCAACTTTTTGACAACCTAATTCTTTGGCTCTTGTATAAAGATAACCTCGTCTCATTTTCGCACATAGTGAGCATGGATTCTTCTCTTCTCTAATGTCAAACACAACCTTAGCAATATCAGTGTCGACAATATCGAGTTCATACCCATATGAAGTTACAAACTCTTTCATTGGTGTAATGTCCATATCAAAACCCATATCTAAACAAATTGGTACTACTTCAAATGAAAAGCCTAAGCGTTCTTGTTTTGAAAGTGTGTCTAAAAAAATAAATAAACTCGTACTATCTTTTCCGCCACTCATCCCAACTGCTACTTTTTCGCCTGGCTTGATTAGCTCATAATTACCGATAGCTTTCATCACAGGATTATAATAAAGCTGATTTTCTTTCTTTTTAAAAGTCATGGTCATCCTCTTTACTCTTTATCAATCTAAAATAAATCTAGACTGTATTTTTCACCTGACACAATATCATATTGAACTAGTTGATAACTGTCAAAAATCACTTGTTCTTCAGGTGATAATTTCATTTCTTTTTCCCATTTATTCTCATAGAAATACATTTCATTTTCAAAAGCTGGTAAAATATCATGGACCTCTCTGAGCAACTCATAAAAACCGGTTATTTCAACCCCCTCTGTTTGTCCAATCATGGCTGGAAAATAGAAAGGACTGATTGATTGTCTAGCGCTTGGACCATTATCTTTCGTATCATAAATAAAATATTCTGTTAAATGCGTATCAATGACGTCATTATTCTTCAATGTTTCATCTGAATAAATTGCCGGTAAGTGATCTCCCCAAAAAACAAGTGTTGTTGGTCGATCTAATTTCTCTAACTTCTCTATAAATACTTTCAACGCATCAGCAGTATAAGCGATGTCCTGGGCGTAATTTTGAATATTAACAGCGTCTATCATATCCTTTATTTGATAATCAGAAGAGGAATACTTATTAGTATAGGGCATGTGCGTTTGCATCGTCACAAGATGAACAAATTGTGGCTCACTCGGATTATCTAATATCTCCAACACTTCGTTAAAAGCTGATTCATCAGAAATAAAACCACCTTTAGATAATTTTTCTTTATACTTCATTGTTTTTTCATCTAAGAATTTATCAAAACCAAATGTTTGATAAACATCTTTTCTTTTATACATTGACGTATTATATGGATGAATAGCTGTTGTTTGATAATTTTGTTGTTTTAATGTTGAAACAACAGATGGAAATTGCTTTTCTTTTGGGAGCATCATTGTATAGGGTGTCGTCATTTGTGGGTTTAATAAAGCCATCGAAAAACCTGTTAAAGCTTCAAATTCTATATTGGCCGTTCCCCCACCGTAATTTTGAGATAACATTTGTCCAGACATTGAGGCATCTGACGCAACTTCATGGTATTTTTTTAATGGGTCTGGTATCACTTCAATCCCAGTTAAACGTGAAGGATCTGAAAAACTTTCAGACATCACATAAATAATATTTGGCTGCTCTTTTTTTATATTTTTTTGATTTATTTTTTTGGCTTTTTCATTATATTCTCTAACGATTTTGTCCATTTCTTTATGAGAATAATTATCTGGTTTTTCCATTCCCTCTACCTTTAGATTAAACAAAAAACCACCCATAAAGCCTGTATTATAATAATTCATTTTTTGACTATAAGGAATCCAAAGTGCCGTTCGATCATAAGCTTTCTTCAATAAATTATTTGGTCGATTAAAATTACTGACATAGACTAAAAATAAAGAAGTCACAAGAAGTGTTATCACTCTTATTTTTTGATTTCTCAAAGATAATTTAAATGATTTTTTAAAGGAAAAACCAAACCATAACAAAATCAGAAAAATAATGACTACAAACAAAAGGAAAATTGGTAGACCTAAAATATCGCTTAACATGCTCCACTCAAAAAGCATTTTTAAATCATCCGGGTAGATAGGCTCCATTCGGTATGACAGTTTCATATTATTAGCTATTCCTAAAAAAATAATCGACACACTATAAAATATATTACCAACTTTAAAAGAACCTGCTAACGAAACTAATAATAAATTCAAGGCAAATAATACCAATGTGCCTAAAAAGAATTTTTCCGTATGCCAAGAAAATACAAATTTAGTTGCTAACTTAAAAGACCATTCATTTTGAGCTAATTGTAAATAGTAATTACTAACAAATGTAATAATAAAACTAATAAAACCACCAAACCAAGGTGTTTTAATCCAAAACATAATTTTTTCTTTTTTTACCATTCTATAAACAATTCCTTACTTCCAGAATGTATCATTTTTAGTAATTGGTAAATGACGTTTATGCTCTGTCTTTAAGAACCAACTTTCAATGATTTTTGCATCTTTATCTGTTACTTTTTTTCCTTCTAAATAATCATCAATAGCATCATAAGTGACACCTAGAGCTACTTCATCTGCGACCATTGGTTTATTTTCTTCTAAATCAGCTGTTGGTATTTTTAAATATAGCGCTTCATCTGCTTCTAAAAAAGCTAATAATTGTTTTCCTTGGCGTTTTGTTAAACCAGACAAGGGCAATAAATCAGCTGCTCCGTCTCCAAATTTTGTATAAAAACCGGTAATGTTTTCAGCTGCGTGATCTGTTCCTAATACAGCTCCCTTAAATTCACCAGCTATCGCATATTGGGTCATCATACGTGATCTTGCTTTGAGATTTCCCTTATTAAAATCACTGATTTCTAGATTAGAATTAATTTTAAACTCTGAAACTAAAGCATCTACAGAAGGTTTAATATTCACAGTGAATACTTTATCTGCTTGGATAAAATCTAATGCTTTTTGGGCATCTGCTTCGTCGGTTTGTTCTCCATAAGGTAAACGAACTGCTATAAATTGATATTTTGTGTTACCAGTTTCTTCTATAATTTCATTGATAGCTAATTGAGCTACTCTGCCTGCTAAAGTCGAATCTTGACCGCCACTAATACCTAAAACCAATGATTCAATAAATGGGTATTTTTTAAGATATGATTTAATAAAATCGATTCTTTCTCTTATCTCAAGTTCAGCATTAATACTGGGTTTTGATTTTAATTCACTAATTATTTTTTTTTGTAGTTCTCTCATATCCTCACTCCTCATAATAAGCTACATTATAACATACTGGTTTTGAGCATCGGTTTAATTTTTTCTTTAAATTGATTAAAAGTATTTTCATTTAAATTAAAATTGAATTACCTCAAAAAAGACTCCTCACCCATTGGATAAGAAGTCTTAAAACGTATGTTTTGTTTTGAACGTGCAAGATTACTCTGCAGCGTTTTCGTCTTTGAGATTGTACTTTTTGTTGAAACGATCCACACGGCCGTCTGCTTGTGTAAATTTTTGACGTCCTGTATAGAATGGATGTGAATCCGATGTAATTTCGACACGGATTACTGGGTATGTATTACCATCTTCCCACTCGATAGTTTCTTCTGAATGTTTTGTAGATCCAGATAAGAATTTAAAACCTGTTTGTGAGTCCATGTATACTACTGGATGGTATTCTGGGTGAATTCCTTGTTTCATGTTTTTTCTCTCCTTTGCCCTGAACCATGTGCTGGAACAGAGTTATTATACAACGATATCATTCTAACATGTTACTTTTAGTTTAGCAATTATTTTTTTGAAAAAGACACATCTTTAAATGTCTCATAAAATTGTGTATTAGAGTCTGTTTTTTTCAACATTGTCAGGAACTGATTCGTAAATTCAATCGAATCACCTTTCATATGACGACGGACTTTCCAAATCTCTTCTAAGTAGTTAGGTGCGATTAACAGCTCTTCTTTTCTTGTTCCAGAGCGTTTAATGTTAATTGCCGGGAAGACACGTCTTTCAGATAATTCTCGTGAAAGATGTAGCTCCATGTTACCTGTTCCTTTAAATTCTTCAAAAATAACATCATCCATACGACTACCTGTATCAACCAATGCGGTGGCTAAAATAGTTAAGCTACCACCTTCTTCAATATTTCTTGCTGAACCGAAAAAACGTTTTGGTTTATAGAAGGCTGCAGGATCAATCCCACCACTTAACGTTCGTCCACTTGGTGGAATAACTAAGTTATAGGCTCTTGCTAATTTTGTGATACTATCCATTAAGATGACCACATCACGTTTATCCTCTACTAAACGAAGGGCACGTTCAAGAACCAACTCCACTACTTTAGTATGGTTTTCTGGTTTTTGATCAAAAGTAGAAGAAACAACTTCTCCTTTAACGCTTCGTTCAATATCGGTTACCTCTTCTGGTCTTTCATCAATTAAGAGAACAATTAACTCAACCTCTGGATAATTTTTACTAATCCCATTCGCAATTTCTTTAATGACACTTGTTTTACCTGCTTTTGGCGGGGCTACAATTAACCCACGTTGACCAAATCCAACAGGCGCAAAGATATCAATCATACGTGTGGCTAATCTTGTTTTATGTGTTTCTAATTTTATTTGTTTTTCTGGATACAAAGCTGTTAATGCTGGAAAATGTGGACGTTCTTTCGCTTCTTCTGGATTCTTCCCGTTAACAGTTTCCACATGCATTAAACCATAATAGCGCTCTGATTCTTTTGGTGGACGGGCTTTACCAGCCACTTTATCGCCATTTCTCAAACCAAAACGTCTAATTTGAGACGTAGAAATGTAAATATCTTCTTTACTAGATGTATAGTTAATGGGTCTTAAGAAACCATAACCATCCTGAGAAACAATGTCTAAGACACCTTCCATCATAAAGAAACCTTGTTTTTCTGCTTGCGCACGAATAACAGCTAAAGATAATTCCTTTTTATTCATTTGACTGTAATAAGGAATTTTATATTCTTTGGCATAAGCGTAAATATCTTTTAAGGTTTTATTTTCTAATTCACCCATTGTTAAATAATCGCGCATTTAGGTTTACTCCTCTTCCATCCAAATTTCCGCACCAAGATTTGTTAATTTACCGATAATATCATCGTATCCACGTAAAATATTTTCAACATTGGAAATTTTGGTTATCCCCTCTGCCATGATTCCAGCAGTTACAAGACATGCTCCAGCTCTTAAATCACTTGCCGCGACTTCCGCTCCGTGTAAGTGAAGCTCTTCGTTACCATTAATTACAATCATACTACCTTCAATACTTGCATCAGCGCCCATACGAACTAATTCCGGAATGTGATTCACTCGTTGTTCATAAATCGTATCAGTCACAATACTTGTTCCTTTTGTCAGCATTAATAATGGTGTGATTGGCTGTTGTAAATCGGTTGCAAAACCTGGGTAAGGTACCGTTGTAATATTAACAGCTTTTAAATTAGATGACGGATGGACTGTTATTTGATCTTCTTCAATCGTCATCTTAACACCCATCTCTTTAAGTTTTGCGATAAAACTCTCTAGATGTTCATGAATCACATTTTGAACTTTAACACCTTCACCATAAGCACCTGCTAAAGCCAAATATGTTCCTGCTTCGATACGATCAGGAATAATAGAGTGACGACAACCGTGTAATTCTTCTACACCATCAATTCTGATTTCATCAGTACCAGCACCACGAATGGATGCACCCATATTATTTAAGAGTGTGGCAACATCAATAATTTCAGGTTCTTTTGCTGCATTTTCAATCACAGTACGTCCCTTAGCTTTTACAGCGGCTAACATAATGTTGATTGTCGCACCTATAGAAACTGTATCTAAATAGATTCTAGTACCTGTTAAACCTTCATCCGCTTTAAGATAAGTAGCACCATTTTCTGTTGTAACAGTTGCACCTAATGATTCAAACCCTTTGATGTGTAAATCAATTGGTCTTGGTCCTAAGTAACAGCCACCAGGTAAACCAACCACACCTTCGTTAAACTTACCAAGTAATGCTCCCATAAAATAATAAGAAGCTCTTAAACTTTGGATTTTTCCACTAGGCATTGGTGTTGATTTCATATTAGTTGGATCAATTTTCATTCGATTATTTTCAAAAGTAACACTAACACCCATTATTTCTAAAATTTCTTTCAATGAATAGACATCTTGGATATCCGGAACACCTTCAAGAATTACAGGAGAATCTGCTAGAATTGCTGCTGGTATTAGAGCAACTGCACTATTTTTAGCTCCACTTATTTTTACTTCACCTTTAAGTTTTTTTCCACCATTAATTACTAATTTTTTCATTATATTTTAATATCCTCACTTTACTCTTTAAAAAAGCTGCTTGTTTACAAGCAGCTAGAATATCATCTATTTTGTTGACCATCTGTATTTTACCATAAAACAGCAAGTAAAAAAAGATTTAGATAGATTCAGTGTAAAGAAAAAGAGGCTGACAAATTTTGTCAGCCTCTTTAAAAATTTAATTATGCTTTTCCGTTTGAACCAAACCATTCAATACGTTGTTTAACTAATTCAGTAACAGCTGTAAATCCTGGTGCTAATAATTTACGAGGGTCAAAGCCTTTTCCTTCAAGGTCTTTTCCTTCTTCGATATATTTACGAGTTGCTGCTGCGAACACTTCTTGACATTCAGTGTTAACATTTATTTTAGAAACGCCTAAAGAGATAGCTTTTTGTACTTGTTCTAAAGGAATACCAGAACCACCATGTAATACTAATGGTTTACCATCAGTTACGTCAGCGATTGCTGCTAATGTTTCAAAACTTAATCCTGTCCAGTTTTCTGGGTAAGAACCGTGGATGTTACCAATTCCTGCTGCTAAGAAATCAATACCTGTATCAGACATTGCTTTACATTCAGCTGGATCTGCTAATTCACCAGAACCGATGATTCCGTCTTCTTCTCCACCAATGCTTCCAACTTCACATTCAACAGAAACGCCTGCTGCGTGAGCTTTAGCTACAACATCTTTTGCTTTTTCTAAGTTTTCGTCAAATGGTAAATGAGAACCATCAAACATAACTGAAGTGTATCCAATTTCGATACATTTTAAAGCATCTTCGTATTCACCATGATCTAAATGTAAAGCTACTGGTACAGTAATGCCCATTGAATCGATTAAATCTTTAACGATATCGTAACACATTTGGTAGCCACCCATATATTTAGCTGCTCCCATTGATGTTTGGATCATAACTGGAGAATTTGCTTCTTGAGCACCTTGTAAAATTGCTTTTGTCCACTCTAAATTATTTGTATTGAAAGCGCCAACTGCATATTTACCTTCTCTAGCTTGTTTTAACATTTCTGCTGCTGATACTAATGCCATAATTAACTTCCTCCTAATTTTGGATAACAATTTTTGTTAAGTTTTACTTAACTAACACCGTAATTTTAACAGAATTCAATATATTTTGCTAGTCAAATCACAAATTTCTATGTCTTTTTCTGAAAACTATCTAAAGTTTCACATGAAAATTAATATAAACCAATTGGATTATCATTTGTATCAATATAAATATTTTTAGATTGCGAATAACTATCTAAAATTGCTTTATGTGTTTCACGTCCGATTCCTGATTTTTTATAACCACCAAATGGACTGCCAGCTGGAATTTGATTATAGGTATTAACCCAAACACGTCCTGTTTCAATACCGCGGCTCACTTTTAGGGCTTTATTAATATCAGTCGTCCAAACGCCTCCCCCTAGGCCATAGTCAGATTCATTGGCTAATTCAATTACTTCCTCCATTGTTTTAAACTTAATGACAACTGCTACTGGACCAAAAATTTCCTCTCTGGCAATAGCCATATCATTAGTGACATTCGTTAATAAAGTTGGTTTCATATAGCAGCCATTTTCTAACTCTCCAAGAAGTTTTTCTCCACCAGTTAGAACAGTCGCACCTTCTTTAGTTCCCTGTTCAATCGCAGTAAGGATTTTATTAACTTGGCTTTCATTTACTTGAGCGCCCATTTGTGTGTCTGCTTCCCAAGGATTTCCAACATTTACTGCCTCAAATTTTGTTTTCAAAGCTGAGACAAACTCATCATAAATTCCTTCTTGAACAAAAATTCTTGATCCTGCACAGCAAACTTGCCCTTGATTGAATAAAATCCCAAGTTGCGCTCCTTCAATTGCCTTCTCAAACGGCATATCATCAAAGAAGATATTAGCAGATTTCCCACCTAATTCTAAAGTTGCTGGAATTAAACGATCTGCAGCAGCTCTAGCAACACGATAACCTACTTCTGTTGAACCAGTGAACGCTAATTTGTTGAATCCTTCATGATGAAGCATATACTCACCTGATTTAGAGCCCTTTCCAGTAATGACATTAATGACACCATCTGGAAGAAGTGGTCCAATTAATTTCACCATCTCAAGTAAACTTAAAGAAGTGGATGATGAAGGATGAATCACAATTGTGTTTCCCGCAGCAAGAGCTGGGGCAATCTTCCAAGCAGCCATTAAAATAGGGAAATTCCAAGGAATAATTTGTCCTACTACACCAATTGGTTCTCTAATAACTAAACTTAGAGTATTTTCATCAAACGCTGTGGCACTTCCTTCTTCACTTCTGATAACTCCTGCAAAATATCTAAAATGGTCAGCACTCAAGGGAACATCAACAGTTGATGTTTCTCTAATTGGTTTTCCATTATCCATTGTTTCAACCATTGCTAGATGTTCTAAATTAGCATCAATCACATCTGCAATCTTTAGTAATAAGTTACTTCTATCAACCAACGACCACTTTTTCCAGTCTACTAATGCCTTTTGAGCGGCAAGTACTGCACTATCTACATCAGCATCCACAGCATCTACAAAGCTTGCTAACTCTTTACCATTAGTTGGAGAAGTACTAACCATTCTTTGGCTGCCTTGTCCATTGGTCCATTTACCATCTATAAATAATTTGTAGTTCTCTTCTAGATTTAAATCAATCATAAAATCAATCTCCTTCTATTTTTAATAATTGGTATAGTTGTTATTGTAAGCGTTTAACTTTAAAAATACAAGTGTTTTTGTGAAATAAAAAAATAATAGCGTGAGATATAAGCCCAAAAACTTGTATCTCACGCTATTATTTGCAAACAAGCGATAACATAAATCTAGATTTTTTATAACCTCTTTAATTTTCTGTACTTTCAATTTCTTTCCCTAAAAAATAAGAAATGGCTGTCCTTATAACAACTATTCCAGCTAGTATTAAGATATCTTCAAAGGAAGGATTTAAAATAGTTTCAATAATGTCTGAAGCAATCAATACTTCTAAACTAAGTAAGATATACGAACCTAAATATATTTTCACAGAGTTATTCTTTTTTGATGTCACCAAACGATCTTCTTGTTTAAATTCATTCCTAAAAAAATCAATCATTGCTTTTACTACACCAAATAAAAGAATCACTACCGAAAAAGTATTTAAGATCAAAATAATATAATGAACGATTGTAGTTAGCATAATCAAACTCCTTTTTAATTTTAAATAAAATAAAAAAGGCTGATCCAAATATCAGCCTCTTTCTTGTTTATACGAATATTCTTCAATAGACAGAGGAGAAAAAGCCTGCTCTAACTTTTGTAGTCCGAGTTCAAATGGTAGCTCCAGTTACTTAGAGCCAAGTACCATTCTCACCACTCTATTTTATTCGTGAGTTTCTTCTTCATCTTCTTCATAAAGATCATCTTCTAAATCATCTTCATCAACAATGGTTAATCCTTCAACGCCGTTATCTTCTTCTTCTACATCATTATCGGCACCAATTTCAGACAAATCAGTTGTATACTCTTTAATTTCTTTTGTCTCATCTTCTTCTTCGTCGTACAACTCTTCTTCATCTTCATCGTGGATGTCTGAATCTTCTGGATCATCATCATTGTAATCAATCGCATCTTCATCTGCACCCATAAAGGCATTAACTTTTTTACGTTTTTTACGTCTTACTGTACCATCTTCGTCATCATCGATACCTGTTACTTCTTCATCAACAGAATCGATTGGATACCATGAACGTAATCCCCAACGATTATCTCCAAGAGAAATAAAACTACCATCAATATTTAAGTCAGTATAAAATTGAGGTAATATATCTCTAATTTCACTATCAGCTTTTTCTAAATAGTTTTGAATTTGATTAACTAAATCAGAAAAATCCATAATATCTCCACGTTCAGCTAAAATAGCATGAGCTGCTTCAATCATAGATATTTCATTTTTATCGACACCTTCGAAAGTTTTAAATTCCAACTGGCACACGTCCTTTCACAGTCTACTCTTTATAATACAATAAGTTACTTTTCAATGCAATTCAAATCTTCATTTTTCATCATTAAGCTGTAAAATTTAATTCTAAATGATATACACCTATTTTTTCTTCTCCGCCAAACAGATCATAATCAATTTGAACGCTACCTGAAAAAGGTTGGTCCTTTAGACTAACACGTAAATTAGTGGTGAATGTTTTTATCCACATGACGCCAAAAGGAGTTTGATAATGCGTTTCGTTTGGTTTTTGGTAATCAAATTTTAGTTTCATTCGAACTTCTCCAGCTCTAATCAATTGAACACTACCGTCTGGCATAATTTTCATTGTTACTGGAACTGGTGAATCAACACCTTCCATCACTTCGTTATAACGAATATATAAAACTTCCCCAATTCTGACAACTTGTCCTTTTTCTTCTATAAAAAATTCTCTTGTTTCATTTTCTTGAAAGACTTCTGTTTTGACTTGAATCATAACTGGGACTGATTTTCTTTCTTCCATATTTCCACCTACACTTCTCTTTATTATCGGCTTCCATTTTCCTTGGTATCACATAATTTGTCAAATATTCAACTCAACTCTTTTTACTTATTTCTTTAGTCAATCTCATGTATAATAGGACTAAATCTATTTTTAGGAGTTTTTTAATGATAACAAAAGAAGCAATCTTACTAGATCAAAAAATATTATCTCACAACAAAAGTTTACTACCTTTTATATATACTGATTTATTAGCTGAATATGCTGGTGATAACAAAATAATTTGTTTTCATTTTTGGAGTATGACCAATCAAGTTATTTTAGGCATGAAAGACACACGTGTCACCTTTTTAGCAGAAGGTGTTCAATCTATAAGGGAAAATGCCTATCAAGTCGTTGTTCGCAATTCTGGCGGATTAGCTGTTGTGGCTGATCAAGGTATTCTTAATTTTTCAATCGTTCTTCCACAACCAGACAGCAAATATAATTTTTCCATTGACCAAGGTTATGAATTAATGAAACACATTATTGAAGAAGCTCTCGCAGATTTTGATATTTCCATTGATGCTTTTGAAGTTTCAGATTCTTATTGCCCTGGGGATTTTGATTTAAGTATACATGGAAAGAAATTTGCTGGTATTTCTCAAAGACGAATAAAAAATGGTATTGGAATTATGATTTATTTAAGTGTTTGCGGAAATCAGGCTAAACGTGGAGAAATAGTTAGAGAGTTTTATCAAAAAAGTTTAGGCAATCAATTTGGAACAGAAGGATTTCCACCTGTTAATCCTAATTCTATGTCAAATTTATCTGAGTTATTAAAGACGGATTTTACCGTTGAACAAATCAAAGAGAGAATAAATGATGTATTAACTGCACAGTATCATTTTTCGGATGACAACGAGGTACTTCTTCAGACATTTCTAAACTCTGATGACTTTTCAGTAAAATTTGAAAAACAAAATGAACGAATGAAGCAAAGAAACCAAGTGATTGATTGGAGTGAAGATAATTGAAAGATCCCTTAAAAAAATTGGTTCCTGAAAAAGTATTTAGAGATCCCATCCATAAATATATTCATATAGAGGATCAATTAATTCTTGATTTAATTAACTCTAAAGAATTTCAACGCTTAAGACGGATTAAACAATTAGGAACAACCTCTTTTACTTTTCATGCTGCAGAGCATTCTCGCTTTGGTCATTCACTAGGTGTCTACGAATTAACTCGTCGAATTTGTAATTATTTTAATCGTAATTATTCTTTCCAAACTGATCCTGTTAATGGTTGGGATGATAGTGAACGACTAGTAACTTTGTGTGCTGCTCTTTTACATGATCTTGGTCATGGTCCTTACTCTCATACCTTTGAAGGAATATTTAAAACAGATCATGAAGCCTTTACGATTGATATTATTACTTCTACTGATACTGAAATTAATCAAATTTTAAAACAAGTATCCCCTGATTTTCCTGACAAAGTTGCTAGTGTTATTAGTAAAGAATATCCTAATCAACAAGTGGTTCAACTTATCTCAAGTCAAATTGATGCAGATAGAATGGATTACTTACTTAGAGATGCTTATTATACTGGAACTGAATATGGTACGTTTGACTTAACCAGGATTTTACGAGTGATCAGACCTTACAAAAACGGGATTGCCTTTCAATCGAATGGGATGCATGCAGTAGAAGATTATATTGTTAGTCGCTATCAAATGTACATGCAAATTTATTTTCATCCAGTTTCAAGAGCCATGGAAGTAATCTTAGATCATTTATTAAACAGAGGAAAAGTTCTCTACGCGATTGATAGTAGTTTTTTTGAAAGCCACTCGCCATTGCTAATTCCTTTTTTAAAAAATGAGTATACTTTATCAGACTACTTAAAATTAGATGATGGTGTTTTAAATACAGCTTTTCTATCTTGGATGGACCATTCTGATACAACATTAAGTGATTTAGCGAAGCGATTCTTACATCGTCATCCGTTAAAATCCGTGACTTTTAATGACGTAACAAAAACTAAAATTCCAGAATTAATTGAGTTAATTGAAGAAGTTGGTTTTGACGCTACCAATTATACAGCCATTAATTCTAGCTATGATCTGCCTTACGATTTCTATCATCCTGCAGAAAATAAACATCGCACACAAATTGAACTAATGGAAGCTGATGGTAGTTTAATGGAGCTATCTAAAGTAAGTGATCTTGTCGCAGCCCTTGCCGGTCAGACAAAAGGAGATCGTCGCTTTTATTTTCCAAAAGAAATGCTTGCAACAACATCTGATCAATCCTATACTTTATTTGAAGAACAAATCCTTTTATTCAACCAAATGATTCATAACGGAGCAATAAAAGAAAACTAACTTGAAGGAGTGTTTTATTCTTGGGAATTAAACTTGTTACCATCGATATTGATGGCACACTATTAAATTCAGATCGTAAACTAACTACGGCTGTTAAAAATACCATTAACAAAGCAACAAAGGCTGGCGTAAATATCGTTCTTGCAACCGGTCGTCCAACTATGGGTGTTTTGCCACTTGTTAAAGAACTTGGTCTTGATAACGAACATGGCTTTGTTATTACTTATAATGGTGCTATGATCCAAAATGCTGGAACGGAAGACGTTTTAATTAAACATCCTGTGGCATTTGAAGACTATTTAGAATTTGAATTACTTTCTAGAAAATTGGGCGTTCATTTTCATGTTCAGGATTATGAAAGAATGTACACGGCTAACAAAGATATTAGTGAATATACTGTTCATGAATCTTTCTTAACTGGCATGCCAGTTACTTATCGTGAAGTTTCAGAAATGACTTCTGACATGAACATTATTAAAACAATGATGATTGATCACGAAGAGTTATTAGATGAAGCTATCACCAAAGTACCTACTGAATTAAAAGAAAGATTTGCGATGGTCAAAAGTGCACCTTTCTTCTATGAAATTTTAAATAAAAATGCCACAAAAGGCGAAGCTGTTAAAGAGCTATCTGAATTATTAAAAATTGAACCACATGAAGTTATGGCGATTGGGGACAATGAAAATGATTTATCAATGATTGAATTTGCTGGAACTGGTGTTGCTATGGGTAATGCCGTATCATCTGTTAAAGAAATTGCCAATAAAACAACTAAAACCAATGACGAAGATGGCGTTTCATATGCTATCGAAGAATGGGTACTCTAAATTAAGTTATTATAACTATACACCTAAAAAAGAACCGTTTCTATCAACAGTAGAAACAGTTCTTTTTGTTTTTATTTCTTGAAACTGATCACTTCTGAAACAGCCTAAAATTTATCACCATTGAAGATTGAATTTTTTACTACTACATAATCTACCTTACGGATAGCACCAATATCTTTACCACCTGCATACGAAATTGATGATTGTAAATCTTGTTGCATCTCATTAAGTGTCTCTTCTAAACTGCCACGGTGTTCGATTAGAATTTTTTTTCCTTCAACATTTTTATGTTCACCTTTTTGATATTCAGAAGCACTACCAAAGTACTCTTTAAATAATTTTCCGTCTTCTTCAATTGTTTGACCTGGAGATTCTTCATGGCCTGCAAATAACGAACCAATCATCACCATTGTAGCTCCAAAACGAATTGACTTAGCTATATCTCCGTGAGTTCTAATTCCTCCATCAGCAATTAAAGGTTTACGTGCGGCCTTACTACAACGTCTTAAAGCTGATAATTGCCAGCCGCCCGTACCAAAACCAGTTTTGATTTTAGTAATACATACTTTACCAGGACCAATCCCAACTTTTGTCGCATCTGCCCCAGCATTTTCTAATTCTCTAACCGCTTCTGGCGTTCCCACGTTTCCTGCAATAACAAAACTTTCAGGAATATATTCTTTTAAGTGTTTAATCATATTAATAACGGCATCCGAATGTCCATGAGCAATATCAATTGTTACATATTCAGGAATAATTTTTTCTGCAGCTAATTGTCTCACAAATTCATATTCATTCGGTTTCACCCCAACACTGATAGAAGCGAACAATCCTTTACTTTGCATATTTTTGATAAATGGAATTCGTCCATCTTCATCAAAACGATGCATAATGTAAAAATAGTCTCTTGATGCTAAAAATTCTGCAATACTCTCATCAATAATCGTTTGCATATTCGCAGGAACTACTGGCATTTTAAACTCTCTATTACCTAGTGTAACGGTTGTCTCACATTCTGAACGACTTTCCACGATACATTTATTCGGTACTAATTGAATATCTTCATAATCAAAAATTTTCATTTAACTTCCTCCTAAAAATAATACAAATCTATTGAGAGCAAAAAACGAATAGTATCATAACTTTCGTACTTTATATTTTGCATCCTATGACAATCTACCTTAAATGCAAAAAAAAAGCAAGACATATACAAAATATTCTTGCTTTCTTCTATGTTAATGTTCGGTTTTTAAAGATTTTGTCTTTTCATTACTGATAGTGAGAAGAAGGTCATCCCAATTGATATTAAGATCATCAATAGATTATTCATAATAGAAAGACCTAAATCACTAAAATTCATTGAAATCGGTATAAGTGATAACACACTTAACAAAATAGATTGGAGCATGTTAATCGCAAAATACACTAGAATAGTTAAATTTCTACCTTTCATCAAAATAGTTGCTGTTGAAATCACGATTAGTGTATTAATATATGAATTAACAAATGTAAAGGATAATCCTAGTATACTTGACTGATTTAAATTAAATGTTCTTAGTATATCTTCCAAAAGATTGTACATTCCCGTTGTTTGTGAGGCTTTAAATAGTACGATAAATCCCGGAATAAAGACTAATACAAAAGTTACACATAATGACCATAGTAAAGTTGCTCCAATTTTTGAGAAAAAAAGCCGATTTCTATTAACTCCAGATGCGACTAACATTGCCATCACATCATTTTTATAATCCATAGACATTAAATGAAAGGGGTATAAAAACATAAAAGCAAGATTAGCAAATATAGAAAGAGTTAGAAATAGCATAAATATTCCTAAAAAACGACTATCACTCTCATAAAGTTTTGATGCATGATCAATTAAATAAACTAAATAAATGGTTGAACAAATGTTTAAAATTGCAAGAATACCGGTCACGATTAAATATTTTTTATCTCTCATGTATTTAAATAATTCCATTTTAAAAATTAAATTAGCTGTCATCGTCTTCCTCCTTTAATTTAAGTTTCCTTCTAATATATTTACTTTTGAAAGTTCTATAATCTCTATTTCCTGATCTATGAGAGTTTTTTTAATATCAGACCATCTATCATCTTGGATGTTCAAACGAATAATACCATTTTCTCGAACTTGATAATAGTAATTATATTTCTCAAGAATAACTATAAAGGCTTCCTGATTAGTAGTTGAAATATCCCTCAACATTTTCTCAGACATTCCTACTAAATCAATTTTTTTCACTATCTGTCCTTTTTTAATCACATAGACTTCTTGACACAGCGACTCAATGTCGTTTTTTACATGACTAGATATTATTAAAGTCATCCCTTTTCTTGTCATTTGTTTCAAATAGAATTTAAACCATGTCACAGTTTCTGCATCAAGTCCTCTAAATGGCTCATCTAAAATTAGTACTTTCGGATCATGAAGTAGTGCAATTAATAGAATTAATTTTTTTACCATTCCATAAGAATAAGTTTTAACTTTACTATGTAAAAATTCAGCGATTTCTAATTCCATTGCTAATTTTTCAGCCTTTTTAGGATCAAAATTCCCTCTTAAACCTGAAAAATATTCAATATTAAACCAACCTGTGCGGTCTTTGTATACTGAAATACCATCTAATACAATCCCAACATTACTCAAGATACTATTATTTTGCTTAACTATCACATCATCAAAATAGATATTTCCTTCATAATCACCGATAATATTGGTAATACTTTTAAATAAAGTTGTCTTTCCCGCACCATTTGGACCAATTACACCGTAAGCTTTACCACTTTCAAAAATCATTTCATCAATATTAAGTACTTCTAATACACCATATTTTTTTTTAACATGATCAATTCTTATCTCCATTATTAACCTCTTTTCTAATAATAATTATAGTAATTGGTACCCACTTGCCTTATACAAAGTATACCAGTCTTCTCTTGTTAAACTGATTTCACTTGCCTTAGCAACCTCTGAAATTCTTTTTGGATTCATTGTTCCGATAATCGTTTGAATCTTAGCTGGATGGCGATTAATCCATGCTGTAGCGATACCTGTATCTGTCACATTATATTTTTTAGCCATTTCATTGATTACGCTATTTAACTCGCTAAATTGCTCATTTCCTAAGAATACCCCATCAAAATAACCATATTGATACGGCGACCAAGCTTGAATGGTCATATTATTTAAACGAGAATATTCTAATACGCTATCATCACGGTCAATTCCAGCTTCGTTTTCCATATTTTGATTCATACCTTGTGCGATCATTCCAGCATGTTTTAAACCAAATTGTAATTGGTTTACTACTAATTTTTGGTTCAAATACGTTTCGATTAGTTGTATTTGCATTGGTCTATGATTACTAACACCAAAATTTCTAACTTTACCTGAGCTTAATAAGAGATCAAAAGCCTCAGCAATTTCTTCTGGTTCCATCAACGTATCTGGTCTATGAAGGGCTAAAACATCCAAATAATCAATATCTAACCGTTCTAAAATGCCATCTACACTTTTCAAAATATGTTCTTTAGAAAAATCATAGAAACCGTCACGGATACCACATTTTGATTGAATTGTTATTTTTTCTCTGTCTAATTTCATTTCTTTAATTGTTTGCCCAAATAACATTTCAGCTTGCCCACTACCGTAAATATCGGCATGATCAAAAAAATTAATATCATTCTCCAAGCTTGTTTCAATTACTTTTGCTGCATCTTTTATTGACATATCACTCATACGCATACACCCTAAAGCTACTTGCGGTACTAATAGACTAGTATTACCTAAATTTATTTGTTTCATCTCAAAACCTCCATTAAATTTGTTGATCTATTAATTCTAAGTTTAATCGGTTAAAAAAAACACGGATTGTTTTTCTTGCCAACTCATATTCATTTTTTTCAATATTATCACATAGTTTTATCATGCAGTCATTAATTTCTTGATTCAAAAAATTAGGTGTTTCATTTGGAAAAACAATATAATGTAACTGCTGAAAATTTTTAATAATAATCTGTTTCACTACTTTATTTTCTAGCTTTCCTAAAAAAGCTAATAAAATTTCACCTAAATATAATTTCTTTTTTGAAAAATCTTTTTCATCCTCTAAATTTATTAAATATATTTTAATTTTAGATGTATCAAATTTCAATCGTTTAACTTGTAATTGAAACAAATAATTCGATAATAATAACTCCAATAATTGCGTTCTTTCCACAAATTCTTCTACAGAAATAATTTGTTTTTTTACAGTCACACCTCGATTAACTTCTTTTTCAAGGTAACCTTCCAGAATCAAGCTATTAATTGCTTCTCTAATTGGTGTACGACTAATTTGTAATTCATTAGATATATCTTGCTCGACAAGTCGAACTTCATTTTCCCATTTATCTTTTTCGATATTGTCTTTTATATAATTATAAGCCAAAAGTTGCATTCTACTTTTCTTCACGGTCGTTCCATCCTATTTCCTTAAACTAATTGTCAATCAAGCCAACATGTTTTATTTCTTGAATAGTCTCTTCTAGATTGTCTGATAAGACTGTTATATGCCCTAATTTGAACCTATCAGAATTTTTCGGGTACTGATAAAAATGATAATGCCATTTTCGTTTTTGTGTTAATAGATTATTAACCAACGCATAATTTTCTTTTGTAATATTTATTGTAACAGCTGGCATAAATTGTTTGATTTTAGGAAGTGCCCAATTACAAATCCCTCTTATATGAGCATCATATTCAGAAAAATCACAGGCATCGATCGTATAGGTACTGGATTCATGAGGTCTTGTTGATATTTCATTTACATATAAATTATTATCTTTTGTTATGAAAAATTCAATACCTACAATACCACAAATATTTAATTCTGAAGCAATCACTTTTGAAATAAGTTCGATTTGATTCACTAATTGCTGATCCAATCCGTCAATTTCAATTGGTGCTTTCACTTTTTTTAATAGTCCATCAGAATAATGATATGATTCAACGATTGGAAATAGAGTGTACTCCCCATCTGAATTTACTGCAATTGTCATGAATAATTCTTTCTTTAACTCAACAAAAGCCTCTACCATACAGACTCCTTGTTGAATTAAGGGTACTGCCAAATCAACTTCTGAGGCATTATTAATTTTTACAATGTATTCTTCTTCCCCGTACCTTCTTGTGCTTTTTACTATACAAGGATATCCCACACTATTAGCCGCATCTTTAATATCCGAAATGACGACTGCGGTTTCATATGGTGCGATATTAATTGAATGATTATCTAAAAATTCTCTCTCCAATAGTCGATCTTGCGTAACTGACAACCCTAATGTCCCTTGAGGTATCTTAACATATTTTTCTAAAAAATCTAATGCCCTGGTATCAATATTTTCAGTCTCAAATGTCAATATATCACTTTTTTTTGCTAACTCTAATAAAGCATTTTCTTCATTGTAATTAGCAACAATATGCCAATCTGCAACTTGCGATGCTGGACTTTCTTCTAACGGATCGAGAATCCCTACTTTGTATCCATATTTTTTTGCTGACATAACAAGCATACGACTGATATGTCCTCCTCCAATAATTCCTATTGTACTTCCTGGTAAAATTATTTCCGACAACTTCCTTCACTACTTTCTCCACTATAAATATGATATATCAATAGTATCAATCTAGAGAATAACTGTAAAGATAAAAACCTCTTTATTCAGCTTCTTTTAGTATAAATAAGAACAGGATGGATTAAAAGTTGGTTTGTTCCAATAAACTGAAGAAAAAAGCATACAGTCACTCTTTTGGATGGCTCACTTTTGGTAGAGTTATCGTGGGGTTAGTCTTTTTTATCTCTTGACTATAAAAAAATGAGACTGACATTTTAGGTCAGCCCCGTGTTGGTTTATTCGATAAAATGAACTTCATTATTTTTTAATGATTTGATTCTAGCAAGAGAATCTACTTTGTATCCTTTGTCTTCAAGCAGAGAACGACCATTTTGAAAAGATTTTTCAATAACAATGTTAATCGCTTCAACTGTTGCCCCAGCCTGATGACATAATTCAATCAATCCAAGAGCGGCTTGACCATTTGCTAAAAAATCATCTACCACTAAAACATGATCTTGAGATGTTAAAAATTTAGTTGAAATTGAAATTTCGCTCGTTACTTTTTTTGTAAACGAATGGACACTAGCAGTTAATAGTTCCTTATTCATGGTTAAACTTTTTTGCTTTCTAGCAAATATAACGGGTACACCTAGCTCTAACCCTATAAATACTGCAGGTGCTATTCCTGAAGATTCTATCGTTACAATTTTTGTTATTTTTTTATCACGATACTTATCCGCAAAATTTTTACCAATTAGACTCATTAATTCAGGATCAATTTGATGAGTTAAAAAACTGTCAACCTTTAAAATATCCTCTTCTAAAACTGTCCCATCACTTATAATTTTATCTAATAATTCTTTCATTTTTATCCCCCTCTTAATATAAAAAAACTATTTTTGCCTAAGCAAAAACAGTCAATTAACCCATTTTTACTTATAGTTCAGTATTTACGGTACTGAGTAGGAACGATTATCCATATCATAATCTTATATAAGTTATTTATAAAATATTTATTCAAAAAAAAAGGCAAAATGCCTTTTATTTACTTGTTACATCATATTTAGATGGCTTTTCTAAACTTTCAGATAATTTGATTGTCATATTACGACCCAATTGATTTAATATATCGATTGATTCATTTTTCTTCTTATTATCTTCTTTGTCATCTTTTTTTATTTCTTTTTTAGGTTCAACTTTTTTATCCAATTTAGTCAAATCATATGTAGCAATTAATGAGTTCAATTTTTTATGATAACTTCTATCTTCTTTGGTTTGAGCTGTCATGTAGGCAGTAACCTTTTTATAGTTATCTTTTTTCTTGGTTGTCATTTCTGGATAAACAGCTTTATCTTCTTTAAGTAATTTGACATGGTCTTCTATTGATTCTTTATACGAAGGATATTCCTTGTAAGTTACTTTTTCCAGCTTTGTCTCTTTTTTATCTTTTACTATTGTATCAACTTCAATGCTTTTATCTTTATATTTACCTTCTGTTTGATAAATATTTTTATTTTCTGCTAAGATATTATTTCCAGATGTACTTTTTATAATGGCATCAGCAATTAAAACAGAAGCGTACATATCATTTTTTTCAGCAATTTCTTTTGTATCTGTTGAAATTTCTTTAATGAAGGCTTCGGTTTCTTTGGATTTCTTTAATTTTGTTTCAACAGCTTTTTTGTTATCATATTGAGCCAAATTATACGTTTCAATCAACCCGTTTAACTTATCGTTATAGCGTGTATCCGTTGCATAGCGGCCTGTTAAATATTTTGTTGCTTCTTCATACGATTTAGTGTTTGACTTCCAAGCACCTTGATAGAACGTAGAACGACCTAATGTTCCACCTGTCATCAGTGTTGCGTAATCTTCTAAAGACTCTTTGTAGCTCGGATACTTTCTGAATTTAGCAGAAATAGTATACATGCTACCTTTACCATTATCTTCTAAAGTTGGCATTTCAACTGATTTACCTTCATAAGAACCTTTAATACCAAATAAATTATAATTTGGTTCTCGAGATAACCCACTATTTCCAGATCCACTTTCTAAAATAGCTTGTGCAATCATAACTGAAGCATATAAATCATTTTTTTGTCCAATCGCTCTAGCATCTTCTCCAATTTCCTCAATAAACTCTTGAGTTGACTGATTTCTATTATATTTAATCGGTGTTTTATCATCTGTTTTAGAGATAACTTTTCCTAATAGATCATCCTTTGAAGAATCCTTTGAATCCTCACCTGTTGAATCTTTGGAGGTACTTCCACCATTGTTATTAGACGAACTACCTGAAATATTTCCACCTGAACTACTAGATGGTCCTGTAATACTTGATGACGAAGAACCAGTATTTTGGCTACTAGATGTTGTATTTTTATCAGTACTAGACGATGAATTATTACTAGAATCTTTTGACGTGTCTTCAGTTGTTACATTAGTCTCACTAGGAGTTGATGATTCTGATGTCGAAACAGGATCATCTCCATTAATTGTACTGGAGAATTCACTCGAAAAATTTATTGCTGAATCAGCTTTAGGTAGAGTTGACAGTACTTTGTTAGAAGTGGTGTTTGCTTCTTCAGCATAAACAACAGTTTCTAACACCGGTCCACAAACCGATACTAAAACAGTACTAACCCCAACAAATACGCCAATTTTACGATGTGTTTTTTTATTTACTTCCATCGATTTTCTACCTCGCTTTCACAGTGTTTAGAAACGATCAATTTCTCCCATAGTTTCTAATTTTCTTAACAAATCTGAGAATATGATTTCAGAATCAACTCTTAGTTTTTCTAGTTTTCTATAATAATTTCTTGCTTCTTGGCTAATTGCACTTAATTCTGTTTCAGAATCTGCTACACGACGTTTTGCTTCGTAATTAGCAACATCAACAATTTGGCGAGCTTTTGCTTGTGCTTCTAACATAACACTTGCAATATCTGATTGGCTCATTGTATTCCCTTGATCTGCTCTTAAGTTTGCCAAACGTAGCTCTTCTTTAACTTGCGCTAATTCAAGTTGTAAATCTGTTACTTCAGGAGATTTAGCAGAACGTAATTCTGTTAAGCTAGTTGTTACCTCTTCTTGTTGGTGACGCATGCTAGATAGCTCTTGCTGTAAATCGTTAATAACTCGTTGGTTATTTTTTAATTCCTCAAGTTCTTTCTCTAGTTGTTCTGTTTGGCTTAATTTTTCATTCATGTCAGTTAACTCCTGTTCCTTTTTCTTCATCTCTAATTCAATTTTTTGATTTTTTTCTAACTCTTCTTCATATTTGTTGATTAATTTTTTCTCTAATTCTTTAGCATGAGATAATTTTTCTTCAAGATCAGTTAAGCGTCTTTGTAGTTCTTCTTTTTCTAAAGTGTCTTGATCCATTGATTGGTCTTGTTCTTCATAGTTTGAAACCGATTTTTGTAAAACTTCAATCTCTTTTATGAAGTTTTCATTATCAGTTCTTAATCTCATAACTGTTTGCTCATTTTCTTTGATTAGTTGCTCTTTTAATTCTAGAGATTGATTGCTATCGTTTACTTTTTGAGTTAACAGATTTATCGTTTCAGTTGCTTGGTTTAATTCATTTTCTTTGCTTTCCAATAATTCAGTTGCTTTTTCTAATTTACCTGTTAATTCTTGAGAATCACTTGTTTCATTAGTTTTTTCTAAAAGCTCACTGTTTAAGTCAGTAATTTTTTTATCTTTATCTAAGACATCAGCATTTAATGTATCAATTTTTTGAATCATTGATTCACTATCAGCTTTAAACTTATCTAAATCGAGTAATTGAATTTTCAATTGATTATTTTCTTCCAATAAATTACCATACTCATCAATTTGAGCTGATAATCGATTATTATTCTCTTCAACCCTAGCCAAACGATCTGCTTGGCTTTGTAAGTTATCATTTTCTAATAATAACTGATCAATTTTCTCTCTTAATTGTGCATTTTCAATTTCTGAAATATCTAATTGACTTGTTGCAGTCTTAAATTCACTACTAGACACCTCAACATACTCTTCTTCATAAGAATAATCTGGCGAATTTTTTTCAACCTTAACTTCTTCCTGACCTTCATTAGCGTCTGATGAAAATGGACTTACATAAGATTCGTCATCAACATTATAATAATCTAAAACTTCTTCTTCCTTGATGCTCTTATCTAAATTAGGAATTGAAGGTTTTCCTTTATTGTCACCTTCGTAATAATAATAGTAATAATAATCATCATCACCACTGTCATAATCTAATTTATCAGAAGTAACAACCTCACTAGTACTGGCTGTTGATGTCAACATTGTCTCTTCATTAAAATTATTTTCTTCTGTCTCGTCTTTAGGCTCATCGTCCCGACGTTTTAACCAATTATTAAACACTCAAACCCCACCTTGTAGTAAAACTTATATATCAAAAATTTTCACAGACTTAAATACTTTAGAAATAAGAAAAATAGTTTAAATCAAAAAAAAAACTTTCCACCTATTCTAATGATACTTATACAAGAAAATTATATCATAACCTTATTAATATGCAACTTTTTTTTAAACTTCGCAGGTTTCCTAAATTTATTTTGTATGATATTCTTTATACACATCTTGTTTTTTTAAGCCTCTTTTTTTAGCAACTTCTTTAATCGCTTCTTTATTTTTCAAATGTTGATTTTCCATTAACCATTCAACATGCTCCTTTATTGAAAGCTCTTGTTCTGACTCTGATATTTCTGAAACTCCATCATATCCTTCAACAATCAAACAACATTCACCTTTAATTGTTTTCTCATTAAAAAATTCGATTAACTCTTTAATTGTTCCTCTTGTATACTCTTCAAATAGTTTTGTTAATTCTCTACATAATACCACTTGACGTTCTTCACCAAATACAATCGACATATTAATTAATGTTTTAACAATTCGGTGAGGACTTTCATAAAAAATTAATGATGCTTGATTGTCTTTTAATTGATCCATAGCTACTTTTTGTTCATTGTTTTTTCTAGGTAAAAAACCATAAAACAAAAAAGGTTGGGGGGCTATTCCTGATGCAATTAGGGCGGTAATTCCTGCTGAAGCTCCTGGGAGTGCAATTACATCAACTTCTTCTTTTATTGCGTTTAATACTAATTCATGACCCGGATCACTAATCGATGGCATTCCAGCATCACTTACTTGTGCAATATTAGTACCACCTAGTAATAACTCTATCAATTCCGGAACTCTCTCTTTTACATTATGCTCATGCAAACTGAGTTGTCTTGTTTCAATTTCAAAGTGATTTAATAATTTTTTTGTGTTTCTAGTATCTTCACTAGCAATCAAATTAACTTCTTTTAAAATTTTAACTGATCTAAATGTCATATCTTCCAAATTACCAATAGGTGTTGGTACCAAATATAATTTACCTTGGTTCATATTTTTAAAACTTTTTTGTTGTTGCATCTCTTTTACTCCTTTGAAAGGCTTATGTTAACAGTCTCCAATTCCAAGAAACAAGTCACCCAACACTAAAAATTATTTTTCTAATTTTAGTGTTAAGTGACTTGTTGTAGAAGTCTCTTTTTTCATACCTTTTATTCATAATTAAATAAATTATTAGACTTATTTACCATAGATCATATGGGAACAGAACACACACTCTTCGTGATTTTCTCTCCTTGAGCCATAAAAATCTTTGCACACATGAAAACCTTGTTCGTACAGTTTTTCTAAATTTAAACGAGATTTAGACAACTCTTGCTTGCTATCATCTGAAAAAAACTCTCGCTCAAGTTTTTCTAAGCGATCTCTTAAATGTTGGTTTTCTAATTCCAAGTTTAAGTTTTTTTCAAGAACATTATCCACCACATTCTTCATTTCACTCACTTGATTTAACATGGCTTGTAAGTTTTTTTCAACCTCTACTAATTCATCGTATAATTTTGTTTTTTCCATGTTAATCTTCCTTTATTTCAGCTAATTCCAACTCAAGTAATTCATCTAAATCATACTCCATTGGTGTTTCTTTTTGAAATAATTTAACTTTGATTACCTCTGATAAAATATTTAAACCAATCACTTTTCCTTTACCATCAGGTGTCTCTATGATTTCGCCAAAATCAGGCATTTTTTCACGTAAGCGCTCATACTCTGAATTTTCATAGTTCAAGCAACACATTAAACGGCCACATACGCCTGAGATTTTAGTTGGATTTAATGATAAATTTTGCTCTTTGGCCATCTTAATAGATACCGCTGCAAAATCACCTAAAAAAGTACTACAGCATAACGGTCGGCCGCATGGACCAATACCACCCAAAAGTTTCGCTTCATCTCTAACACCAATCTGCCTTAATTCAATTCTAGTTTTAAAAATAGACGCTAAATCTTTTACTAGATTTCTAAAATCGATTCTGCCATCAGCTGTAAAACTAAAGACCATCTTACTTCGATCGAAAGTATATTCAACATCCACTAATTTCATTTCTAATTGATGTTCTAATATTTTTGACTTAGCAATTGTAAAAGCATCCTTTGCATCTTGGTCATTTTTCTGTTGTTTTACTAATTGTTTACTTGTAGCCACTTGAATAATTGGTTTTAATTCTTCAGGTAAATCTTCTTTTTTCATTTCTTTATTTGGAATAGCTACA
Organism: Vagococcus fluvialis bH819; assembly: GCF_900163795.1. Classification (GTDB taxonomy): domain Bacteria; phylum Bacillota; class Bacilli; order Lactobacillales; family Vagococcaceae; genus Vagococcus; species Vagococcus fluvialis_A. The sequence goes on along the minus strand of NZ_FWFD01000015.1, from coordinate 174,873 downwards.
TAAGCTAGCTCTTTTGCTTTTTGAGATTCTACTATTACTGGTTGATTGTACTCTAAATCTAAGGTTTCATTTTTAGAATAGAAATAAATTCTTCCAGTAGGTTTAAACCGAACACCGACTACCTCTATCATTGTGTGTTCCTCCTATTTTAATACAGCACTTGCCATACAAATTGTTCACATACGTTTTGAAAACTAACATTTGCCTCTAATTTTTTTCTTGCATGTATTATCTTTTCAATGGTGCTATTATATTGTTCTTGTGCGATTGAATCCGAAACAATTAGTTCTTTTAATTCTAGTCGATAAATATTTAACAGAATATCTAAAATTAAAAATTGCTGTTCTTTATCTTTTGCTAATCTTACTAAATGTTGTTGAACATATATAAAAGCTAATGCATTTTTTTTATCTAAATATTGAAACCATTTAGACACAGTTTCTCTAGCACTATTAAACCACTCATCACTTGATAATTCAACTGCCTTTTTTTTCGATTCAGAAAGTTCAACAATTAATTCAATCTGTTTTTTAGGCAACGAACTCTCTTCCATTAATTCTAAAACAAGTGCTGATTTTGCAATAGGGTGTAAGTATACTTGCTGACATCTTGATTGAATAGTCGGTAATATTTTATTACTATTATTAGTTAGAAAGAAAATATGCATCGTCCCATCCGGCTCTTCTATGAATTTCAAAAGACTATTGGCTGCACTGACAGTCATTTTTTCCGCACACTTAATAATCAACGCTTTTTTTCTTGATTCCATTCCACTTCTAATAAATGTTTGTTTAATGTCTCTGATTTGATCAACTTTTATCGTCTGTCCTTGTGGTTCGATTATTGTGACATCTGGAAAATCTAAACTCTCTACCCGTTGGCAAGTACTACAACTACCACAAGGAGTCCCGTTTTCTTTTTGCTCACAAAAAATTGACTGAGCGAGCCAAAGTGAAAATTCATAAACTGAATCTATTTCTTGAGCCTCCATTAAATAGGCATGTGTTAATTTATTTTTAACCAACACTTTTTCAAACAAACTTGTCAGTCTAGGTTGTTCCTCTTTTACTCTATCTTTAAGTAATTTTTCCATTAAAATTGATGAAACCCATCAACTGGTAATTCAAATACTGTAGCACCACCAACTTGAATTTCAATTGGGTAACTAGAATGAGCATCCATCGACATATCAAAAGTGACTGGAGATGTAACGTATTGTTCCCTTGTTTGACAAGTTTCTTTAATGATTTCTAAAACCTCTCCAACTCGCTCATCTTCTATCCCGATAATAAAAGTTGTATTCCCTGCTCTTAAAAAACCTCCCGTTGTAGATAATTTAGTCGCACGAACATTCGCTTGATTAAACTCAGTAGATAGTCGGTTACTGTCTTTATCTTGAACAATTGCTAATAATAACTTCATAGCGATTACCACCTTTCACTTATTTAAAAATAGAAGGATATTTATCCTTGATTAAATCATAACAATTTTTGACTACTTTTTCTATATTATCTTCTGTATCAATTAAAACAATTCTCTCTGAATGTTCTTTGACTAGATCAAGGTAAGCCCTTCTTACTTTTTTATGAAAATCTAATGATTCATTATCCAGTCTATCCAGTTCTGATTGTTTTCTTCCTTGATTAATTCTTTCCAACCCAATCTCAGATGGGACATCTAAATAAATCGTTAAATCTGGATAATGTCCTTCTATAGCAAAATCATTAATTACTTGGACTTCTGATTTGCCAATGTCTCTACCAACCCCTTGATAGGCAATAGAACTATCAATAAAACGATCACATAGGACCATTTTCCCTAATTCAAGTGAAGGTAAGACTTTTTGAACTAGGTGTTGCCTTCTTGCTGCTGCATAGAGGAGCGCTTCTGTTCTTTCGTCCATCTCACTATTTTTAGGATCTAAAATAACCTGACGAATTTCTTCTGCAATTGGGATGCCACCAGGCTCTCTTGTTGTTATAACTTCTATATTAATATCTTTCATAAGTTGATCACTTAATTGTTTTATAACAGTTGTTTTACCAGCACCGTCAGGGCCTTCTAATGTAATAAAAATTCCTTGCATTTTTTCCTGCTCCTTTTTGTCTACAATTCAGTTCGACCTTCCACTGCTTTTAATAACGTGATTTCATCAGCATACTCAATATCACTACCAACAGATAACCCATGGGCTAAACGGGTTACTTTTATACCAGCTGGTTTAATTAATCTAGATAAATACATTGCTGTTGCTTCTCCATCAGTTGTCGCATTAGTAGCGATAATAACTTCCTTTATTTCATCGCTATGGAGTCTTTTGATTAATGAGGCAATATTCAAGTCATCAGGGCCTGTTCCATCCATTGGAGACAAGACACCGTTAAGAACGTGATATAACCCTTTGTATTCACGCATTTTTTCCATAGACATAACATCTTTTGTCTCTTCAACAACCAGAATAATACTTTTATCTCTATTAGTATCTCGACAAATATCACAAGTTGCTTCATCTGTAATATTTCCACAAATTGAACAATAGTTTAGATCTCTTTTGACACTTATAAGAGATTTAGCAAATTCAGTCACGTCTTCTTCTCTCATATTAATTGTATAAAAGGCAAGTCTAGTTGCTGTTTTTGCCCCAATTCCTGGTAATTTCATATAACTCTCTATTAATTTAGCAATAGGTGCTGGATAGTACATACTAACTTCCTTCTTTCTGCCAAAAGAGGCTGACTCAAAGTCAGCCTCTTCATATTTTACCAAATATATATATACTACTATTAAAATCCAGGAATATTTTTAGTATATTGACCCATCATTTTATCTGATTCAACTTCAATTTTTTCTAAACAATTATTTGTTGCAGCTAAAACTAAATCTTGTGCCATGTCCGCATCTTCTGGATCTAGGACGTCAGGGTTAATTTTAACATCCACTACTTTTTTCTCACCAGTCATTGTAATTGTTACTAAACCATTACCAGCCTCGCCAGTAAATTGCATTTGATCTAATTGTCCTTTTGTTTCAGTCATTTCTTTTTGCATTTTTTGCATTTGTTTCATCATACCTTGCATATTTCCCATTCCACGCATCATAATAATCTCTCCTATTTCTTTTAATCTTCTATTATATTTACCAAAGAACCGAATAATTCCTTAGCTTCTTCAATTACCGGGTCTTTTTCTTCGACTTTTTTAACTTCACCTGATTCACTCTCATCCATTTGAGAAATAAATGATTGTCTTAACTCTGACCATTGATCTCTTGGTACACTAATTAAATTAGGTGAATATCTAATTAATCTCTCTAAACCTTTTTTAATCGCAAAAAGTAATTCTTCATCCTGACTAGCTTTTTGACAAAGTATCTCATAATCAAAAGCAATAATCAAACTCTCATCACTTGCTGCTACTGGTTCACTAGCCTTTATCATTGCTCTTTGTGTCACCGATAAAAACTGTAATAACTCATCCCAAGCTCCTTTAACAGAAACAAGTTGTGGTTTTGTTGCCTTTTGCAATACTTGATAAACTTGTTCCGTTGGTATCCTATATGTTGAAGCTTTTGGCTTTTTAGTACTCTGACTATTACTAACTGATTGATTATTCGAGTTTTGCACAACACCATTCGTTTTTAACTGGTGGAGTTCTTTTTCTAATTCCATCATTTTTTCTAATAAATTCTGGATTTCAGGTAACTCAATTTTTTCTTGAGATTGGACAGTTTTTTTTGTTGTTGATAGTTTAATTGTCAAAACTTCTAAATAAACAGTTGGTTGATGACTGTAACGAATTTCTTTTTGAGTCTCATTTAATTCATTAATCAATCGGTATAATTCTTCCGTTTTTATCAACTCACTGAGTTTTTTAAAACTATCGGTAATTAACCCTACTTGCGCCTCCAAAACTGCTGGAGCTTTCTGGTAAACTAGTAAATCACGACAATATAATAGTAGATTTTCTACAATTCGATTACTTTCTTTGCCTTCTGTTAATAACTGATTCAATACTGATAAAGCTTTTTCAGTTTCATTAGAAATACAATGCTCTAAGTAAGTATCCATTATCTCATTTGTTAAGCTCCCTGTTACCTCAAGAGCGTCTATCACTGTTAGTTTATCTCCACTAAAAGATATCGCTTGATCTAAGATACTCAAGGCATCACGCATACCACCCTCAGCAGATCTTGAAATAATTTTAAGTGCTGCTTCTTCATAAGAATAATTTTTAGACTCTAAAATTCTGACTAAATGTTCTTCTATATCTTCTATCCCAATTCGTTTAAAATCAAATCGTTGCGTTCTTGAAATAATAGTTGCTGGAATTTTATGCGGTTCAGTTGTAGCCAAAATGAACACAACATGTTTTGGTGGTTCTTCTAGCGTTTTTAGTAAAGCATTAAACGCTCCTGTTGAGAGCATATGGACTTCATCAATGATATACACTTTATACGTTACTTGAGTTGGTGCGTATTTAACTTTATCACGTATTTCACGTATTTCTTCAACCCCGTTATTACTTGCCGCATCTATTTCAATAACGTCGTTGACACGACCTTCTGTGATACCAATACAGTCTTCGCATTGATTACAAGGCTCACCATTAACTGAATGTTTACAGTTAATTGCTTTAGCAAACACTTTTGCTGCGCTTGTTTTACCGGTACCTCTTGGACCTGTAAAGAGATAGGCATGTGACACTTTTTCTTGAACGATTGCATTTTTCAGTGTTTGTGTTATCATTTTTTGTCCGACCATGTCATCAAAAGTCTGAGAACGCCATTCACGATACAAAGCTTGGTATGCCACTTTCATTCTCCTCTCAATTAAAAACTCATCATCCATTATAATGGAAAAAACGATAAATTGCTATCTAGACTACGAGATTTATTTTTTATTAGAAGGCCATTTTATTTTACTTATTGTGCGCACTTCCTTAAAATAAGTATGAGGAAGTGATTATATTGACATTAACTATTAGAAAAAGAACAATTCAACATATCCCTATTTTAGAGGTTGTACCCACTCAATTACTAAATGATAACCTACCATTGGTCATTTATTATCATGGTTGGCAAACAAAAAAAGAACTAGCTTTGACAGCTGGAAAAAAAATTGCACAACATAATATTCGTGTTATCTTACCTGATAGTATGTATCATGGAGAAAGAAAGATTGAAGTACGCTCTATGATTCCTTCTTTTACTTTTTGGTCAACTCTACAGTACAATATTAGTGAATTTCCTTTGATTACTGAGTTCTATCAAAAGAGAGAATTAATCAAAGATGAAAAAATTGGGGTTGCTGGTTTTTCTATGGGTGGAATGACCACTGCTGCCCTCTTAACTCATTACCCAGAAATAAAAGTTGCCTCAATTTTAATGGGTTCACCAAACTATGAAGCATTTATCAATCGAACAGCCAGTTATATCAATGAACAAGAAGGCAGTTACCCTGTTAACCTGATTGATTTACTCTCTTGGACTAAAAAATACGATCTTAACCAAATGCCTGAAAAAATAGCTGGTCGGCCTCTTTATTTTTAGCATGGAACGCTTGATGAAAAACTTCCTTATGATGTTACACATCAGTTTTTTTCAGAAAATCAAAAGACCGATTATGGAAAGCTTATGTCATTTGAAACCGGTGAGGGCGAGCCTCACATTCTAACGATTGATATTATGAAAAAGACAGGTTTATTTTTCGACCATTATTTTACAGCTTAGAATTTACTGACAATCTCTTCCACATTTTTAATCATTACAGATATTGTTCCATCAGGATTATTAATAAATTCAACTAGATCTTTATCTTTATAAACATCTGCTGGAATACTAAGTTCAATACCATTGGTTAATTTAAATTTTTGTTTACTATATTTTTTTTCATATTTAGGGATATTGCTTGGTATCTCCTCTGAAAATTTTGTTTGTTCAATCATGTCATAATATTCTTTTTTCGCAGATTCGTTGGTATCAAAAACGGCTTCTGCGATTTTTTCTTTGCTAATCACGCCATTTTCTTCAATACTTTCAAAGATAGCTTGTTGTGTTTGACTCATACTGACATACTCTTCTTCATTGTATTTATTAGCAACTTCCTTGACGGCTTTTTTTATAATTTTTAGATTTTCTGTCACAGTAGGCTTAGGATCAACTTGTAAAAAACGTTCCGAAAAGAATAGTCTATTTTGTCCTTCAAAGCTGTATTTCTTTTCAACCATTTCTAAATCAAATGTTTTTAAATTAATCAAACAACACTCATCAATTCGCTGCGTAGTTGATGGAAAAATAGTTTTATTTAAAATAATATTATTTTGCATTTTATCTTCAATATATGTCACATGATGAGTAAAGCTAGGTTTGTAGTTAAACTTGATTAAGCCAAATTTTGGCAAACCATTCAACTCTTCCAACTCAACAACCAACAGGTCTCCACTTGGTGCGTCCTCACTAATAGCTAAGCTATCAAAAACCATTTGAGCTATTTCTGCTGATTTATCAACAAAATCTAATTCATCATTTATTATCAATTTATAAAACACAGAATTCTGATTCAAAATTCCCGTTTTATATTCAGCTTTTTCTAATCGTTTTAATACAGAATCTAGGTATTGCTTTACAGCATATTCTTTTAAATCTAATTCTGTTTGAGAACAAATTAAACTGCCAGCCTCTCGATCAATAATATGTAAGATTGCGTTTTTTATTTCCATTTAGACACCTTTATCTTTCCTCAGAGGTTAAAAGTCTACAGTTTCTGAAAGCATAACAACTTTTAACCTACCTTTATCTTCAATGAAAAAAGAAGGAATATTATTCCTTCTCTTTCTTCTTTTTATCATCTTTACGTAAGTCATCACTAATATCTAAAATAAGTTGTCTTAAATCATCTTTAATTTGTGGGTGTTTCAAGCCATATTCAATACTTGTCTTCATGAAACCGAATTTATCTCCCACATCATATCGAGTCCCCGTAAATTTATGAGCAAAGACACGTTGCGTTTTGTTTAATGTATCTATGGCATCTGTTAATTGAATTTCATTTCCAGCACCTGGATGTTGATTCTCTAAGATATTGAAGATTTCTGGTGTTAACAAGTAGCGACCAATAATCGCCATATTACTTGGCGCATCTTCTGTTTTAGGTTTTTCAACAAAGTTAATCACGTTGAAAAGATTTTTTTCAACTTCTTGACCTGGATTAATAATACCATATTTAGAAACATCTTCTTGTGGAACATCCATAACAGCAATCGTAGACGCATGAGTACTCTCATAATTATCCATTAATTGTCTTGTCAAAGGCACCTTATCTTCCATTAAATCATCACCTAACATTACGACAAAAGGCTCATTTCCAACAAATGATTTCGCCTGAAGTACCGCATGACCTAAGCCTAATGGATGCGATTGACGGATAAAGTGTAAGTTTAAACCAGTCGTTTCTGTCACTAATTGTAATAAATCAGTTTTTCCTTTTTCTTTTAAGTTCATCTCTAGTTCCAAATTAGAATCAAAATGATCCTCAATTGGACGCTTTGCTTTTCCGGTAACAATTAGTATGTCTTCAATACCTGCTGCTCGTGCTTCCTCCACAATAAATTGAATAGTCGGTTTATCAACAATTGGTAACATCTCTTTTGCCATAGCTTTTGTCGCTGGTAAAAATCTCGTTCCTAATCCTGCTGCCGGTATAATCGCTTTTCTTACTTTTTGCATGTTTTACGCTCCTAGTTTAAAATTCTTGTTCTGATTTATGTTCACGTAGCATGATTTCTTTCACTACTTTATTAACTTCTTCATTTTCATAGATTACTTTATAAATCGTTTCTGTGATTGGCATATCTATGTTTAAATCTCTTGATAATTCATAGGCTGCTTTGGTAGTTGATACACCTTCAACAATCATTCCCATATTATCAAGTACATTATCTAAACTTTGCCCTTTGCCTAGTAAATCTCCTGCACGCCAGTTTCTCGAGTGAATACTTGTACACGTTACAGCCAAATCACCTACACCACTTAAGCCGATAAACGTTAATGGATCAGCTCCCATCGCTACACCTAGACGGCTAATTTCAGCCAATCCTCTTGTCATGATTGCTGCTCGGGCATTATCACCATAACCTAAACCATGTAATGCACCAGAACCTAGAGCGATTATATTTTTCAAGGCTGCTCCTAATTCCACACCAATAACATCTTGATTTGTATAGATACGGAAATATTCATTTGAGAATAATTTTTGGACATACTCAGCATTTTCTAGGTTTTTAGCTGCTGCAGTAATCGTGGTTACATCTTTAACTGCGACTTCTTCCGCATGACTTGGTCCAGATAAAACAACGACATCTTTTCTTTTATTTTCTGGTATTTCTTCGATTAAAATTTCAGAAATACGTTTGTGTGTCTCTTGTTCTAACCCTTTACTCGCATGAATAATAATAGGTTGATTGTGACAGGCTTCCACAAATTTCTGCGCAACATCGCGAATTGCTTTAGTAGGTACAACAAATAAAACAGCATCGGCATCTTTAACACACACTTCTAAATCTGATGTTGCTTTTAACTCTACAGGTAACTGCACATCTGATAAATAACGTTTATTGGTATGGTTTTCATTTATTTCAGTAATTTGTTCTGGATGATGGCCCCAAATAGTGACTTCATGACCATTTTCAACTAGAACCATCGCAAGGGCTGTTCCCCATGAACCTGCTCCTAGCACAGCTACTTTTTGTTTCATTCTATAATACTCCTTTAAAATAATTTCTTATTTACTTTACTCAGTTTATCATACAAACTATCTAATGATAAGCAAAAAAAAGAAAGGTTCAACTTAACCTTTCTTTTTTCCTTTTGTACGATCATAAAAGAGTAGTTCTTTATTTTTTCTTCTGTAAATCATTAGTCCAATTGCTACTATAAATAAACCTGCTGAAAGAATTTGAGACACTCGAATGACTTCACCAATCATCAAACTATCTGTTCTCATACCCTCAATGAAAAAACGACCTAGAGAGTACCAGATAACATAAATCAGAGCAACCTCTCCTTCTTTTAAAAAGTTAGGTTTTTTTCTTAAAATAATCAGGACAATAAAACCTAAAATATTCCAAACACTTTCATATAGAAAAGTTGGTTGACGATATTTGCCATCTATCAACATATTGTTAATAATGAATTTAGGTAAGTGTAGTGACTCTAAAAAATTCAAACTTACAACGCCACCAAAAGCTTCATGGTTCATGAAGTTACCCCAACGACCAATTCCTTGAGCTAAGATAACACTTGGTGCTGCTATATCTAAAAATTTCCAAGTTGATATAAAGCGATGTCGAGTAAATATGTAAATAACGAAACCACCTGCAATTAAACCACCATAAATTGCTAATCCGCCATTTCTAATCGCTAAAATTTCACTTGGATTTTGAACATAGTATTCCCATTCGAAAATGACATAATAGAGTCTTGCTCCTATGATAGAAATCGGTAATGCCCAAAGCATTAAATCAACCACATCATCTTCTCTTAACCCTACTCTCTCCGCTTCTTTTGATGCTAACCACGAGACTAAGACTATTGCTGATACAATAATAATGGCATACCACTGAATCTCAATGCCAAAAATTTTAAAAGCTGTCGGGTTGACTGTTAAAAAATTCATTTATTATTCTCCATTTCCAGAAGAATTTTCTTCTATTAATTGCGCTAAATTATCTTCAAACTTCTTCGTTGCATCGTAGCCCATTGTTTTAGCTCTAAAGTTCATCGCTGCCACTTCAATGATAGTCGCTACATTTCGACCTGTCGATACTGGAATAGTAATTCTTGGAACTGGGACATTAGCTAATGAAATACTATCTGTTCCACTTCCTAGACGATCATATGTGTTATCAGTCTTCCAATCTTGAAGGTTAACAACTAATTGGATTTGGGTTTTATTACGAACTGAGCTTGCACCAAATAAGTTCATAATATCAATAATTCCAACTCCTCTAATTTCCATTAAATGTTCTAAGATCTTCGGAGCCTCACCGACAACTGATCTCTCATCTTGTCGATAAATATCTACACGATCATCAGCAATTAATCTATGGCCCTTTTTAATTAATTCAAGACCTGTTTCACTCTTACCAATGCCGCTACTTCCTTGAATTAAGACACCTAAGCCATATACTTCAACTAATACACCGTGAATAGAAACCCGTTCTGCCAATTGGCTTTCAAGAAAATTAGAAATAATACCTGATAACCTAGACGTTGAGATATTAGAACTAATGATAGGTATTCCCTTTTTCTGTGTGATTTCAACTAATTCCTCAGGTACTTTTAACCCTCTAGCTACTACAAAACAAGGAACTGTTCTTGCGCTTAATTTTTTAAATATAATATCTTTTTCGATTGCAGTCATTTTTTCTGTAAAAGTTATTTCTTTTTTTCCTAGCATTTGAATACGATCAGCTGGATAATAATTAAAATAACCTGTCAATTCCAATCCTGGGCGGGAGATTTCACTTGATTCTACTGATCTGTCTAAATATTCTTCTCCAGAATAAACATCCAGTTGTAATTGATTGACGATATCTTTCATTTGTACCATTATATTCACTTCCTTTACTTTAAGATTAAACCTTAACTGTTATATCTTATCACTTTATCAAACGAGTTTCTAGATTATCCGCTTACTTTGAGAAAAAAGAGTAAAATAAAAAAATAAGTCCCATATTAAATCCTATCTCTAAATGAATAGACTCAATATGAAACTTATTATCTAATTATATTTACTTGAAAAATGATCTGCTACTATCGAATTAATAATAGACATAATCACCGCTATTAAAACTGCTGAACCAAAACTTGAAAAAGCAAAATTCTGACCACCAAGAACCATTGAGGTAAGTTTAAGCATTAAAGCATTGATAATGAAACTAAACAGACCAAAAGTAATCAATGTAATTGGTAATGACAAAATATGTAAGATAGGGCGAACGAACATATTTAGTCCTGATAAGACAACACTCGCTATAACAGCGATTAGAAGGCTTCCTACATAAAATTTAGTTGGGAATAATACTGAAAGTGAGATAAATGCAAGAGTATTAACGACTAATCTTTGTAAATACGACATTAAAAGTCGCTCCAATCATCATTATCCACTTTCTGCGCTTCTTTTCTAGGTTTATCAGAATGATAAGGAGTGCTCTGGTTATTTCGATAAGAAGGATTATAAGGTTCATTTGTTCCTTTGTCTCCAGAGGGCATTAATATCATTAAAGCAATATATAAAATGATCGGTGATCCTAAGGCAAACATTGATAAAACAACATATATAACACGTACTACCGTTGCATCAACTCCAAGAAATTCTGCAATTCCTGCTAAAGAGCCTGAAATAACGACATTTGATCTAGATTTAGTTAATTTTCTTTTCATTTTTCTCACTCCATATTTTAGATATCTGTATCTTTTAAGAGAATACTTCCTGTTGTTGTACTCAACTTAACAAATACAAGATTTTCATCATTTAATCTTCTAAATTCTAAAGATTGATTCGTTCGATCTTTTTTCTCGCGAACAATTTCAACTTCAGACATACGATTTTTAATACTTCCAAAATTCGTCTTACATGCCCCGTCTACTCCCACAGTTTCTGGAATAGCTAATTTTATTGTTCCATTCACTGCACTGGCTTCAATTTTTTTGGGCTCTGAACCGATTGGTGTTGTTAATCTTATCTCACCATTAATTAATGAAACACTGATACTTCTGATATCTGCTTGCGTTTTTACATTTCCATTAACAGTTTCACCTAGAAAATCAATAATTTGACTATCCACTACTTCGATTTCACCATTTACACCTTCAACTTCAAGCATACTTGCTGATACATTTTTGATTTTCATTTCACCATTAGTTGATTTTAGATAGATATCACCTAAATCTAAATGATTTAATTTAATATCACCATTTAACATCTTCACTGACATATGATCATAGTTACGTTTTGGTAAGTAAAAGTCTAAATCTACTTTCATCCGTTTATTAGGAACTTGGAAAGAAATTTTTTCATCATTGACTTCGATTTCACTACGCTCTAAGAAGGCTTGGAATAAACTTTCTGAGTTAGTCTTACCATAAAATTTAATGTCAGCAACAATTTTAACATCTTTTTGATCCCAAGTTTTAAAATTAACTTTTCCATTTGCCACTTTAACATCAATTAGAGTCGCTTCATTATCAGGATACATAAATTCATGGGTTAAAGACTGACTAGCAACTCCTGGAACTTTAATATTGATATCTTTCCAATCCACGTTGTCATTTACTGAACTTGTTACTGCATCAATCGTTTTCTTTAAGAAGCTTCCAAATTGGGTACTCGCTTCTCCTACTTTTTCTCCGACTGTACTAAAGGTATCGTTGGCTTGCTCTTTCCAATCTTCTGGAATATCAAACTTACTTTTCCATTCTTCTTTAGTCGTTTCTTTTTGTTCTTTTTTGAAGTCTTTTAATTCTTCTCTAAGTGTTTCTTTCTCTTCAACTAACTCAACTTTTGTTGTTTTTAAATATGCTAAGTCGTTTTCTAATTGCTCACGTTCCGCTTTTTTATTATCCGTTAAACCATCTAAATCTTCCATTGTATTTAAAACGGTAATCGCTTCTTCTTTTTCTTTAATATCTTGATCTAAGCCTTCAATTTCAACAGAAATCTCATCGATATTTGCTGAAACTTCATTAATACCTTCTGTTAACTCAGCTAAAATTTTCTCTAAATTTTCCTTATCTTTGCGTTCATTCTCTTCTAACTTCTCAAAGAAATCTGCTGTATCCGTTTCACTCGTTTGATTAATCAAGTCTTCTACCGATTGGCGTTCCTGTTTGCCACCCTCAGTTTTTTCTGGATTAATTTGAACTCTTGTATTATTTTTTACTTGTGACGCTTCTTTATTAACTAATTTTTCATCTTTTTCCGTAGCGATATTTTCCAATAAAACCAAAGCTTCCTCAGTAGACAATACACCTTTTTTTACTAATTCTAAAATTCTATCTCTTTCTTGCATCTTTGATAGCCTCCTTGTTGGTTTATATTTCTTATATTGCTATTATGCCTCTTATTTTTCATTTTGTCATAGGACTTGAGTTGGATTTATTAGTCTATCTCAAGAACCTAAAAAATAAAAAAGAGACTGAGTACTGACTCAATCTCTTTAAACTTTAAATTGTTTATTCTATAAACCGATAAATGGGCTTGGATCCATGAACCCAGACCAAATGCCTGTTGCAATTCCAAAATGCAAATGATTTCCGGTTGAATTACCTGTTGTTCCTACTGCCCCAATGATTTCTCCAGCTGAAACATCTTTACCAACAGATGCGCCTGGTGCATTCATGTGCATATAGTAAGTATAATAACCATTATCATGTTGGATAATCACGTGATTTCCTGCACTTCCTTGATAACTAGACTCAACTACTTTACCAGCTCTTGATGCCATAATTGGTGTTCCACCTGGTGCTGCCATGTCAATACCTTCATGGAAATCACCTGAAGCACCTGTTGGATCTTGTCTTCCACCAAAGCCACTAGTAATAGTAAATGAGTTTAATGGACGCTGGAAACCACTAGCATAATTAGTTCCAGGTGTTGATTGGCTATTATCTGTTGAGCCTTTTTCACCTGATGGTTTAGCCAATGATATTGGTTGTTCTGATTCTAGTTTTTCTTCTGCCGCTTTTTGTGCTGCTTGAACTGCTTTTTTAGCTGCAGCTTCTTTTTCTGCTACTTCTTTTTCTCGACGAGCCTGCTCTTCTGCGATACGTTTAGCTTCTTCTTTTTGAGCAACAAATTCAGATTTTTTGTTTTTTGAATCATCTAAATTTTTTAAAATTTCACTAGCTAATTTTACTTGTTCAGCTTGTGAACTTTCTAATTCAGCCTGTTTTCCTTTTAAAATTTCTGCTTTTTCAGTGATTTCTGCCACTTTTGTTTCAATATCAGTTTTTTTCTTTTCTAGACTAGCCTGATCTTCTTTTTGGACTTCCATAATATCATTGTTAGCAGAAACTAACTTAGTATAAGCAACTGTTCTTCCAATTGCATCTGATAAAGAATCAGAATCTAATAAAACATTAACAATATCTTGTTTTTCTTGGTTAATTTGTGTAGATCTTGCTTGTTCTTCAATTTTTTTATTTCTTTTTTCTATTTTTTGTTCTAACTCTTTAATTTCATTTGCTAATGTATTAACTTCTTTTTCTAGTTTTGATTTTTCACTTAATAATTCATCTTTTTCATTCGTTAAATTTGTTATTTTTGCTTCTAAATCAGCTAAACTACTTTCTGTAGCTGCTTTCTTATCATTTAATTTTTTAATATTTTGTTCTTCATTTGCAATCTTATTATCTATACTTTCAGCTTGAACAATGCTTGGGCATGTTAATCCCATGATAGAAACAGCTGCAACACTTAATATAATTGATTTACTTATTTTCATAGTTTTATTTACCTCGGCTTTTTTTAATCGCTTAATAAACTATACCACAAGTGAACATATAATTAAATTACAACTAGGTTACAATTTATGACGATTTAATTCAAAAGTTATTCATAATTAATGGTTTACTCTATACACCTGTACACAAAAAAATGTTAAACTTTAACTTATTTAAAATTTTATTTTAGGGGCGACATTTGTGTTTAATTTAAACCGTAATAAAAAATATTTATTATTAATCGTTCTACTTATTACAATTTTATTAGTTTATTTTTCTTTTCAATTTGATAATTATCAACAACCTATTGGAAAAATAGTTTCTGAGGAAGTAATATCTACAAGTAAACAAGTTGACGAACATGGCAATACGGATAATCTTACCGAGCAATTACTAACCGTGGAATTACTAAATTCCAAAGATAAAGGTAAACATCTAGAAATTCTTAATAATTATAGTAATTCTCAAATAAAAAATCATGTTTTTCATAAAAAGGAGATTGTTTTTTTACATCTGTCAAAAAATAATCATTCTCTTTCAGCTAATATTGAAGAATTAAAAAGAGACAGTTACTTAATTATATTAAGTGCGTTTTTAATTAGCTTATTGATTCTTTTTAATGGATTTCATGGTTTAAAAATACTAATTAGTTTTTTACTAAATGCTAGCATTCTAATTTTTCTTTTCTTAATTTATAGACACAGTAATAGTAATTTACTCTTTTTATTTTTTTTGATAGCAATTCCTTTGCTTGTAACGCTTACTTTTCTCATCACTAATGGTTGGAATACAAAAACGAAAATAGCCATTTTTTCAACTTTAACAGGGAGTTTACTAACTTTTTCTATTGGATATATCACCATAGCGTGCTTATCCCATCAAGGACTTCATTATGAGGAAATGGAACTCGTCACACGTCCTCCTCATTTATTATTTTTAAGTAGCTTATTAATTGGGTCTGTAGGCGCTGTGATGGATGTCTCTATGACTATTATTTCTTCTTTAATGGAATTAGTTCAAATAAAAAAAGAACTAACACTTAAAGAACTTCATACATTTGGTAAAAAAATAGGTGAGGATATTATGGGGCCGATGATCAATATTATGTTTTTTTCTTATTTAAGCGGTTCAATTCCTCTTATTCTTATTTTTCTAAGAAATGAAATGTCTTTATCTTATACTTTCTCGATTACTCTTTCTCTAGAGCTGGCTCGTGCTCTTATTGGTAGTATCGGTATTATATTGGCTATTCCAGTTTCTATTTGGACTACTAGCTTTTTTCTCAAGAAAGGAAACTTATTATGAGCGTTAATTTTTTGTTGCTTTGTTTTTTAGCTATTCTAATGTGGAAAATTGGAGGATCCAAAGGGTGGCTTGCTCTTACTGCTTTAGGTTTAAACCTCCTTTTTATGTTTATCATGCTTATTCTTATAAATTGGGGATTTTCACCTGTTATACTAACTATAATTACCAGTTTAATTATCACCTCTATGAACTTATTCTTTATTAATGGGTTAACAACTAAAACAATTGTCGCTTTTTTTAGTAGCGCCATCATTCTTATTTTTATGGTATTTTTAATTTATATTTGTGTCAACTTTATGCAATTACAAGGTTTACCTACAGAAGAATTAATGGAAATGGACATGTATTCATTGAATATCGGCATCTCTTTTCTATCTCTTAGCATATCAGTCATGATTATGAGTGCTGTCGGTGCAATCAATGACATTGCCATTTCAGTTTCGGCAGCAATCGGAGAACTACATCAATCCAACAATGAGTTAACTAAAGACAATTTATTTAATTCAGGAATGATTATTGGAAAAGATATCCTTAGTTCCACTATGAATACAATCATTTTTGCTTTGATTGGAGGTCAAATAGCCCTGTTCATTTGGGTTAGTGACTTAAATTATTCATTTGCGCACTTCATCAATACAAAAATCCTTGTGAGTCAATGGGTTACATTGTTGATTAGCGGAATTGCTATCACTCTAACAATTCCGATTACTTCCTACTTAATGATTTACCGGATAAAAAAAACTGACGTCTCAACATAATTTGAGATGTCAGCTTTTTTTATTTATATATTATCTTCATAATCTTCTAGATTTAATTCTTCTATTTTTCCAGTCGTTAAGTAGACAATCCATTCACAAATATTCGTTACATAGTCACCTAGTCGCTCTAAGTAGCCAGCAACTTGCAGGTAATCAGCCCCAACAATAACTGTTTCTGGGTTTTCTTGCATCGCTCTAATTGAATGACGATAAATTGATTTAAAGTAATTATTAGTTACTTTATCACTAATCGCAATTTCAATTGCTTTTTTGCTATCTGTTTTAACATAAGCAACAAGCACTTCACTCACCATTACCATAACATGTTTAGCCATATCAGAAATTTCATTTTCAATTTCTAGCACACGTTTATTACCTTTAACACGAATTGTTGATTTAGCGATTGAAACTGCGTGGTCACCCATTCTTTCTAAATCAGAACTTGCTTTCATAATAGTTACAATATTTCTTAAATCCACTGTAACAGGCTGCTGCAAAGCAATCATTTCAAAACATTTTTTTTCTAAATTTTGTTCTTGTAAATTAATATTTTCATCTGATTTGATAACTTCTTTTGCTAAGCTTTTATCATGATCAATAAACGCTTTGACCGATTTGCTAATTGATTCATTAACATCTTGTCCCATAGCCTCAAATTTATTATGTAAATTTTGTAAATCCTCTTCAAACTGACTTCTCAGCATAACTTCATCCCCTTTATTTTTTAGCCAAATTTCCCTGTGATATAATCTTCAGTTTTTTGTTCTTTTGGATTAATGAATATTTTTTTTGTTTTATCGTATTCAATCAAATCGCCATTTAAGAAAAAAGCTGTTTTGTCTGAAATACGTGACGCTTGTTGCATATTATGTGTCACCATAATCATTGTATACTGCTCTTTTAATTCTAATAACATATTCTCTATTTTACCACTTGATACTGGGTCAAGCGCACTTGTTGGCTCATCTAAAAGAATCACGTCTGGTTTTACTGCTAAAACACGGGCAATACAAACGCGTTGCTGCTGCCCACCTGATAATGACAAGGCACTTTTATTTAATTTATCTTTTACATCATCCCATACAGCAGCAGCCTTTAGACTTTCCTCAACAACACGGTCTAATTCTTCTTTAGAATGATTGCCAGATAGCCTTAATCCATAAATAACATTTTCATAAATAGAAAACGGAAACGGATTCGGCTGTTGGAACACCATACCAATTTGTTTACGTAACATAACTGTATCTGTTTTAGGACTATAGATATCTTTTCCTTTATACGAAACATTCCCTGTAATTGTCACAGAAGGAATTAAATCATTCATTCGATTCAATGTTCTTAGATACGTTGATTTACCACAGCCAGATGGTCCGATTAAAGCAGTAATCCCGCCTTCATCAAATGCCATTGTAATTCCTTTTAACGCTTCATTCTTACCATAATATAAATGCAAATCATTTGATTCTATAATAGCCACGTAACTTCCTCCTTATCCGAAATGTCCAGATACATAATCATCTGTTGCTTGAATTTTTGGTCGTGTAAATATTTTTCTTGTTTTATCATATTCCATCACTTGTCCCAAATAGAAAAAGGCAGTATAGTCACTAATTCTAGAGGCTTGTTGCATATTATGAGTCACAATAATAATCGTATAATCTTCTTTTAGATTTATTAATGTTTCTTCTACCTTGCTTGTTGAAATCGGATCTAACGCACTTGCTGGCTCATCTAATAATAACACATCTGGTTTCATAGCGATTGCCCGAGCAATACATAAACGTTGTTGTTGACCACCTGACAGCGCTAAGGCGCTTTTATTCAAATCATCTTTTACTTGATCCCATAATGCCGCTTGTTTTAAGCTTGTCTCAACAATTTCGTCTAGTTGTTTCTTATCTTTAACACCATGTTGCTTTAAAGCAAACGTTATATTTCCATAGATTGATTTACTAAATGGATTAGGTCTTTGAAAAACCATTCCGATATGTTTACGCATTTCATACACATCAACAATTTTAGAATTAACATCTGTATTTTCATACATAATTTTCCCAGTAATTTTCGTTCCATCTATTTCATCATTCATACGATTTAAAGAACGTAAGTAAGTCGATTTTCCGCAGCCAGATGGACCAATCAATGACGTAATCTTATTTTCTTCGAATTGAAGACTAACACCTTTAATCGCTTCATTGTCTCCATACCATACATGAAGATCATCGGTTGCCAATGCTATTTTTCTATCCTTTTCATTCAATTGAATAATATTTGTTTCATCTAGATTATATTCTTTCATTATAAATCCCCTATCTATGCTGAAGTAATCTTCTTGTGCAGTCTCTTACCAATAAAACGAGCTAAGAAATTAAAGAGTAGCACGGCTAATATTAATACCGCTGAGGAACCAGCTGAAACTTGAGCACCATCAGGCATATTTCCTTCGCTGTTAACTTTCCAAATATGAACAGCCAATGTTTCGGCTTGTCTGAATATGTTTAACGGGCTTGTTATACTCATTGGGTTCCAATTGGTAAAGTCTAGAGCTGGTGCACTTTGTCCAGCTGTATAAATTAAAGCAGCCGCTTCACCAAAGATACGACCAGAACCTAAGATAATCCCTGTTAGAATTCCTGGTAATGCTTCTGGAATGATGACACGAATCACGGTTTCCCATCTAGATAATCCTAAGGCAAGTCCAGCTTCTCTTTGTGTATAATGTACGGCTTTTAATGATTCTTCTACGTTTCTTGTTAAAAGAGGTAAATTAAAGAAAGTTAAGGCTAATGCTCCTGAAATAATCGAGAAGCCTAATCCTGCTTGAATAACAAAGATTAAGAAACCAAACAAACCAACGACAACAGAAGGAAGTGAGCTTAACACTTCAATCGATGTTCTAATAATATTAGTTAGCATATTATCTTTGGCATATTCTGATAAATAAATACCTGCACCTAAAGAAATAGGAATACTAATTAACATTGTAATGACAAGTAAGTAGAATGAGTTGAATAGTTGAATACCAATTCCTCCACCTGCTTGGAAACTTTTAGAAGGCTTCGTTAAGAAATCCCAACTAATATGAGGTAATCCACGACCTAAAATATATAATAATAAACTAGCAAGAATCGCTGTAATGACTATGGCAATGCCGTAAAGAACGCCAGTAGCTATCTTATCTGCTTTTTTTGCATTCATTATTTCATTGCTCCTTTCTTACCAATCATTCGTGTAATAATATTGAAGAATAATGACATTAATAATAATAGTAACGCTAATGACCACAAGACATTATTTTGTAATGTTCCCATAATCGTATTACCAATTCCCATCGTTAACACACTTGTTAAAGTCGAAGCTGGTGTAATTAAATTGTGTGGTAGTAGTGCAGCATTACCAATCACCATTTGAATCGCTAAAGCTTCACCAAACGCTCTTGCCATACCGAATACAACCGCTGTTAAAATACCTGGCACTGCTGATCTTAGAACAACTTTATAAATTGTTTGCCATCTCGTTGCACCTAGCGCCAAAGACGCTTCTCTATAATGTCTGGGAACTGCTTTTAACGCGTCAACTGTCATTGACGTTACCGTTGGTAAAATCATAACAAATAAAACAAACGTTCCGGCTAAAATACCAAAACCAGAGCCACCAAAGACACTTCTAACAGCCGGAACAATTACTGATAAACCAATGAATCCGTAAACTACTGATGGAATTCCCACAAGTAACTCGATAACCGGTTGTAAAATTTTTGTTCCCAGTTTGGGCGAGATCTCTGTCATAAAGACCGCAGCCCCAATCGCAAACGGTGTTGCAATTAATGCAGATAAAAAAGTTACGATGAAAGAACCTAAAATCATTGGCATCGCACCAACTAATGGCTGTCCATCTTCACCAACAGAACTTGGATTCCACTCTGTCCCAAATAAAAAATCAGATAAATTAACTTTATCAACAAAAAATGTTGCTAATCCCTTACTTGCTACAAAATAGAAAATGGCAATAACAACCGCTACAATAAGTGAAATAGCTAAAAAACTAATTGTTTTTCCAAATTGCTCTAATCGTCTTTTTGGAGATTTTTTTAAAAGTTTACTTTGAATATCTTCCAACACAATTCCTCCTATTAAAAAGTCTTTATTTAATTCGACTTAATATTTCCTTCAACATCTCTAGTAACTGCCATTTTAGAAACAGGAATATATCCTAACTGAGGAACAATTTCATTTTGAACAGTATCAGATAACATATAATCTAAAAAATCTTTTGTTAATCCTTTTGCTTCACCTTTTGTGTACATATGCTCATAAGACCAAACAAACCAGTCATTCTTCATGACATTTTCTTCAGTAGGTTTCACACCATCAATTGTCAACGTCTGAACGTCCTCTGTCACATAAGAAAATGCTACATAACTAATTGCACCGGGTGTTGTACTTACAATCTGTCTTACCATTCCCGTTGATTCTTGTTCTTGAGAATTTTTCGATTCCTCTCCATCTAAGACCCACTGTTCAAATGTATGACGACTCCCACTTCCAGAAGCTCTGTTAAGGAGAACAATTTTTTGATCTTTTCCTCCAACTTCTTTCCAGTTAGTTATTTTTCCAGTAAATATTTTTTTCAAATCCTCTTTCTTGATATCTTTAACACCCACATTTTTATTTACAATCGGTGTTAATCCTACTACGGCGACTTGATGATCAACTAACTGGTCACTTTCTATCCCCTTTTTCTCTTCTGCAAATAAATCAGAATTACCAATTTCGACCGCTCCAGATTGAACTTGGCTCAAACCAGTACCACTACCACCACCTTGGACGTTAATAAACTTACCAAGATTAGTACTGCTATACTGTTCACTAGCAGCTTCTACTAAGGGTTGCATAGCTGATGATCCTACTGCATTTATCGACTCACCATTATCTACTTTGCCACAACTAACCATCACTAATGTCAGAGCAATTAAAACGGCTCCTTTGTACATTTTTTTCACGGGTTAACCTCCTACTAAAATTACACTAATTAATATACTTTTCTATTTAAAAAATAACTCAAACTAAACATATAATTTGAGAGAGAAAATTGCAAGTCTTTTTACATTCTTTTTACAATTAAGAATTTTTATATTTGAATGTTATAGATAAATCAAAAAGACAAAAAAATAGTAGTTGACAGTTTAATGTCAACTACTAAACATATTATATTTTTAAGAATCTTCTCATTGATAGAACTGATCCAACTGAACCAATAACTACGCCTATTACAAGAAGCAAAAGATTTAATTGAAGGACTAAAGTTGCTGGTGAAACGAGTTCATAAGCAGCCGATGCCATCATACTTTTAGTAAATATAAAGTAGACTTGTGCATAACCAAACGAAATAAGTAAGATTGGGATGATTGATCCTAGAACACCTATAAATGCGCCTTCTAAGAAGAAAGGCCAACGAATGAAACCATTTTTAGCACCTACAAGACGCATAATTTGAATTTCACGTTTTCTCGAAATAATTGTAATCCTAATAGTGTTTGAAATTAGGAAAATGGCTACAGCAACTAAGAACACCGCTGCTATCGTTCCCCAAACTTTAACATTTTTGGCAATTGAGAAAATTTTATCTGAATTTTGACCACCATAATCAGCCTTATGAACATTTGGTGCTTTAGAAGCTGATTTCTGAATCTCTTTTATTGCCTCTGAATTTTTAGCAGTTAAAATAAACACATCATACAATGGATTATCATCACCATCAAACAACTTCCAAGTGTCACCTAATTTATCAGTTAATTTTTTATATTCATTTTGCTTGCTAGAAAAGACAACTTTTTCTACATCAGGAATTTTTTTTAGCTCTTCTCCTAATTTATCTGTTTCTTCTTTGGACGTTCCGATCTCAACAAAAACTGAAACATCTACGTTTTTATTAATATCCTCGGCAATTTTGGTCACATTTAGGATAACTCCTAAAAATATTCCTACTAATGTTAAGGTAACAGCTACGGCACTAGCAGATGCTAATGTCATCCATCCATTACGTTTTAAGTTCTTTAATGCACTACCTATATGTCTGAAAAAATTTCTAATCATCGTATCCGTAATCCCCCTCATCTTGATCTCTTGTGATTCGACCATTTTCAATCGCTAGGACGCGGTGACGAATTTCATTTACAATCATACTATTATGTGTTGCCATAACTACAGTTGTACCTTGTTGATTAATACGATCTAGTAAATCCATAATTT
This sequence comes from Vagococcus fluvialis bH819, assembly GCF_900163795.1. Lineage (GTDB taxonomy): Bacteria > Bacillota > Bacilli > Lactobacillales > Vagococcaceae > Vagococcus > Vagococcus fluvialis_A. The sequence continues at coordinate 152,060 of NZ_FWFD01000015.1, read as the reverse complement.
CCCAAGAGTTTTCTGGATCTAAGTTTCCTGTTGGTTCATCAGCAATCAATACTTTTGGGGTATTAACAATGGCACGAGCAATCGCAACACGTTGCTGCTCCCCACCTGATAATTCATTTGGAAAGACACGAACTTTATGCTTTAATCCTACTAAATCTAACACTTCCATGACACGTTTTTTTACTTCACGTGGTTTTTTACCAATTACTTGCATCGCGTAAGCAACGTTTTCATAAACTGTTTTTTGTGTTAACAACTTATAATCTTGGAAGACAATCCCGATTTCACGACGTAAATAAGGAATGTTTCTGTTTTTAATATTTAACAAATCATAGCCGCAGACTGTTAAATTTCCCTTAGTCGCTTTTTCTTCACGGTACATCAATTTAATAAAAGTTGATTTTCCTGCCCCACTAGGTCCTACTACATAAACAAATTCTCCTTGGTTTATGTTAACGGATAAGTTCCTAACTGCAGTTGTTCCGTTCGAATATTTTTTTGTTACTTTCTTCATTTCAATCATTAGCATTCTCCCCAATTTATTTAATAAAGTGACTGCTTTTATTAACGCGTTCAAGTTAGTATAACATGACTTTTACCAGATGTTAATTTCATTTCATTACAATTCTATTTCAAAAATATAATCATAGTCATATTCTTAACTATCTGACATTTTCCACCTTAAATAAGCGTCAATAAAATTATCAAGATCGCCATCCATAACACTTTGTGTATTGCCAATCTCAAAATTTGTTCGATGATCTTTAATCATTGAGTAAGGGTGAAACACATAGGATCTAATTTGCGACCCCCAACCAATCTCTTTTTGTTCTCCGCGAATAGCTGCGGCCTCTTGCTCTTTTTTTTCTTCTTCTATTTGATAGAGTTTTGCTTTAAGCATTCCCATCGCTTGTTCTCTATTTTTAATTTGCGAACGTTGTGCTTGAGAAGAGACAACAACACCAGTCGGTAAATGCGTAATTCTGATGGCTGAATCAGTTTTATTAATATGCTGACCACCGGCTCCACTAGCTCTGAATGTATCCACCTTTAAGTCGTCTGATTTGATGTCTACAGTCACATCATCTGTTAATTCTGGCATTACATCTACAGAACAAAAAGAAGTATGTCTGCGACTATTTGAATCAAATGGTGATATTCTAACTAGCCTATGAACGCCCTTTTCAGACTTCAAATAGCCATAAGCATTGAATCCTTTGACTAAGAGCGTAACGCTTTTAATACCTGCTTCATCCCCTGATTGATAGTCTAACGTTTCTATTTGATACCCTTTACTATCAGCCCATCGTGTATACATTCTTAGAAGCATGCTTCCCCAGTCTTGAGACTCTGTTCCTCCCGCTCCTGGATGGAGTTCGATAATCGCATTATTATGATCATATTCTTCACTAAGAAGTTGTGCTAACTCGTATTTTTCCACTTCTTGTTTTAATTCTTTCACATTATTAATTAATTCAGAAAAAATGTCTGGATCTTCCTCTTCTAAAATCATCTCATACATTAATATTAATTCTTCTAATGTACTTTCTAACTCATTAAACGTTTCGTACTGAGCTTTCAATTGATTCGATTTATCAATGACAATTTGTGCTTTCTCAGAGTTATCCCAAAAGCTTGGTTCTGACATGATTGATTCAATTTCTGCTATTTGTTCTTCTAGGTCTTCTAGGTCAAAGAGACCCCCTAAAGTTACTAATTTTACTAGATAAATTATCTAATTCATTTTTTATTTCACTTAATTCCATAAAAAATCCTCCCCTAAAAAATAAGCAAAGCGACTCAGATTAACTAAGTCGCATAGCTTTTTAAACTGGCTTACCGTGACAGTTTTTATATTTTTTACCACTGCCACAAGGACATGGATCATTTCTTCCAACTTTATCATCTACTTTAACTGGTGCTTTCTTAGTATCAGAAGAGACAGTCCCTTGTTCATCAGTTGGTTTAACCGCTTCACCTTGAGCGACTTGTTCTCTTTGAACATTTTGACGAATTTCTGCTTTCATAAATAATCTTGTTGCTTCAAATTCAATTGAACCAACCATATCTAAGAACATTTGATAACCTTCTGTTTGGTAATCAACTAACGGATTATTTTGACCATATGCACGTAAACCAATTGACTCTCTTAATTGATCCATTGCATCAATATGATCTGTCCATTTAGTATCAACAACACGTAAAATAACAACTTTTTGGAATTCTAGCAATTGTTCAGAGCTATCTAAAATTTCTTCTTTTTCTTCATAAAGAGCTGTTGCTTTACTTAGAATGAAAGTTTTCATTTCTGCAGGCGTTTTCCCATCAAAATCAGTTAATGAAATAGCATCCTCATGAGTAATCGTTGAACCCACAAAGTCAACTAGCCCTTGTAAATTCCAATTAGTTTTTTCACCTTGTGTGTGACTATCAACATAGCGTCCAATTGTTCTTTCAATCATTCCCATTAATACAGGTTTTAAATCTTCATCTGATGTGATCACTTGATTACGTTGACGATAAATAACTTCACGTTGTTCGCGCATAACATCATCATATTGTAAAACATTTTTACGTGTATCGTAGTTATTACCTTCCACACGTTTTTGAGCTGATTCAACTTGTTTCGTAAACATTTTACTTTGAATAACAGCATCTTCTTCTTCTAAGTTCATACGCTCTAAGAATGTTTTAATTCGCTCAGAACCAAAACGTTTCATCAAATCATCTTCTAAAGAAAGATAGAATTGTGTCACACCTGGGTCTCCTTGACGACCTGAACGACCACGTAATTGGTTATCAATACGTCTTGATTCATGACGTTCTGTACCAATAACAGCTAATCCACCTGCTTCAATTACGCCTAAACCTAAACGGATATCCGTACCACGACCAGCCATGTTAGTTGCAATTGTTACTGAACCTTTTTGACCAGCATTCATGATTATTTCAGCTTCTTTAAAATGGTTTTTAGCATTCAACACTTCATGTGGAACATTTGCTTTGTTTAATAAATCTGATAATAATTCAGATGTTTCAACTGCTACAGTCCCCACAAGAACAGGTTGTCCATTTTCATGACGCGCTTTAATATCTTGCACCACTGCATTAAATTTACTTGTTAATGTTGGGTATAAAAGATCAGCTTTATCATCACGAACAATCTCTCTATTTGTTGGAATTTGGATAACTTCCATATTGTAGATTTCTCTAAACTCTTCTTCTTCTGTTTTAGCAGTACCTGTCATTCCAGATAATTTTTTATACATACGGAAATAGTTTTGGAAGGTAATATTTGCCATTGTTTTAGTTTCATCTTCAATTTCTACGCCTTCTTTGGCTTCAATTGCTTGATGAAGACCATCCGAATAACGACGACCATCCATGATACGACCAGTAAATTGATCAACGATCATTACTTTTCCTTCTGTCACTACATAATCGATATCTAAAAGCATAATGTAGTTTGCTCTTAGTGATTGATCTAAGTAATGCGTCAATGATGTGTTCTCAATATCATATAAATTTTCTACATCAAAATGTGTTTCTGCTTTTGAAATACCTTGTTCTGTTAAAGCAATTGTTTTTGATTGAATATCGATTTTATAGTCGTCTTCATTCACTAATGACTTAATAAAATTATCCGTTCTATTGTATAATGCTGTTGATTTTTCAGCTTGTCCTGAAATAATCAATGGTGTTCTTGCCTCATCAATTAAAATTGAATCGACCTCATCCACAACCGCAAAATTCAATGGACGTTGTACCATTTGTTCACGGTACACAACCATGTTATCTCTTAAATAATCAAAGCCTAACTCATTATTCGTTGAGTAAGTAATGTCACATGCATAAGCTAAACGTTTTTCTTCAGATGATTTTGAGTTGATATTAAGTCCAACCGTTAATCCTAAGAAATTATATAGCTCACCCATTTCACTTGCATCACGTGTTGCTAAGTACTCATTAACAGTAACAACGTGAACACCTTCACCAGATAAGGCGTTTAAATAAACTGGCATTGTTGCCGTTAGTGTTTTACCTTCACCTGTTTTCATTTCTGGGATACTACCTTCGTGTAAAACCATTCCCCCAATAATTTGAACTTTATATGGGAATAAGCCTAACACTCGTTTTGCTGCTTCTCTAACTACCGCAAACGCTTCAAACATTAAATCATCTAACGTTTCACCTTTTTGGTAACGTGCTTTAAACTCTTCAGTTTTAGCTTGCAATGCTTCGTCACTTAATTGTTCCATTTCATCTTTTAGAACCTCTACTTTATCTGCTAGGTGTCCTAAACGTTTTAAATCTTTTTTATCATTTTCTATTAACTGTTTCAAAAAATTAGCCATGAATTAAATCTACCTCTCGTTCATATTCATTTGACAATATTTATTTATAATAAAATGAGTTCATCTTAAACATTTTAGCATTAGTTATACAAAATTAAAACTCTTTATTACAAATAAATAGTAATTTATACATCTATTTTACGTAAAGTAAATAAATATTCTAATATTTTTAGATAAAAACTGATTTTAAAAAAATAAATAGTTTAAAATAAAAAACTGAAACAGAACAAAATCATCCTGTTTCAGTCATTTTCATAAAACAAATACTGTCTATTTACTAATTCACTTGTTATTTTAGATGACCAATTCTCATGACATCTCTTGCAATAATTACTTCTTCATCAGTTGGGATTACCAATACTTTTACACGACTCTCTTCTGATTCAATAAACAATTCATCATTTTTATTTTTTTCTTCATCTACTTTTACACCTAAATAAGTTAAATAATTCGTAATATTAGTTCTTACGCGAGATGAATGTTCTCCAACACCAGCTGTGAAAACAAGTGTGTCTAATCCGTTTAAATCTGCAGCATACGCACCAATGTAGTGAACAACTTGATGAGCAAATACATCTAAGGCAAGCTGTGCTTTTTCATTTCCCTCATCGGCTGCTTGCTCGACATCTCTATAATCACTTGAAATACCAGAAAGACCTAATAACCCAGATTTTTTATTCATAATATCTTTCATTTCTTGAGGCGTTAAATTTTCCTGTTCTTGGATAAAGGGAAGAATTTGTGGATCTAAATCACCTGTTCTTGTTCCCATCACTAAACCAGCTAGAGGAGTAAATCCCATAGATGAGTTTATAGACTGACCATTTAATATGGCTGAAACACTTGCTCCACTCCCAATATGACAAGTAATCGTTTTACTTCCCTTTGGATTTAGCTTCGCAGATTCTTCTGCGACATATTGATGGCTCGGTCCATGGAAACCATAGCGTCGTATACCGTATTTTTCAAAATATTCATACGGTAAAGCGTACATGTAATTCTTTTTAGGAATAGTATGATGGTAAGATGTGTCAAATATTGCTACTTGTTTAGTTCCTGGTAAAACTTTTTTAAACGATCTAATCCCCACTAAATTTACTGGGTTGTGAAGGGGAGATAACATGCCTAATTCAGCGATTCTCTCTTCTACAATTTCATCAATCAAAGTAGCATCTGAATAATATGTGCCACCATGTGAAATACGGTGACCAACTCCTTCTATGTCACTAAAAGATGCAATCATTTTTTCATCTATTAATATTTTTAATAAAGTATTAACAGCTTGTTCATGATTTAAAATTTCCAGCTCAATTGATTCTTTGACTCCTTGATGTTTATAAGAAAAATTAGCATTTTTGAAGCCTATTCTTTCAAATGAACCTTCAACTAAAACAAGCTCTTCAGGCATTTCGAATAACTTAAACTTTAATGAAGAACTACCTGAATTAATTGCCATTATTTTTGTCATATTATTCTTCCTTTCTGTTAATTAAACTACTATTGTGAAAAGTAAAGTCGCTAGAAATGCTCCTACTATTGGACCCAATATTGGGACCCAAGCATATGACATTTTTGCATCACTTTTATTTGGAATTGGTAAAATCGCATAAACTAACCTTGGACTGAAATCACGACATGGATTTAAAGCATATCCTGTTGTTGACCCTAAAGCTAAACCAACAGACGTAATGACCAAACCAACAATTAACGGTTTTAACCCTTCAGTAAAATTACCTAAATTAAGTAGAATAAATACAAAGAAAAATGTCGCAATCATTTCACTTAAAAAATTGAATAACTTATTAGGAATAGCAGGGCCTGAACCAAAAATACCTACATGATTTCCTTCTTCTTCTGTTTTTGATTCCTTAAAATGTGGATAAAAGTGGATAGCAACTATGACTGCTCCAACAAAAGCCCCCAAAAACTGAGCTATAATATAGCCAAATACTTTTTCTTTTGCAAATAGTCCAAAAGCCGAAAAAGCAATAGTTATTGCTGGATTTAAATGTGCTTCTGATCCCATAAATCCAGATACATACACACCAAATGCAACGGCTAATCCCCAACCAAAACAGATATATAACCAATTTGCTCCCTTAGCATAGGCGTTTTTTAAATTAACACTCGCCCCTAAACCAATACCTAAAACAATTAAAACCATCGTACCAATAAATTCAGCAATATATTCTTGCATGTATAAACTCCTTATTATTTTATTTGATTATTTTTTTTACCAGTTCTTTTAATTCATTATCAGAAGGAACAATAGGATTTCCAGGAAATGTTCCATCCTCTTTTGCATGAGCAACTATCCAATCTAGATTAGTTAAGATTTCTTTTTCTGAAATACCAAATTCAACTAGTGTTTTAGGACAATTCATCTCTTTCATCATTTTAAAAATGTGTTTTTCCATTCTTTTAATTTGCATTTGATTACTCAAACTTGCAGAACCAATGCCTGATTTTTTAATTGCTAAAGCATACTTCTCAGCAACTTGAGGATCTTTACCATTAAAAGCAATGATGTAAGGTAACAGCATCGCATTCGCTAAACCATGGGGAACATGAAATTTAGCGCCTAACTGATGTGCTAATGAATGGCAAATTCCTAAACCTGCCATATTGAATGCTAATCCTGCCTCACAAGAAGCCTCATGAATTTTTTGTCTTATCTCAATATCATTTCCGTTAGCATAAGCTGATGTTAAATCATTAGAAATAACTTCAATTGCTTTTTCTGCTAATGCATCTGTAAACAAATCACTATTTTTAGCAACTAGTGCTTCTAACGCATGTGTTAAGACATCTAATCCTGAATACGCAGTCACACTTTTAGGCGCACTAACCACTAGAGCGGGATCTAATAATGCGATATCCGGTGTTAAATGATCCATAATAATAGGAAACTTGACACCATTTTTGGTATCAGAGACTACCGCTGTATTCGTCACTTCCGAACCCGTTCCGCTAGTCGTAGGTATCGCAATAAAACTTTTAATTAATTCATCGGTCAGTTTTTCAGCAAAATAGCGAATAGCTTTCGCCGTATCTATGGCTGAACCACCGCCAATCCCAATCATAACAGTCGGTCTAAAAGCCTGATAACTTTGAACACCTGACATAATATTATCTAACGGTGGATCTGGTTTTACATCAGAAAAAATTTCAACAGCATTACTATTAGAAATTTTTTGTTGGATTCGTTTCAAACTATCAGTATCTGGTAAAAATGAATCACACACCATTAATATTCGTTGATTCGTAAGTTGCTGTAAGATATCTAAACTATCGACACCTGAATAAATTTTTGTTGGTATGATAAATTGATTCATTTTAGTCCCTCCAAACTCTCATAGAAAAGCCTTCTGGTGAATTTAAGCGACGACGACGTGTAAATGTCTTAGCCGTTGTTGTTCCTTCTCCAGTTGGTGTAGAAATTGTTAAGGCTGATGCTCCTGTGAAGCCAACACCTGTTCCTGAATAAGTTGGACCGTTTACAACAAAAATTGATGTATTCATACGATGAGCTGCTTTATTAATATTTACTAGATTTCCTGAATGAATAGAAGCCGTATGATGATTATTTCCTTCAACTTCCAAAGCCGTTGCTAACATGTCATCAAAATCACTGGCACAAACAACTGGTACAATCGGCATTAACATTTCTTTAACCACTAACGCATGGTCTTTAGGTGTTTCTAATATTATTAATTTAGGTTCGCCAGAATAAGAAATTTTAGCACTATCAAGAATAAATTTAGCATCCTTACCAATAAAGTCGCGACTTGGCGTTCCTTTTTCTGTAAGAGTCATAGCTGTCAATGTCTCAATATCTTTTGAACTAGTGACTAAAAATGCTCCTTCTTTTTCCATTAAACGAATTAATTCATCTTTAATTGGTTGTTCTGCAATAACTTCCTTTTCAGCAGTACAAAGGATATTGTTGTCAAACGCTGCTGAATCAACAATATTTTTTGCAGCTAATGCTACATTCGCTGTTTTATCGACCATTGCGGGTGGATTACCAGCGCCTGCTCCAATTGCTTTTTTACCACTTATCATGGCTTGATGAACCACACCAGGTCCACCAGTTACAACTAAGGCTGCAATATCTGGATGAATCATCATCTCTTGAGCAGCTTCAATTGATGGTTTTTCAATTGTAACCACTAAGTTTTTTAATCCCACAGACGCTTCAATAAACTCATTACATTTTTCAACTGCCCAACGTGAAATGTTTTTTGCTCCTGGATGAACACTAAAGTACACTGTGTTTCCACCAGCCAACATCATGATGGCATTCGCAATAACTGTTTCAACTGGATTCGTACTTGGTGTTACTGCTCCAATAACCCCAAAAGGAGCGTATTCATACATGATTAAGCCGCCATCTCCTGTTTGAATTTCTGATGTTAGATCTTCTGTCCCAGGAGTATTAAACAATGCATTTTCTAATTTTTTGATTTTAGCTTCTTTAGTTCCCATACCTGTTTCGATCAAGATTTCTGAAGCAATATGATCTAATAAAGGTGCAAAACCTGTCTTTAAACTTTCAATTACTTTATCACGTGTTTCCATCGAACAATCCACAAAATTTTCTTGTGCTGCTTTCGCTGCTAAAACTGCTTCATTGACAGTTTTAAAAACACCTTTATTATTATCAGTTACCTCAGTAACGCTAGTTGTATCATTGTTTAATTCTTCAGCTAATATTTTTCTGATTTGTTCTTCTAAAGTTGACATAATGACTCTCCTTCTAAAAATGTTGTAACTGCTGTCTCGCAAATTGCTTGATCTTCTGAAACTTTACCACCACTAACTCCAATAGCACCGATTATTTTTTCTTGATAAAAAATGGGAATGCCACCAGCAAATGTTACCAGTTTTCCATCCATCATCGTTTCTATTTGATAGAGCTCTCCATTTGGTTGTGTTTCTTTATTTAAATCTTTCGTTTCTGATTGCATAAGTAAAGCAGATAATGCTTTCTTAGGTGCTAAAGTTAAACTAACTAGCTTAGCTTCTTCCATACGGTAAAGCATTCTAGGGTTCCCTGAAATATCGCTAATACAAATAGTTACTGGAACAGCTATTTCTTGTGCCTTACGCTCTGCTGCATCAATTGTTTTTTGCAAATTAAGTTTACTAAATAACGCTTCTGCTTGAATATTTATTAACGCTTTTTCAACAAGTTTATCTATATCATTCAACAGACTCACACTCTTTCTCATAATAACGACGAATAATTTCTTTGACTTGTTCTTCTTTTCTTTCAATATGATCTTCATCTCGAGCTATAATGTACAAACAATCCGAGAGACGATTAACAAATTGTAATACTTCAGAACGGATTTCTTCTTCTTCGGAAAGTAAGACAAGCATTCTCTCACCTCTCCTACAAACAGCACGACTCTGATGTAAATGAGCACCAGCTAAGCTTGTTCCTGGTAAAATAAACGTCGTAATTTTAGGTAATTTTTCAGTATACTCATCAATTTTTTCTTCTAGTTCTTGAATATCGATAGCTGAAATTTGCTCACTTTTATTTTGAAATTTTTGTTGATTCATTGTGGCAATTTCACCAGAAAGTTGAAAAATTTTATATTGTAAATGAATTAAAAATTCTTTATTTTCTTGTTTTTGACAGAACTTCTCAGCAATACTAATGCATGTATTACACTCATCAAAAGTTCCGTAAGTATCCACTCGTGTTGAATATTTTTTAACTCGTTGACCATCAAAAAGACTTGTTGTTCCTTTGTCTCCTGTTTTAGTATAAATGGACATTTTTTAACACAACCTATCTTTACTTGTTAAACCGATCAATGATACCTACAATGGCACAATCCACAACATCTTTTATCTGATACGCCTCTTTATTTGATTTTCTGGCTCCTGCCCCTTTTACTAAAAGTACGTACTCACCAACGCCCGCACCGACTGTATCTGCAGCAACTTCTTCGTACCTAATAGCTTCTTTATCACTATTAACTTGTTGAACAATCATTAATTTTTTTCCGGTTAACGATTGATCCTTTTGGCTAGCTTCAATAGAGCCAACTACTCTTCCCATATACATGATTGATTTGACCTTTCTATCACTTTAATTTTTTTATTTCGAATAAACTCTGTCGCTTCTTCAGTTAATTTTTGTTGCTTCATTTTCACTAAAATGACATCATCTGGCAATTTAGCAATCATTGATCGGGTCAGTGTTCTTTCTTGAAAACTACAAATTTTTTGATTTGAAATCATAAATTCAACTGGCCATTCGATCAACATTTGCCAAGGGATAAACGGCAAAATAAAATAATTGATTTCAAAATAAAATAATGTTTGATAAGATAAGCCTGTAAAAATCCAATCTGTCCAAGGAGTTTTTTCAAATCTATACAACTCATTCATCAGCTGAATGGAGACATGGCTAATTTCAAGTGTTCGGCACTTTTTAAATAATGAGGTATTAGGAGGTGTTTCAATCTGACCATAATGCTGATAGACAACACTATCTTTAGTATTTTCTCTTGCTATCAGTTTTTCTTTAATCAACTTGATTAAGTTATCCTCATCCATACCTTATCTCCTAATTTTATTTACTAAAATTATCAAAATATCACCATATACTAATCAAAATATGTGACTAAATATAATAAAACATGCGTAAACAACGACCTCTGAGACTATCACATTTTATTTTAGTTTATGGTGATTATTATCTTTATTCTACTCTTTCACTAATGTCGCAACTGTTCCTTTACCTACATTTGCAGCATTAGCTTCATCTGTATCAATATGCATTTCTAAAACAAATTTAGGATCTGGACGAACGACAACATCATCAAATATTGTTCTTCTACCTTCTGATTCTACTGAAACTTTTACGATTTGACCTTTCGATACACCTAACATTTGAGCGTCAATATTGCTCATGTGAATATGACGCTTAGCTGCAATCGCTCCCTGAATTTCCACTTGAGCGTCTTTGGTTTTCACAGTAACTGCTGGCGTACCATTTAAATCACCTGACATTCTAATTGGAACATTAACCCCAATTTGTCTAGCTTCCGTTTTAGATAACTCAACTTGAGATTGTTTCCTACATGGTCCTAAAATACGAACATTACTAATTTCTCCTTTAGAACCAACAATGGTCACTGTTTGATTAGAAGCAAATTCTCCTGGCTGTTTTAAAGGAACCTTTACGGTCATTTCTTGGCCCGGAAATAATGTTTCAAAATCAGATTGAGTCAAATGAATATGATGATTAGAAACACCTACTGGTATCTTAGGTTGCATCTCTTCTTCAATTATTTTTTTTATTAATGCTCTTAACTCTACTTCATTCATTTTCTATCCTGACTTTCTTTGACTATTTTTTTTCTGGTAAAATTCCTTCAACATCTGTATGAGGACGGGGAATAACATAAGAAGCAAATACTTCTCCGACAGATTCAGCGGCACTAGTTCCTGCGTCAACTGCTGCTTTCACAGCTCCTACATCACCACGTACCATAACTGTTACAAGCCCTGATCCAATTTTTTCTGTCCCTACTAATGTTACATTGGCTGCTTTAACCATAGCGTCTGCTGCTTCAATTGCTCCTACTAACCCTTTTGTTTCAATCATTCCTAATGCGTTATTCATGATAAATTCCTCCGATATATTATTAGTTTTATTTTTCTTCTTTATCTTTTAATTCTTCATAGTGTGAACATTCTTTTCTTGGTTCACCTTTTTTTCGAGTACACATTGTATCTTTACATAAGTTACAAGTATAACTATCTGTATTTTCAGACTCTGTAAGTTCAAGAGATATTTCACTATCTTTACTTATGAGCTCTGATTCAACCACTTCAATAGTTGGTGTTTCTATGGCTATTTTGGGTGCTAAATTTTTTTCTGTGCTAGCATCTATTCCTTTTTTTAGCCAGATATCCAAACCTTCGCCTAAACGAGGAATAACTTTTGAAGCAATAAATGTTTGATCTTTTTTAGCAACTACTTCACCAGATTCAACAGCCGCGTTCACTGCCCCAACATCACCTAAAACTTTAACCGTTAGCCAGCCAGAACCTTTCGCTCGTTCAATGCCAACAATAGTAACATTAGCAGTTTTTACCATCACATCTGAAACATTCACGGCACAACCAAATCCAACTACTTCAATCAGTCCTAATGCTTGATTCATTTTTTCACGTCCTAAACATCTAGTTTAAAAGGAATCCCTTTTACTAAACGAGCTGCATTTTTTCCAAGAGTCATCATTGTCTCTCGTTTGTTTTCTACCATAAACAAAGGTTCTTCTTCTGGTAGATTTTTATAATGAAGCACCGCTTGTTTTTCATCTATTGCAATACCTACTGCTAAAGGAGACTTCAAAGCCTGTTCGTAGGCAGCTTTAATTAATTCTTTTTGAGTTGTTCCCCTTATTTCACTAGGTATTCCTTCTTCTTCCATACCGTATAGCAAATATTTAATATCAATTGATGGTGTCATTTTTGTGATATAAATCGTTGGTCTACTCACCATGACATTCTCCCTTCAATTCATCTGAATAAGCTAAAATTAATCCCGTAGCAACCGCATTTCTAGGTCCTTCAGTTTTGCGAATATTTCCTCTTCCAGCAACGAGTGAATAATGGGACAACGCTTCTGTTACTAATTGTGGAACTTCAAAATCTAAAGCAGATCCACCGACAATAACAACAAAAGGAATATCACGAATATTTCCTGTTGGACTAACATGAGCCAGAGCTCGTAACGCATTCGTAACGAAAACCCTCTCTTTAGCTGTTTGACGAACGATTTTAACTTTCTCAATACTCAAATCTCCTGGAATTGGGACAAATCCGTCTGGAGTAATAACAACAACTTTCGCAAAAATATTAGCTGGTAAGGCTTTATCAAAGAACTCCACTGTTCCATCTTCATGCCTGATATAAAACAAGCTTTCTACTTTTGCTAAAGGATATTTCTTAATCGATTCTGCTAAGTAACGATCATCCAAACCAAGTTCAGAGTCAACAATCATAGTAACCATATCTCCAGCACCTGCTAAATGAATGGCCGTCGTTTTCCCTGATTTATCAATAATAGAAGCATCTGTTGAACCGGCTCCTAAATCTAATATCGCTAATGGTTTATTCGTTCCAGCTGTTGTAAGTGCACCTAAAATTGCTGCACTTGCTTCTGAACCACCTATTTCAACTGGAATGCCAATTTCTTTTTCAACTTCTTCAGCAATTAGGGACATTTGTAAATGATCTGACTTCACCATTGAAGCAATCCCAACCGCTTGTTCTAAAGAAAATTCTCCTGCTATTCCACCTTTAACATCCAAAGGAACAAAAGTATTAATTGCTAATAAATCTTGAATAAAAATATTTTTTAATTCTTTATCTGTTAATTCTGCCATCGTTTGACGTACTCGTTCCAACATACCACCAATATTTGTTCCAGGCTCACCTGTTACATTGTCTATGTAGTTGAAATCAGAGACTGTTTTCATTATTTTTTCGGCACCATCAGATATTCCAACTTTTTCGGTATGATTATCACCTTTGATAATTAAATGACCTGCTGGAATTGTTCTTGCTTTTACATCTCCTTCTGGTGTTTTAATCACTACTGCTGATCGATTACCAATCAAGGCACGTGAAACAGGAACAATATTTTTAGTTTCTTCTGGGCTTAAATCAAAGACAGTTGCTACCCCATAAGGATTAGCTAATTCTGAAATCACTTGACCTTTTCTAGCAACTTCAACAGCTGCTAACATATTAAGTGGTACTTTATCAATAAATGCCACTTCATCAACGATTGGAATCACTTGCTTCAATCTATTATTAATTAAGACGCCGTCGTCTCGTTGTAAAATTGCCGCACATATTTTAAAACCAAACTCAGCATATAAATTAATTAACTGAGCCGCGTCATCAAAATCAATCTCTTTTGGTATAACTACAATATAAGATTTTGTCTTATCCTGTTTTTCGTAAAGCTCAGGTAACAAAACAGTGTAACCTATGCCAATCCCCTCACCACCTGGTGTCTTAGGATCATGACCTATCATCGTTGACTCGGTTATAATCGTTTCTGTAATTGTTTCCATGGCCACATCTCCAATAACAGGCGTAGCTTCATTAATACGAATTAAATCAATATCAGTTGTTCTTAAATCCGTTTTTTGCAACATTAAGTTAATAGCATTTTTAATACCTATGACATTATGACGTGTTCCTTTAATACCTGTTGTTTCTGATAAAGAAGAAGCAAGAAAATCGACACTACCATTGGATGTGACAGTTGCTAATGTCACTTCTGTAGAGGAGTTTCCTATATCAACACCAATGACTTTTTTCATGATTGCCTCCTAATCTAATTATCACCTTTTAATTTTTTTCGTTTCTCGTAATAATTAGCTGCTTCTCTAAAGAAATTGGCAGTGATTGTTGCTTGATACTTATTTTCCAATTCACTTGCTAAATCAAGTAGTTCTTGTTTTGATGATCGATATGGTCTTAAAGAACCGTACATTTCTAATAATCGATCATCTGGAATAACTGTTAATTCTGCTGCTCTAGCAAAATTTTGTTGAATGGCAGCTCTTCCTGAATTAGCTGCAATCTCACCCTGATACTTCAATGTTTCCTTTGTCACACGTAAATCTTGCGTATTGACTTCATTAGCTAAGACACTTTCTAATGTAATATCAGCTAATTTTTTACCACTTGGTGCCCTAACTAAGTCTGGATGTTTTTCATATAAGGGATAATCATTACGGTCCATTGTTTTTTCAGTTGGTGAATATGTTGCTACACTACTCTGATCTTGTTCTGATAGTTCCATTTGTTCTTTGATTTTTTTTATTAAATTATCCATCTCTGTCATTTTTTTCCCTCCCTATTATTTAGAGAAATCTACTTGAATTTCTTCTGCAGGTTTACCAATAATCACATATTTTGTTTCTTTAATATGCATCATGGCTGATTTTGCTTGATAAGCAACACGTGACATTTGATCGCTTACTGTTGGTACCGGATCAGGTGATTCTCCCTTAGCATATTTCGCAGCATTCTTGCCAATTGCACGATACGTATCTAAAGAAATAGTTGGTGCTTGAGGAAATAACTCAAGATTAGATAAAGGCTCTAAATCTTTCTGATGAATAATCGTTGTCCCTTTTGATTGAATACCAATCGCAACGCCTGAACCTGATAACTTATCAGCTTCTGCTCCAATAAACGAAACATCAGCAGTTCTGAATACTTTAACAACTCTTGCTCTTAATCCTTCTTCTTCAATTCCCGCAACAACTTGACGAATAATTTCTTTATGAGATGTGCCTAGTAAGTTCTCTGTCATCGCTTCAGCAAATCCTGGTGCTACTGCAACAACTACCTCGTCTTGAGACGAACCTGCTTTTGCAACGCCCGCAGATTTAAACCAATCTACCTGTTTTAACGCTGTTACAACACGCTCACTTGTATCATTAGCCTTAGTACTAGTATCTGCTGTTTCTTGAAACGTCACTGGTTTATCATCAAGTGGCATTTCTTTTAATACATCACGAATAATTGCTCTTAACAATTTTTCATTAACTGCTGTTTCTGACATTTTTTTCATCCTCTCGATTTCTTACTAGACAGAACGTGGGTCAATCGCCATTGGAATATCTTTTACCTTTTCCCACTCTTCTCCTTCTAATCTATAACCAGTTCCTGGTCCTTGGTAATCATTACAATCATTAACTGCTGAAATAACATTGAATTTTTCATCAAAAATAGCTGACGTTTGTAAAAAGTCACCAGAAATACGTTGTTTTAGTAAGCTCAATAAATCATCTGCTACATCTCTGAAACCACCATTAGCTAATGCTTTAACTAAATCAACACCTGTTAATCCTCTAGTTAATACTTCTTGTGCTGCTTTCATATCTTCTACTAAATTACGATCTGGCATATCTTTAGACCCATGTGCATAAGTAGCAGCTTCTACTTCTTCATCTGTAATTTTTGGAAAACCTAATTCATCAAAAATGACTTGAATAGCTCTTGCAGCTTTATTTCTAACTTTTATGGTTTCTTCTTCTGTAACTGGTCGAAGTCCTCCATCAACTTTTAAATCACGTTGGAAAACTAAATAATCATCCACATCTTCAATATCAGTATTAGAACCAGCAAACATATTATCGTAGTTTGGTACTGCAGAATAACCACATGATATAATATCTGTTCCTGGTAAAAATTGACCCATTAATTTTTCTGTGCGTCTCATATCTGAATGAGAGAATGCTTGATCGTTTCCTGATGCTACTTCTAGGTCTAACATACAGCAGATTAAATTTTCTGCTAATACTTCACGAATACCTGAAGGAACAGAACCAGGAATACCAATACAACTAACAGCACCATTTTGTAGTCCTTGAACACCACTTGCTTTAGTAATAAAAATACATCTTGCTTCTAAATAAAGCATAGAATTACCTTCTGCATAGCCCATCATAACTTCAGAACCAGAACCAGAAGTAAATCGCATTTTCAATCCACGAGAAGCATAACAAGATGCTAAGAAACCTTTAGACCAAGGAGTATCATCCCCATCTGTAAAAACTGGTTCAGTTCCATATACTGAAATTGTTTCAGCATATGATGTGAAGCCACGCATTCCTAAATCAAGCTCAGCTGATTCTTCAACAGAACATTGGGTTAAAACACCAGGCCGGCCAACTTGAGAACCAATTAAAATAGCTATCGCATTAAATGGCGCATATCTACCAACAGCAACGGTTGTTTCTTGTTCAGCAAATCCCCTGAAAGCACCTTCTGCTGCATCTGCTGCGATTTGTACTGGGTTATCACGTAAGTTTGTTACATGAGATTGTGTAGCAGGTCGTCTTCTAGCATGCATTTTTTGCATAGCCATCATCAGTTCTACCATGTTCATTTGGCTAACAACATCAACGATTTTTGCGGGTGTCATTGAAGTTGTCAAACTAATAATTTCATCACGAGCAACATTAGGATCCACCATCATTGTTGCTAATTTAACAGAATCCATCGCTAACACTTTTTCTGCATTATCTTTATCAATACCATAATCTGCAATATAATAATCAATTAAGTCAAAGTCTGCTCTTTTTTTGCCATCTAATTCAGTAATAACATCATTTTCAATTATGATACTTGGCTTAGGATCATTGGGACTTTCCATTGCAATAAAGCCTTCTTCTATCCATTCTTTAACGAATCCATCTTTATGAACTTCACGCTGTTCAAGTACTTCAAATCTTTTTGAACGTCTCATTTATTTTTTTCCTCCCAACAATTAAATATATGATGGAAAATCATTTACTGGTTCACTACCTAAAGTATGTAGTAAATCTTTTCCAACTTCTCTTGCTGCAATAACTGCTTGTTTAACAGCTCCTGAATCACCTTTTATATGAATGGTTACTTCATTTGAGTATTTTTGTCCATTATTTGGTGAAGCGTATGAAATCACTTCAACATTAGCTGCTTTTACTGCTGTATCAGCCATCACTACACCAATAGCAGCAGGTGCTGCCGCAATTAAGCCGTATGCTTTACCTAACTCTGCACCAAAAGCTTCTTGAAGAGCATAACTTGCACGTGCTGAATATTGTAATTCAATATGTCCTGCTTCATTGTTATAAACATCTCCAAAAGTACGTTCTGTATCTTTAAGCGTTATTTCAACAGCACGTCTAACATCAGATACATCTTCTCCACCAAAGATAATTAAAACGCCGTGACCACCGCCACCTTTTGTATCTCTTGGTAATTCAACACTTATAATTTCAGTATTAGTTGATTTAACGGCTTCATCTGCCGCTGTAATTTGCGGACCAGCACCTGATCTAGCACCGATAATTCCGATAGAACGATAGTCTTTTTTCAACTTCATTACTTTAGCTAGATGAGAATCAACGTTTGCAATTACTAATCCGATAGTGTCACCAACATTAGCTGTTCCGACAAATTCTGTTAATGCGCTTTGCTTTTTATCCATCTTTTTATCATCCTTTGACATAATCCCATCATTCATTGAATCTGAAGATGACATTAATTTTTCCATTACTCTATTTAAAATTTCTTCTTCATTAGCAGCCATGACTATTCACTAATACTTTCTATATTAATCATAGGTAAAATCGCTTCCACATCGGTGTGTGGACGAGGAATAACATAGTTAGAAATAACTTCTCCAATTGATTCAGCTGCGACAACGCCTGCATCAATTGCTGCTTTTACTGCCCCAACATCACCACGTATCATCGTTGTAATAAGACCTTGTCCGATTTTTTCTTGTCCAACAAGATTAACGTTTGCCGCCTTCACCATTGCGTCAGCTGCATTAATCGATGCAATCAATCCTTTTGTTTCTATTAAACCTAATGCTTCTTGTTGCATGATAGATCCTCCTAAGTATTTCATTTTGTTTTTTCTTACAAACTGAGTATAAAAAAAAAAACTACGACATTTTTGTCATAGCTTTTTTGTGATAATATTCACTTTATTATTAATTTGCAGAATTTTGTTGTCCTTAAATTTAGCGTTCAAAACAAAACGGTTGGTTTAAATAACTTCACAATAAAAAAAATTGAGGTATAATAAATAAGTATTAACATTATTTTGTTAATAAATGAGCAAATTAATCATATTATATTTCTTGGAAAGGAGAACATAATTTGATAGACGATCACTCTCAATACCTCGAGTCACATCAAAAAATTTTAGATACCATACTTAGTGAATTCACCGAAGCAACGGGTTTAGCTACCATTCTAGTAGATACCCAAGGTAATGAATTAACTGCCGGTTATGGTTTTTCACCTTTTTGTCAATTAATGAGAAATAATGAGGACACTAGGCAACTATGCCAAAATTGTGACATGTTCGGTGGTAGGAGTTCCTTAAAAAATAATATGACAACGCCCTACATTTGTCACGCTGGTTTGGTTGATTTCTCATATCCTGTCACAATTGATAACCAAGTAATTGGCTACATTCTTTGTGGTCAAACAAAGATTAAAAACATTTCAGAATTTCAGCCCATTATAAATGAAAAAACCAAATGGGATGACGATCCTTTTTTTAAAGAAGCTTATAATAATATGCCTTTTACAACTCCAGAAAAGATTAGGGCCGGAAGCCAATTACTAACTATTATCATTAATTATTATCTTTCTGATATTATGAGTAGCCATTTATCAATAAAGGAACCTATTAATATTCCAAACCATATTTTTTCTAAAAAAGACAAGTTGGCAATCAATGAAGAAAAAATATCTTTAAACCATGTGGAAAGTACTTCCAACGATTTGGAAAAAAATGTTTCTGAACGACAAGAAATTATTGACGCACTTAGTTACATTAACAGACATTTAAATGAAGTTATTACTCTAGATGAAGTCGCAGATCATGTCTATTTATCTGGTTATTATTTCAGTAAGTTGTTTAAAAAAGAAGTTGGAAAAAATTTTGTTGATTATGTCAATGAGAAAAAAATTAATCGTTCTAAAATTTTACTTCAAGACTCGACTTGGTCAATTGACAGTATTGCTCATAGTTTGGGCTTTTCTCAATCTAGCTATTTTAGTAAACTTTTTAAAAAAGTAACGAATATATCGCCTAGAGAGTATCGTCAAATTATCCAAAAGGAATCAAAACGCCAATAATTTTAAATTATTATAGACAATATAAAAAGAGCATTTCAAAAAAGCGAAATGCTCTTTATGTTTCCATAAAAAAGTTAGCACATCGATTTTTTTACTCCCGAAAAAATCATGATAAGAAGTATCCTGGCTTTGCTTCACTCTCTATAAATCCTTCCAACAAAAATGTCGTGGTTATTTATATCGTCCACATTACAGTTACGGGTATAGCATCAGATTTAAACTGATTTCCTTCTGTTTATTCAAATTTAATATTAATTATATCATTATGTTAATTTATTAACAAGACTAGCTTATTATTTTTTTAGATAAAACATTTTTATCATAAATTGAATTTGTCTTTGTAACCACTCTTTGTTTTCTATACATATCGGAACAATAGGGATTTCAATTTCATGATCATTATCTTTTTTAGTTCCTTCACTAGATAAAATAAAAGATACTTTATTTTGCTTACTTAATAGTTCTCTAAATGAAAAATAATAATCTGGTAAAATAAAATAATCAGTTTTTTGAATACTTTCTCCAACATTTGTTAAATCAATAAACGCCTGCAGCTGATCTTGAACTACTACATTTCTAAAAAAAGATAAGCAACCAAATGCAAAGCCATTTCCAACGCTTGATTCAGGTTGATACATTATTCTTTTTCTTAATATTTTCTCAAAAGTATTAACCGCTTTCAAGGTTTCACGCTCTAATAATTTAGCAATTTCAGGACTTGCACCTGTTAACTCCTGATTTTCATATGAGATACTTTTTTCGCCTATTAAAGAAGTTGAATCATCATGATTATTAAGTATTAAATACTCATATCCAAGCCACTTATTCGGTATTTTCTCATATGAAAAACTATTAATTTGTCCAATTTTCCCACTGCTGACTTTTATCTTTTTATTATTTTTATCATAAAATTCAATTCCGAGTTCCTCTAAAAAGCCCAAACCAAGATCGGGTGCTATATTGGTAACATTTGTAAAAATTATTCTCTTTGTTTCTGGGCGTACTTTTTTCTTTAAAACTCTGCCGATTTCATGAGTACTTGCCATTAAAGGTGCCTTTGCAATCTGTGGTACTATTTTACTACCCAAAATAGAGCCAACATCTATAATAAGTATTTTGTTTGAATCAGCATAACCATATCTTGATTCTGAAGAAAAACCAAAATACCCTTCAGTGACTACTGTTTTAATCGGTTGCTTATAGTAAGCTAAGGCCGTTTGTAACGGATCATTATAATCCACATAAGGAAAAAATCTTAACTTTGCATTTATTTTTTCTTCTAATAACCAATCATTTATATTGTTAATAAACAATTGATCTAACTCGAAATTATTGAATAACGGACTTATCGTAAATATATCTTCCATATTTATCTCCCCATGTCTATCATATCAAAAACGACTAATAAAATATTGTCGATATTTTATCACTATTTTGTTAGATAAAAAACTACTAAAAAACGTCAAGAATTAAAATTCCTGACGTTTTTATTTATTCATTAATTAGTTTGTTTCAATTAAGCCATATTTTCCATCTTTACGACGATAAACAATGCTTGTGCCATTTGTTTCTGAATCTTCAAAGATAAAGAAGTTATGACCTAACATATTCATTTGTAATACAGCTTCTTCACTATCCATCGGTTTCAATGATAAACGTTTTGTTCTAACGATTTCTAAATCTGGTTCGTCGTTAGTTTCTACTGCTTCTGATTCGAAAATCGCTGCAGCTGCTACTGTATCTAAGGCAGTTTCTCTAGACTTGCGGTTTATTTTAGTTTTGTATTTTCTAATTTGTCTTTCTAATTTATCAACTACTAAATCAATACTAGCGTATAAATCTGGAGAAGTTTCTTCAGCTCTTAAAACTAAGTATGGTAATGGTATCGTTACTTCTACTTTAGCAGTCTTATCTGAATAAACTTTTAAATTAACGTGTGCTGTTGATTCTGGAACATTAGTAAAATATTTTTCTAATTTACCAATTTTTTTCTCAACATACTCTCTTATTGCTTGAGTAACCTCAATGTTTTCTCCACGTACATTATATCTAAACATACTAATTGCCCCTTTCGTCTATCAACTCAAAGAATGAGATTTTAAGGACCACTCTTTAATATCTCTTCTTCTTATCTCTATTATAACTAACTAACCTTAAAATGACAATTAAGTTTGAAAAAAAAACGCTTTATATTTTATCTTGTTATCGAAAAAGACTTTATTTCTAAAGGATGACATTCAATCAGCTTCTCATAAGCGTAAAGCGTTGTTCGCCCTGTAGTATATACATCATCCACTATTAAGATAGACTGATTTCTTACCTTTTCTTTATTTTTTTTACTAATAAAGAAAGGTTGCTTCATTTTTAAGCGTTCTTCCCTTGTTTTTTCTGATTGACTAGATACTTCTCTTTTTTTGCTTAATAATTTTTCATAGGGAATATCTGCTTGTGTCAAAAATTCTTCCACCTGATTGAATCCTCTAGATTTTAATCTTTTTTTAGACACCGGAATTGGAACCACTATAAAATTATGGTTAATAAATGATTTCAAGCTCCGATTGATATCTCCTGAAAAAGCATCGCCCATCCTAATATCTCCTAAAAATTTATATTCACGGAAATAATCACTCATCTTGTCATTATGTTCATATAAATAATGATGATCTAACATAAAAGGTGAATAATTTTTTTCCCAAATTTTACAATCATGGCACACCTCCTTTCCGTTCTCTAATTTTTCGTGACAATACTGACAAAAATTACCACTTCTAAAATCAACTTTCTCTATTTCTAAATAGCACGATTCACAACAATAATTAGAAAATATAGGTTTTAAACTTAACATTTGAGTTAAAGTTAATTGCTTCATCATTTCTCTTTGACAAAATCGACAAATCATTCAAAATCCTGCTTTCCGATTCATTTCTTTTATTTGTTTTATTGCCTTATTCAACTCTCTTGTTCTTCCGTTATGTAGAAAAAAAACATGACCTGTTGGATATTCTTTTTTGCGTCCGACTCTCCCAGAAATCTGAACGAGACTTGCTTGATTAAATACCCGATGATCCGCTTCACATACAATGACATCAATATTTGGAAACGTGACACCTCTTTCTAATATAGTTGTGGTTAATAGCCAATCTAGATTCTTATTTCGCATTTTTTTGATTGTCTCTTCTCGCTTTTCTTCACCAGCGAAAACATAAGCTATTTTTTTATCTGGAAAATATGAAGTTAATTTAGTAAAACATTGAATCATCCTTTCGATATTCGGAAAAAAAATAAGGCATTGTCTGTCTTGTTCCTCTAATATTTCAAACAAGCACGAAGGAATTTTTCCTTTTCTAAAATTAGAAACCAAGAAAAAATCGAAGCAACATTCAGGAACAGGTAATTGATAACCATGATATCTTTTAGAAAGCTGACTTAATTTCAGTTCTTTTTTTTCCACCATGTTGAATAATTGCTGGCTCGGTGTAGCTGTCAAATAAACTAATCGTCCTTCTTTTTTTAACGCACTCTGTGTCCCGTATTCTAGAATTGGATTACCTGCGTAAGGAAAAGCATCTACTTCGTCTACTACGATCAAATCAAATGCTTTCGAAAATCTTAGAAGTTGATGGGTAGTCGTAACCACCAGACTTGTATATAGATATGGATTTTTTGATTTACCATATAATAAAGCAATAGTCTCTTCTGGAAAAACTGCTTGAAATCTGGGATGTAGTTCTAAACAAACATCTATTCTAGGAGAAGCTATAGCCACTCTACCTCCTTTTTTCAGCACATAGTTAATAACCGAAAACAACATCTCTGTTTTTCCCGCACCAGTTACTGCATGAACTAAATGATGATTTCCCTTTTTATATTCTTTAACCA
Source organism: Vagococcus fluvialis bH819 (assembly GCF_900163795.1). Taxonomy (GTDB): domain Bacteria; phylum Bacillota; class Bacilli; order Lactobacillales; family Vagococcaceae; genus Vagococcus; species Vagococcus fluvialis_A. The sequence goes on along the minus strand of NZ_FWFD01000015.1, from coordinate 128,122 downwards.
ATTTTTTTGAAATAACTTCTTGTTGTTTAGTTAGTCGTCCTTCCCATGAAAACATTATTTTTCTTCGTTTATTCTTTTTCTCAGCTATAGAATAAAGAAAATTTCTACTTTCGATTCTCCCCAGTCCAATGCACTCTGGACAATAATAAAAAGTATCGTATTTATTTTTTATTTGATATTTTTTCTTGGAATGTTTCGAACCACATCTGTGACAACTAATTACTTGATCAACTACTGATAATGACATTTCTTTTTTTACCTTATCATCCTCCAAATCAACTTGATACTCACTAGGAATTTCTTGTAGCAATAATTTTCTACCCATCAAAAAATTTTCCAAACTCATGCAAACTCACCTCTTTTTAAAAAAATACGTAGAATACTAGTTGATTTTTTATAAATAGACTATAATGGGTTGTATGTAACTTGAAATGAAAGGATGGGCAGCATGAAAAAATACTTTGTTATCGAATCAATGGATGAAAAGACTGACTTAAATGGTGTTATTTGGCAACCAGAAGCAAGTAAAACACCAAAAGCTATTCTCCAAATTGTGCACGGCATGGCAGAATATATTGAACGCTATGATGAGTTCGCTAATTTTTTAAATGAAAATAATATTTTGGTTGTTGGTCACGATCACTTGGGACATGGGGAATCGGTAGATTTAGAAACTCCAATTTACGGTTTTTTTGCTAAAGATGATAGTGCCAATATTTTAGTAGAAGATACCTATCAAATTACAAACTATATTAAAAAGAGATATCCCCAAGTTCCTTTATTTATTATGGGACATAGTATGGGCTCTTTTATTACTAGAAATTACCTTAAAAAGTATTCTGATAAAGTCGAAGGTTCCATCCTGATGGGAACTGGTGGCAAAAAAGAAGAAATAAAACTAATGAAAAAACTTTTAAAAGGATTAAATACAATTAGTCCTAAAGCAGTGAATCCTGCTCTTAATCACCTTTCATTTGGCAACTTCAACAAAAAAATTAAACAAGCCAATTCACCTTTCTCTTGGTTGTCTAAAAATGAAGCGAATGTGAAACAATATGAAGAAGATCAAAAATGTGGTTTTATTTTTACTAATAATGGATTTTATACTTTATTTTCTCTTGTTGAAGGTGCCACTCAAAAAAATTGGTTTAAAACAATTCAAACAACGCTACCTATTTTAATAATTAGTGGTGAAAAAGACCCTGTTGGAAATTATGGAAAAGGACCTCGAAAAGTAGCCATCGAATTAACTGATAATTATTTTTCTGATGTGACTTTGCGTTTATATCATGATTTACGACATGAAATTTTAAATGAAGTCGAAAAAGAAGATGTTATGAATGATATTTATGACTGGTTAACAAGTCATTTAACTTAATAATCACTAAAAAAACCTACAAGAGCCGAATTAATCCAGCCTCTTGTAGGTTTCATTGTTAATTAATCTTTTTTTACTTCTTCAAATGTTGATAACATCTTATCTAAATCTCTAAGTATTTTATCAGAAGGAGATTCATCGCTTGTCCATGCTCCTAAATTAATAAAATAATCTGAGGTTTCAACTAAATACGTTTTATAGGTTAAATCACGCTTTTTGTTGTCTTTCATTGTGAAACTCAAATAATAGGCAGGTAAACCATTCAAATCCTTCTTTTTAGGTTCCTCCAAAATCTTTCCAGAAGCATCAGTTACTTTGGGTACAAAAGAATCTTTATATTCTTCAAGGGTTCCTTTTTTTTCTTCAAATCCTGCTGACATATAAGATTTTGTCTCTTTGTTTGCAACAAGAAAAGCAATCCTTTTGTCTTCACTAGGAAACTTAATCCAACCATCCAATAATCTAAAGCGGTAACTATTATCATCTAGTTTAAACGTATACATTAAAGCATTTTCTGCTGTTGTTTCTTTTACTTGCTCTTTTTCCTTATCTATTGATGTTTGACTACAACTAGCTAAAAAGATTACACTAAGAACGGAAAAGATTACAAATATTATTTTTTTCAAAATTTACACCTCTTTTTTATTTATATCAATATACATGACATTAACTCGGAGGCAAGCCATGCTATCACATTACTATACCATAAAACAAGATGGACAATTTGAAATTATTATAAAAAAATCACGCTTTATTTGTCAGTTAAAAAGAATTTCTTCTGAAGATGAAGCCAAAGAAATTATCGGGCAAATAAAGAAAGAACACTGGAAAGCTAGCCACAATTGTGTCGCCTATGTTTTAGGTGACAACCAAAGCATCCAACGATCAAGCGATGATGGAGAGCCGAGTGGGACGGCTGGCATTCCTATGTTAGAAGTTTTAAAAGTTAAAGAACTACATAATGTTTTAGCCGTTGTCACACGTTATTTCGGTGGAACTGAACTTGGTGCTGGTGGTCTTATTAGAGCCTACAGTAACTCAGTTTCTGAAGCCCTTAATGAAATTGGGCTTGTAGAAGGGAAGCTTCAACAAGAACTGTCAGTGACGGTTGATTATTCTCTTCATGGTAAAGTAGAACATTTTTTAGAAAATAATCCTAACTATACGTTAAAAGACACTTTATTTACGGATAAAGTTACTCTTTTAATAATGTCAGATGAAAAAGAAGTCACTAACTGCCAAGAAAAACTAATTAATCTTTTAAGTAATCAATGTATTATTACTCTCGGAGAGACTGATTACGTTGAAGTTTCACTTGATTAAAAATAATTGCTACCAAATAGACCAAAAATCCTCAAAATGAAACAACCATTTTGAAGATTTTTGGTCTATTTATTAATACTAAACTTATTTTTCTAAAAAGAATTCAAATCGTTCTCCTACATATTGACTACGAACATATTCAAAGGGGGTTCCTTCATCAAAGTAAGAAATCTGACTCACTTTTAGAATTGCTTCTCCTCTTTTTATATCCATAAAATGAGCAATTTTTTCAGAAGCAATCACTGCTGATATTTTTTGAGAAGATTTACCAATGATTCTAGTTCCTTCATTTGCAATAGCTTTATATAAAGATAATGTAATTTCTTCTTTATGAAAATTCTTAACTATCTCATAAGGAATACTGGCAACTTCAAAACAAATTGGTACATCATCCGCATAGCGAATACGTTCCATTTTTAAAATATCATCTTTTTCAGTTAAATTTAATTTTTCCATCTCACTTGAACTAGGTTTAGTCACAAAATAAGAAATAGTTTTACTTGACGGTTCTCTACCCTGCTCTTCCACAATATCAGAAAAACTAGTTGTTCCAATCATCGTCTCTTGAACTTTTTTTCTAGCAACATAAGTACCAGAGCCGATTTTACGCTCTAAAATCCCTTCATCAGCTAATGTTTGAACAGCTTGACGTAATGTCATTCGACTGACATTGAACGTTTCAGATAGCTCTCTTTCAGATGGCAAACGATCTCCTACATGCCATTTACCCTCTTCAATCTCTTTTTTTATTTGATCATGAATTTTTAAATACACAGGCATTTTTGACGCCATCATCATGCACATCCTTCTAATTTCTTTAACATATTATAACTGGTATAGACAAAGGATACAACTAGTTTATGTGTCAGATAGGTTACATTTTTAAATTTGTACAGTTTCTTCTAAGTTTTTTTCAGCTGTAGCTAAAAGTAACCTGATTCGATTTAACTGATTGACCACTGAAACCCCTGGATCGTAATCAATGGCAGAAATATTAGCTTTTGGATATTGATGCCTTAATTCTTTCATGACACCTTTTCCAACCACATGATTAGGTAAACAGCCAAAGGGTTGTAAACAAACAATATTAGGGACATCATTATTAAGTAAATCAATCATTTCACCTGTTAAAAACCAACCCTCTCCAGTATGATTTCCAATAGACAGTATCTTCCCAGCATCTTCAGCTAATTTTTCAATCGAAGTAATTCCAGTAAATCTATCAGAATCTTTAAGTGCTTGATTCATTGGGGCTTCACAATATTCAATAACTTTAATGGCAAATTCAGATAACCATTTGGATTTTTTACTAAAACCTAAATTTTCATACTTCCAAATACCATTGTATAATGAATAATTCATAAAACCTACAATACCTGGAACAACTGCTTCTGCGCCTTCTTTTTCTAAAATACTAACAATATCATTATTAGCTGTCGGTGAATATTTCACTAAAATTTCACCCACAACACCAACTTTAGGTTTCTTAACCTCATGTAAAGGAATAGTATCAAAGTCTTGAATAATTTGTTTCATGTATTTTTTAAAGAGTCTAAATGAACCTGTTTCAACACTATGTTTTACTTTTTCAATCCACTTATCATGTAATTGATTGACTGAACCTTCTTTCAGCTCATACGGGCGTGTGCGATAAACCACTTTTTCAAATAAATCACCATAAAGAAAAGCAATCGCCACTTTCTTCATTAATGGCAAACTCATTTTAAATCCTGGATTAGATTCCACTCCCTGATTTCCCATCGAAATTGAAACGACTGGAACATGAGAAAAACCAGCATCTGATAAGGCTTTTCGCAATAAAGGAATATAATTAGTTGCCCGACATCCTCCTCCTGTTTGAGTCAACATAACACTCGTATTATTGATATCATAATCTCCCGACTGTAACGCTTCAATCAGCTGCCCTATTGATATAATTGCTGGATAACAAGCATCATTATTAACATATTTTAATCCAACGTCAATCGCTTTTTTATCTTCACTTGGTAAACAAACCACATGATAACCACTAGCCTTTAATGCAGTATCTACTAGTCCTTCCTGATGAATTGGACTTAGCATAGGTAATAATAAGGTATGCGTTTTACGCATCTCTTTTGTGAAAATGACCTTTTCTGCTTCTTCAAATCTTTTACTTGGTAGGACGTTTGTCTTTTCTCGTTCTTTAATTGCTGCTTTTAGCGAACGAAGTCTTATTCTAACAGCCCCTAAATTAGAGCCTTCATCTATTTTTAAGACCGTATAAATCCGTCCATATTGTGCCATAATCTCTTCTACTTGATCTGTTGTCACCGCATCTAAACCACAACCAAATGAATTCAATTGAACTAACTCTAAATTAGGCATTTTAGCGACAACTTTAGCTGCTGCATAAAGTCGTGAATGATAGACCCATTGATTGACCACTCGTAAGTTTTCTACATCTCCTAAATGAGAAATACTGTCTTCTGTCAGAACATGAAATCCTTCTTGGGTGATGATATTGGCAATACCATGATTTACTTCTGGATCAATATGATAAGGTCTTCCTGACAACACAATTCCTTTTTGATTATTTTTTTGCATTTTTTCAAGAACTTTTTCACCACGTTTTTGAATATCTTTTTTAAAATTAGATAGTTCATCAAAACCATGTTGAACAGCTTGGGACATTTGTTCCTCAGTAAAATTAAAATCAGAAAAAGCCGATAATAGTTGGCGAATAACTGATGATTCATCTGCTAAATTAAGATAAGGATTACGATAATCCACTAACCCATCTCGAATGACATCCATATTATTTTTTATAACATCCGAATAACTTTGAACAATTGGACAATTAAAATGATTGTCTGCTTGAGCATCTTCTACTCGTTCAAAAATAACCCCAGGATAAAATATAAGCGGTACTTTATCAATAACCAAAGATTCAATATGACCATGAACTAGCTTAGCAGGATAACAGATTGTATCACTCGGGATGGTTTCGATTCCTTTCTCATAGAGTTCCTTGTCTGAATTAGGTGAAAGAACCACTTGAAAACCAAGATCCGTAAAAATTGTATGCCATAATGGATAATTTTCATACATATTTAAAACTCTTGGGATACCTATTTTACCGTTAACTGCATCTTTTTCTTTCAACGAACGATAACGAAATAACTTACGATGTTTGTAATCCACTAAATTCTCTCGACGGTCCGCTTTTTCAATTTTTTGTTCTGCACCACGTTCACATCGATTCCCCGTAATAAACTTACGACCATCTGAAAACAACGTAACCGTTAATAAACAATTATTTTCGCACAAGCCACAATTAGAAAATTCTTTTTTTGAGGATAGATTTGTCATCTCTTCTACTGTTAGTAACGTACTATTCCCTTGATCTAAGGCGTATTCATCTAAAGCAATTAAAGCTGCTCCATAAGCTCCCATCAATCCGGCAATAGTTGGTCTAATCACTTCTTTACCACTAATTAATTCAAACGCTCTAAGGACTGCTTCATTATAAAACGTCCCACCTTGACAAACTATTTTTTCACCTAGTTCTTCTGAATTTTTCATTTTAATTACTTTGTATAAAGCATTTTTAATCACTGAATAAGCTAATCCCGCTGATATATCCCCAGGAGTTGCCCCTTCTTTTTGAACTTGTCGGACTTTAGAATTCATAAAGACTGTACATCTCGAACCTAAATCAACAGGGGTCTTGGATTCAATAGCCGCTTTAGCAAACTCTTCAATCGAATAATTCAAACTTTTCGCAAACGTCTCTAAGAATGAACCACAGCCAGAGGAACAAGCTTCATTCAATTGGATAGAAGACAAAGCACCTTCTTTAACTGTCATCGCCTTCATATCTTGACCACCAATATCTAAAATGAACTCCACACCAGGTGAAAAATAATTAGCAGCCTTATAATGCGCCATCGTTTCAACTTCGCCTATGTCAACCTTCAACGCATGTTTAATCAAATGTTCTCCATACCCTGTCACCGCTGTTTTAGCTACATAACAATCCTCAGGTAGAATTCCATAAATTTCTTTTAAAATTTTTACAGTTGTTTCTAATGGCTGTCCCTCATTATTTCCGTAAAATTGATACAATAATTGAGACTCATCTCCAATAACAACCACTTTTGTGGTGGTTGAACCTGCATCAATTCCAATAAAAATAGGACCATTATACTTTTTCAAATCATGTTCGACAATTGTGGCTTCTTGATGTCTTTTTCTAAATGCAGCTAATTCTTCATTATCCTTAAACAATGTAGGCAAAGTGTCTTCCATACCTAGTGCATTTTTATTTGAAGATTTTAACTCCTTAATCAAATCAGAAATAAAAATTTCTTTTTCGTTTTTTAAAGAGAGCGCTGCCCCCATGGCTACGAATAACTGTGGATTTTCAGGAAAGATTATCTGTTCTTCACTTAAATCAAGTGTTTCGATAAATCGTTGTCTCAACTCACTCATAAAATAAAGTGGTCCACCCAAAAAAGCCACATTACCTTTAATTTTCCTACCAGAAGCAAGACCTGCAATTGTTTGATTAACTACTGCTTGATAAACACTAGCAGCAATGTCTTCTTTTCTAGCTCCTTCATTAATTAATGGTTGAATATCTGTTTTAGCAAAGACACCACATCTAGAAGCTATAGGATAAATTGTTTGATAGTTTTTAGCCAGTTCATTTAACCCATTCGCATCAGTTTTTAGCAAACTTGCCATTTGATCAATAAAAGCCCCTGTTCCACCTGCACAGCTACCATTCATCCGTTGTTCGAGAGAACCTTCAAAAAAAGTAATCTTAGCGTCTTCTCCTCCCAGTTCTATTGCAACATCTGTCCTGGGAATCAATTCTTCTACAGCTTTAGTTCCTGCTATTACTTCTTGAACAAAAGGAAGTTCTAACATTTCAGAAATTCCCATTCCACCTGACCCTGTCAACATCACTTGAATCATTTCTGTCAATTCTAGCTCTTTTTCCATCGCACATAATACATCTAACGTTGCTTGTTTAACATCCGAAAAATGGCGTTGATACGTTGAAAATAAAATATTTTGTTTTTGATCCAAAACCACACATTTTACTGTAGTTGATCCAATATCTATTCCGATTCTAAGTTTCATTAAATAATCACCCTTTTTTAACCGACACTTTGTTGATTATCTTACAAAGTGTTTGTTATACTATAATAGTCTATTCTATTACTAGTTGAATTATTTTCAATCATCAATTATGCTTAATTTGTGATTTAAACAACAATATCAGTTCTTTTGTTGTTTTTAGAAGGAGGTTTTTATGAAAAAAACAGACTTACGGGTTATTCGAACAAAAAAAATGATTATTGAAGCTTTTTTATCTTTGGTGAATCAAAAAGGATATGAGGCAATTACAATTCAAGATATTGCTGATCACGCAATGATTAATCGTGCCACATTTTATGCTCATTTTAAAGATAAACAAGATCTTTACGATTTTGTAATGGAGTATGCTATTTCAAATTTAAGTATTGTCCTAGACGCCAATCAACTGAATCATTCAAAAATTATCCATTTAAAAACAATTGAAAAAGCTTTAACCCAAATTTTCACTCTTATTAAAGAGAAACAAAATTTCTTTGTCATGCTAACAGAAGGCTCTTCTAGTGAATTATTCCGAAAAAAAATTTCTGAGATGCTCTCCACCATGTATGAAGAAACATTCTCTAAATTAAGAATTACTGAAAATGACATTGAAGTACCTGTTAGTTTTATTATTGAGTACATGACTTCTATTTTTATCGGAACAGTTCATTGGTGGGTTACTACAGATTCTGATTTCGAGGCAGCTCATATGGCTCGTTTAGTCATTAAACTCGTAGGAAACGGCCATTTAACTGTTTTAGGGATTGATGTTACAGAATAAAATAAAGGGAGTCCGACGAATAAGTCACACTCCCTTTACTTTATTTTATTGTCCATAATAAGCTGATTTGCCATGTTTTCTTAAATAATGTTTATCCAACAAAAATTTAGGTATATCAACTACTCGTTGATTAATCTTTTCTGTTTCTTTTGCCATTAAACAAACCTCATCTAAAATCAAACTATTTTCCACAGCTTTACTAGGTGTATTTCCCCAAGTGAAGGGACCATGACCACTAACTAAAACACCTGGAATTTCTAATGGTTTAATGTTTCTCTCATTAAAAGTTTCAACAATAACTTTTCCTGTATTTTCTTCATAATTATCTAATACTTCTTCTTTAGTTAACGTGCGTGTACAAGGTACTGAACCGTAAAAAGTGTCTGCATGAGTAGTTCCATAAGCTTTTAAATCATATCCGGCTTGCGCCCACATCACAGCGTTAGTTGAATGCGTATGAACGACTGCTTGGACATCTGTAAATTCACGATATAGTACAACATGTGTCGCCAAATCAGAGGAAGGTTTCAGACTTTTTTTTTCAAGTAAGTTTCCCTCTAAATCAGTGACTACCATTTGGCTTACTTTCATAGCATCATAAGAGACACCACTTGGTTTAATCACGATTACACCCAATTCACGATTAATCTCACTAACATTTCCCCAAGTTAATTTTACTAAGCCTAAACGAGGTAATTCCAAATTAGCTTGAAACACTCGCTCTTTCATTTCTTCAATAATCAATTCTCTAGACATCATATCCCGCCTCTCTTAGTTTTGGATAGAGATAGTCAGTAGCATCTTGAATTCGTTTTTTAAAATCTACGTTTTTTTCACTCCACATCTCGATTAAAAAGGTACCATCGTATCCTAAACGATGAAGTGTTTTTAATAATCCGGTAAAATCAACACATCCATCTCCAAAAGGAACATCTCTAAACTGCCCCTTATTCTCCTTAGAAACAGCATAAGTATCTTTTAAATGAATCGATGTAATCGCTGAAATCCCTAATTCTAATTCTCTTGCAGGATTATTTTCTGGCCAAGCTGATAAATTTCCTAAATCTGGATAAACTTGCAAAAAGGGTGAAGGTATTTGTTGTTTAATTTCTAAAAATTTTTCAATAGAATTCATAAAAGGATCATCCATAATTTCAATGGACAAGATAATTCCATATTGAGAAGCTTTTTTTGTTCCCTTTCTCAATCCTTCTATAAATAATTCTCTTGAAAGCATACTTTTAGGTTCATAGTAAACATCATATCCTGCAACTTGAATGATAGAAATACTTAATTTATGAGCTAATATTATTGCTTTTTCTAATAAAATTTCAGCTTGAATTCTATTTTCTTTATCTTCTGATCCAAAAGGAAAGCGTCTATGACCGCTTAAACAAATTGAATTAATCCGAACTTTATACTTTTGACAACTCTCTCTGATAGATTGAATTTCTTGATCTGTCATCTCTAAACGAGCTAATCGTGCATCAGTTTCATCAATCGACATTTCAATAAAATCAAAACCTAGTTCACTTGTTAATCGAATACGCTCTTCCCACGTAACATCTTTTGGGAGTGCTTTTTCATAAATGCCAATTTTGGCCATCTTTACTCACCCCAAATTCGAATAATCTCATTCTTAAAATCATTAGCTGCTTGAACAGGATTCTTAGCTGCTGTGATGCCTCTTCCTGTAATAAATGTATAAACATCAATACCTTCAAATAATTGTAACGTTGAGACATCCAAACCACCAGTTACAGAAACATTAAATCCCATCTCAATTAGTTTCTTAACTTTAGTCAAATCTTTTTCTCCCCAAGTTTCACCAGAAAGTAAAGCGTCCCTACTTTGATGATAAATAGCTTGTTTAATCCCAATACTCTTCCACGATTCTGCCTGTTCAAATGTCCAATCGCCATACAATTCTACTTGTAACTCCTCGACTTCTTTTTTAGCTGCTTCCATTGTTGGAATAGTCGCACAACAGATAACCGTCATCCAATCTGCACCAGCATCTGCTACATTTTTAGCGACAGTTCCACCAGCGTCAGCACATTTAGTATCAGCTACAATTTTTTTATTTGGAAAAATACTACGAATACACGAAATTGCTTGATGCCCTTCTTGTAAACAAAGAATTGTTCCGATTTCTAAAATATCAACTATTTCTCCGACTTTAACGACATCAGCTAAAGCAAACGCTAAATCATTATGGTCTAAAGCTATTTGTAAATTAGGACGTGTCATTCTATTTTCCTCCTATTTTTTCATATTTTGATAAAGCTCTGTTTCAGCAAATTTTTCACCAATTTCTTTATGGGACATCACATTTTTTATCCCTACAACTGTGACTCCTTTTTTAACTGCTTGATCAAACATTCCTAAAAAATTAGTCGGTGTAAATACAACATCATATTGTCCTGCTGAACTTTTACCTTCCGAGATTGAGCAGTGATGAATTTTAGTAATCGGAATATTCAATTCTTTCATCGCTTTTTCTGTACTTCTCATCATCATTAAACTTGTTCCTGACCCATTGGCACATGATATTAATATTCTCATTTTTAGTTCCTCCTAGTTTTTAAGTAACATTTATTTATTAAATTTCTCTTGATACGCTTCATAATCATCTACAATTAAGAAATATCCTTCTGGGTTTTTTCTATATTGTAATTGAGGAATAGCCAGTAAAATAATCACAACAACTGCAATTCCTACAACACCTAAAACTTTCATAATAATTGTAAATCCAGGCCAAACTGTTGCCCAGTCAAACATACCGATATAACCACCATATTGAGAAAGTCCAATCCATGAAGCAAAAAGGGCTGATCCTCCAACTTGAATAATCCCTGAAAGGAATGGGAAGAGACACGCTGCTTTAATTCCACCACGGTTATTAGCAAATACTGCAATTACAGCATTATCAAAGAATAAGGGAATAAAACCTGCAATAACAATCGTTGGTGATTTCATTAAAATCAGTAAACCAATCATTAAGAATTGACCAAGTGACCCAAATAAAAATCCTACAGTTACAGCATTTGGTGAACCAAAACCAAACGTTGCTGCTACATCAATCCCTGGAACAGCCCCAGGTAAAATTGTATTAGAAATACCTTGGAATGACTGAGTCAGCTCATCCACGAAAGTTCTCACACCTAATTGTAAAATAGCCAGATAAACTGCAAAGTTAAGCGAAGTGGTCATAATATAGAATAAGAAACTTTGACCTTCTTGCATAAATTCTGCTTGAATTAAATAATCTTGACCTAAGACCAGTAGAATAATTCCGAAGAAGAATAGCATTAAAAGAGAAGTTGCTACCATATTTTCATTAAATATTGATAAAAATCCTGGTAACTCAATATCCTCTAATTTTTTATTTTCTTTCTTAGAACGCCCTTTTTTCTCATCACGTTTTTTCATCCACTCAGCAAGTTTTGCAAATATATAAACACCAAACATCTGTTGATGGGCAATTGCAAAGCCTGCACCTTCTGTTAAATCTTGCGTAATATCAACTGTTAAATTTGATCCTACAGCCCAGTAACAGCCTAATACAAGACCCATGGCAACTAAAACTTCGATTCTTCCAAATTCTGGGAAGCAGAAAAGGAAAATCCAAAATGCTGTTGCTGCTTGTTGAACTTGTACGTTACCTGTTGTAAAAACAGCTCTAAGTTTTGTATATTTTTGAAATCTTACAAGTAAAATATTCATAATAAAAGCAATTAAAAGTAAGATCATAACATCTCCAAAAGTCTTACCAAAGGTTTCCATTAATCCTGAATCCACAGCGTTTTGACCAAAGTAAGGATCTGTTACCATTGCGTTTAGATTAAATCTTTCTTTTAATCCAACTAAGATTGGGCGGAAGTTATTAACTAATCCTCCTGATCCAACTGTTAAAATAAAATAACCCACTGTTGCTTTTAAAAAGCCAGCAATACATTCATGCACTGGACGTTTCAGTAATATATAACCAAGTAAAACAATAAAACCGATTAAGTAAGCTGGTTGCGTTAAAATATTATTAGCAAAATACGTCCATACTCCCATAAAAAAGTCTCCCATATCATTTTTCTCCTTTTTAGTTACTATATTTTTCCATAACCTCTTTGTAATCTTCAAATGATTTTGTTGCTACTAAATCTTCAATCAAACCATCAGTCATTAATAATTCAGATAGTTTTTGAATATTTTCCATATGTTCTTCTGGATTTTTTGCAGCTAAGGTAAAAAATAAACTCGCTTTTTTCTCTTCCTCTGGGTCTTCAAAATAAATATCTTGCTTCATTTTCGTAAAAGAAATTGCTGTCCCAAAAACACCTTCACTTTGCTCTGATGAATGTGGCATTGCCACTTCGGGAACAATTACAATATATGGACCATGCTCCTTCACACAAGCAATAATTTCTTCAATATATGCTTCATTGATAATTTTTTTGTCTAATAAATTTTGACAACTTTCACTGATTGCCTCTTGCCAATCAGTAATATTTTTATCTGAGTACGTTACTAAGTCATTTTCGTAAAAATATTTTAACATCTAAACTCGCTCCTTTTTATAAGAATGAAGGAAATGGTGTATCATTTTCTACTGAGAAAGCATCCTCAAATCCACGATAAAAATTAAATTCCATATCATCTTTGTTCGTTGGATAAGTAAATTTTCCACCTACTTGCCAAATATATGGTTTAAAATCATATTTTAAGCGGTCTTTTTTCATTTTCCATATCTCAGTTATTTCCTTTGGGTCTGCCATAAAATTAGACCAAATATCGTAATGAACTGGAATTACCACTTTCGTCTTCAATGCTTCCGCCATTCTTAACATATCTACAGAAGTCACTTTATCTGTAATTCCTCTTGGATTTTCCCCGTAAGCTCCTAGACAAACATCCACTTTATACTCGTTACCGTGTTCTGCAAATTTATTACAGTAATGTGAATCTCCCGCATGATAAATATTTCCACCCGATGTACAGAATAAATAGTTAACAGCAATCAAATCCATATCTTGTGGAACTTTTCCTCGTAATGACTCTTCTGGATTATCCCAAGTTACTAAAGCAGTACGGTCGAAAGCTTCTAAGGCAACAACTTCAATATCTTTTACTTTAATTTTATCACCCGGTTTAACAATAATTGTTTTTTCTTCTGGAACGCCCCATCCTAACCACGTGTTAACAACTTCTTTTGGACCAATAAATTTTGCCTCTGGACAATTTTTATTAACAGCAGCTGCTGTATTGATGTCTAAATGATCTGAGTGAATATGCGTAACTACTAATGCATCCACATTTTCAATTTCAAATGGATCTAAAACAAAAGGTTGCGTTCTTAAATTGGGTTGCATTTTTTTGACACCACTCATACGCATCATTTGATGACCTTTTTTCATCATACCAGTACCGTGTGTTCGTTTACCTGAACCACACCATAAATCACATAAAATATTTGTTCCTTCATGAGATTTAATCCAAATTCCCGTACAACCTAACCACCACATTGAGACAGTACCGTTTGCTACTTTCTCATCTGCAATTTCTTCGTTTAACCAAGTTCCCCATTCTGGGAAAACAGAATTAATCCATTTTTCTTTTGTAATATCATTTATATTATTCATCATACGACATTCCTCCATTTGATTTTATTTATTGCTATAAATTAATATTACCTATAAAAAAATCAATTGAAAACCCTTTTATATGATTGTTTGAACATTTTTTGATTTTTTAATCTTTTTTTTATTCATTTATGCTACTATTAGTTCATAAAAGAAGGAGGGAAATAGATGAGAAGTTCTGTAAAAACCATTAATCTACGGATGAATAAAATTTTAGATTTGTTACAAGAGCATGGTCAATTGACAACTGACGAATTAGCTGAATTACTCACTACCTCGATTAGTACGGTACGAAGAGATTTGATTACCCTAGAAGAAAAAAATGAGATTATTAGAAAGCACGGATTTTGTTTGTATAATTTTAAAAATAGAGATAACTTTGATGAGTCAGGTCCCGAAAGATTAAAAGCTATGATTGGAGCAAAAGCTGCCGAATTAATATCAAATAATGATTCGGTTTTCATCAATACTAGTTCAACTTCTTTAAATTCTATTAAATATACTAAAGCTACAAATCTCACTATTATTTCTAATAATCTAAAACTGGCTTCACTTAAATTAGATCCTCAATCTTCTTACATACTGACTGGAGGGGAGTTACGAGTACCTAAAGAATCACTTGTTGGAGATATTGCATTTAATACAATTAATGATATGAATGCCGATATTTGCATTATTGGTTGTTCTGGTGTAGACATTCAGCATGGAGTGACAACAAAAATTCTCAACGAAGCAAAAATAAATAAAGCCATGATTGAGAAAACGACAAAAATAAAAGTTCTCGTTGCAGACCATCGAAAAATTGGACTAATTTCTAATTTTAAAATTTCTGATCTGACAGTTTTTGATTACTTAATCACAGATGAATATGCTTCTTCAACTATTATTAAAGAGTATTCCAAATTAGGTTTAAAAATAATACAAGTGTCTGGAATTTAGTATAAAAAAACGTTCAAACCATTATAGTTTGAACGTTTTTTTAATATAATCTTGAATGCCATTTACGCGTGTTTTCTTTATTTCCAGTATAAACTTTACCTTCAATTCCTAAATTGATATTAGTTTTAACTTCTTCTACCACATCTGTACTTTTAAGAATATCTCTGTAATTTAATAATTGATCTTTAATTTTTTCTTTTAAATCTGACATATTTTTTCTCTCCCTTATAAATAATATGATAAGCATAACATAAATAAAAAAAGCTAACAAATTAATGTTAGCTTCTATGAACTGGGCTAGCTGGATTCGAACCAACGATGACGGAGTCAAAGTCCGTTGCCTTACCGCTTGGCTATAGCCCAATAGATAGGCGACTGATGGGAATCGAACCCACGCATGTCGGAACCACAATCCGATGTGTTAACCACTTCACCACAATCGCCATAAAAAAATGGAGGGGGGCAGATTCGAACTGCCGAACCCAAAGGAGCGGATTTACAGTCCGCCGCGTTTAGCCACTTCGCTACCCCTCCAGCTAGTCGCGTTAAAAACCCGACTCAGTAATCATACCTAATTTCACAAAAAAACGCAAGCTTTTTTTTGAAATTAATTATGTAAATTCCAATTTCTTAGAACTTCTTCATAGCCTTGATCCATCGTTTTAGCAAATAACACAAAATTGTCATCACATTTAACTTCAAATTTATTATTATCTACTTCTAAAACTTCACCAATCATTTTTTTTCCAATAAATAATTGATGATAAGCTTTTATTTCTCCATCTTTTTGAAGTGTCTCTTCTTTAATTTCTACTTCAACAGGTTTATTTTTTTTCATTCATCTTCACCTCTTAACTTATTGAGGATAGCATATTTTTTTTGATTTGTTAAGTCATAAAAAAATAAAGTATTAAGGTTTTTCTTAATACTTTATTTCAGCTTATCTTTTTTTGGTTTGAATGGCAGAAATAACATGATACCCAGCATTTTTTAGTATATTTTTTATTTTTTTACTTTCTTCAGAAGTAGTTTGAATCACAATAATAGGTCTTTTTTCTTTACGATAAACAACGATTTGAATAATATTCAAGTTATTATTAGCAAAAATTTGAGTCAAATCTGCTAAAACTCCCTCATGATCTTTTTCAATTTTTATCGCAATTCTAGTTCCAGGCTCTTTGTAACCTGTGATATTCAAAAAAGCATCAAAAATATCATTATTTGTTATAATTCCAACTAGTTCATGACTCGCATTCAATACTGGTAGTACATTAATCTTATATTGTCTCATTTGAAAAATAGCATCTTCCAACAAACAATCTTCTAAGATAACTTCTACTTCATTAATCATGACATCTTCAACTATTGTTTTATTTAACAAATAGTTAGCTTCATAAACACTCAAACTTGTTGCTTTTGATGGCATTGCTTCTTGAATAGTTCCTTCCGTAATCAAACCAATAATAGCATTATTCTCAGTCACTGGGATACGATGAATATTTTTTTGATTCATTAATTCAATAGCATCAAAAATTTTAGTTCCTTTACTAATCGTAACAAGATTCTTTGACATGTAATCTTTAACTAACATAATTAACCTCCTAAATAGGCTTTTTGGATATCTGGACTATCTAACAATTCTTTTCCACTGCCTTTTAAAACGACTTTCCCTGTTTCTAAAACATATCCACGATCTGCAATACTTAAAGCCATTTTTGCGTTTTGTTCAATCAATAATACAGTTGTTCCCTGTTCTTTAATTTCTTCAATAATCGAAAAAATTTCTCTAATAAAGATTGGTGCTAATCCCATGGAAGGTTCATCTAGTAACAATAACTTAGGTCGAGACATGAGCGCTCGTCCCATTGCCAACATTTGTTGTTCGCCACCTGAGAGAGTGGCTGCGTCTTGATTTTTTCTTTCCGCTAAAATAGGAAAACGGTCAAAAATATGTTTCAGTATCAATTCACTTTCCTTTTTATCTTTGTATAAAAAAGCCCCTAACTCTAAGTTTTCCATCACTGTCATTCCTGTAAAAACATGACGACCTTCCGGCACTTGAACTAAGCCATTTTTCACAATGTTGGGAGAGGTTTCTTTTTCAATTTTTTCCCCTTGAAAAGAAATTGTCCCACTACTTGATCTAACTAATCCTGAAATTGTGCGCAAAATCGTTGTTTTTCCTGCTCCATTTGCTCCAATTAAACTGACAATCTCACCTTCATTCACCTCAAAAGAAACTTCTTTTACAGCTTGAATCATGCCGTAATGAACTGAAATATTTTCCACTTTTAGCATTACAAATCACCGCCCAAATATGCTTTAATCACTCGTTTATTTGTTTTTATTTCTTCCGGTTTACCTTCAGCAATCATTTGACCATATTCTAAAACATAAATTCTTTCACAAACATCCATGACAAGTGACATATCATGTTCAATTAAAAGAATCGTTAAATCGAATTCACGCTGAACTTTTTTTATTAATTCTGTTAATTCTACTGTTTCTTGCGGGTTCATTCCTGCTGCTGGTTCGTCTAAAAAAAGCAGTTTTGGCTCTGTTGCCAATGCTCTAACAATTTCTAACCTTCTCTGTTCACCATAAGAAAGGTTTTTGGCTAACGTTTCTTCTTTATTTTTTAAATCAAAAATTTCTAATAACTCCAGTGCTTTTTGTGTCATTCTTTTTTCTGATTTATAAAAATTAGGTAATCTTAGAATTCCAGTTAGAACACCAACCGGTTGTTTACCATTCATCGCAATTAAAACATTCTCTAAGACAGTTAAATCTTTAAATAAACGGATATTTTGAAAGGTTCGGCTTAACCCTTTATTGGCAACTTTAAACGGTTTAAGTCCATTCAAACGCTCCTCTTTTCCCTCATCATAAAACAGAATATCACCTTCACTGGGTTCGTAAACACCTGTTAAAAGATTAAACAAAGTTGTCTTACCTGCACCATTTGGCCCAATCAAACCTACCAATTCATTTTTACCTACTTCAAGATTGACATTCGATACAGCTGCTAATCCACCAAAATTTTTAGTTAAATTATTTATTTTTAATAGGGGCATTTTTACGACCTCCCTTATTAAAAATTTTCTTAAATGATAATTCTTTCATTCCTAAAAGTCCTGATGGCTTAAAAATCATAATAATAATCAACGCTAAAGCATAAACAATCATTCTAATAGTGCCCGCGTCTTGTAAAAACATATTTAAGAAACCTAAAACTATCGCAGCAATAAACGTTCCTGTGATACTACCAACACCGCCAAACACAACAATAATTAAGATATCAATTGATTTCATAAAATCAAAATTTGCCGGAACAATGGTTTGAATATAGCTCGCATAAAGTCCACCTGCTACAGCTGCTGTCATTGCACCTATCACAAAAGCAACTACTTTATATTTAGTTGTATTAACTCCCATCGACTCTGCAGCAATTTCATTTTCCCTAACTGAAAGAGTTGCTCGACCAGCGGCACTGTTAATAAAATTCGTTGTAATAATCGTTGTGAGGCAAACAATGACATAAACCATTGACCACGTTACAAAGGGCGTGATTCCAAATAATCCTGCTGGACCATTTGTAATCCCATCTAAATTCATAATTAGAATGCGAATAATTTCAGATACACCCAAAGTAGCAATAGCTAGATAATCACCTGATAAACGTAATGTTGGGATCCCAACGAATAAAGCAATCAATCCAGATATAATGACACCAACTAATAATCCTATCAAAAACCCTAGTAGTGTTGGATTTTTCATAGAAATAATCGCTGTGGCATAAGCGCCAATTGCCATAAAGCCAGCATGACCTAATGAAAATTGACCTGAAATACCAATCACAAGATTTAATCCGACACCTAGGATAATATTAATGCCGATCATAACCAACGCAGTTTCTAAAACAGGTGACATCATCCCCATACTGTACATTGTTCCTAAAATAATAAATCCGATTACCATTAATCCAACCCAAGAAAGATTGGCCTTTAAATTATTTTTCATCCTTATCACCTACACTTTTTCTTTAACATTCTTACCTAGTAACCCAGCTGGTTTAACCAGTAACACAATAATCAAAATAGCATATACAACTGCATCACGATACGCAGTAAATCCTAGAGCACTAACAAAAGTTTCAATAATTCCAATCACAAACCCACCCAAAGCTGCTCCTGGAATAATGCCAATCCCACCAAATACTGCTGCAATAAAGGCTTTTAGACCTGGTGCAACTCCCATCATCGGATCAATACTATTATAGTAAAGACCAATTAAAACACCTCCTGCAGCTGCTAAAGACGACCCAATAGCAAATGTAAATGAAATCGTATGATTAACATTAATTCCCATTAATTGAGCTGCATCTGGATCGACACTTACAGCTCTCATCGCTTTCCCCATTTTTGTATGTTTAACAATCAGTTGAAGTAAAAACATTAAAAAGATGGAGGTGGATAAAATAATTAATTGAATTTTACTAATTGTAAATAATTTCATATCATAGTTCGTATTTTCGATAATTTGTGGAAAAGGTCGTGTATCTGCTCCAATAAAATAAACCATCAGAGACTGGATTAAAAAAGATACACCAATCGCTGTAATTAAAGCTGCTATACGGGTTGATTTCCTTAGTGGACGGTAAGCTAAAAATTCAATTAGAACACCCAAAATCGCACATATTGTCATTGAGATTAATAAAGTTGGTATTAAACTTAATTTAAACTGATTCGTTACGTAATATCCTACAAAAGCACCCATCATATAAATTTCTCCATGAGCAAAATTAATCAATTTAATAATGCCATATACCATGGTATACCCTAGTGCCAGTAGGGCGTAGATACTACCTAATGACAAGCCATTTATTAATTGCTGAAAGATATCCATCTTCAACATTCCTCCTTTTAATAAAAAGAGACTTCGACAACAACTTAAAAGTTATGTCACAGTCTCTTAATTCTTTACTTGAACAATTTTTATCTTTCCTTGTCTTTATGGATTAACAACATCTGCTGTTTCTTCCACTCCATCTTTAAGACCGATAACAACTGCTGCTTTTTCTGGGTTATGATTTTTATCCATACTCATTTTTCCAGTAACACCGTCAAAATCTTTTAAATTGGCTAACTCTTTAGTGATTTTCTCACTATCTGCTGAGCCTGCTCTATCAATCGCGTCTGCAAACATATAAACTGAATCATAAGCTAAAGCATTAAATGAACTTGGTTTTTTACTGTATTTTTTATCAAAAGCATCAATAAATGTTTTAACTTTATCTGAAGCTGGTGCCTTCTCAGAAAAATGAGCAGTATAGTAAACTGAATTCATATTTTCTTTACCAGCAATATCGATTAACTTAGCATCTGAAAAACCATCTGCTCCTAAAATGGGTTGTTCAATGCCCATTTCTCTTGCTTGTTTAATAATCAATCCCGCTTCTTCGTAATAGCCTGGAAGATAAATAAAATCAAAATCTTTGTCTTTAATTTTAGTCAAGATTGCTTTAAAATCTTTATCTTTTTGATTAAATTTTTCATCCGCCACAATATCCCCAGTAAACGTATCTTTAAATGATGTTGATAATCCTTTAGCGTAATCACTAGACACATCTCCAATGACAACAGCTGTTTTAGCTTTTAAATTAGTCATCGCATAATTCGCTAGAATAACACCTTGAAACGAATCTTGGAAACAAGCTCTGTAAATATACTCTTGTACCTTATCATTTAAAACAGTAATTGAATCATCTGTCCCTGATGGTGTAATAACAGGGACTTTTGCTTTCGTAACATTTGGTATTTGAGCCTTAGACGCTCCTGATGTCGCAGGTCCAATAATCGCTACTACATTTTCTTTTGTTGTTAAATTAGCTGCCACTGCGGCTGCTTCGGCTGTATCAGACTTATTATCTTTAATGACCAATTCAATTTTTTTACCATTTATACCACCCTTTTCATTAATTTCATCTACTGCTAGTTGCGCTCCATCCTTTTCTTGATTACCATAAGCTGCCACGGCTCCCGATAATTCAAGATTTAAGCCAATTTTAATGGTATCTGATTCCTTAGATGTTTCTTTGTTACTACTTCCACTAGATCCACCACCAGGATTTCCGCATGCTGTTAAAAGTATGGTGCTTGCAAATAACAGTCCAATTATTTTTTTCATATAAAAAACTCCTTTTAATTTCTACTACATTAGTTTTTAATTAATATGTTGTTCATTACTATAATCAAATTCTAATGATATGTCAACTGAATTTTCTGACAATTCAAACAAAATAAAAAGAAAGCCTTTATTTCGGGCTTTCTTTCTTATTATATGGACCTGTGTAAGTTTCATCAGGATTTTTTCTTAACGTAAATTTCCTTGGAACATAGTCTATACCACCTTTTACCAAAGGATGGCAACGACAAATACGCCCCGTCCCCATAAGCGTTCCTTTAAACGCACCATGATAGTTAATCGCATCTATCATATATTGCGAACAAGTCGGATGATATCGACAACTAGGCGGAAATAATGGAGAAATATATCGTTGATAAAATCTAACCGGTGCTATCATTATTTTTTTAAACATACTTTTTATTCCGCAACCTTTTCGAGTAAGATAAAAAAGAAGCTGATAGTATCACCAACCTCTTTTTTTACAAGATTCAAATTTGTTACTTAAAAAAATCTAAGATATGATTCCAAGTATCTGGGTTAAAAGCATCCGACCTATAACCTTTTCCAAGGACAACATACCCTATAAAAATCCCAGCAAAAAACAGCGCAACAAATACCAATATTGTTAAAATAACAAGTGAAACTTGTATAATGACACGTTTTGTTATTGTTCCCATCTGTTTCTCCTTCTCTTTTAAATTGATTGAACTTTTACTTTTTGATCTTCGTAGACACGGGTAACATCTGCACCTAAAGCTTGTAGTTTTTTATGAAACTCAAAGTAACCACGATCTAGGTATTCTAAATGATAGACTTTGGTTGTTCCTTCTGCTACTAAGCCTGCAATAATTAATGCTGCTGCAGCTCTTAAATCAGTTGCAGAAACTTCTGCACCTTGTAATCCAAGAACGCCTTCAATATGTGCAACATTTCCAGAAATTTTATGTTTAGCTCCCATACGTTTTAATTCATCTAAATGTTGGAATCTGTTTTCAAATACTGTCTCTGAAAGAACACTTGATCCACTTGAAAGAGTCATTAAAATACTCATCTGTGCTTGCATATCTGTTGGAAATCCTGGATGAGGTAAGGTCGTTACATCAGTTGGTAATAAAACTTCTGGTCCTTTAACACGGATTCCTTTAGCTTCTTCAGTAATAGATACGCCCATTTCAGATAATTTAGAAATTAATGGACGATTATGTTCCATTAGTCCTTCTTCAATTAAAACATTTCCACCGGTTAAAGCCGCTGCTATCATAAATGTTCCAGCTTCAATTCGATCTTGAACAACAGCATGCTCTGTTCCAGTTAAGCTAGTGACACCTTCGATACGAATTGTTTCAGTACCTGCACCTGTAATTTTAGCACCCATTTTATTTAAAAAGATAGCTAAATCTACAATTTCAGGTTCTCTTGCCACATTTTCAATGACTGTAGTTCCTTTAGCTTTAACTGCAGCCATCATGATATTTTGAGTTGCACCAACACTTGGAAAATCTAGATAAATTTTGGCACCTTTTAACTCATCAGCTTTAGCTTCAATATAACCATTTGTTTGCGTAATTGTAGCTCCTAGTGCTTGGAATCCTTTAAGATGTAGGTCTATTGGACGTTTACCAATAGCACATCCTCCAGGCATTGCAACTTTCGCATGACCCGTTCTTGCTAGTAGTGGTCCCATGACAACAATTGATGCTCTCATCTGACTAACATACTCAAAAGGAGCCTCATTTTTTAACTGTCTTGTAGCCGTAATTTCAATAGTGTTATTATCTTGATCGAATTCTATATCTGTGTTTAAATGTTCGATAACATTATTCATCATGAATACGTCCGATAAGATTGGAGCATTAGTAATTTTAGTTGTTCCTTGATCTGCTAATAGAGCCCCAGCTAAAATTGGTAATACTGCATTTTTAGCGCCCTCTATTTTTACCTGTCCTGACAGCTTATTCCCGCTGTGAACTTTAATGTAATCCATAAATTCTCCCTCCAAAAACCTCTGGAAATTTTGTTAAATCTCAATCATTATAACATGAGTTTATACAAAATGGTATTTTTTACTTCTATTTTTAAAACAAGCTTTAACGAGAGAAAACTCCTTGGATTAAGTCACGAGATAAGAACATAACTTCCATGAAAAAATTACTGACTGTATAACCAATAAAAATCGCAACTATTAAGTAAAAAACCTTGATTTGCTTCTCAAATTGTTGTCCTTTTTTAAAAATAGTATCCATTCTTAAGGATTGAAGTGACCAAAACACCAAATAAATAAAAATAAAGTGACTAAAAATTCTTACTATCGCATCCATACCAAACATCAAAAAACCTACCTTTCTATTACAAAATTATTTAAAAAAGAAAAAGGTAAAGGATATAATCCTCTACCTCTTTTTATTTGCCACATTCAAGCGATTGATAGCACGAACTAATGCGATTTCTGCACGTGCTAAGTCAATTTCTTTATTATCTTGAGATTTGGCTTTTTGAATTTTAGCCTCTGCACGTTTTTTAGCTTCCTCTGCACGAGAGATATCTATATTTTTTTCAGTCTCCGCACTATTGGCGATAATCGAAACAATATTATCACGAATCTCTATAATCCCAGCATTAACCGCTACCCAGTCGGATTGTCCACCATCTTCTTCTGTTAGATCGATTCTAACAGCATCAATACTTAGCGGAGAAATAAGGGGGGCATGGTTAGGTAGAACTCCGAGAGATCCAGCTTGTGTTTTAGCTACTAAAAATTTAGCATGACGGTCATAAATCGTACCATCTGGGGTAACGATATTAACTATGAAGGAACTCATATTTTATTACCTCCTTCTTAATAGCTTAATTTCTCAGCTTTTTCAATTGCTTCTTCAATACGACCAACACTACGGAAAGCTTCTTCTGGTAAATTATCGTGTTTACCATCTAAAATTTCTCTAAAGCCTTTAATCGTTTCATGAAGTTGCACGTAACTACCAGGTTGACCTGTAAATTGTTCAGCCACATGGAAGTTTTGTGATAAGAAGAATTGGACTCTTCTAGCACGCCCTACGACAACTTTTTCATCATCAGATAATTCATCCATACCCAAGATAGCAATAATATCTTGCAATTCTTTATAACGTTGCAACAAACGTTGTACTTCTGTTGCTACTTTATAGTGTTCTTCTCCAACAATATCAGGTTCTAAAGCACTAGAAGATGATGCAAGTGGATCTACTGCTGGGTAAATACCTTGTTCAGTTAAACGTCTCTCAAGGTTGGTTGTTGCATCTAAATGGGCAAATGCTGTTGCAGGAGCCGGATCCGTATAGTCATCGGCTGGTACATAGATTGCCTGGATAGATGTAATTGAACCATCTCTTGTAGATGTGATACGTTCTTGTAATTGTCCCATTTCTGTTGCAAGTGTTGGTTGGTAACCAACAGCTGAAGGCATACGACCTAAAAGGGCAGACACTTCAGATCCTGCTTGCGTAAAACGGAAAATATTATCAATAAATAGTAACACATCTTGTTTTTCTTGATCACGGAAATACTCAGCCATCGTCAAACCAGTTAATGCAACACGCATTCTGGCTCCAGGTGGCTCATTCATTTGACCAAAAACCATAGCAGTTTTTTTAATTACGCCAGATTCTTTCATTTCAAAATAAAGGTCATTTCCTTCACGAGTTCTTTCACCAACACCAGCAAACACAGAAATACCACCTAATTCTTGAGCGATATTATTGATTAATTCTTGAATTAATACTGTTTTACCAACTCCGGCACCACCGAAAAGTCCAACTTTACCACCTTTTAAATAAGGAGCTAGAAGGTCAATTACTTTGATACCTGTTTGTAAAACTTCTGAATCTGTACTTAAATTTTCATAAGTTGGTGCTTCTGTATGGATACTACTTCTATCCATGTTTTCTGGAAGTGGTTCATCTAAATCGATGGTTTCACCTAAAACATTAAAGACACGACCTAATGTTTCTCTACCTACTGGTACAGTTATTGGTGAGCCTGTATGTAGAACTTCCATTCCACGTTGTAAGCCGTCTGTTGATTCCATAGCGATGGTTCTGACAACACCATCTCCCATTTCAATCGTAACTTCTAAGACAACTTTTTGTTTGTTTTCCGATTTGTAGACTACTAATGCATCATTGATATCTGGCAATGATTGATCTAACGGAAAAGCCACATCTACAACGGGACCTATTACTTGGACTATTTTTCCGATTTTCATTTCACAAATTCCTCCCCGTTAATCTTCTAAAGCTGCAGCTCCACCGACAATTTCTGTAATCTCATTTGTAATGGCTGCTTGTCTAGCTCTATTAAATGTGATTGTTAAATCATCAATTATGTTGCTTGCATTTTCTGTCGCACTCTTCATTGCTGTCATACGTGCAGCATGCTCAGCAGTTTTAGAGTCTAACACTGCTCCGTAGATCAAACTCTCAGCGTAAAGGGGCAGTAATGTATTCAAAATTGCATCTTCAGAAGGTTCAAGAATATAATCTTGTTCATACGATGTTGCTTCTTTTGAATCTAAATCTTCAATTGGTAACATTTTTTCTGCGCGGAAGGCAGAAGATAAAGTATTCACATGATGATTGTAACAAACGTACAATTCATCAAACACTTCATTGTTATACATTTGAATAGCAGAATTAACAATCTTACGAACTTCATTATAGCTTGGATGGTCACTTAGACCTCTTAATTCATATGAAACAGGTATATTTCTATGTTTAAAGAAATCAGCCCCAGTTCCGCCAATTGACATAATAACGACTTCGTTTTGATCTTCATGATCTTTTTGAAGCACCTCAATTGTATTTTTGATTACTGAACTGTTGTAACCACCAGCAAGACCTTTATCTGAAGTAATAATAATATAACCTGTTTTTTTGACTGGACGAGCTATTAAAAGTTTATGGTACATCTCCATATTATCTTCAAAACTAGAAAAATCAGCATTTTCAATTGCTTGTAATTGTGATGATGCCAAGTGAGTTGTTATTGTTCTCACTTTGTTGGCATATTCTTGAAAACGTCTTGATGATTGTTCAGATTTTGTCAATTTTGAAGCTGCTACCATTTGCATAGCACTCGTAATTTGACTCGTCTTTTTGGTTGAAGCTATTCTCTTTTTTATATCAATAAGGGAAGCGCCCATACTCAATCACCACTTTCTAGGATTGTGTTAACTCATCAGCAACTGAGAATTGACTTGAACTAAAAATGTCTTTAAACTCATCAATTGCTTTTTGAAGGTCATCTTCATTAGGTAAATTTTTAGTATTTTTAATTGTATCAAAGATTGCAGGGTAATTATTCCCCACATATTCAAACAATTCTTTTTCAAAACGTAAAATATCATTGACTGGAATAGTATCTAAGAAACCATGTGTTAATGCATAAAGAATTAGCACTTGTTTTTCAACACCAATTGGTTCATGAACATTTTGTTTTAAAACTTCTACTGTACGTTTACCACGGTTTAATTTAGCTTGAGTTGCCGCATCTAAATCAGAACCAAATTGTGTAAAGGCTTCTAATTCACGGAAACTTGCTAAATCGGTACGTAGTGTTCCTGCTACTTTTTTCATCGCTTTAATTTGTGCAGAACCACCAACACGGGATACTGACAAACCAGGATTAATTGCAGGACGAACGCCTGAATAGAATAAATCACTTTCTAAGAAGATTTGTCCATCTGTAATTGAAATAACATTTGTTGGAATATAAGCTGAGATATCTCCTGCTTGTGTCTCAACAAACGGTAGAGCTGTCATAGAGCCTCCACCTAATGAATCATTCAACTTAGCAGCTCTTTCTAGTAAACGAGAATGCAAGTAGAAAACGTCTCCTGGGAAAGCTTCACGGCCTGGAGGTCTTCTAAGTAATAATGAAATTTCACGATAAGCAGCTGCCTGTTTTGATAAATCATCATACACAACCAATACGTGTTTTCCATTGTACATAAATTCCTCACCCATTGCAGCACCAGCATAAGGAGCTAGATATAGCAGTGGAGATGGTTGAGAAGCACTAGCAGAAATGACAATCGTGTAATCCATTGCTCCAAATTTCTTAAGTGTTTCAACTTGATTTCTAACTGTTGATTCTTTTTGTCCAATAGCAACGTAAATACAAATCATATCTTCATCTTTTTGATTAATGATAGCATCAATTGCTACTGATGTTTTACCTGTTTTACGGTCACCAATGATTAGCTCACGTTGGCCACGTCCAACTGGAACTAATGCATCAATTGCTTTGATACCTGTTTGTAAAGGTTCTTCCACTGACTTACGAGCCATAACGCCTGGAGCGGCTGCCTCGATTGGTCTTGTTTTACGTGTTTTAATTTCGCCAAGACCATCAATTGGTTGACCTAAAGGATTAACAACGCGTCCGATCAAAGCTTCTCCAACTGGTACTTCCATAATACGTCCAGTTCGTTTTACTTTATCACCTTCACGAATTTCTTGATATTTACCTAAAATGATAATACCCACACTATCAGACTCTAAGTTCTGAGCCATACCAAATACACCATTATCAAACTCTAATAATTCTCCTGACATGGCATTCTCTAAACCGTAAGCACGTGCAATACCATCCCCTACATATGAGACAGTTCCTACTTCGTCCACCGTTAGAGATTCTTCGTATTTAGCAAGTTGCTGTTTTATATGCGAACTTATTTCTTCCGCTTTAATACTCATGTACTTCACCTCTCACCTTGTCACTAAGCATTATTTTAGTAATGCAGCATGTATTTCTGATAATTCATTTCTTATACTTTGATCGATCACTCGATGTTCAGATTCTATAACCATACCACCCATAATAGATGGATTGATTTTTGGTCGAATAACAACTTTATTAGCATGGAACTGTATCGCAAGTCTCTCTTCAAGATCATGTCGTTGATCCATGTTAAGCGCTACTGCAGTTGTTACATCTACTACAATAATGCCAAATTGTTCATAGTATAAATGTTCAAATTCGTCAATAATAGCAGGCATTTCATTCATGCGTCCATAATCATAGACTGTATGAATGAACTTACCAACTGTATCGCTAAAGCTATTTTCTAAATCTTTAACGATATTGACTTTTTCATATACTGTTAATCGATCATCACTTAAGATATCGCCAAGATCTGGAACTTGACGATAAACTTCTCTTAACTGAAGCATTTCCTGATAAATTTCAGAAACAGATTTTAATTGGATAGCTTCTGTAAACAAAGCTTTACCATAAGTTCTTGCGACTACATATTTTCTATTCATCCTCTTCGACTCCTAGCTTTTCAATACTAGTTTGAATCAACTCTTGATGAGTGCTCGCCGACAATTCCTTCTTAAGAATTTTAGAAGCAATTTCCACAGATAAATCTGCTACTTCTTTTTTCGCTTCGTCAATCATTCGATCGCGTTCAATACGTAAATCTTCTTGTGCTTGTTTTTTGATTCTTGTCGCGTGCTCTTGTGCTTCAAGTAAGATACCATGAGCGTTATTCTCAGCCGTATCTTTTGCTTGAGCAATAATTTTTTGTGCTTCAGTACGTGACTGTTTAAGTTCCATTTGTCTTTGTTTTTCTAACTTATCAGCTTCAATTTTAGACATTTCTGCATTATCGATGTCTGATGCAATCTTGTTTTCACGATCTTGCATCATGTTGACTACAGGTCCCCATGCAAACTTTTTCAAAGCTAGTAACAATACCAGAAATGAAACAGAAACGAAAAGAATTGTACTTAGCATACTTTGACCTGTATTAGCCAAAACTAACTGGTTGATCATAAGTTTACTACACTTCCTTCCTGAATCATTTTATTATTGAAAATGATTCTACTCTCTTCAAGATATTGTTACTTCATGAAAACTAATAAAAGGGCAATAACCACACCTAGAATAGGCACGGCCTCGATTAAGGCTACCCCAATAAACATTGTTCCTCTTAATTGACCTGACATTTCAGGTTGACGAGTCATAGACTCAAGTGTTTTAGAAATTACTTTCCCGTTACCATAAGCTGCTCCGATAGAAGCGCCAAAAACTGCGATTGCTGCTGCAAGATATTGCATTTAAAATTCCTCCTAATAGTGTGTTCTTTGTATTTTATTCGTCATGTACTTCTACTTTATGTGATAGATAAACCATCATTAAAGTAACAAATATAAAGGCTTGTACTGCTCCAATGAATAATGAGAATGTTTGCCAAATTACCTCTAGTGGCACAGCTAAAATAAATTTAACTGGGCTACTGGCACCTAAGTTTGCAATTAATGTCAGCAAAACTTCACCGGCAAAGATATTTCCATATAAACGAAGACCTAATGTTAAAACATTGGTAAATTCTTCGATAAGTTTAATGGGTAATAAAATTGCTGTTGGTTTCATAAAACTATTAACAAAATAGTTTTTGATACCTTGCCGTTTTAATCCATAATAATGGGTCAAAATAATTGCCATTAAAGCTAATGTTAATGTAACTAATGGGTCTGCAGTTGGACTTTTCCAATACGATGTTTCGCTTGGAAAAATAACGACCTTAGTGATCAAGCCAATTAAATTCGATACCAGAACAAACATAAAGAAAGTAAAGCCTAGTAAATGGTAATCATTTACATCTTTCTTAGCTATATTGTCTGATACAATACCTTTGACAAAATCAACTATAAATTCAAGAACATTTTGCTTTCCCTTTGGCTTCATCTGTAAATTTCGACTGCAAAAATACACAATGCTGAAAACGATTACGCACGTTAAAATCGTCATCAGGCACACCGTCGCATCGAACGGGATTCCTGCAATCTCAATTATCCAGGACTTTTCTTCCACCTCAATTCACCCCTTTTCTTTTTAGAAAATACTCTCCATAAGAATTTTTGAATTCTTTGGTTTTTTTTATGATGAAAAGACTTAGAGAAGTCCATTCCTATCACCAATCGAGCCTTCAAAAAAAGAACTCAACTAGGACCATGATAACACCAAATGATAAATAACACAAAGCAAATCGTAGTTTTTTTATATCATTTTCGTTATTTATTACTTAAAAAAAAAGGAGGGATTTCTCATGAAATCCCTCCCAATTCTAATCTATTTCTGTCTTTCTCTTAATGAACGATTTATTTCACGATTCATGTCTTTTTGTTTTAAATCTTGCCGCTTATCATATTGTTTTTTTCCTTTAGCGACACCTATTAAAACTTTAGCAAATCCATCCTTAATGTATATCTTCAAAGGAATTAAAGCAATACCAGTATTTTTAGCTTCTGCTCCTAGATGGGCGATTTGCTTTTTATGCATAAGTAATTTTCGAGTTCTAAGGGGATCATGATTAAAAAGATTCCCTTGTTCATAAGGGCTAATATGGACATTAACTAGAAAAGCTTCACCATCCCTGATTCTAACATAGCCGTCTTTTAAATTGACACGTCGACTTCTAATCGCTTTAATTTCAGTTCCTTTTAAGACCATTCCAGCTTCGATTGTCTCCATAACTGCATAGTCATGTCTTGCTTTTCTATTTTGTGCAATTAAACTGCCATCACCTTTAGGCAAGTTGATCACCTCTTATTCTTACGATTATTTTTTGTTTTTTTGTTTTTCGCTACTTTTTTATAAAAAGGTTGATTGCTTTTTTTCTTTCCTGGCACTTTTTTTTCATTGCGGAAGGAAGGTTTGTCTCCTTGTTGTTTTGATTTAGGCTGTTCTCTACGAGGGCTTTTATTCTTCTTAGAGTCTCTTAGCAAGTTAGCTGGAATACTTATTGGCTCTGCCGACAACAACTCAAAATCGATTTCTCTTGTATCAACATCTGCTTTGGTAACTTTTATTTTAACCGATTGTCCGATTCGATAAACAACGCTGGTTCTTTCTCCAACTAAAGCCAAATGATTCTCTACAAAATGGAAATAATCTGATTTTAATTGTGAGACATGGATTAATCCTTCTATTGTATTAGATAATTCTACGAACATTCCAAATTTTGTAATAGATGTGATAATCCCATCAAACTCTTGATCAATTTTATCTTGCATAAATTCAGCTTTTTTCATATTATCAGTATCACGTTCTGCTTCAACTGCTCGTCTTTCCATTTTTGAACTGTGAGCTGCAATTTCTGGAAGTGTTTCGCTCCATTTGACCTTCACTTCTTCTTCAATTGGACGGCTCATATAAGATTTAATTAACCGATGAACAATTAAATCTGGATATCGTCTAATTGGTGAAGTGAAATGTGTGTAGTCTTCTGCTGCTAATCCATAATGACCCATTGGATCTTCTGAGTATCTCGCTTGTTGCATACTCCTTAGTAACATCATACTAACAACTGGCTCTTCAGGTTTTCCAGATATTTGATCTAGGACTTTCTGCATTTCTTTTGGACTTACATCATCTTTTTTGCCTTTTACCAAGATTCCAAAATTTGTGACAAATTCAAAGAAACGTTGAACTTTTTCTTCTTTTGGATGCTCATGAATACGATAAATAAATGGTAGCTTCATTTTTGTATAATGAGCTGCAATCGTTTCATTGGCTGCTAACATAAAAGATTCAATCAAACGTTCTGCTACTTTTCTCTCTCTAAGTTCAATATCAATCGGATGTCCTTCATCGTCCACAATAATTTTTGCTTCACGACTTTCAAACGAGATAGCTCCACGATTTGAACGCATATTTTCTAAAATGGTGTGTAGTAACGCCATATCATTAAAGAAAGTAATTAAATCTTTGTAGGCTTCTAACGTTTCTTCATTTGATTTCTCTAGTATTTCATTTACAGCCGTATAGGTCATTCTGGCAGTTGAATTAATAACCGCTTCAAAAATATCATGAGAAACAACTTGTCCTGCCTCATTAATTTCCATTTCACAAGCCATAACTAATCGATCTACCTTAGGGTTTAGTGAACAAATTCCATTCGATAATTTTCTAGGCAGCATTGGGATTACTCGATCAGTTAAGTACACACTTGTTGCACGATCACTCGCTTCTAAGTCTAACGGACTATTCTCAGTCACATAGTGCGACACGTCTGCAATATAGACACCTAAAAAATAATTACCATTGTCCAGACGTTTTACTCTAACAGCATCATCTAAGTCTTTTGCCTCAGCCCCATCAATTGTTACAATTGTTTCATTTCTTAAATCAACTCGACCTTTTAACTCTTCTTCTAACACGACATCAGAGATTTTTTCGGCCTCTTCGATTGTATTTTCATCAAATTCAACGGGAATACTGTGTTGGAGTACGATGGACAAAATATCCATTCCCGGATCATTTTTATGTCCTACCACTTGTTTAACTAATCCTTCAAAACTATTAGTATGTTCGCTATCAGGATAGTAAGTAATCTCTACAGAAACAACACTACCATCTTCTGGTTTAATACCTTCATCAGCAATAAAAACACGATAACGACTTAACTTTTTGTCTTTTGGAATAACCACACCGTATAAACCACTCTTTTGAATGTCTTCCTCAGAGTAAAGTGTAAATATCCCAACAATTTGTGATGAGGCACGAGTCAATACTTCCACGACTTTAGCTTCTGCCGCTTGACCTTCTATTGGATTACCTTGTTTTAAGATTTCAATTTTAACAGTGTCGCCTTCTAAGGCATAGTTTGTAAAATCTTTAGGTACAAAAGCATCATCTTCTTCGCCTTCAATCGTAACAAAACCAAAGCCACGATCATTTGCTCTAAAAATACCTTCAAGATTTTTTTCTTGTTTGTTTAATTTAATTTTTCCTTTTTGGTTAAAAATAATAGCGCCTTCTCTTTCCATTTGTGCAACTGTTTGAACCAATAATTTAAAATCATCGCTTTTTTGTAACTGGAGTCCCTCTGCTATTTGTTCTAAAGAAAATGTCTGTTTTTTACTTTCTGATAGATAGCGAAGAATGGTCTCTTTAATACTATTTGTCATAATCATTCCTTCTTCCATGGGATATGATTTAAAAAGGCCTGTACATCTTCTTCAAACAACTGGCGATCCTTGCTAACAGTAATAACATGAGTACTGTTCGGATACCAGTGAATTTCATGAGATGTTTGTTTTAAGTTCTTAGCAACTTCGTAAACTCCTTGACTGTCAATCATCTCATCTAAAGCTGATTGTGCTAGGAAAATAGGTAGCTTAATTATACCTAATTTTTTTGAAGTTTTACTTGTCACTTCTAATATTGCTTGAAGTTGATTTTTTAAAGGTTCTTTTATCATATCTAATTTTTGTTGTAATTCACTTGGTGATGTACTTGTTTTTTTATACATAAACTCACAATACTTTAAAAAATTGGGATATATTTGTTGCTCACTCCCTGGATTCAACGGTGAACAAAATGCCCCTCCTGCAACAAATTCTTCTGGATAGTCTTCGATTAATTTCATAGCGAATAAACCACCCATTGATAAACCAAAAACTGCTATTTCTTCAAATCCGTCATTTTTTAATTGATACAAAGCTTTTTTTCCATCTTCATACCAAGTTTGTGGCGTTATATTTAATATATTCATAGGATCGTTCGTACCATGCCCAGAAAATAATGGTGCCAAAACAGTATAGCCTGCTCTTTCTAGTTTTCGAGCCAGCATCCTGACATCATTTGGACTTCCGGTATAGGCGTGTAATAAGAGAATCGCTCTTTTTCCATTTTTAAAATAAAGTTCCGTTGGTAACATATGCATCGTCCTTACTATCAATCTTTTCTACATTGTACCAATAAAAAAGTCCCCTGTCATAACAGGAGACTATACACTTACTTATTTTGATGATAGAAAAGCTAATGCGATTGCAATAGCCACCCAAGCAACACCTAAAACAGCAGTTGCTTTTTGCATGAAGGCTTCAAACCCTCTTGCTTTTGTTTTTCCAAACAATTCACTGGCTCCGCCTGAAAAAGCACTCGCCGCACTGTTTTGTTTACTTGGTTGCATCATTACAGCAATAATAATTAGTACTGATAAAATAAGCATAACGGTTAATAAGAGTTGATACATATTATATTCTCCTCATCTCTACTAAACTAATTGACATCTTTATAATTTTATCACAACTTTTTTAATAATTCTACTCATTAATTTTAAATTAATTGACTTACATTAACCTTTTGTTTTTCCACCCACAGCGTAATTACCTTTTTCCATATCTGTAATGACGATATGAACAGCCTCTTCATTAGCACCTGTTGTTTTAACGATAGCTGCTGTTACTTCTTTAACCATCTCATTTTTTTGTTCTTGAGTGCGACCCTCTAATAATTCAATATGAACGATTGGCATAACAATTCTCCTTTATACTCTTTTATTTAACTAGTCTACTCTTTAGACCTAGATTCTGTCAATTTAGTTATTATAAAATAATAAGATAAACAAAAAGCCGTTCTCCCTCCAATTACTAGGCGTAAAACGGCTTTTTCACCATCCTGATATAGTCCGGGTTCAAATGGTAGCTCCTTTCGGTAACTTCAAAAATAAAAATTAATCGAAAAGTGCATCGATTATTTTTTATTTCCTCCAGCTGCTTGGAGCTAAACGCTATTTTCACCACTCTGTTTAAATAATAACTTTATCTGATGCTTTACCTGTTCGACCTGGTTTCATTTCGACTCTACCTTTGCTTATTGCTCCAACAGGACAAACTAGTGTACACAAATGACAGCCGACACATTTATCTGTATTACAATGTGGTACGCGATTTTCATCATCCCATACAATCGCTTGATGAGCACCATCATAACAAGAAATATAACAACGACCACATGCAATACATTTATCCAAATCAATCACTGGGTAAACTTTATAATCACGATCCAATTCTTCAGCTGGGATAATATTTTTAGTTGCTAATCCAACTAAATCTTCTAATCTATCCACACCTTGTTCTTCCATATAATGCATTAAACCATTTTTCATATCTTCTACAATTCGGTAGCCATATTGCATAATACCAGTTGTGACTTGTAATGTTGAGGCTCCTAGTAAAATAAACTCTGCTGCATCTTCCCAAGTTTCGATTCCACCAATACCAGAGATAGGTAATTCTTCCAAGCCTTCTGCTGTTCTAAGTTGTTGCATAAACCTTAAAGCGATTGGTTTAACTGCTTTTCCAGAATACCCAGATATAGATGATTTCCCATTAACAGCTGGTAAACCAATTTTATGTTGTAAATCAATATTGGCAATTGATTTTATTGTATTGATAGTAGCAATGCCATCTGCTCCTCCTTCAAGAGAAGCTTTTGCAACTGGTACCATATCAGTTACATTTGGTGTCATTTTAGCCATCATGGGAAGCTTTGATCCCCTTTTTACTGCAGCGCAATAATTACGACATAAATCAGGATTCGTTCCGACATCTGACCCCATCGCATGAGAGGTCATTTGCGGACATGAGAGATTCATCTCAATCATGTCAGCTCCAGCTTCTTCTACTAAACGAGCCAACTCTTCCCAATCTTCTTCATTGGTCCCCATTATTGAAGCAATCAATACTTTTTCAGGAAATTCTTTCTTTAATTTTTTCAAGTCAGCCAGATTTTCTTCCAAAGAATGTTCAGCAATTTGTTCCATATTTTTAAACCCAACAAATGGCGTCCCCTCTTTAGTTAAAATATCAAATCGAGGCGAGACTTCATCGATCAGAAAATGCTTAGGACCAATCGTTTTAAATACAACACCGCCCCAACCAACTTCATAAGCTTTTTTACACATATCATAACAATTTCCCACTGGAGAGGATGATAAACAGAAAGGATTATCAAATGTTACACCTAAAAAATCAATGGATAAGTCTTTATTAATCATTCGCCTTTACCTCCTAATAGCCCATGTATTTCAGCAGCTACTTCTTTTCCTTTTTTCACAGCCCAAACGACTGTCATATCACCGTGAACAATATCTCCAGTGACAAATACTTTTTTATCTTTTGTTTGATAACCTGACTGCAACATTTGATTATTCTTAATATCTAAGTTCAGATTGTCTGCATCTACTTCTTGTCCCACAGCTAAGATAATCTTCTCTGCTTCTATCATTAATTCATTATTTAAATGACGATGTTTAAAAGTCACTCGATTTCCTTCTACCATTATTGGATAGTAACCATCAATAATTGTCACACCTTTATTTTGAGCTCCTTCAAGTTCTTTTTTAGACGCTTTAAATTCACAAAACTCCTCATAAACCACGTCTGTTACATGTGGCACTCCTAATAATTTTAATGATGTAATAACATCCATTGCAACATCTCCACCACCAATGACAAGTGCATTATCTGGTAGTTCTATTTCACCTTGGTTATCCCTTGCTCTTGATAGGAAAGAAACAGCTGTCTCAACAACTTCATTTTCTTTAAACATTTCTAGTGTTTTTCCTTGACTTGCACCAATCGCTAGAACAACTCCATCATATTTATTTTTTAGTTCTTCTATTGTTATATCTTTTCCAATAGTTGTTTGGTATACAATATTAGCTCCCAAGTTAACTATCCTCAATATTTCATAGTTAACAATAGCATCCGGCAACCGATACTCTGGAATGCCATATCTTAAATAGCCACCCGCTTTTTGACTTTTTTCAAAAATGGTTACATCATAGCCCAATTGAAGAAGAGACGCTGCTGCTTGTAATCCGGATGGTCCACTTCCTACAATTGCTACATGCATTCCGTTAGCTTGACCTTTCGTTAAAATTTCCATCTTTGTTTGTTGTTCAAAATCAGTTACAAATTTTTGAATGCCACCAATATTAATCGGACGATCAATACCTGATCTTGTACAACCCATTTCACAATATTTTTCAGTTGGGCAAACTAAGGCACAGATAGCACCTAACGCATTATTTTCTCTGACAGTTTCTGCTGCCCCTTTAAAATTTCTAAATCTGACACTCCGAATAAATTTTGCTGGGTCTGTTCCAGCTGGGCAAGCTTTAGAACAAGGTGCATCTAAACACAACAGACACCTTTCAGCTTCTTCCATAATAGTCAACATTGAATAAGATGATTCCATTTCTTCTAAGTATTTATTATCCATATTCAGCATCCTCACTTTATTTTATTACATGTGATAAAAATCACAATAGCACTTAAAAATAAAACTACCTTATCTGGTAGCGATTACAACTATATACTACTCTTTTATAATATACTTTTCAATACTAATTATAAATAAAAATCATAATAGCCTAATATTTAAGTAAAAAACTAATTAAAATCGCCTCTTAATTATAATCGTTATAAAAAGGCATTCGTAAATATTTTCCCATCCTGAGTACCCTCTTATTTTTAACTATCTAACTCACTATTTTCGAATCATATTCATGACAAATATTGGCAGAATAATCATTCCCATCCCTATAATTTGATAACTTTTTATTGGTTCATCTAAAATTAGTACACCTGCCAAAATCGTAACAACTGGTGCCAAATTAGAAAAAATACCCCACAGTTGATGCTTCCATATGATGAATGGCAAATATGAAAAAGCAGTAAAAATCTGAACCAATCAGATTTTTACTGCTTTTTATTTATAATCTAATCTCAACATATGCTTATCTACAATTTTTGCTAAATCACCGATCGATTTTTCACTATAATCTTCCCCATAGCCACCTGTCATAATCGTTAGATAATAAGGGGTTTTTTTATCTTTAACAAGGGAGATGTCATTACTCACCATGTACATGGGCATCCAACCTGTTTTATGAACCACATCAACTCCTGGAAGACCTACAGCAACACCGTCATCAAATGTACTGTCTTGCATCCAATCATAAATAAGTTTTATATTCTCACTTTTGTCTTTACGGTCATAAACATAATTCATCGATTTCGTTAAGATATGTGCCGTTGAAAAATAGCGATTATTGGGTGAATTCGGATCTAATTCTGATAAAAATTGAATGAACTGAGGCTCACCAATATAATTAACTAACATCGTATAAGCAACATTATCACTATAGCGGATTGTAAGCTCAGCCAACTCTTTAATCGAATATTCTGTTCCTATTGGTTCAAACTGAATAATACCAGTTCCACCCATTTTATAATTAGCTGTATAAGTTAATTTTGTGTCTAAATCGACTTTTTTATCATCAACCAGGGTCATCACATAAGAAATGAAAGCTAACTTAATACTACTTGCTGTTCGACGAACTTCATCTGCATAAGAATTATAGATAAAGTCATGATCTACTGTTTCTACATAGATTGTAATATCTCCACCATTTTTTTGTTTAAAATCAACTAACGCCTCATCCAACGACTCTTTAAATTCAGCTGGGGATAATTCTTTTTTACGTGACTGTTCTCTTTCTGAAATATATTTTTCCCGAAACTCAAGGATATCCTTTTCAATATAGCCTTTTTTAGGATCACTAATAACTTCGACCCATTTATCATCACTTGGTACTGCTTTAACAGAGACAACTGTCCCTATTGGCATAACATCTTCACTTATTTCAGAGCCGTCGACTTTTTTCCTAGGATATATCTCTTTGGTCACTACCATTTCTTCTTCAAATATTGATTTTTGTTTAGAAACCACTTCTTTTTTAGTTTCTGATGAAGCTTCTGTTTTGACTAATGATTGTTCTTTATCCTTGCTTACTATATTTTCTGCTTTAATCTCTTTTGCAGCTTTTATTTTTTTTATAGATAAACCTGAAACAATAATTAACATAATAACCAACACTAACAACACGACTACTTTTTTCTTCACTTACTCCCTACTTTCTATCCTTTTACATTAATTCAAACTCCCTATGTTTTTAGTATATCATAGGATTATTTCTAGTTAAATAGACAAAATCACAATGATAATTCCGCTTTTTTTCTTAGAAATCAGTAAGTAAGTGTTTTTATCGAAAAAGATTGTGATATCATGAACTTATAAAAAGTAGGAGGATGAGTAGAATGGAAAAAGAGGAATACCTAGAAATGGTAAGAGATGTGGCTGAAGAATATTTTAGATCTGGCACTTATTATTGTTCAGAAGCTGTTGTTGAAACAATCAATGATGTTTTAGGAAAACCTTATGATGATGATGTGGTTCGTTTAGCATCTGGATTCCCAATTGGTATGGGTAAAGCTCAATGTCTATGTGGTGCTGTTTCTGGTGGTCAAATTGGATTAGGTATGGTCTATGGCCGCAAACGTGGTGAACCCATGGATCCCGAAATGTTCGAAATTTCAAAAGGATTACATGATTATATCAAAGAAGAATATCGTTCTTGTTGCTGTCGTGTTATTACTAGGAAATGGCAAGGAGATGAATTTAAATCTGAAGGACGTAGAC
This sequence comes from Vagococcus fluvialis bH819, assembly GCF_900163795.1. Classification (GTDB taxonomy): domain Bacteria; phylum Bacillota; class Bacilli; order Lactobacillales; family Vagococcaceae; genus Vagococcus; species Vagococcus fluvialis_A. The sequence continues at coordinate 88,431 of NZ_FWFD01000015.1, read as the reverse complement.
AACATTGCATCGCAATCACCGGTAATGTTGCTGTTTGGGTTGTTAATGAATTAATTGAACGAGGTAAACTTGATCCAAAAACAGCACCAAAAATTGAACCACGTGTAGAAATGGAGTCATAAAAACTATGAAACAACTCTTAATAAAGCTACCACTACCAGTATCGGCAGTTGGATTAAGTTTTGCAGGACTTGCGAACCTATTGGATGATACTTTCTTTTTTAAGTCTATTTTTACTTTTCTAAGTATGGTCATTTTAATTGCTGTTTTTTTTAAAATTTTCATTGATCCAAAAGAAGTTAAGTCTCAGTTAAGTCAAGTTACTATTGCTGCTACGTTTCCCACCTTTTTTATGGGAATAGCACTTTTAACTAAGCAAATAATTCAATGGAATACAACTTTAGCACTTGTACTATGGGGATTAGCAACTGTTGGGCATATTCTATTCATTCTATATTTTACTGCTACATTTGCTATGAAAAAAAAGCTTTCTTTCGTGCTTCCCTCATGGTTTGTCGTTTATGTTGGGCTTGTTGCTTCAGCAATCACAGCGCCTTTATTCAAACTACCGATATTGATTTTTGTTGCTAAAATTATCTTAGGCTTTGGTTTTATTTCTTTTATTATTCTATTGCCAATCATAATAAGAAGATCTCATTTATTGCCGATTCCAAAACCATTACAAGCAACGCTTGCTATTTTTTCAGCACCAGTCGCACTTAATTTAGTTGGTTATTTTTCCGTTATTCAAAATAAACAAGCCGGTTTAATTTTTTTGCAAATTATTTTGATGTTAGTTTTTTACCTTTGGGTTTTAAGTAACATAATAACTTTTCTAAAAGCGGATTTTTCACCTGCTCAAGCAGCACTCACTTTCCCAATGGTTATTAGTGCCACTGCTATCAAAGTATCGAGTGCTTATTTAATAACTCTCTATCCATTTTTGAAAATATTTGGTTTAATAATTAGCTATCTTTCGTTATTAATAGCTATTTTCATAGTATTTGCTATTTTAGCAAAATATCTCTCTTTTATTTTTTCAGTTAGTAAAACATAAAAAAATGGGCTAAAAGTTGTTATCTTTCCTCCTTGTGACTGGAGAAAAACGTCTTTTAGCTCATTTTTTAATTACTCTTATTTGTGCCATAACTATTTCTATATATTATATCCAAATAATAGCGTGAAACATAAAGATATCGAGCCGATAATTACAATTAACGTCCCTAGTATCACCTTTAAAAGATTGTTAAAACTTAATTTACGACTTCTTACATTTAAATTCATGATAACACAGGTAAAACCAACTAAAATAATAGCAATAATAAACAAACTCAACAAAAATTGGCTTTGAAAAAAGAACATTAAACTCCTCCTTTTATCCCCTACAAATTCATATCAAATATACCGTTTTTTTATCAAAGCTTCAATATTATTGCTTTTAAAATTTTTGAATTTATATTGCTAGTCATTTAGTTTATTTTTGATTTAAACACAATCAACTTATTTTGTAACAAATCTGAAGTTGCTCGTCTACGTGTGTGACATAGCTATCTACTTCAAAAACAGTTTTAATATTATCCACCGTCAATACTTTTTCAGGTGTTCCTGATAAACAAACCTGTCCTTCCTTCATCACATACAAAAGATCACAATAATTAGCAGCAAGATTCAAATCATGAATCACTGATATAACGGTTAAATTTAAATTTCGGACTAAACTTAAAAATTCTAATTGATTTTTCACATCTAAGTGATTGGTTGGTTCATCCAAAATAAGGCAATCTGCTTGTTGCGCCAATGCTCTTGCAAGGATAACACGTTGCTTTTCTCCACCAGATAGGTAAGAAAAGAAACTGTCTTTAAATTTAGTCATGCCTACTTTTTCTAAAGAATCTAAAGCTGATTCCATATCCTTTTGATCCGTCATTTGCCACCATTCTTTATGTGGCTCTCTTCCCATCAAAACAATATCCAATACTGTAAAATTAAAATTAACTTCATTTAATTGTGCCACAACAGCATTTTCTTTGGCAATATCTTTTATTTTCCACTCTTTCAAATCTTTACCTGAAAAAATAACTTTTCCCGAATACTCCCTTATCCCCTTATAAAGAACTTTTAAAAGCGTACTTTTACCACTACCATTAGGACCAATGATACCGATAAAATGATTAACAGGAAGTTGAAGTGTTATTTCCTTTAAAATAGAATTATTATTTAAAGTAACATTTAAATGATTAATATCATACTTCATTCAGTATTACCTTCTTTCCCCAGAACTTTGAACAACTAAATAAAGAAAGAACGGTGCTCCAACAATAGAGACGATGATGCCAATTGGAATTTCAATCCCCTTTATAATGACTCTAGATAAAATATCAGCCCACAACAGAAACAGTCCACCTATCAAAATCGTAACAGGTATCATTTTTTTATGGTTAACTCCCACAAGTAAACGCGCAATATGCGGAACAACCAAGCCAACAAAACCAATAATTCCACAAGAGTAAACAATAAAACCAATTAAAATCGCCGCTAAGATAATATAAATAATTCGGTACATATGATTTTCCTGTCCAAGCGTTACAGCTGCTTCATCGCCAACCAACATGACGTTTAAAATACGTGACTGAAAACAAAAAAACAAACTGATTATTAACACAATAGGGGCTAACAGGTTTACTATTTGCCAATTGGCCGCTGAAAGGCTGCCCAATAACCAAAAATTTAAGGTCATCATACCATTTCGATTATTAGCCGCAAAAACAATGATGCTTGATATAGCTGAACATAACGAACTCAGTGCCACACCAACTAATAATAGCCTTGAAACATCTCTGCGATTGGCTGAATGACCAAACAATAGCACTAAAATGGAGACACTCAAAGCACCTATAAAAGCACAGATACCAACATAGTTTGACCCAAAAGAAATCCCAACACCTAAAAGAATAGCCAAAGTCGCACCTAGGGAAGCGCCAGAAGAAATCCCTAAAATATAAGGATCTGCTAATGGATTGTTAACAATAGCTTGCATAACTGCGCCTGATAAAGAAAGTGATATACCAGCAAGAACGGCAAGCAAAATTCGTGGTAAACGGATTAGCCATACAATATCAATCCATCCCTGCTCAAATTCTTGTAATACTTCTTGATTTCCCGTTATCTTAGCAAACAATATTTGATAGACTTCTTTCATCGAGATATCAGCTGATCCTAAAGTGATCGAATAAATAATTGAGAAGATTAACAGTCCTGTCATTCCTAATAAAATTACATTAAATTTCCAATTTGAACGTTGAAGTTGTTCCATTTACTCATCACCTTTAAGCTTTATTTATTTAACTCTGGGTATAATCCATCAGAAATAGCTTGAATGCCATCCAATGTTCTAATACCTGTTGAATAAACATTACTTAAAACCATCGGATAAACACGTTTGTTTTTAATGGCATCCATACTTTGTAAAGCCTCATTGTCCATTACTGAAGTTAATGCTTGTTTTTCTTCAATAGATTCACCATAATAAACGCTAAAAATAACATCCGGATTCAATTTAACTAATTCTTCTTTAGTGATGTTGCCATTTTTATCAGCAACTAACTCAGCACCAACTTGTTGTGCCATGTCACCACCAATACTGTCTGCTCCATAAATACGATACTGTCCATCTTTATTCACTTCAAAAATAACTGCTGAGACTTTGTCCTTACCTTCAGAATACTCAATTGATTTCTTGATTTCTGCTTTCATATCATCTACCATTTTTTGAGCTTTATCTTCTACATTAAAAATTTTACCAATATTTAAAATATCTTCGTATTCATTTTCTAAAGTATTTGGTGTTTTTATACCACTATTTTGTGCTATATAAGTATTGGTATTGCGGTCCATCCAAAAGTTTACATCTCCTAATGTTTCTGGTCCAAAATATGAATACCAACTAAAGATAAAATCAGGATTTAAACTTAATACTTCTTCCTTACTAGGTGCTTGTTTATAATAGTTGATTTTTTCAAAAGCCTCTTTAAATTCAGGTTTAACATCTGTATCTAATTGAGACGCTACTACCATTTTATCTTCTAAGCCTAACGCTAACATGATTTCAATCGGGCTTTGATAAACAGCCACTACTTTTTCAGGAACTTTTTTGAATGTTTGTTCAACTTCCTTTTTTTCATAATTATATGTTGTAATTACTGTAGATTTATCTGCAGATTTTGCTGTATCCTTTGTTGTCTCAGTTTTGGAATCTTTTGCAGTACATCCTGTAAAAACAAGAATCATCGCTGCTAAAAAAACTAATAATTTCTTTTTCATTATAAAACTCCTCTATTCTTTAAAATGATTATTTCTTTTTTTACTAATTCGTTAGATGTTGCTAAAGGATAACCACCATCTGTCCAGTAATTTAATGTTTGATCAGATGGTTTGATTTTTCCAGGTTTAGGGAAGTCAAAATTATCAACAAATTCTAAAGAATCTGGTAATATGGCTTCGAGATTTTCTTTTAATATAGTCGGTAATGATCGACTAACTGTGTTTCTTTCTTTTGATACCCCTTCACAAAATAATTCGAATATTTGTTGATAAGTAAAACTATTTTTCGATGCATTAATTTGGCTTTCAAGGTGAATGGCTCTTTTCAAATCAATATTTTTTTTACGACTAACTTGAAATGATTGATTAACAGTCATTGTTTCAAGCCAAATTACCCCACTAGGTTCCACCAACTGTGCAAATAATGCTAAAACAGCCGCTTCATTTTTTTGATAGACTAATTCTTGAAACGTTGAATCTGCTACCACAATCACATCAAATTTTTCTTTAATGGGCATTGAAAAAATATTCCCTGCAATCAAGTTAAATAGAGGGGATTTTGTCCACTGTTGATGTTCTAACTGATCAACGAATTCTGAACTCATCTCTACTCCGGTCACGTTTATCCCTCGATTAATTAAAGCATTCGCCACTTTACCTAAGCCTGTTCCTACTTCTAATATTTTCATTTTTTCCATTTGTAATGGGTTTAAATAATCTAAAAAATAATCAATATGCCACTTACCGGAAAACATACCATAATATTTAGCTTCTAAATTTTTATAGTCTGAAAATATAATTGAGTAACGATTTAGATTTTTCATCTGACAGCGGTTACACAATGAGCCGCTTAGCTCTTTAATTGGTGTCTTTGGTGGGACTCCATTTTTTACATCACCTAATTCTTCATCATAAATAAAGTGACAAGTATCACAAAAATACTTATGCATCCACTTAAATCTCCTTTCTTAGTTAGTTTTTCAGATAAATTAAGACACAAAAAAAGACATTCTAGTAACTAGAACGCCTTGTGAAAAGCAGCCCAAAAAAGGCAACCTTAAACAAGACAATTCCCCAATCGAATTATCGAAAAGATTATGTAAAAATGGTATTCTGACTCAATTTCATCCTACTCTCTCGCCTTCTCTTTCGATGGCTATTGAGATTTCGTCCATTATACAGAAGAAAGGGGCTGCTGAGGGTTCTCACCTCATTCCCATTTTTCACATACGCTATCACGTGATTATCGTAACAAAATAAAAATGATAAGACAAGGAGTAATTGATAAATGTTATCAATATCACATAAATGGTTGTATTAATGAATTTCATTTATTTTGTGAACTATGTCTTATAATGAAAAATAACTACTACAAAAAAATCAGCTGTCATACCCAGAAATTATTTTTTCTGAGTATGGCAGCTGGTAATCTTTATTACTGATTATTTATCTTTTTTCATACTTGCTAATCGTTGATAATTTTCATTTCTTTCTGCCACATCTTGTTTTGTATTATCATACATTTCTTCTACCACTCCTTGATCATGAGTCACATTTATTAGTGAAGAAAAACGAGTTTGTGTTTCTAAAAATTCTGGAATTTTATCTAGATCAGCTTTTTTAAAGTCCACTCGCATAGGATCCTTACCTTTATCAGCTAAACGTGGATCGTAACGATATAACTGCCAATACCCTGAATCAACAGCTTCTTTAGCATTAACTAACGCATTACTCATTCCACCTTTAATCCCATGATTAATACATGGTGTGTAACCAATAATTAACGATGGTCCAGGATAACTTTCAGCTTCAGCAATCGCTTTTATGGCTTGATTCGGATGAGCATTAATCGAAATTTGTGCCACATATACATTACCATAAGTGGTCGCCATCATTCCTAAATCTTTTTTAGTTGTCTTCTTACCTGAAGCTGAGAATTTAGCAATGGCAGATTTTTGAGTTGCTTTAGAGGTTTGTCCACCTGTATTTGCGTATAACTCATTATCCATAACAAAGATATTAATATCTTCCCCTGAAGCTAAGACATGATCAATCCCACCAAAACCGATATCATAAGCCCAACCATCACCACCAATTAACCATTGGCTTGGTTTAACAAACATATTTTCTTCCTTCAGCAAGTCTTGGAAAATAACTGCTGTTTCTGCTTCCAAAGCTTTAGAAAGCATTGTGGCACGTTGTCTTGTTCCATTACCCTCTTCATAATTTTCAAGCCAATCAGATAATGCTTCTTTTGTTTCTTGGCTACCTTGATTACTAGCTAATACTTCTTTCACCTTATCAACAACTACTTGACGTTTCACTTGGTTAGCCACATACATTCCAAAACCAAATTCAGCATTATCTTCAAATAAAGAGTTACTCCAAGCAGGTCCTTGTCCAAACTGATTGGTCGTATAAGGCGTTGTTGGTGCAGATGCACCCCAAATAGATGAACAACCTGTTGTATTAGCAATCATCATACGGTCACCAAATAATTGGGTTAAAAGTTTAATGTACGGTGTTTCTCCACATCCTGAACACGCACCAGAAAATTCAAGTAATGGTTGCTCAAACTGTGAGCCCTTCACAGATTCTTTCTTGAATTTCGTTTCTTTTTGTTTTAAAGTCATTGAAAATGCCCAATTAGTAGCTTCTTCTAGCTGTTCCTCGTATGGTTTCATAATAAGTGCTTTCCCTTTAGCAGGACATGCATCCACACACAAACCACAGCCAGTACAATCCTCTACTGACACTTGAATTCGATAATTCAATCCATCTTTACCTTTAAAGTCTCGTGTAATATAGCCTTCCGGTACTTCTGCCATTTCATTCTCATCCAATAAGAAGGGACGAATTGCTGCATGAGGACAAACAAAGGCGCATTCATTACACATTGTACAGGCATCAGCTTGCCATTCAGGAACCTCAAGTGCGATTCCCCGTTTCTCGTAAGCAGCTGTGCCTAAAGGAATTGTTCCACCTAGCATCCCATTATCAATTAAATCATTAACAGACAATTGATCTCCTTCTTGGCGTTCAATTGGTTGGACAATATTTTTTACAAATGATGGCAACTCTGTATTCTCTGCTCTTTCAATTATTTCAAGATTAGCCCATTCTTTAGGAACCTCAATTTTCTTCAAAGCATCAAATGTTTTTTCAATCACTGCCCAGTTTTTATCTACAATTAAAGAAGATTTTTTTCCATATGCATTCTTAATTTCTTCTTTTAATAATGGTAAATATTCTTCTCTCGTCATTAAATCAGTTAATTCAAAGAAAGCTGTTGACATAACGGTATTAATTCGACGCCCTAAGCCTTCACTTTTGGCAATATCCATCGCATTAATAATATAAAAATTAATATTATGTTCTGCTAGATATTTTTTCAAATGTTTAGGTAATAATTTTAAGACTTTTTCCTCTGTCCAAACCGTATTCAGTAAGAAAGTTCCCCCGTCTTTTAGGCCTTTAATTAAATCATATTTATGAATATAGGCCGCATTATGGCATCCTACAAAATCAGGATTTTCCACTAAGTAAATTGAATTAATTTCCTCTTTACCAAAGCGTAAATGAGAGACAGTCAAACCTCCTGACTTTTTAGAATCATAAGCAAAATAGGCTTGAGCATAACGATCAGTGTTATCTCCAATAATCTTAATAGCTTGTTTGTTTGCTCCAACTGTTCCATCAGAACCAAAGCCCCAAAACTTCGCTTGGAAAGTCGTACTAGGTGTTAAATCTAACATTTTTGTCATTGGTAACGACAAATGAGTCGCATCGTCATTAATCCCAATTGTAAAACGCATCTTCATTTCTTTTTCTTCTAATAATAAATGATCATAAACTGAGACAATTTGATTAGGTGTCACATCTTTTGAGCCAATACCATAACGTCCACCAATTACCACCGGGCGATTGGTATGACGATAAAGGACACTTTGTACATCTAATAAAAGAGGCTCGCCATCTGATCCAGGTTCTTTTGTTCGGTCTAAGACAGCAATTTTTTGAACTGTATCAGGTAATTTTTGAAGCAAGTTCTCAGCAGGAAATGGACGATATAAATGAATCGCAATATGTCCCACTTTTCTGCCTTGCTTGTTTAAATAATCCACTGTCTGTCTAATCGTTGGTGTCGCTGATCCCATAGAAATAATTACTTCTGTTGCTTCAGGATCACCGTAATATGTTGTTAAATCATACTCTGTTCCTCTAATTTTATTGATTTCACCCATATATTTTTGAACAATTTCAGGCAAACGATCATAGTATTGATTCACCGTTTCTCTTGATTGAAAGTAAATATCTGGATTTTGAGCTGTTCCTGAAACTGTTGGCGTATTAGGATTCAAGCCACGATTTCTAAAATGTGCTAATCCTTTTTGATCTACTAATGGTTTTAAGTCCTCATAATCAATTACTTCAATTTTTTGAAGTTCATGACTCGTTCTAAAACCATCAAAAAAGTTAACAAAAGGTAAACTACCCTCGATACTTGCTAAATGAGCCACACTAGATAAATCCATAACCTCTTGAACACTACCTTCAGCAATCATGGCATAACCTGTTTGTCTCGTTGCCATGACATCGCTGTGATCACCAAAAATACTTAAGGCATTCGTTGCTATAGCACGAGCTGTTACATGGAAAACAGTAGGTAATAACTCACCTGCTATTTTATACATGTTAGGAATCATTAAAAGTAAGCCTTGAGATGCTGTATAAGTAGAGGTTAAAACACCTGTTTTTAAAGAGCCATGAACTGTTCCAGCTGCTCCTGCTTCAGATTGCATCTCAACTACTTTGACTGGTTGTCCGAAAATATTTTTTTTACCTTTAGCAGACCAATCATCCACAAGTTCAGCCATTGTGGAGCTTGGCGTAATTGGATAGATAGCAGCGACTTCAGTGAAAGCATAAGAGATGTAAGCTGCTGCACTATTACCATCCATTGTTTTTGTTTTTTTCATTCTTCTCTCCCTTTTCTTTCGTATTAACTGTAATCGTTAGGCTAATTTTGCAACTATTTCTTTGGCAAACGCATTGATTTTCTCAACATCTTCACCCTCAGCATCATTTTCAATCGTTAAGGTATCAGCTGCTTTGGTTGCACCCGTTTTAGTTAATGTTTCTTCAAATAAGAAAGCTGCTTTACAAAAGAAATCTGGGTATAATTCACTGTCTCCGCTACCTACTACTGCAAATAATTTATCTGATAATTCTTGGTCAGCTACTTCTTCATAGAAATCTTCAAATCCAAAAGGTATTTCTCCATCTCCATCTGTAAAAGTAGCAATAATTGCAATGTCTGCATCCTCAAAGTAATCTCCATCAATATCGTCTGCTTCTTCTCGTACAACTTCCATGTCTAAGTCTTCAAAAGCATCCTCTAAATATTCTGAAATGCCTTCTGTATTTCCTGTGTTTGATGTGTAAGCTATTTTTACTAATGTCATGTTTTTTCCTCCAATAATTAATTTACTTTTTCCATTGTTTTACATGCGACAACGTTAATACCTGTATCCGAAACATTTTCGATGATAATATCTCCTACAAAAACAGGAGCATGTAGTTCAATTTTATTAATTTCTGTCATAATATCTGTCATTTTTCCCTTTGGAATCGCCTCTACAGTTTTTACTGGAACTCGTGGTAATACTGCTTCACCAATTTTACATGTCGATGTAATCGTTCGAACAGGATTGGTTAGTTCTTGCTGACCATAGATAGCCCCTTTTCGACAAGCATTGCCTGTTACTTTATTGCCATTTTCTTCATCTACATGCAAGTGACAACCTTTGGGACAAACGATACAAATTAATTCTGCCATCCTCTACATCTCCCTTATCGAAATTTCTAAGTCAGTCATACTTTCAGCATCAAAAAATTTCTTTCTTAAATTTAGTGTTTCCATCTCACCAGGAGCTAAATCTTTTTTCTTAAAGGTCGTTACAACTTCACCATGATTTGAAACAACGACTTCACATTGTTCAATCACTCGATTAACTCTAAAATAAATCTCCACTTTTTTATCTACTTGGTTTTTCCTTATTTTTTGAGGTAAACAGTAAGAAACGCCCTCGCCATTTACAATGGTCATTTCCTCATCATGAGTATCACTTGCTAAATTTTGAACGTATTCAGCCGCAGAAGCACCTGCCAGCATACTTTCAGCACTTACATGATCCACTAAATCATGGACATGAAGAACATTCCCACAAGCAAAAATTCCGGGAATGGACGTTTCACGATTTTCAAAAACTAAAGCTCCCTTTGTTTTTTTATCCATCTCAATACCAACTTTTCGAGATAATTCATTTTCAGGGATTAAACCAACTGATAATAATAACGTATCACATTCAATTTCTTGTTCTGTTCCTGGAATAACATTCCGATCATGATCAATTTCTGCCATCGTGATTGATTCTAAACGCTCATTTCCTTTAATATCAATCACGCTATGTGATAAATAAAGGGGAATATCAAAATCATGTAAACACTGAACAATATTACGATTCAACCCTCCCGAATATGGCATCACTTCAATACACGCTAGAACTTCAGCACCTTCCAGAGTCATTCGTCGAGCCATGATTAAACCAATGTCACCTGAACCAAGAATAACTACTTTTTTACCAACCATATAACCTTCCATATTCACATAACGTTGTGCTGCTCCTGCTGTCATAATTCCAGCAGGACGGGCACCTGGGAGTTGAATCGCACCTCTTGTTCGCTCACGGCAACCCATGGCAAGCACAATTGATTTGGCAGAAAGAATTTGATATCCTCGTGTTTTATTCATGATGTGAACTTGTCTTTCTTCTGTAACTTCAAGAACAATCGTATCCAACATAACTTCGACAGTTGTTTCTTTCAATTTTTCAATAAATTTACCGGCATATTCTGGACCAGTTAACTCTTCTTTAAAATAATGAAGACCGAATCCGTTATGAATACACTGATTTAAAATACCACCCAATTCAACATCACGTTCAATGATTAATATTTTTTCTAATCCTTTTTCATACGCACTAACCGCAGCAGCCAGTCCAGCAGGTCCACCACCAACAACTATTAAATCGTACATTTACAAGACCTCCTTGGATTGACTAATTAAAATATGACTATCAAAACGATCCAAATCAACTTCTAATGGTGATATATTTAACTCTTCAGCAATAATCTCTACCACTCGAGGACCACAAAAACCACCTTGGCATCTTCCCATTCCAGCAATCGTCCGACGTTTTACCCCTTCAACTGATTGAGCTGGCAGCGTTTGGTGAAGTGATTCTCTAATATCTGCTTCCGTCACATTTTCACAACGACAGATAATACGTCCATAATCAGGATTTTCTTTAATTAATTGTTGTTTTTCTTCAATGTTTGCTTCATTAAAATGAATTCTTTTACGTTCATCCACATACTTTTCTTTTTTAATTAACTCTAAACCATCACTTGCCATCATCTTAATTAAATAAAGTGAATTAGCCGGAGCTGCTGTTAAGCCAGGTGATTTAATTCCTGCCATATCATAAAACTGAGGCGCTGCTTTTTCGATAATAAAATCAGAACGGTCTGTATTCGCACGTACGCCTGAAAAATTACGAATAGAGTTAGCTAGATTAATAGTGGGAATACTTTTTCTAGCACCCATCGCCACCTCTTTAAGTCCTAATGCTGTATTAGAAACATCTTGCCCTGTGTTTACCCATTCATCAGGAATATTTTCTGCATTTGGTCCCACAATAATATTACCATGAGTGGTTGGTGCCACTAAAATTCCTTTTCCAACTTTGGTTGGGCATTGGAATACAATATGATTAACTGTGTCCGTTTCTTCTAGATCGAGTAAATAATATTCGCCACGACATGGTATCGTTTTAAAAGTTGGTTCAGCTACAAGTTCATGGATTTCACCAGCATTAACGCCTGCTGCATTGATGACATATTTACTTGCAAATGTCTCTGTTTTAGTTATTATTTCATAATGATCTTCTAAAAAATCAATCTGTTCCACTTTTTGGTTGAATTTAAATGTTGTCCCATTGATTATTGCTACTTCTGTCATAGCAATTGCATATTCCCATGGATTTACCACTGCAGCACTTGGCGCATATAAAGCCCCGTATATCTCTTGATTAAGATTGGGTTCTTTGGCTAATGTTTCTTCTTTTGACAAGATCTGAACATTTGGCACACCATTTTTAACACCTTGTTGATGTAACTCTTTCACCGTTTCTAAATCCTCTTCTGAAAAGGCCACAACTAAGGAACCTAATTCTTTTCTTGGAATATCTAATTTCCGACAGATTTCTTTAGCTAATGCAGATCCTTCTACATTAAGTTTTGCATTTAAAGAGCCTGGTTTTGGGTCATACCCTGCATGCAAAATAGCACTATTGGCTTTTGTTGTCTTGACCGCCACATCATTTTCTGCTTCTAACACACATACTTTTAAATCATATTTACTTAATTCATACACTAAGGAAGAACCACTAATGCCGGCTCCAATAATAATAACATCGTACATTTTTTCCCCTCCAATGGTAAGTAAAAGAGCGCACTGAACCAACCTCACGTTAGTGATGGTTGGTTCAGTGCGCTCTTTTCTCTAGCTGTTTATTTTATTGACTTAAGTATAGACTTATTCACAAAGTTTTGCAATCGTTTTCTTTATAATTCCCAAACATTTTTATTTGTGGAGGAAATAGCTGAAGCGCCATTTTTTAAAGCACTAATTACATCGTCCTTATCAGTAATCAAACCACTGACAATTAAAGGACGCTTAATTTGTTCTTTGACAGCTTGAATAATTTTTCCATTAGGATTTGGCATTATTTCAATAAAATCAGGAAATTTACTATTTTGACACTTCTTTAGTGAATTAAATGCTAAGGAATCTACCATAAAAATACGGTAGACTGTTAGAAAACCTAATGTTTGTGCTCTGACTAGTTGAGGCCATTTTGTCGCAATAATTCCAGAAAAAGCCGTATTTTCCTTCAAGTATTTTAAACCAATCTCATCATCAGACAAACCCTTAACTAAACCTAAATGAACAAAGCCAATTTTACCACTTGCTTCAATTTTTTGTGAGATTTCTTTAATCGTAAGTAAAGAAGATTGTAAAACAAAAATCACTTCCACCTCTGATTTTAGTAATTCATCCAAATCGGATTCTTCTTTAATCGCAGCAATAATCGGATTATTTCTGAGTCGTTCATAGATATTCGCTTCTTTCACAACAAATCCCCCTCTTCTCTTACTGCCATTATACCTAAAAATGATCACCTTTAGCTTAAAATCAGATAAAAGATTATTTAATGACTAGGGGGAAAACGATTTTTAGCTCACCTTGTTTTTTTGATTCATCATCTATTGGTTCTGAAATAATAACCCCTTTGCCATCAATGCTCATTTTTTTATACTGACTTTTAAGCATTTTCTGAGAACTGATTTTATCAACTATTGATTCTTTTAATACTGACACCTCTAGTTGATTAAAGCTAATTTCAGTGGTGACTGGCTTATCTTTTGTGGTATATTCCGTTATTTGGAAACAAAACGGTTCGCTCTGTTCATACAAACTAACCATCGTTTTCATCTCTTCTTGGAAAACGTCTTCGAAATAGTCAATTTTTTTAGTAGTAATTTTTTTGACTTTTTGAGGTGCCATTTCACCACCACTATATCCTTTTTTTACTTGATGCGTCTCTAATAACATGACCTTTTCTTCTTCAAACTTAAATGTATAGTAAATAATTGGTTCTTCTATTTTTTGAATGGATATAACCTTGTCATTAGCCTTAATAATTTCGTATAATTCATGATTAATAAGTAGTTTTTCATCTGCTTGATCAACTGTATAAATAATTCGGTCCTCACTCATCCAGGCTCCTAGTATACTATCCAGGGATTTCTTATCAATTTTTTCAGAATCTTTTGATGGCTCTGAATTATTCTCATTTTGACATGCTACAACAACTAGTGAAAAACAAAAAATGAATAAGATATAACTTATTTTTTTCATCGTCGTTAACCTCTCAAATTCTTTTTTCTACATATAAATGAACGTACAAACACGTGCCAATCACTATAAATCCTTCTAACATTATTAAAAGAAATAGCACATCAATATGAAATACGAAAAAAAGCAGATATTCAGTAATTATCAATAGAATTCCAAGAACGAGTAACGCCTTTCTTGCTTTTTTATAGGCAGTTATCATTAATTTTTGAGCTTTTTCCCAATTCTCTTGATTTTTCATCGCTTTCTTGCTTCGGTATCCTTCAAAACGGTTAATTTTCTGAGGATACTCATAAAGTGGTGGAGAAAACAAATAAAGAAATAACGACATCAATAGCAAAACCATACAAATACGCTCCTCACTTATCACACTTTGTATTTATAATTATTTTACCATAGTTCTTTTTCTTATTCATAATCCACTTGATCTAAAAGAAAACTGTAATATGGTGATAAAAAAAGATTTAAGGACATTTCTGTTCCTTAAACCTTTTACTTTTCTAATTTAATTTTTTCTTCACTGGATCAGGTAACTCTGATTCTTTGACTTCTTCCCAGCTTAACGGACCTCTTTTAGGGTTCATTAAAATTTTGATATAGGCATTTTTCTTTAGTGGACGCTCTTTGTGAACAGTAAATTCAATTAGTTTTTCATTAGCCTCTTTATCATATCCAGTCATTTCATAAGTGTAAACAACACCCTGTACCACATTTTTATCATCCAATGCTTTTTCTTTATTAATTGGATCAGTAGTTACTTTAACATAATAATCTGTTCCACCTGCATAATCATTGTAAAAATAATAGCCTACACCACTTAAAACTAAAATACTAGAAATAATAATAATTAATTTCATCGGTACTTTTTTCATCCTGTTCACCTTCCTTTAGTTGTTAGTTTACCATCTACAACAACTAAAGTTAATGGACCATGAGTCCTATTTTTTTGTCAGACTTCTGAATAGTTTTTAAGTTCTGCTCTTTAAAAAAATGTCGAAATTAAAGCTACAATAGCTAACCCACCTTGAGTTAAGATAATTTTTTTGTTACTTGTAAAACCGCCATACAAAGCCACTAAGATAATATAAACTAATAACAAACGACTAATTTCAAGAGAAGCACTAGACAGAAAGACACTGTATAGTAATCCTAAACCAATCAAGCCGTTATAAATCCCTTGATTTTTGAATAATGTATTTAAATCTGCTCTTTTAAGTTCTTCTTTAGTTAAATTAAACACTCGGCTAGTGGCATCTGATGTTGTGGCAAATGTCTCTAAATACATAATATAAAAAAATTCTAATGCTACTAAACATATTAGGACAGTTGTGATTATTGTCATTTTTTCTCCTATCATTTATGACTATTTTTACTTAAACTCTGTAATTTTCTCTGCAGACAATCTAGCAGATGGATAACCCGCTTCTTTGGCTTTTCCTATAGAAAGAATCATGACTGGAATATAACGTTCTTTCTCTAAATCAAAGGCTTCTGCCAATTGATCTGCTTCAAATCCACCTATTGGATTCACTTCATATCCATGAGCACGAGCAACCAACATGAACTGCATCGCAGCTAAACTTGAATCAATTTTAACCACATCATTCATCTGTTCTTTAGTAAAATTTTTGTAATGAGGAATGATAGCTGCCAATTGTTGATCTCTCACTTCTGCCGGTATCTTGCCTTCTTCCACCGCTTGATTGTAAATATCTTCACCATATTCATAACACAACATATCACCGAATACTAAAACCATCGCAGAAGAAGTATCATTTTGAACAGTATTAAAACGAATTAATTTTTTCAATTTTTCTTTTTGCTTTGAACTTTCGACAACAACAAAACGCCACGGTTGCATGTTTACAGATGATGGCGCTGTGGTTGCTTCTTGAATCATTTCAAGCATTTCTTCTTGAGAAATTTTGTAAGTTTCATCGTATACTCTAACTGATTTTCTTCCAAACATAATATCTGAAAAATCATTATTGATTTTATTTTTTGACATATTTTTTCCTTCTTTCATTTAACTAATTTCATTAACAATGCTAATAATAAATCGGCTTCCTGTTCACTTAAAGAAACATCTACTCCATTACCATGAGAATGCTCACATACTTTTAAATCTTCTAATGCTTTATTTGTGATTTTCACAAGAATTTCACGATTATTTTGTTTGTTTCTTTCACGTGTGACATACTGTTTTTCTTCTAGTACTTTCAAATGTCTCGTGATTGCGGCACTATCGATCTTTAATTCATTTTGGAGTACCGTTTGTGAACACTCCTCAATTTCTTTTAAAAACATCATTAATTCATAACGAGTAATACTAAATCCTGTTTCTTGTTCAAACTTAGTCGTCATTTCTTGATTAGCTAGTTTTAGTTGATACAATAGTTTACTTAACTGTCTAAGATCCATTAGAATCTCCTTCCTTCATTTGATTAATCAACAGTTGACTGATCAACTATATAACGAATTAGTTGATTTGTAAATTATTTTGTTTTACAAAAAAAACTTCATCTTATCTCCAATCGAAGTATTAACTGCCTTTTTATTCATAGTATGAACATAATGTAATTAATTTTCGTACTTTAAAAGTAAATTTTGGTATAATAAATAAAAAAGGAAATTGGAGCAGATAAATTGAGTAAAGACACTAAGAATTTAACAAGAAGTTTAAAAAATGATAGAAACAATAAAGATTTGTTACGTACTGAAATAAACAATGCTACTGACCCTAACGTTAGATTGGAGCTAACTAAAATGTTAGTAGAGCTTGAACGGGAAGAAAAAAAGAAAAAAGCCACAAAATGGATATTTTTAACCATTATTTTATTGGCTATTCTGCTTTCACTTCTTTATTTAGGAAATAAATCATCTAAAGACTCACCTGTTACTAAAAAAACTAATATCTCTTCAAGTTCAACTCAACAAACACAGACCAGTGAATCAACTAAAGAATTAGTTAAAGAAACTAATCTTTCTGAGGATGAACTAAAGAATTGGGTCATGGCCGTTTTAGATTTAACTCCGCCACCACCAACCAAATACATATTAAAAGTTCGTGTCGATGATACAGATAAGTTAGCCTACATACACGTAGGTGTTGACCAACTTGATGGAGCAGGAACATTCCGAGTGAATGCTAAAGGGCAGCTAGAATATTTACCACGTATGGGACAAGCTACCGGATCTAGTCAATGGATTCTAATGTCTGATAAATACATGGATACTTCACTTGCTGAAAAATATTACGAAGAACAATCAGAAAAACAAACTAAAGAAGATGATGATCTTAATAAAATTAAAAATCAACTGATTGGAAAAAAATACGTCATTAAACCAATTCTCTATGATGGTATAGATGCTGAACAAGCCATGAATGATCGTAAAGCTCCTCAAAATTTAATCCACGACGGAGTTCAACCTGTTACTTTTACTAATGATACAACTGTTCATATCGAATTAGCAGGAACATATCGTCCAGACTATGATGAAACATATACAATTAATTCTAAAACTATCAATCTAAAAGACTACTATATTCCATATACATTCAATAATGGAAACTTTACATTTGATACATGGACAACAAATATTGACGGACATACAGTTACTTGGGCAATGACACCTCAATAATTTAATAGAAGAGACAAGGAAATTATCATAAAATGAAATTTACTTGTCTTTATTTTATCGCTCATCAATAAGCAATAAATATTTTCTTATCCATATCAATCTCCATACTCAATTCTAAAGTAATCTAAGTACTTCATTTAATTTATACAGTATAAAAGAAGATAATAAAATTAATCACATTATTGAAAAACAAAAAAACAGAAGCAACCTATCAGCTTCTGTCTTTCTTTTCATTAATAGGTTCCTTCTTCTCCCTGAGAAGTTAAAATAACTGGTCCATTTTTAGTAATCGCTAAACTATGCTCATACTGGCAACTCAAACTACCATCTAGAGTTTTTGATTCCCAGCCGTTTGATTCCATCTTCATTTGCCAAGAACCAATATTTACCATTGGTTCGATAGTAATTGTCATGCCTTCTTTTAAACGTATTCCCTTACCCTTTTCCCCGTAATGAGCGAAAAATGGCTCTTCATGAATCGAGGGACCAATGCCATGAGCGATAAAATCACGAACCACACTGTAGCCTTCTTTTTCAACATAGGTTTGAATCGCGTAACCAATGTCACCTGTTCGATTGCCTTCTTGTGCTTGCTCAATGCCTAAATATAAAGCTTTTTTAGTGACTTCCATTAAACGTTTCACATCTTCAGACCCCTCACCAACCACATAGGCCCAACAAGAATCTGAAATAGCTCCATTTAGATCAATACACATATCCACTTTGACTAAATCATTATTTTTTAATACCTGTTTTTTAGGAAATCCATGACAAATCTCATCATTCACACTAATACACGTTGCATATTTATAGCCTTCAAAACCTATCTGTGCTGCTATTCCACCATGTGATTCAATATAATTTCTCACAAATTTTTCAATCTCTAAGGTCGTTATTCCAGGTACAATAAAGGTTCTTAATTCTTTATGAACATCAGCTAGTAATTCCCCTGATTTTTTCATTAATTCAATTTCTCTTGGTGATTTTATAGTAATCATCTCACGCCTCCTTAAGTAAATTAAGTTTAACAGAATCCTTAGAATTCGCCAATTGTAAAGGATTATACTTAAAATTTTATCGCTCATTTTATCACTCATTAGCAAGCGATAAAACGAGCGATAAATTATATAACTATTATTAATAATTAAAAATCAATCACCATACTCAATCCTAAAGTAATCTAAATAAGTTTTAAATTTATCTTGAGCATTCAAAAATGTATCTGTTAAATATCCTTCTTCATTTTCCCACTGCTTCAACCCTCTATAATAAAACATTTTTAATTCGTCATCTATGATAAAAGGTGTGATATCATACTTTAAGCATTCTTTAAATAAGATCAGCCTACCTACTCGCCCATTACCATCTTGAAAGGGATGAATCGTTTCAAACATATAATGGAAATCTATCAAATCTCTTAATGTTTTTTGTTCAATTTTATGATAGTCACTAAGCATTTTTTTCATCTCTTTTGCCACGTTTTCAGGTAATGTTGTTTCTTTACCTCCAACTTCATTGGGCAACTGTTTATAATCTCCCACATTAAACCAGTCATTTCTTGAATCACTCGTGCCATTTTTTATTATTTTATGCAGCTCTTTTATAAAGTTCTCACTTAATTTAGTATTGGCATTTTCAATCACTAAATCGATTGCTCTAAAATGATTGGCCGTTTCAACAATATCATCAACATTAACAATCTTATTCTCCAAGCCGATGGTGTTCGTTTCATAGATATATCGGGTTTCATCATGAGTTAATTTACTTCCTTCAATTCTGTTCGAGTTATAAGTCAAATCTATTTGAACTCGGTGATAAATACTACCTTTTCTACTACTTCTTTTCTCTTCTTTTAATATGTCGAGTAATCTTTTGGGTTGGTCTATTTTTTTATTTAATCTCATTGGTTTTTCAGCATTAGCTGGAATTTTCCATACACGCCCATCTAATTGAGCGCCTGGAATCCGATTATTTTTAGCATAATTTCTAACTGTACGTTCTGATAGATTCCATTTTTTTGCAATCTCTACTACTGATACATAATCCATGATTATCACCTCTTAGATTATTGTAACATTTTGTCGGCAATAAATATATTTTTATTATTTTGACATTTATTTATTACCGATAAAGATTACATAATGATCTATTTACAAAAGGAGGAGCGTAGAAACTCAATATTTTAAGTTATACTTAATTTTTATTAGATTCATCAAATTAACTTCCGTAATATTTTTTTAAAGAATTATACTTTTCATCGTTGCTAGCATAGGCTGTCAGGATATTCAAATATTTATATAGGCTATTTTCATTAGTATCATAGTTTGCTTTCTCAGAATGTAATAATTCTGGATGAGCGCACAATAATTCTAAAACTTGTTCTTGTTCTTCAATTCGTTTTTTATTATTTCCATTTCTAATAAAATTTAACTGTAATTTTTGCAATTCTAGCTTTCTTTCTGCTAGTTTTGGATTAGTTTCTACAAATAATTTTGATTCCACTCCATCAACTCCTTCTCTGAGCTATTATTTCTTTAATTATAACAATTAAAGAAAAGGAAATTTAATATATCATTAAATTTACAAACAAAAAAACACCCCCTAGTCACCTAGAGAGTGTTACGTCCGAACAGTTTTAATTCCTATTAGAATAAGCTTTATTTAAACTAAAATTATTTATCGTTTAAGTTGTAGAATGAAGCTAAACCTTTGTATTGAGCTACTTCACCTAATTGGTCTTCAATACGTAATAATTGGTTGTATTTAGCAATACGGTCAGTACGGCTAGCAGCCCCTACAAACTCTCAAGAGAGTTTATTTTTTGATTTATCAGCTTTTCTTGTTGCAGACACTTACTTTTCTTTTATTTAGTCAGCATCTTACCTTCGATTAAAATATAAGTCAAATCAAAAAATAAAAGGTAATGTATAACTAAATAGGACGCTTTTTAAAGTTTGCAATACATTACCTTTATACTAAAATTTTTCCACAAAAATCGTTATTTTACCTATAATTTTTTGTTTAATTTCCAATTATTTTTTGAAAATCCTCATCAATTTTTACTTTTTCTAGTTTTATTTTTTTTATTAATTCCTGTCTATCATTGTTTTTTATGTATAAATTAGATTGCAAACTAACTAGATTTCCCCCTCCTGAAATACTACCATCTTTATTAATAGTTTTATTTTTTAATACATCCTTGTTAATACCAGTTTTTTTCATTGTCTGACTATTAAATTTATTGGTAATATTTCTCATGACATTGATTGGATTCAATAATTCTTCATTAACATGTTTAGTTTTTATGTTTTTAAAATAGTATTCAATCGCATCTAGAGAAGGTTTCAATTTAATATCAGTATTATTTTTTTGATAACCATACTCTCTATAAACGTTATTTGTATAGTTTTTTACATCCAACAAATTATTTAATAAAATTAATTCACTTGAATTTTCAATATCTTTTGAGGAAAATCTATAACTTTTAAACTCTTTGTCGTTAATAAACCCTTTTTTTTCTGAATATTCAAGCTCTAAAATTAGTCTATAATAATATTTAGTAGCTAAGGTTAGTGTAAAGAAATAATTATAGATAACTTTATACATATCATCATCCATTGAAATCAATTTTATATCTTTAACACAATTTAAAATTTTAGTTTCGATTGATAGCAAATCTGAAATCAAGTGATGTAGATATTTAACATACTTTTCTACCCTTATGTTTCTTTCAACCTTATTTAAATTTTTCCAATTTTTAAATGCAAATGAACAGTCATATAAATCAACGATAAATTCTCCCGCATATAAGCCTTGTTTAAATTTATCAAAGTATCTGCATGCAAGGTTAACAGCATGTCTTTTATCATCACTACCATTGAAAAAAAATTTTTTATTTCTACCACTTTCACCAAATATAATGTGAAATTCTTTAGTGTTATACAATTCATTAAACCCAATTAAAAAACATTGGTCTTCAAAAGATAATTCTTCTTTAATCAAAGAAAGCCTTTTCGGGGAATACCCTTTTCTTTTAATCTCTAATAATCTTTCTTGGAGAAATTCAGCTCTTTCTTCTTTAGAACTTATTCTATTTATGGGCGTATAAAAATAATTTGCAATTCCCTCTTTATATAATCCATAGGTATAGTAATTAGGTAAACTTACTTTGGATTCTTTAGTGGTTAACTTTATAATTTTCCTGCCAATTAATCTTGAAAAATCTGCAAAACGATTCTTTGAAACAATAGTCATATAATCATCACGTTCGCAAGCAATACTATTCAATCCCAATTCATATGCTGATATGCTTATAGCTCCACTTCCTGAAAAACTATCTAAGACTGTCATACCTGGTTTAGCATACCTTTTTAAAAGTTTGTTTAACATTGGAGCTGGCTTAGGAGTGTCATGTATTATATCATCTATTTGATAGGCACTTGGCGAAAATATACTATTATATATTTCAGAAGATTCTTCGAAGCTTTCATCAATAGTATCCAAATTTTCATAAGTTAGATTATCAAGTAATGTTTCATAATCTAAGCTTTCTTCCACCAATTCATCTATAAATTCACCATCTACTTTAGCTTTTCTTAGTGCTGTATAATCATACAACCCTAACATAGTTTCAAACTTTTTATATCCACTAACGGCAGTAATAACATATTCACTTTGTTTATTAAAATGAACGCTTGGTCTAGGATTAGTTTTTGCCCACTCAAGGTAGGGTAGAATAGTAAATAAACTGTCTTTCATTAAACTATCTATCCACTCCTCCTTGCTGTCTTCTAAATTACCATCATTAACACTGTCATAATAGTTCTCTGCATAAGCAATCTGTAAAGATTTTTCAATAATTTCAATATTAGAATAATCATTAAAAATTAGTATTGTAGCTTCCGATTTTAACTTGGGAATTAATGATTTAAAGTAATCTGTAAAAAATTCATACCTTCCTTTTTCATCAAGCTCATCATCCCAATCATTTTCTGCATAATTTATAAAATATGGTGGGTCTGTTAATACAATATCTATACTATCATCAGGTAAATTTTTATGTAATGTTTCAAAGTCAGCATTGATTATTAAATTTTGTTCCCCAGCACCAACTTTTTCTTTAGAACTACTCATAATTTTACCCAAGTCTTCTAATAAATAATCTTCCAATTCTCTAGGAATTATTGAAGTATAGTTAGTATTTTCCTCTTCGTTTTTATGCTCTCCGTAAAACCATACATCTTCACTATATTCATCGAACGGTATTGATTTTTGATAATCGTATGAAGGATACAAATAGGGTCTTGTAATAAAAATAAACTTATATATTTCTTCAAAGTAATTAACAATTATTTGTATAAAAAAGTTATTTTCACCTATAGAATTAAAATATTCAACTAGTTCGACAAAATTGTTTTCACTATATTTTTCCAATATATTTTTTCTTGTATCTTCGTTTTTTTTAGTTAAATACTCTATTTTGTCTTCCTTCGTGAAATTTTTTTTACTGCATCTATTAAACCATATATATTTTAATTCAAGAGAAACGGGCAATTCAATAAATTCACTAAAAAAATCATCCAATATAATTTGAAGTATTTTATCCAGTCTTTTGTTGTGCTCATCTTCCTTACCATAAACATCTTGTTTTAAATCATTATAAATCACATACTCTAATTCTAAGCGTCTATACAAACTATTCCTTATTCTACGTAATAACGACGTTAAATTGGAAAACTCTTGTTTTATCATTACCATGTTCTCTTGATTACTTTTTTTAGTTATTTTTCCTTTCACATCAAAGATTTCTTTATAAGCGTTATAGACTTGTTTTTTTTGATAACTAGAAAATACTGTTGAATATTGACCTAGACTATAAAGACTATTTTTTTTAGAGTCTTCCATAGTAATCACCTCTTTAATTATATTTCTTTAAACAGTTATACAATAATATTTAGACTAAAAAAAATTGACTATAACTTAGATTCCAAACTTTCTCCATCATTTACCACATTTGATAAATCTTCTATGAAATCATCACGTTGCTTATCATTAAAGATTTTAACACTTGATAATCTGACGTTTTCATCTTCACCGATTATTCTAATGCCTTCACCTATTTGTATTTCTTCAAGTAATTTTTGTTTCCACATGTCAGTTGCTACAAGGTGTTCACCCTTTAGCATGCTGAAGAAAGTAATCAACGGCTATATGATGCAAAAAAAGATATTGTTAAAAGTGTTTTTTTATTATAAAATCTTCTTCTATTATTTCCATAAATTATCTCAGCTTTATACTTACTCTTGTTTTTTTATAAATTCAAATAAAAAATATATTCTATATGCTAAATTTTTTTCGATAATATTTTTAAGAATTTGGAATAAATTGATGAATTATTCCCTCAATGTTATAAATTGTCCACTTTCCATTCGGTACTAATCTATTGTGAACTTCGCCATCTACTTCATAAATCATTCTAAAATCTATTTCACTAGTATATTTAATTTTATTAATATCATAAGCTACATTAATTTTTACGTTTGATACTGCTGATGCCGAATCTTCAATACTTATTATTTCTATATTATTAATTTCAATATTTTTAAACTGTTTTTTTAGTAGTCCTGCTTTTTCATTCTTTATAACTGACTTAAACAATGATTGTGGATAAAAATCTACTGGTGAACCATAATTTTTATTTTGGATATACTGTAAAAATAAAACAGCATTTAATTCAGGTGTACCTTCCTCGACATTTTCAAGAATAGGGTTCAACTTTCTTGGTTCCCATAACTTCTGCAACTTTTCAAATTCTTTTTTTTCTTTATTGTGTTGTTTCAGTTTTTTTAAAACTGAAAATAAGGATACATCCTCAGCTTGTGATTTTTGATATTCTTCTATCCTATTTTCTTCATCTCTTAAACTTCTAGCCCAATCTGCAATATAAAAAATAAGAGCAAAAGATTTAATCGCAACTTCCTTACTGTAATAATTCAAATCTCTACCATGTAATATACCATTTCGATATGGTAAATCTAATTTATCTGTAGTTGTCTTCTTTCTACTTTTATTTAATATTTGAGTCAAAGCTTTTAAACCTGTTGAATGGCCTGAAATTGAATCCCATAACTCCAAATCAGTAGTTGAAGCGAAAAGGCCCGTATTTCTTATGTCATTTATCATACCATCAGACATCATCAACAATATCGGAATACAACTGTAGTATCGACCACTAAAATAATCTTCTTTTGCAAAAGTTAATAATTCCTGCCTTCTAATGAATAATGTGTTTGCCATTGCAATTCTAAAAAATCTATCAAAATTTTCCTCATAATAAGAAATTAAAATACTATCAACTTTATCAGGACAATTTATACATTTCTTCATAATTTCAGGATTTATTAAATCATGTGCAATCCAACCTTTGGATACAAATAACTCATTAAATTTATCAGGTAAATTAACTAATTCAGTGTATTCCCTTTCTAATTTAGAAATTTCCAATCCTGTGTTAATTCCTAAAGGCTTAGTGATTTTTTCTATTAGTTTAAGTCCTTCTAAGTTTTCACCTAAGTCTTTAATCGAATTATTATCTGAAATTTTCTTACTCAAAACAACAACCTCCTCACTTCTTTATAATACTCAATCACATTGACATATTTCCAAACCAATATCTCTTTATTGACTAACATCCTATATTTATAACCACTTTTAGTGCAGTGATAGAATTTGTGATTTATTAATTAATTTATATCTTAATATTATAATGAAATATCATCTTCCTCAGTATCTTCTTGAATACTTTTGAAAATTTTTAGTTTTTCAGAGTTCTCCTTAAATGAACTACTATAAATTTTTGTTTTCTTTACATGCTTTTTTACATTATAATGTTCTAATTCTGGATAAATATAACTATTATCTATATTCATAGTAGACAAACTTTCTAAAAGATTTTCCTCACTACTATTAGACTCAATTCCCATAATTTCAAAGGGAATTTCCCATCTTTCTAAAATATAATCTTTATTCAAGAAATTGCGCTGACTTCCAAATCCTTTTAATATAAAACCACCTTGTTGATTTTTTATTCTCTCATTACTTTTATGAGGGATAATAAGATAATCTTTACATAAATCATCTAGTACTAGTTCATCTCTGAATCCTGGTTTATAATTTCTAACTTCATGCATCAGTCTTTTTACTGAAGTCATATTATTATATATTTCGTTAACTCTTTTCATAGCATCTTGAAATCTATCATAACCATCAAAATAAAAATCTTCTACTCTAGAAAATAATAAAAACTCATTCAGAATTATTTCAACATCCTTTATATCTTTTAAAATCGACTCATTTGTATAATCAGGATACTCATCATAAATAGACATTCCTAATTCAGTTGAACCTATTACTTTAATCAAATCACTTAAAGGCTCATTAGAAAAAAGTTTTTCCATAAAATTTGTAAAATCAAACTCTTCAATTCTTTTTATTTCATGAAAATACTCATCTATCATTTCTTCATCTGAAGAATAATCTTTTTCTTCCATTTCATTATTTTCAATTTTTAAAAAATTGCTGAATCTCTTTTTTTCTATTACACTCAAGTACCAAATAATAACTTCCACTTTAATTCTCAAATAACTATATAAGGAATCCTCAAGTTCATCTTTTTGTGTATCTTTCAAACGTGATAAAGATGACATAATAGATACCTTATCACTAAAAATTGTTTTTGTTTCTAACTCATTTCCATTTATAATATAAACTATTCCTATATTGGGATTAGTTGATTTATTACTACTTCTAGTTTCTGAATCACAAGAAAAAAATAAAGAAATATAAGGATTAAAAGATACATCCAATAATCTTGTAGGTATTCCATAATGTTGTAATTTTAATAAAATTTCTAAATTACTTTCTACACCCTGAAATTCATTAGGTAATTCACTTAAAATACCATTTATTAACTCACTTTCATCAATATATAAGTGTTCTTCTCTAAACAATTTAGGTATTAGTTCATTAGAATTATTTTCATAATCGACTATGCCACGATATATAATATTTGGATTATTTTTTTTAACTCTTTTAACATTGTCTATAAAATTATTGAAACTTTTTATTTTAACTGCATTCATAGCAATCCTACCTTTTTAATCAATTATACCATTTTTTATTTTATAAATGGTATTTCTACTAATCTTTAAATTTGTTGCTAAATTTTTTACTGATATTCCATCCTCTAACCCCTTTATTATGGCATCATACACCAACTTATCCGCTCCAGTTGCATCTTCATGGTATTTTAGTAGCCTACCTTTATACTTGCCTTCTTGCTTTGCTAGTTCAATTCCCTGTCTTTGATTATTTTTAATACGTTCCCTTTCTTCTTCAACCATCCATGAAAGAAGTTCAAATACAATATCTGAAACAAGTTGCCCCATACTCCCTAAATCTTTATATTTTTCTGTGTTTAAGATAGGCATATTTACGACCTCTATATTTATTCCCCTATCAATTAACTCTTTCCACACGTCTTTAATATTTTTCTTGTTCCGTGATAACCTAGACAAGTCTTGAACTACTAATGTATCTTCCACCCTCAAAGTATTCATTAGCTTTTTCCATTCAGGTCTCTCTAAATTTTTCCCTGACTCCTTATCTATGTAAATACACTCTTTATTTATGCCCATTTCCTTTGCGATTTCTAACTGTCTACCTTCATTTTGTTCCTTACTGCTAACTCGAATATAAAAAAATTTCATTCTCCTCTCCTCCATATTTTTTAATCTATTTACTGAATAAGTCAAAATGAACTTTCTAAATCATCCGTTTTAACTGTCATTACTGTATTCTTAATTCTAGATATTTTGTCCTTTTTAGGTATACCCACTGCGAACATTTAATTAGTATAACTCTGCTCTCTTTTATCTGCTAATATTTACATACTTTTTAAAAATCGGTATTATTTACGGAATTAAAGTCGGTAAAATACCCGTATCTATTCCCGTAAATTTAGCCGATTCTATCCAAAAGTCGACTTTATAGTCGTAATTAAAGTCGGATATTTTTACGGAAATATAATCGTATAATTTTACGGATTTATAGTCGACTATTTAAAAGATATCCTTTTCTCCACCGTTAATAATTTGTTCTACATCCTCTAAATACTTGTTATTTGTATTAAATTTTCTTGTGAAGTCAGTCGCTATTTCTTGCTTACTAATGTTTGAAGTATGCAAGATACTAAAACTACTTGCATAGTCCGAACCATTGCCGTTTATTTTAATTTCACTGTTAATAAAAAATTTCCCCTGGGCTCCTTTTCCACGACTATCCAAATCCTTGTAATATTTAGTAATTTCACCACTACTGTCCAAGCTTGCCAACTCGAAATTGTCTATTTGTCGCCCTAAAATCATTATGTTTACGTTTTGACGGATATTTTTTAGGTCTTCTTTTTTAGCACTTTGTTGGATTACCATAATGTTTATGTTTTGACTTCTACTCGTTCTTAATAGTATAGCTACCTTACCTAAAATTCTTTTTTTGGTTTCGTTGTCCGTTCCTTCTAATAAATTTTGGAACTCATCTAGTACTAGAAGAATATTCCCCATATAACTTTCTATAATATTTTTTACCTCTATTTGTTTATTTAAATTATTTGCGTTGTCCAAACGGTGCTTTTTTAGAATATTGATTCGTTGGGTATTAATAGTTGAAACATAATCAACCATTTTTTCCATATCTTCCACGCTATCCCTAACTACTATTCCACGTTCGTCCAACCTTGCCTCAAGGTAATCCTGACTTTTTAAGCTAACAATTAAACAGTCTTCATACATGTATTTCCCTTTAAATTTCAAATTTAGTAAGCTCGTTAATAGATTTAAGACTAATACACTTTTTCCTGAGCCACTCAACGCACTTATTAGCCAGTGGGATACTGTTTTATTAAGGGAATCTGCTGTTATTTCCGCCGAGCCATTTTCTGTATTCCCCATAAGTATTTTTCCGTTTTCTGCGTGGGATATTCGGTCTTTTACTGAAATTTCATTTACTTTAATGTTAGTATTAAAAATTACTTTTAAAGTAAAGTATCTTGCGTCAATACTGTCCTCAATTATTTTCATGTTTTTAAAGCTTGTTTTCTGTTGTAATATGTGTAAACTATCCCTTACACTCTTAATGGTTTTCCCCTCAAACAACCTACATTTTATTTCACAACTATTTACATTTTCATTAGTAAATAGTTGGTTTTCTTCATGGTAAATGAACCCTAGACTATTTTTATTTTCTAAAATATTACGCAAAACCTTATGAACTTTCGGGGAAATATCATTATTTTGGCGGAAGACTTCTAACCTTTCCAACTGTTCATTTTTACTAATATCAGTTTTCCCTCTTAAGTAGTCATGACATTTATTAAAATTTTGGGTATTTAGTGAATAATATCTTTTCCCCTCTTCAAAACTTTCTAATCTTAACATTGTGAACACTAAATCCACGTAGATTTCTTCTACAGTTAACAGTTTAAAGCTACTGTCTACTTGTTCCCTGTATATTTCTTGTATCTTCTTAAAATATAATTTTGGTAAATTTCTTCTATACACTACGTCTACAACTATCATTAAAATTATTGGTAATGTTAAAAATAATACTATTTTTAAATTTACTAGTAATCCCAATTCTATTAACATGAATCCCCCTAATAATGCGTAAAGTTGTATTATCCTTGTTCTATCTTCTTGTATTTCGTTTAAACGCTTAAAATAAGTTAGTTTAGCTTTAGACTTGTTGAATCTCTGTACAGTCCAATTTTTTAGTTGAGTTAGTAAATTCTTGACTAAGGTTTTTAATTCTTGCCCGTCAATTTCTACTTTTATTAAATTATTGTTTTTGCTCATCTTCCTTTCCTCCAATTATTTTCCTTTCAAATTCGTATTTCTCCTTTACATTAATGTATAAGTCTTCGTTATTTTGGCGGTCGTGCTTATTTTTTAAAGCCATTAAATTTTCTTTTGTAAATTGAATAATTGTGTTGTTGCTGTAAATACTCAAATACATTACTTTAAAGCTATGATTAATTGTTATGAATATGAAATCTTCTTTTAAATTGTTGATTACCATGTTTAATCCGCTCTTTGAATTATAAGTATCTGTTATGAATATTTTTAAATGCTTACTGTTCCCTAAAGTTTGTATTTTCCCTGTAAGAACGTCTTTCTGCTCCAGAAATATACATTCTGTGTTGATTAAAGTGTTTTGGGTTAGGAACATGGAAAAATACAGGTTCTTGTTTAGAATTGTAAAATTGTCCAAGTAAAGCTTATCCTGTTCCTCTTCCATTAAGCTGTTTATGTAGTTTATTGCATAAGGAATGTAGCTCAACATATTGTTGTTAATTGCCTCGTCTAAATTTAGTTTTTTGTTAAAAAATGTCTTACTTGGGCGGTGTTCTATCCCACTCATCAACTCATTATTTAGTTTTAGGTTAGCTAACATTTTAGTTGAATAAGACCCCGTTATTCTCATTAAACTGTTCTGCGTTATTGTCGTATCTTTAATAATGTTTGCTAGTTCATTAGCCGTTGTTTTTCTAAAAGTTTTCTTCCATTTGTCCGAGTAAATTTCTGTTCTTTGGCTAGATTGATACATGTTTTTTGGTAAACCTGGTCTTTTCAGTCGTACGGTCTCCTCATTTACTTTAAATTTAAATTCTCCTTTCTCATTTATTGACATTTTTTATCTCCTCCTTTTTATTTTGGGTAAATATATGTGCTATATCCTCACTTTCTAAAATTAGTTTTTAATAAAATCAACGGTTTTTTTAGTTTGATATTTTTAGCCTTTGGTAGTTCAAATGCAGCTTAAATGTATGTTAATTTAATTTCACATGTATTTACATTTAAAGCCGTTTCATCTGTTAACAATTGATTGATTTTTATTAGGAAATTGTATTTTGAATGTGTCAGATACACCTCTTATTATCTATTTCAATTAATTTCCTGTTTCATACCCTTGCGTTTTTTAGCCAAATAAGGATGACTTACAAATATAAGTCATCCTTATTGTTATATATCTCTACTCTAATAATGCCATCTAGCATCTTGAATATATGTTTCAACATATGCTATTAAAAGGTCCCGTATAAATATTTCGCCGTCATTTGATAACATATCGTCTAAATAGCTTAAATCAAAGCTAAAACGTTCTATCATTGCACGAGTTCCCTTTTCTAGAAAAATATCAGGATTTGTGGACTCAGATATAACATTCTTATAGTCTTCACTAAAATCTTTGTACTCACAGCCTGATTCCATAATTTCTCCTAATCCAATACCTATCTCCTCATTCCACTCTAATGTTAACTCTTTAAGGTCATCATCACGAAGTTTATCATAGAAATAATGTGCCCGTTCTAAAATTTCATTGTAGTAATACTCATATCGTTCATTATTATCTTGAGCCTCACTTCCTTCATTAAGATACTCTATCTCCTCACTCCCTACTGCTAGTTCTTCTTTCATTAATCCTTTTACTTGTTCCATTCCTATCTCCTCCTGTTTATATACAATTCCATTTTGTCTAAATTCTTTATTTAACATTGTAGTATTCATTATTTTTATAGAAACTCACATACAAATACTGATTCACTTCTTTAGTTTCTTCATAGTAAATATTACTTGTATAGTCAGCTAAATATTCTAACTTCTCTAAACTTGCTAAATTTAATACTGAATCTACCTCTTTTCTATTTAACATTTATTTACCTCCTTTGAAAGAGATAACTTATCTCCTTCAGCAACAACCTGAGTATAACTCGATTTACTTCCTCTTTCCTCTCCTCCTGTATCATCTTTACAACAAAGTTTGTAAAACAATAACGGAATGTATCTATAATTAACTAATTTAAAGCAATCGCTGGAAATTGATTATTTACTGAACTAGCTATTGCTAAATTTATTAACCTTCTTCTACTTCACCAAAATACTTCTCATAGTCATCTGCATCACCATTTTCTTCCATAAATTCTTTTGCCTCATCTTTTGATAATAATTTTATTCCTGAACTTTCAGACATTTGATTATTACCTATTGATTCACCGTATTTACTGCTTGGTCCACCAAAGTAGTATAAAAAATACGCTCCTTTTTTAGTCACGTATAACTCTTCTAATACCTTTCTGAAATCCATTCCATACCCATATTCATAAGTTGCTAACAGTGTCCCAGTTTCCGTATTGTATGCTTTGCCATTAATAATTTTCTTCATTTCCTTTTCCTCCTATTTTTTATAATTGTTTTTTTACGCTTTGAACTTCCCTACCTACAATGTTTAACACATAATTATCATACCCCCTTGTTTTTTAACGATTTTAAAATTAGCGTTTCCTGTATTATATTTTTAAGTACTTTACTTAACTTGTCCGTCGTTGTATCAACACTATAGCTCGTTCTCATAACCGCGTCAAGTCTATTTTTCTCGACTTTCAGCCTACTCAAAATCATACTAGTTATGTTATTTTATCCCGTTCTAAGTTATACATTTAACCGCTATATCTTCCTTTTACTACAACTAAGTTATATAACTTCATAAAAAAAGTTTTTTAACTAACTTTTTCATATATATAGATATCTCCCCCTAATATGTTTCTTTCTATATATAGCACTTTTTAAGCTCATAAATACTGATTTAACAGTAATGTAAAATTTTTAGGAAACAAATAATACAAAGTGTTTTCAGGATTCTCCCTCTCTTTTCAGTACCTTTCCACCCCCTAACGAGACTTCCTTATTCATTTAAATTTCATTCATTTTATTCCGCATAAAAAATTCATCTTTTTTATTTTTATTATCACTTTTTATTATATAAACATATTCCGTATAACATTAATAAATTATTCCGTCATTATATATTTAATTACATTTTTATCGAACAGCTATTAGTTCCTTAATTTAAGATTAAAAGGTTAACTAGAGATAAGTTGGTTAGGTAAAAACAGAAGAGGCTAGCGAATTCGCTAGCCTCTTCATTTGCTATACAACCTGTTTTAATTCTAATAATGCATTATACTTATCATTTAATATAGTTATTTTGAACTTGTTTTTAGCGGTTAACTCATTATCTTTTACCATTAACTCCTTCACTTTTACTATTTTCTTACTTAAATCATCAATTTTTATTTTGTTTTCTAAACTAATGTTCTTATCAATCAAACTTTCAATAATATCTAAACTTAAAGAAATATCTTCTAGTTGAGTTTTAATAATAGAATTTTTTAACTCAATACTGTATTCTTCTTTTTTTGTTCGACTTACTTCCCTTTCTGATACTTTCATATTTTTAGCTACCTCCTTAATAGTTTTATTGGCTGTATTCACATAATTAATTTTGGTATATTGAATACTTTCTGTTAACAACCTTTTATACTTTATACCAAGCTCTTTTATCCTTTTTCTACAATTCGCCTCTTCCTCATTAACTAAAACTTTTAACCCTTCCTCTTCTTCATCAGTAATTTGTAAACTATTGAATATTTTTTCCCGTTTTATAAAATGATATTTTTGGGTATAGTTAATAATATGATTAAATTCTGAAGAAGATAGCGGTATATCAAATACCTCATTATTAACGTATCTTAGATAGTCCTTTGAATATTTTAAACACTTTAAAGTATATAAAGTATTATTCCGAATACCTTTCCACTTATAACCTGATACCTTTCTATCCTCAATTATTTTTTGAATATCCTCTCTTAAAAATTTAGCGTAATTGTTGGAACGTTTCTTCTTATCTTTAGTAGCTTTTTCACTTCCTTCAGAAGATTTTTTAGTATATTTATTGGGGTCATAATTCTCTTTACTTTTACAATATTGACTATAAAAATCTTCTCTAAAATCATACGTCTTAGTTAAATTATTGATAAGTATTTTAGTTTTAATTGGTGTCTCTTCTTTATTGTTAGTTGATAGTGGGACTCGCAGGTACCTACTAATCTCATTTACCGCAGTATCACTTTTTAATTGACTTGAGATAAACTTCTGAACCTTTTCCCAACTTCTGACATACGTCTCTAAGGCAGGTAATTTATAGTTCAATATCCAATAAAAATGAACCCCATGTCCTGAAGAGATAGCGTAGCTTGGTTGAGGTAATTGACTATTTTTAAGCCGAAATAATCCTTCCTCTGCAGAAACATGGTCAATATCTGCAAATAATGTCGTTAAATAGCTAACATTCTCTTTAGATTCCTTTCCTTTATAGTTAAAAATACTAGGCGTGTAATATAAATTTGCAGTATCTTTAAAAAATAACTGGTATTCTTCTAATTGAACACTTATATCCTTGTTGATTTCTATTCGAAGACTGTCTAAATTTTGAACAGTTTCTTTAATAAAAATAGGCTTACCATAATTTAGTTTAAATGTATCCTCCTCCATCGATAAACATTCCTTCTCAATGTTAGTGAGACTCAATAAACGAATCGTCCCATAGTTTAAACTGCCAGTTAATTTTTCTAACAATTTTGTAAACTCTTGTAGCTCCTCTTTACTCATTACTCCTTTCCTCCGTATTTTTTAACCGATGATTCCTTTTGATAAATAGATTCCTTGATACCCCCTAGAAGAATCCCATATTTTCTTTTTTCATATACTTCCTTGTTCAGAATAATCCAGATTCTTTGATTCAGATAATTTATTTTATGTAGATATATATACTATTAGAAGATTATGTCCATATAGAAATCAGAATTTTTAATATATATTAGGGGAATCTTTCTACTTTCTGTTTAATATTTTTTCACTTTTCTTTCTTCTAAATCTACTTGTATATTATTTAATTGAACTATAAACAATTCTTTTCTTTGCCTAGCTCCTTTAATTTCCTCTACTAACTCTTTAATATTTTGTTCCTCGTCTAAAATATTACCTTTTAAATGTTTCTCTTGTTTTAACAACACCTCTGTCTCACTTGTTAATGACATTTAACTCCCTCCTTTTTTACCATCCACTTTCCTTTTTTTAACTTTCCCTCCCTTGAAGTTAATTTAATGATAACTCCTCCTCGTATCAATTATTCGATTTCTGTATCATGAACAAAAAAAATAAGCCCTATCCTTTAATAAAAAAAGTTAATAGCTTATTTTAGTCAATCTATCGAAAAGGAAACAACACACCGTTTAAGAGATAATCACTTCCTCCAAATCAAACTCCTTATTTCACAAAGATATTTAACGTTCGTTTTCTAAGGTGCTTTCCTCACGTTCTGTCGCCTCTTAGACTCAGATGATATAAATATGCTAGAGAGTGATTCAAATGCGTCAGGAGGGCTCATAGACCCCTTAAAAATGATTCTAAAATATAGTCGCTGTTATCTTTTGATAGAGAAGAAGACAGCTTAAACCTCACTGTAATCATCTTCTAAAGTTTTTAATTTAAATTAAATTCGTTATTTTATGTATAAACACTGCCGTAAGTATTTGTATTTGATTTGGAGGTGGACGTAGGTTCGGGGAGGGTTGCCCCTTTTGTTATATCGTCCTCTATAACACTTTTTAACCTCCCGTCTGTCCCTTTTAAATAACCCTCTATGTAGTTATCTTCTGTTAAAGAGTTTAGCTTTTCCTTTACATAAGGAGAGACTTCCCTCATTTCTTCCGTTGGAGAATACACCCCATCCCCCACCACGTTATTATTACTTGCAGATACTTTACTAGTAGTTTGCGTAGAAAATACACCTACTGCAACCGTGCCTAATAAAACACCCCTTAAAATGCCTACATTCCTTTTTTTCTTTTTATCTGCCATACATTAATACCTCCATTAATCTTTTTGTCAGTATTTTTATGTTCTTTCAACAAGTTTATTTTTTCAACAAAAAAACCTACTAATTTAATAGTAGGTCTCTTTTATTATTTTTTAGTTGTTATTTGATTCTTACTACAATATCCGTAATATGAATGATTAAAGTATCACCGTTTGATTGTTTAACTGTCTTTTCTGATTCCTTACGTGATACCTCAGAATATCCACTTGGAATTGTTCCCCCTAAAAATACCCCGTTTTGGTTGTAAACATTCGTTTCATAGGTGTGAATTGTTTCACCTTGATGGTCTTCTTTTAATTCATAAGTAATTGTTGTTGTATACGTTGTCATAGTGTCCCCATTTGGAAAAGTTTCTTTCACTCCGTTATCAGCAATAGAACTTACTTCAATATACTCATTGATATCAAAGTCATCAGGTAATATATTTCCTTTATCATCTTTATAGACTGTTAAAAATTGTTCTTCATGTTTTGGCACATAGACAGTGTTTAGTTTGTAAATAACGGTTGTTGTATGAGTTGTAATTGTGTTCCCGTTAGATAGAGTTTTTACTGTTTGTTTAGTGTCTTCTGATACTTTTGTATACTTTGTAAGGTCAACGTTTGATGGGAGTACTTTCCCTTTATCGTCTTTGTTGATTGTTTCGTATTTGTCTTCGTTGGTTGGGGTTTCTTTATTGAAGTCGACTGTGTATTTTCCATTTTCCATTTTGTAAACAAAGAATGAACCGTTTGGATTCGGATTGTTATCGTAGCCCCAATCGTAAGCTTCTGCCTTGGTGTTGAATTGCATTCCACTGTTTCCAATGTCGCTTGGAAGTTCGGTTGTTTGGTCTTTCTTCCATATGATTGTTTTTGTGAATAAGGTATGTGTATCACCATTTGGTTTCTTGCTTACTTTCCCTTTATCTGTCTCCTCAGATACTTTTTTGTAGCCTTTTGTATCCTTTAAAACTTTGTTTGAGGTATCTTTATTGATTGTTTTTGTTTCTTTTGTTTGTTTAGGCTGATAAGATTTAGTTGCTGTGGCATTGATATAACCTAACCAAGTGCCTTTTTCATCATACACAGAATAATAAGTGTTTCCATTGAAATGTTCGTATCTGCCTTTGGCTTGTAAAGATTTTTTGAATTGTGTTGAACCCATTCCTTTTTTCTTCCAAGAGAAGTTTTGCCACAGTTCATAGTTTTTCGTTATTTCTACATATCGTCCGTCTGAAATGTAATTTCCTTCTGACTTTGTTTTTGACGTAGCATTTGCATTGATATATCCTAACCAAGACCCTGTTTTAGTATAAAGAGAGTAGTAAGTATTTCCATTGAAATGTTCATAACGTCCCTTAGCTTGGACTTGTTGATTAAAATAAGTTGAACCCATTTCTTTCTTTTTCCAAGAGAAATTTTGCCATATTTCATAGTTTTTAGTTATTTGAACCGTGCTACCGTCTGATATATAAGAGCCTTGCCCATCAATCTTTTTAGTGGCATTCGCATTCAGATACCCGTACCAAGTTCCTTTATTATCATATAAAGAATAATAAGTGCTTCCATTTTGATGTTGATAACGCCCTTTAGCATCAAACGTTTGATTATAAACATTTGAAGTATTATTTTTTTCTTTCCAACCAAAATTTTGCCAAATCTCATAGTTTTTCTTAGTGATTTGAACCGTGCTACCGTCTTTGATGTAATCACCTTGGGCGGATGCGTCTGCTTGCGTAGCTCCTAAGGCTACAGATAAAGACACTAATGACAATGATGTAATCAATAATTTTTTAACTCCACTTTTTTTCATCGTAAAACTCCTTTTTGTTTTATTAATATTAACAATAACTATTTTACTATACATATGATTGTTTTTATAGTTATTTTAATATTGGCTTAAAATATGAGATTTCTGATCGTGCAGAAGACAGTAGTCTGCGACAAAATTAAAAAAGTAGTCATCAACATTTTAGAAACTCAATGTTAACAACTACTTTATAATTTGTTATTTATTTTATTTTTACACTGCAAATGACTACTGGAAAATGCCTCTAAATTCATCTGATATCCCAACTTCCTCTTTATTATACCTTCTATGTTTTAGAGGTTCAACTCTTTCTTTGAATTAACTTATTTTTCTTGTTAAGTTGTGTCGTTGTGCAATGTTATAGACAGTTCTAATGCTAATGTCATTAGACTTTGCTATGAATTCTATCGTGTTTGAACGATTACGATACATTTCAATCACCCGTTTTTCTTTTTCCATGTTCCGTTGTTTGCCGATTTTTTTTCCGTCTTTACGAGCTTTTTCTATCCCCATTTTTATTCTTTCTCTAGTTTGACTGACTTCATATTCGGCAAAAGAACTTAGTATATTAAACATTAATTTACCCTCAATACTTGCTGTATCAAAAGATTCTGTTAATGATTTAAAAGCAATATTGTCTTCATCCAATTCGTTTACAGTGTTTACTAAGGTGGAAAATTTTCGGCTAAGCCTATCAGATTTTACCACCACTAAAATCACTTTATTTGTTTTAGCTAATTCTTTACACCGTTTAATACATTTTTTAAATTCCTTTCTATCATCATTGCGCCCTGAACTTTTTTCAAAAAATACTTTCTCACATCCGCAATCCCTTAATAACTCTTGTTGATTTTCTAAGGAACTATCCTGTTTATCCGCTGTAGATACTCTTCCGTAGCCTACTTTAATAATATTCTCTTCTTTCATTTGCTTCCTCATCCTCCATTATTAACTTTTAACCTTACTTATTATAGTTGTCCTCCTATTTCATTTGTAAATTTTCACTAAATACTATTTTCAACTAAGAATGCAATAAGAAGATAAAAAAATACCTTTATCAGGAGAAGGTTTCCTAATAAAGATATTTTTCTGTTTGTAGAATTACTATTTACCCATGTAGATTAGCCGAAGATTTTACTATTAAGGATTTAGAAATAGATATGAATGAAGATAACTAGATTTAATTCACTACTTTCCACTTTATTTCTATATCAATCATATTCTAGATTTGGATTCTTTGATTCAGATAATTTATTCTAAGTAGATATATATACTATTAGAAGAGTATGTCTATGTAGAAAACAGGAATTTTTATAGATTTCATAAGGAAATTAAGCGTTAATCAGATTTTTTATCTACATCTGATAGCTGTAATTTTTGATTTACCTCCTCCAATTTTTTTATTAATGTTTTTTGTTCCTTCAATAGGTCTTCCTTAACCTTTTCAAACTTAGTATCTTTATCAAAATTGATGTTTTTAACTGAAGATAAATAGTTTTCCGTTAGCTTGATTTGTTTTTCTAAAGAATCATCAAAATACATAAAATAATTTTTGCCGTCTTCTTTCTTAATAATCATCAAGTTTTCTTCCTTACCGTCTTTAATACGATTACTTAATCCTTGAAGAAGCCCCAAACGCTTTTCTTTCTTAGAATTAATCATTACTTTAGCCAATTTTTTATCCTTAAACAACTCGTCCCATAACTCTTCAAAGGTTGCTCCTTTAGGGAATTTCTCTTTTAATATTACTGGGAGCACGCACCTCATCATTTGTGTATCGCTGATTTTTTCAACTGTTTTATTCATAATTAAAACCCTTTCATTATTTGATTGGTCTTAATCTACCTTCCTTCAGAACTTAAGTCAAATCATTATTATCTGTTTAATTATATTTTACACTGTTGCATTTTTTACTATAATTTTTTATCTAGTAGTAATACGGTTAAAGGCGTAATTCCCTGAACATCATTTAAAATTTCATCATTGGTCAAGCTATTAAGGTATGTTTGAGTGGTTTTAATATTCGAATGACCCAATAGCCTACTAATCGTGTAAAGATTAACACCACTCTTCAATAGTTTTTGTGCGTAGTAATGTCTTAATGAATGGCAAGATTTCCTTTGAATTTCATCACGAACACCTACTTCATTGCATGCGTCCCTTACAATTTTTTCAAGTAAAACATTATTTTTTAACTGATTACCGCTTTTAGAAACAAATACATAATCCTCAATTTCTCTA
Organism: Vagococcus fluvialis bH819; assembly: GCF_900163795.1. Classification (GTDB taxonomy): domain Bacteria; phylum Bacillota; class Bacilli; order Lactobacillales; family Vagococcaceae; genus Vagococcus; species Vagococcus fluvialis_A. The sequence goes on along the minus strand of NZ_FWFD01000015.1, from coordinate 48,563 downwards.
TAACTTCTAAGATTATTAAAATAACCTTTCTTCACACGATTATATTTTTTTAAAGAATATGATAAATATGGACTCAATGGAACTATCCTTTCTTTTCTTCCCTTACCCCAAAATTTTATATAGTTATCATAGATATTTTCATTTTTAAGCTCCCTTACTTCCTGTGCTCTTAGCCCACAATCAGCGAACACTTCAATAATTACTTTGTTCCTTTGCGATATAAAATCTGTATTTTTTGCGTAGTGTTCAATCATATTTGCCACTTCCGTATCATTGAAAGTGTTCAACAAAACTCTTTCCGTCTTTAAATACGAAACATTATCTATAACATTTTTATCCAAATAATTTTCTTCTACAGCATACCTGAAGAGTAATTTTAATGTTTTTAACAACTGGTTAATATAATTTGATTTTTTGCTTTCTTGTAAATCTAACAAGTATTTTTTTACATGGATTTTTTTTACTTTTACAATATCCTTTTCATTAAATTCAGTCTCTATATATTTAACAAAAATACCAATTTGATAATTATAAGAACTAATAGTTTTCTTTGATAAATTTCTAATCTTGCAATCTAATAAATACTCTTCCAAAACCTCATTAATTTCCACAAAATAGACTTCCTTTACCTAAAAATTAATAAAAGAAAATAAAAAGTAAGGTATAACTAACTACAAGCTTTTTCTAATTAGCAATACAATAAGTATCTACAACCAACTAAAATTGGTCTACCTAAACAATAAACTTTAAAAGAGACAAAAAAAGACCCTTCAAAAGAAGAGTCTTTACGTCCGAACAGTTTTAATTCCTATTAGAATAAGCTTTATTTAAACTAAAATTATTTATCGTTTAAGTTGTAGAATGAAGCTAAACCTTTGTATTGAGCTACTTCACCTAATTGGTCTTCAATACGTAATAATTGGTTGTATTTAGCAATACGGTCAGTACGGCTAGCAGAACCAGTTTTGATTTGACCAGCGTTAGTTGCAACAGCGATATCAGCGATTGTTGCATCTTCAGTTTCACCAGAACGGTGAGAGATAACTGCAGTGTAACCAGCTTCTTTAGCCATTTCGATTGCTTCAAATGTTTCTGTTAAAGTACCGATTTGGTTAACTTTAATTAGGATTGAGTTAGCGATACCTTCTTTGATACCACGAGCTAATTTTTCAGTGTTAGTTACGAATAAATCATCCCCAACTAATTGAACTTTTTTACCTAATTTTTCTGTTAAGCTCTTGAAGCCTTCCCAGTCGTTTTCATCTAATCCATCTTCGATAGAGATGATTGGATATTTAGAACATAAGTCTTCGTATAAAGCAACCATTTCTTGAGAAGTTAAAGAACGTCCTTCTGAAGTTAAGTCGTACATACCAGTTTCTTTGTTATAGAATTCTGATGAAGCAACGTCCATTGCTAAACGTACATCTTTACCAGGAACATAACCAGCAGCTTCGATAGCTTCGATGATTACTTCTAATGCTTCTTCGTTAGAACCTAAGTCAGGAGCAAATCCACCTTCGTCACCTACAGCAGTATTTAAGCCTTTAGCTTTTAATACTTTAGCTAAGTTATGGAAGATTTCAGCACCCATACGGATAGCTTCTTTAAAAGTAGCAGCTCCAACAGGCATAACCATGAATTCTTGGAAGTCAACGCTGTTATCAGCATGAGATCCACCATTGATGATGTTCATCATTGGAGTTGGTAATACTTTAGTGTTAAATCCACCTAAGTAGTGGTATAAAGGAATTTCTAAGTAATCGGCAGCAGCACGAGCAGCAGCAATAGAAACACCTAAAATAGCGTTAGCTCCTAATTTACCTTTGTTTGGAGTTCCGTCTAATTCGATCATTTTTTTGTCGATTGCCATTTGGTCACGAACGTCGAATCCGATGATTTCTTCAGCAATAATGTTGTTTACGTTGTCAACAGCAGTTAAAACACCTTTACCTAAATAACGAGCTTTATCGCCATCACGTAATTCAACGGCTTCGTATTCACCAGTTGAAGCTCCAGAAGGAACCATACCGCGACCAAAAGCACCACTTTCAGTATAAACTTCTACCTCGATTGTTGGGTTTCCACGTGAGTCTAGGACTTCGCGAGCATAAACATCAGTAATAATTGACATTGTTTTTTTTCTCTCCTTTAGGTTGTATTGTTTTATTAGCTAAGGGACATATTATCCCATACTATCATTCTAACTAGTTTTACCATTTTTCGCAACGATAAAACGATTATTTAATTAATGACTCTCCTGTCATCTCAGCTGGTTTTTCTACTCCTAATAAATCTAACATAGTCGGAGCGATATCAGCTAGGCGTCCACCATCTCTTAATTCAGCTCCTGCAACAGTCACAACGACTGGAACTGGAACAGTAGTATGAGCAGTATGTGGGTTACCTTCAGGTGTTGTCATTGTTTCAGAATTACCGTGATCGGCAAATATGATGGCGTGACCACCTTTAGCATGAACAGCATCAACAACTCTACCTAAACACTCATCTACCGCTTCGATTGCTTTAATCGCAGCTTCTAAAATGCCTGAGTGTCCAACCATATCTGGATTGGCAAAGTTTAAAAGAATCGCGTCATTGTTTCCAGCTTCGATGTCTGCTACTAAAGCGTCAGTCACTTCGTAAGCACTCATTTCAGGCTGTAAATCATACGTTTCAACTTTTGGAGAATTAATTAAAATTCTGCTTTCACCTGGAAATTCCTCATTACGTCCACCATTCATGAAGAAGGTAACGTGTGGGTATTTTTCAGTTTCAGCAATACGTAATTGTTTCAGTCCTTTATCAGAAAGAACTTCTCCAATTACATTTTTCATTTCAATTGGTGGGTAAGCCACTTCAGCGACGATACTTGGATTGTATAAAGTCATCGTTACAAACTTAACGTTTTCTGGATGAGTTGTACGATCAAAGTTTTCCCACTCAACATCAGTGAAAGCATTTGATAATTGAATCGCACGGTCAGGACGGAAGTTGAAGAAAATAACAGCGTCATTGTCTTTAACAGTTCCAACTGGTTTACCGTCTTTTTCAATCACAACTGGTAAAACGAACTCGTCATTTTTACCATCTGCGTATGAAGCTTCAATTGCTTCAACTGGGTTAGTAGCTGTATTGCCTTTACCTTCTGTTAATACAGAATAAGCTTTTTCAACACGTTCCCAGCGTTTGTCACGGTCCATTGCATAAAAACGACCAGAGACAGTTGCTACTTCACCGTAACCAAGTTTTTCCATGAAAGAAACAAGTTCTTCCATGTAACCTTTACCAGATGTCGGAGCTACGTCACGACCATCTAGGAAGGCGTGAACGTAAGTATTTTTAACGCCTTTAGCTTTTGCCATTTCTAGTAAAGCATAAAGGTGATTTTGATGACTATGTACACCACCATTAGATAATAAACCAAATAAATGTAAATCTGAATTATTTTCTAATGCATGATCAATCGCGTGATTTAAAGCTTCATTTGTTTGGAATTCTCCATCTTGAATGGCTTTATCAATACGTGTCAAACTTTGATAAACAATACGTCCAGCACCAATGTTAGTGTGGCCGACTTCAGAGTTACCCATTTGACCTTCTGGAAGACCTACGTCTAAACCAGAAGCTTTAAGTTGGTTATGTGGAAATTCATTCCAATAACGATCAAAATTAGGTGTATTTGCTTGAAGTACAGCGTTCCCTGTTACTTCGTCACGTTTTCCATATCCATCAAGGATAATCATTGCGATAGGCGTTTTACTCATACTATTTTACGGCCTCCAATAATGCTAAGAAAGAATCAGCTTCAAGAGAAGCTCCACCAACTAAAGCACCATCAACGTTTTCTTTAGCCATATACTCAGCGATGTTCTCAGGTTTAACTGAACCACCGTATTGGATACGAACTTTGCTAGCTACAGTATCGTTGTAAAGTTTTGCAACAGTACCACGAACCACGCCACAGATTTCATCAGCGATGTTAGCATCAGCAGATTTACCAGTTCCGATTGCCCAGATTGGTTCATAAGCGATGACTAAGTTAGATACTTGATCATCAGTTAAATCAGCTAAACCACCTTTAATTTGTTCTTCAATCCATGATGCTGTTTGACCAGCTTCATAAGTTTCTAAAGATTCACCACAACATAAAATTGGTGTCATGTTGTTAGCAATGATAGCTTTAGCTTTTTTGTTAACATCAGCATCAGTTTCGCCGAAATATTCACGACGTTCAGAGTGTCCGATGATCACATAGTCAACACCTAAGTCAGCTAATGCTGCTGGTGAAGTTTCACCAGTGAAAGCACCACTGTTTTCAAAATAACAGTTTTGAGCTGAAATTTTTAAATCAGTTCCTTTAGAAGCATTAACTAAGTCTGTTAAGAATAAAGCTGGTGAGCCGATAACAGCATCCACTTTATCATTTGATGGGACATTATTTTTAACTGCTTCAGCAAAAGCATTTGCTTCAGAAACAGTTTTGTTCATTTTCCAGTTACCTGCAATAATTGGTTTACGCATATTTTGGTCTCCTTAATGATTGTTTTTATTTATCAGAAATTGATTCCACACCTGGTAATTTTTTGCCTTCTAGATATTCTAGAGAAGCGCCACCACCAGTTGAAATGTGAGTGAATTTGTCAGCATAGCCTAATTGGATTGCTGCAGCAGCAGAATCTCCACCACCGATGATTGTTGTTGCATCACTTAATTCAGCGATTGCTTCACAAACACCAACAGTACCTTTAGCGAATGTTGGTAATTCAAAAACGCCCATTGGTCCGTTCCATACAACTGTTTTAGCACCTTGTAATTCTTTAGTGAATAATTCAATTGATTTTGGTCCAATGTCTAATCCTTCAAGATCATCAGGAATATCTGAATCACCATCTACAATAGTTGTTACTGCATCATTGCTGAATTCACCAGCACAAACAGTATCGATTGGTAAAATAATTTTGTCGCCAGCTTTTTCTAATAAGCTCTTAGCTAAATCAACTTTATCTAATTCTACTAATGATTGACCAATCTTACGACCTTTAGCAACGCCAAAAGTATAAGTCATTCCACCACCGATAAGAATTTTATCTGCTTTGTCGATTAAGTTTTCAATAACACCAATTTTATCAGATACTTTAGCGCCACCTAAGATAGCCACGAATGGACGTTTAGGTTCGTCTACAGCTCCACCGATAAACTTAATTTCTTTTTCCATTAAGTAACCAGCTGCTGATGGTAAGTTTGAAGCAATCCCAACGTTAGAAGCGTGAGCACGGTGAGCAGTACCAAAGGCATCATTCACAAATACATCACCTAAAGAAGCCCAATATTTACCTAATTCAGGATCATTTTTACTTTCTTTTTTACCGTCAATATCTTCAAAACGAGTATTTTCAACAACTAAAACATCACCACTGCTCATGTTAGCAATCGCTTGTTCTAATTCTTCACCTCTTGTTTGAGGAACAAATGTAACTGGTTTTTCTAATAATTCAGACAAACGTTTAGCAACTGGTGCTAATGATTTACCTTCTTTATCTTCTTCAGTTTTAACACGGCCTAAATGTGAGAATAAAATAGCTTTCCCACCATTTTCAACAATGTATTTAACTGTTGGTAAAGCAGCAACGATACGGTTATCATTAGTGATAACACCATCTTTTAATGGAACGTTAAAGTCGACACGGACTAAAACCTTTTTATCTTTTAATTCTAAATCTTCTACTGTTTTTTTCGCCATAATGAGTAAATCCTCCCTGAAATGGTTAATAAAAAAGCGAGGAAGCGCGTCGGCTCCCCCGCTTCTAATGAAACACTTGATACTTACTTAATAAAATTAAGCTAAGTTAGCAAAGTATTCTAAAGTACGAACTAATTGTGCAGTATATGACATTTCGTTATCATACCAAGAAACAGTTTTAACTAATTGGTTGTCCCCAACTGTCATAACTTTAGTTTGTGTTGCATCAAATAATGATCCAAAAGTCATACCTACGATATCTGAAGATACGATTTGATCAGTTGTGTAACCATAAGATTCGTTAGCAGCTTTTTCCATAACAGCGTTAACTTCTTCTACAGAAACTTTTTTGTTTAAGATAGTTACTAATTCTGTTAATGAACCAGTTGCAACAGGAACACGTTGAGCAGCTCCATCTAATTTACCGTTTAATTCTGGAATTACTAAGCCAATAGCTTTAGCAGCACCAGTAGTATTAGGTACGATGTTTTCTGCAGCAGCACGTGCACGACGGAAGTCTCCACCAGGGTGAGGACCATCTAATGTCATTTGATCACCAGTGTAACCATGGATAGTTGTCATTAATCCTTCAGCAATACCGAAGTTTTTGTTTAATGCATCAGCCATAGGTGCTAAACAGTTAGTAGTACATGAAGCACCAGAGATAACTGTTTCTTTACCTGTTAAGATATCGTGGTTAGTGTTATAAACGATTGTTGGAACATCGTTTCCACCAGGAGCAGAAATAACAACACGTTTAGCTCCACCTTTTAAGTGTAATTCAGCTTTTTCTTTAGAAGTAAAGAAGCCAGTACATTCTAAAACGATGTCTACTCCTAATTCTCCCCATGGTAATTCTTCAGGATTACGGTTAGCTAAAACTTTAACTTCTTTTCCGTTAACGTTAAAGAAACCATCATGAACTTCAACTTCACCATTGAAACGTCCTTGTGTAGTGTCATATTTTAATAAATGAGCTAACATTTTTGCGTCTGTTAAATCATTGATTGCTACTACTTCTAATCCTGCTACTTCTTGGATACGACGGAATGCCAAACGACCAATACGTCCAAAACCATTAATACCTACTTTTACTGTCATGCGGGATTTCCTCCTTTAGAAAATCAAAAAATTATTTTATTTTAAAGAGTTACCTCTTTTAAAATCTGATTAGCTGCACCCTCATCGGTTATTAACCAAGTTTGCTTAGGTGCATTTTTGATATATGCTTCTACTGCTTTAGCCTTTGATTTACCGCCAGCTACAGCCAAAACATACGGTATATTTTCTAGGTCTTTCAATTGTAGACCAATGCGTGGAATTTTATAAACAACTTCCCCGTCTTCATCAAAGAAATAGCCAAAACTCTCAGCAACTGCTCCTTGATTCGTTAGCATTGCTAACTCTTTTGAATTCATGCCACGTCTTTTTGCCATGTGAAGTGCACGTCCAATACTATGGATGACACAATTCGAATGAGAGATAAGCGTAAGCACTCTTTGTACAGTTGGTTCATGAAGTAATATCTCATATGTTTCAGGGCTAACTTGCTCTGGCACATATAAAACCCTAAAATCTCCACCTGATTTTTCTGCCATCATGCCACTAATTGAATTAGCTTGGATATTAATTGTCTCACCTACACCGCCCCTTGCTGGAACGAATAAGTTATGACGCTTATCTGTTTCTAATCCTTGCATATTTAGTGCTACAGTTTCCATTGTTGTTCCACCCATAACTGCGATGGTATTTTCCCCATCTGGTAATTGAGTGGCTAAAACATCTGATACGATTGTACCAAAACTTTCTAAAACTTTTTCTTCAAGATCACTATCTCCTGGTACTATGATACAACGAGCAATACCTAATTTTTTAGATAATTCTCTTTCCTTAACACGTGTACCTGAATACTCCGCCATGAATTTTTCAAGGCCTTCGTAAACCTGTAATCCGTTTTTTGTTAAAGTCATACCACTCTTAGAAGCATCTATTAAGTTAAGTTGCTTTAGAAGGTCCGTTTCAGTTCGTAACATACGCTCTGTTATATTTATTTTTTGAGCCAATGTTCTTCTGCCAACTGGCTGCATCCAATAAATATTACGTAAGATACGAAATCTCTTTTCAACTGTTTGCATCATCTCCGGAGCAATTCTCTCGATCATCTCTAAATCATGAAGCATCGAGTGACTCCTTCCTCGGGTCTTTTTTTGTCCAACGTAGACTTATTGCGACCCAACTATGGTAAAAAAATAGGTTGAATCCAAATCAAAAGACATTTTGTTTGTTTCAACCTTACGAACACATTTTAACAGTTATCAAACTATATTTCAAGTAAAATAACTAATATTTATCATTTTTAACGATCATAACGTTTTCTCTTTGTTGATGAGGCTATCCCTAATTCCTCTCGATACTTGGCAACTGTCCTTCTTGAAATCTGAATTTTTTCAATTAATAGTAATTCAACAATTTTTTGATCTGAAAGTGGTTTTTGCTTATTCTCTGCTTCGACAATATTTGCTATCTGTTTTTTAATCATATTAGTTGAAAGTTCTTCATCTGTTAACTCTTGTGTTAAACCGACTGTAAAGAATGAACGTAACTCAAATATGCCAAAATCCGTTTCTAAATATTTACCATTAATACTACGACTTACCGTAGATTCATGAACTGATAAAGCTTTAGCGATTTCTTTTAGTTGCATGGGTGCTAAAGGTCTTTGTGCATCTAAAAAGAATGCGCTTTGTCTCTTAACTATTTCCTCTGCTACTCTTAGGATTGTATTCCCTCTTTGAATGACACCTTTTTTAATCCAGTCAAACTCTGCTTTTCGATCTTTCAAGTATTCGATAACTTCTGTATCTTCTGATTGTTTCATTTTATCAAAATATGCTTGTTGGAAAACCACGCTAGGCACTCCTTGCTTGGTGCTCAAAACATCTAAGTTACCTTTAACTTCCCTAACAATGACATCAGGAATAATATACATTTCTTTTTCTTGATTGAATCCTGCTCCTGGATAAGGATTTAATTTCTTTATATAATCAAAAATTTCTTGAATCTCAAATAACTCTATCCTATATGCTTTTTCTATGATGCTCCATTTTCGATTAGCTAATTCTTCAAAATATTCCTCTATAACAATATAAGCCATATTAGGTGCTTGTTGATCTTTTTCGATTTGTAGCATTAAACATTCTCTTAAACTTCTTGCACCTACTCCAACTGGTTCAAGCATTTGAAGTAAGGTTAAGGCATCTAATAGCTGAATTTTACTAGCACCTGTTCTTTCCACGGCTTCTTCTATAGTAATCGTTAGATAACCGTTCACATCAATATACTCGACTAAAAAAAGAATAAGTTGTCGCAAATAAGTTTCTCTATAATTGAGATGAATCTGCTTGATTAAGTGATCAAATAAAGAAACCGTTTCATCTGGAACCTCATTTAGCCATTCTTTACTATCGTGTTCATAACTAGTACCGGCTTTAGTTTTAATCGGATAATCATATTCATCCACAGTTACTTTTACTTCCATCAATGGATTTTCCAGTGTCTTTGCTTCAAGAAAGCTTAGTAAATCTTCTGTATTATATTGGAGCATCTGAATCGATTGTTTCAATTCTTGTGTCATAGCAAGTTTAGTTGTTTGTTTTTGACTTTGACCTAAGTGTTGTTCAAATCTCATATCGTTCTCCTCCTAATAACAGATTATTCTTGCTATTTTTTTTTATTTTGTTAAAATAATTACTGTCTGCGCCCTTAGTGTAGTGGATATCACGTAAGATTCCGGTTCTTGAGACAGGGGTTCGATTCCCTTAGGGCGCGTTTTCATGATTGATTGTATCATACAAATGATAACAACAAAAGTCGTAAATGCTTGGTGTCATTGCTATTAAACAAGTTAAAGATACATTCAATTTTCAGTAAAAAATGCTAATTAAATAAAGTAAAAAAACCACAGCAAGATATTTTTTGCTGTGGTTTTTTATCTAAATGAATAAATATTTAAGTTTATTTTCAGACATTTCTTTAATATTGAGATTGATTGACTGACCATCTTGTTTTTTCTTTACCTGGTAATACAAGAGTAACGAACATCACTATTGATCCAATTATAGGAATTAAATAGAATAATATCCACCAATTGCTATGATCTCTATCGTGCAATCTTCTTGCACGAACAGTAAAATTGGCTAGAAATATAAACAAACCTAAAACTGTAAAAATAATTGTTATTGTATTCCACTCTTTAACAATATTTGTTCCATCAGACATGAAATCAATATATCTATAAGCCTTAGTAAGCATCGTGTACAAAACCAATACAAAATAATTAATCACTTGTGGCCACCAATATTGTCCACCTGAAGCTGTGCCATTCATCGTCAACATATTACCCCAATATTCTTTATATGTATTTATCATAAAGCCACCTCCCTAATTATAATTTTAAAACATGCAATCTAATTGTCAAGAATATTACCTTTTTTTAAACTTCATCTTCAATTCTTGTTGGAGTTTAAACATTTAACAAATATTATGATTTTACCATATGAATGGTTGCATCAGAAGGATTTCTTGAAAAATAATTAGGATTAGTATACAATAATTTCCATAGTAGTTTGTGATTATTTATTTTTTTAAGCCTACAAACACGACAATTTCCATTAATATATGGATGAAAATAAATTATAAAGGTGATTATTTGACTGACAAACAAAAAGAAATTATTAAATTTATTGGTAAATCTGTTTTTTATGCAGCCATTCTTTTAGCGATGATTTATCTATATGGCTATTTAAAATCAAGTGGTGGCGGCTTTATTTACAATGATTTTTAAAGGTTGTACCCTTTTATTTTACTTATGGGACAGCCTTTTTTTATTCGCAAATAAAGACCAAACAAATCCTTTGACCTTTATTGACCTACCCGTTATTCTTTTATTAGGTAGTTAAAATAAATTATGTTAAAATACAATGAATGAACGTTTTAGTTTAGGAGGAATTTTTATGAATTTAATACCAACAGTTATCGAACAATCTTCTCGTGGAGAGAGAGCTTATGATATTTACTCAAGACTTTTAAAAGACCGCATCATCATGCTTAGTGGTCCGATTGATGATAATGTTTCAAACTCAGTCATTGCGCAACTCTTATTTTTAGATGCTCAAGATCCTGAAAAAGATATCTTTATCTATATCAACTCACCAGGTGGTAGTGTTTCTGCTGGCCTTGCAATTTACGACACAATGAACTTCATCAAAGCTGATGTTCAAACAATTGTTTTAGGAATGGCTGCTTCTATGGGTTCATTCTTACTTACAGCAGGTACAAAAGGTAAACGATTTGCTTTACCAAATGCTGAAATCATGATTCATCAACCTTTAGGCGGCGCACAAGGTCAAGCAACTGAAATCGAAATTGCCGCTCGCCACATTTTAAACACTCGCGAAAGATTAAATACCATCTTAGCTGAGAACACAGGTCAACCAATCGAGGTCATCGAAAAAGACACTGACCGTGATAACTTTATGTCAGCTGAGGAAGCCAAAGCATATGGCCTAATTGATGATGTGATGGTAAATAGTTCAAAATTAAAATAGGAGTGATCTGATGGGAATGACAGATGTTGATGTAACAAAAATTAATACAGAAACAGGCATTAAGATTGGTGACGATAATGCACCAACAAAAATTGTTGAATTTATTAACTTGAGGTGCCCATATTGTCGCCAATGGTCTGATGAAAAAGATGACCTATTGCAAGAGTTAGTCAATGAAGGAAAAATTCAACGAATCATTAAACTATTCAATAAAGAAAAACCTGCTTTAACTAAAGGCAATGTGATGCATGGTTTTGTTCCAAATGATGCCTCTGCTATCAGTGCCATTCGATCAATCTATGAAACTCAAGATACTTGGGGTGATTTAGAAGATCACACAGAGATTGCAAATTTTGCAGAATCAACATTGAGCTTAACTCGTCAAAACAGTGAAGAAATCAGCCAAGCAATCGTCAAAGAAGCTGAAGAAGCCAATGTTTTCTTTATTCCAACAGTGATTGTTGGCAATCAAGTATTCGATCAAAAAATTAGCAATGAAGAGTTGCTTAAACTTTTAAAATAGCATGATGAAAAAGGCGTTTAGCTTCAAGCAACTGGAGTGAATACTAAACAATTCACGCTTTTCGAATTGATTAGTATTTACGAAGTTGCCGCAGGAGCTGCCTTTTGAATCTGAACTAAAATAGCATGATGAAAAAGGCGTTTAGCTCCAAGCAACTGGAGTGAATACTAAACAATTCACGCTTTTCGAATTGATTAGTATTTACGAAGTTGCCGCAGGAGCTGCCTTTTGAATCTAGTCTAAAACAACATACTAAAAGCTAGAAAGTCAGCCAATCTGATTTTCTAGCTTTTTTGTCTTTTAAATTAAGACAATCCGCCTTTCGACTGATTGCCCTCTCAAACTTATATATGGTAAAATTAATACATTCTATAACTACTAAGGAGCGATATTATGGGTTTAATTAAAGCAGCAGCAAGTTCAATCGGCGGCGGATTTTCCGACCAATGGTTAGAGGTTATTGAACCAGCAGATTTAAGCGATTCAACAGTCATGACGATAGGTGTTCTTGTTCGTAAAAACGAAAAACGCCAAGGCAATAAAAAAGGAACCTCTGATGTGATTACTGACGGTTCTGTTGTTCATGTCTATCCTAATACCATGATGCTTCTAGTTGATGGCGGAAAAATCATTGATTATACAGCTGAAGAAGGTTATTACACGGTTAATAATCAGTCAGCACCATCAATGTTTAATGGTGATTTAAAAAATGCTATTGCAGAATCTTTTGATCGTTTCAAATTTGGTGGTATGACACCACAAAAACAAAAAGTTATTTATATCAATTTACAAGAAATCAGAGGCATTAAATTCGGTACACCAAGTCCAATTAACTACTTTGATAACTTTTATAATGCTGAGCTATTTTTAAGAACACACGGAACTTACTCAGTTAAGGTTGTAGATCCGATTCTTTTCTACTCTAACGTTTTACCTAAAAATCAAGACCACGTAGAAATTAATGAAATCAATGATCAGTTTTTATCTGAATTTTTAACAGCCCTACAAACATCGATCAATCAAATGTCTGTTGCTGGTGAGAGAATTAGCTTCATTCCCTCAAAAAGTATGGAATTAAGCCAATACATGTCTTCTGTTTTAGATGAACAATGGCAAACCTTACGTGGTATGGAGGTTGTTTCTGTAGGAGTTTCTAGTATTTCTTATACGGACGACTCTAAAGAATTAATCAACATGCGTAACAAAGGTGCCATGTTGGGTGATGCTGGGATTCGTGAGGGATTCGTTCAAGGATCAATTGCTGAAGGAATGAAAGATGCAGGCTCTAATGCTAACGGTAGCATGGCTGGATTCATGGGCATGCAAGCTGGCATGGGGGCAACTGGAAACTATTTCTCTCAAGCTTCTCAAACCAACCAACAACAAATGGAACAACAACAAGCCGCTCAACAAACACAACAAGCTGCTGACACATGGACTTGTCCAAGTGATCAAACAGAAAACACAGGTAAATTCTGTTCTGAATGCGGCGGATCAAAACCAGTCGCATCTGGTGGCGGTATTCAAATGAAATGTTCAAACTGTCATGAAGTGATTACTGTTTCAGGCCAAATGCCAAAATTCTGTCCTGAGTGTGGACAACCGTTCCAAGGAATGCCTTTATAAATCAATGAAAGTAGGCTAACAAAATGAGTGATGTTGTTTCACATAAGTGTCCAAATTGTGATGGACCTCTACTCTTTGATCCAGAGTCACAGTCTTTTCATTGCGAATACTGTCTAAGTGTTTTTAAAGACACAGACATTAAAGAAAATACTGAACCTTCTCAGGTTGAAGAACTAGCGAAAGAAACCTTTAATCTATATGCTTGTCCAAGCTGCGGTGCTGAAGTGGTAACCGAAGAAACCACCGCTGCAACTTATTGTTATTACTGCCATAACCCTGTTGTCTTAAAAGACAGGGTTTCTGGTGAATTTTTACCCAATGCAATTCTACCTTTTAAAGTTTCTGAAAAAGAAGCCAAAGAAAAATTCTTACAATGGGCAAATAAAAAGAAATTTATCCCTCGTGATTTTTTCAGCAAAAAACAAATTGAAAAAATGACAGGTGTCTACTTCCCTTATTGGAATGTGGATGCTGAACTTTTTGGCGATGTCAAAGCCAAAGGAACTAAAATCGATGTCTGGCGCATTGATGAAACAGAGTACACGAGAACAAGGCGATACGACATTAGAAGAAAAGGAAATGTTACGTTTAAATCCTTACTAAAAACTGCTCTTTCTAAAAATGTGAAACAAAATATGATTGAATCTGTCCAACCATTTAATGTAGATGATTGCCAAGCATTCGATTCCCGTTTCTTGTCTGGATTCCAAGCTGAAAAAAGAGATTTAGAATTCAATGAAATTAAAGATGCTGTTAACCAAGAACTAGATCAGTACACTGAAAAATTATTAGTTAATGATATCTCTGGTTATGGCATGATTGATAGCTCTAGGTGCCAAACACAATTACTCAATCAATCCAATCAATATTACTTACTACCACTTTGGATTGTGACATACAAAGGTCACGATAGTGAGGAGCCTTACTACTTTGCAATGAACGGTGTCTCAGGTAAAACAAGTGGTATCTTACCAGTTAACAAAACAAAATTAATAGGGACATCTGCAATGATCGGTGCGGTTGTTAGTGGAATCGTCTTATTAGGGGGGTATTTATTATTTTAAACATTAAAAAAAGTAGGTACCTACTCTCATTTATTATGTTAGGTTTATTCTTTATTTTGCCAATTTTTGGGATAAATACTGAAGCGGCTAGTCAAAATGTATACGATGAAGCCAAACTCTTTACTAATGAAGATATCCAAACCTTTGAAAAGAAAATTAAAGAAATCAAAGAGCAATACAAATCAGAAATAGTCATTGTGACAACTAATTCAACGAATGATAAAACACCAGAAGAATTTGCTGATAATTTCTACGAACAAGGTGGCTTTGGCGTGGGTGATACTCATGACGGTATGCTTTTTCTAATCGATATGGGAACTCGTAAATACCATGTCTCAACTACTGGAAATACGATTGCAGTTATTAGTAACAAACGAATGCAACGCTTAAAGGAAAGTATTGAAGAGGATTTAAGCAATAACGATAACTTAGGTGCTGTAAACACCTTCTTCGAGACAACCACGTCTTATTTACAGGAAGGAACGCCTAATGGTTATATTTATAATAAAGAAACGGGTGAAGTAGATAAACAAAAGTACGTATCTCCACTTAAAATTATTATAGCTGTAGTCAGTGGTATTGCTGTGAGTATTGTTTTTTACTTCAGTATTCATTCAAAGTACAAATTAAAACGTTCTAGTTATAATTATCCATATAGTGCAATGAGTACTGTGGATATCACTCAAGCTGATGCGGTTAAAGTAGCTGATTTTGTGACAACTCGACACATTCCAAAACCTTCAAATAATAATGATGACTTTGGTGGTGGTTCATCCACTCATATGAGTGGTGGTGGTACCAGTCATGGTGGCGGTGGCGGAAGTTTTTAACCCTTAAATGAAAAACAGACGATACTAGGTTGATTTTACAACTAGTTGTCATCTGTTTTTTTGTTTTCTTTTTAAAATTAGCATTGAGATCAAATCAGTCGTCATTATCGAAATAATTACTAAAATAATGAGTAACTTTAAATTCCCATTAATAAAGTAAACTAGTCCTGACACAAATAAGTATAAACCAAAAATCTGATTGGTAATTTTCCACGAGTCCTGCTTTTTCATATAATATAAAGCCCCACGGTAACCAATCATCGGATAATATCTAGGTGCTAATAATAAACAATATAATCCTAGCAACATGATAACAATTGATAAAATCATAGTAACCCTCTTTCTAGCCATTTGTGATTTTTTTATTTATTTGATTATACCATACTAAACATTATTGAAATTTTGCATACAAAAAAGAACTTCTCACTAAGTAACTTTAGCAAGAAATCCTTTTTCGTGGCAATTACAACAGCAACGCCGTTTTCATCACCTTTTTTTAGTTGGGATTCAAACGGCAACTCCTTCGGCAACTTCACAATTATTAAAAAGTCCCAAGTGCACGGACTGTTTAATAATTCCTCCAGTTGCTTGGAGTTAAACGCCGTTTTCATCACTCTTTTTTATGATTTAAAAGTATATTATTTTTTAACGATAAACTAATCCACCATCGGTTAAGATAGCTTGACCTGTTATATAATCAGAGTCGCTTGATGCCAAGAATGACACAAGGTTACCCACATCTTCTGGTAATTGGTAACGACCTAAAGCAATACCTGCTGAATATTGCTCAAAAGCCTCACCTGGTTGTAATTTGCCATTACTGTGTCGAACCATCTCTTCATCAATATGATCCCACATTTTGGTCTTAGCAATACCTGGACAGTATGCATTCACTGTAACTTGATGTTGTGCCAATTCTTTTGCGGCTGAATGCGTAAATGAGCGAACAGCATGTTTTGACGCTGAGTAAGTGCCTAACATTTCAAAAGATTCATGACCTGCAATACTACATGCGTTAATCACTTTCCCTTTTGTTCCTTGTTTAATAAATTGTTTGGCTGCTGCTTGCGTACCAAACACAACGCCATTAACATTAATTTGGAATACTCGGTTTAACTCCTCTTCTGTAATTTCTAGAATAGGTGTGACGGCATCAATTCCGGCATTGTTGATTAAGACATCCAAATGACCATATTTTTCAACAGCCTTTTCAACTAAGCTTTCTTGATCCGCCTGATTTGATACATCTCCCACAACCCCAAAAACATCCATTCCTTGATTTTTCAAAGTGGTCACTGTTTTGTTTAGATTTTCCTCATTAATATCGTGTAAAACGACTTTGAATCCATCTCTGACTAAGCGTTCGGCAATTCCTAAACCTAATCCACCTGCTGATCCTGTAACGACTGCGACTTTTGACATGTTAGCATCTCCAATATATATAATTTATTTAAACAACAAGCAGATAAGGATTTTCTAGATAATACACAATTCTTCCTAAGAATTCTGCTGCTGGTGATCCATCTACAACTTGGTGATCGAAAGTTAAACTTAAAGGTAACTCTTCGATTTCTTCAATTTCTTTGTCTTCATTGAAAACCAGTTTAGATGTAGTATTTCCAACACCTAAAATACCAATCTCTGGTGTGTTTAAAATCGGTGTAAAGTACTCAACTCCTGCACTACCTAAGTTTGTAATAGTGAATGTTGAACCACTATATAAATCTCCCGGTAATGTGCCATCAATAGCTTGTGAAGTGACTTCTACAAATTTTTCGCCAATTTGACTAAGAGATTTTGTATCAACTTGCTTAATAACTGGAACCACTAGCCCGTCATCCACAGCAACAGCAATTCCCATATGAACATCTTCATGTTTCAAATATTCAGAACCGTCATATGACGCATTCATTTCTGGTAAATCTTTAAGTGCCAAACTAACCGCCTTGATTAATAATGTATTAATACTCAAGGCACTACGGCTTAAATTAGGACCAGCTTTAACTTTCAATTCTTTTCTAAACGCAAGTAGGTTAGTAATATTGGCTTTTCTATGTAGAGTTAATTGAGCTGTTTGATGCAAGCTATTGTGCATTCTTTGAGCGATGACTTTACGCATGCCTTCTAAACCTTCACCAATCGTTTGAGCTACTGCACCATTTTTAACGTGTGGAATGTGTCTTTCTACATCTCTTTTTGTAATTCGGTTATTTCCACCTGTTCCTACGATATCTTCTAAGGCATACCCTTTTTCTTCTGCCATTTTTCTAGCTAAAGGAGTTGCAAAAATTCTTTCGCCAGCATTTCTTTTTACTACTGGTGCCTCTTGTTTCACTGGTGCTGTTTCAACTGTCTCCGAAACTTCGACTTCTTCTATAACAGGGGCTTCACCACTTGGAACGTCTTCACCTTCTGCTCCCACGTAGCCAATGATACCTTGACAAATCATCTCGCCACCATTGTCTACAGTAATTGCTAATAACACACCGTCTGCTGGTGATTCCACATCATGAGTTAATTTTTCTGAACTAATAGATACGACTGCTTCACCTTTTGTGATTGTATCTCCCACTTCTTTGTACCATTGATCGACAGTACCTTCTGTCATGGTTAAACCTAGTGTGGGCATTAATAATGCTTCTGCCATTTTTCTCACCTACCCTTTTATTTTAAATCCTCAATTAATTCTTTCGCTTGTTCTAAGACTTTATCTTTACTTGGTAAATAAAGTGCTTCTAAATTACTTGCAAATGGAACTGGTGTATTTGGAGCACAAATACATTTGATTGGTCCATCTAAATAATCAAACGCTTTGTCCCCTACTACAGAAGCAATATCTGTTGCTGTATTATTATGAGGATTGGCTTCATCAATCACGATTAAGCGACCTGTTTTTTTAACGGAATTAAGAACTGTTTCTTGATCCCACGGTGCCACTGTAATCAAGTCGATAACTTCTACTGAAATTCCTGATTTTTCTAATTCTTCGGCTACTTCTAGAGCCACATAAAGCATCTTTCCAATGGTCACAATCGTTAAATCTTTACCTTCACGTTTAACTTTCGCTTTACCAATTTCTACTTTATAATATTCTTCTGGTACTTCATCTTTAAGCCCATAAAGAGTCTTATCCTCAGAGAAAATAACAATGTTATCGTCCTCAATCGCTGCTAATAACAAGCCTTTAGCATCATAAGGATTAGAAGGTACCACTACTTTTAATCCAGGAATAGAACCAAACATGCCGTAATAAGAACCTGAATGTTGTGCTGCCGCTGAAGCTCCCGCTCCGTGACATGTTCTTACAGTCATTGGAATCGTTGCTTTTCCACCAAACATATAACGCATTTTAGAACCTTGCGCTAATAAGGTATCAAAACAGAAACCTAAAAAGTCATTAAACATTAATTCTGGAACTGGGCGTAAACCTGTCGCTGCCGCACCAACTGCTGCTCCCATATAACCCATTTCAGAAATCGGTGTATCGATGACACGTTCATAACCGTGTTTTTCTACTAAACCTTTAGTAACACCAAACACACCACCAAAAGCACCTTCTCCGTTAAGATGCTCAATACCTGTTCCTCCTGCTAAGTCTTCTCCTAACAAAATGACACGGTCATCCTTGTCCATAGCCATATCTAAACCTTCATTAACTGCTTGCATAAATGTTATTCTTCTACTCATTTTAGTCACTCCTCATCTTGGTTTTTCGATTAAATTGATACATCTTCATAAAGACATTCTGGATTAGGGACATCACTTTCTCTTGCAAAGAGTACAGCTGTTTCAACATCTTGTTCAGATTGTTTTTCAATGTCAGTAGCTATTTTTTCTGTTAGCCATTTATTTTTAATGGCCACTTCTTTAAAGACTGGAATATTATCAATGTCAGCAAACTCTTTTTCTTTACCTTCTTTTGATTTATATTTTTGTTCGTCTCCTTCAAAATGTCCATAATTACGATACGTGACACACTCTAAAATTGTTGGTCCTTGACCACTACGAGCACGATCAATCGCTTCACCTGCTGCTTCATATACTGCAACTAAATCTTTACCATCCACACGAACGCCTGGGATTCCGTACGCCACACTTCTTTCAGCAATTGTTTTTGAACCAGAAGCATACTCAACTGCAGACGCTTCACCAAAGGCGTTGTTTTCACAAACAAAGACAACTGGTAAATCCCAAATTGCTGCCATGTTGATGCTTTCATGGAAAGTTCCTTCATTCGATGCGCCATCACCAAAGAAACAAATCGCTACGTCATCTGTTTTTAAATATTTATTACGAAGCCCTGCTCCAACTGCGATTGGGAAACCTCCACCAACCATACCGTTAGCACCTAGCATTCCTTTATCAATATCAGCGATATGCATTGAACCGCCCTTACCTTTACAAAGTCCAGTTTCTTTGCCGAAAATTTCAGCCATCATACCATTTAAATCACAGCCTTTAGCGATACAGTGACCATGACCACGGTGAGTACTTGTAATGTAATCTTTATCTGTTAAGTGAGCACAGACACCCGTTGCAACTGCTTCTTCTCCAGCGTATAAATGGACAAACCCTGGAATTTCACCTGTTGTAAAAATACGATGCACTTCATCTTCAAAATTTCTAATGTCGTTCATGTTTTTATAAATCCACTCTGCTTGTTGTTTTGTCATTTTTTCCATTGTTATTTCCTCCTTAGAAAATCATTTGGCTCCCAAGTTCACCGATCATTTCTGAAAGGGTTGGGTGAGCAAATGTCATTTTTTCAATTTCTTCTAATCGGCCTTCTGATTCTTTGATGGCTAAGAGCGTATGGATCATCTCTGTTGCATTGCTTCCAACAATCACACCACCTAAAATTTCATGGTATTTTTTATCCGCAATAATCTTGATAAAGCCTGTGGTTTCATTTCCAGCAATAGCACGACCATTGGCTGAATAAGAGGTTTTTGAAACTAAAATATCGTATCCTTTTTCTTCTGCTTCTGCTTCACTTAAGCCAAAACTAGCAATCTCAGGATGCGTATAAACACATCTTGGAACTTGTTCATTTTTAAGTGGGGCTTCTTTTTCACCAAACATATGGCGCACAGCCTTAATGCCTTCTTTGCTCGCTGCATGAGCTAACATAAATCCATCTACAATATCTCCCACTGCATAAACGTTTTCTACAGAAGTTTGATAATGACGGTTTATTTTAATAAATTTATGATTGTCAGTTTTTTCTAAATTTAAATTGTCGCCAATTTCTAAGTTACCTTTACGACCTGTTACTACAAGTAATTGATCGAAGGAAAGTATTTGCTCAGTCAGCTCGACATTTTTTTGAGTGACTTGTTTAATATTCGCCCCTTCAATGACTTCAACTTTCATTTTTTTCAATTGGTTCTTAATAATTTGAGTCGCTTCTTTGTCCTCAGTCATTAAAATACTAGGAGCAACTTCGACTATTGTTACTTTCGTTCCCAGTGGCGCCATAGCAAAAGCTAACTCAATACCAATTACACCACCACCAATAATTACTAGCTCTTCTGGTAATTCTTTTAAATCAAAGAATGTATCTGTTGTTAAATAATCTGCTTGTTCAATCCCATTAATAGGTGGGACAAAAGGCTTACTTCCTGTTGCTAATAAGACGTAATCACTTTCAAGTAAGTCTTGATTTACAACAACTTCATGTGATGTTCTTAGTTCTGCTTCTCCTTCATAGTAATCAATCTTGTTTTGATTAAACAGATAATGAATCCCTTGTTGCAATTGGTTAACCACACCATTTTTTCGATCGACTAATTTCGAATAATCAATGTCAGTCAAGGTATTTTTTAACCCAAAACGATTGGCTTCTTCCATTTCATCTACCCAGCTTGCATGTTTCAAATAAGCTTTTGATGGAATACAACCAACATTCAAACAAGTACCTCCGATTTTTTCCTTTTCAATCACAGCTACTTTTTGACCAAGACGAGCTGCTTCAACAGCTGCCACATAGCCTCCAGGACCAGCTCCGATTACAATCAGATTGTACTTTTTCATGACATCACCTTCCTTATTTTTCACTACACTTTACTTAAAGCAAATATCATGCCAACTTAGAAAACGCTTTAAATAAAACTTTTTTGTTTTAATAAATGATCGATCAGACAAAAATGATGCGGCAATGTCGCAACAAAAAAAGTCATTAAACACAAAATTTCAGTGTTTAATGACTTTTACTATTAGAACTAGTTATTTATAACTTTTTTGTGACATCTATCTGGTACTTATCTATTTTACGATATAAAGTACTTCGTGCCATATTTAATCTTTCAGCTGTTTGTGTGAGATGATAGTTAGTTGCTTGAAGTGTGTGAATAATTTCTGATCGTTCATCTAAATCATTATCCAATTTAGGTGATATTTTAATTGAACCGATTGAAATTAAGTCTACTACTTCTTCATATGTCGGTTCTTTTTTAGGAAAATACAACGCTAAGCGTTCTAAAAAGTTTTGAAACTCACGTATATTTCCTTGCCATTCATATTCTCTAGCAATTTGACTGATTTTTCTTTGCCAAGTTGGTTGCCATTGTTTATTCTCACAAAAAGCATCTACTAATGTTTCAAAGTCCTCTTGTCTTTCTCTAAGAGAAGGTAAATTTAATGGCAGCACATATAATCGATAGAATAAATCTTCTCTGAATTCGCCTTGTTTGACTAGTGCCTTTAAATCTTGATTACTTGCTGTGACTAATCTAAAATCAACAGAAATTTCTTTATCACTTCCAACAGGTGTTACTTTTTTTTCTTCTAAAGCACGAAGTAATGCTACTTGCATGCGCTTAGACATGCTATCAATTTCATCTAAAAAGAGGGTTCCTTGTTCAGCTTGCTCAATCTTACCTTGATAACCAGATGAATTAGCCCCTGTAAACGCTCCTGAGACATATCCAAACAACTCACTTTCTAGTAAATTTTCACTCAATGCGCCACAGTTAACAGAAACAAGTTTACCAAATTGCCGACTACTATTGTAGTGAATCGTTTTTGCTGAAACCTCTTTCCCACTACCAGTCTCACCATAAATGTGGATTGGTAGTTCTGATTTAGCTGCTTGAGATAGTTGATTTAAAAATTGTTGATAATCTTGATTTTTTGACGTAATGCCAAAACTTACAAAAGAAGGTTCTGCTTGTCCTTTTTCTAACCTATAACAATATCCCACCAATTCTTTATTTTGGTATAATTTTTGTTTTTGAAAGGGTGCTTTTCCCTTTTTCATTAAATCAGTAATCATCTCACCTTGATTGTCTTCGTATCTGCTTTGATAGTCTTCTGATACAGATAGAATTTTCCCGTCTAATCCAACCAGTAAAGCTTGACTGAATGGCTCTTCCAAAACACCTAGTAGTAATTCTTTTGTTTCTTTTATCTCTTGTTCAATCACTCTTTGTTGGACATTTTTAGCAATCATTTTAAGGGCAAATAAGGTATAGTTTGCCTCTTTCGTCTGCTCCATTGTAGAAACATTTAAACAAGCAATAACCTCATTATTTCCATTAAAAATAGGTGTTGAACTACACGTAAATGGATGTGATGCTTCAGAAAAATGTTGGAATTTTTCAACTGTCACACTTTGAAGTGTTCTAAGAGAAATACCAATCGCATTGGTTCCTACAGCTTTTTCAGTCCAAATACTTCCTTCTGAAAATTCAATATCGTTCGCTAAATGACGTGTTTCTGAATGGCCCTCTCGCCATAAAATAGTTCCTTTTTTATCTGTTAAAATAAAAAGTGGTTTTTTTATATAAAAAAACTCATTTAACCGATTAATTTCACTTTTTACTGTTTGAATTAAAAAGGTCATTTCTTTCATTTGTAGCGCTAATTCAACATCAGATATTTTTTCAACCCCTTGTCTTGAGAATGGATTAACTGAGTGTTCTGTACAATATTTCCATGAATCAATAATATATTCTGGTAGTAATTTTTGATTAACTTCATTTGATTGAACGTAAGTCTGCCATAAATCTTTAGTATTCAATAGCTTCACTCGCCCTTCCTTAGTTAGAAATAGTATAGCATTTTTTCACAAATTTTAATAACATGGAAGATTAAAAGTCACATCAAAATAACCTACCTTTACCTAGTTTAGGTAAGGGTAGGCTCAGACTATCATTAGCAGATTTATAATTTCTCTGCAAATTCGTTAATTTTTCTAATTCGATGATTAATTCCGGATTTGGTAATTGCTCCAGAAGGTAACATCTCTCCTAGCTCTTTCAAGCTAATCTCTGGATTTTCTAAACGAATCTCTGCAACTTCTTTTAACCTCTCTGGAAGGCTATCTAACCCAACACGATCTTCGATTAGACGGATATTTTCAATTTGTCTCTTTGCCGCGTCTGCTGTTTTATTCATATTGGCATTCTCACAATTTATTAAACGGTTAACTGAGTTTCTCAAATCTCGAACGATTCGAACGTCCTCAAATTTTAGCATAGCGTTAGTTGCTCCTACTAAAATTAAAAAATCAGCAATTTCTTCTGCCCCTTTAAGATAGACAATATAACCATTTCTTCTGTCCAACACTCGACCATTAAAATCATAAAATTTCAACATTTCACAAAGATCATTGCATTGATCCTCATACATTGAATAAATTTCTAAATGGTAACGGCTTGTTTCAGGATTATTTACTGAACCACCTGCTAAAAACGCACCGCGTAGATAGGAACGCATTTTTTGTTCGTTTCCCATAATAGAAGAGGAGACTCGTGTTCTAAACATAAAACCATCCATAATTTCTAGGTCAGTTAGGACATCTTGAGTTCCTTGCTTCAGTCTAACAATATAAACATTATTTTTTTTTAATTTCATTTTTCTTCTAACTAATAATTCACTATTTACTTGATAATGATCTTTTAGTAAGGTATAAATTCTTCTGGCGATTGCCGCATTTTCAGTCTGCACATTTAGAACAAACTGACGATTCACTAGTGTAACCGCTCCATTCATTCTTATCAAAGCAGCTAATTCAGCTTTAGCGTGCTCTTTATGAACTTCCAATGTGGTCAGTTCTTTTTTTACATCCGATGCAAAAGACATCCTGACTCACTCCCTTACTATTTAATATTTAGTACCTAAAACTAGACGAAACAGCTCTTCCACTACTTTATTCCCATCATGGAAAACCCCACCATCTTTTAGTTCTAAGAAGTCTGCTGAGATTACACGACACTCTTCATCTCTTAAGCCTTGAAAATTATGACGTACTTGAACGAGGTATTCATCATATACATCAAAATCCATGTAA
Organism: Vagococcus fluvialis bH819; assembly: GCF_900163795.1. Taxonomy (GTDB): domain Bacteria; phylum Bacillota; class Bacilli; order Lactobacillales; family Vagococcaceae; genus Vagococcus; species Vagococcus fluvialis_A. Next base: position 23,879 of record NZ_FWFD01000015.1, on the reverse strand, counting down.
CCTTCTGGAATTGGCTCTGTATTTACAAGAACTGTACTTATAAATTTAGCGCCCAAATGTTTATGAAGCACGCGAATATGATCCGCATCTGAAAAATGCTCAGTTTCACCTTTTTGCGTCATAATATTACATATATAAACAACTTCTGCCTCTGAGTCAACTATTGCTTGACCTAAATCACCTATCATTAGGTTTGGCAAAATACTGGTATAAAGACTACCGGGTCCAAGAACAATCATATCTGCTTCTTTAATTGCTGTTACAACCTTACGAGCTGCTTTTGGTGTCTCTTCGTCCATCGTATTTTTTACATAAACATAATCAATTTTTTTACGATCTTCAGCAATTTTTGATTCCCCAACTACTTCTGTTCCATCTTCAAATTTTGCATGCAATGTTAAAGATTTTTCAGAAGCAGGATAAATATGACCATCTACATGCATGAATTTTGTCAATAATTGGATCGCATCATAAGTGCTTTCTTTCATTTCAGAAAGAGCAGCGATAATTAAATTACCTATCGTATGATTTGCTAAAAAGTCATCTTCTTGTTTAAAACGGTATTGAAAGATTTTTTCATACATTTGAGGCATATCAGATAATGACACTAACACATTACGCAAGTCCCCAGGAGGACTCATATTAACACTTTCTCTTAAAGCGCCACTGCTTCCTCCATCATCTGCTACAGTAACAACTGCTGTAATATCCGCGCTTTGATAACGAAGACCTTTCAAGATAACTGGTAAACCAGTTCCGCCACCGATAACGACGATCTTAGGTCTTCTAATTCGGTAAGTTTTCATGAACGATTAACCGTTTCTTTTCTTTTTGAAATATCTCGGTGGGTGATATTTGTCTTATAATCTTGTTCAATACGGTGACCTAAACGTTCAGTTAAAGCAACTGAACGGTGTTGACCACCTGTACAACCAATCGCAATGGTTAAACTCATTTTACCTTCTTTTTTGTAACCAGGTAAAATACTTAAAATTAATTCTTCATATTTTTGATAGAAATCTTCTGTCATTTCTGATGCCATCACGTAATCATAAACTGGTTTATCTTTACCACACATTGGACGTAATTCATCCACATAGTGAGGGTTTGGTAAAAAGCGAACATCCATAACAATATCAGCATCAATAGGTAAACCATATTTAAATCCAAAAGAAACCATCTCCACTCTAAAAGTAGACGTGTCTTGAGATTTAAAATTCGCCATGATGCGCTCTCTTAACTCACGAGGTGCTAATTTAGTTGTATCAATCACTAATTGAGCTTCCGCTTTTAATTCACTAAGTAAAGAGCGCTCTTTAGCAATTCCTTCTGTCACTAATCCGTCCATAGCTAAAGGATGGGTTCTTCTTGTTTCTTTATAACGAGAAACTAATTCTTTATCTGAAGCATCTAAGAACATAATACTTGTATCGACTAATTTTGTATTTTCAATTTCAATTAACATACTTTGGATTTCTTGGAAAAAGGCACGTGATCTTAGATCAATTACTAAGGCGATTTTTGTGATCTTTCCAGATTCTTTAATTAATTCCCAAAATTTAGGAATTAAACTTGGAGGTAAATTATCAATACAGAAAAAGCCCATATCCTCGAAGCTTTGGATAGCGACTGTTTTACCAGCACCACTCATTCCTGTAATAACAACTAATTGAAGACTTTCTATTTGTTTTTCTTCCATTTATCTCACTCCCTATTTTCAATTCATCAATTATAACATACCTGGCGTGTCATAAGATAGTCTTAAAAATCATTTGACAATTAATGTCTCTGGATATATAGTTAGTTACATAACCAACTAACCAAATAAGTAGTGAGGTGATTTCATGAAATTTAATTACACAGGTGACAAACCTTTATTCCAACAAGTAGCTGATCAAATTAATGAAGGTATCTTAAATGGTGCTTATCAAGAAGGTGCTCAAATCCCTTCTACCACAGAGATTTCAAAAGTGTATCAAATTAATCCAGCCACAGTTTTAAAAGGAATGAATATTTTAGTTGAGCAAGAATTAATCGAGAAAAAACGTGGGATTGGGATGTTTGTTCTTCAAGGAGCGAAGGAGAAAGTGATGACAATGAAAAAGGAAGAATTCTTAAACCAAGACGTTCATCAAATTATTGAAGAAGCAAAAAAATTAAATATTAGTTTAGACGAACTTAAAACAATTTTAGAAAGAGGGTATCAATCATGAGTTTAGACATCAGAAATGTCACAAAAGATTATAAAGAGAAAAAAGCTTTAGACAATATTACTATTACAATTGAGCCAAACAAAATTTACGGCTTACTTGGTCGAAATGGTGCTGGTAAAAGTACCCTTTTAAATATTATTAATAATCGCAGTGTTCCCAGTAGTGGCGAAGTACTTTTAGATGGTGTTACTTTATTAGACAATGAAGTGACTCTTAATCAAGTTTATCTAATGAGTGAAGATAACCTCTTTCCTTCAACAATGAAAGTGAAAGAAATGTTTAAAATATCTGAACAATTTTATGGGTCATTTGATTGGGATCTAGCTGAAAAAATGAGTTTAGAATTTGAGCTTGGTAAGAAATCAACCTTTAAAAAGTTATCCACTGGTTACCGTAGTATTGCAAAATTAATTATTGCTCTTTGTGCTCCTTGCGATTACATCTTTTTAGATGAACCTGTTTTAGGTTTAGATGCTGCTCACAGAGAATTGTTTTATGAGTTTTTAATCGAGACTTACGAGGAACGACCACGAACCTTTATTATTTCTACTCATTTAATTGAAGAAATTACTAATCTGTTAGAGAGCGTCATTATCATTGATAAAGGACAAGTCAGTGTAGCTGAGGACGTTGCAACGATTTTAGAAACTTCTTTCACTTTATCAGGTCCTAAGACAAGTGTTTTAGCTGCAATTAAAGATACTAACATTATTGGACAGGAAGAACTTGGTGATTTCATTAGTGTTCATATCACTGGTCAACTGCCTGATAATTTCTCAAATGATATTTCCGTTTCTCCACTTAATTTGCAAAATTACTTCGTTCAATTAACTAAAAGAAAGTAGGTTTACTTATGAAACTATCTACAGCAATCTCTTATCGCTTTAAATATCAAATGAAATCAGCCGCTATATTCTTTGCTTATTTTATCTTTTTCGCCGTTATTTTACCGTTAGTTGGTATCTTTATGGCAGGAGGTGTTGATCAAGTCGTAAAATCTGACGCAATTATCCCTGGTATTGTCTTCATGATGATACTAGCTTTTATCGGAATCAGTACTGATTTTAAATTATTTATTCAAAATGGTATGTCGCGACTTAATATTTACTTAGCTTCTTTAATCTCAAATGCCGTTTTATCAGCTGTTTTTGCTTTTGCTTTGATGTTGTTTCCATTTTTATTAAATAAAGTTTTACCAACAAACTTTAAATTCACGCTTTTTTTAACTGAATTTTACACTGATAATAATGTAATGCTTAGTTTCTTACTTTTATTTGTTTTACTTCTAGCAGCAAGCTCATTAGGTACAATTGCTGGAACATTTAATGACCGTGTGACTGGTGTTAAAAAACTTGTTGTCATCGGTTTACTTATTGTCATCCCTATTTTAGTTAGCATGCTCATTCAAATTGTTAGTCCCTCTTTTAGAGCCAATATTTTTTCATTCTTACAAAAAATGTTAGGACTTAATAATGGAAAAGTTGAAGTGTTACCGTTTATGATCACTTTAATCACTCTCTTTATCATTTTTTCTATCATCACTTATTTAATGAATATCAACCGTGAGATTAAACGAGTTAATGGATAAAATTATCAAAAAGCGCTTAGTTCCAGTTGCTCGGATCTAAACGCTTTTTCATCTACCATTTATTATTCAGAGATTTAAAAGCAACTCCTTCGACAACTTCACAAATCATAAGCAATCCCAAAACCGTGGATTGTTTATGATTTCCTCCAGTTGCTCGGAGCTAAACGCTTTTTCATCTACCATTTATTTGTATCTTTCCATAACTTCTTTTAAGTAATAACCTGTAAAACTTTCTTCGACCATCATGACTTCTTCTGGTGTTCCTGTCGTTACAATCGTACCGCCTCCATCGCCGCCTTCTGGTCCTAAATCAATAATATAATCAGCCGTTTTAATCACATCTAGATTATGCTCAATCACTAGTACTGTATTACCAGCATCTACTAAACGAGTCAAAACTCCAATCAAGCGACTAATATCATCCGTATGAAGTCCTGTTGTTGGTTCATCTAAAATGTAGAAATTCTTACCATATGAACGTTTATGAAGCTCACTAGCTAGCTTCATCCGTTGGGCTTCCCCACCTGATAAAGTTGTCGCAGATTGACCTAATTTAACATAACCTAAACCAACATCGACAATCGTCTGCATTTTGCGGTGAATTTTTGGAATTGGTTTAAAGAATGTGACAGCATCTTCTACTGTCATCTCTAAAATTTCTGCTATATTTTTTCCTTTGTATTTCACTTCTAATGTCTCAGAATTGTACCGTTGACCATGACAAACCTCGCAAGGGACATAGACATCTGGTAAAAAATGCATCTCTATTTTAATAATTCCATCACCACGACATGATTCACATCGTCCACCTTTTACATTAAAACTAAAACGTCCTTTTTTATAACCACGAATTTTAGCTTCATTGGTTTTTGAGAACAAATCACGAATATCATCAAAAACACTGGTATAAGTTGCCGGATTACTACGAGGTGTTCTACCAATTGGGCTTTGATCAATATCAATGATTTTTTCAATATCTTCATAACCTGTAATGGATTTATACTTTCCTGGTTTCTCTGAATTTCGATTAATCTTTTGAGCTAAAGCTTTTTTCAAGATACCATTCACTAAAGTACTCTTACCTGACCCTGAAACACCTGTCACTGCCACAAATTTACCAAGAGGGAATGAGACATTTAGATTTTTCAAGTTATTGGCTTCGGCTCCCTTAACAACAATTTCTTTACCATTGCCTTCTCTTCTTGTTGTTGGAACAGGAATTTGTTTTTTGCCAGATAAGTATTGACCGGTTAAAGAATTTTCATCCTTTTCAACTTCACTAGGTGTCCCTGCTGCAATAATTTGACCGCCTAATTCACCGGCTCCTGGTCCAATATCAATCAAATAATCGGCTGCTCGCATCGTATCTTCATCATGTTCCACTACTATCAAAGTGTTTCCTAAATCACGCATTTTTTTCAAGGAATCAATCAATCGATTATTGTCTCGCTGATGTAAACCTATCGAAGGTTCATCTAAGATATAGAGTACTCCAGAAAGATTAGAACCAATTTGGGTTGCTAATCGAATTCTTTGGGCTTCTCCACCGGAAAGTGTTCCAGCTGAACGGCTCAATGTTAAGTAAGTTAAACCAACATTTTTCAAGAAACTTAATCGATCTTTGATTTCTTTTAAAATAGGATTGGCTATCATTTGTTCCTGTTCACCAAATGATAACTCATCAAAATAAGCTAAACTATCTCCGACTGCCAGATTACTAATTTGACCAATATGATTACCATCCACTTTTACAGACAACGCTTCTCTATTCAAACGATACCCATGACATGTTTCACATGTTAACTCAGTCATATACAATTTCATTTGTTCTCTTGTATAGTCACTGTTCGTTTCATGATAACGACGTTTAATATTAATTAAAATCCCTTCAAAGGGAATGTCCACATCTCTCACGCCACCGAATTCATTTTCATAGTGGAAATGGAATTCATCCCCTTTTGATCCTTTTAATAAAATATCTTGTTGCTCACTTTCTAACTTTTCAAAGGGTGTATCAAAATCAATTCCAAATTGTTCGCAAGCTTGTTCTAACATTTGTGGGTAGTAATTTGAACTAATTGGATTCCACGGAGCAATCGCCCCTTCTCTTAGTGTTTTACTTCCATCTGGAACAACTAGGTCTTGGTCGACTTCTAATTTAATACTTAGACCATCACACTCTGGACAAGCTCCAAATGGCGTATTAAATGAGAATAACCTTGGTTCGATTTCGCCAACAGTAAAACCACAATAAGGACAGGCATAATGTTCACTGAACAACATCTCTTCTTGTCCAGCAACATCAACGAGAGCATATCCTTCCGACAATCGTAATGCCATTTCAAACGAATCAAACAAACGAGATCGAACGCCTTCTTTTACTACAATACGATCGACAATAATTTCAATCGAATGCTTTTTATTCTTTTCTAGTTCTGGAACTTCTTCAATATCATAGCTTTCTCCGTCAATTCTAACACGGACAAACCCTTCTTTTTTAATTTTTTCAAAGACTTTTTTATGTTGTCCTTTTTTACCTCGAACAATAGGTGCTAAAACTTGAATTTTAGTTCTCTCTTCAAGTTCTAAAATTCGATCCGTCATCTGTTCTGGAGACTGACTGCTAATTTCCGTGCCGTCATTGGGACAAATCGGATGCCCTACACGAGCGTATAATAATCTCAAGTAATCATTAATTTCTGTCACGGTTCCTACTGTTGAACGAGGATTTTTACTCGTTGTTTTTTGGTCAATTGAAATGGCTGGACTCAAGCCATCAATACTATCCACATCTGGTTTATCCATTTGACCTAAGAATTGTCTTGCGTATGCTGACAGACTTTCTACATATCTTCTTTGCCCCTCAGCGTATAACGTATCAAATGCTAAAGAACTTTTTCCAGAACCTGAAAGTCCCGTAATAACTACTAACTCATCTCTAGGAATTGTTACATCTATATTTTTCAAATTATGGGCGCGCGCACCACGTATAACTATTTTATCGTTAGCCATGATCATCCTCCTTATTTAAGTGCCTTTAATTCTAAAATCGTATCTCTCAATGTTGCTGCTTTTTCAAAGTCTAATGATTTCGCTGCATCTTTCATTTGAGCTTCAAGTTCTACTAATAATTCTGATTTTTCAGCTTTATTTAAGTTCTCATATTGTTCTGTTAAGCTAACATCCTCTTCATCATCGTTCGTTTTAGAAATCCGAATCAAGTCACGAATTTCTTTAATTATTGTTTTTGGTGTAATGCCATGCTCTGTGTTATACGCCTCTTGAATACCACGTCTTCTTCCTGTTTCTTCAATCGCATAATTCATAGAATCCGTCATTTTGTTCGCATACATGATTACTTTTCCGTTCTCATTTCTTGCTGCCCGACCAATTATTTGCACTAAGGAACGTTGACTTCTTAAGAAACCTTCCTTATCTGCATCAAGAATCGCCACTAGTGAAACTTCTGGGACATCAATTCCTTCTCTTAAAAGGTTGATACCAATCAAGACATCAAATTCACCCAATCTTAAATCTCGAATTATTTCAGTTCTTTCTAATGTTTTTATATCACTATGTAGATACTTCACTTTGATTCCTAACTCTTTAAAGTAATCTGTTAAATCCTCTGACATTTTTTTCGTCAAAGTCGTAATGAAGACACGTTCATTTTTCTCAACCCGCTCATTGATTTCACCAACTAAATCATCAATTTGTCCCATAATTGGTCTTACTTCAATTTCAGGATCTAGTAACCCTGTCGGACGAATAATTTGTTCTGCCACGATGTCCGTTTGCTCTGCTTCGTAAGGACCAGGAGTTGCCGAAACATAGACGATTTGATCCACATGCTCTTCAAACTCAGATAATTGCAACGGTCGATTGTCAAGAGCACTTGGTAATCTGAAACCATAATCCACTAACATTTGCTTTCTAGCTCTGTCCCCGTTATACATTCCTCGAACTTGGGGCATCGTTACGTGAGATTCATCTACCATAATTAATGAATCTTCTGGGAAGAAATCAATTAAAGTATAAGGTGGTTCCCCTTCTTTTCTGCCTTCCATTTGACGGGAATAGTTTTCAATCCCAGAACAGTAGCCCATTTCACGCATCATCTCAATATCATAATTTGTTCGTTGTTCTAAACGTTGAGCTTCGATTAATTTTTCATCGGCTTTTAATTCTTTTAATCTCACATCAAGTTCCATTTGAATTCTAGCAATGGCTTCCTCCATTTGTTCTTCGTTGGTCACAAAGTGTTTTGCTGGGAAAATGGCTACATGCTCTGTGTCTTTCATTATTTCACCTGTTAACGCATTCACTTCACGAATTCGGTCAATTTCATCTCCAAAAAATTCGACCCGTAAAGCATGTTCATCTCTTGAAGCAAGAAAAATTTCCACTACATCGCCACGAACTCTAAAACGTCCCCGTTGGAAATCAATATCGTTACGATCAAATTGAATATCAACTAGAGCTCTCAAAAGCTGATCACGTTCCATCTCCATTCCCACTCTTAATGATAAAACTTGCTCTTGATACTCTTTAGGATCACCCAAACCATAGATACAAGAAACAGAAGCGACTACAATCACATCATTTCTCTCAAGTAAAGAGCTAGTCGCTGAATGTCGTAATTTATCAATCTCATCATTCACACTAGAGTCCTTTTCGATATATGTGTCACTAGAAGGAACATACGCTTCTGGTTGATAATAATCATAATAACTAACAAAATATTCGACTGCATTATTAGGGAAAAATTCTTTGAATTCGCTATACAGTTGACCTGCTAATGTTTTATTATGAGCAATAATAAGTGTTGGTTTATTAACTTCTTTGATAACATTAGACATGGTAAATGTTTTACCAGAACCTGTTACACCTAATAAAATTTGCGCTTTTTCTTTTTTATTTATATTATCTACTAACATTTTAATGGCTTCTGGTTGATCTCCAGAAGGTTCGTATTTAGACACCAAATCGAAAGTATAATCTGTTCGTCTTTCTATCATTTTCTTGACTCCTTTGGCTGTTTATTAATTGCTTTATTTTACCATACCGAACACACTTTCGCCAATTGGAACTTTTAAAAACAAAAAAATAATCATATCATTTTCCTTTTACGAACTAAAAGAGTAGAATAAATGAATAGTCATACATATGTTAAAAAAGAAAGGATGTTCCATTTATGTCTAAAGAAATTTCAATGAAACAAATTAAAGCATTAAACGAAACTTACTACGCTAATCCAAGCCATTTAATCAGCCAAAGAGCTGTTAAAAAGAACGGAATTTTAGCTTCATCAGAAAATCAATCTTCTGTAATAAAAAATAATCCTGTTTTTTCAATTGATATAGATACTGGAAAAGTAGCTAATCAAAAACAAAGTGGCCGTTGTTGGATGTTTGCTGCACTTAATACCTTCCGTCACCAAATTACAGATACTTTTAACATTAAAGATTTCGAGTTATCTCAAAACTATACATTTTTCTGGGATAAATTTGAAAAGGCAAACTATTTCTATGAAAATATTCTTACTACTGCAACAGAAGATTTATCAAGCCGTAAAGTAGCTTTTTTACTTCAAACACCACAACAAGATGGTGGTCAATGGGATATGCTAGTTGCCATTATTCAAAAATACGGAATTGTTCCAAAAACAATTATGCCAGAAACCTTTAGTAGCTCAAAAAGTAGTGACTTAAATGCTTTCTTAAATAAAAAATTAAGAAAAGATGCTATTACTTTACGAAAATTAGTTTCAGAAAATACATCTACAGAAGAAATTACAATAGCTAAAAATAACATGCTTCAAGAAGTTTATAATTTATTAGCAACTTCTTTGGGCACACCCCCAGAACACTTTGATTATTCTTATGTAGATACAGATGGAAACTATCATTTAAAACAAGATCTAACACCACAATCATTTTACGATGAATTTATCGGACGTGATTTATCTGATTATGTGAGTATTATCAATGCACCAACTAAAGATAAACCTTACAATCAAGTTTACACCGTTGAAATGTTAGGCAATGTGGTTGGTGGAAAAGAAGTTCGTCATTTAAACGTAGATATGGATACCTTTAAAAACTTAGCAATCAATCAATTGAAATCTGGAGAAGCTATTTGGTTTGGCTGTGATGTCGGTCAATCATCAACACGTGACTCAGGTATTATGGCAACTGACGTTTATAGTGTCGCAGAAACTTTAGATGTGGATTTTGGCATGACAAAAGCAGAACGTTTGGATTATGGTGAAAGTTTAATGACTCACGCTATGGTTATTACTGGTGTGGATTTAATAAATGATAAACCGGCTAAATGGAAGGTCGAAAATAGTTGGGGCGATAAAGTAGGCAGCAAAGGTTACTTTGTTATGAGTGATGCTTGGTTAGATGAATACACTTACCAAATTGTAATCAATAAAAAATTCTTAACAAAAGAACTATTAGAAGACATCGAAAAAGACCAAGTCACAACACTCCTACCTTGGGACCCCATGGGAGCACTAGCTTAAAACAGCGTGATGAAAAAGGCGTTTAGCTCCAAGCAACTGGAAGAACTACTAAACAATCCATGTTGTTGGGATTGATTAGTAATTCTGAAGTTGTCGTAGGAGTTGCCTTTTGAATCCAGACTAAAACAAGGTGAATAAAAAATCGTTTAGCTCCAAGTAACTGGAAGGAATAGTAAACAAGCCACGCTTTTAGGCTTGATTGCTGTTACTGAAGTTACCGTAGGAGCTGATTTTTTAGTCCCGACTAAAACAGCGTGATGAAAAAGGCGTTTAGCTCCAAGCAACTGGAAGAATTACTAAAAAAAATCTGCGGTGTAAGTTAAAAACTTACACCGCAGATTTTTTATTTTGGTAGTTGTTGTTTTAATAACGCTTGAACACGAGCTAATTCTTCGTCTGGGATAACTTGATAAGATAAACCATCAATTGTTTCTCCATTACCATGAAGTGTTTCATTATCAATAGTTGTGAAACAATTTCTATAATCTTTAGCAATTGTAAACATTTCTTCAGGTTCTAAATCTGTTTTCATGTTATCTTCAATAGCTTTTAAAATTTGTTTATATCTGGTTACACCACTAAAAGTTAAGGCACGGTCTGCAATTGAACCAATCACTTCTTGTTGTCTAACTTGACGACCATAATCACCATTTGGATCTTCATATCTCATACGAGTATATGCTAAAGCTTGATCTCCATTTAGTTTGTTTTTTCCTTTAGAGAATTTATGACCATCTTGTTCAAATTCAAATTTATTATTTACTTCTACGCCGTCTACTGCATTGACTAAATCTTCAAACCCTTCCATATTGATCCAAACATAGTGATCAAGTGGGATGTCTAAGAATTTTTCCATTGAATCTAATGCCATTTTTTCTTGCCCGTACGCATAGGCATGGGCTGCTTTTTCAACAGTGCCGTGTCCTACCATTTCCATACGTGTATCACGTGGAACGCTGACTAGTGTTGTTTTATTTTCTTTTGGGTTAACTGTTGCGACTAAAATAGTATCCGAACGACCAACATCTGTTCGCCCGAATTCACCAGTGTCAAGGCCTAATAAAAGAACAGAAAATGGTTCTCCATCTTTAATATTAGTTGTATCTACTCTTCCCTCAACAGGTTTACTTACTTTATTAGCTGTATTTTTAACATCAAAATACGTTTTACCTAAAAATGCTGTTGCTCCTACTAAAAGAACAACTAAAATTCCTAGTAAAATGAAGATTGTCTTTTTTAAAGGACTGCTTTTTTTATTTCTATTTTTCTTACGGGTTTCCATAATCCATCTCCTATAAATAACAATTTAAAATTATTCTATCATACAGCTTTTATAAAAACCACCTTTTACAAAAGAGGTTTAAACAAATTTAAACTTTTAAAATAACATGTTATATTTACACCTTTAAAAAACTGATTAATTTTTGGGTTGCTTCTACTATATTCTCAGTTTTAGTTGCTAAATTAATTCTAATAAATGATGAATGATTTGCATCAAACCACTCACCATAATCAACTGCTATTTTAGCTTTTTCTTCCATAATATTAACGATATCTTGCTCTTTTAAATAGTAAGATAAATCTACCCAAGCCAAGTAAGTAGCTTCTTTGGGTGACACAACAACATGAGGGAGCTCTTTTTCAAATAACTGACTCATAACTTTGTAGTTGTGTTCAATGACTTCTATCAATTCATCCAACCATTCTGAACCATAAGTATAAGCAGCCTCTGTCGCAATCGTTCCCATCAAACTAACAGTATTATTAACTGCTTTTTCAGCAAATAAATCATACTCTGATCTTAATTCTTGATTGGGGATTAAAAGATGAGAATGAAGTAAACTAGCAATATTAAATGTTTTAGAAGGTGCACTTAGCACAAATAAATGATCTAAATATTTTTCCTCTACAGACAAAGTACTAATAAATTCTTGACCTGGCTGAATAAAATCTTGATGAATTTCATCTGAGATAACTTTTACACCATGTTTCAAGCAAATTTCTAATAAACGTTCTAATTCATTTTTACTCCACACTCTTCCAACAGGATTTTGTGGTGAACAATGGAGAAATAACTTAACCTTATTTTCGATAATATCAGCTTCAAATTGCTCAAAATTAATTCCATATATCCCTTTATTATTTTCCAAATGAGAGACCACTAATTGACGATTATTATTAATAATAGCATCATAAAAAGGATAATAAACTGGAGCTAAAATAATAACACTTTCATTTTCTTGACTAAACGCCTGGATTAAATAATTAAATGAATTAACCACTCCAGTAGTGAATCTAATCCATTCTTTCTTAATTTCAATATTGTGACGCTTTTTTTGCCATTTCATAAATGAATTGTAATATGAATCACTCACTAAAGAATAACCAAACACACCATGCTCAATTCGTTCAATCATTTTTGCTTGAACTTCTTTAGGAACTTTAAAATCCATATCTGCAACCCATAAAGGCAGTAAATCCGCTGTTGAGAAACGTTCATTCATGCCATCCCATTTAACTGAATTCGTTCCAGCTCTTTCAACATAATAGTTTTCTATAAACTTTTCAATAGACATTCCATCATTCCTTTTTTTGTAGTCATTTAATTATAACCAATTTTGATTCATTTAACATCATAAAATAAATTTTGTCTTTTTACGTATATTGATAAAGTTTTCGCTTAGGGTTATAATAAAAAAAGATTAGGTTAACCTAAAAAGAAAGGATTATCTTTATGAATTTATTAGCAATTCACACTCAAGAAGAAGCAATCATTGAAAATATTATTCATCCAGACGAAGAGATGAAACGTCGTTTATTTGATTTAGGTTTTTATAAAGGGACTATTGTGAAAAAAGTTCTAGTTAGTCCTAAAGGAGATCCTATTGCTTACCGTGTTCGTGGAACAACTATTGCGCTCAGAAATAGTGATGCTCAGTACATTGAGGTGAAAAAAAATAATGCCAACTAATAATGAGATATTTTCAATCAAAAAAAAATCAGCCTCAGATCATGTTATTTCTTTAGCTGGAAATCCAAATGTGGGGAAAAGTTCTATTTTTAACGAATTGACTGGTATGAGACAACACACAGGTAATTGGCCAGGTAAAACGGTTGATTTAGCTCAAGGATATGCTCAACACAATAATAAGGGGTATGTTTTAGTTGATCTACCTGGAACTTATTCTCTGATGGCTCATTCTCAAGAAGAAGAGGTTGCTCGAGATTTTATTGAATCTGCAGACTCTGAAGCTACAATCGTCGTTTGTGATGCCACTAGTTTAGAACGAAATTTAAATCTCGTTCTTCAAATCATGCAAATTACGCCAAAAGTAATTGTCTGCGTCAATCTTCTTGATGAAGCAAAAAAGAAAAAAATTGATATTAATTTATTAAAATTACAAGAATTATTAGGGGTTCCAGTTGTCGGAACTTCAGCTGTCAAAAAACAAGGACTAGATGAGTTAATGACCCAAGTAGAAAATATTATCACTGGTAAAATCACTGCTAATCCATACATGAGAGAAGCTTTAAACCAGATACATCAAGAATCTGAAACTGAAATTTTAGCTATTCTTGACAGAGCTTCTGTTATTTCTAATGAGGTAATCACATTCGGGGATAAAGATTTTGATAAAAGGGATCGAGCATTAGATAAAGTTCTAACGCAAAAAAGTACGGGTATTCCCATTATGATTCTCTTACTTTTACTTATTTTTTGGTTCACAATAGTAGGTGCGGATGCTCCTTCTAATTTTTTAGCTGATCATTTTAATCGCTTTGGTAATTGGTTAACTAATTTAGCGAATCAAGCTAATATTCCGATTATGATTCAGAGTGTTTTTATTGATGGCATTTATAAAGTTCTCTCAACAGTCATCGCTGTTATGTTACCACCTATGGCGATCTTTTTCCCTATTTTCACATTATTAGAAGATTTTGGTTATTTACCCCGTGTTGCTTTTAATTTGGATAAATATTTCCAAAAAGCTGGGGCTTGCGGAAAACAAGCTTTAACAATGTGTATGGGCTTTGGTTGTAATGCTGCTGGAGTAGTAGGTACTAGAATTATTGATTCACCTAGAGAGAGATTAATCGCTATCATAACAAATAATTTCGTTCCTTGTAACGGACGATTCCCTATTCTAATTGCTATTATTACAATGTTTTTTGCCGGAACAAATACTGGGTTACTTAGTTCTTTGAAATCTGCTGTTTTTCTTACTTTAGTCATTTTACTTGGTGTAGCAACTACTATTTGGGTCTCAAATATTTTATCAAAAACTATTTTAAAAGGACTACCTTCATCTTTCACTTTAGAACTACCGCCTTATAGAAAACCGCAAATAGGCCAAGTAGTTGTTCGCTCTATTTTTGATCGAACGTTCTTTGTTTTATGGCGTGCTATGATTGTAGCTGCTCCTGCTGGTTTAGTTATTTGGATTCTGGCTAACATTCAGATGGGAGACCAATCTATCTTACAAGCTATTACTAATTTTATTGATCCTTTTGCCCAACTTATGGGACTTGATGGAACAATTTTAATGGCCTTTATTTTAGGTCTTCCAGCTAATGAGATTGTTATTCCTATTATGGTCATGGGTTATATGGCATCAAGCACAATCACTGATTATAGCTCCCTTAATGAGTTCCACCAATTACTTGTTAACAACGGTTGGACGTGGTTAACAGCAGCTAACGTTTTACTATTTACCTTATATCATTGGCCTTGTTCAACCACACTTTTAACTATCTACAAAGAAACTAAAAGTAAAAAATGGACGTTTATTTCTTTTATCACACCAACTATTATTGGTGTTGGTATTACGATGTTAACGACTTTAATTGCCCATTTGTTTGGATTAGTATAATTAAAAAAACCTCCTAACGTTTTTCACGTTAAGAGGTTTTTTAGTTAAATACTGCTTGTTTCATATCCAAGTTCAGTAATAACTTCCATCACTTTATCAAGAGGGATTTTCGTTTCATCAAACTTAATTTTCGCTTCTGCATCTTTTAATTTCACTTTTATTTTTTCAACTCCATCAAGTTCAGAAACAGCTTTTTCAATTTTCCCAACACAATGTCCGCAACTCATACCATCTATTTTAATTTTTTGTTTCATCATTTTTATCACCTTTCTTTTTTAAAAGATTTACATCTGTAGTTCATATTTATATAATACTCCCAGAAGAAACTTTTGTCAAAGTTTTAGGTCTAAAAAAATAGCTATTCCAAAAAAGGAATAGCTAATAACATCTCTCTATGGATAGATACGGTGTAATAAACGAGGGAATGGACTTGCCTCACGTACATGTTCAATACCACAAACCCAAGTAACAGTACGCTCTAAGCCTAAACCAAAACCTGAGTGAGGAACTGGACCATATTTTTGTAAATCTAAATACCATTCATAGTCCTTGCGATCTAAACCATCTTTTTCAATTTGTTCTAATAAATAATCAAATCCAATAGCACGTTCGCTACCACCAATGATTTCTCCATAACCTTCTGGAGCAATCATGTCGGCACGAATCACCACATCATCTCTTGTAGGATGTGGTTTCATGTAGAATGGACTCATTGATTTTGGATAGTTTAAAATAAAGACTGGTTTTTCATAGTGGTTAGCTATGAATGTTTCATGTGGAGAACCAAAGTCATCTCCCCAATTAATATCTTCAAAACCATTTTTTTGTAATAATTCCACTGCTTCATCATAAGATATACGTGGGAATGGTAATGTTGTATATTTTTTAAGTAATTCTTTGTCACGTTCCAAAATATCTAAAGCATAATCACAATTTTCTAAAACTTTTTCAATCATGAATGAGACATATTGTTCTTGGATTTCTAAGCTTTGTTCTTGATCAACGAATGCCATTTCTGGTTCCATCATCCAAAATTCAGTTAAATGACGACGTGTTTTAGATTTTTCAGCTCTAAATGTTGGACCAAATGAGAATACCTTACCAAAAGCCATTGCTGCAGCTTCTAAGTATAATTGACCTGTTTGTGATAAATAAGCTGGATCACCAAAATAATCTGTTTCAAACAACTCAGTTGTGCCTTCCGGTGCACTAGCTGTTAAAATAGGTGGATCAATTTTAATAAAATTACGATCATTAAAAAATTCGTATGTCGCACGGATTAATTCATTACGAACTTGCATAACAGCATGTTGTTTTGTAGAACGTAACCATAAATGGCGATGATCCATTAAAAAATCAATCCCATGTTCTTTGGGAGTGATTGGATAATCTTTACTTTCTCCGACTATTTCTAGACCGGTAATACCGATTTCATAACCAAATTTAGAACGTGTATCTTCTCGAATTTCTCCGATGACAAAGACAGATGTTTCTTGGTTTAAGTTTTTAGCTATATCAAACAGTTCTTCTCCCACTTCACTCTTCACAAGAACTCCCTGGAAGTACGCTGAACCGTCTCTTAGTTGTAAGAATGCAATCTTACCACTTGAGCGTTTATTGGCGATCCACGCCCCAATTTTGACTGTTTCTCCTACATGATTTTTTGAATCAATTATTTGTATAGTTTTCATTTCAACGCTCCATCCCTATTTTTTTATTTGCTTTGCTTTTGATTGAACAAAAGCTGTTATCTGATCAATTGCTTGATTTAAAGTTTCTAAGTCAGTGGCATAACTTAACCGAATATGATTTTTAGTCCCAAATCCAGCTCCCGTAACAACAGCTACATGTGCTTCTTCTAGTAAATCATTCACCCATGTGTCTACATCCGTATAACCACAAGTAGTCATACACTCTGAAATATCAGGATATAGATAAAAAGCACCATGTGGTTTATCTACTTTAAAACCTGGTATCTCTGATACTCGTTTGTAAACGTGATTCAAGCGCTCTTCAAATATTTGTCGCATAATCTCTACTTGTATTTGATCTCCTATTAAGGCCTCAGTTGCCGCATACTGGCTCACTGCTGATGGATTACTTGTTGCTTGAGAAGCAATCTTAATCATTTGCGAAATTATTTGGCTATCTCCTAAAGCATAACCAATTCGCCAGCCAGTCATCGCATAACTTTTAGATACTCCATTAATCACGATTGTCTGCTTTTTTAATTTTTCAGACAAAGTAGCAATTGGCGTAAAGACATTCCCATTATAAACTAATTTGCCATAAATATCATCGGCAACTATCAAAATATTATGTTTAATTGCCCATTCACCAATTTTTTCTAACTCTTCCTTAGAATAAATCGCCCCCGTTGGATTACAAGGCGAATTTAAAATAAACGCTTTTGTCTTATTTGTGACACTTTTTTCTAAATCTGCAACTGTAACTTTAAAGCCAGCTTCTTGATTACCCTCAACAAAAACAGGCACACCTTCAGCTAACTCTACTTGGGCTGCGTAGCTGACCCAATAAGGAACAGGAATGATAACTTCATCCCCTTGATTTAAAATAGTTTGGAATAAAGTATATAGAACAAATTTAGCTCCTGTCCCAACAATCACCTCATTTGGCTGATACGTTATCCCATAATCAATCTTAGTTCTTTCAATAATTGCCGTAATTAACTCACTTGTGCCTTGGACAGGTGTATAAAAACTAGCTTGACCTGTTTCAATTGAATTGATCGCTGCTTGTTGAATATTTTTAGGTGTCGAAAAATCTGGTTCTCCTAAAGTTAAACTAAGAACATCTATACCTTGTTCTTTTAATTTTTTGGCTTTAGCCGCTGCAGCCAAAGTTGCTGATGGCTTTAAGTTTGCCGCTCTATCAGATAAATCCATAACTAATCCTCCTCGTTATAAATCAGTCATTTTATTGGTAATTTTTCCTTCTTTGAAATCAATTAGATAATAACTAAGACTATTATCCTTAGCAGTAGCTACTACTTCCCAAACTGGCTTTTTATCATACATCCCTAATGATATTTTTTTTATTTTTTTAGTTTCCTTTGTGTCTAATACAACTTGGATGGCATCGTCTCCTGTAAGTCCATCTTTTTGATTCATTACAAGCGCTTCTGAACCATCTTGAGGTAACAACACTACTTTCGACTCATTTTTATCGTCAGTTCCTACTACTGTAAAATAAGTCCTATCTCTTGTGAACCAATAGAAATTTTCTACTTTAGATATATTAGCAACTTCTTCTGAAATCTTGATTGCTTGATTTTTTGCTTTGCGCATCGGACTACTAGATTGAAAGAGAATGATCCCCATCAATATTAAAAATAGAATCAACGACAATGTAACTAACTTTAACTGTCGATTGCGTTTTTTACTCACCCATCATCCCTCATTTCATTTGACCTATTATAGCAATTTTTAATTAAATTATCATTCATTTACTGTAAAAAAATCTGCCACTTGCTTGGTTAAATCTTTTTTTGAAACTTCACTAATTGGTAGACTATTAGGTAAAAAAGATAACAGTTTGGAGCTATAGCTAGAATTTAGTAGCCTATCATCTAACAATATAATGATTCCTCTATCTTTTTCAGATCTTAACAATCGGCCCAAACCTTGTCTTAATCTCATACCTGCTTGGGGAATTGCTTCATCATAAAAAGGATTGCCTCCTTGCTGCTCTATATAATGATATTTTGCTTCAACTATCGGTCTTTTAGGTGGATCAAAAGGAAGCTTAGTCATAATAATTAAGTCAAGTTCTGGAAAAGAAAGATCAATTCCTTCCCAAAAACTATTGGCACCTAAAATAATCCCACCATTATTTTTTGAAAAACGTTTAATTATTTTTTCTTTTGTTCCAGTTATTCCTTGTGCTAAAACTTCTGCCTCTTGATGGTTAAAAAAGCCTGCTAGTTTCTGATAAACTTTCTTTAATAAATTATGAGACGTAAATAAAATTAACATTGATTTTTTTCCTATCTCATAATTATCGATAATTATTTTAGCAACATACTCTGCGTATTCGTTAGTTTTGGATAAATCAACAAGCTCATTTTTAACAACTAACAATTTAGCTTGTTTTTTATAATCAAAAGAATCCTCTGTTTTTAATTTTTTAGCATTAGGTATTCCAAGTTGTTTTTCAAAATAATTAGAATCTGAATCTAGTTGGAGCGTGCCACTTGTATAAATTATTTTATTAAAATTTTCATACCATTGAGTATTTACTACTGTCATTTTAGAAAAATCAACTTTTTTTAAGATGACATGATTTCTTTCTAGTGTAATCCATCTTGTAGTACTATCATCATAAAACTTAAAATACTCAATAAACTCTTCACTCCACTGACTAAATTTTTCTAATAGAATAAGATAATCTATAACATAAAAATAATTATCAAAAACAATCTCTGTTAACTGATTAGCTATTTTTTCTTTAAAACTTTTTTTAATTTGATTAATTTCACTCAAAATAGTTAATAACTCTTTTAAATTTTTTCGCATAGGAAGAGGCCAATCAATTATATTACCTAATTGCTCCCATAATATCTCTACATTATTTCCATTTAATTTAGTTTTACTAACGATAAAGTCTTCAAACCACTGTAAATCTTCTTTAGCATCTAAACAAAGAGTTCCTATTAAATCAACGAATTGACTCAATGAGTTATCTGTTAAATTGACTAGACTTTTGTAAATTTCCTCGTGCTCTCTTAATTTTTTTAATAAAGAAAAACCTAAATTAATCGAAAGTTCTTTAGTTACTTGATTTTCTAAATTATAAATTAATTTATGTGCTTCATCTACTACTAAAACTGAGGTCTTAGGAATCACTGGCTTCTCTCTTTCGTTTTCTTCACATAAGAAAGCATGATTAACGATAAAAATATCTGCTTTGTCTTTTTTTTCTTCAAGGTAACACATGAAATCTTCTTTATAGAATATTGATTGCTGATTAAGTGAATTAATACCTCGATGCTTTATATGGTCAAAGAAAACATGTTTCTTGTTTAAATTAATCTCATCTAAATCACCAGTCTCTGTTTCTGTCAGCCAAGTTAATGTAGCCATCTGATTCAATGCGTATTGCTTTTGCGGTTCACCATGATGATACAAAGTTTTATAAAACTTATCTAGATCAATGTAGTGCTGGCTACTTTTTAAAATGATTCCAAACAGCTGGATACCAGTAACTTTCTCTAGATAATTTAATGATTTATCAACTAGTTGTTCTTGAAGCAGAATAGTACTAGTAGAAATAACAAAAGGACGTTTTATTTTAGACGAATAGCTTAAAGGTAATAAATAACCTAACGATTTACCACTTCCAGTACTCGCTTCAATAATTAAATTTTTATCTTCTTCTGCACCATCTGAGACAAAATGATAAATTTCATCCATCATTTGATTTTGAGAGGGACGATAACTAAACTCATTACTCAGGTTATTTTCCTTATTTTTTTTACCACTAGGATAATCAGCTTGTATCGTATTATTTTTTTCTCTAAATTGATAATTTTTTTCCTTGAGAGCAACACATTCAATAGTTTTTAATTTATTTAAATTTTTATTGTCTAATACACTTTTTTCATTTAATAATGTTTCTAAAAAAATATTTGAATTATCAACACCTAGTGAATACGACAAATCCACCATTTTACTGAGAGTTATAAAAGGCAATGTTGCTATTTTTTGTGCTAATCTAATAAAAATTTCGGCTGTAACATAAGCATCACTCAATGCTTGATGAGGATTATCGTGTTTTAAATTCAAATATTCAGCTAAATCTTTTACTCTAAACCCTGAAGAGCATGGGAACATAATTTGAGACAGTTCGACAGTATCTAAACAATCTAATTCTAACTCTTCTTGGCCCGCTCTGCGTAATTCACTATTTAAAAAGGAATAATCAAAATAAACATTATGCGCTACGAAGCAACAATTTGAAAGAATTTGACTAATCGTAGAAGATATATCTTCAAAATAAGGTGCTGTTGCAACCTGTTCATTACTAATTCCTGTAAGAAATTCTATATTTTTTGGAATTGGTTTTAGGGGATTTACATCTGTTGAGAAGTAATTGATAATTTTCCAATTTTGAATAAAAACACAGGCAAACTGAATTATTTTATCAGTTTCTGGATTGGTACCCGTTGTCTCAATATCAACAACTGCATAAGTACTATTTTTTTTCAATCTCTATTCCCCTTTCCTATAACATCACTTCTTACCATTATACAGATTTCTACTTCATTTTTCACTATATAACTTATTAATTTTACTCATGATATTCTTTACGTTACATTGTTTTAATGAACAAGTTATGGTTAAATAGATATATATATAAAAAGTTTGATTAGGTGGGCTATTAAAATTATGAAGAATTTAAAAATTATTGGAGGGATTGTGTTCGTTTTTTGGTTAGTTGCCCTATATTTAACCTATACGGATTCTATTTTTTGGTATTTATATTTACTTATTTCTAGTATTGCACTATTTCTAGCATCAATTTTGCTATATCGTGCAGAGTTAAAAAAAATGTATAAACGTGCCGACCAACAAATTAATCGGTTAAAATCACGATCTACAAAAACAATTAGTTATGACGAAGATGAAGAATATTATGAAGTTCTAGACAATAAAAGACGTCGTAAAAAACGTCGTAAAAAAAGAGATAACTACCATTTAGAAACAACTATGAGAGAAAGAAAGAAAACAAGTGAAAATCATGGTTCATCTGATGAAATTCATAGAGTATCTTCTATTAGAAACAAAGAGTACTTACACACTAAAATAAATTTATTGTACAGCGGTGAAAAACAACAGCTATTATTTGAAACAATCCAGCAATTAAAAGATAATAATTTATTCACTACTTATTATGCTGGTGTCTCAAACGAAGATTTGATTAATCACTTTGAAGAATATGAAGAAAGAAATATTTTTGAATTATATGATAACCTGATCCCAAATACTTATGCAAAATTACTTTATGATCCTTCTTCAGACCATAATAGAATTGGCATCTTCCTTGGTATCACTCGTGATGCACAAGAAGAGATGATGCTTGGTTTTATTGCTCTTGAAGATAGTTATAAAGCGGATCTGCTTTTAAAGAAATACGACAATATCCAAGTTTTTCCAACTATTTTAGGTGGAACCTACAAACGTGTTTATCGTAATAAAGAAGGTGAAATCAAAATTATTAAAGATTTCATCAATTACGATTTAACCATTTCATTAGCCTTTTACAATAATTAAAAAACATTAATCACAAAATTTTAAAAATTTTGATGATTAATGTTTTTTTAATACTTATTAAATACTACGTTTCTTAAAAACTGCTTTTTTAGAAATAATATAATTAATAACAATCGCTAAGACTTGGACAATTAAAGCAAAAATAAATTCATTTAATAGCTCTGGATTTCCTATCAGTTTTTCGGAAAAATAATTATTAAATAATAGAGAATTATAATTTATCCGATTCAAAAATAAAATATTGATGAAAAATTCTGAAAATTTTTCAACAGCAAGGTAAGTAATTCCGATATCTAATATAAATACAAATAAACGTCCGGCAATAAAACCAATTAATTGTTTTATTACAACACGTGGTGACCACTCTGTATCTTTAAATACAAATATTTTATTGGTTATATACGCAAATAAAATTGCTGATATCTGACCAAATACAACACCACTAATTGAACTATTAGTTATATTTAAAACTGTAAATCTTGTTATAAAATAAACCATTGTAGTTAAAATCCCAAATATCAAATATAAAATTGTTTCTTGATTAAAAATTTTTTTCATTTAATTACACCATCTAACCTTTTATTTGTACTCTTAAAAGCTAATCGATTAATAATAACAGCAAAAAACATACATATCAAGACAAAATAATTTTTAGTCTTGATCTTGTTACTACAATTTAGTTAGTGTTACAGGTTAATAATTAGTATTAATTAAAAATAAATGATATCATTTAACTATTAGTTTGAAAGGATGATTACTATATGAAAATGGCACACACATGTGTACGTATAAAAGACCTAGATGCTTCTCTTAGTTTTTACAAAGAAGCTTTTAACTTTGTAGAGAGTAGACGCAGAGATTTTCCTGAGCACGAGTTCACACTCGTTTATTTAACATTACCTGGAGACAACTATGAACTTGAATTAACTTATAATTATAATGCAGAAGCTTATGATTTAGGAAATGGATACGGTCATATTGCTATTTCAACAGATGATTTAGAAGGTCTTCATAAAAAACATAAAGAGGCTGGTTTTAATATTACAGATTTAAAAAATCTACCTGGAGTCCCACCATCGTATTATTTTATTATCGATCCAGATGGCTATAAAATAGAAATAATTCGCGAAAAATAGTTACTAACCTAAAAAGAGGTTAAAATCAAATTGATTTTAACCTCTTTTTATTTATTTTATTAAACAAAAAAATTAAATCATAAAGATTTGATTTTAAAAACTCCGGCAGTAGGACTCGAACCTACGACATCATGATTAACAGTCATGCGCTACTACCAACTGAGCTATGCCGGATTATTTATAATAAGCATGGCAACGTCCTACTCTCACAAAGGGAAACCCTTCACTACCATCGGCGCTAAGAAACTTA
>NZ_FWFD01000017.1 GCF_900163795.1 Vagococcus fluvialis bH819 | reverse complement strand
AGCAAGAAGGGAGGTTATTCAATTGCATATCTTATTTGACGTCTTACTTGGAATCGTGATTAATGTTATTGCCCATAGCATTAGTAAATGGTTAGATTCTAAAGACAAGAAAGACAGCTAACCTCACGCTATTTATTTGATAAGCAGCGAAAAAAGAAAAGAGCCAGTTCGGTTGCCCCCGACTGGCTCTTTTTGGTTATTCAATGCATATCTTATTTGTAGGCTTATTATATCATGGTTTTTATTTTCTATCAAAATCCTTAATTGGTTTACATAAAAGCCATTAGTACAAGCTATTAAACTAATATAGTTTTCAAATTATAGCGACAATAAGCTTTTAATATATTAAAAACTGATTTATACGTCTTTTTAACAAGGAACAACACACTCAATCCAATTAAGCATAAGAGAATAGCAAAGCCTAACTGTGACCATGTAAATGGCTGTAATCCCATAATATTAACTACTAGCAAAATGATTGGGCATGCTGAAAAAATGATAGAAACAAATAAGGCAGATAAGCTAACAGCTATAGCGACTATTAGTGGACCTAAAACAATATAAATATTAAAGATCAGAACACCAAGCAATCCAAAGATATTAATTTTTTTATGTTCCATTACTTTTCCTCCTTCCTTGTCTGCTATTAGTTCTTCAAGAGTGATTCCATATAATTTACTGATATCTTCTAAAACATAAATATTTGGAATAGTTCTATTTTGTTCCCAGCGTGAAACAGTTTGTCTTGAAACAAAGAGTTTTTGAGCAACTTCCTCTTGAGTGAGTTCATTCTTTTTTCTTAAATTTTTTAGTAGAAGTCCTATATCCATGATAGTCTCCTTTCATAACTTAAATATACTAATTATCTAGTAAAATTAAAGCACACAATATGTTACATTGCTAAAATCAGTGCTATTTTTTGCTACAACAAAGGAAAAAACCTTTCAAAAGTGATTTGAAAGGTTTTGGTTTACATATTGGCAGTTATACGGAGTTGTTTTATAAATTCAAGCAATACTTTAGTTGAGTAAATCTTTTATTTAGAGCTATTCTGAACTTTTTAATTTAGACTAATCATATCAAATAATTTATAGGAGTTTTGTTATGAAAATAGGCGAAAAAATTAAATCATTGAGACAATCCAATAATTTAACACAAAAAGAATTGGCTGAAAAATTAAATGTATCTTCTCAAGCTATTTCAAATTGGGAGCGTGAAAAAGGCTATCCAGATATAGCTAATATCATTCAGTTATCAGATTTATTTAGTATTTCGTTAGATACTTTAATAAAAGAAGATTTAGATTTTAAAGAAATTTTATTAGAAGATAAAGCAGACAGACATGTAGATATATTCATGAGTATATTGGTATTTTTAATAGCTCTATTCATTTTATTGTTTAGTATTTATAAAATGATCACTACTCATTTTACTGGCTCTTATGTTTTCGGATTAGCAGTTGGTACATTAGGCGTACTAGATTTTGGGAAAAGAATCTACATGAGATTATTTTCTAAATAATTTGAATAGATTTACATAACTCGTGATTATACCAAGTCACACTAAATTAGTTTTATTACTTCTAATGTGATAAAAAAACTTTTGTTCCTTTTTCTAAATAAGCAGATGTCCACTCTGTTAAATCTTTGTTAGATTTAACTTTTATCTTCGATAACACCAATTTCTTTTTCAATCTCTGATTCCGAAATAGGTGCAAAAGTAGCATACTGTAATTCTTCCGTATTATCTAATTTCGTCAATCGAGTATAATCTTTTTTGTTACATGCAAAGAAGATTAAGATAAAGACAAATGAAAATCAACTTTTTTATTGAAATAGCAATGATGATAGTAACTATTAACAAGGTGCAATAGACAATTGCTAGTGTAAATAGGGCTACTGATGTGATAGTTAAAGTATCAAAAAGAAAGAAGGTTATTTTATGAAAAAGAAATCTAAGATGTTTTGTTTTATTATGGTATTAACTATTGTTGTGTTTCCCTTCATTAATTTTGGACAAATAGTCTATGCTTCTAATACTGACTATGAGAGTTATGAGAGTTACGAACAATTTGAAAAAGAATTGATTGAAGAGTATGCAGATGATTTACAATATATATTTGAAAATGTTGCAACAGTCGATGAGAATGGAGATATAGTTGCTGTAAATTTAACTAAATTAAAAGAAAAGTACGGTGACAGTCCATATTTTGATTTACTTGAGCAAAATACATATAATAACAATGAAATTAGTCCTTTTAGAGCTAAAAAAAGCTTTCCAGATTGTTTAAAAGATGAATTTTCTAAAATTATAGGACTTGATATTGCGAAACAAGTATTTAACCCACAAGTTAAAAAATTATTAGCCAGTAAATCTTGGAAAAAAGCTTCAGAACTAATAGTTTCTACGCTAGGAAAAAAATTAGGTAAAAAAGCATTAGCTGCAGTTGTAAAGAAAATGGTGCCTGGAGGAATTCCAATGCAAATAATTGTAAGTGCTGGAAAATGTGGCATAAAAGTTATACTCTAATACTATGAAAAAATATATATCATTATTTTTAATATGTTTGGTAATTGCTGCAATTCTTCCTGTAGGATATTTCTTTATCGGTATTTTATTCCTAGGAAATACAATTCCAGAGGCATTTAAAGAATCTGCAATTACCTTTTTAATTATGTTTGTTATAGCGTTTGGCGGACTGCTATTTAGCAAAGATTAAATGGAAAAGACCTCCATCGTTGATGGAAGTCTTTTTTATTTAATTTCAATTAAGTAATTTTTGATAATGTAATATATTAATAAACATGTCATAAAAAATATAATAAAAATAATACCATAAAAAATGATCGGTACTTTTACTTTAGATGGCAATATAGCAACTAATGTTAATATACTTGCTACAACAACTATATAACGAGTAGATCTTGTTATAATTTCATCATGACTAGGTTTTACATTATCTTTTGGTTTTACAACTTGTTCGGTATCTCCATTATCTTCTTTTTCGGATTCAATTATTTTATCATCTGAAAAATAATTGAATGGTACTTCAAAGAATTTGGCTATTGAAATTAAGGTTGTGATATCTGGTAGAGAGACATCATTTTCCCATCTTGAAATTGCTTGTCTAGAAATATTTAGATGTTCAGCCATTTTTTGCTGAGATACTTTCTTTTCGTTTCGAATTTTTTTTATTTTATGACCAATACTCATTTTCACTATCTCCTAATATACTACCTATATAATATAAGGTTCGTTATCAACTGGCAATGAATGATTACCACTTAGTAATAGATGATTACTAGCCCTATTTTAGATTAACAGATAGGATTAATTTGGTAAAACAATCTTATCAGAAAGAAGGAATTAATTTGAAGAACATTAAGCAACTATTAATCTTTTTTACAGCATCAATTTTATTGTTTGGTCCATTTATTACTGCTACGGAAGTATTAGGAGCAGAGTTGGATATTTTTGATACACTAGATAACGTAGATCAATCAGAATGGGAAACTACTACTCAGAATATTATCGATTATTCAGAGTATAATTATAATACCGGGGAATGGGTACTTAGTTATTCAATTGTAGAAGACGGTATATTTTCAGAGGAGCAGTACCAAAATGCTGAGTTAGCTGAAAAAGAATGGGAAAAATTAAATGTATTAAAAAATGAATCTTATATTCCACAGATTCAACAAAGAGCATTTTTTGTACCACCATTATTAATAGCTGCAATTAAAGCCTTAGGAGCAGTTATAGGAGTGACTGCGGTTACTGAGATAACAACACATTTTACTCAAAAAGGATTGGCTTCAGGATGTAAAAAATTCAAGAAGTACAAAGGTATAAAAGGATTTTGTAAAGCTCATGGCTATTAAGAATAATAAACTAAAAGCCTCCACTAAATTAATTTTAAGTGGTGGATTTTTTAGTATGTTCTTAAAGTTGTTAACATCTGATTAGATAACGCGCTTTAAAAAAACGAATTCTATTTTTTACTAAAATTGTTTTATGTCATAGATTAAACAGTTGTTTTTATTTGATTTAATAACAAATGATACTTATTAATCATTAAAACCTAGTGATAAATACAAAAAAAGGGTAGAGAAAGCGTTTGTGTATATGTAACTACAAAATAACAGAAAGGTAGCAATGCCAATAAAGAGTAGCTACAAACTGTGTCTAATTATTTTAGTTAGCATAACAGGTGATTATACCAAGTTAAATTTATTACTCATATTTTGAAGTCAAAAGAGCTTTACATTGCTATAATATCAATAAATGTAAGCTATCTTTGATGGAGAATACATAGAATATCAACTAAGGTGATAAGTAAGGAGAACGATATGAACATTGGAGAAACAATAAAAATTAAACGCAAAGAGTTGAAGTTAACTCAAGATGAACTGGCAGAAAAAATACATGTGTCTAGACAAACTATTTCTAGTTGGGAAAATTCTAAAAGTTTACCTGATGTCACAAGTTTAATTTTATTAAGTGATGTTTATGAGATTTCTTTAGATAAATTACTAAAAGGAGATATTACTATGATTAAGAAATTAGAAGTTAAAGAAAGTAAAGAAAAATTGAGTGCAAGTTTTTTAGTGAGCGTCACATTAAATATTTTGCTAGTAGGATTAATGATTATTTTGAGAGTAACAGGATATGAAAATAGTTACGCATTCGCTTGGATGTCACTTATAATACTCATTAATGCAATACCTGTGGCTCTTGAATTAAGGAAGCATAAAGAAATAGCTGAGAAAAATAAAATGTAGTTATTTAATAAGTTAGTTAACATAATTATTTATTAAACCCAGCTGTAGACTTACCAGGGCTTACAGGCGCTGAGATTGTGAATTCCAACTGGTCTACCTCAAAATTAAAAGAGGAATCCCTTTAACTAGGGATTCCTCTTTTTTTGACTTAGTGAAATGCCCCGGGCTGATTTTTGGAGCAATTGTTATTAAAATGGAAAAGGCAAGCATCGGGTGTGTGATCACAAACCCATTTGAGGACTTGTTAGGTTTTACCTAAGACCAAATAAAAAGACCAGGAGAAAGGATCTTCTGTCAGAAGAATTTCTCTTAGTCTTTTTTGTCGCTGTAGCTCGAATAGTCAAAAATAAAACAAGGGAGTTTCTTTAAAAAAGAGAAGATTCTATCTTCAGTAATCATCAACTAATCGAAAAGAGCCTTGTTATAAAATAATGAAGCCAATAAACCGAAAAGAGAATTACCGAAAAAGTAAAAAAATACCTGATAAGAGTCATTTTCTTGTGTAAGAGCATAAGGGAAACTACCGTAACGTACCGTTTCGGGTTGATAGTATCAACGTTTCCAAACCCGTAATTTTTTTTCGTTTTTCCTACTTTGTCATACCAAAATTAATACAGAGTAATACTAAATTAATACAGAGTAATACTAAATTAATACAAAGTAATACTGAATTAATACAAAGTAATACCAAAGTAATACTAAATTAATACTAAAAACGAAAGGAGTAATACTTTGTATTACTCTTAAAAAGGCTAATCATTTTTTAAAATTTGTTATTTATTAACGATTACTACCAAAATTAAAATGGACTGAGTCACAACAAAATAAAAAAGAGAGACCTCATGCTCGACTCTCTTTTTTTATTTTCTCTCTTAATTTTATTAAATAGGGATTTGGATTTAACCCAAACAATACGCTTGAAGAAGCAAAGCTATTTCTTTTTATTTCTTAATGCCTCTAATTGTTGTTGAAAGAATTCTTTTTCTTCATAGGACAATTCTGTTTCCTTAAAATTTTTATCTGCCCAATCGGGTAACGTTTCTTTTTTATGAGTTTTACTTTTATATTTATCTTTTACCCAGTCACCAGTATTTTCTTTTTCAAATGTAAAAGTGTACCCTGTTAAAATTCCGCCACGTCCTCGACCAGCTTTTTTATTTTTGGTCACTTTCAAATTTTTAAAGATAGCTTCATCATCTGAACCACCTAATTGTTCTAAGACTGGTTTTAAAATTCGTTTATCAATATCACTAACTCTATAACTTTTAGGAATATCTAAAAGCAATCTGAAATCATCAAGAGTGACCTTCCACCACCCTGTTGTACGATATTGTTTTAATAAACGATAAGTTGATTTTGCATAAGTTGATTGAATTTTAATAAATTCGTCTAATTCAAATTGAGTAAACTCCATGCCAATTTTATTAAAGACATATTCAAACTGAGGATGCACCATAACTTTTAAAGTTTCATCGTGTCCATCAATTTTAAAAGTTTGAAATAAGACAAACAGATTTGCAGACATTCCGTCATCTGTTCTTTCTAAATAATTTAAAGTTCCTAATTTTTTTGACACACTAATTAAGTCATCTACAAATTCTTTTTTAGTTAGATTTTTCTTGAATTGAGCTAATGATTTTAATTGATCAAAAGTAAACATCGTTTCATAGTTAGATGTTTCTCTAATTTTTGCTACAACAGAGAATAGAATATTCATTTCTTTTTCTGTCCATGTTCTCATTGTTGCGGTGTTTAAATCATTCTGATACTTTACTACTTCGTTCGCCATGATTTCACTCCTAACCATAATAAAATTATTATAACATTAAGAGTACAAAAATCAATCCGCCCCCTTAATACTCCCAATCTGCCCCCTTAATACTCCCAATCTGCCCCCTTAACATTCTGAAATCCCTTGGGAGAGTAAGTAGATAGCCACCCTAAAACATCTTTTAAAACATCTTTAAAACATTTATATAACATTGTTGTCTAAATATCCCACCCAAAATGGCATTCTTTTAAAACTATTCATCTATGCGTATGATTAAAAGATATAAAAAAGGAGTGAGAGAAACCCACTCTCACATTGAACTTGCAGCAGTCGCTCTACGCTCCTTTGCTAAAAAATAAAACCTTTCTCTAAAGAAACAATTCAATAGCCTTAAAACGCAAAAAAAGAGCTGTTTAAGCTCATTTAGATAAAACTCTTAGTTAGATAAATAAAACGTCTTTCAGACGGTCAGGGTAAACCCTAACAACCCTAGATTAAAAATCAGTAGCAAATGATAAGAATAAAAAGCTATTTTATTTCCACCACTGCCACCATTTTTTATGATCTATATTTTCTTCGAGTAGTTTTGTATTCTTTTGTTGCTCGAAAAGTAGTAATTGTTGTTGTTGCTGGAGAGTTACATTTAATGCTTTATTCATTTCAGTTAATTCTTCAATTTGTTTGTTCTTAATTTCAATTTCCGACTTCATAATTTCAATTATCATGCTATTATCGTTGGTGTTAAGCGATTCTTCGTTTTTCTTATTTTCAGTAATATCATTGTTATTATCAGATGAAATTACCGACTTATCTTTTAAGCCCTCTTTAATCTGCTCAAACGCAGTCATATCATACAAAAACGTCCGTCCGTCTTTTTCAGAATATTTAATTTCATTGATATTAATGAAACGATAAACCATTATTTTTGAAATTTGTAATTTATCAGCAATCTCTGTAACGCTTATCATATAAGACTTTCTCCTTAATTTCATTGTTATTATCAATGATAACAATGAAATTAACAAAAAAAAAGCCCTCAGCAATAACTGAGGGCAAAAAAGGAGTTGTTTTTATTTACTTTGGAGGAGTAAATAAAATGAAAAAGTTTATTGTTAGGGTTGTTTTGTTGG
>NZ_FWFD01000021.1 GCF_900163795.1 Vagococcus fluvialis bH819 | reverse complement strand
ACTCCTATGACAACTTCAAAAATAAAAATTAATTCAAAAAGCCCGAATTATTTTTCATTTCCTCCAGTTGCTTGGAGCAAAACAATTTTTTATTCACGCTGATTATCCATTTTTTATGGCTCTTTATGTCAATATTATAGGTTAGTATAGTCTAAAGGAAGTGTCTGTGATAAACTGAAATGGAAATTTTAAGCAAATGGGGAGCGGTAGAGATGATATATGGAGCAATTGAAGCTGGTGGAACAAAATTTGTTTGTGCAATCAGTGATGAAAATTTAACAATATTAGAGCGTGTAAGTATTCCAACAACTACACCAGAAGAGACGATGAAAGAAGTTTTTGAATTTTTTGATAAACATCAACCAAATGCGATTGGTATTGGTTCGTTTGGGCCAATCGATGTGAACCCTTTATCAGAAACATACGGGTTTATTACATCAACACCTAAGATTGGTTGGCAAAATTATCCATTTTTAAATAATATGAAACAGCGTTACAATATTCCTTTTGGTTGGACAACAGATGTTAATGCAGCTGCATATGGGGAAATGAAAAAAGGTGCCGCAGTTGGTAAGTCTAGTTGTATGTATATTACAGTTGGAACAGGTATTGGTGCAGGAATCGTAGTAGATGGTAAAGTGATTCATGGCTATGGACATCCTGAAGCTGGTCATTTACTCATAAAAAGACATGAAGAAGATACGTATGAAGGAACCTGTCCTTTCCATAAAGATTGTTTAGAAGGTTTAGCGGCAGGACCTGCTATTGGAAAACGTTTTAACATGCCAGCGCAAGATTTACCAGAAAATCATAAAGCTTGGGAGATTGAAGCTTATTATTTGGCTCAAGCTTTAGTTAACTACACATTAACTATTTCACCTGAAAAAATCATTTTTGGTGGTGGAGTAATGAAGCAGAAGCAACTATTCCCACTGATCTATAAAGAATTTAAAAAACTGATGAATGGTTATGTTGCAACTCCAAAATTAGAGGATTATATTGTTCCTTGCTTGCTTGAAGATAATGCAGGGATCATAGGTTGTTTATTATTAGCAGAAAATGCTTTAGAAGCATAGTAACGAATTAAAAGATTTACAAACAATATTTTTTGTTTGTGAGTCTTTTTTATTATATTTTTATCTAAAAAATCTATGGTTGAACTCTTTTGTAAAGCAAGGTAAAATAAGTCAGATATACACAAAAAAATTGAGGGTAGATAGATGAAAGAAATTAAAAATATTAAAAAAATAAAAATAAGTAATGTTCAATTTATAACGTTAATGTTCTTACTAATTATATTGGCAGGATCTGTTCTTTTATGGTTACCATTTACGCATCAAGATGGTCAAACATTAGGGTATGTTGATGCTTTATTTGTCGCCACATCAGCTGTTTGTGTGACAGGATTGACGCCAATCAACATCTCAGAAGTATTGAACCCGATAGGTCATACTATTATGATGGTTTTAATTGAATTAGGCGGGTTAGGATTTATGTCGGTTGCACTGATGGTGGCGGTTATGTTTAAACGTAGGCTGTCTTTTCAATCAAGGCTTTTAATCAAGGATATGCTTAACTTAGACAGTCATGGTGGAGTCGTTAAATTATTGATATTTGTTGTTAAATTTTCAATGAGTGTTCAATTAATTGGTGCCGTTTTATTAGGAACCCAGTTTATACCTGAGTATGGATTAAGAAAAGGGGTATTCTTTAGTGTGTTTCACTCGGTATCTGCCTTTTGTAATGCTGGTTTTGATTTATTTGGAGACAGTTTGATGGGGTATAAATCAAATGGGTTTGTTCTAATTGTGATTTCTTGCCTTATTTTAGCTGGTGGTTTTGGTTTTATTGTTTGGTATGACTTAATCCATTATAAAAAGGAACATAAATTGTCGCTTCATACAAAAATTGCCTTAAGTGTTTCTTCCTTTTTAGTTGTTTTTGGTACAATTATCTTTTTTGTAACCGACGTGGAGAGTAAAATGAGTGGTTTCAATCAATTTGCGAATAGTTTCTTTCTGAGTGTTACTCCAAGAACAGCCGGTTTTGCTTCATTGGACTATGGAAGTATGAGTTATGCGGGTCTTTTGTTGACGATAGTACTAATGTTTATTGGTGGAACGTCTGGCTCAACAGCCGGTGGCGTAAAAACGACAACAATTGGTGTCTTAAGTGTTCAATTATTTAGTTTACTTAAAGGAAGAAATAGTGCAGAAGGATTCGGTCGAACGATTCCTCTTAAAACGGTTTTAAAATCGTTTATGTTTGTTTTTTTCTCAAGTGTTATCTGTTTTGTAAGTGCTCTTATTTTAGCTATGACAGAAACAATTCCTTATCAATCAGGAATTGAATACGTATTATTTGAAGTGGTTTCAGCCTTTGCAACAGTAGGGCTGACTATGGGATTAACACCAAATCTAACTGTATTTGGTAAGTTTTTAATCATGTCATTAATGTTCATTGGTCGTGTAGGCCTCTACACAGTCATCTTTTCCTTACTTAGAAAAGAAATGAAATCACAAGGGCATAATTTTAGTTACCCACAAGAAAATGTATTAATTGGATAGTAGAATTAAAAAGGAATTAGTGAGTGATGGTTCTCTTTTATATTCTCAATATAGCAACCATAATGCTTATAAATAAAAGGAAAATAACTTGTTTTAAATAATGTGAGTTGTAATAAAATTATTTGATAAAGTTGGATGTATACTATTAACTTACTAAGTAAATAATTAAATCTTTGTCATTAGTTTTGATTTTCACTTAAAAAAAAGCCTGTTTTGTATTATAATGAGCATAGAAATAGAGTAAGGGAGTATTGATAATTATGTTAGATGAAAAAAAATTAAAAATTATGCAAGAAAATCCTGGATTTATAGCAGCTCTAGATGAGAGTGCTCGTCGAACACCCGGAGCATTGAGAGCGTATGGTATTCCTGATGAAACGTATCGTACAGACGAAGAAATGTTTGATCTAATTCACGATATGAGATACAGAATTATGGCAAGTTCAGATTTTGATTCTGAACATATTATTGCGACTATTTTATTTAAAGATACGGTGAAAAGAACAATTAATAAAATGAATACTTGTGAATTTTTATGGGAGAAAAAAGGGATTATTCCTTTCTTAAAGATCGATCAAGGTCAAGATCCTGTGATGAATGGTGTCCAACTTATGAAAGAAATCCCTGATTTGGAAAGTTTATTTACTCTTGCAAAAGAGCATCAGATATTTGGTACCAAATCGCGCTCAATTATTTTAAGTGCTAATAAAATTGGGATTAAAGAAATTGTGGCTCAACAATTTGAATTAGCGAAGAAAGCTTTAGACAATAATTTACTGCCGATTATTGAGCCAGAAGTTGATATTCATAGTCCAGAAAAAGAACAAGCCGAAGTTCTTTTAAAGGAAGAACTTTTAAGTCATTTAAATCAATTGACTAAAGATGAAAAAGTAATATTAGAGTTAAGCTTACCAAATGTACCGGATTTTTATGAAGAATTCTTAAATCATCCTAATGTTGTTCGTGTCGTAGCCTCATCTGGTGGTTATAGAAAAGCAGAAGCAGATAAGAAATTAAGTGAAAATCACGGCATGATTGCCAGTTTTTCAAGAGCATTAGAAGAGGGACTTGCTTATCAAGAAACTGATATGGAATTTGATTTTGCGTTAAAAGAAAGTATTGAATCAATTTTTGATGCTTCTATTCAGTAAAAAAAGTTAATAGAATCATTTGTCATACTTTAATTGTTTT
Organism: Vagococcus fluvialis bH819; assembly: GCF_900163795.1. Classification (GTDB taxonomy): domain Bacteria; phylum Bacillota; class Bacilli; order Lactobacillales; family Vagococcaceae; genus Vagococcus; species Vagococcus fluvialis_A. The sequence goes on along the minus strand of NZ_FWFD01000021.1, from coordinate 34,743 downwards.
GTTCGCTGAACGAAATAAAATTAAGTATGACAAATGATTTTTTTTGGTCGAATAATGTTATTTAAATTTGAAAATAAGATAAGCAATAATTTTTATTTATTTAAAATTTATTGGTATGATATGACGGAATGGAGTGATAGTAGTGACTAAAACATTAGTAATCATAGCTCATCCAGATATCAATAACTCGTCAGTGCAGCAATTTTTAATGGAGAGCACTCAAAATTTAGATAATGTGACGAACTATGTATTAGCAGATAGAATAATAGAAATCAAAAAAGAGCAGGATAGGTTAAAAGACTATGATCGAATAATATTTCAATTTCCGATGTATTGGTATAGTGCACCATATATCTTAAAGAGATGGATGGATGAAGTCTTTCAAGATACAAGTAACGCTACTATGTTACAAGGCAAGGAATTTGGATTAGTAGTGAGTATGGGTGTTTCAGAAGATTCGTTTGCATCTGGAAAAAAAGAAGGCTACACGTTATCGGAATTGTTTAGACCTTTTGAAGCTTTTGCCAAAAAATGCAAGATGACTTATTTACCCATTTTCTCGATTTCCTTATTTCCATATTTAGTAGAAGTAGAGAAAAAAGAATTATTGATAAAGTACCAACAATATTTAACAAAAGTTAATGATGATCGTTTTAAAGCAAAAGAAGATTGGTTCATAGAAAAACTAGTTATGTACAATAATAATTCTAGAGATGAACTTTCAGCTATTCTAGCCACGATTGAAGAAAACCGTGATGAATTAGACGATTTAATCCATGTAGTTCGTGAAATGAGGGAAGAATAATGTCTGAAGAAGTATGGGTTTTAGCTCAAATAAAACAATTATCAGAAACGGCTAGAACTTATGAAGAGAGAGCGTACTATCAAGAATTAAATAAAATAATGAAGGAACAATATAAACGGATTGAACAAGCCAAAAGCGAACTTGATGGGAATCTTTGGAGTCCTAAAAAATGGTGAAAGCTCTTTATTTTGTGTGAGTTTATAGTATACTAGAAAAAAGACTTAAAAATAATAGGTGATGATATGAAAAAAACGTGGATTTTACTGGCTCTTCCTATGTTACTACTAGTTAGTTGTGGTAATAAAGAAGAAACTAAAACGATGGTTAAAAATAGTGAGCCAAGGGGAATGGTTATTAAAGATGATGGGAAAAAAAGAAGTGACATCATTAATAATATTTTAGTAGGGAAATCAAAATTTAGTTTTAATAATGCACCTTATGATAAAATGTCTGATGGAAAATTTACACAAAGTGAAATGTGGGGAACTTTTAAATCAAAGGATGATCCTACAACGATAGTTCAAATAAATGCCTCTGATAACCAACAGAAAATTTATGGTGACATTATTGGATATGAATTAGAGGATGTTAAATGGGATACTGAGGAAGCGGTACAGTACTCTGGATTTATGGAAGAAGCTTTACAATTTTCAAAAGATAAGAAAACTCTGATGTACAAAGCACGTACAGGAGATGTTATCTTCTCGATTACGATGTTTGGTCAAAAGAAACTGACAGATAAGAATATCCTTTCTTTAAAAACATTGGCTAAAGGAGTTAAGGTCGAGTACGTTGAGGAGCAAGTGACATCTAGTCAATAAATAATGACAAATGAGAGCAAATGAGCTAAAATAGTTCTTTGTTCTCATTTTTTAAGAGAACACGAGTAATTGTTTTCTTTTTGACTTTTTTTGTTACTCGTTTGATATGTAGATGTAATATTTGTATAATATCATGATAAGGTAAGTTCTTATTATGAGAATGCTTTATAGGAAAGGAATAAATAATTATGACAATAGAAGTTAGAGGGATGTCTAAGACAGCAGATAATCTTCTAGTTCTTAATGACATTGATTTAATTTTTCAAGAAAAAAAAATCTATGGTTTATTAGGACAAAATGATTCAGGAAAAACAACTTTGATGCGTTTAATTGCCCGCTTAAGGTTTCCAACAGAGGGCTATATTGAAATTGATGATATGGATATTGAAGATCATCCCGCGGTATTAAAGAATATTTATTTTCAGACACATGATGATATTTATCCAAGAAGAGCTAAATTAAAGCAAATCGTTAAATGGATGGGACAATTTTATCCGAATTTTCAAATAGATGAATGTCTGAATTTGTTAGAAAAGTATCATTTAAACGAAAATGAAATCTTTAGAAAATTACCTTTAAAGAAAAAAACTTTATTTAGAACATGTTTAGCATTAAGCAATGATGTAGACTATTTATTATTAGATGAACCAGCATTTACATTAGATGCTTACCATAGACATGCATTATATCAAGATTTATTAAAAAGCTATGACCGTTATCCAAAAACGATTATCTTGTCAACTCATGCGATTGATGAAATAGAGGAGATAATTGAGCGAGTGGTTATTCTTGAAGATGGTCAAGTTTTAATTGATGACAATGTTAAAGATTTAGTCAGTAAAGCTTACTCTGTTAAAGGCGATGAAAGAGATGTAAGAGAATTTTTACAACAAAAAACTATCTTGGGACAAGAGTATCGTCAAGGTGTGATTAAAGCTTACGTTCAACTTGAAGAAAATGAACTACAACATAATGAGCAATTGGAATTAAAACCATTAAACTTACAAGAGTTATTTATTCAGTTAACTAAAGATGTTTATGGTAAGAAGGAAGGGGAATAATTATGAATAAAAAAGCACTTATTCGAACTCAGTTATTCCAACAAATGAAAATACTCAGTTTATTCATGGCAATATACGTATTATTTCTGGCGATGGCAACTGTGATTGAAAATTATACAACCAAAAATTTCTCTTTTGATGGGATTAGTTACTTTTTAACAATTTATCTTGTGATTAGTCTTTGGGTAAGTTTCTCATCTAACATTACATTTTATAGTTACCATTCTTTCTCAAGAGAAACAATTTTAAGTCGGATGATGATTGTTCAAATGATTGTAAGTTTAGTTTCAGCTTCATTAATTGAGCTTCATAATTTACTTGTTTTAAAAGTACCATTCTTTTCATTCATTAAACCTGATGATAATATTAAAAATGTTTATATTGATGGATTGTCTAATCAAATTATTATTCGAGCTATTCTGACCATCTTATTTACAGCTTTAGTTATGTTCTGTGTTTTACAATTAACAAACTTAGCTGTAATTATAACGTACTCTATGAAACAAAAAAAAATATTCATTATCTTAGCAATCATTAGCGTACTAGTTGTCGGGATCATTTTGAGTTTACCTTATTGGACAAAAGGAATGTTTAGTCTATTGATTACAATTTTTGGTTTTGTCTCAGGTATTAGTCAAAGTGTTGTTCCAAGTATTGTGATACCATTGATTCTGATACTGGTAGTAACTATTATTGCCTGTCTGTTAAGTCGACGTTTGATTAAAAAACTAGAGGTTCATAAAACTTTATTTATTTAAGTAAAGTTAAAGATTAGTGGTAGCTGTTGAGAGTTAGAACAGCTATCATTTTTTCTTTACACATGCTATGCTATAATAAGTAAAATTATACTTTGGTGAACAGGAGAGAAAACAAAATGAATTCATTAGTTAATTTTAGAGATATAGGTAATGTGCCAACAACTGAAGGTACCAAAGTTAAACCAGGATTCTTTTTAAGAAGTGGTGAGGTAGTAGATGTAGAGGAAAGTGCAGTTAGTCGATTGTTAAATGATTACAAGTTGCGTACAATCGTTGATTTAAGAGGTCAAAAAGAGACTTCGGAGCGTCCAGATGATAACATACTGGGTGTTGATTATGTTAATATTGATATTTTAAAAGATGTGAAAGGTCAGGGAGCGAGCTTTGAAGACTTGCTGGCTGGATCAGCGTCTGCTCATCAAGGGATGATTGATTTATATAGTCAATTAATCTTAACGGATGGAGCTCAAAAAGGGTATCAACAGTTTTTAGAGATGATTATTGAAAAACCTGATAATTCTATTTTATTTCATTGTTTCGCTGGAAAAGACCGCACAGGTTTAGCAGCCGCTTTAATTTTAGGAAGTCTTGGTGTTTCTAAAGAGTTAATTTATAAAGACTATTTATTAACTAACGACCTGAGAAAAGATGCCAATCAAAAAATAGTGGATCAATTGAAAAAACAAGGATTGACTGATCAACAATTACAGGAAGTTCTTGTAATGATGAATGTTGATAGCCGTTATTTAGAACATTCTTTTGATATTATGGAAAAAGAGTTTGGTGGTTTTGAAGGATTTATTTCTGATGGCTTACATATGCCAAAGAGCTTCTTTAAAGATATGAAATCAGCTTATACAGCATAATGTTTAATACAACAAATCAATTTAAAGAAAGAACCTAACAATCAGATATTGTAGATTGTTAGGTTCTTTCTTTATTTATGTGTTGATCTTTCTAAAGATAGGAGCTGATTTTTAATAGCAATTCCTTCAGGGCTATTTCCTGAATATCCGACAAGTTTTCCGTTTTTACCAATTACCCTGTGGCAAGGAATAATAATTGGGATAGGGTTCTTTCTATTTGCCTGACCAACAGCTCTTTGTGCCTTTGGAGAATCTGCTAAAATAGCTATTTCTTGATAATTTCTGATCTCACCATATGGAATGGTTTGTAAGGCTTGCCAGACTTTTCTTTGAAAAACTGTTCCTTCAGTAATATGGAGAGGAACAGTAAATGAAACAATAGTTCCATTGAAAAAAGCTGTTAATTCTTCTTTGGCTAGGGTTAAATGTTGGCTAGCCATTTTGGTTAATTTCGCGTCCTGTAAAGGAGCCTCAATAAAGTCAATGTGAGTGATGCCCTCATCATCTGCGCGTAACCATAACTTAATAGTACCAAATTCTAGATACATATTATCACGTCCTTCTATGGTATATCATATCCGATTTTATGAAGATATGGTAATATTATAAAGTAAAGTGTCGCGAAAGGTAAATGACTTATATGAACGAAATAATTAATATCCTACATACTAACGATTTACATTCTCATTTTGAAAATTGGCCTAGAATAAGGCGATATATGAACGAAAAACAATCAGTCTATAAAATGAGAAAAGAAGAAAGTATTTTAGTTGATCTAGGTGATTTTATGGATCGCTTCCATCCGTTAACAGATGTAACAGAAGGTATTGCCAATATTGGTATAATGAATCAAGTCCCTTATGATTATGCGACTATTGGAAATAATGAAGGAATTACTAATAGTAAAGAACACTTAAATGCTTTGTACAAAGATGCTCACTTTTCGGTTCTCTTAGGAAATATTTTAGACAATAAAACTGGTAATATTCCTGAATGGGCTGATGCGTATGATATTAAAGAAACTGAAAAGGGTACTAAAATTGGTATTATTGGCTTGACATCACCCATTAATCTAACCTATGAACCATTTGGATGGACTGCAGTTGATCCGATTGAAACGCTAAAAAAATGGTTACCTGAGTTAAAGGGACAAGTAGATATAATAGTTGTTTTATCACATTTAGGTTTGCCAGATGATAAAAAAATAGTCGAAAAATTTCCGGAAATTGATGTTATATTAGAGTCTCATACTCACCATCTATTTGAAAATGGACTAATGTATCGTGATACCTTGCTTGCTGCTGCTGGAAAATTTGGTCAGCATATAGGAGAGGTTGAACTTGTTTGCTCTGATCATCGTTTGATCTCAAAACAAGCAAAAACAATCCTTGTTGAAGAATTACCAGAGGAGTTAGAAGACCTAGATGAAATTAATCATTATCAATCATTAGGTGAACAGCTATTAACTAAACAGTATGTAGGTAATCTACCACAAAAATTAGAAAGAAGGACAAGCCTTATGGTGTTTACTCTTGAAGCAATGAAAGAATATTCAGGAAAAGAAGTAGCTATTTTAAATACAGGTACTATCCTAACTGATTTGAATCAAGGGAAAGTGACAAAAAAAGATTTACATGATTGTTATCCTCATCCGATGAACTTAATAAAAATTAAACTAACAGGACGAGACGTGAAGCGATTAGTATATGAAATTGAACGACTACGGGACTATTTACAACATTATAAAATTGTTGGAATGAAATTTAGGGGGAAATATTTCGGTGAAATATGTTATGATGGTCTTAGCTTTTGCAAAAAAACCAAAGAAGTTAAGTGGTGTAATGAACCCATTTTAGATGATGTGCCATATGAGCTTGTTACAGTAGATCATCTGTCATTCTTACCCTTTTTCCCTACAATGGAAATAGCGGGAGAGATTCAAATATTAAGTCCTGATTTTTTAAGAAAAGTTGTCGGGAAACATGTAACCAATAAATTTAGTTAAAACTAGAGGTGTAGAAATAATGACTGAAGAAATAAAAAATGAAGTTACTGAAGAAATAGAAGAAGTTGATGAAGTCTTACAAGAAATGTTAGCCAATTTTTCTCCAGAGAGCTTTTCACTAGGTGAAGGAACCTATAAGTTAGTTAAAAATTATCGCGAAGGATTTAACTATGAAGCAGTGATAAAGCGCTATAATGATGTCTTAGAAAAATATGATTATATTGTTGGTGACTGGGGCTATGATCAACTTCGTTTAAAAGGCTTCTTTTTGGATGACTTTAAAGGAGCTCCAATGGATGCTAAAATCAGTACTTTAGAAGATTATATATACGAGTATTGTAATTTTGGCTGTGCTTATTTTGTTATCCAACAGACGGGTGAGTTTAAGCGTCGCGGACGGACTGTGAATAATCAAAAACGCAATAACAACAATACTAACAAATCTAAGTCCAAAGCACATACTGATGAAAAGAAATTCAATCAAAATCAAAATAAAAGAAAACCAAAATTTAAAGGTAAAAATACAACAAATCAAGATAAGAAAAGAAAACCAGAAACGCCAACAAGTCAAAAATCAAATAAGCATCAATTTACTATTAGAAAAAAAGAAACATCAGCAGAGTGAGGGTATCAAAATGAAGAATTATAAAGGTTACTTAATTGACCTGGATGGGACAATTTACCTAGGTGAAAAACCGATTTTGGCAGGTAAAAATTTTGTTGAAAGGTTACAAAAAAAACAACTTCCTTTTTTATTTGTCACTAATAATACAACGAAAACACCTAAAGCAGTTCAAGAAAAATTAGCTAATCAATTTGATATTCATGTGACAAGTAACGAGATATATACAGCGACTTTGGCAACAGCTGATTATATGCTTGAAAAAAAATTAGGAAAAAAAGTTTATGTTATAGGAGAGTCAGGATTAAAAGAAGGTATTAAAGATGCCGGTTTTGAATTAACAGCTGAAAATCCTGATTATGTTGTTGTTGGTTTAGATACTAAACTAACCTATGAAAAAATAGTAGTAGCCACACTGGCCATTCAAAAAGGTGCTCATTTTATCGGTACTAATCCAGATAAGAATATCCCAACAGAGCGTGGACTTTTGCCAGGTGCGGGAAGTTTAATCGGAATGCTTGAAATAGCGACTAAACAAAAAGCTGTCATCATTGGGAAACCTGAAGCGATTATTATGAATAAAGCGCTTGAAAAATTGAAATTAACCAAAGATGAAGTGATCATGGTAGGGGATAATTATGAAACAGATATCAGAGCAGGGATTGATAATGAGATAGATTCATTACTTGTACTGACTGGATTCACGCCTAAATCAGCAGTTAACGCGTTAAGTGTACAACCAACATTTGTGATTAATTCTCTAGATGAGTGGGTATTTTAACAAATGGAACAAATAAAAAAATATGTTAGTTTTGTGAGTCTCGTTTTATTTTTATTAACTTTAGCTATAGCCTTAACAATTAATGCTAGATGGTTATATGTAATGGATATTAATCGGCTAGAAATTTTAGATTATATTGATTTATCAAAACATCAACTACTCGTTAATTATGACCAGTTAATGCATTATTTAAATTTATTTTGGGTTAATCCATTAAAAATGTCTGATTTTCCAGTTTCAGAGACGGGAGCGTTTCATTTCTATGAAGTGAAACGATTATTCCAAATAAACTATGGTGTACTTATTATAACAATAGTACCAAGTGTGATTTATTTAAAAAACTTACTAAAAAGGGGGATGTTTTGGCAATTAATTAAACCTTTTACATATATCTTAACTGGTCTAATCATGTTGGTTTTCTTTATGGCTGTTGGATTTGACACATTTTTTGTGAAATTTCATGAAGTTTTTTTTAATAACGATGCATGGGTATTTAATCCTATGACAGATCCAGTCATCTTAGCTCTACCACAAGATTATTTTATGCATTGTTTCATCTTGTTTTTCATTTTATTTATTATGTTTATTTTAATCGTAATTTTTATAGGGAAAAAACAACTGAAAAAAATAATTAATACAAAAAAAGAAGAGAACTAAATAATGCCATTGCTGGTATTGTTTGGGTCTCTTTTTATATTTATTATTGAGGTACAGAATGAGCAATACGACTAGCAGCAGCTGCAGCAATTGCTCCAACTAAGTCATCTAAAAAAGTATGAACCTGGCCGCCCTCATGAGAATTAAGTTTGGCTAACACACCTGGTTTCACTTTATCAATGTAACCGTAATTAGTAAATCCAATAGAGCCATAGACGTTAACAATCGACAACGCCATGATTTCGTCAATTCCGTATAAACTTTCATCTGTTGAAACAATTTCTTGTAGAGGTTCTAATAATTGATTTTTTTCAGCTAAGATATCTAATTGAATACCAGTTACGATCGCATTTTGGACTTCTCGTTTTTCAAGAACAGCTTCGACGTTTTCTTTACAAATCGCCATAGTTAAATCCTTTACATAATCTTTTTGTAAGAAGTAAACTAATTCACCCATATCCTCTAGAGTTACACCACGTTCTAATAATAGGCTATTAGCACTTTCTTTAAGTGTTTCTTTTTTTACAATCATTTATTCACCTTCTTAATGTGTCATGCTAATAATTATACAAAATTAAATGAATGAGAACAAGGTTAATTTATCATTCATACAGACTAGTACTATGCATTGGTTGAAGTCGTTCTTTAGGATTAATATAATGAATAGCATTATTTATAGCAGTAGGTGCTTCACCAAATCCTGTGGCTATCAGTTTTACTTTACCTTCATAAGTTGTAATATCACCAATGGCAAAAATACCAGGTATTGATGTTTCGGTATTAGATTTGGTCAAAATAGAAGTCCCTTTAAAGTCAAGTGGCCATTTTTTTATTGGACCAAGTGAAGAAGAAAATCCGTAATTAACAATTAAATCATCTAGTGGAATCTCTTCATTAATGTCTTCTTTAGGGTTATTAATCGTAACAGAAGATAATTTATCATTTGACTCGTTTAAAGAAGTAATAACATAGGGAGTTTTTATATTAATTGTAGAATTGAATAATTTATTTACGCTGTGTTCATGAGCTCTAAAGGTTGGGCGGCGGTGGATGAGTGTCACTGATGTTGCGATATCTTCAAGCATTAATGCCCAATCAACAGCAGAATCCCCCCCCCCACAGATTGTTACGTTTTTATCAGAAAAAGCAGACATGTCTTTGATATGATAATGGAGTTGTTTATTTTCAAATGTGTCATTTCCCTCTAAATTTAACCGTCTAGGCTGAAAAGAGCCATTACCCGCAGCAATTATAATAGTCTTTGAGTAATGAGTTTCTTTGTTTGTTTTGATCTCAAATAAATTATTTTCTTTGCTGAAAGAGAGGACTTCTTCTTCAAGACAAATAGTGTGATTAAAGGGTTCAATTTGTTTAATTAAGGAATTAATCAAATCTTGCGCTTTTACATTAGGAAATCCGGCAACATCATAAATTAATTTTTCTGGATACAGTAAAGAAAGTTGTCCGCCTAAACCGGGGAGAACTTCGATTATTTTTGTTTTTGCTTGGCGCATTCCGGCATAAAAACCAGCGAAAAGGCCAGTTGGTCCACCGCCAATAATAGTAATATCATATATATTTTCATTCATTTTATCTACTCCTTAAGTTTCCAATATCACCTGTTAGTATAAATGAGTTAGACTAAAAAGGATATTTTTTTGACTTATGACACCTTGTCATATATAATGACAAGGTGTCATAAAGGAGAAGAGATAATATGCCAACGACAACTTTTTTTAGATTAGATAAAGAAAAGCAAGAAAAAATCATTCAGGCTGCAAAAAATGAATTCATGTCTGTTCCTATTCATGAAGCCTCAATTGCTAAAATTATTAAGGAAGCCGATATTCCTAGAGGTAGTTTTTATCAATATTTTTCTGGGAAAGAAGATTTATTTTATTATTTATTTGATACAGTAAGAAAAAAACCAGAAGATTATTTATTTAAGTGTTTAGAAGCAGAAGAAGGAGACCTTTTGGAAGCTTTTAAGAAATTTTTCAGTTATTTTGTTAAAGAAGTTTTTGAAGGTGAGGAGACTTTATTTTTCAAAAATATTTTTTTGCACATGACTTATCATAATTCCAGTAAGGCATTGATGAATGAACTTAGCGATGAAGAAATAAAAGCACGTAAAAGTCATATTGAAAACCATAGAAAAGATTCGAAAGAAGCTTTTGAACGTATTTATAATAGGGTAAATCATGATTTGTTAACAATTAGTTCTGAACGAGAATTTAAAATGTTGTTTAGACAATTGTGTACTATGATTTCCAATACCATTAATGAAGGATATCGGATAAAAAAATGTGATACAACGTTTAATCTAAATCAGCTAATAGAAGATTTTAATTTAAAAATTGATTGGCTGCGGAATGGTGTAGCTAAATAATAGAAATGGAGTGATCAGATGATCCGAATAATAAAAAAAATGTCACTTAGCGCATTTATTGGAGCCATTATCTTTATGGTTATCCAGATTACCAGTGATTTGTATTTACCGACATTAACTTCCGATATTATTGATAAAGGAGTAACTAAAGGAGATACTTCTTATATCATGCATGTTGGATTAATTATGATTGGAATATCTCTTATTGGGATTGTGGCTTCAGTTTTTAATACGCTTATAGCCAGTCGAGAAGCACAAAAGTTAGGAAAAAGATTACGTTCAGAAATTTATGAAAAAGTAGAATTTGCGTCGCATTCTGAATTTGAAAAAATAGGTACAGCTTCATTAATAACAAGAACAACAACGGATGTCAATCAAATCCAAATGGTGAGTCAAATGTTTTTAAGATTAATGATAAATGCCCCTATTACGTTGATTGGAGCAAGTATCTTAGCTTATTCTAGAGATCCTCAACTAACAAAAATATTTCTTTACATTATGCCAACGCTACTAATTATTGTAGGTGGAATCATGTATTTTGCAGTCCCTCTTTTTAAAAGTTTACAACAGAAGACAGATAAACTTAATTTGGTTTTTAGAGAAGGGTTGACAGGAGTTAGGGTGATTAGAGCATTTAATCAAACGCCCTTTGAAGAAAAAAGATTTGATGAGGCGAATAAAGATTATACCCAAACAGCTATAAGAGTTAATACATTAATGAGCTTATTATTACCAGTGGTTACGTTGATTATTAGTATTACCAATGTTTCAATTGTTTGGTTTGGCGGTCATAATGTAGCAGATGGTACTTTAGAAGTTGGAACAATGATGGCGTTTATGACATATGCTATGCAGATTTTAATGAGTTTCATGATGATGACGATGATTTTTATTTTTGTACCTAGTGCGCAAGCTTCAGCAGTTCGAATTAATGAAGTTCTTGATTTGAAAAATGACATTGAAAATAGTAAAAACCCAAAAGTTTTAACTGGCAATAAAAACTTATCCTTTGAAAATGTTAATTTTAGTTACCCAGGTGCTGAAAATCCAGCGATTGATCAGGTTGATTTTAAGGTAGAATCTGGCGAAACTTTGGCTATTATTGGTGGAACTGGTTCAGGTAAAACAACGTTGATTAATATGATACCAAGATTTTATGATGTTACTAAGGGTAGTTTGAAAGTTAATCATCGAGATGTTAAAGAAGTAGATCAAGTTGATTTGAGACAACGCATCGGGTTTGTTCCTCAAAAGGCAGTCTTATTCACAGGAACTATTCGTTCTAATATGTTGTATGGAAATCCAAGTGCATCAGAGGAAGACATATGGAAAGCTCTAGAAATTGCCCAAGCTAAAGATTTTGTACTTGAATTAACTGATGGATTAGAAAGTGTGGTGGAACAAGGAGGAAGCAATTTTTCAGGTGGACAAAGGCAAAGATTATGTATTGCGCGTGCATTAATCAAACCAGCAGATATTTATATATTTGATGATTCTTTTTCAGCTCTAGATTTTAAAACAGATGCTTTATTAAGAAAAGCCTTGAAAGAATCTGTCACAGAAGCAATAGTTGTGATTGTTGCGCAAAGAATCAGCACTGTAGTTGAAGCCGACACGATTCTTGTACTTGATGAAGGGGTCATGGTAGGTAAAGGAAGTCATCAAGAATTAAAAGAGACAAACGAAACCTATCAAGAGATATTAACGTCTCAACTGAGACAGGAGGAAATTGCATGAGTGGAGGACCAGGAAAACACAACAACATGAAAGGCAAACCAGATAAAGCTAAAAATTTCTGGAAGACAACTAAGAGGTTGATGGGCTATCTTTCAAAAAGAATTTACCTAGTTCTCTTTGTTATCATATTAGCAATCACTTCAACCATATTCCAAATTAGAACACCTAAAATGTTAGGTGAAGCAACAACAGAAATATTTAAAGGATTGATGGTTGCTAAAGAGCAATTAAAACAAGGCATAAAAGTTGAAAGTATTCCGATTGATTTTGATAAGATTGCCACGATTATTTTTATTGTTTTAGGTATGTACCTAGCTTCAGCAATCTTTAGTTTTATTCAACAATTTGTTATGACTCGGATTTCTCAAAATATGGTGTATCAGTTAAGACAAGAGTTAAAAGAAAAAATGGGACGTGTTCCTATTTCATATTATGATACTCATAGTAATGGGGATATCATGTCTCGTGCGATCAATGATATGGATAACATTTCTGGAACATTGCAACAGAGTTTAACTCAATTAGTAACAAGTGTTATTATGTTCTTTGGTGTTCTTTTTATGATGCTAACGATTAGTTGGAAATTAACACTAGTTGCGTTAATTACGGTACCTTTGAGTTTGATTGTAACGATGTTGATAGCTCCTAAATCACAACGATATTTTTCTAAACAACAAAAAACTTTAGGACTCTTAAATAATCAAATCGAAGAAACTTATGGGGCCCATGCTGTTGTTAAAAGTTTTAATCGTGAAAATGAAAATATTAAAGAATTTGAAGAACAGAACAGAGAATTGTTTAACTCAGGCTGGAAGGCACAATTTATTTCAGCGATGATCATGCCATTAATGAACTTCATTAAGAATATTAGTTACGTTTTTGTGGCTGTTATCGGGGGAATTCAAGTAGCTAATGGACAAATTACGATTGGTAATGTACAAGCATTTATGCAATATACCAATCAATTCGCTCAACCATTAGGACAAATGGCTAATTTAATTAATACAATCCAAGCAACGATAGCTTCTGCTGAGCGAATTTTTGAAGTGATGGATGAAATAGAAATGACGAATGAAAAAGTTGATGTACCAATTAATTTAGAAACAAGTTCTGAAGTTATTTTTGAAAATGTTTCCTTTGGCTATTCAGAAGATAACATCTTGATGAATGATTTTAATTTAAAAGTTGAAAAAGGACAAAAAATAGCCATTGTAGGTCCTACTGGAGCAGGTAAAACAACCCTTATTAATTTATTAGAACGCTTCTATGATGTAAGTAAAGGGCATATTATATACCGTAATCAAGATATTAGAAATCTGCAGCGTGAAGAATTACGAGCTGATTTTTCTATGGTATTACAAGATACTTGGCTATTCACGGGAACGATTTTTGATAATATTAAATATGGCAATGGATTAGCTACCGAAGAAGATGTTTACGAAGCGGCAAGAGCTGCAAAAGCAGATGATTTTATTAGAAGATTACCAGAAGGCTACCAAACAATTCTGAATGAAGAAGCATCAAATATTTCACAAGGGCAACGTCAGTTAGTAACGATTGCCAGAGCATTTTTAGCCAACCCAGAAGTTTTAATATTAGATGAGGCAACTTCCAGTGTAGATACAAGAACTGAAATTTTAATCCAACATGGAATGGATGAATTACTCAAAAATAGAACTAGTTTCGTTGTTGCACATAGGTTATCAACAATTAGAGATGCGGATAATATTATTGTGATGGAAAAAGGCTCAATCGTTGAAACGGGAAATCATGATAAATTAATGGGAAATCAAGGGTTATATGCGGATCTTTACAATAGTCAATTTAGCGGAAATGTTTCAATTTAACTGGAAATCAGCTGAAAAAGCATTGATTTTAGAATAAGTAGCTATATTATTAGTCAAATTTCATATAATAGTGGTACAATGATAATCGAGCAATTTATTAGTGAAAAAGATTGATAATATACTAGGAGGAATTTATTGTATGGGAAGCTTTTCGTTAGACCCAAAAACTAACTTGTCGTCTATTGCATTAAAAGTTAAAGATTTGGAAAAGATGATTAATTTTTATCAACGTGTAATAGGTATGAGCGCTATCAGTGAAGAAAACGACATGGCGATTATGGGAATTGGCAGTAAGCGAAAAAAATTAATTGGCTTGATAGCAACACCAGATGGAAAGGAAGACTCCAATACTCGTACTGGTTTATATCATATGGCTTTTGTGCTTCCAACAAGAGAAGATCTCGCACTATTTATGAAACACATGATGTTAATGAACTATCCAATTGAAGGCCAAAGTGATCATGGTTATTCTGAATCTATTTACATTAATGATCCAGAAGGTAACCGTTTAGAATTTAGTTGGGATAAACCCAAAGAAAAGTGGCCTCTTTTAGATGGTAAAATTAATGGTGTTACCAAAGAGTTAAATATGCAAAAATTTTTATGTGGTGTTGAAGGAACTTATGAAATGATCCCAACTGAAACAAAAGTAGGACATGTTCATCTGTCAATCTTAGATTTAGATCAAAGTTGTGAGTTTTACGTGAGTGCATTAGGTTTTTCTATTAAGGACGACGATTTTGCTAATACTCATTTTTTAACTGTTAATGATTACCATCATCAAATCGCTTTGAACGAATGGACACCAGCCATTCAAACACCTTTAGTAAAAGAAGCTGATCTTGGAGTGGATCATATTACATTTAATTTACCAACTTTTGAAAGTCTAGTTTTACTAAAAGAACATTTAGAAAAATTAGAAATAGAATTTTATTTTAATAAAGGTAAAAAAATTATTGGTGTAAATGATCCTAACGGCATACAGTTATGGTTTATTGCATGTAAATGTCAGTAATAGATGAAAAAAATAGAGATAAAAGTGTCCAAATTAAGGAACTTTGTCTCTATTTTTATTTTCGTTAAAGAATTATGGTAGAATATAGGCGTGATTAAAAATAGGAGTAATTAACTTATGTATCAAAAAACAAAAGTTTTTATGCAAAAAATAGTAGACGACAAACAAATATCTGGAATTTCTTATGCCTTTATTGAAGGGAATCAACTTGATTTAGCTCAAGTTGGTTGGAAACAAACTTATCCAAAACTAGTAGAATTAGAAGAAGATACCTTGTATGATATGGCCTCATTAACCAAAGTAATTTGTACCAATACGGTGATTTTAAAATTAATAGAAGCCCAAAAAATAAAAATTAACGAGCCTCTTAATCTTTACTTACCTGAATTTTTAGATAAAAAGGTAACTATTGAAGAACTGTTAACACATACTTCTGGAATTAATCCCTTTATCCCTAATCGAAATGAGTTAAGTAAAGAAGAGTTGAAAGCAGCTATTTTAATGTTGAAATCTGATAACTCAAGAGGGAAAGTGGTTAAGTATACGGATACTGGAACGATTCTTTTAGGTTTTTTAATTGAGAAAATGTATGCTAAATCGGTTCAAGACGTATTTATGAACGAAGTGATAATTCCCTTAGACATGCTAAATAGCGGTTTTAAGAATATTCAAAAAAGAAAAGCAGCACCGACTGAAAATCGAAGTGATCGAGGATTAGTTCAAGGTGAAGTTCATGATCCTAAAGCATTTGTTTTAGGTGAAAATTGCGGAAGCGCAGGACTATTTAGCACTCTTTCTGATACGATTACTTTTGTTGAAATGATGCTAAGAAAAGGGCAACACAAAAATAAAATGTTTCTTAAACCAGAAAGTATTGATTTGCTATTAAATGATTATACCAAGAACTGTGAAAGAGGAAGATCTTTAGGATGGGATATCATTTCCTATGAAGAAAGATTTCTCTTGTACCACACAGGATATACAGGAACTTTTATTATTATGGATTTAAAAATGCAAGGAGCTTTTATTTTTTTATCAAATCGGATTCATCCAGTAGATAAAAAAAAAGAATATCTTGAAATAAGAGACGAATTAGTGGCGATTTATTTAGCCGAAAAAAAGTTAATATAGGGAGAGATTGTACATGTTAGAACCATTATTTTTACAACCAGTGCTTCAAGAAAAAATTTGGGGTGGCACAAAGTTAAAAACAGATTTTGAATACCCATTAGAGAGTGATAAAGTAGGGGAATGTTGGGCAATTAGTGCGCATCCTCATGGTGTTTGTACCGTTGAAAACGGACCATTTAAAGGTGAAAAATTAGATGAACTTTGGAAAAAACAACCAGAACTTTTTGGTAATTCAAAAGAAGAAGTTTTTCCTTTATTAACTAAAATTTTAGATGCAGCAGATGATTTATCGGTTCAAGTTCATCCAGATGACTTATATGGAAAAGAGCATGAAGGTGAGTTAGGAAAAACGGAATGTTGGTATATTATTAGTGCTGATCCTGGATCTGAAATCATTTATGGACATCATGCTAAATCTAAAGAAGAATTGGCTGAGATGATTGAAAGTGGGGATTGGGATCACTTATTAAGAAAAGTTCCAGTTAAAAAAGGTGAATTTTATTTTGTTCCAAGTGGTACGATTCATGCGATTGGTAAAGGCATCATGATTTTAGAAACACAACAAAGTAGTGACACAACATATCGTGTTTATGATTATGACCGTTTAGATGATGCTGGTAATCCTCGTGAGTTACACATTCAACAATCATTAGATGTGACGAATGTTCCTCACATTGATCCTAAATTAGGAATTAAAGAAATTGGACAAGGTGAATCAAGCGTCATTACTTACATCGAGTCAGACTATTTTAATGTTTATAACTGGGAAGTGTCAGGGATACTAAATCTTAAAGCAAGTGCTCCTTATACCTTAGTAAGCGTGTTAGATGGATTTGGTTATATTTCTCTTAATGATCAAAAACAAAAAATGGAGATAAAAAAAGGCCAACACTTTATCTTAACTTCAGATATCAAAAAATGGCATCTAGAAGGTGATTTACAAATTATCGCATCAGAACCTGGAGAAAAAAATAGATAAAACTAGGGTGAATAAACAATCGTTTTGCTCCAAGTAACTGAAGTGAATCAACAAATAAGAGGCTGACAATTGTCGGCCTCTTATTTATTGTATAAATATTATCTTTATTTAAATTAAATCTACTAAAGGTGTGAATCCTCGATTTTGATCTAAGGCAACTTGTTCAAAAGTTAAATGCCCTTTACATGCATTAACACCAGAAGCTAAAATGTCACTATCGTTAACAGCTTGAACAAAACCTTTGTTAGCAAGTTGTGTGATATAAGGTAAAGTGTTGTTTGTCAAAGCTAGTGTGGCAGTTCTTGCAACAGCTCCAGGCATATTAGCTACGGCATAATGAAGAACACCGTGACGTGTATAAACTGGGTCATCATGATTAGTAATTTTATCTGTTGTGGCAAAAATTCCACCTTGGTCAATAGCGATATCAATAATGACTGAGCCTTCCTTCATATCTTTGACCATTTCTTCAGTGACAAGTGTTGGCGCTTTTCGACCAGGAATAAGAACAGCTCCAATCACAAGGTCAGCATTCTTAAGTGATTGATGTATATTGTAAGGATTTGACATGACTGTTTCAATGTTATTCCCAAAAATATCTTCTAATTGAGCTAAGCGTTTTTGGTTCACATCTAAAATGCGAACATTAGCACCTAAACCAATGGCGATTTTTGCAGCGTTAGTACCAGCAACACCACCACCAATTATTAAAACATTTCCTTTTGGTACTCCAGGTACTGATGATAGAAGAACACCCGATCCACCTTGTGTTTTTTGTAAAAAGAAAGCACCCGTTTGTGGTGCCATACGTCCTGCAATTTCAGACATAGGCGTTAAAAGTGGTAAACTACCATCTGGCATTTGAACGGATTCATAGGCAATTGCTGTTACTTTGCTCTCAAGTAGTGCGTCCGTTAATTCTTTTGCTGGTGCTAAGTGTAAATAAGTAAATAAAATCAAATCTTCTTTAAAATAGATGTATTCAGATTTTAAAGGTTCTTTGACTTTTAGGACCATCTCAACATTCCAAGCATCTTTGGCTTCTTTAACAATAGTTGCACCATTTTTTTGATATTCCTCATCTGTATAGCCTGCGCCTAAACCTGCGTTAGATTCAACAAGTACTTCATGACGATTATCAATCAGAGTTTTGACAAATGGGGGTGTTAAAGCCACACGGTTTTCATTGTTTTTTATTTCCTTTGGTATCCCAATTTTCATAGAGATTCCTCCTGTCTTTTAAATAATAATTCTACCGCTAAATTAAGTATACACCTAAAAAAAACAAGATTCTAGGTATTTATCAATAAAAAAAAGATGACATAATTTGCCACCTTCTTTTATTGTTAGTCATTTAATTGTGAGATTGAAAAAGTTTGATTGTATTTCTTTTTAGTTGCCATGTTAATAATTCGCAAAGCTAGATTTTTATTTTTAGCAAGAAGAGGCCCGTGGAAATAAGAACCAATCACATTTTTGTAGACAACACCTTCAGTATGATCTTTTCCATTATTCCCGAATCCTTTTTTTACAATACCAAGCGGCATTTCGCCTTCACCTAAAAATGTTGTTCCGTTATGATTTTCAAAACCGAAATAAGTTTCATTAAATATTTCGTTATAAATCTCGATATCACCAATAAAGCGATTATTCTCTTGGCTGAGTGTATAGTGGGGAAGGGCATGAATTCCTTCTATTTTTTCACCATGAGCACCGATATAGTATTCACCTAATAGTTGGAATCCACCGCATATAGCTAAAAATACACCATCATCTTCAATATATTTAGTTAATTCTTGCTTTTTAGTTTGAATATCTTTAGAAACGATAACTTGTTCATAGTCTTGACCACCACCAAAGAAAATTAAATCAAAATTTTCTGCTTTGAACTCTTCATAAATACTGACGATTTCAATTGAAAAATCAATATCTAATTTCTTAGCATAATATTCTAGTAACAAAAGATTTCCGTTGTCACCATAAGTGTTTAATAAATTGCCATAAAGATGACAAACTCTTAGGTTATAAGCTGCCAATTTAGTTAGCCTCCTTAATGTAGCCTTGCTGGATTAATTCTTTTCTCATTTGAAGTACTGCTGTATAAGTAGCTAAAATATAAACATGTTCAGTTGGTACTTGTTTAATTTCGGAAATAACTTCCTTAATATTAGATACTTCTGTTAAGTTATCTAGCTCAATTCCAGCAACTTTTAAGCGTAATGTCATATCTTCACGACGTTCACCGCCAGTAATTACTTTTGGAATAGACATGTTTTGTAATTCCTCTAATTGACTATCCCAAATCCAACTAATATCGATACCATCAGCGTAGTTAGCATTTAAAAGAGCAACAAGAGAAAAATCAAAAGGAGCCATTTTCATCGTATCAATCACTTGGTTTAGTCCAACTGGATTTTTAACTAAGACTAGTGTGCATTTTTTATCACCAATTTGAATGACTTCTTGACGTCCAAAGACTTTTTCATCATAGGATAAGCCTTTTCTAATTTTTTCAGAAGCAATTCCGTAGTATTCTGCTACAGCTGTTGCTGACAGAGCGTTATAAACATTGTACAAACCGCCAACTTCAATAGAGTATTTTTCATGATCAATGACAAACTCTGCAGAAGTATTTGTTGTTTTGATTAAATTAGTTAGTTGATAATCGAGTTCTGGCCGTTTAAAGTCACAATTTAGACAATAGTATTTACCCAGATTACTATATGTAATCATTTTGTATGCTAAAATATGCTGACAATCCGGACATAATACTCCGTCTGTATTGTAGTGAGCGTGAAGAGCTTGATCTTCTTGATGATTAAATCCGTAATATTTAACTGGATTTACTGTTTTAACAGAACGAAAGATTGGCAGATCACCATTCATTAAAATGGTAGCATCTGGTGCTTTACTTGCCCCATCAACTATCAATTTATAAGTTGTATAAATTTCACCGTAACGATCCATTTGATCTCTAAAAATGTTAGTAAATACAAATAGCTCGGGAGTTAAAAATTCAGTTACCTTACTTAAACTAGCTTCATCTATTTCAAGCACAGCAAAATTTTGACCATTTTTATTTTTTTTCCCAGAAAGAAAAGTTGAAACGATTCCTTGAAGCATATTTGCACCAGTTGTATTCGTTAAGACTTCTCCAAACTCCTGTTTCAAAATATTTACTGTAAGAGCTGTTGTTAAAGTCTTACCGTTTGTTCCAGTTATGACGATAATATGATAATCTTTTGCTAATTGATCTAAAACATTAGGATCAATTTTTAAGGCAATTTTTCCTGGGAGGCTACTACCACCTTTAAAAAATGTTTGTAAAAACCAACGGCTTGATTTACCGACAAAAGTTGCTAAACTACTGCGTATGCTCATGCATGTTTCCTCCTATTTAAAACTTCAACTAATATATAATACCATATTATATTTAAAAGAATGCCTAATTGTAAAGAATCAAAGGTAAAAATAAATAGATTTTATAAAATAAATAAGATTTGTACTTATCTTTCATAATTTACTATCTTTTTATAAGTGTAAACAATTGACGTATTTTCAATGGTTAGCTATACTAAGGACTGTTATATATTAAAATGTGATTAAAAGATCCTTTAAATCAATTAATCATCAACAAGGAGAGATTTGATGGAAAAAAAATGGCTTTTCGGAATGACAGCAGTTATTGCTATGACTTTAACGGCATGTGGTTCTAATAAGACAGAAGCACCAAAAGAAAAAAAGGATAAGGACACTTTTACCTATGCAATTAGTGGGGATCCAACGTCGCTTAATCCAACAAACGTAGGGGACAGATGGGGATTAACAACTGTTAATATGATTTTCTCGCCGCTTGTACGGATTGAAGGAGATGGCACTCAAAAAATGGAGTTAGCCAAAGAAGTAACACCCAGTCAAGACGGTAAATCTGTAACTGTTAAACTAAAAGATGATATCAAATGGTCTGATGGTGAAAAATTAACAGCTGATGATGTTATTTTTACCTATGAACAAAAAGTTAAAAAAGAGAATGGTAATGCAGATAGTTTATGGATTGATGATAAACCAATCGCCTTTGAAAAATTAGATGATACGACAGTGAAGTTTAATTTTCCTTCCGTGAGTGCCGCAGCAATGAATAATATTGCGACAGAAACATATATCATTCCGGAACATATCTATAAAGATGAACCAGATTTTTCTGTTAATGAGTTAAAAGCGAAACCTGTAGGAACTGGACCTTATAAATTAGTTAATTATAAACGTGGAGAGTATTTACAATTTGAAGCCAATGATACGTATTATGGTGGAAAAGCGAGTATTCCTAAAGTTAATTTAAGAATTATAAGCAACGCAGATACAACAAAAGTAGCTCTTCAAAAAGGAGAAGTAGATGCGTCATATATTCTTCCTAATAATATTGAAGATATCAAAAAATCAGATGTAACAACTTATGAGTACAGTGAAAACCGTGTGGGTTATATGGGTGTTAACAGTAACTCAGATAAATTAAAAGATGTAAAAGTTAGACAAGCTATTTTTTACGCTTTGAATAAAGAAGAGTTAAATAAAGCTGGGTATTTAGATGCTAAATATTATGATAATGTGTATTCTATTCTGCCACCAAATAACCCATATGCAACTGAAAGACTCGAAAAATACGACACAGATGTTGAAAAATCCAAAAAATTATTAAAAGAATCTGGTGCAGAAGATTTAAAAATTAATTTAGCGTTCTCTTCAGATGATCCAGTTCAAACAATTCAAGCAACATTAATGCAACAACAATTACAAAAAGCAGGTATTACTTTAGAACTGGCCGGTGGTGACAGTGCTGCATACTTTGCTGAAATGCAAAAACCAGAAACTAAGAAATATGATTTATTTATGGGAGGATATATCATGGGAAATGAACCAGATTTATATTCTTCATTATTCAAATCAGGAGGTTCTTCTAATTACTTCCATTATAGCAGCGATGCTACAGACAAGTTGTTTAATGCAGGTGTTGTTGAACTAGATGATTCAAAACGTAAGGATGTCTATGCTGATTTACAAAAACAAATTGCTGATGATGCTATTTTCTATCCAATTGTTGATAGTAAAAAAGTATTAGCAGTTAATAAATCAGTTGAAAATGTTGAAAAAGCAGGTTTGATTCCAATTTATACATTTGAAGATCTCTCTAAACTATCGATTAAATAAGCGATAGAATAACTGAAAAACTTCGTAAGCAAATATTGATTTGCCCGAAGTTTTTTCTGTCATGTAGAAAGAAAAATAAAATGAATATGAGGACGGATAATATGGCTAAGTATATTTTAAAAAGAGTCTTACAAGTTATACCACTGCTTTTTATTGTTTCCTTTATTGTGTTTTCGTTGATTCATCTGGCGCCTTATGATGCGATCGATTCAATTACAACACCTAATATGTCGAAAGAAACAGTTGAAATGTTACGACAACGATATGGTTTAGACCAACCGTTTTTAGTACAGTATTTTATGTGGTTAAAACAAATACTGACAGGTGACTTTGGTCATTCATTAGTCAGTCAACAAAGTATTGGTCAAGAATTAATGGTACGCATTCCTAACACGATAAAATTAATTTTACCAGCATATATCACAGCACTTATTATCGCTATTACTTTAGGACTTGTAGCAGGAGCCAATAAAGGTAAGTTTATTGATAAATTAATTGATGGTATCTGCTCTATTGGCATTTCTATGCCCACGTTTTGGTTTGCAATGTTACTAATCTACTTCTTTGGCTATAAATTAAATGCCTTGCCGATAATTGGTATGCATACAGTTGGAAATGAGCATTCCTTTATTGATTTTCTACAACATTTTATTATGCCTTATATTGTATTAACAGTAGCATTCTTCCCAGATTTAACACGTTATGTAAGATCTTCAACAATGCTTCAATTATCGGAGGACTATGTGACAGTTCAACAGTCATTTGGAGCAAGTAAAAAAGAAATTTTCTTCAGGCATGTTAGTAAAAATGTCTTATTACCAATTGTCACACAAATTGGTTTAGCTTTACCGATGCTTGTAACAGGAGCGATCATTACTGAAAGTATTTTTGGTTGGCCTGGAATTGGACCTTACTTAATGAGTGCGACAAAAGCTTTAGATTTTCCAATTATTATGGCAGTAATGCTTTTATCAGCTACTTTAGTCATTTTAGGAAACTTATTGTCAGATATTTTGTATACAATCGTGGATCCTCGTATCAGTCAGGGGGATAAGTAATATGAAAGAAAAAAAATGGTTAGAAATTTTAAAAGAGAATAAGAGTTACTGGTTTCCAATTGTTTTTGTGGTAGGATTATCACTCTTAGCGTTAATTGCACCACTACTTCCCATTGATCCTAATGCCACAGATGTTAGTCAAATGTCATCAGCTCCAAGTTTGAAGCATATCTTTGGGACAGATGAAGTAGGGCGTGATTATTTTATTAGAGTAGTTTACGGTGGACGGATCTCACTTCTTGTTGGTATCTTAGCAATGATTGCGTCAACTCTTATTGGCACAGTTGTGGGGATAATTTCTGGCTATTTCGGTGGTTGGATCGATAGTTTATTAATGAGGATTGTCGATATTTTATCTTCGATTCCATGGTTAGTTTTAGTGATTGTTTTAAGTGTTCTTTTAAAACCTGGTTTAGTAACAATTATTTTTGTAATTGGTTGTTTTTCTTGGATGAGTATTTCCCGGTTAATTCGAGCAGAAACACTCTCTGTAAAAGAAAGAGAGTATGTTATTTATGCTCAATTTATTGGGGAAAAGGATTCTAAAATTATTATGAAACATATATTTCCAGCTGTTTTGCCAACATTGATTGTTGCAGCAACAGGAAGTATTTCCTCTGCAATTATGACAGAATCAGCATTAAGTTTTTTAGGAATCGGTATTCAACCCCCAGTAGCATCATGGGGAAGTTTATTGCAAAATGCGCAAGCAAGCTTACAACAAGCCCCTTATATGGCAGTTTTACCAGGAATATTTATCATATTAACAGTCTATTCATTTAATAGTTTAGGTAATTTCTTACGTGAATTAACAAGTGTGGAGGGGTAATGATGATAAAAAACATATTAGAAATTAAAAATTTATCTGTGGCGGTTCATAAAAAAAATAAAGAGCCAGTTCATATTATCAAAGAAATAGATTTAACGATTCCAAAAGGAGAAATTGTAGGGATAGTTGGTGAGTCTGGTAGCGGTAAAAGTATGACGATGAAGAGCTTAATGAAAATATTACCTGAAAATACAGAATCAACTTACGATACATTTTATTTTGATGGCTTGGATCAGATGGGAAAGAAAGAAAGAATCCCAGCTGCCATGATTTTCCAAGATCCAATGACGTCTTTAAATCCACTAAGAACGATTGGTTACCACTTAGTTGAAGTAATTCAAAGAAAACAAAAAATAACTAAAAAAGATGCTGAAAAAATAGCTATGAAAGAATTAGAAAAAGTGGGGATATCTTTATCAGAAAAAAGAATGAAACAATATCCTCATGAACTATCTGGTGGTATGAGACAACGTGTGATGATCGCGATGGCATTATTAGCTAAACCAAAACTACTAATCGCTGACGAACCAACAACGGCCTTAGATGTCACTATCCAAGCACAAATTTTAAGTTTAATTCGTCAACTGCAAAAAGAAGAAGAGTTATCAGTGATTTTGGTGACGCATGATTTTGGTATTGTAGCGGGAATGTGCCAAAGTATACGAGTTATGTATGATGGTAAAATTGTTGAAGAAGGTACAATTGATGAGGTTTTTTATGAACCAGCTCATCCTTATACAAAAGAATTATTAAAAGCAATTCCAAATGGAGATAAAGAACAGATGCTCTATTCATTAACAGACTATAATGAAACATCTGAGGAGAGGGAACGTGCTGAGATGTATGTTTTATCAGATACACATAAAGTTTTGAGCAATGGAGGTGATGAGTAATGGGGAACGAATTAATTCGCGTAGAGAACATTAAACGTTATTTTCCAGTAAAAAATAATTTTGGTCAAGTTAAAACAGTAGTTAAAGCAATTGACAATGTCTCTTTAATGATTAATCGAGGAGAAACATTAGGTTTAGTAGGTGAATCTGGTAGTGGTAAAACGACACTAGGAAGAAGCATTCTACAACTCGAATCGATTGATGAAGGTCAAATATACTTTGAAAATAACTCTTTAATCGATGTGAATAAGGAAGAAAAGAAAAATATACTTAAAAAGATGCAAATAATTTTTCAAGATCCTTACTCATCCCTAAATCCAAGAATGACAGCTTTAGATTTAGTTTTAGAACCTTTACTATTACAATTTAGCAAGTCTGAGTCTCTGGAAAAAGCTAAAGCGATTCTAGAAAAAGTTGGTTTTACTGAAGATATGTTTTCTAAATATCCTAAAGAATTTAGTGGCGGACAACGTCAAAGAATTGGAATTGCTCGAGCCGTTGTTGTAAATCCTGAGTTTATTTTATGTGATGAGCCTATCTCGGCTCTAGATGTCTCTATTCAAGCGCAAGTGATTAACTTATTAATTGAACTGCAGAAAGATTTAGGATTGACTTATCTGTTTATTTCCCATGATTTGTCAATGGTTCGCTATATATCTGATAGGATAGCGGTGATGTATCTAGGTAAAATTGTTGAAATGGGACCCAGCGAAAAAATATTTAAAGAGCCACAACACCAGTATACGAAACGCTTGTTAAAAGCTATACCAATTGCTGACCCAAAGAAAGCAAGAGAAGTACAAAAAGAATCAGAAATGGATTTGTTAGAAATAATTGATACAAGCAATCAAACGGAATGGGTAGAAATAAGTTCTGGTCATTTTGTTTTAAAGGAGAAATAAGAGATGACAGTTGATAAAATTCAGTTAATTCAAGGTGAAAAAGGAATGGAGTTACCTTTTGAAAGTGGCAATTGGGTCATGCTCAGGTCTGAGGGGTATTCACCGGTACAAAGTTTAGTAGCAGCTATTGGGGCATGTGGTGCCTATGTTTATCAAAGCATCTTAGAAAGCTCACGAATTGAGTATACATTTGAAAAAGTTGATATTGATTATGAAAGAGAGATTGATATTCAAAGTGAACCACTAAAAGAAGTGAAAGTAACGTTTTTTGTTTCGATTGAAGAAAAAAATCACGGAAGAGCAGAACGGAGCTTGAAATTAATTAGTAAACATTGTCCAGTGATGCAGTCTCTAGACCCAAAAATAAAAATAATAGAAGAAGTTGTTTTTATTTAGTATTGTTACGAGTGTAAAAAAATAAACGGCAAATGACTTAAAAATGTCAGTTGCCGTTTATTTTTTTAAGTTATTTTAGATTAACCAATAATAATTTTTTCAGTAGGGAATAGATAACCATGATCCTGTCGTTCTTTAGGGACGAAGACCATCAAGGTATAAAGCATGCCGATACGTCCAATAAACATCAAAATAGCAATTGTAATTTTACCAATGGAGGTTAGATCATCCGTAATTCCTAAAGACAAGCCAGTTGTTCCGAAGGCAGATGCAACCTCAACAATAATGGCAATCATTGATTGTTGTTTCTCTGTAATTGAAAGAATAAGGACAGCAAAGAAACACATGGCAATTGAAAGATTAAATACGACAACAGCTTTTTTTATATCTTGATCAGCAATACGACGACTAAATATAGTGACATTTTCTTCACGTTTAATAAATGAAAGCATGTATAAGCCTAGAATGGCGATAGTAGTTGTCCGAACACCACCACCAACTGAACTAGGGCTGCAACCAATAAACATTAGCATAGAAAACAGTAACAATGTGGGTGTTTGAAAATCATTTAAATCGTTCATTTGTAAACCAGCATTACGTGTAGTAGTTGAATAAAACATAGAGCTCATCCATTTTTGGATTTCAGGCATATCGTTAAACAGGTGATTTCTTTCCAATAAATAAATAGCCAATGTGCCGAAAACAAATAAGATGAAGTAAATACTTATGGCTAGCTTACTAAAAAGTGAAAATCTAAAAGGGAATCCAGTTTGATTTCTTCTGTATACTAACCATTCTTTGATTTCCATAATAACTGGAAATCCGATTCCACCAATTATAATTAATAGAATCAAAATCGGGATAAAAACATAGTCTTGAGCATACGGAGTCGCAGACAGGCCGGTTACATCGAATCCGGAGTTTGTCACAGCAGATATCGATTGATAAAAACCTTGGAAAGTAGCTTCACCAAGATTAGGATGGTGACCAGAAAAATAAAAGCGTAATGAAAAAATAATTCCAAAAATTAGTTGGATAATTAAGAGAGTGTAGACCGTATTTTTTATTAAACGAACACTACCGCTTAGTTTAGGTGAGTTCATATCGGTCATGATTAATTGACGTCTTTTAAGTGAAATTCGTTTTTTTGAAAGAATAAAGAAAAAAGTAGAAAACATCATAATACCAAGGCCACCGATTTGAAATAGAATTTCAAGCAAAATAATCCCTCTTTGATTAAAAACTTCATTGATGTTAAAGGTGCTAAGACCGGTTACACTAACAGTGCTAATAGCCATAAAAAACATATCAAAGGCAGAAACATTAGCCTCTTCTTTTTGAAAAAAAGGTAAACTTAAAAGAATAAAGGAAACAATTGTCATTAAGACATAATAAATAAAGATAATTTGGATGGTAGATAAATGAGAATTAATAAAACGACTACCACTACGTCTTATTTGAAATAATGACCAATTTTTTTTATACATAGTAAAAGCAAACTCCTTTTTTCTTACATTCTTTTAAGTATAACAAGTGAGTATTAAAAAGACAAAGTATATCAGTCTTTTGACGGATGTAAAAAATAAAAATAATTGTATAATATAGTCAAAGGGAGTGAGGGAGAATGTTAACGATTATACAGGTACAAACGATTACTTTTATTATTGTTATTCTGTTTCTAGTTCAAAAAAATGGACACCTTAAAAAAGGGGAAAGTTCAAACTTAATAAAATGGTTAGTGATTCTTTTTATAGTAAACGCTTTAATTATCTGTCTTTCGATAATTGAAATGTCTGCTTTTAATTTATTAATGTTAGCAAGTATAAATGGATTAGTCACTATAGCTTATCTTTTTATCAAAAATTATCAACTAATAGAAAATTAAAACAAGACACCAAGAGGGGGCAAAAGTTACTTTGCTCGAGACCAATTTTTTATCACCAAGCTATTAAAAATCATTCGTATAAATAATTAAGAGGCTGACAAATTTGTCAGCCTCTTAATTATTTAAATTAGATTAAATTTATAAGTGTATAATTTTTCTTACCTTTTCTAACAATAATAAATTTTTCTTCAATCGATAAATTCGCTGAAATTTCAGTTGTGATATCCTTTATTTTTTCTCCATTAATGGAAATAGCGCCATTTGTTACATCTTCACGAGCTTGTCGTTTAGAAGGTTCAACTTTAGTTTCTACTAACCAATCAACGATGTTCATAGTCTCTTTACCTATTGTCGCATTTGGCATATTCTTAAAGCCATCTTCAATTTGATGAGCTGTTAATTGTTTAACATCTCCTGAAAATAAAGCAGCGGTAATCATTAGAGCATCATTTAAAGCATCTGTGCCATGAACAAAAGTTGTCATTTCATTTGCCAATGTTTTTTGCGCTTCACGTTTATGAGGTTCAGAGGCAACTTTTTCTTCAAGTGATTTAATCTCTTCTTGAGATAGAAAAGTAAAGAATTTTAAGTATCTTACCACATCTCGATCATCTTGGTTTAACCAAAATTGGTAAAATTCATAAGGGGATGTTTTTTCAGGATCTAACCAAATAGCTCCACCGGCAGATTTACCAAATTTTGTTCCATCAGATTTTAGCATTAAAGGAATAGTTAAGCCAAATGCTTTTGCTTCAGCTCCTTCTTTTTTTCTGATTAGATCTAAACCAGCTGTGATATTTCCCCACTGATCCGCACCACCAATTTGTAGACGTACATCATGATGACGGAATAAATGTAAGTAATCCATTGATTGCAGAATTTGGTAAGTGAATTCAGTAAACGAAATCCCAGTTTCCAAACGACTTGAAACAATGTCTTTTGCTAACATTGTATTGATATTAAAATTTTTACCGTAATCTCTTAAAAAATCAAGTAATGATAAATCTTTAGTCCAATCATAGTTGTTGACCATTGATAATTGTTGCTCGTTGTCTTCATCAAAGAAAAGTTTCTTCATCTGATTTGTTAAACAGTCAACATTATGCTGAACTTGTTCCATAGTTTGGAGTTGTCTTTCGCTAGAACGTCCACTTGGATCACCAATGGTACCAGTTGCGCCACCAATAACAATATAAGGATGGTGCCCTAGAAGTTGGAATCTTTTAAGCATCATAAAAGGAATCAAATGTCCAATATGCATGCTATCTCCAGTTGGATCTACGCCACAATATAAAGAAATTTTATTACTTTCTACATATTCACGTAAACCTTCAGCATCAGTTTGTTGATTAATTGCATCACGCCACATTAACTCATCGATAATATTTGTTGTCATTAAAAACATTCCTTTCTATAAAAAAAGTCCCTATAGAGATTGTTCTCTATAGGGACGAAATAATATATTCCGTGGTACCACCCAAGTTAGTGTGACTAAGTCTACACCACTCATTTGTTTATATCGGCAACAACCCGCTGATAATTAAAACATTGAATGTAATTCGTAATATTATATGTGTCAAATTCCAGCAATTTTTGACTTTCTATAAACAGGGATAATTTACTACTTTTTCAATTATTATCAATTATTTAATTAAATACATCCTAAATCAAAATATGTAATTTGTCAAATGAAGACTTATTATGGAATAAAAGTATTCTTTCTTTTTAACTTCTTGATAAAAATGGTAGACTAGGTGGGTTACAAAAAGGAGGAAGATTTATTTGGTTAAATCAGGTATTTTATTAGCAAATATTGGCACACCAGAAAAACCAGAAACAAAAGAAGTAAAAGAATATTTGAAACACTTTTTAGGTGATAAAAGAGTGATAGATAAACCAAGATGGCAATGGCTACCGATTTTACATGGAATTATTTTAAACACAAGACCTAAAAAATCAGCAGCTTTATATAGTAGTATTTGGGAGGAAGCAGGCTCACCATTATTGATCCATACTAAATCTCAAACCAATCAATTACAGGCGTTGTTACCAGACGTTTCAGTTAAATTCGGTATGGCTTATAGTCACCCAACTATTTCAGAATCATTAAAATCTTTTGAAGAAGAAGGGATAGAAGAAATAACAGTTATCCCTTTGTATCCACAATACTCAACGACGACGACAGCTTCTATTCATGATGCTGTATTCAGGCATTATTTGAAAGTGGAAAGCATTCCTAAATTACATTTAATCAGAGAATTTACAAGCCACCCACTTTATATAGAATTATTAAGAAAACAAATTTTAGCTGGGATTAAGAAATATCAACCTGAACTTTTAGTTTTTTCATATCATGGATTGCCCGTTTCCTATGTGGAAAAAGGTGACCCTTATAAGGAACAGTGTGCTGAAACCACCGCAGCTGTTTTTGATGGTTTTGATATAGAAATTCCGTACAAAGTAACATATCAGTCTAAGTTTGGGCCGGAAGAGTGGCTAACTCCAGCGTTAGATGCAACGTTAAAAGAACTACCAAGTAAAGGAGTTAAAAAAGTTCTAATTATTACACCTGGGTTTGTTTCTGATTGTATAGAGACGCTGGAAGAAATAGAATGTGAAAATAGAGAATATTTTATGGAGAACGGTGGAGATGAATTTAACTATATTCATCCATTTAACGGTGATCCTGAATTTGCAAAATTACTTTTAGAAATAGCTAAATAAATAGATTTAAAAGTCGATAGCCAAACATAATTGGCTATCGACTTTTATTTTTTAGAGCTAATTGGAGTGCTTGTCTAGCTAAATTATCTGCCCCTTTATTTTGCTTTTCTCCTTGCCATTCGATGAAAATGAAATCGAATTTATTCATTAACGTTAGGATTTGATTAAGTAAAGTTGAAAAAGAATCCTCTTTAGCATATTTTTTTTCTAAGGACTGAATCACAATTTGGCTATCTGAGTAAATAAAAATAGTTTCTTGATTCCAATTATTATTCAAGGCAAATTCTAAAGCGAATAAAAGTATTTCAAATTCAGCTTCATTATTTGTTTTTGCCCTAAGCGTTTGTTTTATTTGAAGTTGTTCTTTATTAAGTAGTACAATCATACCACCGGCACTAATGTTTTTTGTTTGGTGAGTAGCTGCATCAATATAGATTTTTATCATTGGTTTCTCCATTTGTATTTTTTATTTATTTATCTTATGGTAATATAGGTAATTGTAGAAGAGCTTTTTATAGGAGGCTAATATGAGTACAAGTAAAATTCATGTTTTTCGATATCAGCCTGAGCTTTCAGGAACAATCATTTATTGGTCGATGACATTTGTCTTATTTTTATTAAGTATGATTGGGTTATTGGAAGTCCAAGGCCGAATTAATTTATTTAGTATTGTCACATTTTTAATTTTTTTACTCTTCGGCTACTTAGGAACTCGGAGAAAGATGATTCTTACAAATGAGCAACTAAAAGTATCTGCCATTTTAAAAAAGAATTGCTATCAAATTGATATTGATAAAATAAAGAAAGTATCAGTGGGGAGTCATGGTATCACGATAAAGACAGACGCTAAAGAATATGCGTACGTAATGTTCCCGCCTTCTAAGAATTCGTTTGTTTCAAACTTAAAACAAGAAAGTTTATTTACAGGTAGTATTTACAGTATAGAAAAAAGTGTTGACGAGAAATAAAGTCAACACTTTTTTTATTTATTCGATAACAAGTACTTGCGATGCTTGTAGACCACGTGCACCTTCTTTAATAGTAAACTCCACTTTTTGACCTTCAAAAAGAACTTTGAACCCCTCTTGAATGATGCCGGTAAAATGTACAAAAATTTCTTCGTCTCCGTCATACACTAGAAAACCATAACCTTTTCTAACGTCAAACCATTTTACTGTGCCGAATTTCATTTTACATACCCCCTAGTGGTCATTTGCATGCCTATATTCATTATACGGTGTAAGTATTGTTACGTCAAACACATGCTTATGGGCGTAAGCCATTAAATAATAATTCTTTTTACTTTTGATATTTTGTTATATACTTATCTTTGGTAATTAAGAAATGAGGTGTGTGATGAATAGAGCAGATACTTTTTTAGCATCTTTCAATAAAATAGAAAAATGGTTAAGAAAACAATTGAATTTTCCAAACAATATGGGAGTAACTGAAATGCTTCGACGGGTAAAGAAGCAATCTGATTTACCGATTAGAGAAATAGAATATGATCTAATTGAATTTTCTCAACTTAGAAACGCAATTGTTCACAATCGAATTGAAACTGATTTTATTATTGCTGAGCCTAATGAATGGGCGGTAAACAGGATCTTAGAAATAGAAAATAAATTATTACACCCTAGGTTAGTTGAGCGTGTACTTAAGAAAAATGTTAAAATATTTACAGCAGAAGTACCTCTACAAGAAATTCTTTATATAATAGTAGAAAAAGAATATTCTCAGTTTCCTGTGTACCAAAATAAGAAATTCAGAGGGCTGATAACAACTAGAGGGGTTGGTATGTGGTTTGCTAAAAATGCTAATAGTAGTTTATTGGATCTTAATTATTATACAGCAATAGATATATTAGATATTGATAATAAAAGTGACGCTGTTTATTTTTTAGCGCCGACAGATACTGAGTACAAAGCAAAAGAATTATTTAAAAATAATCCAAGGTTGGAAGCTATTTTGATTACAGAAAATGGTCGCAATAATGGAAAGTTGATTGGGATAGTGAGTCCTAAAGATTTATTCGGAGAGTGAGGAAAAAATGATTTATTACAGTATAATAGTGTTGGCGTCAGTTTTATTAGATCAACTGATAAAGTTTTGGGTGGTATCCAATATAAAGTTACATCAAACCGTTTTTGATAATCAGATACTTTCTTTGACACATATTAGAAATAGCGGTGCTGCGTGGAGTATTTTAGAAGGAAAAATTTGGTTTTTTACTATAGTGACAATAATCGCTTTAATTATTCTTCCGTATTTACTTTACAAATATCATGAAAAAAGTAAGTGGATGACAATAGGATTAAGCTTAATTATCGGTGGAACGTTAGGTAATTTTATCGATCGAATTAGATTAGGCTATGTTGTTGATATGTTCCAAGTTGAGTTTTTTAATTTTCCAATTTTTAATTTTGCTGACGTATCTTTGGTAATTGGTGTTCTTTGTATTTTTATTTATATATTATTTTTTGAGGAAGAAATAGATTTGAAATAAATAAAATATACTTATATGACGTAGTTTCTTGATATATTTATAAAATGGTAGTAGAATGAAAGTATAAAAAATTCACAAGGATGATGAATATGTCTAATCATATTGTTGAAGATGCAATCAGTAAGATGAAACAATCTAATATACGTATAACACCACAAAGATATGCTATTTTAGAATATTTGATTGAAAGTAAAAGTCATCCAACAGCGGATGAAATTTATAAACATCTGGAGCATCGTTTTCCAAATATGAGTGTTGCAACTGTATATAATAATTTAAGATTGTTTACTGATATAGGTTTTGTTATTGAAATGGCCTATGGAGATTCTTCTAGCAGGTTTGATTTTACGTCTACAAAGCACTATCATGCAATTTGTGATAATTGCGGAAAAGTTGTAGATGTATATTATCCAGGTTTAGAAGACGTTGAGTCGGCAACAGAAAAATTAACCGGCTTTAAAGTAAGAGAACATCGTTTAGAAATGTATGGTTTATGTCCAGATTGTCAAAAAGAATCATAGTAAAAAGTAGGGAGTTTTTACCTACTTTTTATTTTTTTTTAAAAAAATAAAAAATAAGCTTGATTTTTATTTAAACAATTGATATATTAATACATGTCGTTACGACAAGTACTTTGTTTAAATAACAAAAAAATATTTGGATAAAATACTTGAATAACGAATTAATATGTGTTAATATCATTAAGTCACGAAGATAACTTATATATTAAATAACAAAAAACAATAATTATTTTTTAAAAATAGTTGACTTATAAAAAAAAACGTGATATGATATAAAAGTTGTTACGACAACGAGATAGATCTTTGAAAACTAAACAAAGTAAGACAAACCAAATGTGTAGGGCGTTTCT